>CAVWQR010000001.1:0-2465041 GCA_963757175.1 uncultured Actinomycetota bacterium | reverse complement strand
GAACCGGTCCTTCGACAGCTACTTCGGCACGTACCCCGGCGCCGACGGGATCCCCATGGCCAACGGCGTGCCGACGGTGTGCTCGCCGGACGCGACCACCGGGCAGTGCGTGAAGCCGTACGTCGACCACGCCGACGTCAACGGGGGCGGCCCCCACAGCCAGAACAACGCCACCGCCGACATCAACGGCGGCCAGATGAACGGCTTCGTCGGTCAGGTGCTCAGCGCCAAGAAGGGGTGCGCCGATCCCACCAACCCGGCGTGTGCCAACTCGAACAGCCCCGGACGTGATGGGCTATCACACGCGGCAGCGACATCCCCAACTACTGGAACTACGCCAAGAACTTCGTCCTCCAGGACCACATGTTCGAGCCGAACGCGTCGTGGAGCCTCCCCGCCCACCTGTTCCTCGTGTCGGAATGGTCCGCCGACTGCACCCAGCACGGCAATCCGGCCAGCTGCACGAACGCCCTCCAGAGGCCGGGCCCGACCCCGCCCGCCAGGCCCTCGGCCAAGGCTCCAGCCCGACAACCCATCTACGCCTGGACCGACCTCACCTACCTGTTGCACCAGGACAAGGTCAGCTGGGGCTACTACGTGGTGGCGGGAAGCGAACCGGACTGCGAGAACGACGCCGCGCTGTCCTGCGCGCCGGTCAAGCAGAACGCGCAGACGCCCGGGATCTGGAACCCGCTCCCCTACTTCGACACGGTCAAGGCCGACAACCAGCTCGGCAACATCCAGTCCGTCGACAACTACTACGCGGCGGCCAAGGCGGGGACGTTGCCCGCCGTCTCGTGGGTCGTACCTTCGGGGACGGTGAGCGAGCACCCGCCCGCCCCCGTCAGCTACGGCCAGAGCTACGTCACCAGCCTGGTCAACGCGGCCATGAACAGCCCCGACTGGGACTCCACCGCCATCTTCCTGGCCTGGGACGACTGGGGCGGGTTCTACGACCACGTGACCCCGCCCTCGGTGGACGAGAACGGCTACGGGCTGCGGGTGCCGGGCGTGGTGATCAGTCCCTACGCCAAGGCCGGCTACATCGACCACCAGACCCTCAGCTTCGATGCCTACGACAAGTTCATCGAGGACGACTTCCTCCACGGCCAGCGCCTGGACCCCCGCACCGACGGGCGTCCCGACCCCCGCCCCGACGTGCGGGAGAACGTGAAGATCCTGGGCGACCTCACCAGCGACTTCGACTTCAACCAGAAGCCTCGCCGTCCCGACCTTCTCCCCGTGCACCCCCGGACCACGCTCACGGGGACGCCGGCGCCCAGCCAGGTGTCTCCCTCGGCCAAGGCCCCCGACAGCGACGGCTGACCGGCCGCCCCGACCCCGCCGGCGGCGCCGAGCCCAACCGCGGACCATTGACAGGCAGCCACAGGGCTGCCTATTCTCGTTCATGCAGCCAAATGGCTGCATGAACGGATGGACATGGATGCCGTCTTCAAAGCGCTGAGCGATCCCAGCCGCCGCCAGCTGCTCGATCGTCTCAACCGCCGCAACGGCCAGAACCTGCACGATCTGACTGCGGGCCTGAACATGGCTCGCCAGTCGGCGACCAAGCATCTGGCCGTGCTGGAGGCGGCGCAGCTGGTCGTGACCGTTCGGCACGGTCGGGAGAAGCTCCATTACCTGAACCCGGCACCGATCAACGACATCGCCGAACGCTGGATCAACCACTACGACCGCCAGCGCGTCCATGCCCTGGCCGACCTGAAAACCGCACTGGAGGACCGACCGATGGCCGAACCCGAGTTTGTCTATGTGACCTACATCCACACCACGCCGGAGAAGCTCTGGCAGGCGCTGACCGATCCCGCCTTCACCAGCCGCTACTGGGGTGCCTCCCTCCAATCGGATTGGCAGGTGGGCTCCTCGATCCTGTGGGAACAGGGGGACGGCGGCCCCCAGGACCTGGGCCAGACCGTCCTCGAGTCCAGGCCCGGCCGGCGACTCTCCTACACCTGGCACAACTACCAGTGGCGGTGGCACGAACTCTTCGGCTGGAGCGAAGACCGCTTCGCCGAGCTGGTCACCGAAAAGATCTCCAAGGTCACCTTCGACCTCGAGCCCATCGGCTCGGCGGTCAAGCTGACGGTCGTCCACGACGGCTTCGAAGCCGAGACCGAGATGCTCAAGGGCGTGAGCCAGGGATGGCCGCAGATCCTCTCCAACCTCAAGACCCTGCTAGAGACGGACACCATGCCGGCGAACGTGGCGACAAGCTGACCCAAGTGACAGCGGCCGAACCCGTCCACGAGCTGTCCCGGGCGCTCCACGCCACCGACCGGGTGATGGCCAGCGTCCGAGACCGGCAATGGGGGGCTCCGACCCCGTGTCCCGACTGGACGGTTCGCGACCTGGCCGGCCACCTCATCGCCGGCAACCGGGCGTTCGCCAGCATCTTGCGCGGCGAGCGCCCGGCGCCCCCAGGTCGTCCACCTGCCGATGGGGAACTGGTGGCGGCCTACCGGGCCTCTGTGACACCCCTGCTGGACGGGTTCCGTCAGCCCGGCGTCCTCGAGCAGGTGTTCACCGTCCCCTTTGGCTCGGTTCCGGGCATCGTTGCCCTCCACCTGCGCGTCACCGAGGTACTCGTGCACGGCTGGGACCTGGCTCGGGCCACCGACCAGCCCGCCCAGTTCCCCGAGGATCTTGCCGAGCAGGAACTGAGCTTCACCCGGGCCAAGCTCGCCGATCTCCCCCCCGACCGTCATCCGTTCGCGCCCCCGCAGCCGGCGGCCGACGACGCCCCGGCGATCGACCGGCTGGCCGCCTGCCTGGGCCGGAAGGTGGCCTCCCGTCCATGATCCTGCCGTAGCGAACCCGTCAGAGCTACCGAGGAAAGGAGTCAACGTGCCACAGATCACGCACGTGGGCAGCGGAGGTGTACGCCTGTCGCGGGGTGTTGGATCCGTACCGACGGGTCAGAGGGGGGCGCCGCAGTTGTCACAGCGGGCACCCGAGGTCCAGGCGCCGCAGTGCAGACAGCGGGCTCCCGTGGCGACGGCAACCCGTCCAGGCGGGCGCCAGCCGAGGGCCTGACCGCCTCCCGGCCCGGGGAGCGTGACCCGGGCCGCGGCCCCCGCGGCCGCGAATTGCCGGGTCGCCTTCTCCGCGTCGAGCTCGGTCGTGGCCAGCACTACCTGCGGCGGCCCGTCGACGATGGCCTTGGCTTCCTTCAAGCCGAGACCGGTCATTTCCCGGACGAGCTTGATGACGCCGATCTTCTTGGCCCCAGCGGCCTCCAGCACCACCTCGAACGGTCCGGCCGGAAAGGCACACAGGTCCTCCGTGGGCTTCCCCTTCATGGCCCTTCCCTTCTCTCGAGGAACATTGGCCATTGGAAACCGTGGGAGCCTTCCTCACTACTCGACGCACCACGGGTGGCGGGTCGACTATAGGGGTTGCCAGCGACGCGGTGGAGCCGCTCGGACGCCGGGGGCGGATCCCACTTGGACACACCTTCATGGCCCGCGGACACGAATAGTCTTGCCGAGCCCCCGAGCTGTGGAGATGTGATGCCCGCCACTGAACCCCAGGCCGTTCTCACGCCCCTCACCGAGGCGGCGATCTTCCTGACCCTGACCGTCGATCCTGGGGCCGAGGATGGGGTTCGCGACCTGCTGTCGGATGTCAGCGGGCTCAGGCGGTCGGTAGGCTTCCGGATCCCGGAGGCCCAGCTCGCCTGTGTGGCCGGCGTCGGGGCCACGATCTGGGGGCGGCTGTTCGGCGAGCCTCGGCCCGCCGGCCTGCATCCGTTTCGTGAGTTCAACGGACCGAGACATCGCGCCCCGGCCACGCCCGGCGACCTGTTCTTCCACATCCGGGCCCACCGGTTGGACCTCTGCTTCGAACTGGCGCAGCTGCTGACCGGTCGACTCGAAGGGCTACGCGCAGGTGGTCGATGAGGTGCACGGGTTCCGGTCCTTCGACGAGCGCGACCTGCTGGGATTCGTCGATGGAACGGAGAACCCAGAGGGGGCTGCGGCGCGTGCCGCGGTCCTGATCGGCGGGGAGGACCCGGTGTTCGCCGACGGGAGCTACGTCGTCGTTCAGAAATACCTGCACGACCTCGGCGCTTGGAATGCGCTCTCAGTAGAGGAGCAAGAGCGAGCGTTCGGCCGGACAAAGCTCTCGGACGTCGAGTTCCCCGATGAGGAGAAGGCAGCCAACTCCCACCTGGCGCTGAACACGATTGTCGACGAGAACGGCGATCAGCAGCAGATCATGCGCTTCAACATGCCCTTCGGTCGCGTCGGCGCGGGAGAGTTCGGCACCTACTACGTCGGTTATGCCCGTAGCCCGGACGTGATGGAGCAGATGCTCGAGAACATGTTCGCCGGCAAGCCACCGGGAAACTATGACCGGATCCTCGACTTCTCCACCGCGCTCACGGGCAATCTGTTCTTCGTGCCCACCGTCGACTTTCTCGACGACCCGCCGGAGCCAAGTCCGGCTGGTGCGTCTGACGCCGGGGACGCGCCGGGGGCCGAGGCGGCGTCCAACGACGAGTCCCTGGCCATTGGAAGCTTGAAAGGAAGCTCATGAACCTCGTGCTGCGCCGGGCCCCCGGATGAGTCGCCTCCGGGCCAGGACGTCCGGCACGGGGCGAAGGCGCGGTTCATGCGCCGGCCTCCTCGACGAGCTCGAGACCGTTGCCGTCCTGGTCTCGGAAGGCAAACATGGCCGGCACGCCCGGCCAACGCAGGATCTCGTCGGCGTCGACGCCGTTGGCCCGTAACGCCGTGAGGTCGGTGTCGACGCTGCGGCTGATGAGGCGGATGCCGGTTTCGACGCCCGCCGGCTGGTGCTCGTCGGCGGCGACCAGAGCGATCGTCGTCGTCCCTCGTGGCGGGGCCACCACGATCCACCGCCGGTTTTCCCCGAGGGGGACGTCGAGGCGCTTGTCGAAGCCGAGGGTGTCCACGTAGAAGCGGACGGCCCGGTCTTGATCGGTGACCGGGACGCCGATCGTCCGGACTTCCTCGACCTGGATCGTGGGCTTGGCGGTGGACATCGGTCTTCCTCCGTGTCGGGTCGAGCCCGGCTCAGCCGTACATCAACGAGCCGGGCGTGGTCAGCAGCTCGCCGGTCTCCAGCCACGTCTTCAGGCCGGAGAGGATCATGGGCCAGCCGCCGTAGAGCTGATCGTTGGCGCCCTCTCGCAGCTGGTCATGGGTGACGGTCAACCGGCACGAGTCGCCGACCGGCTCGATGTCCCAGCTCACCCGGGACGTCCCCTCGGCTTTGACGTCGTCGCCCCACAGCGCGGTCATGGTGTGCACCAACCGGCGAGGCGGCTCGACCTCGAGCACCTCGCCGTCGCCGAGGGGCGCTCCGGCCTGCGGCGAGCTCATCTCCAGACGGGAGCCGGGCCTCCATTCCGAGTGCACACCGGCGCCGAAGTTGTACTTGGCCCGGATTTCCGGATCGGTGATCGCCTCCCAGAGCCGCTCCGGGGTGGTGCGGATGTAGATCTCGAAGACCTTCTCCATGTCGTTCTCCAGTCTGTGCTTGAGGTCGCTGAGCCCGGCGGCCCACGGCTCGGCGTACTTGCTCACCCACCGGTCGTGGACCAGGCGGATCGGGACCGGGTTGAGGTAGTGCAGCTTCTCCCGGCCCCGCCGTTTGGTCACGACCAGCCCGGCCTCCTCGAGCTGCTTGAGGTGCTTCATCACCCCGAAGCGGGTCATGGCGAAGCGATCCTCCAGCTCGCCGAGCGTCTGGCCGTCGCGGTGGAACAGCTCGTCGAGCAGGCTCCTGCGGGTCGGATCGGCCAGGGCCTTGAACACCGGATCCACGCCGCACATCATATGTGACCTTATGGTCACCTGTCAAGTCAAGGGCAATGGTCAACTTCCGAAACCGCTGCCGTGACGATGGGTCAGCGAGGCGGTGGCCGATCCCGGATCAGGACCTGGCCGCCCGTACCAGGGCTCCCCTCTTCGTCAGCCACAGCGGCAGCTCGGCCCCGTCGGCCCGCTCGGCGGGGATGAAGTTGTGACGGCAGTAGGCGCGGACCTCGGCGTGGGTCCGCAGCGGGAAGAACTGGTCGTCCCAGCGCTGGGCCTCGACGTGCTCGAAGGCGGACCCGACGATGGCGGCTGCCTCCTCGGCGTCGAACGACGACGGAGGGTATCCCTCCCCCATCAACTCCGGGTCGTTGTCGCGCGCCGCGGTCGACGTGTAGTAGTGGCCTCCCGAGCGCAGCACCCGCTGGGCCTCGTGGACCGCTACCAGCGGGCGGTCGAGGTGATACAAGCACCACAGGTGGGTCACCTCGGCGAACGCACCATCCCGGAACGGGAGCGCACGCATGTCGGCGAGAACCACCGGCCGGTGCGTGTTCCGCTCCAACTGGGCGGGTGAGGAGTCGACTCCTATCCACTGCACCCGACCATCGAGCAGCGACGCCAACCGACCGTCGCCGCATCCAGCGTCCAGCACCGGGCCCCGCAACTCGGCGGCGACGATCTCGTGTACGTCCTGCGGCGCCTGCCATGACCCCCAGCGCTCAGGGTCGCTGTCGTAGTCCGGAGGCAGCGCAGTCATCCCGAAAGCCTCCCATACGTCACCGCCGCATCCCGCCGCATTTGCTCGAAAGCGTCCTCCGGCTCCTGCTCGGGCGGACGAACATGGAGATCGAAGGGACAAAAGAGATTTGGGACTTCGTCGGGCGCCAGAGCGCACCCTCCTGTTCGAGCGCGCCCGGGCCAGCCGCTCCGTCAGCGCGGCCGGTCCCGCCGCAGGTTGATCGGCGCCAAGGCCCCGACGTATCGCCGGAGCCCGTAGGTGCGTTCGAGAAGCTCCCTGCCGCAGGGGATCGTTCAGCGGACGCGGCTGAAGCGGAGCAGGAGCTTCTGGTCGTAGTAATAGTCGAGCCAGTCGAGCAGCCCGCCGCGGCCGGCGTGCCCGTGGCC
Organism: uncultured Actinomycetota bacterium; assembly: GCA_963757175.1. Lineage (GTDB taxonomy): Bacteria > Actinomycetota > Acidimicrobiia > Acidimicrobiales > Palsa-688 > CAVWQR01. The sequence continues at coordinate 2,458,109 of CAVWQR010000001.1, read as the reverse complement.
CGCGGCGGGCACGAAGCGAACCGCCAGTCGGGCGGCTGCCGCGTCGAAGCCGGCGATGGTGAAGGCCTCGACCACCTCGTCGATGTCGTAGAGGCGGGGCAGACGAAGCTCCTCGACGTTTGCTCGATGCCATTTCGCCATCAGCGGGCTGGCGGCGTGGACACCCATGACTGCGTAGTACACGCCGGAGGGCGCCAGCGCGCCGAAGACCGCTCGGGCGTGGGCGGGGAGGTCGTGCAGCAGGTAGAGCACCTCGTGGCTGAACGCGGCCTGGAAGCCACGCCACCCGAGGGGTACCGTGTCGGCCGTTTCGAACTGGAGGGGCCGTTGTTCGGCGAGCCGACGGGCGTCCTCGATCGCGCTCGAGGCCGGGTCGTACCCGAATCCCGCGGCGATGCCGCACCGGTCGGCGAGCAGCCGCAGGAAGCCGCCCTGGTTGCAGCCGACGTCCAGAACCCGCTTGTCGGCGAGGTCGATGTCGACCGCCTCCACCATCGCGTTCCAGATGAACGCATGGTCTTCCTGCATCGCCTCGTCCGCGGTCGCGTCCCGCCAGTACGCCGGAGTCATCACGCCACCCTATGGCCCGGGTCAGCGACACAGATCCCCCAGCCGCCTCAGCCGCGCCTCGGCCCGGACCCGGACATCTGGGTCGGGTCGCTATGGACCGGGGGCACCCACAGTGGCGGTGGCGATGGCGTGACCGTTGGTGTCGACCAGCTGGGCGCCGCGGATCGACGAGGGGGCGAAGGGCACCGGGGCGCCCCAGTAGCCGTAGCCGTTGGCGAGCGTGAAGGATCCGACCGTGAAGACGGTGCCGCCACGCTGACGAAGCTGGCAGGTCACGGTCTGGGTGCCTCGACCGGTATCGACCTCCATGTAGAGCCAGGGGTGGGGACCGTCGGAAACCACGAGTTGTCCGACGTGGTGCCGATCGGACACGAACGTGGCCGTCACGGCGTGCGCGGGGCCAGCGGGGCCACCACCGTGGGCACCGCTGTGACCGAGGATCCATCCGCCTACACCGATCACGCTTGCGAACACGGCGGCGGAGAGCAGGAGCGCCAGGGGCAGCTGGCGGAACCGCCGTCGCGTCGGAGCATGTGCCACAGCAGGACGGAAGGCGGCGAGAACTCGTGTTTCGAATCCCGCCGGTGGTTCGGCTTCCGGGGCCAATTCGAAGAGCTGATCGGCCAGGTCGCCCATCTCCATGAGATGGTGGCGGCAGGCCAGGCAGTGGTCGGTATGGGCCAGGGCGTCCGAGCGGTCCCGCCCGTCGAGAACACCGAGGGCGAGCTCGGCGCTCTGGGCTTGAAACTCGTCGCAGGTCATGTCAGTCACGATCCGGGCTCTCGAGAACGAGGGTGGCACCGAGGCGCCGCATGGCGGACCGGATCCTGGTCTTGGCGGTGCCCAGCGGGATGCCTTCGCTGGCGGCCACCTGGCTGGCCGAGAGGCCGACGATGCCGGCGAGAACGATTGCCCGTGCTTGGTCGGCGGGCAGCTGGAACAGCGCAGCTCGTAGCTGACCGGCAGATTCCTCGGCCAGAACAGAACGTTCGGGTCCCTCGGCCGTCATCCGGATGCGAAGCATGAGCTCAGCGGGGTCGACGGGCTGCGGTCGGCGGACCCGGGTGGTGTCGATGGCCAGGTTGCGGCATATGGTCGTCAGCCACGCGGCAACCGAACCGCGGCGGGCATCGTAGGTGTGGGCGTGACGCCAGGCCCGTTCAAACGACTGCTGGGCCACGTCCTCGGCGAGCTGGACGTCGGCCACGACGGACAAGGCGACGCCAAAGAGCTTGCGCTGGAAGCGCCGGACGAACGCCAAGGTGATCTCGTCATCGGTGCCGAGCCCGGCCAGCAGGGTCTCGTCGGGGAGTTGCTCGACGGGAAGACCGATACGCCGCACACCCTCAAGTACGGCCATGACGCTCGAGCGGATTGGGTCTCCGTGTTGTACGCATCGATGACCTCGGCCGGAGGGCCAGTTGACGGCCGTCAGGCCGCCGGCAGGAGATCCTGTGGCGCGGCTGCGGCGACGGCAGTGGGTTCGGGGCGGCGGCGGTCGATTGACGGCCACAAGATGAGAGCGACGAGGACCAACGGCGGGCCGATGCCGGGGTCGGTGCCCCGCCCGGTGGCAATGGCACCGAGGTCTTGACCCAACAGGCCCACACTCGCCGCCAGGCCGATGCCTGCCAGCAAGGCGGCGCGACGGGAGGAGCGCGAGAGGGCTCCCCACCCGATGAGCAGTTGAGCGGCGCCCAAGATCACGGCGAATGCCGCGCCGCGCCCGGCGAACAGATGGCCGACGGCATGGTTGAGCCCGGCGATGGGGCCCGGTTCGCCCTCGCCGATGTTGGCCAGCTGAGCGGCAGGTACCCCGGCGGCATGATTGACGCCCTCGAGCTCAAGGAGTGCCGTGGCCGTCCACAGCCCGACCCACAGTCCCGATGCCCAGCGGTCACCGAGCAGTCGGCCGTCGGGACGAGCGTCGTCCCGGCGCGGCCATAACAGCAGCCCAGCCAGCGCGTACAGCAAGGCGGCGCCGGGGGCCCCGGTGAGGAAGCTGGTCCCGGGCATGAACACCCCGCCGAAACCTTCACCCACTACCCATACTCCGATGGCCCACAGGATCGAGGCCCCTCGGGCCAGGTCTGCGGTGCGACGCCAGATCAGGCCGACGCCCAGACCGACCTGGACAGAGGCGAAGATGCTGTTCCAAGCGACGGGATGGGCGCCGAGCAAGGTGGCGACATGGAAGTCGACGCTCGAGACCGGACCCGGCAGACCCATGTTGGCCATGCCCAGCAAATTGTCGAAGAACGCCGAGGTGAACATGTAGGGCTGGAACTGCAGGAGGCCGTCGAGCAGCCAGAGAATCCCTAGAGCGATCTCCAGTCGGCGCCGGTCTATGAGCGGGCGAGGACGCGTCGCGCCTCCCGCTGGGGTCTCAGCCACGTCCCTGGTCTGGGACGAACGCCTCGGAGTCGACGGCGACCGAGGCCGGCGCCAGCGGTTCGGCAGCCGCGCTTGCCAGGCGACGAGGCGCGGTGCACGCCGAGCGGCACGCGGGGAAGGTGCCGAGTCGCTGGAGGATCTAGTAGCCAACGCCCGCACCACCTTGCTACTCGTGGCCGGCTTCGGGCTCGTGGGCGCCGGCGCTGGTGGTCGCTGGGCGCCGGGGTGGGTGGTCATGGGCGCCTGGGTGGTCATGGGCGCCGGGGTAGGAGCCGGTGACGAAGCCGCCCCCGTCCCCACGGTGATGTGCAGGTCCATGCCCAAGGCCTGGTGGCCGGGCACCGGGCACAACACGTCGTAGGTTCCCGCTTGGAGGGTGACGGTCATCTGCGCCGACTGGCCCGGCTGCAGATCCCGGGTCCCCTGGTTCACCCCGGGTCCGATGACTTTCAAGGCGTGGACGGTGGCGCCCGCGTTGTCCGCCACGAACGTGTAGGGACCGGGCGCGAAGGTCGACTGCGACAGGGCGATGTGGTACTCGGTGAGCTTGGCCGTCACCGAGGTCCCCGCCGTCGGCTGGCCGGCCGCGGCAGCAGGTGCGGCGGCCGCAGGAGTGGTGGGCGCTGCCGAGGTCGAGGTCTTGGCGCCACTGCTGCCGCACCCGGCGGCCACCACTGCCGCCGCACCCAGGATCAGAGCGGGAGCCAGGAGACGAGAGCGCAGCATGCTCGGGCGGCGGAACAACACGCCATTCCTGTCGTCTTGGGGGCTCTGGTGCTCCATGGCTGCCGTCATGATGGTCTCTCTCTTTCCGGACGTGGCCCCACGCGGCCGAGTCCTGACCCATCACTACGGCTGGCACCAGCAACCGGATTGTTCTCGACGAGAAAAGAGCCCGGCGGCAAAGTCTTCAATCCCTCCGGGGTCGTCGCCCGTAGTTAAGGAGTCCGGGTGAGCCGGGCCACGAGCGAAGGGAAGGCTGATGGCGCAGCGTCGAGGTGTAACGAGCAAGAGGGCGCTCGGTCTGGGCTTGGGCCTGGCCGCGGCCGTGACCGTGGCGGCGTGCGGCTCGTCAGGTGCGACAACGAAGCCGGCCAATAACAGCCCGGGTACGGCCCCGGCAACGACGCCCGCCACGACTCCGGCGACGACGAAGGCGCCGAGCGGCGGCGGCGTTTCCTACTGAGAGGCGTTCGAGTTCGCGGGGTGAGCAATGAGGTTCTGCGGGGTCCTCGCTTATGGACGGGGTTGGTGATGAAAACGGCGACCGATGTGGTGACGCCACCTCATGCGCCGACACGCGGTCTTCCGCCGTTGCCCATCCCTGACCGGGCGGTGCCCCGGCGCCGCGGCGAGAAGAAGCGTGACGGCTGGAGGGTGCCGAAGCGCGCCTGGCTCGGCGTGGTTGCGCTCGCCCTGGCTGCCGCATGGCTGGGGTGGGTCGGGTGGCGGAGCCTGTCGGCCGGAGGCGACCTTTGGGGTGCCATCCAGTCGCGGCGCGGCGAGATGGTCGGTCCCGCACTCGTCGCCGTGGTCGTTGCCATTTTTCTGGCCGAACGTTGGTGGCCAGCGGTTCGACGACCGACCTTGGCTCGGGCTCATGTTGTCGACGCTGGCTACCTGGCGCTGTTCGGCACCGTCGTCGCCCCTCTGCTCATTCTCGTCAATACCGGTTTCGGGGTGGAGGCGCAGCGCCACACGCCCTTTCTCCTCGTCGGGCGCCTGCCGCTGGTGCCGCGTGTCGTGGTGGTGGCGGCGGTTCTCGTGGGAATGGATGCCATGAACTGGCTCGCCCACGTCGCCAACCATCGTTCCGCGGCGCTGTGGCGCCTTCACGCCTTGCACCATTCCCAAGAGGACCTGAACGTTTTCACGACCTTCCGTACCCATCCCCTGGTGCACGCCTCCTATCTTCCCGCGCTGGTTCCGGCACTGATTCTCGGAGCGAGCGGGCCGGTGCCGGGTGCCGCCGTGGTCGCCTATGGCTGCTTCGTCGCTTTGGCCCATGCCAACCTCCGCTGGACCTTCGGCGTGCTCGGACGCCTGTTCGTCAGTCCCGCGTATCACCGGTTGCATCATGCCCGGACCGCGGTCGATGGGCGAGGCGTGGTGAACTTCGGCTTCGTCCTCGTGGGCTGGGACCGGCTGGCGCGGCCGAGCCGCTTTCCCGAGCGGAGGAGAACCGGTGCCGACCGGGATCGCCGGCCGCCCGGTTCCGGTGGAGCAGGCGGTGCGGATCCCCAGGGCGCCCGGTGTAGTTCTGGCTCAGCTGGTCCAGCCTTTCCGGTCCGGCGCGGCGATGGACACGCAGCCGTGATCGCCGTCCCCGCCCAGGTGCAGCAGCTCGCTCGGCAGCTCCGCGCCACCCGTGACACCCCGCTGGCCCGGGACCTCGCCCTCCTTGGGGCGCGGGTCGGTCTGGCCTGGATCTTCATCTACCACGGCGCCGGGACGCTCTTCGGGGCATTCGGAGGGGCTGGGATCCACCGGGCTTCGATGTTCTACGCCAATGTCGCCCACCTCCATCCGGCGACGTTCTTTGCCGTGCTGGGCGGCATCATCGAATGCTTCGGCGGCGCCGCGGTCGGCCTTGGCGTCTTCGGCCGGATTGCGGCCGCTGCCCTCGTGGGCGACATGGCCGTAGCCATGGCGACGGTGACGTTCGGCAACGGGATCGTCTCGAACGCGCCCGGCGCCGGCTACGAGCTCAACGTGGCCTTGGCCACCCTGGCCCTTGTCGTCGCACTCCTGGGCACCGGACGCTTCTCGCTGGACGAAGCGGTCCGCAGGTTCGTACTGCTGAGAGGTTCGGGTGCCCGCCGGGGCTCCGCGGCGATCGGCGTCCCCCACCCATCCGAGTGACCGCCACCCGACGTGGGCCGGGGAGCGTCACGACCGGCGGGAGTCGGACGCGGAGCGTTGAACGGTTGAGGAGCCAGGCGGCGGGGGCAGCAGGTCCTCCGGTGCGCCGCACGTGGCTCGGCTGGCTGGCCGTCGCCGTCGTGGCGGCGTTGCCCGCAGTGGAAGCGGTGCGGATCATGGTCCAGCGCTCGCCCCTGGTGCTGTACGGGGATGAGGCACTGCTCGAGCTAGGTGCTCGTCGAGCGACCCACCTCGATCAACTGGTGGGACCCTACAGCCGGGTCGGATTTCATCAGCCGGGACCGGCGATCTTCTATCTCTTGGCCCCGTTTGTGCGGCTGTTCAAGCCTGGCGGACCGGGCCTGTTTCTCGGCGCCATTGTGATCAGCGGCGCTGCCCTGGTCGCCACGGTCGTCGTCCTGTACCGCCGGGTCGGACCCGTCGCCGCGCTGGCGGGGGCGATCGCCATCGACCTCTTCTGCCTCTGCGTCCAGGTCGGGACGCTTCGCGAGCCGTGGAACCCCTACCTCGTCGTCGCCCCGATGGTGCTGTTCGTCGTGCTTTGGGCCGCCGGGATCACCGGTTCGCCAGGAGCCGCGGTTTGGGCCATGGTGATCGGCTCCTACGAGGTCCAGACCCACGTCGCCACCGCCGGCTTCGTGGTCACCATGTCGGCGATCATGGCGGCGTGGATCCTCGTCGCCAAGCGGCAGGGTCGTCGATCGCGTACGGCCGAAAACCGCTCGTGGGGGCCGGCGCGCATCACCGGTCTCAGCGCTCTGGCGCTCATCTGGCTGCCCCCGATCGTCGAGTTGTGGCGGGATCACCCCAACAACCTCAACCTCTTGTGGGACTACTTCACCGCTGGCCATGCCGCCCCCACACTTGGACAGGCCCTCAACGTCACCGCCAACGCGGTGACCATCGTGCCTTTCGGCTACCACGACTACGCATTGGCGCTGACCCGCAGCGGAATCGAACTCGGAATCGGGATCTCGCTCATGGCTGTCGGCCTGGTCGTGGCCGTGGTGCTCGGCGTGCGACGTCGTCAACCGATGAGCCTGGCCCTGGCCGCGACCAGCGTGCTCGGTGCGACGCTCGGCGTGGTTTCGTTGTGGCGGGCCGGCGGCCCCATCTACTTGTACTTCGCCGTGTGGCTGGCCTTTGTTCCCCTGAGTCTTCTTCTGGCCATCAGCGTCGCCCTCTTCGCTCCCACCCAAGGCCGGGCGCCCGCCGGGCTGGCTGGCCATCGCGAGTGGGGGGCCCCGTCGCTGGTCGTCGGCCGCCGCATCGTTGCTGCCTGTGCGGTCCTCGGCATTCTGGTCGCGGCGACCACCGTTCGGTCGGATGTGCAGCATGGCGCCGGTTCAGACCAGTGCCGGTGCCGGGCCCTGGCCGGGAGCAACCGATAGAAGCCCGCAAGCGAGGCGAGGCGTCGTGTTGGACACCGCCGCCCTCACGAAAGCGGCGGAGAGCGTGCTGAGGCCGAACGACCACTGGGTGAACTTCAATTTGGGGACGACTTGGCCGTGGCCGGACGTGGCGGGCATGGTTCTCGCCCTCGACCAGCGCGGCGTGCAGAGCACGGTGACCCCCGCCTCGTGGGCGTTGTACTTCGGCCACGAGCGAACTCCCGGACGGGCGGTCAACGTGCAATTCGATGTCTTCGCGGCAACCGACAGGGCCGCCGCCGCGGCCAACAGAGGGACCGTGATCGCCGTGGTTGACGGGATCGTTCTGGCGGTGCCCTGACCGCGCGACTAGAAGATGTCTCCGGGGCCGATGGGTTGGTCGAGCAGGCCGAGGAGCGCGGACGCGAGAAACGACGGCAGAGACTGCAGCCCTGGGGGCGACAGCAGCATGGAGGCGACCGTACTGGTCGCGCATCCCTGAGCTGCGGGCTGTCCGTCGAGACGCTGGGTGAGCCAGGCGAGGGCGGCGGGAGCACCGCTCACCGCCAGAATGCCGTGCTCGCTGAGCTGGTCGCGGGTGTAGGTGACCGAATCCCCGTGCGAGCAGTAGTCGGCCACGGTGGCGTCGGTTCCGGCGATGGGGATGAGCTCGTCATGGACGGCGTGGTAGACGAACAGCGGCGCCGTTGGTGTGGTACCGCCCAGGTTGAGCTCCGCGGTCGCCGACTGGACGGCGGGAAGGGCGAGGAGGGTGTCGAGGGGGACGGTCAGGTAGTTGTTCAGGTTGAAGAAGGGGTAGTCGACCAGGTTGGTCACTTCGCACTGGGAACCTGACCGGGCCAGCACGGCTCTACCGGCGGCGGTCAGGTACGGGTCGACTGCGGCGGCGAGTGCTGGGTCGCTGCGCAGGACGCCGGGAAGGGCCGAGGGGATCAGGCCGGCGGCGAACCCACCGTTGATGGCGGTCAGCGCCTGAGCCACGTTGGTCACAAACCCGCCGACCGCCACGCCGCGGATATTGAGATCGGGTGCGTAGGTGGGTTGCACCTGGGCGGCCCAGCCCGACGCCAGCGACCCGCCCGAATATCCCCAGATGGCTGCGGGTGTGCCTGCCCCGGGCAGGCCCAGCGGGCCGAACTGCTCGGTAGCGCGCAGACCGTCGAGGACGGCGTAACCAGGCTGGCGGGGAGCGCCGAAGTCGCCGGCCAGGCCCTCGTAGTCGGGGATGGACACGGCGAAGCCTTCCGCCACGACCGTGTCGATGAGCAGGATCTCGGCCTGGTTGACCGTCGCACCAACGTTGAGCCCGGGGCGCAGCTCGTAGGACGGCGCGCACTGGGGCGCCGATGCGTCCTCGGCGATTTGATAGGACACCACCGCCTTGGGCGTGGTGCCAGCAGGCCGCAACACGGTCGTGACCGCCGCCGATGGCTGGCCGTCGAAGTCGGTGCTGCGGTACAGCAGCTGCCACGCCTGTACGTTCTGCGGCAGGGCGCCGAAAGCGGCCAACTGCACCGGACGGGACCGCAGGATCGCCCCGGGAGGCGCGGAGGCGAATCCCGGCGGCGGCTGGTAGAAGGGGTCCTGTTGGGGGGCGGGGACCGTCGCCGCCTCCTGGGGGTCGCACCAGCGGGCGAGGCCAGCGCGCCGCTTATGAGGGCGGTGGCGATGAGCACAACCGCACCGGGCACCCGCAGCCGCCGAGACGAAAGGAAACGCAGAAGGCTCAAGACGACTCCCCAGACACCGACGCGGGAACAACCACGTCGGGTCGATCCTACTTGCCGCCACTTACCTGGGCCCAGCAACCACCCGGTCACTGCCGCGGCGGCGGCCGTGGCAACCAGCCCTGACAGCGATCACTGACGGCGATTCCCGCTCGAACGCTTGACGCCAAACTAATTCGGCGCCAAATGTCTTGACTCGAAAAGATTAGGACGCCTAATGTTCTGGGGTGGTGTGGTCACAGGAGGCGGTCGCCGCATCTCGCGCCGCGGAGGCGTTGCTCGATGGCCGCTGACCAGGTCGGGACGCCAATCCCCGCTCGGAGTCGTAGCGGGATGGACGCCGCGCTCTGGCGGATCGCCAGCGTGGTGGTCCTCGGCAGCATCATGTCGGTGCTCGACACGACCATCGTCAACGTCGCCCTGGAGTCCCTGTCCCACGACCTGCATACCAAGCTGGGTGATGTCCAGTGGGTGGTGACCGCCTACCTGCTGGCTCTGGGCGCGGTCATCCCGATCTCGGCCTGGGCGGCCCGCCGCTTCGGCGCCAGGCGGGTGTACCTGGCCTCGATCGTGCTCTTCACCCTGGGCTCGGCGTTGTGCGGCCTGGCCAGTTCGACCGGGGAGCTGATCCTGTTTCGGATCATTCAGGGCGCCGGTGGCGGGCTGATCATGCCGGTGGGCCAGATGATCCTGGTCCGGGCGTCGGGACCGCGCCGGCTCGCTCGGGTCATGGGTGCCATCTCGGTCGTGATCGTCCTGGCGCCGGTGATGGGTCCCACCATCGGCGGACTCTTGTTGGACAACGTGGGGTGGCGCTGGATCTTCTACGTCAACGTCCCCATCGGCATCCTGGCGGTGCTTACCGGCCTGCGCAAGCTCCCCTCCGACGCGGCGGAGGAGGCGGGCCGGTTCGACCTGCTGGGCCTGTGTCTGGCCGCGACCGGGCTCGTCGGCTTGACCTACGGGTTGGCGGAGGCCGGGTCCTTCCGCGGCAGCGCCTTCACGCATGTAGCGCTTCCGCTGGCGGGCGGCGCCATCCTGATTGCCGCGTTCGTCGTGAGGGCGCTGCGGATCGAGCGGCCACTGCTCGACGTCCGGCTCTACGCCAACAAGGCGTACTCCGCGGCATCGCTGACCACCTTCTGTCTCGGCGCTGCCCTGTTTGGCGGGATGATCCTGATGCCGCTGTACTTCCAGACCGTCCGGCACCAAGACGCCGTGTACACCGGCCTGCTCCTCGCTCCTCGGGGAATCGGCGCTGCCATCGCTTCGTGGCTGGCGGGGCGGATGACGGACCGGATCGGGGCGGGCGTCACCTCGGCCCTGGGCGGCCTGATCACCCTGGTGTTCACGGTCCCCTTGGTGATGCTCGGTGCTCAGACGTCATACGTGGTCATCAGCGCCGCCCTGTTGCTCGGCGGGTTCGGGATCGGGCTGTCGGTCATGCCGGCGTTCACCGCCGCATATCGCGCCCTACGCCAGACACAGATCGGCGACGCCGCGCCCCAGCTCAACATCATCATGCGGATCGGGGGATCAATCGGCACGGCCATCTTGACGATCGTCCTGCAACACCACCTGGTCCGAGCCGGGCCTTCGCTGGCCGCCCAGGCCAGCGCATTCGGCAGCACTTTCTGGTGGGTGCTGGCCGTCACCGCCGTGGCCGTGATCCCGACGGGGGTCCTGATCGTGACCGAGCGACGCCTGGGCCCACTGGCTCCCGACGAGCAGCCCGACGGCGCCTCTGCTGACGCCGCACATGGTTGAGGTGGGCTGATGAGTCCGGCCCAGGCCCATCCCGCGACTCCACCCGCCAGCCCCCAGGGTGACCGGCGCCCGGGTATCGAGCAGCTGAGACGCGCCGTCCAGCTCTTCACCGCCGCAGAACGACGCCTGCGGGGCTGGTCCCAGCGGACCGGTGAGTCCCTGTCTTACGGGCATCTGCGCGCCCTGTTCGTCCTGATGGCAGAGCGCGAAGCGACGGCCGGCAGGCTGGCGCGGGAAGCGGAGCTCAATCCGGCCAGCGTGACCGCCATGGTCGACCAGCTCGAGGCCCGCGGACTCGTGCAGCGGCGGCGCGACGACCAGGACCGACGGGTGTGCAGGGTCTCGCTCACCGACGAAGGCCGTTCAGAGGTGGCCGAGAAGGAGGCCCGGTGGAGCCGGCGCCTGGCCGAGGCGTTCGCCGACACCTCCGACCGGGACCTGGAGGCGGCCAGCCGGGTGCTCGAGCGCTTGGCCGAGGTGTTCGAGACCCACGAGGTGACGAAGCCCGATCAGGATTAGACCCCTGCCAGGTCTCTGCGCCTGCAACCTCGATCAAAGATGATCGGTAGGTGTGGCGCGCAGACCGGCGAGTTGACCCGAGCAGCCCGGCTAGGTGCGAACGTCGCACGAGTCGGGCCGGGCCTCGCCTCGCCCCACGCTCTGCCACCTCGGCACCAGCCGGAACTTGCCATGCCGGACCTCGCTGACACGTGCCAGGAAGCGGCCCCAAGAGGAACCGCGTCGTGACCTGTGGACACGCGCCGTACGGCCCGCCGCCCCTCCGACCCTTGACAGCGACCAATGGTTAGCAATAACTTACCGTAAGTGATTGCTGACGCTCTGACGGCGCTGGGTGACCCGACCCGCCGTCGGATCTTCGAGCTCGTCGCCGAGCGACCCAGCCCCGTCGGTCAGCTCGCCCGCCAGCTACCCGTGAGCCGGCCAGCGGTGTCCCAGCACCTCAAGGCACTCAGACTGGCCGGGCTGGTGGCCGAGCAACGGATCGGCACCCGCCGCGTCTACCGCCTCGACCCAGCCGGACTCGAGGCCGTGCGGGCCTACTTCGACCGGTTCTGGGAGCGATCGCTGACGGCCTTCAAACAGGCGGTCGAACAGCCCACATCCCCACCAACCATGACCCAGGAGGCACCGTGACCACCAGCACCGACACCACCACCGTCCGCCGCTCTGTCGTCGTCGACGCACCCGTCGAGCGGGCGTTCAGCTTCTTCACCGCCGACATCGGCGCATGGTGGGAGCCAGACAAGCACCTCCTGGGAGAACCGCTGGCCGAGATGATCTTCGAACCCCGTGTCGGCGGCCATATCATCGACCGCGGCGTGAACGGGACCGAGAACCGCTGGGCGACCGTCTTGGCCTACGAGCCCCCCACCCACGTCGCCTTCAGCTGGAACATCAACCTCGGCTGGCAGATCGAAACCGACCTGGCCAAGGCGAGCGAGGTCCACGTCCGCTTCACCGCCCAAGGCGAGCGGCGCACGCTCGTCGAGCTTGAGCACCGCCACCTCGACCGGCTCGGCGACGGCTGGGAAGCCATGCGCGACGCCGTGAGCTCCCCCAACGGTTGGAACCTCGAGCCCTACGCCACGGCGATCACCGACGCCGCCTGACCGGACACCACGACCAGCCGGCGGTGCCCGCGAGCCCGATCCGCTTGAGCGGCACCGCCGCGCCGGCTCGCCGGTGGGTCCGCCCGCCGCTCGAACGGGCCATCATGGGCGCCCCCAGGTGACCATCATGGCCCCCCAGACCATCCCCGCCCCGAACGCGGCGAGAAGGACGCGGTCACCTGGCCGGAGGCGACCCTCGCTCTCGGCGACGGCGAGCGCGATTGGCAGCGAGGCGGCCGAGGTGTTGGCGAACTGCTCGACGACGTTCACAACCTTGTCGCCGTCCAGCTTCAAGCGGTGGCCGACGGCGTCGATGATGCGGGCGTTCGCCTGGTGGTAGACGAAGAGGTCGACGTCGTCCAGGTCGAGGCCGGCACGCTCCACCACCTGTCGCGTCACGTCGGACATCTGCCGAACCGCGTGGCGGTAGACGGTGGGACCATCCATGCGGATCATCATCTCCTGGCGATCCAACCGGATCAGGTGACGCCCCGTGCCATCCGAACTCAACACGGCCGGCCCCGCCCTCGATGGCCCCTCCACGCTTCTGAGCACGACAGCGCCGGCTCCGTCGCCGAAGAGCATGGCCGAGTCACGGTCGTCCTGGTCCAGGTAGTGGCTCAGGACGTCCGCTCCGATGGCGAGAACCACCTCCCCTCGCCCCGACTCGATCATCGCCGCGCCCATGGCCAGGCACGAAAGGAAGCCGGTACACGCCGCGCTGACATCCATCGCCGCCGCCCCGTGAGCGCCGATGTCCTCCGCCACCAGAGGCGCAGCGTGGGGGCTCATTTCCTCAGAGCTGGTGGTTCCGACCAGAACGACATCCACCTCGGCGGCGCCCACTCCGGCCCGCTTCAACGCCTGGCGGGCCGCGTCTGAGGCGAGGTGGTCGAGCCTCTGGCCCGCTTCGACGACGTGACGATTGCGGGTACCGCTCCTCCTGCTTATCCACTGCTCCTCCACGCCCAGCCGCTCGGCGATCGCTGTGTTGGACACCACCCTGTCGGGCACCGACATGCCCACACCGACTACAGCTGCCCCCCGGGTCTCAGCCATGAAAGGCCGCGACCCACGCCAGTCGGGATCGAAGGCGAACCATGACTGCAGCATAAGAGGGCTCCGACCGGACGCCCACCACATCCGCCTCAGAGGATCGGCCTGCCCATAGGCCAGCGCCGCTGCTGCGTGCCGCGGTACGGCCCGACCGGACGGCGTGGTGGCGTGATTTGCCTGTTTGAACCACGTCCTTAGGGACCGCGCTGTCGCAAAGAACAGCCGGGCGGCGTCGAAGATCTCGTCCCCGCCCGGAGCGCGGCGGGGGTCGAGGAGCCACTGCACCATGAGTCCGTCGGCAACCGCCATGTGAAATGACGCCATGGCTGCGGCCTCTTTCGGGGGGAGGTCAGGAGCGACACTAAGGACGACGGTGGCGATTCTCTTCCGGAATCGTTCGTACACGCCGGCCAGACGGCGGCGGAGGGAGGCGTTCCGCTCGGCCTGGGTGAGCGCCTCCGCAAAGGCCACCATCATTGGCCGGCAAACGACGAACTGGTCCACGATGGCCGTCCACGCGTCTCGGACCCGTTCCAGCGGCTCGCCGCTCTCACCCGACAGGTTGGCGGCAGCCATGACCTTTTCGGTGTACTCCTCGAACGCGGCTTCGATGGCCTCGGTGAGCAGCGCCTCCTTGGATCCGAAGTGGTAGCCGATGGAGGCCAGGTTGGTGCCCGACGCGGCAACCAGGTCGCGCGCTGTCGTGCGGGCGTAGCCGCGCTCCTCGAGGCAACGGCGGGCGCCGGCGAGGAGCGCTTCACGATGACCCATGTAGACAAGCGTACATGACGCGCGTATAATTCGACGATATGCGGGACCGGCTGCCTCCGGGGCCGCCCTTGCCGGCTTGGGTGCAAGGGCTGCTGTTCGCCCACGATCCGCTCGGATTCGTGTACCGGTGCCAGCGCCGCTACGGGGATCGCATCACGTTACGCGTACCGGGGTTCGGCACTTACGTCTACCTGGCCGACCCGGACGACATCAGGACTGTGTTTCACGGCGACGCGGAGACCTATCACGCCGGCGAAGCCAACGGCATCGTGCTCGCCGCCCTCCTCGGCCCCTCGTCCGTGCTGGTGACCGACGAGGACGACCACAGGCGGCAGCGGCGACTGTTGGCGGGGCCCTTCCACGGCTCCTCCGTGGAGCGCCAAGCCGAGTTGATGGCCGGAATCGCCGCGGCCGACGTCGATCAGTGGCCGTTGGGAGCGCGGTTCGGGGTGCTTCCACGCATGCGAGCTATCACGCTCGAAGTCATTCTGCGCACGGTGATCGGGGCGGACGACGAGGGCCGCCTGGCCGAGCTGCGTCGAGCCCTGCCGCCCGTGGTCGCCATTGACGGGCTCAACCTCCTCCAGTTCCTCCTCCCCCGGCTACGCGGCTACTGGCCGTGGCGCCGGTTCCGGCAGGTCGAGGATCGGGCCAACCGCGCACTCTACGACGAGATCGCCCATAGCCGGGCCGACACTCACCTGGCCGATCGCTCCGACGTCCTCGCCATGCTGATCCGGGCGCGCGACCACGATGGACGGGCGCTGTCCGACGACGAGCTGCGCGACCAGCTCATCACCCTCCTGCTGGCTGGACACGAAACGACCGCCACCGGCCTCGCCTGGACGCTGGAGCGCCTGGTTCGCCACCCCGAGGTACTCGCCCGGGCGCAGGAGGCGGCGCTCAGCGACGACGGTTCCTACCTGGACGCGGTCGTGGTCGAGGCACTGCGGGTGCGCCCCGTCATCCCGGACGTCGCCCGACGCCTGACCCGGACCGTCGAGATCGGCGGCTACCAGCTGCCGGCGGACACGGTCGTGTCACCGTCCATTGCCCTTGTTCACACGTCGCCTCACCACCCGGACCCGCGGAGATTCGACCCGTCCCGGTGGATCGGCCACCGTCCAGACCCCTCGGTGTGGTTGCCGTTTGGTGGTGGCGATCGGCGCTGCCTGGGTGCCGCGTTCGCCACAACCGAGATGCGCATCGTCCTCCGTGAGGTGCTCCGTCGGGTGGAGTTGGCCCCCACCCAGGCCGACGACGAGCGTCCCACCGTCCGCCACGTGACGATCGTTCCCCGCGCCGGAGGCCTGGTAACCGTTCGCAGCCGTAAAGCCCTCCCGGCCGCCGCTCCGGCCGCCTTACGGTCCGGGCACATAGCGACCCCCATGCGCCAGCCGGATAGCGAACAGCTCGGCTTTCGTATAGAGGCCATCAAGAGGTAAGGAGTCGACCCGCGACGACAACGGCGGCACTGGTCGGTTGGGCTGCGCCGCTGCTGTCGATCCTGGTCAGGGGTCTGCGCTGGCCGCCTTGCCCGGCGGCGCGTTCAATAACTGATCTGGGTTGTGGTCGTGTCGGCGACAAGCGGTCGGCGGGCTTCCGACGGCTGTCATTGTGGTCAGCTGGTGGGACGGGGCTGTCGCCACATCGGGGTGAACGGCGGACACCCAGGGGGCAAAGGGAAGGGCGGGGTCGCCTCGAACCCGTGACGAGCGTAGAAGCCGGCATTGCCCGGATTGGAATTCTCCAAGTAGACGGGCACGCCCTCGGCATCGCAGCGCCCAAGCACCGCGGCGAGAAGTCCAGAGCCGGTGCCTCTTCCCTGCTGGTGGGGTCGGGTCCCGAGGATCTCCAAGTACCTGTGCGGCATTCGCGGATGAGCCCTCTGGAGTGCGGAGTTCAGCTTGATGGCCCGGATGCCGAGGAACCCGACGCGCATCGCCGTAGGCGAAAGACGCGCCATGTCAGCTGGAGACATTCGCCAACGGTCGATGCCCCGCCAGAGCGCTGCGCCCGAACCGTCGTGGGCCAGGTACACCTCGTGTTCGGCCTGCTGCAACGCCCGGTTGACAAGAGCACCGAACATCACCCGCAGCCTCCCCTCGATGTCACGTCGGCCGTTCAGGATCCACTCCATAACCGGGTCGGCCGACATGGCTGCCGCCAACACGGCGGCGACGGTTGCGCCCTCGTCCGCCGTGGCTCTTCTTACTTCGACCTCGCCCGAGCCCATGATCTCTTAGCATTCCATATCGTCAATCCAGCGGTCCTCACGACACAACAAGCGTGGCGCTGACGAAACCAGGGGCAACGACGGGTCGGGGGGACCGAGCTATCTTGAGGTCCATGCCTGCGACGATCGCGGTTATCGGCACCGGCAACGTCGGTCCCTCCCTCGGATACGCGTTCGGTGGCGTCGGTCACGAGGTCATCTACGGCGCCCGCTCACCTGATTCGGATGCTGCCCGCGCCGCGGTCGCGAAGACGCCGGGTGGCTCGGTGATGCCGATCGCCGAGGCTGCGGCCCGCGCCGAGGTAGTGGTCCTCGCAGTGCCGTGGGAAGCGATCCCGTCAACGGTCGAGCAGCTCGGTGACGTCACCGGACGGGTGGTGGTCGATGCCACCAACCCCCTGAAGGCTGACCTGAGCGGTCTGAGCGTATCCGGCGACACTTCCGCCGGTGAGCAGGTGGCAGCGATGCTGCCGGGGGCGCGTGTGGTCAAGGCGTTCAATACCACCGGCGCAGGGAACCTTGCCTCCGCCAGCTACCCCGACGGTCCGCTGGTGATGCTGATCTGCGGCGATGACCCCGACGCCAAAGCGAGCGTTGCCGACATCGCCCAGAGCATCGGCTTTGAGGCGCTCGACGCTGGAGGCATCGAGGTTTCTCGCCGCTTGGAGGCGTTCGCCATGCTGTGGATCGGACTGGCCTATGGTCGGCAGCAGGGCACTGACTTCGGATTTCGGCTGGTCCGACGGTAGGAACGCAACGCCGGAAGCCCGGTTCAGGTTCGGCTGGTGTCCGCCCTGTTCGAGGCGGGCCGAGTGCCCACGAGCGGCACTCGTCCTGGACCGGGCAACTACCGCAGATCGCCTGAGCTGGTCGTGTGCCACTTCATCGTCTCCGATCACGTCGAGCGCTCCCGGCGCTTCTCTATACCGAGGTACTCGGTGGCAGGGTGGTCTTCGGCCCAGAACCGACCAATGTCGCACTCGCCGTCGGCGGTCAGCGCACCACCGGGAACACGAGATGCGTGACGCGGTCGCCCTGAACGCAGACCGATGGGTTGCCGAGCAGCACCTCGTCAGCCGAGAGCTTGCCGAAGAAGGGGCGGTTGCCCTCGCCCATCACGACTGGGACGAGGTCGACGGCCACCTCGTCGAGCAGACCCAGGTCCAGGCACTGCCGGGCGATGGTGCCACCGGTGACCGCGACGACGCGGTCGCCAGCGAGCGTCTGTGCATGAGCGACTGCGGCCGCTACACCGTCGGTCACGAAGGTGAACGGCGCCTCGGGGTGTGCGTTGACCCAGTCGATGGGGACCCGGTGCGTCACGACGATGACGGGGGCGTCGAGCGTGTGGCGACCCTGCCAGCCCTCGGCTACCTCGAACAGCGTCCGGCCGCAGACCAGTGCGCCGAGTGAGGACACCCACCGCCGCCAGTGTTCCGAGCTCGGCGGGGTCAGGTGGACGGCGAAGTCCCCAGCGGGAGTCGGGATCTCGACCTCGCCGTTTTGCAGCCAGTCGAACAACCGGCCGATGGTGTTGTCCCGCTTGGCGACGTACCCATCGAGGGACATGATCGCCTGCGCCACTACCTTGCCCATGATGCCTCCCCTCCTCAGGTGTGCTGCGGTCGGTAGATGTGCACGACGATGCCGCTGGGAAACGTCCAGGACTCGACGACGTTCAGGTGCCGCGGGCCCGGCAGCTGGTCGAACAGGGCCTGTCCTTGGCCCAGGACCATCGGCTGGACCAAGAGGCGGTACTCGTCGATCAGGTCCGCCGCAGCCAGAGCGCCGGCGAATCGGCCACCGCCCCACACGATCACGTCCGGGCCGGGCTCGGCCTTGATCGCGGCGATCTCGGTCGCCAGGTCGCCCCGCGCAACGCGGGTAACCGGCCAGACCGCCTCGGCGTCGCTGAGCGTCTTGGAGAACACGACCTTGGGGATGTCGTTCATCGGGGCCGCGTAGTCGTCGTCCGACTGCGGCCAGTACGACGACATCTGCTGGTAGGTAACGCGGCCCATGAGGTGGGCGCCGGCCTTGCTGATGCGGTCGAGCTTCCACTGCTTGAGCTCGGCGCCCTCGGGGATCGCCATCCCGGGGTGCTCACGGTCGCTGTCAACGAATCCGTCCAGTGACATCGACATGTACAAGATGACGTCTCGCATAACCTATCTCCCCTTCTATCTTGTTCCCGTCAGGTTGACGGTCGTCGAAAAGCATCCCGACCCCTCGGAGGGCCACCGGGCGGTCCGGCTTTCTCGGAACCGGCAACCGGACATCCAAGGACAGCCGCCGGTTGCCGGATTGGCGTCGCGTAGCAGGATTGCTTGCGGTGACGAGACCCGCTCACAGGATGCAGCTAAGCGATGGTCGGTGCGGGCCGCACGAAGCCGGCAAGCATCCTGCCCATCTCGATCCGGGCGATTTCGCTTGTTACGACAGGATCGCCGGCAGCGAACTCGCGCAGCACTTCCTCGTCGTCGGCCTCGACGACACCGAGACCGAAAGAGCCAGTGTCATCGAGCACTGGGCCGAAGACCACCATCTGGCCGGAGTCGATCAGCGGCTGCCAGTAGGCGGCGTGACGAGTCATGACCTCCCGCTCCTGATCGGTCATGTCGACCGCGAAGTCGGGACGGGGAGCCTGGAGCCTGAAGACGAACGTGGCCATGTCCAACCCTAGGCAAGAAGCAGGGCGCGGCCGAGGGCTCGGCTCCCTACCCGACCTCGCGGGGGGCGAAGCAGCAGTCGACATGTGGCTACCACGCGCGAGACAGACGCGTAGGCCGCCCAACGCCAAGGGCTCCCAATTGTCTGAGAGTCGCTCGGCGGAGTGCCAACGGTGACCCTCGAGCTCGACTAGGGAGACCGTGACTCCGTGCAGGGAGCGGCCACGCCGTGATCGTTCCCTGGCGCGTGTGGCACCAGGTAGTCACTGGCTGGTCAGGGTGAGTTGGTGACCGCGGTCGCCCCGGTGGACGTCGATGGTGGCCTGTCCGGCATGTTGGGCGCGGCTGACGGCGCGGTTGAGGCTGGCCGGGGATCTGACTGGCTGTCCGGCGACGGCGGTAATGACGTCGCCGCGGCGGATTCCCGCGCGCGCTGCGGGGCTGTCGGGCGTCACCGCGGTGACGGTGACGGCGGCGACCAGGGCGTGGCGGCGGGCCGAGCGGGTCGTGACCCGTAGCCCGGCGAGTTGGGCGGGTGTCATGGCGGCGGGAGAGCCTTCGAAGGACAGCAGCAGTTTGCGTAGCAGGCTGGCGAGGATGGCCTGCTCCTGGCTGGACAAGGCGCGGATCAGCTCCTCTTCGCCCGCGAGGTGGGCAGGGGCGGCCCGGTCGAAGAGGCGCCGCCCATAGGCGGTGAGGCGGACGAGATCTGCCCGCTGATCGGCCGGGTCCGGCGTGACGGCGACCATTCGCTGGCCGGCCATGTGCTTGACGCGCACGCTCACCGTTCCTGCCGTCAGCCCGAGGGTTTCGGCGATCTGCCGTTGGGAGAGCTGATACGGGCTACCGGAGCGGCGCAGCGTAGCGAGTAGTTCGAACGCCGGGCCAGTGAGCCCGAACTCGGCGAACACTGCGTCCATCTCGGCGCGGAGGTGTGCGGAGAGTCGGTTGATCCGCATCACGACCGCGACCGGCGCGGTCTTCAGCTCCGGTCGTTGCCTGGCCCAGGATGCGAGTACGTCGTCGATGAGATCCCTGTCGCGGCTGCGCGCCATCGGTGCTCCTTTGCCGCCAGCCGGGGTTGCACGAATCGGCAGGCACCCGGTTGACATGTCATCGTTCGACCGGATACTTTGAATCCAAATTATACCGCGATTGCTCCGGAATGATCCGGGAGCCGACGGGAGGTAGCGTGCGGATCGGGATTATCGGCGCGGGCCGGATCGGTGGCGGAATCGCCCGGCAGTTCGCTGCCGCGGGACATGAGCTGCTGCTCTCCTCCAGCCGACGCTCGGCGGCCTTGGAGCAGCTGGCTGCCGAGATCGGTCCGAAGGTCGCGGCGGGCACGCCCGCTCAGGCAGTGTCGTTCGGCGAGGTCGTGGTCGTTTCGGTGCCGTGGACCGTGCTTCCGGCGGCGATCGAACAGGCCGGTCCGCTGACCGGGAGGATCGTGATCGATACGACGAATCAGTTCGGCGGCCCGCCGCTGCCGGCCGAGGGCGAGACGGCCGCGCACTTCAACGCTGCCCGGATGCCGGGCGCCCGGTACACCAAGTCGTTCAACACGCTGACCTCGGATTTCCAGGCCGAGGCGGCCAGCAGGCGGGGTACGGACAAAGTGGTGCAGTGGCTGTGCGGCGATGAGGACGCGGCGAAACAGGCCGTCGCCCGGCTGATCACCGACGCCGGGTTCGTACCCGTCGACCTCGGCGACACCGCCGGGTGTGCGGTCATGGAAGCGCCCCGTCGCCCGGGCGCGGTCTACGGCGAGGAATACCGCGTCGCCGATGCCGCCGCCGTCGTCGAGGCCGTCCGGGCAGGACGGCCGATCCCTCCGACCCCGCAGTACTAATTCCAATGGGAAACGGATTGACACCGACGGTGACGCGGGAGCTCTACGAGGGCCTCTAGCGTGCCGAGTTCGACCGGTGAGAGGCATCGTCCCCCGTGGTGCTGGAGGCGCTGCCCGTTCAGTTGGAAAGCATCCGCCGCCCACCACATGGGCCGGCCGGACGGGACGTGGCGCGACACCGGCTGGTACCGCGGGGTCGGCTGTCCAGGTGGGCCACGAAGGCATACACCGGTTCGGGTGCCCGGGTGACGACGCGCTCCGCCGTCACCGGTATGTGCCACCCGGCCCGTGTCTCTCGGAGAGTCCTTCTCGCCTGCGAAGGTGTCGGTCGGCGGTTGGTCAGCCACGGGTGGCGACATTGCTCGCTGCCCGTGGGCGGCGGTGCACGGCTAGGAGCGCAGCGGTAGCACTGAGCACGATCACGCCGGCAACCTCGATGACCAGCGACGTGGTGGCGAGGGGGGCGGCGAAGGTGTCGCGGAAACCGAAGAGGCCGACGCTGAGGCTGACGAAGAAACCGGCGATGGTGGCGACCAGGTAACCGGCGCCGAGTAGTGCCACCACGGGCCTGCGGAAAGAGACCACCGCCACAGCGAGGACGATCCCGGTCAGCCCCTGGATGAGGAAGAGGGGGCCGATGGTGGGTAGGTGGCGATAGCCACCAGCCCAAAGGTGCAGGTGGAGGACAGCGGACATGGCCAGCAGGCCAGCACCTGCCACCAGGCTGGCGCCGACACCGAAGCTTCGAAGTGCGAGCCTGGGAGCACCAGTAGACCTCGGCGGGGAGATCGGGAGGATGGGAGGCGACGAGGTGGTGGGGGGCATGGTGTCCTTCCGGCGGAATGAGATGTCGCTGTAGCTACGAACGGCGGCGACCAAAGGATTGGTCCGACGGGTATCGGCGCGGGCATCAATCTGTTCGCGCTCATCGCCCGTAATGCGGGTGACCCAAGGAGGTGATGGCTGTGAGCGAAACCGCGATGAGCCGTCCGGACAAACCCAACGACAACCCAGCCGACACCAGCGGTCACCAACCCCAAAACAGACCGGTCGGCGCCCGGCGCCGGCGGGCGACCAAGCCCGTAATCGTCGGGCTGGCGTTGGCCGGCGGCGGGCTGCTGGCCGCGGCGTGCGGCGCCTCGGCGAGCACGCATCGAGCGGCGCCTGCCCCGGTGCCGGCGCCCAAACCGGCAGTGGCGGTGGCCGCTCCCACCATGGTGAGCACCGCGCCGGTCGGGGCCCTGGGCAGCGTGCTGGTCGACTCGGCCGGCCACACCCTGTACCTCTTCAGCGCCGACCACCAAAAGACGCCGACATGTGCGACACCCAGTTGTGTCACCCACTGGCCCCCGCTGATGGCCGCAGGCAGCGCCGGGGCCGTCGCCGGACCGGGCGTGAACGCCTCCCTGCTCGCCACGGTGCCCGCTGCCGGCGGCGGCCGCCAGGTCACCTACAACCACTTCCCGCTGTACACCTTCGCCGGCGACACGGCAGCGGGCCAGGCCAACGGCCAAGGCGTCACCGCCTTCGGAGGTACCTGGTCGGCGTTGACCAGCGCCGGTCAACCCGCCGTCACACCCACCCCAGCGGCGCCCACCATCATCCCGGTGCCGCCCGTGACCCACCCGACGCCGGCGCCAGTGGCCATGGCCCCGCTCACCCATCCGACCCTGACGCCGACACCGGTGATCACCCATCCCGCCCCCGCGCCGACCATGACCCCGGTGACCACCCGACCGGCGCCGCCGCCAACCATGCCCCCCCACGGCAGTGACGGCGACGGCGACAACCACGGAGGATCCGACGACGGCGACGGCGGCGTGTGACCGGCGGCCTCCCCGCCAGCAGACGATGAGCCGGTTTGTCGTGGGCGCTGCGGGACTCGAACCCACGACCTCAGCCGTGTGAAGGCTGCGCTCTAACCAGCTGAGCTAAGCGCCCTGAATCTCTACGCGGTGACCTGCGGAAACGTGGGTGCAGGAACGGTGAGCATCCAAGCGCACCCATCGCACAGCGCAAACGCTGCCCTGGCCACCGCTGCAGTCTCGCATCCGCCCGGCCGGCCGGCAACCAGCCCCTGCCCCCGCCGGCCTCGTCCCGAGGAACTGGGCCGGTTGATGCGGTCCATTGACCGGTCGGCCCGGATCATCACGGAGCGGGGTTGATCGAGGTGGACGAGAGGCGCACGAACGGCCAGCGTTACCGGAACGGAGATCCTGGCTGGCCGTGCGCCTCGGCGGTTGAGTGATCGAGATCGGTGAGAAACGTGGCGTGGAAGCGGTTGATGAGGTTGGAGAGCCCCACGGTCATGCAGATCTCGATCAGCTGGCGGGTGTCGAAGTGGACGGCGAGCGCGCCATAGATCTCATCGGTGATGGGCTCCAGGCGGCTGGAGGCACGCGCGTACCGGATGATGGCCGCCTCGTCGGGCTGGTAGACGTCCGCGGGCAGGGGGTCGTCGCCGATGTGGGCGAGCTTGTTCTCAGGAATGCCGGCGCTCCGACCGAGCACCACATGGGTCGGTACTCAATAGTGGCAGCGGTTCGCCGTGCTGGCCGCGAGGTAGGCGAGCTCGCGTTGTGTCGGCCCGAGATTGTCAGAGAGATACCCGACGGCAGAGAGTTGGCCGATGGCGCGGGCTGCCTCCGGGTGGTTGGCGAGCGCCGCCATGACATTGAGCCCCACCCTCGAAGGCTGGCCCGGCGGGCCGAGCGGAATCCGAGCCACGCCCAAGACTCTAGGTCCCGGGCAGGCGCGGCCGATCCCTTCGTTCCGCGGCCGGCATGATTGCGGGATGGGACCCACCCCGGAGCCGTGCCCGCCCCTGCGCACTCGGGTCAGCGAACTGCTCGGGGTCGACTATCCGATCGTGCAGGCGCCGATGGGTTTCATAGCCCGGGCCCGCTTGGCGGCGGCGGTGTCCAACGCCGGCGGCCTGGGGATCGTGGAGACGTCTTCCGGTCGCCTGGACGAGGTTCGGGAAGAGATGGCCGCCATGCGAGACCTGACCGACAAGCCATGGGGCGTGAACATCGCCCAGATGCTGGTGACCGATCCCGACATCGTGGCCTTCGTAGCCGGGCAGGGGGTCAGGTTCGTCACCACCTCGGCAGGGGACCCGGCCCGATACACCCAGCAGCTCCATGACGCCGGGATCACCGTCTTTCACGTGGTTCCGTCGTTGCGCGCCGCCCAGAAGGCAGTAGCCGCGGGCGTGGATGGGCTGGTGGTCGAGGGGGGTGAAGGGGGCGGCTTCAAGAGCACCCGGCCGGTGTCGACGATCGTCCTGCTGCCGCAGGTGTGTGGCGAGTTCGACGTGCCGGTCATCGCTGCCGGGGGGATGGTGGACGGAGTCTCCATGGCGGCGGCGTTCGCGCTGGGAGCCGAAGGGGTGCAGATGGGGACGCGCATGGTCAGCGCCGCCGAATCGCCTGTCCACGACAACTACAAGCGACTGGTAACCGAGGCGGACGCCACCGACACGGTGGTGCTCAGCGCCCACTCCAGCCCCGCCTACCGGGTCATGCGAACTCGTTTCAGCGAGAGCTTGGAGCAGGAGCCGTCGGTCGTGATGGGCCGGACGGTAGGGATAGACGGGATACTCAAGCTGTACTTCGAGGGCGACCTGGACACCGGCTTCGCTTTCGGTGGCCAGGCGGCGGGCCGCGTCGGGGAGGTGCTGCCCGTGGCCCAGATCATCCAACACACCGTGGGCGGCTTCTACGAAGTGGTCTCCGGGATGGGCCGGTTTCTCCCAAGCGCCACCAGGTTGCGCTAGCCGGCTCAGCCCCGGTCGGGGGATGCCCCCATCGGGGCACCGAGGGAGTGGAACTCGGCCAGGATGTCAGCGCCGCCGGCCCGGCTGGCACACCAGTACTCGACGTCGCCCAGCGCGGCTTTGCGGCTCTCCTCACGACGCGGGCCCAGGCTCTGGGCCAGCAAGGGCTCCCAGATGCGGTCGACCATCTCCCTCCCGGAGTGACGGGCCCCTCCCTCACCGAGCCAGGTCCGGTCGCGCAGCTCGGACAAGGCGGTGCGCAGGTACCCGACGTGGGGGGTCTCGTCGGCCCGGATGTAGCTGACCAGGCGGGCGGCGTCTCCCTCTCCGGCCACCAGTTCGGTGTCGGACATCCACTCCTCGGCCCAGGCGAACGTGTGGAAGGCCGAGATCTCGATGAAGAGCACCCGGACCATCAAGGAGACCATCGTCTCGAGCTGGGCCGGGATGTCGGCGGGCAGCAAGCGGTCGGCCTGCGCCCCTGCGCCCGGGCCGAAACTCGTGCGGGCCCGCACGGCCTCGATGTCGAGGTGGTCGCCGGACCCCTCGAAAGCGATGTCGCGGGCGGCGAACCACATGTCCTCGTGCCCCGCCTCCTCGTCCCAGCCGGCCTCGTCGCGACCATGGGCCTCGAACAGCCCGCCGCCCAGGTGGTCGATGGCGGTGCCGCGCACCTCCTCGACGAAGTGCCGCTGCATGTCCTTGGGCTTGAGCGAGCGGATGTTCGCGCCATAGCCCTCGAGGGTGCCGATCCGGGTCAGGGTGGCCATCAGCGGTTCCGGGATGCCGGCCCTGATGAGGAACCGGGCCTGCTCCACATTGGGGAACGAGCGCGCCCAACGCTCGAGCGGGGCGTCGACGAGCTCGGTTCCGAAGCGGGCGCAATTCTGCTCCCCCCAGGCGGCGATGGCCGGCACCCGGAACTTCGTCCGCGGCGAGACGTAGCGCCCGTCCTCGGCGAAGCCCCCGTGGCACCGGCGCCCACCGGCCACCAAGGGTTCGGTGACCGCCACATCGGCCAGGAGCTCGCCCTCGCTGAACTCGACTTGAGCCGTCGTCATGCTCGCCTGCCCTCCTTGGACCCCGTCAGGCCCACGGGCGAAGTGTATACTCCCGAGTATACCGACCGCCAGCAAGCTCCTTCCCCGAGCCGAGCGCCGGGTCGCCATCCTCCAGGGCGCAGCCCGGGCCTTCGCCACCAGCGGGTTCGCCGACACCTCCATGGAGGACGTGGCCGACGCCTGCGGGGTGACCAAGCTGATCCTCTACCGGCACTTCGACTCCAAGGAGCAGCTCTATCGCCAGATCCTCCAGGACGTCTTCGAGCGTCTGGGTGAGGAACTCCGGCGCGAACTGGCGGAACCGAGCCGGGTCGGCTTGGGCCCCCGCACCCTCATGACCGTGGCCCGCCAGGATGCCGACGCCTTCACCCTCCTGTGGCGCCACGCGGCCCGGGAACCCCAGTTCGCGGCCTACGCGGCGGAGCTGCGGGCCGTCTCGGTCAGGGTGGTCCGCCAGCTGACCGGCATCGACAGCGGCGACGAGCTGCTCGACGCCTGGCGCTCCGCCAGCCTGTTCGGGTGGCTGGTCGAGACCACGCTGATCTGGCTCGACCAGGGTGATCCCGATCGCGATCAGGACTTCGTATCGGCCACGTCAGCCGGACTGCGGGCGCTCCGCTCGGCGGCACGTCCTGGATGACCCCGGCCACCGGGCAGCCACCGGGCGGACACCGCGGCTCACGCCAGGGCGACGCTCGGGTTCGGGCACCCTCCCGGCAGCGTCGGCGCCTGGAACGGAGGAAGTTCGACGGCGGGACGAGTGGTGGTGAAATCCAGCGCCGCGGCCAGATTCCGGGCGCTGGCGTCTCGCCCGGTCATGGGAGCCAGTCCCCATCGCCATTCGATCATCCGCAACACTGAGCAGTGTTCGTAAGGGCCGGCGGATTCGATCTGCCGCGGGGCGAAGGGCCCCATGGCGATGGCCGGAACCCGGAAGCCCAACCGCCCGTAGTCGGGGTGAGGGCCGGAGTTCGGATTGACGTTGTTGTCGGGAACCCTGGGCGGAACCACATGGTCGAAGAAGCCACCGTGCTCGTCGAAGTTGAGCACGAACACCATGCGCTCCCACTGGGGGCTGGTCCGCAGCGCCTCGTAGACCTCACGGAGGTACCCCTCGCCGGCCTCGATGTCACCGTGGGGGTGGTAGTCATTGGACGTGCCGAGAAACTCCGCCGCGGTGGTGTAGTCCGGGTCCACGAACGCCACGTTCGGCAGCGTCCCGGCCTTGGCGTCGGCGAAGAACTGGTCCTTGTGCTGGGTGATGGGGTCGTAGCGCTGGGACGCGAACAGCCCCGTCATGGGCTCGCCCCAGGTGTAGTAGCCGCCACGCAGCCCCGCCTGTTGGACCCGGTCGAAGATCGAGAGCTGGACCTGGGAGGGCCGGGCCTGGCCCGTGCCAGGAAAGTCACCGGTCTCGTCCACGTCGGTCGCCGCGCAGAGCTGGTAGAAGCGGTTCGGCCAGGTCGCCGCCATGAGCGAGCAGAAATAGTTGTCGAAGAGCGTGTAGCTCTGGGCCAGCGTGCCGAGTATCGGCACCTGTGGTCGTTCGTAGTAGCCGATGGGGAAGTTGTCGCCGGTCGTCTGGGTCTGCAACCAGCCGTCGCACCTGCCTCCGTTGAACTGCCGGGCCACCGATTGCCAGTCGTGCGCCGGGTCCTTGTCGGCACAGCCCTGGGTGTTGTGGCCCAGGTAGCTGGTGGGCTGGGTACCGCCGTGCAGGCCGGGGTACGACAGGCCCGCCTGCTTGCCATTGGCGCCCGGCACCCAGCCGAGGAGGTGGTCAAACGAACGGTTCTCCATCATCAACACCACGACGGTGTCGAACGGAGCTTTCGAAGGGTCGGTGATCCCGCCCACGCCCGGCTTGACCCTGCGTGCGCTCTGCGAGCTCGGATGCGCCGCAGACGACGAGCAGGCCCCGACCGCGGCCAGGCCGGCGATACCCGCCGCGCCAACGAGAAACTGCCGCCGGCTGAGCGCGCCGGGCCGCACGCCGCGACCACGACCGAGTTCTTCCATGGGGACCCCCTCTGAGCTGGCTCAGCGTAGCGGGGCCGGGCGCCCGCCGACTGCCGGCGGACCCGGAGTACCGTGGTGGTCGTGGCTGAGCGCAGCGCCCACGGTGTCCAGACCGACGACCAGTCGGCGACCGACCAGGACACCCCCGACGACGAGGCGACGGCCGAGCTGGGCAGCGACGGGCCCGACGAGGGCGAGGCGGCACTCGCCCACTCCGACACGGGCCTGCCCCCTCGCATCAACGCCTGGCGCCAGCGCTCGGCGACCGGCGCCATGCTCACCGGGTTCGCCTTCGGGCTGCGGGAGGTCTTCGAGCCCAAGCGCGACGAGCCGAGCATCGTGATGGAGACCTCGGGCGTGCCGCCGACGGACCTGCCCGTCGATGCCGAGGTCGACCAGATCCGGCCGTCCGACAACGTGGTCACCATCCGCCCCTGGCTCCTGGCCGAGGACGAAGAATCGGCCGTGGCGAGCGACGCCGCGGCCACCGAAGTCGACGCCCCGATCGAGCCGGCGGCGGACCGGGATCCTGGCGCTGGTGCGACGGGCCGCCCGGGGAGCACGCCGAAGCCGTGAGGGACGAGTTCGACGAACTCGACGGCGACTGGGCCGACGAGCCCGCCGCCGGGCCCCTGACGCGCCTCCGGGACGCCGGCCGCAACCTGTTGGGCCCACCCGCGGAAGTCGACGAGGACGCACCCCCCACCCGTATGCAGCCGCCCGAAGACCGGGTCGGCTATGCCGTCGCCGTGGTGCTCGTCATCGCCGGCGTGCTGTTCGCGACGGTGCACGGAAAGGGCAGCCCCAAGCACCCCAACCCCCT
Source organism: uncultured Actinomycetota bacterium (assembly GCA_963757175.1). Lineage (GTDB taxonomy): Bacteria > Actinomycetota > Acidimicrobiia > Acidimicrobiales > Palsa-688 > CAVWQR01. Next base: position 2,429,481 of record CAVWQR010000001.1, on the reverse strand, counting down.
GCTGCCCATCCTCGGCGTGGTTGCCGCCGTAGCCCTGCCGGTCGCCATCGTCCGCTTCCGCAACCGGTTCATCAGCGCCATCCTCGGCGTGATCAGCGCCCTGTTGATCAGCTTCTCCAAGCCGCCGAACTCGCTGATCGGTATCTTCTATTTCACGGTGATCGTCGGCATCGGCTGGATGTTCTGGCTGACCCGCAAGCAGTCCAAGGCGGCCAAGGCCCAGCTGAAGAACCAGCCTCGTCGTTCGACCGACCAGCGCGGCGCGCCCCGCCAGCGACGCCGCCGGGGAGAAAAGACACCGCAACCCACCGGCCCGACCGCCAACCGCCGCTACACCCCTCCCCAACCGCCGAAGCCCAAACGCGCTCGCGGCGCCCCCTTGGAGACGGCCGGCCGCAAGAAAGGCGAGGCCGACGTCGGGCGCACGGCACGCAAGGCCGTTGGCCGGACGGGGGCGGGCAAGGCCGAGGCCGCCGACGCCGACGAGGCGCCGCCGGCCAGACGCGTCCTCCGCCGCCGAGGCTGACGTCCGGCGCCGGCGGGGACTCCGCCGTCACCCGGCGGGGCGAACGCGCGACGGCACCGGGGCGTCGCCGGTCAACGCCGACCGCAGGAACGTGAGCAGCTCGGCCCGCCGCCGTACGAGGGAGCGCGCCGTGGGCTCCACCCCCAAGGCGCGCAGCACCTCGACCTCGGTCGCCACGCCGATCACCGTGGAGTAGGTGGCCAAGAGCAGCAGACGCGCATCCTGGCGTCGGATGGATCCCGCCGCCATCTCCCCCTCCAGGAAGCCGGTGGCCCGCTCGATGACCGGTTCCAGACGCCGACGCAGCCGGGTGGCGGGCGGCGGCCCCAGCCGGCTCACCTCGCGCAGCAGGCCGAGCAGCTCGGGACGGCGGCCGGCCAGCAGGAAGACGGACCGGACCACCGCGTCCACGCTGCTCCACCCGCCCCCGACCCGGGGTGTGTCGAGGGCGCCCTCCACCGCGCCCACCAGTTCGGCTCCCGCTCGGTCGATGACCGCGTCGAGGATCCCGTCCTTGGACCCGAAGTGGTACAGGATGGTCTGCTTGCGCACCCCGAGCTCGGCCGCCAGGGCGTCCAGGGACGTGGCCTCGTAGCCCCGGGACCCGAAGGCGACGAGGGCGGCGTCGACGACGCGCGCTGGTGTGCCGGCCCGATCCACTGACCGGATGGTAGGCGAGTCCCGCCCCGAGGACCGCACCGAGCACGCCCCTACCGCCCACCGTAGGCTCGCACCCGCCCTTACCAGATGGTAGACAGACGGGATGCTTCGGGATGCCCTCCGCGGGCGCCGGATCGGGATCACGGGAGCCACCGGCTTCCTCGGGACCGCCCTGGTCGAGCGGCTGCTGCGCAGCGTGCCCGACTGCGAGGTGGCGGTGCTGGTCCGCCCCGGGCGCCGGTCGGCGGCGCAACGAGTCCGGCGGGACCTGCTGCGCAACGACTGCTTCGACCGACTCCGGCGCGAGTGGGGCGACCGCTTCGACACCGAGGTCGACCGCCGCCTGCTGGTCATGGGGGGCGACGTCGGCGTCGAGGGGCTGGGCCTCGACGACGAGGCGCAGGCCATCCTCGCCGGCTGCCATACCGTCATTCACTCCGCCGCCACCGTGAGCTTCGACTCTCCCCTGGACACGGCCGTGGAGATCAATCTGCTCGGCCCCAGCCGGGTCGCCCGGGCCGTCCGTGACGCCCACTCCGGCGACGGCGCCCTCCCCCATCTGGTCGCGGTGTCGACGGCGTACGTGGCCGGCAGCCGGCGGGGGGCGGCGCCCGAAGCCACCCTGCCCGACACCCCGTTTGCCACCGACGTGCCGTGGCGGCCCGAGGTGGACGCCGCCCGCCGGGCGCGCGCCGATGCCGAAGCGGCCAGCCGCGACCCCGACCTCCTGGCCCGCTGCACCGCCGAGGCGCGCGCCGAGCTCGGCGCGGCGGGCACGCCCCTGCTGGCCGCCCGGGCCGAACGGGGCCGCCAGGACTGGGTGCGGCGGCGGTTGGTCGACCTGGGCAAGGCCCGGGCCCAGGCGTTGGGATGGCCCGACGCCTACGCCTACACCAAGTCGCTGGGCGAGCGGGCGTTGCTCGAGTCGCGCCACGACGTCCCGGTGACCACGGTGCGGCCGTCGATCATCGAGGCGGCGCTGGCCGAGCCCCACCCCGGATGGATCCGGGGTTTTCGCATGGCCGATCCCATCATCATCAGCTACGCGCGGGGCTTGCTGCGCGAGTTCCCCGGGATCCCCGAAGGCGTCATCGATGTGATCCCCGTGGACCTGGTCGTCGCCGCCATCATCGCCGTGGTCGCCCGCGGGCCGCGGCCCGAGCCCGACGTCTTCCACGTGGCCTCGGGGGAGCGCAACCCCATGCGCTACCGCCAGCTGGTCGAACTGGTGCGCGAGTGGTTCCTCGCTCATCCCCTGGCCGACGACAAGGGCCAGCCCATCGAGGTGCCGGAGTGGACGTTTCCCGGGCGGGGCCGGGTCCAGCGCCAGCTGCGCCAGGCGACGCGGACGCTCGGGACGGCGGAACGGGCCCTGCAGTCGCTCCCCCTGCGAGGCCGCCAGGCCGACGTGGCCGCCCGGCTCGAACAACGCCGCGACGAAGCCGAACGCGCCCTCTCCTACGTCGAGCTGTACGGCAAGTACACCGAGACCGAGGTCGTCTTCGGCGTCGAGCGGCTGATGGCGCTGTGGGCCGAGATGGACGACGAGGACCGCGCCGCGTTCTGCTTCGACCCGACGGTGTACGACTGGCCCAGCTACGTGCAGGGCGTGTACCTGCCCGCGGTCGTCGCCCATGCCCGGGTGCGCCGCGCCCGGCCGGCGCCAGAGGCCACCAGCACAGCGACGGGGCGCCGGCCCAGCCGGGGGGCGACGGGGCTGACCCGCCACGAGCGCGGCCGGCGAGCGGTGCTGGCGCCCGAGCGCCACCTGGCCGTGTTCGACTTGGAGAACACGCTGATCGCGTCGAACGTCGTGGACTCCTACTCGTGGCTGGCGACCCGCCATCAGGGCGACACCGACCGGGTGCGGTTCGTCGCCCGCACCCTGCGGGAGGCGCCCCGGCTGCTGGCGCTGGACCGCGAGGACCGGGGCGACTTCCTGCGCCACTTCTACCGCCGCTACGACGGGGCGCCGGTGGACCGCTTGTGGGTCGACAGCAGGGAGCTGGTCGACCTGCTGCTGACCAAGTCGTTCCCGGCCGGGATCCGCCGGGTGCGCGAGCACCGGAACCTCGGCCATCGCACCCTGCTCATCACCGGGGCGCTCGACGTCGTGATCGACCCGCTGCGCCCACTGTTCGACGACGTGGTGTGTGCGACGTTGGGGGAAAAGGCGGGCCGGTACACGGGGGAGCTGGTCGATGCCCCGCCGACGGGAGAGGCTCGGGCCCAGCTGATGGCCGACTACGCCGCTCAACACGGTCTCGACCTGGAACAGAGCGTGGCCTACGCCGACTCGGCCAGCGACCTACCCATGCTGGAGGTGGTGGGCCACCCGGTGGCGGTCAACCCCGAGACCAAGCTGTCGGCCATCGCCCGCAAACGGGGCTGGCACACCGAGCACTGGCCCAAGGCCCCGGGCGGCCCGCGACCGCTGCTGCCGATCGGCCCCCGCCCCACGACCACCAGGACCGGCCCGTGAAAGCGTTGCTCGTCGAGCGCTCCGTGGCCCGCTTCGCCGCCGCCCGAGTGGCGTCGGAATGGCGTTCCGGCGGTGCCGGGCGGGCCGGGCCGCTGCGCCTGGCGGACGTGGAGCCCCCCGAAGTCCCCGGTCCGGGATGGACCCGCCTGCGCCCGCGGCTGTCGGGGATCTGCGGCAGCGACCTGGCGACCGTCGACGGGCGCTCGTCGCGCTGGTTCGAACCGATCGTCAGCTTCCCGTTCACGCCCGGCCACGAGGTGGTGGCCGACGCCGACGATGGAGGCCGGGTCGTCATCCAACCGGTCCTCGGCTGCGAGGCGCGCGGCATCGAGCCGCGCTGCCCGCCGTGTGCGGCGGGCGAGCTACGCCGGTGCCGGAACCTCACCGGCGGGCACGTGGCCCCGGGGCTGCAGACGGGTTTCTGCGCCGACACCGGCGGCGGTTGGTCGCTGGGCATGGTGGCCCACCGTTCGCAGCTGCACGCCGTCCCCGACGGGTTCAGCGACGAGGGCGCCGTGCTCGTCGAGCCCGTCGCCTGCGCCGTGCACGGCGCCCTGGCCGCCCCTGCCGGCGACGATCTCGTCGCCGCGGTGATCGGCGCGGGGACGCTCGGCCTGACCACCGTCGCCGCCCTCGCCGACCTGCGCCCCGACATCACCACCGTCGTCGCCGCGGCCAAGCACGCCCACCAGCGCCAGCTGGCCGCTGGCCTGGGCGCCGATGTCGTCGCCGAGCCCGGCGAGCTGCGGCGCGCCGTTCGCCGCCGTACGGGCTCGTGGATGCTCGACAACGGCCAGCTGACCGGCGGCGCACACGTCACGTTCGACTGCGTGGGCTCGGCTGCATCGCTGGCCGAAGCCCTGGCCGTCACCGCGCCCGGCGGGACCATCGTCGCCCTGGGCATGCCCGGCGAGCTGACTGTCGATCTGACCCCCCTGTGGCAGCGGGAGGTCAACCTGGTCGGCTCGTACACCTACGGCCCCGAGCCGGCTGCCGGTGGCCGGCACAGCTTCGATCTGGCGTTCGGACTCGTCGAGCGGGCCCGCCTCGAACGCCTCGTCGGCGCCACCTACCCGCTCGACCGCCACGTGGACGCCATCGCCCACGCCGGCGCCGCCGGCCGGCGGGGGACGGTCAAGGTGGCCTTCGACCTCCGCCACGAGAAGCGGAGATAGGAGGAGCGTGCCCCGCCCCGGATTCGTGCTCGACGTCGACCATTCGACGCCCCCCATCCTCACCTGGCACGGCGAGGGGTTCCGCCTCGAGCGCCTGCCCGCTGAGCGCAGCCGGGTGATCTATGCGCCCGAGCCGCTCGAGCCCGTCGACGATCCCGACGAGGCCGTCCGCCACGCCCTGCTGCACCCCGAAGGCGACGCCGCGCCGCTGCCCGACCTCCTCCGCGCCGGCATGCGTCTGACCATCGCCTTCGACGACATCTCCCTGCCCCTGCCGCCCATGCGCCAACCGGACAACCGTCAGCGGGTGATCGAGGCCGTGCTCGACCTGGCCGCCGCCGCCGGCGTCGACGACGTCGTGCTCATCTGCGCCCTCGCCCTGCACCGGCGCATGACCGAGGCCGAGCTGCGCCACGTCCTGGGCGACCGCGTCTACGACGCCTTCGCGCCCGAGGGCCTGCTCCTCCAGCACGACGCCGAGGACCCCGACGGGCTCGTTCATCTGGGCGTGACCGACCAGGGCGAGGATGTGGAGATCAACCGCCGGGCGGCGGAGTCGGACCTGCTCGTCTACGTCAACATCAACCTGGTGGCCATGGACGGCGGTCACAAGAGCGTGGCCACCGGCCTGGCCAGCTACCGCAGCCTGCGGCACCACCACAACGTCCACACCATGCGCCACAGCCGCTCGTTCATGGACCCGCCCCACTCGGAGCTCCACACCTCCAACTGGCGCATGGGCCGCCACCTGGCCGCCAGCGGGGTGAAGATCTTCCAGATCGAGACCACCCTCAACAACGACACCTTCCCCCACCAGATGGCCTTCCTCGAGAAACGCGAGTGGGAGTGGAAGCCGAGGGACCGGGCCACCTACCTCGGGGTGACCCGAGCCCTCGACGTGACCCCGACGCGCGCCGCCCGCCGCATCTTCCAGGGAATCGAGGCGCCCCATCGCATGACCGGCGTCTGGGCCGGCGAGGTAGAGGCCGTGCACTCGCGGGCCACCGCGTCGGTCCATCGCCAGCAGCTGGTCGACGTCGAAGGCCAGACCGACGTTGCCGTCTTCGGCCTTCCCCACCTCTGCCCCTACAACGTCAACTCGATCATGAACCCGGTCCTGGTCATGTGCATGGGCCTCGGTTATCTGTTCAACATGTACCGCGGCCGGCCGGTGGTGCGCGAGGGCGGCGTGGCCATCCTGTCCCACCCCACCCCGTGGGCGTTCCACCCCGTGCACCATCCGTCCTACATCGACTTCTTCGAAGAGGTCCTGGCGGCCACCACCGACCCCGTGGAGATCGAGAAGACCTACGAGGAGCGCTTCGCCACCGACGAGTGGTACCGGCACCTGTACCGGACCAGCCACGCCTACCACGGCGTGCACCCGTTCTACATGTGGTACTGGGGGGCCCACGCCCTCGAGCACCTGGGCGGCGTCATCGTGGTAGGCGGCGATGTGCGCGCCGTGCACCGCCTCGGCTTCCGCCCCGCCTCGACCCTCGACGACGCCTTGGAGATGGCGGCCGACGTGGTCGGTTCGCACCCGACCATCACCCACCTGCACTGCCCGCCCATCATGATCGCCGATGTCCACTGAACACCCGTTGCCGGCCGAGCCCCAGACCTGGCGTCGGTACCTCCCGGGCGGCGCCGAGGTCCGCTCCCGCCTGCCGGTCAATCCCGCCTCCCTCCGCCGAGGTCTGCGCCGACCGGCGGGGACTTTCCCCTACGTCAAACCCACCTGGCCCGGCTCGGTCCCCAAACCGCCCGCGGAAACCAAGCTCGGCGTCGACTACGACACCGACTGGGCCCGGCGCTACCCCGCTCGCCTGGCCCGGGTGGTGCTCACCGAGACCCTCACCCGCCCCGCCCTCCGGGTCGTCGCCGACCCCGCCGTCGCCGGCCTCGACCGCATCGAGCACCTCGACGAGCCCGTGGTGTTCGCCGCCAACCACGCCAGCCACCTCGACACGCCGTTGCTGCTCACCGTGCTCCCCGACCGCTGGCGCTACCGCACGGTGGTCGCCGCCGGCGCCGACTACTTCTTCGACACCCGGGTCAAGGCCGCCGCCTTCTCCCTCGCCATCGGCGCCATCCCCATCGAGCGCCACCGGGTCAGCCGGGACTCGGCCAACCGGGCCGCGGCCCTGCTCGACGACGGCTGGAGCCTGCTCATCTTCCCCGAAGGCGGCCGCAGCCCCGACGGCTGGGGCCAGCCCCACCGCGCCGGCGCCGCCTGGCTGGCCGAACGCACCGGACGGCTGGTGGTCCCCATCCACCTCGCCGGCACCGGCCGGATCCTCCCCCGCGGCGCCAAGCGCTTGCACCCCGGTCGCACCACCGTCACCTTCGGCCGCCCGCTCCGTCCCGTCGGCGACGCCCGCGCCCTCGCCCGCGCCGTCGAGGACGCCATCGCCGCCCTCGGCGACGAGCGCACCACCGACTGGTGGACGGCCACCCGGCGCGCCGCCCGCCGCGCCACGCCGGCGTTGACCGGCCCCGAAGCCGGCGCCTGGCGGCGTACGTGGGCGCTCGGCGAGCGACGTACCCGCCGGCGCACCGGTGACGCCCACCGCTGGCCCCGGTAGCCGATCTAGGCGGCGAAGACCCTGCCGAGGTGGGTAAGCAGGCCGGCGGTGGTGATGCGTCCCGCCCGGTAGCCGACGTAGCCGTCCGGCCGCACCAGATAGCCGCAGCCGCCCCTCGCGCCGTACGTGCCGCGGAACTCGTCGGCGGCATCGGAGAGCGTGGGCAGAGGGATCTCGGTCTGTTCCGTGCCGGATGCCAACACCACATAGGCACGCAAGTGGCCGTGGGCGCGCTCGGCTGCCGCCTCGGCCAGCCCGCTGAAGTCGACCCCTTGGTCGTCGTCCTCGGCGTAGAGGAGGAGCGTGTGCTCGGGCCCGCCAAGCACCTCGAAGAGCCGCAGGGGAAAGGACGCCCCGCGGCGGCGGAGTCCCCGGCAGTCCGGAGCCCGCTGCCCCGGGTGGGGACCCGAGGCCAACTGCTGCCCGTCGACCTCCTCGCCGACCAGGGGACTGTCCGGGTAGCCCACCAGAAGCTGGGCTTCCCGAAGCATCACGGTTGCGACATCCTCGGCGTCGGCCTCGAATCCGCTGCGGGCGTGGCGCACCGTGCGGCCCACGACTTCCTCGCCGACCGGCCGGCGCTCGGCGTCGTAGCTGTCGAGCAGGTCGTCGGCCGCGTCCCCCTGGACCGCCAGCGCCAGCTTCCAGGCCAGGTTGTAGGCATCCTGGATCCCGGTGTTCATGCCCTGGGCGCCGGTCGGTGGGTGAATATGGGCGGCGTCGCCGGCGACGAACGCCCTTCCACCGCGGTAGCCGCCGACGATCCGGTGGCTGATGCGGAACACCGACGACCAGCGCAGCTGCGAAGCAACCGTCGGTTGGGGCGCCAGCCGGTCGAGGACGGCCTGGATGTGCCGCAGTTCGGGAGCGCGACCGCCCTCCAGGCCGTGGGCCACCTCGCCCGGGGATGCCGGTCTGGTAGCCAGCTCCGGGGGCACGAGCATCGACATCCGGTAGCGGTTCCGACCCGGGAGGGGGATACAGACCAGCAGGTCGTCGACCTGCCCGTCGGTCTGGTGCATGGCCCGGATCCCGAGGCCGGCCGGCATCGACCAGTCGACCACGACATCGCCCAGCATGTACTCCTCGGGGAACGCATCGCCGGCGAAGGTCAGGCCCAGGCCAGAGCGAACCGCGCGCTGTGGGCGCCGTCGCATCCGACGAGAAAGCAGGCCCGTACCGTCTCGCTTCCCTCAGGGCCGACCAGTTCGGCGGTCACGCCATCGACATCCTGGGTGAACGAGGCCAGCTCCACGCCTCGCTCGACAGACGTGCCGTAGCCTTCCAGGTGTTGGGTCAACACCCGTTCCGTCTCGTACTGCGGCAAGGCCACGAACCCGAACGGCACGTCCGGCGGGAGCTCCAGCCACATCTCGGCCGTCTGCTCACCGTTGACGAATACTCGTTGTCCACGCATGGGGGTGGCGGCATCGAGGGCGTCGCCCACCACGCCCATCGTTTCCCAGATCTCCAGGGTCCGTGGCTGCACCCCTACCGCCTTGGCCACCCCTGCCGGGGCGGCCAAGCGGTCGACGATGCGACAACCGACGCGGTGGCGGCGCAGCTCGCTGGCCGCGGTCAGGCCCACCGGCCCGGCCCCCACCACCAGCACGTCGGTCCCCGTCATCACTGCGGCGGGTAGCCACCTCCCGGTGGGGCGTAGCCGCCGGGGCCGCCGGGGGCCTGGAAGCCGGTCGTCGGCGTCTGTGATCCCGGGCCCCACGCTGCTTGCGGCGGGGCGGCCGGCGCCGACGGCCGGCGGGACTGCATGCCGCTGGCGCTGAACGCCCACCACGCGGTGGCCAGGGCGATGACCGCGGTGCCCACCTCACTCAACACGCCGTGGGCGCCGAGCGAGAACGACTTGCCGAAATAGGTGAAGTACACGATGAGGTCGACCACCGCGGCCAGCGCCACCAGCGCCGAGAACCCGGCCAGGACCGCGGCCAGCGGGCCGTGTTCCGGGCGGCGGCCTCCCGAACGGTCGGCGCCCTCTGCGGTGCCGAGCAGGCGCGGGCCGGCGAGGAGGACCACCAAGGCGATCAGCAGGGCGACGGCCCACACCAGCGAGCCGAAGTCGAACACCTGGAGGAAGCGGTCCCGGCCCTGCAGCGTGTTGCCCTTGATCTGGAGCAGCTGCTCGACGATGGCGCCGTTCTTGCCGACCGTCGACTGTTTCTGGAAGGCGGCGACGATGTCGCCGATGACCGCCAGCACGAAGGCCAGGGCGATCGCCGCCGAGACCAGGGCCGTCGGCTTCGAGGTCAGCGCCTTGGCCGCGCCCGCCGCCCCGGCCGGAGCGCCATAGCCCGCCGGCGCCCCGTAGGCCCCCGGCGGCGGGCCCGGCTGCGGCGGTGGCGCTTGGCCGGCGGGCGGCGGGGATGTCCGGGGGGGCGGCGGCGCTGCGCCCGGAGGCGGTGCCGCCCAACCCTGGGTCGGCGGGCCGGGTTGCTGGCGCCGGCTGCTGGCCTCCGGGGCCCTGGGGACCCGGTCCCTGGGGCGGCCCCCACCCCGGCTGTCCCGGCGGGGTCCCGCCTCCGCTCTCGCTCATGGTGGCTCCCTTCGCGGTCCTGGCCCGGCGCACGCTCGGCCTGCTCGCGGACCCTACTAACTCGGCGCCGTCGCCATGCGGACCCGCGGCCGGCGCGGAACCGGGCGTGACGGGCGCCGCCGAGGGGTACCATCGGGATTCGGTGTCGGGCTCCAACGGGGCAGTCCGGCTGGCCGACGACTTCGTCGCCCAGACGCCCCCCGGAGGACGCCGTGGCCCCGCTTCTCAACCATCCATTCGCCTCGGCGGAGCAGGACGCGTGCGGGATCGGATTCGTGGCCGACGCGGCTGGCCGGCCGTCACGGGCCATCGTCGCCACCGCGCTGGATGGCCTGGCCCGCGTCGTCCACCGGGGCGCACTGGCCGCCGATGCCCGTTCGGCCGACGGCTCGGGCGTGCTCCTCCCCATCCCCGAGGCCATCTTCGGCGCCGGCAACGGGGTGGCCAACCTGTTCGTCCGGGGCGACGCCGACCGCCGGGGGGCCATCGAGGCGGTCGCCGGCGGCACCGGCGTCCGGATCCTCGACTGGCGGGAACCGCCCGTCGACCTCGACCAGCTCGGCGACCGGGCCCGGGCCAGCCGGCCCCGCTTCCTCCAAGCCGTGCTGTCTCCCCCGGGCGTCTCCGGTGGGCAGGGGGCGCAGGAGCGGGCGACCTTTTCCCTGCGCCGGCGGATCGCCGACGACGACGAGCTGGACGACGTCTACGTAGCCAGCTGCTCCTATCGAACGGTCGTCTACAAGGCGCTGGTCTCGTCCGACGCCCTCGGCGCCTTCTACCCGGATCTGGCCGACGAGCGCACCGAGGCGTCGTTCGTCGTCTTCCACCAGCGGTTCTCCACCAACACCCTGCCCAGCTGGGAGCGGGCCCAGCCGTATCGCACGCTGTGCCACAACGGCGAGATCAACGCCATCTCCGGCAACGTGGCCCGCATGGCCGGTCGGGCAACGCTGGGCACCGAGGGTGCGGGCCTGGGCGACGAGGCCCTGTACCACCCCGTCCTGACCCCCGGCGGCTCGGACAGCGGGATGCTCGACGAGGTCGTCGAGCTGCTGGTACGAGGGGGACGGGACATCCGCCACGCCGTGGCCATGCTCGTCCCTGCTGCGTGGGAGGGCGACCGCAACCTCGACGCCGACGTGCGCGGCTTCTACCAGTACCACTCGTGCCTCGTCGAGCCGTGGGACGGCCCGGCTGGGCTGATATTCAGCGACGGCGCCGGCGTGGGTGCCGCCCTGGACCGCAACGGGCTCCGGCCGCTGCGCTACGCCATCTGCGAGGACGGCCTGGTGGCCTGCTGCTCCGAAGCCGGCGCGGTGGACGTGGCCGGCCACGGGCGGGTTCGGCGAGGGCGGCTGGGGCCGGGCCAGATGCTGTTCGTGGACCCGACCCGCGGCGTTCTCTGCGACGCGGAGTGCAAGCAACGCCTGGGCGCCGCCGCCCCCTACGCCCGGTGGGCCTCGGACGGCCTGGCCCGTCACGGCGCCGGTGAGCCGGTGGCCGAGCCGCCCGAGCCACCGGTGATCGGGCGCCGGCAGGCCACCCAGGGCTACACCGTCGAAGAGCTGCGGATGGTCGTGGCGCCCATGGCCGCCGACGCCAAGGAGCCCACCTTCGCCATGGGCGACGACGCCCCCCTGCCCCACCTGGCCGGCCGTCCCCGCCCCGTGGCCCACTTCCTGCGCCAGCGCTTCGCCCAGGTCACCAACCCGCCCATCGACCACATGCGGGAACGGCTGGTCATGACCCTGCGCACCCTGCTCGGGCCCCGCCAGCCCCTGCTGTCGGAGCGCGCCGAGGCCGCCCGGCTGGTGGAGCTCGAGTCCTTCTTCCTGTTCCCGTCGGGCGTCGCCGCCCTGAGCGAGGGACCGAGCGCGCCGTACCCCTCGGCCCGCCTCGACGCCACCTTCCCCGTTTCCGCCGGGCCGGCCGGGTTACTGGACGCCATCCGGCGTCTGGCCGAGACGGCCGGCGGCGCCGTCGCCGGCGGCGCCGTCCTGGTCGTGGTGGACAACAGTGCGGTGTCGGCGGAACGCGCCGCGGTACCGGCCGTGCTGGCCACCGGCGCCGTGCACCATCACCTGGTCTCCTCCGGACGCCGGCCCGAAGCCGGTCTGGTGGTCGTCGCCGACGACGTGATCGACAGCCACGGCACCGCCTGCCTCCTGGGATGCGGCGCCGACGCCGTCTGCCTGTCCTTGGCCCTGGAGACGGTGGCGGCCAGCGCCGACGCCAGCGAGGACAGCGACGTGTCCTCGCCCGACGCCCAGGTTCGCTACCGGGCGGCCATCGAGGACGGGGTGCTCAAGATCCTCTCCAAGATGGGCATCGCCACGGTGGACTCCTACCGCGGCGCCCAGCTCTTCGAGGCCGTCGGCCTCGGCGCCGACGTGGTCGACGGCTGCCTGGGGGGCGTGTCGTCGGTGGTGGGTGGAGTGGGGTGGGACACTCTCGGCGCCGACGCCCTCGCCCGCCACGCCGACGCCGACTGGGGCGCCGAGACCGACGGCGCCCCGCCCCGGTTGACCAACCCCGGCTTCTACCGGGACCTCAAACGCGGAGGCGACTACCACGTGCACGACAAGGGCGCGGTGGACGCCCTGCACGCGGCGGTGGCCGACGTCGACGGCGCCGCCGGTGCCGGGGCCACCGATGACGGCCAGGTTGCCGCCCACCTGCTCCAGCGGGCGCTGCGCTCGGGTCGCCCCGAGCTGTACGACGTGTTCGCCGACCTCGTCAACCGGCGGCCGCCGACGGGGCTGCGGGACCAGCTCGAACTGGTTCCCGCCGGGCAGCCGGTGCCGCTCGACGAGGTCGAACCGGCGGCGTCGATCGTCCAGCGCTTCTCGACCGGCGCCATGAGCCACGGGTCGCTCTCGGCCGAAGCCCACGAGACGCTGGCCGAGGCCATGAACCTGCTCGGCGGCCGTTCCAACTGCGGGGAGGGCGGCGAATCGCCCCACCGGTTCCTCACCCGGGGTCAGGGCCGGGGCGACAAGAACAGTCGCATCAAGCAGATCGCCTCGGGCCGTTTCGGTGTGACACCCCAGTACGCGGCCTACGCCGACGAGCTGCAGATCAAGATGGCGCAGGGCTCCAAACCCGGCGAGGGCGGCCAGCTTCCCGGTCACAAGGTGAGCGACGAGATCGCCCGGCTGCGTCACACCCAGCCGGGCGTGACGCTCATCTCGCCACCGCCCCATCACGACATCTACTCCATCGAGGATCTGGCCCAGCTCATCTTCGACCTGAAGCAGGTGAACCCGTTCGCTGACGTGTCGGTCAAGCTGGTCGCCGAGCGTGGGGTGGGCACGGTGGCCGCCGGCGTGGTCAAGGCGCTCGCCGACGTGGTGCACATCAGCGGTGCCGAAGGGGGCACCGGGGCATCCCCCCTGTCCTCGATCAAGCACGCGGGCATGCCCTGGGAGCTGGGCCTGGCCGAGACGCAGTCGTCGCTGGTGGCCAACGGATTGCGCGGCCGGGTCCGCCTGCGCGTCGACGGCGGGTTCATGACCGGCCGCGACGTGTTGGTGGCTGCCCTCCTCGGCGCCGACGAGTACTCCTTCGGTACGGCCGCCATGATCGCCGAGGGGTGCATCATGCTGCGGGCCTGCCACAAGGACACCTGCTCGGTCGGGGTCGCCACCCAGCGGCCCCACCTGCGCGCCAAGTTCACCGGCACCGCCGACGGCGTCGCCGCCTACCTTCTCCTCGTCGCCGAGGAAGTGCGTCGCCACCTCGCCGCCCTGGGACTTCGGGCCATGGACGATGCCATCGGGCGGGCCGCTTGCCTGCGTCAACGGCCCACCGGCGACCAGCGGGCCGACCGGGTTGCCCTGGCCCCGCTCCTCGACGAGGCCGGCGCCGAAGCCGCCGGGCTGGGCTCGCCCCGTCGGTTCGTGTCCGGGGTGGCCCTCCAGCGCCCCCGCTCGGCGCTCGGCGACCGGGTGCTGACCGACGCCTTCCGTCCCGTGTGGGACGGCGAACGGGTCGAGCGTCGCTACCTGATCGGCAACGGCGATCGCACGGTGGGCGCTGCCCTGGGCGGCGCCCTGGCCCTCGAGTTCGGCACCGGACCGCCCAGCGGGCAGGCGTCGCTCGCGTTCGCCGGCTCGGCCGGCCAGAGTTTCGGCGCCTTCCTCACCGACGGCGTGCATCTCGACCTGGTCGGGGAGGCCAACGACTATGTCGGCAAGGCCATGGGGGGTGGTCGCATCACCATCCGCCCACCGGACAACGACGCCGGCGATCCCGTCCTCGCCGGCAACACCTGTCTGTACGGGGCCACTGCCGGCCGCGTCTTCATCGCCGGATCGGTCGGCGAACGCTTCGGTGTACGCAACTCGGGGGCGCTCGCCGTCGTCGAGGGCGCTGGCGACCACCTGTGCGAGTACATGACCGGCGGGATCGTTGTCGTGCTCGGCCGGGTGGGTCGCAACCTCGGCGCGGGCATGACCGGCGGACGGGCGGTGGTGTGGGACCCGGACGGCGCCCTGCCCGGCCGCATCAATCCCGCCCTGGTGGAGATCGTCCGGCCCACGACCGAGGAGCTCGAGGAGCTGCGCTGGCTGGTGGAGCAACACGCCGAGCTGACCGCCTCCGCCCGCGCCGAGCGGCTCCTGGCGGACTGGGCGGCGACGGCGACGGCGACGTGGGTGGTGGCGCCCATCGGCGCCGCTCGCCGGGTCGAGGCCCACGCCGGTCGGCTGGTGACGACGGCCTGAGCCCGGCCCGGGCAGACGCCCGGCACCGGCCCCGGACGCGACGAAGAGGTCGGCGGGGGGGATGCCGACCTCTTCGTGGAGCGTGGGCCCAGTGGGGGGAACTGGCCCTTCGCTGCTGCTCCCATGGTGCCAGACCGGGCACCATCTCGCCAACAGTTTGTCGGAATATGTGCTATCAGTTATGGCGATGGATCTCCGCCAGCTGGCCGCCCTGACCGCGGTGGCCGACCACGGCACGTTCTCGGCGGCGGCGGCCGCCCTCCACACCGTGCAGTCCAACGTGTCCAGCCACGTGGCCCGCCTGGAGCGGGAGCTGGACGCCCAGCTCGTCGACCGCCACAGCGGGCGGCTGACCGAGGAAGGTACCGCAGTCGTCGAGCGGGCCCGGCGCGTCAATGCCGAGATCGACGCCCTCGTCGCCGACGTGGCCGCCCTGCGCAGCGACGTGGTCGGCACGGTGCGCCTGGGCATGATCGGCACCACGGCACGGTGGCTGGCCCCGCTGCTGCTCGACGCCCTCGGCGACGCCCACCCGCGGGTCCGCCCGGTGATCTCGGAGGGAACGTCCACCACCCTCGAACCGGCCGTGGCCGGCGGCCTGCTCGACGCCGCCCTGGTCACCCTGCCCATCGCCACCCGCGAGCTGGTCTCCCGCCCGCTGTTCGAGGAGGAGCTGGTCCTGGTCGTGGCCGCCGACCATCCCCTGGCCGCCCAGCGCGCCGTGCGCCTCGGCGACCTGGCCGGCGTGCGCCTCCTGCTCCCCGCCCCCGGAACCGCCTACCGCGACGAGCTCGACGGTGCCGCCCGCCAAGCCGGAGTGGTGCTGACGCCCCGCGCCGAGCTCGACGGGCTGCGGCTGATCGCCTCCCTGACGCGGCGCGGGTACGGGCCCGCCATCCTGCCCGCATCGGGCGCGACGGGCCGGGGCGACGGCTACGTGAGTCTTCGGGTCTCCGATCTGCCGCCTCGACAGGTGGGAACGGTCGTGCGCCGGGGCCGTCCCTCGGCGCCGACCCGCGCCACGCTCGTCCTGCTGAGCCGGCTGGTGGACGACCTGGGCGCGGACAGCGGACGCGCCGCCACGGCCGCGGCCGTTGACGGCCAACCCGTCCCCCCGTCGCCGGCCGCCCTTAGCGGCTGCGCCTCACTTAGCCCGCCGGCGTCCGCAGCTGGCGCAGGACGTAGGGAAGGATGCCCCCGTGGCGGTAATAGGCCGCTTCCTTCGGCGTGTCGATGCGCAAGGTGACGTCGAACTGGTGGGCGGCGCCGGAGCCGTCCGCCACCGCCACCCGCAGCGTGCGGGGCAGCGGGTCGTCGTCGGCCAGGCCTTCGAGGCCGACCACGTCGAAGGTCTCCTCGCCGCTCAGCCCGAGGGACTCGGCGGTGTCGCCGGCGGTGAACTGGAGCGGCAGGATCCCCATGCCGACCAGATTGCTGCGGTGGATGCGCTCGAAGCTCTCGGCGATCACGGCGCGGACGCCGAGCAGCGCCGTGCCCTTGGCCGCCCAGTCGCGCGACGAACCCGAGCCGTACTCCTTGCCCGCCAGCACCACCAGAGGAACGCCTTCGGACTCGTAACGCTTGGCCGCGTCGTAGATCGACATCTGCTCACCGTCGGGCAGGTGGCGGGTGATGCCGCCCTCGGTCCCCGCCGCCATCTGGTTCCGCAGCCGGATGTTGGCGAACGTGCCTCGGATCATCACCTCGTGGTTGCCGCGCCGCGAGCCGTAGGAGTTGAACTCCCCCGGTTCGACGCCTCCGTCGACCAACCAGCGCCCGGCCGGCCCGTCCGCCTTGATGGAACCGGCGGGCGAGATGTGGTCGGTGGTGACGCTGTCGGCCAGCTTGGCCAGCACCCGCGCCCCGTGCACGTCGGCGAGCGGAGCCGGGTCCACCGTCATCCCGTCGAAGTACGGAGGATGGCGCACGTAGGTGGACCGGTCGTCCCACTGGTAGGACGAGGACTCGGGCACGTTCAGCGAGTTCCACCGTTCGTCGCCGTTGAACACCGCGTCGTAGCTGGCACGGAACATGTCCGACTGGAGGGCGTCCTGGACCACGGACTCGATCTCCGCCGCCGACGGCCACAGGTCGCGCAGGTACACGGGCTGGCCGTCGCTGCCGTGACCGAGCGGGTCATTGACCACGTCGGTGTCCATGGTTCCCGCCAAGGCGTAGGCCACCACCAGCGGCGGTGAGGCCAGGTAGTTCATGCGCACGTCGGGGTTGATGCGTCCTTCGAAGTTGCGGTTGCCCGACAGCACCGACACCACCGCCAGGTCGTGGTCGCTGACCGCCTTGGAGATCTCCGGCAACAGCGGGCCGCTGTTGCCGATGCACGTGGTGCAGCCGTAGCCCACCAGGTCGAACCCGAGCTTCTCCAGGTACGGCGTGAGGCCGGCGCGCTCGTAGTAGTCCATGACCACCTTGGATCCCGGCGCCAGGGACGTCTTGACCCACGGATGGGAGGTCAGGCCCCGCTCCACCGCCGCTTTGGCGAGGAGCCCGGCGGCGATCATCACCGACGGGTTGGAGGTGTTGGTGCAGCTGGTGATGGCGGCGATGACCACGTGGCCGTGGCCCAGGCGGAACGTCGTCCCCTCCGCCAGCTCGACCTCGGCCTCGTCGTTGGTGTCGGTGCCGGCGGGGAGCACCTCGGGAAGGGATCGCTGGAACGCGGTCTTGGCGTCGGTGAGCGCCACCCGGTCCTGAGGGCGGGTGGGGCCGGCCAGGCTGGGAACGACCTCGCCGAGGTCGAGTTCGACGCGCTCGGAGTAGCGCGGCTCGTGGTCGGGCTCGTGCCACAGCCCCTGCTCCTTGGCGTACGCCTCCACCAGGTCGATCTGGCGCTCGGGGCGCCCGGTGAGGCGCAGGTAACGCAGGGTCTCGTCGTCGACGGGGAAGATGGCACACGTGGAGCCGTACTCGGGGCTCATGTTGCCGATGGTCGCCCGGTTGGCGACGGGGATGGCGGCCACGCCCTCGCCGTAGAACTCGACGAACTTGCCGACCACACCCTGCTGGCGGAGACGCTGGGTGACGGTGAGGACCAGGTCGGTGGCGGTGGCGCCCTCGGGCAGCTGGCCGGTCAGCTTGAAGCCCACCACCTGGGGGATGAGCATGGAGACCGGTTGGCCGAGCATGGCCGCCTCGGCCTCGATGCCGCCGACACCCCAGCCCAGTACCCCGAGACCGTTGATCATGGTGGTGTGTGAGTCGGTCCCGAGCAGGGTGTCGGGATAGGCCACGCCGTCGCTCTCGAAGACCACCCGGGCCAGGTATTCCAGGTTGACCTGGTGGCAGATCCCGGTGTTGGGCGGCACCACCCGCAAGGTGTCGAACGCGCCCTGCCCCCAGCGCAGGAAGCGGTAGCGCTCCTCGTTGCGGGCGAACTCCAACTCGGCGTTGCGCTCGAAGGCGTTGGGGACGCCGTACACGTCGGCGACGATGGAGTGGTCGATGACCAGCTCGGCCGGGATCTGGGGGTTGACCCGGGCGGGGTCGCCCCCGAGCGCGACCATGGCGTCCCGCATGGCGGCCAGGTCGACGACGGCGGGCACCCCGGTGAAGTCCTGCATGAGGATGCGGGCCGGGGGCGAAGGCGATCTCCTGGTCGGGCTCGGCATCGGGATCCCAGCGACCGAGCGCGGCGATGTCGTCCTCGCTGACGGTGGCGCCGTCATCCTCGTTCCTCAAGAGGTTTTCCAGCAGCACCTTGAGCGAGTACGGCAGGGAGCCGGGATCGCCGGGAGCGGCGGCGAGGGGGAAGATTTCGAAGGAACGTTGCCCGACCTGAAGTTTCGTCGTGGTCGCCATGGACCCAGTCTGCCCGAGGAGGAGGGGAAAGTCCTCGCCCCGTAGTGTCGGGCACCGTGGAGGACCTGACCGCCGAGGAGCTGCGCGTTCTCGGCTCCCTGATCGAGAAGCAGCACACCACGCCCGAGCAGTATCCGCTGTCGATGAACGCGCTGCTGGCCGCGTGCAACCAGGCCTCCAACCGGACCCCGGTCGTCGCCTATGACACCGACACCGTGGCCGCGGCCATCGCCCTGCTGCGGGACCGGAAGCTGGTGCGGGTCGTGCTGCCCGGCGGCGGGAGCCGGACCGCCCGGTACCGTCACGTCGTCGACGAGGCGTGGGGGCTGACGCCCGGGGAGTGCGCCATCCTGGCCGTGCTCGCCCTGCGCGGCCCCCAGACGGTCAACGAGCTGCGCAGCCGCACCGAGCGCTACCAAGGGGTCGACGAGCTGGGCGGCGCCGACGCCGTCCTCGACCGCCTGGCCACCCGCTACGACGAGCCCTACGTCGCCGACCTGGGCCGCCAGCCCGGCCAGCGCGAGGGCCGTTGGGCGCACCTCCTCGGCGACCAGCCGGACAGCGCCGTCGCCGCGCCGACCGGCGCCGCCGCCAGCGGGCGACGATCTCCAGGCGCTGCGAGCCGAGGTGGCCCGGCTGCGCGACGAAGTGGCCGGGTTGCGACGAACAATCGAGGAAAGGACCGCCAGCGGGGAACGGTAGCCTCGCTGGCGCCATGCCCGACGCCCCCCCGCTCGTCCCCAACCGCTACCGAGACGTCCGGGGAGGGTCGCTGGGCGCCGAGGACGTGGGCCGGGTGGTGCGCCTGGCCGGCTGGGTGGCGGCCAAGCGCGACCATGGCGGCCTCCTGTTCGTCGACCTCCGAGACCCGGGCGGCGTGGCCCCGGCCGGAGTCGTGCAGCTGGTGTCGCACCCCGACCTCGAGTCGTTCCCGATCCTCAGCTC
The DNA here is from genome assembly GCA_963757175.1 of uncultured Actinomycetota bacterium. GTDB lineage: Bacteria > Actinomycetota > Acidimicrobiia > Acidimicrobiales > Palsa-688 > CAVWQR01. Next base: position 2,410,014 of record CAVWQR010000001.1, on the reverse strand, counting down.
TCTGCGCGTCGAGAGCACCATCTCGGTCACCGGCGAGGTGGTGGCCCGGCCGCCGGAGACCGCCAACCCCAAACTGTCCACCGGCGCGGTCGAGGTGGCGGTGCGCGACGTCGACGTGCTGGCGAGCGCCGACGTGCTGCCCTTCCCCGTCGAACGGGACACCGACGTGGGCGAGGAAGCCCGGCTGCGCTACCGCTATCTGGATCTCCGTCGCGGGCCGCTCGTCGAGCGCCTGGCCCGCCGGGCCCAGCTGGCCCAAGTGGTGCGCGCCCATCTGACCGAGCGCGGTTTTCTCGAGGTGTCCACGCCGGTCCTCACCGCATCGTCCCCCGAAGGCGCCCGCGACTATCTGGTCCCCTCGAGGCTGTATCCCGGCGAGTTCTACGCCCTGCCCCAGGCGCCCCAGCAGTTCAAACAGCTGCTCATGGCCGGCGGCGTCGAGCGCTACTTCCAGATCGCGCCGTGCTTTCGCGACGAGGCCTCCCGCGCCGACCGGGCCCCCGGCGACTTCTACCAGATCGACCTGGAAATGGCGTTCGCCACTCAGGAGGACGTCTTCGCCGAGGTCGAGCTGCTCTTCGGCCGGATCGTCGCGACCTGCTCGGACAAGACGACGGTCACGCCCTTTCCCCAACTCACCTTCCGCGACGCGCTCGAGCGTTTCGGAACGGACAAGCCCGACCTCCGGTTCGGTTTGGAGATCGCCGACCTCGACGCCGTCATCGGGGGGCGCACCGAGCTGCCGATGTTCGCCGACGCCCCCGGCGCCGGCAACGTCATCCGCGCCCTGCGCGCCCCGAGCGGGGCGGCCCGGCCGCGCAAGTGGTTCGACACCTTCGCCGACGCGACCAGGCAGAGCGGCGTGGTGGCCAGCTGGTTGCAGCTGGACTCCGCCGGCAACCGGGGGCCTCTGTCGCGCAAGCTGACCGAGGAGGAGATGGGCGCCGTGGCCGCCGCCGTCGGAGCCGAACCCGGCGACGCCGTGCTCACCAGCGTCGGGCCCGCGCCGAAGGCCAGCGTGGCGCTCGGCGGGCCGCGGGCGGAGCTGGCCGCCGAGCTGGGTCTGGCCGATCCCCACCAGCTGGCGTTCTGCTGGGTCGTGGACTTTCCCATGTTCGAGCGCAACGCCGACACCGGTGCATGGGACTTCTCCCACAACCCGTTCTCCATGCCCCAAGGCGGCCTCGAAGCGCTGGAATCCAAGGACCCCGGTGACGTGCTGGCCTATCAGTACGACGTGGTCTGCAACGGTGTCGAGCTGTCCTCGGGCGCGGTGCGGAACCATCTGCCCGATGTCATGGAGAAGGCGTTCGCCATCGCCGGCTACGGCCCCGAGCGCATCCGCCAGAGCTTCCCCGCCCTGTGGCACGCCTTTCACTACGGTCCCCCACCCCACGCCGGCATCGCTCCTGGCTTCGACCGCATCCTCATGATCCTCGAGGACCAGGCCAACCTCCGCGAGGTCATCGCCTTTCCGCTCAACCAGAGCGCTCGGGACCTGCTCATGGGCGCCCCGGGCCCGGCCAGCGACGCCCAGCTGCAGGAACTGCACCTGCGCGTGGTGCCTCCGCCCCCATGACCGCAGCCCTGATCGCCGTCGTCGTGGTTGCCCTTGTCGCCATCGGCCTCCTGCTCGAAGCCCTCCGCCGCGCCCGCGCCGAAGCCGACCGCGGCCGCGACCAGGTCACCGGGCTGCAACGCCAGGTGGCCGACGCCACCCGGACCCTCACCGACGCCGAGCAGCGCGCCGAGGACGCCGCCGCGGAAGCCGGCGCCGAACGCCTCCGGGCGGACGAGGCCGGCGACCGCGCCGCTCGTGCCGAGGGGGAACTGGCGCTCGCCCGCCAGAGCAGCCTGCCGGCATCGGCCCCTTCGGACCGCAGCGCCGAGTTCGAGTCGCTCTGGGCCCTGGCCCTGCTGGAGCAGGAACGGGCCTGGCGGCTCACCATGGCCCTGCCCGCCGGCGACTCGGGCCTGGCCCATGCACGCGGGCTGGTGGAAGTGGTGGACGCGGAGATCGCCCGCATCCGCGAGGAGACGGGAACGCCCGGGCGGCTCTACCCGTCGGTCGCCCTCGAGCCCACGGCCGGCGAGGCCGTGGTGGCCCTGCGCGCCGTGCAGGTCCTGTTGGCCGCCGTCATCCGCTACAGCGACGCGTTCGACCTGTACCTGTCGAGCGACGACGGCGGCCTGGCCGCCACCCTGGTCTGCGAGAACTTCGACGGGCCCGACTCGGTCGCCGAGGACGCCAGCGCCCTCTACCGCGCCGTCGCCCCCGCGGGGGGCGCCGTGGACATCGACCGCGACGACGAGGGCCGGCTCCAGGCCCACCTGCACCTCCCGACCCACTAACTGTAGTATCATTGTCTTTGGGCCCCTTTCCTTCGGGGCCGGCCCGCCCCCTCCAAGCAGCGCTGTGGACTGGAGGCGGGCGGTGGCCCTCTTCGACGATCTGTTGGACACGCTCAGCGACGTGGCCGCCATGGGCGGGACGCCGTGGTGGATCCACGCCTACGGACGGCCGGGGGAGGGCGGGTCGCTGATCATCGACGAGTGCTTCGACCGCCTGCTGGGCTGGGTGGCCCCGCCGGCGTGCTGGGCCGTGGCCATCGTCGCCCAGGCCCGCCTCGTCCCCCTCGACGGCGCTCCCCGACCCGCGGGCGTCGGGCCCTACGACGAGCGGCTCTGCCTGCTCGCCGATCGCGACGGCACCGTGGCCTGCCGCCTGCACCACGCCGGCGGGGCGGTCAGCCAGCCACCGGCGCCCGAGGGGGTGTTGGTGGACAGCCTGGCCCGGACGTTCGGACGGCCCACGCCACCGCCGTCCCGACCGGCTTCGGACTTCGTCACCGTCCTGTGGCTCATGGCCATCCGTCGGCACCTCGATGATCATCCGGGAAAAGCCATCCGGTGGGACGACCTCATCGTCCGGCACCCCGCCGTCGCCGCCCTGGGAGGCGAGGCGCCGACCTCCGCCGACACCTTCGCCGTCCTCGATGCCGCCCGCCAGGCGTGGGGCTGGTCCCGTCTGCACGCCATGGCGGTCGACGGCTCCGGTCTGGCGCCGATCGTCGAACCTCGGCTGGCGGGGTGGATGGACGAGGGCATGTTCGCCCGCTGGGTGCTCAGGAGCGCTCCCCCGCCCCCGCGCCTCCTGGCCGAGCTGCGGCCCCGGCTCCCTTCGGCCGTGCGCCGACGCCTCAACCGCTGCGTCACCCATCTTCTCGCCGCCGGGACCTAGTGAGCACGGTGCGAGCTCAGCCGGCCGGACGTGCCGCGAATCCGGCGGCGCCGCCTGCTAACAATCTTCGCCGTGGGCGGACTGCACGCACGGCGGCGGCGCGTTGGACGCCGCGCTTGGATTGCCATGGCGGTCGCCGCGGTCGTGATCGTGGCCGCCGGCGTGACCGTGGGCGTGACCACGGTGAGCGGCGGCGGCAGTGGTCCGCGCCCGGTCGCCCGGCAGGTGACCTCGCCCCCGCCCGCGCCGCCGCTGCCCGCCACCAACGCCAGCCCCGACGGCGTACAGGCCCGGTGGGTGGTCGCCGAGAACGCCAAGCCGGGGACGACGGCGTGGAAGATCGGTGCCCAGGCCGGCGCCACCATCACCGGGTACGCGGATCACACGTCCGCCGCCACCGGCGACACCGTCAAGCTGTTCGTGTCCACCGCGGCGCCGTCGTTCCACGTGGAGGCGTACCGCATGGGCTACTACGGAGGCACCGGCGCCCGGCTGATCTGGCGGTCCGGGCCGGTGACGGGCACCGTGCAACCGCCGTGCCCGGTCACCCCGGGGATCAACATGGTGTCCTGCGCCTGGACGCCGTCGCTCTCGGTGCCCATCACACCCGCCTGGGTGCAGGGCGACTATCTCCTCAAGCTGGTCGGCGATCCCGGTCAGGCCAGCTACGTCCCGCTGACGGTGAGCGACCCGACCAGCCACGCCACCTACCTGGTGCTCAACAGCGTGCTCACCTGGCAGGCCTGGAACACCTACGGCGGCCACAACATCCTGGGCAAGGACCCGACCGACCCCAACCGGTCGCGGGTCGTGTCTTATGACCGCCCCTACGACCTGTCCGACGGCACCGGCTCCGCCGATTTCCTGACCATCGAATATCCCTTCCTGCGCTTCGCCGAGCAGCACGGGCTCGACGTCACCTACGTCACCGACATTGCCCTCACCGACCAACCGGCTCTGGCCGCCAACCACAAGACGCTGATCTCCCTCGGCCACAACGAGTTCTGGACCGCGGCCGAGCGCCAGGCGGTGGTGGCGGCCCGGTTCGCCGGCGTCAACCTCATGTTCCTGGGCGCGACCCCCGGCCTTCGCCCTGCTCGCCTCCAGCCCAGCCCGCTCGGGCCCGACCGCGAGCTGGTCGACTACCGCAACCCCAACGACGATCCGATCACCGCCAGCGACCCGTCGCTGTCGACGCCGAACCAGTGGGCGGGTCCGCCGCTGAACAGCCCGTCCAGCCAGATCGTCGGCAACACCTACGGCGGCTTCGGGATCAACGTCCCCATGGTGATCGTGACCCCCGACGCCTGGCCGTTCGCCGGTACCGGTCTCACCGCCGGCTCGCAGCTCCCGGGGGTGATCGCCGGCGACTACGACACCTACGAGCCCACCGCGGGCGAGCCCACCAACATCGAGATCCTGGCCCACTCCCCGCTGACCACCACCTACGGCCACCACGGCACGGCCGACATGACGTACTACAGCGAACCGGGCGGGGCCGGCGTGTTCGCCACCGGCACCATCGGATGGATCCCCACCTTGACGCCCTGCCCACCGGGCACCACGGCGTGCGTCACCCCGTCCACCCAGGCCATCACCGCCAACGTGCTGCACGTCTTCGGCACCGGACCCGCCGGGCGCGTGGAGCCGTCCGTCGGCAACGTCAGCCAGTACTACCCGGCGGGAGGCGCCCCCACCTGATCGCGGCCGGCGCCCTGGACCAGCAGCCACCGGCACCACTGCTCGACGCCTGCGCCGGTACGAGCACTGACCTGGATCACCTCGGCGGTGGGGTTGACCTTCCGCAGGTTGGCCAGGAAGGCGTCCAGGTCGAAGTCCAAGTGGGGCAGCAGGTCGACCTTGTTGACCACCACCGCGTCGACGGCCCGGAACATCACCGGATACTTGAGCGGCTTCTCCTCGCCCTCGGTGACGGCGTACACCATGGCCCGGGCGTGCTGGCCGACGTCGAACTCGGCCGGGCACACGAGATTGCCGACATTCTCGATGATCACCAGGTCGAGGCGATCGAGAGGCAGACGCTCGAGACCGGACCGGACCATGACCGCGTCCAGGTGGCATTCCCCGCCGAAGCCGGCACTGGTGTTGACCAACGACATCGCCGCCGCCCCCGACCCGGCCAACTCGTCGGCGTCGAGGCTGGTGGCGATGTCGCCTTCGAGGATCCCCACCCGCCGGCGGGCGCCGATCTCCGCCAGGGTGCGCTTCAGCAGCATCGTCTTGCCCGCGCCCGGCGACGACATGAGGTTGACGCTGATGACGCCGGCGCCGGCGAGATGGTGGCGGTTGGCGGCAGCGACGCGGTCGTTCTCCGAGAGGATCCGCTCCAGCACCTCGACGCGCGCCGGGCCCGTGGCGCCGTAGCCACGGTGGTCGCCGACGCCGGCGGACCCGGCCCCGTGCTCGTGGTCGTGGTCGTGGAAGCGACCCATCTCAGGCCGCGGCCACGTCGAACGACGCCAACTGGAACTCGTCGCCGCTCACCACCCCGACGTCGACACCGTCGCAGGCGCCACAGGCCATGATCGGCAGGTCCAGGGTCGTCCTCGCCCCGCACGACTCGCACACCACGACGGCGGGGATGTACTCGACGTCGAGCGCGCACCCGTCGAGGTCGGAGCCGGTGGTCAGCATCTCCCAGCTGAACTGGAGCGATTCCGGTACGACCTGCCGCAGATGGCCGATCCGCACCCGCACACGCTCGGGGCTGCGGCCCTCGGCCCGCTCGCGCACGGTCTGGGCGATCGCCTCACAAACGGCAAGCTCGTGCACGTGCGCCACCTCCCCGCGCCGAGCGTATCGCCGATCTCGGCAGACGAAGCCGTGCGCCGTGCTCGTCTACCCTCTCAGTCACCGAAGCGGCCGTGGTCAGAAGGCCACCACACAGGGAGCCCCAACCACCATGATCAAACTCAGCGTCTTCTACCCCGCCACCGAAGGCGCCACCTTCGACCACGACTACTACCGCGACCACCACGTGCCCCTCGCCGTGGGCACGTGGGGACTCGACGGCGCCGAGATCGAACGGGGTGTCGACGGGCCCTACGTGGCCGCCGTCCACTTCCGCTTCCCGTCCCTCGACGCCCTCCAGGCGGCGATGTCGGCCGAAGGCACTCCCGACATCCTCGCCGACGTGGCCAACTACACCACCATCCAGCCGGTCATGCAGACGAGCGAGATCGTCTGAGCCGAAGGCGCCGGCGGTTCGGACCGCCGGCGCCGGCTGTGCTCAACTCGGCGCGTGCCTGACCCCGGCCCTGGACCTCCGCCGCCCCATCCGACGGGGACCCCGTCGACCACCAAAGCCGCCAAACGCGCCGCCGACGTGCTCGGCGACCTGCTCACCGGTGCCTACGTCGCCGGCCTGGTGGGACTCGGAGTGCGCCTCGGCCTGTATCCGGTCATGGCCGGCCGCGGCCTCATGACCAGCCACGAGGTGGCCCGAGCGGCCGGGCTGGACGAGCGCTGGGTGCGGGAATGGCTCTTCGGCCAGGCGGCCGCCGGCGTCCTCGCCGGCGACGGCGAACGATTCGAGCTCCTCGACGACATGGCCGAGCTGCTGGCCGACCAGAGCGCGGTGGCCTTCATGGGCGCCCACTTCCAGAGCCTGCCCCAGCGTCTGGAGGTCACGCCTCGACTCGAGGCCGCGTTTCGAACCGGCACCGGCTTCGCCTTCGACGATCTCGGAGCGACCGGGGCCGCCGACACGGAAGCGATCTTCGCCAACTGGTACCGCCATCTTCTCGTCCCCGTCGGGCTGGCCGCGCTGGAGGCCGGAAGCCAACGCCTCGTCGCCGGAACCCGGGTGGCGGACGTGGGCTGCGGGAGCGGCGTGGCTCTCCTGGAGATGGCCAAGGCGTTCCCCCGCTCCCAACTGCACGGATTCGACGTCTCCCCCCACGCCTTGGCCCGGGCCGAGACCAACCGGCGGGACGCCGGCGTGGACAACGTCGCTTTCCACGACTCGAGGCGGGTGCCGCTCGCCGCCCACGGCCCCTACGGGTTGGTGACGACCTTCGACTGCCTCCACGACATGACCGACCCCGAGGCGGTGGTGGCCGACATCCGGGCCAATGTCGAACCCGGCGGGACGTGGATGGTCGCCGACATCGCCTGCGCCGACACCTTCGAGGCCAACCTGGCCCGGCCCCGCCTGGCCTCCATGCTGTACGCCACGTCGGTGTATTCCTGCCTTCCGTCCGGGCTGGCGGACCCGGGCGGCGCCGGCCTCGGAACCTGCGGCCTACCCGAGCCGGCGCTGCAGGAGCTGGGGCGGGCCCACGGTTTCAGCCGTTTCCGGCGGTTGCCCATCGACCACCCCATCAACGCGTTCTACGAGCTGCGCCCCTGAGCCGCACCACCGGCTTGGATAGAGTGATCTAGTGGCTTCCGGCGCAGCGACGAACGGACTTCCGGTGACGACGACCAGAGCCCGCGACCAAGCCCGCGACCAAGCAGCGGATTCTCGATGCCACCGCCGAGTTGTTCCGTCGCTACGGCTACAACGGCACCGGCTTGAAGCAGATCGTGGCCGAAGCCCGCGCCCCCTTCGGCTCGGTGTACCACTTCTTCCCCGACGGCAAGCGGCAGCTCGGCGACGCGGTCGTGCGCCGGTCGGGACAGATGTATCTCGAACTGGTTCTCGGGGTTCTGGTCGGGGCCGAGGACGTGGTGCAGGGCACCGAGGACGTCTTCACCGGAGCCGCCGCCGTGCTCCGAGAGACCGACTACATCGACGCCTGTCCCATCGGCACCGTGGCCCTCGAGGTGGCCAGCGCGGACGAGAGCCTCCGCGTGGCAACCGCCGACGTCTTCTCCAGCTGGGTGACGGCCGCGACGGAGGCACTGACCGAGGGCGGGGTGCCCGCCGCCACCGCCCGGCCGACCGGCATGGCGATCATCGAGCTCCTCGAGGGCGCCTTCATGCTGAGCAGATCCATGCGCAGCACCGAGCCGCTGGACGCGGCCGGCCGGGCCGCGGTCAGCTTGGTCCGCACCGCCATCTCCCCGGCCGGCCCGAAGCGTGGGGGCCGGGGCAAGCGTCCCGCCTGACCCATCGTTGGCCGCTCCGGGCCTCACCTCCCGACGTTGAGATCCTTGTCTTCTCGGCCCGTTTCGCTAGTCTCCGTGGCGCCGATATCCGGCTAGGAATAAGGGGGCTCGGTGTTCCGCGTCGGAAGGGTGGCGCTCGCATCCATGCTGGGGACGGCGTTGACTGCGGTTTTCCTCCCCGGTTTGCAGACCGGTCGCCATGCCCAAGGCAGGGGCGCAGCCGCCGCCGTGCGTCGGGACGTTCTCCTACACGGGCGTGCCCCAGAGCTGCGAGATGGCACAGACGACCCTCCTCTCGGTCACCGCCTATGGAGGCTCGGGAGGGAACTCGGACTACAACGGGTCGGTCGAAGTGAACGGCGCCCCGGCGGGCGAGGTCTTCGCCAACTTCACTGTCCAAGCGGGCACGGTCTTGACCATCAACGTCGGAGGACAAGGCTCGGACGGACAGACGACCACCGACAACGGCCTCCAATGGAGTGCTGGGCAGGGCGGATACGGGAGTCCTGGCAGCGGTGGGACGGGGGCCATCGGTGACGGGTACATCCAACAAACGACGATCATGGCCGGGCGGGCAGGGGGTGGTGGCGGAGGAGGCACGGAGATCGACGGGCCATCCGGGCCGCTGATCATTGCCGGCGGCGGTGGTGGAGCTGGCGGCTTCGGCGCCACGTTCGCCGGCGGGAAAGGAGGGACCGGTGGCGCCAACCCGGGTTCGGGTGATTCGGGCCACACCCTCAGCGGCGGTTCCGGCGGCTGCGGCGGGTGTGCCACGGGCCAGCCGGGGGAACGGGAAGTACACCTGCGTCGGGCAGCACCGGCGGCGGTGGAGGCGGCGGCGCCGGCGGCTGGAAGGGCGGCGACGGCGGCGGGGCCGGGAAGTTCGACATCCTCGGCGGCGGTGGTGGCGGGGGAGGAGGAGGGGGCAGCTCGTACGCGTCCGTCGCCAACCCGAGCTTCTATGACGGGGTGGGGAACGGGAACGGAGAGGTGCAGATCACGGCGAACACCTCGACCGCGCTGGCGTCGTCCGTGAACCCGTCGACGCCCGGACAGCAGGTCACCTACACGGCAACCGTCAGTCCCGCACCCACGACGGGGACGGTCGACTTCACCGACGGAGGCCAAGCCATTCCCGGTTGCGGCGGACTTCCTCCCAACGCCCAGACCGGCGTCGCCGCGTGCCCGGTGACCTACAGCGCCACGGGTTCGCACACGATCCAGGCGGAATACCTTGGCGGTGGCGCGCTCTATGGGGATTCGACCTCCAACACGGTTACCCAGGTCGTCGTCTCGTCGATCCCCACCGGGACGACGGTGACGACGACGCCGCCGCCGGCTCCGGACGTCTTCATCGCCGACACGGGCAACAACCAGGTGGTAAGGGTGCCAGCGGGGGGCGGGCCACAGACCGCCGTCGGCACCGGGCTGACCAGCCCGGAAGGGGTGGCGGTCGACGCCAAAGGCCGTGTGTTCATCGCCGACACGGGCAACAACCGGGTGGTGAGAGTGGGGGCAGGGGGCGGGTCACAGACGACCGTCGGCACCGGGCTCAACCAACCGGGAGGGGTGGCGGTCGACACCAAAGGCCGTGTGTTCATCGCCGACACCGATAACAACCGGGTGGTGAGAGTTGGGGCAGGGGGCGGGTCACAAACGACCGTCGGCACCGGGCTGGACAAACCGGGAGGGGTGGCAGTCGACGCGGCCGGCGACGTGTACATCGCCGACACCTTCAACAATCGAGTGGTGGAAGTGCCGGCCAACGGCACCCCGCAGACCACCATCGGCACCGGGCTGAACAGCCCGTACGGGGTGGGGGTCGACGCGGCCGGCGACGTGTACATCGCCGACACCTTCAACAATCGAGTGGTGGAAGTGCCGGCCAACGGCACCCCGCAGACCACCATCGGTTCCGGCTTGAGCGGACCGACAGGGGTGGAGGTGGACGCGGCGGGCGACGTGTACATCGCCGACCACGGGAACGGTCAGGTGGTGGAGGTGCCAGCCGGCGGCCAGCAGACCACCATCGGCTCCGGGTTGAGCTCTCCGTTCGGGGTGGCGGTCGACGTCCCGCCCACCGCGACCACGTTCGGCACTCCGGTGACCTTGAAGGCGACCGTCATCCCGACCTCAGGACCGACGGGTTCGGTGACGTTCAAGGACACCGCCAACGGGGCCACCACCGTCCTGGGCAGTGCGGGGTTGAGCGCGGGGACGGCCACCTTCACCGGGGTGCTGCCGGCGGTGGGCACCAACTCGATCGTGGCGTCCTATTCGGGCGGTTCGGGCGACGGGGCTTCGACCTCGGCGCCGATCAGGGTGCAGGTGGCACCCACCGCCCATCTGCTGGCGGTCACCCAGGCCCGGTTCTCCGGGCCGGGCCAGGCAGGTACGGGCGCCGCGGGGGACTGGTACATCGATCTGGTGGACAACTCGGCGTTTCCGTTGTCACTGGCCGGCTGGCACCTCAAGGTCGTCAACGCCTCGGACACCGTCGAGCCGATCGCCCTGCCCACGGTCACGCTGCCTGCGGGGGGCGCCTTTCTGGTGGCCGGCTCCCAGTACAGCCTGGGCACGGTGGCGACCCCCGATCTGACCATCACCACGTTGAACGGCACGATCCTGGGCAGCCAGCTGGCTCCGCCGGCCAGCGCCAAAGCGTCACCCACCGACCAGGTCGGCGACACCACCGCCCCGGCCGGCTATCAGGGCTCGGCCGGAGGCCTCGGTGCGGTCAGCGGCCTGCCGACCGTCCAGTACGCCTTCGTCCGCCACGGCACCCAGGCCGCCCCGACCGACACCAACAACAACGCCGGCGACTTCTCGCTCGTAACCACCGCCCAGGATTCCACCGTGGGCGGCCAACCCGCCCTGCTGGGCTCCCCCTCCCCCCTGTCCGCCACCTCGCCCCAGCAGATCAACGCCGCCGCCCAGTCGCGACTGTTGCAGCCGAGCGTGTCAGCCGGCGCCTGTCCGAACCGGATCTCCACCGCCGGGTCGCCGGCCACCCTGTTGGTCAACCGGACCATCACCAACACCACCGGCAGGACCCTGACCCGACTGTGGTTGCGGATCACCTCGGTCACGGAGAAAAACGGCCCGCCCGATCCCAGCTCCGGCCACGCCTGGCTGCGGCTGGTCTCCAGCTCGAGCGCCGTCTACCCCAACACCTCCTGTCCGGCCGCGGCCACCAGCCAGACCGTCGGGGCCAGCACGGCCAGCCCGGTGTCGGCCACGCTGGGAGGAGGTTTGGGCACCACCCTGAACGTTCCCCTCCCCCTCCAGGCCAACGGCCAGCCGGCGCTGCTCGACGGGCAGTCGGTCAACGTGGCCATCCTCTTCGACGTCGATCAAGGCGGAGCGTTCTCCTTCGGCTACGACGTCGACGGCAGCTGAACCGCCGGCTCCGGCCGCGGGCCGGCGTGCGTGAGGCGGTGCTAGCTTGCGCCCGGTGGGTCGCTATCTCGTTCGGGCGGATGGGGCGCAGCGGTGCGGACCATGAGGCGAACCATCTGTGGTGCCGTGCTGCTGGCCGTCACTCTTGTCCCCCTCGGCCTCGGCTGTTCCCATGAGGCCAAGGCGGTGGGCGAAGCGGTCATCCGCACGGCCGCGTCCCAGGATGCCGCCAACCGCTTCCACGACGCCGGCTATCCGATCAAGGATGGGCTCACGTGTTCCTCGCAGATCAACGGGAAAACGGTGTCGGTCCACTGCAGCGGTTTCGACACCGCCGGTCAGCCGGTGACGGCCTCGGGCCTCGGCGTCTCCGACAACAGCGACACCGCGCTCAAGGGCACCTGGACCGGCGCCGTTGCCGGCAAGGAGGTCTTCCACCTGAACTGCCTCGGCGCGGGCTGTTGATGGCTTCCACCCGCGTGCCCGGTGGGGTGGTGCACCAACTGCCCGCAGACCTCCGCCAGGCGCTTGTCCGCAATACCACCGCACTCGCCGCCTGGACGGACATAACGCCCTTGGGCCGAAACGAGTTCATCTGCTGGGTCGAGGACGCCAAGCAGGCGAGGACCCGAGAGCGCCGCGTTCGCCGTACCCAGGAGGAGCTGGAGGAGGGCAAGCGCCGACCCTGCTGCTGGCCGGGCTGCAAGCACCGCGAACGCAACGGCCGGTAGCAGCCGGTCCACGTCGGTGTCAGGGGTGGGCGTCCCAGTGGCGGCGCAGCGCGGCGGTGAGTTCGGTGGCGCGCTCGTCGGGGAAGAACAGGCGGCCCCCTTCGATCTCGATGACTTCGGTGGCGCCGGGGATGGTGTCGCGCAGCCAATAGGCCCACTTGCGGCGGAAGAAGATGTCGCTGGTGCCCCAGACGATGAGGGTTGGAACTTGCAGGCGGGCGAGGGCGGGCTCGATCGCCAGCAGGTCGCGGGCGTGCAGGGACGTCAGCAGGCGCTGAGACTGGCGGGCCGATTCCGCGGTGCCGAACGCCGCTTCCAGCCAGGCCCGGACGATTTCCTCAGGCAGATTGGCGACGTCCTGGTAGCCGCTGCCGAAGAAGCGCTTGCGGGCTCGGGGGATGTCGCGCGTCAGCCGGGGCGCAAGGCGGGCGACCAGGCCCATGCGGGCGAGCACGACCGCGGGCAGCAGCGCCTTGGGCGGGACGTTGTCGTGGGCCTCGCAGTTGGTCAGGGTCAGGCTGTGCAGCCGCTCAGGGTTTCCGGTTGTGAACACCTGGGAGATGGCGCCGCCGGTGTCGTTGGCGACAAGGTCGACGTCGGTCAGTTCGAGCGCGTCGCAGAAGTCGGCGACGAAGCGGGCCAGCCCCGGCAGCGAGAAGTCCTGGTCGGCGGCGGCGGGACTCTGGCCGTGCAGCGGCAGGTCGACGGCTACGCAGCGGCGCTCGCCGTCGAGCTGGTCGATCACGTGCCGCCACAGGTAGCTGCTGGTGCCCACCCCGTGGACGAGCAGCGCGGCGCGACCTGGGCCGCCGACATCGATGTAGCTGGCAGGACCGGATCGGGTGTCGACCTGGCTGCGATGGCTGTCGAGCTGTTCCACCAGGGTGGACATGCGTCTCTCCTCTCGCTCAGAGATCGGGGACGATCCGGCGCAGCGCTTCCCTGGCGTACGGCTCGGTGGGCGTAGAGGGAGTCGAACCCCCGACCTCATGCGCGTCATGCATGCGCTCTAACCAGCTGAGCTATACGCCCTCGCCGATGCGGCGCGGCGACGCTACCACGGGCGGCGGGCATGATCTGGGCCCGGGCGGGTACGTGTGAGCCATGCCCGACCACACCAAGCCGAGCGCCGACACCCGAGCTGAGGAAGCACGCGAGGCGCGCCAGAGCCACGGCGCCGATCGTGATCCCACCGCCGACGAGGAGGAACTGGCGGAGGGCAACACTCCCAACCCCGAGACCGCCGCCCACGAGCGGGAGATGGACGAGCGCGGCGCCCACCAGCAAGGCGAGGGCCGCCTGCCCTGATCACGGTGGTCCTGCGCCCGGCCGCCCGCGTCGAGGGAGTTTCTGGCCGTTCTGTCTGCCTTCGGCGCTGACGTGGACCGTCGCGCCCGACCCCTCTGCGCGAGAGGCCACAACCCGCTGGAAACCGGACGAAGCGGCCACAACATGCGGCGCCACGCCGGCGCCACTCATCGGCGCGGGGCCAGGGCGGATGGCCCCGTGGTCGGCGTGGCGGCCGCCGCCGACGGGGAGGTGGCGGGCGCGGTGGTAGAAGGGCTGGCGGCGGCCGCCCCCGCGGTCGGGTCGAGGGTGTTGACCAGCAGCCCGGCGTAGAGGAGCGCACCGGTGGGGTCGGGGTGGATGTCGTCGGCGTACAGCAACGGCCGGTTGGCCGCCGCCGCGCTCGACCAGTCGACCAGCTTGACCGCCGGGTTGGCGGCGACGCCCGCGGCGAGGACCTGGTTGGTGGGCGCTTCCCACGATCGGGTGTCGAAGGTGTTGATGAAGATCACGTGGGGAACGCCGGCCGCCAGGGCCACGATCTGATTGAACATGTCCGTGGTCATGGGCCCGTTGGTCCCCAGCCCGATGACGAGCGTCTTGTACTTGACCAGCTGGCCCGATTCCTTGTACTCGGCGAGCCGGGTGATCCCGTCCTGGACGTGGCGGCTGATGGCCGCGTCGATGGTGATCTCCGGTCCGAAGCGGGCCTGCAGTCCGGGAGTGGCGGCGAGCATCACCGAGTCGCCGATGGCCAGGACGGGCTCGTCGGCCGCCAGGGGGACCGGAGCGGGCGCGGTGGCCGGCGGGGTGGACGCCGGCGGCGCCGCCCCCGGTGGTTTCGAGCCGGGAGCGGTGGTGCTCGGGTGAGGAACGGTCGTCGCCGGCGGGTCCTCGGCCGCCGGCGGTTTGGCGCCCGCCGCGGTCGTCGGCGGCGACGCCTTCGGCGGTTTGGGGGCGGCCGACAGCTTTACGTGGCTGGCCGCGGTGGACCCCTGGGCGAGGATGCCGCTGACGCGCGGCGGCTTGGCGTGCAGCACGTCGACGGCCAGCAGCAGCACCACCAGCCCGGGGATGATGATCCACGGCTCGCGGGACCGGGACCGTTGGAAACGGTCCCGCACCCACGCCTGGGCCCGCCCGTTCCGCACCGGCTGCTCGACGAACCGGTAGGACAGCTCGGCGGCGACACAGGTGAGGCCGCACTGCAGGACGAAGAGGGGGACGCCGCCGAGGCCGACGTCGATGTGGGGGCGTAGCCACTGGTCGATGGGCCAGTGCCACAGGTAGATGGCGTAGGAACGGGTTCCCACCCAGCGCAGCGGCTGGCGGGCCAGCACCCAGCCCAGGGCGGTCGCCGGGCTGGCGGCGGCCAGCACCACCAGGGCGGCGGCCACGGCGACGAGGAGGAAGCCGCCCCGGTAGGTGGCGGTGCCGAAGTCGGTCAGGGTGACCATGAGGAAGGCCAGGGCCCCCAGCCCGATCACGCCCCCGACGTCGAGACCCACTTCCCACAGCCGGCTGCGCCGCAAGGCGAGCGACGCCGGCGGCAGCACCAGGGCCAGGGTGCAGCCGATCAGCAGCCCCTGGGCGTGGGTGTCGGTGCCGTAGTACACGCGTGCGAGGCGTCCTGGTTGGGCTGGAACAGCACCGCCATCAGCGCGGTGGAGAGCACCGCCGCCACCGCCGTGCCGATGGCGAGGCTGCGGAGCCGCCGCAGCCGGGGCAGCACGAACGTGAGGATGAGCGGCCACACCAGGTAGAACTGCTCTTCGATGGCCAGCGACCACAGGTGCTGGAACAGCGGGGGGCGGCCGGCGGCGGCGAAGTACGAGTCCTTGTGGAAGATGAACCACCAGTTGGTGACGTAGAACAGGGCGGCGGGCACGTCGCCGGCCATGCGCGACAGGGCGTCGGGAGAGACGAACGTGGAGACGGCGATGACCACGACCAGGAGCGCGACCACGGCGGGGAAGAGGCGTCTGGCCCGGCGGAGCCAGAACTGGCCGAGGTTGATGGTGCCGGTGCGCTCCCGTTCCCGCACCACGATGCTGGTGATCAGGTAGCCGGAGATGACGAAGAACAGGTCGACGCCGAAGAATCCGCCCGACAGCCAGTTGGAGTTGGCGTGGTAGACGACCACGGCGATGACCGCCAGCGCCCGCACCCCGTCGAGCCCGACCATGCGGGCGCCGGCCGCCGGCGCGCGCGGCGCGCTGGGCTGGTCGCCTGAGGGACGCGGAGTGGAGGTGGCTCGGTTGGTCACCAATGACACAAGGTGCCGACTTTCCGGTGGGTCCTGGGCTCAACGACGCCCCGTCCGCCGGCGCCGCGGTCGTCAGACTCTACGCGACTCAACCAACGGCGTGGTGCACACGGGCCCCGGCGGGCCGGATCACGCCGGCCGGGCCCTCCCCGCCGGCGCGAGTGCCTAGCCTGGCGCTCGTGTCGTCGGGTGGCGTGCTCGCCTACCTTCCGAGCCCGTCCAAGGGCGCGCTGAAGATCGGCCCCGTCTCCCTCCACGCCTATGGGCTGTGCATCGCGGCCGGCGTGGTGGCGGCGGTGTGGCTGGCCCAACGCCGCTGGGAGAAGCGGGGCGGCGCGCCGGGGACCATGGCGGCGCTGGCCCTGTGGTCGGTGCCCGCCGGCCTGATCGGTGCCCGCCTGTACAGCGTGATCACCAGCTGGCAGCAGGACACCGGCGGCCACTGGTACCGGGCGTTCGCCATTTGGCAGGGGGGCCTGGGCATCTGGGGCGGGATCGCCGTGGGGGTGGCGTGCGGGCTGATCGTGACCCGCCGCCGCCATCTCGACTGGCGACTGGTGCTGGACTGCGCCACCCCGGCGCTGCCCCTGGCCCAGGCCATCGGCCGCTGGGGGAACTACTTCAACCAGGAGCTGTTCGGCAAGCCGAGCGGCCTGCCTTGGGCGGTGAGGATCGACCATCCCAACGGCAGCCCGGTGGCGGCGACGTTCCAGCCCACGTTTCTCTACGAGTGCATCTGGGACCTGGCGACCCTGGGCCTGGTGCTGCTGGCCGAGCGCTACCTGAGGATCCGCAAGGGCTACCTGTTCGCCGTGTACGCCGCCCTGTACTGCGTGGGCCGATTCTGGACCGAGTACCTGCGCGTCGACCCCGCCCACAAGTTCGGCGGCCTGCGTCTGAACGACTGGAGCAGCATCGTCGTGTTCGCGGCGGCGACCATCCTGTTGCTGACCAGAGGGCGGGGAAAGGACGCCCCGGCGGATTCCGACGGTCCAGTCGGGGCGGACTCGCCGGCGGCGACCAGGGAGACCGAGCAAGCCGGGAGCTAGCTATCGAGCTTGAGCACCTTGCGGGCGTTGTCGCGCAGGAACTTGGGCCACACGTCGTCCTTGAACGGCACGCCCGGCAGCTCGGTCATGATGCGCTGGATGGACAGCCCCATGGGGAAGTAGCCGGCGTACAGGACCTTGTCGGCACCTCGCGTGTTGGCGAAGTCGACGATGGCCTTCGGGTAGTACTTGGGCGCGAAGGCGCTGGTCGAGTAGTACAGGTTGGGCCACTTGAGCAGCAACTTGGCGGCCAGGTCGGCCCACGGCTCGCAGCCGTGGCGGGTGACGAACACCAACTCGGGGAAGTCGAAGCACACCTCGTCGATGAGCTCGACGCGCTGGGGCGAGAACTTCAGGCGGGGCCCGGGAACGCCGGCGCAGCAGAACAAGGGAAGCCCGAGCTCCACGCACTTGGCGTAGATGGGGTACATGAGCTTGTCGTTGATGGCCACTTGCGGATAGGTCCCGGCGGGGAAGGCCGACACCGCCTTGATCCCGTGGGTCTCATACGCCCGGACGATGGCCCGCACGGCGTCCATGCCCAGGTTGGGGTTGGCCTCGATGGAGCAGACGAAACGGTCGGGGTGCTGGCGGAGGGCCCGCTCGGCATCGCTCTCCTCGGCGCTGGTGTCGCGTCCGGGCGGCGGCGTGCCCACGCCGATCATCCCGACCGCGATCCCCCACCGGTCCATCTCCCCCAGCGTCACGGCCACGGGGTCGACGCTGCCGCTCAGGCCCTTCTCGGGCACGTCCTTGAACATGTACTCAGCGGGGAAGGCGAAGTCCTCCTTGGACTCCCGGTCCTTGGTCTGGCGGGTGATGAAGGCGTACACGTTCTTCATGTCCCGGTGCGGGAACCCGATCATGGTGTCGACGACCCCGACGTCGGTCGGCATGCTCACGGCCGTTTCCCCTAGCTCGCGTTCCGCAACAGCGCCTCGTTGGGCTTGTCGGGCAGCCGGTCGAGGGGCACGGACAGCTCCTCCACCGTTGGTCCCACCCGCTCGGCCACCGGTGCCAGGGCGTCCAGGTCGAAGCCGTAGAGGCGGGCGATGTTGCCCCCCAGGATCTGGCGCATCACGTCGGGCGAGGTGCCAGCGAACACCTGGCGCAGGTGCTCGCGTGTGTAGGGGAAGGTGCCCTCGTCGTGGGGGTAGTCACTGCCCCACATGTACCGGTCGCCGCCGATGGCTTCGCGTGCGGCCACGTCGGCTCGCGACGGGAAGCTCACCCCCACCCAGCAGTTCTGGTGGAAGTACTCGGTCGCCGACTTGGGCAGGACCATGTCGCCGCTGAAGCGCAGCTCGCCGATCGCCCCGTGCTTGCGGATGCCGGCCAGCAGGTCGTCCAGCCGGCTCAGCAACGGCGGCAGCCACGCGCACCCCATCTCGGTCATCACGAAGTTGAGCCGGGGGAAGCGTTCGAAGACGCCGCCCAGCAGCACGTTGAGGAACGGGCGCTGGGAGTAGAACGGGACCTCAGCGATCATGATGACGGCCGAGGACGGCACCCGGGCGTACTCCGGGCTGCCGGTGCCGCCGTGGCTGTTGACGGGAATCTCCAGGTCCTGGCACACGGCCCACAGCGGGTCGTAGTCGGGATGGTTCAGCGGCTTGATCCACTTCACGTCCGGGGGGATGTTGGGCAGCAGCACCCCGCCGCGCAGGCCGTGCTCCTTGATCCACTTGGCGTCCTCGATGGCGTCGTCGACGTCGTTGAGGAAGATCTGGCCCATGCCGGCGCGCCGCTCGGGGTACTCGGCCACGAAGTCGGCCATCCAGCGGTTGTGGGCCTGGATGCCCGCCCGCCGCTTCTCGTAGTCCTCCGGCTTCGCCGGGGGGGCGAACAGCACGAAGCTGGGGAAGAAGGGCGGGATGGTGTTGGGGAACAGCACCTCGCCCACCACGCCGTCGCTCTCCTCGTCCGACCACCGCCGCTCGCTGTCCCAGTTCCGGATGCGCAGGTCGGTGTCCTTGAGGTCCTTGTACGGATTGCGGTACTTCTCCCGCCAGGCGTCGAACTCCTCGAGATACCGCGAGTCCAGGTACTCCCGGTACTGGGCGTGGCTGCCACCGGCATGGCAATCGGCGGAGATGATCGTGTAGTGGTCGGTCCCAGTCGTCGCGGTCACCATTTCTCCTCTGCTAGCTAGAACCGGATACTAGTCGCGCGCCGGCTAGACCGGTAGGCCATGGAACTCTCCCTCGACGGCAAGGTCGCCATCGTCACCGGCGCGTCGCGCGGCATCGGTCTGGCCATCGCCCGCGCCTACGCCGAGGCCGGGGCCACGGTCGTGATGACCGCCCGCAAGATCGAGGGCCTGGAGAGGGCCGTCGCCGCCGTCGAGGGGGAGATCCACCCCATCGTCGCCCACGGCGGGGACCCGGACGCCGCCAGGCGCACCGTGGCCGAGGTCGTCGAGCGCTACGGGCGCCTCGACGTGCTGGTCAACAACGCCGCCACCAACCCGTACATGGGCCCCATGATCGACATCGACCTGTCCCGGTGGGACAAGACGTTCGAGGTCAACCTGCGCGGCCCCCTCGTCTGGACGCAGTCGGCGTGGACCCAGTGGATGCGCGAGCACGGCGGAGCCATCGTCAACGTGGCCAGCATCGGCGGGATGGGGCCCGGCGGCGACATCAGCGTCTACGACCTGACCAAGTCGGGGCTGATCTTCATGACCAAGCACCTGGCCACCGAGCTCGGGCCGGGCGTCCGGGTCAACGCCATCGCGCCCGGTCTGGTCAAGACCGACTTCGCCCGCGCCCTGTGGGAGGTGGCGCCGCCGGACGCCAAGTGGCCGTGGGCGCTGGAGCGGCTGGGCGAGCCCGATGACGTGGCGCCGGCGGCGCTGTTCCTGGCGTCGGACGCGTCGAGATGGATCACCGGTACCCTGGTCGTCGTGGACGGGGGCGCGGTGCTCACCAGTCGGGCCTGACGATGGGGGTCAAGGAGCTCGGCCACGTGGTGTTGTACGTGCGGGACGTCGAACGCTCGCGCCGGTTCTACGGCGACGTGCTGGGTTGGCCGCAGATCGGCGAGATCCGCATGGGCATGCCGGTCGCCGCCTTCACCGGCGGGCGCACCCACCACGAGCTGCTGCTCATCGAGGTGGGCGCCGACGCCACGCCCATCCCGCCCGGCCGGCGCGTCGGCCTCTACCACATCGGGCTCAAAGTCGGTGACTCCGACGACGAGCTGCGGGCCATGCTGGCGCGCGTCGAGGCGGCGGGCACGCCGGTGGTGGGGTCCAGCGACCACACCGCCACCCACAGCCTGTACGTGCTCGACCCGGACGGCAACGAGGTCGAGCTGTTCATTGACGTCCCCGACGTGGACTGGTCCGACCCGGGCGCGGTGATGGCGCCGGTCCGTCCGCTCAAGCTGTAGCAGCGGCGACCGCGGAGTAGACGCCGAGGCCGGTGAGCACCACGGCCATCACCAGCCGCAGGGTGCGCACCGACAGGACCCGCAGCAGGCCGGTCCCGCTGATCGCCGCGAGAGCGGCCACCGCCCACAGCCCGAGCAGGGCGCCCAGCCCGACGCTGAGGGCGTCGTGGTACCGGGCCGCCAGGTTGGCGGTGAGGACCTGGGTGAGATCGCCCCACTCAGCGACGAAGATGACGCCAAAGGCGGTGAATGCGGCCCGGCGAGCAGAGATGCCCGCCGACTCGTCCAGCTTGGCCGTCTCCTCCTGGTTGCGGCTGAGGAACGCGTAGACGGCACCGCCGAGGAACAGGGCCGCCACCACCGCGTCGTCGGCACGCTCGGGCAACAGGTCGAACACGGCCACGCCGACGGAGACAGCGATCACCACGTGCACGGCGAAGGCGGAGGCCGCGCCCAGCCACACCGCCAACGGTCGGCCACGGGACGCCAGCACGAGTGAGGCGAACATCGTCTTGTCGGGCAGCTCTCCCACGAAGATGATGGGAAACGTGGCCGCGACCACGGCGAAGTTCATGCGGTCACTTAGGTTTACTCGGGTGGACGAGACGACCTCGTGGGCGCAGGTGTGCAATCGGTGCCAGCGCCGCTTCCCCGTCGCCGGAACTTGCTGGCGCTGTCCGTGCGGCGGCCTGCTGGCCATGGCCGCCCCCGCGCCCCGGGCCATCGTGGCCGAGACGCCGCGGCCGTGGTCGCTGTGGCGCTACCGCACGGCCTTGCCGCCGCTGCCGGGCGACCGCTGGCGGGAGGTCACCATGGGCGAGGGCATGACGCCCCTGGTGCCCGGGCCCGGTCCGCTGCTGTTCAAGCTGGACTTCATCACGCCGACGGGCTCGTTCAAGGATCGCGGCGCCGCCGTGCTGGTGGCGGCGGCGGCCGGGGCCGGCCATCGTTCGCTGGTGGCCGACAGCAGCGGCAACGCCGGCGCGGCGATGGCGGCGTACGCCGCCCGCGCCGGGTTGGCCGCCGAGGTCTTCGTCCCCTCCGGGACCTCGGCCGGCAAACTCGGCACCATCGCCGCCTACGGAGCTGCCGTCCGGGTCGTCGACGGAACGCGCGCGGCGGCAGCAGCAGCCGCCCAGCGGCGGGTGGATTCGGAGGAAGCGTTCTACGCCAGCCATGTCTACCAGCCGTTGTTCACCCAGGGGACCAAGACCCTGGCGTTCGAGCTGTGGGAGCAGCTGGACGGAAGCGTGCCCGACGCCGTGGTCGTGCCCGCCGGCAACGGCACGCTCGTCCTCGGGGCGTGGCTGGGCTTCGCCGACCTGGTCGCCGCCGGCGTCGCCGACGTCATCCCCCCGATCGTCGCCGTCCAGGCGGAGCGCTGCGCCCCTCTCGCCGGACTCCTTCCGAGCGGTCCCACGGTGGCCGAGGGCATTGCCGTCGCCGCCCCGCCTCGCGCCGACGCGGTCCGGCATGCGGTGGAGGCCAGCGGCGGCGCTGTCATCACCGCCGCCGAGGACGACATCCTCCCGGCCGCCGCCGAACTGGCCCGTGCCGGCATCCGGGTGGAGCCCACCACCGCCGCCACGCTCGCCGGGTGGCGGCGGCACCGGCCGGCGGTGGCGTCAGCCGGACGGGTGGTCATGGTCCTCGGCGGCGCCGGCCGCTGATACCTATCGAGGCGTTCCGACCCCGGTCCCGCTAGGCTTTTTGCCCAGGGCCCGGACCACGCCCTAGCTGGCGCTCACCAACCAGAAGGGAATGCGGGCGGATGCTGGTCGCGTCAGTGAGTGGTGTGTCGATCACCTTCTCGGCCGTGCTGTACTTCATCCTGATCCTGACCTTGGGCGTGATCTCGCTACGCAAGGGCCATTGGGTCATGTTCATCATCGGGATCTTCCTGCCCTTGTTCTGGCTGATCGGCGCGCTCCTGCCTCGGCGGGCACGCCGCTGAGCGGCACTTCGAGAGCGACGTGCCCGGCCCCGAACCACCAACCTCAACCGACGCCAAGCAGAAGAGCATCAAGAAGCTGACGTCGTCCACGTCGGCCAAGGTCCAGCGGACCACGGAGCGAGCCAAACAACGGGTCGAGGGCACCGCGGCAGAAGGCCTGTGGAACCGGCTGAGCGCCCTCGACTTCATCAACGAGGCGATGATCTTCGCCTCCATCCTCCTGCTGGCCTTCTTCCCCTTCCTGATCGTGATGAGCGCCCTGGCGGGACGAAGCGTCACCACCACGCTTTCGCGGCATCTGGGCCTCAACCATCAGGCGGCTGCCGACGTCGGCCATCTCTTCAACTCGACGACGGCGACGTCCAACGCCGTCTCGGTGACCGGCGTGATCTTCCTCGTCTTCGGGGCCATCGGCATGGCCAGCGCCCTCCAGGGGCTCTACGAGAAGGTCTTCCAGCTTCCCGCACGGGGCATGAAGGACGTGCACCGGCTGGTCGCCTGGCTCGCCATCCTGTGCGGCGTCTCGGTGCTGGCCGGCTGGGCCGGCCCTGGCGTCCGCCGAGGAGCCGGCGGCCCGGTCCTGCTGGCCATCCTGGCCCTGGCCTACAGCACCGCCTTCTGGTGGTGGACGATGCACTTCCTCCTGTCCGCCCGGATCCCCTGGCGCCAGCTCCTGCCCTCGGCCGTCGCCACCGCGGTGTGCTGGATCGGACTCGGCGTGTTCTCCAAGTTCCTCTTCTCCAGCAGCATCGCCAACGACTATCGCGAGTACGGCAACATCGGGACGGTCTTCGCCCTGATGTCCTGGCTGATCGCCGTCGGCGTGGTGATCATCCTCGGAGCGGTGTTCGGGATGTTGTGGAGAGACGAGGACCTCTCCCGGTACTTCACCCGCAAGGGGCGCCGGAAGCCACCCGCGTCAGCGGGCGGGTAGGCCCAGCCCGCCCGGCAGCTGGAACACCGCCCCACCGTCGGCGTTCAGGGCGGCGTCGAGGTCGATGGCGGCGTGGATCAGGGCGAGATGGGTGAAGGCCTGGGGGAAGTTGCCGATCTGGCGGCCGTTGACGTCGATCTCCTCCGAGTACAGGCCGACGTGGTTGGAGTAGGTCAGCATCTTCTCGAAGGCGTACTGGGCCTCCTCCAGACGGCCGGCCCGGGCCAGGGCATCCACGTACAGGAACGAGCAGAGGGAGAAGGTGCCCTCCGCTCCCTGGAGGCCGTCGGGCGAGGCGCTGGGGTTGTAGCGGTACACCAGGCTGTCGGTGACCAGCTCGTCGTTCATGGCGTTCAGGGTGGAGAGCCAGAGCGGGTCCTTGGGGGCGACGAACCCCACCAGGGGCATCAGCAGGTTGGCGGCATCGAGCACGTCGGTACCCGGGTACTGGGTGAAGGCGCCGCGCTCGCGGTTCCAGCACTTGTCCATGACCTGCTGGTAGACGGCGTCGCGGGTGCTGGTCCAGCGATCCACGTTGCCGGGGCGGCCCCGGTCCCGGGCCATGCGCACGGCGCGATCCAGCGCCACCCACACCATCACCCGTCCGTAGGTGAAGTCCTTGCGCCCGCCCCGGGTCTCCCACACGCCCTCGTCGGGTTGATCCCAGTTGTCGCACAGCCAGTCGACGATGTGGATGAGCTCGGTCCAGCCCAGGTAACCGACGGGATCGGTCGGGTCGGCCAGGGCGATCGAGTCCATGGCCTCGCCGTAGATGTCCAGCTGGAGCTGGTCGGCGGCCCCGTTTCCGATCCGCACCGGCCGCGAGCCCATGTAGCCCTCGAAGTGGTCGAGGGTTTCCTCCACCAGATCCGAAGAGCCGTCGACGCGGTACATGATCTTGAGCGGACCGGAGCCGTCGCCCGCCTTGTCGGAAACGCGCTGGCCGAGCCAGAGGAGAAACGCCCGGGCCTCCTCCGTGTAGCCCAACCCGAGCAGGGCGTAGATGGAGAAGGAGGCGTCCCGGACCCAAGTGAAGCGGTAGTCCCAGTTGCGCTCGCCCCCGACCTGCTCGGGAAGGCCCGCAGTGGTGGCGGCCACCAGGGCACCGGTCGGGGCGTAGGTCATGAGCTTGAGCGACATGGCGGAGCGATGGACCATCTCCCGCCAGCGACCCTGGTAGGTGCACTTGTCGAGCCAGCCGCGCCAGAACCGCACCGTCTCCTCGAACAACGCCGCCCCCTCACCCCGGTCCATGGCCCGAGGCCCGGTCGACGCCGCGGTCTCGAGCATGAACCCCCGGATCTCCCCGGCCTCGAGCACGAAGTCCAGGCGGACGTCGCCGTCGCCATACGCTTCCAGACCGGCAGCGCCGTGCAGGACGACCTCCTGCTCGGGGCTCTGGAACACCCCGCCTTCGTCGGTCAGAGACACCTTGTGGCTGGCCCGTCCGTAGTCGAAGCGGGGCTCGCACTCCAACCGGAAGGGCACCTCACCGCGCAGACACCGCACGCCCCGGCAGATCTTGTGGTTCTCGGTCACCACCGTCGGGTTGTGGACCGGCATGAAGTCGACGACCTCACCCGACCCCGGTGGCGGTCATGAACCGGGTGATCAGGCAGGCCGACCGCGGGAAGTAGAGCTGCGTCGACGTCCAGTCGTCGCTCGTCGGAGCGATCCGGAATCGCCCCCCTCGCTGGAGATCGAGGAGCGACGCGAACATGCTGGGCGAGTCGAAGCGCGGTGCGCAGAACCAGTCGATGGTCCCGTCCTTGGTTACCAGAGCAGCCGTCTGCAAGTCCCCGATCAGGCCGTGGTCACTGATGAGTGGATAGTCCGTCATGGGCGCTCCTCCCGCGGGGCGACCCAACCGTATCGCCCACGCAGCCAGCGGCCGGCGGCTATGAGGCTGCACCTTCGCACCACTGCGGAGCCCATCTCCGCCGGCGGCCGACGGACCGAGGGAGAAGCGATGAGCACGATGGCACCGCAGCCGGCGGCCGAGCCGCTGAGGGAGGGGTCGGGGTTCGCGGCGTCGATGTGGACCCGGCGCCTCGACGCCTATCCCGACAGCTTCCTGCGCTACTCGCAGCTGGCCCTCGTCGTGGTCATCACCGTGATCCTCTACTACCAGCTGTACATCGGCGCGGCCGTGGGCCCGCAGCTCCTGCAGGGCTTCCACATGTCGTTCCTGTTCTACGTGACGGGCGTGGCCTTCTCCAACCTGGTGGGCGCGCTCGGCTCGCTGGCCGCCGGACTGGCCGACCGGCTGGGCCGGGCCAACCTGGTCGTGTACGGGGTGCTGATCACCGGGTTGCTCACCCTGTTCGCCCTCCCTCACGCGCCGGACAAGGTGTGGTTCATCATCTTCTTCAACGCCATCGGCCTGGTCGAGGGCATGATCCTGGTGGCCACCCCGGCGTTGATCCGGGACTACTCGCCTCAGGTCGGGCGGGCCACCGCCATGGGGTTCTGGACCATGGGCCCGGTCGTCGGCAGCCTGGTGGTGTCGGTCGTGGCGTCCAACACCCTGTCGGTCACCCACCCCTCCTACGTCCAGCAGTTCACCATCTGCGGCATCGTCGGCCTGGTCGTGTTCGCCCTGGCCTTCCTGTTCCTGCGCGAGCTGTCGCCGAAGCTGCGCGACCAGCTCATGGTGAGCCTGCACGAGCGGGAGCTGGTCGAAGTGCGGGCCCGGGGCCTGGATGTCGAGTCCTCGCTGCGGCGTCCGTTCCGCCAGATGATCAAACCCGACATCGTGCTGTCGGCCCTGGGCATCTCCTTGCTCCTGCTCATCTACTACACCCTCGTCGCTTTCGGCGTCATCTACTTCGAAACCGTCTTCACCTTCACCTCCACCGATGCCAACGGCGTCGGCAACTGGATCTGGGGCGCAGAGGCCATCGGCCTCCTGCTCATCGGGCTGGCGTCGGACAAGCTCCGGGTGCGCAAGCCGTTCATGATCGTGGGCGGGGTGTTGACCGCGGTGATGGTGTTCATCTACATCCAGCAGGCCACCAACCTGCACGAGAGCTACTACGGCCTGGCGTTCATCCTCGTGCTGCTGGGCATCGGCCTGGCCCTCGCCTTCGCCCCGTGGATGGCGAGCTTCACCGAGACGGTGGAGGCCCGCAACCCGGCGCTCACCGCCACCGGCCTGGCCATCTGGGGCCTGCTGCTGCGGACCATCGTCTTCATCGCCTTCCTCATCATCCCCCACCTGGTCAGCTCGGTGAACCCCCTGGTCAACTACGGCACTTCCGTCGAGGCCGCCGTGGCCCAGGTGAACAAGGCGGCGCCGGTGAAGGTGCCCTACACCCCCACGCCCCAGCCCCTGCTGAGCGTGGTCCAGAGCCACCAGGCCACCTTCGCCGAGCTGTCCAAGTACCCCACCACCGCGTCCATTCCCCCGGCGTTGCTCAACAGTGCCATCAAGCAGGTGGGCACGCCGGCGCTGCTCGAAGCCAACAACTTCAAGGCCCCTCTGACCGTGTTGGCGGCTCACGGCAACGCCGTGCAGGACGCCAAGAACCAGACCGGCAAGCAGTGGCAGAACTGGTACTGGGTCTGCTTCGGGGGGGCCGTGGCCTTCCTCCCGGTCGTCTTCCTGCTCAAGGGCCGTTGGAGCCCGAAGCAGGCCAAGGCCGACGCTGACGCCTACGACCGCCAGGTCCAGGCCGAGCTCGACGCCCTCCACCGGGAGCAGGCCCAGGCCACCTGATTCAGCGCTTGGCCTGCGACTCCCGGTAGCGGGCGGACACCTCCTCCACCGCCCGGAGGTGGGCGGCGGCCATCTCCGGGCCGGGTGGCCTGGGCCCGGGCCTTGGCCGCCAGGGTGCTGCCGGCCTGGCCCTGGAACTGCGGGAACACGTGCTGGGCGATGAGCTCGAAGCTGCGCCGGGTGGCCGCCGGGTCGGCCCACTCGTGGGCCAGCAGCAGGTAGCAGCCGAAGCCGCCGTTGGACTGCTTGTCGAGCCGCTCGATCTGGGCGACGGCGTCGTCGACGGTGCCGATCGAGCCCACGCCGGTCTCGTTGATGAAGTCGATCATCTCCCGCACGCTGCCCCCGCCCACGGCCATCTGCGGGAAGGCGGCCACCGCCTGGAAGTAGTGGAACCACTGCTCGATGCCGTACTCGACGTCACGGTAGGCCTGCTCGCGCGTCTCGGCGATGTGCATGAGCCCGACCAGCCGCCACCCCCGGCGGTCGACGACCTGGCCGTAGGCGGCCGCCTGCTCCTCGACGACCCCCCAGTGCAGCGCCAGCGCGTCGAACCCGGCGGCCTGGGTGGCGCCGATGGACAGCAGCCCGAGCCCGTAGCGCCCGGCGAGCTGGGGTCCCGCCGGGGACGCCACCGCCGCCACCGCCACCTCGAAGCGCGGGTCGGTGTAGGGGCGCAGATGGAGGCGGGCGTCGCGCAGGTCCCAGCGGTCGTTGCGGTAGGTGACGGGCTCGTCTCCGGCCAGCAGGCGCATGATGAGGTCGGTGCCCTCGGCCAGGAGCTGGCGGGTCTCGCTCTGGTCCAGCCCGACCATCGCCGCGTCGGTGGGCAGCGACCCGGGCCCCAGGCCGAGCATGAAGCGGCCGCGGGTGAGGTGGTCGAGCAGCACCGCCCGCTCGGCCACCCACAGGGGGTTGTGGTAGCTGACGCTCACCACGCCCGTGCCCAGCCGGATGTGGCGGGTGCGCTGGGCGGCGGCGGCGATGAAGATCTCCGGCGAGGCGATGATCTCCGAGCCGGCCGAATGATGCTCGCCGATCCACGCCTCGTCCCACCCCAGCCGGTCCAGGTGCTCGACCAGCTCCAGGTCGCGCTCCAGGGCCAGTGTCGGGTTCTCACCCGCCGGGTGGAACGGGGCCAGGAAGATGCCGAATCGCATGCGGCCGTTCACGTGCCCTCCCCTCGCTGCCTCTCGCCCGAGAGACGCACGGCGAGGCTACCGTGACCGTCGATGCCCGCACCGCGCCCCGACGCCGCCACCACTGACCGGGCTTCGGAGGCGGTTCGGGCCGCGCTGGACGTGGTGGGGACGGTCGACCCGGGGGTGGCGGCGGCGATCGCTTCCGAGCTGGCCGACCAGCGCCGGTCGCTGAAGCTGATCGCCAGCGAGAACTACGCGTCGCCGGCCGTCCTCATGGCCATGGGCAACTGGCTCAGCGACAAGTACGCCGAGGGGACCATCGGCCGGCGCATGTACGCCGGCTGCCGCAACGTGGACACGGTGGAACAGCTGGCGGCCGACCGGGCCCGGGCGGTGTTCGGCGCCGAGCACGCCTACGTGCAGCCCCACTCGGGGATCGACGCCAACCTGGTCGCCTTCTGGGCCGTGCTGGCCCAGCGCGTCGAGGCCCCGACCCTGGCCGCCGCCGCCGTCACCAACGTCGACGAGCTGCGGCCCCGAGGGCTGGCACGAGCTGCGCCGGGCGCTCGGCGACCAGCGGATGATCGGCATGTCGCTGGACGCCGGGGGCCACCTCACCCACGGCTTTCGCCGCAACATCTCCGGCAAGATGTTCGACCAGCGCAGCTACGGCACCGACCCGGGAACGGGTCTCATCGACTACGCCGGCGTGCGGAGCCTGGCCCGCGAGTTCCGTCCCCTCATCATCGTCGCCGGCTACTCGGCCTACCCCCGCCTCATCAACTTCGCCACCATGCGCGAGATAGCCGACGAGGTCGACGCCACGCTCATGGTCGACATGGCCCACTTCGCCGGGCTCGTCGCCGGGCGGGTGCTCACCGGCGACTTCGATCCCGTCCCCCACGCCCACGTCGTCACCTCGACCACCCACAAGTCGCTCCGCGGACCCCGAGGCGGTTTCGTGCTCTGCACCCGCCAGCTGGCCGAGCACGTCGACCGGGGCTGCCCGATGGTCCTCGGCGGCCCGCTCGCCAACGTCATGGCGGCCAAAGCCGTCGCCCTGACCGAAGCCGCCCAACCCGACTTCGCCGTCTACGCCCGCCGCATCGTGGACAACGCCGCCGCCTTGGCCGACGGCCTCCGCCGCCGGGGCGCCGCCCTCGTCACCGGGGGCACCGACAACCACCTGGTGCTGATGGACACGGGCGCCTACGGGATCACCGGACGCCAGGGAGAGGCGGCGCTCCTCGACGCCGGGATCGTCACCAACCGCAACAGCATCCCCGCCGACCCCAACGGTGCGTGGTACACCACCGGGATCCGTCTCGGCACCCCCGCCCTCACCACGCGCGGGATGGACACCGCCGAGATGGACGAGATCGCCGATCTCATCGTCACCACCCTCTCGGCGACCGCCGCCGGCGGCCACCGCGGACGGCGGCCCGTCCCGGGCCCGGTACACGCTCCCCGCCGCCACCGTCGAGGCGGTCCGCGCCCGCGTCGACGACCTCCTCGGCGCCCATCGCCTCTACCCGACCATCGCCGTGGACTGACGTGGCCACCACCCTGCTCCCCGATCCCGAGCCCCGCGCCCGCACCTACACGATCATCTCCGTCGACGACCACCTGATCGAACCGCCGGACCTGTTCGCCGGCCGGGTCCCCCGCCGTTTGGCCGACCGGGCCCCCAAGGTGGTCGAGGACGACGACGGCCACGAGGTCTGGGTGTTCGAAGGGGCGAGCTACCCGAACATCGGCCTCAACGCCGTCGTCGGCCGGCCCAAGGACGAGTGGAGCATGGAGCCGGCCCGCTTCGACGAGATGCGCCCGGGCTGCTGGGACATCCACGCCCGCATCGCCGACATGGACGTGGCCGGGATCTGGGCCTCGCTGTGCTTCCCCTCGCTGATCGCCGGCTTCGCCGGCACCGTGTTCTCTCGCACCGCCGATCGCGACCTGGGCCTGGCCTGCGTGCGGGCCTGGAACGACTGGCACCACGACGTGTGGGCCGGTTCCTATCCCGAGCGCATCATCCCCCTGCAGATCCCCTGGCTGGCCGACCCGGCGGCCGCCGCCGGGGAGGTGCGCGCCAACGCCGAGCGGGGATTCAAGGCGGTCAGCTTCCCCGACACCCCGGCGCGGGCCGGCCTGCCGTCGCTGCACTCCGGCGCCTGGGACCCGTTCCTCGCCGCGTGCGAGGAGACCGACACGGTCGTCTGCCTCCACACCGGCTCGGCGTCCTGGGTGCCGCTCCCCTCCGACGACCCGCCCTTCGAGCTGTACCCCACCCTGTTCCCGGTCGGCGCCTACGCCGCGGCCGCCGACTGGCTGTGGTCGGGCGTGCCCCTGCGCTTCCCCGACCTGGCGATCGCCATGTCCGAGGGCGGTCTGGGCTGGGTGGCCATGCTCGCCGACCGTTCGGACTACGTGCTCGCCCACTCCGCCTCCGGCACCGAGAGCCGCGCCTGGCGCGGCGACCTGCTGCCCAGCGAAGCCCTGCGGCGGAGCTTCTACTTCTGCAGCATCGACGACCCCCACGCCCTGGGGCAGCGCCAGGCCATCGGGGTGGACCACATCATGGTGGAGAGCGACTACCCGCACGCCGACTCGACGTGGCCCGACACCCAGCTCGTGCTGCAACAGCGGCTCGCCGGCGTGCCCGACGAGGAGGTCGCCATGATGACCCACGCCAACGCCGCCCGACTCTTCCGCCATCCACTCCCCACCGGCGAAAGGGGCGCGCCGTGCTCGACCTGTTGATCCGTGGGGGGACCGTGGTCGACGGTACCGGAGCGCCGGGGCACTCCGGCGACGTCGGGATCCGCGACGGCCTGCTCGTCGACGTCGACGACGGGGAGTCGGCCCGGCGCGTCCTGGACGCGTCCGGACTCGTGGTGGCCCCCGGCTTCGTCGACGTGCACACCCACTACGACGCCCAGCTGTTCTGGGACCCGACCGCCAGCCCGTCGACGTTGCACGGGGTGACAACCGTGTTCGGCGGCAACTGCGGGTTCACCCTGGCGCCGGCCGGGCCCGACCACGCCGACTACCTCATGCGGATGATGGCTCGGGTCGAGGGCATGCCCTTGGAAGCGCTCGAGGCCGGCCTGGCCTGGGACTGGGTGTCGTTTCCGGACTGGTTCGACCGTCTCGACGGCGCCATCGGGGTCAACGCCGGGTTCCTGGTCGGCCACTCGGCGCTGCGCCGGGCGGTCATGGGCGACGGGGCGACCGAAGGTCCGGCCACCCCCGCCCAGGTCGGCAGGATGGTCGAGTTGCTCGACGCCGCGCTCGAAGCGGGAGGCATGGGCTTCTCGTCGTCGCAGGCGCCGACCCACAACGACGGAGACGGCCGGCCGGTCCCGTCCCGTCACGCCGACCGGGCCGAGGTGCTCGCCCTCGCCGGGGCCGTCCGGCCCCACCCCGGAACCACGCTGGAGATCATCCTGGCCGGCTCGCTGGGCGCCTTCAGCGACGACGAGGTGCAGCTCATGGGCGACCTGTCGCTGGCCGGCGACCGGCCCGTCAACTGGAACGTGCTCGGGGTGTCTGCGGCCAACCCGGCGGCCCACGAGCATCAGCTGGAGGCGTCGACCACGGCGGGCGACCGGGGGGCGACGGTCGTCGCCCTGGCCCTGCCCCACCAGATGCAGATCCGCCTGTCGTTCCTCACCGGCTTCGTCCTGGACGGGCTGCCCGGCTGGCGGGAGACGTTCGCCCTCCCCGTCCCCGACCGCATGGCCGCGCTCCGCGACCCGGCGCGCCGGCGCCGGCTGGACGAGGGAGCCCACTCCAAGGAGGCGGGCCTGCTGCGCGGTCTGGCCCGCTGGGAGCTGCTCGAGATCGCCGAGACCTTCGCGCCCGAGAACGCCGGCCTGGCCGGGCTGACCGTGGGCGAGATCGCCGAGCGCCGGGGAGCGCCCCGGGACGCCGCCTTCGACGTGCTGGTCGACGTCGTCCTCGCCGACGACCTGCGCACCGGCCTCTACCCCCCCACCATGACCGCCAGCCCCGAGGACTGGCAGCTGCGCGCCGAGGTCTGGCGCGACCCGCGCACCGTGGTCGGCGGGTCGGACGCCGGCGCCCACCTGGACATGATGTGCGGCGCCATCTACTCCACCTCGTTGCTGGGCGACGCCGTCCGGTCCCGACAGCTGCTGTCGTTGGAGGAGGCGGTCCACCAGCTGACCGACGTCCCCGCCCGCCTCTACGGCCTGCGCCGGCGGGGACGGCTGGCGCCCGGCTGGCACGCCGACCTCACCCTGTTCGACCCCGAGCGGGTCGGCCACCGGCCGATCCGCACCCGCCAGGACCTGCCCGGCGGCGCCAGCCGTCTGTACGCCGAGGCCGACGGGATCGCCCACGTGGTGGTCAACGGGGTCGAGGTCGTCCGCCACGGCGAGGCGACAGGCAACCTGTCCGGCACGCTGCTGCGCTCCGGCCGCGACACTGACACCGTCCCCGCCGGGGCCAACCAGAGGGCGTGACCGCGTCCTGTCAGGCGCCGTTTTCCGGTTGGGTGTAGGCCTGCCCGTCGATGGTGGTGGTCATGGTGCCGGTGGCTTGGAAGTTGTTGAAGAAGAGCACCGATAGGCCCAGCGTGAATCCGCCCGGGCTGGTCAGCTTGGTGCCGTGTTCCTGCCCGGAGAGCATCAGATCCTCGTTCCAGGTCACGTTGCCAGGGGTGCTGTCTTTTTGGACGCTCTCGGTGCCGTTGATCACGTGTCTGCCGTCCTGGCTGTAGTTGGTGTACGTGGCCTGGATGCTCTGGTAGCCGGCGCCCGAGTTGGCGTCGGTGATCAACACGGTGGCGTCGCCGCGTACCGGGCCGTCGATCGTGTAGCTGCCCGTCGGGATGGTCGGC
Organism: uncultured Actinomycetota bacterium; assembly: GCA_963757175.1. Classification (GTDB taxonomy): domain Bacteria; phylum Actinomycetota; class Acidimicrobiia; order Acidimicrobiales; family Palsa-688; genus CAVWQR01. The sequence goes on along the minus strand of CAVWQR010000001.1, from coordinate 2,376,963 downwards.
GTGGTGGGCAGCGTTTGCCCCGTGTACGGAATGGCCCAGGCGGCTGGAGCGGTGTCCGAGATCGGCGCCGGGGGCCTGGCCGGGCTCGGAGGCAGGGTGCGGAAGCGGGCGATCATGACCCGGCTGTAGCGGCCCCCCGGCTCCCCCGAGGGCGGGCACTGCGGCAACGTGGACGCATTGGCAGCGCAGGCGAAGTTCTCCGCCCACACCACCGCGGTGCTGTCGGCCTGCCACACCGGATCGGCCGCGGCGTTCCAGTTCGGATCGCCACCCGCGTTTATTTGCTCACTCTGATCCCGGACCGGGTTGACGAGCCAGGGCAGGAAAAAGCGGCGGTTGCCGTTGTTCCGGATGCCCGAGACGTAGCCCGTGGTAGGCAGGAGATCGGTGATCGGAGGGATGCCCTCCATGCCGGAGATGAAGTCGAGCCGTCCGGAGCCTGCCACCTCTTCGGACAGGAGCCACTTCCCGTTCGGTGACATGAAATTCGGGTCGGTGTACTCGGCGTGGTCGGTCAGCGGCTGGGACCGGCCGGTGGTGAGGCGGGTGGCCCAGGCGTCGATGCTGTCGGACTCGTATGACTGGATGCCAAGGATCGACTTCCCGTCGCTGGTCCAGCCCCGCAGCTCGCCGATCATCGCCCTGGGCTGGAACCTCAGTTGGTTGCCGCGCGCCACCGTCCATGGGGGAGCTTGAGGCAGGAAGTACACGTCGATCAGGTTGTAGTGCTGGCTCGTGGGATCGAACTGCAGGGTGCCCTCGAACTCGTTCTCCCCGATAGAGGCACCGCTGATAGACAGCGAGTCCCAGGCCAAATGCACCCCGTCAGGGCTGAGCCGCCACTCCCTGCCGTTTCCCGAAGCGCCGAGCGGATTGTTGCCCCAGTAGATCGGGATGATGTGCGTGTCCTGGGGGCCGCACCGGGGGTTGCTCAGCTCGTAGAGATCTCCGTTGGGGCTGGTGCACTCCAGTATCCCGTTGCCCACCAGAACCTGTTTGTCTCCGGGGAGGGCGTGCGGGGGGGGATAGGTGAAGTCGCTGGTGACGACGCCCGCCCCGACCGCCGCCCCGCACGTGAGGCACTTCCACGGATCTCGGTTCGGGAAGGTGCTGCCGTCGGTCTTCACCAAGAGCACTTGGGGGCCGCTGTAGATGCTGGCCGGCCCCGTGCTGGGCGCACCGGCGAAGGTCACGCCGAGCAGCACCGAGTGGGAATCCCAGAAGAAGCCGGGCGATCCAAGGGCGCCCCAGTTGGCGGAGACGCATCCGGTCGGATTGGTGCACACTCCGTCGGCGGGGACAGTCGGCGGCACGGGCAGCTCGCTGATGCTCACCGGCACGTGCAGACGGTGTCCCGGGTCGATGGCGACTGCCGACGCGCTCGTCACCTGGAGCGGCAGCACGCAAAGGGCGGCCAATGCCATGACCGCAACCGGGACGGCCAACCTCGGCAATCGCCTTGCCCTCCTGATCGCCGACATCTCTCTACGATCCCTCACTGCCCTTCCTCCCTGAGAGGGTGTTCGAACAGCTGCTAGTGGACGACTACCCGGACGCTGGCCAGGTTCTGGATAAGCCCGTACGGCGTGCTGGTGTCACCATCGCGCTGGGACGTGACTCGCACAACGGGGAAGTAGGTGCCGGGCCGGGTGAAGGTGTAGGTCTCGTGCACGTTGACCTCGGGGCCGATGTGGGTGGGCGGCGCGCTCGGCGGCGAAGCTGCCCCGGCCCTCGAAGTCCCAGTCCACCCGCACGACCTTGCCGGTCCCCCGAGGCACCTGCGCCTTCATGGAGAAGGTGACGGTCTGGCCGGCCGCCACGTCGATCGTCTGCCCGGGCCGGGTGCCTGCCCGTCCCCCGGCCGACAGGGTGACCACGGGCTGGACCCCGTGGCGCTGCTCAGCGTGGGCTGGCAGTTGCACCTGGTCGCTGGCGTCGATGCGGTAGTTGGTGCTGGCTGGCGCCTGGACGCCCCTGGCCACCCAGGCGTCGAGGTCCAGCAGCGCCTGCTGGAGCTCACCGGTGTAGCTGACGATGTGGTCGGCAGCCGCCGTCGCGTTCGTGGCGGCCGGACCAGTCGGATCGTGGTCGGCGTTGTCCATGTACCACAGCCGGTAGCTGTCGCCGAAGTTCGAGCCCAGTGCGGCGCGGGCCTGCTTGGCGTACCAGTCGGAGGACCACGGGTAGGCCTGGACGTCCATCGTCGACGCCAGCATGATCATCTTGCCGTGGAAGTGGCCGTCGGCCACGGTGCCGCCCGTGCTGGCCGCCAGGATGGGTCCTACCAGGATGGACCGCTGCGGGTAGATCGGGACACCGTTCGAGCTGCGGTACTGGTTCCATCCGTACTCGTCGGGCGTCGGGACCTGGTGGCGCTGGTAGTACTGGAGGGCGATGAGCCACGAGTTGTCGAGCCGCACGCTGGTGCCGGGCGTTATTCCCGGATTGGCCGCCAGCTCCATGGTGTTGCCGCTGGCGGCCACGATGGGGACCGACTGGCCTGCCTCCGGCCCGCTGGTGATGTCCAGGTCCGCACCGCTCAAGTCACCGGCGGGGACGCTGGCGAGGACCACTCCGCTCGTGCCGACCAGGCTGGTGACGGTCGTGTTGTCCTGGATCCGTGCCGCCTGGACCGATGGGTCGCTGCCTTCATAGCCGGGCTGGGTCCAAAAGTCGGTGACATAGCTCGGATCGAGGGCGCGGACAGCACTCTCCACGGCCAAGAACGCCCCACCGTTCAACGTGGCGTACTGCCACCATCCGCGAAGTGGGAAACCGAGACGCGTCACCTCCTGCAGGACCGCCTTCTGCTGTGGTGTGAGGCCGCGGTAGGGATTACCGCTGCCGCCAGGCGCCATGGCGTCGGCAATCTGGGGCAGTTTGTCCTGCAGCACCCGCAACGCCAACAGCTCCACGGTCATGAAACTCGGAATGGCGTTCGGTACGCCTTGGACCATGGGGACCCCGCCGTCCCACACACCGCTGGTGTTCTCCATGGCCCCGATCGTCTGGTACGCGCCGCCACTGGCACCGTAGATGTACCCGCGAGGCCGGGCCGTGGTGCCGTAAACCTGCTCGGCAACGACGCGGGAGTATTTGGCGGCGGCGGCGTTGGCCCGGTACGGCGCCAGCGCGCCGCCCGCGGGCACACCACCGGCGTTGTTGGTCGAGACGACGTAGGCGCCGTTCGAGACGGCGAAGGCGATGGTGTCCGGTGTGGCGTCCTCCTGGGTCACCGTGGGATAGGTGGACTCGAAGAACCGGCCCCGGTACTGATCGGATGCCGGGAAGTACAACGAGAACCGGGCGTTGGTCCCGGTGAACCCGCCGTGGACGTAGAGGTAGCTCACCGTGACACCGGTCGACGGATCGGTGGTGGTGCGCGGCTGCTCGGTATCGACGTACGGCTGGTTCAGTACCGGATCGACGCAGGCGCCGGTGATGAACACCGGTCCGCCGGGAGCGGTCGCCTGGCAGGTGGGGGCCGGATCGGAAGCGGTCGCCGTCGCGGCAGCCACGGGGCTGAGGCTGGCTGCCACCATCCCCACGATGGCCGGCACCGCCCGCCAGATCCACGCCCGCCTGCCTCGACGATGAGACATTCCTGTCGCGGTCCCGGCCAACCACTTGCCTCCACCCCCGTCTCCTCAGCGCGGCGCCAGCGCCTGCTCGGCGACGGAGTCACCCCGCACTCTGTTACCGCCCTGTATCTTTATCAGGGTCCGAGCCGCATGTCAAGCGCTGGAGTCAGGGAAGCCGATGCCGCCCAGGAAAGGGGTCCCGAACCGGCGGGGTATCGCCCGGCGCGAGCAGATTCTCGACGCGGCCGTCGAGTTGTTCGCCCGGCACGGCTATCGCGGCACCGGCCTGCTGGCACTAGGCGATCGGGTCGGGATGAGCCATGTCGGGATTCTGCGCCACTTCGGCACCAAGGAAGAGCTGTTGAGGGCGGTCATGGCACGACGTGACCGGATACTGGAGGGACTGACCAGCGAGTACCGAGGGACCGGGATCGCCGGTCTCACCAGCATCCGCGCCCCGTTTGAACCAGAGATCCTCACCAGGCTGGCCACCGTGCTCCGAGCCGAGAACCTCAACCCGGGCGACCCCCTGCACGATTACTTCCAGGAGGGCAGCCAGCGCACCCGCGACTTCATCGCCGCGGAGATCCGTGCCGGCCAGGATCGTGGAGAGATCCGCACGGACATCGACCCGGAGCTCAAGGCTGTCGAAATCGTGGCCTTCGCCATCGGGGTGGAGACCCAGTGGCTGCTCGACCCCGCCCAGATAGACCGGCACAGAGTCCACCAGTCGTTCGTACGGGAACTGGTCGACGATCTGGCGCGCCCCGATGCACCCCGCAAGGGCAGGAAACGGTCACGCTGACCGGCGCCGCTTCCGCGCCGCCGCTCAGCTCGGCGCGACCTCGCGGAGGCTGCCGTCGTGCACGTCGTAGACGAAGCCGCGCACGCCATCCTTGCGGGGGATGAACGGGCTGGCCTGGATGCGGGCCATGTTCTGGCGCACGTCGGCGTCGAGGTCGCTGAACGCCTCGGCCGCCCACGGAGGCCGGATTCCGGTGTCCGCCTGGATCGCCTGGCGGAACGAGTCGTCGGAGAAGGTCAACATCCCGCATTCGGTGTGGTGGATGAGGATGATCTCCTCCGTGCCCAGCAGGCGCTGGGAGATGGCGAGGGAGCGGACGGCGTCGTCGGTGATGACCCCGCCGCCGTTGCGGATCACGTGGGCGTCGCCTTCCGCCAAGCCGAGGATCCCGTAGGGGTTGACCCGGGCGTCCATGCACGCCACCACCGCCACCTTGGTGGCGGGCGGCACCGGCAGGTCGCCGAGCTTGAAGGCAGCGGCGTAGCGGCCGGCGTTCTCGAGCAGCTGGTCAGTGGAAGACATGTGCGCTCCTTGCAGATGGGTCCGTATCTCTTTCTAGTTGATCGACAAGGTAAGGGTTCGTTCTGGCGGTCCCGGGTCCCGGTGCCCACATCCGCCGTGCGCAGCGGCCATGATGTTGGGGACCAACAGGGGGAAGGGGATGACCATGACCGAACCAGCCCAGACCGACGGTGGCCTGCCCAAGCGGATTCTCGTCGGAACCGACGGGTCCGAGACCGCCGGTCGTGCCGTGCGCAAGGCGGTAGAGCTGGCCAAGGGTGTGAACGCAGACCTGCTGATCGTCTCCGCGTACAGCCGCCGAGCCCCGGGGGGCTCCATGGTGCCGGCCGAGGACGCGTGGGAGGCCCGGGCGTCGTTGGCGGCCGAGGAGCGCGTCACGCGCGCCGTGGAAGAGGCGCGTGCGGCCGGGCTCACCTCGGTGTCGGGCCGGAGCGCGGCGGGCGACGCCGCCGATGTGCTCATCAACGAGGCCGAGCGCGAGGGCACCGACCTGCTCGTGGTGGGCTCGAAGGGCATGCAGTCCTCGGCGCGCTTCTTCCTGGGCAGCGTCCCCAACAAGATCGCCCACCACTCCCCCTGTGACCTGTTGATCGTGGAAACGAGCGGCTAGGCCGGGCCTAGGGGACCTGGGTTTCGGACCTCATCGGTGCTTCTGATTCAGTCGGCTCGCCTCGTGGGTAAGGACGCAAATACTAGGAGGAAACGACATGTCCAATAATCAACTGTCGACAGACAACGGGTCCGGGTTTCAGCCGAACAGGGGCCTACTCATAACGGGCGTTGTACTCGTCGGGGTTGGGGGAGCCCTCGGAGCTGCCGGGGTCCTCCTCGGCACCACAGCCATTGTCTCGGCGGGGCGCCAGTGGGTGAGACAGCTAGACCGACCGCCGGCGGAAATCGCGAAGTTGAGGTGGCAACAGCTCAAGTCGGCCGGCGTGGCGGGTGCCAAGGCCTGGCAGGAGCAAAACTCCTAGATGTCCTGAGTCATTGACGCGGAGCTGAGCGGGCGAGGCACGGCGGGAACTGCGATACTGCCATTTGCGGCGCCAACGCGGCGCTTCTGGACCATGGGCCCGGTCGTCGGCAGCCTGGAGGTGTCGGTCGTCGCGTCCAACACTCTGTACGTCATCCACGGCCGGGGCACGTTTTGCGGCCCTCTCCGCGGTCTCCAGGAACTCGCCGTGCCCCGCGCCTCAGGCTCCGACGGACATCAACCTCCGCGATCCGACTTCTTGCGTTGCCCAGCTTTCCGGGGTCGAGCTCGGGCCTTCAGGGGGGCCGTACGTGAAGCGGCCTGCGCCCGAGATGCCTTGCCCGAGAACCATTTGAGTTCCAACTCCAGCTCAGTTTCCTCACCATCGATTTCGACTTCAAACTCGACTCTAACCTCATCTGCTACGTCCAGCTTCAGCTCCTCTCCACTTCGCTCGAGCTTGAACTCGCCGTCCGAAGCCAGGGACTTTGCTATATCCGAAAGAAGAGCAGCAGCGTCCTCACGCGAGAGGCGCTCCTTCTTCTCGAACTTCAAGTTGGCCATAACGTTCTCTTTTCTTCCTTTGCTATCCCTAATCATCCTATCGGCGGTGGCCCGGTCCGGGAGCGAAGTTCCGGCACTTCGCGTGGTGCCGTGGTCGGGCAGAAGACCTCGATGAACTCAGTTACTCCGACAGGGGAGCGCAAGTCGCCTCGGCCGACTTCGCCCCTCCTCGAAGACCCAACCCCGCCTCCGGGGTCGAAGGCCGGTTCGGCGGACGGGCACAGTGCAGAATCAGGCCAGCCGCTCCAGCGCTACGAAATGACCAGCCGTTCGGCTATCGGGCATGGTCCGCCACGAGGCCGACAGCCCGGAGACCCCATACGTTCTCGGGTTAGGCACACCTACCAGCTTCGGGGGCCAGCGGACTTCTGGCCGTAGGCCAGGAGTGCGTAGACCACCAAGATCCCGAGCGTGATGTAAGTCAGTGACCAGATCGGATAGTACGGCATCCACCAGATGGCGCTTACTGCGCCGATGCCCCCTGCGGCAACGCCCACCCACCGACCGATCTCGGATCCGATCATGACGGCGAAGCCCGAGAGAAATAGAATGATCGCAACCACGAGCCACAGCCAACCGTACGTGCTCAGACTGTGTCCGAAGAGCGCATTCTGCAGATTCTGGGGGACCGTGCCGTGGTAGGAGAAGGCCCAGATCGCGTCAAAGAACCTCATGACACCCGCCGCAATCAGGACAATGCCAGCGAAGATCACCCAGCCCTGGCCACGTTCTTGTACGCCGGCCAGCCTATTCGTTGTTGATCCTGGGGGCGACCTGTCTCTCCGCCATGTTGACAGCATACCTCTCTCCTTGTCGGATTACTACCCCGAATTGAATCACGGAGAGGGTCGGCGAGATAAGCGTCGTTTCCTCATTGAACAAGGCCCGTCAGCGGGCAGCCTCAGTCCGTGATCGCAACGGGTGGGATGGAGGCGGCCGCGGTGCGGCAGTCGATGGCAGAATGCGCCGTGGCCGAAGCGATGGCTGCTCGGCTAATCCCGGCAAAGCTTCTCCAAATCGACAAGGGGGACAACAGGGTACGAAACGAGCAATGAGGTTGTTTGCCTACGGCCTCCGGGATCGCAGAGGCGAATGGGGCGTAGAGCAAATCTCGTTTGCGCCGTATTCTGCGGCCATCAGCCAACCGCAGAAACTCCCCACGCCTCACGTTCGGTAAACAACCGGCTGTGCCGGTGGATATGTCTACGGCGCCATCGGCACGTTGGTGGCCCTCAGTACTCTCCGAGCCGAACACAACGACCAGATCCTCCAGTCGCTGCGTTTTGTGGCCGGGGTCGGCACGGTCGCGGTGTCGCTATAGACGGTCGCCACGCCTCCCTCCTGATCTCCCGAGCCCCCGCCCGCCGCCCGCGGCCGGCGCCGCGGAATACGACGTGTACCTCGTGGACTGGTTCTCTGCAACCCCGCTGATCGAGCCACGGAGGTGCCGGCGCGACTACAAGCGTGCAAGGCTGGTTGGAGACCGGGAGGACCAGAGAGGGAGCAGGCGATGGCCGATACGGCGGCTAAATCCACGGTGGCAATGTTCAATGTGTCGGACGTGCGCCGGGGGAATGGGCTTCCTGGCAACTCACTCAACGGAAGGGAAAGAGGGTCCTGGTCGCGCCCACGTTCGTACCCGGCATCCAGTCGGTGCCCTGGACAGGGTGAGCATGCGGTACCGCTTCGATGATACCGATGCTCCGAACCGGCAACCCGAGCCGTCCAGCCGGAACCCTCCAAGTTCCGTCGGGATGAAGCGCCCCGTCGCCGCCTCCAGTGGGTCCTGGCGGAGCAGATGAGTGACGGCCTCGACACGGGAGCACTGGCTATCGCTGCCGCCTGCCTCGTCGTGTGGTCGCTCTTTTCCGGGCGCCTGGAGCGGTTCTATATCAGCGCTCCCATCGCCTTCGTGGCCATGGGACTGGTTGTGACCCACGGCCCGGTCGCCCTCATCCACGTCAGCCCCCACTCCGAGACGATCAAATCATTGGCCGAGGTGACGCTGGCTCTCGTGTTGTTCACCGATGCCTCCCGGGTCAACATCCACGAGCTTCGCCGGGACGTGGGGCTGCCGGTCCGGCTCTTGGCCATCGGCCTGCCACTCACAATCGGCTTTGGGACAGCTGCCGCCTTCGGGATCATCCCCGGCATCTCGCTGTGGGTGGCGGCCACCGTCGGGGCGATCGTGGCCCCCACCGATGCGGCCCTCGGGTCAGCCATCATGGGCGACACCCGGATCCCAAACCGCATCCGTCGACTGCTCAATGTGGAGAGCGGCCTCAACGACGGGATCGCCACCCCGTTCGTCAATCTCTTCCTGACCGGCGCCGTGGCCACCGAGGTAGCCCATTCCACCTCGGTGCTGGGTGCGGCCGGAGACCTCCTGATCGGTGCCGGGGTCGGTGCCGGGGTCGGACTGACCGGGGGCTGGGTGCTGGCCCGGGCCAACGCACGGGGGTGGAGTACCCCGGGTTTCCGGACCCTGGCCGCTCTGGGCCTGGCGATCCTCGCCTACAGCGCCGCCATCGAGGCAAACGGCAACGGCTTCGTTGCCGCCTTCATCGCCGGGCTGGCCTTCGGCTCCGTGGTGCGCAGCGACCTCGAGCCCATGGTCGGCTTCGCCGACCAGGCTGCCGGGTTGCTTTCGCTGCTGGTGTGGCTGATCTTCGGCGCGGCGATGGTGGTCCCCGGCTTCCAGCACGCCACCTGGTCCGATTACCTGTTCGCGGTCCTGGCCCTGACCGCAGTGCGGATGGTCCCTGTCGCGCTCGCCCTGACGGGCTCAGGCCTCGGCCGGTTCACCGTCGGCTTCATCGGATGGTTCGGGCCGCGTGGGCTGGCCTCGGTGGTGTTCGGCCTCACCGCCTACGACAGCCTCGACCCGACCGACGCCGGTCGTGTCCTGTCCGTGGTCACGGTGACGATCGCTCTGAGCGTGCTGGCCCACGGGCTGACCGCCTCCCCGTTGGCTGCCCGCTACGGGGCGTTCAGCGCTTCCCTGTCCGGTCACAAGGCCGAGCACCGGACGACGCCGACGATGCGCGCGCGAGCGAGCTTGAGCGGCCACGTGGGACGCACGGGCGGAAGCAGCCACGCCTGACGCCCAGGAAGGCTCGCGAGCGGCGAGACGGCAACACGCCCGCTTCGTAGGACCGACTCTTGCTCGAAGCGCACAAATCCGCGCCCCGCTAAGCTTCCGTTGAGGCCTTGACCTTGCCCCCAGCTGTACGTCAATGGGCCAGAAGGGAACGCGGGATGCCGTACACGCAGGTGAAGGCGACCCACCAGACTCGGGCCGCCCGCTTCAGTGCCGGTCGCAAGCCGGGTCAAGGAGGGGTTGGATGATGAGAAGACGACCGCTGCTGAGAGCGGCACTGGTCGGGGGGCTCGCCCACCACGCTGGTGTCGTCCGCGGTCAGCGGGCTGCCCAGGAAGAGCAGGGCCGGGCGGCCGCAGAACCGCAAGCGGCGCCAGCGGCGCCGGTCGCTTCCAGCCAGGCGGACGACCCGGTCGCCCGTTTGACGCAGCTCAAGAGTCTCCTCGATGACGGAGCGCTGACCCGAGCCGAGTTCGATGCCGCCAAACAGAAGGTCCTCTCCGGTAAGTAGCCCGACCGGGGAGGCGAGGGCAGGGACGGACCCCTCGGGAGCCCAGACAGAGTCCCTCGTGCAAGACCCCCTATTGTGAGAAAGCCCATGACTTTCGGTCCACTTCAGATGCTCGTACTCGAATTCGACAGCGCCGCCTTGAAGGGCGAGATACTTCCTGTGCTTCAGCGGATGCGCGATGCCGAACTGATCCGTCTCGTCGATCTCTTGATCGTCGTCAAGGACCAGGAGGGAGTGGTGGGCGCGGCCGGCGTGAACGACCCGGAACTCGACAGGGTCGGGGGATTCGGGGCCATCGTGAGCGCTTTGATCGGCTTGGATGCTGCTGGTGAAGAATCCGAGCCGGCGTCCGCCGACGATGTCTGGTATATGGCCGATGCCATCCCGCCGGGGACAACGGCGGCGGTGGCAATCATCGAGCATCTCTGGGCGATCCCCCTCCGCACCGCGATCAGCAATGCCGGCGGTGTAGCACTCGCCGACGAGTGGATCCACCCCGATGACCTCGCACGCCTCGGACTCGAGCCTGTGGAAGGATCGCCGCCCCTCTGATCGCCGGGCGGCCGGCGTCGTCGGCCAGCTCTTCAACTCGAGTTCGGCGACGTAGGGCCGGGACAACCGGCTCAGATCGGACGTCCCGATGCGACTTTGAGGAGATCACCAATCGTCGACCGGGTCAGATGTACCGCGACGGCCGCCGGAGCCAGTCCCAGCGCGTGGGTCGGGAGCCTGACACGCAAGGCGCCGGGCAAGCACGCAAAGACCAAGGGAGGCGCCATCAGCAGGGCCTCCCCGTCAATCCCGATCTCCACCGGCGCGGCTGAATCCACCCTGAACTGCGGTGTCTCCCACTCCTGCCAACCACGAAAGCTTCGGATGCGCCCGGCCGCCTCGAGGCTCACGAAAGCCACCGCATCCTTCGCTCCGCCGATCCATGCAGAAACGACTCCCAGGGTGCCACGGTCCATCCGCGGGCGAGTTCCCCGACCCGTCAGATGATGCAACTCGTAGGGATTGTTCGATACCAGCAGGAGATGGGTAGCCGAGCGCTCCGTGCCGTCAGGCCCGAGGAATCGGAGATCGAACGGCTCGGCCTCCGACCCGAGCATGTCGGGAAGCATGTCGGCGGCGGTCTTCAGCTTCGCCTCCCGATACCCCTCTGACTGCACGATCTTGGCGTACAGCCCCATGCAGGCGTTGTTGACGAAGACCCTCCCGTTCACGTCCACCAGGTCCACCCGCCGCTCGACGCCATCCTCGAAGGCGTCAAGGGCCCCCACGACGTCCTCCCGGTCGAGACCGAGATCGAGAGCGAAGTGGTTGCGGGTGCCCGCCGGGACGCAGACGTACGGGACGTCGTGTTCGGCTGCGACGGCGGCGACCAAGGCCTGGGAACCGTCTCCCCCGGCCATGCCGATCACGTCGGCCCCCCGGCCGATGGCATCGACGGCGAGTTGTCGCAGATCGTCCCCCGGGTGGAGCACGATCGACTCGATCCCTCGAGCGCGGCATTCGTCGACCAACCGGTACGACTCTGCCTTACCCCCGCCCGACTTCGGGTTCATCAGGAGCACCGGATGGCGCGGGCGCGGCGTGGCCGTCCCGGACGCGGGCGAGGACGATCGTCCCGCCGAGGGCGTGGCGGGCCGCCCAGGCGGAGAAGAACATCAGCACCACGGCCACGACAAACGGGAGCCCGCGATAGTCCGCCGTGAGCGTGACGACGAGCAGCGCGGTGATCCCGACGACGGCTCCCAGTGCGCCGGCCCATCTGGCGGCTCCCCGCGACGACAGCCCGTACCACATCCCCACGACAGTCGCCGCCACCGCGACCAGAACGATCGGCAGTCTCCAGGTGTCGCCTTTGATGATTGCGAATCCGACTGCGACCAAGGCGGCGACGAGTAAACCAATCGCGAGGAGCGCGGCGAGACGACGCCCGTAGGCAGGCACCGCGCTGGTCACCGGCCCCAAGCCAAGCCCTCAGCCCGACACCGGCGCTCGGGCTGCTCGAGTCACCAGCGTGGGGTCACGGTCGAGCTCGGCGCGGACCATGGCCTCCCAGAACCCGATGAACCCCTCGCCGCCGGAGCGACCGAGCTGGTCGCGCGCCGCCGCCGGCAGCTCGCTGCCCCCGCCGGCCATCAGGACGTGGTAGGCGGTGCGGCACCGCCACTCCAGGGCGACGGCCCGCTGGTGGGCGGCGCGGATGCTGCCGCCGAGCACGAACACCCCGTGGTGGGCGAGCAGGGCCATGTCGGCAGAGCCCATCGCCTCCACGGCGCGCGCCGCCGATGCCGGGTCGTTGACCGGCCGGTCGTACTCGTCCACCACGACCAGCTCACCGCCGCCGAGGGCCGAGCTCTGGTCGTGGCACGGCGGCACCCGCCCCACGTCGGCCCAGATCGTCCCCCACGTCGAATGGTTGTGCACGGCGACGCGCACGTCGTGGCGCCGGCGGTGCAGCTCCAGGTGCAGCGGGATCCCGGGCGGGACCGGGAGACGGCCCTCCAGGACGTTGCCGTCCCCGTCGATGCGCAGCACGTCGCCGGCGCGCAGCTCGTCCCAGCGCAGATACCACGGGTTGCACAACAGGGTCCCGTCGTCCTGGCGGTAGGTGATGTGCCCGGCGAGATGGTCGTTGTAGCCCTCGCGCCACAGGGTGCGGGCCAGCAGCACCACCTCCTCGGCAGGGGTGAGGTCGGGCATGAGCTCCTCGATCACGGCAGGCACCTCTCGGGAAGGGGATGGCGGAACAGGCGGGCGGCGTTGCCATGGGTCATCATCCGCACCTCCTCGACGGGGACGCCCGCCATCTGACGGTCGAGGAAATCCTGGGTGTCCGGCCACGTCGAGTCGGCGTGGGGGTAGTCGACCTCGACCATGATGCGCTCGACGCCGATGCGGTGGCGGATCGGCATGGTCGAGGGGTCGTCGATGGTGCAGAACCAGAAGTTGCGGTGCAGCACGTCGCTGGGCGACAGCTCGGCGGACATCCAACCCGTGCGCCCGTGGCCCGACTGGTCGAGCATGAACTCGACCCGGTCGAGCAGCATGGGCACCCAGCCGATCCCGCCCTCGGACATGGCGATCTTGAGGCCCGGGAAGCGCACGGCCACCCCGGACCACAGCCAGTCGGCGCACGCCTGGAGGGCCAGGGCCTGGAACAGCGTCGCCCCCAGCGCCGGCTGGGGCGCGTCGGTTGCGGTGGCCGGCGCCGGGCCCGACGACGCCACGTGCAGGCACACCGTCGTGTCGGTCTCCTCGCACGCGGCGAGGATCGGATCCCAGTAGCCCGAGTGCAGCGACGGGTACCCGATGCGATGCGGCTGCTCGGGAAGCGTCACCGCCGTGAACCCCCGCGCCGCGTTGCGCCGCACCTCGGCCGCGCCCACCTCGGGATCGGCCAGCCAGGTGATCCCCATGGGCACGATCCGCTCGGGGTAGGGGCCGTACCACGCCTCGTACAGCCAGTCGTTCCATGCCGTCATGACGGCGCGGCCGAGCGCCGGGTCGGCGGTCCGGGAGAACACGGTGCCGCAGAACCCGGTGAGCATGGAGGGGAAGTTGACCGACGCCCACACCCCGTTGAGATCCATGTCGGCGATGCGGGCGTCGATGTCCCAACAGCCCCGGCGCATGTCGTCGAACGTGGCCGGCTCGAACGTCCAGTCCTCGCGGCGGGCGTGGCCGACGACGGCGTTGAGCCCCAGCTGGGGAAACCGCTGCCCGTCGTACACCCACTGCTCGCCGCCGCCCGGGCGCGCTTCAACCCGGGGGGCGTCGTCGGCGAAGCGCGCCGGCAGCCGGCCCACGAACATGTCGGGCGGCTCCACCAGATGGTCGTCCACGGAAATGACCGTGTAGCGGGCCTCTCGCGGTTCCGGGTCCGCCAACATGTCGCTTGTCGCAGCCACGTCGGTCATCTTTCCCCCTTTCCCGATGCCACCGGTGACGCGGGGCCTTTCCCCAACGTCTCGGCCAGCACCTCGTCGGTGTGTTGCCCCAGCGTCGGCGCGGCACTCGCCAACCACCGGCGCGCCGCCCCGTCCATCTCGTACGGCAGCGATGGGATCTCCAACCGGCCCACCACCGGGTGGACGACTTCTTCGAAGAAGCCCCGCGCCCGCAGCTGCGGGTTGTGCCGGATCTCGGCCGGGGTGACGACCACCGCGGCCGGCACCCCCTCGGCCACCAGCCGCGTCGACGACGTCCTGCTCGCGCCGCGTCCCCGTCCACGCCGCCAGCTGCTCGTCGATGGCGTCGTGCTCCCGCCGCCGCCCGCTCGCCGAACCCAACCCCTCCGCCTCCGCCCACGCCGGCGACCCCATGGCCCGGCGCAGGCCCGCCCACTGCGCATCGTCGGCCACCGCCACCGCCACCCACCGGTCGTCTCCCGCGCACGGGTAGACGCCCTGCGGGGCGGCGTCCGGTCCCCGGTTGCCCTCCCGCCCGAGGAGCACGCCGGCCGTCGCCCGCTCGACGACCTGCTCGGCGGTGGCGGTGAGCGCCACCTCCAGCAACGGCACCTCCACCAGCGCGCCGACACCGGTGCGCTCCCGGTGGCGCAGGGCGGCCACCAGCGCCACCACCGCCGCCATCCCCCCGGCGGGATCGCACACCCCGCCCACATCCATGGGCAGGTCGTCGGCGAACCCGGTGCGCCAGGCCATGCCAGACGCCTGCTCGACGGTCATGGCGAACCCGGTCCGGTCCCGCCACGGGCCCGACAACCCGAACGCCGGCATGCGCACCATGACCGCCCGCCGGGTTGAGCCGCGCCACCTCGTCCCATCCCAACCCGAAATGCTCCATCACCCGCGGCGAGAAGTTCTCGATGACCACGTCGGCGCCGGCGATCAGCCGTCGGGCCGCGTCCTGCCCCTCCGCCCGCCGGAGGTCCAGGGTCACGCCACGTTTGTTGGTGTTGACGGCGTGGAAAACGGCGCCCCACTCCAGGAACCTCGGGTCGTGCGGACGCGACGTGACGAAGCGCATGCCGTCGGGCCGGTCGGGCGACTCAACCTTGGTCACGTCCGCGCCGAGGGACGCCAGCAGCTGGGTCGTCGCCGGACCCGCCCAGAAAGCGCTGAAGTCCGCCACCCGCAGACCGGCCATGGGATAGCGCCGGGTGGCGTTGCCGGCCGGTGCCCGGTGGGCGCGCGCCGTTGCCGGCACCGCCGCCGGTGCCGCCGCTGCCGCGATCGAGAACGGCGGTCGGGGGCGCAAACCGGCGGGGCCCCGGCGATAGACGCCCCGCTCGACGGTCTGGTCGAGCCGGGGCAGGCTGTCGCCGTTGCCGATCGGGGTCGCCGGCACCCGCCACGCCGTCGCCAGCTCCACGATCTCGGCCGTCGAGCGCGACGTCGTCCACGCCCGGATGGCGTCGTGCAGCTCGCCGGCGCGGTCCTGGCGGACGTAGACGTCGAGAAGCGACTCGTCGTCGGCCAGGTCGGGCCGCTCGATCATGAGCAGGAAGTCGCGGAACTGCTCCGAGGTGATGGTGGAAAAGCCCACGAACCCGTCGGCGCTGGGCTCGACGGAGGGGATGAGCGTCTTGCGCCGGCGGTCCGGTGGGGTCTGGCGCAGCTGGTCCTCGATGGACACGAAGGCCTGCATCGTCAGCGCCGCGCACTCGAGCAGGGACACGTCCAGGCGGCCACCGCAGCCGCCCCACCAGCAGCTGGCCGCGCCCGCCGCCGCGTACAGCCCGGCGGCCCAGTCGATGGTGTTGCCGCCGGCCGCCACGGGCGGTCGTCCGGGCAGGCCGCGCTTGCCCGTCGACCCCGACAGGGCCTGCAGGATGAACTCGGTGGCCGGCCGGTCCCGCCACGGACCGTTGCGCCCGAACGGGGACAGGGAGACCACCACTTGGTCCCCGCCTTTCCGGTCGCTCGGGCAGGGCCGGTGCCAGGTCCTCGATGATGATGTCGGCACCGGCCAGGTGATCGCCCGCTTCGGATCGCGCCACCCGGGCCTTGCCCTCGGCCAGGTACGCCCACCACAGCCCGGGCGGCGACGCCGGCGTGGGCCGGCGGGCGGCCAGCGGGTGGCCGCCGGCCGGCTCGGCCACGGTGACCGAAGCCCCGGCGTCGGCCAGCATCCGCCCGCAGTAGGCGGCGGCCAGCCCGTCGGCCCACTCCACGACCCGCACCCCGTCGAGCACGGCTCAGCCGTCCCGGGCCAGGATCAGCCCGCTGGTGGGCACGCCCGTCCCCGCGGTCACCACCACGTGCTCGACGCCGGCGACCTGGTTGACCGCCGTGCCCCGCACCTGGCGCACCGCTTCGGCGATGCCGTTCATGCCGTGAATGTACGCCTCGCCCAGCTGGCCGCCGTGGGGGTTGAGGGGCAGCGAGCCGTCCAGCTCGAGGTTGCCGTCGGCGGCGAACGCCGGCGCCTCGCCCCGCCCGCAGAAGCCCAGCTCTTCCAGCTGCACGAGGACGAAGGGCGTGAAGTGGTCGTAGAGCACCGCCGCTTGCATGTCCCCCGGGCCCAGCCCGGCCTGCGCCCACAGCTGGCGGGCGACCAGGCCCATCTCCGGCAGCCCGGACATCTCCTCGTCCGGCCGCGTAGTAGCTCGTCATCGTCTCCTGGCCGGCCGCCGACCCCTGGGCGGCGGCGGCCACCACCGCCGGCGGCCGGCGCAGGTCCCGCGCCCGCTCCACGCTGGTCACCACCACGGCCACGGCGCCGTCGCTCTCCTGGCAGCAGTCCAGCAGCCGCAGCGGCTCCACGATCCAGCGCGACGACTGGTGTTCCTCCAGGCTGATGGGCCGCTCGTAGAACCAGGCGCGCGGGTTGGTGGCCGCGTGCCGGCGATCGGTCACCGCGATGCGGCCGAAGTCGGCCGTCGAGGCACCGAAGTCGTGCAGGTAGCGGCGGGCGAACATGGCCACCTACCCCGCCGGCGTCACCAGCCCGAACGGCGCGTACCACGAGCGCAGCATGGCTTCGCTGGTGGCGGGGTTGGCCTGCCGGCCGGCGGCTGGGGCCGGCTGGGCCCAGGCCGAAGCGGCGGCCCGATCGCTCGTTGAACGCCCGGTAGCAGACGACGACGTCGGGCGGCGCCGGCAACGACGGCCAGCACCGCCTGCTGGACGGTCGCGCAGGCCGCCCCGCCGCCGTAGTGGACCCGGCTGAAGTGGGTCAGGGCGGGCACGCCGAGGCCCCGGGCCACCTCGATCTCGGCGTTGCTGTCCATGGTGAAGGTGACCATGCCGTCGACGTCGGCAGGTTCGAGCCCGGCGTCGTCGAGGGCGTCGTGGCACGCCTCCACCGCCAGTTGCAGCTCGGACCGGCCCGACGCCTTGGAGAACTCGGTGGCGCCGATGCCGGCGATGGCCGCCCCGCCCGACAGCGTGGCCGTGGCCGTCACAGCGAGAGCCTGACGGTGCCGACGACGTGGTCGCCGAGGCGGTTGCGTCCGGTGACCTCCACCACGACCGTCCCGTCCTCCGGCTGCTTGGCCGCCACCACCCCCGACAGGCGCATGGTGTCGCCCGGATAGTTGGGCGCGCCCAGGCGGATGGCGACGCTCCGCAGCACCGCCGTCGGGCCGGCCCAGTCGGTCACGAACCGGCCGACCAGCCCGTTGGTGGTCAGGATGTTCATGAAGATGTCCTGGGAGCCCTTCTGTCGGGCCAGGTCCCGGTCGTGGTGCACGTCCTGGTAGTCGCGCGAGGCGACCGCCCCGGCCACGATCAGGGTCGCCGTCACCTCGATGTCGAGATCGGGCAGCTGGTCGCCGACCTGGACCTCGGCGAAGGCGCGGGGCGACACGGTCGTCACGCCGGCTCCACCAGCTTCCATTGCGGCAGCACCAGGTCGTCGTCTACCCGCTCCCACTGCAACCGGACGGCGGCACCGACGGTCACGTCCCCGGGGTCGGCGTCGACGACGTTGCCGACCAGGCGCGGCCCCTCGGTCAGGGCCACGACCGCGACCACGAAGGGGGTGGTCAGGCCGCCCACCGGCGGATGGTGGTGGACGACGAAGCTGTACACCGTCGCCGACCCGGCGGCCACGACGAAGTCCCACGCGTCCGAGCGGCAGCCGGGGCAGACCGGGGTGGGCGGATGGCGGAGGCGACCGCAGCCGGCGCAGCGCTGGATGCGCAGCTCGCCGGCCCGGGCGCCCTCCCAGAAGAAGGCGTTGTCGGCGTTGATCTCCGGCCGGACGCGGGCGCCGGCGGTCGCCGGGCGGGCCCGAGGGCGGAACTTGAGGAGGCGGAAGCGCATGGTGCCCACCTCGTCGCCGCCCTGGTCGCGATACGAGCGCACCGTGGTCAGGAAGAAGCCGTCGCCGAGGGCGGTGCGCTTGAGGTCGGACACCGATTCGAGATGGGACGTCTCGGTCAGCACGTCGCCGGGCACCAGATACCGGCGGTACTCCTGCTCGCAGTTGGTGGCCACCACCGAGGCGTACCCGGCCTCGTCGAGCAGGGCCATGACCCGGTCGTGGGCGCTGGGACCGTCGGGCCCGGCGGGGTCGGGGCGCAGTCCCTTCATGTTCCAGACCTGGAGCATGGTCGGAGGAGCCACCACGCCGTGATCGGCCTCCGGTGGAGTTTCGGTGGTAGATCGGGAGGTCGTCGCCCATGGCGTCGCACCAGTGGCGGATCATGGGCTCGTTGACGACGTCCTTGGCCACGCTGGGCTGCCCCATCGGCATCCCCACGAACTGGAGCAGGGCGGCGTGGAGGTCCCGGGCCTCGAGGTCGTCGTCCGCGGTCATCGCCGCACCCGGGGCAGGCCCAGGCCGGCCGTGGCCACGATCTCCCGCTGGACCTCGTTGACACCCCCGCCGAAGGTTCCGACCAGCGCCGCCTTGTACTGCCGGTCGAGGTCGCCGGCGAGGACCGTGCCCGCGCCCGACGCCACGCCGGCGGCGGGACCGACGATCTCCATCAGCAGCCGGAGGGCCTCGACGGCGAACTCGGTGCCGTACACCTTCATCGCCGACGCGTCGGCCGCGCCGGGCACGCCCGCCTCCTGGCGGGCCGCTACCCGCCAGTTGAACAGCTCGGCCACGTCGAGCTTGGCCCGCACCCGGGCCAGGTTGAGCCGCACCCATTCCTGGTCGATCACCCGGCTGCCGTCCGGGCGCCGGGTGGCGCGGGCCCAGGCCAGCACCGGCTCGTACGCCTTGGCGATCTTGCCCGCAGGGCCGAGGGCCACCCGCTCGAAGTTGAGCTGGGTGGTGATGAGCCGCCACCCCTCGTTCTCCCCGCCGACCAGCAGGGAACGCGGCACCCGGACGTCGCGGTAGTAGGTGGCGTTGGTGTGGCGGCCGCCGCCCAGGGTCGTGATCGACGTCCAGCTGTAGCCGGGGTCGCTCGTGTCGACGATGAGCACGGAGATCCCCTTGTGCTTGGGGGCATCGGGGTCGGTGCGGCAGGCCAGCCACACGAAGTCGGCGTCGTGGCCACCGGTGGTGAACACCTTCTGGCCGTTGACCACGTAGTCGTCCCCGTCGAGGATGGCGCGGGTGCGCAGGGAGGCCAGGTCGGTGCCGGCCTCGGGCTCGGTGTAGCCGATGGCGAAGTGCACCTCACCGGCGAGGATGGCCGGCAGGAAGCGGGCCCGTTGCTCCTCGGTTCCGAACTGGGCCAGGGTCGGCCCGACGGTGTTCAGGGTGACGAGCGGCAGGGGGACGTCCGCCCGGTTGGCCTCGTCGAAGAAGATCAACTGGTCGACCGGCCCCCGGCCCTGCCCGCCCAGCTCGCGGGGCCAGCCGATCCCGAGCCAGCCGTCCTTGCCCAGCCTCCGGACCAGGGATCGGTAGGTCGCCCCGCCGACCCAGTCGTCGGCCAGCCCGGCGCGCACTTCCGGCGTGAGCAGGTCGGCGAAGTAGTCGCGCAGCTGGCGCCGCAGTCGCACCTGCGCGTCGGTGAGGGTGGGATCCACGGCCGGCCTTCAGGCCCCGAGCGAGGCGGGGTCGGCGGCAGCGGGTCGGCGGCTGGGTCTGCGGCCAGGCTGGCGCCGAGGCGAAGCAGCGACGGCGTGGCCCCGCCCAGGGCCACTTCCAGGGCCTTGCACCAGGTGAAGTACCGGTGGAGGGGGTAGTCGGTGTCGAGCCCCAGCCCGCCGTGCAGGTGCTGGAAGGCGTGGGCCGCCCGCTGTCCGCCGTCCGCCGCCCAGAACTTGGCCACCGCCAGCGCCTCGTCGGCATCACGGTCGTCGGCAAGGGCAGCGATGGCCGCCCACGCACTGACCCAGACCGCCTGGGCGTCGATGGAGGCGTCGGCGATCCGCATGGCCGGTCCCTGGAACGAGGCCAGCGGGCGGCCGAACTGCTCGCGCTGGCCGATGTAGCCGACGGTGAGCTGCAGCCCGCCGTCCAGGACCCCCGCCGCAGTGGCGCACACCCCGGCCAGGGCGCCACGGACGGCCCAGGACACGGCCTCGCCGGGGTGCAGTGCATCCCCGAGCCGAGCGTCGTCGTCCACCCGGACCCCGTCCATCACCACCTCGCCGACCGGCTCGCCCGTGGTCGCCACGCCCGGCCGCACGTCCACGCCGGCGAGTCCGGGAGCGACGAGGAACAGGCCGAGCTCGTCGGTGTCCAACCGGGCGGTGACGACGATCCCCTCGGCCAGCGGGGCGTAGGGCACCGCCGCCTTGGCGCCGGTCAGCCGCCACCCGCTACCGGCCCGCGTCGCCGTGGTGGTGACGTCGAACGGGTCGGTCGTCAGCGCCTCCTCCAATCCGGCCGTCACCAGCGCCGAGCCGGACGCCACCCGGGCGAGCAGCTCGCGGTGGCCGGAGGTCCGCCCGAAGCGCGCCAGGGGCAGGGCGCCGAGACACAGGGTGGCGAGAGCGGGGACCGGCGCCACGTGGCGGCCCACCTCTTCGAGCACCACACCCAGCTCGATGAGACCGAGGCCGGAGCCGCCGGCCTGCTCGGGGATGGCGACGCCCAGCACGTTCGCCCCCGCCAGCGTGGCCCACAGGTCCCGGTCGTAGGGTGCGGCAGAGCGCTCGACCTCGCCGATGCGCGCCGGCGTGGCCCGCTCCGACAGGATCCTGGCCACCAGTGAGCGCAGCGCCTCCTGGTCCTCACTGAAACCGAAGTCCACTCTCCCCCGTTCTCGACTCGGCAACCGACAGTGGATGCGTATGGATGCTACCGGCCGGTCGGCGTCGGCGACGCGGGGCGCACTGGTCTCGTCTTCCAGTTCGCGGGGCGGCGGCCCCTCGGGCGGCGTGGCACGATGAGCGGGTGCGAGTCGGCCTCCATGCCCTCGGCATCGGCTCCGGTGCCGATCCCGCGGTCATCGCCGCGGTGGGCCGGGCGGCGGAGGCGGCCGGCTTCTCGACGCTGTGGGCGGGAGAGCACGTCGTGATGGTGGACCGCCCTCAGTCGCGCTACCCCTACGCCGCCGACGGCACGATCGCGGTCCCCGTCGACGCCGACTGGCTCGATCCGCTGGCCGTGTTGGCCTTCGCCGCCGCCGCCACCTCGCGGGTCCGGCTGTCGACCGGTGTGCTGCTGCTGCCCGAGCACAACCCGGTGGTGGTCGCCAAACGGGCCGCCAGCGTCGACGTCCTCTCCCGTGGCCGGTTCCAGCTCGGGATCGGGGTGGGATGGTCGGCCGAGGAGTTCGCCGCCCTCGGGGTGCCCTTCGCCGGCCGGGGGAAGCGGACCCGGGAGTACGTGGAGGCGATGCGGACCCTGTGGCGCGACGACGTCTCCTCCTACCGAGGCGACCTCGTCCGCTTCGAGGGCGTCCGCAGCTACCCCAAGCCCGTCCGGGATCGGCGCATCCCCGTCATCCTGGGCGGCAACACCGACCGCGCCCTGGCCCGGGTGGCCGCCTACGGGGACGGCTGGTACGGCTTCAACCTGTCTCGCGCCGAGGTCCCCGAGCGCCTGGCTGCCCTGTCATCGCTCTGCCAGCGACGCGACCGTGACCTGGGCACCGTAGACATCGCCGTCGCCCTGGGCGACGGCACGCCCGGAGACCTGGCCGAGCTGGCCGACTCGGGCGTGGACGAGCTGGTGCTCGTCGAGGCGCCCCCAGCCGATCCCGACCAGGTCGCCCCCTGGATCGACGGGCTCGCCGATCGATGGGGCGTGGCGCCGGTCCCGGGCCGCTGACGACTGGTCCGGTGGGCTTCAAGCGGGGCGACTGGGGTAAGTTCCCGCCGTTCGGCGAAAAATGGGAGGCTCGGTGGCAACGTCAAAGGATGAACAGCGGTCCCGGCAGCTGGCCGAGGAGTCCCGGGCCGACACCTGGGAAAAGCCGAGCTTCGGCAAGGAGCTGTTCCTGGGCCGCTTCCGGCTCGACCTGATCGACCCGTATCCCGCGCCCAGCGATGACGACCGGAAGCGAGGCGAGGCCTTCCTGGCCAAACTGGAAGCCTTTCTGCGCGAAGAGGTCGATCCGGCGGAGATCGAGGCGGACGCCAAGATCCCCGATCGGGTGATCAAGGGGCTGGCCGAGCTGGGCGCCCTGGGGATGAACATCGCCGAGGAGTACGGCGGTCTCGGCCTGAGTCACCTGTACTACGCCCGGGCGTTGGCCCTGGCCGGGTCGTGGCACGGGTCGTTGTCGACCCTGTTGTCCGCCCACCAGTCCATCGGGGTGCCCGAGCCGATCAAGCTGTTCGGCACCGAAGAGCAGAAGCGCCGGTATCTGCCCCAAGTCGCCCGGGACAAGGTGAGCGCCTTCCTGCTGACCGAACCCGACGTGGGCAGCGATCCCGCCCGGATGCACGCCACCGCCACCCCGACCGACGACGGGTCCGCCTACCTCCTCAACGGGGTGAAACTGTGGACGACCAACGGGGTCATCGCCGACCTGCTCGTGGTCATGGCCGTGGTCCCCAAGTCCGAGGGACACCGGGGCGGGATCAGCGCGTTCGTCGTCGACGCCCACGCCCCCGGGGTGACCGTGTTGCACCGAAACCAGTTCATGGGTCTCCGGGGCATCGAGAACGGTGTCACCCGTTTCGCCGACGTCCGGGTGCCGGCCGAGGACCTGATCGGCGGCGAGGGGCGGGGATTGAAGATCGCCCTGCAGACGCTCAACACCGGCCGGTTGTCGATGCCCGCCATCTGCGCGGCCTCGGCCAAGTGGTGCCTCAAGATCGCCCGGGAGTGGGCCTCCGAGCGGGTGCAGTGGGGCCGGCCGGTCGGAGAGCACGAGGCGGTGGCCAAGATGGTGGCATCCATCGCCGGCACCGCCTTCGCCTTGGAGTCGGTCATGGAGCTGTCCGCCATGATGGCCGACGAGGACCGCAACGACATCCGCATCGAGGCGGCGCTGGCCAAGCTGTACTGCTCGGAGATGGCGTGGCGGGCGGCCGACGACACCGTCCAGGTGCGCGGTGGCCGCGGGTTCGAGACGGCGGCATCGTTGAAGGCGCGCGGCGAGCGGCCGGTGGCCGTGGAGCAGGTGTTGCGGGATCTGCGGATCGCCCGGATCTTCGAGGGTTCGTCGGAGATCATGAAGCTGTTCATCGCGCGCGAGGCGGTCGACCAGCACCTGGCGGTGGCCGGCGACATCATCGACCCCGATGCCGATACGCGCGCCAAGAGCAAGGCGGCGGCCAAGGCCGCCGGGTTCTACAGCCGCTGGCTGCCGGAGCTCACCGTGGGAGCCGGCCAGGTGCCCTCGAAGTTCAACCAGTTCGGTCCGCTGGCCACCCATCTGCGGTTCGTCGAACGCTCATCGCGGAAGCTGGCCCGCAACACCTTCTACGGGATGGCGCGCTGGCAGGGCGCACTCGAGCAGCGGCAGGGGTTCCTGGGCCGGATCGTCGACATCGGTGCCGAGCTGTGGGCCATGAGCGCCAGCTGCGTGCGGGCCACGACGCTCGCCGAGAGCGACGGGGCCAACGGTGAGGCGGCCATCGAGTTGGCCGACCTGTTCTGCGCCCAGGCTCGGCGGCGGGTCGACCGGCTCTTCGACGAACTGTGGCACAACGAGGACAGCCATGAGTACGCCGCCGCCCAACGGGTGCTCGCCGGGCGCTACACCTTCGCCGAGAACGGCATCATGGACCCGTCCGGGGACGGACCCATGATCGCCGGCGCCGAGGCCGCCGCCGGCGACGACATACGGTCCGGCACCTGAGCCCGCCTCCGCGCCGCCTCGCGCCGGCGGCGGCTACGACCGGTCGTGGGAACGGTTGGCGCGGCGCTGCCGGCGAATGGCGCCGAAGGCCTGGCCGAGCAGGGCGCCGAACACCAGGCTGACCAGGAACCCGATCCACAGCTCGCTGCTGACGGTGAAGAAGATGAAGTGGATCCGGACCGTCTGGGTGTTGATGGCGATGAAGATCACGGCGAGGACGAGCGCGACGAAGGCGATGACCACCCGGGGTCGGAGCAGTCGGCGGGCGCCCGGCTCGCGGGTCGAAGGCGGTGTGGGGCCGGTCATGATCCGCCGCCCCCCCGCCCCTGCCGGCTCTCGGCCCCGAACGTCTCCACGTCGGCCACCTCCCTGGTGCGACCTCTCTCGTAGGTTATCTCCACCAGTCTCTCGAGCTCGATGATGCTCGAGGCGGTGGCCGGCACCGGCCGGCGGCGGCGAGGGGCGGCGACTCAGGTCAGGTTCAGCATCCGTCGTACAAGGTCCAGTTCGACGCTCCACCATCGGCGATCGCATTGGCGAAGACCTGCTCCTGCTCCGCGGCAGACGCATTGCCGAAGGCGCTGGGCGAGCCTCCGTAGGCGACCCACGTCGACTTGCTGAACTGAAACAGCCCCCAGTGACCGGAAGGGTTGACCGCTTGCGCGTTTCCACCGCTCTCGGTCCGGATGACGCACGCCTCGAGCGAGCTCGACGGTGGGGACGCACTGGCGGAGGCCGGGGCGCTGTTCGCCGCAGGGGCCGTCGGTGCCGCTGCCGGCGTCGAGGCCGCGGGTGTGGGTGTCGGGGCCGGAGCAGGGGTAGCCGCCGGCGTGGGCGCCGGGGTGGCGTAGGTGTGCAACACCTGGCCCACCTGGACCGAGTTGGCGTCGGACAGGTTGTTGTCGGCCATCAGCTGCGACACCGTCATCCCGTTGGCCGCGGCGATGCTGGACAGCGTGTCGCCCGCCTTCACCGTGTAGCTGCCGTCGACCGCCTTGGGCGACGTCACCACCGGAGCAGCCGCGGTCTGCACCGGGGCAGCCGCCACTGGTGCCGGTGTCGGCGTCGGCGTCGGTGCCGGGGTGGCCCACATGTGCAACACCTGGCCCACCTGGATCGAGTTGGCGCTGGGCAGGCTGTTGACCGCCACCAGGTTGGCCACCGTGGTGTCGTTGGCCACGGCGATGTTGTACAGGGTGTCGCCCGCCTTGACCGTGTAGAGCCCGTCGACCGCCTTGGGCACGGCGGCGGTCACCACCGCAGCGGGAGCCGGTGTTGCGCTCGCTGCCGGTGTCGGCGTCGGTGCCGGGGTGGCCCACATGTGCAACACCTGGCCCACCTGGATCGAGTTGGCGCTGGGCAGGCTGTTGACCGCCACCAGGTTGGCCACCGTGGTGTCGTTGGCCACGGCAATGTTGTACAGCGTGTCGCCCGCCTTGACCGTGTAGAGCCCGTCGACCGCCTTGGGCGCCGCAGTGGTGACCACCGGAGCCGGAGCCGGCGCCGGCGCCGGAGCCGGCTGGGCCGACAGCGAAATCACCTGGTTGACGAAGATCAAGTTGGGGTCGGGGATGTGGTTGATCTGGGCCAACTCCTGATAGGTGGTCCCATAGCGGGCGGCGATCAACGCCAAGGTGTCGCCCGCCTTCACCGTGTAAGTACCACCCGACCGAGGGCACGGTCAGCACCTGGCCGACGGTGATCAGGTTGGGGTCGGCCAGATGGTTGGCCGCGGCCAACGCCGCCACCGTGGTGTTATTGGCCGCGGCGATCTTGGCCAGCGTGTCGCCCGCCTTGACCGTGTACTGGCCCGCAGCCGGCGCGGCATGCGACACCGCCGGGCTGGCCCCCGCCGCCCCCGCACCGGCGATACCAGCAACCGACGCCACCCCCGCGCTGGCCACCAGCGACAAACTCAACGCCTTGACCGACTGGTGACGGCCATAGGCACGGACCTTGACCAGCTGGGCCAGCCAACGACGCCGACGGCTATCAGCACGCGACCCGCCCGCCAGCTGCTCCAGCACCACGATCGCCGGGCTCAACAGCCAGCCCAGCGCGTAGGCACCCACGAAGCGCACCAGCGCCCAACGGCCCAGCTCCACCTCCCCGCCGCCCGCCTCGAGCGGCTGGTGGTCGCCGACCTCGGCCGCGGCCGACTTGAACTCGGCCTCGTCCAACGCCAGACGCCAATCGTCCCACCGCCAATCAGTGTGATTGGCGGCCACGTCGAACTCCCGCTCCGCCATCAAATGGCGGACCCGGCCCAGCAACCCCAGGTAGGCCGCGCCCAGCAGCCCAACCGCGGCGGTGACCCACCAGGCGGCTCGCAGACCGGGCAGCAAGCCCATCACCGCCGTGGCCGCAAACGCCGTAGCCAGCACGGCCAACACCCGACGGCGTCGCACCGTCACATGAACCCTGGTCGCCGGGACGCCCGAAGCGGGCACCCCACCGCTGTGTCCCACACCGCTCTGTCGTACTTCGGTCTCGGTTCGCACCGGGGCGGTCAACATCTCAGCACCACCCCCGCACACTCACAGCCACAACCTCATCCAGGACGTGCACGTCTATCACGCTGTCTCCTTCCCTAGCCCCCCGGCGTTACCGAGGACGTTAGCAACCGTCGAAGCCGGCCGGCGCCGAGAGCCGGCCTGCTAGTGCGGAGCGACTCCCGGGCGGTGAACAACCGTGTCGCCCCCGCCCAGATACGAGGCCACGACACGAGCATCAGCGAGGACCTTCGACGGAGCGCCGTACACCAGGACACGGCCCAGCTCGAGGGCTACTACCGTGTCGCACACCTCTCTGATGAGTGGCATGTCGTGCTCGATTATCACGATGGAGCACTTCGTGACTTGTTGCACGTCCTTCAGCAGGGGTGCGAGTGCCTCGGTCTCTCGTTGGGCGACTCCCGACGACGGCTCGTCGAGGAGCAAAACGGTGGGCTTATGAGCGACGATCATGGCCAGGTCGACGATGCGCCGCACCCCGGTTGACAGTTCCGAGGCGAAGTGGTCGCGGTAGGAGCCAAGCCTGAGGAGTTCGATGAGCTCCTCCACTCTGTTCGACACGTCGCGCTCAGAGTCTTGGATCGTGGGCAGGTCGAGAAACGCGGCGAGATGATCCCTGGTCCCGACGTGCCGTTCGACGCCTATCGCGATGTTGTCGCTGACAGTCAGGGACGGGAAGATACGGGCGTCTTGAAATGACCGGCCCAATCCTGCTGCCGACCGGCGCGCCGCCGACCAGCGGGTGATCTCGACTCCTCGTAGCTGAACTCGGCCCCGGTCGGGCGGGACGACTCCCGAGATCAGGTCGACAATGGTGGTCTTACCCGATCCGTTTGGGCCAATGAGACCGAGAATCTCGCCGTCGTGCAATTGGAAAGCCACCTCGTCGACGGCGCCGATGCCGCCGAACCGCTTGGTGAGCCCACTCACTCCCAACGTCACATCTTGACGATCGAACGCTCGCAGATCGCTCTCGTCCAAGCGCTTACCCGCGTGCGCCGCCGAGCTCGTCGGCCTGGCATCCCCGAGGAAGACGGACCGCAGGACGTCGCCGCGCCCGAGGAGCTCGGATGTCGGTCCTTCGAACCGCACCTCTCCCTTCTCCATAAAGTACGCGCGGTCGGCGATCTTGAGTGCGACATTCACTGATTGCTCGACCAGGACGACTGTGCAGCCCTCGGCATGAATCGCCCGCACGATGTCGAGCAGCTGCTCCACGAGAATCGGAGCCAGGCCAAGTGACAGCTCATCGATCAGTAGCAAGCGAGGCTTGGCGACGAAGGCCATTCCCAAGCCGAGTTGCTGCTGCTCCCCTCCAGAGAGATCTCCCGCCGCCTGGTGCCAGCGCTGCGCCAGCTGCGGGAACTGGTCCAGCACCCTCTCGGTCCGGTCATGGGCCTCCGCGGTGCTCTCCCTGGCAAAAAGCCAGGTAGAAGCCTTGAAGTGCTCGGCGACAGTCAGGGTCGGAAAGATGGCCCTGCCCCCGGGCATCTGCACGATCCCCAGAGATGCCCGCTCGCGGGGATCGGCGTGTGTGATGTCCAGACCGCCAAAGGCGATCGAGCCTTCTACCGCGCTCACGAGCCCGGACACTGCCTTGAGGAGTGTCGACTTGCCGGCTCCGTTTGTGCCGAGCAAGGCGACGATCTCCCCTCGGTCGATCTGCATGTCAATGCCGAACAGGACCCGGACTCGGCCGTACGCCACTTGCAGGCCCTTGCACATCAGCAGGGGTACCTCCGCCGGGGTCTCTGCGCTCTTCCTTCGGAGCTCGCCCGTCTGCTTCTGCGGGCGGAGCAGCTTCATTTGCTCGACCGGACGGGCTTGACGGGGGCGACAGCGGGGACCTTCGTCGTAGCCTCATAGTCAGGGGCCGGGCCGCGGTCCTCGATGAGGGATGGCACGTCGATCCCCCGGCGCTGGGCGACCCAGCGGAGAAACTCGTCGCGTAGCCGAAAGCCGTTATCGGCGGCACCCGCCGGATTGAAGTATGAGCTGATCAACAGCAGGGGACCGGTCAGGAGCAGGGGAAGTACGGACTCGATCGTCGTGGAATGGAACAGGGCGTAGACACGCGGACCGAAGACCACCGACAACTCGAGAGCCATAACCCCCACGACGGCCCACGACACCGAGCTGACACCCGCAATCGCCACGGCAAGGAAGACGATGATGCTGGATTCGACGCCGTACGTGCCGGGTACGACGTTCTCTTGGCCGTAGGCGAACAGGACTCCTGCCAGACCGGCGATCCCTCCGGAGATGGCAAAGGCTGCCAACCGGGTACGCGCCGGATGGACGGCGAATGCCGCCGCAGCTTGCTCGTTGTCGCGGAGGGCGATCAGCACGCGCCCCGAGCGGTTCCGGCGAAAGGAGTAGG
This sequence comes from uncultured Actinomycetota bacterium, assembly GCA_963757175.1. Taxonomy (GTDB): domain Bacteria; phylum Actinomycetota; class Acidimicrobiia; order Acidimicrobiales; family Palsa-688; genus CAVWQR01. The sequence goes on along the minus strand of CAVWQR010000001.1, from coordinate 2,347,931 downwards.
CGGCCAGCACAACCGCGGCAAGGAACACCAAGCAGAGGTAGTAGTACGCGCGATCGCCCGCCAGATTGATCCGCCCATAAAGAATTGGACGGGAGAGATGCGCAGCCAACCCCGAGGGCAAGATGTGTCTGCCGATCCAGTAATGCTGGTTGAGCAGGTAGTTCGGGACCGCGTACCCGAACGCCAGCGTCGTCGCTGCCAGGTACAGGCCTTGGATCCGGAGAGAGGGCAGGCCGATGATCACCGCGGCGACCACCCCGGTGGCCACCCCGATCCCCAGGTCGGCGAAGAAGTCGATGTTGTGATTGGCAGCGAGTCCGCCCGCGACGGCCGCGGAAATCCCCACCAACCCGAATTGGCCGAGGCTGATCTGTCCCGCCCAACCGGTCAGCACCACGAGGGAGACCGCGACGATGCCATAGAGGGGCAGCTCAACCAGGTACGAAGTGTTCTCGGCACCCAGCAGGTACGGCAGTGCAACCACGAGTCCCACGCCTGCTGCCATAAGTCCCCACCTGGCAGCAGCGACTTCGGGAAGAGTACGCAGCGCCGTTGGGATCGGTCGATACTGCCTGATCGTTTGCCAACGGCCCTCTCCCGCGTGAAGCGACCGTGTCGTCCGACGGGGCTGAACCAGGAGCGCCACGAGGATCACCGCCAGCATGATCGACGAAGAGACGCTGTTGTCTCCCGTGTTGACAATGGTTGCTGTGATGAGCACACCGATCCCCATTCCTGCCGCCAGTGCGACGCCGAAGCGCTCCATGCGGGCCACGACACCCGCCGTGAGCGTGTACAGGAGGGTGTCGTAGCCCAGGGTCGAGTCGCTCGGCGTCCCGATGAGCGGTGCCTGCACGAAGATCGCCATCGCGGCCAGCAGCCCGGCCAGCGCCCATGCCACGGCACTGATCTTCCGGATCGGTATGCCGAGCAGGAGGGCTCGTTCAGCGTTCTCGGCCGAGGCCCGCAGGGCAATGCCGAGGCGGGTGAAACGAAGGAACCCCGCCAACGCGGCGGTGAGGATAATGACCGCAGCGAAGGCGGCGATCTCGTTTCCCGTGACCAGGGGCTGTCCTCTGCTGTTGTGCCAAACCACGTTCTGCCAGGGCGTAGCGACTGTCGCTCCAGAGTTGTTGGCCTGCTGCCCGAACCACACGGGAATGAAGGCGCCCAGCACGGCCAAGCTCTGCGCCACCCCGATGGACATGACCGTGGCGAAGAGCCGTGGCGCCGTGTCAAAGCGTCGCATCACGGCGGCGGTCACGAGGCCTAGCGCAACGCCGCCCACAAGGACCATCGGGAGCGCCACCAGGTAGTTGACGTTGTACTGCAGCACGAGCGTCAGCCCGACAATGGCCGGTACGGCGCCGATCGCTCCTGCTGCGAAGTTGATGATGTGCGCCGTACGGTAGATGAGCACGATCCCGACGCCGATGACTCCGTAGAGCGAGCCCAGTGCGAGCCCCGAGATAAAGGCGGGGGTCGACAGCGAGAAGACAAGCTCGACGCCGATGACGAACAGGACGATCGCGGCCAACCACCGGACGACCGCCGCAGCGCCGCTCGGTCCCCGAATCGCTGTCGTAGCGAGGGCAAGTCGTCGTGGCACGAGGTGCATCGTCACGACGAGCGCACCTTGGGGACGGGCGGCTCCGGCAACGTCCGGTACTGGTCGGGGAGGAACCGCGAGCCCTCGATGTCGATGAAGGCGCCAGGCCTCCCGTTGTAGGAGGAGGTGGCGCCTTGGTCCCAGTAGGCCACCCTTGCGTCGATCGTCCAGTTGTAGCTTCCCGGCGAAAAACCCAACTCGGCGTGTCCCGTCGTCCCGCCTCCGATCGTCCCCATCGACGGAGCCATCGCAGCCATTCTCGTCGGCGACAGGTCCGGTCCAGTATTTTGGATCAAGCTGGCCAGCATGTTCCAGGACGCCCAGTCGGCGGTGGCGACATACGGTTGCATCGGAAGGTTGGTGCCGCCCCCGAGCCGGTACACCTGGGGACCGGCTTCACTGTTTGGCGGGCCAAGGCTGGCGGATGACATGATGCCGAAGGCGTAGTCGAACTCCGTCGACTTGAAGGCTTGGCCCGCGATGTCCGTTCCGATGCCCTGTACGTCGGCCACCACCGTTTCGGGCCAATAGTTCTGCTTCCCTTCGCCCCCGTAGAGCAGCAACGGAGCCACGGGATCGCACAGGCACACGACATCAGTCGCGGGGTTGTTCGGCGTATTCATGGCGGAGATGCCGGCGTTGATCTGTTGCGCAGCCGTGCTGATGTCCTGGGCATAGTAATAGTGATGAGCGGCGACACTTCCGCCGTCGCCGCAGTCGCGATTGAGGGCCGGGACAAGGACGTTGGTCACGGTGTCCTCGTTGTCGGGATCGTTGGTTGATATCACGCCGAGGACACGTTTCCGCCCGTTGAAGTCCTGTGCCGGATTCCGGTCGGGCGCGAAGCTCACGACTCTGCTGGAGTTCTTACTAGTCAGCTGGTTACACCAGAATCTCGCAAAGGCCTGCTCGATATGCGTCGAACTCTCGCCCGCCGACCAGAAGTACGGAGCGTTGGCTTGGGCGAACGCGTCGCTGAAGCCCACGCCGCCAATCGCGACAGTGTGGTCCTGGGCGAGTCGGGCGAAGCAAGCCGAACACAGAGTGGTCTGCCAAAAGACGGCATAGGGATGCCGTGTCTGCACCACGGTGTTCATGTCTGCCAGCAAACAGGAATAGTCGGGCGGTACGGTCTGGCACGCCGACCGGTACATCTCGATCTTGAGTTGTCGGCCCCACAGCACATAATGCGAATTGATGAAATTCTGGAATGCTCGGTCGACCTGCTGCTCTTGGTCGTAGCTGACGTAGAGGCCTTGGGCCTTGGCGATAGCGTCGACCGCGCCTCCCGGATCGGCGTAGTAATCAACGACGGTTACCGTGCGGGACGAGACTCCTTGATACGTGTTCCCTCCGTTTGCGTAGGTTCCGCCGACCGTGCCGGGCGTGCACAGCGGTGCGTAGTAGTCGATCGTCGTGGGGAACTCCCTGTTCCCCGCGCAGTGCGACCGATCACCACTTCGCCCCGCGGCTGAGCCGGAGTACCCAATGGTTGACCCTTGTGGGAGGGAGCCGGATCCCACCGCGCTCTGGCTGGGTGCAGTCGACGGAACGAGCGCGATGATCAGAACCTGGACGACCACCAGTACGCCAATGGGGCGATAGCGCCAGAGCAGCCGTCGGAGCTTCACGCCCGTCGAGTTTCCGGTCGGTGAGCGGTTGGTGCCGCTGGTCGGGCACAGGCCATGGCCACGAGAACAGCGGTCGTAGCGACCGTCTCGATCCAGACAGACTCGCTGAACCTGGATTCAGCGCCGGTACACGGCAGGGGGAAGCCCGGGGCCACCGGTTCCCACCCCCGGGTCCCCGCAGGTCTCAGACCCGCAACCCTCCCCATAGCATGAGAATAACGAGCGTTCGTTTTGGAGTCAATCTGCCCGTCCCGTCTTCAGCGGCGTGGCCCGGGCTGCGGTGGCGGCGGCGATCGGCGGGCGGCCGGCCACGTCGCCGCGACTCGGCGCCGCCACTACCGGCAGCGGCCGACCATCGGCGCCACCGCCCTCCCGCCGGTCTCCGTAGTGCCCCAGGCTCGGACTTTTGCCGACCAGCACGGAGAGTGAGCCTTGAGGTCCAGGCCACCAGCGCGGCCAGGCCGAACCGCTCGTCAGAGCCCCGAGTTGTAGGTGAGGTTGCCGGCCCCACAGTGTTCACACGCGACCGCGGTTCCCGGCGAGAAGCGCTTGCAGTACGAGCACCAGGCCGGCCGGGAGCGAGCGGCCTCGGTCTGCGCCCGGGTGTAGTTGGCCTGGGCGTTGAGCAGCGCCGCCGGCGAAACGCCCGGGGCGACCACGGCCGTCGGGCGGCCAGGACGGCGCCAATACGCCGCCCGCGGCCAGCGGACGGCCAGCAGGGCACAGACACCTACCACGAGCGCCTCGTAGAAGAAGACCACCAGGAGCACCTCCCAGGCGATCAGCACGACCAGCAGCCAGACCAGCAGCACGATCAGCCCATGATGGGGCGCGCTCAACCGCCTCACCGCTCGCCAGATCGCACCCGACACTGGAAACACCGCCACCTCGCCAGCTCTCGCCCCCGAATTATGCCCGGGCGCTAACAGCGTCGCGCAGCGAGGGTCAGCCCGCCGGTGGCTTTCTCGGAAAACCATGCTGCCCGCATCCCCGATCATGTCTCCCGTCAGGTCACCGACGTCGCCGCCAGTAAACAAGCAGCGGCCCATTGCTGGCGCCTGTCGGGCCTTACGCCCTCGTACAGCGACGGAGCTGCACTCGGTTTCCCAATGAAGCACGCGCCCCCGTTCTGGCGCACCCGCGCTCAGCCTGATCGTGGCTCGTTCGCTACAGAGGTTCCCTGTTGCGTGGTCACTCGAGGAGATCGAGCAAGCGGTGGGCGGTCGCGTAGGCGGTCACCGAGTTCGGGCGCTTGCCGGTTGCATGGGCCACGATCATCATCAGCGGCAAACGATTCACGATCAGGTCCCCCAACATCCATCGCAACGACTCGATGAACGCACCTTCATCGAGGTCCTGACCGGTCGCTCGAACCAAAGCCCGGCGATAACGGCTGACGAGCGTGTCGACCTGCTCTCGCTCACAGACCGGGTCGAGGAGGTAGACGAGCAACTCGGCCAGATCCCGATGGGGAAGACTCACAACCGCCCGTTCCCAATCAAACAAGCTCAGCACGAACGATCCGGAAGTCCCCGGCGAGAATGCCAGGTTCTGCGGATTGACGTCGCCGTAGAGGAGCGTCATGGGCGCCTGGTCGACCAGCTCGTACCACTCCGGAAGCGTCTCGATGAGGTGCCGATGGCGCCGGCCAGGATGACCGTCCACAAACGAGCCGTAGGTTCGCGTGAGGAACGACAGAAAGGCCTGCCACAGTTCGGTGCCGCGCAGCATCACCGCCGAGGTATGGGCGAAGAACCTACCCGTGCCGAGAAGGCCTTCGGTGCGACCGTAGAAGCGGGAATGGATGTCGGCCAGACTGTCGACCACCAGCTCCGGGAAACCCGGTCGCCAATGCCTGGTCGTGTCGTCGTCGGGCTCCGCGATCACACTCCCGGCGGGCAGCCGCTCCTCCACTCGTAGCGTGTAGCCGCACCGCTCATCGATGAATACGCCCAAGGAACGGGGCAGATAAGGCGACAGATCCGAGGCGTGGTCGCGAAACAGCGTCGCCTCCTTGACGTTGGGAACGGAGTAGTCGGAACGAGACAGGATCGTGGAAAGCGGTTGACCGACAGAAATGCCACAGCGGGAAAGAAGGCCGGAGTAGACGGCCATCACCGCCCGCTCGCTGGGCTTCGCCTTCACCATGGCCTCGAGGCTGAAGGGTCTACCGGTGTCGTCGACGTAGTCGATGCGGTAGGGGTAGACGCCGGTCAGTTGCGCTTCGTGGCCGGCGTACTTGAATGCGTGGCCTTGCAGCCGATCGTCCGTACATCGGTATCCCGACACCCGCCCGACCGCGCACCCTGACGGCGAGAGAAGCGCTCGCTCCACCGGATCGTCTCCGCTCACACCACGGCCTTCGCACCGGTCCGGTCAGTCATCGGGGAGAGGTTAGGGATTGCCAGCACGCTTCGCCCGAGCGGCACCCGACGGATCACGCAGCGCGGATCGCCACCGGACCCGCGTGCCGTCGCGACGGGCGACGATCGCGGGATCTGACTCCCCCACTCTACCGGGGCATGCACCCCGTAGAAGTCCTGGTAATCGGCTGCGTCGCAGCTGCGGGCTAGGGCGTCACGATCGCAAAGTCGGGCGTCGGTTCGTCGACGGCGGCGAGGAGCCTCTGCAGAACCGAGCGGTCGCCCTCGCAGGAGACGGCGCCCAGATCTGCACCACCGAGCAGGGTTAGGAACTCTGGCTTGGTGAGCCTCACGGTGAGGTCCGCCGTGCCCGCCGCCGGATTCTGGTCTTGGATGAGGACCCCGTTGCTGAGGGTGGTCCGATAGGTCTCGCCAAGGTCGGAAAAGACCCAGTCGATGGCGAAGGCGTCGGTCCAGCACGACGGTCCGTTGATCCGGATGGCCACCGAATCGAAGAGCTGTTCCACGCTGAGCGCGGCCACCATCTCGGGGGGCGCCAGAACGACGGTTCTGCCGGTTCCCGCACCACGGAGCTCAGCTGCTCCTTGAAGGTAGAAGTTGCGCCAGGTGCCGTTCTCGGAGCCGAAGCCGAGCTTCTCGTAAACATCTGCGAGCAGACGTTTCGCGCCGTCGTGTGACTCGTCGGCGAAGACCGCGTGCATAAGCAGCTCAGCGGCGAAGCGAAGATCTCCGTTGTCTGCGTACCCCTTGGCCTTGGCCACGACCTGGTCGATGCCGCCCATGCAGTCGACGTAGCGGGTCGCATTGGCTTCCGGTGGGTGTGTCCACAATGAGGAGGGGTTGCCGTCGAACCAACCGATGTAGCGCTGGTAGATCGCCTTGACGTTGTGGCTCACCGATCCGTAGTAGCCGTGGGTGTGCCAGGCGGCCTCCAGAGCCGGAGGCATTTCGAGCACCTCCGCGATCTCGTTCCCGGTGTAGCCGTGGTTGATGAGCCGCAGAGTCTGGTCGTGGAGGTACGCGTAGAGGTCTCGCTGCTGCTCCAGGTAGGCCACGATGCGATCCCGGCCCCACGTGGGCCAGTGGTGGGACGCGAAGGCCACGTCCACGTCCACCTCGTCGCAAAACAGCCGGATCGCCTCGTTCAGGTACCTGGCCCAGATCCGAGGGTCCCTGACGACCGCGCCGCGCAGCGTCAACAAGTTGTGCAGGTTGTGGGTGGCGTTCTCTGCCATGCACAACGCCCGACGGTCGGGGAAGTAGAAGTTCATCTCCACCGGGCACTCGGTGCCGGGCGTCATCTGAAACCGAATGCGAACCCCGTCGACCACCTCTTCTTGTCCCGTGTGGGTGATCTCGAGCGTCGGGGGAACGAGACCAATGCTGCCGTTGGAGTTGGTGGCGCCGAGCCCGGCTCCCACCTGGCCCGTCGGGCTCTTGGAGAGGTTGGCGCCGTACATGAAGGTGCTTCGGCGAGCCATCGCCACCCCGGCGTAGACGTTCTCCGAGACCGCGGCCTCCATGAAGCCGTGTGCGGCGAGCACGGGGACGTCTGACTCGTAGACGCCATGCACCCCGCCGAAGTGGTCGACGTGGGCATGGGTGTAGATGACTGCAGCGACCGCCCGCTCCCCCCGGTGCGTGCGGTAGAGCCCGAGCGCGGCGGCGGCGCACTCGGCCGAGATCAACGGGTCGATGACGATCACCCCGTGATCAGACTCCACCAAGGTCATGTTCGAGAGGTCGAACCCTCTCACCTGGTAGATGCCTTCGGTCACCTGGTAGAGCCCCTGCATGGACGTCAACTGGGACTGGCGCCACAGGCTGGGGTTGACAGTGTCGGGACACTCGCCGTCCAGGAACCCATACGCGTCGTTGTTCCAGATCTCGGAACCGTCGGTTCTGCGAATCACGCACGGTTCCAACGAACCGATGAATCCCCGCTCGGCAGCGTCGAAGTCAGCCCGATCGTTGAAATCAGCTCCGGCCATGTGGTCACCCCTCTGTGATGTGAGCTATGCGGTCAACGACATAGAACCACGAAACCCGCGACGAGCGTGACCGGCCCGGGGCCTCGCCGATGACCGGGACGCAGGCAGGACCGTCAGGATTCGTGCCACGCGGTCCTTTGGGAGGCGGCGACCGGAATCGAACCGGTGTACAGGGCTTTGCAGGCCCTTGCCTAAACCACTCGGCCACGCCGCCGGGGGCAGTTGCCGCGTCGGCATGCTACCGGGCGACGGTCGGCGGCTCGTCCGCCGGGTACCGTCGGCGGGTCATGATGGCGACCCTCACCCGCCCACAACGGGTCGTGATCGCCGCTGCCCTGGCCTTGACCGTCATCGCCGGCTTCCTGGATGCGCTGGCGGTGTCCCACGCCGTCGAGTTCGTGTTCAGCGGCGTGGCCCTGGCTGCGGTGGCGGCGGCGATCGGCGAAGCGGTCGACCAAGTCGGCGAAAGGCTGGGCGCCAACGCCACCGGTGTGGTCCAGTCGACCCTGGGCAACCTGCCCGAGCTCTTCGTGGGGCTGTTCGCACTGCGAGAAGGGCTGACCAAGGTGGTGCAAGCCACCATCGCCGGCTCGCTGCTGGCCAACATCCTCCTCGTCCTCGGGGCCGCGTTCATCGCCGGCGGCGCCCGTCACGGGGTCCAACGCTTCCCGACGGAGGGTCCTCGCCTGGTCGCCACCCTGCTCGTGCTGGCCGTTGGTGCGCTCATCGTGCCGACCGTCGCCGTCCGCCTCGGCACCCCGGCCAGCAGCCACGCCAGTGCCCTCAGCATCATCTGCGCCATCGTCCTCCTGCTGGTCTACGCCGCCAGCCTGCCCTCGCAGCTCAAACGACCCGCCACCGGCACTGAGCAGCCCGCCGGCGCCACTGAGCAGGGCATCGCCTCCCGATCCTCCACCGGGGACGCGTCGCAGACGCCGACGCCCCCGACCGGCCATTGGCCCTTCTCGCTCGCGCTCATCGTCCTCCTCGTCGCCAGCGTCGCTGCCGCCTTGGTGTCGGATTGGTTCGTCGCCGCCCTCGTCCCCGCCACCCATTCCCTCGGCCTGTCGCAGACCTTCACCGGCCTGGTGATCGTGGCCATCGCTTCCAATGCCGTCGAGCACGCGGTCGGCATCCGTTTCGCCCTCCAAGCTCGACCCGACTTTGCCATCAGCACCACCCTGAACAGCCCGCTCCAGGTGGCGCTTCTCCTGACTCCCGTGCTGGTGCTTCTGAGCCATGCCTTCGGGCCGACGCCCCTCACCTTGGTGTTTCCGCCCCTGCTGGTTGCCGCGCTGGCAGTAGCGATCGTGGTGGTGGTCGTGGTGGTCTACGACGGCGAGTACACCTGGATCGAAGGCGTCGCCCTCGTCGGGCTCTACGCCATCGTCGCCGCCGCCTTCTGGTGGGGTTGAGCACCAGCGCCTCGTCCCGGAGTTCTCGTCACAGCCCCTCGTTAGCGTGGACGGCATGGCTGGTAAAGGCGATAGCGCGGCGCAGTCGGAGGTCTCCTGGGGGGCACGGGTGGACGCGGTGGTCGACGCCCTCACCGCGCTGGTGAGCGACTTGGACGCTGATCGTCTGTCCTGCGAGGACGCCGAGCGCCTCACCACCGCCTTCGCTCGCGTCGAACGCCTGTCCGGGGCTGGATTGGCCCAAGTGGCCCGGCGGGCGGCCGAATGCCAAGCCTGGCGGCGCGCCGGTGAACGCTCGCCCACCGACTGGCTCTCCAGGATCACCGGGTCGTCTCCGGGCCTGGCACGCGCCACCCTGGCCAGCGCCGACCGGGCCCGCAACCAACCCCAGGTGGCCGACGCCTGGCGTGCAGGCCAACTGTCCACCACACAGGTCGACCACATCACCGCCGCCGCCGAGGTCGATCCCGCCCGCGCCGGCGATCTCGTCCGCCGGGCCGGCATCGACGGGATAAACGGCCTGCGAGACCGCTGCCAGGCGGTGCGCGCCGCCGCCACCTCCGCGGCCGACGAGCGGGCCCGCTACCGGGCACTCCACGCCCGCCGCTACCTGCGCACCTGGACCGACGCCGACGGCGCCGGTCGGCTGGAGGGCCGCCTCACACCCGACGCCCTCGGCCAGCTCAACGCCTGCCTGCAACCCTTCCGCGAGCGGGCCTTCGCCGACGCCCGCGCCGCGGGCAGACGCGACAGCCCTGCCGCCTACCAGGCCGACGCCCTGGTGGACATGGCCAGAGCCGCCACCGGACACTCCGCGCCGGCTGAGCCGGGCTCACCGCCGGCCAGCGTGATCATCCGCGTCGACGCCAACGCCTTACAGCGCGGCCACACCAAGCCGGGCGAGACCTGCGAGATCGACGGAGTCGGCCCCATCCCCGTGGCCGCCGCAAGAGCAGCCACCAGCGACGCCTTCCTCGCCGTGGTCGCCACCCGAGGCATCGACGTGCGCTCGGTGACCCACCTCGGCCGCACCCCGACCGCCCACCAACGCACCGCCCTGGTTGTCCGTGACCCCGAGTGTGTGGTGCCCGGCTGCCACGCCACGAGTCGCCTCGAGATCGACCACGTCACCCCCTGGGCCCTCACCCACCGCACCCGCCTCGACGACCTCGCCCGCCTCTGCCATCGCCACCACTTCCTCAAGACCTACGAAGGCTGGCGGCTGACCGGACGACCAGGCCAATGGTGCTGGCAGCCGCCTGACGCCGGCAAGGCGGAGCACGGCCCGGATCCTCCCGGCCCGGCGACAGACTCGCAGACCGAATCGCTCAACAAGAACGGCGCCGGTGCAAAGGCTCGTGCGCCAACAGCACCGAGCGACGCGCCCACGGTCGCTCATACCGAAGTCGACCCGACGCTCTTCACCCTCGACTTCTGACCACCCGCGCGGTCGGCCACTGGAAACTGCCGCCGCTGGCGGCCCCTGGGTGTCCCACGGCGGCTACCACACAGACCGGCCAGGGCAGAGAGGATCGCGGTGGTGACCTCGGCATCCGAGGCGGAGTTCTGGGGCGGTTGGCAAGCGATGTTCAGGGCGATCCGCTGCCAAGTTCGCTGAGCCTCGTCCTGGTACAACCATGCCGGTAGCGGGGATCCCTGACCAGTCGCCGTGGATCGCGGAGCCGGCAGGCTCGGCTTCAGGCCCGAGACGTGCAGAGCGGGGGCGACGTCGACCCGTCCTTGACCTTGGAGCTGGCTCCCTGGTTTACCGTGTGATGCATGGTCAGGACCATCTCCGGGCTCGCGCGAAGATTTTGGGGTTCCGGCGGACACGTTGCGCTATTACGAGCGTCTCGGTCTTCTCCGCCCGCTCGAGCGCAGCGCGGCGAGCTCCCGGCTGTAAGACGAGGTGGCCGCCGAGCGTCTCAGGTTCATCAGCAGCGCGCAACGGATGGGTCTGCGTCTAGGCGACATCAAGGAGCTGCTCGAGGTGCGTGACCGAGGCGGCTGCCCGGCGGACACACCGACGTCGTCGTGGATCGGCGTCTCGGTGATGTCGAAGGCGAGAGCGAACGGCTCGGGGCGCTGCGACGTCAGTTGCTCGGTCTGAAGCGGCGCAATCACCGCTTCGTCGACGCCACGGTCCAACAATGGTCGTGTGCCTTTGGTAGTCGGGAAAGGAGGTGGGCGACCGACGCCTCGCCCGCACTGTGGCTGCACCTACGGCGTGCCGGCCCTGCTCCTGCTGTGCAAGCCGATAACCCCTGGACCGCACCGCTGCCCCCCGTGCAGCACGGACACGGCACCGGCGACGACTTCAGCCTACCTCGATCACCGCCACCGACGGCTATCAGGCGCCGGGAGAGCACCGCCGCCGACCCGGCCGCGCGGCCAACTTCGCCGGCCCGACAGCAGCCCGATGAGCGGGATCGGGAGCGTCAGCGGCTTCCTCGCCAGCGGCGACGACCTCACGATCATCAGCGGCGACCGCGCCCAGCCCCCGATGATCGCCGCCCGGGAATGCGCTCCCCTCTGACCGGCGGGGTGGTAGCGCGCCTTCCGGACCAGGCGCGAGGATGACGCGGTGCCAGGAGGCCAACGGTGAGCAGGTTGCCGACGCTCAGCTGCTTGCGCGCCTGTTCCCCGCCGTGGTGACCGCCGCCGACGCCGGGTGGGATTCGAGCGGGCGGGGTCGGGAGGCACTGCGCGCCGCGGTGGCCGGCGAGGGCGAGGACGCCCTCTCCGACCGGCACAAGTTGGACAACCTGCTCCACGATCTGCTGCCGGACCTGCCTCGCGAGTGCAAGCTCATGGTGTCAGCGGCCCGCGTGGGCGCAGGTCGGCTCCTGCGTGACCAGGTCGCTCGCCACGTCGATCCTGACACCGCCGTTGCCCTCACCGCTGCCGAGCTCGGTCGGGCCTACCCGTTCGACGAGGTTGCCTGTCGCTGGGTGATCTCGGAGTTCGCCATGGCCATGGGCCTCGAGCTCTCGCCCCCCGGAAGCGGGGGGGCGACCGCCGGATCCCCCGAGGCCCCACCCCTCGCCTGGCCATCGGTCGTGGCGCCCGCGACCCCAGACGGCTCCGCAGAGCCGCCGGGCGCCCCCGCCTGGCCCGCGCCCGAACCGTCGGTGACGTCGCTGGTAACCGTCGTGGTGGTCGACGATCATCCCTTCTACCGCGATGGCGTCTCGCGCGGCCTGACGCAGAGCGGCCAGGTGCGGGTGGTCGGGGAAGCCGGCGACGGGCGAGCGGCCCTCGAGGTCATCGCCGCCGAACGTCCCGACGTGGCCGTCGTCGACTACCAGATGCCGGACATGGACGGGCTCGCCGTGTTGCGCGCCATGGACCGCGCCGGACTCCCCACCCGGGTGGTGCTGCTGTCGGCGGTGACCGACAGCGCCGTCGTGTACCGGGCCTTCGAGGAGGGTGCGGCCGGCTATCTGTCGAAAGACGCCCGGCGCGCCGAGATCGTCGACGCCGTGTTGCGCGTGGCCAAGGGCGAAACCGTCGTCCCTCCCGGCCTGGCCGCCAGCATGGTCGGCGAGATCCGCCAGCGGGCCCAGCCCGACCCGCCGGCGCTCAGTGCCGGTCAGCGGCAGGTGCTGGAGAGCATGCGGCGGGGAATGACCCTCCCCCAGGCGGCGGAGGCGTTGGCCGTCGACCCGGCCACCGTCGAGATCGACACCCGCCGGCTGTACGAGAAGCTCGGCGTGCACGACCCGCCCGCCGCCATCGCCGAGGCCACCCGCCGCGGCCTTCTCGAGGTAGCCGGATGAGGCGGCGCGGTGCGCTCCCGTCACCATCGCAAGCCTGAGCGGCTGGCCGATATCGAGGGCCTGGACTTTGCCCGTGTCATCATCGAACACGCCTACCGCGGGGTGCGGGTGCACCTGCTCCTGCGCGGCGTGCTCGTCGCCCTGTTCGTCCTCGTCGTCACCGCCGTGCCGCCCCGCCACGATCGGGGATGGTGCGTCCTCATCACCGTCATCTACGCGGCCTGGGCGCTCGTCGTGATGTGGCTGGCCAGCCAGGGCGGGGATTGGTTCATCCGCTTCATCTGGCTGGCCCTGTTCGTGGATCTGCTGATGCTCAGCGCCATCACCGTGGTCGCCGGCCAGTCCGCGGTGGAGAGCTGGACGGCGGACGTGTTGGTCAACGGTTTCTTCCTCCTCCCGGTCATCGCCGCCACCCAGATCCGCCCGTGGGTGTGCGCCGCCGTGGGCGTGCCGACCGTTCTGGTCTACCTGACCGTCTCCATCATCACCAGGAGCGCCAACGCCGAGCCGTGGGGTTCCGTCCTCGTCCGAACCGTTGTCGTGGCCGGTGTCGCCCTGGGTTGCGTGCTGATCAGCCGGCTGTCGCGCTCACGGGTCCTGACCATCGGCGGGCTGGTATCGGACCGCAGCGAGCTGCTGGGCGCGCTCATGACCATCGAGGGCCGCGAGCAGCGCAACCTGGCCGAAGCCCTGCACGACGGCGCGCTCCAGTACGTCCTCGCCGCCCGCCAGGACCTCGAAGACCTCCAGGGGCGCGACGATCCCCAAGCCTTCGAGCGGATCGACTTCGCCCTCCGCGAGTCGTCGCAACTCCTGCGCTCCGCCGTCAGCGAGCTGAATCCTGCCGTCCTCGAGCACTCCGGCCTGCTGGTCGCCGTCCGCGACCTGGCGGCCGCCGCCGGGGCGCGCGGTGGCTTCGAGGCGGTCGTCGACGCGCCCGGGTGGGACGACAGCATGCGCACCTCGGCCGACCCCCTGCTCTTCGCCTCGGCACGCGAGCTGCTGACCAACGTCGTCAAGCACGCCGGCGCCAAGCACGTCCGCGTCCAACTCGACCTCGAAGGCGACCGGGCCATGCTGCAGGTGGCCGACGACGGCCGGGGCATCGCCGCCGGCGAGCTCGCCCAGCGCCTGGGCGAAGGCCACATCGGCGTCGAGACCCGTCGGGTGCGCCTCGAAGCGGCCGGCGGTTCCCTCACCTTCCGGGCGGCCCAACCGACGGGAACCGTCGCCGAGGTGCAACTGCCCGTCGTCGTGGCCGACGACGCCGTCCGGGGCAACGGCAGCCTGGATGTCGACCGCCGGTCGAGCGCGGACGCTGACTAGCTTCTCGGGGATGCCCAAGCCCGTGTCGCCCGGTGAGTCGTTCCCCCTGGGCGCGACCTACGACGGGCTGGGAACGAACTTCTCCGTCTACTCCCAGGTCGCCGGGCGAGTCGAGCTGTGCGTGTTCGACGAGGACGGCAAGGAGCACCGCCACCCTCTGACCGAAGTCGACGCCTATTGCTGGCACGGCTACCTGGAAGGGATCGAGCCCGGGGCCCGCTACGGCTATCGCGTCCACGGTCCCTACCAGCCCGAGGCGGGGCTGCGCTGCAATCCCAACAAGCTGCTGCTCGACCCCTACGCCAAGGCGGTCGAGGGTGCGGTGACGTGGGGGCAGGAGCCGTACGGCTACGTCCTCGGCCGCGACGACCTGGTGGCCGACGACCACGACTCGGCGCCGGCGATGCCCAAAGCGCTGGTGACCGATCCCGCGTTCGACTGGAGCGACGACCACCGACCGGGGACCAAGTGGCACGACACGGTGATCTACGAAACCCACGTGCGGGGGCTCACCAGGACGCACCCCGACGTGCCCGACGAGCTGAGAGGAACCTACGCGGGCGTGGCCTCGCCGGTCGCGTTGCAGCATTTCACCGACCTCGGAGTCACCGCGGTCGAGCTCATGCCCGTGCACCACTTCGTCGACGACCACCGTCTGGTCGAACTTGGGCCTGCGCAACTACTGGGGCTACAACTCCATCGCCTATCTCGCCCCCCACAACGCCTATTCGTCCCGTCCCGGGCACCGGGTGGTCAACGAGTTCAAGGCCATGGTGCGGGCCCTGCACACCGCCGGCATCGAGGTGATCCTGGACGTGGTCTACAACCACACCGCCGAAGGGGACCACCGGGGGCCGACGCTCTCCTTCCGTGGCCTGGACAACCCCAGCTACTACCGGCTGGTCGACGGTGAACCCCGCTACTACTCGGACACCACGGGGACAGGCAACAGCCTGAACATGCGCAACCCCCACGTGCTGCAGCTGCTGATGGACAGCCTGCGCTACTGGGTGACCGAGATGCACGTGGACGGCTTCCGCTTCGACCTGGCCGCCACCCTGGCCCGCCAGTTCCACGAGGTAGACCGGCTGTCGGCGTTCTTCGACCTCATCCAGCAGGACCCGGTGATCAGCCAGGTGAAGCTCATCGCCGAGCCGTGGGACGTCGGAGACGGCGGCTACCAGGTGGGCAACTTCCCGCCGCTGTGGTCGGAGTGGAACGGCCGCTACCGCGACACGGTGCGCGACTTCTGGCGCGGCGAACCGGGCGCGGTGGGCGAGCTGGCCGAGCGTCTGACAGGGAGCTCCGACCTGTACGAGGCGACCGGGCGGCGACCGTGGGCCAGCATCAACTTCGTCACCTGCCACGACGGGTTCACCTTGCGCGACCTGGTGTCCTACAACGCCAAGCACAACCAGGCCAACGGCGAGGACGGCCGCGACGGGAGCGACGACAACCGGTCGTGGAACTGTGGTGTCGAGGGCGAGACGGCGGACCCGGAGGTCAACGCCCTGCGCCGGCGTCAGGTCCGCAACCTGCTGCTGACCCTGCTGGTGTCCCAAGGAGTGCCGATGATGCTCGGGGGCGACGAGTTGGGCCGCACCCAGGCCGGCAACAACAACGCCTACTGCCAGGACAGTCCCCTGTCCTGGTACGACTGGGCCGACCTCGACAACGACCTGCTCGACTGGACCCGCCGTCTGCTGGCGCTGCGCCGGGCGCATCCCGCGTTCCACCGCCGGCGGTTCTTCCAGGGCCGCTCCGTGCGCGGCGAGCACCCCGCGGGCGTGCTGCCCGACATCGCCTGGTTCCGCGGCGACGGCCAGGAGATGAACGACGACGACTGGAACGTGAGCTACGCCCGGTCACTGGCGGTGTACCTCAACGGCGCCGTCCTGCCCGATCCCGACGTGCACGGCAACCCGGTGGTCGACGACACCTTCTTCCTGGTGCTCAACGGAGGGGACGAGGCGCTCGAGTGCGTCCTGCCGCCGGAGACGTGGGGCGCGTCGTGGCGGACCCTGCTGGACACGGCGTCGGATACCGAGCGGGGCTACCGGGCGGGACAGGCCGTTCCCCTGCTGGCCCATCACGGCGTCCTGCTCGCCGAGGTTCAAGAGGACGAGGGGAAAGCGGCGGCCGGCGGTGCCGGGCCGTCGAGGCGCCAGTAGCCTGCGCTGGCCGTGGACGCCGCCTCGTTTCTTGGTCTCGTACCCACCGCCGATCCCTTGCGCTGGCGGCTGCCCATCACCCCCGAAGTGTCGAGCGGGGGCGGCGCCCTGTTCGGAGGGTGCGGGTTGGCCGCCGGGGTGGTGGCGTTGGAGGCGGCGACCGGCCGGCGCACGGCGTGGGCGGCCGCCCAGTACCTGCGGTACGCGCCGACGGGGACCACGCTGGACCTGGAGGCGGTGGTGCCGGTCGCCGGCCACAACGTCAGTCAGGCGCGGGTGGTCGGCCGCGCCGGCGACGAGGAGATCCTTACGGTCAACGCCGCCCTCGGCGACCGGCAGGGCGTGGCCGACCAGACGTTGGCGACCTTTCCCGTCGTCCCCCCGCCCGAGGAGTGCCCGGAACGGCTGCAGCGCATCGGCGTCGTCAACATCTTCGACCGGGTCGAGGTGCGCATCGCCAGGGGCCGCCAGTGGACCGAGATGGACGGCACCCCGGGCGACGGGCGCGTCTGCATGTGGGCGCGGGTCACCGGAGCGCTCGAACCGTCGGCGGCGTGGCTGGCGGTGCTGGGCGACCTGGTGCCCGGCGGAGTGGCCCAGGCCCGAGGCCGCCCCGGCGGCGGCAACAGCCTGGACAACACCTTGCGGGTGCTGCGCCTGGTCGATTCGCCGTGGATCCTGTGCGACATCGGCATTGACGGCCTGGCTCGGGGCTTCGCCCACGGCTGGGGCCATCTGTGGTCACAGGACGGCACGTTGATGGGCACCGCGTCGCAAACGGTCATCGCCAGGAACTGGGACGAGCGGGCGGCACGGCGCGCCAACTAGGGTGGCGAGCAGATGATGAGTGAGGAGTCCGATCCGGCGTTTGCCCGGCAAGTGGGCGAGCGTCTTCGCAATATCCGCCGGCAACAGGGACTCTCCCTCCAAGCCGTCGAGGAGTCCTCGGAACGCGAGTTCAAGGCGTCGGTGCTGGGCGCCTACGAGCGGGGCGAGCGCATCATCTCCGTGCTGCGCCTCCAGCGCCTGGCCAACCTGTACGGAGTGCCGGTCGACCAGCTGCTGCCGCGCGGCGCCACCAGCCACATCGCCGAGGCCCGCTCCCCGGGAGGTGACGCCGGACCGGTGACCATCGACCTGGTGCGCCTCGAGCGCCTCGAGGCCCCCGAACGCGACATCCTCCGGCGCTACATCGGGATGATCCAGCTGCAGCGGGGCGACTTCAACGGCCGCGTCCTCACCGTCCGCGACGAAGACATCCGCGCCCTCGGGCGCATTTTCGAGCGCGACGAGGCCGGCATGCGCGAGCGGCTGACCGACCTGGGCCTGCGCGTGACCAGTCCCGGCCCCGCCTCCGGCATCCGCCCCGCCTAGCGGCTCCGCTGATTGCGGCGCTTTCAGCGCCCGGCGAACATCGCCAGCCACTGCTCCTCGGTGGCCGGCTTGAACACCATGTTGATCTGCTTGACCGCCTCGAGGCTCCCCGACGACGGGGACGAGTAGCGGTGCCCGGGGAACACCGCGGTGTCGTCGGGCAAGGCGGCCAGATGGTGCAAGCTGCGGTACATGGCCTCCGGGTCGCTACCCGGAAGATCGGTGCGCCCGCAGCCTTCCAGGAACAGCGTGTCGCCCGACACCAGCATCCCCGACACGAGGAAACACTGGCTTCCGGGGGTGTGCCCGGGCGTGTGCAGGCACTCGACGTCGACATCGCCGACGGTGACGACGTCGCCGCTGTCGTGGCCGACCACGTCGGTCGCCGACGCCCCCGTCGTGGCCAGGATCGACGCCACCTCGTCGCGGTGGGCGTGCACGGGGACGGGGTGCTCGGCGAGCAGACGGGCCACGCCCTCGATGCGGTAGCCCATCATCGAGCCACCCACGTGGTCCGGGTGGTGGTGGGACGCCAGCACCCCGACGACATCCATCCCGTCGGCGGCGGCCACCGCCAGCAGGTCCCCGACGGCGTAGGCGGGATCGACGATCAGCGCCTGCCGACGCTCACGGTCGCCCACCAGGTAGGAGAAATTGACCATCTGCGCCGCCATCTGGTCGTCGCGGGCGAAATCCCGCCCGGACAGCAGCTGGCGGAAGTACAACCGGTCGGCGCCCACGTCCATGCCGACATGCTACGCCAGCGAGATGCTTGGTCGTCCGATAGTATGACCTTATGGCAAGTGCGCGTGAACGCTGGGAGCACGCCTACCAGGCGGCGCCGAAGCGCAAGGTCGTGGCCGAGACACTGTCCGGCATCCCCGTCGACGCCGCCTACGGGCCCGACGACGGGGAGTTCCCCGGTGAATACCCCTACACCCGGGGGCCGTACGCCTCCATGTACCGCTCCAAGCTGTGGACCATGCGGATGTTCGCCGGCTTCGGCACCGCCGAGGACACCAACCAGCGCTTCCGCCACATCCTCGGCCGAGGCGGCACCGGCCTGTCCACCGCCTTCGACATGCCCACCCTGATGGGACGCGACTCCGACGATCCCCGCAGTCTCGGTGAGGTCGGGCGCGGGCGGCGTCGCCGTGGACACCCTGGCCGACGTGGAGGATCTGTTCGCCGGCATCGACCTGTCGAAGGTGACCACCTCCATGACCATCAACTCCGGCGCGCCCGTCCTGCTGGCCATGTACCTGTCCGCCGCCGAGGCCAGTGGCGTGACGCGCGCCGCCCTGGGCGGGACCCTGCAGAACGACATGCTGAAGGAGTACCAGGCGCAGAAGGAGTACGTGTTCCCCCCGCGCCCGTCGGTTCGGCTGGTGGCGGACACCATCTCGTTCTGCGCGGCGGAGATGCCCCGCTGGCACCCGGTGTCGGTCTCGGGCTACCACATCCGCGAGGCGGGCTCGACGGCAGTGCAGGAGCTGGCCTTCACCCTGGCCAACGGGTTCGCCTACGTCGAAGCGGCGCGCCAGGCCGGACTCGACGCCGACCAGTTCGCCCCCCGGCTCAGCTTCTTCTTCAACGCCCACGTGGACTTCTTCGAGGAGATCGCCAAGTACCGCGCCGCCCGCCGCATCTGGGCCCGATGGATGAAGGAGCGCTACGGGGCGACCACCCCGCGGGCCATGCAGTTGCGCTTCCACACCCAGACGGCCGGCGTGTCGCTCACCGCCCAGCAGCCCGAGGTCAACATCGCCCGCGTCGCCCTGGAGGCGCTCTCCGGCGTCCTCGGCGGCACCCAGAGCCTGCACACCGACAGCTTCGACGAGGCCCTCGCCCTGCCGACCGAGAAGGCGGCGCGCGTCGCCCTGCGTACCCAGCAGGTCGTGGCCCACGAGACCGGCGTCCCCCTGGTCGCCGATCCTCTCGGCGGGTCCTGGTACGTCGAATCTCTGACCGACCAGGTCGAGGCGCGCGCCGAGGAGATCTTCGCCCAGCTCGACGACTGGGGGCACGGCTCGCTGCTCGAGGGCGTCTACGTCGGCATCGAGAACAACTGGTTCCAGGAGCAGATCGCCGAGGCCGCCTACCACCACGAGCGGGCCGTGCTGGACGGCGAGCGCATCATCGTGGGCGTCAACGACTTCACCGAACGCGACGAGGACGACGTCGTCCCCATCCACTCCGTCGACCCGGTCGTCGAGGAACAGCAGCGCAAGCGGCTGGCGGCCGTGCGCGGCGCTCGAGACGGCGAGGCGGTGGGCGGCGCCCTCGCCGCGGTCCGCGCCGCCGCCGCCGAGCCCACCACCAACGTCATGCCCGCCATCATCGACGCCGTGCGCACCTACGCCACCCTGGGGGAGATCATGGCGACCATGGGCGAGGTCTTCGGCGCCTGGGTCGAGCGCCCGGCCATCTGAGCGCCGAGGAAATAGTTGCGCGCACAACTAGGTTGGTGGAGGGTAGCGTGACTCGAAAGGAGCGCCCATGCCTGCTGTCGTCGTCGATGACATCCTCGCCGTTCCGTCCGTCGACGCCCCCGCCGGAGCCCACCCCCGCCCGGTGGCGACCGTGACCACCGCCCCGTCGGGCCTGGAAGGCGAGGGGTTCCCCGTGCGCCGGGCCTTTGCCGGCGTGTCCATGGAGGCGCTCGACCCGTTCGTCCACATGGATCAGATGGGCGAGGTGGAGTACGCCCCCGGGGAGCCCAAGGGCACCCCCTGGCACCCGCACCGCGGCTTCGAGACGGTGACCTACATGATCGACGGGACCTTCCAGCACCGCGACTCCAACGGCGGCGGGGGGCTCATCACCAACGGGGACACCCAGTGGATGACCGCCGGCGGCGGCATCCTGCACATCGAGCGCCCGCCCGAGTCGCTGGTGGCCAGCGGCGGCCTGTTCCACGGGATCCAGCTGTGGGTCAACCTCCCGTCCGCCGACAAGATGATCCCCGCCGCCTACCAGGACCTGCGCGCCGGTGACGTCGCCCTGGCCCGTTCCCCCGACGGCGGCGCCCTGGTGCGGATCATCGCCGGCGACGTCGGCGACCAGCGCGGTCCCGGCTCCACCCACACGCCGATCTCACTGGCCCACGCCACCTTGCAGCCCGGGGCCCAGCTGGACGTACCCTGGCCGGCCGATTACAACGCTCTGGTGTACGTCCTGGCCGGGAACGGGACGGTCGGTGTCGAAGCCCGGCCCGTGCACACCGGCCAGCTGGCCACCTTCGGCCCCGGCGACACGGTGCGGCTGGCCGCCGCCGAGCGCCAGGAGAGCCGCAGCCCGGACCTCGACGTCCTGCTCCTCGGGGGCCGGCCCATCGGTGAGCCCGTCGCCCACTACGGCCCGTTCGTGATGAACACCCGGGCGGAGCTGGCCCAGGCCATGGAGGACTTTCAGGCCGGGAAGCTCGGCGTCATCCCCCCCGACGAGCAAGGCTGAGCCTCATGGCTGTCGACACGCCCCCGGTCACTGGCGAAGGCGTCGGCGCGGCGACTGCGGAGCGCCTGCGCGCCGCCTTCGACGCTGGCACCACCCGGCCGCTGGCGTGGCGGCGCGACCAGCTGCACGCCCTGCAGCGCCTGCTGCGCGATCGCGAGCAGGAGTTCCTCGACGCCCTGGCCGCCGACCTGGCCAAGCCGGCCATCGAGGGGTGGCTCACCGACCTGGCCCAGGTGGACCACGAGATCGGCCACCTGATCCACCACCTCCACTCCTGGTCCAGCGCCGAGCCCGTTCGCGTACCGGTCCGGCTGCGTCCCGGCCGGGCGCGCGATCGTGCGCGAACCCCTCGGCACCGTCCTGGTGATCGCCCCGTGGAACTACCCGGTGCAGCTGCTCCTGCTCCCCATGGCCTACGCCGTCGCCGCCGGCAATGCCGTCGCCGGCAAACCCTCGGAGCTGACCCCGGCGACGTCCGCGGCGCTGGCCCGTTGGACGCCGGAGTACCTCGACCCCTCCGCGGTGGCCGTGGTGGAGGGTGACGCCCGGGTGGCCACCGACCTCCTCGAGCAGCGGTGGGACCACATCTTCTACACCGGCAGCGGCCGCGTGGGCCGGGTCGTCATGGAGGCGGCGGCCCGCCACCTGACGCCCGTGACCCTGGAGCTGGGCGGCAAGAGCCCGGCCATCGTCGACCGCAAAGCCGACGTGGGCGTGGCCGCCAAGCGCATCGCCTGGGGCAAGTTCGTCAACGCCGGCCAGACCTGCGTAGCACCCGACTACGTCCTCGTCGATCGCCAAGTCGAGAACCGCTTCTTCGACGAGCTGAGCTCGGCGGTCGCCACCTTCTACGGCGCCGACCCCAAGGGCTCTCCGGACTACGCGCGCATCGTCAGCGATCGCCACCTCGACCGCCTGCGCGGCCTGTTGGGCTCGCTGCGAAGCAGCCGCATCGTCGTCGGCGGCGACGCCGACCCGACGTCGAAGTACCTGGCGCCCACGGTCCTGGCCGGCACGACGTGGGACGAACCGGTGATGCAGGAGGAGATCTTCGGGCCCATCCTGCCTGTGCTCGCGGTCGACGACGTGGACGACGCCATCGCCCAGGTCAACGCCCACGACAAGCCCCTGGCCCTGTACGTGTTCTCCGAGGACCGTGCGGTGGTCGACCGGGTGGTGCGCGCCACGTCCTCGGGCGGGGTCTGCGTCAACGCCACCCTCATGCACCTGGCCGTCCCCGACCTTCCCTTCGGCGGGGTCGGAGCCAGCGGCATGGGCGCCTATCACGGCCAGGCCGGGTTCGACACCTTCTCCCACAAGAAGAGCGTGCTGACCCGTCCGACGTCCGTCGATCCGCCGGTCACGTACCCGCCCTACAGCCGGCTCAAGCGCTGGCTCCTGCGTCGGGCGTTCTAGAGACCCCCACGCCACCGCCCCGCTCTCGGCCGCTCGGGCCGAGGTCCAGGCCCAGCCGGCGCAGGGCGGTGACGAACTGGCGCTCGGCCTGGGCCGGCGGCGGGGGCGGCAACGGTGACGAACGCACCTCGTCGGCGAGAAAGGCTCGCACGCTGCGCACGATGGACTCGGCGGTGAGCGAGCACGCCGCCGCCCCGCCGACCTCCAGCTCGTGCAACAGGTTCTCGCGCCCGTGGCCCGGCACCACGTCGAGCAGCAGCAGCGGGCGGGCCAGGGCGCGCGCCTCGCGGCAGGTGTCGCCCGAGCTGGTGACCACCAGGTCCGCCGCCGCCATCAGCTCGGCGATCTGCTCGGTGAAGCCGAAGGCGACGACGTTGGTCCGGCGGGCGGCCACGGCCCGGAGGCGGCGTTCGAGCTCGGCGTTCGTCCCGGCCACGGCCAGGACGGTGTGGCCCTCGGCGGCGAGGGCCTCGGCGGCCTCGTCGAGCGGCCCGATGCCCCACGCCCCCGACATGATCAGCACACAACGCTGGTCGACGGCGACGCCGAGGTGACGGCGGGCCTCGTCCCGGTCGGGCGCGGCGGCGAACTCGGCGCGCACCGGCGCAGTCACCACCTCGACGCGCGCTTCGGGTCGGTAGCGCAGCACCGACTCGGCGGCCAGCTTCGACGTGACCAGGAACAGATCGGTCTCCTCGTGGACCCACATGCTGTGGGCGACCGAATCGGTCATGACCACCACCGAAGTCAGCTCCGGGCGTTGCCGCTTGAGCTTGGCCGCCGCGCCCGCCCCGGTCGGGAACACGGGTACGAGCAGCTGGGGGTCGAAGCGGTCCACCTCGTCCACCAGGACCCGGTACATCTTGTCCACCCCGGCCCGTTCCGCGAGGCGGCCCAGGCGTCCGGCGTCGCGCATCTGAGAGAGATGGAAGGCGTCGAACACGGCGTTGACGGAGAGAAGGCGCCGGAACACCGCCTCGCCGATCGCGCTGAAACCCCGGCCCAGCATGGCCATCGAGTCCATCGTCCGCCATTCGATGCCGAAGCCTTCCAGCGCCGCGCCGCACACGTCGGCCACCACGTCGTGGCCCTTGCCCAGCGACCCCGACAGGAACAGCGCCCGTCGTACCTCGGTCATCCCAGCTCCATTTCCCTCAGGCGCACGGCCCGCAGACCGCGTCGCTCCAACTCGTCGGCGATGGGACCGACCGCCTCCCGGGCGCGAGCCGCCGACCCGGCCGGCGACGACCCGTCCGAGTCGTGCAGCAGGACCACCGCCCCCGGACCCACCGCCCCGATCACCCGGCGGGCGACGGCGCCGGCGTCGCCCGCCGCCCACTCCCGCCCCCACGCCGACCACAGCGCCAGCCCCACGTCCGCCCGGCGGGCCGCCCGCACCGTCCCCGCGCTGATCTGGCCGTAGGGAGGGCGGAACCAGCGCACGGCCACCCCCAGGTCGGCCAGGCCGGCCATGGCCGCGTCCAGGTCGGCGGTGATGCGGCCCGGCGACGACCACAGGTGGTGCCGGTGGGTGAAGCCGTGGGTCTCGACTTGATGGCCGCGGGCCACGATCTCGCCGACCAAGTCGGGGTGACGGGCGGCAGCCTCGCCGTTGCAGAAGAACGTCGCCGGCAGGTCGAGGGCGTCGAGCCGGTCGAGCAGCGGCGGGGTGTCGGCGGGCGACGGCCCGTCGTCGAACGTCAGCGCCACCACGTCGCCCCGACCTCGCCACACGCAACGGCCGGCGCGGCGCACCGGCACCCACTGGCCCAGGCTGGCGACGCTGGGAGCCAGCTGCCCGAGTGCGACCGCGGCCGCCAACCCGGTGCCGGCGGCCAGCCAGCGCCTCATCGGCGGGACCCGCCCAGAACCTCCTCCAGGGCCGCCAGCACCCGATCCGCCTCCTCGGCGGTCATGTCGGAATGCACCGGGAGGCACACCTGCCTGGCGCACACCTCCTCGGCCACGGGGAGGCTTCCCACCGGGATGTCGGCGAACACGGGCTCGCGGTGCAGCGGGGTGGCGTACACCTCGCCGGACAACGAAACGCCGGCGTCGCGCAGCTGCGCTTTCAAACCGGCCCGGTCGATTCCCGGCGCCAGGAAAACCGGGTATTTGTAATAGTTGCTGGCGCACTCGGGAGGAATGCCGGGAAGCTCGATATTCGCCAAACCGGCAATCGTCGCGTCGTAACGCCCCGCCACGGCCCGGCGGGCGGCGATGAACTCGTCGAGGCGCGCCAGGTGCACGACTCCGACGGCGGCGTGCAACTCGCTCATCCGCCATGCCGCGCCCATGCGCACGTGCTCGCCGGAGAGAAAACCGGCCTTGCCCTGGTCCCGATAGACGCGCGCCTCGTCGGCCAGAGCGGCGTCGGGCGTGGTGATCATGCCCCCCTCGCCGCTCGTGATGACCTTGGTGGGATAGAAGGACCACGCCGTCGCCCGCCCCCAGGTGCCCGCCGGCCGTCCCGCCCAGCTGGCCCCGTGGGCGTGGGCGGCGTCCTCGATGAGGAGCAGGCCACGGCGTTGGCAAAGCTCGGCGATCCTGGGGGTTTCGGGGCTGATCACGCCCCCGATGTGCACGACCACGACCGCCTTGGTCGACGCCGTCAGCGCCGCCTCGACCGTCGCCGCCGTCACCGCCAGGGTGGAGCGCTCGACGTCGGCGAAGCGCGGCGTCGCCCCCGCGTGCATTGCCGCGCCGGCCGTGGCGTAGAAGGTGTTGGCCGGAACCACGACCTCTCCGCCTTGGAGGCCGAGGGCCCGGAAGATGATCTCCAGGGCCGCGGTCCCCGATGCCACCGCCACCGCGTGGGGGGCGCGGTGCCGTTCGGCGAAGGCCTCCTCCAGCTCCCGGCCCGACGCCCCGAGGGTCAGCGAGCCCGACCGCAGGGACCGGTCGATGCGATCGAGAATGGCCCGTCGGTCGTCGTCAGAAAAGGTGACGCGAGCGGGAGGAATGGGTTGCCGTGACACTTCGCTGGGCCTCCAACACACAAATGTCACACTTTAGGGATCCGACTTGACTTGGCGCGTGATGGAACGCCACAGTCGGCGGAGCGCGGCGTCGTTCGATTCGTAACCCGACGGAAGCGGACGCCGCGGTCCCCCGAAAGAGACCCCCGACCTGGAGGATCCGTGGCTCCCCTCGCCCGCTGGTGCTTCCGACATCGCCGCATCATCCTGCCCGCCTGGCTCCTCGCCTTGGTGCTCACCTACGCCATCTCCCACTCCCTGGGGTCCACCTACAGCAACAACTTCTCCTTCCCGGCCACCGACTCGAGTCGGGCGCAGGACATCGTCAAGGCCAACTTCCCGTCCCAGAGCGGCGACAGCGACCAGATCGTCGTGCAGGCCAAGAGCGGGACGCTCGCTGACCCAGCCACCAAGGCGGCCGTCACCGACATGCTGGCCAACGTCCAGAGGCTGCCCTTCGTCACGACCGTCACCTCCCCGTATCAGGCCAACGGCGGGCTCGTCTCCAAGGACGGCACGATCGGCATCGCCACCGTCAACCTCAACGCCCAGCCGCAGAACATCTCCAAGGCCCAGGCCAAGGACCTCATCCACACCGCCCAGGCGGCCAAGAGCAGCACGCTCAACGTGCAGCTCGGCGGGGCGGCCATCCAGAACGGTGAGAACCAGGGCGGAGGCTCGGCCGACTTCCTCGGCGGCGCCGTGCTGGCGCTGCTCATCTTGTTCTTCGCCTTCCGGCGATCGGTGCTGTGCGCCCTCCTGCCGTTGATCTCGGCCCTGGCCGCCATCGGGGTGGGCACGGCGATCATCGCCATGCTCACCCATGCCCTCACCATCCCCAAGTTCGCCACCCAGCTGGCCGAGCTGATCGCCCTGGGCGTCGGCGTCGACTACGCCCTGTTCATCGTCAACCGGCATCGCCGCGAGCTGCTCGCCGGCCACACGCCCGAGGAAGCGGCGGTCCGCGCCCTCAACACCTCCGGTCGGGCGGTGCTCATCGCCGGGCTGACGGTCTGCATCGCCCTGCTCGGCATGTTCGCCCTCGGTCTCGATCTTCCTCTACGGCGTGGCCCTGGGGTCGGCCGCCGTGGTCGCCCTGACCATGCTGGCCTCGCTCACCTTGCTTCCCGCCATGCTCGGCTTCTACGGGCCCAAGGCGCTGGCCCGGCGGGAACGCCGTACCCTGGCGCCGGCCGGCGGGGCGCTGAAGACCGGCGACGATGCCGCCGTCAGCGGCTTCTGGCTGCGGTGGGCGCAGATGATCGGCTCTCGTTCGGCCGTGCTGAGCGTCGTCGCCCTGGCCGTGATCGTCGTCGTGGCCCTGCCGTTCTTCAGCATTCGCCTCGGACTGGCCGACTCCGGCGAGGACCCGTCGTCGTCGACCACCCGCCAGGCGTACGACCTGGAGGCCAAGGGCTTCGGCCCCGGCTTCAACGGCCCTCTCCAGGTCGTCGGCCAGACCAACGCGCCCGGGCGACGCCCAACGCTTCGAGTCCTTCGTCGGCACCCTGAACCACGAGAACGGCGTGGCCAAGGTCCTGCCGACCCGCACCAGCCCCAACGGCAAGGCGCTCGTGGCCCTGGTCTACCCCGACTACAGCCCGCAGGCCACGCAGACGACCACGCTGGTGAACCACATCCGCTCGGAAGTGCCGGCGGCGACCTCGGGCTCGTCGCTCGCCATCCATGTGGGCGGTCAGACGGCGGGCGGAATCGACTTCGCCAAGGTCCTGTCCGGGAAGCTGCCCCTGTTCGTCGCCGTCGTGGTCATCTTGGCGTTCCTCTTGCTGGCCGCCGTGTTCCGAAGCCTCATGGTCCCCCTGGTGGCGTCGGTCATGAACCTGTTGTCCATCGGCGCCGCCCTCGGGGCGATGACCGCCGCCTTCCAGTTCGGGTGGGCCAAGCCGGTGCTCGGGTACGCCAAGGCGGGGCCGATCGAGGTCTATCTGCCGGTGATGATGTTCGCCGTCCTGTTCGGCCTGTCGATGGACTACGAGGTGTTCCTCGTCAGCCGCATGCACGAGGAGTGGGTCCAGACCGGGGACAACTACCGGGCGGTGACGCGCGGCCAGGCGGAGACCGGGCGGGTCATCACTGCCGCCGCCCTGATCATGATCTCGGTGTTCCTGTCGTTCAGCCTGCTGGGCAACGCGCTGGTCATCCAGGAGTTCGGCATCGGATTCGCGGCGGCGATCATCATCGACGCCTTCGTCGTCCGCACCGTCCTCGTGCCGGCTCTCATGCACGTGCTCGGTCGGGCCAACTGGTGGCTGCCCGGCTGGCTCGACCGTCTCCTGCCGACGGTGCACGTCGAGGCCGAGGACCTGGCCCACGCCGGCTCCACCCGGGAGCCCGCCGGGACCGGCGTCCGCTAACCCTCCGGCACGGCGCGGGCGCGGCTGGGCGCCACCCGGGGAGGCTCGCCCGGCATCTTCGGGTAGACCGGCGGCCACGGCGCGTCGGCCAGCCCGGCGGCGCGGTCACGCCGGGACAGCTCCAGCAGCGGCTCGAGCGACTGCGGGTGCTCGCTCATCGGCGCCCACGGGTCGCCGCGCTCGGCCACCCGAGCGGGCACAGAGGCGATGGTCAGCTCGTCGGGGACGATGGCGTCCAGCTCGTCCCAGGCGAACGGCGTCGACACCTGGGCCCCGGGCCGGGAGCGGACCGACCAGGCACCGAACACGGTCTTGTGCGGGGCGTTCTGGTTGAAGTCGACGAACACCCGCCGGCCCCGCTCCTCCTTCCACCACGCCGCGGTGATGAGCTCGGGCCGGCGCCGCTCCAGCTCGCGCGCCACGGCCACCGCCGCCGCCCGCACGTCGTACGACGACCACTGCGGGATCAGGCGGGCGTAGACGTGGATCCCCCGGTTGCCCGTGGTCTTGGGCAGGGCCAGCACCCCCACCTCGTCCAGCAGGCGCCGCACTTCGTGGGCCGCCTCCTGGATCATGGCGAAGTCGACCCCGGGCGAGGGATCGAGGTCGATGCGCAGCTCGTCGGCGACGTCGGGGGTGGCGGCGCGGGCCGGCCACACGTGAAAGCCCAGGCAGCCCAGGTTGACAGCCCACAGGGCGTGGGCCAGGTCGGCCACCACCAGCGCCACCGAGACGGTGCCGTTGGGCGTGCTCACCTCGGCGGTCCGCAACCAGTCCGGGCGCTTGGCCGGCACCCGCTTCTGGAAGAACGACGGGCCGCCGGCGCCGTTGGGGAAGCGCTGCAGCAGCACCGGGCGCCCCGCCATGGCGGCCAGCAGCGGGCCCGCCACCGCCTGGTAGTAGGCCACCAGGTCAGCCTTGGTGTCACCCCGCTCGGCGAAGAAGATCTTGTCCGGATGGGAGATGGCCAGGTCGTGGCCGTCCACGCTCACCACGAGCTCGTCGCTCATAACGGGGACGGTAGCCCCCCGCCGAGCCTCTACGATGCTTAGCGCGACGAACAACCCCCCTGCGAACACCGGAGGTTTCGCACCCATCGTGAGCACGCTCGACGAACGGCAGGCGGGCCTCCTCCCGTCGACCCAACCCGACGGGCGCGGCGAGCGTTACAAGTGGGTGGCGCTGACCAACGTCACCCTCGGGGTGCTGATGGCGACGATCGACGCCTCGATCACCATCATCGCCATGCCCGACATCTTCCGGGGCATCGGCCTCGATCCGCTGGTGCCGGGCAACAGCTTCTACCTGTTGTGGATGATCCTCGGGTTCCTGGTGGTCAGCAGCGTGCTCGTGGTCAGCCTGGGAAGGTTCGGCGACCTGTACGGCCGGGTGCGGATGTACAACCTGGGCTTCGTCATCTACACCCTGGCCTCGCTCCTCCTGACCATCGACTGGATGACCGGCCGGTCCGGCGCCATGTGGCTGGTGGTGTTCCGCGTGGTGCAGGGCGTCGGCGCCGCCTTCCTGATCGCCAACTCCGCCGCCATCCTCACCGACGCCTTCCCCACGCACCAGCGGGGCCTGGCCCTCGGCATCAACAACGTGGCCGGGATCAGCGGCTCGTTCATCGGCCTGGTGCTCGGCGGGCTCCTGGCTCCCATCAACTGGCGCCTGATCTTCCTGATCTCCGTACCCATCGGCGTGGCCGGCACGCTCTGGGCCTACCTCAAGCTGGAGGACCACGGCGTCCGGACCCGCGCACCCATCGACTGGTGGGGCAACGCCACCTTCGCCGCCGGCCTCATCCTCGTCATGGTCGGCATCACCTACGGCATCGAGCCCTACCACCACCACACCATGGGCTGGACCAGCCCGGCGGTGATCGGCGAGCTGGGCGTCGGGGCGCTGTTGCTCGTGGTGTTCGGGATCATCGAGACCCGGGTCCGGGATCCCATGTTCCGCCTCCCGCTGTTCAAGATCAAAGCGTTCTCGTTCGGAACCTTGTCCACCTTCCTGGCCGCCGTGGGCCGGGGCGGCCTCATGTTCATGCTCATCATCTGGCTGCAGGGCATCTGGCTGCCCCAGCACGGCTACAACTTCGAGTCCACGCCGCTGTGGGCCGGCATCTACATCCTCCCCCTCACCGTCGGCTTCCTGCTCGCCGGGCCGGTCTCCGGCCTGCTGTCCGACCGGTATGGCGCCCGCCCCTTCGCCACCGGCGGGATGTTCGCCGCCGCCCTCAGCTTCTTCCTCCTCCTGCTTCTTCCCATCAACTTCTCCTACGTCCCCTTCGCCCTGATCCTGCTGCTCACCGGCCTGGGCATGGGCGCCTTCGCCTCACCAAACCGGGCGGGGGTGATGAACAGCCTCCCCGCCGCCGATCGGGGCGCCGGCGGCGGCATGAACTCCACGTTCCAGAACTCGGCCCAGGTCCTCTCCATCGGCATCTTCTTCAGCCTGATGATCGCCGGCCTGTCCACCTCGCTCCCCCAGGCGCTCGCCCGCGGCCTCACCAGCCACGGTGTCGACGCCGCCACCGCCAGCCACGTCGCCCACCTGCCCCCGGTGTCGGTGCTGTTCGCCGCCTTCCTCGGCTACAACCCCATCCAGAAGCTGCTGCCCGCCCACGTCCTCAACGCCCTGCCCAGCGTCGATTACCACACCCTCACCGGCCGCTCGTTCTTCTCCCACCTCATCTCCGCCCCCTTCCAGCGGGGCCTCCACGAGGCCATCGTCTTCGCCGTCATCGCCTGCCTGGTGGCGGCGGCGGCGTCGTGGTCCCGCGGCGGACGGTACGTCGACGAGGGATACGTGGACGCGGGACTGCTGCCCGACTGAGCCGTGCGCCCCACCCGGATCCTGATGGTGTGCTCGGGCAACATCTGCCGTTCCCCCATGGCGGCGGTGGTGGCCGCTCGCCGGGCCGCGGATGCCGGCATCGCCGGAGCGCTGGTCGTCGACAGCGCGGGGACGGGCGGATGGCACGCCGGCGACCCGATGGACCCCCTCCCGTCCTGCGGACGGCGGGCGACCGAGGTCGCCGGCGAGCTGCTCGGCCGCCGCTCCGCCTAGCCGTCCCGCCGCTCTCCACCGTGCCCCGTGCGCGGCTCTGGCTACCATGGACCGGCGGCACGGGCGTGCGCGGGGAGACCCTGGGACGAGGAGAAGCTGGGTGGGGGACTACCGAATCGACGAGCTGGCCCACGAAGCGGGCACCACGGTCCGCAACGTGCGGGCCTACCAGGATCGGGGGCTGCTGCCGGCGCCCCGCCGCGAGGGGCGCATCGGCTGGTACGGCGACGAGCACCTGGCCCGGCTGCGCCTGGTCGGCGGCCTGCTCGAGCGGGGCTACACGCTGGCCAACATCGGCGAGTTGCTGGAGGCGTGGCAGGAAGGCCGGGACGTCGCCCAGCTCCTCGGGATCGAGACGACCCTGCTGAGCTCGTGGACCGACGAGCACCCTCAGCGGATGACCGCGGCCGAGCTCCTGGAGCTGTTCGGCACCGGGCTCGACCGGTCGGCGCTCGACCACGCCCTGCGCTCCGGGCTGCTGGTTCCCGTCGACGGAGAGGACGGCGAGTTCGAGGCGCCGCGACCGGCGACGCTGCGCGCCGCGGCCGAGCTGCTCGCCGCCGGCGTGCCCATCTCGACCGTCGTCGAGATCGGCGATCGGCTCCGCGCCAACGTCGACGACATCGCCCGGCTGTTCGTGACCGCGGTGGAGGAGCACGTCATCGGCGAGCGGGGCCCGGCGCGACGGGGCGATGACCTGGTGGCCCTGTCCGACCTCCTCGCCCGGCTTCGTCCCCTGGCCCACGCCACCGTCGCCGCCGAGCTGGGCTCGGCCATGGAACGGCGCATCTCCAGCCGGGTCAGCGAGCACCTGGCCCGGGCCAGGGACGGGTGCGCCGGGCGGGCGTCCTGAGTGCTCGCCGCCTGACCAGCCCTAGATGAGCTGGTCGTCCACCGGCTCGTCCAGCAGGTAGGCGCCGTAGGTGGTGAGCGCCTGGTCGACGCCGTTGACCACGTGGTGGGCGCCGGCGTGCACATCGCGCCACAGGCGCTGCAGCGGGTTGCGCAGGGACAGGGCCCGGCCCCCCGCCACCGAGAAGATGGTGTCGGCGGCCTCGACCGCCCGTTTGGTCGCCATCACCTGGTCGCGTCGGGCCCGGGCGCGCACGGCCAGGGGGATGTCCTCGCCGTGCCGGGCGTAGTGGTAGGCGTCACCGAGGTTGTCGTGGAGCTGCAGGCGGGCGGCGTCGATCTCGGCCGACGCCTCGGCCAGGCGGGCCATCGAGGCCGCCGGCCAGATGACGCGGTGGTCGAAGGGGTTGGGCTCGAGGACGCCCGGCGGCGGGAGGTAGTCGCGCAGCCGGTTCTTGACCAGCCCGAGGGCGCCGCCGAGCATGCCTGCGGCCATGCCCACCAGCGGGGCGCTGACGGCGTTGAGGAACATGGTCCCCCACGGCACGCGGAACACCGGGGCGTGGTTCACTTCCAGGCCGGGGCAGCGATGGGCGCGCAGGTCGTCCAGGCTCATGGAGTGGTACTCGGGCACGAAGACCCCGTCGGCGACGATGTCGTTGCTGCCCGTCCCCGACAACCCGGCCACGTGCCAGACGTCGACGATCTCGTAGTCGGGCGCGGGGCAGCAGGAAGTGGCGCATCTGCACGGGGCGACCCTGGTCGTCGTGCACGAAGCCGCCCACGAACACCCAGTCGGCGTGCTGGCAGCCCGAGGAGAAGCCCCACCGCCCGGTCAGGCGGAACCCCCCGTCGACCGCTTCGGCCCGTCCCTTGAAGTTGTACGAGGACGACACCCACCGGTCGGGATCGTCGCCCCAGACCTCCCGCTGCACCCGGTCCTCGTACAGCCCGATGTGGTAGTTGTGCACTCCCACGACGCCGATGACCCAGGCGGCGGCGCCGTCGTGGTGGCCGGCGAGCATGCACGCCTCGACGAACGCGCGCGGGTCGGTCTCGTAGCCCCCGTAGCGGGCGGGCTGCAGGAGGCGCATCACCCCGGTGTCGCGAAGGATCTTGGCGCCGGCGTCGGAAAGCGAGCGTTCCTCCGCGGAGACGTCGGCCTGGGCGGCCAGCTCCGCCGATGCCGCTTCCAGCGCGTCGAGCGCCTCGTGGGAGGGCGTTTTCATGGCGCCACGCTAACTCCTGGGTGCGAGCACGGCCTCGATCAGGTGCGGTCCGGACTCCGCCAGGGCCTGCTCGAGGCCGGCGGAGAGCTGGGGGGCGGTGGTGGCCCGTCGGGCGGCCACCCCCATGCCCGTGGCCATGGCCACGAAGTCGAGATCAGGAGGGGAAAGAGCGAGCAGCGAAGCGGCCGCCTCGCCGCCCTCGCCGGCGCCGGTGCGGTGGAGCTCGAAATTCAAGATGGCGTACGCCCGGTTGGCGAAGACCACCACGGTGATGTCGAGTTGCTCGCGCGCCATGGTCCAGAGCGCGGCGAGGGTGTACATGGCGCTGCCGTCGGACTCGAGACACACCACCGGCCGCTCCGGGCATGCCACCGCCGCGCCGACGGAGACCGGGAGCCCGTAGCCGATGGCGCCGCCGGTCAGGGTCAGCCAGTCGTGGCGCGGCGCGGCGGCGGTGGCCCCGGCCAGGGCGGTGCCGGAGGTGTTGGCCTCGTCCACCACCACGGCCCCGGCGGGGAGGAGCGTGGCGATCACCGCCGCGGCCGAGGCCGGGGTGAGCGGTCCGGTCGGATGGCCGCCAGGGGCGGGGGTCACGCCCCCGTCCGCCCCGTCCGGGATCGCAGGAGCGGGTGCGCCGATCAGGCCGGCCAGGACGGCGAGGGCGCCGGCCGCGTCGTCGTCGGGCTCGGCCAGGACGTGGACGGTGCAGCCGTCGGGTACGAGGGAGCTGGGCTGGTTCGGATAAGCGAAGAAGCTCACGGGACGCGACGCGCCGGCGAGGACGAGGTGCTCCACGCCGTCGAGCTGAGCCAGCGCCGCCTCGCCGAGGTAGGCCAACCGCTCGATCTCGGGCAGTCCGCCGCCGCGCGCCATCCGGGCCGGGAACGTCTCGCAGAACAGGCGGCTCCCGGTATGGTTCGCCACCCGCGCCGCGGCGACCACGCCCGCCTCGCCGGTCGCCCCGCCGCCGATGAGGATGGCGGTGGACGGCGCTGATCGTTGGGAGAGAGCGGCGGCGGCGTCGTCCACCGCCGCGGTGGCCACGGCCCTCCGCCCGGCTGCGGGTGGCGACGGCGCGGGCGCCGCTCCCTCCGACCACGACGCGTCCGCAGGCAGGATCAGCGTCGCCACCCGCCCCGCGCCCCGACCGGCCGCGCCCACCGCCTCCGCGGCCAACGGCCCCACCGCCTCCGGGCCGTCAGGTCGGCCGACCCATCCCGACACGCTGCCGGCCAGGGCGTCGATATCGGACTCCAACGGGGCGTCGTAGCGCTTGTGGTAGGTGGCGTGGTCGCCGACGACGTTGACCAGCGGGGTGCGCGCCCGCCGGGCGTTGTGCAGGTTGGCCAGACCGTTGCCCAACCCCGGTCCGAGGTGCAGGAGCGTCGCCGCCGGGCGCCCGGCCATGCGCCCGTACCCGTCGGCCGCGCCGGTGGCGACCCCTTCGAACAGGGCCAGGACCCCGCGCATCTCGGGCACCTCATCGAGCGAGGCCACGAAGTGCATCTCCGAGGTGCCCGGATTGGCGAAGCACACCTCCACACCGGCGCCGGTCAGGGTGCGCAGCAGCGCTTCGCCGCCTCTCACCGGTCGGCTCCGGCGCCGGGATCGAGGTGTGCGAGGAGTCCTGCCAGCGCGGGATCGGCGCGGCGGCGGGCCTCGTCCCAGGAAAACCAGCGCACTTCCTGACTCTCCCCCGGAGGCGGCGCGGGCCCGTCGTCGCCCTCGACCGCCAGGAGGTACCGCAGGTCGAGGTGGGTGTGGCCGGCCGCCGCGGGATGGACATCGACGTGGGCGAGGGACCCGGCGCCGACGAAGCGCACGGCCAGCCCGGTCTCCTCCTCGGTCTCCCGGCGGGCCGCGTCCCATGGCGCCTCTCCGGCTTCGAGATGACCGCCGGGCTGCAGCCACCGCCCGAGACGCCGGTGACGATGGAGCAGCACGCCGCGCCCGCCGACCACGATCCCCGACCCCGTGACATGGGTGGGATCGGCGTCGCGATCGAAGGGCCTTTCCAGGGTGTCGAGCGCGCCCAGCACCTGCCGGCGCGCCTCCGCTTCCCGCTCGTCCACCGGGACGCGGGCCGCCACCGAATCGCGCACCGCGTCCAGCAGCGCGCGCTGTGCTGGTCGGTTCGGCCCGCGAGCGGCGCTCAGTCCTGGTCGGTTCGCACCGCGAGCGGCGCTCACTCGACGTCTCCCGGAGGGTGAGGCAGCACGCCGGCGGCCCGCAGGGCGTCGACCTCGGCGGGCCGATACCCCACCCCGGCCAGGACCTCGTCGGTGTGCTCGCCGACCAGGGGGGCGGGGCGGCGGACGCTCGCCGGGGCTTCGGCGAACCGCACCGGAGGAGGGACCTCCCGGTAGTCGCCCGCCACCGGATGCTCGACGACGGGCAGGGCGTCGACCAGGTCCTGCAGCGTCGCCACTTCCACGGCGGGGACGCCCAGGGCCCGGCACGACCGCAGCCATTCCGCCGTGGTCCGGGTGGCCATGATCTCCGCCACCAGCCGGTAGAGGACGTCGGCGTGGGCGATGCGATCGCGGGCCGTGGCGAAGCGAGGGTCCTCCAGCAGGTCGGACCGGCCCGCCTCGGCGAACAGGGCGGCGTACTGGCGGCGGGTGTAGGGCAGCACGTGGATCCACCCGTCCGCCGTGGGCTGTGGGCGCCGGTTCGGCGTCAGGATGCGCGGGTAGCCGGCCGGCCCCAGCTGGGGCTCGGGGACGGCGGCGGCGCCGTGCTCGACGAGGACGAACGCCCGGGTGGCGTCCAGCATGGGCACCTCGATGTGCTCACCGCGTCCCGTGCGCGACCGGCGGAACAGGGCAGCGGCCACGCTGTAGGCGATGGTGAGGGCGCAGACCTTGTCGGCGAAGATGGTGGGCACCAGCGCCGGCCGGCCGGTCTGCAGGCGGGCGGCGTCGGCCACCCCGCTCGCCGCTTGGATCACGTCGTCGTACGCGGGCTCGTCGGCCTGGGGGCTGCCGGAGGCGAACCCCTGGGCCTGGCAGTACACCACGTCGGGACGCACGGCGGCGACGTCTTCGTAGCAAGCCCGGCGCGGCGCAGCGACCCGGGGCGGAGGTTGGTGACGACCACGTCGCACGTGGCCGCGATGCGCAGCAGCGCCTCCCGCCCCTCTCCCCGTTGGAGGTCGATGGCCACGCTGCGCTTGTTGCGCAACAGGTTCAAGGCCACGCCCGACAGTTGGGCGTGGGGTCCGGCGGCCATCTGGCGGTTGATGTCGAGACGCTCGCCTTCCACCACGATCACGTCGGCGCCGAGGTCGCCCAGGACCTGGGTGGCGTACGGCCCCATGACCACCGAGCTCAGGTCGAGGACCCGGACCCCGCTGAGTGGTCCGGTTCCGGGATCGGGACTCGCCTGCCCTGCTTCGCTCACCCCGCCATCATGCTCGGCCGCCGACGGGCGCCGACAACCGATGGGTTAGTGACCTAGGGATCATGGGTAGCGGCAGGACGGGGGTTGACAAAAGAAGGAGTCCAAAGGGGGAGGTTCCACTCGATGGCGACTGTCCACGGTGAGGCAGCGGCTCCTGGGGTGATCCGGAGTCTGGTTCCTGCCCGGATCGATCGGCTCAACTGGTCCAGCTTCCACACCAGGCTGGTGGTCGCCCTCGGCGTGGCCTGGGTGCTCGACGGCCTGGAGATCACCATCGCCGGCAACGTCACCGGCCTCATCAGCCAGAACAACTCGCTGCACATGTCCTCGGGGTCGGTCGCCTTCTCCTTCGGGACCGTCTACCTGCTGGGCGAGGTCGTCGGCGCCCTGTTCTTCGGGCGCCTCTCGGATAAATGGGGCCGCAAGAACCTGTTCATGATCACCCTCGGGGTGTACCTGTTCGGCGGCGTCCTCACTGCGTGCACGGCGGGCACCTCCGAGGCGTGGGTGATCTGGCTGAACGCGTCCGCGCTTCATCAGCGGCATGGGCATCGGCGGCGAGTACGCGGCCATCAACTCGGCCATCGATGAGCTCATCCCCGCCAAGCACCGGGGCAGAGTGGACATCGCCGTCAACGGCACCTACTGGGGAGGCGCCATCATCGCGTCGATCTTCGTCAAGTTCGTCGTGGACAACATCAACCCCAGCTACGCGTGGCGGGTCGCCTTCCTGCTCGGTCCCGCCCTCGGCTTCGTGATCCTCATCGTCCGCCGCAACCTCCCGGAGAGCCCCCGCTGGCTGTTGATGCACGGCCGCGGTGAGGAGGCGGAAGCCCAGGTCGAAGCGATCGAACTGGCGACCAAGGAGTCGATAGGCGACCTGGCGCCCATCGACGAGTCCAAGGCCATCGAGGTCAACCCCGCCGACGACATCGGGTTCGTGGCCCTGGCCCGCACCCTCTTCGCCCACTATCCGTCGCGCTCCGTCCTCGGCGCGTCGCTCATGATCACCCAGTCGTTCCTCTACAACGCCATCTTCTTCACCTACACCCTGGTGCTGGTGAAGATCTACCACGTCAACGCCAACAACACGCCCTACTACTTCATGGCCTTCGCCGCCGGGAACCTGATCGGGCCACTCACCATCGGACGGCTGTTCGACACCATCGGCCGGCGAAGGATGATCGCCGGGACCTACACCATCTCCGGGGCCCTGCTGGCGATCAGCGCGGTCATGTTCAACGCCGGCCAACTCACCGCGCTGACCCAGACCATCTGGTGGGTCGTCATCTTCTTCTTCGCCTCGGCCGGCGCCAGCGCCGCCTACCTGACCGTGAGCGAGATCTTCCCGGTCGAGGTTCGGGCCAAGGCCATCGCCGTGTTCTTCGCCATCGCCCAATCCTTCGGCGCGTTCGGCCCGTGGCTGTACGGCCAGCTGATCGGCAACGGCGATGACCACTTCAAGCTGTTCATCGGGTACCTGATCGGTGCCGGGGTGATGATCCTGGGGGCGCTGGCCGAGATCTTCCTGGGCGTCAACGCCGAGGGGAGGTCTCTCGAAGACATCGCCACGCCGCTCGGGTCCCGTCCCGACCGTCTGGCTGCGATCACCGGGGCACCCCGGGCGCCCGCTGCCCGGCCCCTCGAACCTTGACCGCCGACCGCGTCAGCGGCGGAGCAGGTCCTTGGCGATGTGGGTGATCTGGATCTCGTCGGTGCCGGCGTAGATCTGCAGGACCTTGCTGTCGCGAGCGAGCTGTTCGACGCGGAACTCGGCCATGTAGCCGTTGCCGCCGAAGAGCTGGACCGCCTCCATGGCCACCTCGCTGGCCGCCCGGGCGGCGTACAGCTTCATCGCCGAGGCCTCGGCCAGGGTGAGGGCCCGGCCGGCTCCCGTCATCTCCAGATAGCGGAAGACCAGGTTGGTGACGTTGAGTCGGGCCACCTCCATGCGCGCCAGCTTGTCCTGGATGAGCTGGAAGTCGCCGATGGGACGTCCGAACTGGACCCGGTCCCGGGCGTAGGCGACGCTCAGCTCCAGGCACTGCTCGATGATGCCGAGGGCCATGCCCGCCACGCCGGCGCGCTCCTGGGAGAAGGTCACCTCGGGCGCCCTCCCGTCCGCCGCCGGGCCCGTCCTCGGTCTCGCCGATGAGCCGGTCCCGCCCGGCGCGGACATCGGTGAGGAACAGCTCTCCGGTGGGTGAGCTGTGCATCCCCATCTTGCGCAGCGGCTTGGACTGCTCGAGGCCCGGCATGCCCGAGTCGAGGACGAAGCTGAGCACCTTCCGTTCCGCCGGCGAGGCGGCGCCGTCGTCGAGCTTGCAGATGTACACGATCGTGTCGGCGTAGGGCCCGTTGGTGATGAACGTCTTCGAGCCGTTGAGGACGTACTCGTCGCCGTCGCGCCGGGCGGTGGCGTGCATGGAGCCGAAGGCGTCGGACCCCGATCCGGGCTCGGTGATGGCCCAGGCGCCGATCTTGGCCAGGCTCAGAAGGTCGGGGACCCAGCGCCGCTTCTGGGCCACGGTGCCTCGGGCCGAGATGGCGGCCGGGGTGAGGCCGACGGAGACCCCGAGGGCGGTGACCATCCCCGGACAGCGGCGGCACAGCTCGATGGTGGGGATCAGGGTCAGGGCGGGATCGGTCCTCCGCTCGTCCGCGTCCTCGTCCCCCGCGTCCACCGCCGGCGGTCCGGCGCCGGCCGCCTCCTCGGCCGCCAGCCGGCTCTCGAAGCTCTTGCGGGCGACCACGTCGATGCCGAAGGTGGCGAACATCTTGCGCAGCGCGTCGTAGGGCGGGCGGTCCCCGTGCTCGTAGTCGTCCAGGTGGGGAACGATCTCCTTGTCGATGAACTGCCGCACGGCGCCGCGCATCATCTGCTGCTCCTCGGACCACTCGTACATGACGAGAGTGTCCCATACCGCACCCCGGGTAGGACCGACCACGCCCCGGGAGGGCTGGCGTGCTGGAATGGGCCCATGGCCAAGAATGTGCTGGGCAGCGACCTCGAACCCTGCGGCACCGACCCGTTGACGGGCTTCTACCGCGACGGCTGCTGCAGCACCGGACCCGAGGACGCCGGCGCCCACGTGGTGTGCGCCCGGGTCACGAGCGAATTCCTGGCCTTCAGCAAGGAACACGGCAACGACCTGTCCACCCCGCAGCCCGACGCCGGCTTCCCGGGCCTGCAACCCGGCGACCGGTGGTGCCTCTGCGCGTCGCGCTGGCAGGAGGCGCTGGCCGCCGAGCGCGCCCCCGAGGTCGTGCTCGAGGCCACCCATGTCCGGGCGCTGGAGTGGGTGGCCCTCGACGACCTGCGCAGCCACGCCGCTCGATAGGGTGGCCAGTTTGCGGTTTGGCGCCGGTGCGAGAGACCGGTGCCAAAAAAGGAGCGACCGATGGACGACCAGCAAGCACGGGAACTGATCGACGGCGAGCGGCGTCGACTCCAACAGCTGATTCGCGACACGGAAGGCGACGCTCGATCCGACGTGCAGGACGGAGGCGAACGGGGCGACATGGACGACGACGCCGAGCGCCTCACCGCCGAAGGGACCGACGACGCCGTGCTGGCCGGATTCCGCGACCGCCTGGCGGCGCTGGACCGGGCCGAGGAGCGTTTGGCTGCCGGCGTCTACGGCCGTTCGGTCCGCAGCGGCGAACCCATCCCCGACGCCCGCTTGGAGGCCGATCCCGCCGCCGAGCTCACCGTGCAGGAGGCTGCCGAGGGGGGCTGATCACGCTCGGCTCCCCGGATCCCGGCCGCCGCCCGGCGGCGGTGACCCGGGCGCGGGACCGGGTGGGGATCAGCACGACGCCACCCAGCACCACGCCCAGGACCGACCCGGCCAGCAGGGCGGCGATGGCGGCCGAGCGCAGCGGCCCGACGGGCAGGGCGGCATTGATGACCAACAGGGGCACGGTGAACCCCACGCTCGCGGTGGCCCCCACGCCCAGCAGCCGGCGCCGGTCGATCGGCGGTCCTCGTCGGGGTCGGACCAGGCGCGTCGTCACGTAGATCCCCACCGGTTTCCCGATCACTCGGGCGACGAGCACGGCGATGAACACCCGGAGCGGCGCCGACTCACCCAGGCCGGCGCCGGCGAAACGCAGGCCGCTGTTGGCCAGGGCGAAGACGGGCAGGACAGCAGCGTTGACGACCGGCGTGAGCCGCATCTCCCAGGCTCGGGTCCCCGCCCGCACCGCTGGCGCCGGAGCGGCCGCCCGAGCGGCCGGGAGCGGGGTGGCCGCCCGAGCGGCCGGGAGCGGGGTGGCCGCCCGAGCGGCCGGGAGCGGGGTCACGGCCGCCTGCGACCGACCGGGGGGCCAGCGCGCCCACCGCCACCCCGACCACCGCCGCCTCGACGCCGGCGTGCAGCAGCGCCCACCACGCCACCGCGCCCAGGATCAGCTGCAGCCAGCCGTTGTCGCGCTGGGCCACGTCCCCGACGGCGCGGCCGACGCGGCCGACGCCGCGACGAGCGAGCCCGGGCCGGGCCGCGCCTCCCCGGCCGGGGCGTCGGCGGGCCAGCACGACGCCGCCGGCCACCCCGGCCATGGCCACGAGCGCCCCGATGGCCAGCCCCAACCAGGCGGCGTGGATCCGGCCCGGGTAGAAGACGACGAGAACGACGATGGAGAAGATGTCGTCGGCCACGGCAAGGGTCATGAGGAAGACCCGGGCCCGGGGCCAGCCGCCGCCGCCCAGCAGGGCCAGCGCGCCCAGGGCGAAGGCGACGTCGGTGGCGACGGGGATGCCCCAGCCGTGGGCGCCGGGCCCGCCCGCGGTCGTGGCCACGTAGAGCAGCGCGGGCACGGCCATGCCGCCGAGGGCGGCGAGGACCGGCACCGAGGCCCTCCGCCACGAGCGCAGCTCGCCGGCGATCACCTCTCGGCGGATCTCCAGGCCGACCATCCCGAAGAAGCCGAGCATCAGCCCCTGGTTCACCCAGTCGCGCCACGACAGGTCGAGACCGAGGGCGTGCGACCAGGGAGCCACCGCCTGCCAGGCATCGGCGTAGGAGTCGGACGACGGCCAGTTGGCCCAAACCAGTGCGCCGAGACACGCCACGCTGAGGGTGACGCCGGCCGCCTGGTCCTGGCGCGTCGCCTCCACCAGCCGGCGGACGGCGGCGGCTCGGCTCGAGGCGGCGGATGCGGGCATGGGGCTCCGGGACAGGGGAAACGAGATCGCCGACCAGACTTCCCGGCACGCCAATCGGCGATGCTAGTGGCCTGGCTCGGCGAGAAGCCCGGACAGGGCGAGGTCGGCGAACACCCGGCCGAGCTCGGCGCCGGAGTGGCCGCGGTCGGGTCGCCACCACCGATGAGTCCAGTTGACCATCCCCACGATGGCCATCCCCACCACTTCCGGCGGGCCGATCGGCTGCAGCCTTCCCGTCCGCATCCCGTCGGCCACCATGGCGATCATCTCGTCGACGTACTCGCTCGCCAGGTCGAGCATCTCCTTGGTGCGCGCGTCACCCAGCTCCTTGAGGCGAGAGCCCTCGGCCTCGAAGTAGATGTAGAGGGTCGGGTAGTGACGGGCGTAGGCGTCCATCATCTCCTCGATGGCGCAGCGGAGCTTGACGTCGGCGGGGGCCCGGCGGCGGCGGATGCGCCGGATGTTGGCCAGGTTGGCGGCGATGGTGTCGTGGAGCACCTCGCGGAGCAGCTCCTCCTTGCCGGCGAAGTAGTAGTACACGGTGGCCCGGTTCATGCCGGCCCGTTCCCCGATGTCGGCGAAGTTGGCGGCCTCGTAGCCCACTTCGCTGAAGACGGCCACCGCCGCGTCGACCAGGGCCCGGCGGCGGCGCCGGAAGTCTTCGCCGGCCTCGGTCCGCGCCGCCCGGCGCCGCTGGCTGATGCGGCTCTCTGCCTGCATGTCACGCCCGGGGTCTGGGGCGGGAGCCACGCTCAGCGGGCGGCGGCGACGCCGGCCATGTGCCGGCCGGCGAGGTAGCCGAACGTCATGGACGGGGCGATGCACGCCCCCGGTCCGGGGTAGGCGTGGCCCATCACCGACGCCATGGTGTTGCCCGCGGCGTACAGGCCGGGGATCGGCGACCCGTCCTGGCGCACCACCTGGGCGTCGGCCGTGCACACCAGCCCGCCTTTGGTCCCCAGGTCGGAAAGGACCAGGCGCATGGCGTGGTAGGGCCCGGGGCCGACCGGCCGCATCACCGGGTTCGGCGCGCCCGGCTCGACCCGGACGCCGGGCAAGGTGCGGAAGAAGGCGAGCAGGTTGCGGTCGTAGGCGCTGCTCCCCCGCCCGAAGTCCTCGTCCACTCCGTTGGTGGCGAACTGGTTGAACCGCCGTACCGTCTCGTCCAACGCCGCCCCGGGGACGCCGATCGCCTCGCCCAGGCCGGCGAGCGTCGGCGCAGTGTGGGCGACTCCGGCCTGGCGCCACTCGTCGGGAACCCGCGTCCGGGGAGGAAGACCGCCGAAGCCGTGGTCGTCCATGAACTGCTGGTCGGTCACGAACCAGGACGGGATGTGGGTGACGCCGCCGCGCTCTCCCTCGAGCATGGCGTGGCCGAAGGCGTTGTAGGGAAGCGCCTCGTTGGCGTACCGGCGGCCGGCGCCGTTGACGATGATGCCGCCGGGCGCGGCCCGCTCGAAGAGCACGAACGAGACCTGGCCGTCGGGGCGGACCAGGCCGGGCGCCCACCAGCAGTCGTCGAGCAGGTCGGTGGCTGCGCCGATATCCACGGCGGCGATCAACGCGTCGCCGGTGTTGCCCGGGCTGCCCAGCGTCCAGTCGCCCCGCTCGACGGCGTTGCCCAGCTGCCGGCGCCGCCCGCCGCTGCGTTCGAAGCCGCCGGCGGCCAGCAGGATCCCGGTGCCGACCTCGATGCGGCGGCGCCTCCCGTCGCCGTCGGAGACGACCGCCCCGGTGACGGCACCGTCGGGCGAGGTGGCCAGCTCCACCAGCCCACAGTCGGTGCGCAGCTCGGCCCCTGCGGCTCGAAGCGCGAGCAGCAGGCGGCCGAGCAGGGCCTGGCCGCCGGTGAGCGGGAGACGCAGGTGAGCGGGGATCTCGAACGACGGGCCCCCCATGCCGACCTTCAGGGGAGGTCGCACCCGTCGGCCCAGCTCCCCCAGGTCCTCCTCGGGAAGGGGGTCGGCGGAGATGGTTCTCCCGGTCGGGATCCCTCCGGGAAGTTCGGGGTGGTAGTCCGGGTAGCCGGTCATGACCGAGAAGGCCAGGTGCTCGTCCGACTCCAGGAAGCCGATCATCTCCGGACCGCCGGCAAGGAACCCTTCCTGCAAGCTCGCCGACGTGCGCTCCCCCACCGTGGCTCGCAGGTAGCGCCGGCCGTCGTCCACCGAGTCGCGGACCCCGGCCCGCAACAGCACCGGGTTGGCCGGGACCCAGATCCCCCCGCCGGAATAGGCCGTGGTCCCGCCGAACCACTCCGTCTTTTCCGCCACCACGGTGCGCAGGCCCGCCTTGGCGGCGGCGAGAGCGCCGGTCAGGGCACCCGCCCCCGAGCCGGCGACCAGGACGTCACAGCTCAACCCACCGGCTTCGCTCACCGCCCTACCCTACTATCAACACTACTGTTGACGCACCCGACCGGCGGCAATAGGGTGGCCAACGTCCTCGCCCCCGGGGAGGCACCGCGTGCAGTTCTCGATGATCTTCGAAGCCCAGACGGCAGACCCGTCACCGGAAGCGGAGCGGCGGCTGCTGCGCGAGTGTGTCGAGCAGGCGGT
The DNA here is from genome assembly GCA_963757175.1 of uncultured Actinomycetota bacterium. GTDB lineage: Bacteria > Actinomycetota > Acidimicrobiia > Acidimicrobiales > Palsa-688 > CAVWQR01. Next base: position 2,303,746 of record CAVWQR010000001.1, on the reverse strand, counting down.
CCTCGCCGAGGAGGTGGGCTTCGACCGGGTGTGGGCGGTCGAGCACCATTCGCTGAAGTGGTACGCCCACCTGAGCGCCCCCGAGATCTTCCTGGCGTGGGTGGCGGCCCGTACCTCCCGCATCCGCGTCGGCCACGGGGTGGTGTGCATGCCCTTCGGCTACAACCACCCCGTTCGGGTGGCGGAACGGGCGGCGACCCTCGATGTGCTCTCCGACGGCCGGCTCGACCTCGGCGCCGGGCGGGGCGCCACCCTGCAGGAGATGTCGCTGTGCGGCGTCGATCCCGAACGCACCTACGCCGAGGTCGAGGAGGCGCTGCGGATCATCGGCCGGGTGTGGCAGGAGGAGGTGTTCGAGTGGCACGGCGAGCTGCTCGACATCGCCCCCCACGAGGTCCTGCCCCGCCCGGTGCAGGCGCCTCATCCGCCGCTCTTCCTGGCCTGCACCAAGCCGGACACGGTGAAGCTGGCGGCCCAATACGGAGTCGGCGCCCTGGTCCTCGGGTTCGCCGGTCCGGAGGAGATCGGCCACTACCACGACCTGTACCGGGAGACCATGGCGGTGCGGTCCGGCGATCGCTTCGTGTCCACCGTGGCCAACGACCACTTCGCCGCCCTGTGCCCGACCATCGTGCTCGACGACGGGCGCCGGGCGCTCGAGATCGGCGCACGGGGGCAGCGCTTCTTCGCCGAGGCCATCACCCACTGGTACGGGAACGGCCCGGCTCCCGCCCTCGACACCGCCGGCGACGACAACGTGGCCGCCCTCGGCAAGGACCGCGAGCGGTTGGTGGCCAAGCTGCACGAGGCCAACATCCCGGTCCGTCCCAACACCGGCGCGTCCTTCGGCATCGCCGACCACGCCTACGGGGACGCCGACCATGCCATCGCCTACGTGGAGCGCCTGGCCGCGGCCGGCGCCGACGAGATCATGTGCTGCATCCAGATGGGCACGGTGCCCAACGAGGTGTGCACGGAGACGATCCGGCAATGGGGTGAGAAGGTGATCCCCCACTTCGGCAACCACGCCGGCGTCGGGACGGCGGCGGTTTCCACGCCGGCCATCAGCTGAACCGTGCCGCTGTCTCCGCAGGCCCGAGAGCTGGTGGCGCTCATGGCTGCCAACTTCCCGGCCGTGGAGGAGCTCACCGGAGCGGAGGCCCGGGCCCTGACCCGGGCCCGGCGCCAGGTGCCGGCGGTCCCCGAGCCGGTGGCCGAGGTCGCCGACCACCGCATCGACGCATGGAGCGGCACCCTGCCCGTCCGCGTGTACCGCCCGTTCGGCCGAACGCGACCACCGCCGGTGGTGGTGTTCTTCCACGGCGGGGGATGGGTGATCTGCGACCTCGACAGCCACGACGGCGCCTGTCGGTCCCTCTGCAACGGGCTCGGCGCGGTGGTGGTGTCCGTCGACTACCGCCTGGCCCCCGAGCACCGGTGGCCGGCGGCGGCCGACGACGCCCTGGCCGCGGTGGACTGGGTGGCCGCGCACCCCGCCGAGCTGGGCGTCGACGCCACCCGCATGCTCGTGGCCGGCGACAGCGCCGGCGGGAACCTGGCCGCAGTCACCGCCCTGGCGGTCGCGCGACCGCGGCGGGCCGGCGCTGCGGGGCCAGATCCTCGTCTATCCCGTCATCGCCCCCGACTTCACCACCACCTCGTACCGCGACAACGGCGACGGCTACTTCCTCACCGCGTCCGCCATGCGCTGGTACTGGGACCAGTACGACCCTGGCCTGGCCCACGCCGACGATCCGTACCTGGTGCCTCTCCGGGCCCGCTCGCTCGCCGGGGTGGCGCCGGCGTTCGTCCTCACCGCCGAGTTCGACCCGCTCCGCGACGAGGGCGAGGCCTACGCCGCCGCCCTGGCCGAGGCCGGCGTGCCGGTATGGCGCCGGCGTTGGCCCGGCGGCTTCCACGGCTTCTTGTTCCTCGACGGCCTCGACGAGGCGGCGGCGGCGCGCGCCGAGTTGTGGCAGGCGGTGCGGCCGGGCCTCACCGCGGCTGTCTAGAATCCGGTTCCACCCACCCGTCAGGACCAGGAGGCCAACGATGCCCACCACCCCACGCCAGCTGGCGGACGCCTCATTGGACGCCGTGCGGCGAGGCGATCGCGACGGGTGGCTGGCGCTGTTCGAGGAGGACGCCACGGTCGAGGACCCGGTCGGGTCGTCGGAGCTGGACCCCGAGGGCAGAGGACGCCGGGGGAAGGCGGAGATCGCCCGCTTCTACGACGACGTGATCTCCACCATGGAGCGCTTCGACTACGAGATCGAGCGTTCGTACCAGGGCGGCGACGAGGTGGCGGTCGTGGTCGTCTTCTGGATCACCGCCGGCGGGCAGACCATGAACATGGACCTGGTCAACGTTTACCGCCGGTCGGCCGGGGGCAAGATCGCCTCGCTGCGGTCCTTCTGGGACGGCAGTCGGCAGGGTGTGGCCGAAAACGGAGGGGAAAACGGAGGGGGAAAGACGTGACCGAGCAAGCTGCGAGCAGCGCGGTCGACGAGGCCCTGCTCGCCGAGGCCGACGGCCTGCTGCCCGAAGCCGTCGAACTGCGGCGCCGCATCCACGCCGAGCCGGAGCTGGGCCTCGACCTGCCCCGCACCCAACAGGCCGTCCTGGAGGCCCTGGACGGGCTGGGCTTGACCATCACCACCGGGGAGGCGACCACGTCGGTGGTGGCGGTGTTGGAGGGGGCCCGGCCGGGCGCCACCACCCTGCTGCGCGGCGACATGGACGCCTTGCCGATGCCGGAGGACACCGGTCTGCCGTTCGCGTCGAGGATCGAGGGCCGCATGCACGCCTGCGGCCACGACGCCCATGTGGCCATGCTGGCGGGGGCCGCCCGCCTCCTGCACGCCCGACGGGCGGAGCTCGCCGGCCGGGTCGTGTTCATGTTCCAACCGGGCGAGGAGAGCTACGGCGGGGCCAAGGTGATGTTGGACGAGGGCCTGCTCGAGCGCCACGGCCCCATCGAGCGGGCCTTTGCCGTGCACATCACACCCATGCTCCCGGCCGGCTGCGTCGCCACGCGCGGTGGCACGCTCATGGCGTCGGCCGACGAGCTGCAGATCACGGTAACGGGCGAGGGCGGCCACGCCTCCATGCCCCACGACGCCGTCGACCCGGTGCCGGTGGCGTGCGAGATCGTCACCGCCCTGCAGGCGATGATCACCCGGCGCATCCCGGTCTTCGACCCCGCGGTGCTCACCGTGTCCCGTGTGCAGGCGGGCACCACCACCAACGTCATCCCCCACGACCGCCGTGCTCGAAGGCACCGTTCGGGCCGTGTCCGAGACGAGCCGCAGCAAGGTGATCGAAGGCGCCCGCCAGGTGGCCGAGCACCTGGCCGCCGCCCACCGCTGTCGGGCCGAGCTGCGCCTGCTGTCGGGGTCGTACCCGGTGACGGTCAACGACGACGAGGCCGCCGCTTTCACCCTCGGCCTCGCCGGCGCCCTGTTCGGCACCGATCGGGCGCTGCCCATGCCGACACCGGTCATGGGCGCCGAGGACTGGTCGTACGTGTTGCAGCGGGTCACCGGGGCCATGGCCTTTCTCGGTGCCGCTCCCGCCGGGGTGGAGCACCCCGCGCCCAACCACTCCGACCGGTTCCTGATCGACGAGACCGCCATGTCGACGGGCATCGCCCTGCACGCGGCGGTGGCGCTGGCCTCGTAGCTCGGTCCCCTACTCCTCGTCCACGGGCGCGCCGTTCGGCTCCACCGGAAGGTGGCGGCGGGCGATCACGTGGACGTCGGTGTCGATGGCGTTGGCCTGCCGGATCACCTTGCGCACGATCGATCCCCCGCCGGACAGCTCCTGCCAACGGGTCCGGTGGCTCGACCCGATCACGATCTGGGTGATCTGATGGCTGGTGGCGAAGGCGATGAGCGCGTCGGCCGGGTCCTCGGCGCGCACCTCGTGCCAGCGGGCGCCCACGTCGTCGCTCACCGCCTTGAGGGCATCGACCGCGGCCCGATCGCCGCGGCCCTCGGTGTCACCGGAGATGACGTGGACCACGTCCAGCTCGCAGCGGATCCTGGCCGCCATGCGCGCCGCCCGCCGCAACAGGACGTCGGTGCCGGGCGCGGCGGTGATCCCCACCATGATGCGCTCGGTCGTCTCCCACAGCACGTCGGTCTGCCGGCGCCGCAGGTGCTCGAGCAGCTTCTCCTCGCTCTCGTCGGCGAGGAAGCGCAGGGCCAGCTCCCGCAGGGCGATGAGGTTGTCGGTGCGGAAGAAGTGGTCCAGCGCCTGGGGGACCTTCTCGGGGCGGTAGATGTTGCCGTGGATCATGCGCCGGCGCAGCGCTTCAGGGGACGAGTCGACCAGCTCGATCTGGTTGGCCCGCCGGACCACCCAGTCGGGGACGCGCTCGCCCACCCGGACGCCGGTCATGTGCTCCACCGCGTCGGCCAGGCTCTCCAGGTGCTGGATGTTGACCGTGGTGATCACGTCGATGCCGGCGTCGAGGATCTCGAACACGTCCTGCCACCGCTTCTCGTGACGGCCCGAGCCGGGGACGTTGGTGTGGGCCAGCTCGTCGACCAGCGCCACCTCGGCCCGGCGGGCGAGCACCGCGTCGAGGTCCATCTCGCCGAAGCGGGAGCCGCGGTAGTCGACGATCTGGCGCGGGATCAGCTCCAAGCCGTCCACCAGGGCCTCGGTGTTCGGCCGGCCGTGGGGCTCCACCAGCCCGATGACGACGTCGGCGCCGCGGTCCGCCCGACGGCGGCCTTCGTTGAGCATGGCGTAGGTCTTGCCGACACCCGCCGCCGCCCCCAGGTAGATGCGGAAGTGGCCGGCCGCCTCGACGACGTCCTCGCTCGACGAGGTCATGGCTCGTCGGGAGGCTACTTGCCGGCTTGGCCGACGAGCGCCTGGTTGAGCTCGAGGACGTTGACGTAGGGCGCGCCCAGGAAACCGAGCTGGGCGCCGTGCACGTGGGCGTCCACCAGCTGGTGCACCGCGGTCACCGGCAGATGGCGGGCGGCGGCCACCGCCGGCACCTGGGCGTAGGCGTCGGCCGGACTGATGTCCGGGTCGAGGCCGCTGCCCGACGAGGTCACCAGGCCGTTGGTCGGCCCGATGCCCTCCTTCTGCAACGCCGCCGCCTGCTTGGCGACCGCCTGCTCCAGCGCCTTGGAGCGGGGCCCGAGGTTGGCCGCACCGGATGCGGTCGGGTCGTAGCCGTTGCCCGCGGCCGACGGGCGGCCCTGGAACCACTGCGGGCCCGACCAGTTCTGGCCGATGATGGTCGATCCGTTGGCGGTCAGCGACCCGTTGGCCTGGTGCTGGAAGAAGAGCTGCGACAACCCCGTTCCCGCCAAGGGGTAGATCAGCCCGCACAGGACGAAGAAGAACACGGAAATGACGACGGAGCGGCGGAGGTGGGCGAGCATCTAGTAGGCCCCGGTGGCGGTGAGGATCAGGTCGATGAGCTTGATGAAGATGAAGGGGACGATCACGCCGCCCACGCCGTAGATCCACACGTTGCGGCGCAGGATGGCGGCCGGGCTGCTCGGGCGCCAGCGCACGCCGCGCAGGGCCAGCGGGATCAGGGCGATGATGACCAGGGCGTTGAAGATCACCGCCGACAGCACCGCGCTCTGCGGGCTGTGCAGCTTCATGATGTTCAACGTGTTGAGCTGGGGATAGGTCGCCACGAACAGGGCGGGGATGATGGCGAAGTACTTGGCCACGTCGTTGGCGATGGAGAACGTGGTCAGCGCCCCGCGGGTGATGAGCAGCTGCTTGCCGACCTCGACGACGTCGATGAGCTTGGTGGGGTTGGAGTCGAGGTCGACCATGTTGCCGGCCTCTTTGGCGGCCGTGGTGCCGGTGTTCATGGCCACGCCCACGTCGGCCTGGGCCAGCGCCGGCGCGTCGTTGGTGCCGTCGCCGGTCATGGCCACCAGCTTCCCGCCCTCCTGCTCGGAGCGGATCAGGTCCATCTTGGCCTCCGGGGTGGCCTCGGCCAGGTAGTCGTCCACCCCCGCCTCCTGGGCGATCGCCGCCGCGGTGAGCGGGTTGTCCCCGGTGATCATCACCGTGCGGATGCCCACCGAACGCAGCTGGTCGAAGCGCTCGCTGACCCCCTGCTTGACCACGTCCTTGAGCTCGATCACGCCGAGGATGCTCGGTCCGTCGGCCACCACCAGCGGGGTGGACCCGGCTCGCGAGACCCGTTCGACGATCTCGTTCAGCCCTTCCGGGACCACGCCGCCGTGCTCGGCGGCCCACCGCTTCACCGCCTCGGCGGCGCCCTTCCGGATGCGGCGGCCGTCCACGTCGAGGCCGGACATCCGCGTGGTGGCGGAGAACGGCACGAAGACGTGGTCCGTCTCGAGGTCCCGCTCCCGGATGGCGAAGCGCTCCTTGGCCAACACCACGATGGAGCGCCCCTCGGGCGTCTCGTCGGCCAGCGAGGCCAGCTGGGCCGTCGCCGCCAGCTGCTCCTCGGTGGCGCCGCCGACGGGCACGAAGGCCGACGCCATGCGATTGCCGAGGGTGATGGTGCCGGTCTTGTCCAGCAGCAGGGTCTGCACGTCGCCGGCCGCTTCGACGGCGCGCCCGCTCATGGCCAGCACGTTGCGCTGGACGAGGCGGTCCATGCCGGCGATGCCGATGGCCGACAGCAGGGCTCCGATCGTGGTCGGGATGAGACAGACGAGGAGGGCCACCAGGATGACGACCGACACCGTGGTGCCCGAGTAGTGGCCGAAGGGCTGCAGCACGACCACAACGGGCAGGAACACGATGGTCAGGGCGGCCAGCAGGATCGTCAGGGCGATCTCGTTGGGCGTCTTCTGGCGGTTGGCCCCTTCGACCAGGCCGATCATCCGGTCGAGGAACGTGTGCCCGGGATCGGCGGTGATGCGGATCACGATGCGATCCGACAGCACCCGGGTGCCGCCGGTGACCGCCGAGCGGTCACCTCCGGACTCGCGGATGACCGGTGCCGATTCGCCGGTGATGGCGGACTCGTCGACCGACGCGATCCCGTCGGTGATGTCGCCGTCTGACGGGATCACGTCCCCCGCCTCGCACACGACGACGTCGTCCTTGCGCAGCACCGACGCCGGCACCCGCTCCTCGGCCCCGTCGGCGCCCAGCCGGCGGGCTTCGGTCTCGGACCGCATGCGGCGCAGGGCGTCGGCCTGGGCCTTGCCCCGGCCCTCGGCCATGGCTTCGGCAAAGTTGGCGAAGAGCACGGTGAGGACCAGCCAGACGGTGATGCTCCAGGCAAACAGGCTGGGGTTGGCGATGGCCTCGACAAACGAAACGACGGTGCCGACGAGGACCACGAACATGACCGGGTTCCTGACCTGGACGCGGGGGTCGAGCTTCTTGGCCGCGTCGATCAGCGACCGGCCCAGGATGTCGCGGTCGAACAGGCCCCGCGATTCGGAGACGCCGTGCGGTGCGGCGACGACCGACCGAGGCCATCAGAACAGGCCCTTGCTGAGTTGCTCGACCAGGGGGCCGAGGGCCACGGCGGGGAAGAAGGTCAGGCCGCCCACGATGAAGATGACCCCGATGAGCAGGCCGGTGAACAGCGGGGCGTCGGTGCGGAAGGTGCCGAGCCCGGCGGGCACGAGCTTCTTGGCCGCCAGCACCCCGCTCAGGGCGAGCACCGGCACCATGATGGCGAAGCGCCCGAGCAGCATGGCGATGCCTCCGGCGATGTTGTAGAAGCCGGTGTTGCCGGTGAGGCCGGCGAACGCCGAGCCGTTGTTGTTGCCTTGGGACGTGAAGGCATAGAGGATCTCGCTGAACCCGTGGGGACCGTTGTTGAGCGGTCCCGCCCGCCCCGAGTGGATGGACACGGCGATGGCGGTGATGACCAGCACGGTGATGGGCATGACGAGCACGGCGAGCGCGGCCAGCTTCACCTCCCGGGCCTGGATCTTCTTGCCCAGGTACTCGGGCGTTCGCCCGATCATGAGTCCGCCCAGGAACACGGTGACGATGGCGAACAGCAGGATGGTGTAGAGGCCGCTGCCCACCCCTCCCGGGGTGACCTCGCCGAGCATCATCCCGCTGAGCAGCCCGAAGCCGCCGATCGGCGTGTACGAGTCGTTGGCCCCGTCGACCGAACCGGTCGACGTCTGGGTGGACGCCACCCCGTAGAGCGCCGACTGCGCCGTCCCGAACCGCGTCTCTTTGCCTTCGAGGTTGCCCTGGGGTTGGCTGACCACGTGGGCGGCGGCGACCGCCGGGTTGGGCTGCGACTCGGAGTAGGCGGTGAAGCCGACCCACGCCCCGAAGATGATGGTCATGGCGGCCAGCACGGCCACGCCTTGGCGGACGGCGCCGACCATCTTGCCGAACGTGTAGGTGAGGGCCACGGGAATGGAGAGCAGCAGGACGAACGACAGGAGGTTGGTGAGACCGGTCGGGTTCTCGAAGGGGTGGGCCCCGTTGGCGTTGTAGAAGCCTCCCCCGTTGGTGCCCAGCTGTTTGATCGACTCCATGAACCCGACCGGGCCCGCGGGGGATGACCTGCTTCGAACCGTTGAGGGCGTTGTGGACCGTCGCCGGCCCGGACAGCGTCTGCACTGCGCCCTGGGCGACGAAGATGATGCCGGCGATGAACGCGATCGGGATGAGGACGTAGATCACGCCCCGGACCAGGTCGACCCAGAAGTTGCCGATGGTGGGCGATCCCTTGCGGGCGAAGCCGCGGATGAGGGCGATGGCGACGGCGACGCCGACCGACGCGCTGACGAACTGTTGCACGGCGAGCGCGCCCATCTGCGACAGGTACGTCATGGTCGACTCGCCGGGGTAGTTCTGCCAGTTGGTGTTGGTGACGAACGACACCGCCGTGTTCCAGGACAACGCCGGCGTGGTCCCCCCGAGGTGCTGGGGGTTGAGCGGCAGGCTGCCCTGCAGGCGGATGAGCCCGTAGGTGACGAGGATGGCCACCGCCGAGAAGATGACGAGGGCGCCGGCGTATCGCGGCCACGACTGCTCGGCTTCGGCGTTCACCCCGAGGACGCGGTACACGGGCCGCTCCAGCCAGGCCAGGTAGGTGACGCGGCCCTCGTAGACGCCGACCAGGTACGACCCCAGGAACCGCCACGCCAGGGCCAGCACCACCACCAGCACGGCGATGGTCCAGAAGAACGTCACCGGGTCAGAACCACTCGGGCTTGATCAGCGCCATGGCCAGGTAGGCGAACACCAGGCAGGAGACGGCGAGGAGAATTCCCTCAACTGGTGTCACACCCGCTCCAGAGCCCAGATCAGTCCGAGCATGGCGGCGACGAACACCAGGGTGCCGAGCACGGCGAAGAAGTCAGCCATGTCCGCAGCCTCACCGAGCCGCCGTGAACCCGATGTGAAAGTCCCCGGCGCAGCCGTGAGAAGAACGTGAACGCGCGGGTTAGTCGGCCGAGAGCGAGTACCCGACCCCCGGGGTGCTGCGCAGCATCCGGCCGCCCTCGTCGCCCAGCTTGCGGCGCAGGCGGTACACGTACACCCGGAGGGTCTGGTCCTCGCCGCCGAACCGGCCCCCCCAGACCCGGTTGAGGATCATCTGATGGGTGCACACCTTTCCCGGATGGCGGGCGAGGAACGACAGCACGTCGAACTCCCTGCCCGTCAACTCCACGGCACGCCCATCCATCGCTGCCTGGTGGTGCACCAGGTCGAGCTCGAGGGCGCCCACGCGCAGCACGGCGGGTTCGTCGGCTACCTCTGTGCCCCGGTGGCGGACGGCCGAGCGGATCCGCGCCTCGAGCTCAGCCATGCCGAACGGCTTGGTCACGTAGTCGTCGGCCCCCTCGTCCAGCGCCGCCACCTTGCGGTCCTCCAGACCGGTCGCCGACAGCACGATGACCGGTACCTCGCTCCACTGGCGGATGCGGCGGCACACGGCGATTCCGTCGAGATCCGGAAGGCCGAGGTCCAGGACGACAACATCCGGGCCCTCGACCGCCACCTTGGTGAGCCCGTCGGCGCCGTTGGTCGCCACCGTCACCTCGTGACCGTGCCCGGCCAGGCCCACGGTGAGGGCGCGCAGCAGCGCCCGGTCGTCATCCACCACCAGCACCCGGGCCACCTCAGACCTCGGCGCTCACCGCGCTGGCCGGCAGGGTGAACACGAAGCGGGCGCCGGTCGGGCTGCCCTCCACCCAGATGCGTTCGCCGTGGGCCTCGACGAACGACTCGGCGATCGCCAGCCCCAGACCGGCTCTCCCACCCGTGGACGAGTGGTTGAACATCTCGAAGATGCTGCTGCGCTCCTCCTCGGGGACCCCGGGCCCCGAGTCGCTGACCGCCACCTCGACCCGTCCGTCGGGTTCGGTGGTGGCGGTGATCGTCACCGGGGTGTCCTCGGGCCCGTGACGCAAGGCGTTTTCCACCAGATTGGCCACCACCTGGCGGACGAGCACGGGGTCGACGTCGACGAGAGGCAGCCCGTTGCGGAAGCGCAGGCCGACCCGGCCCGCCGGCAGCGACGAGCCGAGGGAGGCGAGCGCCTCGGTGACCAGATCGGCGAGCGGGACCGCCTCACGCTGCACCCGCAGCGCCCCGGACTGGATGCGCGTCATGTCGAGCAGGTTGGACACCAGCCGGTCCAGGCGGTCGGCCTGCACGTCCATGAGCTCGAGCAGCTCGCGCCGATCCGCCGGCGAGGGCGCCACGTCGGGATCGAGCAGGTTGGTGGTGGCCACCTTGATCGTGGCCAGGGGGGTGCGCAGGTCGTGGGAGACGGCGCCGACCAGCGACCGGCGCAGCTTGTCGACCTCCTCGAGAAGCTCCGCTCGGGTGGCCTGCTCCTGCAGCTGGGCCCGCTCGATGGCCAAGGCGGCGTGGTTGGCGAAGGCGGCGAGCAGGTCGCGGTCGGTGCTCGATGTCGGCACGCCCCGCAGGAGGAGCATCCCGATGGGCCGCCCGGACGCGGCCAGGGCCACGGCGCGGGGCTGGCCCGCCGCTCCCGCCGCCGTGCCCACGCTGACGGGCTCCCCGGCGTCGGGGGCCAGGCGCCGCAGCTCGTCCGCCGACGGAGGGTCGCCGGCCGACGCGGCCACGGCCAAGCCGTCCTCGCCGGGCAGGAGCAGGGCCACCCCGGCGACGTCGAACACCTGGCGGGCGGTGACGACGATGGTCTGCAGCAGCTCGCCCAGCGAGCGCTCGGCCACCAGCAGCTCCGACAGCTCGAACAGGCGTCGGGTTTCCCGCGCCCGGCGCTGCGCCTCGGCGCGCGCCGCGCCCAGGTGGGCGACCACCTGGGCCACCACCACCATGACGACGGCGTACACCGCCAGCGCCACCCAGTTCTGCGCCGAGCCCACCGACAGCGTGTAGTAGGGCGGGATGAAGACGAGGTCGTACACGAGGAAGCCAGCGGCCACGCCGACCGCGCCGCCGGCGAACCCGCCCACCGCCACTCCGGCCACCACAGGGACGACGAGGACCAGGGCGGTGGTGGCCACGCTCAGGTGGCTGCGCACGGGGACCATGGCCGCGGCCAGCCCCCCGGTCAGGGCCAACGCCACCGCCGAGCCCAGCGCGGCCTGGCGCCAGCCGGCGCTGCCCGCGCCCGCGCCATCGTCGGGCTTCACCCGGTCATTGCACTCCACCTGGCCCCGGACCCGCAAGGCGTCACCGCCGGTCCAGGGCGGCGCTGACGGCGGTGGTCGCCTCCACCAGCCGGGAGCCGAGCTGGTGCACGGCGGCACCGGTCATGGCCGCGTCGACCGGGACCATGGTCAACATCAGCGCCACCCGGCCGTCGCCGGCCAGGATGGGCGCGTCGACGTGGCTGACCTGGTAGGTCGTGGCCGGCCGCAGCGAGGTGGCGAACCATTCGGGGCGGCGCATCAGCTCCTCGGTGAGCTGCTCGGCCAACGCCCCGACCCGCCCACGAACGCGGCCACCCACCTCGGTCCGGCGGATGAGCGACGCCAGGTTCTGCAACCGCACGTCGGGAAGGACGTGGAGGCCGATGGCATACCCCCGGGAGGCGGCGGTAGCCAAGGCCCGGCGGTACCGGGGCCGGACGTTGGCCGGCGCCCCCGCCAGCCACGATTCCCGCTCGCCGGGCGACGACCAGCACATGGCGGCGGCCCCGTAGGGGGGGCGCAGGGGGAACTCGGTGCCGATCGCCATGGGGTGCCCACCGCCTCCCGGGGCCCGGACCTGGGCGACCACCGTCATGTGATCGCCTTCGGGTTGTATGGCGATGCAGTGGGCGCGCGTCCCCGACGCCAGCGCGGCCATGGTCGACCGGGCGAAGTCGAGGGCGGGTACGCGCGACGCGGCGGCGTTGCCGATGCGCACCAGCTCCGGGCCCAACTGGTAGGTCTTGCGCACCGGATCGCGCCGGAGCCATCCCGCGGTGGTGAGTGCGGTCAGCATGGAGTGGCAGGTCGCCTTGTGCACACCCAGGCCGCGGGTGATCTCCGCCAGGGTCAGCGACCGGGTCGCCGCACCGGGTGTGGGGTTGCTCTCGTCGTGGTCGCCCACCAGCAGTTCGAGCAGGGCGACCACCCGGTCGGTCTGCGGCGAGGCCCGGGGCACGGGCCCAGCCTAGTCCCGAAGTCGCATAGTGCGACTGTTGAGTCGCGCTGTGTGTCTCGGCTAGGTTCCGGTGGGATCGACAAGGGGGGAAGATGCCGAACAGATCCACTCGACGCCGGCTGATAGCGCTGGCCGCAGGCGGGCTGCTCCTGGCCGCCGCGTGCGGCAGCAGCAGCAAGACGACGGCACCGCCTTCGACCAGCGCCACCAGTGCGACCAGTACGACCAGCGCCAGCAGCGCGACCACCGCGGCCGCGCCGAGCGGGCCCATCCCGGGCCTCACCTCCAGCACCCTCACTGTCGGCACCGTGTCCACGTTGACCGGACCCGTCCCCGGGCTGTTCCAGGGGACGGTGTACGGCGTTGACGCCTACTTCAACTTCATCAACTCCCAGGGCGGCGTCAACGGGCGCAAGCTGCTGCAGAAGTCCGGCGACGACGCCCTCAACTGCAACCAGAACGCCTCCGAGGTGTCGTCGCTCACCCCGCAGGTGTTCGCCTTCGTCGGCAACGAGTCGGTGGTCGACAGCTGCGCCAAGTACCCCACGACCACGCCCGTGGTGTTCTCCGAGGCGTTGACACCGCAGACCCAGAACCTCACCAACGGGTACTCGCCGCTTCCCCTCCCCCCCGGCTTCCTCACCGGCCCGTTCCTGCAGATCAAGCAGAAGTACCCCCAGGACATCTCCTCGGTGGGCACCCTCTACGCCTCCACCGCCGCCTTCCCGGCCCACGCCCAGCAGTACGCCATGACCCAGGCGGGCTGGAAGATCACCTACCAGCGCGGCTTCGGCCAGACCGAGTCCAACTTCACCGCCGACATCCTGCGCATGAAGGCCCAGGGGGTGAAGATGCTGTGGCTGGTCAACGACACCCTCCAGGACGGGCCGATCATCCAGGAGGTCCACCAGCAGGGATGGCACCCGCTCATCGTCCTGTACAACGGCTACGACCACAAGCTGATCCAGCTGGCCGGCGCCGACTCCGCCCAGGGGGTCATCAACTTCGAGCAACAGGCCATGTACCTCGGTGAGGACAAGGGGATCCCCGGCGTCACCCAGTTCATGACCTGGATGGGCAAGACCCATCCCAGCTTCACCCCCGACCTGTTCTCGGTCTACGGCTGGGAGGCGGCCGGCCTGTTCGTCCAGGCCCTGAAGAGCGCCGGCGCCAACCCCACCCAGGCCTCGGTGCTCACCGCCCTGTCCAACATCCACCACTTCGACGCCAGCGGACTGTCGGCGCCGTTCGATCCGGGCAGCAAGCAACCGTCGCAGTGCTGGCTGGAGACGACGGTGGACAAGGGCGCCTGGAAGCGGGTGACGCCACCCTCGGGCTTCGCGTGCGTGCCCGGCGGCTACGCCCACTACAGCGGCACCTGAGCGCCGGCGTCGCCATGGACACGCTGAAGGGTAAGACGGCCGTGGTGACCGGGGGCGCCGGCGGCATCGGCGTCGCCCTGGGCCGGCGCTTGGGACAGGAGGGGATGCGCGTGGTCCTGGCCGACGTCCTCGCCGAGCCCCTCGAAGCGGCGGCGTCCACCCTGCGCGACGAGGGCCACGACGTCGCCGGCGTGGTCACCGACGTGACCGACTTCGCGTCCGTGCAGCACCTGGCCGACGAGACCGTCCGCCGCTTCGGCGCCGTGCACGTGGTGTGCAACAACGCCGGAACCGGGGCGGTGTCCGAGGGCTACCTGTGGGACCACGACCTGGCCGACTGGCACTGGGGCGTCGACGTCAACGTGTTCGGCGTCATCCACGGCATGCGGGCGTTCGTGCCGCTGCTGCTCGCCCAGGACGAGGGCCACGTCGTCAACACCAGCTCCAGCAACGGGGCGTTCGCACCGATCGGGCGGGGGGCGATGGGAGGCCCGGCCAACGCCGTGTATCCCATGACCAAGGCGGCCGTGCTGTGCCTGACCGAGAGCCTGTACTCCCACCTGGAGATGGCCGGCTCGGCGGTGGGCGCGTCGGTCCTGCTCCCCTCCGGCTTCCTCAACACCGGCATCTGGGAGTCGTGGCGCCATCGCCCCGAGCGCTACGCCCCCACCCAGCCCCGGCGCAGCCCCCAGCAGACGCTGGGGGCGGTCGTCGAGCGCTTCGAGTCGGCCGGCGCCCAGGTCAGCTTCACCCCGCTGGAGCAGGTCGCCGCCCAGGTGGCCGACGGCCTGGTCGACGGCCGCTTCTGGATGATGGGGCCGCCGTCGACCGCCGAGGAGGCCGTCGCCCAGCGGGCGGCGTCCATCCGCCGGCGCGCCCAGCCCGACTACCTCACCGATGTCCTCGCCACCGCGGCGAAGACCGAGAACCCACCAGGAGGTTCCCCATGAGCATCCGTTACGGCGCCCGCCCGCCCGAGCGCCAGGAGGACCACGAGATCGAGGCCACCACCGCGCCGATCGTCACCGAGGCGGTGACGGTCACCTACCGGACCGATCCCGAGATCGTGGCCGCCGTCCTACCCCCGCCGCTCACGCCGGCCGCCGAACCCGTCGCCCGCATCTCGTTGCAGCGGGTGGCCATCACCGGCCGCCCTCCCTTCGGCTCGGCCGTGTTCTCCGTCGCCGCCCGCCACGGTTCCATCGAGGGCGACTACCCCCTGTTCATGCCCCAGTCGACGGAGCAGTCGGTCGTGGGCGGGCGGGAGACGTTCGGCGAGCCCAAGAAGCTGGGCGAGATCGCCGTCGACCGCCAGGGGGCGCACGTCGAGGCGTCGGTCGCCCGGCTCGGCTACCGGCTGATCAGCGTGACCGGCGAGGTCACCGGCGCCCTCCCCGCCCCCGACGAGGTGACCAACGTCGAGTTCTACTTCAAGTTCCTGCGGGCACCCGACGGCGACGGCATCACCGACCCCCACCTGGTCCACGGCTGCTACCAGCGGCGCTACGAGACCCTCGAGCGCATCGAAGGCACCGTCGAGCTGGGCGATTCGCCGCTGGACCCCGTCGCCGACATCGTGGCGCGGGAGGTCCAGTCCATCACCTGGTGCCGCCGGCGCACCCGGCAGACGGCCAGCATCGCCGCCCGCGTCGACGCCGCCGATCTGCTCCCCTACGTGCACCAGCGCTACGACGACATCGCCCTGCTCGCCGCGCCGGCGCGCGCCTGAGCCTGGCCATGACTGAGGGAATCGTGGCGGACGCCTACACGGTCATCTCCGCCGACTGCCACGCCGGCGCCGACATCCCCGCCTACCGGCCGTACCTCGAACGGCGGTACGTGGAGGCGTTCGACCGCTGGGCGGCGGAGTTCGTGAACCCGTTCGCCGATCTGGCCGAGCCCGACGCCGACCGCAACTGGGACAGTGACCGGCGCCAGGCGGACCTGCACGCCGAGGGCGTCGTCGGTGAGGTGATCTTCCCCAACACGGTGCCGCCCTTCTTCCCCCGGGGAAGCCTGGCGTCGCCCGCCCCCGCCAACGCCGAGGAGCTGGAGCTGCGCTGGGCCGGCCTGCGGGCCCACAACCGGTGGCTGGTGGACTTCTGCAGCCTGGCCCCAGAGTCGCGCGCCGGGGTCGGCCAGATCCTGCTCAACGACCAGGACGAGGCCATCCGGGCGGTGGAATGGATCGGCGCCTCGGGCCTCCGCGGCGGGGTGCTGCTGCCCAACGCCGCCCCCGGCAGCGGCCTGCCTCCGCTGTACGCCGAGCACTGGCGTCCGCTGTGGGCGGCGTGCGCGGCCAACGGCGTGGTCGTCAACCAGCACGGCGGCGCCGCCGGGCCGCCGCCCGAGGACGAGTGGGGCAGCGCCCTGGCCGTCTGGGTGTACGAGAGCGCCTGGTGGGCGCACCGGGTGCTGTGGCACCTGATCCTCAACGGCACCTTCGAGCGCCATCCCGACCTGCACCTCGTCCTCACCGAGCAGGGAACCGGGTGGTTGGCGGCCACCCTGGAGTCGCTCGACCTGAACGCCGAGCGCTACCGGCGATCGGGCTCGGCCGTCAGCCGTTTTGCCGGCCCCGACGCCGGGTCCCTGCCCCTGTCGCCCCGGCAGTACTGGGCCCGTCAGGGCCACGTGGGCGCCAGCTTCCTGCGTCCGGTGGAGTGCGCCGAGCGGGAGCGCATCGGCGTCGACCGCATCATGTGGGGTTCCGATTACCCCCACTTCGAGGGCACGGCGCCCCACACCCGCGAAGCGCTGCGCCACACCTTCAACGCCGTTCCCCCGGCCGAGGTGGCGGCCATGGTGGGCGGCAACGCCGCCGAGCTGTACGGCTTCGACCTCGACGCCCTGGCGCCGGTCGCGGCACGCGTCGGCCCCACCATCGCCGAGGTCGCCGCCCCCCTGGAAGCCGTGCCGGCTGGTGCCCGCAGCACGGCATTCGAGCCGGAACCCATCCGGGCGTGGTAGCCCGCATCGCGAAAGGAACGCCCGTGGACCGCTATCTCATCATCTCCGCCGACTGCCACGCCGAGCTGCCCACCGAGCGCTACCGGGAGTACGTCGATCCCGACTACCGGGAGGAGTTCGACGTGTTCCTCGCTGAACGGGCCGAGCAGATGGCCGCCGGCGGGTTCACCGACGAGGAGTTCGCCACCAACTGGTTCGACGAGCACGGTGAGGGGATCGCCGGCGGCTGGGACGTCGCCCGCCGCGACAAGGAGCTCGACGGCGACGGCGTGGCCGGCGAGGTCATCTTCCCCGACGCCGACGCCGTCACCGGCGTGGCCGGGGCACCGTTCGGCGCCGGCCTCGGGACCACCGGCGACCTCGACCCGGGCCGGGCCATGGCCGGCGCCCGGGCCCACAACCGCTGGGTGGCGGAGCTGTGCGCCCACAGCCCCGAGCGGCGCGCCGGCGTCGCCGTGGTGCCCATCCTGGCCGACATCGACGCCGCCGTGGCCGAGATCTCCCGCGCCGCCGAGTCGGGGTTGCGCGGCGGCATCCTCATCCCCGCCACGTGGGGGACGTATCCGCCCTACCACGACCGCCGTTACGACCCGGTGTGGGCGGCCTGCCAGGACCTGGCCATGCCCGTCCACACCCACTCGGGCCCGGCGCCCAAGGAGGACTACGGCGAGCACCTGGGCATCTACACCACCGAGGTGCGCTGGTGGGGCACCCGGCCCTTGTGGTTCGCCCTGCAGTCCGGCGTCTTCGAGCGGTTCCCCCGGCTGCGCTGGGGGGCGACCGAGTGCGGCGCCTTCTGGGCCAACGACCTGCTGTGGCTGATGGACACCCGCTTCCTGCGGGTCCACTCGGCCAAGAAGATGAGCCACGCCCTCGAAGGCAGCCTGACCATGCCGCCCAGCGCCTACTTCGACCGCAACTGCTTCATCGGCGCCACCACCACCGAGCGGCGCGAGCTGGCCCGACGCTACGAGATCGGCGTGGGCAACCTGCTGTGGGGCAACGACTTCCCCCACCCCGAAGGCACCTGGCCGCACACCGCCGACTGGCTCAAGCGTTCCTTCCACGACATTCCCGCCGACGAGACGGCGGCCATGCTCGGCCTCAACGCCGCGTCGGTGTACGGCTTCGACGTCGACGCCCTGCGACCGGTCGCCGACCGCATCGGCCCCACGCCCGCCGACCTGGGCCAGGACGACGCCGCCGCCACCGCCCGCTGGGCCGAGGCCCGACTGGTCGGGCGGCACTGGCTGACCGGCCGGGACCCGGCCGACGCCGTGCGCTGATCACGCGGTGAACCCGTCCAGGTGGGCAAGCACCTGCAACATGACTTCGTCGGCGCCGCCGCCGATGGACAGCAGCCGGCCGTCGCGGAAGAAGCGGGACACCCATGTCTCTTCCATGTAGCCGACACCGCCGTGGTACTGCAGGCAGGTGTCGGCAATCGCCCGCTGGAGCCGGCCCGCCTTGAGCTTGGCGATGGTGGCCCGGCGGGTGGTGTTCTCGCCCCGGAGGTAGGCCTCGGCGCAGGCGTAGTTGTACTCGCGCAGCAGGTCCAGCTCGGCGGCTAGCTCGGCCAGGGTGAACTGCAGGTACTGGTTGGCCAGCAGCGGCCGGCCGAACGCCTGGCGTTGGCGCAGGTAGTCGGCGGTGCGGTCCAGAGCGCCGGCCATGGAGCCGACGGCGGTGTAGGCGGCGATCATGCGCTCGTTCTGGAACTGCTGCATCTGCTGCTGGAAGCCCCGGCCGATCTCGCCGATGGTGTTGGCCACCGGCACGCGGGCGTCGACGAAGGACAGCTCGGCGGTGTCCGACGACCGGTTGCCCAGCTTGTGCAGGGTCCGGCTGACGGTGAAACCGGGGGCGTCGGTGGGGAAGACGATCTGGGACATGCCCTGGTGGCCGCCCTCGTCGGACGTGCGGGCCAGCAGGCACAGCCAGTCGGCCTGGGCGCCGTTGGTGATGTACAGCTTCGATCCGTTGATCACCCACTCGTCGCCGTCGCGGGTGGCGCGGGTCCGCAGGCCGGCGACGTCCGAGCCGGCGTCGGGCTCGCTGACGGCGATGGACGCGACCATCTCGCCGCGCAGGGCCGGAGCCAGGTAGCGCCGCTTGAGCTCGTCCGAGCCGAACCGGTGCAGCGAGGGGGTGGCCATGTCGGTCTGGACGGAAATGGCCATGGGCACCCCGCCGCAACCCAGGCGGCCGAGCTCCTCGCCGAGGACGACGGTGTAGGAGTGGTCGGCCCCCTGGCCGCCCCATTCCGGGTCGTACTCCAGCCCGAACAGCCCGGCCTGGCCGAGGGTGGCGAACAGCTCGTGGCCGGGGAACGCCCCCCGCTCCTCCCACTCCTCCACGTAGGGCTCCACCGCCCGGGCCAGCACCCCGCGGGTCGCCAGCCGGAAGCGCTCGTGATCCTCGGTGAACAACATGCCCAGCGATCCTGGCACTCGCCGGCCCCGACCTGGTAGCAACGTCGCCGTGCCCGCGCCGATCCTCGGGACCACCGTCGATCCCACCGAAGCCGCCTTCGCCACCAACCGGGCCGACATGCTGGCCTCGCTGGCCGAGATCGACGACCTGCTCGACGCGGCCGCGGCCGGAGGCGGGGAGCGGGCAACCGAACGCCACCGGTCCCGGGGCAAGATGCCCGTGCGGGAGCGCATCGCCCTGCTCCTCGACCCCGCCAGCCCGTTCCTCGAGCTCAGCGCCCTGGCCGGCTACGGGACCGACTACGCCGTCGGCGGCGGCATGGTGCTCGGCATCGGCGTGGTGTCCGGCACCGAGTGCGTGATCCTGGCCAACGACCCGACCGTGCTGGGCGGGGCCATGACGGCCATCAGCATCCGCAAGCTGCTGCGGGCCCTGGAGATCGCCCGCGACAACCGCATGCCCTACATCCAGCTCGTCGAGTCCGCCGGCGGCGACCTGCGCGGCACCGGCGCCGGCGAGGACGCCGACGCGGCCATGCGGCGCGACCTGACCCACTTCGCCGAGTCCGGTCGCATGTTCCACGACATCACCGCGCTCTCGGCCCAGGGGGTGCCGACCATCTCGGTGGTGTTCGGCAGCTCCACGGCCGGCGGCGCCTACCAACCGGGCCTGTCGGACTACAACATCTTCGTACGGGGCGGGGCCAAGGTCTTCCTCGGCGGGCCACCGCTGGTCAAGGTGGCCACGGGCGAGGACGCCGACGACGAAGCGCTCGGCGGGGCGGAGATGCACGCGTCGGCGAGCGGCCTGGCCGATTACCTGGCCGACGACGAGCACCAGGCGATCCGCATGTGCCGCGACGTCGTCGCCCACCTGCGCTGGCGCAAGGCGGGGCCGGGCCCGGTCACCGAGACGGCCGAGCCCCCGCGCCACGACCCCGAGGAGCTCCTCGGGCTCATGCCCGCCGACCTGCGCACACCCGTCGAGATCCGCGAGGTGATCGGGCGCATCACCGACGGCAGCCGGCTGGAGGAGTTCAAGCCCCGGTACGGCCCGACGCTCGTGTGCGGCTGGGCCGAGATCCACGGCTACCCGGTGGGGATCGTGGCCAACAACGGCGTGCTGTTCTCCGACTCCGCCCAGAAGGCGGGCCAGTTCATCCAGCTGTGCAACCAGACGCCGACACCGATCCTGTTCCTCCAGCACATCACCGGCTACATGGTCGGGCGGGACTACGAGCGGGAAGGCATCGTCAAGCACGGCAGCCAGATGATCAACGCCCTGTCGAACTCGACGGTCCCCCACGTCACCGTCATCCTGGGGGCGAGCTACGGTGCCGGCAACTACGGCATGGGCGGGCGGGCCTTCGACACCCGCTTCGTCTTCCTGTGGCCGACGGCGAAGATCGCCATCATGGGACCGAAGCAGATGGCCGGCGTGATGTCCATCGTGCGCCGGGCCCAAGCGGCCCGCCGGGGCGTCGCCCTCGACGAGCAGGCGGAGGCCGAGGCGACGGCGGCGGTGGAAGCGTTCGCCGAGGCCCAGTCCCTGGGCCGCTATGCCACCGGCCGGGTGGTCGACGACGGCATCGTCGACCCGCGCGACACCCGCATGGCCGTGGCCCTGGCCCTGTCGGCCTGCCACAGCGCACCGATCACGGGAGCGGCCGGCTTCGGCGTGTTCCGGTTGTGATCTCCCGCTTGCTGGTGGCCAACCGAGGGGAAATTGCCCGGCGGGTGATGCGCACCGCCCGGGACATGGGGGTGGAGACCGTCGCCGTCTACAGCGAAGGCGACGTGGCCGCCCCCCACGTCAACGACGCCGACCGCGCCGTGGCCCTCGCCGGAACCACCGCGGCGGAGACCTACCTCGACATCGAGGCCCTCCTGGCCGCGGCCGGACGGGCCCACGCCGACGCCGTGCACCCGGGCTACGGGTTCCTCTCCGAGCGCGCCGCCTTCGCCCGGGCGGTGCTCGACGCCGGCCTGACCTGGGTGGGGCCCCCGCCCGATGCCATCGCCGCCATGGGCGACAAGCTGGTGGCCAAGCGGATCATGGCCGACGCCGGCGTGCCCGTCCTGCCGTCGGTCGAGGTCGGCGACCAGGTTCCCGTTCCGTCCGAGTGGCCGGTGCTGATCAAGGCGGCCGCCGGCGGCGGTGGCAAGGGCATGCGCATGGTGGCCCGCCCCGAGGACCTGGCCGCGGCAGTGACGGCGGCCAGACGGGAGGCCGGTGCCGCCTTCGGCTCCGCCACGGTGTTCATCGAGCGCTACGTGCCCGACGCCCGCCACGTGGAGATCCAGGTCCTGGCCGACGACCACGGCAACGCCGTGCACTGCTTCGAGCGAGAGTGCTCGATTCAGCGCCGGCACCAGAAGGTCATCGAGGAGGCGCCGTCGCCCGCCCTGGACGCGGCCACCCGCGCCCGCATGGGCGACGCCGCCCTGGCCGCGGCGCGGGCCGTCGGCTACCGGGGGGCAGGAACCGTCGAGTTCGTCCTGGACGCCAACGGCGAGTTCTGGTTCCTCGAGGTCAACACCCGCCTCCAGGTCGAGCACCCGGTGACCGAGGCGGTGACCGGGCTGGACCTGGTGCGCGAGCAGCTCGGCATCGCCGACGGACGACCGCTCTCGGTCGCCCAGGACGACCTCGCCATCACCGGCCACGCCATCGAAGCCCGGCTGTACGCCGAGGACCCGGCGGCCGGGTTCCTGCCCGCCACCGGCACCCTGGCCGAGTGGGCGCCGGCGCCGCACCCCGCGCTGCGCTGGGACTCGGGCGTGGAGACCGGGAGCGTCGTCGGGGTGGAATGGGATCCGCTGCTGGCCAAGGCCATCGCCCACGCCCCCACCCGCGACGAGGCCGCCGCCCGCCTGGCCCTGGGCCTGGCGCGCGCCCGCATCCGAGGCGTCACCACCAACCGCGACTTCCTCGTCGCCGCCCTGCGCCATCCCGACTTTCGCGCCGGCCGGGCGACCACCGCGTTCATCGAAACCTCCGGCGTGGCGCGGGCCCGCGTCCCCGCGGACGGGGAGGTGCGGGTGGCGGCGATCGCAGCTGCCTTGTCCGCCGACGCCGCCCGGCGGGCGACCGGGTCCGGCGTTACGGACCACGGGGTGGCGCAACAGCGTGATGCCCCCCGAGACGGTGACCTACACAGCGGACGGCTCGCCGTCCGCCCATGATCACGACCTCACCGTTGCCTATCAGGTGAGACGCGACGGGTCCTTCGACGTGCAGGTGGGCGACTGGAGCGGTCGGGCCCGGGTCCTCGGCAGGGACGCCGGTCGGCTGGTCCTCGATGTCGACCAGCAGCGCCACACACTCGACGTGCTTGCCGCCGGCGACTCGGTCTGGGTGCAGGGGCCCGACGGCGATGTCTGCCTGCACCCCCGGCCCCGGTTCCCGGACGCGTCGATCGAGACCGCGGCAGGCGCGTTGGTCGCCCCCATGCCTGGCCGCGTGCTCGCCGTCGAGGTCCATGCCGGCGAGACCGTCGGCCTCGGCCAGCTGCTTCTGATCCTCGAGGCCATGAAGATGGAGCACCGCATCGTCGCCGCCCACGCCGGTACCGTCGCCGAGGTGCGGGCCAAGGCCGGCGACCAGGTCGCCGGCGGGGACACCCTCGTCGTGCTCGAGCCACTGGGCCCGTGAACCAGCCGCTGCGCATCGCCAACTGCAGCGGCTTCTACGGCGACCGTCTCTCCGCCGCCCGGGAGATGGTCGACGGCGGGCCCATCGACGTGCTCACCGGCGACTGGTTGGCCGAGCTGACCATGCTCATCCTGGCCAAGAACCAGGCCCGCCGCCCGGCGGCGGGCTACGCCCGCACCTTCGTCATGCAGATGCAGGACGTGATGGGCGACTGCCTCGAGCGCGGCATCAAGGTGGTCAGCAACGCCGGCGGGCTCGCCCCGCGGGCGTGCGCCGACGCGGTGGCGACCGTCGCTGACCAGCTCGGGCTGCACCCGGTCATCGCCTGCGTCGAAGGCGACGACCTGATGCCCCGCCTCGACGAGCTCCGCGAGGCAGGCGTGGCCTTTCCCCATCTGGAATCCGCAGAGCCGCTCGGGGACCGGCCGGTCATGACCGCCAACGCCTACCTCGGCGGCTGGGGCATCGCCGACGCCCTCCACCGGGGCGCCGACATCGTCGTCACCGGCCGGGTCACCGACGCCGCCCTGGCCATGGGCCCCGCCGCCTGGCACCACCGGTGGCGCCGGGACGACTGGAACGCCCTCGCCGGCGCCCTCGTGGCCGGCCACGTCATCGAGTGCGGGCCCCAGGCCACCGGCGGCAACTACGCCTTCTTCGACGAGGTTCCCGGTCTGACTCATCCCGGCTTCCCCATCGCCGAGGTCGCCGCCGACGGCTCGTCGGTCATCACCAAGCACCCCGCCCACGGCGGCCGGGTCTCGCCCGGCACGGTTACCGCCCAGCTCCTCTACGAGATCGGCGCGCCCGCCTACCTCAACCCCGACGTCACCGCCCACTTCGACACCATCTCACTGGCCCAACAGGCCCCGGACCGGGTCCTGGTCACCGGTGTGGTGGGCTCTCCGCCACCGTCGACCGTCAAGGTGGCGCTCAACTACCAGGCCGGTTACCGCACCACGACCACGCTGTATCTGACCGGTCTCGACATCGAGGCCAAGGCGGCGCTGGCCGAAGCCGCGCTGTGGTCGCAGGTCCCGGGCGGCCGGGAGGCGTTCGCCAGCTGCGACGTGCAGCTGTTGCGCACCGACCAGCCCGACCCGGCCACCAACGAGGCGGCCATGGCCCAACTGCGCATCACCGTCCGGGACCCCGACGAGCGCAAGGTGGGCCGGGCGTTGTCGGCCCGGATCACCGAGCTGGCGTTGGCCAACTACCCCGGCCTCTTCGGCTCGGGCATGACCAGCGGCGCCCAGGCCTACGGGGTGTACTGGCCGGCGACCGTCCCCGCCGACCTCGTGCACGAGGAGGTGACGGTGGGCGGAGAGGTGGTCGTGCTCGACAGTGTCGGGGCGGAGTTCGGCGTCGATGCCGTCGAGGAAGCGACCGGCCCGGGCGACCCGCGCCCAGCCACCCGGTTCTCGGCTGGCGAGACGCGGCCGGCGGCGCTCGGCCTGGTGGTCGGGGCCCGCTCCGGCGACAAGGGCGGCAACGCCAACCTCGGGGTGTGGGCCCGCACCGACGCCGCCTATGCCTGGATGGCGGCGTGGTTGTCCGTCGCCCGCCTGCGGACGCTGCTGCCGGAGACGGATGGCCTGGAGGTGCGGCGTTACCCGCTGCCCAACCTCCGGGCGGTCAACTTCGTCATCGTGGGGCTCCTGGGCGAGGGCGTCGCCGCCTCCAGCCGGCTCGACGGGCAGGCCAAGAGCCTGGGCGAGTGGCTCCGAGCCAGGGTGGTGGACGTCCCCGTCGAGCTGCTGGCCTGAGCGCCACCTCGTCCGGGCGGCGATGCCGCCGGCACGGGTGTGAAGGTCACCGGCATGGCGTGGTACCCGGCGATGAAGCTGGACGCCAGCCGTACCGGTTCACCGGCGGGGGCCAGGTCGGGGAGGCGGGCCAACAGCTGCCGCAGCAGGGAGGCGATCTCGATGCGGGCCACGTGCATGCCCAGGCACAGATGGGCGCCACCCCCGCCGAAGGCCAGATGCGGGTTGGGGCTGCGGCCGACGTCGAAGCGGTCCGGATCCGGGAAGACGTCCTCGTCGCGGTTGGCCGAGCCGTAGAACATCACGACCTTGTCCCCGGCGGAGATCTCCTGGGCCCCGACGACGGTGTCTTCGGTGGCGGTGCGCCGAAAGGTGGCGACGGGCGAGGTGAACCGGAGCATCTCCTCCACCGCGGTCGGCAGCAGGCCGTCCAGATCTGCGCGCAGGCGGGCGCCCTCTGCGGGATGGTCGAAGAGGACGCGTATGCCCGCGGTCACCAGGTTCCGGGTCGTGTCGCCGCCGGCGTTGACCAACAGCAGGAAGAACCATTGGAACTCCTCGTCGGTCAGCCGATCGCCGTCGACCTCTGAATGCACGAGAGTGCTGGCGATGTCGTCGCCGGGGCGGGCGCGCTTCTCCCGGGCCACCCCGTCGGCGTAGGCGAGCATCTCGGCAATGGCCTCCATCCGCTTCTCGGGCGGCGCGGCGGCGTCGTCGGTGGTGTGCATGATCTCGGTGAGCTGGTAGAGGCGTTCGCCGTCAGCGCGCGGAATGCCCATGAGCTCGGCGATCAGTCCCGACGGGAGGCGGCCGGCCACGTCGGACACCAAGTCGCACCCGCCGCGTCCGGCAACGTCGTCGACGATCGCGGTCGAGAGGTCGTCCACCCGTCCTCGGAGCAGCTGCGCCTGCTTCGGGGTGAACCCTCGACTCACCAGGCGTCGAAACCGCTCGTGCTGAGGCGGATCCATCGACAGCATCATCTGTCGCTGCCCGGCGAGGGCGGCCTCGTCGGACTCTTCCACCATGACTCCGCGGGCGTAGGAGCTGAACAGTCGGGGCTGGCGGCTCACCGCCTGGACGTCTTCGTACTTCGTCAGCGCCCAGAAGAAGCCGCCGGCGGGATCCGGGTGGCGGTAGACCGGCTCGTGGGCCCGCAGCCAGGCGTATTGCGCCCACGGATGGCCATCGGCGAACGCCGACGTCGAGATCAGGTCGATGGACATCACCATTCCCCCTTATACGGTACCGGTGTCCCTGCGTGGCTGGGCCGGCTGTTCGTCCACCCCGGCGAGATCGAAGAGCTCGGCGGCGGCGGCCAACTGGTCGAGGTAGTGGGCCAGAGATGTGTGGATGAAAACGACCTGAGCGATCGTCGCACCGGCCTCTGCCACCTCGTCGAGCAGGGCGCGCGCCCCGTCCGGATCGCCCAGCGGGTCCAACCGCCGGCGGGGCCCGAGGACCACCTCGAAGCCGTCCGGTAGGTCGGTCGCGGCCAGCATGGAGGCGATGTGGTCGAGACGCAGCATGGCCGGCGTCCAGCCGTCGGCCAGGTCGACGGCCCGCCGCAACGAACGACGGGTCCGGCCGCCGACCCACAGCGGCACCCGCACCTGTTGGGCGTGGGGCTGCACGACCAGGCCGTCAATGTCGTAGTACGGGCCGTGGTAGCGGGGCCGCGCTTCGGACAGCGACGTCCGCAAGGCGCGCAGGGCGTCGTCGGCCCGAGCGCCGCGGTCGGCGAACGGGACGCCGAGCAGGGCGAACTCCTCTTCCAGCGTGCCCACCCCGACGCCGAGGACGAGGCGGCCGGCGCTGAGGACGTCCAGGGTGCCGAACCGTTTGGCCAGGGCGAGGGGGTGGTGGTAGCCGAGCACGAGCACACTGGTTGCCAGCCGGATGCGCCGGGTGCGGGCCGCCAGGTAGCTCAGGGTGGCGAGCGGGTCCCAGTACACGCCACCGCGCTGGGCAGCCACCGCCTCGGGGATGGCGACGTGCTCGCTGCAGGTGAGGTGGTGGTAGCCCAGCCGATCGGCCGTCTCGGCGACCTGGCCCAGCTCGTCCGGGCCGGCGTGACGTTCCCACTCGGCGGCCAGGGCGGGGAGCTGCAGCACGACGGGGGTGGTGATGCCCAGGCGCAGGCGGGGCCGCCGGTCCCCTGTCACCCGTCGAACCAGTCCCACTGCCACGGGGTGATGGGGCGCAGCGGGGTGGCGAGCAGCTCGTCGAGCACCCCGTCGAGGTCGTGCAGGCGGCCGCCGCGCTCCCAGGCGGGCCGGCGGGCGTCGATGCCGGCGAGCACCTCGGTCGGGTCCTCGTCGAGGAACAGCAGCTGCACCCGCAGTCCCCGGCTGGCGGGACGGCCTTCCCCCTCCAGGGTGCACCACTGGCTGGTGAACGTCCACGCCCCGCCGACGCCGGGGCAGTCCACCAGGTCGGGCAGGTGGACGCGGTCCAGCCAGGCGAACGCCCGCTCGGCCGCCGAACTCCGCGGGTCTTCGACTCGCTGCACGGTCAGGTGCACCCCCCGGATGGGGCGGAACGGCAGGGCGTCGGGCGACACCAGGACCCTGGGGTTGACGTAGCCCTTCAGCGGCCGGAAGAAGCCGACGTCGCGCCGGGTCCAGTCGAGGTCGGGTCGCCGTCCCCAATCCAGCGCCATCTCCCCCAGCTCCTGCCACGCCGCCACCGACGCGTCGAGCGGCTCGGCGAACCAGTACATGGCCACGTAGTGGATGCGGGCCAGGTCGGGATGGCTGCCCGAGCTCATGGCCGCGCAGTCCGGTGAGCGCACCCAACGGTCGCCCCACACCACCCCGGGAAGGGCGAGGTTCTCGGGCCGGTGGTCGAGCTGGTGGTACTCGTTGAACTCGTGGTGGCGGGTGGGGTCGGTCAGCTCGAGGAACGAGAAGAACGACCGGTTGGCGAGCATTCCCGTTCCCGCGCCGTCAGTTCCGGCCGACGATGCGGTTGGAGATCTCGGTCTCCAGGTCCTTGACCACTCCGGGCCAGTCCTTCCCGTGCTCAGCAGGCATGATCCTCCGGACGCTCGATGCGGTCGGGTGGCTCCCGCCAAGCGACGGTAGCGCCACCGGAACCGACAGTGCGCCCAGCTCAGCGGAGACTCAGGCCACCGTCCACCGCCACCACCTGGCCGGTGGTGTAGCCGGCGGTAGCCAGGGCGACGGCGACCTCGGCGACGTCTTCGGGGAGACCGGAACGGCGCAGCGGCGCGCCGGCGTGCACCGCGGCCCGGACGTCGTCCCAGTCGGCCGTCCAGGGCGTGTCGACGAGGCCCGGCGCCACCGCGTTGACCCGGACTTCGGGCGCCAGGGTGTTGGCCAGCAGCGCGGTCAGCTGGTTGACCCCCGCTTTGGACACCGCGTAGGGGATGGAGCTGCCGACGGGCCGGATGCCGGCCAGGGAGCTGATGTTGACCACCGATCCGTCGCCGTGCCGGCGCAGCTCGCCGACCGCCGCCCGGGTCAGGTGCCAGGTACCGAGGACGTTGACGTCGAAGAGGCGGCGCCACACTTCGTCGGTGGCGGCGTCGAGGTCGTGATGGGCGATGACTTCGGTCGTCCCCGCGTTGTTGACCAGGACGTCGAGGCGCCCGAAGCGCTCGACCGTCTCCGCCACCAGCCGGTGGCAGTCGGCGTCCACGGCCACGTCGGCCTGCACGTAGGCGGCGTGGGGCAACGATTCGGCGAGCGCCCGGCCGGCGCCAATCGAGCTCACCGAGTTGACCACCACGGCAGCTCCGCCGGCGGCCAGCATCCCGGCCGTCGCCGCTCCGATCCCGCTCGACGAGCCGGTCACGACCGCCACCTTCCCCTGCAGGTCCACGTCGCCCTCCTTCCGTCACTGCGTCGCTCGGTTCGCGCCGGGCTGACGCTACCGTTCGGTACGGTCAGGCGATGACCGTAGAACGGGAGTTCGTGGCCCTTCCCTCGCCGGCCTGTGGATCGGGCCGGCCCCGGCGGCCACCCGTGCCAGGGGTGTTACTGGACACCCTCAGCGACAAAGCCGGCGGTGGCGGTCATCGCCAGCCACTACAGCATCGACTTCTCCGAGCACTACCTGGCCGAACACCTGGCCCCCCACGGGATCGGCTTCCTCGGCTGGAACACCCGGTTTCGGGGCGACGACGCCCACTTCCTGCTCGACCAGGCCGTCGCGGACATCGGCGTCGGCGTGCGCTGGCTGCGTGAGCAGGCCGGCGTCGACGCCGTCATCCTGCTCGGCAACTCCGGCGGCGCGTCGCTCATGTCCGCCTACCAGTCGCAAGCCGTGGCGCCGTGCCTGCACCCGGCGCCGGGTCTGGCGCCGGCACGGGGCAGCGAGGAAGTCGGCCCCGGCGACGGTTACATCTCCCTCGCCGCCCACCCCGGCCGTCCCGACGTGCTGACGGCCTGGATGGACGGCGCCGTCGTGGACGAAGGCGACCCGGTCGCCACCGACCCCGACCTCGACCTGTGGAACCCCACCAACGGGCCGCCGTACTCCGCCGACTTCGTCGCTCGCTACCGACGCGCCCAGAAGGATCGCAACCAGCGCATCACCGACTGGGCGAACGCCGAGCTGGAGCGGCTGGGCCGGGCCAAGGTCTCGGACCGCCTGTTCACCACCGCGCGCACCTGGGCCGATCCACGCATGGTCGACCCGAGCATCGAGCCGACCAGGCGCCCGCCCAACTCCTGCTACGCCGGGCTGCCCGAGCGCGCCAACCGAGGGGTCTGGGGGATCGCCGGCGCGTCGACGCTCCGCACGTGGCTCTCCATGTGGAGCCTGCAGACCTCGCAGTGCCGGGCCGCACCGCACCTGGCCAAGGTCACCGTGCCGTCGCTGGTGCTCGACGCTGACGCCGACACCGGGGTCTTCCCGAGCGACACCGACGCCATCTTCGACGCCCTCGCCGCCGACGACAAGACCCGGGCCACCCTCCCGGGGGACCACTACTACCGGACGCCGGAGACGGCTCGCGGCGCGGTGGCCGGGCACGTCGCCGGCTGGGTCCGGTCGCGCTTCGGGACCTGAGCGCCCCTCGCCGCGCTCAGGTGGGGAACAGGCCGCCGGCGGACCGCCGGTCGAGGTACTCGTCGACGCGGCGGATGCGCCCGTCGACCACCTCGACCACCAGGCACGCGGGCACGGCCAGCTGCTCGCCGGTGTCGAGCACGCCGCGCAAGCAGTGCTGCTGCACGAACCCGCTCGGCGTGGGCTGTCGCCGGATCTCCTCGTAGCGGAGGTCGGCCACGTGACGGTGCACCCAACGCAAGGTGCGCAGGTTTTCTTCTCGACCCTGGGCGACGCCGTCGTAGTTGTGCCACACGACCACGTCCGGGTCGTACAGCTCGGCGCCGATACGCATGGCGTCCCCGGCGACGATGGCGGCGAGCAGCGCGTCGGCCAGGGTGTCGACCGCCGAAGGCAGGCCCGGCTCCTACGACGGAACGGACACGACGCCGGCCGCCGCCCGGGGACGGTGGCGCACGTCCTGCGGCCCGGGCGATCGGATCCACGCCGCGAACTCGAGGTTCACTCCGTCGGGATCGAAGAAGAACACCGACCGCATGAACACCCCGGGGTGCAGCTCCCGGGCGTAGCCCTTCTCGCTGTCGTCGTGGTTGACGACGACGAGCAGTCCACGCCCTCGGCCGCCAGTCTCCCGATAGTCGTCGATGCGATCGGGGGGCACGTCGATGGCAACGTGGTTCATCGACGCGATGCCGGTCGCTGTCCCCGGCCGGGCATCCCGCTGGCGACGACACCCCGGGGAGGCCGAGCCGCCACCAGAAGAAGTGCCGACGGTCGCCGCCCGCCGATGTCGACTGAAGAAGGACACCAGCGCCAGGTGGTTGACGCCCTGGGTCTGGAACTTCGGCTCCCGCTCGGTCACGTACCGCTCCCCTGTCTCTGCTGACGGCCCAGTCGGCCTACCGCCGATGGTACGCGACTACCTTCAGGGCCGACAGGGGAGGGCGGGCGCCGGCGCGCCACCCGGCGCGACGGGAGGCCACCTCCACTCCTAGGAATGGGAAGCCGAGGATGCCGACATCCCAACTGCCCGCAGGCCGCGACGGCTTGCGCCGCGCCCTGGTCGACGAGCGCGACGGTCCCCTGCCGGCCTTGCTCATCGCCTTGACCGTGCTCGCCGGCGTGGTGGATGCCACCAGCCTCATCCGCCTGGGCCACGTCTTCGTCTCGGCCATGACCGGCAACCTCGTCTTCATCGGCCTGGCCGTGGCCGGCGTGAAGGGCTTCTCCGTCGCCACCTCGCTGCTCGCCTTGGGCGGGTTCGCCCTGGGTGCGCTGGTGGGCGCCCGGGCGTGCCGGGCGGCCCGATCGCACCGGGGACTCGTTCTGCGCAACGCCGTCGCGGTCAAGACCGCCCTGGCCGGGGCGGTCACGCTGTCGGTCATCATCGCCGGCGAGAACTTCGGCACCGGCGTCCGCGACGCCGTCGTGGTGATGCTGGCCACGTCGATGGGCTGCCAGCTCTTTGCCATCCGCTACATCAAGGTGCCCGATCTGTCGACGACCGTCCTCACCCTCACCATCACCGGGGCGCTCACCGAGCGGGGGCGCAGCTGGTCGGACCCGATGGTGATGCGCCGGGCCCTGGCCATCGTCGCCTTCGTCGTCGGCGCCATCTCGGGAGCCGTGCTCGTCCGCTACGTGGCCGTGGCGGCCGCGCTGTCCCTCGGCTTCTGCATCATCCTCGGCGTGGGCATCACCGCCCACGTGGTCTCCCGCCGACCGACCGGGTGGTCGCCGCCCGGGCGGTAGGCCGGCCGCTAAGGTGCGCAGCGATCGGAGCAGCGTGACGGAGCACCAGTACGACGTGGTGGTCATCGGTGGCGGCCCCGCCGGGGTGAACGCGGCGCTCGAGTGCTCAGACATGAAGCTCGACGTCCTGCTGCTCGAGGCCGCTTCCGCGCTCGGCGGGCAGTTGAGCGAGATCTCGCATCCGGTGCGGAATGTGGCTACGGGGTGGTACCGCGGAGGGCCGGAGCTGCAGGGCGGACTGCAGCGGGTGGCCGAGCTCCTCGGGGATCGCGTCCTGCTCGACCACCGGGTCGGTGCTGCCGGGATCACCGAGGGTTGGGTCGAGGCCAGCGGGCAACGCTTCCGGGGGAAGGCCTTGCTCATCTCCAGTGGGACCTCGCGGCAACGTCTGGCCGCGGCCGTGGACGGGTCCTTCGGAGGAGACGTCACCTATGACGTCGAGGCCGACCCGGACCGTTTCGCCGGGCGTCCCGTGGTCGTGGTAGGCGGCGGGGACAGCGCCACGCTGGACGCCCTGGCGCTGGCTGGGACGGCGTCGTCGGTCGTCCTTGCCCACCGATCCGAGCAGTTGACGGCGAGGCATGACATCATCGCCGACGTCCGGGCCGACCGAAGGATCGAGGACCTACCAGGATGGGAAGTCGAAGCGGCGAGCGGCGGCCAGCGACTGGAAGAGGTCGTACTGGTGCACCCGGCAACGGGTGATCGGCGGACGGTGCCGGCCGGCGGGCTCGTGGTCAAGATCTCCCGCGACGCCAGCACCCAGCCATTCCGCGGCCAGCTGGCGGTCGATCGCCGGGGATTCGTTCTCGCCGACCGCGAACTGCGCACGTCCCGCCCTGGCGTGTTCGCAGCCGGCGACGTGGTGAGCGGGGCCTACTGGCGGGTGGCGAACGCCCTTGGTCACGGTTCGCTCGTGTCGCGAACGATCCTTCGCTACCTGCAGGATGGCGCGGCGAGGGACGCACCGTGAAGGCGCCGCTGCTCGTACCTCCCGCGGCCGAGCTCGTCGCGCGACATGGAAAGGGCAGTGCGGGGAGAGCGGGACGCGTCCGGGCCTGCCTGGACCACCCTGGTCATGGATCTGTTGGGATCCAACTTGCGGCAGTGGGACCTGGAGGACACGACTCGCGATCCTTCCGCCAGCGACGCCGTGGTCGCCAGCGCCAAACGGGAGATCGACCAGCTCAACATGGGCCGCCACCGCCTCGTCCAGGCGATCGATGCCGCCATCGACTCCACCCTCGACCAGCCCGCCGCGGCCCCGATGGCCACCGAGAGCCCGGGCATGGTCCTGGACCGCCTGTCGGTGCTGGTCATCCGACGGGTCCGAACTGCGGCCGCGTCCGCTCATCGCCCGGACTACGCCGCTCGGGCTCGAACGCTCGAATCGCAGCTGGCCGCCTTGTCCCTCGCCTTCGACACCTACATGGACGAGCTGCGCGCCGGGACGCGGCGGTTCCTGCCATACGAGCATTTGAAGCTCTACGGTCAGGCTGCGTCCGCGGATGAGTGAGTGAAGGCGTGGAGGCGATATCCGTCCCGGTTGAACCCGCAGAGCAACCGGGGGCCGACAGCTGCCATATGGGCGATGCCCAGGGAGGTGTCGGCGAGCGGGGCGGTCGAACGGGAACTTCCGTCCCCGAAGGGGTCCATCAGATGCAGGCTGCCGGTGCGGGCGGCGGCGGCCACCAGCCGGCCGCACCAAGCCACGGCGACCCCTCCGGTACCCCAGGCCACGTCGGCCGGCAGCGATCCGCGTGACCACCGTCCTGCCGTCGACGGGGTCGAGCGCCGCGAATCCCCCACCTCCCAGCCGGTCCCAGTCGTAGTCGTCGACGGATCCGGCGCAGTCGGGTCCGGCGGCCCACACCGCGCCGTCGTGCCAGGCGAGGATTGCGACCCGGAAGCCGACACTCGCCTCCCACCGAGGCCGTCCTGCTCCACCTCCCCTGAGGGGGACCAGCGCCACCGTCTCCTCCCCACCGACGGCGACGAGCGCGCCTTCTGTTGCTGGCACGGCGGCGAGGGCCGTCACCTCGCCGAAACCCGTGGCGCAGCGTTTGATGGGGATGCTCACGCCGCCGGTGACGGTGTCAAGGGGGGCGGAGACGAGGAGTCCGACGGCTCCCTCGGACCGGGGCGCGGACCCGACCAGGCGGCCGGCGACGGCGATCGTTCGCTCGACGTCGGCGACGAAGGGCCACAGAACCGTGGGTTCGAGGGCGCACCCGGCGGTGCATCCGAGGATGTCGGCGCCGGCGGAAGCCCCGGAGCGTTCCCAGGTGGTTCAGCACCACCACCAGCCCCAGCTCCGGCACGTCGAGGATGGAATGCACGTCGAGGTCGTACTGCGACGGCTCGTCCTCGTCCGGGAACAGCGTGGACCCGAAGATGGCACGGGGGCGGAGCCGGCGGTCGGCGAACACCACGTTGCGGCCCAGGTTGTTCCAGCAGACGAGATCGTCAAGGGCCACGACGCGTCCGATCCCTTCGGGCTGGCTGTTTCTCACACCCGGGGCGGCGACGGCGTTGACCTCCCGGTGAGCGACGGCGGAAGTCACAGCAGCCGCCACAGCAGGGCGGCCGCGTCTCCTGACCGAACCCCAGCCAGGCACGAGGACCCCGACGGACAGGTCCGCGGCGTGGGCCGGAAGTCCCGGAGGCTGACGGTCTGGTTGTAGGCGTAGCGAGCTTCGGCGGCTCTGCACTCGTCGGTGCAGTCGTCTCCCCGCAGCGCGGCGCAGTGGGGCCACGGGCGCACGTACAAGGATCTGCGGCGGCAGATCGTCACATTCGGTGTGCCCTGCTGGGCGGCGATGTGGGTGAGCCCAGTGTCGATTCCGATCACCGCCTGACAGGCGGACAGCACGTCCACCGCCTCCCCCGGCGTCGGTGCGACCACGGCCGGGATGTCGAGCGCGTCCAACTCGGACGGGCCGCTTCCTCTGGTCACGTGGGCGACCTCGTGGCCGTGGTCCTGCAAGGTGGCGGCGACCGCTGCCCAGCGGGCAGCCGGCCACTTCTTGTCGGGGCCGTCGGTTTCGTCTACCAACAAGATCGTTCGGTCCAGACCGGGACGAGGACTGGCCCGGAGCGGCGTTGGGCGGCTGAAGTCGGCGTCGATGCCGAAATCCGTGCAGATCCGGCTGAGGATATCGTTGATGTCGAGGCGGCCGAATTCTGCTTCGAACGCATCCGACCCCCACCAGAAGTCGCGCTGGAGCGGATGGTCGCGGAGGTCCATGAGGCGGTCTCCAGGACGGGGCGTGAGTTCAGCCTCGTCGACCACGCCGGCCAAGCCATCGATCCGTTCGGCGAGGAGCCGTTGCGACGGCGCCCGGGCGACCAGCCACACGTTCGGTCCCCGCCGGACGAGGGCCTGAATGGCGGGGAGGGACACGACCAGGTCGCCGAGCCCGTAGGACACGGGGGCGATGAGGGTGCGGCGCATCGTCGGCGGTCGTCAGTCCGAACCGTAGAGGGTCCGATCTTCGATGTCGGCCTCGGCGAACGCCCGGCGCCGCTCGGCGCACTTGTTGCAGGTCCTGCAGTGGTTGTCGCCCACGGGCGCGACGCACGAGAAGGTGTGCTCGAGCGGCAGGCTCTGCCCGAGCCCCAGCACCTCGGTCTTGGTGAGCTCGGCGAACGGCGTCATCACCTCCAGCTGATGACCGAGGGCCAACCCGGCCAACCCGGCGAAGCCAGACAGGAACTCGACGGCTGCTGTCGGAGAAGGGGTTGCCGCGGAGTGTCCCCAGGGCGACCCTGTCCACCCCGTTCAGCGCGCACCAAACCGTCGTCTTGGCCAGCAGCAGCAGGTTTCGTCCCGGCAGGTAGACGGCTTCGTCTGGGGTCGTCTCGTCGGGAGCGTCAGCTCCCGAGACGCTCCAGTGAGTGCCGTACACGTCGGCAATCGGCAGCTCGAGGACGGTCAGAGGTCGAATGCCGCGGTGGTCGGGGATCGAGTCGAGGAAGCGGCGCAGGTGAGCCTCCTCGATCTTCTCCCACCCCAGTCCAAAGCGGATGTAGAGGGGCTGCACGACCTGGCCGATCGCCGCCTGGTGGGCGACCAGGATGGCGCTGTCGACACCGCCGCTGGCCAGTACGACCAGGTCAGCTCGTGCCATCAGGATCGCCCCGGTACACGCACCCCGATGTGCAGGTCTCGCGCACGACCACCTGCGACAGACCGGGGAGAGCCCCCCGAGGCGATCCCAGATCCATCGGGCCAGCACCTCGCTGGTGGGGTTGTCGAGCCCTTCGACCTCGTTCAGGTAGTAGTGGTCGAGGCGGCGCAGCAGCGGCTCGACGGCGCAGGACAGTTCGGCGAAATCCTGCACCCAGCCGATTTCGTCCGCTACCGGACCTTCCACGTGCACCGCGATCCGGTACGAATGCCCATGGAGCCGACCGCATTTGTGACCGCTGGGTACGTAGGGGAGGCGGTGGGCTGCCTCGAAGGTGAACTCCCTGAAGATTTCCACCAGTGCGGTCCCCTCCATCCCGTCAGGCGGTCGCCGCCCAAACCCCAGGGATCATACGGCCTGCCCGGTCGAACCCGCCGTGGCGTCGCCGGGCATCCGTCACCGCGCCCTCGGTGGTCTCCGGCGGTGGCTGCGTAACATCGGGTGGACATGACCAGCCCGGCGTTGCATCCCCTGGCCCCGCTGGCGGGGGACGAGATCGTGGCGGCCCGCCGGATCGTGGCCGACAGCGGGCGACTCCGCATCCCGATGGAGGACGTCAGGTTCGCCTACGTCGGACTGTGCGAACCCCCCAAGGACCTCGTGCGGGCCATCGACCGGGGCGAGGACGTCGCCGTGGACCGCCGGCTACGCCTGGACCTGCTGCAGGGCCCCGAGGCCACCGTCGTGGAGGTCATCGTCTCGGTCACCCGGGACCAGGTGGACCTCTGGCGGGAGGTGACCAACGTGCGACCGGGGCTGCAGATGGACGACGCCGTGCGCGCCCTGGTGGCGCTGCACCAGGACCCGGGGTGGAACGCCGCCCTCGCCCGACGGGGCGTGGAGGACACCTCGCTGGTCCAGGTCGACCCCTGGCCGGCCGGCACCTTCGGGCTGGTCCACGAGGCGGGCCGCAGGATCTTCCGCTGTCTGGCCTACCTGCGTACGTCGCTCGACGACAACGGCTACGCCCGTCCCCTCGAAGGGCTCATGGCCTACGTCGACGGGGGGCGGGACGAAGTGCTCGAGGTGGTCGACCTCGGTGTGGTGCCTTTCCCGCCCCAGGGGGGGAGCTACTACCCCGAGGACAACGGGCCGCTGCGGGCCGACCTGAAGCCGCTCCACATCACCCAGCCCGAAGGCCCCAGCTTCACCGTGGAGGGGAACCTGGTGCGCTGGCAGAAATGGTCGGTCCGGGTGGGGATGGACCCGCTGGAGGGCATGGTCCTGCACCGGGTGGGCTACGAGGACGGCGGAGTGGTGCGCCCCATCCTCTACCGCGCCTCGGTCAGCGAGATGGTCGTGCCGTACGGGCACCCCGGACCCATGCACGCCTGGAAGAGCGCGTTCGACGCCGGCGAATGGGGGTTGGGCCGCATGGCCAATTCCCTCACGCTCGGCTGCGACTGCTTGGGCGAAATCTTCTACTTCGACGACGTCTACTCCGACGAGCGGGGCAAGCCGCACACCCGGCCCAACGCCATCTGCATGCACGAGGAGGACTACGGGATCCTGTGGAAGCACGTCGACCTGCGCTCGGGACGGACCGAGGTTCGCCGCTCCCGCCGCCTGGTCATCAGCTCCATCGCCACCGTGGGCAACTACGAGTACGGCTTCTACTGGTACTTCTACCTCGACGGCACCCTGCAGTTCGAGGTCAAGCTGTCGGGAATCATGTCGACCATGGCCGTCGACGCCGACGACGCCGGCCCCCACGCCAACATGATCGCTCCCGGCCTGGCCGCGCCCCACCATCAGCACCTGTTCAACGTCCGTCTCGACCTGGAGGTGGACGGCCCGGACAACTCGGTGCTCGAGGTCGACACCACGACCTCGGCGCCGGGCAGCGACAACCCCTGGGGCAACGCCTTCGCGCCGACGGCGACCCTGCTGGAGCACGAGCTGGCAGCCAGGCGCCGGGTCGACCCCTCCCGGAGCCGGTCGTGGAGGATCGCCAACCGCACCCGGGCCAACGGCCTGGGCCAGCCCCCCGCCTACAAGCTGGTGCCCGCCTCCACCCCCACCCTGCTGGCCGACCCCGACAGCAGCGTGGGGCGCCGGGCCACCTTCGCCGCCCACAACCTGTGGGTGACGCCCTTCGCCGCGGACGAGCGCCGGGCCGCCGGCGACCACCCCAACCAGAGCGGCGGTGGCGACGGGCTGCCGGCCTGGACGGCCCGGGACCGGTCGGTCGTCGACACCGACATCGTGCTGTGGCACTCGTTCGGCGTGACGCACCTCCCCCGGCCCGAGGACTGGCCGGTCATGCCAGTCGAGTACACCGGGTTCTCGCTGATCCCAGTGGGCTTCTTCGACCGCAATCCCGCCCTCGACGTGCCGCCTTCGCCGCCCGGGGAGGGACACTGCCATGCCGGCTGAGCCGGCCGGGTACATCCATCCGTCCTACTGAACGCCAAAAGGGCTACAGCGGACTGGGACGCCGGCTAGCGGGGATACTTGGGCCGTGGGACAAGAAAGTTGGATAGAGCACAGACGACTCGACGGCGAACTCGTCGGGTGGATACGGCCCGAAGGAGAGGAATTTGTGCCGGTCGACCGGCTGGGACGGGACCTCTCGCCGGCGACCGACTGGCCAGACGCCGAGCGGGCGCTCGACGAGGCGGGTATCGGTTACCTTGCTGATCCCTTCGAGCTCCGGCTCGACGACGGCACGTGGCAACGGGTCCGCGTGGTCGAGGTTTCTCCGAGCCCTGATCCGGCTCAAGAAGGAGGACTTCGGGGCGACTGGCGGCCCTCGGGTGGAGTACACCGTGCCGTTCCCGGCTCCGGGAACGCTCAGGGCGGCCGCCTCCGGGGCCGCTGACTGTTGAAGAAGCCGCTCCCTGGGAGATCGTTTTGGGCGTAGCCGTCGGTGCTCCACTATGGGTCGCGGCAGCGGCCCGCCGTGACCTGCACTTCCCCATGCCCACCGAGAGCGGACGACGGGATTCGAACCCGCGACCCTCACCTTGGCAAGGTGATGCTCTACCAACTGAGCCACGTCCGCAGCGCTCACCAGCGTAGCAGCGCCGGCCGAGCAGGGGCCTCCCCAGGGCCGTCCCGGCGCCGGCTACATCTTGGCTTCGCCGGCCCTGATGGCTTCACGGATGCGGAAGTAGGTCCCGCACCGGCAGACGTTGCGGATGGAGTCGAGGTCGGCGTCGGTGATGGTGCGGCCCTGGGCCCGGACCTCCTTGACCAGGGCCACGGCGGCCATGATCTGGCCGGGCTGGCAGTACCCGCACTGGGCCACATCCTGGGCGATCCAGGCCTCCTGCATCGGGTGCAGGGGCTGGCCGACGGTCGCCGGCAGGCCTTCGATGGTGGTGATCTGGTCGTTGGGCTGGATGTCGGACACCGGGACCGAGCACGGGTTGAACGCCTCGCCGTTGATATGGGAGGTACACGCCTTGCAGACGTCGAGACCACAGCCGTACTTGGGCCCCCGGACGCCGAGCAGGTCCCGCAGCACCCACAGCAGGCGGACGCCGTCGTCGCAGTCGACGCTGACCGGTTTGCCGTTGAGAACGAAGGTGTGGGTGGGCACGGCGACTCCCCTCGGACCGGTCAGTACTTTTCCGTGAGGCCGTTGGTCGGCGACTCGGGCAGCGGGGGCACGGTCGGGTACGGCGTGAAGCCGAGCGCCCCGTCGTGGTTGATGGGGAAGCTGGTCGGTATGGAGCCCGTCGCCCGGGCGTAGGCGCATGCCACCGCGGCCATCGCCGGGGCCACGGCGAACTCGCCCGCGCCGCCGGGGTCGTTGGTCGTCGGGGGCATGACGATGACCTCGACGTCGAAGGGGACGTTCCACTGCCGGGTGTAGTAGGCGTTGTCCCAGCTGCCTTCCAGGGGGATCCCGTTCTGGATGTGGAGGCTGTAGGTGAGCGCCTTGGCGATGCCGTCCATGATCCCGCCCATCATCTGGGCCTGGAGCCCGAGCGGGTTGATCGGGAGGCCCACGTCGACGGCGAAGACGACCTTGGTCACTCGCGGCCCAGTGACGGCGTTGTCGATCTTGCGGTTGACGGTCGCCGGTGTGCAGTCGATCTCGACCAGCGCCGCCGCCCGGCTCTTGTACTCGCTGTGCAGGGCCACGCCCTGGGCCGTGCCGGCGGCCATCGGCCGTCCCCATTTGCCCACCTGGGCGACCTTGTCGAGCACCGCCACCATCCGGCTGTCGGTCAGGAACGCCCGCCGAAACTGGTACGGGTCCTGGCCCATAGCGCCGGCCAGCTCGTCGACCACGAGCTCGGTCGCGGTGGTCACGTCGGGGCTGTACACGTTGCGCATGCTGCCGGTGTTGAAGCCCATGTCGACTTCGGTGAGCAACTGGTCGGTCACGCCGAAGCTGTACGGGACGCTCTGGGACAGCTCGAAGACCGTCTCGGAGTACCCGAGGTTGCCGAACGGCAGCTTGGCGGCCAGGGCGCTGATGATCTCCCCCAGCCCGTGACTGAAGTCGGTCGACACACTGGTATGGCGCTGCTCGAAGCTGAGCACGTTCCCACCGAGGATCGTCGCCCGGACCCGGGAGGTGCACATGGGATGGGCGCGGCCCTGCCGGAAGTCATCGGTGCGGTGCCACATCAGCCGCACCGGCTTTCCCATCGCCTGGGAGATCTCGGCCGCTTCGAGGGCGGCGTCGAAGAACAGGTGCCGGCCGAAGGACCCGCCTCCTTCGACGACGTGGCAGGTCACGCTGTTCTGCGGCAGCCCGAGCTTGGCCGCGATCGTCTGCTGGGCGACGATCGGCGACTTGAGGCTCGACCAGATCTCGGCCCCGTCGGGCCGCACGTCGGCCACGGCGCAGTTGGTCTCCAACGGGCTGTTGCTCACGAAGTAGAAGACGAAGTCCTCCTCGACCGTCCGGGTGAGCAGCGGCACACCGGGGACGGCCAAGGGCACTTCGGCGTTCCTGAGCTCGGCCAGCACCCCCTGGTCGGACTGGCCGTTCTCGGTGCCGCCGCCCCAGGTCACCTGGAGGGCGTCCACCGCGTCGATGCACTGCCCGAAGGTCTGGCCCCGCACGGCGACGCCGGTCGAGACCACGGCGACGTCGGTGATGCCCGGCATGGCCTTGACCTGGTCGGCGTTGGCGACGCCTTGGACGGTGCCGTTGATGGTCGGTGGTCGGCACACCATCGCGGGCAGGGCGCCGGGGATGTCGAGGTCCATGGCGAACTGCTTGCGGCCGGTCACGATGTCGAGGGCGTCGATGCGGCCCTGGGGCTTTCCCACCACGGTGAACTCGGCATCCGGCTTGAGCTCGGCGGCCACGGGTGTCGTCTGCGACGCCGCCGCCGCCCGGGCCAGCGACCCGTAGGTCGCGGTCTTGCCGTTGGGTGCGGTGACGACCCCACCTTTCGTGGTGAGGTCCGAGGGGACGCCGCCGAGAACGTCGGCCGCGGCCTGCAACAGCCGGCCGCGAGCCACCGCCGCCGCCACCCGGACCGGGGTGAAGACGGCGTGCATGGTGTTCGACGACCCCGTGAGCTGGTTGAACAGGAGCTCGGGCCGGGCGTCGGCGAGAGACATCTCCACCTGGGCCACGGCGATGTCCAGCTCGTCGGCGATGGTCATGGCCACCGCCGTGGTGATCCCCTGCCCCACCTCGGCCCGGGGCAGGGCGAACGACGCGGTGCCATCCGGGTTCACGGTCACGGTGATCAGCCCCGACGTCGGCGCGGCGGCGTCGGTCAGCAGGTCGCTCAGGTCGTAGAGGTCCGACGGCTCGGGCGGCGACGGGATCGCCGCCCGGGCCGGGTCGGCCGTGGCCGCCTCCAAGCCGAGCTGGGCCGCGCCCACCAGGGTGGGAGCGGCCAGCACGTAGCCGAGGAAGCGCCGGCGGGGGATCTTGCGGGCAGTGGGGCGCGTGTCGTCCTCGGGCAGCGGCGGCGCACTCGTTCGATCCTCGCCCATCCCCTCGCTCCCCATCGGTGCGACGCCAGGCCGCTCGAATCCGACCAATTGTGACATTCGCCCCGGCGTGCCGGCAAGGCGACAGAACGGAAGGACGGAGCGATCACCGAGGGGGCCCCGGCCTACCCGGGCAACGGCATCACGCACTCGACGTGCGGATGGCTGACCCCGGCCAGCAGGACCACTGCCGAGCTGTGCGGCGGGCACGCCGGCGGGGCTCGCCGGCGGCGACCGCGGGCAGGACGGCCACCACCCGCACGGCCGCCTGCGGCGAGGAACAGGCCACCGGCGTGTTGCTGTACACCGGCCCCTGCTTGTTGACACCGGTCTGTTTGAGGCACTTGCCGTTCAACGCCTCGGCCTGCTTGGTCTCCGCCGACCCCGAGTGCCCGCTGCCCAGCGCCTGCCACAGCCCGATGGCGACCACGAAGACGACGAAGACGACGGGCACGATGCGATAGGGACTGCGCCACTTGGCGCGAGGAAGCGGCGTGGGCTCCGCTCGGGTCGGCGCCGTCGGGTCCTCCCAACCGGGTGGA
Source organism: uncultured Actinomycetota bacterium (assembly GCA_963757175.1). Classification (GTDB taxonomy): domain Bacteria; phylum Actinomycetota; class Acidimicrobiia; order Acidimicrobiales; family Palsa-688; genus CAVWQR01. The sequence goes on along the minus strand of CAVWQR010000001.1, from coordinate 2,261,570 downwards.
CGGGGCGGGGCGTCGTCGCCGGCGTGGTAGCGGACCCATGCGCCGTCGTCCTCGTTCCACCAGCGCATGCGGCCGCTGGGCGCCCGCTGCCACCGGATCCCCCGGTGGGTGGTCTTCTCGACGGGGCCCTTCCCTTCGGCCCTGCTGCCCCCGCTCCCGGCCGCTCGGGCCGCCACCCCGCTCCCGGCCGCTCGGGCCGCCACCCCGCTCCCGGCCGCTCGGGCCGCCACCCCGCTCCCGGCCGCTCGGGCCTATCCCGCTCCCGGCCGCTCGGGCCGCACCCCCGCCCGGCGCCGGTGCGGCCGGTCACTTGAGCAGGCGGGACAGGCGCCGGTCGGCCAGCCGCTTGCCACCGGTCTGGCACGTCGGGCAGTACTGCAGGGACTTGGTGGCGAACGACACCTCCGCCACGGTGTCGCCGCACACCGGGCACGGCTCGCCGGCCCGGCCGTGCACGGCCATGCCCGACCGCTTCTCCCCCTTGAGCCCCTTGGCGGGCAGGCCGGCGGAACGGGCCACGGCGTCGCCCAGCACCCCGACCAGGGCGGCGTGCAGGCGCGCCACCTCGTCATCGTCCAGCTTGCCGGCCGGCTTGAACGGCGACAGCTTGGCGGCATGCAGCGCCTCGTCGGAGTAGGCGTTGCCGACCCCGGCCAACACCGACTGGTCGGTCAGCACCCGCTTCAGGTTGCCCGTCTGGCCGGCCGAGCAGCCGACCGAGGGCGGCCGCGTCGAAGCCGGCGTCGAGCGGATCGGGCCCCAGGCGGGCGAGCGGCTCGACGTCGACCGGATCGGCGACCAGCCAGAGGGCCAGGCGCTTTTCCGTTCCCTGCCTCGGTGACGTCGAAGCCGGCGCCGTTCGAGAGGCCGACGCGCAGGGCGAGCGGTCCTTTCCCCATCTTCACCTTGGCCGGGGGGACCGTGTCGCGCCACTGCACCCAGCCGCCCCGCGCCAGGTGGATCACCAGCCACGGGCCGTCGGTCCGCAGGCAGACGAACTTGCCCCGCCGCTCGCAGCCCAGCACCGCCGCCCCCACCAGGGCGCCCACCGGCGGATCGAAGGTCTTCAGGGCGGAAAGGGCCGCCACCTCGGCGCGCACGATCGTGGTGCCCGCCGCCTTGTCGGCGAGGAAGCGGGTCAACGCCTCGACCTCCGGCAGCTCGGGCACGTCAGCGTCCGGAGTGGCCCAGCCCGCCCGCGCCGCGCTCGGAGTCGGGCAGGGCGGCGACCGGCTCGAAGCGGCCGTGGGTCACGGCCTGGATGACCAGCTGGGCGATGCGATCCCCCCGCCGGACGCAGTACGCCTCCTTCGGGTCGAGGTTGATCAGCACCACCTTGAGCTCGTCGCGGTACCCGGCGTCGATCAGCCCGGGCGGGTTGGCCAGGGTCACCCCGTGGCGCCAGGCCAGGCCCGAACGGGGCTGCACGAACCCGGCGTAGCCCTCGGGAATGGCCACGGCCATGCCGGTGGGCACGAGCGCCCGGCCGCCGCCGGCGCTGAGCTCGGCGTCGACGCGTGCCACCAGGTCGGCGCCGGCGTCGTGGGCCCGGGCGTAGGTCGGGAAGGGGCAGGTCGGGGTCCAGGACCTGGACGGGGACGGGCAGCACCCGCTCAGGGTACCGGCCTAGATTGCGCCGAATGTTGGCCTGGATGGACCTGGAGATGACCGGCCTCGACCCCAGCCGTCACGGCATCGTGGAGATCGCCACCCTGCTCACCGACGACGACCTGGCGGTGGTCGCCGAGGGCCCGGACCTGGTCATCGCCGCCTCGGCCGAGCAGCTCTCGGCCATGGAGGACGTGGTGCGGCGCATGCACACCAAGAGCGGGCTGCTGGCCGCCATCGAGGCGTCCACCACCACCCTCGCCGACGCCGGCGCCGCCACGCTGGACTTCCTGCGCGCCCACATCGACGAGGCGGGATCGGTGCCGCTGTGCGGCAACTCGATCGGGACCGACCGTCGGTTTCTGAGCGCCCAGATGCCGGAGGTGGAGGCGTTCCTCCACTACCGCTCGGTCGACGTGTCCACCGTCAAGGAGCTGGCCCGGCGCTGGTACCCGGCGGCGTACGCCGCCGCCCCCAAGAAGGCCGGGGGACACCGCGCCCTCGACGACATCCTCGAGAGCGTGGGCGAGCTGCGCTACTACCGCGACACGGTGTTTCAACCCCGACCCTGAACGTTCACACAGAATGCCCGTCGGCCCCTTCTCAGTCGTCGGGGGGCCGTGGCACCATGGGGGTGACAAGGTCCGGCTCGGCGACGGGCCGGAACAATCAGCACGGAGGAGGGCGTATGACCCGAGCCCAGGACGACGTCTTGGATTCCTCGGACCATCGCCGCCGTAGCGCGCGAAAGGTCCGCCACGCCGCCCGCGAGAGCCTGCACCAGGCCTGCTGGGACGACGAGGCCCTCGACGAGGCGGTGCTCCCCGAGGGCCGTCATGACGTGGGGCGCAAAGCCTCACCGAAGCCCAAGGAGGCGCCGTCCCCCGGCAGGCGTCGTGGCTTCAAGGTGTGGAAGACGCCGTTCTGGAAGCGCCGGCGCCGCATCTGGGCGGAGCAGAACGCCATCGCCCGCCGCATTACCGACCAGGAATAGCCGCCAGGCTCCGTAGGCTCGGCGCATGGAACTGCGCACACTCGGCCGTACCGGTGTCAAGGTCAGCCCCCTCTGCCTGGGGGCCATGATGTTCGGGCAGTGGGGCAACCCTGACCACGACGACTCGGTCCGGGTCATCCACCGGGCCCTCGACGCCGGCATCAACTTCATCGACACCGCCGACGTCTACTCCGCCGGCGAGTCCGAGGAGATCGTCGGCAAGGCGCTCTCCAGCATCGAGCGGGACCACGTCGTGCTGGCCACCAAGGTCCACGGCGCCATGGGCAACGACCCCAACTACTCGGGCAACTCCCGCCGCTGGATCACCCGGGAGTGCGAGAACAGCCTGCGCCGGCTGGGCACCGACCACATCGACCTGTACCAGATCCACCGGCCCGACCCGAGCTGCGACATCGACGAGACCCTCGGCGCCCTCACCGACCTGGTCCGGGCGGGCAAGATCCGGTATTTCGGCAGTTCGACGTTTCCCGCCCACCAGGTCGTGGAGGCCCAGTGGGTCGCCGAGCGGCGGGGCCGGGAACGCTTCGTGACCGAGCAGCCGCCCTACTCGATCCTGGTTCGCGGCATCGAATCCGACCTGCTGCCGGTATGCCAGGCCTACGGCATGGGGGTCATCCCCTGGAGCCCGCTGGCCGGGGGCTGGCTGTCCGGCCGCTTCGGTGCCGGCAAGGAGAACACCAGCCGCCGGTCGGCCATGCTCCCCGGCCGCTACGACCTCTCCCTGCCGGGCAACCAGCGCAAGCTGGAAGCCGTCGACGCCCTCACCGCCCTGGCGGCCGACGCCGGTCTCAGCATCATCGAGCTGGCGCTGGCCTTCGTGCTGGAGCACCCGGCGGTCAGCGCGGCCATCATCGGGCCGCGCACCCTGGATCACCTGGAGGACCAGCTCAAGGCGGCCGACATCACCCTGTCGGCGGATGTCCTGGACCGCATCGACGAGATCGTCCCGCCGGGCAAGAACCTCAGCGCCGGCGACGCCGGCTGGGCCTCGCCCGCCCTGGAGCCGCAGCGCCGCCGCCGCCGCTGACCGCCCAGTCGGCAGCGTCGCGCGCCAGTTGTCGCGTGCAGTTGTCGCGTTGTGGTGAGAACCAGCCCCCTAGGGGCAAGCAACTGCACACAAACGCCGGGCCCGGGGCTCTCCCGCCCCAACTACTGCCCGCAAACCCCGCTCAGCCCGCGCTGGGCGTACACGGCGCGTGCCCGGAACCGCAACGGCGGCTCGGTCAGCTCCTCCATGGCGTGCGCCGTCCACCCCGCCACCCGGGCCACCGACAGGATCAGCTCCCCCGCCTCGGCAACCAGTCCGCCCACCCAGCCGAGCGCCCCGAGGGCCAGCTCGGCGTTGAGCGACGGGAGCCCCCGCTCGTCCACCACCTTCTGCACCTCGGCCAACGTCGCCCGCTGGGCCGGCGTGGCCAGGGCGTCCACCCGCTCCAGCAGCCAAAGAGCGCGGATCCACGCCGCGGTAGACGGCGTGGCCGAAGCCGGGCACGGAACCCCGGGCCAGGGCGTCGGCCACCGCCGGCGCCGGCCCACGGTCGTGGGCGTCGACGAGCACGGCCCGGGCGGCGTTGCTGACCGAGCCGTGGAGGGGGCCGGCCATGGCGCCCAAGCCGGCCAGAACGATCCCGTACAGGTCGGCCCGCCCCGAGGCGGCCACCCGGGCGGCGAGGGTCGAGGTGGCCAGCTCGTGGTCGGCCATGGTCACCAGGGCGGCGTCGACGGCCGCAACCAGCGCGGCGGTCGCCGGCCCGGGCGCCAGCCGGGCCGTCAGCGCCTGGGCGACACTGTGCGGCCTGCGGCGGCCGCCCACCACCAGCGCCGGGACCGGCTTCGGGCTGCGGGACGGCAGGGCCTCGACCATGGTGGCGACGATCCGCCGCCCGGCAGCGCGCAGCGCGTCGGCCCGCAGGTCGCGCCGGAAGGGATCGGCGCCGCCGGCGGCCACCACCGCCCAGCGCAGGCGATCGGCGTCGCCCAGCGACGCGGGCGCGGGCCCGACCGGCGCTCCCAGCCACGGTTCCGCCCCCACCCCGCCCGAACCCAGCCACAACAGCTCGGAAGCCTCCTCGTAGCTCCAGGCTCCGACCAGGTCGGCCACCCGCCGGCCCCGGTAGGACGGGCCGTCGTCGCCCAGATGGGTCACCCCGGTTACCACCGTGACCAGCCGGGACTCGACCTCCTTGCCCTGGCGGGCGCGGGTGGCCAACCGCTCCACGTCGCCGCGCCGCACGACCCGCCGCCGGCTGCCCGGCACCGGATGCGAGTCCAGCAGCCCACGGCTGACGTAGGCGTAGAGCGTAGCCAGCTTCACCCCGAGGCGGCGGGCCGCCTCCTCGCTCTCCAACATCTCCGTCTCATCGGCCGCCATGCTGGCACCATACATTGACTTGATCAATCTTGCCAGGAGGGCGGCGAAAGGCCTACCGTCGACCACGAGGCGCCGCGAGGAGGCAACGCCATGACCGATATCGAGGTACCAGCAGGGCTCGCCGGCGTGGTGGTGGCCGACACCGCGGTCGGCGACGTCCGGGGTCAGGAGGGCTTCTACCACTACCACCAGTACTCGGCGGTCGAGCTGGCCGAGCGCCGCTCGTTGGAAGACGTGTGGCACCTGCTGGTGGAGGGCGAGCTGCCCGTCGACGCGGCGGCGTCAGCCAAGTTCGCCTCCCGGGTGGCGGCGCTGCGGGAACTTCCACCGGGCGTGGCCGCCGCCCTGCCGGCGGTCGCCGCCCACGCCGCGCCGCTCGAGGCGCTGCGCACTTCGGTCTCCATGCTGGGCGCCGAGCTGGGCTGGCGGCCCACGCTGGACCTCGACCACGACCAGCTCCTGGAGCAGGGCCTCCAGCTGTCGGCGGTGGTGCCGACCATCCTGACCGGCGCCTACCGCCTCGCCCACGGCCAGGCACCGCTTCCCCCGCGCCCCGAGCTCAGCCACGCGGCCAACTACCTGTGGATGCTGACCGGGGAGGTCCCCGACGACCGGGCGGCCCGGGCCCTCGAGCAGTACCTGATCACCACCATCGACCACGGATTCAACTCGTCCACCTTCACGGCCAGGGTCATCACCTCGACCGGCGCCGACCTGGCGGCCGCGGTGTGCGGGGCCATCGGCGCCCTGTCCGGCCCCCTGCACGGCGGCGCCCCGAGCCGGGCGCTGGACATGCTCGACGAGATCGGCCGGCCCGAGAACGCCGAGCGCTACGTGCGTGGCGTGGTCGAGTCCGACGGCCGCATCATGGGCTTCGGGCACCGCGTCTACAAGACCGAGGATCCCCGGGCGGTGTTCCTGCGCGAGGTCGCCCTCGGCCTCGGCGGCGACCTCCCCGCCTTCGCCGCCCAGGTCGAGCGCACCGTGGTCGACGTCCTGGCCGAGCTCAAGCCCGGCCGTCAGCTCTACGCCAACGTCGAGTTCTTCGCCGGGCCCGTGATGCACGCCTGCGGGGTGCCCCGCCAGATGTTCACGCCCACGTTCGCGTCGAGCCGGACCATCGGCTGGGTGGCGCACATCCTCGAACAGGCCGATCACAACAAGCTGATCCGCCCCGCCGCCCGCTATGTCGGCCCGCCGCCGCCGGCACCCGTCCCTCCCGCCACCTGAACACCGAGCGCCGAGCGCGACCACCGAATCGGGCGGTGACCCGTAGGATTCCACGGTGGGTAGCGACACCGCCATCGTTCCGTACTGGTTGCGGCGGGCGCTCCCCTTTCTCGGTGTCGTCGTCGCCGCCTGGGTGATCGGCCTCGGGGTCGTGGTCCACGGCACCCGCTTCCCCCTGCGGATCGACCAGGTCGTCGACGGCCATCTGCTCACCGACAGCGGATGGTTGCACCGCGGCGGGCAGCTGCTGGCCGACCTGGGCGATCCCATCCCCTTCACGGTCGCCATCGCCATCCTTCTCGTGATCTGCGCCGGCCTGGCCGGCCTCCGCGCCGCCCTGGGCGCCGGCCTGGCCGTGGGGACGGTGACCGTGCTGATCGAGTACGTGGCCAAGCCGCTGTTCGACCGGCACATGTTCGACGGCGGCTACTCCTATCCGTCGGGTCACACCGGAGCGTCGTTCGCGGCGGCGACGGTGGTGGTGCTCTTCTGCGCCCGTTCCGCTCCTCTGCGATCCCGCTTCGGGCTGGGCGCCCGCACCGCGATCGCCCTCGTCGCCATCGCCGCCGCTTTGGCCATCAGCCTGGCCATGGTGGTCATCGGCGCCCACTACTTCACCGACACCTTGGGGGCGGCGCCGCTGGCCGTGTTCGTGGCCGTCGCCATCGTGGTCGCCACCGACCGGTGGGTACCGGTCAGCCGCCGACCGCTGCTTCGAAGCGCTCCTCCGCTTCCCGAGGCGTTGGAGAAAGACGCACCCGAGCCGATGCCAGAGCCGAGTCCTGCGAGTCGAGCAACCAGCACGCCAGGGAGGCGTTTTCCCTGACCGTTTGCAACCGTACGCTCGCCCCGGGCTCGATCGCTTCGCGGTACTCGACCTCGGCGTAGGCCACCCGGTCGCCGGCTTCCAGCTGTTCCTCCACGGCGGCCCAGGCGACGGCGTTGTTGACGTGCCCGAGCACGTCGAAGTCGGCCACCCGCAGCTCGAAGCGACGTTCCTGGCCCGCGCCCGCCGGCGGCTTGGCGTGCACCAACCGGGGGCGGACGGGGCGCCGCGACTGCTCCCCCCAGATCTCGAAGAAGTGGTCGGCCAGGGCCACCGGGCGCTGGGTGCGCCGGTCCAGGGCCACCCACAGCGCCACCGCCTCGATGGCCGGGGCGCCGGCGCTCGCCACGGTCGTGCGCCGCTCCGCCCAGGCGTGACCTGATCCCGAGCACCACGTCACCAACTCGACGGGCTCCCCGTAGCGGGGGATGGCGTGGATCAGCAGCGAGGTCCGCCGCACCACCCAGGCCACCTGGTCCTCGACGCCCGCCTCGCTCACGTCGTCGCCGGCGACGTCCTGCAGCCAGCGGGCGACGGCATCCAGCCGGGCCCGCCCCGTTGGCCGCACGTCGCCCAGCCGCACCCGGCGCTGGGCGGCGAAGCGACGGCCCTCGCCCGGCGCCAGCATCACGGCATCGGTCAAGCGGTGACCTCGTCGTCCAGGATCCCGGCCAGTTCCCGGGGCCGGTCGCCCTGAACGCTGTGCCCGGCGCCATCCACCACCACCACGCGAGCCTCGGGCCGGCGCCGGCGCAGCTCGTCCACGTCGTCGTCACCGACGACCGGCGAGATGCCGCCGCGCACGAGCAGTGTCGGCACGGACAGGGCGCTCACCGATTCCCACAGGCGGCTCACGTCCTCCACGGTGGCGTCCCGGCGGATTCCGGCCCGTCGGGTCGGGTCCCACCGCCACGTCCAGGTGCCGTCCGGACGCTGGTGGGCGTTGTGCACCACGCCCCGGCGCAGCGACGACTCGCTGCGGGTCGGGTTGTGCTCGATGGTGCGGGCCAGGATCTCGTCGAAGGTGGCGAAGCTCTCCGGTCCGACGACGAAGTCGATGATGGCCTTGGCCTTTTCCGCGTTGACCCCTGGGGTCACGTCCACCAGGACCAGACGGTCGACCCGTTCGGGATGGCGGGAGGACAGGGCCAGCGCGGTCAGCCCCCCGAGCGACATACCCACGACCAGCCTCGCCCGGGGCGCCAGGCTGGCCATGGTCACGGCGACGTCGTCGGCCAGGTTCTCGGGCGAGTAGTCGTGCTCCGCACGCCAGTCGGAATGGCCGTGGCCAGCCAGGTCGATGGCGACGAGAGGACGACCCAGGGCCAGGGCGACGGTGTCCCAGGTGTGGGCGTTCTGCGCGCCCCCGTGGAGGAGGACGAGTTCGGGCTCGTCACTGCCCCATACCAGGGCGCTCTGGCGCCGCCCGTCGGGCAGCTCGACGCTGGTGCGGCGCACCGCCGGCCGTCCCGTCCAGGGCAGGCCCACCTCGGTGGCGTTGTCGCGGAGAAGGCTGAACTCGTCGGGACTGCCGGCGGGGGCGGGCATGACCCGACGCTACCGTCCGGGCGGCGCCGGCTCGGCGTCCGTGGGGGCGAGGATGGCGAGGATCTCGTCGCCGTACAGCTCGAGCTTGGTCGGGCCGATGCCGGAGACCTGGCGGAGGGCGACCAGCGACCGGGGTTTGGCGTCGACGATGGCTCGCAGCGTCCGGTCCGACGCCACCACGTAGGCGGGCACGCCATCGGTCCGGGACCGGGCCGAACGCCAGGCGCGCAGCGCCTCCTCCAGTGCCCGGGCGTCGGCAGGCAGCGGTGCCGGGTCGGCCCGGGCCTCGGCGGGACGCCGGCCCCGGGACGCGGTCGGCCCGGGCGGCCTCGGGGGCGGTGCCGCGGCGACGGGGCGGTGCGGCGCGGTGCCGTCCAGTTCGGCCAGGAACGGCGACGGCCGGCTGCGGTCGGCCAGCACCAGCACCCGCTGGCGGGCCCGGGTGACGGCGACGTGGAGGACGCGGCGTTCCTCCTCCTCGTCCTCGGCGAGGCGGTGCGGGAGGATTCCGGCGTTGGCGCCCCAGAGCACCACGTGGTCCCACTCCATGCCCTTGACCCGGTGGACGGTCGCCAAGGCGACGCCGGCGCCGCTCGGTGCGTCGGCGAGGGTCGTGCGCAGCCAGCTCTCGAAGGTGGCGGGATCCGGGTGCAGGGCGGCCACCTGTTCCAGCGCCTCGAGGTCGTCGAGGTGACTGGAGCCCTCCCCGCGGCTGTCGTCGAGCAGGCCCATGGCCTGGCCCAGCCCGACGTCCTCCCTCACGGCGCGCAGCAGGGACGCGGTGGTGCTCCCCGGGCCCGACGCCACCGCCCGCAGCGCGATCACGTCGTCCGCCAGGCGCTCGACCTTGCCCGCCTCCTTGCCGGGCACGGCACCGGCCACCCCGAGCAGGGCGTGCCCGGACCAGCGCCGTCGGCGCCGCAGCCGGTCGGCGAACCAGGGCGGCAGCCCCCGGCTGGGCCGGCGCAGGATCTCGATCAGGTCGTGGCTGGCCAGGGCGTCCTCGCCGGCGGTCGCCAGGCGGAGGTAGGCCAGAGCCGCCCGCAGGCCGGTGCGGTCGAGGACCCCGGCGTCCACACCGGCCGTGACCGGGACGCCGCTGGAGACCAGCGCCACCTGCGGGGCCAGCAGCAGCGAATTGACCCGGCACAGCACGGCGATGTCGGTCGGCGCCGCCCGCTCCCCACGGCGGTCCTGCACGAACCCGACGAGGGCGTCGACCGCACCGCGGATGCTCTCGGCCCGCACGTCGAGCGCCTGGACGTCTCCGGCCGTGGGACGTCCGGCACGGATGGCCTTGGGGACCCGGCGGTGGTTGTAGGACAGCAAATTGACGGAGGCGGCGACGATGGCCGGAGGGCAGCGGTAGTTGACCTCGAGGGGATGGGCGCCGGCGGCGGGGAACAGGCGGTCGTAGCCGATCAGGAACCCGGGGTCGGCGCCGGCGTGGCCGTAGATGACCTGGTCGTCGTCGCCGACGCCGAACACGTCGAGGCCGGGCGATGCCAACAACCGCAGGAGCACGACGTGGGCCGGGGTGAGGTCCTGGAACTCGTCGACCAGCAGATGCCGGCACGCCGCCTGCCACCGGGCCCGCAGCTCCCCGGCGCCGATCAGCGCCTCGACGGCGCCGTAGACCTGCTCGTCGAAGTCGACCGCGCCCCCGGCGCGCAGCTCGGCGCGATAGCGGGGGAAGACCTCGGCCAGTCCGGGCACGTCGTCGCGCTCTGCTTCGACGATCTCCGGGTCGACCAGTCCGAGGCGCACCCGCCCCAACGCCTCGAGGTAGGGCCCGATGGGGTCGGTGTTGGCCCGCCGGCGGCGCACGGGCGCCAGGCGCTCGATCAGCCCGCGGGCGTCTCGCTCGCTGATCACGTTCGGACGGGCGCCGCGGGCGTCGGCCACCACCGCGTACCCGAGCGAGTTCAGGGTCCGGGTGCGCGGTCGAAAATCGACGGTTCGGGCGTCCAGCTCCTCCTGGGCCCGTTTGTTGTAGGCCACCGCCAGCACGGCGTCACGCTCCCAGCCCCGCCCGGTCACCAGGTGGCGCAGCCGTTCGGTGAGCACGCGGGTCTTGCCCGACCCGGCGGGGGCGATGACCCGGGCCGGTCCCGCGGCGTGGTCCACCGCTGCCAGCTGGTCGGCGGCCAGGTCGGCGTCGGGCGCGACCGGCGGCGGCGCCGGGTCCAGGCGGCCGCGCTCCACCGTCTCGCGGTGGACCAGCCCGGCGCCCCCGAGGGCGCCGGGGTCGATGGCGGCGCGGGGGCCGCCGTCGACCCAGGCGCCGCGTCCGTCGGGAAGGGTGACGTCTCCGCACTCCCCTGCCGGCGGCCCGAGGTGGGCGCCGAGGCGACCGGCCTTGCGGGCCCACCACCACACCGGATCGCCGGAACGGGCGTCGTAGGTGTTGGCCCATACCGCGAAGTGCAGGCGGTCCTGGCGCACCTCGAAGTCGGCGGGCAGGGTCCACGGCTCGACGGCGAGGCTCAGCGGGGCGCGGAACCGCGCCGGATCCACCGCCAGCACGACCACGACCGGCCGGCGCCCGGCCCAGGCGGCGTGCAGCGCGGCCACCGCGTCCGCCGGCGCGGCCAGCACCGCCTCGTCGACCACCACGGCCGCCGCCCCCACCCACGGGTCGGGCGGCGTCTGCCCGTTGCCGATGACCACGCCGCGCCCGAGCACGTCCGGTCCCGGAGCAGCCATCGCCTCGACCCTACCGACGCCCAGTGACGCCGCCGGCCCTGCCCTCAGGTGGTCGCCTTGGGCTCGAAGTCGAGGGCCACCGAGTTCATGCAGTACCGCTGGCCGGCCGGCCCGGGTCCGTCGTCGAACACGTGCCCGAGGTGGCTCCGGCACCGCCGGCAGCGGACCTCGGTGCGCACCATCCCGTGGCTGCGGTCCGAGATCAGCTCGACCGCCTCGGCGACCGCCGGCTCGGTGAAGCTGGGCCAGCCCGTGCCCGACTCGAACTTGGTGTCGCTGTCGAACAGGACGGCGCCGCAGGCCCGGCACCGGTAGGTCCCGTCCTCGTGGTTGTCCACGTAGTCGCCGGACCACGGGCCGTTCGGTCCCGGCCTGGCGCAGCACCTGAAACTGCTCGGGAGTGAGCTGGGCGCGCCACTCCTCCTCGGACTTGGTCACCTCGGGAGCCATGCCTCCAAGCTAGGCCAGGTGCCGGCGCTCAGTGCAGGTCGTCGGGGTGCCCCGCTCCCGGCCCGGCGATCAGCCGGGCCACCTGGGACGCGTGGTGGGCGATACCGCTGTAGGCAACGGTCAGCACGGCCATCTCGATGGCCACATCGGCGCCCAGCCCGCCGGCGGCCACCTCGGCCGCCAAGGCGGAGTGGGCGTCAGCCAGTGCGTCGTCGCGCTGGCGCAGTTCCTCCCCCGGGCCGCTGTCCTGCCGCCGCCACATCCGGTTCACGGCCGCCCACATCTCCCCGCTGCGCGCTCCCATCGACGCCGTCAACGCCTGCATGCGCGGGCTGATCCGGCCGGCCAGGTCGTCGACTTCGGGCGCGGCGATGCGGCGCACCAACTCCAGGGTCTCCCGCACGTCGGGCAGCAGGCGCACGCAGCACATGAGAAAGCGCAGGTCGCGCGCCACCGGAGCCTGGCGGGCCATCACCCCCTCGATGGTCTCGTCGACGTCCGCGTAGAGCTCCTCCACCAGCGTCCCGGCGCGGATGACATCGGCGGCGAGCTCGCGGTCGCCCTCGAGCATGGCGGTCGTCGCCTGGCGCACGACGTCGGGGATGAGCCCCAGCAGCGAGGACATGGCGATGTCGAGCCGGTCCAGCTCCCGATGGAAGGCGCCGCGTGGCTCGACCGCCATTGACCGAGGCTACCGTCCGGCGCCCGGACCGCCCGGGCTCTCCGTCGAGCCGCGCCGGCCGCCATGCAGACCACGCCGGCCTTGGCCGGCGGCGATGATAGGGCGATGGCTGATACCTACGACCTCATCGTGATCGGTGCGGGCCCACCCGGTGAGAACCTGGCGGACCGCGCCCACCAGGGCGGCTTGTCCGTGGTGCTGGTCGAAGCCGAGCTGGTCGGCGGCGAGTGCTCCTACTGGGCGTGCATGCCGTCGAAGGCGCTCCTGCGCCCGATCGCCGCCCTCCACGCCGCCCGAGCGGTCGCCGGCGCCGGTGCCGCGGTGACCGGGGACCTGGACGTCGAAGCCGTGTTCGCCCGCCGCGACACCTTCACCCACCACTGGGACGACGCCAGTCAGGTCGACTGGGTCGAGGGCGCCGGACTCGATCTGGTGCGTGGGCGGGGCCGGTTGGCGGGGGTGCGCCGGGTGGAGGTGACCGGCGCCGACGGGACCGTCACCGACCTGGTCGCCCGTCACGCCGTCGCCGTGGTCACGGGCAGCGACGCCAACCTGCCCTCTTCCATCGCCGGCCTGGCCGACGCCCGGCCCTGGACCAGCCGGGAGGCCACCAGCGCCACCGTGGCGCCCGGCCATCTGGTGATCGTCGGCGGCGGGGTGGTGGCATGCGAGATGGCCACCGCCTTTCGCGCCTTCGGGTCCCGGGTGACGATGCTGGTGACCGGCGGCAGGCTGCTGGCCACGACCGAGCCCTTCGCCGGCGAGCTGGTGGCCGCGTCGCTGAGGGACGCCGGCGTGGACGTCCGCCTGGACAGCCCGGTGACGGCAGTGGCCCGCCGCGCCGACGGCGGGGTGACGGTGACCCTGGCCGACGGGCAGGAGGTCGCCGGCGACGAGGTCCTCGCCGCCGTGGGCCGCACGCCGAGGACGGTGGACCTCGGACTCGACACGGTCGGGCTCCGACCGGGCTCGTGGCTGCGACGTCGACGAGACGCTGGCGGTGCGCGGCGTCGACGGCGGGTGGCTGTACGCAGTCGGCGACGTCAACCACCGGGCTCTGCTCACCCACATGGGCAAGTACCAGGCCCGGGCTGCCGGCGACGCCATCGCCGCCCGGGCGCGAGGCGACCTCGGCGCCGACGTGCCGGAGCGCTGGAGCCGCTATCGCGCCGACGCCGACGACGCGGCCGTCCCCCAGGTCATCTTCACCGACCCGGAGGTCGGCCGCCGTCGGCCTCACCGAGCAGCAGGCCCGCGACCGGGGCCTGGCGGTCCGTTCGGTGTCCTACGACATGGGTGCCCTCGCCGGGACGTCGCTGCACGCCGACGGCTACGCCGGCCGGGCCCAGCTGGTCGTCGACACCGAGCGCGACGTCGTCCTGGGCGCCACGCTGGTCGGGCCCGACGTCGGCGAGCTCATCCACGCCGTCACCGTCGCCGTGGTCGGCGAGGTGCCCATCGCTCGGCTCTGGCACGCCGTCCCCTCGTATCCCACGATGAGCGAGATCTGGCTGCGCCTGCTGGAAGCACTCGGCCGCTGAGTCTGCCCGGGCCGGTGGCTGGCGGGCCGGCGGCGCTGGTATCCGCGTCCAGGCGGCGGGCGACCAGCTGGGCGTTTTCTCCCACCGTCCGAGTGGCCCGGACTAGAAGCCGGTTGCACTTGTGACCCCGGGTCGCGGTGTGTTGTAGTGCTGGGCGTGCCCGAGTCACGGATCACCAGGACGACGCTCGAGTTTCCCTACACCCGCACCCTCGGTCCGGTCATGGGGCCGTTCCTCCGCGGCCTCGCCGAGCACAAGCTGCTCGCCATCCGCGGCGCCGACGGGCGGGTGCTCGTACCGCCGCTGGAATACGACCCGGTCACCGGCGCGGCCCTGGGAAGCGAGCTGATCGAGGTGGGACCGGAGGCCACCGTCACCACCTGGACGTGGGTGGCGCAGCCGACCGCCAAGCATCCCCTGGCCCACCCCTTCGCCTTCGCCCTCATCCGGCCCGACGGCGCCGACACGGCGATGGTCCACGCCGTCGACGCCGGCGAGCGCTCGGCCATGTCCACGGGGATGCGGGTGCGACCGCGATGGCGGTCCGAGCCCACCGGGCTGGTCACCGACATCGAGGCGTGGGAGGCGGCGGGCTGATGGCCCCCGCCAAAGAGGACCTGGTCATGGAGCACCTGGTCTCGCTGCACTACGCCGAGCCGCTGACCCCGAACCTCGAGCGCTTCGCCGACGCCATCCTCGACGGCCGGCTGCTCGGCCAGCGCTGCCCGTCCTGCGGCCGCGTCTACCTGCCCGGCAAGGGTTACTGTTCGCTCTGCGTCGTCCCCACCGGCGAGAAGGACGACGTCGAGGTCGCCGACCAGGGCACGGTCACCGGGTTCACCATCATCGCCCCGGTCGCCTACTACGGCCAGACCGAGACTGAGCCGTTCGTGTACGCGTCGATCAAGCTCGACGGGGTCGACAGCAACCTGACGGGCCAGGACATCGTCGGAATCCCCCACGAGGACATCCGCATGGGGCTGCGCGTCCGGGCACGCTGGGTGGCCCCCGAGGCCCGCAGCGTCGAGGGCCTGTCCAGCCGCGGCTGGGGAGGCATCACCGGGGTCATCGAGTCCTTCGAGCCCACCGGGGAGCCCGACGCCGACCTGGACACCTACAAGGAGTACATCTTCTGATGGCCGCCACGGACATCGCCATCGTCGGTTGGGCGCAGTCCCCCTCGGTGCGCAACACCACGGCCAGCGAGGTGCAGCTGCTCGTTCCCGTGATCACCGAAGCGCTGGAGCGGGCGGGCCTGGCACGCACCGAGGTCGGATTCACCTGCGCCGGCAGCTGCGACTACCTGACCGGCGGCCCGTTCGCCTTCGTGGCCAACCTGGAGGCAGCCGGGGCCTGGCCGCCGATCGCCGAGTCGCACGTGGAGATGGACGGGGCGTGGGCCCTTTACGAGGCGTGGGTCCGGTTGCAGCACGGCGACCTCGACACCGCCCTGGTCTTCGGATCCGGGAAGTCCTCGCCGTCGCAGCCCAACGAGATCTGGCCCCAGCAGCTCGACCCCTTCTACCTCGCCCCGCTGGGCGTGGACCCGGTGTCGCTCGCCGGCCTGCAGGCGCGCGCCCTGCTCGACGCGGGCAAGGCCAGCGAGCGCGAGTTCGCCGAGATCGTGGCCCGCAGCCGGCGGGCCGCGCTCGACAACCCCAACGCCCAGCTCGGCGGCGAGTACGACGTCGACGCCCTCCTGGCCGAGCCGTATGTCTCGGAGCCGCTGCGGCGCCACGACCTGCCCCCGATCTCGGACGGGGCCACGGCCGTCGTTCTGGCCCGGGGCGACCGGGCTCGCGCCCTCTCCCCCCGCCCGGCTTGGATCCGGGGCATCGATCATCGGGTCGAGGCCCACCAGCCGGGGATGCGCGATCTGACCGACTCACCCTCGGCCACCCTCGCGGCACGCAAGGCCGGCTACGACGGCGGCCCGCTCGACGTGGCCGAGCTCAGCGCCACGTTCAGCCCGCAGGAGTCGATCCTGCGCCGGGCGCTGGGGATCCCCGACTCCACCGCACTCAACCCGTCGGGCGGCGCCCTGTGCGCCAACCCGATCATGGCCGTTGGCCTCACCCGGCTCGTCGAGGCGGCCAGCCGGATCTCCGACGGCGGCGCGCACCGGGCCCTGGCGCATGCCACCGGCGGCCAATGTCTCCAACAGAACCTCGTCTGCCTCCTGGAGGGTGACTGATGCCCGAGCGTGCGGCCGTCGTCGGCGTCGGCCAGACCAAGTACTCCAAACGGCGCGACGACCTGTCCATCGCCGGGCTGCTCCGCGAGGCCATCGACCGGGCCCTGGACGATGCCGAGTACGAACTGGCCGACATCGACGCCATCGTGATCGGCAAGGCGCCCGATGCCTTCGAAGGGGTGGTGCAACCCGAGCTGTTCCTGGCCGACGCCATCGGCGCCGCCGGCAAGCCGTTGCTGCGCGTCCACACCGCCGGCAGCGTCGGGGGGTCGACCTTCGTCGTCGGCTCGCACCTGGTGGAGAGCCGCATCCACCAGCGGGTGCTGGCCGTGTCGTGGGAGAAGCAGTCCGAAGGCAACGCCCAGTGGGGCCTGGCCGGCGGGCGCGGGCGGGGCATCGGCGCCGGCGGGGCGTTCGCCCCGTGGATCCGCGCCTACATCCAGGGGTCCGGCGCCCCCGAGTACATCGGCTGGCAGGTGGCGGTCAAAGACCGCCTCAACGCGCTCAAGAACCCCTACGCCCACCTGCGCCTGCCCGACATCACCATCGAGAAGGTCAAGGAGTCCCCCGTGTTGTGGGATCCCCTCCACTTCCTCGAGTCGTGCCCGTCGTCGGACGGGGCCTGCGCGGTGGTGCTCACCGACGAGGCCGGCGGGCGACGGGCGGCCAAGCCGGCGGCCTGGGTGGAGGCGACCTCGGTGCGCAGCGAGCTGGGCTTCTTCCCCGGCCGCAACACGGTGAAGCCGCAGGCGGGCGTCGAATGCTCCCGCGACGTGTTTCGCGCTGCGGGCATCACCGACCCCCGCCGGGACATCGACGTGGCCGAGCTGTACGTGCCGTTCAGCTGGTACGAGCCCATGTGGCTGGAGGGCCACGAGATCGCCGGGCCGGGCGAGGGTTGGAAGATGGTGGACACCGGCGAGACCGAGATGACCGGCGCCTTCCCGGTCAACCCGTCCGGCGGGGTGCTCAGCTCCAACGCCATCGGCGCGTCGGGGATGATCCGCTTCGCCGAGGCCGCCCTGCAGGTGCGGGGGCTCGCCGGCGAGCACCAGATCCCCGGGGCGGCGACAGCGCTGGCCCAGGCGTACGGCGGGGCGGCCCAGTACTTCGCCATGGGCGTGCTGCGCGCCGAGCCCAGCTGAGGGTTCGTAGGGCGCGAGCCAGACGTGGACTTCGACGACAGCCCCGACGAGGCCGCCTTCCGAGCCGAAGCCCGGGCGTGGCTGTCCGACCACGCCCGACGACGTGACGCCGACACCCCGCCGCCCGTCACGCTGACCGACGCCTTCTCGGACGCCGAGCGCGAGCACGTGCGCGCCGCCAAGGCGTGGCAGGCGACGCTGTTCGACGGCGGCTGGGCCGGCATCACCTGGCCCCGGGAGCACGGAGGCCGGGGCGGCACCGCCGTCCAACAGATCATCTTCACCCAGGAACAAGCCCGCTTCGACGTTTCCCCGGGGGTGTTCGCCCAGGGCATCGGCATGGCGGGGCCGACGTTGATGGCCTACGGCACTCCCGAGCAGCAGCGGCGCTTCCTCCGCCCCATGCTGCGAGGTGACGAGGTGTGGTGCCAGCTGTTCAGCGAACCCGGCGCCGGATCGGACCTGGCGTCGCTGGGCACCAGCGCGGTACCCGACGGGGACGAATGGGTGGTCAACGGCCAGAAGGTGTGGACGTCGTCAGCCCAGTACGCCGACTACGGCATCCTGCTCGCTCGCACCGATCCGGACGTGCCGAAGCACCGGGGCATCACCTACTTCCTCCTCGACATGTCCACGCCGGGCGTCGAGGTTCGACCGCTGCGGCAGATCACGGGGACCGCGCACTTCAACGAGGTCTTCCTCACCGATGTCCGCATCCCCGACGCCAACCGGGTGGGCGCGGCCGGCGATGGCTGGCGGGTCACCATGACCACGCTCAGCAACGAGCGCAGCCTGATCGCCGGCGCTGCCGTCGGCCGCTTCGAACGGCTCCGCGACCTCGCCCGCAACCAGGGCCGCGCCGGCGATCCGCACGTGCGTCAGGAGCTCGTCCGGGTGTACAGCGAACAGTCGTTGATCACCTATCTGGGATGGCGGGCGCTCACCGCGCTCAGCCAGGGACGCCAGCCGGGGCCGGAGACGTCGCTGGCCAAGCTGGCGCTGGGCGACCTGGTCGCCCGGGCGGGCGACCTCGCCGTCGCCCTGCGCGGCCCGGCCGGCACCCTGGCCGACGGCGACGGCGACGGCGACTACTGGACCCAGCAGTTCCTCGGGCAGTGGAGCACGCGGATCGGGGGAGGCACCGAGCAGGTGCAGCGTTCGGTCATCGCCGAGCGCATCCTGGGTCTCCCGCGCGAGCCCAGCGGCGACCGGGACCTGACCTGGCGCCAGACGACCCGAGCGGCGGGGCTCAGGGGTAGTAGCGGAGCAGGACGTCGGCCACGCAGGACGGCTTGGCCGCGTCGCGCACCTCCACGGTCAAGCGCACGTTGACCTGGGTGGAGCCGTCGGCGACGGTGTCCGCGGACTGGAGCACGGCACCGAGACGGACGTCGGAGCCCACCGGCACGGGGCTGGGAAAGCGCACCTTCTCGCAGCCGTAGTTGACGTACAGGCGCACACCGTCGACGGTGAAGACCTGCGGCAGCAGCATGGGGACGAGCGACAAGGTCAGATAGCCGTGGGCGATGGGACCGCCGAACGGGCTCTCCCGGCGGGCCCGCTCCGGGTCGACGTGGATCCACTGGTGGTCGCCGGTGGCATCGGCGAACAGGTTGACCCGCTCCTGGTCGATGCGGACCCAGTCGCTGTAGCCGAGATGCTCCCCGACCCGGGCGGCCAGCCCGTCCACGCCGGAGAAGGTCGTCGTCACCCCGTCAGCCTTCGATGCTGATCGCCTGTTTGGGACAACGGCGTACCGCCGCTTCGATTTTGGGACGCAGCGACTCGTCCGGCTCCTCTTGGAGAAGGTAGAGGAAGTCGTCGTCGCGCACCTCGAACACCTCCGGCGCCTCCTGCATGCACAACGCGTTGCTCTCGCACAGATCGAAGTCGACGACGACTCGCACATCCACCTCCAGGTTCGTAGCCAACCTTCAGGCTACAGCCCCGGACGGGGCGGCGAACCGGCGGCCCGTGACCGCGCCAGGCGCAACCCGTCCAGCAGGGCCAGGCGAAGGTCTCGCGGGTCGATCACGGCGTCGTAGCCGAGGGCGGCGGCGGCCCGCAGCGCGCCGCCCGCCTGTTCGGCGTCGACCCGCGCCTGGCCGGCGGCGTCCAGCTTGGCCGAGGCCGCGGCCGGTGCGGCGGGCAGCGCGGCCAGGGTGGCGCCCGGGAAGCAATAGGTGACCGTCTGGCGGTCGTAGGGGTTCATGGCCATCACCGACGAGCCGAAACCGAACGCCTTGCGCAGGGTCACGTGCAGCTTCGGCCCGTCCAGGCGGCGCTGGGCGACGAACATGCGGGCGACGTGGCGGAGGGTCCCGGCCCGCTCGGCGGCCCGTCCGGCCATGACCCCGGGGTTGTCGGCGAGGAACACCACCGGAAGCCGGAAAGCGCCGGCCACCTCGAGAAAGTGGGCGGCCTTGTCGGCAGCGTCGATGTCGATGGTCCCCGCCCGCACGCTCGGGTCGTTGGCCACGATGGCGACGCTCGTCCCGCCCAGGTGGGCCAGGGCGCAGCGCACCGACGCGCCGAACTCCGGCTGCACTTCGAGCAGCTCGCCACCGTCCACGAGCATGGTCAGCACGTCCACCATGCGGTAGGGGACGCGGGGGTTCGGCGGGATCACGTCGAGGATGGCGTCGAGGCGGCGACCGGACGTGTCGGGGCCCCGGCGCGGTGGCGGCTCCCCTCCGCGGCGCGAGGGGAAGAAGCTGAGGTAGCGGCGGGCGGCGGCGATGGCGGCGACGTCGTCGTCGGCTCGGTTGTGGGCGACGCCCGAGGTCGCCACGTGCACGTCGGGTCCACCCAGCTCGATCGGGGTGGTTTCCTCCCCCAGAGCGGCGCGCACGAGCGGCGGACCGGCCGTGAACAGCGACGCCTGGGGGGTCATGACCACGAAGTCGGCGAGCGGAGCGGCGAGGGCGCTGTGGCCGGCCGACGGCCCCAGGACGAGGCAGACGACGGGCACGAGCCCGGACAGCTCGACCAGGGCCTGCAGGTCGTTGGGGCGTCGGGCGGCGCGGGGGTTGGTGAGGCGGTGCCCGGCGCCCTCGAGCATGAGGACCAGCGGCACGCCCTCCTGCGCCGCCAGCTGGCACAGGCGGGTGCGTTTGTCCGTGGCGCCGTTGCCGATCGAACCCCCCAGGACGGTGAAGTCCTCGGCGCCGGCCACCGCGGGCCGGCCGTCGACGGTTCCCCAGCCGGCGACGAAAGCGTCGGACGGCACCGGCGGGTCGTCGAGGCTGCCGACCAGGGCGCCGATCTCCCGAAACGTCCCGGGATCGAACAGCTCCCGAAGTCGTTCCCGGGCGTCGAGCTTGCCCGCGCTGCGGTGACGGCGGAGCCGCTCGTCACCGCCCATGGCCGCCGCCCGGGCGTGGCGGTCCTCGAGGTCGTCGAGGATCGGCGCCCAGTCCGAGCGCCAGCCGCCGTCGGTCAAGAGCGTCCCGGAAGGCCGTGGATGTACGACTTCTCCTCGTAGCGCTCCCGGATTCGCCAGCCCGCCGGCGTGCGGGCGAAGACGTCCCGATACCACAGGCCGCACCAGAAGACCCGCTCGGCGTCGAGGACCATGGGGTTGTGGCAGATGGTGCGCCCGTGGGCGACATCGCCATCGAAGGTGAGCCGGGTGGTGCCCACCAGGTGCTGGTAGGACCGCATGCCCGGCAGGACCTCGGCCAGGTAGGCCTTGGTCGAGCGCAGATCGCCGCGTGGACCGCCCATCTCGGTGTAGTCGATCACCGCGTCGGTCGTGAACACCTCGTCGAGCTCGTCCCATTGGCGGAAATCGATGGCGTGCGAGTAGGCGACCAGCAGGTCCTGGATCTCGAGGCGGTCGGAGATCTCCTGTTGGCTCAGCGTGAGACTCTCCTTAATCCTCTTCGATCGCTTCCGCGGCGGCGCCGATCCGGTGCTTGAGGACCTTGCCCGCCGCGTTGTGGGGCAAGGCGTCGACGAACCGTACTTCGCTCGGAACCTTGAACTTGGCCAGCGCCTCGCCGACCCAGGTCTGTACGTCGGCCTCGTCGACGTCGGCACCGGCGCGGCGCACCACCACGGCGGCGACGCGTTGGCCCAGCACCCGGTCCTCGACGCCGATGACCGCCGCCTCGGCGATGCCGGGATGCTCGACCAGGCGGTTCTCGATCTCGATGGGGTACACGTTCTCGCCCCCGCGGACGATGAGATCGCTGCCGCGCCCGTCCAGGTACAGCAGGCCGTCGGCCACGTGGCCCATCTCGCCCGTGGCGTACCACCGTTCCGAGTCGAGGGACGAGGCCGTGGCCGCCGGGTCGGCCCAATAGCCGAGCATCACGGTCGCGCCGCGGAAGTGGATCTGGCCGACAACACCCTCGGCGACCGGCGCCCCCAGCGGGTCTCGAATCTGGATCTCCATGCCGGGACCGGGCCGGCCCACCGCGTCGGGATGGGCGGCGGCGTCGGACCCGTCGTGCAGGGTGCCGGCGCCGCAGGTTTCGCTCATCCCGTAACCGGTGCTCATGCGCGCCACCTGGGGAAGCCGTTCGGCGACGCGGCGCCACAACTCGGGCTGGAAGGTGGAGCCGCCGCCGCCCACCCGACGCAGCGACGACAGGTCGTAGTCGTCCAGTCCGGGATAGTCGAGCAGCCGCCAGAGCTGGGTGGGCACGATCGACCACGCCGTGGCCCGGTGGCGCTCGCTCAGCTCGAGGTGGACGTCCTCGCGCCACGCGGCCGCTGGGGGGTACACCCACGTCCCGCCGAAGTAGGGGCCGCCGATCACCTGAGTGGTGAATCCGGAGATGTGGAACATGGGGGAAACGCCGACCGTGATCTGTTGGCCGCCGGTGCGGGGGTCGATCCCGTCGGCCAGCGCCCGGCAGGCTCCCGACAGGGCGGCCTGCATCATCATGTGCACGTGACCGCGATGCGAGAGGGTTGCGCCCTTGGGTCGCCCGGTGGTCCCGCTGGTGAACAGCACCACCAAGGGGTCGTCCTCGGCGATGTCGACGTCCGGGACCGATCGCGGCATCCTGCTCCTCGAGGTCGGCGAAGGGAATCGTGCCGTCGGGAGGCTCGTCGAACGCGATGATGGGGACCGTCCTGGCTTCGGGGAGGAGACGAGCCAGGCGCTTCGAGTCGCCCAGGATCACCGACGGGGCGGTGAGGTGGATGCCGTGGCTCAGCTCCGGTCCCGTCCACCAGCCGTTCAGCTCCACGACCACGGCACCGAGCAGGACAGCCGCCCACGCGCCGATGGCGTGTTCGGCCACGTTGGCCGCACACAGCGCCACCCGGTCGCCTTTGCGGACACCGAAGCGGTCGTGAAGGGCGTGCGCCACCGCCAGTGCGGACGGGAGGATCGAGCGGTAGGTGAGGGTCCGGTCGGGGAACACCAGGAACGGGGTGTCGCCGAAGCGGTCGCCGGCGGCGAGCAGCCACGACCGGACCGACGGCGCCCGCTTGACAAAGCTGCGGAGGGTCGTTCCCAGCACCTCGGCGTCGGCGAGCTCGAGCGGCGCCCCGGGCCCGGTCAGGTGCCGGCGGATCTCCGGGTCGAGCGCCTCGTCGCCGTCCCAGCGCAACGTCACCCCCACCTGCGCGCCGGTCTCCACGCCCTCAAGCTAGAAGTCGCTTCCACCGGGCGCAACCGCACCCGGCGCTAGGCTAGGACTCCGATCATGCCTGCGCGCAATGCCAATCCCGTGGCCGCTCCCCCGCTGCCGGAGACCTTGACTGCCGCCCAGCGCGAGCGGCGCGAGCGGATCATCGAGGCGGGACTGGCGCTGCTGCGCAACCAGGACCACACCCAGATCCAGATGCGCGACGTCGCCGAAGCCGCCGACGTCGCCCTCGGCACCGTGTACCGCTACTTCCAGTCCAAGGACCATCTGTTCGCCGAGGTGCTGCACGCCTGGGCCCTGCGCCTGCGCACCAACGTCGAACGCCGTCCCCTGCGGGGAACGACCAACGTGGAGCGTCTCACCGACGTCCTGCACCGGTCCGTGCGGGCGTTCCAGACCTGGCCGCAGCTGGCCCGGGTCAACATGGCGCTGGAGACCTCCGCCGACCCCTTCACCCAGGAGATCTTCGCCCGCAACAACGCCGAGAACGTTGTCGTGTACCAGGAGGCGCTCGAGGGCCTACCCGCCGACGTGGTCCGCGAGGTCGTGCACATCGCCGGAGCGGTGCTGGATCTGCAGCTGCGCCAATGGGTGGTGGGCCGCCACTCCATCGCCCAGGTCTACGACCGCATCGACCGAGCCGTCCGGCTCATCCTGCTCTTCCACGAGCCCGACGCGGCGCCGTTCGTGTCGGTCGCGGCGACCGGGCTAGCTTCGCGCTCGAGGCGCGAACTGGAAGGAGATTCTCGTGCCCGTGACCGTGGAGATGACCCCGGGCGGAGTCGCCGAGATCGTCGTCGAGTGTCCACCGGTCAACGCCCTCCGCGTCGCCGACTGGTTCCGGCTGGCCGAGCTGGTGCTCGACTCGGGCCGCAACCCCGAGGTCCGCACCGTGGTCCTCCGCGCCGAGGGTCGCGGCTTCAACGCGGGGGTCGACATCAAGGAGATGCAGGAGACCGAGGGGTTCGACACCCTCATCGGCGCCAACCGGGGGTGCTTCGCCGCCTTCGGCGCGGTGTACGACTGCGCCGTGCCGGTGGTCGTCGCCGTACACGGCTACTGCCTCGGCGGGGGCATCGGCCTGGCCGGCAACGCCGATGTCATCGTGGCGTCCGACGACGCCACCTTCGGGCTCCCCGAGGTGGACCGGGGCGCGCTCGGCGCCGCCACCCACCTGTCGCGTCTGGTCCCGCCGTTGCGGGCGCGGGCCATGGTGTACACCGCAGCCACCGCCACCGCCGCCGAGTTGGCGGCCTACGGCTCGGTGTGGCGGGTGGTCCCCCGCGCCGGTCTCCGCGACGCCGCCATGGAGATCGCCGCCAGCATCGCGGCCAAGTCGCCGACGGTGATGCGCGCCGCCAAGGAGTCCCTCAACGGCATCGACCTGTGGGACGTCAAGCGTTCCTACCGCTTCGAGCAGGGCTTCACCTTCGAGCTCAACCTGGCCGGCGTGGCCGACGAGCACCGCGATGCCTTCGTGGCCCGACGGGACACGGACACCACCCGATGAGTGACAAGCGGACGACCGAGGACGCCGTCGCCGCCCGGATCGAGAGCGGCACCACCCTGGGCATCGGCGGCTGGGGCAGCCGCCGCAAGCCGATGGCGCTGGTACGGGCCCTGGCCCGCAGCCCGGTGACCGATCTGACGGTGGTCAGCTTCGCCGGACCCGACCTGGGACTGTTGTGTGCCGCCGGGAAGGTCCGCAAGGCGGTCTACCCCTTCGTCTCGCTCGACTCGATCCCGCTGGAACCGCACTTCCGCGCCGCCCGCCAGAGCGGCGCCGTGCTCGATGAGCCGTGGGACGAGGGAATGTTCCTGCTCGGCCTCCAGGCGGCCGCGTGGCGGGTCCCGTTCCTGCCGACCCGGGTGGGGCTGGGAAGCGACCTCCTCCGTCTCAACGGGCGGCTGGCCACGGTGCGATCCCCGTTCGACTCCGACCTCGAGGTCGTCGCCGTGCCTCCCCTGCACCTCGACGCGGCGATCTGCCACCTCAACCGGGCGGACGACCGCGGCAACGCCAGCTTCCTGGGCCCCGACCTGTACTTCGACGACCTGTTCCTGGCGGCCGCCTCACCCGGCCGGCGCTTCATCTCCACCGAGCGGATCGTGGCGACCGCCGAACTGGCCGCCGAGGCCGGGACCGAGCTGCGGTTGCGCATCGCCCGCATGGTGGTCGACGGCGTGGTGGAGCGACCCGGCGGTGCCCACTTCACCTCGTGCGATCCGGACTACGAGCGCGACGAGGACGCCCAGCGGACCTACGCGGCCGCCGCCCGCAGCGCCGAGGGCTGGCTCGCCTACCGGGCGGAGTGGATCGACACCGACGAGGACGACTACCAGCGGTCACGAGGTGCGTCGGCGTGAGACGCGGCCGACGTGTGCGTCACGGCCATCGCCGAGTGCTTCCGGGGCGACGGCGAGATCGTGGCCAACCCCATCGGCACCATCCCCATGATCGGCGGGCGCCTGGCGCGGGCCAGCTTCGAGCCCGAGCTGATGATGACCGACGGCGAGGCGACGCTCATCGCCAACGACGAGGCCTTCGCCTGGCCCGAGGGCCGGGTGGTCGAGCATTGGAACCCGTACCGGTCCATGTTCGACGTGGTGTGGTCCGGGCGCCGTCACGTCATCATGGGCGCCACCCAGATCGACCCGTTCGGCAACCAGAACTTCGCGGCCATCGGATCCGACTACACCCGGCCCAAGGTCCAGCTGCTCGGGTTCCGGGGCGCGCCCGGCAACACGGTCAACGACGCCACCAGCTACTGGATCCCCGCCCACAGTCCGAAGGTCTTCGTCGAAGCGGTCGACGTGGTGACCGGCGTGGGCTGGGACCGGGCCCAGGCGGCCGGCCCGGCCGCGACCGAGTTCTTCCAGCTGCGGCGGGTAGTCACCAACCTGGCGGTCATGGACTTCGGCGGCGAGGAACACCGGATGCGGGTACGCAGCGTGCACCCGGGGGTCGACCTCGACGAAGTGCACGCCGCTACCGGCTTCGCCCTGCAGGTCGCCCCCGACGTGGAGGAGACCCGGGTGCCGACCGACGAGGAGCTGCGGCTCATCGACAAGGTCATCGACCCGGCCGGACTCCGCTTCGACGAGATCAAGGATTGAGGACGCTCATGGCCACTGGCGAGCCCATCGTGCCCGGCTGGTTGCAGACCGACCCCGAACCGGCGTTGCTCGGCCAACGGTGCACGGTGTGCACCACCGTCTGTTTCCCTCCGACCGCGCCCACCTGTCCCAATCCCGCACTGCACCAGCGATTCCCTCGACGTCGTCGCCCTGTCCCGGCAGGGGCGCATCTGGAGCTACACCGACGCGCGGTACCAGCCACCGCCGCCGTTCGTTGCCGCCACTGACCCCTACGAGCCGTTCGCCATCGCCGCCGTCGAGCTGACCGCCGAACGCCTTGTCGTGCTCGGCCAGGTGGCCGCCGGCTACGGCCTCGACGACCTGGCCATCGGCGCCCCCGTCGAGGTCGTGGTCGAACCCCTCGAAGAGCGCGACGGGGTCCCCCGACTGGTGTGGCGCTGGCGACCGACCACTGCCGACGGCTTGCCGTCGACCCGTGTGACTGCCGACGGCTTGCCGTCGGCCCGTGTGACTGCCGACGGCTTGCCGTCGGCCCGTGTGATTGAGGAGCCGGCCCGATGAGTGGACCCTTCGACGTGGCTGTGCTGGGCGTGGGCATGCACGACTGGGGCAAGTGGGGTCGCCCTTTCTCCACCTATGCCATCACCGCCGCCCGACGCGCCCTCGATGATGCGGGCGTGCCCTGGTCGGACATCGACTTCATCGCCGGGGGCGAGACGGTCCGCAACGGCTACGCCGGGTTCGTCGCCGGCTCGACCTTCGCCCAGGCTCTGGGATGGAACGGCGCCCGCGTCGCCACGTGCTACGCCGCCTGCGCGTCGGGCTCGGCGGCGCTGGAAGCCGCCCGCACCCGCATCCTCGCCGGCCTCTGCGACGTCGCCCTCGTCGTCGGCGCCGACACCACCCCCAAGGGCTTCCTCGCCCCCACCGGCGGCGAGCGCTGGGACGACCCCGACTGGCTGCGCTTCCGGCTCGTCGGCGCCACCAACCCCACGTACTTCGGCCTCTACGCCCGCCGGCGGATGGACCGCTTCGGCGCCACCCCCGACGATTTCGCCCGGGTCAAGGTCAAGAACGCCCGCCACGGCCTGCACAACCCCCACGCCCGCTACCGCAAGGAGGTCACCATCGACGACGTCAACGCGTCGCCGATCGTCGCCGATCCGCTGCGGCTGCTCGACATCTGCGCCACCTCCGACGGCGCGGCCGCCGTGGTGGTCTCCTCCCTCGACTACGCCCGCCGGCGGGTCGATGCGCCGGTGCGGATCCGCGCCATCTCCACCGTCACCCCCAGCTATCCCAACACCGTGCTCGACCTGCCCGAGCTGGCCACCGACGCCGCCGGCGTCCTGCCCGAACCCGACGTCGCCTACCGCGCCTCGATCACCGCCGCCGCCTACGAGGAAGCCGGGATCGGCCCCGAGGACCTCAGCCTGGCCGAGGTGTACGACCTCTCCACCGCCCTGGAGCTCGACTGGTACGAGGACATCGGCCTGTGCGGCGAAGGCGAGGCGGAGAAGCTTCTGGCCGCCGGCGACACGACCGTCGGCGGCCGCATCCCGGTCAACCCCTCCGGGGGGCTGGCGTGCTTCGGGGAGGCCGTTCCCGCCCAGGCGCTGGCCCAGGTCTGCGAGGTGGTCTGGCAGCTCCAAGGTCGCGCCCGCGACCGCCAGGTGCAGGGGGCGTCGGTGGGCATCACCGTCAACCAGGGCCTGTTCGGCCACGGTTCGTCGGTGCTGCTGTCCCGGTGACCGCGGGGTCGGAAGCCGGCGGCGCACCGGCGGCGGCGGGCCGGCGGGGCGGGCGGGCCGGGGAGGCGGGCGGGCGCGGGGGCGGCGCCGCTGCCCACCGCCTTCACCGAGCTGGTGGGCGTTCGCTACCCGATCGTCCAAACCGGCATGGGCTGGGTCGCCGGCGCCCGGCTGGCCGCAGCCACCTCCGCCGCCGGCGGGCTGGGCATCCTGGCCTCGGCCACCATGACCTACGACCAGCTGGTCGCCGCCATCGCCGAGGTCAAGTCCCGGACCGATCGCCCCTTCGGCGTCAACCTGCGCGCCGACCAGGACAACGCCGACCAGGTCGCCAGCCTGCTCATCCGAGAGGGCGTCCGCCTGGCCAGCTTCGCCACCGCTCCCAACGAGCAGCTGATCGGCCGGTTGAAGGACGGCGGCCTGGTGACCATGCCCACCATCGCCGCGCCCCGGCACGCCGAAAAGGTGGCGGGCTGGGGTGTCGACGCGGTGATCGCCCAGGGCCATGAGGGCGGCGGGCACACCGGGGCCATCCCCACCAGCCTGCTGTTGCCCGCCGTGACCCGCACGGTGGACATCCCCGTGCTGGGCGCCGGCGGGTTCCACGACGGGCGGGGCCTGGTGGCCGCGCTGGCCTGGGGGGCGGCGGGGATCGCCATGGGCACCCGTTTCCTCCTGACCCGCGAGAGCACGGTGCCCGACCGCATCAAAGCCCGCTACCTCGAAGCCGCCCTGACCGACACGGTGGTCACCCGGGCCGTCGACGGCCAGCCCCAGCGGGTGATCCGCACCGCCCTCATCGACCGCCTCGAAGCCGGACCCAAGGCGCTCGGCGCCCTCCGCGCCGCCAGCAACGCCCTCAAGCTGCGGAAGCTCACGGGGACGTCGCTGGCTGCCCTGGTCCGCGAGGGTCTGGGCATGCGCCGTTCGGGAACGCTTTCGTGGGCCCAGGTCGCCATGGCCGCCAACGCCCCCATGCTCACCCGGGCGAGCATGGTCGAGGGCAGGACCGAGGCGGGCATCCTGCCCACCGGCCAGGTGACCGGCATCATCGACGGTCTCCCGTCGGTGGCCGAGGTCATCGACGCGACCATGGCCGAGGCGGTGGCGGCGCTCAGGGCGCTGGCCGCGCTCGGCACCGTGGCCGTTCCGGCGGGCGGCAGGGACGGCTAGTCGGTCCTTCTGGCAGGAGGGACCCGCCCGCCACCGCCGCCGCCGCACGCCACCCGCCGTCGCCACTCGCGTCGCCACTCGCCGCGCCACTCGCCACTCGCCGTCGCCGGATGCGCAGAAAGTCGCGCCGGTGATGGCGAAATGCGTGGCAGGGTTCGGTACACGCGCCTTTCCACACACCCCGAGGAAGCGACGCGCCCTCCCACGCATCCCGGGGAAGGAGTCGCCCGACGGGACCGCAACCCGTCGGCTCTCTCCTCCAGACCTCAGCGCGGCGACAGCCGCTCGGCCAGGTAGGCCAGGGCCATCGGATACCGGTAGTCGATGCCGGCGTGGGTCCCGTCGAACAGCTCGAAGTGCACGTCGCGCACCCCGATGTCCGCCAGGGCGTCGCGGAACGCCTGGGCGCCGAGGTCCAGGTACCAGTCGTCGCTGCGCCCGGCGTCGATCCAGATGGCCCGCTGACCGCGCAGAGCGTCGGCGTGGTCGGGCACCATGCGCACCGGATCCCACGCCAGCCACCGGGCCCACACTTCCTCGCGGAGCCGACCCGTCTCGGGGTCGAAGGGCAACATCGGCATTCCGTCGTCGCTGGCCGAGAAGCACGCGCTGACGCCGAGCATCATCAGCAGTGTCTCGTCCCCCGGTCGAGTGAACGGCTCCCGGTGGCGGAACTCGTGCCACCAGTTCTCGATCGAGCCTTCGTAGTCGCGCAGGAAGCGGACGGCCTTGGCGAAGTCGGGTATGTAGCAGTACTCGTAGAGGGAGTCGCCGGCGTGGGTGGCGAAGCCGCCGAAGACATCGGGCCGCAGCATCGGGGTGATCATGGCGCCGAACCCTCCGCTCGACTTGCCCTGGATGCCCCGGTGGTCGGGATCGGCGAGGGTGCGGTACTGACGGTCGACCCAGCCCACCACGTCGTCGCAGAGATAGGTGTGATACCGGCCGGTTCCGGGCGAGTCCACGAACTGCGATCCCCCGTACGCCGTCCACGCGTCCACGTAGACGACGATGCACGGCGGCGCCCCGCCGCTGGCGAAGACGGCGTCCGCCGTCTCCGGGTACGGCCGGCGGAACGCTCGCCGGTTTTCCCACATGGTGAGGTGGCCGGTATAGCCCTGGATCACGTAGATCGCCGGGTACTGGCGGTCGCCGTCGCCGTCGTAGCCCGGCGGGACGTACACCCACAGCGGCCGCTCCTCCGGGTCGCCGAGCGGGTTGCCGGCCAGGGCCGGAGCAGCGATCACATGCTCGTCGAGGCGGCCCGCGAGCTCTCCGCGCCAGGGCAGCCCCGGGTGGCGGTTGGTCATGGTGCCCGCCGGACAAGCCGTAGCTGCCGAAGCGACATCGGCCTAGGAGGTGCCGCTCGGGCCGGAGCCGCCCGAGGTTGACCCACTCGACCCGCTGGAACCGGAGCCGCCCGATCCCGAGCCGCTCGAACCTGAACCGCCCGCACCGGACCCGCTCGAACCGCTGTTGCCGATGTGCAGCTGGTCCTTGCACGCCTGCTCCAAGCCGCTGGCGTCGCTGGAGAATGCTGCCGGGTTCTTGAGGTCGTTGCCCAGCTTCGACGCGGGGACGTTCTTGCGAAGCCACGCCCAACCGCAGTTGCAATAGCCGCTCGGCGCGCCGCCCTTCTCGCAGGAGGTGACGAACTTCGTCATGTTGGCCGCGCTGTAGCCGCTGTTGCTCCCGCCGCTCAGACCGAAGATCAAGCCGACCGCCACCGCCGCGACCACCACGACGCTGACGCCGGCGATGAGCAGGTTTCGGGTGGTGTTGCTCTTCTGCGGCGGACCCTGATACCAGGCACCGCCGGCTGTGCCACCGGCACCGGCGCCACCTGCCCCGCCGCCCGGAACGCCGGCGCCCGCGGCGCCCCAGGCCGGTGGTGGCTCCGGCCACCCGGGCCGGTCGGCGCGCTCCGGCCACCCGGGCGCCGGCCACCCGGGCGCCGGCCGCCCCGGCGCGCCCGACCCGGGCTGACCCGGCTCCGCCGGCGAGGCCCAACCGGAGGCAGGGCCGCCCCGCGGGCCCCACGCCGGGCCCCCCGGAGCGCCGGGAGCGTGCGCAACGCCCGGCGAGTCCCAGGCGGTCGGCTCGTCACCGGCGCCCGCCGGCACCGGCCCCCATTCGGGGTGCGCCGGTCCCTGGGCGGTGGGCGCATCCTCGGGCAGGGCCTCCCCGGGCAGGGCCTCCTCGGGCAACGCGCCTCCGGGCGATCGCGCCCTCGGGCGATCCACCCTCGGGCGATCCGCCCTGCGGCCAGTCCGTCGGAGGCGGTGCGTCCGGCGACGTGCCCTGCGGCCATCCGATGGTGGCGTCGGCGCCCGGCGCAGCCGCCGCCTCACCGGCCGAGCCCGGGATGGCGGTCACCGGCGTCCCGCAGGCCGGGCAGGACGCGGCCTGGTCCCCGACCACGTGGCCGTTGGGACATCTGCGCTGCTCACTCACGGCGGCCCGTCACCTCCAGTCTCCGGCGGTCGCGGCGCGCGACCGTAGCCGTGCCCGTCGCCGCCCACGCACCGCCGCCCTCGGCAGCCAGCAGCGCTTCCCGGCGCGGTGCTTCGGCCCGCGGAAGCCCGAAGGCGCCTGATTGCACCAGCGGAGCGGAGCCGCCCACCCATGCCTCCCGGAGCGCCAGCGAGCGCCCGCCAAGCGCGGGTTTACAGGCGCTCGATGATGGTCACGTTGGCCTGGCCGCCGCCTTCGCACATGGTCTGCATGCCGTAGCGGCCACCGGTGCGCTCGAGCTCGTCCAGCAGCGTGGTCATGAGCCGGGCGCCGGTCGCGCCGAGCGGGTGCCCGAGGGCGATGGCCCCGCCGTTGACGTTGACCTTGGTCAGGTCGGCGCCGGTCTCCCGCTGCCAGGCGAGTACGACCGACGCGAACGCCTCGTTGATCTCGATGAGGTCGAGGTCGTCGAGACCCAAGCCGGTGCGCTCGAGGGCGTGGGCGGTGGCCGGGATCGGCGCCGTCAGCATCCACAGCGGATCGGCGCCGCGCACCGAAAGGTGGTGGATGCGCGCCCGAGGCGTCAGCCCGTGTGTCTTGAGGCCCCGCTCGTTGGTGATGAGCAGGGCGGCCGCCCCATCCGAGATCTGGCTGGACACGGCGGCGGTCAGGCGGCCACCCTCCTCCAGGGTCGCCAGCGACGCCATCTTGTCCAGGGAGGTGCCCCGCCGCGGTCCTTCGTCGGTCGTGACGTCGCCCACCGGGACGATCTGACGGTCGAAGCGCCCCTGGTCGATGGCGGCCAGCGCCCGGTTGTGCGACTCGAGGGCGAACGCCTCCATGTCCTGGCGGGAGATGTCCCAGTGGGCAGCGATCATCTCCGCCGCCCGGAACTGCGACACCTCGGCATCGCCGTACCGGGCCCGCCAGCCTTCCGATCCGGAGAACGGGTCGGCGAACCCGAGCGGCTCGGCGGCGGTCATGGACGAACTGATGGGGATCTGGCTCATGTTCTGCACGCCGCCCGCGACCAGGACGTCGGCAAAGCCGGACAGGACGCCCTGGGCCGCGAAGTGGACCGCCTGTTGCGAGGACCCGCACTGGCGGTCGACGGTCGTGCCCGGCACCTCGTCGGGCAGACCGGCGGCCAGCCAGCACGTGCGGGCGATGTCCCCGGCCTGCGGTCCGATGGTGTCGACGCAGCCGAAGATGACGTCCTCGACGGCCGCGGGATCGATGCCGGTGCGCTCGACGAGGGCCCGCAACGGGACCGCTCCCAGGTCAGCGGAGTGGACCTTGGCCAGCCCTCCGCCCCGCTTGCCCACCGGGGTACGCACGGCGTCGACGATGTATGCATCGGTCATGTCGGATCGCTCCTGTCCTGGTCGGCCAACGGTATCGGGCCCGGGCCCGGCTGCGGCCGATCGCTCACCGGCACGGCTCACCGGGCCGGCTCACCGGGCCGCCCACCCGCCCAGCTCGCCCGCCCAGCACACCCGCCCGGCTCGCCCGCCCAGCTCACCGTCCAGGCCCACCCGTCCTCACAGGCCGAGCTCCCGCCCGACCCGGGCCCGGTGCCAAGCGGCGTTCCCGTGGGCAGTGCTCAACGCCCAGGCCCGTTTCATCCACAGCTGCAGGTCGTACTCCTCGGTGTAGCCCATGGCGCCGTGGCACTGCAGGCAGGACCGGGCGGCGAGCGACGCGGCGTCGGACGCCATGGCCTTCGCCATGGACACGGCTCGACCCTGCTCGACCAGGCCGGCGTCGGTGGCGTAGGCGGCGAACCACACCGCAGGGCGAGCGAACTCGACGGCCAGCAGGACGTCCGCCAAGCGGTGCTTGACGGCCTGGAAGCTGCCCACTGGGACACCGAACTGGGTGCGCCCCTTGACGTAGTCGACCGTCATCTCGACCAGGCGCGCCGCCAGCCCGATCAGCTCGGCGGCGGCGGCGAGCGCGGCCAGGTCGCGTGCCGCGTCCAGCCTCAGGCCAGCGAGGGGCACCGGTCGGGCGCCGCCGACGCCGACGCCGACCCGAGCGAGGCGGCGGGCCGGGTCGATCGAGTCCACGGCCGCCATCTCGACCTCGCCGGCGCGATAGGCGGCGAGCGCCCCCGCCGAGGGCAGGAGGACGATGTCGGCCACCCCCTCCCCGGGCACGAGCCGGTCGTCGCCGAGGCCGGCGGAGACGACGATGTCGCCGGCGATCACCGCCGCCAGCAGGTCGGAACCCTCGCCCGACCCCACCAGGGCGGGGACGCCCACGGCCACCGTTTCGAGCAGCGGCAGCGGGAGCGCCACCCGGCCGGCCTCCTCGAGGATCAGCACGGTGGTGACCCAGTCCAGCCCGCTGCCGCCGACGCGCTCGGGGGCGAGGGCGCCGACGACGCCCATCTGCGCCAGGTCGGACCACAGCTCCCGCAAACCGGCGGGCGCCCGCGGGCGACGGGCGGCTCGCACCACAGCCGGCTCGCACTCCTTGACCAGCAGGGCGGCGACGGCGTCGGCCAGGGCGCGCTGGTCGTCGTCGGGGGCGAAGCGCATCAGCGTCGGGGCAGGCCGAGAAGCCGCTCGGCGGCGATGTTGCGCTGGATCTCGTTGGTTCCCGCGTAGATGGGACCGGAGAGGGAAAATTCGAAGCCGCGGACCCATGGACCGTCGAGCTCGGCATCCCCGTCGAGCAGTTCGAGCGCCGTCTCGTGGAGGCGGACGTCCAATTCCGACCACCACAGCTTGTTGAGGCTGGATTCGGCGCCCGCATGGCCGCCGCCGGCGATTCTCGTCACCGTCTGCAAGGTGGCCAACTGGTAAGCCTGGGCGTCCATCCACGCCTGCACGACCCGTTCGCCCGTTGCTGCTGACCGGCCGTCCCCCCGCTGTCGCCACAGCTCGATCAGACGGTCGGTAGCGGCGAGGAACCTGCCTGGCGATCGCAGGGTGAGGCCCCGCTCCGACCCGGTCGTGGCCATGGCCACCGCCCAGCCGTCGCCGACGTCACCGAGGACGCCGTCGGCGGCCACGAAGACGTCGTCGAAGAACACCTCGGCGAAGCCCTCGTCGCCATCCAGGCGGCTGAAGCCCCGTACGGTCACCCCTTCGGCGTCGAGCGGCACCAGCAGATAGGTCAGGCCGCGGTGGCGCTCCGCCGTCGGATCGGATCGGAACAACCCGAACAGGTGGGTGCAGAACGCGCCCCGGGTCGTCCAGGTCTTCTGCCCGTTGAGCACGAAGCCCCCCTCCACGGGCGTGGCCTGGCTGCTGATCGCGGCCAGGTCGCTGCCCGCCCCCGGCTCGGACCAGCCCTGGCACCACAGGTCCTGGGCCGCAGCCATGCGCGGCAGGATCCGCCGCTGCTGTTCGGGGGTCCCGAACTCGAACACCGTCGGCGCCAGCAGGAAGATCCCGTTCTGGGTGACCCGCTGGGGGGCGCCGGCGCGGTAGTACTCCTCCTCGAAGATCAGCCACTGCCACAGCGACGCGCCCCGGCCGCCGAACTCCTCGGGCCAGGACACCGCCGACCACCGGTCGGCGAAGAGGCGACGTTCCCAGTCGACGTGGGCGGCGAAGCCGGCGCGGGTGTCACCCGAGGGCAGCGGCGGGGACGGCACGTTGTCCGCCAGCCACCCGCGCACCTCGTCGCGGAACGCCTCGTCGGCGTCGCCCCAGGAGAGATCCATCACATCACCGTGCCCCCACCAACCAGGTAGAACCGGATTCTTGTCGTGATTACCCTAGCAACGTGACTTCGGGCGAGAACCCCCTCGACTTCCACGGGCGCGTCGTGCTCGTGACCGGAGGCGTGCGCGGCGTCGGCCGGGGGATCACCGACCGCTTCCTGGCCGCCGGCGCCACCGTCGTCTGCTGCGGCCGCCATGAACCCGACCCCGGGGATGCCGCGGGCGAGTTCGTCGTCGCCGACGTGCGCGACCCTGAGCAGGTCGCCGCCCTGGTCGGCACCATCGTCCAGAGCCACGGACGCCTCGACGTGGCGGTCAACAACGCCGGCGGGTCACCGGCCGTGGCCAGCGCTGACGCCTCGCCGAGATTCTCCGAGTCCATCATCCGGCTCAACCTGGTGGCGCCGCTGCACGTCGCCCGAGAGGCCAACGCGGTCATGCAGGCGCAGGCCGAAGGCGGGGTGATCATCAACATCGGCAGCGTCAGCGGCGAGCGACCCTCGCCGGCCACGGCCGCCTACGGAGCGGCCAAGGCGGGACTGGCCAACCTGACCGAGACCCTGGCCGTGGAATGGGCGCCCAAGGTGCGGGTCAACCTGATCGTCGCCGGCATGGTGGGCACCGAGCGCTCCGAGTTGTTCTACGGCGACGCCGCGGGCATCGCCGCCGTGGGCCAGACGGTGCCGATGGGACGGCTGGCCCGACCGGACGAGATCGGCGACGCCTGCCTGTTCGTCGCTTCACCGCTCGCCGCGTACATGACCGGCGGCACCCTGCGCGTCCATGGCGGCGGGGAGCGACCCGCCTACCTGGACCGTTCCAACGCCGACCTTCCCGTCACCCGGCCATCCAGCGGCTGAGGGCGTCGACGACGCATACCGGGAGCTCCACGCCTTCGGCCTCGACCACCAGGCGGGTGGTGGTCTGCGCCCCGCCGGCGATGGCCTCGGCCGCCACGATCGTCCCCCTGGCACGCAGGCGGGAACCCGCCGGCGCCCGGGCAGGAAAGCGCACCTCCCCCGTGCCGTAGTTCACGCCCAGGGCCACCTCCCGCACCTCCAGCAGCAGGGGCAGCAGCAGGTTGGACAGGCTGAGCACGAGGTACTCGGGCAGTTCCCCTGACGGGACCGGTTGCCGCCCGCCGACCGCGCCGGCGAACCGGGCGGCCGCGTCCGGCGGCACCGGCATCCAGTCGGTGACGCCCAGGTCCCGGCCGGCGGCGGCCGCCGCCTCGTCCGCCCCGTTGAGGATGGTGGCCACGCTAGGGGTGCTGGCTGCTCACCGACACGACTTCGCCGGTGAGGTAGCTGGAGTAGTCGCTGGCCAGGAACACGATGGCGTTGGCCACCTCCCAGGGCTCCGCCGCCCGGCCGAACGCCTCCCTGTTCGTCAGCTCGGTCAGCACCTCGTCGGTCGTCACCCGGGAGAGGAAGGGGTGCATGGCCAGGCTGGGCGCCACCGCGTTGACCCGGACGCCGAACTCGGCCGCTTCCACCGCCGCACAGCGGGTGAGCGCCATCACGCCGGCCTTGGCCGCGGCGTAGTGCGCCTGGCCGGCTTGGGCCCGCCAGCCCAGCACCGACGCGTTGTTGACGATCACCCCGTGGCCCTGGCTCTGCATCTGCCGCAAGGCGGCGCGCACGCAACGGAACGTCCCGGTGAGCGTCACGTCGAGGACGACGGCCCACTGCTCGTCGGTCATGTCGACCAGGGCGGCGGTCCCGCCCAGGCCGGCGTTGTTGACCACCACGTCGACCCGCCCGTGCGCTTCCACCGTGCCGGCGAACAGGGCGGCCACGGTTTCCTCGTCGGTGACGTCGCAGACCACGGCCAGGGGCCGCCGACCGGTGGCCGACGCCAGCTGGTCCGCCGCCTCGCCCAGGCGCCGCTCGTGAGCGTCGCTGACCACGACGGTCGCGCCCTCCTCGGCGCAGCGACGGGCGGTGGCCAGGCCGATGCCGGTGCCGGCGGCCGCGGTCACCACCACGACCTGGCCGTCGAGCAGGCGGTGCCCTTCCACGGGCCGCGGCGGGACCGTCACGGCTGCCTCGGCAGTCCGAGGGTCCGTTCGCCGATCAGGTTGCGCTGGATCTGGTTGCTCCCGCCGTAGATGGTGTCGGCCCGGGTGAACAGAAAGAGCCGGGCCAGCCGGTCGACGGTGGACGTGCCACCCGCCCGGGCCACGGTGACCGCTCGGTCCCAGGACCGCGGCGCCGAGCTCGCCCAGGTCGCGGTGCAGCGACGCCCAGGCCAGCTTGCCCACCGCACCGACGGCGCTGGCCGTGGCGCCGGCCCCGGAATCGAGCGAGAGCGCCCGCAGGCTGGAGAGGCGCATGATGCGCAGCCGTCCCCAAATGGCGGCGATGCGCTGGCGCACCACGGGGTCGGCGTCGAGACCCCGGCAGCGGGCCACGGCCACGATGTCCGCCAGCTGGGAGTCGAACACCAGCTGCTGGGCGAGCGTGGAGATGCCCCGCTCGAAGGCGAGCGTTCCCATGGCGACCTTCCACCCGTCCCCCGGCGACCCGATGACGTTGTCCGCGTCGGTGCGGGCGGCGGCAAACCACGTCTCGTTGAACTCCGAGTCGGCGGTCATCTGGAAGATGGGCCGGATCTCCACGCCGGGCTGGCGCACCGGGACGAGCAGGAAGGACAGGCCCCGGTGGCGGGCGCTGCCGGGATCGGTGCGGGCCAGCACGAAGCACCAGTCGGCCAGGTGAGCGAGCGACGTCCACACCTTCTGGCCGTCGACGATCCATTCGTCGCCTTCACGGCGCGCCCGGGTGGCCACGTTGGCCAGGTCGGAGCCGGCGTCGGGCTCGGAGAAACCCTGGCACCACAGCTCGTCGCCGGCCAGGATCGGCGGAAGAAAGCGCCGCTTCTGCGCCTCGGACCCGAAGGCGATCACCGTGGGTCCGGTCAGCTGCTCGCCGATGTGTCCGAGCCGGCCCGGACCACGGGCGCGGGCGTACTCCTCGGCCCAGACGACTTCGTGCCACAGCCCGAGGCCGCGGCCGCCATGCTCGACCGGCCACCCGAGGCCGATCCAGCCCTCGGCACCGAGCCGGTGCTCCCAGGCGCGCCGCTCGTCGACGAGGGACGCTTCGTCACCTGGCCCGCCCCGGCCGCGAACCGGCGCGAACTGGCCCGACAGCTCGCTCTCCAACCATTGGCGCGCCTCGGTGCGGAAGGCATCCAGCTCGGCGCCGAAGCGGAGGTTCACGGTTGGGCGCCGTAGACGGGGGCGGGGCGCGGCGCCCGTTGCAGGAGTTCGGCGACGACGGGCGCCAGCTCGGCCGGATCCCAGCGCGCCCCCTTGTCGACCTGCGGTCCGTGCTGCCAGCCGTCGGCGATGGACAGCTTGCCCCCCTCGACTTCGAAGCAGCGGCCGTTGACGTGGGCGGCCTCGGTCGAGGCCAGCCACACGACGAGAGGCGACACGTTCTCCGGCGCCATGGCGTCGAAGGTGTCGTCGTCCGGCGCCCGCATGGTCTCGGCGAACACCTCCTCGGTCATGCGCGTCCGGGCCGAGGGAGCGATGGCGTTGGCCGTCACCCCGTAGCGGCCGAGCTCGGCGGCCTGCACCAGGGTGAGCGACAGGATCCCCCCTTTGGCCGCGCTGTACGCCGCCTGCCCCACGCTGCCCAGCAGTCCCGCTCCCGACGACGTGTTGATGATCCGGGCGTCCGGCCGGCCACCGGCCTTGGCCAGGTCCCGCCAGTACCCGGCGGCCTGACGGCTCACGTTGAAGTGGCCCTTCAGGTGCACTCGGATCACCGCGTCCCACTCGTCCTCGGTGGCGTTGGCGAACATCCGGTCGCGCACGATTCCGGCATTGTTGACCACCACGTCCAGGCGGCCGAACCGGGCAATCGCCGCGTCCACCAGTCGCCGGGCCCCGCTCCAGTCGCCCACGTCCTCGCCGTTGACCAGCGCCTCGCCTCCCGAGCCTTCGATCAGCCCCGCCACCTCGGCGGCGGGCGCGCCCGCGGCGGGAGCCCCGTCGAGCTCGGCGCCCAGGTCGTTGACCACGACCTTGGCCCCCTGGCGGGCGAACTCGAGGGCGTGCGCCCGTCCCAGGCCGCGCCCCGCCCCCGTCACGATCACCACCCGACCTTCAACCAGCACGCCGGGAGCCTAAGAGCTGACGCCGGCCGGAAACAAGAATGGGATTCCAGGCACGCTAAGGTCGGCGCCATGGAGATCGGGTTCACGCCGGAGCAGCTGGCGCTGCAGAACGAGCTGCGCGGCTACTACGCGGAGCTGCTCGACGACGAGACCATGGCCGAGCTTTCCAGCGACCATGGCACCGGGCCGGCGACGCGACGGATCTGGAAGCAGATGTGCACCGACGGCTGGGCGGCCATCGGCTGGCCCAAGGAGTACGGCGGCCAGGACAAGGGACCGATCGAGCAGTTCATCTTCTTCGACGAGTCGATGCGCGCCGGCGCCCCGGTCCCCATGCTCACCATCAACACCGTGGGCCCGACGATCATGCATTTCGGGACCGACTGGCAGCGCGACTTCTTCCTCCCCAAGATCCTCGCCGGCGACATCCACTTCTGCATCGGGTACTCCGAGCCCCAGGCCGGCACCGACCTCGCCGCCCTGACGACCCGCGCCGTCCGCGACGGCGAGGAGTTCGTCATCAACGGCCAGAAGATGTGGACCAGCCTGGCCAAGGACGCCGACTACTGCTGGCTGGCGGTGCGCACCGACCCCGAGGTCAAGAAACACAAGGGCATCTCGGTCATCGCCGTGCCCATGGACACCCCCGGCATCAGCATTCAGCCCTTGTCGCTGCTGAGCGAGCACAACATCAACGCCGTCTACTACGACGACGTCCGCGTTCCCGCCAAGTACCTGATCGGCGAGGAAAACGGCGGGTGGGGCCTCATCACCAACCAGCTGAACCGGGAGCGGGTGACCCTCTGCTCCAGCGGCATGCCCGAGCGTTTCCTGCTGGACGTGCGCGCCTGGGCGCAACGGACGAAGCTGCCGGACGGCCGCCGGGTCATCGACCAGGAGTGGGCGCGGCTCAACCTGGCCCGGGTGCACGCCCGCATCGAGTACCTCCGGCTCCTCAACTGGCGGGTGGCCTGGGCGGCCGAACGCGGCGAGTTGTCGGTGGCCGACGCGTCCAGCGTCAAGGTGTTCGGTACCGAGCTCAACCTGGAGGTCTACCGCCTCCTGTTCGAACTGGTCGGTCCCGTCGGCTACCTGAAGCCCGACGCCCCCGGTGCGATGCTGCGCAGCCGGTTGGAGAGCTCCTACCGCAGCTCGATCATCCTCACCTACGGCGGTGGGACCAACGAGGTCCAGCGCGACCTGATCTCCATGTTCGACCTCGGCTTCCCACGTGCCAGCCGCTGAACGGAGGACGCAATGGACTTCTCCCTGAGCTCGGACCAGGCCGACCTGCAGGACCTGGCGGCCCGGCTCCTCGGCGACCGCTGCACCCACGAGCACCTCAAGGAAGTGGCGGCCGGCGGCGACGGATTCGACGGTGACCTGTGGCGGGAGATGGCCGCGCTCGGGCTGGTGGGCATCGCCCTCCCCGAAGCGGTTGGCGGGGGCGGCCTGGGCTTTCTGGACGCCTGCGTGGTGCTGGAACAGGTCGGCCGATCGGTGGCGCCGGTCCCCGCCCTGGCCGTGATGGGCCTGGCCGGGCCGCTGCTGGCCCACGTCGGCGCCGACGACCACCTGGACGGCGTGGCATCGGGCGAGCGCATCGTGTCGGTGGCCCTGCACGAGGCGGTGGGCGACGTTCGCAGCCCGGCGACCATCGTCGACGGCGGACGGCTGACCGGCACCAAGGTGTGCGCGCCGTTCGGCACCGTCGCCGACGCCTTCGTCGTCTCCGCCGCCGACGGTCTGTACCTGGTGGCGGCGTCGGCCGACGGCGTGACCACGAGCCTCGAGCAGACCACCACCGGCATGCCCGACGCCATGGTCGAGCTGCGCGGCGCGCCCGGCGAGCGCCTCGGCGGTCCCGAAGAGCTGGACTGGCTGCTCGAGGTCGGCCACGCCGCCCAGAGCGTGATGATGGCGGGCGTGTGCGCCGCCACCCTGGAGCTGACGGCCGGCTACGCCAAGGGACGGGTCCAGTTCGAGCGGCCCATCGCCACCTTCCAGGCGGTGTCGCAGCGGGCGGCCGACGCCCGCATCGACACCGAAGCCGTCCGCCTCACCGCCTGGCAGGCGGCGGCGCGCATCGACGACGGCGAGGACGCGTCCGAAGCGGCGGCCACGGCCAAGTTCTGGGCCGCCGAAGGCGGCCAGCGGGTCGTGCACGCCGCCGCCCACCTGCACGGCGGCGTCGGCGTCGACCGCGACTATCCCCTGCACCGCTACTTTCTGTGGGCCAAGCAGCTGGAGCTGTTCCTCGGCGGGGCCACGCCGAGCCTCCTCGACCTCGGTGCCCTTCTGGCCGACCGCCCCGTCGACGCCTGACGGTCAGCTGGCCGCCTGCTGGCGGGCGAGCTCGGCGGCGATGGGGATGATCTGGTCCTCCTGGCCGCCGACCAGGTGCTGGCGGCCGCACTCCAGCAGGATCTCGGCCCCCGGACACGCCGTAGCGCTCGGCCGCCCGGTAGGCGTGCTTGAGGAAGCTGCTGTAGACGCCGGCGTAGCCCATGGTCAGCGACAGGCGGTCCAGGACCGGCTCCTCGTCCATGACCGGGCGCACCACGTCCTCGGCGGCGTCGATGATCCTGCGCACGTCGATGCCCGTGCGGATCCCCAGCGGTCGAACACCGCGGCCATGGCCTCGGTGCTGGTGTTGCCGGCGCCGGCGCCGAAACGCCGGGTCGACCCGTCGACCTGCACCGCTCCGGCGCGGACGGCGAGGATGGTATTGGCGAGCGACAGCGACAGGTTCTCGTGTCCGTGGAAACCGACCTGCGCGTCCCCGCCGAGCTCGGCGACCACGGCGGCGACCCGTTCCGCTGCCTCCTCCATGACCATGGCGCCGGCCGAGTCGACGACGTACACGCACTGGCAGCCGGCGTCGGCCATGATGCGGGCCTGGGCGGCGAGCACCTCCGGCGGCTGGGTGTGCGCCATCATCAGGAACCCGACCGTCTCCAGGCCGATCTTCCGGGCCAGGCCGAAGTGCTGCTCGGACACGTCCGCCTCGGTGCAGTGGGTGGCGATGCGGATGACCGACACGCCCAGGTCGGCGCACGCCTGCATGTCGTCCTTGGTGCCCAGGCCGGGCAGCATCAGGGCGGCGATCCGCGCCCGTTGCGCCGTCTTCACCGCCGCGGCCATCAGGATCCGTTCGTCGACCTTGGAGAAGCCGTAGTTGTAGGAGCTGCCCCCCAAGCCGTCGCCGTGGGTGACCTCGATCATCGGCACGCCGGCGTCGTCGAGGGCGCCGACGATCGCCACCACGTCGTCTTCGGTGAACTGGTGGCGCTTGGCGTGGGAGCCGTCGCGCAGCGACGTGTCGGTGACCCGCACGTCGAGCTCGTCGGAGTAGGGCATGATCAGCGCACCCCGTTCGTCGTGTTCCCGTTGAGCAGGTGGCGGGCGATCTCGTCGCCCACCTTGGCGGCGGCCGCCGTCATGATGTCGAGGTTGCCGGCGTACGGCGGCAGGAAGTCGCCGGCCCCCTCGACCTCGATGAAGACCGCCACCCGTTCGCCGCCGTCGGGCAGGACGTCGAACTGCGGCTCGCCGCGCAGCCGGTAGCCGGGCACGTAGCCGGCCACGTCGTCGACCATCTGGCGGATCGACTTGTCGACCGCGTCCGGTGTCGGCGCCCTCGGGGAGCGAGCAGAAGATGGTGTCGCGCATCATGATCGGCGGCTCGGCCGGGTTGAGGATGATGATGGCCTTGCCCCGCGCGGCGCCGCCCAGCACCTCGACACCGCTGCTCGTGGTGCGGGTGAACTCGTCGATGTTCTGGCGGGTCCCCGGACCGGCCGAGGCCGACGCCACGGTGGCCACGATCTCGGCGTAGTCCACGGGCACGCACGCGGGCGACGGCGTGCACGATGGGGATGGTGGCCTGGCCGCCGCAGGTGACCATGTTGACGTTGGGCTCGTCGAGGTGCTCGGCCAGGTTGACGGGAGGGATCACGAACGGACCGACGCGCCGCGGGCGTGAGGTCGACGGCCCGGATCCCCGCCTCGCGGTAGCGGGGCGCGTTGCGGACGTGGACATAGGCCGAGGTGGCCTCGAAGACGATGGCCGGCGCCTCGGGCCGGGCGAGCAGCCAGTCGACGCCTTCGTGAGAGGCCTCCACGCCCATGGCCCGGGCGTCGGCCAGCCCCTTGCTCTGCGGGTCGACGCCGACCATGATAGCGGGGCTCGATCAGCTCCGAGCGGCGCAGCTTGTACAGCAGGTCGGTG
Source organism: uncultured Actinomycetota bacterium (assembly GCA_963757175.1). Taxonomy (GTDB): domain Bacteria; phylum Actinomycetota; class Acidimicrobiia; order Acidimicrobiales; family Palsa-688; genus CAVWQR01. The sequence goes on along the minus strand of CAVWQR010000001.1, from coordinate 2,218,136 downwards.
CCGATGTTCCCCGAGCCGACGATGGCCGCCGTGACCTTTGCGCTCATGGTGCTCCTCTCCTCAGGATGCTGTCAGGTGAAGTTGACGGCCACGCCGCCGAGGCCCTCGAAGTCGGCCCGGATGGCGTCGCCCTTGCGCCACGTCGTAGGCGCGGGTGCACGAACCGGGCAGGATGACGTGCCCGGCCTCCAGCGTCACCCCGAAGGCGTGCACCTTGTTGGCCAGCCACGCCACCGCGGTGACCGGGTTCCCGAGCACGGCACCGCTGTCGCCCGTGGCGATCACCTCGCCGTTGCGCCGCAGCGTGGCCCCGATCGCCCGCGGGTCGACCCGGTCGAGCGGCGTGGGCCGACCGCCGAGCACCAGCATCCCCGACGAGGCGTTGTCGGCGATGGTGTCGGGCAGGGTGATGCGCCAGTCGGCGATGCGCGAGTCGATGATCTCGATGGCGGGCACCACGTAGGCGGTGGCCAGCAGCACGTCGGCCGCGTTGCACCCCGGCGCCGGCAGGGCGCCCGCCGAGCACGAACCCCACTTCGACCTCCACCCTCGGCTGGCACAGCGTCGAGCAGTCGACGTCGCTGGCCTCGAACACGAACATGTCGTCGAGCAGGTGGCCGTAGTCCGGCTCGTCCACGCCCATCATCTCCTGCATGGCCCGCGACGAGAGCCCGACCTTGTGGCCCCGGACCAGCCGACCCTCGGCGAGCCGGGTCCGGATGTTGATGAGCTGGATCTCGTAGGCGTCGACGACGTCCATCTCCGGATAGGCGCCGGTGAGCGGCTGGATGGGGGCCCGATCCCGCTCCGCGGCGCGCAGGGCAGCGGCCGCCTGCTCGCGCTCGTCGGGCGTCACCTCCTCAGCATGGGCCGGGCGAGGACGTCGCCGCCAGGGTGGTGTTCCATCCAGCGAGACACCCGGGGCTACCCTCGACACGATGACCGAACTGGCCGACGCCCAGTGGGACGTGCCCGGCTCCGGCGATGCCCGGGAGTCCGTCGCCGGGCGCATCTCGCTCATCGTGGACGCGTTCGACGCGGCGTCGCCGTCGCTGAGCCTGAGCGAGCTGACCAGGCGAACCTCGCTGCCCAAGTCGACGGTGCACCGCATGGCCGATCAGCTGGTCCAGCTGCGCTGGCTGGAGCGCTCCCCCAGCGGATACCGGCTCGGCATCCGCTTCTTCGAGGTCGGTGGGCTGGTGGCGGCGCGCAGCCACCTGCGGGAGCGTTCCCTGCCGTTCCTGCAGGACCTCCAGTCCGCCGGCCGCGCCGCCGTGCATCTCGGCATCCTCGAGGCCCCGGACGTGGTCATCCTCGAGAAGCTCTGGGGCCACGGCACGCCGGCCCTGCCGACCCGGGTCGGCGGACGCATGCCCGCCCACTGCACCGCCGCCGGCAAGGCCCTCCTGGCCTTCGCGCCAGAGGCGACCGTCGACGCGGTCATCGCCGGCGGCCTGGAGCGCTACACCGACCGCACCATCGTCGACCCGGCGGCGCTGCGCCAGGAGCTGGCCTCGGTGCGGCGCAACCAGTGGGCGGTCGAGTCCGAGGAGCACGTGCGCGGCCTGCGCTGCGTGGCCGCGCCCATTCGCGGCGCCGGCCGGGCCATCGCCGCCGTGTCGGTCAGCGGGCCGCTGCACCGCATCGAGGTCAAGCGTTGCGTCCCCCTGGTGCGCAAGTGCGCCACCGATATCTGGGCCCAGCTGTTCACCCGCCGGACCGACGCCGGCCGGCCGGTGGACGACCAGAGTGCGGAGGTCGCCTGGGACGACGACCAGATGCGCCAGTGGCTGGAGCTGAGCCCCGACGGGTGGCTCTAGGGCTGCGCTCGGGCCGCAGGGCTGGGCCGGCGGCGCCGGGGAGGCCGGGGCCCTCTTGTCTCGTGGTCTTGTGGCCGCTTTGACCGCCCGCCGCCCCTTTGTGGCCGCTGCGGCAGAGGGGTCGGGACATCCGGTCCACAAACCGTCCCGACCCAGACGAAACGGCCACAAAGTCCTCGCCCGCCAGCCCGCCAGCGCCCCCGGCCCCCAGCCTCCCCGGCCCCCCAACGCCGGCCCGCCGGCCCGCCGGCGCTAGGACCCCTCCGCCACCTCCAGCTTCTCGGTGGCCGCGGGCACGAACTTGTGGCCCCAGAAGCTGACCTTGGTGATCTCGTCGGTGGTCCACGTGGCGTCGTCGACGTGCACGCCCCCGCACCCGACCTCCACGGCCACGCCGGCGGGGCCGATCAGATAGGCGGACAGGACCTTGTCGTTGGTGTGGCGTCCCAGGCTGGCCTGCAGGCTGACGCCCGTGGTCGGCGCAGCGGTCGAGCAGCATGCCGACGTCGTCGATGGTGCCGACCTCCAGCATGAAGTGCACCAGCGAACCGGGCATGTCGGCGGCCAGCAGGGCGATGGTGTGGTGGCGGGGGTTGCACCCGAGGAAGCGGATCATCATCGTCGTGTCCGGTCCCATCGGCACCCGCATCGAGTCCCGGTGGCGGAAGCCGAGCACGTCGGTGTAGAAGGCGAACGACGCGGCCATGTCCGGGGCGGCGATGACGGCGTGGCCCATGCCCATGGCGCCGGTGACGAACTCGCTCACCAGCGGGGTGTCCACCCGGACGTGGTCGAGGATGGGGCTGTAGAAGGCCTCCAGGGGAACGCCGTGGGGGTCGTCGAAGTGGATCAGGGCTTCGACGCGGCGCTCCTCGGCTTCCGCGTCGGTCCCCTCCCGGACCTCGACGCCGGCGCCCTTGAGCGTGTCGACGAGCTGGTCGAGCTCTCGGCGGTCGGCGACCTCGAAGCCCGAGGGCGCCGATGCGGTCGGTCTCGCCGGGCGAGACCACCAGCCGGGGGGGACGGTCGTCGATGCGAAAGTACAGCGAGTCGTCGTCGCCGCCGGCGACCGCCATCAGGCCGAGGACGTCGGATCCGAACGTGCGCCACTCGTCCAGAGCGGTCGAATCGAGGCGGATGTAGCCGAGGGAGCGGACTCGCCGCTCGGCGCCATTTGCCGTCATGGTTGCTCCTTCCGGGTGAGGAACTCGATCACCACCCGCTCGAAGTCGGACTTGCGCTCGACCTGGGCCCAGTGGCCGCACCCGGAGAACACGTGCAGTTCGGCGTTGGGCAGCCGCCGGTAACCGAAGACCGAACCCTCGTAGGGCAGCATGCGGTCGTCGCGCCCCCAGGTGACGAGGGTGGGCTGGGTGACCTTGTCCAGCTGGGCCCACATCGGTACGGGATCGGGGTGCTGGGCGAGGGACAGGAAGATCGCCACCGCCGACTCGATGGCGCCCGGGCGGGTGGCGTTGGCCATGCGTTCGTCGATGAGCTGATCGTCGACGACCGCCTTGTTGGCGACCATGCAGTCCACCCACGCCTCCATGGCGGCACGGGAGGGGGACCGCATGAAGTCCCCGAGCCGGCGTGCCCCCTCGCTCGGGTCGGGCGAGTAGCCGTTGACGGCGAGCCCTCCCGGCCCCATGAGCACCAGCCGCCCCACCCGGCCGGGATGCGACAGCGCCAGCTGCAGGGCGACGTAGCCGCCCATCGAGTTGCCCAGGAAGTCGGCCCGGTCGATGCCGAGGCCGTCGAGGAGCCGGACGGCCGCGTCGGCCGCCACCTTCGGATAGGCGCGGTCGAGCTCGGGAAGTTCGGACAGTCCGAAGCCGGGCATGTCGGGGATCACGGTGCGGAACTGCTCGGCGAACACCGGCAGGTTTCCCCGGAAGTTCGACCAGCCGCTGACGCCGGGGCCCGACCCGTGCAGGAGGACCAGGGGCGGGCCGGCGCCGGCCTCGTGGTAGTGGGTGCCGGGATCGCGATCGAGGCGCCGGCTGGTGTCGTCGAAGCTCAGGGTCACCGTTGGGTCTCTCCAGACGGAACTTGCGTCAGCTGAGGGCGCTGACCGGCAGGCTGTAGTAGTACCCGCTGCAGTCGAAGCCGCTCTTGGGGTTGATCCGGTTCCAGTCGGGCCCCTTGTACTGGGCCATGATCACGCACGCCGGGCCCTGCTTGCGACCGACGTCGGTGGTCGAGGTGAGGCCGCCGGCGTTGAACTGGTGGATCTTGCTCAGCTCGGCCAGCACGCCCGCCTGCGTGGGGGCCGATCCCGCCGACTTGAGCGCCTGGGTGAAGAGCATGCCGGCCGCCCACGCGTTCACCGCGTACAGGGTGGGCTTGACGTTGATCTTGGCCAGCCACTGATTGAGCACGCCCACTTCGGGAACTGTCTTGGCGTCCTCGCCCAGGTACAGCGAGTACACGAGCGGGGCGTACAGGTTGGTGGACGGCGCCCCACCCAGCAGGGTCGGGATGGTCGGGTCGTAGGCCGGGGACGAGATCACCGCGTCGGGGTGGAAGCCCTGCTGGGCCGCTTGCTTCTGGAAGTCGGCGATATCGGTGTTCTCCACCGCGCCCAGGCTGACGATCTTCACCCCGTCGTTCTTCATGCGCAGGATGTCACTGGTGAAGTTGGTCTCGGTGATGCCAATGCCCCGCGAGTAGATGAAGTTGTAGCCGAGGGATTGGGCGGTGAGGATCTGCTCTTTGCTCTCGGGGGCGGCGGCCGTGGAATAGAGCGTGGCCGACTTGGTGATGTCATTCGGGAACTTGCTCTTGATGTACTGGAAGCCGCCGGTGTAGTAGCCCGGCGGGTTCGGGGCCCCGGTGAAGGCGTTGGGGATGGAGTACACCTGGGGCTGCAGCACCGACGCCTGGATGGCGGGGAGCTGGGGGTTGGCGTTGAGGACGCTGTCGCCGCAGCTGTCGAAGACCGACATGTTGCCCACGATGGCGAACACCTGGGTGCTCAGCTTCTGCATGTCCTGGGTGTAGATGTTGCAGCTCAGCTGGTCGTCCATCTGCTTCACGACAAGCTTGCGACCGAACAGCCCGCCTTGGGAGTTGACGTAGTTGACGTAGGCGGTGAGCCCGTCGAAGGCGGTTTGGAACAGGCCCGGCACCGGGCCGCTCGAGGTGGCCACCTGGCCGATGGTGATCGTCGTCGGCGTAACCCCCGGCCCGCTCAAATTGCCCGAGCCGCCGCCGGCCTTCACCGGCGAGCTGGGAATCGGGAGTTGCGGTGGGGCGGGGATCTTCGAGGAGCCGGGCACGGTGGACCCGGGTGACGAGGACCCGCCGGCGGTCGTGGGCGAGCTGGTGGACTTGGTGCTGCTGCTGCACGCCGCGGCCGTCACCACGGCGATCACCACGAGGGCGGCGACGCGGCGGCGGGATCGGGGCGGGAAGGTGGTCATCATGGGCTGCGCTCCTGGTTGCGGTCATCGGTGGAGGGTGGGGCGGCGCTGCTGGCTCGCTCTCGGCCGCTCGGGCCGGCGCGCTCGGCGTCGTTCGAGCCGCGCAGGTACAGCTCGCTGAGGGCGCCGGCGATCTCGGCGGGCGGCCCCTGTCGTTCGATACGGCCTTGGGTCATGACGATGGCCAGTTCGGCCACCTCCAGGACGGCCTGGGCGAACTGCTCGACGATGAGGATGGCGTGGCCCTCGGCGGCGATCTGGGCGACGACTTCGTACAGCTCGCCGACCACGATGGGAGCCAGCCCCATGGAGATCTCGTCGAGGAGGAGCACGGTCGGGTTCGTGGCCAGCGCCCGGGACAGAGCGAGCATCTGCTGCTCGCCGCCCGAGAGCGTGCCCGCGGCTTGGCGGCGCCGCTCGGCCAGGCGAGGGAAGCGGGAGAAGGCGGCTTCTTCGACCTCGGATCGTTTCAAGCCGCCCCGGTAGGTCCACATGCGCAGGTTCTCGGCGACCGTGAGGTTGGGGAAAATGGCGCGTCCCTCGGGAACGCTGCACAGGCCGTTGCGAGCCAGGCGCTCGGGGGAGGTCTTGGTGTGCTCGGTGCCCTCAACCATCACCGACCCGGCGGTGGGTCGGAGACGGCCGCTGGCGACGCGCAGCGTCGTGGTCTTGCCCGCGCCGTTGGGTCCGAGGAGGGCGACCACGGTGCCGGCGGGGAGCACGAGGTCGATGCCGTGGAGGATCTCGACGCGCTCGTAGGCGGCGTGCACGCCGCGTAGCTCCAACGCCGGCGCCGGCTGCACCTCGGCGGCGACGCTCATGACGCGGTTCCGAGGTAGGCGGCCTGCACCTGGGAGTCGGTCTGGATCTCGCCGGGACTGCCGGCGGCCAGGGTGCGCCCGAAGTCGAGCACCGTGATCTGGGCGCAGATGCGCATGACCAGCTCCATGTGGTGCTCGACGAGCAGGACGGCGATGCCTTCGGCGGCCAGCTCGAGCAGGAGGTTGCCGAGATGGCCGGATTCGGTCTCGTCGAGCCCGGACGATGGTTCGTCGAGGAGCAGCACCTTGGGTTCGCACGCCAGCGCCCGGGCCAGTTCCAGCAGCCGGGCGGAGCCGGTGGGCAGGACCGAGGCGGGAGTGTCGGCTTCGCCGTTCAGCCCGACGCGGGCGAGCAGCTCGTCGGCCCGCTCGCCCTTGGCCCGGCTGGAGAGACGGGCCCGGCTCTGGCCTTCCAGGGCGACGAGGATGTTGTCGCGGCCGTTGAGGGAGCCGAACAGCTCCAAGCGCTGGAAGGTCCGCCCCAGCCCGAGGCGCGCCCGTCGCTTGGCGCCGAGTCCGGTGACGTCCATGTCGCCGAGAACGACGCGACCCCGGGTGGGTCGTTGCAGGCCGGTGATGACGTTGAACAGGGTCGTCTTGCCCGCGCCGTTGGGGCCGATGAGACCGGTGACGCTGGCCGCCGGCACCTCGAGGCCGACGTCGTCGAGGGCCTGGATCCCTCCGAAGGCGACGCTCACGTGCTCAACGAGCAGCACCGCTCAACCTCTCTTCCACGCTCATCGCCGGCTGCGGCGCGGCGTCGACGACGCGCTGGCGCCGGTCGCGCAGCCGCTGGAGCGGCGTGTTGCCGCCGAAGGTTCCGTTGGGGTTCTGGGCGACACCGATGGCGGCCAACCCCACCAGCAGGGACACCACCTCGCGTGGGTTGTGCAGGTGGCTCTGCAGCACGGGTCCGAGGGCCAGGGAGAGGCCGGCGAGGAACATGCCGCCGATCGTCTTGATGCCCCACACCACCGCCAGCAGGAGCAGGGTCAGGCTGAGCAGGAGCGGGAAGTCGTTGGCGCTGATCGCCGTCTGGGCCCCGCCGTAGAGGGCACCGCCGAGCCCGGCCAGGCCGGCGGAGAGGGTGAACACGGCCAGCTTCGACTTGGTCAGGTCGACGCCGAGGGTCAAGCACGCCGCCGGGCTGTCGGTCATGGCCGACAACCGCCGACCGAAGCTCGATCGGCGCAAGGCCAACAGGCCCACCCCCACGGCGGCGAACACGATGCACAGGGCGATGAAATACGCCTGGTTGCCCTTGAAGGAGATGCCGGGGATGTGGGGTCGGGCGACGTTGAGCGATCCGTTCACCCCCATGATGTCGGTACTGGTGAAGAAGGCGCTGTCCATCCCGTAGGCGAACGCCAGCGTGGCCAGGGCCAGGTACAGGCCCCGCAGCCGCAGCGACGGCAGCGCCACCAGCGCCCCGGCCGCGGCGGTGACGCCCACTGCGGCCAACAACCCGAGCAGGGACCCGCCCGAGCCGCCCACCTTGCTCATCATCACCGCGCCCAGGCCGGCGAAGCTCAGCTGGCAGAGCGACACCTGGCCGCCGTACCCGGTGAGCAGGGTCAGGGACAGGGCGATGATCCCGATGGCCGCCGCCCGGTCGGCGGTGGCCAGGTTGTTGCCCGAGAGCGCCATGGACACGACCGCGGCGACGATCACGAAACCGGCGCCGGTGATGAGCGACTCCCGCAGCCCGACGATACGCGGCGCCCGGATGGTCACCCGGCGGGCGATGGTGGCCCGGTTCTGGGGCAGCACCAGGATGACGATGAACAGGAACACCATCGGGGTGAGCTGCACGATCTGGCTCCACACGTTCCCCACGGGCAGGTAGCCGACGGCGTAGGAGTACAACAGGCCGAGGATCATCCCCCCGGCGAAGGTCAGCGGCAGGTTGCGCAGCCGGCCCACCATCGCCGCTGCGTATCCGTTGATCACGATCAAGGTCAGGGTGTTGATGTCCAGGTTGATCAGTGGGGCGATGAGGATCCCGCTGGCCGCGGCCATCATGGCGCCCAGGGCCCACCCGATCTGGGCGTAACGGTTGGGCGACGCCCCGGTCAGCGCGGCCAGCTCGCGGTCGCCGACCACCGCCCGGGTGGCGATCCCCGCCCGGGTCCGGTACAGGAACAGCCGCAGCCCCACGGCGGCGAGCACGGCCACACCCACGGCGATGAGCTGGTGGTAGCTGACCGCCACATTGGCGATCGTCACGTTCTTGCCGTTGAAGAACTGCGGGATCGTGCGTGTGGTGGCCGGGTTCCAGGCGATGTTGGCGATGGCGATCAGCAGCAGAAGCAGGCCCACGGTGACCGTGAGCGTGGCCTCCAGTGACGCCCCCTCCAACCGGCGGATCAAGGTCCGCTCGATCAGCGCGCCGACCAGGGGGGCGAGGACGAACACGATGAGGATGAAGGCCAGCCAGGTGGGCACGCCCATGTGCACCGCGAACTGCCAGAACCCGAAGGCACCGACCATGCCCAGCGCCCCCTGGGCGAAGTTGAAGACCCCTGACGTGGCGTAGGTGACGACCAGGCCCATGGCGGTCAGGGCGTAGACGCAGCCGTACGTGGCGATCCCCGCCACCGTCAGAGACAGAAACTCGCTCATCAACCCCCACTCGCCTGCTCGTCCACGACCGACACGCCGGCCCCTCCACCCCAACGGTGCTGGACTATATCCTGCTTCTGGATCCGCTCCCGATTGGCCTCGTCCCCGAGCGTGCCGGCCAATGGAACGTTATTCCAGCCGGCCGCCGCGACCGCGTGCCGTCCACCGGGACGGGAGCGGCGCAGGCCGCGGGCCGGGCGGCTTCAATATGGGTGAGGCCCAAGGGCGACACGACCACGCGTCGCCGGCTCGGACGAGGGGAGCGCACGTGGCTGTGACTGAGATCCTGGACGCGGTACAGGACCTGCTGCCGGCGATCCGCGAGCGCGCCGCCGACGCCGAGCAGGAACGGCGCCTTCCCGAGGAGACGGTCAAGGAGCTGCGCCGGGTGGGGCTGGTGCGCCAGCTCCAGCCCAAGCGCTACGGCGGCGAGGAGGCCGACCCCCGCGACTTCTTCAAGGCGGTCATGACCCTGGGCTCGGCGTGCGGCTCGACCGGGTGGGTGGCCGGCGTGGTCGGCGTGCACCCGTGGCAGATCGCCCTCTTCGACGACCGAGTGCAGCAGGAGGTCTGGGGCGGGGACCCCGACACCTGGTCCAGCTCGTCGTACATGCCCGGCGGGCGCATGACCCCCGTCGACGGCGGCTTCCAGCTGAGCGGCCGGTGGAGCTTCTCGTCGGGCTGCGACCACTGCACGTGGGTCATCCTCGGCGTCATGGTCGACCGGGGCGGGGGTGCCCCCCTGGAGATGTGGAACGCCCTCGTCCCCCGGACCGACTACCGGATCGAGGACGTCTGGCAGACGGTGGGACTGCGGGGCACGGGCAGCAACGACATCGTGATCAACGACCTGTTCGTCCCCCACTACCGCACCATCGAGCTCAAAGAGATGTTCGAGTGGAACAGCCCGGGCCTGGCCGTCAACACCAGCCCGCTGTACCGGCTGCCGTTCGCCACCATGTTCGCCAACGCCATCACCGCCGCCATCGTGGGCATGGCCGGCGGGGTGGTGGCCGAGAACCTCGAGTACACCAAGAAGCGGGTGAGCAACAGCTGGGGCAAGGCGACGGACGATCCCTACACCGTCGCCGCCATCGGCGGTGCGGCCAGCGACATCGACGCCTGTCGGGCCCAGCTGCTCGGCAACATCGGCGCCATGTACGAAGCGGCCTGCGCCGGCCGCGCCATCACCGTCGAGGAGCGCAGCGCCGCCCGCCGCGACCAGGTGATGGGCACGGAGCGGGCGGTGGCCGCGCTCGACGACGTCTTCGACCGGGCCGGCGCCGGGGCGATCAGCACCAGCAACCCCATGCAGCGCCTGTGGCGCGACGCCCACGCCGGCCGGCACCACACCGTCAACTCCCTGGAGCGCTCCCTGGCCAGCGCCGCCTACGTCTCCATGGGCCTGCCCCGAACCGACATCATGATCTGATGGCTGCGCCCCGCTCCCTGGACGAGCTGCTCGACTTCGAGGCGATCAAGGCGGTCAAGTACGCCTACGTCCGCTGTGTGGACCTGAAGACCTGGGACGAGCTCGGCGACCTGCTCACCGAGGACTGCGTGGCGTCCTACAGCAACGACAAGCTCCACTACGAGGGCCGCGAGGCGGTCGTGGACTTCCTGCGTGGCTCCCTGGACGACCGCACCATCCTGACCAGCCACCGGGTCCACCATCCCGAGATCGACCTGACCGGGCCCGACACGGCCACTGCGGTGTGGGCGCTCGACGACGTCGTCATCCTCCAGGCCTTCGCCCTGACCCTGCGGGGGTCGGCGTACTACACCGACGAGATGGTCCGGCTCGACGGGGAATGGAAGATCGGCGCGACCGGCTACCGCCGTCTGTACGAGGAGACCGAGCCGCGCGACCACGCCGGACTCAAGATCACCGACGCCTGGTACCCGACCGAGCCCACCTCCGCCTCCTAGCGACGGGCGGCTCAGGGCGTCTCGTTCTGCACCGTCGCCCACTCCCGCGCCTCCAGGTAGGGCTGGAAGGTGGCGGCCACGTCGCGCAGATCGGCGGGCCGCTTGGGTCGCTGCAGCTCGTAGAGGTGCGGGAACTCCAGCCAACCGGTCAGCAGGTCCCACAGCCGGACGGCCGAGTCCCCGGTCGGCGGGCGGATGAGCACGGGACCGAACAGGGCCTGGTCGTCGTCGAAGACCAGGGTCGGCACCCCCCACCCGCCGAGGTCGACGACGCGGTCGTGCTCGGCCCGGACCTCGTCGCTGGTCGTGGGATCCTCGATGGCCTGGCCGACGAGCGACGGATCGACCCCGAGCTTGGCCACGAGGGCCTCGGCGACCTCCCGCCGGTGCGGTTGGCGGCCGGCGACGTGCAGGGCCGTTCCTGCCTCCCAGTACCAGCGGTCGAGGAGGTCGGGATCGATGCGGCGGAGCATGGCGCCGACGCGCATCATGGACCAGCCGTAGGACCACTCCCGCTCCCACGGGTGCTTCTTGCCCTCGGCCCGGTTGATCTCCTCGAGGCTGAAGAACCGCCACCGGACGTCAAGGCCCAACTGGTCCCGGACGTCGCGCATCCAGATCGAGGCCTGGTAGGCCCACGGGCACATGACGTCGAAGTGGAAGTCGACGGTGGTCATCGGAGTGCTCATGTCCGGATTCTCACGTGCGATTCTCATGTGGTTGCGATGAAGTCGACGATGATCTGCGCCAGCTCGACACCGCGATCCTCCTGCAGGAAGTGGCCGCCGCCCTCGACGGTGGTATGGGGCTGTCCGGCCGCGCCGGCGACGTGGCCGACGAACTGGCGGGCGCCCCCTCTCGTGATGGGGTCGCCGTCGCTGAACGCGCACAGGAAGGGCTTGTCGAAGGCCCGCAGCGCCTCCCACGCCCGGGTGTTGGCCTCGTGGGCGGGGTCGGCGGTCGATGTCGGCACCAGCGAGGGGAAGCTGCGGGCGCCCGCCTTGTAGGCATCGTCGGGGAACGGCGCGTCGTAGGCGGCCACCACGTCCTCGGTCAGCTTGTGGGCGCATCCACCCGAGATGATGGCGCCCACCGGGAACGTCGGTGACTCGCGGGCGAACTGCTGCCACTGCAGGAAGGCCTCGTTGGGAGGGCGGTCGCCGGTGGGCAGGCCGGTGTTGGCCACCACCACCCGGGCGAAGCGTCCGGGCTGGGCGGCGACCAGCCGGAGGCCGACCAGGCCACCCCAGTCCTGACCGAAGAACGTGATGTCGCCGAGGGCGAGACGCTCGAACAGGGCCTCCCCCATCCAGTCGACGTGGCGCTGGTAGCTGTAGTCGTCCGGTTCGCTCGGTTTGTCGGAGCGCCCGAAGCCGACCAGGTCGGGAACGACGCATCGGTGTCCGGCGGCGACGAGCACCGGGATCATGGTGCGGTACAGGAACGACCACGACGGCTCGCCGTGGATGAGCAGCACGGGCGGGACGTCGGCCGGACCCTCGTCCAGGTAGTGGACCCGGATCCCGTCCCCCAGCTCGACGTAGTGCGGCTGGAAGGGGAAGTCGGGGAGCGACGTGAAGCGCTCGTCGGGCGTGCGCAGGATCTTCATCCGGGGCCTCCGGTGGTTTGGAGCAGCGGCGCTGAGCGCCGCGGTCATGGCGGCCATGGCCCGGGGACGGGACAGGCCCTGGTCGAAGCGCAGCAGCTCGTACGCCTCGAACGAGCACAGGACGACCAGGCCCGGCAGCTCGGCGCCGCCCGACGCCTCCAGCTCCGGAGCGAACAGCTCGCCCACCTGGTGGCGAAGATACGACTGCGCGCCCCGCAGCTGCTTGGCCAGCACGGGCTGGCGGTGGGCGGAGGCCCGCGTCGCTCGCGCCGCCGGGCCGATCTCCTCGAACAGTCGAGCCCGGGCGTGGACCAGGCGCTCGATCTTGGCGGCCGTCGGCGCCTGCGGCTCGGCGCCGACCTCCAGCAGGGGGCGCGCCCGCCGCAGCTGTCGGGTGATGGCGGCGCGCAGGAGGTCGTCGACGTTGTCGAAGTAGCGGAACAGCGAGCGAGGCGACAGGCCGGCCCTGAGGGCGACCTCGTCCAGGCCGGGCTGGTAGACGCCCTCGCGGAACAGGGCCGACAAGGCGTCGAGGACCGCTTCGCGGTTGTGCTCCCGCCGCAGCCGCCGCCCGTCGAGTTCGTTGCCCTGGTACTGGAGCACCACCGGAAGGTACTCATCTGGCAGCGCGTGTGTCAATACCTATTGACGGGCCTACTGTCAGAAGATTACCGTGGCACCGATGCCGGGACCAGGAAACGCACCGTGGTAGCCACCCCGAACGAGCCGGACTTCGGAGGGCACATCGGGCGCACCTATGCCGACTCCGTGCCCTGGTGGCCCGACCCGCCGGCGGGCCTGGGCGGCCCCAATGTCGTGATGATCGTGCTCGACGACACCGGCTTCGCCCACTTCGGCTCCTACGGCTCCGAGTTGGCCACCCCCACGATCGACCGGCTGGCGGCCAACGGCCTGCGCTATACCAACTTCCACACCACCGCCCTGTGCTCGCCGTCGCGCGCCTCCCTGCTGACGGGCCGCAACCCCCACGCCGTGGGCATGCGGGGGATCTCCAACTGGAACACGGGCTTCCCGCACATGCGCGGGGGCATCTCGCCGCGTGCGGCGACCGTCGCCGAGCTCCTGGGTGCCCACGGCTACGCCACCTACGCCGCCGGCAAGTGGCACCTGGCGCCCATGGAGGAGTGCAGCGCGGCGGGCCCCCACCACAACTGGCCGTTGCAGAAGGGCTTCGACCGCTTCTACGGGTTCCTCCAGGGTGAGACGGACCAGTTCTTCCCGGAGCTCACCAGCGACAACGGCCACATCGACCCGCCCGGCCGCCCGGAGGACGGCTACCACGTGTCCGAGGACATCGTCGACCGGGCGACGAGCTGGATCGGCGACCTGCGGTCGCTGCGGCCCGACCGCCCGTTCTTCCTGTACCTGGCGTTCGGCGCCACCCACGCCCCCCACCAGTCGCCGCTCGACTACCGGATGCGGTGGCGGGGCAGGTTCGACGACGGCTACGACGTGACCCGGGAGCGCTGGTTCGCCCGGCAGCTGGAGATGGGCGTCGTACCCGACGGCACCACGCTCGCCCCGCCCAACCCGGGCGTGCCCAGCTGGCGCGACCTGACCGACAACCAGCGGGCGTTCGCAGCGCGCCTGCAGGAGGCGTTCGCGGCGATGCTCGAGCACACCGACGCCCAGATCGCCCGGCTCGTCGACTTCCTCGAACGGCGCCAGCTTCTCGACGACACCCTGCTTCTCGTCCTGTCCGACAACGGCGCGTCGCGCGAAGGCGGACCCTATGGGGTGCTGGACGAGTTCAGCTTCTTCAACGCCGCCTGGGAGGACATCGACGAGATCGTCGCCCACCGGCTGGACGACATCGGCGGTCCGCACTCGCATTCCAACTATCCGTGGGGCTGGGCCCAGGCGGGCAACTCACCGCTGCGCTGGTACAAGCAGAACACCTACGGCGGCGGGGTGCGCGATCCCCTGGTCGTCCACTGGCCCAACGGCATCACCGACCGAGGCTCGTTCCGGCGCCAGTTCTGCCACGCGGTGGACATCGCACCGACGATCCTCGACGTCACCGGTGCCCCCCTGCCCGAGCAGGTCAACGGGGTGCCGCAGATGCCGGTGCACGGGGCGCCGATCACCGCCACCTTCGCCGACCCCTCGCTGCCCGCTCCCCGATCGATCCAGTACTTCGAGCAGATGGGCCACCGGGGTCTCTGGGCCGAGGGATGGAAGATCACCACCTACCACCAGCAGGGCGAACCCCTCGACGACGACGAATGGGCGCTGTTCAACCTGGCCGAGGACTTCTCGGAGTGCCATGACGTCTCCGCCGAACACCCCGAGCTGCGCCGGCAGCTCATCGACGCCTGGTGGGGCGAAGCCGGCCAGCACGGCGTCCTTCCTCTCGACGACCGCACCATCGAGCTGTTCGGAGGCACCCCCCGCCCGGGCACCGTCCACGCCCGTACCGACTACACCTACTACCCGCCCATCACCCACGTCCCCGCCGACGCCGCGCCGGCGCTGAGCGGGCGGCCCTGGGCGATCACCGCCGACATCGACGTCCCCGGCGGGGAGGTCGAGGGCGTCCTCTACGCCCGCGGCGGCCACAACGTCGGCCACACCTTCTTCCTGAAGGACGGCGCGCTCCACTTCGACTACAACGCCCTCGGCACCCACCACCGGGCATCGGCGCCGGTTGCCCTGGCCGCCGGCCGCCACCAGCTCGCCGCCCGCTTCGATCGCCTGGGCAAGGAGGGCACGCTGACGATTTCCTCCGACGGGCAGGACCTGGCCTCGGTCGAGATCCCCAAAATCGCCCGCATGCTCGGCTCGACCGGCCTGGACATCGGACGCGACGCCCTCTCCGCCGTCGTCGAGGACTACCACGCCCCCTTCTGCTTCACCGGGACGATCGAGCGGATCACGTTTCACATCCGCACCCCGGCCGACGCCGCCGACACCGCGGCGACGGCACGCGCCGAGCTGGCCAAGGAGTGACCCGATGAGTGCGACAGGCGACCTGATACTCGACTCGTTGCGCCGGCGCATGCGGACCATGCACTCCCTCTGGGAGGAGGCGGTGGCGACCATGGGCCTCGACCAGGTGAACCACGTCGAGCGCGATCAGGTGCTCCCTATCGCCTTCTCCCTGTTCCACTTCAGCCAGATCGAGGACGGCTCGGCGACCATGCTGGGCGCCGGGGCGATGATCTACGACCCGTCCTGGGGCGAACGCATGGGCCTGGCCATCCCCGATCACGGCAAGCACAAGAGCGTCCAGGAGATGGTGGGCCAACGCATCGGTGACTACGACGCGTTCAGGGCGTACCTGCAAGCCGTGTTCACCAAGACGGAATCCTGGCTGGGGTCGCTCGACCCCGCCACCCTCGAGGAAGTCGTCGTGTCCCGACCGTTTCCCGCGCAGATCGCCTCGACCTTCAGCGCACGGGTGGCGGCCGAGCGCGGCATCACCCGACTGGACGCCATCGAGTGCTGGATCTACCAGCACGGCCTGCGCCACCTGGGCGAGGTCGAGCACGCCCGGGCCCTCGTCGGTCTGGGCGGGATGACCAGTTGACCGGCTCGGTGACCGCCGGCCGGGGCAGCGTGCGCCGCCAGGTGCGCATCACCCGGCCCGCCGGCGAGGTCTGGAACTTCGTCGGCGACCCGACGCGGATCCCCGATTGGTTCCCCGGCATCGTCGCCTGCACGGTCGACGGGGCCATCCGGGTGGTCACCACCGCCGGCGGCACCCCCATACCCGAGGAGATCGTGACCCACGATCCGCTGCAGCGCCGGTTCCAGTACCGCATCACCGCCCCGATCGTGCGCGAGCACCTGGCCACCCTGGACGTGCTCGACGTCGACGACGGCACCTGCCTGGTCGTGTACTCGGTCGATGCCGACCCGGCAACCATGGCCCTCGTCCTCGCCGGCGCGGGCGGCAACGCCCTGGAAGAACTCCGGCGCATCCTGGAAGGAAGAACCTGAGCATGGGCCGCAAGATCCTCTTCGTCACCACCGACCAGCAGCGCTACGACACCCTGGGGTGCAACGGCGGGACGGTGGCGCGCACCCCCGTGGCCGACGCACTCGCCGCCGGCGGTGTCCGCTTCGAGCGGGCCCACCCCCAATCGGTGGTGTGCATGCCGTCGCGCGCCACCATGGTGACGGGCCAGTACCCGACCACCCACGGGGTGTGGATGAACGGCGTGGCCTTGCCGGTCGACGCCCCCTCCGTGGCCGCCACCCTGCACGACGCCGGCTACCGCACCGCCCTGATCGGCAAGGCCCATTTCGAACCCTTCCTCGACCCGTTCCCCCGCTTCACCGAGAACGCCCTCGCCGCGTCGGGGACGCAACCGCCGGGAGGGGCCCACCGGGGCTTCGAGCACCTGGAGCTGGCCACCCACGGCGCGGTGGGACCCCTGCACTACGCCCGGTGGCTCAGGGCCGAACACCCGGACGCGCCCGCCGGCTTCTATCCCGTCCTGGACGGCGCCCTGCAGGTGAACGCCGAAGGGGGAGGCGACACCGGCGCCCCCCAGGTGAAGGCCAACCCGGTCGAGCGGGGCTGGTACCACACCGATTGGGTCGCCGATCGCACCATCGCCTGGCTGGACTCACTGGCGGACGACGAGGACTGGTTCGCGTGGATGAGCTTCCCCGACCCGCACCATCCCTGGGATCCTCCCCAGTCCGAGGTGGGCCGGATCGACTGGCGTGAGGTACCGCTGCCGGCCGGCTACCCGCAGAAAGCCGAGGAACGGGAGCGGATCCTCGACGCCAAGCCGCGCCACTGGCGGCAGTGGTACGACGGGAGCTTGGTGTCCAACTACGAGGCGCCCGGAGATTGGGTGCCGGCGACGCTCACCGCTGACCAGGTGCGCGAGGTCAACGCCCGCAACGCGGTGGAGTGCGAGCTGATCGACGAGGCCCTGGGCCGGGTCCTCGACCGCGTCAACCAGCGTGGCTGGGACGCCGACGTCGACGTGATCTTCACGTCCGACCACGGAGAGCTGCAGGGCGACTTCGGTTTGCTGTTCAAGGGCCCCTACCACGTCGACGCCCTGATGCGGGTGCCGCTGGTGTGGCGCCGGGCGCCGTCGACCGGTGCCGCCTCCGCCGTCGTCACCGCGCCCGTGGGTCTCGTCGACCTGGCCCCGACCTTCTGCACCATCGCCGGCCTGGCACCCGAGCCCTGGATGCAGGGCGCGCCGCTGCCCGTCGACGACGCCGATGCCGAGGCTCGCGGCTTCGAAGGCGTGGTCACCGAGTGGGACAGCGAGCTGTTCGGCGTCGACGTCCACGTCCGCACCGTCACCCGCCCCGGATGGGTCTGCAGCGCCTACCGGGCGGGGGCGGTGCACGACGGCACCGAGGGCGAGCTGTACGACCTGGTCGACGACCCGCTCCAGCAGCGCAACCGCTGGGACGACCCGTCGCTACGCGCCGTGCGCGACGACCTCCTGGCCGACCTGCGGGATTATCGGCCGGCACCCCACGAACCGGCATTGGCGCTCGAAGCGCCGGTGTGAGCTACGAGTACTTCTTGCCCAGCTCGTCCAACCCGGCCCGGCCAGATCCTCGGGTGTCATGCAGATCCGGAACTTGACCGACGCGTCGAACATGAGGAAGAAGGGCTCGGCCAGCGTCGGGACCCTCGAAGCGTCCGCCACGTCGACGACGATCAGCAGGCCCCGGTTGCCGTCGCGCTCGGAGAAGTACACCGCCTCCGGCTTGATGTCGTCGATCGCCTGCTGGAGCTTCTTGACCGACCGTTCCCGCCTTGGCCAACGAGTTGAACGGCTCGTTGGGCACGTCCACGTCCATGATCATCCGCATTGGGAGCCCCTTCCTCTCCGGACGCCGGCTGACCGGCGGCCGGGCCCGACCCTAACCGGCGACCCCGGCGGACCGCTCAGGAGCGGAACCCGCCGAACCCGCCGCGGTAGAAGATCAGGGGCTCGCCGGCGCCGACCTCGAGGGCGGTCACCTTCCCGTAGACCACCACGTGGTCGCCCGCCTCGTGGGTGGCCACCAGGTCGCAGTCGATCCACGCCAGGGCGTCGTGCAGGCGGGGGACGCCGGACGGGGCCGGCGACCAGCCCACCCCGGCGAACTTGTCGCCGCCGGAGGCGGCGAACACCCGAGCCAGCGCCTCCTGGTGCTCGGTGAGGACGCTGACGCCGAAACGGCCGCCCGGTTCGATCGCGCGGCCAGGTGGTGGACGCCTTGCCCGGGGCGATGGCGACCATGGCCGGATCCAACGACAGCGACATGAACGACTGGCAGGTGAAGCCCACGGGTCGCCGCCCGTGGGTGCCGGTCACCACGACCACGCCGCTGGCGAAGTGGCCGAGCACGGTGCGAAAGACCCCGCGATCGATCTCGCTGCTCGGCGCCGGGCTCACAGGTCGGGCAGGCCCAACGGGGCGTTCGGCGTCTCGATGCCGCCATCGACCTCGAGAACCTTGCCGGTCACGTAGCCGGCGGCGTCGGAGGCCAGGTAGACGATGGCGGCGGCGATGTCCTCGGTGGTGCCCAGTCGACGCATCGGGGTCATGGACGTCATGGTGGCACGCAGGTCGTCGGTGAGCATGGTTCCCAGGGCATCGGTCTCGATGGCGCCGGGGGCCACCACGTTGACCCGGACCTTGGGAGCCAGGTCGGCGGCCATGGCCCGGCTCATGTGGGTGAGCGCCGCCTTGGCCGTCGAGTAGGCCAGGAACCCCCGATCGCGCAGACGGCCCATGGTCGAGGAGATGTTGACGACACTCCCCCGGCCCCCCGCTTCCAGCAGGTGGGGGACGGCGAGCCTGGTCAGCTCGAAGGCGTTGAGCACGTTGAAGCGCAGCGCCTCCTCCAGGTGCCGGGTGCGCGTCCGCTCGAACGGTCGGGGCAGGGCGCCGCCCACGTTGTTGACCACGATGTCGAGCCGGCCGAAGGCAGCCGTCGCCGCGCCGACCAGCCGGGCCATCTCCTCCGGCTCGGACAGATCGGCGGTGACGGTCTCGGCCCGCCGGCCCAACCGGCGGACGTCGGCGGCCACGCCGGCCAGGGCGTCGGCGCTGCGGGCGGCGATGACCACGTCGGCGCCGGCTTCGGCCAGAGCCACGGCGGCGGCGGCGCCGATCCCCCGGCTGGCGCCGGTGAGGATGGCGACGCGGTCGTCCAGACGGAAGCGTTCGAGCACGGGCCGACGTTACTAGAATCCTGTTACAGTCAGCGGCGTGCGCTTCAGCGGGAAGGTGGCCATCGTCACGGGGGGAGCGGCCGGCATCGGCGCCGCCACCGCCAAGCGACTGGCCTCCGAAGGGGCCCAGGTGGTCATCGGCGATCTCGACGCCGGCGGAGCCGGTCAGGTGGCCGCCGACATCGACGCCGCCGGTGGCGCGGCGCGCGTGGCCGTCGCCGACCTGCGCGACGAGGACTCCCTGCGGGCCATGGTCGAGCTGGCCTGCCGCGACTTCGGCGGCCTCGACCTGCTCGTCAACGACGCCGCCCTCGGCCTGCCCGACGACGGCACCGTGGTCGACACCCCGCAGGAGACCTGGGATCGGATCTACGACGTCAACCTCATGGGGTTCGTGCGGACGTGCCGCGTCGCCGTCCCCCGGATCGCCGAGCGCGGCGGCGGCGCCATCGTCAACCTGTCCTCGGGCGCGGCCATCAACGGCGAGCCGGTACGCATCGCCTACGGCTCGTCCAAGGCAGCCATCGCCGGGCTGACCCGCAACCTGGCCGCCGGCCATGCCGGCCAGGGCATCCGCGTCAACGCCATCGCCCCCGGACTCATCGCCACCCAGACGGCCATCGGCGCCCTGAGCGACGAGTTCGTCACCCGCATCGAACGCCGCATCCCGCTCGGGCGGCTGGGGCGACCGGAGGACATCGCCGGCGTGATCGCCTTCCTCCTGTCCGACGACGGTTCCTACGTCACCGGCCAGCTGGTCAGCGTCGATGGGGGGATGCTCGCCGTGGCCCGGGGCTGACGCGGTGGCCCGGGGCTGACACCATGACCGAGGTCACCCTCATGCTCCCCGTCGGTGACGATCCCGGCGCCGACATCACGTCGCTGGTGGCGCTCGCCCGTCAGGCCGAGGAAGCCGGATTCGACGCCGTGTCGCTGTCGGACCACGTGGTCATGGGACCGCGGGTCGACCGGTATCCGTGGGGCGACTTCCGCTATCACCCCGCCGCCCCCTGGGTCGAGCCGCTCACCGCCCTCACCGCCATCGCCGCCGTCACCACCCGGCTCCGCCTCACCACCGGGATCCTGATCGCCCCGCTGCGTCCCGCCGCCCTGCTGGCCAAGTGGGTGGCGTCGCTCGACGTGCTCGCCGGCGGGCGGCTGGAGCTGGGCGTGGGCACCGGCTGGCAGGAGGAGGAGTTTGCGGCTCTCGGGCTGGACCACGCCCAACGGGGCCAGCTGCTCACCGACACCATGGCCGCCTGCCGGGAGCTGTGGACCCATCTGCCGGCCACGTTCTCGTCGCCGTCGGTGTCGTTCGCCGACGTGTACTGCTCGCCCCAGCCGGTGCGCCCGGGCGGGCCACCCATCCTGTTCTCGGGCACGCTCACCCCCCGCAACCGGCGCCGCATCGTGGAGCTGGGCGACGGCTGGATCCCGATCATGGGCGAGCGGCGGGCCGGGATCGCCGACGGAGTCGAAGTGCTGGGCAAGGCGTTCGAGGAGGCCGGACGGGATCCGAGCACGCTGCGGGTCCGCTCCACCATCCGCCTGGCCCGCGGCCGAGAGCGAACGGTGAAGGACGGTGACGGCACCTTCGACCTGGCCGCCACCCTGGAGGGCTCCGGGTTCCTGGTCGACATCGGCGTGACCGATCTGGCCGTGCCGTTCAGCGCCTTCGTCACCTCCGAGGAAGAGACCGACCGGTTCTTCGCCGCCGCCCGGGCCGCGCTGGCCCGGTGGCGGGCCGGGGACCGGTCATGACGACGCAGCTGGCCCCCGACGACCTGGTGGCCCTGCGCCAGCTGTCCGATCGCTACGCCGATGCCGTCGACGGGCGCGACGCCAACGCGCTGGTCCCGCCTGTTCGCCCCCGAGGGCGAGGTACAGGTCGAGGCCTTCGACGGCGTCGACGCCCAGCGTTACGACGGGCTCCGATTCGGAGACCTGTTGGCCACGCTGGCGCCCTTCGAGCGCACCTTCCACCACGTCGGCGGGGCCGTGTACGACGTGACCGACGGCGGCGCCGCCGGCCGGGTGCACTGCGCCGCCCACCACTACCGCCAGGGCCGCGACGGTCCCACCGACCTGGTGCTGTTCGTGCGCTATCTCGACCGTTACCAGCGCCATCCCCAACGAGGCTGGCTCATCCTCGGCCGGCAGGTGCGGGTCGAGTGGAGCGAGCGCGTCCCCGCCCGTCCGGTCGAGTCGGCCCGGTGAGCGACGAACGGCCGGTGGCGCTGGTGACGGGGGCGAGCCGGGGCATCGGCGCGGCGTGCGCCGTCCATCTGGCCGGCGCCGGGCACGACGTCGCCGTGGCCGCCCGCACCGTCCGCGAGGGCGACGGGGTGCTGGAGGGCGACCACGCCGGGCGCCGGGAGGACCGGCCCATCGCCGGCAGCCTGGAGACCACCGCGGCGGACGTGACCGCCGCGGGTGGGCGGGCCTTGCCGGTGCGCATGGACGTCCTCGACCGGGCGTCGGTCACCGACGCGGTGGACACCGTCGTCGGGACCTGGGGACGGATCGACGTGGTGGTCAACGTGGCGTCCTACAAGGGCCCGGGCTACGACGGACCCTTCCTGGGAACGCCGCTCGAGCTGATCGAGCGGACCATCGCCGGCGACACCATCGCCCCCGTTGTGCTGCTCCAGCGGGTGATCCCCCACATGCTGGCGCGCGGCGGGGGCACGGTGGTCAACATGTCCTCCTTCGTCGCCGCCAACGACCCGCCCGGGCCGGCCGGCGAGGGAGGGTGGGGCTTCGCCTACGCCGTGGCCAAGGGCGGCTTCGACCGCATCGCCGGCGTCCTCAACGCCGAGCTCGGCGGCCGGGGCATCGTCGCCTACAACGTCGAGCCCGGGCTCACCGCCTACGGCGAGCGCCTGGAGCAGCAGCGCCGGCAGTACCCGTGGGCCGAGGTCGTCTCCCCCGACGTCATCGGCGCGGCGGTGGCCTGGCTGGTCACCCATCCCGACCTGGCCGCCGAGTACCGACACAAACGCATCCACCTCCCCGCCATCAACCGCCGCCACCACCTGGTGGACTGAGAAAGGAACCGCTGTGCTGGAAGGCAAGAAGATCCTCATCGCCGGGCCCACCGGGATGGTCGCCCTGCCCATCACCCTCGCCCTGGCCGAACGCAACGAGGTGTGGGGCGCGGCGCGCTTCAGCGATGCTGACGCCCGTGCTCAGCTCGAGGCGGCCGGCGTGCACTGCGCCAAGGTCGATCTCGCCCGCGGGGAGCTCGGCGAGCTGCCCGACGACTTTTCCCACCTTCTGAACTTCGCGGTGACCAAGTCGAACAAGTGGACCCTCGACATGGACGCCAACGCCGGCGGCATCGGCGCGCTCATGACCCACTGCCGGGGCGCCGACTCGGTGCTGCACTGCTCATCCACCGGCGTGTACAAGCCCAACGGCCATCACGCCTTCGCCGAGGACGACGCCCTGGGCGACAGCCACGCGCCCATCGGGCTCCCCACCTACTCCATCACCAAGATCGCGGCCGAGGCCGTGGCCCGTTTCTGCGCCCGCCAGCTCGGCCTGCCCACCACCATCGCCCGACTCAACGTGCCCTACGGCGACGCCGGCGGCTGGCCGTTGTTCACCTTCGAGATCATGCGGTCGGGCGCGCCCGTCCCCGTGCACGCCGACGCGCCCAGCGTCTACAACCCCATCCACCACGACGACATGCTGGCCACCATCCCCCGTCTCCTCGACGTGGCGTCGGTCCCCGCCACCATCGTCAACTGGGCGGGAGACGAATCGGTGAGCGTGGAGGAATGGTGCTCCTACATGGGCGAGCTGACCGGCGTGGAGGCCCGCTTCGAGGTGAGCGACTTCGCCCTACCGAGCGTCAAGGTCGACGTGACCCGCATGCACGAGCTGGTCGGTCCCACCACCGTCGGCTGGCGCGACGGGTTCGCCCGCATGGTCGCGCGCCCAGCACCCGGAGCTGGTCGGCGCTACTCCTTGAGGACACCGAGGGGAAAGGTCTCCTCGAAGGTGTCTTCCAGGTAGCCCGGTCCTTCGGCGGTCGGCAGGAACCACCCGGTCGGGCACATGGTCAAGATCTCAACGAAGGCGATAGCCTTCTCCGCTGACGCTGGCCTCGAACGCCGCTTTCAGGTAGCGCTTGGTCTTGGCCACCGAGCCGGCGCTGGTCACCGCGCCCCGGGCGACGTACGCCGTACCGGCCAGGCGCGGCCACCAGGTCGGCGACCGGCACCGGGTAGCCGTGGGCCTCGGCTTCGCGTCCCTCCAGGCTGGTCTTGGTCCGCTGGCCGACCACCGACGCCGCCGTCATCTGGCCGCCGGTGTCGCCGAACACGCCGTTGTTGAGCATGATCGTGGTGATGCGCTCGCCCCGCGCCGCGGCGTGCAGGACCTCGGCCAGCCCCTCGCTGGCCACGTCGCCGTCGCCCTGGAGGGTGAACACCGCGGCCTCGGGGCTGCACCCGCTTGACGCCGGTGGCCACCGCCGGCGCCCGGCCGTGGAGGCACTGGAGGAAGTCGATGTCGGCCAGCTGGACGATGTTGGTGTAGCAACCGTGGCCCACCACGCCGATGGCCCGCTGGGCCAGGTCGAGCTCGGCGATGACCTCGAGCAGCAGCCGCCACGCCACCGGATGCCCGCACCCCGGGCAGAGGTGGTGCTCGCCGGTCAGCTGCAACGGCGCCAGCGCCGACGCCACCTTCTTGCTGGGGGCGCTGTCCTTGTCCGGTGCCGGGTGGTCGGTCGTCGTCATGTCACGCCGCCTCTCCGAGCGCCCCGTGCAGGCGGTCGCGGATCCACGGCACGGTCAGGATCTCGCCCTGGCGCATGCCGCTGAAGTCGATGCTCACCCGGCCGAGCGGGGCCACCGGGCAGCGGCCGGCGACGGCCAGGCGCACGTCGTCGATCATCTGGCCGGCGTTGACCTCGAACACCAGCACCCGGGAGGCGGCCGCGCACGCGTCGGCCAGGGCGGCGTCGGGGAACGGCCACAGCGTGACCGGTCGGAACGCCCCGACCCGCTGCCCTCGGCGCGCAGCTCGTCGACCACCTCCTCGACGAACGGGCCCGACGTGCCGAAGGACACCACCACCACGTCGGCGTCGTCGCAGCGGTGCTGCCTCGCAGCGGGCTCGGCGCCGGCCATGTCCTCGAACTTGTCGGCGATGCGCTCGCCAGTGCCGGTCCGGCCCGGGCCGGGGTCGCCGGCCTTGCCCATGGCCCACGTCCAGATCTGGCGGGACTTGCCCGTCCCGCCCCGGGTGCCGTCGAGCGCCCAGTCCTTGGCCGGGCAGCGGGCCGTAGTCGTGCTCGCTCGACGGCCACGCTCATGTAGGTGTGGGCGATCAGGTAGTCGCCGTACATCATCACCGGCGCCCGGTAGCGGTCGGCCAGGTGGAACAGCAGCTGGGTGTGCTCCACCGCCTCGGCCACGTCCTTGGGCGCCAGGCAGATGGTCCGGTAGTCACCCCACCCGCCGCCGCGGGTCGCCTGGAAGTAGTCCTGCTGGCCGCGGGCCATGTTGAACACCACGAACGGCACCTCGTTGAGGGCGGCCTCGGCGATGGCCTCCTGCATCAGGGCGATGCCCTGGCCGCACGAGCCCGTCGCCGCCCGGGCGCCGGCGGCGGCGGCGCCCAGGGTCATGTTGACCGCCTCGATCTCGCTCTCGGCGTTCATGCACACGCCGCCGGCTTCGGGCAGCCGGCGGGCCATGCTCTCGAGCAGATCGGTGAACGGCAGCATCGGGTAGCCGGCGAAGAAGCGGCAGCCGGCGACGATGGCCGCCTGGGCGACGGCGTCGGAGCCCTGCAGCAGGCGGGGGGTCGACGTCCCTGCGAGAGCGGTCACGCCTCGGCCACCGTCAACACCGGCTCGTCGAAGCTGAACACCTCGAAGCAGTAGTCCGGGCACACGTCGCGGCAGGCCCGGCACGCCGTGCACCCCGGCTCGAGCAGGGGGAACCGGTAGCCCGTCTGGTTGACCTCGGTGGACATGGTGAGCACGCCGGGACGGCAGGCGGCGATGCACAGCTCGCAGCCCTTGCACGCTCGGTGTCGATGGTGACCGTCCCCCGGCTGCGGATGCCCTCCGCCTCCTCCGGCTCGCCTCCGCTCACGCCGCCACCTCGGCCCACGCCGGCGCCGCCAGCGGCTTCGCCGCGTCGGCCGCCGCGCCCGCCCGCAGCGCCGCCTCGTTGGCCGCGAGGTGCTGGGTCCGGTACGGCGGCACCAGCTGGCGCATGGCGTCCACCAGGCTGTCGGTGTCGACCAGGCCGGTGATCGCCGCCGTAGGCGCCGAGCAGCACGAAGCCGGCGCTCATGGGGGCGCCGAGCTCGCCGGCGATGTCGCTGGCCGGCACGTCGAACAGGCGCCACGATCCGTCGGGCGCCGCCGCGTCGGCGTCGACGGCGCCCGCGTTGGCCACCACCACCGCCCCGGGACGCAGCCGGGCCGCCACCCCCGGCCAGTGGCTGGCGTGCATCACGCACGCCGACCAGCGCTTCGAGGATGATCGGCACCGACCGCAGGTTGGCGTCGGCGACGACGACCGACGCCTCGGTCTGGCCGCCGCGCATCTCCCCGCCGTAGTGGGAGCTCAGCATGACCTGGCGCCCCTCGGCGGTCGCGGCCAGCGCCAACGTCTTGGCGCACAGCTGGACGCCTTGACCACCGATGCCGCTGAGGAGCACTTCGCGCTGCACCGCCTCATGCTACCGCCGCCCCTGCCATCCCGCTGAAACCTGATACCAGTCTGGCGGTCTATCTTGCCGACGTGGCCCTGCTCATCGGCGACCTGCTGGCCGACGCCGCCGCGCTGCGTCCGGAAGGCGTGGCCGCCACGCTCGACGAGCGCCACGTCACCTTCGCCGAGCTCGACCGCGACGCCAACCGCACGGCCAACGCCCTGGCCGGCCTGGGCCTGGCGACCGGCGACGGCGTGGCGTGGTGGGCGGACCCCGCCTTGCGCACCCTGGAGGGCTTCGCCGCCGCCGCCCGCCTGGGCGCCCCGTTCATGTCGCTCAACCCCGCGTTCGGCCCCGACGAGTTGAGCTCGGCGCTGGGCTATCTGCGGCCCCGGCTGCTCGTCGCCGACCTCGACCACGCCGAAACCGCCGCCGCAATCTGCGCCACCGCCGGCGTCGAGCTGGCGGTCACCGCCGGAGACGGGTCCGCCGGCGCCGCCGTCGCCGGCCACGACCTGGATGCCCGCGGCCACGGATCGGCAGCCACCGCTCCGGCCCCCACCCGGCCGCTCGGTGAGCACGACCCGCACATCGTCTACCTGACCAGCGGCACCACCGGGCGTCCCAAGGGCGTCGTCGTCAGCCATCGGGCCAGCTGGCTGCGGGCCTTTCCCGGCAACTCCACCTTCGCCACCGGCCTGCGGGGTGACGACGGGATCCTGGCCAGTTTCGGCCTGTTCCACTACGGGGGCTGGCACTTCGTCCTGGAGGCGTGGCACCACCGCTGCGCCATCCACCTCGTCCCCCGCTTCGACGGACCCACGCTGGTGGCCACCGTGATGCGCCGCCGGCCGACGGCCATGTACTGCATCCCCGCCCTGTGGGCCCGGGTGCTGGAGACCGACGCCCCCGCCGGGGCGCTGGCGTCGGTGCGCCATGCCGACACGGGAACGTCCGCCACCCCCCTCGACCTGCTGCTGCGCCTCCGGGAGCGGATGCCGGAGGCGACCACCTCCGTGCTGTACGGCTCCTCCGAGGGCGGCCATCACACCACCCTCGCCAGCCGCGACCTCGAACGGAAGCCCGGCAGCGTCGGACGGGTGGCGCCGCCGGGCGTGCTGCGCGTCGCCGACGACGGCGAGATCCTCTACCGCAGCGAGACGGTGATGACCGGGTACTGGGACCGCCCGGAGGAGACGGCGGCCGCTCTGGCCGGCGGCTGGTACCACACCGGCGACCTGGGCGCTCTCGACGACGAGGGCTACCTCACCATCACCGGGCGCAAGCGGGAGATCATCCGCACCGCCGGCGAAACGGTGGCCCCGTCCGAGGTGGAAACGGCTCTGGCCCGCCTCCCGGGGGTGGCCGACGCTGGCCGTGGTCGGGCTCCCGGATCCGGCCTGGGGTGAGATCGTGTGCGCGGCGGTGGTGATGCTCCCCGGGCAGGCGCCGCTCGACGTGGACACGGTGCGTGCCCGCCTGGCGGACGGGCCCGCCACCCTGGCCGCCCACAAGCACCCGCGCCGGATCGTCGTGGTGGAAGCCATCCCCCGCACGGCCGCCACCGGCCAGGTGCAGCGCTCCCTCCTGCGCGAAAACGTGGCCATACTCGCCGAGCGGGGCGGCTAGGGCCGAAAGGCGGGAGGTGCCACCACGAACCCGCTGGTCCACACCACCGGGTCGGTGCCGACGTCGAGGAACCGGCTGACGCTCGCCATCATGGCCTCCATCCGGGTCTGCAGGAGCGCCTCGTCGTCACCGCTGTCGTAGAAGGCCGCGGTGCTGGTCATGGCCTCGCTCGGGAAGCATTCTTCGACGATGGCGTCGAAGCGGGGGCTGTCGGCCAGGGGCCGCACGACGAGGTTCTGCACGTAGCCGAACGTGCTCTGGGTGTCGATGGCCACCGTGGTGTGGTCCTCCTGCCAGCGCCGGCGCCACTCGGCGGGGTCGAGCTGCGCCGGCCGGCGGAGGAACGCGAACTGGGCGAAGCCCTGGGTGCGGGCGCCGGCCGTGCCCCGGAACGGGAGCGGCGCCGACTCGCTCACCACCCAGCCGCCCCAGCGGGCCCCGAGCGACGAGCACGCCTCGTCCAGCGGGGCCCGGGCGCCGTCGCGCGCCGAGTCGACCCAGAGGTTGACGACCGCCGCCGGCGTCTCCTCGCCCGGGGCGGCCGGCGGCGCGAACGGGCTGGGCACCACGTCCTCGTCGACGACGTTCACCTGCAGACCGCGGACCCCGCCGTCCAGCAGGCGGCCGGCGAGCTCACCCCGCACCCGGCGACCGAGGTCGGCGTGGTCGGCGGGCCGGGCCCACAGCGCGTACACCACCTTCTCCATGTCTCCCCTTCGCCCGCCCCGGGCATCCCGCTGGCCGGGACGTGGGCGTTGCCGGCCATTCTAGATTCCGAGTTCAGTTCGACTAGGCTTTCCTCAACTCGCCGGACATGTGGAGGGACCTCGATGCCGGGCACTTGGGACACCATCGACCGCTACGTGGTCATCTCCGCCGACACCCACGCCGGGGCCGACCTCCTCCAGTACAAGGACTACCTCGACCCCCGCTGGCACGACGACTTCGACGTGTGGGCCAAGGGTTACGCCAGCCCCTACGACGACCTGGTGACGGCCACCGCCAATCGCAACTGGGACAGCGACCTGCGCCTGCGCGAGCTGGAAGCCGACGGCATCGCCGCCGAGCTGGTGTTCCCCAACACGGTGCCGCCGTTCTTCAACACCATCGGCGGGTTCGCCACCCTGCCGTGGACGCGTGAGGACCTGGCGCCGCGCTGGGCCGGTCTGCGGGCCCACAACCGTTGGCTGGTCGACTTCTGCCGCGAAGCGCCGCAGCAACGGCGCGGGGTGGTCCAGGTGTTCCCCAACGACGTCGACGCCGCCGTCGAGGAGATCCGGTGGGCCAAGGACACCGGTGTCATCGCCGGGGTGCACATGCCCGCCATCCCCGCCAACCACGCCGTGCTCCCCTACCACCACCCCCGCTACGAACCGCTGTGGGCCACCCTGGAAGAGCTCGAGCTGCCCTTCCACCAGCACCCGGGCACCGGCGGTCCCGACGTCGGGTCCGACACGCCGGCCGCCCCGGCGGTGATGGTCTTCGAGTTCACCCACTGGACCAAGCGCACCCTCGGACACCTGATCTACGCCGGGGTCTTCGAGCGCTACCCGCGGCTCAAGGCGGTGTGGACCGAGCAGGGCGCGTCGTGGGTGATCGAAGAGCTGATGATGCTGGACGTCAACTTCGACTACATGCGCGGCACCAACCGCACGGGGACGCTGTTCAAGTCGGACGTGATCGAGTCGCTGTCGCTGCGGCCGAGCGAGTACTTCGCCCGGAACTGCTGGCTGGGAGCCAGCTTCATGAACCGCTACGAGACCAAGGTGCGCGACCGCATCGGCGTGGACAAGATCATGTGGGGCGCCGACTATCCCCACAACGAGGGCACCACCCCGTTCTCCCGCCAGGCCTTGCGGGCCGCGTACTCCGACGTCCCCGAAGCCGAGTGCCGGCAGATGCTGGGCGGGACCGCCGCCGGGCTCTACGGCTTCGACCTCGCCGCGCTCACCCCCATCGCCGAGCGCGTCGGGCCCACCGTCGCCGAGGTGGGCACCCCGCTGACCGAGGCGCCCGCCGGCGTGGAGTCCGGGGCGTTCGCCGGTATCCCCCTGGCCAAAGCCAGCTGAACCCGCCGCGCCGCCCCGGGGCGCGGTGCGTCGTGCGTTGCGATCGTCCGGTGTTTTCTGCGAGAGTCCGAACGTGCGCGACGCGGGGGACGCTCACGCAGTCCACCGGTGGGAGGTGGCGGTGTGCGCCGCCGCGGCCCTGGTCGGGGCCCTCCCCGCGGCCGTGTCACATCCGAAGAAGGTCTACGACTCGCATTCCTACCTGACGGGCCCCTCGCTGCACTCGCTGCGGCTGCCGGTGGTGCCCACGCTGTACGAGCTTCTCGGTCACAACCCGCGGGCCATCGTCGTCGCCCAGGCGGTGATCGGCGCGCGTGTGCTGGTCTGCTCTGGCGCTCGAAGCCCTGCGCAACCTGCCCCGGCCGTGGTCCTACTTCCCCTTCGGCGTGGTGCTCCTGGTCGCCTGTTCCGACTACGTCAGCCAGTGGTACGCCGCCGTGCTCAGCGATTCGCTGTCCCTGTCGCTGTTGGCCCTCATGCTCGCTCTCGCCGTGCGATGGCTCGGAGGCCGCGGCTCGCTGGGTTGGGTGCTCATCGTGTCGTGGGTGTGGGCGTTCACCCGCAACACCAACGGCTACCTTCTGGTGGTCGTCGGCGCGGTCGGCCTGGTCGGACTGGCGGTTCCTGCCTGGCGGAGTCGCCGGGCGCTGGTCGCCTACGGGCTGAGCCTGCTGGTCGGCGTCGGGGTCGTCGTCGCCTCCGACACCGGATCGCTGTACGGGCAAACGGCCGAGCACGTGATGCTCGCCCGGGTGTTGACCAGTCCGCCGCGCACGGCGTGGTTCGTCGACCACGGTATGCCGGTCAGCCCGGCGATCCGTGCCCTGGCCGCCACCAAGTCGCCCTTGTCGAACTTCGCCGCCGAGACCAGGTTCGAGCGCGCACCGGCCCTGGCCGCACTACCGGGCGTGGGTGTACCACTCCGGAGAACGGGTCTATTTGGAGTACGCCGCCACCCATCCCGCCTGGGTGATCTCGGGGACGCTCAGCGACTACCAGGAGCTCACCCCGGGCATGCTGGCCTACTACACCGGCGCCGTCCACCGGCCCTGGTATCCGGCTCCGCTCGCCGACCTGCTGCTCGACGACCGCCGCCAGACCCTGGCCGTCCTCGGCGCCGCCGCCATCGTGGTGCTCGCCGCCGTGGGTGCCCGCCGCCCGGAAGCCTTCCGCGACCGACAGGTGCGATGGTGGCTCGCCGTCGTCGCCACCGGAATGGTGATCCTGATCGGCGACTGGGTCGGCGACGCCTACGAAGTCGGGCGCCACTACGTCGGCGCCACCGTGCAGATCACCGTCGGGCTCAGCTTCGTGCTCGCCCTGGGGGCGGCCGCCCTCAGCCGTCCCCGGACGCGTCCGTCCCCGGGTGCCCGGTCGCCGGTCCGCGTAGATGACGGCCGTGCACGTCAGCTCGACAACGCGCCCTCTTGACAGCCCATCCTGAGGGGAGTTCCATACCAGCGTCGAGGCGGGATCGGCTCAACAGTTGGGGGAAAGGCGATGAACAAGCGGCGGAGCATCGGCGTGGTGCTGCTGGCAACCGGGCTCATCGTGGCCTGCACTGGCTGCTACGAGGGAAATCCGGGGGGACCGCGCGTGGGCGACGTGGGCGACTCGATCACCACTCTGGCCACCGGCGACATCCAGTCCGATCTCTCCCCGTCCTACGCCTGGCAGGTCGACGGGAAGAACGGCTTCACCATGGCCGAGCAGCTGCCCGCCCTCGAGGCCATCGACAACGATCCCCAGGGTGCTCCGGCCGATTGGATCGTGGAGCTGGGGACCAATGACGCGGACTTCCACCAGAACCCCAACTGGCAGACCGACTACGACAATGAGATCAACGCCGTGTCCGAAGCCAGCTGCGTGATCCTGGTCACCGTTTCACCGGTCCTCGGCTTCAACGGTCCGTTGGCACCCGACCTCAACAACGCCATGCGGGAGACGGCGGCGAGCGACCCGACGAAGTACCACGTCCTCGACTGGGGGAACATCGAGTACGAGAACCCGGCTTGGGTTTCCAACCAGGACGACATCCACGAGACCCCGGCCGGCGCCCAGGAACTGGCCAGCCTCGAGCTTTCGTCGCTTCAGACCGACTGCGGCTCCTGAGGTTGCTCGGCGCCGGCCAGGTGTTTGGCGGCGATATAGCCGAAGGTCATGGCCGGACCGATCGTCGCACCGGCGCCGGCGTACTCGTGGCCCATCACCGCGGCACTGACATTGCCGGCGGCGTAGAGGCCGGCGATGGGCGCCCCGTTCTCGCCGAGGACGCGGGCGTGCTCGTCGGTCACCAGCCCGCCCTTGGTCCCGAGATCGCCGGGCCACAGGGAGAAGGCGTAGAGCGGGGTGTTCCTGACCGGCGCCAGGCACGGGTTGGGCCGCACCGACGGGTCGCCGTAGTAGCGGTCGTAGGCGCTGTCGCCCTTGCCGAAGTCGAGGTCCCGGCCGCCGGCGACCATGTCGTTGTAGCGGTCCAGGGTCTGGCGCAGGTTGTCGGCGGGCACGCCGATCTGGCTGGCCAGGTCCTCGACGCTGGAGGCGACCTTGACGATGCCCGCCTCGACCCACTTCTTGGGGAACGGCTTCCGCGGCGGCAGCGTGGAGAACGGGTAGCGGTTGCGGTAGGTGGCGTCGAAGATGAGGTGCGACGGCACATGGGTCACGCCCGACTTCTCCCCGTCGTACATGGCGTGCACGAAGTTGACGTAGGCGCAGGCCTCGTTGACGTAGCGGCGGCCGTCGCCGTTGACGACGACCGCACCGGGCAGGCTGCGCTCGGCCAGCAGGAAGAACGGGTTCGGACCCAACATCACCGTCGGCCCCCACCAGGCGTCGTCCATCAGGGCCAGGGTGGCGCCGGCGGCCACGCCGGCCTTGATGCCGTCGCCGGTGTTGGTGGTGGCGCCCGACGTCCACGACGTGGAGATCGGCGCCGCCTGGTACTTGCGACGCATCTCCTCGTCGTGCTCGAAGCCGCCGCTGGCCAGCACGACTCCCCGCCGGGCGCGGATAGTCGACGGCTTGCCGTCCCGCTCCACCCGGCCGCCGACAACGGCATCGTCTGCGACGACCAGCTCGACCAGGGGCGTGTCGAGCCACAGAGGGATGCCCGCCTGGCGCAGCGACAGGCGCAGCCTGGCCGCCCCGGCCCCGCCGAGGGCCACCATGCGCCGGCGCAGGGTGCGGTTGACGGCGGTGCGAATCCCGACCCGGACGGCGGTGGCCCGACCGACCCAGGTGCGCATGACCTGGGTCAGCTTCCGGTAGTCGGACTGGTAGATGACCATGCCCGCCGGCGCCTGCATGAGGTCCATGCGGTTGAGCAGGTCGGCATCCTCGCCCAGCCGGCGCAGGTCGATCGGCAGCGGCTCCATCGTCCGGCCCTCGGGGTCGCCGCCCGGTTCCTCGGGGTGGTAGTCGGCGTAGCCGGGCACCCGCCGGTGGTGGGCCTCGGTGTGGCGCTCGAGGAAGTCGATCATCTCGGGACCGGCGTCGAGGAAGGCGTCGATGCGCGCCTGGGGAACCTCGTCGCCGATGATGGCCTGCAGGTATCGGCGCGCCTTCTCGCGCGAGTCCCGCACCCCGGCGCGCACGTTGACGGGGTTGTTGGGCACCCACACGCCGCCCCCCGACAACGCCGTCGATCCGCCGTAGCGCGACGCCTTCTCGATGACGAGCGGCTCGAGACCGAAGTGGCGAGCGGCGAGCGCCGCCACCATGCCCGCTGCGCCCGATCCGACCACGAGCACGTCGCATTCGTGGTCCCAGCTCGTCACGTCCTCGTTCGCCGCGCTCACGTCCACCCTTCCCTTGAACCGGGTTCTAGAAATCTAGCGCGGCGGCCCGGGGGCTCACGAAGCGACGGCCGAGAAGTCGGCGAACCCGCTGGGGTCGTGCCGGCCGATGGAGGCGTGCTCGAACAGCCCCCAGCCCTCGGCGCCGTCGCAGGTGGCGCGCGCCACGTGGTCGATGACGCCCCAGGGGATCCGCTGGGCCACGGCCGGGTCGGTCAGGTCATAGGAGGCCCCCTCGACGAAACCCTCGCCCCGCCACTGGCCGTGGGACCAGTCCGGGTCGGCGCCGTAGCCGGCCCCCACGTGCAGGGCCACGTGACCCAGGGTCTCGACCTCGACGGTCACCGGGCGTCCCTGCCGATCGGTCAACGCCAGGGTGGCGGCCTCGGGGATGCGCGTGCCCGAGCGGTAGCGGATGTCCACGCCGCGGCCAGCCCAGCTGCTCGAGGCGCCCGTCGGGCCACACCCGGGTGGCGTCGTTGAGCGTCCGGTACCCGTCGGGCGATTCCTGGACGATCACGATCACGGCGAAGTCGTCGAAGCGCAAGGGGGCGTAGAGCCACCAGAAGCCCTCGGCGGCCATCGGCCGGCCCGGAGGTTCGGGCTCGCC
Source organism: uncultured Actinomycetota bacterium (assembly GCA_963757175.1). Classification (GTDB taxonomy): domain Bacteria; phylum Actinomycetota; class Acidimicrobiia; order Acidimicrobiales; family Palsa-688; genus CAVWQR01. Next base: position 2,183,956 of record CAVWQR010000001.1, on the reverse strand, counting down.
GACGGGGCGGATGCCCCACGAGCGGTCCCGGGTGCCGAGCCACGAGGTCGGGTCGACGGTCAGCTCGTCGCCGTCGACGCGCAACGTCCCGCTCCACGTGCCCACCTGGGCGAAGCGCGACGCGTCGAGGGTGAGGCGGGGGCCGGCGCGGCATGAGGTGGTGCTGTTCGTCCACGGCGGGAAACGAGCCGTCCCAGGTCAGATCGAACCCGAGGCCGTGCTCGTCGCCGTCACAGACGAGCCGGACCCGTTGCAGCGCCTCGAGCACCTCCACCCGGTAGGGCCCGACGTGCGGCCGGAGGCGGTCGTCCATCATCGGATCGGAGCAGCGCAGCGCCCACTGGCGGTCACCCCGGCGGACGACCGCGTAGGCGTCGGCCACACCCAGGTTGGGATACACGCCCAGGCCGGTGATGAGGAAGACGTCGCCGGTGCGGTCGTGGGCGTTGAAGTAGTAGCGGTCGTAGAAGTTGCGGTCGCTGGTGGCGACCAGCCCGAGGGAGAGCGGGGTCTGGTGGATGGGGAACTCGTCAAGAGCGACGGGCATGAAGTCAGGACCTCGGTTGGCTAGAGGAGCGAACGACCGGCAAGGAGAAGCTCGATCTGCTCACGGTTGAACATGAGCTCATCGATGTCGTCGGGCATCTCGCGCTCACCGAAGAAGACGGAGCGGGCGCCGGTGCGCAGCCCGACGATGCCGAACTGGGTGGCCGCGTACACGACGAACACGTCGAGGTGGCGGGGGGTGTGGCCGCTGCGCGCCTCGTAGGCGCCGGCGACGTCGTCGGGCCGGAGGAAGTCGGGGATGCCGGGCATACCGAACGACACCGTCATGTGCTGGAAGACCTGGTGGGCGTAGAGGAGCCAGGCCAGGTCGATCTCACGCGGCGCCAGTCCGGCCATCTCCCAGTCGAAGACGCCGACGGGGGTGAAGTCGGAGAACATGATGTTGCCGATGCGCGAGTCCCCCCAGGACAGCACGGCGGAGTCGTCGTCGGGCAGATGCTCGTCGAGCCAGGCGAAACAGCGGTCGATGAGCGGCGAGCGCATCCCCCCGGCGACGGCCCACTCGTACCACGCCCGGCGGTTGGCGACGTGGCGCGCCAGCGCGGTGGCGCCGGGCTCGCCGTAGTGAAGAAAGTCGAAGCGCTGCGCCGGTCGTTCGATGGCGTGCAACCCGACGAGCACATCGACCACGGCGTCCTGCAGGCGGCGTCGGTCGGCCGGGTCGGCGTCGGCCAGCCAACCCCCGAAGGTGTAGGGGGGCACGTCGGACGGCACCTGACCCTCGAGGCGGTCCATCACGAAGAAGGGCGCGCCGAGGTGCGACTCGTCGCCTTCGTACCAGCGCACCGAGGGCACGGGGACGGCGGTCAGCTCGCCGACCAGTCGGATGGCGGCGAACTGCTTGTCGAGCTGGTAGGAGGGGAAAACGGGGACGTCGACGGTGGCGGGCGCCACGCGGGCCACGAGGGGTTGGGCGCGCCGGGCGGTGCCGTCGTGCCAGCGGGCGTCGAAGAGCAGGGTCTCGCTGGACATGCCGTTGGCCTCGGTGGCGTTGATCGACGTGATCTCGGGGTCGGCGCCCGCGGGGAGGACGCGCTGCAACCAGGCGCACAAGCGGGGCGCGAGCTGCTCAGGGTCGCGGCTCGACCGGCGCAGTTCGGTGATGTCCGGCCCGCTCGGCGGCGGGCTGCTGGCGTTGCTCATGGGTCCCCCCGATTTCCAGAACCGGACTCTAGTCTTCTGTATCGGCGGTGCAGCGATGGGTTAGCGTGTTGCGGCAACCTGCGCCGGTGACGGACGAGTCTGCGAGGGTGACCGCAATCGAGGCGAAGACCACACTTGGGGGAACGGACGCGAGGCCGGCCACCAGCGCTCCGCCCGTCGCGACCGGGCGCACCACGCGCTTTCCCTGCTTCGACGGCTTGCGCGCCATCGCCGCCATCACCGTCGTCATGGTGCACACCTCGTTCCAGTCCGGGGTGACGCCGCGTACGGCCTGGGGCCCGTACACGTCCCGGTTGGAGATCGGCGTGGCCGTCTTCTTCCTGATCTCCGGTTTCCTGCTGTACCGCCCTTTCGCGGCCGCCCATTTTGGCGGCCGTGGCGCGCCGCGCTGGCGCACGTTCTGGGCCAGAAGACTGCTGCGGATCGTGCCCGCCTACTGGCTGGCCCTGACCGTTCTCGTGTACTGGTTCAACGCCGCCTCGGTCGGCCACACCGCCGGCTCGATCGCCACGTACTACGGCTTCGCCCAGATCTACTTCCCCGGCCAGGCCCTGTATGGGCTCACCCAGGCATGGTCGCTGTGCACGGAGATGACCTTCTACCTGATGCTGCCCATGCTGGCCTGGGCCATTGCCCGCCGCCGGCGTTCGCCGGAGGCGCAGCTGCGCGTCGAGCTGGTCACGCTCGTCGTCATGGTCGCGGTGAGCTTCGCCTTCCGCATCGTCATGTTCTCGATCCACACCAGCCTCACCCAGGGCACGTCCAGCTGGCTGCCGGCCAACCTCGACCTGTTCGCCCTGGGCATGCTCCTTGCCGTCGCCAGCGTGTGGTGGGCCCAGGTCCGCCACGACCAGATGCCGCGGTGGCTGGATCACCCGCTCATGCCGTGGATCAGCTGGGCCACCGCCGCGGGCCTGTATGTCGCCGTGTCCAACATCGGCATCCCCGTCGTGCCCCTCTACCACATCAGCATTCCCCTGAACCTGCTCCGTCAGACGCTCTACGCCCTGTTCGCCTTCTTCCTGCTCCTGCCGGCCGTGTTCGGCCCCCAGGACCGCAGCGCGGTTCGCGCCCTGCTCCGGTGGCGTCCGGTGGTCGGCCTCGGCGTCGTCTCCTACGGCATCTACCTCTGGCACCAGGCGTGGATCACCCTGTTCTTCCGCTGGACGGGAGACGTCCTGTTCCGCACCTCGTGGTGGCAGCTCACCCTCTTCGCTGTCGCCACCGCCACCGCATCGGCCACACTGTCGTACGTGCTGGTCGAACGCCCCATCCTGTCCCTCAAGCGTCGGTTCCCGATGAACCATCCCCCGGTGTCGCCCACGTGACCGCGGACGAGGCGCCCACGCCGAGCGCACGCGAGAAGCTCGGCGACATCGCCGCCGCCGCCGGGCTGGGCCGTGTTCACCTGCTGGCGTGGCGCGACCTCGACGACCCCGAGGCGGGCGGTTCGGAGATCCACGCCACGGAAGTCGCCAGCCGGTGGGCGGCTGCGGGCATCGAGGTCACCCTGCGCACCTCGGCGGTCGCCGGGCGCTCGCGTCACACCGACCGAGACGGTGTCCGCGTCATCCGCGAAGCGGGCCGCTATCGGGTGTTCCCCCACGCCGCCCTGCGAGAAGCCCTCGCCTGGCGCCAGCGCGACGGGCTGGTCGAGATCTGGAACGGCATGCCGTTCTTCTCGCCGGCGTGGGCGCGCGGGCCCCGTTGCGTGTTCCTGCATCACGTGCACGGCGACATGTGGCGCATGGCCCTGCCTCCTCGCCTGGCGCTGGTCGGCCACACCATCGAGCGGCGGCTGGCCCCGCCGCTCTACCGCCGGGTTCCGGTGGTGACGCTGTCGGCCTCGTCGAAGCGCACCATCATCGAGCAGCTCGGGATACCGGAGTCGTCGGTGACGGTCGTCGAGCCGGGCATCGAGACCCGCTTCTCGCCCGGCTCCGAACGGTCGCCCGTCCCGCTCGTCGTCGCCATCGGCCGGTTGGTGCCCCAAAAGCGCTTCGGTCTCCTGCTCGACGTGTTGTTCCGGCTACGGCAGCGCTACCCGGATCTGCGGGCCGTCATCGCCGGCGAAGGTCATCTGCGGCCCGACCTCGAGGCGCAGATCGCCGACGCCGACGCCGCCGACTGGGTCGAGCTGCCCGGCCGGCTTTCCGACGAGGAGATCACCGAGCTGTACCGCCGGGCGTGGGTGGTGGCGTCCACGTCCTCCCATGAGGGTTGGGGCATGACGCTCACCGAGGCGGCGGCGTGTGCCACGCCCGCGGTGGCTACCCGCATCGACGGTCACGCCGACGCGGTGATCGATGGCGTGACCGGCTACCTGGCCAGCACCGCCGACGGCCTCGAGGCCGGCCTCGACGCCGTCCTACGCGATCCGGCGCGCCGCCAGCGCCTCGGCAACGCCGCCCGGGCCCGAGCCGAGGATCTGACGTGGGACGCCACCGCCCGTGGGACCCTCGTCGTGCTCGCCCACGACGCGCTCCACCGGCGCCGCTAGCGCCCGGCGGGCACCAGCCGCGCCTCCTTCTCGGTCACTGACCGGCCGTCCGGGTCCCGCTGGCGTCTGCCGAGCCGGGTCACGAGTGCGTCCAGGCCGACGGCGGCCAGCAGGGCCAGAGCCACCTCGAACGAAGTGGCGAACCGGGTGTCGCCGAACGTCAGCACCGAAGCGACGACCGCGGTGGCGCCCATGGCGAGCAGGGGGAACAGCGGGACGCGACGCCGGCGCAGGACGACGGCGCCGCCCGCACCGAAGACGACGAGGACGTAGTACAGCCCCAACCCGACCATCGCCCACAGGTAGGGGCGCTTCTCGATGGAAGAGTCCAGCTTCATCTGCTGGAGGGGCCGGTACAACCCGAACGTCCGGCCGACCCGCTCGGCGGCGACGGCAGGAACGGAGCCCAGATGGTCGCCGACGTAGCGCAGGGCGATGTGCTCCTCCTGGCTGCTGCGCTGCGCTTCGTCACCGCTCACCCGGGGAGCCACGGCCAGCCCGCAGCCGAACGAGGCCCAGCCCGCGTACTTTCCGTACCACGTCGGATTGCACTCGCTCTGGGCCATGGTGATCCCCAAGCCGTCGCTGACCAGGACGGGGCTGTTGAAGCGGGCCATGTTCCAGCCGACCCAGGGGGTGACGATCAACGCCGCGACCACCAGGCCGCAACCGAGCAGGCGCCCGCGCTGGGCCCACGAGACGCGTGCCAGCCAGACCAGGGGAACGAAGACGAACACGACGAGCAGGCTGAGCTCGTCGCGCGCCAGGGCCGCCGCGCCCAGGGCACCGCCGAGCAGGGCCGCCGCCCCGACCGTCGGCTTCTTCCAGAAGTGGTAGGCGGCCAGGAGCACCAGCAACACCACGAGGGGGACGATCGTCTCCGACATGGTCAGGCTGTTGGCCATCCACAAGTTGGGGTCGACGGCGAGGGCGACGCCGGCCAGCAAGCCCACCCGCCGCCCGACCAACTGCCGCCCGACCAGGGCGCCAAGGGGGACGGCCGCGGCGCCGAGGATGGCGCACCAGATCCGGTGAGTCAGGAAGCTCTGGGCTCCCACGCTCGAGGCCGCGCCCAGCACGAAGCTGAAGAGGGGCGGGTAGGCGGCCGACGCCACGTGGGGATGCCCCGGCAACCACACGTAAGGGAACGGGTTGATACCGACCACCCCGTGGGCGAGGAGGTTGGCGTCGACGTTGTACACGTAGGCATCGCCGAAGCCCACGCCCTTGTGGGCGTCGACCAGGATGGCGGCGAGGCGGATGCCGAAGGCCACGAGGGTGAGGCCACCCACGCCCAGCCACCACCTCCCGCCCGGCCGTCTCACCATGGGGAGGTCAGGTCGTCCGCCGGCTGGGTGCTGGCGGCCGGATGGCGCAGGTAGGCCAGGCGTTTGGCTTCCTGGCGGGCCACTCGGACGCTCTTGAGCACGACCCCGCAGGCGAGGGACAGGAAGGCGACGACCTGCGTCGACGCGGCGAGGAAGGCGGTGGGAAACCGGAGGACCTGGCCGGTACGCGAAAACTCGTCGATCACGGGAATGCCCAGCGCCAGCGAGATCCCGGTGAGCACGACGAACCAGAAGGTGAAGAACTGCAAGGGGCGCATGGCCTCGAGGAGGCGGACAACGGTGAAGAGGATGCGCAAGCCGTCGCGGAACGTGTTGAGCTTGCTCCCGGATCCGTCCTCCCGGCTGCCGTAGGGGGTGGAGACCTCGGCGCACGCCGCGCCCACCTCCACGGCGTGGGCGCTCAACTCGGTCTCGATCTCGAACCCCGTGGAGCGGGCCGGGAACGACTTGACGAAGCGGCGCGACATCACCCGGTAGCCCGAGAAGACGTCGGTGAACGAGCCGCCCAGGACGGCGCGGAGGCCCCTCGAGAACAGGGCGTTGCCCGCCGAGTGGCCCCGGCGATACACACCGTCGTCACCGGCTACCGGAGTCCGGGCGCCGACGACCATGTCCAAGCGCTCTTCCAACAGGCGCCGCACCATGCCCGGGGCGGACATGGCGTCATAGGTGGCGTCGCCGTCGACCATCACGTAGACGTCGGCTTCGACGTCGGCGAACATGCGCCGGGTCACGTTGCCCTTGCCCCGCTTGGGCTCGCAGAAGACGTGGGCGCCGGCCTCGACGGCCCGCTTGGCCGTCGCATCCGTCGACCCGTTGTCGTACACGTAGACGTCGGCGTCGGGGAGGGCGACGCGGAAGTCGGCGACGACGCGGCCGATCGACGCCTCCTCGTTGAAGCACGGCACCAGGACGGCGACGTCGGTCATCGATCGCTGCGCTCGGCCCACAGCACCAGATTCTTGCCGCCCACGGGAGCGAGCGCCCGATCGAGGACCCGGCTGAGGGGGAAGACCCAGCGGTCGTAGAGCGCGGCCGAGCGGGGATCGAGCCGTCCGTGCCGGGGCCCGAAGGCCCGGTAGGCCAGGGAGGTGAGGAAGCCCAGGCTGTCGGCGTGGGTGCACGCAGTCACGGTCCAGCCCGCCCGCGTCGCCATCTCCACCAGGCCTTTCCTCCGGTAGCGGCGGACGTGGCCGACCAGGCGGTCCATGCCGCTGTAGAGGCACATGAAGGCGGGCACGTACACGAGGAGGCGGCCGCCAGGGCGGACGACGCGCCGCAGCTCCCGCAGTACGGCCTCGTCGTCGTCGATGTGCTCCAGGACGTTGAAGGCGAACACCGCGTCGAAGGCGCCGCTGTCCAGCTCCTCCGCGGCTGGGGCTCACCTCGAACCCGTCGGCCACGAGCCGGTTACGCAGGTCGGGATCGGCCTCCACGCAGGTCACCGCGAACCCGGCGTGGCGGGCCGCGACCGAGTACGTCCCGATCCCGGCACCGAAGTCGACGGCGCGCCCGGGCGACGGGCCTTGGCCGGCGAGGCGACGCAGGAGGCCACTGAGGAAGCGCTGGTAGCGGACAGCCACTTCCAGCGCTTCGAGGTTCTCGGTGCCGGTGTAGCGCTCATCGGTCACGGCCGTGGTGCCCATCGTCCGCGGCGCGCCAGAACGAGGCCACGACCGCGCCACGCCGCGGCGAGGACCGCCAGGGCGGCGATCACGGCCAGGGGCCCGGACTCGAAGTGAAATCGCTGGTTCTCCCCGAACTCGATGAGCGACGTCGCCACCAGGGCGTACACGACGGTCACCCACAAGACCGCCAACGTCGACGCCATCGGCGTGTCCCGGCGCCGAGCCCGCCAGGCCAACGCGGGCGCCCCCAGGACGACGATCGCGAAGCCGGCGAGGCTGGTGTAGGACACCTGCGCCCAGGTCGGTCCGCGCCGGCCCACCACCGCGATGTACGGCCCCTGCCGGTCCCTGACCGGATTCAGGAGGACGGTCGTGTCGTAGACCCGGGACCACGCTCCGAGCGGCTGATTGTGAAAGAACTCGTCGGTGGGGGCGAACCACAGCGCCCCGGCCTTGGTCACCGTCGCCACGTAGCGTCCGGGCTCGGCCTGGATGAAGCGCAGGTCGTCGCTCAGGTAGAGCCGGGAGACGTCCACGTAGGCCAGGTTGTTCAGGTTGACGGAGCCGACGCGGCCGGTCTCGTCCAGGGCGGCGATGCCGGTATGGGATGGTTTGACAAAACGGGGCACGTAGGACCCCACCGGAGAGAAGGGACCGACTTCCGCCAGCGGGGTCAGCTTGCCCCTGTCGACCAGGCCGGCGACGACTCCGGGCGGGGCGGCGACCAGGGTCGTCTTGGTCAGGTTCATGCCCAGCCAGCTGCTGGTGGTGAACGTGCCGAACTGGACGGCGTCCTTCACGTACCAGGCACCGGCGAGCGCCACGGGGAGGGCGGCGGCGGCCAGGACGTTTCGCCACCGGCGCCGCTGGGCGACACCGACGACGAGGACGACGGCCAGGAGCCATTCGATCTGGTAGGTGCTGTTGAGCAGCACCACCACCGCCAGCGACAGGAAACAGGCAAAGCCCCAGGGCCATCGTTGTGTTCGAAGGTAACGGATTCCACACAGCACCATGAAGGCCAGCAGCGCGGCGGTGGGATAGGCGTAGAACAACCAGTTCTCGTACAGGATCGTGGCCGGGCTGATGGCGACCAGGGCGGCGGCCACCCACGCCACCCAGGGTGGCACGTGCAGGTCCACCATCGCCTGGTAGGTGCTGAGCACGAGGAGGAGTCCGAATCCGGCATAGGCGATGGTGGCCACGTCCGCCAACCAGGAGGCCGGGAGGCGGAGCAGGAGTCCGGCGGCCAGGTTCCACAGCGGGGGCTGGCTGTGCAGGTGCCACACGCTCGTCACCAGGTCGGCGCGCAGCAGATGAGCGGGGAGCAACTGCTGCGCCCTGGCCGGACCCTCGAAGGTGGAGAGGTCAAACGGCACCCCGACGGCGCGGACGACGACCCGCGAGCAGACGAACAGTGCGGTGAGCAGCAGGAGCCGCCGCCGGTTGGCCGAGGTGGCGCGCAGCCGGACCGGTGCTGTGCCCAGTCGACGCACGGGGGCGGCTAGCACGAAGTGTCGTCGACGCCGGCCGGCGACCCGCTGCGGAGTCGTCCGATCCCGGCCTCGAGCGCCACCGCGGCCAGCAGCACGAGGGGCACCTCGACCGCAGTCCGGTATCTCGTCTGGCCGAACCCCACCGCCATGGCGAGAACGACGATCACGCCGATGGCGACGAGGGGGAACACCGGGACGGCGCGCCGGCGCAGCACGACCAGCCCGCCCACGCTGAGAACGATCAGGACGTAGTACATGCCCAGGCCCACGTAGGCCCAGGACAGCGGGCGGGTCTCGATGAAGTGGTCGAGCCGCACCTGCTGAATCGGTTCGTAGAAGCCGAGGCCGCGGCCGACCTTGGCCGCCGTCACCCGCGGCAGCGAGCCCAGATGGTGATCGATGTAGCGCAGCCCATCCTGCTGCTCCTCGGAGCTGACCACGGACTCGTCGACGCCCTGGCGGTGTGAGGCGTCCACCGCGCACTGGAAGGACCAATAGCCGATGTAGCCCGTGTACCACGTCTGCGGGCAGTCGGCGTTGGCCAGCAGGAATCCCAGGTTGTCGCTGATGAAGACGGGCTTGGAGAACCGGGTGAGGTTGAATCCCACCCAGGGGCCGACGACGAGGCCGGCGACCGCCAGCCCGCTGAGCGCCAGGCCCAGACGCCGGCGCCACGGGAACCTGGTCAGCAGGGCCAGGGGGACCAGCACGAACAGGGCCAGGAAGGCCAGCTCGTCGTGGGTCAACGCCGCCACCGCCACCGCCGCACCCAGCAGGGATATCCGCCCGAAGGACGGCCGCCGCCAGAACCCGTAGGCGGCGAGCAACACCAGCAGCACCACCAGCGGTTCCAGCGTCTCGGACAGGCCCAGGCTGCTGCTCATCCACAGGTTGGGGTACACCGCGACCAGAACGGCGGCGGCCAGACCGACCCGACGGCCGGTGGTCCCGCTCCGTGCCGTCATCCCCCTTCCGGCCGCCAGCTGACGGCCGACCAGCGCGGCCAGGGGGATGGCCGCCGCCCCGATGGCGCAGCACCACAGCCGGTCAGCGAGAAAGCTGGAGGCGCCGACCAGCGGCGCCAGCGACAGCACGAAGCTGAACATCGGTGCGTAGAAGGCGGTGGCCACCTGGGGATGCCCAGGCAGTTGGTAGTAGTCCGGCGGATTCACGCCGAAGATCCCGTGGGCGATCAGGGTTGCCGCCGCGTGGTACTCGTAGGCGTCCCCGCCGGGCGCCTTGTGGGGTTCGACGAGCACGGCCGCCAGCCGGATGCCCAGACCGAGAAGGGTTATCCCGGCTACCGCGATCCACCACGGACGGGCGGACCGCCGGGGCAGGGACCGGTCCGTGGCCGGCGGGCCGGCGGTGATCAGGTCGGCCATCGGGCAGCAGCGACGGTCACGGGTGCGGCGTCCACCTGGGTCTGCGAAGCGGCGTCGTCGGCCGGCTGGCGCCGGCGGCGCATCAGCCATCCCGACACGGCGTCCAACTGCACCGCAGCCAGGACGACGAGGCACACCTCGAACGCCGTCCGGTAGCGGGTGTCGCCGAAGCCGATCGCCATGGTGACGGCCACGTTGACGCCCACCGCCAGCAAGGGGAAGACGAGGACCCGGCGTCGGCGCAGCAGGATGGCGCCCCCGATGCTGAGCAGGGCCAGGCCGTAGTAGCTGTAGAGCCCCACGTAGGTCCACGGTTGGGGCCGCGTCTCCACGATGGTGTCGAACCGGAGCTGCTGGATGGGCTGGTACAGGCCGAAGCCCCGGGCGACCCGGATCGCCGTGATCCGCGGCAGCCCGCCCAGGTGGTGGTCGACGTAACGGAGGGCGTCGGGACTCCAACTCGGAGCTGCGGACGGACTCGTCACCACTCGTTCCCGCCCTCGCCTGGCTGACGCAGACCAGCGACCAGTAGCCAGCCGCCGGCCCGTACCACGTCTGGTCGCAGTCCACCGAGGCCAGGGTGACGCCCAGACCCGAACTGATGAACACCGGTTTGTCGAAGCGGCTCAGGTTCCACCCCACCCAGGGCCCGACGACCACGCCGGCAGCCGCCAGGGCGCAACCGAGGAGACCGACGCGCCGCCGGAACGACGCCCGCACCAACAAGGCGAGGGGCACGAGGATGAGCACGACGAGCAGGGCGAGCTCGTCGCGCGCCAGCGCGGCCGCTCCGAGCGCCACGCCCAGCAGGATGGCGCTCCTGGGCGCCGGCCGCCGCCAGAAGTGATAGGCGGCCATGAGTATCAGGAGCACGAGGACGGGCGTGAGGGCCTCGGACAGCACCATGGTGTCGCTCATCCACAGGTTCGGATAGAGGGCGATGATGAGCCCGGCGATGACGCCGACGCGCCGGCCCACCAGCTGGCGGCCGAACAGCATGCCGAGGGGCACGGCGGCGGCGCCGATGAACGAGCACCAGATGCGATGGGCGAGGACGCTCTTGGCGCCGACGACCGAGGCCAGGGCCAGCACCCCCGAGAACAGGGGAGGAAAGTCCGCCGACGCCACCTTGGGATGGCCGGGAACCTGGTAGTAGTCGATCGGGTTGACCCCGAAGATGCCCCGTGCCATGAGGTTGGCGGAGGCGTGGTAGAAGTAGGCGTCGCTGACACCCAGGGTCTTGTAGGGGAACGCGGCCACCGCCGCCAGCCGGACGCCGAGCGCGCCAAGGGTAATGACGACGACCGCCATCCACCACCATCGTCCTGCCATCGAGACGCGCAAGCGACTCACACCTGGGGCGGGGCGGCGTCGGCCAGGCTCGAGGGGTTGACCTGGTCGAGGTGTCGGACGCGAGCCGACATCGCCTCCAGGGCCTCGGCCGGGTCTCGGGGCGCGGCGCCCGCCACCACGATGCCGACGAGCAGGGCGGCGAACCCGCAGTAGCGGAGCACGCCCGGCCACGTCCCCGACGGCAGGGTCTCGTGGAAGAGGGCGGCGCCGGCGATCACCGCCAAGGCGCTCGAGGTGACGTTGCTCAACGGCACAACCAGCGAGGCCGGATGGCGCTGCAGGGCGGACTGGAACACCACCAGGCCGGCCAGCGTCGCCACCGCCAGGATCCAGGGACCCGCCGTGGGCAGCATGCGGGGGATCGAGTCACTCACACCGTGGCCCCGGACGTAGATCGACATGTCCTTGAGTCCCAGGGCGGCGACCCCGTAGAGCAACCCGGCGCCGACTCCGGCGATCTGCGGACCGACCAGCCGCCGCACCAGCGGGCGGCGGGTTCCGACCGGCACCCCGCTGGGATGCCCGCTGGCGCCCACCAAAGCGATGACGAGGGCGATCACGGCCACGGGCACGACGACGCCCAGCAGCGTCAGCTGGCTGGTGGCCCGGCCCGTGCCGTTGCCGCCGCGGAGTAGGGACGTGACGACGGCGGCCAGACCGAGGAGGACCAGCGCCACCGCGACCCGTTCGCGCCGCTCGAGGCGCTCGCCGAAGGCGACGTGCGAGGCGATGACCAGGAGGATGATGCCGGCGACCAGGATGGGTTGGACGACGCTGAGCGGCGCCAGGGACAGGGCGACGACCTGCGACAGCAGGCCGACGATCACCAGGAGGCAGCCGAGGATCCAAAGGCGGGAGCTGAGCAAGCTGCGCACCAAGTGTCCGAGACGATGGGCGCGGACCGTGGGAAGCCGGTCCAGCGCCCGCTTCTCCACCAGGAAGCCGGCGTTGTAAAGGACCGAGGAGGCCGCCGCAATCGCCGCGCCGGCGCCGACGTTCGCGCTCAACGAAGCGGACCGCTTGACCGGGACGAGAGGCGTCGGGGCATGCGAACCCACATTCTACTCACGCCGATAACGGACCACCTCGACGACGACGTCCGCGGCCAGCATGGTAACGGCGAGCCATCCCAGGGCGTTGGCGTCGGTGAACTCGCTGGGCCACTGGATGGTCGGGAAGTACCGGTACCAGCCCTGCTGCAGACACCATCGAGACGCCGAGGATGCCCACCGCCAGCCCGGCACCCAGCCGGGTCACGATGCGGCCCCGGTCGGCGGCCACTCCCACGAAGCTGGTCACGGCGATGACCAGGCCGACCAACGGCGAGCTCACCAGCGCCGCCACCAGCCCGCATCCCACCGCGACCGCCAGCGCCGTCTTCCGGGTCGGGCGTTTTCCCCCACTTCGCAGCGGCGAATCCCAGGCGGGTACCGCCGGCCCCAATGCGGCGAGAGCCGGCCTCGGTTCCTGCCCTTCGGCCGGTTCGGGCGCCCGCCGGCGGGGCCGGGCCGCCTCGGGCACCCCCACCACGGCCAGCACCACGCTGACCAGGGCGGCCACCCCGGACACGCCGATCGCCGCCCACACCACCCGTTGCGGCGTCCACGCCAGGTGCACGACCGTGCCCGCGGTGATGCTGCCCGCCGGCAGGTACCAGCCGTTGGCGTAGCCGTCGATCAGCGTCGGTGACCCCAGGGAACGACCGCTCGAGAGGGTGGCGTGCCAGCCGTCGCTCTTGCTCTGGCCCAGGATCAGCCACACCGGCTGGGTGGTCGGCGCCACCGTCGCCGTCACGTGCGTGCTGTCCTGATGGGTGACCCGCACCGACGGGGCGGGACCGGTCGCCACCGTGGGCAGGGCGCCCGACGGGGTGAGGCGGACCGCACTGCCGCCCGCGGCCGAGGCCAGCGACAGCGAATCCACGTTGAAACCCGAGGCCAGGTAGGTGCTGGTCTGCACCACGTGGGAACCAGGCCCGAGGGTGACACCCCCCACGGAGTTGCCGCAGGGGCGCACGGTGAGGGCACCGTTGGCCAGGGCGGTGGCCGGGCTCCCGCTGATGGACAGGTCGACGGGATGCCCGTCGATGGTCAGCAGGTCCGAACGGCAGGGGGCGGGGATCTGCGCCTGCTCCTGGGGCGCCACCACCCCGGGGATCCCGACCTCGGCGATTCCGAGCGGGAGGATGTCGGTGGCGTTGGTGAACTGGGCGTAGTAGTCGAGATCGCTCACCGGCTTGGTCTTGTCGAAGGTGACCTTCACCTGGCTGCCGGTCAGGGCGGGAAAGCTGATCGGCACGTCGGTGACCGATCCCTGCGGCCGGCCCGCGCCCACCCGCAGGGCGGGCAGGGGCACCGTGCGCGACCCGTCCTCGGTGCTCACCGTCACCTGGGTGGGCAGCGTGTGGCGGCCATCGTTGACCACCTGCAGGTTCAGGTGGTCGAAGGTGGCGGGGCGCTGCAGGGTGTACGACAGCCACGAGCCGTCCTGGTCCCCCTGCTCGGTCACCCACGCGGTGGCCGGGTTGCCGTCCACCGCCGCCAGCGCCCCGCTCTGCAGGTCGCCGATCAACCGGCCCGAGCTGTTGGCGCCGACGATCGGCACCGCGCCGGTGGCCGAGGCCGCCGGGTTGGCGAAGACACCGGTCAGGTTCTCGATCTGGGCGTCGCTCTCCTTGTAGGAGATGCGGGCGGTGCCGCCGAGCAGGAACGTGCGCGAGCTGGGCAGGCTGAACTGGCGGGACAGGTGGGTCTCGGGGTCTGCCCGGGGGACGTTGGGGGCGCGTAGCCGGTTCATCAGGATCGTCAGGGCGTGGCTCTGCGACGCGCCGCCGGCCTGGCTGAGCAGGTCGGTCGGCATGCGCAGGGTGGTGGTCAACGGGGCCACGCCGGGGATTCCCACCTCGGACAGGCCGACCGCGTTGAGCCCGTCGAAGCGCTGGTGGGCGCCACCGGTGGTGGAGTCGATGACCACGTCGAGGCTGGAGAAGGTCCGGGTGGGGAACGTCGCCACCTGGCCGCTCGACTGGAGCGAGTCGTGCCCGAGGTTCACCTTGGTCGGATGCTTGCCGTCGAACAGCAGGGTCACCGAGGTGATCGTCCGTTTGACGTTGAGCGCCTGGACCTGGGACAGGGTGATGTGGTTGGTGGTGACCGGTTTGTCCAGCGCCACCTGGAGGCGGTAGCCGTCGGCGTTGCCCGCCGGTTGCACCTCCCACGCCGTCGACGGGTCGCCGTCCAGGGCGTTGCCCGGCTGGTTCTCGGGGGTGTAGTCCACCGCGCTGCCGTAGCCGGTGGCGCGCACCGACTTGACCCCGCTCACCGACGCCACCGTCTGGTCCGCCGTTGTCTCCCCTTTGAAGAGGGGGTTGACGTAGTCCGACGGGTCGTTCATCAAGGTCGGGGGCACGCCGGGTTGCTGGACGAGGCCCACGTTGTTGGTCACGCCGCCCCACCGCTCGCCCTGCAGTTGGTTGGTGTCGGTCAGCACCAGACCGGCGCCGGCGCCCATGGCCCGGTCGAAGGCGGCGGGGTCCTGGGCCAGGGACGCGGCGTACAGGACGGTCGGGTTGCCGTCGAGCAGGCCGACGGAGGCGGCGTTGACCAACCCCGTCCCGTTGCCGGCGACGACGAGCGGAGCCGCCGCCGACTCGGTGCGCACGATGGGGCGGGCGCCGGGGACGTTGTAGACGGCCAGCGGCGGCGGCTGGGGGTCCCCGGTCGGCAGCGCCAGCTGGGCCTCGTTGTACAGGGGATACTTGATCGGCTTGGTGGCGCTCGGGAGTGCCGAAGGGCACCGGCGGGCCGAGCCCGGCGGGCACAGGGTTGAACGTCTGGGCCACGTCCTGGGGCAGGGGCAGTTGGTAGCGCTCGTACTGCAGGTCCGACTGGAGGAGGATGTCGCCCGCGCTCATGAGCCGCGCCATCGGGGCGATGGCGCTGGGGTCGAGGGTCCCCTCCTGCAGGGACTCGTCGAGCCCCTGGAGCAGGTCGACGCTCCCGGGCTCGCCCTGCGGCACCACCTGGCGCTGGACGTAGGGACGGGTCATGAGCCCGGGCAGGACCTGGTCCTCGGTCACGCCCCACCGGTAGGCGGCGAAGTCCTCGCCCGGCAGGCCGAGCACGCGCGTACTCGAGCCTTTGCTCTGCAGGTAGTTGGCGGCCTGGTGCCAGTAGTCGGGCACGTCCCCCCGGACCAGGTTGGACGCCACCAGGTTGCCCGTCCACAGCGGCGGCAGGTCGGCCACGGCCACGCCGGCGGCGGCCACCGCCGCCACCGCGCCGACGACCATCCACCGGGCGAGCAGGGCGGCGATGGCCGCGCCCAGCAGCATGGCCAGCCCGAGGACGACCAGGGGCACCACCCGGTCGGTCGAGCGCAACGCCAGGCCCAGGGTGCTGCTCAGGTTGGAGCCGCCTTTGAGCGCGGCGCCGACGGGTGACGGGTGGTCGTAGGGGTAGGTGGCCACCCCGATCACCGTCCCGACCAACACGAGCGCCACGGCGTAAGCCCGGTAGCGCCAGCGGGCGACGGCGGCGCCCAACATGGCGAGCGCCGGCAGGGCGAAGCTGACCGCCAGCAGCCACAGGGTCTCCAGGTATTCGACGCCGGCCTGCGTCCACGGCTGCACCTTGTCCTGGCCGTAGAGATACCAGTAGCCCAGGCCGCGCAGCACCTCGGCCGACGACGACGTCGATGCCACCGTGGGGATGGTCTCGGTGACGGCGAGGATGTTGAGCCCGTAGGACGCCTCGATGACCAGTCCGGCGAGCCACCACAACGACACCAGCACGCTCAGCACGCCGATGCGCAGGACCACTCCGAGCGACGCGCCGCCAGACGATCTCCCGGGTGAACACGGCGGCGTAGACGAGCCACAGCGCAGGGCCGAGACCGACGAGGAGGATGGAGGTGGCGTTGATGCCGCCCACCAGCAACACCACCATGGCGAACAGCGCCGGGTGGCGCCACCCACCCCGACGGGCGGCCGTGGCCGTGAGCCCGATCATCCAGCCCAGGGCGGCCCACGGCATCACGATGGCCGACGTGCGGGCGATGTAGTCGATGATGTAGGGGCTGAGCATGTACATCAGTCCCGCGGTGGCAGCGCCGACGCCCACCAGGCCCAGCTGCCGGCAGCAGTAGCGCGCCCCGAGCCCGGCGAACAGGATCAACGACCCCATCCACACCCGCTGGCCGACCCAGAACGGGACATGGAGGGTCTGCACCAGCCAGAAGTAGGGCCCCATCGGGAAGAGGTAGCCGATGTTCTGGTGGGTCACCGTCCCCATGCCCACGCCCGGATTCCACATGGAGACGGCGGAAACGGTCAGGCGGCCCGGATCCAGGTAGAGATAGGCCTTGGTGTCGGCCGCCACCATGCCCGGCTTGCTCAGCAGCATGGGCACGTAACTGACGAGCCCGTACACCAGCCATACCGCCGCGGTCGCGCGTGGAGTCTGGCGACCGAGAACAGGCACGAGCGGGTCAGTATAGGAACCCGAGTCCCGCCGTCAGGGCGCGTGTGGGACGATGGCGCCCGTGGTTGGCACGTCGCACGATCGCGCGACCGGTGGCGGCGGGGACCGCGAACGGGCGCTGGACGGGCTGCGCGCCATCGCCGTCATCGGCGTGCTCGGCTACCACGCCGGCGTCGCCGGCTTCGACGGTGGTTCGGTGGGCGTCGACTTCTTCTTCGTCCTGTCGGGATTCCTGATCACCCGGCTGCTGCTGGGCGAGCACGCCCGCTCGGGGCGCATCGCCCTGGGGCGATTCTGGGAGCGGCGGGCCCGGCGCCTTCTTCCTGCCCTGGGCATCCTGTTGATCGGCATCGCCGCCCTGGCCCGGTGGGCGCCCAACGGGCTGTCGGCCTCGCAGCTGCGGGGCGACAGCCTGTCAACGCTGTTCTACGTGGCCAACTGGCACTTCGTCTTCTCCGACCAGGGCTACTTCGCCGTGTTCGGGGCCAAGTCGCCCCTCCTGCACACGTGGTCGCTGGCGGTGGAGGAGCAGTTCTATCTGTTGTGGCCGCTGATCGTGGTCCTCACTCTCGGTGGGGTGGCGGCGCTCCGCCGGCGGCGTCGACGGGCCGCCGCCGACGGCGGTCCCGGCGCGGCGGCGCCGAGGTCCCCCGACGCCCTCGCCCGCCGGGTGGCGTGGGTGGCCGGCATCGGCACGGTCGCGTCTGCGGTCGAGATGGCGGCGCTGCACCACGCCGGGGTCAACGCCAACCGGCTGTACTACGGGACCGACACCCGGGCCCAGGCCCTGCTCGTGGGCGCCACCCTGGCGGGCATCCTGGTGGCCCGTCCCGCCTGGGTCCGGCGCACGCACGCGAACCGGCACCCCCGGTCGGGTGGGGGCCATGATCGCCGGCTGGCTGGGAGCCGCCGGTCTGGTGTGGGCGATGCACGACTTCACCGAGCAGTCCTCCTGGGGCTACGACGGTGGGTTTCTCCTCGTCGCCATCACCGGCGCCGTCCTCCTCGCCGCCGTCACCCTCCGGCCCGATCTGCTCCTGGCCCGGCTTCTCTCGTGGTCGCCCCTCGTCGGGATCGGCCGCATCTCCTACGGCCTCTACCTCTACCACTGGCCGCTGTTCCTGTTCCTCACGCCCGAGCGCACCGGGGTGTCGGGCAACGCCCTGCTGGCCGTTCGCCTCGGGGCCACCCTGGCCGTCTCCCTGGCCAGCTACTACCTGGTGGAACGGCCGATTCGGACTCGTCGCGCCCTTCCCCGCCGTTCCGCGGCATTTGCCCTCCCCGCCTGCACCGCCATCACCGTGGTCGCCCTCGTCCTCGCCACCGCCCCCTCCCCCCGGCGTTGACCGCAGCCTCCGGCTCGGCCCTGCTCCAGCGCGAAGTGCCGAAGGCGGCCCCGCCGGGACGGCCGGTGCGCACCCTGCTGGTGGGCGACTCGATCGGGCTGACCCTCAGCCTCGGCCTCAGCGACCAGAGCCTGCAATGGGGCGTCACCTTCGACGCCCAGGGAACCCTCGGCTGCGACCTCGATCCGCAGACGACGACCAATGTGGAAGGCAGCGTGGCCAAGGCGGCCCAGGGATGCCCCAACTGGCAAACGTTGTGGCCGCAGTACGTGCGCACCTATCATCCTGACGTCGTAATGGTGGTCCTGGGCCGCTGGGAGGTGGACGACCGCCTGTGGCATGGACACTGGGTGAGCGTCGGGGACCCGGCGTGGGACCACCATCTCATCGGTGAGCTGGTGCAGGTCATCAAATTGTTCTCCGCCGGGGGTGCGCACGTGGAAATGGTGAACCTTCCCTACATCCAGGGCAACAGCCAGCAACCCAACGGTGAGCCGTGGGACATCAACACGCCGGCGCGAGCGAACGCCTACAACGCCGACGTTCGTGCCGCCGTGGCCCAAATGCCGCAGCAGGCCTCGGTCATGGACATGAACAAGGCGCTGGACCCGAACGGCCACTACACCAGCACCATCGACGGTGTCACCGTACGCGAGAGCGACCAGGAGCACCTCTCCATCGCCGGCGGGGAGTATCTGCGTCCGTTCATGCTTCCGGTCATCCACCGAGATGGTGTGAGGTCACCGGCCTACGCCGCTTCGCGGTGAGGGGTGCGGCGGTAGCGGGGGGTACCGCCCCCGCGACGACCGGGAGCCGGGTCCCGGGCGAGTCGTTCCGGCTCGGGCAACGCCCGGCGCTGGATGGGCTGCGGGGGGTGTCGGTCCTCCTTGTCGTCGCCTTCCACGCCACGGGCTTCCTCGTGCCGCAGTTCTTCGGTCGTTTCGTCCCCGGCGGTTTCATCGGTGTCGACAGCTTCTTCGTGCTCAGCGGCTTTCTCATCACGTCCCTGTTGCTCGAGGAGCAGGCACGCGCTGGTCGCATCAGCTTCCGCGGCTTCTACGGCCGCCGCGCTCGTCGGTTGCTGCCCGCCTTGATCGTGATGCTCGCCGGCTTCGTCGTCTACACCGTCATGCAGGGCGACCCGATGGGCCCGTGGTGGCCGGCCATCGGCCTCATCGCCCTCTTCGGCGCCAACCTTGCACCCCTCTTCGGCGTGCTCCTGCCGTTCGACCTCGATGCCACCTGGACCCTCGGCATCGAGGAGCAGTTCTACCTCTTCTGGCCGGCGGTCCTCGTGGTCTTCTGCCGGCTGCGACGACGGATACTGGCCGTGCTCCTGGTCCTCGCCGTGTTCGGCGTGGCCCTGGCCAGCCTGGTGGCATTCCAGCTGCATCCGGCCAACAACGGCTTCATCGAGCGGGAAGCGCGCCTCAACGGCCTCCTGGTCGGCGCGGCGATCGGCTATGCCCTCCACCACGGGTGGCGGGCCCCCCGCTGGGTGCGCCTGGCGGCCGTGCCCGCCGTTGCCCTGGTGGCGGCGACGGTGGTCACCACCACGACCACGGCCAGCTGGCTGATCGACGGGGGGTTCACGGCCATCGACATCGCCATCGGCGTGATCATCCTCGCCGTGATCGACGGGCGCGGCATCCTGGCCCGCCTCCTGTCGTGCCCGCCGTTGCGCTACTGCGGCCTCGTCTCCTACGCCGCCTACCTGTGGCACATGCTGATCTTCATCGCCGTGGCGCGGGCCCTCCCCGCCCACAGCACCGCTGAGCGCCTGGTTCTCGGCTTCGGGATACTGGCGCTCGTCAGCGTCACCTCGCGGTACCTGGTCGAGCTCCCCTTCACCAAGCGCCGGCGCAGCCCGGTGCCGAGGGTCTCGTCCCGGGCGGTCCCCGGTTCGGTGTCGGTCACTGGATAGCCTGCCCGGGCACCTCGAGACCCCTCTCCCAGGAGCAAGAAGTGCCGACGCGGCGACTGCAACTTCATCTGCCCGGGATCGCGCCGGTCACGGACAGCGCCGGGCGTGTGCGCCGGCCGCGCATGGCCATGGCCGTGCTGTGTCTGGTGCTCTTCCTCACCTTCTTGGACAACACCGTCGTCGGGGTGGCCCTGGGAGACATCCAATCCCACCTGACCGCCGGAGTCAGCGCCTTGCAGTGGGTCCTCAACGGTTACCTGCTCGCCTTCACCGGTCTCATGCTCAGCTTCGGCACCATCGGCGATCTCTTCGGACGGCGCAAGATCATGGCCATCGGCATCGGCATCTTCTGCGTCGGGTCGGTGCTCGCCGCCTGTGCCTGGTCCCCCGGCGTGCTCATCGCCGGTCGCGTGGTCATGGGTGTCGGGGCCGCCGCCTCCGAGCCGGGGACGCTGTCGATGATCCGCCACGTGTTTCCCGACCCCGAGGACCGGTCCAACGCCCTGGGGGCGTGGGCCGCGGTCTCCGGGCTCGGCATCACCCTCGGCCCGGTCATCGGCGGGGTGCTGATCGGTCTGTGGTCGTGGCGAGGGGTCTTCGTGTTCAACCTGTTCATCGGGGCCTTGGCCCTGCTGGGCACGACCGAACTCCCCGAGAGCGCCGATCCCGTACGGCGGGGCATCGACGTCCCCGGTTTCGTGCTCAGCGCCGCCGCCCTCATCGCCGCCACCACGGCCACCATCGGCGGGGAGACGGCGGGCTACTTCAACGTCCACATTCTCCTGCTGTACGCCATCGCCGGCGTGGCCGCCATCGTGTTCGTCCTGCGCGAGCGACGAGCCCGCCACCCTGTCCTCGACCTGCGCTTCTTCCGACGGCGCGACTTCACCGCCGCCAGCGTCGTCGCCTTCACCGGCTACTTCGGCGCCTTCGCCGTGTTCTTCTTCATCCCCCTCTACATCCTGCTGGTCGGGACGTCCAGCGGCTTCCAGGTCGCCCTCGACTTCATCCCCATGGCCGTCGGTGCCGTGGGGGCATCGCTCATTGCCGGGCACTGGGTGGCCACCAACGGCCCCCGTCTGGCCATGACCACCGGCTGTGTGCTGACGGGCGGGGCCATGCTCGTCATCGACGCCGCCATCGATCCCAGCAGCGGACCGGGCCTGCTGACCTGGTCGCTGTTCCTCGTGGGCGTCGGCCTCGGGCTGATCACCGTCGCCATCAACGCCGCCGCCCTGTCGGCGGTACCTCCCGAGCGGTCGGGCATGGCGGCGTCAACGGTCAATACGTGCCGGGAGCTCGGCGCCCTCGTCGGGGTCTCGGTGCTGGGCGCCATCGTCAACGGCCAACTGACGACGGGTCTGGTGCACCGCCTGCAGGCCATCGGGATACCCAAGGCGTTCCAGAACCAGGTGATCGTCGGGGTGACGACCGGGCAGGTCGGCGGGGGCCAGGCGCAGAGCTACGAGAAGACGAGCCCGGGCCTCACCAAGATCATCAACGAGGTGATCGGCCAGGCCTACGGTGCGTTTGGCGACGGGCTCCACCTGGTCCTCACGGTCGCCGGGATCGTCCTGCTGGCCTCGGCCCTGCTGGCGGTCACCGTCCCCAATCGGCTGCGTCCCGCCGAGTACGAGCCGGACTCCGGTAGGTGAGGACCGCCGGCCGCAACGGCTGACCGACGGGCGCCATCACCTCCCGGGTGGCAATTGCCGGCGTCCGGACCGCCCGGGTGGCCGCCGGTCCCGGCTTCGCTATCGTGCTCGCCGTGGCTCGGGGACTGGCCGTGTTCGGAAGAGACGCCTTCTGGCCTCGCGACGGCGCGCCAGCGGCGACACCCGAGGTGGCGCCACCGAGGGCAGGCGCGCCGCCCAGGAAGGTACGGCTCTTCACCCTGAGCTTCCTCATGCTCTTCCTCGAGCTGGCGTTGATCCGCTGGACCGGGGCAAACATCATCTACCTGTCCTACTTCTCCAACTTCGTCCTGCTGGGAAGCTTC
Organism: uncultured Actinomycetota bacterium; assembly: GCA_963757175.1. GTDB lineage: Bacteria > Actinomycetota > Acidimicrobiia > Acidimicrobiales > Palsa-688 > CAVWQR01. Next base: position 2,161,765 of record CAVWQR010000001.1, on the reverse strand, counting down.
CTCGGGATCGGTTTGGGCTTTCTCCGCGCCCGATCGCGCGTGAACCTGTTTCCCTGGGCACCGGTGGCGCTGGTCATCCTCGTCCTCTTCGTGCGCGTCTTTCCGGTTCAGATCAACCGGTCAACCAGCGGCCTACTTTTCTTCGGGTCGCTAAAAGCAAGCGGCCTGCCAACCTGGGTAACGTTGCCGGTAATATTCCTCGCCGTCGCCGCGGTCATGGCGACGATCGGCGAAGGTGTCGCCCGGACGTTCACCCATTTCTCACCGCTGGAAGCGTACCGACTCGACATCCTTGGCAGCCTCGCCGGCATCGCCACCTTCTCGATCCTCTCGTTTCTCGATGCCAAGCCGTTCGTGTGGGGAATCATCGTGGTGCTGGTCCTGGCAGCTCTCTACGGCAGGACGATCGGCATTCTTCAGGTGTTGGCCCTGCTGGGCCTGATGATCCTGCTCGTCACCGAATCCGTCTCCAGCGACATATGGTCACCCTATTACCGCATCTCGGTCAACAAACAACCGAACCAGCAGTACACCATCGAGGTCAACGGTATTCCGCACCAAAATATCCTGCCGGCCAGCGACCAGGGGACCGTCTATCACGTGCCCTTTCAGCAGGCGCCGACCAACCCACTGCGCAACGTGCTGGTGGTCGGCGCAGGTGCCGGCAACGACGTTGCGGTGGCGCTGAGCAAGGGCGCTGCGCACGTCGACGCGGTGGAAATTGACCCGCAGCTCTACCAACTCGGGAAACGGCTCAATCCCGACCATCCGTACCAGAACCCTCGGGTGTCGGTGCACATCGCCGACGGGCGCGCATTTCTTCAGGAAACCAAGACAAAGTACGACTTGATTCTCTTTGCCCTTCCCGACTCGCTGACCCTGGTGTCCGGTCAGTCCTCGCTGCGACTGGAAAGCTACCTTTTCACGCGCCAAGCCATGCAGGCGGCCAAGGACCACCTGAACCCGACAGACGGCGTGTTCTCCATGTACAACTACTACCGCACGACCTGGCTCCGGGATCGGTTCGCCAACACCCTTCAAGAGGTGTACGGCCAATCCCCTTGCATTCGCAACTTCGGCGGGACCCTGTCCACGCTCACGGTGAGCGTCCGTTCGGGAGCTCTCAGTTGCAGCCAGATCTGGCAGCGCCCGGCGGCGGTGCAGCCGCCTGCCACCGACGACCACCCGTTCCCCTACTTGAAGGGGAATACGATCCCCGGCTTCTACTTGCTCACGGTCGGGCTCATCGTGCTGGCGTCGGTCCTGCTCGTCCGTTCGGCATCCGGACCGTTGCGCAGAACACGGGGGTATGTCGACCTGTTCTTCATGGGCGCCGCCTTCTTGCTGCTCGAGACGAAGAACGTGGTGCAGTTCGCGCTCCTGTTCGGGACCACCTGGTTGGTCAACGCGCTCGTGTTCGGGGGAGTCCTCCTTGCCGTTCTCGCTGCCGTGGAGGTCTCGCGCCACGTCGTTATACGACGACCACTCCTCCTCTACGGTGCGTTGCTCGCCTCCCTGATCGTGGCGTGGGCCGTGCCGAACACCGCGCTGTTGTCGTTGTCTCCTGTACCCCGTTTCTTCGCGGCGGTGGCGATTGCTTTCACCCCGATCTTCGTGGCCAACATGGTGTTCGCTCAACGATTCCGCGATGTCGCGGACTCGGCGACGGGATTCGGGGTGAACCTCCTCGGAGCGATCGTGGGCGGTGCCCTCGAGTACGGTTCGCTCCTCGTGGGGTACCAAGCCCTGCTGATCGTGGTCGCGGTGCTCTACGGCCTTGCTTTCGCCACCGGCTGGCGCCATCTGCGGGGCGCTCCGTCGACGAGCTGGAGGCCCAGGGTGCGGGCCACCGATTCGAGCTAGCCATTCGAGCTAGCCATGCGAGCTAGGGCTCGAAGCGACCGGGCGGGTCTCGCCACACCAGCATGACCAGGGCCACCAGGCCCATCACCACGACCCCCGCGGCCGACACCCAGAACCAGCCCGTCAGGTCGAAGCTGGCGTGCACGTTGTACGACTTGTACTCGGCCGCGGTGATCCCCAGCAGGGTGGGGTCGAACTTGGCCACCGCCTCGTAGAGAGGAAGGACCAGGCCGGCGGCCATCCCCACCGCCACCCCGGCGAAGAGGGCGCCGCCGAACAGCCTCGGACGCCACAACGTGGCCAGGACGCTCAGCGCGGCGACGACGGCCAGGACGATGACGACGGCCACCATCGTCTCCCACGACGCCGAGAACCGGTTGGCGTAATGGTGGGTCTTGTCGATGTTGGCCGCCTTGACCACGTAGTGGATGCTCTGCCAGGCCGGCACGAAGCCGACGCACACCGCCGCCCCGCTGGCCAACCCGACAGCGGCGAGCAGAGGATTGGGGCCGACGAGGGCGCCGAGACGGCTGGCCCGACGCAACTCCAGGAACACCACGACGACGGCCGCCACCGCCAACGGGTCGGCGGCCAGGTTGAGCCACACTCCGGCGGCGGCGATGTGGGGACCTTGGGTGATGATCTGGGCAACGATTTGCAGGCTGACCGCGGTGGTGGTCAGCGCCACGCCGGCGGCCAGGGCCAAGCCCACCCGTACGGCGCCCCGGCGGCCGGTCCACAACAGCACGGCCGCCAGCAACCACGCGGCGGCGGGGACGACGACGAGCGACAGCACCTGCCCGGTGTTGTCGGACAGGGCCAGGCTGCGGGCCCCGTAGTTGGGGAACAACGAGCCCACCAGCAGGCCGACGCCGGCGAGGAGGAGCACCGCGCCGGTGCGCACGTGCCCGGTGCGCACCGGTGGCGGCCCCAACATGGCCCGACGCTTGCGCGGGGTGCCGGGCGGTGCCGCCACCACCTGCCTCGACGACGAGGCCCAGATCACCTTCCCGGTCGAGGCAACCCTCTTGTCGGTCTTGTCTGTCACCGGGGGATGACGCTGCCTTCCTGGTCGCGTGCTCGCCGGGCCGACGGTGCTGCCCGAGGCTAAACCACCCACCGGCGAGTCGGGAGGATAGCTCGAACGGAAGCGCCCGGGTCGGCGCCGATAGGGCGGTCATTACGCTCGATGCCGGTGTCGTCCCGTTCCGTCGCCCCCACCGACGCGGTGGACCTGCGTCCCTCCGGCGCGGTCGGCGAGCGGCGGGAAAGCCGGCGGTGGCGGGCGGGGGCGGGGCCGCTCGCCCTGATCGCGGCGGTGCCTTTCGCCGTGCTGCTGATACGGGTGGTCGCCGTCCGCGCCCACGTGTTCCTCAGCGACGACAGCGCGGTGGTGAGCGTGGCCGTCAGACGGGCCCTGAGCTGGCAGCAGCAGCTCGGCATCTACGACCGGTTCGGATGGCACCATCCCGGCCCCAGCTACTTCTACCTCGTCGCCACCGTCGAGCGGGTGCTCGGACGCTCCTACGGCGCCCAGTCCCAGATGGCAGCGGTCATCCTCGTCAACGGGGCCTGTGTCGTGGGTTCCGTCGTCCTGATCGGTCGTCACCGGGGCCGCGCCGCTGCTGCGGGCGCGGCGGCCGCGCTCAGCGCAGTCGCCGCCCTCATGGGCGACACCGGCCTCGACTCGGTCTGGACGACCTTCCTGGTCATCTTCCCCCTGATACTGGCGGGCGTCCTGGCCGCGGTCGCCGTCACCGGTTCGCCGCTCGCCCTCCTGGGGGTGTTCGTGGTCGGGAGCTTTGCCGTGCAGACCGACGTCGCCACCGCGCCGTTGGCCGCCCTGTTCGCGGCCGCCGGCATCGCCGGTTGCCTCCGCCGGCTGGTGCGCGTCGGGTGGCGGCGGCCGCCGTGGCCGACCCTGGCGGGGGCGGCCGTGCTCGGTGCCGTCCTCTGCCTCCAGTGGGTTCCGCCGCTCGTCGAGCAGTTCACCTCCTCGCCCGGCAACCTCACACTGCTGTGGCGGTTCTTCACCCATCCCCACGCCACGTTGGGTCTGCTCAACGGCGCCGTCCAGGTGGGCAACAACTCGGTCGCCGCGCTCGGCATCCGCTCCACCGCCATCCAGCTGGCCCGCCAGCCCGGCCTGTGGCAACTGGGCCTCGTGTCGGCGGGCGGGTTGGCCGTCCTGGCCGGCGCACTCTGGGCCCGTAACCGGCTGGCGGTCATCCTCGCCGCCCTCGGCGTCGGGGGCCTCGCGGTCGCCCTGTACGCGGCCAGTTCCATCGTCGGTATCCCCTTCGCCTATCTCATGACCTGGTCGTCGGCGCCGGTGGCTCTCAGCCTGACCGCCGCCGGGGTGCTGGTCGGCGAGGGCCTGACCCGGGTTCGCCGACGGGAACTGATCCTCGGTGCACTCGTCGTCGCCTCGACGACGGCGCTCGTCGTGCGGGTCAGCACGTTGCCTTCGATCACGGCCCGATCGTCGGCCCCGGTAGCGGAGACCTGGCAGCTGGTGCGACCGGTCGTGGCCGCCCGCCCCCACCAGCAGGTGGGGCTCGTCGCCACCGGGTACGCCTCAGGCGACGTGGTCGGCGGCCTCGCCGACGAGCTCGACGAGCGGCACATCCCCTTCTCCAGCCTCGGCCCCCAGGGCCTGGCCTTGGCCCCCGGCCACGGCGCGCCGCCCCGCTACTGGATCGAGGTCAGCGAGGGTACGACTCCGCCGCCGGGCTTCCGGGTCGTGGGCCGGGCCTCCGGCCTCACCGTCTCGCTCGGGGAAACCGCGCCGGCAGGCTCGTGACCGCCGCACCCGCCCCGGTCACGGTCCGGCTCCGACCGCGGCCCGCCCGGCGTGCGGCAATCGAAACCCGACGAGAAGAGCCCAGGCGCCCGTGGCCAGCAGGTAGGCCACCAGGCCCAGGAACAGCACGGTGTTGAAGCCCACGACCATGGCCAGAATGGTGGCGAGGGCGGAGCCGACCACGGACGCGAACCCGTTCACGGCCCACCCCCACGCCACGTACTGGCGGGAGTGCTCGCTGAGCTTGCCGATCTCGCCCAGCCCGATCGGCATGAACATGCCCACGCACAGGCCGAGTGGAGCGAGGACGGCGACGCTGAGCGCGATACGCGCCGCCAGCGGGGCGCTGAGAAGCCCGTTGGTCATCGGCGTGAGGCCGAAGAGGTAGAAGAGCCCGATGACCAGCAGCCCGACGAACAGCAGCGGAATGGCGGCCGATCGGCGTTTCACCCGTTGACTGAGCAGCGCCCCCACGCCGGAGAAGATCAGCAGCGACACCAAGACGACGGTGAGCGAGTAGGTCGGGTACCCGAGGAAGAGGTTCAACAGCTGCATCAGGGTGATCTCGAAAAAGATGAACCCGAACCCGACTCCGGCAAAGAAGACGGCGGAGATCCCCTTTCGCGGCAAGCGCCGCCACACCTTCCTGATGGTGAGAAAGGGGAGAAGCAGGAAGGCCGCGGAGATGACGATCGACAGGACAAGCAGCAACAGCAGGACGCGTTCGCCGATGGAGTTCTCCCGGTCGATCGAGGAGAGGGAGTGGAAGAAGTGCGAGATGACCGTGCCGTAGCGGGCGAAGTGGTAGAAGAACGGGTCCTGGTCGGTCGTGGGATTCACGTTGAACGGATAGGACGAGTAGAAGGCCCCGATCTCGGCGTTCGATGTCCGCACCACCGTCTGCACCGGGTTCGGTGGCGACGGTGCGCCGGGTGAGTACAGGACGCTGGTCTGGGGGATGGTCCGCACCGACTGCTGAAAGCGGGAAAGCTGCTGGGCATCGAACCCGCTGGGGCTGACCAGGATGGTCGAGGTCGGTATGACCCCGAAGAAGTGCTCCTGGGTGGTGGCCACCAAGATGTGCCCGGTGGGATCGTGGATCCCCATGTTGGCCAGGGCCTGGCGGGCCGTGGCCACGAACCGGGTTGTGCGCAGGTAGTTGGCGTCATCGACCTCGCCGAACTGGGCGACGAACACGCCCCCCGGCGCCAGGTGCTGGAGGTCGGCCTGGACCCCGTTCGTCGTGTACAGGTAGCTCTCGGAGAGGACGTAGGCGCTCGACAGCGCGGCGTTGGTGGCGGCGTAGCTGTCGGGCGCCGGGTACCAGACGAGGTTGTACTTCTGGTTGCTGCGAGCCATGAACGAACGGCCGTCAGCGGTGACGTAATGCACGGCCGGGTTCTGGGCCAGGTGTCCGTCGAAGTTGGCGTAGGTGTTCCTGACCAGGTTCACCGTCAGCGGGTTGAGCTCGACGGCGTCGACGTGCTTGGCGTTGAAGTAGAGGGAGGTCAGCACCTCGTGCCCGCCGGCGGCACCGATCACCGCTTCCGACGAAGGTGGGCTGCCGAGCACATCGAAGGGAATGGCGCGGAGATCCTGAGGGAAGTGGTAGCGGTTGAGGAACGGGCGCGTCCCGTCCCATCGGAGGATCCCCGAGCCGAGAATCCCGTCGTGGTAGAGATTGATGACGTCGGGGTCTCCTTTGGCGGGACTGGCGTCGACCCGAAAGATCGGTCCCCAGGAACCCGCGCCGCCGCTGCTCGCCGCCAGGGGATCATCCTTGCTGACGTCGATGCGCTGGGCGGGCAGGATGCTGGGAGCCGCGGTGAGGACCACGCCGGCAGCCAGCACGACCGCCGCCGCCGTGGTCAGGGAGACGTTGAGCCGGAGGCCCAGCCACACCGCTCCTGCCGCCATGGCCGCCGCCGCCAGCATGACCGTGGCCGGCGCCCCCACCGAGGAGATCAGGTAGATGACCGCGGCGCAGGCGATGCCGGCGCCCACCAGGTCGGCGAAGTACAGGCCGCCGATGGACCCGGGCTGCCGGCCGAAGAGGACGGCCGCGACGATGCCCGGGGCGATGAACGACGCGAACACGCACAGGCACATGACCAGCAGGAGCACGAAGCTCTTGGTCGACGCGCCCGTTCCGTACTTCCAGACCGAGAGCGTGTCGAGGCGGATCTGGGCCACGATGACGTAGGAGACGACGGTGACGCAGGAGCCCAGCAGCAGGGTCCAGAACAGGATCGTGTCGGTTGCCGCCCTGCGGAGCCGTTCGGAAACGGCGACGAGGACGCCGCCGCTCCCGATGCCGAGAAGGGCCAGCCCGATGACCAGGTACACGTAGTAGTAGAAGAGCTTGTAGGAGATGATGCGCGTGTAGCTGATCTCGACCAGCAGGGAGGAGAAGCTGACGAGCAGGATCTCGGCGTGGTAGCTCCAACGCCACGCCGCCTTGCCCGATTTCGCCGTCCCTGCAGCGACCCTCGGGCCGGCCGTTGTCACATCCATGAAGGCGTCGTTCTAGCAGACGGTTCCTGGCCGCGAGGGCGGGCTCCGCTCCTTGCCGAGGGAGCACTTGACCCGCCGGCCGGCGCGCCTAATATCCCTACCTGGTACTGACGCCCGTGTCAGGTTAGGGGGGGAGCATGCGACGGATCGGTGGCGCCGTGGTCGCGGGGGTGCTGCTCGCCGCCCTCGGGCTGCAAGCCTGTTCCTCGGGGGGGACCAAGCAGACCGGCACGGCGTGGTTCGGCGACCGTCGCCACCCTCCCGACGGGTAGCGCCGGTGGCACGGCGTCCCTGCCTGCGTCCAAGCGCCCCGCCTACCTCGTCTACTGGGACCAGAACGAGGAGGTCGACTTCCTGTCCATGCCGTCGGGGGCCACGGGCGTGCTCCTCCCGCCCTGGGACCTCAACGGCCAGATGTGCATCCTCCCCGACAACAGCGGTCGATTCGTGGGCGGCTACGACCCCACCGCGCCCAGCCAGAACAACCCGGGGAGCTCTGCTTCCCTACAAGCAGCCGCCGATCGGCGAGGAGCTCGATCGGGTCAACGGCTCCTTCAGCGGCCAGACCCTTTATGTCCCGGGTCCGTACAAGTTCGCCGGCGCCACCATCGGCGGGGACTCCCCTCGTGCCCCTGATGGGACGTTCAACTCGGCCAGCACCTACACCGGCTGCGTCTTCGACCAGCACGGCAACCTGCTCGCCGATGACCTCGGCACCGCCCAGGGGTCGTTCCCGGTGCCCGACGACGGTCGGCTGGTGGAGTGGTTCGCTCCCTCGTACACCACCGCCTGCGTGGTGCGCGGACCCACGTCGGGGGGAACCGGGGCCCACCACGTGGACGGCACGGGCGGGCTGAGCCAACCGGGAATGCTGGCGCTGACCGACGGCGGCGACGTCCTCCTACCCGAAGCCGGGTCCCAGAGCGTGCTGCGCATCGACCACGCCTCGCTCCCCTCAGGCCCGTCGGCCTGCCCGGGCGGGCTGTATCCGCCCGGGGCCTTGAAGACCTCGGTCTTCTTCCAGGGCAACGGGACCACGCTGCCGTTCCCCGCCGGCGTGGCCAAGGACCCGACGTGCAACTGCTTCGCCATCAGCAGCTTCTTCGGCAACCCGGCGATCCTCTGGGTCGACCAGAACGGCAAACCGGTGCCGGGGCACGCCACCGTGCCCGGTGAGACCCTGGCCCAGCTCGGCCAGAACCCCAACGGGTACAACCCGTTCGGGATGGCGTTCGCACCCGACGGCACCCTCTACTTCATCGACATCCACATCGTCTGCAAGAACAACCAGCTCAGCAACTGCGGGCCGGGGGACTACCAGGGCCGCACCATGAAGGTCACCTTCACCGGCGGCCAGGCCAGCCCGCCGTCGACCGTGCTGGGGGGCTTCGACTTCCCCACCAGCGTGACCGTATGCGTTCCCGCCCACCAGAACTGCCCGTATCCAGCCGGCGCCCTCGTCCGCCCGTCGTCGGGGCCGTCGGAGAACCCCGAGCACGGCCAAGGCCCCCGGACGACGGCGCCGGCGGTCGCCGGCTTCGGGCATTGAGCAACGAGCGCCCGGTTTCCCGGCCGCGAGGGGCAGGCAGAGCGGGGGTCGCACTGGTCGCGGCGGCGGGATTGATCGCCGCTTCGCTGGCCGGCTGCGACCGCGGCTCCGCTTCATCGTCATCGTCGGCCGGTTCGTCGACCGCCATCCCCGGCTGGGAGTGGCCCACCTACGCCCACGACGCCCAGCACACCGGCCACGGCCAGACGATGCTCACCACCGCCTCGGTCCCGTCACTGGCCCGGGCGTGGGTGTTCCCGACCGGTGACGCGGTGACGGCGACGCCGACGGTCGTCAACGGAACCGTCTACGCCGGTTCGTGGGACGGCTGGTTCTACGCAGTCGACCTGGAGACGGGGGCGTTGCGATGGAAGTACCAGCTGCAGGCCCAGCACGCGGTGACGCCCTATCCGGGCCAGATCCCCCGCGACGAGACTTCGGACGGCGGGTTGGTCACCGCGTCGGCGTGGTACCAGCCGGCGGGCGGGGGCCGGCCCAACCTGGTCATCTTCGCCGGCGGCTACACGCTGTATGCCCTCGACGCCGATACCGGGCGCCTGTTCTGGAAGCACGACTACACCGGCCGACCTCAACTGCCCCCCGACCCCAACCATGACGGCACCCGCATCTTCTCCTCTCCGGTCGTGGTGGATGGGACGGTGCTGTTCGGCGTCGACACCGACGGCCAGAAGAACTCGCACGGCTACGCGGTGGGCGCGTCGCTCGCCACCGGCGATCCCCTCTGGGAGTACCAGGACGACATCGACGTCAAGGGCCGTCTAGAGAACAACGGATGCGGCAACGTGTGGTCGTCCGGCACCGTCCTGCCCCGCGCCGGCCTCGTCGTGTTCGACAGTGCGGACTGCAACTTCGCCGATCCGCCGCCCACCTCGGAGGCGGTGTTCGCCCTGCACATCGCCACCGGGAAGCTGGCCTGGATGTACCGGCCGGTGCACAGCGAAAACCAGTGCGACCTGGACTTCGGCTCGGCGGTCAACGCCGGGCTGTCGCCCGACGGGACGGCCACGTTCCTCGGCGCGGGATCCAAGGACGGCAGCTACTACTCCCTGGATCCCACGACCGGCCATCTCCGCTGGTCCACCAATGTCGTCTTCGGCGGATTCTCCGGGGGCTTCATCGCCCCGCTGGCCTACGACGGAAGCCGGATCTACGGCTCGACGGCGCTGGGCGACTACGGACGGTTCGAGGGTGCCGGCGAGGTCCACTGCGATCCCGGCAACCGGCGCGACACGCCGTTCCAGGAGCCGTCGGTCCACGCCTTCGACGCCGCCAGCGGACGGGTCCTCTGGCAGGCGTCAAATGCCCCGTCGTTCGCCGCCACCACCGTGGCCGGGTCCATGACCTTCGACTGTCCGGCCCTCAATCCCGTGGTCCAGGTCAGGACGGCCGCCACCGGGCAGGTGCTCGACCAGACGGCGCTGCCAGCCGCCTGTTGGTCGGGGATCGCCACCGTCGGCGACGCCCTGGTCCTGGGCACGGGATCCACGTACCAGGGGTCGCCCGACGGCATCGTCGCCCTGACGCCCGGTGGCCGACGGCCCCTCACGCCCGCGACGAGCTGAGGCGGCGCGCTCAGACCGGCCGTTCCGTCACCGGGGTCGCGGCCGGCGCGGTCTCGCCGCCCGCGACCGGCCCGGTCGCCGGGGCCGGCGCCGGCTCGCGGGTCGTAGAGCCATCACCCACTCGGGGGTCCACCTCCGTGCCTTCACGGCGCGTCGCTGTCTCGCCGCCGATCGTGCCCGCGGTCAGATCGCCGGCGGCCTCGGTCGGGAGCGCCAGCTCCCGCTCGCCGGTCGAGGCCTTCATGGCCATGCCGCCCAGCACGGCCAGGATCACGCCCACGCCCAGGTTGTAGCCCACCTGGTTGACGAACATGGCCGACGGCGCCGCCGGGGCGAACACGATCCCGCTGGCGCCCAGCGCCGGCCACGCCACCGGCCCGACCACGAACCACGCACCGCAGGCCGCCAGCAACAGGCCGGCGAAGGCCAGCGAGAAGCGCGCGGCCAGCCGGCCCCGACGGGACCGGGCGAGGATGGCCAAGCTGACAACGACCCCCACCGCGCCGGGGACCAGGTACAGCATGGCGTTGAGGAACGTCCACTGCCACGACCCGGTGCCGTTGGCGTGGTAGCCGAACATTGGCCCGACGTAAGGGACGATCCCGCCCCAGGCGGAGACGAGCAGGCCTCCGAGGCCGATGGCCACCAGGTTCCGGGGCCAGCGAATGGTGGAAGCACCCACCCTGGCGGATCCTGGGTAGGCGTGAGGATGACGAACTGCATACGCCACCGAGTACCTCCTTTGTTCTATCTCCCAAGATGTACCCGGACGCCAGGCCGGTATGCCTCTCGGCGGGGCCGAATGACTAGTCCAGACGTCCCAGGTCGCGCAGCCAGCCGATGGTGAGACGGAGGCCCTCGTCCAGGCTGACGGGGTGGTAGCCCAGGCGCTTGTGGGTCTTGGACTCGAGCAGGTTGCGGGGCGGCGGCGTCTCGGACGCCGCCTTGGCCGCGATCGCCATCAGGGTGGGGCCGAACACGCGGGCCAGGTCGGGGTCGTCGGACGGATCCACGTCCTCCACCCGGTGGTCGACGCCGGCGAGTCGGCAGATCCGACTGCACGCCTCGGCGATGCTCACCACGTCCTCGGGTCGGCCGTCCAGCAGGTACCGCTCGCCGGATACGCCGTGGTCCAGCGCCAGCACGCATCCGCGCGCCACGTCATCGGCGAGGACCCAGCTCACCGGGAAGCGCAGATAGCGTTCGAGGCGGCGGCCCAGGGCGGCGACCAGCACCCGGTTGAAGCTGGTACGGCCGAGGGCATTGCTGGCCACCGGCGAGGGGCCGAAGATGGCGCCGGGGTGGGTGGTTACCACGTCCCGGCCGGCAGCGGCGCGCGCCATGGCGTCCTCGAACGCCGCCATCTTGGTGATGGTGTAGGGATCCGAGCTGGGCGCTTTGGTCAGCGGGGCGTCCTCCCGCTCGAGCCCGCCGGCCGTGTCGAAGAACGTGCTCGTGCTGACCACCACGACCCGACGCATCGCCAGTGCTTCGCCGGCATCGAGGACGTGCTTGGCACCGTCGACGTTGACGGCGCGGAAATCGGCCAGGTCCTGGCTGGCGCCGCCGAGCAGGGCCGCACAGTGGATGGCGGCGTCGGCTCCGGTGGCCGCCCGACGGACATCGTCGGCGTCGGTGACGTCTCCGGCCACGACCTCCACCTCCATGGCGGCGAGCGGGCCGACATCGGCCCCTTCCCGGGCCAGCGCCCGGACGTGGTCGCCCCGCTCCACCAGCAGCTTGCAGATGTTGGCGCCGGCCAGCCCGGTGGCGCCGGTGACGAAGACGTTCCCGTTCACGCCGGCGACTGCTGGGCCCGGTCGGGACGGGCGGAGTCGACCTGCCCGGGTTCGTAGGCGATCACCGGCTCGTCGCCACCGAACACGTCGAGGGTGTGGATGAAGCGATGGAGGCCCATGGCGTTGGCGCAGCTGAAGCCGAGCTCGACGATCTGGGCGGCGGTGAAGACCCGACCGAGCTCCCGGTAGAACTCGTCGTCGATGGCGTGATGGTCAGCCGAGAGCAGGTCGAGGAACTGCACGGCCAGGCGCTCCTGTTCGGTCAGCTCCGAGTTCCCGGGCGCCACCAGGCAGGCGACGTCCTCGTCGGTGATGGAATCGTGCTTGCGGGACTGCATACACGGCTGGCACTCGCCCAGTTGGGCGCTGCGGATCCGGATGAGCTCGAGGATCCGCCCCCCGAGGAGGGTGTCCTGGCCCCACTCGGTGCGCGCCGCGTGGGTCATGAGGATCTGCTGGGTCCGATAGGCGAAGATCTGCAGCGGGATCGGAGTGGCGTAGGTGCCGTCGGCCACGCCCGCCTCGATGATCTGCCGGGGTTCGGCGGCAAGCTCGTCCAGGGGAATGGGTTCGATCCTCGGCACTGTTCCCCCTTCCCCGGCTGGTCGCCACCGGGCTCGTCCACGTGACCGCACTCTATAGTGACGGGCTCGTGCCCCCGGATCCCTCGCAGGTACTCCTCACCGGAAGGGCGGCGGTGGTGACCGGCGGCGGGGCGGGTATCGGCCGGGCCATCGCCGCCGGCCTGGCTGCGTTTGGCGCCCAGGTGGCGGTCTGGGAGCGGGACGCCGAGCGCGCCGCCGCGGCCGGCCGCCAGATCGGCGGGCTCGGCCTGACGACGGACGTCCGCCGGCCGGCGGAGGTCGACGACGCCCTCGCCCGCACCATCGCCGAGCTCGGCCCGGTCAGCATCCTGGTGAACAACGCCGGCGGTGTCTTCTCCTCGCCGATCCTGGAGACGTCGGAGAACGGGTGGGACGCCCTGTACCGGGCCAACCTGGGCCACGTCATGCTGTGCACCCAACGCGTGGCGTGCGCCATGATCGCCGCGGGGACCGGCGGCAGCATCATCAGCCTCACGTCGATCGAGGCGGTGCGGGCCGCTCCCGGCTACGCCTCCTATGCCGCGGCCAAGGCGGGCGTCGTCAACTTCACCAAGACGGCGGCGCTCGAGCTGGCCGGCCACGGCATCCGGGTCAACGCCCTGGCCCCGGACATCACCATGACCGAGGGCCTGGCGTCGGTGGTGCCGCCCGGATCGGAAGAGCGATTCGGCCATGTCGTCCCCCTCGGCCGGGTCGGCCACGTCGACGAGGTCGCCGGCGCGGCCGTCTTCCTCGCCGGTGAGCTGTCGTCGTATGTGACGGGGCAGACCCTCCACGTCGACGGCGGGACCGAGGCCTCCGGCGGCTGGTACCACCATCCCGGGTCCGGCGACTACGTCCTCGGCCCGAGCTGAGCGGACGTGACCGCGAAGGTCTTTCCTATGATCGCAGCTGGTGCCGGCGCCGAGCCGGACGCCAGAGGGGACCGAACATGAAGACCGACGCCGACGCGGCGGGGATGGACGAGGGGCGCCTGGCCCGGATCGACGACCACCTGAGGCGCAGCTATCTCGAACCGGGAAAGATCGCCGGGTGCCTGGTCGGGGTGGCCCGCCACGGGGAGCTGGCCCACCTGTCGTGCCTGGGCTACGCCGACCGGGAACGGCAGCGGCCCGTCGCCGAGGACACGCTGTGGCGCATCTACTCCATGACCAAGCCCATCACCGGCGTGGCCCTGATGACCCTCTACGAGCAGGGCCGCTTCCAGCTCGCCGACCCGGTGGCACGCTTCGTCCCGGCCTGGAGCCGGCTCAAGGTCGCCGAGCGCCACGCTGACGGAACCACCGAACTGGTTGAACCCATCCGTCCGGTGAGCGTGCTCGATGTGCTCACCCATACCTCAGGGCTCGGCTACGGGCCGGCCAACGCCGACCTGGACCTGGCCGACAGCGGCGACCGTGGCCGGGCGCCGCCCCGTCACCGGGCCACGTCCCTCGAGGAGCTCGTCGAGCGGCTGGCCGACGAGCCCCTGCGCTTCCAGCCGGGCACCCGCTGGTTGTACTCCCTGGGCACCGACGTGTGCGCCCGACTGGTGGAGGTCATCTCCGGACGCCCGTTCGACGACTACCTGCGCACCGAGCTCTTCGAACCCCTCGGCATGACCGACACCGGGTTCTTCGTCCCCGACGAAAAGCTCGAGCGCTTCGCCGCCAATTACGGCCGCACGTCCCGCAAGGAGCTGGTCCTGATCGACGACCCGCGAGAGAGCGACTACCGCACCCCGCCGACCTTTCTCTCCGGCGGCGGGGGGCTGGTGTCAACCGCCGCCGACTACCTCCGCTTCGCCCAGATGCTCGCCAATGGCGGCGAGCTGCACGGTCGCCGGATTCTCGGCCGCAAAACCGTCGAGCTGATGACCGTGAACCATCTGCCCGGGGGCGGGCACCTGTCGGACTACGCCCTGCCCGGCGGCTACGGAGAGGTCGGGTTCGACGGGATGGGGTTCGGTCTGACGATGGCGGTCGGGCTCGGTCCGGCGGCGACCCGGACCATCGGCTCGCCCGGCGAGTTCATGTGGGGCGGGGCGGCGTCCACCTTGTTCTGGGTCGATCCGGCCGAGGATCTCGTCGTGGTCTTCATGACCCAGCTGCTTCCCTCGGGTACGTTCAACTTCCGCGGACAGCTGAAGACGTTGGTCTATCCCGCCATCGTGGATTGACGACACCGCGGGTCGCGACCACCGGCTCAGGCCGTCGCCTGCATTTGGGCGATAAGGCTCGCAGGCCATCGTCCGCCACACCAGGCCGTGTGCTCGGCAACCTGCCCCTCTCGCAGGTGCAGGATGTGCGCTTGGTGGCACATGTGGGGGACGTCCTGTTCTCGCCACTGGAGCGTGAACTCGATGAGCTCGCCATCGGGAAGCGGCGTGCGGCGAAGGTCCTGGAAGTGGCCGGGTTCTGCGTACCACTTGGCCAGTTCGGCGCGCACCACCTCGGCGCCGGCGAGCGTGTAGCGCCAGTTGGGGACGGTGGCGTCGAAGATCACGTCGTCACGTAGGAGGCCGACGGGGATGGCTGCGGCTTCGATCCCAGCGAGAAGCTTGTCGATGGTCGTGGTATCGCTCATGGATTCCTCGGTTCTCACCGCCGATCAGCCCTTGACGTAGGAAAGCTTCTCGGCGATCTTGTCATCGCGTACTCGGAAGACGTCGATGCCGCGGACGTGGCCGCCGTCCCAGCGGTATCGCCAGAGCTGCACCACTCGGTCGCCGGCGGCGAAGGTGTCCTCGGCCTCGAATTGGCTGGCGCGGTCCTCGAAGATGGCTTTCCAGGCGGCGCGGATGGCGTCCCGGCCCACGCAGCGGCTTCCGTCGGGTGCCGGACCGGTAGCGTCGAAGATGCAGTCATCGGTAAGCAGGACGAGGGCTGCGTCGAGGTCATGGGCGGCCCAGGCCGCGCCGAAGGTCTCGACCACCCCGACAGGGCTCGAGGCGGGATCCGATCCGGGCGCGGCATAGGCGCCGGCGCCGAACCAGTCGACCGTGACGGCCGGCTCGTCGCCCACCACCCAGGCGTCATGGCCACTGGGCAGGGAGGTGACATCCCCCGGTCCGGCGACGAATTCGCGGCCATCGTCCATCCGGATGGCCAGGGCACCGCTGACGTGGTACTGGAAGTGCGGGGCCGTGCAGCTGTCGGTGCGGGCGATGGGCTTCACGTCGTCCGACCATCGCCAGCCGGGCTCGAAGACATAGCGGCCGACTTCGCCGCTGCCGATCTTGACGATCTCGGCCCGGCCGTTGGGAAACAGGCGGGTCTCGTCGGCGGCACGGAAACTGCAATGCTCGGTCTCTGGCATGAGCAACCCCTTGGTGGACCCCGGTGCACGCCGGAGTACGTGGTACTCTTACTTACTAGTAGGTAAAAGTCAAGGGTCGATTCCTGGGAGGTGGAGGAGTGGCAGGACGCCAGGCCAACGGGGATACCGCGTCCGCGGTGCTCGACGTCGCCGAGGGACTCGTGCAGCGTCGCGGCTACAACGGCTTCAGCTATGCGGATGTGGCGGCGGAATTACATCTGACCAAGGCGGCGCTCCACTACCACTTCGCCAGCAAGGCCGAGCTGGGCGAGGCGCTCCTGACCCGTTATGCGCAACGTTTCGCCGCCGCCCTCGTCTCGATCGACGCCCAGCCCGTCGCCGCGCCCGGCAAGCTCCTGGCGTACACCGAGCTGTACCTGGACGTCTTGCAGCGCGACCGCATGTGCCTGTGCGGGATGATGGCCGCCGACTACCAGACGTTGCCCGAACCGATGCGAGCCACCGTCGTGCAATTCTTTCTTGACAACGAGACCTGGCTGGCCCGGATCCTCGAGCAAGGAGAGCGGGATGGCACGATCGACACCAACGGGTCTTCCGAAGCCGCCGCCCGCATGCTCGTTGCCAGCCTCGAAGGGGCCATGCTCGTCGCCCGCCCCTTCCACGACAGCGCCCGGTTCCAGGCCGCGTCGAGGACCCTGATCGCCGGCCTGGCCACGGACGCCGCGCCTCGAACCTGACCGCGGCGAGCGGGTGGTCGTCTCGTCCACTCAGGTCACGAGCACCCGCTGGTGGTCCCGCACGACGGGCAGGCGTGGCAGCTCCCGGCCCGCTGCATCTGCACCCCGCACTGGTAGCAGTACGGCGCGTCGGCTCTCGGGCAGCGAGACGTCGGGGACCCCGGGCCCGCCCGGCGCCGGCGCCACTCCCGGCACCTCGACGACCGAGGAGCTGGGGGTGGTGGCCTCCTCCACGCCGGGAAGGGTGGGCTGCATGCGCTCGCCGGTGGTGAGCACGCCGAGCTCGGCCCGCTCGGCGGCGGGCAGGTAGTCCACCGCCAGCCGGCGGAAGATGTAGTCGACCAGCGACTGGGCGATGCGCAGGTCGGGGTCGTCGGTCATGCCCGCCGGCTCGAAGCGCATGTTGGTGTACTTCTTCACGTAGGTCGACAACGGCACCCCGTGCTGCAGGCCCAGGCTCACCGAGATGGAGAAGGCGTCCATGATCCCGGCCAGGGTCGACCCCTGCTTGGAGACCTTCATGAACACCTCGCCCGGGCGGCCGTCGTCGTACTCGCCGACGGTCACGTAGCCCTCGCAGTCGGCGACCCGGAAGGCGAAGGTCTGCGACTGCCGCCGCCGGGGCAGGCGCTCCCGGATGGGCTGCTTGACCACCACCGTCTGGCGCTCCAGCGCCTTCTCCAGCTCGCGCCACCTTGAGCGCCAGCTCGGCGTCGTGCACCTCGGCCTCGGACGCCTCGGGATCGCGCGACGGCCTTCTTCGCCGTGGCCAAGGGCTGGGCCACCTTGCAGTTGTCCCGGTAGATGGCGACCGCCTTGAGGCCCAGACTGCCACGCCTCGATGTGCAGCTGCTCGACCTCCTCGACCGTCGCCTCCTCGGGCATGTTGACCGTCTTGGACATCGCGCCGGAGATGAACGGCTGGATGGCTCCCATCATGCGGATGTGGCCCTGGTAGTGGATGACGTTGTCGCCCATGGAGCAGGCGAACACGTCCAGGTGCTCGGGCGCCACGTGCGGGGCGCCGAGGATCGAATTGTGCTCGTCGATGTAGGCGACGATGTCGCTCGACCTGGTCGTCGTCGTAGCCCAGGTTGCGCAGGGCCCGCGGGACCGTCTGGTTGACGATCGACATGGTCCCGCCCCCGACCAGCTTCTTGGTCTTCACCAGGCTCGAGGTCGGGCTCGATGCCGGTGGTGTCACAGTCCATCAGCAAGGCAATAGTTCCAGTCGGGGCCATGACCGAGGCCTGGGCGTTGCGCACGCCGTAGTCCTCGGCGATCTCCACCGCGTGGTCCCACGCCTCCTGGGCCGCCGCCGAGCAGTTCGGGCGGGACCAGCTCCTCGTCGATCCTGGCCACCGCGTCGCGGTGCATCCGCAGCACCTCGAGCATGGGCTCCCGGTTCTCGGTGAAGCCGGCGAACGGGCCCATCCGGGCGGCGGTGCGCGCCGAGGTCACGTACGAGTACCCGGTGAGCAGCGACGTGACCGCCCCGCGCCAGCGCCCGGCCGCCGTCGGAGTCGTAGGCCATGCCCTGGGCCATGAGCAGCGCGCCCAGGTTGGCGTAGCCGATGCCCAGCTGGCGGAAGCGGCGGGACGTCTCGGCGATGGCCTCGGTCGGGTAGTCGGCGTTGCCGACGAGGATCTCCTGGCCGGTGAACAGCACCTGGGTCGCCGCCTTGAACCCCTCCACGTCGAACACGTCGTCGTCCGAGAGGAAGGTCAGCAGGTTGAGGCTGGCCAGATTGCAGGCTGAGTTGTCGAGGTGCATGTACTCCTAGCAAGGATTACTGCGCATTGATCCGCCCAGTGTTGGGGGCGGTGTGCCACCGGTTGATGGTGGTGTCGAACTGCATGCCCGGGTCGGCGCACTCCCACGCCGCCTTGGCGATCTGGCGGAACAGGTCGCGCGCCTTCATGGTCTGCGCACCGGCTCGCCGGTCGACACCGCCCGCAGGTGCCAGTCGGCGTCGTCGACGACCGCCTGCATGAACTCGTCGGTCACCCGCACCGAGTTGTTGGCGTTCTGGTACTGGATGGAGTGGCTGTCCTTGCCGTCGAGGTCCATGTCGAAGCCGGCGTCGCGCAGGGCCCGGGCCTTGCGCTCCTCGATGGCCTTGCACCAGATGAAGTCCTCGACGTCGGGATGGTCGGCGTCGAGGATCACCATTTTTGCGGCGCGGCGGGTCTTTCCGCCCGATCTTGATTGTCCCCGCCGACGCGTCGGCGCCGCGCATGAAGCTGACCGGACCCGAGGCGGTCCCCCCGCCGCGCAGGCCCTCCTGGGACGAGCGGATGCGCGACAGGTTGACGCCGGCGCCCGACCCGCCCTTGAAGATGATGCCCTCCTCCCGTGTACCAGTTGAGGATCGACTCCATCGAGTCCTCGACCGACAGGATGAAACAGTTGTGCACCCGGAGGTTGCCGCTCAGGTACTCGCCGCTCTCGGTCTGGATGTCGTAGACTTCCATCTCACCCAGGTCGTTCGATCCGCTCGATCTCGAGGCGCTTGAGCGGCACCGACCGCCGGCCGGGTAGCTCGAGGCTGCGCTCGAGCTTCTCGGTCTTCGTTGGGATCGATAAAGCCGATCTCGTCGGCAAACCGCCGGCGGTCACCGGCATTTCGGATCGTCAGACGACCAGCATCCCTTGCCGATCGCGCGGCGAGTCGGCCTTGAAGCGAACTCGAGAGAAGATGCCGAACCGGGCAAGCAGCTGCTGTGCACCACGAACGATCCCCTCGGAGATCATTCGCCATGCCGACGATCGCGCTCCGCTCCTTGAGCGACACGTATCCCTCCGCCTGGAACACGCTGCGCAGATAGGCGCGGACCACGGCAGAGGGGCGCTGTACAGAGCCTGCGGCGGGACCGTCATCGCCGCCCCCCGGGCACGCAGGTCCCACCGGTCCACGAACGTCTTCCAGGCCCGTCCCGTACAGGCGGGTACGGCGGCAGTCGAGGGTCGGATCGATGGTCGTGACACCGTGCGCTCGTGGCGGTGGACACCCGGGAAGACGCGATCGAGCGCCCACGTCACCCACGCCTGCTCGGCCGGCGTGACCGTCATGGCCTCGACCGTGAGCGACCGGTTGGTTCCGTCGTACTGACCGACGAAGCCGTCAGACTGCAACCAGCCCGCCAAGGCGGCCTCAGCCACGTCCTCGCATAGTGATCTCGCCGTCACCCCAGGACTCGGTGCGATGCCAGCTCAGCTTGGTCCCCCGGGCGGAGCTGGCCGGCGGGGACGAACGAACCGGTTCGTAGCCTGCTTGCCCGCCACACCAGATGGTCGGCGGTGACGTCCAAGGTCGCCCCCGCCTTGGTGTGCAACCGCAGCACCGGCTTGCGGCCGTTGGCCTTGACCGCCACCACCTTGGTCAGGCCATGGGCGTCGTGCACCTTGGCGCCGACCGCACCGGTCTCGACGAGCCGACCGATGGGCACCAGGCCCTCCGGAGTCGACACGAGCGCGCCGTAGGGCTGGCACGCTGAGCCTTGTTGGGGGACGCCGGCGACGCCGATGTTGAACCACACCGGCGAGTTGAACGCCGCCTTCTGGTGGATGATCAGGTACTTGAGCTCGGCGGAGAACGCCTCGGCCTCGGCGTCGTCCACGAAGTAGCCGCCGGTGATGCCCCAGCCGCAGATGGTGTCGACGACCCGGTCGGCCACCTGCTTGAGCGACCACTCCCGCTCGGGGGTGCCGAGCGTGCCCCGGAAGTACTTCTGGGCCAGGATGTTGGTGGCGTTGAGGCTCCAGGTCGCCGGGACCTCGACGCCGAGCTGCTCGAAGGCGACGGCGCCGGTCGCCCAGTGGGTGATGCGGGCGTCCCGCCGCTCCCAGGTGACGGTGTCGTAGGGGTCCTGGCCCGGACGGGTGAAGTGGCGGGTGATCCCGATCCCCAGACGCTCTGCTGCGATGGCCATACCAGCCTCCTCGTTTCGACTTCAGGATTGCGTACTTCGGGCCGCTCGGGCGGACGAACCACAAGCTGTTGTGGTCCACCCCCTCACCGCCACAAGATCGTGGGATGTAATTACACCACCGTAACTCCCGGGGCGCAAGCACGAGCCTGGCGCGAACCCCCAGGTCAGCGCCCGCTCGCGAAAGTTCGCAGAAACGGTAGAGCCGGGCCCCTGTGGACCACCAGGGGCTGGTGGTTGGGGAAAGGTCGGGGAAAAGGCCCCCCGTCGTCCCCAGCCGCTGTCGGGGGGGCGATTGTCGGATTCCCGACAAGAAGGCCGTTTCGAGCCCGGAAACGCCGGGTACCATCGCGCGACCGCCGAAGCTGCCCCCTCGGCGGTCCTCCCTGGCGCTGGCCCCCTACGTCCCCGCCCCTTCGACGGGGGGGCTGCGCCGGGGAACCTCCCTAAGCTCGGCGGACGTGGCCGTCCACCTGCTGTGCTCGTCGACGGTGTGGGACCGTTACGGCGACCGTATGCGCGGCGCCGCCCCGGGCATCGTCCCCTGCTTCGTGGACGCCGGGAACGACGACGGGGCGGACGTGGCCTGGTGCAGCTTCGACCTGTGGTCGTCCGGGACGGTGCGCACCTTCTTCCAACGAGCCCAGGCCGACGAACGGCTGCGCTGGCTGCACACCAGCAGCGCCGGCGTCGACCTGCCCGTCTACGCCCGTCTCGTCCAGCGCGGCGTGCGGTTGACCAACGCCCACGTCACCGGCGACTCGATCGCTGACGTCGTGTTGCGCAGCGTGCTGGACGTGTTCCAGGACGCCAGGGCCTGGCGGCGGGCCCAAGCCGACCACCGCTGGCAACGACATCAGTTCCGCGAGGTGGCCGGCTCCACCTGGCTGGTCGTGGGGATGGGCGCCATCGGCGCCGGCGTCGCCCGGCGGGCGCAGGCGTGCGGCGGGCGCGTCATCGGGGTCCGCCGTCGGGCCCGTGGAGACGAGCCCGCCGAGGCGGTGATCACGCCCGACGAGCTGGGCGCGACGCTGGGCGACGCCGACGTGGTCGTGTTGAGCGTGCCCTCCACGCCGGCGACCGACACGCTGGTGGACGCGGCATTCCTCGCCGCCATGAAGGCCGGGTCCGTGCTGGTCAACGTGGGGCGGGGCACCCTGGTCGACGAGGCCGCCCTGCTCGCCGCCCTCGACGGGGGCACACCGGCGGCGGCGATCCTGGACGTGTTCCGCAGCGAACCGCTGCCCGAGGACAGCCCGTGGTGGGACCACCCGCGTGTCACCGTGCTCCCCCACAACTCCGCCGGCGGCCGCCACGCCGACGCCCGGGCCGCCGACGTGTTCGTGGCCAACCTGGCCCGCTGGTCGGCCGGCGAGCCGCTGGAAGGCGAGGTCGGCGCCGACGTGTTCGCCTGAGTCATACCATCGGAACATGATCCCGGCTCAGCGCGAACGCCACGCCCTCGCCGATCTGTTCGACGACGTCGGCCCCGACGCCCCCACCCTGTGCGAGGGCTGGCGGGCGCGGGACCTGGCCGCCCATCTGGTGGCGCGGGAGCGCCGGCCCGACGCCAGCGTAGGCCTCGTCGTTCCCGGATTGAGCGGCTACACCGAACGGGTCCAGACGTCGATTCGCGACGGCCAACCCTGGGGCCAGCTGGTGCAACGCGTCCGCACGGGCCCCCCTTTTCCCCTCTCCCTGCCACCGGTCGACGCCAACTTCAACACCGGCGAGTACTTCGTGCACCACGAGGACGTCCGCCGGGCCGGCGCCGACGCGGGGCCACGTGCGCTCGACGCCGACCTCGAGGCGCTGCTCTGGTCCCGCATGTCGCTCATGGGCCGGCTGCTGGCCCGCCGCGTGCCCGTCGGTCTGCGCATCGAGTCCAGCCGCGGCTCGCACACCGTGAAGGGAGGCGAGCCGGTGGTCACCGTCCGCGGTGACCCGGGCGAGCTGGTCCTGTGGTTGTTTGGCCGCGCCACCGTCGCCCAGGTCGAACTCCGTGGTCCCGCCGACGCCAAGAAGAAGGTGGCCGGCGCCCGTCTCGGTCTGTAGCCCTCAGCTCCGCGACGGCTGCTGGCTCAGTCCCTTCGGCATGACCATGCCAACCGGCTGGGCGTGCTGGCCGAGCATCTGGTCGAAGTTGTCGACCAGCGCCTCGGGATCCCATCCGCCCTCGCGGTGCATCCATGCGATCTGCTTCGGGTGCTGGAAGAGCGTGTAGGACCAGCCCGTCCGGCCCAACAGCTGGCCGGTGACCCCGGCGGCGTGGTCCGACGCCAGGTACACGACGAGGGGCGCGTTCAGTGCCGGGTCCAGTTCCGGTGGCACCTCCTCCCCCGTCGCCAGCGTCGCCGTCATGCGGGTGGCGCCGGCCGGAGCCAGTGCGTTGACCGTGATCCCGGAGCGGCCCAGCTCCAGGGCCCACACGAAGGTCATGCCCATGATCCCCGCCTTGGCCGCGGCGTAATTGGTCTGGCCGAAGTTGCCGCGCAGGCCGGCGGACGAGGTCACGTTGACGATGCGGCCGCCGCCTGCTTCGGCCATGACCGGCGCCGCGTGCCGGGTGCAGTTGAACGTGCCCTTGAGATGGGTGGCCACCACGGCGTCGAAGTCGTCCTCGCTCATCTTCATGAGCGTGCGGTCGCGGACGATCCCGGCGTTGTTCACCAGGATGTCGAGACGGCCGAAGGCGTCCACGCCTCGGGCCACGATGCGTCCGGCCGCGTCGAAGTCGCTCACCGAGTCGTGGGCGGGCACGGCCCGTCCGCCGGCGGCTTCGATCTCGTCGCAGACCGCCTGGGCCGGGTCCTCGCCCGTCTCCTCCCCCCGGAGCCCGACGCCGATGTCGTTGACCACCACCGCGGCGCCCGCCCGGGCCAGCGCCAAGGCCAGCTCGCGACCGATCCCCCGACCCGCGCCCGTCACCACTGCGACCTTGCCGTCCAGCAACATGGACCTACCATACGCAAATGCCGTTCTCCGCTGGCGTTGATCCCCTTTCCGAGAACGAGGACCAGGCGGCCCTGCGCCAGCTGGCCCGCAGCATCGCCACCCGCGAGGTCGGGCCGCGCGCCGCAGAAGCCGACGAGAGCGGCGAGGTGGCCGACGCCGTGCTCGAAGCCCTGGCCGCCGCCGACCTCTTCGGGGTCACCATCGGCACCGAGTGGGGCGGCTCGGGTCTGGGCGACGTCGAGGCCGCCATCGTCCTCGAGGAGGTCGCCCGCTGGGACGTGTCCGCCGCGGTGTGCTGCCAGCTGGCCTTCAACGGACCCAGCCGGGGCATCGAGCACCTCGGCAGCGACATCCTGAAGAAGCGGTGGCTGCCGGCGGTGGCCGCCGGCGAGGCGATCATCAGCATCGGCATCACCGAACCCGACGCCGGCTCCGCCGTGCAGACCATGCGCGCCACCCTCGCCGAGGACGGACCCGGGCGGTGGCGGCTCAACGCCTACAAGAACTACTCGACCCTCGCCCACCGCGCCGCCGGCATCCTGGTGTGGTGCCGCTGGCCCGGCGGCTCGGGCCAGCAGAGCGCCGAGGGCATCGGTGCCGTGGTCGTCCCCATGGACCGCGACGGGGTGCGCCTCACCGGGCGCCATCGCAGCATGGGCATCCGCGCCGCCACCGAGGCCGAAGTCGCCTTCGACGACGTGGAAGTGACCACCGACGACGTCCTCATCGCGGGCGAGCCGGGGACGACGGATGCCTTCAAGACCCTGCTCGCCCACCTCAACCACGAGCGCTGCGGCAACGCCGCCATGTGCGTCGGTGCCGCTCAGGGCGCGCTGGAGCACGCCGTCGCCTACGCCCGGGACCGGGTGGTGGCAGGACGGGCCATCGGCGAGCTCCAGGGGGTGCAATGGAAGCTCGCCGACATGGCCGTGGCCCTCGAAGGCGCACGCCTCCTGCTCGGACGGGCCGTGCGCCTGGCCGGTCCCGGCGGCACCCCGCCGGCGTTGGAGACGGCCCTGGCCAAGACGGCCGCCAACCTGGCCGCCAAGTCGGTCTGCGACGAGGCCATGCAGATCCACGGCGGGTACGGCTACAGCCGGGAGTATCCCGTCGAGCGCGCCTACCGCGACATTCGGGGCCTGTGCTTCGGCGCCGGGACGGTCGAGGCCCAGCGCAACTTCATCGGTGCCAACGTGGCCCGCGGGCGCACCACGGCGTCGCCGGGATGGCGAAGCATCACCGCACCGTGAAGGCGGTGACGACCGGGGCCGGCGGGGGCCGGCCGCCAGCCAGAACGCACTGCGGCGGCTGGGATCGGAAGCAGTACTGGAAGCTGGCGGTGGTGCTCCCCGGCGCTTTGGCCTTGAACACCTCCCAACCCGTCCCCCCGCAGCCGGTTTCGCCCGCCTGGCAGCTGCTGTGGTAGCCGGCGCCGAGATCGGCCACGATCGCCGGGTCGGGCTTCTCGGTCACCGACCACGAGTCGCCGACCGACGGGTTGACCGTCCCGTAGGAGACGTGCACCACCTGGCCGACCTGGAGCTGGACGGGGACGCCGACGTGGACCGTAGCCACCCCGGGAGCACTGGTCGTGGGTGCGGCGGTCGTCGACGGCCCTGAGGTTCCCAGCGTCCGGCCACCCGAGGAGCTGCCGCAGGCGGCGACGACGACGGCAGCGGCCAGCAGCCACGGCGCCCGTCTACCGATCACGGGAATCGCCGGCACCGCGGTGCTCGTCGAAGACCTCCTGCATCGAACCCTTCTGCTGCCGCGCCGCCAGCGCGCTGCGGGCCGTCTCGGTGTTGTGCATCCAGTGGTGGGCCATGAAGTGGTACTTCCAGGAGTGTTCCCGGCCCATCAACGACGACGCCTGGTTGATCGAGTCCTTGACCACCTCCGCCGTCACCGGCGGCACCAGCGCCACCCGCTCGGCCAGCTCCATGGTCCGCTTGTCCAACTCGTCGGCGGGAACCACCCGGTTGGCCAGGCCCAGGCGCCACGCTTCGTGGGCATCGATCTCCTCGCCGGTCCACAGGAACTCCTTGGCCTTGCGCACCCCGAGCTCCCACGGCTCCACCAGCAGCTCCACGCCGGCGCCGGTCATGCGGAGCACCGGGTTGGAGAAGCGGGCCGTGTCGGCAGCCACGATGAGGTCGCACATGCACGCCAGCATCAGCCCGCCGGCGATGCACGCGCCGTGGACGGCGGCGATGGTCGGTTTGCGGAAGTCGTAGATGCGCCGGCAGCGCTCGACGTACATCACCTGCTCGTGGCGGAACTTGCCCTCCGGCGTGGCTCGCATGGCCCGCCACTCGTCGCCCGCCTCGGGCATGACCAGCGCCTTGAGGTCGTGGCCGGCGCTGAAGTGGCGGCCGGCACCGCGCAGAACGACCACCCGGACCTCGTCGTCGACTTCGGCCCGCCCGAAGCAGGCGTCGATGCCGTCGATGAGCGTGGTGTTCTGGGCGTTGGCCGCCTCCGGGCGGTTCATGGTCACGACGGCCACGTGGCCGTCGACCTCGTAGAGCACCTCGTCTGTGCTCGTCGTCATCGGGTTCCTCCTCCGGTCCGCGACGGTCGGGGCAGTCCCAGGACCCGCTCGCCGATGATGTTGCGCTGGATCTCGTTGGTCCCCGCCCAGATCGACGAGGCCTGGTAGTACAGCCACGACCGCTGCCACCGGCCGTCGCCGGGGTTGCCGACGGCCTCCTTCCACAGCGGGGCGGCGGGCCCGAGGACGGCCAGGGCGGTGTCGTGCAGGCGCTTGGACATCTCACTCCAGTACAGCTTGAGCGCCGAGCCCTCCGGTCCCGGCTCCGCGCCCCGGCCCAGGCGACTGACCGATCGCAGGTTGTGCAGCTGGAACAGGCGCACCTCGACGTACGCATCCGCCAGTCGCCGGCGCAGCCGCCGATCGTCGAACGCCCCCGAGGTGGCCGCGATGCGCAGCAGCTCTTCGAGGAGCTGGATGTGGATCACCAGCTGCCGGGGGTTGGTCCCCCGTTCGTGCGACAGCGTCGAGGTGGCCACCCGCCACCCCTCCTCGGGCGGACCGATCCGCTGCTCGTCGGGGACGAACACGTCGTCGAAGAAGACCTCGTTGAACTCGGCGTCGCCGGTCAGCTGGACCAGGGGTCGGACCTCCACGCCGGCGGTGTGCATGTCGACCGCCAGGCAGGTGATGCCCCGGTGCTTGGGCGCCGACGGATCGGTCCGGGCCAGGCAGAGCCCCCACTCCGCGAACTGGGCGTAGGAGGTCCACACCTTCTGGCCGCTGACTCGGTAGCCGCCGGGCACGGCCACGGCGCGTGTCGTGAGGCTGGCCAGATCCGACCCCGCGCCCGGCTCGCTGAACAGCTGGCACCACAGGTCTTCGGCGGCCAGGATCCGAGGCAGCCAGCGCTGCTTCTGCTCCGCCGTGCCGTGGGCCAGGAGGGTGGGGCCGACCAGGTTGACGCCGATGCGCCCGACCAGCTCCGGGGCTCGGGCCCGGGCCAGCTCCTCGGACACGATGAAGTGCTCGACGGGGCCGGCGCCGCGGCCGCCGAGCTCGGCGGGCCACGCCACCCCCACCCAGCGGCCCCCGGCCAGGTCGGACTGCCACCCCCGCAGGTAGTCGACCTCGGTGGCCAGGTCGTCGAAGCGGGGCGGGAAGCCTTCGCCGTAGTCCCACGGCAGGTGCTCGACCAACCACGCGTGCAGCTCGTCGCGAAACGCCCGCTCGGCGGGGGTGGCCGTCAGGTCCACGGAACCGCCCGGTGGTTCGGCGCTGCCGGGTGGGCCGGCGCTGCGGGGTGGGTCGGCGCTGCCCGGTGGTTCGGCGCTGCCGGGTGGTTCGGCGCTGCCGGGTGGGTCGGTCCCGCACCGGTGACCCCACACCGCAGGCGGCGCTCAGTCCGCCCTCGGCCGAACGGCAACCGCAGACGTCCGTACACGCGAGCGAGCCTACCCAGGGTGAAGAGCTGAGTTCTCCTGGCTCGGGCGGAGGGCGTTAGCGTTCGCGGCGTGGACTTCGACCTGTCCGAGGACCAGCAGGCGCTCGGGGACGCGGCCCGCGACCTGCTCGACGGGTACGCCGGCCCCGAGCAAGTGCGCGCCTTCCTCGGATCCGGTGCCCCTTGGGACGGCGGTCTGTGGAAGGCGATGATCGACCAGGGCTGGCTGGGCGTCGCCGCCCCGCCGGAGCGAGGGGGCCTGGGCCTGGGTTGGGTGGAGGCGGCGGTCCTGCTCGAGCAGGTCGGCCGCCACGTGGCCCCCACCCCCCTGCTGTCGACGCTGCTCGCCGGCGATGCGCTGGCGGCGGGTCGGGGCTCGGCGGGTTGGGGCTCGGCGGGTCGGGCTCGGCGGGTTGGGCCGATGCTCTCGTCTCGGGCGAGCGCGTCGGCTGTGTGGCGTGGAGCGCCACGCCGGGCGCCATGACCTGGCGGGGACCATCGGGGGCGGACGGGACCGGCGACCTCACCGGCCGGACCGACCCGGTCCTGGCGGCCAGCGGCGCCGACGTGGCCGTGGTGTGGACGCCCGACGCCCTGTACGCGGTGGACCTCGACGCCGGCGGCCGGCCGCGACCCGAGCCGACGATGGACCAGACGCGCACGCTGTCGTGGCTGTCCTTCGACCACACCCCCGCCGTCCGGCTGGGCGGATCGGAGCCGGCGGCCGCGGCCGACGCCCTGGTCGACCGAGCCGCCGTGGCCGTGAGCGCCGAGATGCTCGGCGCCGCGTCGCGCGTCTTGGAGATGGCCGCCGCCTACGCCAAGGAACGGGTGCAGTTCGGCCAGCCCATCGGGGCGTTCCAAGCGGTCAAGCACCGCTGCGCCGACATGGTCGTCGACGTGGAGGGCATGCGGTCGCTGGTGTGGAACGCGGCGTGGTCGATCGACGCCGGCGACCCCGACCGGTCGATCGCCGCGTCGAGCGCCAAGATCTGGTGCAACGAGGCGTCGCGGCGAGTGATGGCCTCGGGGCTCCAGGTCCACGGCGGCATCGGCTTCACCTGGGAGCACGACCTGCACCTGTACCTCAAGCGGGCACAGCTCGACCAGGTCAGCTTCGGCGACACCAACTTCCACCGCGACCGCCTGGCCCGCCTGCTGCGCGCCAAGGTGGACGCCGGCGTGGCGGTGATCTGAGCCGGCGGCGGGCGGGAGGCCGACGGCGGGCGGGAGGCCGGCGGGGCGGGAGGCCGGCGGGGCGGGAGGCCGGCGGGCACCCCTGCCTCGTGGCCCGTGCGTCCGGTCTCGCCGCCGTTGTGGCCGCTCTGTTCCAGGGGGGCTGACGTGGCGGCCAGAAACTCGTTCCAGCCGGACGAAGAGGCCACGACACAGCCGGGACTCCGCCGGTTGACCCATCCGGCTGGCGCTCTGGGAGTCAGTCCGGACGCAGGAAGTGACGTTCGGGGTCCCACCGACGGAGGATCCCGATCTCGTCAGCGGTCGGCGGCGCAAGCGTGTCGACGCTGGCGGCGACGCGCACGTCCCACGGGCACAGCTGACGGACCCTGGCCACCGCACGGTCGACGGCGGCGGGATCTCCGGCCCCGGCGGCATCGTCCGGGGAGCCGGCGGGAACGGCGACCAGCACGAGCTCGCCATCGCGCCGCTCGAAAACGCCGAGGTCGCTGACGAACGCCCGCACCCGGTCGCCCGGCGAGGTCACGTACCCGACCTCGTCGACCGTGCGCCGGGCGGTCAGGGTCGCCACCACCACCACCTCGTCGGCGGTGCTGGCCACGTCGTTGCCTCCGCCCGAGCCCACCAAAAAGGCGCGGCCGGGGATGACCGTCGAATTCACGTTGCCACGGCGGTCGATCTGGGCGGCGCCCAGACAGCCGAGCAGGCGCGTTCCCGGCCCCGGGCAGAGCGTCCCCAGGACGGAGTCGCTGTCCGTGACCATGGTGGCGGTGGGAAAGCTGCGGTGGTTGAAGACGAACGGATCCGCCGGCGTCGGCTGATACCCCCACAACCCCAGCTCTGCCGTCAACACGACGGGGGCACCGCTCCGCCGGCCGGTGTTGGCGTCTTCGGCCCCGTCCTCCTCTCCGTGCTCTTCTCGGGCTCCTGGTGGGCCAGGCGCAGGGCGAGCCACGCGGCCAGATTGGCCACGCCGGCGCCGGCCAGCACCGCGTCGAAGCGACCCTCTGCCACGCGCCTGGCCACCAGCCGCGCCCCGTACACGGCGGCGGTTTCCCACGCCCCGATCGGAGCCTCGAGGTCCGGGGGATGCGCCGCTTCGTCGTCGCGCCAGGACCCCGGGTCGGCCCGGCGCCGGAGCCGCGCCCGGCGATCGGTGCCCAGCCGGGCCAGGTACGCATCCTGGTCGGCGGGCTCGAGAATCCAGCGTTGGATCCATGCGTCGAAGTCGGCACTCCGGCTGGCGGCGGCTGCCTCGGCCCAGAACTCGAGATCCTCGCCATAGGGTTCGATCGCCTGGTCGAAATAGGGGGCATAGAGCCCGCCGGGATGCGCACCCATCGGGGTCTCGGCCACGGCGAGGACCCGATGGGCGGGGATCTTCACCAGATGGGACCACGGTCGGATGTCGTCGACCACCCGTTCCACGGTCACGACCGCGCCCCTCCGGGCGGCGAGCGCGCCCCAGATGCCCTCGAGCAGCGGAGGGCTGAGCGCCACGTTGCCATCTCGATCGGCCAGGGGCGCGTGCAGCAAGGCCACGTCGGGGGCGTAGGGCGCCAGCAGCCCGATCTGGGCGTCGGCTCGTTCGAATGGATCGTCCTGCCGGTCCTGCGTCCTGCCGGCCGGCGACGAAGGGCGAGTCGACGAGCGCGAAGCCGGCGTTGTGCTCCATGGACGAGCCGCGCAGCGATCGCGTCGTGACCGCCGGCAGCCCCCGCGCCGCCGCCTCGAGGCGCTGCAGGAAGGTGAGGAACGACCAGTGTTCCACCTCCACCTCCCCGCTCAGATAAGCGTCGCCGAACCAGCGGTTGGGGGTGAAGTTCGGGAACACGTCGCCCGAGTACCCGGTGACCACCCTCCGCAGGAGCCGGCCGCGGAACAGCACCGCGCCCAAACTGGAGAGGCTGAGCATGACCAGCGTGAAACCGGGATCCCTGCCCCACCACTGGCGGGTCAGCTCGCGCGCCGCCGCCGTCCAACGGGAGTGGTTGGTCACCACGTGGACCGCGTCACCGGCGCGGACGTGGCCACCGATCGCTTCTGGCAGTGACGTCACCACGTTGCCCACGGTGGGCGAACGTAGCGGAGGGTGCCGCCGCCACGGCGCCCTCCCGGTGCCTACCCTTTGGCCGTGGCCGGCGACGAGGTGAGCAGGGAGCAGCAGGTGGGGGCCGCCCCGCTGGCCGGCCTCCGGGTCCTCGACGTCGGCACGCGCATCAGCGCACCGTTCTGCGCCGGCCTCCTCGGGGAGATGGGCGCCGAGGTCATCAAGGTCGAACAGCCGGGGACGGGCGACTTCATGCGCAGCATCGGACCCTTCACCGAGGCGGAGGACGGCTCGGCCTACTCGATGTGGTGGGCGGTGGAGGGCCGGGGGCGCCGGGGCGTGACTCTCGATCTGCGCCACCCGCCCGGGCAGGCGCTGTTCCGGCGGCTGGCAGCGACGGCTGACGTGGTGTGCGAGAACTTCCGCCCGGGCACGCTCGAGGGCTGGAACGTGGCGCCCGCCGACTGCGACCCCCGGCTGGTGTGGGCCCGCATCAGCGTGTTCGGCCAGGACGGCCCGTACGCCGGACGCCCCGGCCTCGACCGCATGGGCATCGCCTACGGGGGCCTGCTGGCCATCACCGGCTACCCGGACCGACCGCCGGTGCGTCCCGGGGTGACGATCTCGGACTACCTGACAGGCGTGTTCGCCGCCGAGGCGGTCACCGCCGCGCTCTACCGGCGCGACCGGCCCGGCGCCGGCGCCGGCGTTGGTGGTGTGGTCGACGCCTCGCTCTACGGTGCCGTCCTGCGCGTCCTCGAATGGACCATCGCCGCCCAGGACCGCATGGGCCTGGGCCGCGAGCGGCAGGGCAATCGCCTGGCCAACTCGGCCCCGCTCGACAACTACCCGACCGCCGACGGACGACACGTGTGCATCGTGGCGCGGCTCCGACGCCAACTTCCGGCGGCTGTGCGCGGCCATGGGCCGTCCGGAGCTGGCCGACGACCCCCGTTGGAACACCCTGGCCCGCCGAGCCGAGGGCGCCGACGAGATCAACGAGGTGGTGGCGTCGTGGACGAGCAGCCGGGATGCCGAGGCGGTGGAAGCGGCGTGCGTGGCCCACGGGGTCCCTGTCGCGGTTGCCTACGGCGCCGCCGAGATCCTCGCCGACGCCCACTTCGCCGCCCGGGGCGACCTGGTGAGCGTCGACGATCCGGTGGCCGGACGCGCACCGCCAGCAGGCGCCCTTTCCCCGTCTCGACGGCCACCGGCCCGCTCCGCCGGCGCCGGCGCCCACCCTCGGCCAGCACAACCGCGATGTCTGGTGCGGCTTGGTGGGACTCTCCGACGAGGAGTACGCGGCCTACCGGGCGGACGGGACCATCTGAAACCTGCCCGGCGGGTCGGCCCGGGCCGCGCTTACGCCGGCGGGATGCAGCAACGGGCGCGCAGCGCCGCCCGGTCGGGCTTCCCGAGGCTGATGAGCGGCAGCTCGGAGACGACGTAGACGCGCTCGGGGGTCTTGAACCGGGCCGCACCCTGCTGTGCGAACCACCGGCGGCACTCCTCGAGATCGAAGGGCCCGTCGGTTATGAGGAACGCCGCCACCCGCTCGCCGAGCACGTCATCGGGGTAGCCCACGACGACCGCCTGACGCACGCTCGGGTGGCGCTCCAGCACGCGCTCGACCTCGAAGGGGACCACGTTTTCCCCGCCCCGAATGATGAGCTCCTTGAGCCGGCCCACGATCGTCAGCCAACCGGCGTCGTCGAGCGTGGCCAGATCGCCCGTGCGGAACCAGTCGTCGTGCATGGCTTCGTCCGTCTGGCGGGCATCGGCGTAGCCCACGAACAGCTCGGGTCCTCGAACCCAGAGCTCGCCGGCCTCCCCGGCCGGCAGGTCGTGCCCGGATTCGGGATCGACGATCCGAAGCTCGGCTTGGCCCATGGGCCTGCCGTCGCGGTCACGGGCCCGATCGGGCGGGTCGGACCAGGCCGACGTGGTGACGGTGGGCGCCTCGGTCGAGCCGTAGGTGCGCTTGGTGGTGGCGTCGAACGCCGCCCGGGTCTCGTCGATGAACTCGGGGGTGATCCCCATCGACCCGCAGGAGATCACCCGCATGGAGGCGACCCGCTCGGCGCTGAACCCGTCGAGGCGTCGCATGGACGTGAACAGGGCCGGCGGGCCGATCATGAAGCTGATCCGTTCCCGCTCGACGAGGTCCAACGCCCGCCCAGGGTCCCAGCGCTCCATCAGCACGCTCGTCATCCCCGCGGCCAGCGGCACGAGAACGCCGTTGAGCAAACCGGAGATGTGGGCCAGAGGCGCCGGCATCAGCACGGCGTCGCCGGAACCGAGCCCGTGGGCCCGTACCGAGCTGAGCGCCTTGTGGGCGAGCCCCCGATGGGCGTGCAGCACCGCTTTGGCCTCGCCGGTGGATCCGGACGTGAACAACACCACGGCGAGGTCCTCGCCGCGCACCACGCCCCGGCCCGCGGCGACGCCTTCACCTTGCCCCCGCGCCTCGCCGGAGCCCGGCCCACCCCCGCCGCCGGCCAGGGCACGCCAGTCCGGCGACGCCTCGTCGACGGTCACGGTGCCAGGGACGCCGGCCAGGGGCAACTGCGGATCCGACACGGCCACCACCGGGTTGACCTGGGCCAGCATCTTGGCCACGTCGGCCGCCCCGGCCTGGTGGTGCAGGGGAGCGGCGATGGCGCCCAGGCGCCAGCAGGCCCGGTACAACAGATAGGCCTCGACGACATTGGGCAGCTGCCAGGCGACCACATCGCCCGGGCCGACGCCGCGGGCGAGCAACCCGGCGGCGAGGCCGGCCACGCCCGCCTCCACGCCGGCCGCGTCGAGGCGGGTCCGGCCATCGATCAGCGCGGGCCCCGTCACGCGGTCCGGCCGCGGCCGCCAGGGCGTCGAGGGTGGGCACGTCCCACGCGCCCCCGGGCGCTGATAGCGCTCGGCGCCCGCCTGCCGATGCGAGGGCCGCAGCCGAGCCCGCCCGGTTTCGGGTGCCTGACTGCTGTTGCCGTGCCTGGGCTTCGGTTGCATGCACACCTATTGAGAGTTACGTTGTCACCTGGACGAAGGTTACATTCTCGGTTCTGTCACAATGGGGGTTCCGCCTCCCGGCCTTTCGGCGCGTCAGGGCGCGCTCGGCGGGCTCGGCAGCGGCGGGCACCCGGAGGTACACCATGGCATCTCGAATCGTCGACTATCCCGTGTTCGACGCAGACAACCACCTCTACGAGTCCCGCGACGCTTTCACCCGTCACCTCCCCGACCGCTACCGCAACCTGGTCCGCTACGTCGAGGTCGACGGACGCACCAAGATCGCCATCCGCAACACCATCAGCGAGTACATCCCCAATCCCACCTTCGACGTGGTCGCCGCCCCCGGGGCCCAGGCCGAGTACTTCAAGGCGGGCAACCCGGAAGGCAAGTCCCGCCGGGAGATCATGGGCAAGCCCATCCGATCCACGGACGCCTTCCGAGGCCCGGAGGCCCGCAGCAAGCTCATGGACGAACTCGGGCTGGACCGGGCGCTGATGTGGCCCACGCTCGCCAGCCTCCTGGAGGAGCGCCTGCGCGACGACCCCCCGGCGACCCACGCCATGATCCACGCCTTCAACCGCTGGCTCCACGAAGAATGGACGTTCGACTACAAGGAGCGGATCTTCCCGACGCCGGTGGTCACGCTGCCGATCGTCGACGAGGCGATCAAGGAGCTCGAGTGGGTGCTCGAGCGCGGTGCCCGGGTCGTGTTGATCCGTCCCGCGCCCGTCCCCGGGTATCTGGGGCCGCGGTCCATGGCGCTCCCCGAGTTCGACCCGTTCTGGGAACGGGTCGTCGAGGCCGACGTGCTCGTGGGCATGCACGCGTCGGACTCCGGCTACACCCGCCAGCTCAACGAGTGGGAAGGCAAGCGCGACGGCGAGATGCTGCCGTTCGCCAACAGCTCGGGCTTCGAGCTGATCGTCGGCCGGCAACACCGGCCCATCTTCGACACCGTGGCCTCCTTGATCGGGCACGGGCTGTGCACCCGGTTCCCCCAGCTGAAGTTCGCACCGGTGGAGAACGGCAGCGCCTGGGTCCGCCCCCTGCTCGAGCACCTCGCCGGGGCCTACGAGATGCACCCCCACGCCTTCGACGAGGACCCGGTCGAGGTGTTCAAGCGCAACATCTACGTCCATCCCTTCCACGAGGAGGACCCGGTGGAACTGGTCCAGCTCCTGGGCACCGACCGGGTGCTGTTCGGATCGGACTACCCGCATCCCGAAGGGCTCGCCGATCCCCTCACCTTCGTCGACGAGCTGACCGGGCTCCCCTCCGAGGTCGTGGCCCGGGTCATGGGCGGGACGCTCGCCGAGCTCGTGCACGTGGCCGCGTAAGCGGCACCCCCGGCGACGACGCGCATGGACCTCCGGCTCAGCGACGAGCAGTCTCAGCTGGTCGACGCCTTCGCCGCCCTGTACGCCAAGGAATCGCCGCCCGAGCGCGTCCGCGCCGCCGAGGAGGACGGCGGCATCGACCGTCGGCTCTGGGACCGCCTCGCTGATACCGGGGCGGTCGTCATGGGCATCAGCGAGGTGGCCGGCGGCGGGGGCGCCACCCTCCTCGACCTCGCCCTGGTCGCCCAGGAATCGGGACGGGCCCTGGCCAGCGCACCGCTCGTCGAAGCGCAAGTGGCGGCGCGCCTCCTCGACCGCCTGGCCGACGCCGACCAGCCGCGACCCGCCGAACGACTGGTCACCTTCGCCGTCCGCCCGGCCACCGGCGCGGGGACCGCGACGCATGATGCCCGCCGGCGCGGTCGCCGACGAGGCCATCGTGCTGGCCGGCGACGAGCTGCGGCTCGTGTCCCTGGACGGGCGCCGCCGCCGGGTCGGCAACCTGGGTGGTCTCCCCCTGGCGGACGTCGACCTCGCCCCGGCGACAGAAGACGGCACCGTCCTGGCGCGTGGCCCGGTTGCGATCGAGCAGTTCCAGCGGACCGTGGACGAATGGATGGTGCTCACCGCCGCCCAGCTGGTCGGGGCCACCGCCCGGGCCCTGGAGCTGGCCGTCGACTACGTCAAGGAGCGCCGAGCGTGGGGCCAGCCGGTCGGTTCCTTCCAAGCGGTGGCCCACACCCTGGCCGACGCCGCCACCGCGACCGACGGCGCCCGTCTGCTGACCCTCCAGGCCGCCTGGGCCGCATCCGTCGACCCGCCCGAGCACCGGGCCGCCGAGCTGGCGGCGATGGCGTTCGCCTTCGCCTACCAGACCGCCCGTGACGTCACCTACCACGCCCTGCACTATCACGGCGGCTACGGCTTCAGCATGGAGTACGACCTCCAGCTGTACTACCGCCGCTGCCGGGCGTGGGGCCTCGTCTGGGGCGACCCCTCCGGCGCCTTCCAGCGCGTCGCCGACGCCCGCTACGGCCCGATCGGGGCCCACGCCAACGCCGGCACCGCCAACACCGGCACCGCCGCACCGGCACCGGCAAAGCCGGCACCAGCGACGCCGGCACCCACCGGGCTGATGGACTTCCGTCTCGGTGGGCGCAGCGACGCCCTGCGGGGCGAGGTACGCGCCTTCCTGGAGCGGGAGATGACGCCCGAGCTCGAGGAGCGCGTCTACCGGACCGGCGTATCCCACGACGCCCGCTTCACCGAGGCGCTGCGCGAGGAGGGTTGGCTGGCGCCGGGGTGGCCGGACGAGGCGGGCGGCCAGGCCCGCGATCCGATCGAGCTGCTCGCCCTTTCCGAGGAGCTCAGCCGGGCGCACGCCCCGACCTACGGGATCGGGACCACCGTCATGGTCGCCCGCATCCTGCGGGCCATGGGAACCCAACAACAGCGCGACGACATCCTCCCCCGGGCCCTGCGGGGCGAGATCGTGATCGCCCTCGGCTTCTCGGAGCCGGAGAGCGGTTCCGACGTGGCCGCGGCCCGGTGCCGGGCGGTGCGCGACGGCGACGAATGGGTCATCAACGGCCAGAAGATGTTCACCACCAACGGCCACATTGCCGACTACGTCTTCCTCCTGACCCGCACCGACCCCGATCTGCCCAAGCACCAGGGGTTGACCACGTTCCTCGTCCCCATGGACCAGGCGGGCGTGGAGGCGCAGGCCGTGTACACGCTGTCGGGCGAGCGCACCAACATCACCTACTACAGCGACGTGCGGGTACCGGACTCCTTGCGGGTCGGCGACGTCAACGGCGGCTGGACGGCCATGACCGCCACCCTTCGCGACGAGCACGCCGCCGCCTTCGCCGGCGGCTGCCAAGCCCTGCTCGACGACGCCGAGGCGTGGGCCCGGGCGGACCCGGACCCGGCCGGCAAACCCGGCGATCCCGCCGGCGACCCCGCCAGCCCCGACCCCGCCGCCGGCAACGGGCGCCGCCCCATCGACGACCCTCACGTACGCGGCCAGCTGGCCCGGGCCGCGGTCGACACCGAGGTCTCCTTCCTGCTGCAGCGGCGCTCGGCGTGGATGGACACCGAGGGGCTGGGCGGGGAGGCCGAGGGCCCGATGGCCAAGCTGTTCAGCTCGGAGGCCATCGTCCGGAACTCCCAGGCGCTCACCGAGCTGCTCGGCGCCGACGGGCTGCGCAGCTACTTCGAGCCCACCGCACCCCGCAACGGGCGCATCGAGCACACCCTGCGCTACGCGCTGGGGACGACCACCTACGCCGGCAC
This sequence comes from uncultured Actinomycetota bacterium, assembly GCA_963757175.1. Classification (GTDB taxonomy): domain Bacteria; phylum Actinomycetota; class Acidimicrobiia; order Acidimicrobiales; family Palsa-688; genus CAVWQR01. The sequence continues at coordinate 2,124,343 of CAVWQR010000001.1, read as the reverse complement.
CAGCGAGGTGCAGCGCAACATCATCGCCGAGCGGGGCCTGGGCCTGCCCCGCCCGACCCGGCCGCCCCGGGCCACCGAGCCCCGGGCCACCGACCCCGGGCCACCGAGCCCCGGACCGCCGACCCGCCACGATGAACTCCCCCTTACGAGGAGGCGCCGAAGTACCCCCGGTGCAGCAGCGTGGCCAGGGTGTCGAGGGTGACGTCGTCGACCGTGGCACCCCGCGAGACCAGCAGATAGGTGTAGCGCTCGACCATGGCGAGGAGGGACGCGGCGGCCAGCTCGGGGGCGAAGGGCAACGCCGGCGCCTCGGCCAGCCGGGCCATGAGGGACCCGGTGATCTCGTCGAAGGCCTTGGAACCCAACCGCAGCAGGGCGCCGCTCAAGTTGCGCTCCTCCATGAACACCCGCACCATGGCGCCCCACCGCCGGTAGGTCACGGTGAAGCGGTCGAGCCAGGTGCGCAGCTCTTCGAAGCCGTCGGGCCCCGGACCCACCGGGCCGAGCGAGGTGGCCAGGCCGACCATCTCCTCCAGGCACTCCTCGGCCAGCGAGCGGACCAGGTCCTCCTTGCCGCTGAAGTACAGGTAGAAGGTGCCGTGGCTGAGCCGGGCGGTGCGAACGATGTCGTCCACGCGCGCCGCCTGGTACCCCTGCTGGGTGAGGACGAGCAGGCCGGCGTCGAGCAGCCGGGCCATGGTCCGCCGCCCCCGGGTGCGGCGGGCCCGCTCCACCGACGTCCGGGTTCGAGCCGCCGCCGGCATCCCACCCCCACCGGTATCCGGACTGCGAGCCTCCCGACCGCCACCAGCGCCCCGCCCCCGACCCTGCCCACCACTCCCGCGACCGGCCTGGCCGCGGCCGCCCCGCCGGCCGTCGCCACGACCGGGCTGTCCACCGGCGCGCGCCGCACCATCGCCTGACATGGTCGTCAGCGTACGATCCCCGGCGTGACCCGTCCCCGAGTCCTCGTCACCGCGCCGTTCCGAGGCCCCGGCCTCGACACCCTCCGACCAGTTGGCGGACGTGGTGCTCGACCCGTGGATCGACCATCGCCCGCTGCGCCTGTACGACGCCGCCGGCCTGGCCGCCCGCATCGAGGCCGAGGGGGCGTCGATCGTGGTGTGCGAGGCCGACGAGTGCCGGGGGCCGGTGTTCGACCTTCCGCTGCTGGCCGTGGGCTCGGCACGGGGCGACCCGACCAACGTGGACGTCGCCGGGGCCACCGCCCGGGGCATACCCGTCCTCCACGTGCCGGGGCGCAATGCCGACGCCGTGGCCGAGTTGACCGTCGCCCTGCTCCTGGCCGTCAACCGCCGGCTGCTGGCCGCTGACCACGACGTGCGCGCCGGGACGATGTTCGCCGACGGGATCATCCCCTACCAGCGCTACCGGGCTTGGCAGCTGGCGGGGCGCACCGCCGGCATCGTCGGCTTCGGCGCCGTGGGCCGGGCCACGGCGTGGCGGCTGGCCGGCTTGGGGATGAGGGTGATCTCGTGCGACCCGTTCGCACCGGACGCCACCCACGATCTGGCCGGGCTGCTCGCCGAGGCCGACGTGGTGTCCATGCACGCGGCCGTCACGCCGGGGACGCTCGGGATGATCGGCCCCGACCAGGTCGCCTCCATGCGCGACGGGGCGGTGTACCTGAACACGGCACGCGCCGGCCTGCACGATCTGGACGCCATCGTCGACGGCCTGGAGCGGGGCCAGCTGGGCGGCGCCGGTCTCGACCATTTCGAGGGCGAGGCCCTGCCCGCCGGTCATCGCCTGCTGGCCCGCCACGACGTGGTCCTCACGCCGCACATCGGCGGGGCCACCTATGACACCGAGGCCAACCATTCCGCGCTGATCGCCGAGGACCTGCGGCGGCTGCTGGCGGGCGAACGGCCTCGACACGTGGCCAATCCCGAGGTCTTCGAGAAGGTGGCCGAGCCGTGACGGAGAACGACCAGGTGCGCGCCGTCATGGAGGAGGTCCTGGCCACGGCCAAGCGGCTCCTGTCCTCCGGTCTGGTGGCGGGGACGTCCGGCAACGTGTCGGGACGGTGCCCCGACGGCGGGGTGGTGCTGACGCCGTCGTCGATCCCCTACGAGACGATGACCCTCGAGGACCTGGTGGTCGTCGAGGGCGACGGCACGCTGCGGGAAGGGACGCGGGGGCCGACGAGCGAGCGGGCGCTGCACCTGGAGTGCCTGCGCCGGTATCCGGAGGTGGGCGGGGTGATCCACCTGCATCCGGTGTACGCCACCATGTTCGCGGTCGTGCGCGAGCCCATCCCGGCGGTGATCGAGGAGGTGGTCGTGTACCTGGGCGGCGACGTGCCCGTGGCCGGGTACCGCACGACGGGGACCGACGCCCTGGCCGAGGAGGCCGCCGGCTACCTGGCTGAGCGCAGTGCGGTGCTGTTGGCCAATCATGGTGTGCTGGTGGTGGGGAAAGACCCGACCGAGGCGCTGCATCACGCCGGCGTGGTGGAACGGACCGCGCAGATCGTCTGGGGGGCGCGGCAGCTGGGAGCCGTGCAATCGATACCGGCCAAGGTGAACGAGGACTTCGCCGGCGTCTACCGGCTCCTGCGCGGCATCTGACCGCAGCCGGTTCTACCCTGCGAGCGTGCCTCCCGGTGAGAGCCCCGACCCGGGCGCCGGGCCGGCGTCGGCCCGGGGCCAGCGAACCCGCGGCCGGCTCCTCGACGCGGCCGTCGAGGTCTTCGCCCGGCAGGGCTACCACGGGGCTCGCGTCGACGACATCGTCGACCGGGCGGCGACGTCGCACGGGACGTTCTACCTGTACTTCGCCAGCAAGGAAGACCTGTTCTGGACCCTGACCGCCGACGTGGCCGCCAAGATGTCGGGATTGGTGCACTCGCTCGACCACCTCGAGCCCGGCCCTACCGGATGGGAGAGCCTGCGCGAGTGGCTGGGCCGGTTCGGCGACCTGTACGAGCACTACGGTCCGGTGATCCGGGCGTGGACCGAGGCGGAGACCGACCCCTCGGAGTTCGGGCGGCTGGGCAACCGCATCTTCGGCGACATCGCCGCCGCGCTGGAGGACCGGATCGCGGCCAGCGTTGCCGTCGGCGTCGATCCGGCCGTGGCCAGCGTGGCCCTGCTCGCCATGATCGAACGGCTCAACTACTACGTGATGGCCGGCCAGGTCTCGGCCGACCGGGAGGAGACCATCGCCCTGATGGCGACGGTCACCCACGACGGCCTCTTCGGCTCGCCGCCCAAGAACGCCAGGCATCGGTCGACGAGAAGGAAGGGTGCCGCTCGGTGAGAATCGGATACGCGTGTTAGGCTCTGCACGCTCCCGAGGTCAGCTCTCAACGGGCTTCCAGCGGGGACCGGGATCGACCCAGAGATGGGGGGACGCAGGTGCGACACGGACGCCGACATCGCAGCGGAGTGGGGGTCCTGCTCGCCGCCGTCCTGCTGGCCGGCCTGGTAGCGGCCTGCGGCAACACGTCCAGCGGCGGCGGCAAGGCCGTGGCCGGCTCGGGGGTCACGTGCAACAGTCCCGACGAGCGGGCGGGGATCACCCCGACGTCGATCAACGTCGCCGGCATGGCATCGGTCACCAACCCCCTGAACTTCAACTACGGCGAGGCCTTCGACGGCACCCAGGCCTTCTTCGACATGGTCAACAGCCAGGGTGGCATCTACGGCCACAAGCTGAACCTGGTGGAGAAGAACGACGTCGGCGCGGCCGCCGACCAGACCGCGGTCCAGAAGGCCCTCACCCAGCAGCCCGTCTTCGCCGTGGCGCCGGTCGCCGCCCTGCTCTTCAACGGCGCCCCGCTGCTCGCCCAGCAGTGCGTGCCCACCTTCGGCTGGAACATCAATGCCGAGTGGGCGTCGGGTCCCAGCCTCTTCGGCGACAAGGGCTCCAACCTGCAGTTCACCGCCCCGGCGCAGAGCACGGCGTGGTTGGCCCAGAAGCTGGGCAAGAAGAAGGTGGGCGTGCTCGCCTACAACATCACCGAGTCCCAACAGTGCGCGGTGGGGCAGGCAAACACGTGGAAGCGGTATTCCAACGTCGCCAGCCAGGCGTTCAGCGACGACGCGCTCCCCTACCCGCTCACCGACGTGAGCCAGGACGTGTCCAAGATGAAGCAAGCCGGGGTGGACTTCGTGGTCCCCTGCGTCGACACCAATGGCGTGGTCACCATCGCCAAGGAGATGCAGAAGCAGGACTTCCACCCCGCCCTGGTGCTGCCCGACGGCTACTACACCCAGGTCAAGCAGACCCCGGCGCTCAACGGGGCCTACGTCGAGACGTTCTTCACCCCGCTCGAGGTGGCCAACCCGCCGGCCGGGCTGCGCGAGTACACCGACTGGATGAACCGGACCCACGGGACGATGAGCGAGATCTCGCTGGCCGGCTGGACGAGCGCCGACATGCTCTACACGGCCATCAAGGCGGCGGGCAAGAACTTCGACCGCTCGAGCGTGGTCGCCGCCCTCAACAGCATGACCAACTACACGGCGAACGGCGTCCTCCCCGGTATCAACTGGACGATCGCCCACACCAGCGCCTGGACCCCTCCGTGCTCGGCGCTGTCCCAGGTCCGCAACGGCGCCTTCGTGCCGGTGTTCGGACAGCCGGGCAAGCCGTTCCTCTGCTTCCCGCCGGTCACCCCGAGCGGTCCGCCGCCGACCCCCACGCTGAAGTAGAGGAGCCGGGGCGCATGGGTAGAGGCACGTGAGCGACTTCGTCGGCTACCTGATCCAGGGCATCCCGATCGGGTGCGTGTACGCGCTCGTCGCCGTCGGGCTGGTGCTGGGGTACAAGACCTCGGGGGTGTTCAACCTGGCCTACGGGGCCCAGGTGTTCGTTTCCGCCGTCGTCTACTACGAGCTGCGGGTCGACCACCACTGGTCCCTGGTGCCGGCGGCCGTGATGGCGGTGGTGGTGACCGGTCCGGTCGTCGGGCTGATCCTGGACCGGGTGGTCTTCCGGTTCTTACGCACCGCGCCACCCCTGGCCCGGCTGGTCTGCACGCTGGGCCTCCTGGTCGCCATCCCCGCCATCGTGCAGGTGGCGGTGGGCCAGAACGGCCTCCTGAACGCCCCCGGCCTCGCCCCCGGCAACGCCAACCAGGTGCCCGTGTACCACTTCGGCCACTACTACTGGGACCAGAACCAGGTCATCACTATCGCCTGCACGGTCGTGGTCGCCGTTGGCCTGACCGCCCTGTTCCGGTTCACCCGTCTGGGCCTGCGCATGCGAGCGGTGGTCGAAAGCCCCCGCATGGCCGAGCTCAACGGTGTCGACGCTGACCGCGTCGCCGGGTTCTCGTGGGCCCTGTCGGGCCTCCTCGCCGGGCTGACCGGCGTGCTGTTCGCGCCGCTCTACGCGTCGATCGAGTCCACCAACTTCTTCGCCCTGCTCGTGGTGGCCATCGCCTGCTGCGTGTTCGCTCGGCTGTCCAGCATCCCCCTGGCCTTCGCCGGCGGCCTGGGCCTGGGCGCCATGGAGCAGATCGTGAGCGGCTACCTGCCCCACAGCAGCGTGCTGTTCACCGGCTTGCGGCCGTCGCTGCCGTTCGTGGTGCTGGTGGCGCTGCTGCTGTTCTGGCCCGGACTGCGGCGCCGGCGGGAGGCGGCCGATCCCCTGGCCGGCGTCGACCCGCCGCCGGCGGCCACGGCGGCCACCGTGCGCCCGCCGTGGGCCACGATCGCCACCCGGGTGACCGCCACGGGGTCGGTGGTCCTGCTGGTCGTCCTCGGCCTGTTCGTGCTCAACGCCTACTGGCTGGGCCAGGTGACCCAGGGCGTCATCTACAGCGTCATCTTCCTGTCCATCACCGTGGTCACGGGCATGGCCGGCCAGATCTCGCTCTGCCAGGCCACCTTCGCCGCGGTGGGCGCCTTCGCCACCGCGCAGCTGGTCGAGCACACGGGCATGTCGGTCCTGCTGGCCATGGTCCTCGGGGGGATCATGGCTGCCGCCGTGGGCGCCATCATCGCCATCCCCACCCGGCGCCTCCAGGGCGTCTACGTCGCCCTGGCCACCCTGGCTTTCGCTCTGCTCTTCGACAACGTTCTCGCCCCCGAGGGGTGGGTGAGCGGCGGGGCGACCCCGATCGCCGTGCCTCGTCCGGCGATCGGCTCGCTGCGCCTCGACGCCATCAGCATCGCCGGGGGACGCAACTTCTTCGTGCTCGTCCTGGTCATCCTCGCCATCGTCGCCGGGCTGGTGCTGCTCATCCAGCGGGGCACCTCGGGGCGCTTCTTCGACGCCGTCAGAGGCAGCGAGCGGGCCGCCATGTCCATCGGCATCGACCCGGATCGGACCAAGCTCATCGCCTTCGCCATCTCCGGCGGGATCGCCGGCCTCGGCGGCGGGCTCCTGGCCATCTACAACCTGGCCGCCAGCCAGGCGAACTACACGTACCTGCTCGGGCTCTTCTGGGTGGTGGTGGTGGTGACGATCGGCGTGGGCAGCGTCTACACCACGATCATCGGGGGGATCACCTTCAGCGTGGTGCCCGCCCTCCTCGGGCTCATCGGCATCCCCCATCAGCAGCTGTGGACCGAGGTCTTCTTCGGCCTCGGCGTGATCGGCTACGCCCTCCACCCCGAAGGCGCGGTGGAGTCGTCCACCCGCCGGATCCTCGACCTGGTCTCCTGGCTGGGGAGCAGGCGAAGCCGCCGCCAGCCGCAGCCTCGGGAAGAGGTCGGAGCCGAGGCTGCGCCCGCCCGCGCCGCCACCGAGGGCGCACCCCGATGACCGCGACGGCGAACAGCGCTCCCCTCCTCGAAGCGGTGGACGTCTCCAAGCGCTTCGCCGGGATCGTCGCCCTGCTCGACGTGTCGCTGGCGGTCGCCGAGGGCGAGATCGTCGGGCTCATCGGACCCAACGGCGCCGGCAAGAGCACATTCTTCGACTGCCTGTACGGGACGGTGCACCGCGACAGCGGCCACGTCCGCTTCGCCGGGCGCGACATCTCGCGGCTCCCCGAATACCGCCGGTCCCGTCGCGGCCTGGGCCGCACCTTCCAGCGCATGGAGCTCTTTCCCGGCATGACGCCGCGCCAGCACCTGCTGGTCGCCGAGCGGGCCCGGCGCGACACCGGCGGGGTGTCGGCGCGACCTGACTGCTCGGGGTCGGGTCACCGCCGACGAGCACACCGAGGCGGCGCGCACCCTGCAGCTGCTCGGCCTGCTCGAGGACGCCGACCGCCCCATCGAGGCGCTGAGCCTGGGACGTGGCCGCCTGGTCGAGCTGGGCCGGGCGCTGATGACCAAACCCCGGCTGTTGCTGCTGGACGAGCCCTCGTCGGGACTCGACCGGGTCGAGACGGCCGCCATGGTCAGGGTCCTGCGCCAGGTGCGCGACGAGCGGGACACGGCCATTTTGCTCGTCGAGCACGACGTGGAGATGGTGGCCGAGGTGACCAGCCGCCTCTACGTCCTCGACCTGGGTCGCGTCATCGCGTCGGGATCGACTGCGGAGGTGCTGGCCGATCCGGTGGTGCGTCAGGCCTACCTCGGAGTTCCGGCGTGACCGTGTCGCCCGGCCAGACCACCGCGGCGCCGGCCGGCGACGACATGGACGCCGACGGCGCCCTGCTGTCCGTGGAGCGGGTGGACGCCGGGTACGGCGCCTTCCGCGCCATCTTCTCGGTGTCCTTCGACGTGGCCCCGGCGAGCGCGGTGGCGCTGCTCGGTCCCAACGGTTCGGGCAAGACCACCGTGGCTCGAGTCTGCACCGGCCTGATCCGCCCCACCGCCGGCCGGGTGTGCTTCGCCGGGGCCGACGTGAGCGGCTCCGCCCCCCACCGCCTGGCCCGGGCGGGGATCGCCCACGCCCCCGAAGGACGGTCGGTCTTCGCCAGCCTCACCGTGGAGGAGAACCTCGTCCTCGCCTTCCGGGAGAAGAAGAGCCGGACCGGCGCCAAGGAGGCCCTGGCCCGGGCGTACGAGCTGTTTCCCCGCCTGGGTGAGCGCCGCCGTCAGCTGGCCGGCATGTTGTCGGGCGGCGAGCAGCGCATGCTCTCGCTGGGCCGGGTGCTGGTGCTGGCGCCGAGGCTGCTGGTCGTCGACGAGCTGTCGCTCGGGTCTGGCGCCGGTCATCGTGGAAGAGGCGTACACGACCCTGGCCGCCATCAAACGCGAAGGCACGGCCCTGCTGCTCATCGAGCAGCAGGTCGAGCACGCCCTGGCCCTCGCCGATCACGCCGTGGTGCTGACCCACGGTGAGGTCAGCTACTTCGGTCCCGCCGACGGCGCCGCCGAGATCGCCGACCGGCTGCTGCCCCGGCCGGGCGAGACGCCGGCGGAACCATGACCGGAACGGGCCGCGTCGGGGCTGAGTGGCCGAGATGGCCGCGGCGGTGTACCAGGGCCCGGGCCGCTTGGAGGTCGAGCGTCGGCCGGTGCCGGCACCCGGGCCGGGCCAGCTGCTGGTGGAGGTGGCGCACTGCGGGGTGTGCGGCAGCGACCTGCACATGGTGATCGAGGGCTGGGGCCGGCCCGGGTCGGTCGAAGGTCATGAGTACGCCGGCGTGGTCGCCGCCGTCGGACCCGACGTCGATGGCTGGTCGGTCGGCGACCGGATAGTCGGTGGGCCGGCGCCCGCGATGCGGTCACTGCGCCGCGTGCCGTGCGGGGCGGCCGTCGCTGTGCGACCAGCGCGACGAGCCGGGCGGCGAGCCCTGGGATGGCGCCTTCGCCGGCTACACGGTGATCGCCGCCGCCCAGGCGGTCGCCGTGCCCGAGCACCTGCCCCTGCGGGCGGCCGCCCTGGCCGAGCCGCTCGCCGTCGCCCTGCACGGGATCACCCGGGGTGCCTGCCGTCCCGGCCAGCGGGTGCTCGTCATGGGTGCCGGCCCCATCGGCGCCTTGTCCGTCGCCGCCCTGCGCGCCGGTGGTGTCGACCAGGTCGTGGTGTGCGAGCCGGCGCCCCTGCGACGCCAGCTCGCCGCCCGGGTGGGGGCGACGAGCGTCGTCCGACCCGAGGACCTCGTCGTCACCGACCGCACCGGGCCGGGCCGGATCGTCGACGACCCGGTGGACGTGGTTCTCGAGTGCTCGGGCAAAGGGGCGGCCATGACCGCCGGCCTGGCCCAGCTGCGGCGGGGCGGCACCCTGGTGCTCGTCGGCGCCGGCATGGACGCGCCGCGCTTCGACCCCAACCGCATCCTGCTCAACGAACTGGTCATCACCGGCGCGTTCCTCTACGACGCCGACGGCTTCGCCCGGGCACTGGATCTCCTGGCCACGGGGGCCATCCCCGTCGACGCCCTGCTCGAACCGGCCGACGTGCCCCTCGCCGGCCTGCTCGACACCATGGAGGCGCTCGCCTCCGGTCGGGTGGCCGGCAAGGTGATGGTGACCCCCGGAAGCGATCTCGACGAGGGAGCAGACCTTGGCTGATCAGAAAACCCGTCCGCCGCGGCTGAATCATGTCGCCATCTCGCTGCCGCCCGACGCCCTCGACGAGACGGGCCGGGCCGAGATCGTCGACTTCTACCACGACGCGTTCGGCTGGACCGAGTACCCGCAGCTCACCCAGGACCGCAAGCTGCTCGTCCTGGGCATGCAGACCTACGACCAGTTCGTCTACCTGATGGGCGCCGACCCGCCGCTCCTGGCTCCGGGCACCGACCACTTCGGCGTCTCGGTGACGAGCGAGGCCGAGTTCCTGGAACTGTTGGACCGGGTCAAGAAGCGCGCCGCCGCCGACGACCGGATCCGCCTCGAGGACCACACGGTCGACGACCAGGAGGTCGTCAAGATCCACTCCTTCTACGTCCGCCATCTCCTGCCCCTCACCGTCGAGGTGCAGTGGTGGGAATGGCCCTAGCTCACTTCTCCGTTTTCAGTGACAGGGCGCGGGTCGGGCACCCGTCGATGGCGTTGGTGATGGTGTCGGGAGGGTCGCCCTCGGGATCGATGACCACCGACTTTCCCTCGTCGTCCAGGTCGAACGTCGCCGGCGCCCAGTAGACGCAGTTCCCGGAGCCGATGCAGCGCTCCCGGTCGACGCGGAGCTCACCCATGCCGACGAAGGTTAGAAGGCCACCGGCAGCGACGTCGGTGAGCGGAAGCGCTGACCGTGGATGTGGGGATCGGCGTCGCCAGGATCGAGACGCAGGTCCTCGAAGCGGTCCAGGAGGGCGCCCACCGCGGTGGCCATCTCCATGCGGGCCAGGTGCATCCCGATGCACATGTGGGGCCCGAGACCGAAGGAGACGTGCGGCTTGGGCGGCCGGAAGATGTCGAACTCCTCGGCGTTGTCCCAGCGGGTCTCGTCGTGGTTGGCCGAGCCCACCTCCGCCGCCACCATCATCCCGGCGGGGACGGCCACGCCGCCGACCTCGGTGTCGACCGTCGCCACCCGGCTGGTGAGCAGCAACGGCGACTCCCAGCGGATCGACTCCTCCACCGCCGCCTGCATCAGCGAACGATCGGCGCGCAGGCGTTCGCACTGCTCGGGGTGGGTCAGGAGCCCGAAGAGGAAGTTTCCCGTCGCCCGGTAGGTGGTCTCGGCGCCCGCCGGCAGCAGCAGGCGGAGGAACGAGAAGATCTCCTCGTCGCCGAGCTTCTCGCCGTCGAGCTCGGTGGTGACCAGGTCGCTGATGAGATCGTCCTGCGGCTCGCGCCGGCGCTGCTCCACCACGCCGGCCAGGTAGGTGCGCAACGCCTCGGACGCGGCCAGCCCCTGCTCCGGCCGGGCCGCCACGTTGATGAGGTCCACCGCCCACTGGTGGAACTGCGAGGCCTCCAGTCGAGGTACCCCGAGGATGTGGGCGATGACCTCGACGGGGAACCGGAACGTGAGCTCGCCGACCAGCTCGGCGTGACCGCGCTGGGCGAAACGGTCGATGCGCTCGTGCACGACCTTGGCCACCAGCTCCTCCTCCCAGCGGGCCAGGGCCTTCTGGCGGAAGGCGGGGCTCACCAGGCTGCGGTGGCGGCCGTGCTCGGGCTCGTCCATCCCCACCAGCACGTAGGGGCCCATGACGATGCCCATCAGGTCACGGATGGCCCCGGACGAGAAGGTGCGGTTGTCGCGGAGCACCTGGGACACCAGGTCGTAGGTGTAGACGACGAAGGTGTCCATCAGGTCGCCGGTGAAGTTGGGCAGGGTGACCACTTCCGCGCCGACCGACCGGCGCCGCTCGGCCAGCCTGGGGTAGGGGTCGCGCACGTCGCCCGCCACCGTGGAGGTGAACTGCTCCATGGCATCGAAGGGCTCGACTTCGTCGGCTCGTACTGCGCTGTCGGTCATGGGGCCTCCCCGAGCGTCACCTGGCGCCAGCCGGTAACTGACACGAGAGTCAGGTTAGTCCAACCTGACGCTCGTGTCATGTCAGGTTCAGGCGTCGTCCGCCTCGGCGAGCTGGCGGAAGCGCTGGTAGCGGCCGGCGGTCGCGTCCCTCCACGCCGGGACGGGTTCGACGCGGGCCGCCCGCCCCGCCCACCGGGCGGCTCCTTCCTCGTCCGCCTGAAAGCCGGCGACCTCCCGGGCCAGGTAGGCGGCGCCGTAGGCCGCCCCTTCGGCCACGGCGACGACGTCGACGGGCAGACCGGTGGCGTCGGCCAGCGCCGCCATCCACGCCGGGTCCCGGGTCCCCCCGCCGGTCGCCACCACCCGCCGGGCGGGCTGGCCCGAACGCTCGATCACGTGGCGGACCACGAAGCCGGTGGCTTCGTAGGCGGCCCGCCGCAGCTGGGCCGGTCCGTGGGTCAGGTCCAGCCCGTGCAGCGCGGCCCGCCGCGACGCGTCGGCCACCAGGACGCGTTCGCCGCGCACGTAGGGCACCCACACCGGCACCGCCGCGGGATCGCCGTCGCGCCCGCCGGCGTGGTCCGATCCCACCAGGCGCTTGGCCCATTCCACGAACAGGCCGCCGGCGTTGCTGGGGCCGCCGATCATGGCCCGCCCGTCGGCGGTGTGCAGGGACCACAGGCCGGGCTCGTCGGCCCAGCCCGAGGTCATGACCCACACGATGAGCGTGGTGCCGCAGATGACGAGCACGTCACCGTCGCCGGTGGCGCCGGCGCACAGCTGCTCGGCGTAGGCGTCGATGGTGCCCGCCCCGAGGGGAACGCCGTCCACCTGGCCGACCGGGTCGGGACCGGCGACCACGACCGGAAGCTGTTCGGGCTGCACGCCGAGCTTGGCGCACACCGCAGGGTCCCACTCGTGGCCGTCGAACAGGGGTATGGACATCATGGCCAGCACGGGGTCGATGGCCGCGGTCCCGCAGAGGGCGTGGTTGGCCATGGCCTGCGCCGGCCACAGCCCCGCCGCCGCCGGCGCTTCGGCGGCGCACCAGCGCAGGAACCCGAGCAGCTCGGTGCTGTCGGCCGGGTCGTCGACCCGGGGCAGGCCACCCCGGGCGTCCCCGTAGAGCAGGCCGGGGGTGAGCGCCCGGCCGGCGCCGTCCACCGCGCACATCGACGGCACCATGGCGGCGACCTGGATTCCTGCCACCTGCCGGCCGGCGGCCACCGTCCGGTAGGCCTCCTGCACGCCGGTGCGCCACGCCCGGTCGGCGTCGTGTTGGAGGCGATCGGCGGCGGGGATGTTGACCGGGTGGGGGATGCGGGCCCGCTCGACGACGCCGCCGTCGAAGTCGGCCGCCACCGCCTTGACCGACGTGGTGCCGATGTCGATCCCCACGGTCACGCTAGAACCTGACATGAGCGTCATGCTAGGTTCGGCCGTCGTCAGAGGGGAGAGGGGACCGGGATGGATCTCGAGGCGGGCAGCCGCGTACTGGTCACCGGGGCGTCGTCGGGCATCGGCGCCGTGCTCGCCGAGCGCCTGGCCGAACGGCACGTGACCGTGGGCCTCGTCGCCCGGCGGGCCGAGCGGCTCGACGCGGTCCTCGAGCGCTGCCGTCGACACGCCCCGGAGTCGCGGGCGTGGGTGGTCGATCTCGGGGACCTGGATGCGGCCGAGGCGTTGGCCGCGGAAACGTGGGACGACTTCGGCCCCCTCGACGCGGTCGTCCACAACGCCGGCATCCCCTTGCGCAGGCGCGCCACCGACCTCACCCCCGCCGATGTCGACGCCGCCCTCCGGGTCAACTACCTGGCGCCGGTGCGCATGACCCTCGTCCACCTGCCGCGCCTGCTGGCCCGCAACCGGGGCACCCTCGTGTACGTATCGAGCCTGGCCGGGCGGGTCGGCGTGCCCCGGGAGGCGGCCTACGCGGCCAGCAAGTTCGCCCTGTGCGGCTGGGCCGAGTCCCTGCGCATCGACCTGGACGGCACCAAGGTGGGGGTGCGCCTGGTGCTGCCCGGCGCCATCGACACCGAGATCTGGGACCAGCCCGGCAACGACGCCCCGGTGTACGACGGCCCGCTCGAGCCGGCGGCCGACGTCGCCGAGGGGATCGTGGCCGCCATCGAAGGGGACCGCTTCGAGGTGTACGTCCCCGATCTGCGCGCCATCGTCGAGCTCAAGACCGCCGACCCCGACGCCTTCCTCGACGGGGCGGCCGACATGGCCCGCTCCGCGCTCGCCGGGAAACCGTTCTCCTGGACCGAGGGCGGGCCGGCGTGAAGGCCCTGGTCTTCGGCGTCGACGCCGACCCGGCCGACGCCGGCGAGATGGCGCCGGACGCCTCCCAGCTGGCCCGGCACCTGGCCACGACGCCCATGGCGCTGCGCGAGGTCCCCGACCCACCGCTGCGCGGACCGGACTGGGCCGTGCTCGACACCCGCCTGACCGGCATCTGCGGCTCGGACAGCAAGCAGGTGCTGATGGACTTCGACGACGCCGCCGACAACCCCATGACTGCGTTCATCTCCTTCCCCCAGGTGCTGGGCCACGAAGTGGTGGCCACCGTGGCCGAAGCCGGCGCCGAGGCCGGCGTGACGCCCGGCGACCGGGTCGTGCTCAACCCGTGGCTGTCGTGCGGTCCCCGGGGGATCGTCCCCCCGTGCCCGGCGTGCCGGGCGGGCGATGCCAGCATCTGTGAGCACTTCTGTGACGGCGCCCTCCAGCCGGGCATCCACACCGGCAACTCGGCCGACGCCACCGGAGGCTTCGCCGAGCGCCTGCCCGCCCACCGCTCCATGGTCGTCGCCGTCCCCCCCGACGTCCCCGACGAGGTGGCGGTGCTGGCCGACCCCTTCTCGGTGTCGCTGCACGCCGTGACCCGCACTCCTCCCCCGCCGGGCGGGCGGGTGCTGGTCTACGGCGCCGGCGCACTGGGCACCACCGCGCTGGCCGTGCTGCGGGCCCTGCATCCTGACGTCGAGCTCGGCGCGGTCGCCCGCTGGCCCGCCCAGGCCGAGCTGGCGGCGGCCGCGGGGGCGACGGTGTTCGCGCCCGAGCCGCGCTCGGAGCTGGTGGAGGCGGTCGCCGCCTGGTCCGGCGGGCAGCTGCGCCGGCCCTGGGACGGGTTGCCGGTGGCGTGGCCGGGTGGCATCGACGTGGTGTACGACACCGTCGGCGCCCCGGCCACCGTCGAGGTGGCCCTCCGCGTCCTGCGCACCCGGGGGGCGCTGGTCCAGCTGGGCGTGAGCTCCCCGGGCCGCTTCGAGTGGACCCCGTGGTACTTCAAGGAGCTGCGCCTGGTCGGTTCCAACGCCTTCGGCGTCGAGGAGGTCGACGGCAAGCGGGCGCACGCCATGGAGCACTACTTCGACCTGGTGCGCGCCGGGCGGGTGGACGTGTCGGCCATGCTCACCCACCGCTTCGCCCTGGAGGCGTGGCGGTCCGCCTTCGGCGCCCTCGTCGACCAGGGCGGCTCGGGAGCGGTCAAGGTGGCCTTCGACTTTCGCGGGAACGGGGCGTGACCCCGCCGCCGGCCCGCCCGGACGCGCCGGTCGTCGGTGCTGGTCGGCTCGCACCGCAAGCGGTGCTCACCCGGCGGACGGTCGTCGTCGCCGGCGGCCTGGCCGGGCTGGCCGCCGCCCTCGGCATCGACGCCTCCGCCTGCGGGAGCAGCAGCTCGACGATCAAGACCGTCCTCGACAAGCACCAGCAGCAGGTGGTCGTCGACGCCACCGCCCGGCTCGTCCCCGGGCCCGAGGACGACCCCGCCGAAGCCGGCCATCCCGGCGCCAGGGAGGCCAACGCCGCCGGATACATCGCCGATCTCCTGGGGGCGTTGAGCGTGGGCCCGCCCCGGGTGTGGGCGGGCGGGCCGTTCAGCAACCGGGCCGGGTCCCCCACCGACGACATGGCCCACTTCCTCGACCTCGGCCCCGCTGACCGCCTGATCTGGCAGCGGCAGATCGCCTCGCTGGTGGCCAACTACCGCGACGGCATCGCCGCCCTCGACCACCTGGCCGGTGGCGACTTCACCACCGCCGCCGCGGCCAGCCAGGACAACGCCCTGGCCAAGAACCCGGCCGTGGCCAACCTCCCGTCGGGCATGACCGGCTTCACCGACCTGCTCTTCGAGCACACTGTCGAGGCGTGCTACGGAGCACCGGAGTACGGCGGCAACGCCAACCTGTCGGGCTGGCACGACATCCGCTTCCCCGGCGACTCGCAGCCACGCGGCTACACCGCCGCCGAGGTGACCAACTCCGACGGTCCCGACCCTTACGTGCCATCGCCCACCGCGAGCAAGGTCCTCGCCGTGCTCGCCGCCACCGCGCCCGGCGCGCCCAGCGGCGTCGTCATCGGCCCACGGTCGTAGTTGCGATTATGGCCAAGACCAAGTACCTGGTGGTGGGCAGCGGCGCCGGCGGGTCGGTCGCCGCCATGGTCCTGGCCCAGGCCGGCCACGACGTGGTCATCCTGGAAAAGGGCGACAACTGGTTCGGTGATCTGCGCCAGCCGGCCCCGCACACCGCCTTTGCCAACGACGAGGTCAAGACCACCCGCAACTTCGCCCTGCCCAATCCGGTGGCCGAGCCCCGCACCTACCGCTACCACCCGACGGACACCAAGCCCCAGGTCGTCGGTGCCTTCCAACCCATGCCCCAGACGGTCGGTGGCGCCACCGTCCACTGGGACGCCAAGACGCCGCGCCTCTGGGACATCGACTTCGCCAAGCTGTCCATGCTCGGCCCCGTCCCTGGCGCCCAGGTCATCGACTGGCCGTTCACCTACCAGGACATCGCCCCGCGCTACGACGAGATCGAGGCGCTCATCGGCGTCGCCGGCGACGTCGCCGCCCTCCCCGCCGACCCCGTCCTGCGCCACGCCCCCCGGACCAAGCCGCTCCCCCTGCCTGGGGGGCCACCCCAGTACGCCTCGCTCACCGTCGCCCATGGGTGCGAGGCGCTGGGACTGCACCCGTTCCTGACGCCCATGGCCATCAACAGCCGGCCCCACGACGGCCGGCCGGCGTGCAACAACTGCGGCTTCTGCGCCAACTACGGCTGCCCCATCCACGCCCGGGTGGGCGCCCTGGCCCCGCTGCGCCACGCCCTGCTCGCCGGCGCCGAGCTGCGGTCCGGGGCGTGGGCGGTCCGGGTCAACACCAACGGCAGCCGGGTGGTGTCGGTGACCTGGCTCGACCAGAACGGCCACCCCCACACCGAGAGCGCCGACGCCGTCGTGCTCGCCGCCCAGGCGATCGAGACGGCCCGCCTGGCACTGCTGTCGCAGCTGCCCAACCCGCACGGGTCGATCGGTCGATGGTTCATGATGCACTGGTTCACCGACGGCACCGGCGTGTTCCTGTCCCAGCGGATGCACGCCTGGCGGGGGCGTTCCACCACCAACGACGCCGACGACTTCGCCGACCCGGATTTCCCCGGGGCGCGTGCCGCGGCCAGGGCGGCCGGCCTGCCGTACTTCCGGGGAGGCACCATGGAGCTGGGCGGGGCCCAGAGTCCCATCGCCGAGGCCGGCACCTACCGCCTGCTGCTCAGCACCGTCGCCCCCACCAAGCCGTTCGGCACCGCCTTCAAGGAGCTGATGCGGGCCAGCATCCTGCGCGACCGGATGTGCGGCATCCAGATGCTCGGCGAGGACCTGGCCTACCCCACCAACGCCGTGGACCTCGACCCGACGGTCAAGGACTACCGGGGGCTGCCGGTGCCCCGCATCACCTACCTTCCCGGCACCTACGAGCTGGCGGCCCAGACCTTCTACCGGCCCTACCTGGCCGAGATCCTCCGCCGGGCCGGCGCCGACACGGTGACGGCGGTGCCCGACGCCCAGTCCCCCCAGACCCCGCTGGCGGGCAACACCACGCCCACCACTGCCCACATCATGGGCGGGATGCGCATGGGCACCGACCCGGCCACCAGCGTCACCGACGGCACCGGCCGCTTCCACCAGCTCGACAACCTGTTCGTGGCCGACGGCAGCGTGTTCCCCAGCTCCGGAGGCCACAACCCGACGCTGACCATCATGGCTACCGCCCTGCGCAACGCCCGGTCCTGGGTCTGAGCGCCGCTTGCGGCGCGAGGCGACGAGCACTGAGCGCCTCCGCTGCGCAAAAAGAGAGAGCGACCTTCTTCGGAGTAGGATCGGTCCCTGCCACCAGTCGACCAGGCGCCAGCCCGCGCGGCGCGAGGAGCACTCTTCATGGCGGACCCCAAGCCTCCCGAACGAGCCCGGTGGCACGACCGGACCCTCGAGCGGTCGTTGCACAGCGCCCGGGCCCGGGCCCTGGCGCGCGGCGACCGGTTCATCGCCGCCGCCGCCAGCCTGCTTCGGGAACGCAAGCGCCCCGACTTCACCGTGCAGGACGTGGTCGAGCGCTCGGGCATGTCGCTGCGCTCCTTCTACCACCACTTCGCCACCAAGGACGACCTCCTGCTCGCCCTCATCGAGGAATCGGTGCGGGCCCACAACCACAAGGTGGCCCAGGCGGTCGCCAAAGTGGACGATCCGGTCGATCAGCTCAAAGCGTTCATCCGCACCTACTACGGCGACGCGGCCGACGACGACCCGGCATCCAAGGGGATGGCCATCTTCCACCTGCAGCTGGCGGAGTCCAAGGGCGCCGAGTACGCCACCACCCTCGGGCCCCAGGTCGACCTGCTCGTCGAGGTGCTCGAGCGCGGCGTGGCCGCCGGGGCGATCCGCAGCGACGTCGCGGTCGACAAGATGACGCTCTTCCTCATCCACACCCTGGTCTCGGCCCTGAACATGCGGGTGCTCGAGGTGCGCCTCCTCGACCAGGACCTGACCGGCGACGAGGTGGTGGCGCTGTGTCTGCCTGCCGTCCTCGCCTCCACCGCCCCGGCGGCCAAGCGCCCGGCGCGCTGAGCCCGCCGCGAGCCGTTCGATCAGGCGCTGGGCTCGCTACCCACGACGCTGACGAAGCTGACGCACTCCCCCGGCGCGCCGCCGAGGTTGTGGGTGAGGCCCAGGGTGCGGCCGGCGTCGACGGTGGCGATGCGCCGGGCTTCGGGAGCCTCCCCGCGCAGCTGCAGCCAGCACTCGAACAGCATCCGCAGACCCGAGGCGCCGATGGGATGGCCGAAGCTCTTGAGCCCCCCGTCGGGGTTGACGGGCAGGTCGCCGTCCAGGTCGAACGTGCCGGCCAGGACCTCTTTCCACGCCGTCCCCCGGGTGGCGAAGCCCAGGTCCTCCATGAGCACCAGCTCGGTGGGCGTGAAGCAGTCGTGGACCTCGGCCATGGCCAGCTCGGCGCGCGGATCGCTGATGCCGGCCTGCTGGTAGGCGTCGGTCGCGGAGCGGACGACCTCGACGAACGAGGTGTAGTCGTAGGACGGGTCGACGGGTCCGGCGGCCGGTCCGGCCACGAAGCTCAGCGCCTTGACGTACAGGGGGGAGTCGGTGTAGCGGTGGGCGTCCTCGGCCCGGCAGATGATGGCGGCGGCGGAACCGTCGCTCACGCCGCTGCAGTCGAACACCCCGAGGTTGCCGGCGACGAGCGGAGCCCGGCCGATGGTCTCGGTGCTGACCTCCTTCTGGAACTGCGCCCGGGGGTTGCGCGCCCCGTTGTGGTGGTTCTTCCAGGCGATGCGGGTCAGGACCTCCTTCATCACCGCATCCTCCACGTGGTACTTGTGGCCGTAGGACGGTGAGAGGAAGGAAAAGGCGGCCGGGGCGGTGAGGCCGGCGTCGGTGCCGTCACCCACCGGGCGCGTACCGGTCAACCCCGAGAAGCCGGAGTCCTTCAACTTCTCCACGCCGATGGCCATGACCAGGTCGTAGGCCCCGGAGGCCACCGCGTAGCAGGCGTTGCGAAACGCCTCCGAGCCGGTGGCGCAGAAGTTCTCGTTACGCGACACCGGCTTGTAGTCGAGCTTGAGCGGGCGGGAAAGGGTGAGGCCGGACACGCCCGAGCCCAGGGTCCCGAGCCAGAAGGCGTCGATGTCGTCGAGGCCGACATTGGCCGAGGCGATGGTCTCCTTGGCCGCGTCGGTGAGCAGGTCGTCGACCCCCTTGTCCCAATGTTCGCCGAAGGGCGTGCACCCCATCCCTACAATCGCCACCCGATCGCGAATCCCGTTGCTGGCCATCACCGACCTCCCGGTATGAGTTTGGCTTTCCAGAAATAATTGTGCACCCCGTCGGCGGTGTACACGCGACGAAAGGCCATGGTCGCGCGCGAGCCGATGCCGACCCGGTCGGGATCGGCGTCGGTCATCTCGCAGCGGAAGCGGCCGCCCCCGTCGAAGTCGATGACCACGCCGATGACCGGCGGTGACAACGAGTACGCCAGGCGATCCACCGTCATGGTGGCCACCGTCGCCCCCACGCCGGCCATGCGCTCGGGAGCCATCTGATCGATGGCATGGCACGCCACGCACACCCGGGTGGGCGGCAGGTGCCGGAACCCGCAGGCCAGGCAGCGGCTGGCCGCGAACCCGTGCTTCCACTCGTCGGCGCGCCGCGTCGCCGGCGCCCCCGGTCGATCGGGATCGGGCCGGCGCGGCGGTTCGCGGCGCAGGTGGCCGCGCCAGGTGAGGAACGTGGCGTAGGGAAGCGAGGCGTCACCGGCAGCCATCTGCTCGGCGACGGTTGCCAGCCCGGCGTCGGCACGGGCCCGGCGCACCTCGGCCAGCCGTTCGGTCGTTCGCAGCACGGCGGCGTCGGCGCCGTCGGCCGCCAGCACCAGGGCGATGAGCTGACCGGGCTCGGCCCGTTCGAGAACGTCCGCCAGGCCCACGGCGATCTGGGCGGCGCCCAGGTTGCCCACGCTCGGGCCCAGGTCGGGGCCCGGCTTGTCCAGCGAGCGGCGGAGGGCGTTCACCGCCCGGGCGTGCAGCCCGCCGATGACGAGGTGGTCGACCGAGTCGAGCGTCACGCCCGCGGCCTTGACCGCCTCGCCCAGCGCCTCGCTCGCCAAGGGAACGTACAGCTGCTCGCCGAAGCGCTCCTCCCACGTGCGCGACGAGTCCTCCCCCGGAAGCCGCCAACGGTCGAGGAACTCCTTGGTGGCCGACGCCCGCCCGATCACCTCGGCGACCGCGCCATCGGGACCGAAGACCAGGGCACCGGCGGCGTCGCCGGCGTCGCGCTCGTCGGCGCCGCCGGGCAGGCCGCTGCGCAGGTCGGACACCACCGCCAGCGCCGGCGCCCGTTCTCCGGCCAGCTCGGCCGCCTCCAGCGCCGCCCAACCCGAGCGCACCGATCCGCACAGGTCGTAGGCGCCGGCGCGCTCGGGCAGAGCCAAGGCGGCGTGCACGACCGACGCGTTGGTTTTGTCCAGGTACGGCGGCTCCGGCGTCGAGTAGTAGAGGCGCTCGGGTGCCGGCGCCGGCAACCCGGCCAGCGCCTGGCCGGCGGCCTCGACGGCCAGGGTGGTGGGGTCCTCGTCGTAGGACGCCACGCTGCGCTGACCGCGCCCGGCGGGCCCGCCCAGCGCCTGGGCGATGGCCGCCCGGTCGAGCCGCCAGTGCGGCAGGTACGTCCCCCACGAGGTGATGCCGGAGCTCACGACGCGCCGATCAGTTCGATGAGCTGCCCGTCGGGATCACGCACGAACACGGCGACGCCGATGTCGCTGTCGCCGACGACGGACCCGCCGGCCGCCTCGACCCGCTGGACGGCTCCGGGCAGGTCCTCGACGCCGAAGGACAGGTGGGTGAGGCCGGGCTCGTTGAGCGCCCGGCGGCGGGCCGGCGGGTTGCCGGGGCGGTCGTAGTGCAACAGCTCCAAGGTCGTGCCTCCGTGACGGAGATAGACGGCTACCAGGTTCAGCGGCGTCGGGACCCCGAGCAGCTGCGACGACGGTCCGTCCGGCGGGGACAGCTGGCGATCGAAGCGACAACCGAGGGCGTCCTCGTAGAAGCGCCGGGAC
This sequence comes from uncultured Actinomycetota bacterium, assembly GCA_963757175.1. Classification (GTDB taxonomy): domain Bacteria; phylum Actinomycetota; class Acidimicrobiia; order Acidimicrobiales; family Palsa-688; genus CAVWQR01. The sequence continues at coordinate 2,103,183 of CAVWQR010000001.1, read as the reverse complement.
CGCTCCAGGTCGGTCACGCACACGCCGACGTGGTTGAGCACGCTCATGGGCCGACGGTGACCAGGATGTCGCCGGCCGCGGTCGTCGCCGCCCGGTCGTTCGGACCGAGGACCACGGCGGTGAATGGGCTCTGCACGATCCCCGGACCGCTCAGCTCGTCACCCGGGCCGAGCGCCGCCCAGTCCCAGACGGGTGCGTCCCGGTGCCACCCGTCGGCCGCCCACAGCCGGCGCCGGCCGACCACGGCACCGGCACCGCCCGGGCCCGACGGCGCCACGGCCGCCGGTTTCCCCACCTCTCCCAACGCGGTGAGCCGCACCCCCCGCAGCAGGGGCTCCTGCGCCCGGGCCTCGATCAGCCGGGCCTCCTCGTTGCGGCGGTGGAACTCGGCCACCGCGCCGGCGACGTCGTCGGGCCGCTCCACCGGAATCGCCGTGTCGAAGGTCTGGCCCGGGTACACCAACAGCAGCGACCAGCCCAGGTGGATCCGGCCTTCGGGCACGCCGGCCGCGGCCAGCTCGGCGCCCGCCTTGGCCGCCAGTTCGCCCGACAGGCGCTCGAGCACGGCGGGATCGGCCTCGCGCCACGGCACCACGTACCCGCGCGACTCGTCGACCACGTGGTCGGCGATGACGAGACCGAGCGCCGACAAGCCCGCCGCCTGGCGGGGAACCAGCACCGAACCCATGCCCAGCTGCGCCGCCTGGGTGGCGGCGTGGATCGCCCCCATGCCGCCGAACGCCACCAGGTCGAGACGGCGGGGGTCGACGCCGGCCAGCGAGAGGACGCGACGTACGGCGTCGGTCATGAGCACGTCGACCAGCCGCACCGTCGCCGCCGCCACCTCCTCGACGTCCATGCCCACCCGTCGTCCCAGGGCGCCCAGCGTCCGCTCGGCGGCGTCGGCGTCCAGCCGCATGCGGCCGCCCGCGAACGTGGCCGGGTCGAGCCGGCCGAGGACGAGGTCGGCGTCGGTCACCGTCGGCTCCTGGCCGCCGGCGCCGTAGCACGCCGGACCGGGCTGGCTGCCCGCCGACCGCGGCCCCACGTGCAGGACCCCCGCCTCCTCCCACGCGATCGAACCGCCGCCGGCCCCCACCGACGCGATGTCGACCATGGGGATGCCGATGCAGTAGCGGTGGCGCCAGTTCCAGTCCATCTTCAGCTCGGCCCGTCCGTCGCGCACCAGGCACACGTCGTAGCTGGTGCCGCCCATGTCGACGGTGACCACGTCGCCCAGCCCGGCCCGGCCGGCGGCGAAGGCGGCCGCGGTCACCCCGCCCGTCGGCCCCGACCCGATGGTCGCCACCGCCCGCCGGGCGGCCACCTGGGCGGTGGCGATCCCCCCGGCCGACGTGGCCACCAGCAGGTCGCGGTGGTAGCCCGACGCCGCCAAGCGGTCGGTGATCCTCTCCAGATAGCGGGCGATCGGTGGGCCCACGTAGGCGTTGACGAGCGTCGTCGACGTACGCTCGAACTCCGGCGGCTTGGGCAGCACTTCGTGCGACAGGGAGATCATGGCCACGTCCGGGTACTCCTCGAGGATCAGCTCCCGCACCCGCAGCTCGTGGACCGGGTTCAGATAGGCGTGCAGGAGGCACACGGCGATCGAGGTCACCCCGAAGGCCCGGAGGCGAACCGTGGCCTTGCGCACCGCCTCCTCGTCCAGCGGGGTCTCGATCTCCCCCTCCGACGTGAGTCGCTCGGGGATCTCCAGGCGCACCCGCCGCCGGGCGATGGGCGCCGGCGCCGGCAGGGCCGGATCCCAGATGTCCTCCTTGTAGCACCGCCGCATCTCGATCTCGTCGCGAAAGCCTTCGGTGACCAGCAGGCCGGTGGGCGCGCCGCGTCATCTGGATCATGGTGTTGTCGCCGGTGGTGGTGCCGTGCACGATGGCGTCGGTGCCCGTCAGCAGGTCCTCGACGGAAACGCCTTCGGCGGCGGCCAGCTGGGCGATGCCATTGCCGACGCCGGCGCTCTGGTCCTCGGTCGTGGTCGGCGTCTTCTCCAGCACCACCGTGCCGTCGGCGCGCCGCAACACGCAGTCGGTGAAGGTCCCCCCGACGTCGATGCCGATGCGGTAGCCGTCGGCGGTGTCGCCCTCCGACATGGTTCGCTCGCTCGACGCTCGCTCACCGACGCAACCCCGCCCGCTCCTTGGCCGTGGCCTCGCGGTCGACCGCCAGGGTCATGTCCGCCAACGACCCGGTGATGACCACGCCGTAGTCCCGCCGGGCGCCCTCGACGGACACGTACTCGTCCCACACGTCGTCGAGCACCGCGTCGGGATCCCGCTCGAGGGGATCGCCCCATCCGCCCCCGCCGCCGAAGCGGTACACCAGCTGCTCGCCGGTCTCGAGGAGCACGTTGGACACGGCCGGATCGACCTCGGTGTCGCCGACCAGGCAATGGTCCGGCGTCCCGTGATGGCCGCCGGCGATGCCGGGATGGATGTGGCGCTGGTTGACGACGTACTGGTTGACGTAGGTCGGGGCGCGAGCCTCCTTCACGAACAGGCTGCCGCAGCCGCCCCGCCACCGTCCCGGCCCGCCGGAGTCGGTCAGATAGTTGCGGCCGCGCAGCAGGTGCGGGAAGAGCCCCTCGTTGATCTCGGCGCTGGCCTTGATGAGGTTGCCGTTGGACGACGACGAGCGCGCCCCACCCGTCGACGCCCTCCACCGCGTTGACCCAGCCGGCGCTGACCTCCCCGCCGTGGTCGAAGAACGGCTTCCCGGTGCGCGGGTCGGCGTCGCCCCACATCTGGCGGGGGCTGCCGAACTTGTAGGTCTGGGGCGAGCACCGTTCGGGGATGATCTGGCTCATGGCCACGGCGATGGCGTCGCCCACCTCGACGCCCGGGTGGTGGGTGCCGCTCGACACCGGCTTGCCGACGGTCGGGTTGAGGCAGCACCCCTCCGGCACGCGCAGGTCGATGCAGTCGAAGAAGCCCTCGTTCTTGGGGATGGTCGGGTCCACCAGGCTGGCCAGCTGGGCGATCACGTAGCCCCGGGTGTTGCCGAACGTGGACCACGCCTGGATCTCGGGGCGGGTGTCGGACCCGGCGAAGTCGATGATGAGATGGTCGCCGGCGACGGTGATGGCCACGTGGACGTGGATGTCGGTGTGGCCGACGGGGTCGGCGTCGACGTAGATGTCGGCCTCGTAGGTCCCGTCGGGCCAGCGCGGCCACCTCGGCACGCAGACGCCGGGTGGCGTCGGCGATCGTCCAGTCGACCGCCGCCCGCACCAGGTCGCTGCCGTAGGTGGCGATGACCTCCCCGAGCCGGCGGGCGCCGAGCTGGGCGGCGCCGACCTGGGACCGGAGGTCGCCGATGAAGCCGGGCAGGCGGTTGTTGGTGCGCATCATGTGGACCACGTCGCGCCGTTCGACGCCGGCGTCGACCATCTTGAGCGCCGGGTACCGGGTCCCCTCGCTCCAGATGTCGCGGGCGAACACGTTGTAGCCGCCGGCCATGGCGCCGCCGGTGTCGCCGTGGTGGCACTGGATGGAGGCGAACAGCATGAGCTCCCCGTCGTCGCCGAACACCGGGCTGTAGACGTTGAAGTCGGGGAGGTGGCCGCCGCCGTGATAGGGGTCGTTGCCCACCAGGACGTCGCCGGGGTGCAGGTCGCCGGCGAAGAACTCGGCCGCGAAGCGCACCGGCAGGGTGGAGGTGAGCATGAACTGGGGGATGCCCACCGACAGCGCCGCCAGCCGACCGGTGCCATCCAGGATGGTGGCGTTGCGCTCGTTGGACTGGTTGAGGATCGGGGTGGTCGCCGTCCGCGAGACGTAGGTGGCCATCTCGAAGCAGATGGTCTCCATGGCCGAGCGGATCACCTCGGCGGTGACCGCATCGATCGCCCGGCTCGATGGGCGCGGTGGTGGCCGACCCGGTCGCGCTCGTCCGGTCCGGTGGTGGGTCCGGTGGTCGTGGTCATGATGCGACTCCCTCCCTGGCCGGCTCTCGGGGCAGGCCGAGGATGCGCTCGCCGATGATGGTCCGCTGGATCTCCGAGGTGCCGCCGGCGATGCTGGCCGCCTTGCTCCACAGCCACTGGCGCGGCCAGCGGCCCCACAGCGGCGACGACGGGCCCGCGACCTCCAGGGCGGCGTCGGCCATGTGCTGGGTCATGTCCGTCCACGCCAGCTTCACCCAGCTGGACTCGGGACCGGGCTGCTCGCCCCGGCCGAGGCGGGTGAGGGTCCGCCAGTTGTGCAGGCGCAGCACCTGCAAGCTCGACGTGGCAGGAGGCCAGGGCGTCGCTGACGTCCTCGTCGTCGAGGCGCCCGGTGGCGGCCGCCAGCCGGTAGAGCTCGTCGAGGAACGCCTCGTGGACGACCTGCTCCTTGAACGGGAAGCTGGTGCCGCGTTCGTGGGCCAGGGTGGTGTTGGCCACCATCCAGCCCGCCCCGGCCGGGCCGACCAGGTGGTGGCGGGGCACGAACACGTCGGTCAGGAATACTTCGTTGAACTCGGCCTCGCCGGTCAGCTGGCGCAGGGGTCTGATCTCGACACCCGGCGCGTGCATGTCCACCACCAGGTACGACAGCCCGCGGTGCTTGGCCGCGGCCGGGTCGGTGCGGGCCAGGCAGATGCCCCACCGGGCGAAGCCGGCGTAGGAGGTCCACACCTTCTGGCCGTTGAGGACCCAGCCGTCGTCGTCGGCCACCGCCCGCGTGGCCAGCGCCGCCAGGTCGCTGCCGGCGCCGGGTTCGCTGAACAGCTGGCACCACAGCTCGGCTGCCGTCAGGATCGGCGGCAGCCAGCGCTGCTGCTGATCCTCGGTGCCGTGGGCCAGGAGGGTGGGGCCGGCCAGGTTGATCCCCACCCGGTTCACGGGCTGCGGTGCCTTGGCCCGGGCATAGGTGGCGTTGTAGACGGCCACTTCCACCGGCGACGCGTCCCGGCCACCGAAGCGGGCCGGCCAGCTGATCCCCACCCAGCGGGCCTGGGCCAGCCTGGCCTGCCACTGCCGGCCCCAGGCCACCTCGGCTTCGAAGTCGGCAAACTCGCCGGGCGGGTCGAGGTTGGCCGCCAGCCAGGCGCCCAGCTCCGCCGCCAGCGCCTGCTCGTCGGCGCTAAAGGACAGGTCCACGGCCGTCGGGCCCGTTCACGGCTGGTCCTTGGCCGCCACCCGCACCGGGGGGGCGTCGCGCCAGCTGGGCACGCCGTCAGCCGGCTCGGCGATGGGGAACTTGCTGTCGTGGATCTGCGCCCAGTGGGAGTGGTTGAGCTCGTGGAGGGTGAAGCAGGAGTTGAGGGCGTTGTGGAAGCCCTGGTTGTCGACCGTCTGGTTGACCGACTCCTTGATGAGCAGCGCGGTCATGGTCGGCAGCCGGGCGATGCGGCGGGCGAACTCCAGGGTGCGCTCGGCCAGCTCGTCGCCGGGGAACACCTTGGAGACCATGCCCAGCCGGTGGGCTTCGTGGACGTCGATGGAGTCCCCCGTCAGCATGAGCTCCTTGGTGCGGCGGGGACCCAGCTCCCAGGGATGGGCGAAGTACTCGACGCCGCACATCCCCAGCCGGGTGCCGACGACGTCGGCGAACTCGACGTCGTCGGCGGCCACGATGAGGTCGCACGCCCACGTCAGCATCAGGCCGGCGGCGAAGACGGTCCCGTGGACCTGGGCCATGGTGATCTTGCGCAGGTTGCGCCACCGCCGGGTGTTGTCGAAGTAGTAGTGCCACTCCTGGAGCATGAGCCGCTCGGCCCCCGTGCGGGTGCCGCCGTTGGTGACCATGCTCGGGTGCTGGCCGGGACCGGGGGTGAACTCGTCGCGGGACACCTTCGATCCCATGTCGTGGCCGGACGAGAACATCGGCCCCATACCGCCCAGGATCACCACCCGCACCTGGTCGTCGGCCTCGGCCTCGGCGAACGCCTCGCCCAGTTCGACGAGCAGCCCCCGGTTCTGGGCGTTGCGGGCGTCGGGCCGGTTGAGCATGATCCGGGCGATCGCGCCCTCGTCGAGGGTCTCGTAGGTGACGTAGCGGTAGTCGCCCATCGCCGTCAGTTCTTGCTCAGCGAACTTGGTGAGGGACGCCGAGAGCGTCCCCTCGGCGTCCCCGCCGCCGCGACGGCCCTTGGCCCGGATGGCGATGTCATGGCCCGCCGCCTGGGCGCGCAGGGCGCCGACCGTCGCCTGCTCCCGGGGGATGACCGAGAAGGGGTCGTAGGAGAAGGCCCGCATGGCGTTGCGGTGGGTGATGCGCTCGATGTCGGCGTCGGACACCCCGTCGAGGTGCTTCATGGCCGCTCTCGGGCGACTGCGGCCACGTCGAGTCGGAGTGGGGGTAGTCGCACTCCCAGCACACCGCGTCCATGTTGAGGTGGGCGCGGCTCTCGACCCCGAAGTGATCGTCGATGAAGCAGCAGATGACGTGCTCGTTGAACACGTCGCTCGGCAGGCGGTCGCCGAAGTCCTGTCCCGTCCAGCGGTGGTGCCGCTGGTAGGCGAAGTCGATGCGCTCGAGGAAATACGGGATCCAGCCGATCCCGCCTTCGGACAGCGCCACCTTGAGATCGGGGAACTTGCGCAGCATGGGCGACCAGATCAGGTCGGCCGCGGCCTGGACGATGTTGATGGGGCTCAGGGTGATGAGCACGTCGATGGGGGCGTCGGGCGCGGTCACCAGCAGCTGGGACGAGGACCCGATGTGCATGCACACCACCACGCCCTCGTCGGAGCACGCCCGCCACAGCGGGTCCCAGTGGTCGGAGTGCAGGCTGGGCCAGCCGAGCTTGGCCGGATTCTCCGAGAAGGTCACGGCGTGGGCGCCCTTGGCCGCGGTCCGGCGCACCTCGGCGGCCAGGACCTCGGGGTCCCAGATGGCGGGGATGGGACAGGGGATGAACCGCCCCGGATGCGTCCCGCACCATTCGTCGATGTGCCAGTCGTTGTAGGCCCGGACCATGGCCAGGGCGACGTCCTTGTCCTCGGTCCGGGCGAACAGCTGCCCGCAGAACTGCGGGAACGACGGGAAGCACAGCGACCCGAGCACGCCGTTGGCGTCCATGTCCTTGACCCGCTCGTCGATGTCGTAGGTCCCGGGCCGCAGCTCCTCGAACGAGGTGGGCTCGATGCCGTACTCCTCGGGCGGGCGGCCGGCCACCGCGTTGAGCGCCACGTTGGGCATCTCCGCCCCCTCGTAGCGCCACACGTTGGTGCCGTCGTCCTTGGTCACGAACTTCGGAGCCAGGTCCCGATACTTGGCGGGCAGGCGGCCGTCGAAGACGTTGGGCGGCTCGACCACGTGGTCGTCCACGCTCACCAGGATCAGGTCCTCGACGTTCATCGCTCTCCCTCCCTGCGGCGCGGCGGCCGCAACGACGTGGGGGAAGCATACTGCCTAAGGGCATCTCCCGGGCAGGCCAGCATCGTTCTGACTCGGCGCGAACGAGACTCTCATCTACCGCGCATCGGTGCGCAAGTAGGCCTCTCGGCGTCGGTGGTGGCGGGTGGGGATGGCGGGTTCAGGCGTTCGCGGGTCAGGAGCAGACAGCCGCACGTGCTCCCACCGCCGGCGGCCGCCAGCGCCACCTCGGGACGGCCGCCCACCTGGCGGTCGCCGGCCGCGCCGCGCAGCTGCAGACACGCCTCGTGCAGCAGGCCGTAGCCGTGCAGGCGGCCGCCCGAGAGCTGCCCGCCGGCGGTGTTGAGGGGCAGCTCGCCGTCCAGGGCGATGCGGGTGCCGCCCTCGACGAACGGCCCGCTCTCACCGGGAGGGCACAGGCGCAGGGCCTCCAGCCACAGCAGGGTGAGGATGCTGAAGCCGTCGTACAGCTCGGCCACGTCCACGTCCGCGGGGCGCAGAGACGTGCGCGACCACATCTGCTCGGCGGCGTCGGCGCCCACCGTGCGGGTCAGGTCGTGCAGCTGGTCCCAGCTGGGCCGGTCGTGGGCGGCCGCGCCCATGGCCTCGACGTAGACCGGCGGATGGCGCAGCCCGCTGGTGGCGTCGCGCCGGGACACGACCACCGCCGTCGCCCCGTCGCAGGGGACGTCGCAGTCGAACAGGCGCAGGGGCGTGCTGATCATCCGCGCCGCCAGGTAGTCGTCGAGCGACATGGGGTCGCGGTAGACGGCCACCGGATTGCGCCCGGCGTTGCGGCGGGCGTTGAGGGCGATCTGGGCCAGCTGCTCGGTCGTGGTGCCGTAGCGGTGCATGTGGGCCTGGGCGTACAGGGCGATCCAGCACGCCGCCGACGCGGCCGAGAACGGCAGGGTCCACTGCTGCATCCCGGACGCGTAGGGAATGGTCCCGCCGTGGCTGCCGGCACCCATGCCGGCCCGCCCGCCCTTGCCCTGGGCGCTGCCCTCCCAGACCGAGCGAAAGCACACCACGTGGGTGGCCATCCCCGCGGCCACGGCCAAACAGGCCTTGATGATCGAGCCGAGCTGGCCCGAGGTCTCCAGGCCGCTGTCGTACCAGTCGAGGTCGAGCCGGAGGGCGTCGATCACCTCGTAGGCGCCGGCGCCGCTGAAGCCGGCGGGCACGGCCATGGGGCCGGGGTAGGTGGACAGCCCGTCTATATCGGCGGGCGTCAGCCCGGCGTCGTCGATCGCCGCCAGGCAGGCGTCGATGGTGAGCGCCAGCGGGTCCCGCCCGAGGCGACGTCCGATGTCGGACTGACCCAGACCGGTGATGGCGCAGTGCTGTTCGGCCAGCCCGGTCATCGGGCTCCATCCGCGCCGGCGGGTTCGAACAGCGGCAGCCACACGTCCCCACGCTCGTCGGGATGATGCTCGAAGCACACGGTGACGTCCATCCCGATGGCGACCTCCTCGGGCGGGCAATGGACGATGTTGGTGGTGAGGCGCAGCTCGGGCTGCTCGACGATCTCCACGATGGCGATCACGTACGGGAGGTCCGGGCCCGGCATCCACGGCTGGTAGTTGACGGTGAAGCTGGCCACCGTCGCCCGCCCACTCACCGCCTCCGGCGCCAGCCGCCGTGACCAGTCGCGTGGGCAAACCGGCGTCGGCGGGTGCACGTAGTACCCGCAGTCCTGGCAGCGCAGGAACACCAGCTTGCCGTCGGCGCCACCCTGCCAGAAGGGGCGGTTGGCGTCGGTCAGCTGGGGCAGGATCCGAAACGGCGGCGCATCGGGAGCGCTCACGCCTTGTCCCCGCTGGCGGCGGAGGGCGGCGCGCCCATGGCGCGGATCATGCTCTCCTGGGTCATGGACGCGACCAGGCGCCCGTCGACGTCGTAGGCATGGCCGCGACCGTAGGCCCGGCCCCGACCGGCATAGGGGCTGGCGAACGACAGCAGGAGCCAGTCGCCGGCGGCGAACGGCTCGTGGAACGTGACCTCGTGGCGCAGGACGGTCGTGTCCAGGGACACGTGGGCCTGGGCCTGGCCGACGCCGGCGTGGGGCCGCATGGCCGTACCGATGAGGAATCCTTCCGATGCGTAGGCGAGCAGCGCCCGGGCGACAGGGGTGCCGTCGGGAGCGCCCGGAAAGCGGGACCACACGGACAACTCGGCCGGCCCCACTGCGTCGGGATCGCCGATATCCACCCCGCCGACGACCGACGTCTCCCACGCACCCCCCGCCGAGCCCGAGGGCGGCGGGGCAGCAACCGGCGATGTCGGCGCGTGGCGGATGACGTCGGCATCGGCGGCGCCGAGCAGGACCAGGGCCCGGGCGCAGCGGCGGGTGCCCTGACCGACGGTGACGGCGGCGCTGGCGAAGCTGCGTCCCTGGGCCAGCGGATCGACGTCGATGTCCAGGGGAACGTCGACCCGGGCGCCGCGAGCGAAGAGCATGCTGATGGAGGCCACGTCCTTGGCCTCGTCGATGCCGGCGGCGGCCACGATGGCCTGGGCGAGCATCTGGCCGCCGAACACCACCGAGCCCGGCGTCGGGAGGTTGCCGGCCCGGTAGCGCCCCTCCCCCACGGGTTCCAGCGCCAGGGCGCGCAACAGTTCGGGCAGCTCCACGATGGTTCCTCTCCGGGTCCTCTCCGGTCGCATCCAGCGGTTGCACGACCGTAGCGCGTGTGAGCAGATCGTCATTTTCCTTCCTGGCCTATCGCCGTTGGGCTTTGACGGCCAGGGGGGTGACCGCTACCGTCGCCCCACGACCACAAGGGAGGGCCGGTGCAGGACGTCATGCGCGGGGTGCGCGTGCTGGAGGTCGCATCGTGGACATTCGTGCCGGCCGCCGGCGCCGTCCTCGCCGACTGGGGCGCGGACGTGCTCAAGGTCGAGCACCCCGAGATGGGCGATCCCCAGCGCGGGCTGTCGACCATGGGGGTGATCCCCGGCGGGTCGGGCGTCGACTTCATGATCGAGTTCCCCAACCGGGGCAAGCGCAGCGTGGCCTTGAACGTGGCCAGCGACGAGGGGCGCGAGCTGCTGTACCGTCTGGCGGCCACCGCCGACGTGTTCCTCACCAGCTTCCTGCCCGACATCCGCCAGCGGCTGCGCATCGACCTCGACGACATCCGGGCGGCCAACCCCGACATCATCTACGTCCGGGGCCACGGCCAGGGGGCCCGCGGTCCCGAACGCGGCCGGGGCGGCTACGACGCCACCTCGTACTGGTCGCGAAGCGGCGTGTGCGACGCCCTCACGCCGGCCGACGCCACCCGCCCCGCCGGGCAACGCCCGGCGTTCGGCGACGTCATGGGCGGCATGACGATCGCCGGCGCCATCGCCGCCGCCCTGTTCGCCCGGGAACGGACCGGCGAGACCTCGGTGGTCGACGTGTCGCTGCTGAGCACCGGCATGTGGAACGTCCAACCGGACATCGTCATGTCCCGCCTGCTGGGGTTGGACGAGCCCTTCCGCTTCTCCAACCGGCGGGCCATGGGCAACCCGCTGGTCAACCAGTACCCCACCAAGGACGGGCGGTGGCTGGCGCTCAACATGATGCAGTCCGACCGCTTCTGGCCCGACCTCTGCGCCCACTTGGGGGCGGAGGAGCTGGTCGACGACCCGAGGTTCGCCACCGCCGCCGCCCGAGCCGAGCACGCCGGGGAGCTCGTCGATCGCTTCGACCAGATCTTCACCTCCCGCACGCTGGAGGAATGGAAGCAGGCGCTGGCCGACACCGCCGGCGTGTGGGCGCCGGTCCAGCGGGTGACCGAGCTGTACGACGATCCCCAGGTCCGGGCCAACGGCTATCTGCGACCGGTGACCAACGCCGCCGGCGTCGACTTCGAGCTGGTGGGGGCGCCCGCCCAGTTCGACGAGACTCCGCCCGACCTGCGTCGGGCGCCCGGTCACGGCGAGCACACCGACGAGGTGCTCCTCGAGCTGGGCCTGTCCATGGACGAGGTCGTGGGCCACAAGGTCAGCGGGGCGGTGGGCTGAGCGATGAGCGCGCCATCCAGCCCTGCGACCCACGTTGCCGGCGAGTCCCGCCTGCTGATCGGCGGGCGGCTCGAGGAGGCCCGGTCCGGCGCTCGCTTCGACAACCAGAACCCGGCGACCGAGCAGATCATCGGCACGGTGGCCGACGCGTCGGGCGAGGACATGGACCGGGCCATCGCCGCCGCCCGCACCGCGTTCGACGAGACCGACTGGTCCACCAACCGGGCCCGGCGGCGAGCGTGCCTGGAGCAGCTCCACCAGGCCGCCGTCGCCGCCAGCGAGACCATCCGGTCCGAGCTGGTGGCCGAGGTGGGCTGCCCGGTCATGCTGACCCACATGGCCCAGCTCGACACGCCGCTGTCGGACGGGCTGCTGTGGCCGGCGCGCACCATCGACGAGTTCCCCTGGGAACGGGAGTTGCCCGATGGCAACGCCTTCGGTGTCCCCAGCTGGCGACGCGTGGTGCACGAGCCGGCCGGCGTCGTCGGTGCCATCGTGCCGTGGAACTATCCGACCGAGATCCTCATCAACAAGCTGGGTCAGGCGCTGGCGACCGGCAACACCGTCGTCGTCAAGCCCGCGCCGGACACCCCGTGGAGCGCCACCCGCTTCGGACAGCTCATCGCCGAGGAAACCGACATCCCCGCCGGGGTGGTCAACGTGGTCGCCTCGTCGGACCACGGGGTCGGCGAGCAGCTGGTGGTGGATCCACGGGTCGACCTCATCTCCTTCACCGGGTCCACCGCCACCGGCCGGCGGATCATGGAACGCGGCGCGGCCACCGTCAAGCGCCTTTTCCTCGAGCTGGGTGGCAAGTCGGCCCACATCGTGCTGAGCGACGCCGACTTCGCTTCGTCGATCGGCTTCGCCTCGTTCGCCGCCTGTATGCACGGGGGCCAGGGCTGCGCCATGTTGACCCGGCTGCTGGTACCCCGCTCGCGCTATGACGAGGCGCTCAGCGTGGTGGCCGACAGCTTCGCCATGGTCAAAGTGGGCGATCCCACCGACCCCGAGGTCGTCCAGGGCCCGCAGATCAGCGCCCGCCAGCGCGACCGGGTGCTCGGCTACATCGAGCGGGGCGTCGACGAAGGCGCCCGCCTCGTCCTCGGCGGCAGCCGTCCCGCCGCCCTGCCGACCGGTTTCTACGTCGAGCCCACCCTGTTCGCCGACGTGGACAACGCCATGACGATCGCCCGCGAGGAGATCTTCGGGCCCGTGCTGGTGGTGATCGGCTACGAGGACGACGACGACGCGGTGCGCATCGCCAACGACAGCCCCTATGGCCTGTCCGGCGGGGTGAGCTCGGCGTCCCCCGAACGGGCCCTCGCCGTGGCCCGCCGGATCCGCTCCGGGACGGTGTCGGTCAACGGCGGCATCTACTACGGCGCCGACTCACCCTTCGGTGGCTACAAGCACAGCGGGGTCGGCCGCCAGAACGGGCTGGAGGGCTTCGCCCAGTATCTCGAGACCAAGGTCATCGCCGGCGGGCGCTGAGGCCGGGGGCCGGCGGGGCCGGCGGGGCCGGGCCGGCGGGGCGGCGGGGCCGGCGCGGGCGGGGGCTTCCGGTGGTGGAAAAAGTACCCGCGGAACGTTCCGCGGGTGGAAACACCGACCAGGGTCGACCTTTGTGCACGCGGAAGCTTCCGCGTGCAGATTTTCCACCCTCGGAAGCGCCGGCCCGCCAGCGCCGGCCCCGGAACGTCCTTCTCCCCAGCCGAGTACACCGCTCTGAAAATCGGGCTACATTCGTTGCGTCACGCACGCCCGTCGCCGGACCGACCCGGGGAGGCAGACGATGCCAAGCCAAGCGCCCGAACCGCCCGCCGCCGAGGCCGCCGCCGAGCCGCCGCCGCCTGAGGCCGTCGCCGATCCCGCCGACGAGCTCCCGCCGGGCATGACGTTGATGGACGCGGCGACCTGCGCCGCGCCCCACGGCATGTACGCGTCGCTGCGCGAGGAGTCGCCCGTCCTGCGGCTCGGGAACATGGTGGTGGCCAGCCGCCGGGCCGAGGTCGAGGAGATCCTCCGCTGTCCCGTGCCCTACTCGTCCGCCGAGGCCAGCCAGATCACGTCGCTCGGCAACGTCCGCCCCCTCATCCCGCTGCAGGTCGACCCGCCCGACCATGTGCGCTATCGCCGCATCCTCGACCAGCTGTTCGCGCCCAAGCGGATGGCCCGGCTGGAGGGCAGCGTCACCGACCTGGTGCGTGCGCACATCGACAAGTTCGCCGCCCGAGGATCGTGCGACCTGGTCGCGGAGTTCACCGTGCCGTTTCCGTCGGAGGTGTTCCTGACCCTGCTCGGGCTGCCGCTCGAAGACCTGCCCGACTTCCTCTCCATGAAGGACGGCATCATCCGCCCACCCGGTTCGACGCTGGGCGAGCTGAGCGCCACCCGCAACCAGGCCGGCAGTCGCATCTACGAGTACTTCGAGGGCGAGATCGAGAAGCGGGCAGGGCAGGCGCCTCGCGACGACCTCCTCGGCGGCTTCCTGACGCCGGGCCCCGACGGGACGCAGCTTTCCCACGAGGAGATCCTCGACATCTGCTTCCTGTTCCTCATCGCCGGGCTGGACACGGTCAGCGCCTCGCTCGACTGCATGTTCGCCTACCTCGCCCAGCACCCCGAGGATCGACGACTGCTGGCTTCCGACCCCTCGGTGATCCCTTCGGCGGTGGAGGAGCTGCTCCGGTGGGAGACGCCGGTGATGGGCGTGGCCCGCGGCGCCAGCGAGGACGCGGTGCTGGGCGGCGAGCCGGTGCACCCCGGCGACTCGATCACCGTGCTGCTGGGCTCGGCCAACGTGGAACCCGGCGGGCGGGTCGAGGACCCCGAGTCGGTGGATCTGCGCCGGGAGGTCAACCCCCACCTCGCCTTCGGCGCCGGCGTCCACCGTTGCCTCGGATCTCATCTGGCTCGGCTGGAGCTGCGCGTCGCCCTGCGCGAGTTCCACGCGCGGATCCCCGACTACCAGCTCGAGGAGGGTGCCGAGCTCGTCTACTCCCAGGGCATCCGCTCCATCGAACGCCTGCCCCTGGTCTACCCTCCCGCCTGACGTCGCTCGACCGGGGTGGTGAACGACTGCACGACCTCACCGTCCCGTTCCTCCTCGTCGAACGGCCATGGGATCGCCTGGCGCCAGAAGGCGGTGGCGGCCGTATTGGCCGGGAGTTGGCGCACGGTCCAACGCCCGGGGAACCGCTCGAACAGCGACACCGCCGCTCGGCGACCCATGCCGTGCCTTCGATATTTGCGCATCACGAAGAACTCGGCGATGTCGTGGGGTTCTCCCGTGTAGACGAAGGCGAATCCCGCCCAATTGCCGTCCGCTCGGAACAGGAACGCCCGGCGATCGTCGGCGGTCCAGTACTCGTCGAAGTACGGGTGCAGGTACTCGCCGTGCCGGTTGACGTCGGCGCCGTCGAACTCGGAGAAGTCGTAGTGGTAGAGCTGGATCAGCCGGCGCACGACCGTCCGGTCGTCGTCGGTCGCGGGGACGACCTCGATCTGCACGTGGCCGCTAGCCGCCACGCTCGGCAGCCAGTTGGCCACGGTTGACCTTGGTGGCGGCGCTGCGGGGGATGACATCGACCACCTCGACGGTCTTGGGGACCTTGTAGCTGGCCAGCCGATCTCGGAGAAAGGCGCGGATGGCGGCCGCGGTGGGCGGGGCCGACGGGTCGGCGGGCTCGACGATGGCGTGCACCCGCCGGCCCCAGTTGGGGTCGGGCAAGCCCAGGACCACCGCGTCGGCGACGTCGGGGTGCTCGGAGAGCGCCGTCTCCACCTCGGCGGGAAACACGTTGGCCCCTCCCGTAACGATCATGTCCACCCGCCGGTCGGCGATGAACAGGTAACCGTCCTCGTCCATCCAGCCCAAGTCGCCGCAGGTGGCGAAGCCGTCGGCGGTCATGGGCAGGGCGCTGCCGCCGAGGTAGGCGTACCGGCCGGTGGTGGGGCTGCGCAGGTAGATCTCGCCCACCTCGCCGGGCGGCAGCTCTCGCTGGTCGCCGTCGAGGATGCGCAGATCGGTCTCCCGGAAACCTCGGCCCACGCTGCCAGGGTGCGCCAGCCACTCGTCCCCCCGGATGGCGGTGAGCCCCAGGCGTTCGGTCATTCCGTAGGCCATGTAGAGCCGCTCACCGCCGACGAGGTCGATCCAGGTGCGGGCCAACGCCGGGGGGAGGACGGCGGCGCCCTCCTGGATCCACACCACACTGGCCAGATCGGCGCGGCTGAGCCCGGGGACGCGGGCGATGCGCTGCAGCATGGTGGGCGTGGCCGTGAAGGTGGTGATCTGGTGACGCTTGACGAGCTCCACGACGAGCGCGGCGTCGAACTTCTCCAGGATCACGATGGCGTCGCCCACCAGGAAGTTGGAGAAAGCGGCGTAGCCGTTGGTGTGGTAGAGCGCGGTGGGGACGAGGATGCGCTGGGTGTCGATGGCCACGCCCCAGGCGGCCGGGAACGGCGTACCGAAGTCCGCCCCGATCAGCCCGGGGGTGTCGTCCATGATGATCTTCGGCGTGCCCGTCGAGCCGCTGCTGCAGATCCCGCCGATGGACGGGGCGACACGATCGGGCAGCTCACCGGCGTCGAGGCCGGCGGCGTGGTCGAACAGCTCGCAGTCGCCCTCGCGTACCAGGTACCGGGCGGCCAGTACTTCAGCCACGCGGTCGCGCTCCCAGGCGGGAAGGTCCCAGCGCATCGGCACCGGAGCCGCGCCCAGCTTCCAGGCCGCCAGCACGGAGAGGACCAGCTCGGGCGAGTTGCGCAGCTCGAGTCCCACCCGGTCGCCGACGCCGACTCCTCGCGCCTCGAGCGCCCGCGCCAGTTGGTTGGACCGGACGTGCAGCTCGCCCGCGGACAGCACCGTCTCATCGCCGTTGGGAGCGACCACGGTCACCTGCGGGCGGCGGGGGTCGTCCTCAGCCAGCTCCCGGATGCGCGCGCCGAAGGAGATCTCCTGCCCCCCGGGGGATACCGCCTGGCGCCAGTCGCGAGCGGCCATGGCCGCGCATGTTACGGGGCTTGGGGCAGCATGTTCGCCGGTCGGGCGACCAGCTCCACCCAGCGGTGGTCGGCGATACGGGCCAGGGCTGACAGCTGCGTGCGCTCTCGGGCGCGGAACGGCCGGCCCTTCCGCCCGAGCACCACCACCAGCTCGGCGCAGCCCAGGTCGGCCCAGGCGACGTCGTCGGGGCCACCGCTCGGGCCGGACGGGGCGATCGAAGCCCGGCTTCCGGCGACGAAGGCGCCCAGCCACGCCGCGGCCGGCACCGCCCCGACCCCGGTCGCCACCGCAGGCGTCTGCTCCCGCCCGCCGAGGTCGACTACGGCTGCCCACTCAGCTCCGAGGTCCCGCGCCGAATGGACGGCCAGGGCCTCCAGCAACTCGTCCACGTCGATGCGGGCCACCAGGTGGCCGGCGGTTTCCAACGCGTCGAGCCGGGGATCCACGACCCGGTCCTCGGCGCCGCGCACGTCTTCGACGTCGACGCCGTCGACCTGGTGGATCTCGCGCGACAGGAGCGGGACGAGGGCGGCGTCGGGCAGCTCCACCACCAACTCGTCGACGGCCCGGCCGCCACCGCGCTCCAGGATGTCGATGCCGATCACGTCGCCCCGCACCGCGCCGATCCTGCTCGCCACCGCGCCGAGGGCGCCGGGACGGTCAGGCATCCACACCCGCACCACGAAGGTCGCCATCCCCGCAGGATACGAGGCGCAGGTAACGGTTCTGTTTCGTGCCGCGCGCCGCCGGGTTACACGCGCGTGACGAAGCCGCCTTCGCCGTCCAGCCGGATGGGGCGCCCGCACCATTCCGCCGACATCATGGCGTCGGCGAGGCCGGCGTCGGAGCTCACGGCCACCGCCCGGCCGCCGGCCACGTCGGCGACCACCACCGCCCGCGACGCTCGGCCGTCCTCGAAGCCGACCGTGTAGCTGACGATCCGCCCGTCGCCGGCCCCGGGATCGAGCGGAAGCGGCGGCGACGCGGCGGCCACCTCGGCCGAGGCGTCCATGGCTCGAAACCCCCCGGCGGGTGGCTCGCCGCTCCACACGCTGACCGCGGCCTTGGTGATCATCCCGCTGATGGCGGTCACCAGGCCGCGGCTGCCCGGGACGGCGCGCACGGCGCGGACCATGGCGGGCACCGATTGCAGCACGTAGTTGTTCAGCGGACCGCCGGCGAACGTCATGCCGCCGGTCAAGGTGGGCGGACGGGACGCATCCAGGCCCAGCTCGGTGATCTGGGTGCGCACGGCGATCGGGAAGCAGCTGTACAGGTCGACGTGCTCGATGTCGTTCAGCGCCAACCCGGCGGCGCTCGCCGCCTGCCGGCCGGTGATGGCGAAAGCCGGGCTGCGGTGCAGCTCGACGCGTTGGGACACGGGGACGAGAACATTGGACTCGGCGATCACCTGGGGAAAGACCATCTGCTCCGGCCGCACCCCCGAGGCGCGGGCGGCCTCCAGCGAGGCCAACACCACCGCCCCGGCCTGGTCCACGTTCCACTGGGAGCAGTGCCACTTGCGGTAGGGCCACGCCACCGGACGCCCGGCGCCGTCGCCCGCCAACGACTCGGCGTCGAGGGGAGCCGGGTTCCACGCCTCGGGGTTCCTCTGGGCCACGGCGTTGCAGGCCGCCCACAGCTCGGCGATCGCCCGCCGGTGGTCCGGCAGGGACTGCCCGTCGGCCGCCCGGCGGGCCACTTCGAGCAGGGCGTAGTGGCTGGGCGCGTCGTAGAGGCCGGCGGCCAGCTCGGCGTCGGCCACGATCCGCCCTTCGGGGCGCCAGGACTCGTCGGGCCGAGCGGCCGGGAGCGGGGTGGCATCCAGTGGCGCTCCGGAACGCGCCGCGGTCGTCTCCCGCCAGCGCGCCTCCCCGCCGACCACCACGGCGACGTCGAGCTCGCCGCGGGAGATGGCGCCGGCGGCCCGCCCGAGCAACGTCGACTGCAGCACTCCGAGGTCGGCGAGGATGGTGCGCGCCCCCGGCGCCCCCACCGCCCGGGCGACGAGCCGCCCGGGATCGCCGTCGGGCCACGTGCCCCGCGGGACGGCCACCATCCCGGCCCGGCCCAGCAGCGCCGGTCCGCCGGCGTCGACGGCTGCCGCCCGGCAGGCGTCCACCATCAGCCCGACGGCGTCGCGGCCGGCGCCCGGTTGCTCCTCGCGTTGGGTGACGGTGCCCACGCCGGCCACGACCGGCGTCCGGGGATCAGCGCCCAGCGCTCAACCCAGCTTGGTCAGCGCCCGCCGCAGGTTGCGGACGCCCTGGCCGATGCGCTTCTCGTTCTCGATGAGGGCGAAGCGCACGAACCCCTCGCCGCCCTTGCCGAACCCGACGCCCGGCGAGGTGGCGACCTCGGCGTCGGTGACCAGGTACTTGGAGAACTCGAGCGAGCCCATCTCCCGGTAGGGCTCGGGGACCGGCGCCCACACGAACATCGTCCCCTGAGGCTTGTCGACCGGCCAGCCGATCCGGTTGAGCCCGTCGCACAGGGCGTCGCGGCGGGACTGGTAGATCTCGTTGACGACCTTGGGGTAGTCGGGCGCCTCGTTCATGGTCACGATGGCGGCGATCTGGATGGGTTGGAACGTGCCGTAGTCCAGGTAGCTCTTGAGCTTGGTGAGCGCCTGCACGATTTCGCGGTTGCCGACCAGGAAGGCCACCCGCCACCCGGCCATGGAGAAGCTCTTGGTCATGGTGTAGAGCTCGACGGCGACGTCCTTGGCTCCTGGCACCTGCAGGATCGACGGCGGCTGGTAACCGTCGAACGCGGTGTCGGAGTAGGCGAAGTCGTGCACGAGGACGACGTCGTGCTCGCGAGCGAAAGCGACCAGCCGGGTCATCCACTCCAGGTCCACGCATTCGGTGGTCGGGTTGTGGGGGAAGGAGAACACGATCACCCGCGGCCGGGGCCAGGTCGACTCCCAGCTCTCCATCAGGTTGCCGAAGAAATCCTGATCGGGGCCCAGTTGCACCTGCTGCACGTCCGCGCCGGCGAACAGCGGGGCGTAGATGTGGATCGGGTAGCTCGGGGTGGGGACGAGGGCGGTGTCGCCGGGCCCGACCAGCGTCCACATCAGATGGGACAGGCCCTCCTTGGCGCCGATGGTGGTGACCACCTCGCCGTCGGGATCCAGGTCCACGCCGAAGCGGCGCAGGTAGAGGTTGGCCACGGCCAGGCGCAGCTTGGGGATCCCTCGCGACGCCGAGTAGCGGTGGTTGCGGGGGTTGCGGGCCGCTTCGGCCAGCTTTTCGACGGCCAACTCGGGGCTGGGGATGTCGGGGTTGCCGAACCCCAGGTCGATGACGTCCCGGCCGGCACGCCGGGCCTCGTCGCGCAACTGGTTGATGATGGCGAAGACGTAGGGCGGCAGCCCGTTGATCCGTCGGAACTCCATTACCCGAGGCTAGCGGCGTTAGGCCCGTCCGACCGCCACCGTTCCGCGGTCAGGTGCCTGACCGCGCCGCGAGGAGCCCGGCGCCGATGGCGCCGGCCCGGGGACCCAGGGCGGCGGCGACCACGGCCAGGTGGGGGCGTTGGTCGTAGCCCTCGACCATGGCCGCGAACGCTCGGCGCGTCGGCGCCAGCAGGAGGTCGCCCGCTTCGACCAGCCCGCCGCCGATCACGACCACGTCGGGATCCAGCACGTTGGTGAGGTTGGCCAGTCCCAGGGCCAACCACCAGCCCAGCTCGGCCATGAGCTCCACCGCGGCGGGGTCACCCGCCCGCGCCGCCGCTGTCACGTGCTCCCCCCGTACGCCTTCGGGATCGCCGCCGGCGAGGGCGACGAGCCGCGGGGCCCGGCCGGCGACCGCCCATTCCCGTCCCATGCGGCCCAGGCCGCTGCCCGACGCCATCTGCTCCCAGCATCCGCGCTGGCCGCACGGGCACGGCGGCCCGTGCGGGTCCACCACCATGTGGCCGATCTCGCCGGCGAAGCGGTGAGCGCCCTCGACCAACCGGCCGCCGGCGACGAGGCCGCCTCCGATCCCGGTGCCGAGCGTCACCGTGAGCACGTCGTCGGCGCCGGCGGCCGCGCCCAGAGCGTGCTCGGCCCAGCCGGCGGCGGTGGCGTCGTTGCCGACCCAGACGCGAGCGGCGGGGTAGGCGTCGAGCAGGTCGGCGGCCAGTTGCGCCCCGACCAGGCCCGGGAGGTGGGGTGCGGACCGCAACGTGCCCTCCCCGTCGACCATGCCGGGGATGCCGACGCCGAGCGCGCCGACCTCGCCGCCGGTCAGCTCCTCCACCAGCGCGGCCACCCCGTCGCGCACGCCGGCAGCGCGGTCGGGCGTCGGGAGCCGGCGTTCCGCGACCGGTCGGCCGCCGGCGCCGACGGCCACGGCGAGAACCTTGGTCCCGCCGATGTCGACACCCACCGTGGGGGCGCCCCCCGCTGCCGCGCCTGCTTCGGTCACCCGCCCCCGGAAACGAACCGACCGGCCAGCCGGCGCATCCCCGCCAGCCACCGGTCGCGGTCGGCCACTTTCCCCGCCTCGTACTTCGCCACCTCGGGATGAGGCAGCACCAGGAAGCGGCGGGCCTCCAGAGCGGCGAGGACGTCGTCGGCCACCTGGGCGGGCTCCAGGATGTCTCCCGACGCCGCCACCTCGGCCTCCCCCGAGTCGGAGCTGGCGAGCATCGCCGTGCGCACGCCCTGCGGGCACAGGCAGGCGAACTGCACCCCGCGGTCCGCCCAGTTGATGGCCAGCCATTCGGCCAGGGCGACGGTCGCGTGCTTGGTCACGGTGTACGGCGCCGACTGGACCATCGCCAGCAGCCCCGCCGCCGACGCCGTCAGGACCATCGCCCCCCGGCCTCGTTCGGCCATCGCCGGCAGCACGGCGCGGGCCGTGTACACGTGAGCGGCCACGTGCACCGACCACGCCCGGGCCCAGTCCTCGTCGCTGCCCAGACCGTCGCCCCCGCCGACGCCGGCGTTCGAGCAGTACACGTCGATGGGCCCGAGCTCGGTGGCCACCCGGGCGACCACGTCTCGGACCTGGCCCTCGTCGCCCACGTCCGCCTCCAAGGCCAGCGCCCGGGGCAGCGTCCGGGCCACGGCCGCCGCCGCCTCGCGGTTGCGGTCGACGACCACCACGCGGGCGCCGTCAGCTGCGAACCGCCGGCCCAGCGCCTCGCCGATGCCGCTCCCCCCGCCGGTCACCACGGCCACGTCCACACCGTCCACGGCGGACGATCCTACGCCGGCCGCGAGCGGTGCTCAGTCGGGCAGGTTGGTCTCGATGGCCTCCACCACCTCGGGGGCCTCGGGCTCGACTCCCGGCCGGAACCGGGCCACGATCTCCCCGCCCGGCGCCACCAGGAACTTCTCGAAGTTCCACTGGATGTCGCCCGCGTCGCCGGCGGCGTCGGGCACCGCCGTCAGCTGCTGGTACAAGGCGTGGCGCCCGGGCCCGTTGACCTCCACCTTCTCGGTCATCGGGAAGGTGACGCCGTAGGTGGTCGAGCAGAAGGTCTCGATCTCCTCGGGCGAGCCCGGCTCCTGGGCGCCGAACTGGTTGCACGGAACCCCGACCACGGTGAAGCCGCGGCCGCCGTAGGTCTTCTGCAGCTGTTCGAGGCCGGTGTACTGGGGCGTGAGCCCGCACTTGGAGGCCACGTTGACGATGAGGGCCTCGCGCCCGGCGAGTCCGTGCAGGTCGAAGCGGCCACCGTCCAGGCCGGCGATGTCGACGTCGTAGATGCTCATGACTCGCAGGCTACGGGCTGGCGGCGCTTGACCCAAGGTCCGGCCGGGTCACGGCTGCTCGACCCGGGCGCGCAGCTCGCGCAGGGCGGTGACCATGATCCGACCCTCGGCCCGCCGCTTGACGAAGCCCGGCAGCGGCACTTTGAGCTCGACGACCAGGCGGTAGGAGACGTCGGCGTTGCCCTCGTCCGAAGCTTCGATCACGTACTCGCCGTCCAGGCGCCGGGTGAGGTCGCCGCCGACCTGGACCCACGACAGCTTCTGCGGGGCGCCGGAGTAGTCGTAGCGCAGGGTGTACGACGTGCTGCGCCCGAACGCCGCGGCCCGAAAGGTGACCAACGTCGCCCGGTGCTGGTCATCGCGCTCGTCGATGGCGACGGCCTTGATGTCGGCCGCCCACTCCGGGTAGCGGGCGAAGTCCGTCAGCACCTCGTAGCAGTGTGCCGGGCTGCTGCGGATGATCATCCGTTCCGTGACCGAGTCTTCCACCAAGGCGCAAGGTAGTTGGCCGGGCGCTCCGAGCGCACCTGGGGAGCAACCCGCGGGCGCGCTGCCGCGTCAGCGGTGGGCCGGGGCGGTCAGACGTCCGAGGGCGCCGGCCAGGCGGGCGGCCAGGACGTCGTAGGCGAACGCGGTCTCCGCCCGCCGGCGGGCGGCGGCACCCTGCCGGCGGGCCAGCTCGGGGTCGTCGAGCAGGCGGCCGATGGCCGAGGCCAGCTCCCCGGCGTCCTCGGGCCGGCGCACGACCAGGCCCGTCTCGCCGTCGACCACCGCCTCCGCCGCTCCCCCGCTGTCGCCGGCGACCGACGGCACGCCGGCGGCGGCCGCCTCCAGGAACACGATGCCGAAGCCCTCCTGCTCGAGACCGCCCCACCGGCTTCGGCAGGACATGGCGAACACGTCGGCGCAGGCGTAGAGATCGCCCAGGTCGGCGTCGGGTACCCGTCCCAGCAGGCGGACGGGCGCGCCCCCTCGGCCGATGAGACGCTCGAGGCGGCGCCGGTCCCGTCCCGTACCGGCGATGACGACGGTGAGGTCGGGATGGTCCGCCGCCAGCCGGGCTGCTGGCCGCGATCAGGGTGTCCATGCCCTTTCGGGGGACGAGACGGCTGACGCTCAGAACCAGCGGACCCGTGGCAGGCAGACCGAGCCGGGCGCGGGTTGCGGTTCGCTCGATGGCCGGCGAGGGGACGAACCGGTCGGTGTCGACCCCCGGAGGTACCTGCACGACCGGGGGCATGGCGTCGTCGCCCACCGCCCGACGCGCCTCCGCCTCGGGATAGCTGCCGGCGGCGATGGCCAGCCGGGCGCCGCCCAGCGTGCGGGCGAGCAGCCGCCGGGTCCCAGGAACCCGACCGGGCACGGTCACCTCGGCCCCGTGGAGAACCACCGCGTAGGGAAGGCCGAGATCTGGTCCGACCAGGCCGAGCGGCAGTGCCGGATCCAGGACCACGGCGCCGGCGCCGGTCTCGCCGGCGAGCCGCCTGATCTGGCGGGTGATGAGGGGCGAAGGGAGGAGGACCGGCTGGCGGACCCGTTCGATGCGGAACGGCTGGTCGGCGTCGAAGCGGCGGGCGTCGCGGTGGGGAGAGGTGAGAACGACGACCTCGCCGGGAGGCAGGCGGCGCCACAGCTCCCACAGGTAGGACTGGATGCCGCCGATCTTGGGCGGGAAGTCGTTGGTGGCGAGCAGGTGGGGCACGGCGATCCCCGCCAAGCTAGGGGCGCGGGTGCTGATGGCGGTCGCCGGCCTCGGCGACGGTCGGGACGGCACCGCCGGCCCTGGACACCGACGGCGCCCGCCGGAGCTCGGCGTCGACCATGGGGTCGTCGCCGGCGACGCCTTCGATCAGCTCGAAGCGCCCGAGGCGCGCCGCCGCCCAGACGGCGTGGGCGCGCACGACCGGTCGCGGGTCGGCGAGGGCGCGACGCAGGGCGTCGAGCACCGCCGGATCGTCGCCGGCGCCGACGTTGCCCAGCACCAACAGGGCGTTGCGGCGCAGGTAGGCCGGGTCCCGTTCGGCGATGTACCACCGGCCCCAGCGCGCCAGCAGCTCGTCGTCGTCGGCGGCCAGCAGCTCGAGCACGTCCACCATGGCTTCGAGCGGCTCCTCGGTCTCCTGACTCCGGCCGCGCTCCGCTCGCCGGTTGACCGGGCAGACCTCCTGGCAGTCGTCGCAGCCGTAGAGGCGATCCCCGAGCACTTCGCGGTACTCGGGCGGGAAAGCGCCCGGCGCCTGCACCAGCCACGCCAGGCAGCGCCGGGCATCGAGCACCCCGGGGGCGACCAGGGCGCCGGTCGGGCAGGAAGGAAGGCAACGGCTGCAGCTACCGCACCCGTCGGCGACCGGGACCGCCGGCGGTAAGGGGGCGTCGGTAACCACCGAGCCGAGAACGAACCATGAGCCCTGGCCGCCCAGCAGCAGGTTGGTGTTCTTGCCGTACCAGCCCAGCCCGGCGCGACGCGCCGCTTCGCGGTCGACCAGGGCGTTGTCGTCGGCCAGCACCCGCGCCCGCCAACCGGCCGTCACCAGGTGGCCGGCGACGACGGCGAGCGCCTCGCGCAAGGGCTGGTAGTGATCCACCCAGGAGTAGCGGGCCACCCGGCCGCCGACCGGAGGCCGCCCCGCCGGCGCCGGCCGGTGGTAATGGCGGGCGCCGACCACCAACGCGGCGGCGCCGGGCACGGTCCGGCTCGGATCGGTGGCGCGCGCCGGGTTGCGGTAGGTGAATTGCATGCCGCCGGCCAGCCCCTCCGACCGCCGCTGCTCGAGAACGGCGCGGGTGTCGGCGAACGGCTCGGCTGGGGCCACGCCGACGGCGTCGAGACCGGCGTGGCGGCCGATCTGCTCCACCTCCTCGGCCAGGGCGCCCAGCGCCGGGTCTGGCATGGGCCCACGGTATCGACGGCCGGGATCTGGTTCAGGGCAAGGCGGCGCGGTGACGAAGGGGCGGAACCAGGCCGGAGCGGCTCAGCAGGCGCACCGCTCGGGCCTCGGCCGCGTCGATGATCACCGCCTCGTCCCTGCTCCGGTCGCAGAGGAAGGTGACGACGCAGTCCGCGCAGGCGTCGGTGTCCCGCATGGCGCATCGGGCGCAATCGATGGTCAGGGCGTGGTCGCTCATCGCCGGGGTCATGGCGCCATGGTGCGCAGGGGGGTGTGACCGGAACGCCGAACCCGGCGCCGCACGCTCGCCGCCCGGCTGTGACCGTCGGCGGTCGCATAGCGTCGACGGCCATGGTCCACGCGTTCGTCCTCATCGATGCCGTGCCGGCGCGGGTCGCCGCCCTGGCCGAGGAGCTGGCCGACGTCGAGGGGGTGGCCGAGGTCTATTCCGTCGCCGGCCACGCCGACGTGGTGGCCATCGTCCGCGTCCGCCACCACCAGGAGCTGGCCGAGGTGGTGACGGGACGCATCCACCGCCTCGACGGCATCACCGACACCCGGACCCTGATCGCCTTCCAGGCCTTCAGCCGCCACGACCTCGAGGCCATGTGGAGCCTGGGGGACGGCTAATCAGGGGGCCGACTCAGGCCAGCTGGCGCTCGGCGATCAGGGTGAGGAAGTTGGGGAGCTGCTCGGACAGGGCGACCTGACGGACGAGGTCGGCGGCCTGGCCCAGGCGGTCGGCGTCCAGGCCCTGACCGGCGAGGTCGGCCACGGCGGCGTCGATCTCCTGGTTGACCAGGTCGGCGGTGACGACGGTGCCGTCGGCGAGCTTGGCGCCGTGGTGCACCCACTGCCACAGCTGGCTGCGGGAGATCTCGGCGGTGGCAGCGTCCTCCATGAGGTCGAAGATGGCCACCGCCCCCCGGCCGCTCAGCCACGCCTCCAGGTACTGCAGGGCCACGCTGACGTTCTGGCGCAACCCGGCCATGGTGCGTTCGGCGCCGGGAATGTCGGTCTCCAGCAGGGCGCCGGCATCGTCGGGAACGGGCGGCTTCACCTCGAGCTGGTTGGGCCGGTCGCCCAGCACCCGGTCGAACACCTCGGTGGCCACGGGAACCAGGTCAGGGTGGGCGACCCACGTCCCGTCGTAGCCCAACGAGGCCTCGCGCTCCTTGTCGGCGCGCACGTTGGCCAGCGCCCGCTCGGTGACGTCGGGCTTGCGCCGGTTGGGGATGAACGCCGACATGCCGCCGATGGCGTGGGCGCCGTGCCCGTGGCACACGGCCACCAGCCGCTCTGCGTAGGCCGCCATGAACGGGACGGCCATGGTCACCGCCCCCCGGTCAGGAAGCACATGCGCGGGATCCTCGCCGAACTTCTTGATGACCGAGAAGATGTAGTCCCAGCGTCCGGCGTTGAGGCCGGTGAGCCGGCCGCGCAGCTCGTAGATGATCTCCTCCATCTCGTAGGCGGCCAGGATGGTCTCGATGAGGACGGTGACCCGGATCGAGCCGGCGGCCAGGCCGGTGCGCGCCTCCACGTCGCCGATGACGGTGTCCCACCACGCCGCCTCGAGGTGCGACTCCATCTTGGGCAGGTACAGGTACAGGCCGCTCCCCCGGTCGCGCAGCTTGCCGGCCGAATGAACCGCCGCCAGGGCCACGTCGAACAGCGACGCCGACGGCGGCGTGCCGTCGACGTGGAGGCGGCGCTCGTCCATGTGCAGGCCGCGCGGGCGGAGAATGAGCGTGGCGATGTGCTCGGCCAGACGGTCCACGTTGCCGTCCGGGCGCTCGAAGGTGATCGACCGGTCGGCGGCGTCGCGGAAGTTGCGCTGGCCGTCGACGATGTTGTGCCACGAGGGTGACAGGGAGTCCTCCACATCCGCCATGAACACCCGGGCACCCGAGTTGAGCGCCCCGATCATCATCTTGCGGTCGCAGGGGCCGGTGATCTCGCACCGACGGTCGGCCAGGTCCGCGGGCGCCGGCGGCACCGACCAGTCACCGCCGCGCACGTCCGCCGTCTCGGGGAGCAGGCGGGGCCGCTCGCCAGCGCGGAACGCCTCGGCCCGCTCGTCGCGACGGGCGAGCAGCTCCTGGCGGCGGCCGCCGTGGGTGCGCTGGAGCTCGGCCACCAACGACAGGGCGGCGTCGGTGAGGATGTCGTCCGTTCCCGCCGGGTCGCCGACGATCTTCACGCCGTCGACGCTCATGGTTTCCCTACGGGACGCGGGAGTGGAGTCATCCGCCGAAGGTACGCGCCGCAGCGGTCGGGCCGCCAGCGCCGAGCGGGCGGCGACGGCCTACCATCGGTGCATGCCGTTGCTGCTCGAGATCGGAGGCGCGCTGGTGGCCGGCACCGCCGGCGTGGTCGGCGGGAGCGCGGCGCTGGTCGTGCACCGGCTGCGCCGGGCGAACCGCCTTCCGGCGGCCAAACGAGCGACGCCTGCCCCGACGGCCTGGCTGTGGAGCTTCCGACGGGCCGCCGTGCTGCACCGCCGGCTGCAAAGTGTCTGCGAGCTGGCTCGGACGTCGGCCCCGGACGCGCCGCCCCGCCGGCGCCGTCGCGGCCAACCAGCCGAGCTGCCCTCGCCGCTCGAGCGCGTCGCCGGGGAGCTCATCGACCAGGCCGTCGCCGTCGACGGCAGGCTGATCTCCGCCGACCGGCTGGGGCGCGGTGGCGGCGCCCGGCCCTGGCCGGCATCGAGGCGGAGGTGCGGTCCCTCGAGGCGTCCGCCACCCGCCTGGCCGGGTTGGCGGCGACGCTGCGCCGAGACGTCGACGAGGCCTCGCGGCCCACCGGAGTGGACGTCGAGCGTCAGCTGGACGCCGTCGAGGCGGCGTTGGGCGAACTGCGCGCCTGAACGGTCGGGGAAAAGGGCACCGGCGTCCGCGCCCCGTCCCCGCTCCCGTCCCGCCTCTCAGCTGGCAGCGGCGTGTTGGGAGGCAGCGATCAACCGGTCGAGGGTCCGGGCGGCTCTCCCGTCGTCAACGGCCGCCGCGGCCAGGCTCAGCCCGGCCGCCAGGTGCTCGGCCGTGCCCCCCACCACCAGGCCGGCAGCGGCATTGAGCAGCACGATGTCGCGGTGGGCCCCCGTCTCCCCGGCGAGGACCCGTTGGGCGAACGAGGCGTTGGCCGCGGCGTCGCCCCCTTTCAACTCGTCCGGCCGCGCCAACCGCAGACCCAGGGCGGCGGGCTCGACCACCCGACTGCGCAAGCTGCCCTCGCCCGGCAGCCACTCCACGACGGTGGACGGCCCGGTGGTCGTCAGCTCGTCCAGGCCGTCGTCGCCGTGCACGACCATGACGTGCGTGGCCCCGTTGGCGGCCAGGACCCCGGCCATCTTGGTCGCCGTGTGCCGGTCGCCGACGCCGACCACCTGACGTCCGAGGCGGGCCGGGTTGGCCAGCGGGCCGAGCAGGTTGAAGGCGGTGGGGACGCCCAGCTCCCCGCGGGTCGGTCCCGCGTAGCGCAGCGAGGCGTGAAAGCGAGGAGCGAAGCAGAACCCGATGTTGGCCTGGGCCAGGCAGTGGGCGACGCCGGCGCCGTCGAGATCGATGGCCACGCCGAGGGCTTCGAGGACGTCGGCCGAACCGGACTGCGACGACGCCGCCCGGTTGCCGTGCTTGCACACGGGGACGCCGGCGGCCGCCACCACCAGGGCGGCGACGGTCGAGACGTTGATCGTCCCGCTGCGGTCGCCGCCGGTACCGCAGGTGTCGACCAGCCGGCCCCGGAGGTCGTCGGGCACGTCCACGGTGGCGGCGGCGGCGATCATGGCCCGCACCAGGCCGGTCAGCTCGTCGACGGTTTCGCCCTTGCAGCGCAAGCCGAAGATGAACGCAGCCAGCTGCGACGGCGTGGCGTTGCCCTCCAGGACGTCGCCCAGGGCGATCGCCGCCTCGTCGGCCGTGAGGTCCTCCTGGGCGGCCAGGCGGGCGAGGACCCCGGGCCAGCCGCCGAGCTCGGCGAGCGTTCTCAGCGCACTCAGCTCATATCGTCAAGCGGAACGGCGGCGCTGGCGGACGATGCGACGCCGCTCCCGCTCGGTGGCGCCCCCCCAGACCCCGTCCCGTTCCCGGTTGGCCAGGGCGTACTCCAGGCAGGCCTCGCGGACCGTGCAGGCACGACAGACCCCCTTGGCTTCCTCGGCTTCCTCGTCCGATACCGGGTAGAAGATGTCGGGGTCGACGCCGCGGCAAGCTGCCCGCTGCCGCCAGGCCAGGGTCTTGGTGGTGGTCACGTCCATCCTCAGTCGATCGCTTCCGGCTGACGGGCGTCGGCGGCCACCAACGGCGGCGTTCGAGGCCGGCGACCGCCCCAGGCGGCCTCGCGGCCTGCGCTCGCATCCGGACCGGGAAGCGCCCATTGTGACGCGGACGGCGGCCGTTGTCGAGGCGACTTCGCCGCCCCGGCAGGTGCGCCCCATCAGGCGCGCAGGTCGTCGAGGAGGGTGGCTTTGGTCCCGTCGCTCAGCCGGGCGCCCTCGGCGTAGTTGGGGTGGTTGACGGCCAGCACCACCGGCTCACGGGCGAACCGGGCCACCTGGGCGGACGTCAGAGCGAATCGGACATAGTGCACGGAGGCGGTGACCTCCTCCCGGGTCAAGGCGGCGGCGTGCTCCTCGTCCACCTCGGAGCGGACCACCTCGGCGTCGGCGTCACCGATGAGCAATTCGACCGAGCGCTCCACGCCGACCAGCTTGGGCAGCCACTCGACCAGCTCGGCACGGGAGGTCAGCTCCACGAACAGGGTGGCCGACAGCCGGCCGGGTTCGGGGATGAGGGCGTTGTAGGTGTCGAGCTCGGTCTGGATCTGGTCGTCGCTGAGCATGCGCTCGGCCCGGGCCATCTCCTGGACCTGGAAGCGGATGGTCTCGGCGTTCTCGAACACCAGGGTGATGAGTGGTCCCACCGCCACCCGCCGGCGCCGTTTCAGGTCGATGATCCGGGCGCGGAAGTCCTCGCGCTCCCGCTCGTAGGCGCGAAGGTCGGCGATGTCATCCAGGGTGAGTCTTGGTGTTGGCCACGGCTCAGTCCTCCTCCGGGTCGATGCCATAGGCCCGCGCCAGCGCCTGCAGCGGGTGCCGGGGCCGCCGGCCGGTCTCCTGATTGATCGCCCCGTTGGCCAGGTGGCAGTCGCCGGCGACGACCTCGGCATCGGCGCGCTCCACCGCCTCGGCCAGCGGTCGGGCGACCTGGCGGGCCAGTTGGTAGTTCTCGCTGCGGAAGCCCCACATGCCGTCGATGCCCGAGCATTTCTGCACCAGCGTCACCTTGGTCCCGGTGAGCTTGAGCAGGTCGCGGGAGCGCAGCCCGATGTTCTGCGCCTGCAGGTGGCAGGGCACGTGATAGGCGGTGGTCGCCGGCACGTCGCCGTCGAAGTCGGTATCGAGGGACGTGTCGACCCCATCGTGCAGGTCGTTCTTGTGCAGCCGCCACAGGTACTCGCTGGCGTCGTAGGTGTGCTCGGCGACCAGCCGGGCGTCGTCGGTGTCCAGGTACTCGGGGTAGTCACGTTTGAGCACGTAGCCGCACGTGGGTTGGGGGACGACGACGTCGTTTCCGGCCCGGACCGACGCCGCCAGGGTGGCGACGTTGCGTTCGGCCTCCTTGGTGAAGGCGCCGAACTCACCGCTGTGCAGCCACGGCGCTCCGCAGCAGTTGAGCCCGTCGGGAAGGCTGCAGGCGATGCCGTTGCGCTCGTACACCTTGACCAGGTCCTGGCCGATGGCGGGGTCGGAGTACTCGACCAGGCAGGTGGGGAAGATGGCCGCTCTGGCCTGCTCCGGACGTTCGGAGTGTTCGGGGCGGACGCCCGGACGACGCTTCTTGAACCACGTGGAGAAGCGGGTGCGGGCGTAGGGCGGCAGCACCCGTTCGGCGGCCACGCCCACCACCTTTTCCATGACCCGGCGCACGGGGCTGCCGGGTTTGCCCACCGTGGCGTTGGCCAACGCCGGCGCCGTGGTCGCCGCCTTGCCCAGCAGGTCGGTGCGACCCAGCATCTGGGTGGTGAGCTTGTCGCGCACGCTGCCCTCACGACGGTTCCTCACCGCTTCGGCCCGGAGCATCAGGCGGGGGAAGTCCAGCTGCCACTCGTGGGGCGGGATGTAGGGGCATTTCACGTAGCAGAGCTTGCACTGGTAGCACTCGTCGACCACCTGGTCCTGCTCGGCGATCGACATCTCCGCCACCGCGCCGTCCCGGGCGTCGATGGCGTTGAACATGGTCGGGAACGACGGGCACAACGAGACGCACAGCCGGCAGCCGTGGCACAGGTCGTACACCCGGCCCAGCTCGCCGCGCAGGTCGTTCTCGTCGAAGTACCGGGGATCTTTGGGGTCGTAGGTGGTGGTCACGCGAACGCTTTCTGGGCGCGGCGGCACCCGGCCGGCTGGCCGCCGGCGTCTCCGATGGGGACGCCGGCGGACGGCTCAGCTGACGGTCTGCAGGCCCTGGGTGAAGCGGCCGGCATGGCTCTTCTCGGCCTTGGCCAGCGTCTCGAACCACTCGGCGATCGAGTCGAAGCCCTCGTCCCGAGCGGTGCGGGCGAAGCCGGGGTACATCTCGGTGTACTCGTAGGTCTCGCCCTCGACGGCCGACTTGAGGTTGTCCTCGGTCTCGCCCACGGCCACGCCGGTGACCGGGTCGCCGACCTCGGCGAGGAAGTCGAAGTGGCCGAAGGCATGGCCGGTCTCGCCCTCGGCGACCGACCGAAACAGCGCGGCGACGTCCGGGTAGCCCTCGACGTCCGCCTTCTGGGCGAAGTACAGGTACCGGCGGTTGGCCTGGCTCTCGCCGGCGAACGCCTCCTTCAGGTTCTCGTGGGTCTTGCTGTCAGCCAGTGCGGGCATGGACGGCTCTCCTTGTTTCGGGTTCGGGGTTAGGGGACAGGGACGACGCGGCCTGCGACGACGCGGCCTGGCACGCAGAACAGAGGCCGCGAAACACCACCTCGGCGGCGCCGACGACGAAGCCCTCGGCCTCGGCGGGCGGCACCTTGACGGTGTCGAAGTCGGCGTAGAGATCACGCACCGCCCCGCAGCGGTTGCACACCAGGTGGTGGTGGGCGGTGACGTTGGGATCGAAGCGACTCGACCCGGTACCCAGGTCGAGGGTCTGGATCTCCCCCATGTCGGCCAGATCGTTGAGCGTCTGGTAGACCGTCTTGAGCGACATGGTCGGCATGCGCTCGCGGGCCTCGGCGTATACCGCCTCTGCCGTGGGGTGGACGACGTTGCCATCGAGCACGCCGAAGATGCACTCCCGCTGCGGGGTCACCTTCAACCCTCGGGACCGGAACAGCCCGATCAGCTCGGTGGACGAACGCACGGTTATAGGTTAGCACCTAACAACAGTTGTTGACGAGGTGGATCAGCGGGGCGCAGGCTCCCGATCGGGATCGGCGCCCGCGCCGGCCGATACCCCGCTCCCGGCCGCTCGGGCCGACACCCCGCTCCCGGCCGCTCGGGCCGACACCCCGCTCCCGGCCGCTCGGGCCGATACCCCGCTCCCGGCCGCTCGGGCCGATACCCCGCTCCCGGCCGCTCGGGCCGGGCCGGCGTCGGGCGGGCGCACCCAGCGCACCGAGGCGCTCACCCGCGGGCCCACGCCGGCCGCCACCTTGGGCACGCCGTGCTCCCAGTGGGCCTGGGCGGCGCCGCCCATGACCAGCAGGTCGCCGGGACCGGGACGAAGATCGATGGACCGACCCCCGCCCTTCTGTCGCAGCAGGAAGGGCCGGGGGGCGCCGAGGGTCAGGATGGCAACCAGAGTGTCGTCGAGGTGGCGCAGCTCGCGGTCGGCGTGGAAGGCCACGCTGTCGGCGCCGTCCCGGTAGTAGTTGAGCCCCATGGCCGCCAACGACACCCGATAGCGGCGGCCGACTGCGGCACGGAACTCGACCAGCGCCGGATCCGGCAACTCGGCCCCGGCTCCATACCAGCGGGTGAGCCGCGGCTCGTCGACGACACGGTCGTACATCCTCCGGCGGCGATGCTTCCAGTCCACCTCCCGCAGCAGCCGCTCGAGCAGGTCGTCGCTGCCGCCCAGCCACTCCCGGGCCACGTCGACCCACGCCCCTGCGCCCAGGTCGGTGCGGGTGAAGGCGGCGGCGGCGCGCACCTCGGTGGGGCCGGACGCGAACAGGCTGGCTTGGCCGATCGCCACCCTCCCAGTCTAGGGGAACACCCGTTCGACCGGCGATCGTCGAAGCCCGCTTGGCGCCACGGTAGCGTGACCGCCGTGCCCCCCGCCCCCGGCCGCTCGGGCCGGCCCATCAGCGCACCCACCGGCTTCGATCGCCGATCCTCGCTGGCCGCCCTCGCCGACGAGCGCTTCGACGTCGTCGTGGTCGGCGGGGGGATCACCGGTTGCGGCGTCGCCCTCGACGCCGCCGCCCGGGGCCTGCGCACCGCCCTGGTCGAAGCGGACGACTTCGCGTCCGGGACGTCGTCCAGGTCCTCCAAGCTGGTCCACGGCGGCCTGCGTTACCTTCAGCAGCGCGATTTCCGCCTGGTGTACGAGGCGCTGGCCGAACGCCAGCGCCTGCTGCAGAACGCGCCGCATCTCGTCCGTCCTCTTCCGTTCCTCATCCCCCTGTTCGGCAAGGACGGGGTGGTGAGCCGCAGCGTGGCCAAGACCTACTCGGCGGCGTTGTGGAGCTACGACCTCACCGGCGGTCTGCGCATCGGCAAGCGCCACCGGCGCATCGACGCCCCGTCGGCGCTGGAACACTTCCCCGACCTCGAGGCCGACCGGCTGGTGGCCAGCTTCGTGTACTGGGACGCGCAGACCGACGACGCCCGCCTGACGCTCGCCGTCGCCCGAGCCGCCGCCCAGACCCACGGCGCGGTCCTCGCCAACCACGTGCCGGTCGCCGGGTTCCTCGACGACGAGCGCGCCGGCCGGGTGGTCGGGGTGCGCCTGGCCGACGGCACCGACGTGCGCGCCGACGTGGTCGTCAACGCCGGCGGGGTGTGGGCCGAACAGATCGACCGCCTCGACCCCGCGCTCGACGGCAGCCGCGACGCGCTGCGCCCGGCCAAGGGCGTCCACCTCACCGTGCCGTCGTCCCGGCTGCCGTGCGACTACGCGTCGGTCCTGGCCGTGCCCGGCGACCGACGTTCGGTGTTCGTGGTGCCCTGGGTGGAGCACGGGTTCACCTACATCGGCACGACGGACACCGACTACGACGGCTCCCTCGAGGATCCCGAGACGCACCGAGGCCGACCGGGACTACCTGCTGCGCGCCGTCAACGCCTGGACCAGGGCCGATCTGCAGCCGGGAGACATCAGCGGGACGTGGGCCGGCCTGCGTCCGCTGGTGAGCAACGCGGACAGCGCCCGCACCGCCGACCTGTCCCGTCGCCACCGGGTCACCACCTCCCCCCGGCGCGTGGTCACCGTCACCGGAGGCAAGCTCACCACCTACCGGTCCATGGCGGCCGACACCGTCGACCACGTCGTGGGGCTGCTCGGCCGGCGCCTGGCCCGTTCGGGCACGCGCCGCCTACCGCTCTGGGGCGCCGACAACGACATCAGCGGGACCGGCGATCCCGACGAGGCCCGTCTCGGCCTCTCCCCCGACGTGGCCGCCCACCTGCGGGGCCGCTACGGAAGCGAGGCGGGAGCGGTGGCGGCGATGGTCGCCGCCGATCCCGGCCTGGGCCAACCGCTGGTCGAGGGTCTGCCCTACCTGCGGGCCGAGGCGGTCTTCGCCGCCCGCTACGAGATGGCCGAGACCCTCGACGACGTCCTGGCCCGACGGACGCGGGCGTCGATCCTCGACGCCGCCGCCACCGTGGCCGCGGCGCCGGCCGTGGCCCGGCTCCTCGCTCCCGAGCTGGGCTGGTCCCCGGAACGAGAGGCGAGCGAGATCAGTTCGGTCGTCGACCGGGTGGGCGCCCAGGCCAAGGCGACCGGACTGCCCGTACCGACACCCCACCCCGTGCTGCCGTGAACAAGCCGGAGGCGAGCGAACCAATGTGCCCGGGCGCCGCTCATGGAGCGCCCTCCCAGAGGGTGCTCCAATGAGCGAGAAGGGCGCGCCGACGCCCGTCTTCAGCTTTCGCGGCAGCCCCGAGTCCATCTCGTCGCGCTTCGGTCGCGAGGTCGCGGTCGACGACACCGTGCTGGAACGGCTGGCCGGGGTCTGCTCGACCGTGGAGGCCGTGGCCGCCGCCCGGGTGGAAGCCGGGCGCGACTGGTGGCCGTTGACGGTGGGGTGGGGCCTGGCCGGTTCGGTTCCGGCGCTGCCGGCGGCGGTGGCCCGACCGGCCGCGACCGCCGAGGTGGCGGCCGTCCTGGCCGTGTGCAACGAGGCGGGCGTCCCCGTCACCCCCGCCGCCGGCCGCAGTGGGGTCTGCGGCGGCAGCGTGCCCGTCTTCGGCGGGGTCGCCCTCGACCTGACCGAGCTGGCCGGCATCGTCGGCGTCGACGGGACGTCGCTCGGCGTCACCGTCCGGGCGGGAACCTTCGGCGACCGCTTCGAGGAGGCGTTGCGCACCGAGCACCGCCTGACGCTCGGGCACTGGCCCCAGTCCATCGCCCTGTCCACCGTGGGGGGGTGGCTGGCCTGCCGCTCCGCGGGCCAGTACTCGACCCGCTACGGCAAGATCGAGGACCTGGTCAGCGGGCTGGAGGTGGTCCTCGCCGACGGCCGGATCATCCGCACCGGTTCGCACGCTCCCCGCGCCGCGACCGGACCCGATCTCACCCAGCTGTTCGTCGGCAGCGAGGGAACCCTCGGCGTCATCACCGAAGCCCGCCTGCGGGCCCACCCGCTGCCGGCGTCGGAGCGGCGCGCCGCGTACGGCTTCGCCACCTTCGCCGAAGGGCTGGACGCCTGCCGACGGATTCTTCGCCGCGGGGCCACGCCCGCCGTCCTGCGTCTCTACGACGCCGCCGAGTCCGAACGCCACTTCTCGATCGCCGACCAGGCCGTGCTCATCGTCCTCGACGAGGGCGACCCCGGGTTGATCGCCGCGGTCATGGCCATCGTCGCCGAGGAGTGCCGCCGGGCCACTGCCCTCGACGACGCGGTCGTCGAGCTGTGGTTCGAGCACCGCAACGAAGTGGTGTCCCTGGAGTCCATCGCCCGGGCCGGGATCGTCGCCGACACCATCGAGATCGCCGCGTCCTGGACGGCGCTGCCCGCGGTGTACGAATCCACCATCGCCACCGTGTCAGGGATCGACGGCACCCTGCTGGCGTCCGGCCACCAGTCCCACGCCTATCTCGACGGCGCCTGCCTGTACTTCACCTTTGCCGGCCGCCCGGCCAGCGACGGGGCCTCCGGCGCCAGCGCCGGCGCGGCCGACGCCTACTACCGCCGGGCATGGGACGCGGTCATGACCGCCACCCTGGCCCACGGCGGCGCCGTGTCCCACCATCACGGGATCGGCCTCAACCGCGGGCGCCACCTGCGCCGGGCGCTCGGGCCCGGTTTCGACGTGCTGGCCCGGGTCAAGACGGCCCTCGACCCGGAGGGCATCCTCAACCCGGGCAAGCTGGGCCTACCGTCGCCCTTCGGCGACGCCCCCTGGCCGTGACCATCCTCGTCGTCGACGTGGGCACGAGCAGCGTGCGCGCCGGCGTGGTCCGCCCCGACGCCACGGTGGCCCACGTCCACCGACGTCCGCTCCCGCCTTCGAGCCCGGCACCGGGCCTGGTCGAGTTCGACGCCGGCGCCATGGCCGAAGCCGCGCTCGACGTGGCCACTGCCGTCCTGGACGAAGCGGGCGCGGTCGAGGCCGTCGGGGTCGCCAACCAGCGGGCCTCGGCGGTGGTCTGGGACGCCGCCACCGGTCGCCCCGTCGGCCCCGGGCTGGGCTGGCAGGACCTGCGCACGGTGGGCACCTGCCTCGAACTGGCCGCCGAGGGCATGCGCTTCGCCCCCAACGAGACGGCGACCAAGGTGGCGTGGCTGCTCGACAACGCCGCCGGCCCGAGCGGCCGGGAGCGGGATGGCGGCCCGAGCGGCCGGGAGCGGATGGCGGCCCGAGCGGCCGGGAGCGGGACGGACGGCCCGACGACGTGCGCTGGGGCACGGTCGACTCCTGGATCGTCTGGCACCTGACCCGGGGCGCCAGTCACGTCACCGACGCCAGCAACGCCGGCGTCACCGGGCTGCTGACCGGCGGCGGCACGAGCTGGGACCTGGCCCGCACCGCCCGGCTCGGCATCCCCGAAGCGAGCATGCCGGCCCTGGTCGACTCGTCAGGACAGGTCGCCGCCGCCGTCGCGCTCCCCGGCGCGCCACCGATCTGCGGGATCGCCGGCGACCAGCAGGCCTCGCTCGTCGGCCAGGGCTGCACTCGCTCCGGGCTGGCCAAGATCACCTTCGGCACGGGCGCCATGCTCGACCTGTGCTTGGACGAGCAGCGGCCGCCGTTCGCCACACGGGGCGACGCCGGCTGCTTCCCGATCGTCGCCTGGCGCCGTCAGGGCCGGGTCCGCTGGGGGCTCGAGGCGATCATGCTCAGCGCGGGCACGGCCGTCGACTGGCTGGTCGACGACCTCGGCGTGCTGTCGTCGGCGGCCGAGTCCGAAGCGGTGGCCGCCGAGGCCGACGACTCCGGTGGGGTCGTCGCCGTCCCCGCCCTGCTCGGGCTGGGAGCGCCGCAGTGGGACTTCGGCGCCCGGGGCGCCCTGTTCGGGCTCACCCGGGGGAGCGGTCGGGCCCAGCTGGTGCGCGCCGTGCTCGAAGGCGTCGCCGGCCGGGGCGCCGACCTGGTGGAGGCGGCCGAGGCCGACAGCGGCCGGGTCATCGAGACGCTTCGCATCGACGGCGGTATGAGCGCCAACCGCGTGTTCGTCCAGGCCCTGGCCGACGCCGCCGGCCGCACCGTCGAGGTGTCGCCCGAGCTGGAGGCCACCACGCTCGGGCGCCGGCTTCCTCGCCGGCCTGGCCATCGGCACCTGGGCGCGACGAAGACGACGTTGCCGCCACGTGGCAGCCCCGCGCCGTGGTGTCGCCGGGCGAGCCCCCGGACCGGGAGAAGTGGCGGGCGGCGGTGGCGCGGTCCCAGGCGTGGTACCCGGAGCTGAGCGCCCTGCAGTTCTAAGCCTTGAGCGGCCGGGAGTTCCTGCGTCAGCTCCAGCACCGGCGCCAGCAGGTCGCCGTCGGCGCCGACCCGCTCCAGGACGTCGCCGGCTTCGAAGACGCAGCCGGTCGCCGTCGTCCGCGGCCACCGCCTCCTCGACCTCCTCCCAGGTGAGCGGCGTGGACACGGTAGGCCGGGGACGAGCCCGCAGCGAGTAGGCGCTGACCGTCGTCTTGGACGGCGTGTTCTGGCTCCAGTCGATCAGCACCTTGCCGCGACGCGCCTTCTTGTCCTGGGTGGTCACCACCAGGTCACCGTGGGCGCGACTCGATCAGCTGGGCGAAGGTCAACGACCACGGTTTGGTGACCTCGTAGTTGGCGTCACCGTTGAGGGGCACGTAGAGCTGGAGACCCTTGCTGCCCGAGGTCTTCACCCACGACTGCAGACCCAACCACGCCAGCGCGTCGCGGATGAGCAGCGCCACCCGCCCGCACGCGATCACGTCCGCCGGTGCGCCGGGGTCGAGGTCGAACACCACCGAGGCCGGCCGTTCCAGGTCCGGAGCGCACGCCAGGGTGGGGTGGAGCTCGATGGCGGCCAGGTTGGCCACCCACACCAAGGAGGCAGTCTCTTCGATGGCGCAGTAGTCCACGTCGCCCATGGTGACGGTCTCGACCCACGGCGGGCGGTGTGAGGGACAGTTCTTCTCGAAGAACGACGCTGCGGCCACGCCGTTGGGGAACCGGCGCAGGGTCACCGGCCGTCGGGCCAGGTGGGGCAGCATGGTCGGCGCCACCTTGGCGTAGTAGTCGATCATCGAGCCCTTGGTGAAGCCCGTCCCCGGCCACAACTCCTTGTCGAGGTTGGACAGCTTCAGTTCCCGCCCGGCGATCTCCACCGTTGACGACGAGGTCACGCCGAGGCCCGGTCCCCTTCCGCGCCGGCGTCGCTCTTTCTCCCACCCTTCGGCGCGCTCTGCCCGCCCTTGGCCGCGGCCAGGCTCGCCTCCAGCGCCGCCATCAGGTCGACCACCGGCGCCTCGTGCTCGGGCGCGGCGACGGTGACCACCTCGCCGTCCGCCTTGGCCTCGATGAGGCGCAGCAGCTTCTCCCGGTACTCGTCGTGGTACTTCTCGGGCTCGAAGGGGGCCGACAGCGACTCGACCAGGGCGGTCGCCATGTCCAGCTCCCGCTCGCTCGGCTGGATCTCGGTCGCGGTGGTCACCTCCAGCTCTCCGGCGCCACCACCTCGTCGGCGTACAGCATGGTGGACAGCACGAGCACGCCGTCGCGTGCCCGCAGCACCGCCAGGTACTGCTTCGAGCGCAGCACGAAGCGACCGATCGCCACCTTGCCGGTCCGGGCCATGGTCTCGGTGAGCAGGGCGTAAGGCTTCTCCGCCCGCTCGTCGGGCACGAGGTAGTAGCTGCGCTCGAAGAACACCGGGTCGATCTCGGCCAGGTCGACGAACTCCTCGATCTCCACGCTCCGCGACCCCTCGGGATCGACGGCGGCCAGGTCCTCGGCGTCCACGGTCACGTAGCGCCCCCCGCCCAGGTCGTAGCCCTTGACGATGTGCTCGTAGGGAACCTCCTCCCCGTCGAGGGAGCACACCCGCTTCTGGTTGATCCGCGCCCCGTCGGCGTCGTGGAGCTGGTGGAAGCGAACATCCTTGGCGGACGTGGCGGTGACCAGCCTGACGGGCACGTTGACCAGCCCGAAGCTCACCGAACCGTTCCAAATCGCCCTCGGCATGGCCGCATCCTTCCTGGTCGGGACGCTTCAGGGTACCGGGCCGTTCGCCGGCACGGCGCGGACGCCGGCACGGTCCCGCTGGCCGTCCCATCCGACCTCTACGCTCGCCGTGAGTGGCGACCCTGGAACAGACCACCGCCCGCCTGGCCGAACTCCTTTCGGGCAACGCCGGCGCCACCCTGGCCGACCCGTCGGGACGCGACGAGCTCGTCTTCGACGAGCAGCCGGTTCTTCGATCGCTGACACGGACCCGGCCCCCCGAGGACGTGTGGGCGATCGACGGCGGCCAGGGGCTGGTGGCCGACGCCCGGTGCCTGCAGCTGTACGTGACCCGCGCCGCCACCGTGCGCTGGCAGCGGGGGGTCTGGGCCCGCGAGGACGAGGGCACCCTCGAACACCACCTCCTCGGCGGCGGCGAGGGCCGGGCGGCGCTGGCTGCCAGCCGCGCACCCGTGGCGCCCGGGTGCGAGGTGGACGTCAACCTGCTGCGGGACTGGGCCGAGTGGCGGGCGGTTGACGCCGCGGTCGGTGAGGCGGATCGCGGCGCCATGGTCCTCGTCGATGGTGACCTGCAACCCGACTGGCGGATCCCGTCGAGCTGGCTGGACGGCCTGTTGTCCCGCGCCGCGGATGCCGGCGTGACGCTCGTCGGCGTGACCAAACACTCGTCGCTCGCCCGGGGCGGCACCCCGCTCCTCGGCCAGCTCGAGATCGAGGCGGCGGCCGAGCGGGGACCGCGGGCGCAGTGGTGGGCGCCCATCGCCACCACCCGGTCCGACGTGGGACCGGGGTTGCGCATCGTGGCCGCCCGCCTGGACCCCGACGCCCGGTTCGCCTTCCGAGTCGACCTGCCCGGGTCCGTCGACGTGGAGGCCACGCTGGGGGCCCTCTCCGCCCTGGCCGACGACGCCGGCTTTCCCGGCTATCCCTATCCCCTCTCGGTCGCCGACGGTCTGGCCGCGTGCGGGGGCTGGCTGCGTGAGGACGTCCGCGACCGCCTGGAGAGCGGCTTCGACGCCGCCGGCGTGCCCCTGGAGGTGCGCGAGCGGGCCTTCGCCGACCGGCACCGGCTCATGGAGCGCGGGTAGCGCTCGAGCCGGTGAGGCTGGTGAGGTTTCTGAGGTTGCTGAGGGCCTGCGGGACCGGCCGACTCCGTGGCAGCTGAGGCCAATGGGGCAGCTGAGGCCAGTGGGGCGAGGATGTGGCCGATCCGGCAGGGCCCGGGCCTGGCGTGGCCGATCCGGCAGAGGGGTTGGGACGATCGGGCCACAACCGGCCAGCACCCGACCCAAATGGCCACGACAGGAACAGAACAGCATGAAAGATCTCGACGGAGCGACGCCCGCGCCCACCGCGGCCTCGCACCGTCCCCGGCACGGTCACGGCCGCCTGCCATGCTCGCGACGTGAGCGATCCGGCCGACGCCCCCGCCGACAACGCCCCCGCCCCGCCGGCGCCCCGGGGCCGGCTGTTCGGGCGCAACGTCCTGGAGGCGGTCTTCCGCGCCGGCGCCGACGAGGACCTGTTCCTCGGCGAGCTGCTGGTGGGGGTGGACGAGGTGACCGACCGGCGCTACCTGTTCCGCATCGTCGACGTCACCTACGGCTCCGAACACCGCGAGCCGGGCTGGGCGGAGCGTGTCGCCGGCACCATGCTGGCCGACGACGAACGGGGCGAGGCCGGTTCCCACCCCCTCCACGACGCCGCCCGCCGCACCTACCGGGTGGCGTCGTGCCGGTGTCTCGGGTACCTGGCGGCGCCGGCGACGCCGGGAGCTCCCCGGACCGTGTTCCGCAAGCCCAAGAGCCTGCCCACCCAGTTCTCCCGGGTGGTGGCACCCGAGCCCGAGGACTTCGCCTTCCTGGCCCGGCGCATGGGTGACCTGCCCGTCGGGAGGCTGCGCAGCGGCGAGACCGTGGTCGACTTCGAGGTGGGGATCCCCGGCGCCAGCCTGGCCAGCCACGTCGGCATCTTCGCCACCACCGGCATGGGCAAGTCCAACCTGCTGCGGGTGCTGGCCGCCGGCGTGATGACGGCCAACGGCCGCTACGGGCTGGCGATCGTCGACCCCCACGGCGAGTACCGCGCCGCGCTCGGGCGCCACCCGTGGGCGGCGAGCAGCTTGCGGACCTAGGCGGCGCGGCCCCTGCCGGGGACGACGACGCTGCGCATCAGCCTGGCCGAGCTCTCCCCCGACGACCTGCGCACCGCCTACGAATGGAGCCGGCCCCAGGAGGAGGCCCTCTACGAGCTCGAACGTCACTACGGCGACGAAGCGGGGAAAGGCCTGGCCTGGATGGCGACCTTCGCCCGGCTGGAGGATCTGCCCGGGTTCCGGGAGGTGGAGATCGGCGGGCGCATCGCCCTCAACACGCTGCAGGTCGTGCACCGCCGGGCCCGCCGGATCGTCTCCCTGCCCTGCATCGCCAGCGACCCCGGGATGTCGGCGGGCGATGCCATCGTCCGCGACCTGCTGGCGGGCAAGGTCGTCCTCCTCGACGTGAGCGGCCTCGGCTCCACCGAGGAGGTGCTGGTGGCCTCGTATCTCACCCGGCGGGTGTTGGAGACCTGGCAGAGCGCCTACCTGGAGGATCCGGACCGCCACGAGCGCATGCCGGTCGTGGCCATCGCCCTCGAAGAGGCGCAGCGGGTGCTGGCCGGCAGCAAGGACCGCGAGTCCAACGTGTTCCCCCGAGTCGCTCGCGAGGGGCGCAAGTTCAACGTCGGTCTCTGCGCCGTGACCCAGCAGCCCAAGCTGCTGGACGATGAGCTGCTGAGCCAGTTCAACACGTTCTTCGTCCTCGGGCTGGCCGACGAGAAGGATCGCAACATCCTGCGCTCGGCGGCCAAGGCCGACATCTCGGCCCTGGGCCCGGAGATCCAGACGCTCATGCCGGGCGAGTGCCTGGTGGTCAACCTGGAGGCGCCGTTCGCCGTCCCCGCGGCCATCGACCTGTGGGCCGATCACCTCCGGTCGGCGCCGCCCGCCCCTTCGTCCCGTCCGGCCAGCGTGCCCAACGCGTCGGCGCTGGTGGACTGATCCAGCTGGGCCAGGCGGATCGCCGGCGTCTGGCCGAAGACGAGGAGGAACATGGCCTCGCGTGCCAGACGTTGGGCGTGGTGGTCGCGGGTCACCGAGCGCCCGCCGCCGGCGGCGACGAGCGCCGAGGCCACCCGGACGGCCAGCGCGGCCGCCCGGGCCCGGGCCACCGGCATCTCACCCGGCGCAGCGCCGTCGAGCTCGGCCCGGACCCGGGCGCGCGCGCTGCTCAGCGCGGTGGTGGCGACGCCGGCTTCGTCGAGGAGCCGTAGGCAACGCTCGATCACCCCGAGCACGTGCGACGCGTTGAAGCGCAGGCCGGCCGCATCGCGCGCCTCCCAGTCGGCGAACGACTCCGTCGCGCTGACCCGCTCGGCGGCGACGTGATGGCCACGGAACGACACGGTGACCGTCGCCGACGCGTTGACCGCGGCCAGGGCGAGGCGATCGACCGAGAGCGAGGGGCCGGAGCGCGCATCGACCACCGCCCATACCACGTCGGGCCCGTGGCGGGCGCCGACGTGGACCACGTCGATCCGTCCCCATCCGGTGACCCACGGGGCGAATCCGTCCAGTCGCCATCCGCCCGCCACCGGCGTGGCGGTCAGCACCGGGGGCCCGGGCCGACGCAGACCGGCGAACGCCACCCCGGCGCGTAGGTCGCCCCGGCACAGCGGCGCCAGCCACTGGTCGCGCCCGCCGCCGGCCGGGGCCGCCGCCAGCGCCCGGACGAGGTGGTGGTGTTGGGCCCAGACGAACGCGGTGGTCAGGCACCCGCCCGCCAGGGCTTCGGTCACCGCGCCCGCGTCGGAGCTCCCGGCGCCCAACCCGCCCGCTTCGGGCGGGCCGAACAGGCCGTAGAGTCCGGCTTCCGCCAGCGCGTCGAGCCGCTCGACGGGCACGACGTCGGCCCGGTCGGTGGCCAGGGCGCCGGGGAACAGCAGTTCGTCGGCCAGGCGCCGGGCGGTGGCCAGGGCGCCGGTCGTGCGGCTGGGGTCTTGCATCTTGTGTCGGGGGTCACCTACCGTGAATCGCAACGGGGGTCCGCTGCGGGCCGGTGGTCGGGTTTCGGGGGGATGAACCCACCACCGGGCCCGAGCGGGACGGTTTCGCCGCCGGCGCCCAGACGCGGCGAAGGACCGGCAGGGGGGAGGCCGGCCCTTCGCATGCTCGAGGGGCGGAGGGGGATCCGCCCCGAGCTCGTGAACAGTTTCTCATGCCCCCCGGCACGCGGTCAAGTCGAGTGGGGATCCTTCGCCCGGCCGTTACCGGCCGTTCACCCCGCGTCATCGGGTCTCGAAGTCGCCGGCGTCGGCGCGCAGCTCCCGGAGGGTGGCGACCAGGGTGTCGACCTCGTTCGGCTGCAGGTGCGGCGTGGCGAACACCCGCCGGTTGAGCTGCTCGGTGGCGGCCAGGGCCACCTCGCGCCCGGCGGGCAGGATCTCGGCGAGCGTGGTGCGCCGATCGGTGGCGTGGGGCACCCGCTGCAGCAGCCCTTGCGCCTCGAGCCGGTCAACCGCGTTGGTGACGCTCGTGGGGTGCACCTGCAGGCGCGACCCCACCCGGTTCAGGGGGAGCGAGCCCTGGCGGCTGAAGACCAGCAACATGAGGACCTCGTAGCGGGCGAAGGTCAGCGCGAACGGCCGGAGCGCCTCGTCGATGCGGGCCAGGTAGATCTGCTGGGCCCGGAACACCGACGTGACCGCGGCCATGCCCGGTGCGGCCTCTGGCCATCCGTGCACCTCCCACTGCCGTCTGGCCTCGGCGATGGGGTCGAACGGCAGGGATTTGGTATCGGGCACGGACCATCCTCCGGCGGGAGCAGACGCCGCAGACTAGTCCGAGGCGGCGAAAGGTCCGCCGCTGGACGAACCGCCGTCGACCTCGGCCCGCCAGCCGTCGCCCGCCATGACCAGCCGCCGGCGGGGGCCGGTGGCGGTGGGATCGCGGTCGACGTAGCCGGCGTCGCCGGCCCAGAGGGCGACGAGGTCGTTGTCATGACTGGCCATTCGCGTCTCGAAACGCTCGACCGGCGCTC
Source organism: uncultured Actinomycetota bacterium (assembly GCA_963757175.1). Lineage (GTDB taxonomy): Bacteria > Actinomycetota > Acidimicrobiia > Acidimicrobiales > Palsa-688 > CAVWQR01. The sequence goes on along the minus strand of CAVWQR010000001.1, from coordinate 2,058,348 downwards.
GGCGCGCCGCGGCCAGGGCCGAGGCCCGGTCGGCGTAGTGGCCCAGCCACCACACGGTCATCCACGTCGGCGGGGCCAGGGTCATCTCCTCACGGTCACGCGCCGCGTGGGCGGCGGCCGGGGACACCCAGCGGTGCTCGAAGATCTCCTTCCCGTCCACCACGACCTCCCCCGGCGGCGCCGGGGCCAGAAAGAACCAGGTGGCGAAGCGCCGGGGGGCCTCGGGCGGTGGGAGCCACCACGCCCGGGCGACGAGGGAGCCGGGCTCGAGGTCGAGGCCGGCTTCCTCCTTGGCCTCCCGCACCGCGGCCCGCCGGGCGGCCTCGCGCTCGTCGCCGGCTCCGTCGGCTTCGTCGACCTGGCCGCCGGGGAAAACCCACATGCCGCCGAACATGCCCCGCCGGTTCCTCCGCAACAGAAGCAGCTCCAGGCCGGTCCCGCCGTCGCGCAAAACCACCACCGTCGCCGCCGGGGTCGCCTCCACCGCTCAACCGTACCGGCGGGCGCGCGCCGCCGGAGAGAAGACGGCGTCGGCGGTGTCGGCCAACTCGGCCACCTCCAGGCCCGACAGCCGGCGCCGTCCTCGCCCGATCCGCCTGGCCACCCGGTCGGCGGGGACCACTCGTACGCCGCGGCACCGACGCCCTCGGCGGGGAAGTCCGGCGGCATGCACGGCGACGATCGGCGTGACCACGGCGCCGAGTCGGTCGGCCACGACCTGCGCTTCCCACGCCACCGGGCCGGTGTCCAGGCGGTGGCCGCCGACCCACACCGAACGCCATCCCGCCCGCACCGGGCGGCGAGGCGCTTTCGTATCGACCACCCAGACCCCGGACCGGCCGATCACCACGTGGTCGATGTTGGCCCGGCTGCCGGGCACCCGGCGGTCGTGCAGCACGACAAAGTCCCGGGCACCGAGGCGCTCGAGCAGCACCGCAGTCGCTCTTTCCCCATCTGCCCCCTGATGCCAGCGCTCGGGGTCACGCGGGCGGAACACGGCGATGGCGACCGCCGTCATCGCCAGGGCGGCGGCCACGGGATCGTTCCCGGCGACCGCCGCTCCCCCGGCGGCCAGCCCGCCCGCCACGGCGGCCCACGTCATGGCCACCCGCCGTCGGCTGAGCACGGTCCCGCGTGTGTCGGCGGAAGTCCCGGGAGCTGGCGGCACCCCCCGAAATTACATCCTTGGTATTTGTCCCTGCGCTCTGGTTTGCTGGAGGCATGCTCGTGGCGGCCATCGGGGACGCCCACCTGGGTCGGTCCTACTACCCCTTGACCACGGAGGGCGGCATCAATCAGCGGGAATGGGACTTCGAGCGCAGCTTCGAGGCCGCGGTCGACCTGGCCCTGGCCCAGCAGCCCGACGTGGTGGTGTGGCTCGGCGACATCTTCGACCACCCCCGCCCCAGCTACCGGTCCTTCCGCCTCGCCCAGCGGGCGTTGGCCGCCATCCGCGACCACGGGATCCCCGCCGTGGTGATCAGCGGCAACCACGACACGCCCCGCCTGCCCGGCAAGGGCAGCCCGTACTCGGCGCTGGCCGACAGCTTCGGAGAGTTCCACTTCGCCCACCGGTTGGCCTACGAGCGCTTCGAGCTCCCCGGTCTCGTCGTCCACGCCGTCCCCCAGATGCTCACCGTGGACGCCACCCTGGACGCCCTGGGCCAGGCGGCGCGCTCCCGTTCGGCCGATCGCACCAACCTGCTGCTCACCCATCCCCGCCTGACCCAACTGCAGCCGCGCCACGCCGACATCAACGAGATCGAGGTCGACGCCGGCGAGCTGCAGTCCGACCTGGTCCTGCTCGGCCACTACCACTTCCACGCCAAGGTGAGCGACGGGCATCTGGTACGCCGGCTCCACCGACACGTTCAGCTTCGCCGACGACCCCGACAAGCCGAAGGGAGTCGTCACCCTGGACACCGACACCGGCGTGTGCCGCCACGTCCCCCTCCCAGGCCAGCGGCCCCTGGTGACGCTCGAGTCGGTGTACGCCTTCGGCCTCGGGCCGGCCGAGCTGGCCGAGCAGGTCCTCGAGCGGGTGGCCGGCGTCCCCGCCGGCGGCGTCGCCCGCCTGTACCTGGAGGGTGTCGACCCCGCCGCCTACCGGCTGCTCGACCTCCAGGCCGTGCGGGACGCCGGGGCCGCGGCCCTGCACCTGAAGCTCGAGCCCCAGTTCGCGTCCACCCAGAACGAGGCCCAGCTCCCGACCGTCGACACCCTCGGCGGGCAGTGGGACGGCTACCTCGAAGGCCAGGACCTCGCCGGCGTCGATCGCGAGCGGGTGCGGCGGCTGGGCCACGACTACATCGACTCGGCGGTGGAGACGGCCGGATGACGATCCGAGGCGGCCCCCCGTGCTGCTGACCCGGCTGTACCTGCGCAACTTCCGGGTGTTCGAGGACGAGCTGGAGCTCGACCTTCCCCCCGGCCTGGTCGGCGTGTACGGGCCCAACGGGGCGGGCAAGTCCACGCTGCTGGAGTCGATCACGTGGACGCTGTGGGGGCGGGCCCGCACCGCCAAGGAAGAGGTCCGCTCGTCCGGCGTGGGGCGCGACTGCGTCACCGAGGTCGAGTTCGAGCACGAGGGCCACCTCTACCTGGTGCGTCGCACGCTGTCGGGCGCGTCGTCGAGCGTGCGCGCCGAGGCCCACTGCGACGGCCTGGGCATGGCCGAGGGGGTCCGGGACACCACCCGGTACGTGCATTCCGTGCTCGGCATGGACGACGGCGCCTTTCGGGCGTCGGTGTTCGCCGAGCAGAAGCAGCTGGCCGCGTTCTCGGCCCAGGCGCCGGCCGAGCGCCGCCAGCTGGTCCTCCAGCTGCTGGGCGTCACCCCCCTCGACGACGCCCGCGACGCGGCCCGCAAGGACGCCCGGGACACCGCCCGGCAGCACGAGCATCTCCGCGGCCTGCTGCCCGACCTCGATGCCCTCGGGGTGGCTGCCGCTGACGCGGACGCCGCCGCCGGTGCCGCCGAAGCCGAGGCGGCCGAGGAAGAGTCGGCGGCCACCGCCGCCCAGATCCGCGCCCAGGGCGCGGCCCGCGACCTGGCCAAGCTCGGCGGAGCAGCGCCAGGAGTACGACCGCCTGGTCATCGAGGGCCGGGCCGGCGCGCCGAGCTCGATGCCGCCACCAACACCGTGGCCAACCTGCAAGCTGAGCTCGAGAGCCTGGATCGCGCCGCCGGCGAGCTGGTCGGCCTGGAGGCCCAGGCGGCGGGGCTGGCCGACAGCGATCGCCAGCTGCGCCTGCTCGACGAGCTCCTGCCGCGCCACCCGGGCCCGCCAGGCGCTGACCGTGCCGGCGGAGCCGGAGGCGGCCGACGAGGCGTTGACCTCCGCGGCCGGCGCCGAAGCGGAAGCGGCCCAGCGCGACCTGGCCGGGGTCGAGGGCCGCCGGCGCGGCGCGGAGGAGGAACTGGTCCGGCCCGCGACGCCGCCAGCCGGGCCGAGTCCCTGTCCGGTGAGGCCGACTGCCCGCTGTGCGGCCAGGCCCTGGGCGCGTCCTTCGCCCAGGTCCAGACGCACCGGCGGCCGAGCTGGCCAGCGCCGAGGCCCGCCTCGAGCAGTTGGCGTGCGACGTCGCCACCCGCTCGGAGCGGGCTCGCGACGCGTGCCGCGGCCGCGGCCGAGGCCGCCGCCGCCCACCAGGCCGCCGTGGCCGCCCGGCGCTCGTGGGAGCAGGCGGTAGCCGCGCGCCGCCGAGCTCGACGCCGACGTGGAGCGAGCCGTCATCGCCCTGGCCGCCGGCGCCGGCGGCGGGCCGACGATTCGCCGCCACGGCGTCGCTGGATCAGCTGGTCGCGGCCCGGTCCCGGCTCGACGAGGTGGCGTCGGGCCAGCGGGCGGCCGCGGCGGCGGCCGAGCGCATCCGGGGACAGCTCCAGCGTCGCGGCGAGGCGTCGGCGCAGCTCGCCGAGGCCCAGGAGCGGGCGGCGACCGCCGACGGGACGGTGCAGGCCCTGCGGGACAAGCTCAAGGCGCTCGCCTTCGATCCGGCGGCGCTGGCCGCGACCGAGGCGGTCGCCGACGAGACGGCGAACGCGGCGCGAGCTGCCGAGCAGCGCGCCCAGACGGCTCGGCTGACCGCCGCCCAGCGCCGCGAGCGGGCCGACGGCGACGCCCGCCGCCTGGCCGACGCCCGAGGCCAGCACGCCCAGCTGGCCGACCTCGAGGACCGAGACCCGCCACCTCACCCGCCTGGCCGAGCTGCTGGCCGGGTTCCGCAACACCGTGGTCGCCAGCGTCGGGCCCCGCCTGGCGGTGCAGGCGGCGGAGCTGTTCGCCGAGCTGACCGACCACGAGTACGACCAGCTCGAGGTCGACCCCGAGACCTACCAGCTGCAGATCACGCGACGCCGGGCACATCTACGGGCTGGACCGCTTCTCGGGCTCCGAGGTCGACCTGGCCAACCTGGCGCTGCGGGTGGCCATCAGCGAGCACGTCCGCTTCCAGTCGGGCGGCTCGGTCGGGCTGCTCGTGCTCGACGAGGTGTTCGGACCTCTGGACGAGGACCGCAAGGCGCGCATGCTGCTGGCCCTCGAGCGGCTCCGCGGCCGGTTCCGCCAGTCGCTCGTGGTCACCCACGCCGGCGACATCAAGGACCAGCTGCCCAACGCCATCGAGGTGGTCAAGCGCCCGGGCCGGCGGGCCACGGCCCGCGTCCTCAACGCCTGAGCGAGGTCGATCTGGCAGACTGGACCCGACGGTGAGTCGGCCGGGTGGCCGCGGCCGGGCGTCGACCCGGTCGAGGAAGGTCGGGACTCCACAGGGCAGGGTGCTGGCTAACGGCCAGTCGAGGTGACTCGCAGGAAAGTGCCACAGAGAACAGACCGCCGATGGGCGCACGGTCAGCGATGGCCGGGCGTCACAGGCAAGGGTGAAACGGTGCGGTAAGAGCGCACCAGCGTCCGGGGCGACCCGGGCGGCTCGGCAAACCCCACCCGGAGCAAGGTCAAGCAGGGGACGGCCGGCCCGGCCCATGTCCCCAGGTAGACCGCACAGATGGATGGCCACCCATCCGGACCCCGGTAACGGGCCGGTGGACAGAATCCCGCCTACAGGCCGACTCACCGTCACCCCCGCACCGCGCACTCGCACGAGGGCCGGCAAAGATCAGTCCCTTCTGGTCCCAGCCCGAGGCTGGCGACGTGGGCGGATAGGGCGTCCACCACGACTCGTGGGAGCGGGATCGTACGCAACGGATTGGTCGGAGCCGCGTGGCGATGGTCGGGGTGGTTGTCACGGGAGGCAACCCAGCTCCGCCCTTGTCCGGTGAGAATGCACCTTTTCGGCCGATCCGGAAGCTATGGCCCGGACGGACCATTCAGATGTCGGGCGGCTAGGTTTCCTCTACTAGCGGGCGTGACCCGGCGATAGCCATGGAAGTATCGGGCCAGTAGACACTCGCATCAGTCTCGACGGAGGAAGAATCCCGCTATGGCCACGAAGACCCAAGCCAGCGCCAAAGGCTCTTCCATCAGTTCGCAAGAGCAGGTCAGTGGTATCACCGTCCCGCTCTTACACACCAGGATCGCAACGGAGCGCCTCGCATACTTTGGCGCACTTGGGGTTCTGGGCACTCTCGAGGTCATCGAGTGGCCGCTGGTGGCCGTACTGGTCGCCGGTCACGTCATAACGACCCGAGCTCATCGGCGGATTGTGAGGGAGATGGCCGCCGGGGTCGACGACGCTGTTTGATAATCGTCGCCCCCGTTCCTCCCAATATCGCAGGAACCCTAAGCCGTCCGACGTCAGACAGGAGCGATCAATGGCGCTGCACAGCAGGAAGGATATAGAGGGGTCTCTCTCAGATTCTCTATTCGCCACCGTGGAAGTAGCCAGTGCGCTTCCCAAGTACAAGTTTCCCGATCACGAGATCCTGCCTGACGTCGCGTTCCAGGTCATCCGGGATGAGCTGCTCCTTGACGGTAACGCCCGTCAAAACGTCGCCACGTTCTGCCAGACGTGGGAGGAGCCGCAGGTCCACGCTCTCATGGACCTGGCCATGGACAAGAATCTGATCGACGAGGACGAGTACCCACAGTCGGCGGAGCTGGAACGGCGTTGCGTCCACATGGTCGCCGACATGTGGAACGCGCCCGACGCTGCGAACACGGTCGGTACCTCAGCCATAGGATCCTCCGAAGCCTGCATGCTGGCGGGGATGGCCGCGAAGTCACGGTGGCGGGCGAAGCGCGAAGCTGCCGGGAAGCCAGCGGACAAGCCGAACATGGTCTGCGGTCCGGTTCAGGTCGTGTGGCACAAATTTGCCCGCTACTGGGACATCGAGATCCGCGAGGTGCCGATGAGCCCGGGGCGCTATCTGATGAACCCGGAGCAGATGCTCGAGCGCGTCGATGAGAACACGATCTTCGTGGTGCCCACCCTGGGGGTCACCTACACGGGAGTCTATGAGCCGGTCTTCGAGCTCTCCCAGGCGCTCGACAAGCTGGCTGATGAGTCCGGGCTGGACATCGACCTCCACATCGACGGAGCGAGTGGTGGGTTCCTTGCGCCCTTCTGCGCCCCCGAGGTGCAGTTCGACTTTCGTCTCCCGCGGGTGAAGTCGATCAGCACGTCCGGTCACAAGTTCGGGTTGGCGCCCCTCGGGGTGGGATGGGTCGTCTGGCGGGACAAGGCCGAGCTACCCGACGACCTCATCTTCCACGTGAACTACCTCGGTGGCGACATGCCGGACTTCCACATCAATTTCTCCCGCCCAGCCGGCCAGGTCATCGCCCAGTACTACGATTTCATCCGCCTCGGGCGGGACGGCTACACGAGAGTGCACTCAGCCTGTTATGAGGCCGGGCAATACCTCGCCAGGGAGATCGAGAAGCTGGGGCCCTTCGAGCTGTTGTGTCGCAGTGATCCGGCTAGCGGCATTCCGGCGGTGACGTGGCGGATCAAGCAGGGCGCAGACCCGGGGTTCACCCTCTTCGACCTGGCCGACCGCCTACGTATACGCGGATGGCAGGTGCCCGCTTACACGCTGACCGGCGATGCGGCGGACATTGCCGTTCAGCGGATCCTCGTCCGCCAAGGCGTCGACCGGGACCTCGCGTCGATACTGCTCGCAGATTTCGACGCCGCCGTGCACCACTTCGATCGCCACCCGGTGACCGTCGCCATGACCCCCGAGGAGGCGGGCGGCTTCAGTCACCTGTAGTGGTCCTTCGGCCGGTCTCGACTCACACGATGGCAAGTTGCGGAGACAGGAAGCGCACATGACCATGAAGGAGCCCGGAGGCCGCCAAGCTGGCATCTGTCTCTTCGTGACCTTCGTCGAGCGCGTGCGCCCGGACGGCCGCATCGTTCGTTGGGAATCCCGCCAGCACCGGAAGCACCTCGAGCAGACGCCGGCAGTCGGTTCGCTGTGGTGGGCGCCTACGGCCAGGGGATGGTGGATCGCCGTCCTCTTCGCCGTGGGGTCACTGCTGTTCGCCCTCGGCGCCGCCCCCGGGTACGCAAGCCCCGTAGGCGCCCGGTGGGACACAGTCACATTCTTCGTCGGCTCGCTCTTCTTTACGTCGGCCGCGTACCTCACCTACCGGGAAGCGGTGGACGCCGCCCCGCGGGTGCCGACTGCCACCCGTCGACGCTTCTTCGTGCTTCAACCCCGGAGGATCGACTGGTGGGCTACGGCCGTGCAGCTTGGGGGGACCCTCTTCTTCAACATCAGCACCGGGAACGCGATGCGAGTGGACCTCGGGGCACAGGCCGCAAACCAGCATGTCTGGCGACCAGATGCCATCGGGTCGATCTGCTTCCTTGTTGCCAGCGCGCTGGCCTGGTTCGAGGTCTGCCACGGCTGGATCGCCTGGAACCCGCGGTCGTGGTCGTGGTGGATCACCCTGGCCAACCTGACCGGGTCCGTCGCCTTCGGCATCTCGTCTGTGGCCGGCTACGTCAACCCGGCGACTGGCCAGCTACGCAACGCCGAGCGGTCGAATCTGGGCACATTCGTCGGTGCGGTGTTCTTCCTGGTGGGCGCTCTGCTGCTTCTGCCAGAGCGGATCGAGGCAGTAGGAACCGAAGCGCCGACGCTTGGGCCCAGCGGTACCTGACTCGATCCCGCCGTTGCGCTGCCTGCCATCTTCGAATATGAGCGTCCCAGAACAGCAGCCACCGGGTGGTGATCGGCCGGCCCCATCGTCGTGTCGGCCAGCGGTGGCGGGGTATGAGATTGTTGCCAGACGAGGAGGCGTGGTGGCAGCGATCTTGCACCGATGTTGGTCTGATGTTCACGGCGACGTCGCCGGCGGTTCCTGTCCTCTCCGCCTCGGGATGGTTGTTTTGGGCGGTGGTCGGTCTCGGCGTTGTTGGCGAGCCTTGCTGGCAGCATGAGCGGCGGTATAGGGCGGCATACGAACTGCTCGCCCAGGTTGTCCAGGCTGCGACCGGCCAGCTGGGGATTCCGACCGTGGCCGTTCCCGTCGGACCATTCGGTGGCGTTGACGGACACCACCGGCATTACCTTCGGACGAGCGTTGCCCCTGCCGAGCGGGACCGGCGCCTGTCGGCGTAACCGGTGGCGAAGGCGTGTTGTCGACGCAAGCGGGGACCGGTGACTGCGCTCCGCCGGATTGGCGATCGGTTGGTCTACCCGGGCCGCACCCGGCGCCGGGTATGGACCGGCAACGGACGGATCCATTTGGAGATCCGAGGGCTCACCGGTCCTCAGGGCAACGCGGTTGCTGGGGGGGTGGAGCGAACCCTGTGCCGGCTGGAGGGTGTGGGCTGGGCGCAGGTCGATCTCGCTCTGGGCCGTGCTGTTGTCGAGGCTGACCTGGACGCGGTGGATCTCGCTACGGTGATCGGTGCGGTCGAGAGCGTCGAAATGGTGCACGGGGTGGGCGACGCCCGCTTCGCGCTCGACGCGGCCGAGTATCCCGGCGATCGCGAGCCGATAGTCCGCCACCTGCTGGCGCTGGGGGCTGATGTCGCCGGTTTGGGGCTCGGAGTGGTGGGACGGGTACTGCGCGCCACTCCGCTGCCGGTCGAGGCTGCCTCGGTGGTCCAAGTCGTCGACAACGAGCCGAGGCTGCGGCACTTCTTGGAATCCCACCTGGGAACCCCGGCCACGGACCTCGGACTGGCGGTGAGCAACGCGGCCGGCCAGAGCCTGTCGCAGGGGCCCCTCGGGCTGGTGGCTGACGGCGCCCACCGGGTCAATCTGCTGCTCGAGGCGCTCGCCCGGCGGGAGGCGTTCGGCCGCGCCGAGCAGCGTCGTTGGTCCGACGGGCCGGCGATTGGCGGCCTCGCAGGGCTCCTGGCCGCCACGTCGCGCCCGGTTCCCCTGCCGGACGGCCCGGTGGAGTTGTACAGCGACCGGGCGGTACTGGCCGGTCTCGGCGCCGGCGCCGTCGCCTATGCCGCCACCCAACAGCTTCGCCGGGCGACGGCGATGGTCCTCGCCGCCGTCCCCAAGGCGGCACGCCTCGGCCGGGAGGCCTTCGCCGCCCATTTGGACCGGGCGTTGGCCGCTCGTGACCTTCTGGTCCTTGACGCCGGCTCGCTGCGCCGCCTCGACCGCGTCGACACCGTCGTCGTCGACGGCGCCCTCCTCGGCACGGGAAGATCGGCGATCAGCGAGATCCGCCTGCTCGAAGGCGCTGACGCCCCCCAGGTGCAGCGGCATCTGAGCGCCCTGTTCGATCCCGTCCGACCGACCGCGGCGGCGAAGCGTGGTCGATGGAGTCTGGGTCCGCCCGACCGGGCCGAGCGACGGCGGTCGGCTTTGCGGATTCGTCGAGCCGACGACGCTGGCGACCGGACCCTCGTGCTGCGCTATGCCGACCGGCCAACCGCGGTGGTGAGTATCCAAGACGAACAGTCGACCTCGGCACTCCACCTGATCCGCTCGGCCCGTGGCCATGGCCACATGGTTGCCATCGCAGAGTCGGCTCCGGCGACTGGTACCAGTACCGATTGCGATCTGCTGGTGGCCGGCGGTGACGAGCTGGCCGACTCGGTCCGACAGCTGCAGGAGGACGGATGCGTGGTGACGCTGATCGCGTCAGGAGGCGCCGACCGTGCCGAGGCATTGCGGGCCGCCGACGTGGGCGTCGAGATCCCCACCCTCGACGGCTGCGTTTGGTCCGGCGATATCGTCGTCAACGAGATCGACGACGTGGCGTTCATCCTCGACGCCATCGCCTCCGGGAGAGAGGTCAGTCGCCAAAGCGTGGCGTTGAGCGCCACCGGTTCCGGGATCGGCGCACTGTTGTCACTCGGCGGACCGCCCGGCGGGGCGCCCGGACGGGCCACCGGAGCCGTGAACCTGGCGGCGCTGGCCAGCATGGCCAACGGAATCCGGGCGGTCGGCTATCTCCGCCGCTATGGCGGTCAGGTGCCGGGCGATTCGACACGCTGGCACGAACTCAGCGCCGAGCAGGTCCTCAGCCGGCTGGGCAGTACCCCCGAGGGCCTCCGCGTCGAAGAATCGTCCGCCCGTCTCCGGGCCGGCACCGACATACGAGCACCGAGGCCGGCGCTCATTCGCAGCATCCTGCATGAGCTGGCGAATCCATTGACCCCCATCCTGGCCGGAGGGGCGGTGGCGTCGGCCGCGGTCGGCTCCCCTGGTGACGCCGGGATCGTGGCCGGGGTGAGCGCTCTCAACGCCCTGGTCGGAGGGGTCCAGCGCTTCAGCGCCGAACGGTCGATCGTATCGCTCAGCGAGGCGTCGCAAACGTTGGTCACCGTGGTGCGCCCCGGTCAGGTGACCCTCGAACCGTCCGACCGCCTCGTGCCCGGTGACGTCGTGGTGATGCGCGCCGGCGATGCCGTACCCGCCGACTGTCGGCTCCTGGCCGCATCGCTGCTCCAGGTCGAGGAGTCTGCGCTGACCGGGGAGTCCGAACCGGTGACCAAGAACCCGGATCCGGTTTACTCCGCCATGCTGGCCGAGCGCACCTCGATGCTCTACGAGGGCACAACCATCGCGGCGGGCGAAGCCACCGCAGTGGTGGTGGCCGTAGGTGCCGACACGGTCGCCAACGCCATGCTCAGCGACGTTCCGCACGCCGCCACCGCAGTCGGAGTCGAAGCTCGGCTCCGATCCCTCACGTCGCTCACGCTCCCACTTGCTGGCGCGGGCGGCGCGTCGCTACTCGGGTTGGGACTGCTCAGAGGCCGGCCCCTCGAGCAGTCGGTGGGTTCCGCCGTCGCCTTGGCCGTCGCTGCCGTCCCTGAGGGACTGCCCGTCCTGGCGACCATGGCGCAGCTGGCATCGGCACGAAGACTCTCACGGCGCCACGCTCTGGTCCGCAACCCACGGGCCGTCGAAGCGCTCGGCCGGGTACGCATCCTCTGCACGGACAAGACCGGCACCCTCACCGAGGGACGGATCCGCCTTCAGGCCGTCTCGGACGGGACCGTGGAGGTGGCCGCCGAACAGCTGCCCTCGCAGCTGCAGGCCGTGGTGGCCGCCGGCCTGCGGGCCTCCCCGGTCGCCAGTACCTCGGATGAGTTGCCCCATCTGACCGACCGGGCAGTCGTGGCCGGCGCCCACGCCTGCGGCGCCGACCTCAGTACCGGCGTGGGCCATTGGGAACGCCGCGCCGAATTGCCCTTCGAACCGCTCCGGGGCTACCACGCCACGCTCGGCACCAGCGACCACACGGTGCTGGTCAGCCTCAAAGGGGCGCCGGAAACGGTGTTGCCCCGCTGCGCCTCGTGGCGGACCGCCGACGGTGACGCACCGATCGGCGTCGCGATGCGGCATCGCCTCGCCAAAGAGGTCGACCGGCTCGCTCGCCGCGGTCTGCGGATCCTGGCAGTCGCCGAGACCGTGGCGCCGTCCGGCAGCGACCTGAACGACGGTGATCTGAATGACGAGAACATTGCCGACCTGACGTTCCTCGGCTTCTTGCTCCTCTCCGACCCGGTGCGGGCCACTGCCGCGCAGGCGGTCCGGGATCTGGGCGCGGCAGGCGTCGAGGTGTTGATGGTCACCGGTGACCATCCTTCGACCGCCGAAGGCATCGCCGCCGAGCTCGGCATCCTCGACGGCCGGCAGGTGATCACCGGCACCGAGCTGAACGCCATGACCGACACCGAGCTCGACCGGGTCATCACCGGCGTCTCCGTCTTTGCCCGGGTCACCCCGGCGGACAAGGTACGGGTCGTACTGGCCCTGCAACGGCGGGGTGCGCCGGTCGCCATGACCGGCGACGGCGCCAACGACGCCCCGGCTATCCGCCTCGCCGAGGTCGGCATCGCTCTGGGCGACCACGCCACCCCCGCCGCCCGACGGGCCGCCGACCTCGTCGTCACCGACGAACGCATCGAGACGATCGTCGACGCCATCATCGAGGGACGGGCCATGTGGGCCTCGCTGCGAGAGGCTCTCGCCATCCTGCTCGGCGGAAACGTCGGCGAGGTCGCCTTCACCGTCGGCGCCACCACCGTGACCGGACGATCCCCGCTGTCGGCCCGCCAGCTGCTGTTGGTGAACCTGCTGACCGACGTGGCACCAGCCCTGGCCATCGCCCTGCGCCCCCCGCCGACCGCAACCCCCGAAGCACTGCTCGCCGAAGGGCCCGACGCGTCGCTCGGGCGAAGCCTGGAGCGCGCCATCGCGCTGCGGGCCACCACCACGGCGCTAGGTGCGAGCCTGGCCTACGGGGCGGCTGGGGTGACCGGACGGCCGCGACGGGCCAGCACGACGGCGCTCGTTGCCCTGGTCGGCAGCCAGCTCGGCCAGACGATGATGATCGGCGGTCGAGACCCGTCCGTGCTGCTCGCCGGACTCGGCTCGGCCGCGGTCCTGACTGCGATCGTCCAGACGCCCGGGGTCAGCCAGTACTTCGGGTGCACCCCTCTCGGACCGTTGGCCTGGAGCATCGCGGTCGCCTCCTCTGGTCTCGCTACTGGCTCGACCACCGTGGGAATGTGGGCGTGGCGCCACCGCATAGATGTCGCCAGCGCCTGGCCGAGCGTCCGGCGGTCGGCAGGTCTCAGGCGGTCGGCAGGTCTCAGGTGTTCGGCAGGCAAAGCCCTTGTCGCCGCACCTCGCCAGCTTGTCGCCACACCCCGCCGGCTGCGAGCCCTGGCCGGCGACCGGCCAGCCCAGTCGGACGGCGCAACCCAGTCTGTCGGTGCCACTGCGCCGACAACGGCGCGAATCAGCAGGTGTGACCGGTGCTAATCAACCGGCGTCTTCGAGCGCCTCCCCGAAGGATTGCACGGTCCGATGCGTCCGGTTGTCAGCCAACGCCTTACCGACCGCGAGCGCCAGAGCAACGGGCCACTCGATCAGCTCGGCCCCGGTGAGGACACCGACGCCGAGGTACCAGACCATGTGGTCCACTGGCGGCAGCGTGACCCTGCCGACCAACGGTAGGGAAAGCTTGGTGACGTTGCCGTCCACCGCCTTCTCCGCCGCCTCCGAGAGGCCGCCCTTCCTGCCGGCCTGGCGCGCGGGGGCTCCGGAGCGTAGCGTCGAGGCCGATTTGGTCGAGGCTGATTTGGTCGGCATCAGGGCCTCAGCGGGCGTTCGATCGGTGCCGGACGACCAGGACCCCTGCCGCGACCATCGCCGCCACCGGCAGCTCGACCACACCGCCCGCTACCGCCCCGGCGACACCCACCCAGAATGCGGTGTTGCCCACCCGCTCGGGGACGCGGACGTGCACCAACGGCAGCTCATAGTCTCGGGTGTCCGCCCGGGTTGCCGTGCGACTTGAGCTGGTTGTTGCCGTGGTCTTGGCCATCGTCTGCTCCCTCCTTCTCGACGAAACCCCTACCCCCCACACGACCCCCGCAGACAGGAAACCACGGGCGGAGGCGCCCTCCCCTCCGTCGGCATCGTCAACGGTGACCGGTCGCTGCCCGCCACGCAGAGTTACTAAATCGAACGGCTGAGGGAATGGCCCGCCCGGGCCTCGGTTGCCAGGACGACCCCGGTGCACGGGGGTCGATCGGACGCCACCGACCTACGGTCTCGATGACGCCGAGCAGCGGCCACACCCCCTCTGCTTCGTTCTCAAGGATCGCCTCCCGTGCTCGCGGACCTCACGCAGCGATCAGGCGCGACATGGCGGGATGGGGAGCCCTGCCCCGCTCAGAGGGGCGACCCGCCGGACAAAGTCTGGTACAACGCCAAGTGTGACCGCCGGTGAACACGCGGCAACCTGGGATCGGGATGGTGGGGTGGCATGGCAGGCCTGACGGTTCAGCAACTGCAGAGCTTCAATCCGGGAGGGTTCACCTCCGCCGCCTCTGCCTTCGAGACGGCGTCGCAGGCCACCAATTCGTCACAGTCGTCGCTGCAAGCGGCGGCGGGCTCGATGGGCGACTGGGCCGGTCCGGCCGCCACCGCCGCCAACAACACCATGTCCTCCATGCTCGACGCCCTCACCCCCACCCCGCCTCTGCTGGAGGGCGCCCAGCAGGTGCTGGAGAGCTTTGTCACCGCGGTGTCGCTGGCCCAGGAGAAGCTCAACTCGTCGGTCCGGCGAGCCCAGAGCCTCCAGTGCACCGTCGCCCCCGACGGAACGGTGACGCCGCCGCCGCAACCTGCCGGCGAGCCGCCTCAGGTGTGCTTCGCCGACCCGCAGCAGGAAGCGGCCCGGGTCAAGGCGCAGAACGCCTACGACAACAGCCCGCAGGTGCAGGCCTGGGACAACGCCGTCAAGCAGGCGCCGGCGTTGCAGAGCGCCATCCAAGGGGCGCTGCACGACGCCTCGGCCGCCGACTCCCGCGCCAGCGGTGACCTGGCCCGGACCAGCGGCGGGGCCAGGGACTTCACCCTGGTCGCCGGGGGCAACACCGGCGCTCCGCTCACCGATCTGACCGGCGACCAGCTGTCGGTGCAAGGCGACGGGGCCAAGTGGTCGCAGTACTTCGCCGGCCAGGCGACGGCCCTGGCCCGAAAGGCCGCCACCGACCCCAACGCGGCCACGCAGCTCCAGCAGGACTACGGCAACCTGGCCCGGACCGACGCCGCCTTCTCCACCGCCGTGCTCAACCAGCTCGGCGCCAAAGGCATGGAGCAGCTCGTCACCCGGGAGGGCTACTACCAGATCCGGGACAACGCAGCCTCGGCGCCGGCCCTCCCGCCCGGTCAGGACCCGCTCCTGCAGTTCCTGTCCAACTCGCTGGCCACGGGCACGGCCCAGATCGACGACCCCGTGGCCCAGGTCGACGGCAACTCCGTCAGCTCCGACTATCTGCAGCAGCTCGTCTCCGCCAGCAACGCCAACGAGGCTCCGCCCGGAGCGCCGGAGGTGGAGGGCAAGTCCAACGTTCCCGGGTGGTGGGCCCTGGGCCAGATCCTGGCCGCGTCCAGCCAGAAGGGGCAGACCCCCTACGGCACCACCTTCCTGACGACCGTGGGCCCGGCCATGGTGCAGTGGGACAAGGACCACAACGGCGAGGGCAAGCAGCCCGACGTCGGGCCGCAGGGCGACGACGGCAACACCACCTTCTTCACCGACCCGCTGGTGGGTCTGCTGACCGCGGCCAAGACGAACCCGACGGGAGACCAACAGCTGCTGACCTGGCCGATGAGCGGTGTTGCGGGGCCGAAGGGCGGCACCGCTCCCCAGGACGTCCTGACCTACCTGATCAGCGACCACCACTGGAGCGCGGACACGTTCAACTCCAGCCAGATCCCGGGCGACTCCATCGTCTACACCGACATCGGCGGGGGCAGCGACCAGGGCGCGGCGTTGGGCCAGGCCATCCAGGCGGCCACCGGCGTCGGCCTTCCCGGGGGCAGCAAGCTGGCGGTCCAGGCATTCGACACCTACGGCCAGACCCTCCAGGCCGAGCCCGACCGCGCCGGCGACCTCTCTGGCCTCCAGAACCCCATGGCCCACGTGCTGGTCCAGAACTACGGGACCGTCGAGAACACCGTCCTCTACGGTCACGCCCCCGCCGCCGACGGCTCCAGCACCGGCATCCCGACCCTGCCCAACGGCACCGACCCGGGGACGGTCGGCGATCCCCGGGCGCTGGCCTACACCATCGCCGAGATCTCCAAGGATCCCAAGGCGTACCAAGGGCTGCAGAGCGCGGCGTTGGTGTCGGCCGCCGGCCAGACGCAGACCAGCCACTGGGGCGGCTCCCTGCAGGCGCTGGGGTTCGTGGTTCGCTCCCACGACGTGGCCATCGTCAGCCGGGGCGCGACCGAGGATGCCAACGCCCTCCACGAGGCCGAGGAGGTCCGGTCCCAGGTCAGCTCGGGCATCGACGCCATCCCCCTCCCCGAGAACGTGGGACCGGCCGGAGACCTGTCGAAGGCTCTGGTCGGCCAGATCTGGGAGCACGTGGCGCCCCTGCCGCCGGCCAACGCCCACGGCGACGCGGCCCGGGATCTGGCCTCCGCCGACTCCAGCGCCCTCCACAGCTACATCGACGCCGCCTACCCGGGCGGCGCCGAGGGCACGCCGGCCGCCCACAACAGCGGCGATGCGCTCATCTACGTCAATGCTGGCGCCGGCCAGGCCGGCGACATGCTCAACAAGCTGTACACCGGCGTCCTGCCGTCGTACTGAGCGACACCCTCGCGCCCGAGGGGATACCTTCCGGGCATGGCCACACCACGCGACCAGGCCGAACACTTCCTCGCCCTCCACCAGGGACCGGATGTGCTCCTCCTGCCCAACCCGTGGGACGTGGGCTCGGCCCGGCTGCTCGCCGCCCTGGGCTACCGGGCCCTGGCCACCACCAGCTCGGGCTTCGCCACCAGCCTGGGCAGGACGGACGGTTCGGTGACCCGGGAGGAGGCGCTGGCTCACGCCGCCACCATCGTGGCCGCCACCGACCTCCCCGTGTCCGCCGACCTGGAAAACGGGTTCGCCGACGACTCCGCGGCGGTCGCCCGTACCGTCGAGCTGGCGGGTGACGCCGGCCTGGCCGGGTGTTCGATCGAGGACTTCTGTCCCGGCGCGGTGGCCGCCGACCCGATGTACCCGCTCGCCGTTGCCGCCGAGCGCATCGCCGCCGCCGCCGAGGCCGCCCATGCCCATCCCGCTCACCTGGTGCTGACCGCCCGGGCGGACGGTCATGTCCACGGGCAGAGCGACCTGGGCGAGACCATCGTCCGTCTCCAGGCCTACCAGGAAGCGGGCGCCGACGTCCTGTACGCGCCGGGCCTGGCCGAGATGGCCGACGTCCGGCGCGTCGTCGAATCGGTTGACCGCCCCGTCAACGTGCTGGCCCGACCGGGGCTGGCGTCGGTGGCCGAGCTGGCCGCGGCCGGCGTGCGCCGCGTGTCGGTGGGCGGGGCGTTCGCCTTCGCCGCCGTGCACGCCCTGGTCGACGCAGCCGAGGAGCTTCGCGACCGCGGCACCTTCGGCTTCCTGGCCCACGCCGGGGCGGGGCGGACAGCCGCCGGGCGGGCCCTGGCCTGAGCGCCGAGACCGGCACGGGGGCGGCTCAGCCCGTCGGCTCCAGCACGAACACCGGGATCCGGCGGTCGGTCTTCGCCTGGTAATCGGCGTAGTCGGGGAAGGCGGCGACCGCCCGCTCCCACCACGTGGCCCGCTCGTCGCCTTCGGCCAGGTGGGCGGTCATGTCCCTCCTGGTCGGCCCGTCCTGGAGCTCGACGTGGGAGTCGGCGACCAGGTTGTGGTACCAGACCGGGTTGGTCGGGGCGCCTCCCAAGGAGGCCACCACCGCGTAGCGGCCGTCGTGCTCGACGCGCATGAGCGGCGTCTTGCGCAGCTTCCCCGATTTGGCGCCCTTGGAGGTCAGGATGACGACCGGGAGGCCGCGCATGGAAGCCCCCTCGGCGCCACCCGTGCGCTCGTAGTCGGAAACCTGGTCGCGCACCCACGCCGCCGGGCTGGGCTCGTAGTCACCGTCGAGAGGCATACCTCAGTAAACACCGCGGCGGACCCGCCTGTGATGCCCCCCAGCGCGCGCCGACGTGCCAGACTCCAACGAGTGCGTCGCGGGCGGTCCGCGTCGATGACGAGAAGGCGACAGGAACGAGAGTGATGACCACCACCGAGGCCGTGCTCGATCGCACTCCTGCACCCGCGCCCCCGACCCCGAGCCGCTCGACCTGAAGAGCCCCTGGGAGCAGGTGGCGCTGTTCCTGTTCATCGTCATCCCCTTCCTGGCCGTCCTGGCTGCCATTCCGCTGCTGTGGGGCGTGGGGCTGTCGTGGCGGGACGCGTTCATCGCCCTGGCCATGTACGCGGTGACCGGCCACGGCGTCACCGTCGGCTTTCACCGCTATTTCACCCACCACGCCTTCGCCGCCAAGCGCTGGCTGGGCGTGGTGCTCGCCGTGGCCGGGAGCATGGCCATCCAGGGGCCGGTCATCCGCTGGGTGGCGGACCACCGCAAGCATCATCGCTTCTCCGATCGTGACGGGGACCCCCATTCCCCATGGCGCTACGGGACGAACCTCGCCGCCCTCACCAAGGGGTTCTTCTACGCCCACCTGGGTTGGCTGTTCGACGTCGAGCAGACGTCACAGGAGCGCTACGCCCCGGACCTGGTCAAGGACCGGGCCATCAAGCGGGTGTCGTCGGCGTTCCCCGTCTGGGTGGTGGCCTCCATGCTGCTGCCCCCGCTGATCGGCGGCCTGTGGTCCTGGTCGTGGCAGGGAGCGGCGACGGCGTTCTTCTGGGGGAGCCTGGTCCGGGTGGCGCTGCTCCACCACGTCACCTTCTCCATCAACTCGGTGTGCCACGTGACCGGACGGCGGTCGTTCAAGACCAAGGATCGCAGCGGCAACGTGTGGTGGCTGGCGCTGCCCTCCATGGGCGAGGCGTGGCACAACTTCCACCACGCCGAGCCCACGTCCGCCCGTCACGGCGTGCGCCGCCTGGAGATCGATACCAGCGCCATCGTCATCTGGACCATGGAGCGCCTCCGGTGGGTCAAGGACGTGCGCTGGCCCGACGCCAGCATCATCACCCGCCGGCTGGCGACGCTGCCCGCCGGGCGCTGAGCTCGCGGGCGACCAGCCCGGCGCGCGAGGCAGTTCCCTGCCCCAGGTGTGCAACTGGGCGCGCGCCGACGCGCCAAATGCGTCGCAGGGCGCGAGTACCGCACCTTCCGGCACAGCCCAACGCGTCCGGCGCGCCAAACGACGCGTTTGGCCTCGCCGGTCGCAGAGACGGCAGGCACGCGAGGCCGCCCAGGCCGATCAGCTGCCGGCCAGGGCGCGCGACACGCGGCGGCTGAAGTCGGGCCGGAGCGGCATGGCCGGCGTCACCGTCGGTCGTGCGCACGGCCAGCACCTGGTGCAGCTCGATGCGCCGCTGCACGAAACCGAGCCGGGAGCCGGCCAGGTACAGCCGCCACACCCGGGCCCGGCCCTCCCCGACCTCGGCCACCGCCTCGGGCCAGTGGGCCTCGAGGTTGGCGCCCCACGCCGCCGTAGGTCCGGGCGTAGTGCTCGCGCAGGTTCTCCTCGTGGCGGACCTCGAGGCCGGCGTTCTGGATGGCGGCGACGATGACCCCGACGCCTTCCATCTCACCGTCGGGGAACACGTAGCGGTTGATGAACCCGCCCGGGCGCTTCACCGGCGCCAGCGTGTCCGGCCGGGTGATGCAGTGGTTGAGCAGCCGGCCCTGGGGGCGGAGCTTGTTGGCCAGGAAACGGGCGTAGGCGTCGAGGTTGCGGGCCCCGATGTGCTCGGTGAGCCCGATGCTGCTGACGGCGTCGAATCCGGTCTCGACCACGTGGCGGTAGTCGCCGTGGCGGATCTCGGCTCGGTCGGTGAGGCCGAGATCGGCCAGCTGCTTCTGGCCCCATTCGGCCTGCTGGCGCGACAGGGTGACGCCGATGACCCGGACGCCGTAGTGCTCAGCGGCGTGGCGGACCATGGTGCCCCACCCGCAGCCGACGTCGAGCAGCCGCTGCCCGGGCTGGAGGTCGAGCTTGCGGCACACCAGGTCGACCTTCTCCATCTGCGCCTCGTCGAGGCCGGCGTCCTCCGTCGGGTAGACGGCGCACGTGTAGGCCATCGTCGGCCCGAGGATCCACTCGTAGAAGCGGTTGGAGACGTCGTAGTGGTGGCTGATGACCCGCGAGTCCCGGCGCAGCGAGTGGCGCAACCCCCACAGGAGGCCGGGGTGGACCTCTTCGGGCGGCGGGGCGATCGGACGCAGCACCCGGGGGCCGAGCTGGCGCAGCACGTCCAGGCGCTCGGCCCAGCTCAGGGCGCCGACCTGCTCGCCGCTGAGGGCGTCGAGCGTCAGGAACAGGTCGCCGTCCAGGTCGAGGTAGCCGGCCACGTACGCCCGGGCCAGTCCCAGCTCGCTGCGGGTCACGGCCATGTAGTTGAGCGCCCGGGGGTCGGTGACCCGGATGGTGGCGAGCGGCTCGGCGCTCCCGGCCCGGCTGCCGTCGAACGCCTCGAAGGCCAAGCCGGGCTCGCCGCCCAGTTCGCTTCTCACCACACGGGCCATCACGTCGGCCAAGGGGATGTGCGATCCCATCCGGGTCCTCCTCTCGTCCGGGCGCTAGCGCGCCTGGACGCACTTGGCGTACAGGTCGAGCAGTCGCCCATCGGGGTCGTAGCTGTCCTTGAGCTTGCGGTACACGGGGCCGTTGTACAGCTCCCAGAAACGATCCTCGTCGTAGAAGGCGGTCGAGTACAACGACTTGCGCCCGCCGAGGCGGTCCACTTCTTCCTCGACCCACCGGTTGTGGTGGGCCGGCCCCATGCCCGGGGCGAGGGGGACGCTCGACCAGAAGCCGATGTTCACGTACAGCTCGTCGGGGTCCATGCGGTAAAGCTCCCAGACGGCGTCGCCGTCGGCGCTGGCGCAACGGGCACAGCCAGATGGGGGCGATGGGCACGGCCCGGTGGAAGTCGGCGACGAACTCGGCCAGCCGTCCGACCGGCACCTCGACGTCCTGGATCACATTCTCCCGTCGGGGACGTCCGAGCAGCCGGTCCGCCGCCGCCTTGGGGTGGTGGCGC
The DNA here is from genome assembly GCA_963757175.1 of uncultured Actinomycetota bacterium. GTDB lineage: Bacteria > Actinomycetota > Acidimicrobiia > Acidimicrobiales > Palsa-688 > CAVWQR01. The sequence continues at coordinate 2,037,442 of CAVWQR010000001.1, read as the reverse complement.
TCCTCGAAGGCGACGATCCGCCAGTACACGTCGCTGCGGAGCCAACGGGGCCCGACCAGCCGGCGCACCCATTTGCGCTGGGCGCCGAACGCCCGGGAGCACCAGAACCAGTCGGTGTCCCACCGCCACAGGTAGTCGCGCACCGTGAGCCAGTCCTGCGCCACGCGTTTGCAGCGAGCGGTAGTAGATCTCCGCGCCCGTGTAGTCACTGGTGGCGGGGGCGTGGTCGGCCCAGGAGCCGAGCGTGAGGTAGCACTCGTCGGGACCGAAGACGGTGCCGTCGACGAAGTCGACGGGTTCGCCTTGGTGCTGGCGCGTCTCGCACACCTCCTTCAACGGCCCCACCAGGTCGGCAACGGAGGGGAAAGCGACGTGCCTCAGGTGCACGTAGGGGTGGACGGGTTCCAGCTCGATCCGCAGTCGCAGGGCGTATCCGAGGGTCCCGTAGGAGTTCGGGAACCCGTGGAACAGGTCGCCGTGCTCCCCGTCGGGTCGCACGGTGAGCACCCGGCCGTCGCCGGTGAGCACGTCGAGCTCCACCACCGACTCGTGGGGCATCCCGTTGCGAAACGAGCTGCTCTCGATGCCCAGACCGGTCACCGCCCCGCCGATGGTGATGGTCTTGAGCTCAGGGACCACGGCGGGCATGAGGCCGTGGGCCAGGGTGGCGTCGACCAGGTGCTCGTAGGTGGTCATGCCACAGACGTCGGCCGTGCGCGCCACGGGATCGACCTCGAGGACCCCGTCGAAGGCGGCCACGTCGAGGCCCGGTGCCGCCGGCCGGCTCCGGGTGCGGAACAGGTTGGAGGTCTTCTTGGCCAGCCGCACCGGTGCGCCGGGCGGGATGGCGTGGTACTGGGCCCGCAGATCCTCGACCCGCCGGCGGTACTCCGCCCAGGCCGGCGCGCTGGTCGGGCTTGCGGTCGGCAACGGGGTCACCACCACGCCGACGCTACACGTCGCTCAGGGCGACCTCGGGGGACGTGACCTGACCGAAGCGGTCGTACAGCGAGGCGAGCTCCTCGCCGAGCAGGGCGCCGAGATGGTCGACGTCGGGGACCAGCTCCCGGCACGAGACCAGGGCGTAGTCGAGACGGTCGCAGTAGCTCTGCAGGGTGATGTTGAGCCCCTGGGTCTCGGCGATGGTCGAGATCGGGTAGTACTCCGCCAGCCGGGCCTGGTCGAGGTACAGGGGGCTGCGGGGGCCGGGGATGTTGGAGACGACCAGGTTGAACGGCGGGCTCACCCGGTCTCCGATACGCAGCCGGGTGGCCATGCGCGGCGGCGCGCACGGCCAGCGCCGGCGGGGCGAACTGGGCGTAGTCGCTGATCATGTCCGCGGGCAGGAGCCCGAAGCGGTCCTTGACCATCTCCATCTCCTGGTGGACCCGGGCCAGGCGGGCCAGGGGATCCGCCTCGTCGGTCGGGATCTGGGGGAACACGGCCGACACCCGGTTGGTCCACGGATCGGACTCGTCGCCGCTGCGGATGGAGACCGGGACCATGGCGACCAACGGCCGTTCCGGCAGCGCCTCCTTTTCGATCAGGTACCGGCGCAGGGCGCCGGCGCAGGCGGCCATGACGACGTCGTTGACCGTCGCCCCCACCCTGCGCTTGACCGTCTTGATCTCCGCCAGCCCGAACGAGCCCAGCGCCACCCGCCGGTGTGCGGTGATGCTGCCGTTGAACGGCGTGGCCGGGGCCGCCTCGGCGGGAGGAGCGGAGGCGATGTCGGGGTCGTCGCGCCGGGGCGGCCCCAGTCGGGCCGCGATCGGGTTGGGAACGGTGCGCAGGATGTCGGCCAGGCCGGTCAGGCCCCGGTTGCGGGTCAGGTCGCCCACGGCGCGCAGGCTGCGCACCTGCAGGCTGGCGAAGGCACGGGGCTTGCGGGCCACGTCCACCAGCGCCCGTCCCATCACACGCGCCTGGCCCGGTGCGGCCGGCGCCGGCGGAATCGGGACCGTCTCGCCGGCGACGGCGGCCGGGTCGTCCTCGTACATGATCCGCAGCAGCTCGGCCCCGGCGGCGCCGTCGATGGTGGCGTGGTGCAGCTTGGTCAGCACGGCAAAGCGGCCATCGGCCAGGCCCTCGATCACCCACGCCTCCCACAGCGGGCGGGCCCGGTCCAGGGGCCGGCCGATGATCCGGGCGACCAGCGTGCTCAGCTGGTCATGGCTACCCGGGGCGGGAAGGGCGGTCTCGCGCACGTGGAACTCGAGGTCGAAGTCGGGGTCCTCGATCCAGTAGGGATGATCGAGGCCCAGGGGCACCTCCACCAGCCGGCGCCGGAGAGGTTCCAGCTCCCCCAGCCGGCGACGCAGGCGATCGCACAGCGCCTCGTACGCCGACCAGCCCGGCTGGGTGGACGGCTCGAACACGCCCAGCCCGCTGACGTGGCCGAACGAGGTCCCCGTCTCCATGTACAAGAAACTCGCATCGACGCCGCTGAGCTGCTTCATGCTGGGGTTCTGCCCCTACAGTGCCATCGCCATGCGATTCGACGAGATGATGCGGCTCTCCCAGCACGGGCCCGACACCTACGTCGGCGCCGGTCCGGGCTATCCCTGGGGCGGCCTGTTCGGCGGCCAGATCGTCGCCCAGAGCCTGCGGGCGGCGGCGGCGACCGTCGACCCGGCGTACCGGGTGCACTCGCTGCACGCCTACTTCATCCGCCGGGGCGACCATGACCAGCCCATCCGCTTCGAGGTGGACCGCCTGCGCGATGGGCGCTCCTTCGTGACCCGGGCGGTGGTCGCCCGCCAGTCGATGGGCGCCATCTTGAACATGTCGGCCTCGTTCCAGCTGGACCAGCCCACCGCCCAGGTGCAGACCGCGGCGCCGCCGGCGGTCCCCCGGCCCGAGGAGCTGGCCGACGACAGCTGGTCGGCGATGTTCGAGCGGGGGCTCGCCGCCCGCAGCCCGGGACGGGCGGCGGGCTGGTTCCGGATCCGGGAGATGGTCAGCGACGATCCTGTGTTGTCGGCCTGCGCGCTGGCCTATGTCTCCGACGACCTGGCCACCGACGCCGTCGTCGCCCTACGCCAGGACGCCGAGCCGGGACCCCACTGGTTCGGGATCAGCCTGGACCACGCCATCTGGTTCCAGCACCCCGTCGGCATCGGCGGTTGGCAGCTGCACGACTTCCGCTGCGACGCCCTGCGCCCGCCACGCGGGCTGGCGTTGGGCCACGTCTTCGGCGCCGACGGCGAGCACGTGGCCACCATCACCCAGGAGGTCCTCCTGCGCCAGGAGGGCTAGTCGGTGGCCACGTACCAGAGCCGGCCGATCCTGGTGAGGGGCAGGACGGGGCGGCTGGAGGGGGAGCGGTCGGCCTGCTGGTAGGCCTGGGCGAAGGTGGTGGCCCCGCCCGGCTGGCCGGCGCTGGCCCGGGTGTTGTGCACGCACTGGCCGCTGGCGCTCGGGAAGGCATCCGTGTTGCCGGTGTTGCCCGTGTTGCCGGTGTTGCCGGTGTTGCCTGTGTTACCGGTGTTGCCCTTGGGCATGACGAAGCAGAGCGTGCCCACCACGGTGACCAGCGCCCGGTTGCCCCGGATGGTCGTCTTGCCGAAGTGGACGGGGCCGTTGGGCTCGGTGGCGCGCGCCCTCCCGAGGAAGGCCTGCCCTGAAAGGCAGCTGGTGCGATCCGAGGGGGGCACGTACAGGCAGATCATCTGGGGGTCCGACTCGATCAACCCCTCCAGGAACCCGGCGGCGGCGGCCGCCGGGGACCCGTGGCCCGGCTTCGGGTTCGCCGGCGCCGGCACCTGCCCGGTCGTGCTCGACGTCGAGTGACCTGAGCTGCTCGCACACCCGGCCGCGGCCAGCCCGGCGGCAACCGCAACGGCGGCCAGCACCGCGCCCGGCCGGGTCATGGCAGAACGGTAGTTCGGCGGGCGTGGCCGCACGATCCCCGGGCGGGTACTGTTCCCACGATGGCCGCACAGATCCCCCTCGTCGACTACCTCGTCCTCGGGGACGACCCGCACCTTGTCGCCAACGAATGCACGACCTGCCAGGCTCGGTTCTTCGACCGGCGCAACGCCTGCGCCAACTGCTCGGGAACCGACTTCCGCGTCGTGGACGTGCCGTCGGACGGTGAGGTTCGGGCATTCACCATCGTCGCCTACGCCGCCCCGGGCATCCCCGTGCCGTTCGTCTCCGCCACGGTGGACTGCGGCGGGACGAGCGTACGGGCCAACGTGATCAACGTCGAGCCCGACCCCGAGCACGTGACGTTGGGTATGAAGGTGCGGTTGGCGACGTATTCCCTCGGCACCGACCAGGCCGGCACCGAAGCCATCGGCTTCGGCTACGAGCCCCAGAACTGAAACGGAGTGGCGTGATGGCCGCAGATGACGTTTGGATCCTCGGAATCACCATGACCAAGTTCGGCAAGCATCCCGACAAGGATCCTGTCGACCTCGGGTCCGAGGCCATGATGGGCGCCCTGGCCGACGGCGGCATGACCATGCGCGATATCGGCGTGCTCGCCGCCGGCAACCTCATGCAGGCCAACGCCGGCATCGGCCAGCAGCTGCAGAAGCAGGTCGGCCAGACCGGCATTCCCGTGTACAACGTGGCCAACGCCTGCGCCACCGGCGCCACCGCCCTGCGCGTCGCCTACATGGCGGTCAAGTCGGGCGAGGTCGACGCGGCCATGGCCGTCGGGGTGGAGAAGCTCTCCGGCGCCGGCCTCCTCGGCGGCGGCGGCCAGGCCAAGCAGGCCGGTGACACCTGGGAACCCAAAGGTCGATTCGGCGCAGTCGCGCCCGTCGACGGGCGCGTCGGCACCGAGACCATGCCCGGCGTGTTCGCCCAGATCGGCATGGAGTACGGGCACCGCTACGGCGGCACCAGCTTCGAGCTGTTCGCCAAGATCGCCGAGAAGAACCACGCCCACTCGACCCTCAACCCCATGGCCGCCTACCAGAAGCGGTTCACCCTCGACCAGATCATGGGCGACGTCATGATCTCCTATCCCAACACCCGGCCCATGTGCTCGGCCAACTGCGACGGCGCCGCCGCCGCCGTGGTGGTGAGCGGGGCCAAGCTGCGCACCCTGTCCGCCGAGCAGCAGCGCCGAGCGGTCAAGATCGCCGCGTCGGTCCTCACCACCGACCCGTGGGAGGAGGCGTGCCAGGTCCTCCCCAACGTCAACACCCTGACCCGCAACGCCGCCACCCAGGCCTACGAGAAGGCCGGCATCGGGCCCGAGGACCTCGACCTGGTGGAGCTGCACGACTGCTTCGCCACCGCCGAGCTCGTCCACTACGACAACCTCAAGCTGTGCGACGAGGGCGGCGCCGCCGACTTCTTCTCCTCCGGCGCCACCTGGCGCGACGGCGCCAAGCCGGTCAACGTGTCCGGCGGCCTCGAGTCCAAGGGCCACCCCATCGCCGCCACCGGTATCGCCAACGTCTGGGAAGTGGCCACCCACCTGCGCGGCGAGGCCGGCGACCGCCAGATCGACGGCGCCCGCGTCGGGTTGGCACACGTCATCGGCCTCGGCTCGGCCTGCGGCGTGCACATCCTGGAAAAGGCGGCCGCCTAGCCGGCCAGCGGCGCCGGCAGCAGCGTCGAGCCGGACAGGTAGGCGTCGACGGCCGCGGCGGTGGTCCGGCCTTCGGCGATGGCCCACACGATGAGGCTCTGCCCCCGGCCCATGTCGCCGCAGGCGTAGACGCCGGGCGCCGCCGTGGCCCCGCCCGGGCCGCGCGCCGCGCTCCCCCGGTCGGTCACCTCGACGCCGAGGGCCTCCAGGACCGGTCGTTCGGGACCGGAGAAGCCCAGGGCGAGCAGGACGAGCTCGCAGGGCAACTCGAAGTCGGTTCCCTCCACCCGCTCGAAGCGGGTGCGCCCGTCGTCGCCCCGGACCATGGTGACCTCGTGGGCGCGCAGGGCCCGGACGTTGCCGTCGCCGTCGTCCAGGAACGCTTCGGTGTTGACGGCGAACACCCGGTCGCCGCCCTCTTCGTGGGCGGAGGAGGTGCGCAACATCAGCGGCCACGTGGGCCACGGCGTGCTCTCGTGGCGCTCGTCGGGGGGCCGGGGCAGGATCTCGAACTGGTGGATCGACGCCGCCCCCTGCCGGTGGGCGGTGCCGAGACAGTCGGCGCCGGTGTCGCCGCCCCCGATGATCACGACCGGTTTGCCCGCCGCCGTGATCGGGGACTCGGCCAGGTCACCTTCCTGCACCCGATTGGACAGCGGCAGGTACTCCATGGCCTGGTGGATGCCGCCCAGCTCCCGCCCGGGCACGGGCAGGTCCCGCGGCACCGTGGCGCCGCCGGCGAGGACCACGGCGTCCACGCCCGCCCGCAGCTCACCCGCGTCCAGGTCGGGGCCGACCTCGACGCCGCACACGAACCTGGTGCCCTCGGCCCGCATCTGCTCCAGGCGGCGCTCCAGGATCCGCTTCTCCATCTTGAACTCGGGGATCCCGTAGCGGAGCAGGCCACCCGGCCGATCGTCGCGTTCGTAGACGGTCACCGTGTGGCCCGCCCTCGTGAGCTGCTGGGCGGCCGCCAGGCCCGCGGGACCCGAGCCCACCACCGCGACCGTTTTCCCCGTCCGTTCCATCGCCACCACGGGCTCGACCCATCCCTCGGCGAAAGCGCGGTCGATGATCGACACCTCAACCTGCTTGATGGTGACGGGGTCGGCGTTGATGCCGAGCACGCAGGCCGCTTCGCACGGCGCCGGGCACAGCCGTCCGGTGAACTCCGGGAAGTTGTTGGTGGCGTGGAGCCTTTCGATCGCCTCGCGCCACTGGTCCCGGTAGACCAGGTCGTTCCAGTCCGGGATCAGGTTGCCGAGCGGGCAGCCGTCGTTGCAGAACGGGATCCCGCAGTCCATGCAGCGCGACGCCTGCACCCGGAGCCGGTCATCGGGGAAGGGCTCGTACACCTCCTTCCAGTCCCGCAGGCGCACGGGCACGGGTCGCCGCGCCGGCAGCTCGCGCCCGTGGCGCAGGAAACCCCGGACGTCACCCACGGGCCGCCACCATGATCGCGTCCTCCACCGACGTGCCCTCCTCCTCGGCCCGGCGGGCCGCTTCGAGCACCCGCCGGTAGTCCTTGGGCATCACCTTCACGAAATGCTGGCGGGAGCCCGGCCACCCGTCGAGGATGCGCCCGGCCACGGCCGAACCCGTCTCCGCCTGGTGGCGGGACACGGCGCCGACCAGCCAGGTGGCGTCGTCGTCGGCCAGCGGCTCCAGGTCGATCATCTCCGGGTTGACGAGCGTGGCCAGCGGGCCGTCCCGCCGCGCCGCGGCGCCGTTGCCGGGCGGGGACGTCCACCAGCCCGTCGGGTCCCACAGGTAGGCCACCCCACCGGACATCCCGGCGCCGAAGTTGCGTCCCACCCCGCCCAGCACCACGACCCGGCCGCCGGTCATGTACTCGCAGCCGTGGTCGCCGACGCCCTCCACCACGGCGACGGCACCTGAGTTGCGCACGGCGAAACGCTCGCCGACGACGCCCCGCAGGAACGCCTCGCCCCCCGTGGCCCCGTACAGGATCACGTTGCCGGCGATGATGTGGTCCTCGGCCGCGAAGTCGGGCGGCGCCGACGGGCTGGGCGCCACCACCAGCCGGCCACCGGAGAGACCCTTGCCCACGTAGTCGTTGGCGTCGCCCTCCAGGCGCAGGGTGATGCCCCGGGGGACGAACGCCCCGAAGCTCTGGCCCGCGGAACCCCGCAGGCGGATGTCGATGGTCCCCTCCGGCAGGCCCGCGGCCCCGTGGCGGCGGCTCACCTCGGCACCCAGCAGCGTGCCCACCGTGCGGTTGACGTTGCGGATGGGCCGCTCGATGCTCACCGGACGCCCCTCGTCGAGGGCGGGCCGGGCGGCGGCGATGAGCTCGACGTCGAGGGCCTTGTCGAGGCCGTGGTCCTGGGCCGCCACACAGCGGCGTTGTGGCAGCTCGCCCGGAAGCGGCGGACCCGCCGGCGCGGCCGGGGCCAGGATGCGGCTGAGATCCAGGCCCGCGGCCTTCCAGTGGCCGACGGCCGGCTCCGTGTCCAGCATCTCACTGCGCCCGATCGCCTCCTCCAGGGACCGGAAACCGAGCGAGGCGAGCAGTTCGCGCACCTCGGTGGCGATGTACTCGAAGAAGGTCTCCACGAACTCCGGGCGACCGGTGAACCGCTTGCGCAGCTCCGGGTTCTGGGTGGCGATGCCCACGGGGCAGGTGTCCAGGTGGCAGACGCGCATCATCACGCAGCCGCTCACCACGAGCGGTGCGGTGGCGAAGCCGTACTCCTCGGCCCCGAGCAGGGCGGCGATGACCACGTCGCGACCGGTCTTCATCTGCCCGTCGACCTGCACCACGATGCGGTCGCGCAGGCGGTTGGCCACCAGAGTCTGCTGGGTCTCGGCCAGGCCGAGCTCCCAAGGCACGCCCGCGTGCTTGAGCGAGTTGAGCGGCGACGCGCCGGTCCCGCCGTCGTGGCCGGAGATCAGCACCACGTCGGCGTGGGCCTTGGCCACGCCGGCGGCCACCGTTCCCACCCCCACCTCGGCGACGAGCTTGACGTGGACGCGAGCCCGGTCGTTGGCGTTCTTCAGGTCGTGGATGAGCTGCTTGAGGTCCTCGATGGAGTAGATGTCGTGGTGCGGCGGCGGCGAGATGAGCCCCACCCCTGGCGTCGAGTACCGGGTCGACGCGATCCACGGGTACACCTTGTGGCCGGGAAGCTGGCCGCCTTCGCCGGGCTTGGCTCCCTGGGCCATCTTGATCTGGAGGTCGTCGGCATTGACGAGGTACTCGCTGGTGACCCCGAAGCGGCCCGACGCCACCTGCTTGATGGCGCTGCGGCGCAGGTCGCCGTTGGGGTCAGGCGTGTACCGCTCCGAGTCCTCGCCACCCTCCCCGGTGTTCGACCGCCCGCCCAGGCGGTTCATGGCGATGGCCAGCGTCTCGTGGGCCTCGGCGGAGATGGAGCCGTAGGACATGGCGCCGGTCGAGAACCGGGCGACGATGTCGCTGACCGGTTCGACCTCGTCGATGGGCACGGGCGTCCGTCCTGTCTCCCCGGCCGGCCGCAGCGCCAGCAGGCCCCGCAGCGTGGCCAGGCGGGCCGCCTGGCCGTCCACCGCGCTGGTGTACTCCTTGAAGATCGAATACCGCTTGGTGCGGGTGGCGTGCTGCAGCTTGTGCACCGTGGTGGGGTTGAACAGGTGGTATTCGCCCTCCCGCCGCCACTGGTACTCGCCGCCCACCTCGACGTCGCGGTGGGCGAGCTCGGCCGGACGATCGGGCCAGGCGGTGGCGTGGCGCGCCAGAACCTCCCGGGCGATCCCGTCCAGGCCGATGCCGCCGATACGGCTGACGGTGCCCGGTGAAGTAGCGCTCGACCACGTCGGGGGCGAGACCGACCGCTTCGAACACCTGCGCGCCGGTGTAGGAGGCCACCGTGGAGATGCCCATCTTGGACATGATCTTGAGCACGCCCTTGCCGCAGGCCTTGATGTAGTTGGCCCGCGCCGCCGCCGCGTCCACCCCCTCGACCAGCCCCTCGCTCACCAGGTCGTCGATCGAGTCGAGCGCCAGATAGGGGTTGATGGCGGCGGCCCCGTAGCCGAGGAGCAGGGCCAGGTGGTGGACCTCGCGCGCTTCGCCGGTCTCGATGACGAGGCCGACGCGGGTGCGCGTCTTCTCGTTGATGAGGTGGTGGTGCACCGCGCTCACCAGCAGCAGGGCGGGGATGGGGGCGAGCTCCCGGGACGTGTGGCGGTCGGAGAGCACGACGATCTGGGCGCCGCCGGCGATGGCGTCGCTCACCTTGGCGCACACGTCATCCAGGGCACGCGCCAGTGCCGCGCCCGGATCCTCGTCGCGGGCGTCGAACAGCCCGTCGATGGCGAAGCTCCGCCAGCCGTGCGCCCGGGCCGGCTCGCAGTCTCCCGGCCCGGTGGCATCGTCGATGTACAGGAGCTTGGCCAGCTGCTCATTGGTCAGCACCGGTTGGGGGATGACGATCTGGTTGCAGTGATCGGGGCCCGCCTCGAGCAGGTTGCCTTCGGGACCGACGGCGCCGGAGAGTGAGGTGACCAGCTCCTCGCGGATGGCGTCGAGGGGCGGGTTGGTCACCTGGGCGAACAGCTGGTGGAAGTAGTCGTACAGCACCCGCGGCCGCTCCGACAGCACGGCCACCGGCGTGTCGGTCCCCATGGAGCCGATGGGTTCGGCGCCGGCCGCGGCCATGGGCCCGACGATGATCCTCAGGTCCTCGACGGTGTAGCCGAACTGCCTCTGGTGGGCGACGATCGACGCGTGCTGCGGGGTGAGGAAGAAGCGGTCGGGTAGGTCGTCGAAGTGGATCCGCTGGGCGTCGAGCCACGCCTGGTAAGGGTGGGCGGCGGCCAGTTCGGCCTTGAGCTCCTCGTCACTGACGATGCGCCCCGCGGCCGTGTCGACCAGGAACATTCGCCCCGGCTGCAAGCGGCCGCGCGCCACGATGCGCCCCGGCTCGATGTCGAGCACGCCCACTTCGGAGGCCATCACCACCAGCCCGTCGTCGGTGACCCAGTAGCGCGACGGGCGCAGGCCGTTGCGGTCGAGCACGGCGCCGATGACGGTGCCGTCGGTGAAGGCGATGGACGCGGGGCCGTCCCACGGCTCCATCAGGGCGGCGTGGTACTGGTAGAAGGCCCGCTTGTCGGCCGGCATGCCGGCGTGGTTCTCCCAGGCCTCGGGGACCATCATCAGCACGGCGTGGGCGAGTGACCGCCCCCCGAGGTGGAGCAGCTCGAGGACCTCGTCGAAGCTGGCCGAGTCGCTGGCGCCGGGGGTGACGATGGGGAAGATCCGCTCGAGGTCGCCGGGGAACCGGTCGCTGCGCAGGAGGGCTTCGCGGGCGCGCATCCAGTTGCGGTTGCCCTGCAGGGTGTTGATCTCCCCGTTGTGGGCGAGGTAGCGGTACGGATGCGCCAGCGGCCAGCTGGGGAAGGTGTTGGTGGAGAAGCGGGAGTGGACGAGGGCCAGGGCGCTCTCCACCCGCTTGTCGGCCAGATCGGGCCAGAAGTCGGCCAGCTGGGGGGCGGTGAGCATCCCCTTGTAGACGAGTGTCCGGCTCGACAGGGAGGGGAAGTAGACGCCCGGGCACTCGTGTTCGATCCGCTTGCGGAGGATGAAGGCCAGCCGTTCGAGCTCCAGGCCGCGCTGGCCCCGGCCGCCCGCCACGAACACCTGGCGAAAAGCTGGGCATGCAGTCACGCGCCCCCCGGCCGAGCATGCCGGCGTCGACGGGGACGGGGCGCCAGGCGAGGACGCGGAGGCCCTCGGCCGCGGCCAGCTTCTCGACGCCCTCGCACGCCCGGTCGGCGTCGGGCCTGTCGGCCGGCAGAAAGGCGATGCCGGTGGCGTAGGCGCCCGCGTCGGGCAGCTCGACGCCCGCAACCTGGCGGCAGAAGCGGTCGGGGACCTGCAGCAGGATCCCGGCGCCGTCGCCGGTGTTGACCTCGGCCCCGGAGGCGCCCCGGTGCTCCAGGTTGCACAGGCTGTCGAGGCCCATACCGACCATGGCGTGGCTGCGCCGGCCGTGAAGGTCGGCGACAAACGCGACGCCGCAGGCGTCGTGTTCGAACTCCGGTTGGTACAGGCCGGCACGGCCGTCTCGCATGCGTCGTCCTTGAAGGGGGAAGGGGCGGCGGGGTGGCGCGACGGGACATCGTTGGCCCTGCGACGGAAGGCCCCAAGCTAGCGGAAGATCCGGTCATCGCGGGCGGCTTACCGGCCGCCGTGTAATCGCGGGCGGCTTGCCGCCCGCCCGGGTAATCGCCGGCGGCTTGCCGCCCCGGCCGTCGGCGCCGGGGGCACGCCCGGTAGAGTCGCACCGAGAACCTCGTCGCACGGGGGGTGCAAGCATGTCCAACACCAGCATGTCCGACGCCAGGGTCGACCCCGGACGGGGGGTTGCCGGACGCCGCTGAGGTGGACGCCTCCATCAAGCTCATCCACGACCAGGCCGACCGCATCTACCAGTGGAACTACCAGCGGGAGCGGCCCAAGCTGGTCAGCCTGTACAACAAGGCCAACACGTCGCAGTGGAACAGCGTGACCGATCTGGACTGGTCCACCGACGTCGACCCCGACCGTCTGGTCGCCATGCAGCAACCGACGCCGCTGCTGCGCCTGGCCCGGGCCGCGGCCGAGACGCCCGGCTCGCCCCTCGCCCACTGGGGGGAGAAGGAGTTCCGGGAGCTGGCCTTGGAGCAGCTCAAGGCGTCCCTCAGCCAGTTCATGCACGGCGAGCAGGGGGCCATGCTCACCGCCGCCAAGCTGGTCGAGACGGTGCCGTGGATCGACGCCAAGTACTACGCCGCCACCCAGACCATGGACGAGGCCCGCCACACCGAGGTGTTCGCCCGCTATCTGGACACCAAGGTGGGTGAGGCGTACCCGATCGGACCGTTCCTCGACGGCCAGATCACCACGCTGTTGGAGGACCCGCGCTGGGACATCGCCTACCTGGGCATGCAGATCGTCATCGAGAGCCTGGCGCTCGCCGCGTTCGGCGACATGCTGCGCCGGACTGACGAGCCGTTGCTCACCAAGCTGCTCCGCTACGTGATGGCCGACGAAGCCCGCCACGTCGCCTTCGGTGTCCTCAGCCTGGGTGAGCTGTACGCCGGCCTGACTGCCGCCGAGCTCCGGGAGCGCCAGGATTTCCTGCTCGACAACACCCTCCGCAACCGGGCCCGGTCGACGACGCCGGAGATGTGGGAACGCCTCGGCGTCGACGCCAAGGTCGTCCTCCCCGCCCTGTACGAAGCCTCCGAGCGCATCGAGGTCGACCCCTTCGCCAGCTTCCAACGGGGCTTCTTCGCCAAGCTGGTGCCCAACGTCCGCAAGCTCGGCCTGCTCGACGCCAACGACGGCTACCTGCGCCAGCGTTGGGGCGAGGCGGGGATGCTCGAGTTCGAGTTCGCCGACGACACCGCCAGCGACTACGCGTCCTACGACGCGGTCGCCGCCGACCGGCAGGGCTGAGGCTCCCATCGGGGCCTCGGCCGAGGCGGCCGGGCCGGCTGCCGGCCCGGCTTCCGGGTGCCGAAATTCCACCCCCGCTGAGTTCCGGGGTCGATTTCCGCCGGCGGCAGCGTCCCTCGGGGTTACTGGTCACACCCTGTCGGTAGGTTGCATGGTGTGAGCGTGAGTTCCAGCGACATTCCTGTCGGTGAGCGGGTGGCGGGGGCGGTGGCCGTCCTGGCCGACGCGGTGGGCGACCTGGACGCCGCCACCCTGGCCGGCGTCGACGCCGACCGGCTCATGGAAGCAGTTCACCAGAGCCGAACGGGTCGCCCAGGCCGGCAAAGCCCTCTGCGCCGCCCGGGCCGCGGCGTGCGGGGCGTGGCGGGCCGCCGGGGAACGTTCGCCGGCCGGGTGGCTGGCCCGGCGCACCGGCAGCTCCAGCCGGCGCGGCGCGCCGCCACCTTGTCCACCGCCCAGCGCATGGCCGAGGGACCCTCCGAGGTCCGCCACGCCTGGCAGGACGGGCGGCTGTCGGCCGAAGCCGCCGGGGAGATCGCCGCCACCACCGAGGTCGCACCCCACGCCGGCGCCCGTCTCGTCGAGCACGCCAGCAGAGACACCATGGCCGGGGTGCGCCACGCCTGCCGCACGGCCCGCCGCGCCGCGGCCGACGAGGCCGACGAGCAGCGCCGCTACCAGGCGATCCACCGGGCCCGGTCGCTGCGCACCTGGGTCGACGGGGACGGCGCCGGGCGGGTCGACGCCCGCCTCACCCCCGACGCCCTCGCCCGCCTCCGCGCCTGTCTCGAACCCTTCGAACACCAAGCCGCCGCCACCAGCCCGCGGGAACGCCACGCCGCCCACGCCGCCGACGCCCTCATCGCCATGGCCGAAGCCGCCAACAGCGACCGGCGACGGCGACGGGCGCCGCCCGCCGGCGCAGGTCATCGTGCGCGTCGACCACACCGCCCTGACCCGCGGCCACACCATCGACGGCGAGACCTGCGAACTCGACGGCGCCGGGCCCATCCCCGTGGCCACCGCCCGGGCCATCGCCACCGACGCCTTCCTCGCCGCCGTGGTCACCGACGGCACCGACATCCGCTACCGTCGCCCACCTCGGCCGCACCGTGACCGCCGCCCAGCGCACCGCCCTGGTCGCCCGCGACACCGAATGCGTCGTGCCCGGCTGCCACGCCCGCCACCACCTCGAAATCGACCACATCACCGGATGGGCCGCCACCCGCACCACCCGCCTCGACGACCTCGCCCGCCTCTGCCCCTTCCACCACCGCCAGAAGACCTACGACGGCTGGACCCTCACCGGGCCACCCGGCCAATGGGCCTGGCACCCGCCCCCAACCGACCAGCCCCCGACCGACGAGACCGACCAGCTCTTCGCCCCGCCCTAACCGGCGCGCCCCAGGAGCTGTCGGCGTTACGGCGTCTTGACAACCGCACGGGTGTGCTGGCCGCCGGCCGCGACCGCCGTGGGCGTGTTCCCGGCCGGCAGGCCGACCTTCACCGCGGTCGTGCGCTCGGTGATGGTGCCGTCACCCAACTGGCCGTGGAGGTTGTAACCCCACGCGTACGCGCTCCCATCAGAGCCGATGGCCAGGCTGTGGTAGAGGACCTGCAGGAACACAGTTTCAAGAGGAGCGGGGTCGCTTGGACCTCCACAACCCCACAGGAGGAAACCATGAGGATCGTTCCCAAACAGCCGTCCGCCAAGGGTCCGGCCGAGTGGTTCACCGGAGACGTCTGGATCGACGCCATCGCCAGCCCGGAAGAGCCCGGACGCCTCCAGGTCAGCGCCGTCCGCTTCTCCCCCGGGGCGCGGACGGCCTGGCACTCCCACGCGCTCGGCCAGACCCTCTACGTGAGCGAGGGGGCGGGACTGGTTCAGTCCCGCGACGGAGACCTTGTCGCCATCCGTCCGGGCGACGTCGTTTCCACGCCCCCCGACGAGGAGCATTGGCACGGAGCCTCCCCGGACCACTTCATGACCCACCTCTCCATGACCGAAAGGGTCCGGGACGGGGGGAAGCCGGACACCGACTGGGGGGCCCACGTCACCGACGCCGAATACCACGGCTGACCGTTGGTGCGGGCTCGGCCGGCGCTCAGAGCCCGTCGGCGCCCGGCCGGCGCACGGCCCCGGTGGTCATGAGCTTCTCGATCTCGGCCGGCGGGTACCCGAGCTCCTCGAGTACGCCGTCGCTGTCGGCGCCGAGTTCGGGCGCCATCGCCCGCGGGGCCCAGCGGGTCGAAGAGAAGTCGACGGGGGACGCCACCATGGTGGTGGTCGACACCCCGTCGGGCACGTCGACGAACCCGCCGCTGGCCGCGGCTTGCGGGTCGCCGACCAGGTCGTCGACGGTGTTGACCGGCGACCAGAACAGGTCCGGTTCGGCCGCGAACCGTTCGGCCCACTCGTCGAGGCCGGCCGTGGCAAAGATGGCATCCAGCTCGGCGATCAGCTCAGTGGCGTGCTGGGCCCGCGCCCGGGGGGTGGCGAATCGTTCGTCCTCGATCCACTCGGGGTGGCCCACCACCCGAGCCAGGGGTGGCCAGTGGCGGGCCGCCTCCAGACCCACGATCCAGAAGCGGCGACCGTCGCCCGCGGTGTAGTTGTTCAGCGTGGGACTACCCATGCTCTGGCGCGTGCCCACGCGGATGGGCGTCCCCCACATCAGGGCCACGTTGACGTCCCAGCCGATGAAGTACATCCCTTGGCGGAACATCGACGTGGAGACCAGCTGGCCCTCCCCGGTGCGCTCCCTGGCGAACAGGGCGGCGGCGACCGCCCCGGCCGCGCTCATCCCCGTGGTGTGGTCGCCCATGCCGCCCCGCTGGAACGGGAGGTCGGCGCCGGGCGGCGCCAAGGACGCGGCCACACCGGCGCGCGCCCAGTAGGCGGCGATGTCGTAGGCCGGCCGGTCGGCGTCGGGACCTCCCAGGCCGTATCCGGTGACCAGGGCGTACACCAGCCGGGGCAACCGGGCGTGCAGCGAGTCGTAGTCCAGCCCCAGCCGCTGCAGCGCCGCCGGGCGAATGTTGGTGACGAACACGTCGGCCCGCGCCAGCAGCCGGTGCAGGACGTCTCGGCCGGCTTCGGCGCCGAGATCGACGGCGATGCTGCGCTTCGAGCGGTTGTCCAGCTCGAAGGGCGGGTTGGTCGGCAGGTCCCCGCCGAGCATGCGCCCGAACGTGCGGGCTGGGTCCCCTTCAGGAGGCTCGACCTTGACCACGTCGGCGCCCCAGTCGGCCATGACCCCGCCGGCGGCCGGACCGGCCACCCAGATCCCCAGCTCGACGACCCGCACTCCCGTCAGCGGTCCGCCGGCGCCATCCCCGCTCGACGCTTGGGTCATGACCGACTCGGCTCACCGTTCGGGGTGTCGCCCGCAGCAGCCCGGGCGAGCAGGACGTCGGCGCCGAACACCGGCTCGAGGAACGAGGAGAAGTCCGGACCCCGGCGCAACCCGTGACCGCCGTCGACGTTGATCTCCTGGCCGGTGATCCATCGCGACCGGGGTCCGACGAGGAACTGGACGAGCTCGGCCACGTCGTCGACGCCCCCCACGCCACCCAAGGGCGTGTTGTCGACGTAACTGGCGAATACCGCGGAGTCGCGCGGGATCGCTTCCATGCGCTCGCTGGTGGTGAAGCCGGGGCGGACGGAGTTGAAGCGCACGCCCGCGGCGCCGTACTCGTCGGCCGCGTTCCGCATCATGGCATCGACCGCCGCCTTGGCCACCGGATAGGCGCCGAAGTAGGGGTGGGTGATGTGGGCGGCGATCGAGGACATGGCCACGAACGAGCCGCCTCCCCCGGCGACGAGGGCAGGCACGGCGTGCTTGACCAGCAGCATGGTGCCGATCACGTTCAGCTCGACCACCCGGCGGAACTCGTCGACCTCCTGCAGGTGGTAGGGCACCAAGGCCCCGCCCCCGCCGGCGTTGGCCACCACCCCGTCGAGCCTGCCGGTCGCCGCCGCGGCCGCCTCCACCGCCCGGGCGACGTCCGCCTCGAGAGTCACGTCCGCCACCACGGTGGCCACGCCGCGACCGGCGGCAGCCGACGCCCGCGCTGCCGTCGCCTCCAGGGTGGATTCGGTTCGACCGCAGATCGTCACCGTGGCGCCGGCCGCGGCCAGCCGCTCGGCGCACGCCGCCCCGATCCCCGTGCCTCCGCCGGTCACGAGCACGGCGCAGTCGGTCAAGGCATCGTTCATGGGCCGGAATCTACCGACCCGGCGCCGCCATGCCCTCGCCACCGCCCCGTGGCCCCCGCTACCGTCCGAGACAACCGTCCGGTAGCCAAGAGGAGGCCGATCCCATGAACGAGGCCGGCGCATGACCGTCACCAGCGCCATCTTCGCCCGTCTGGCCAAGCTCCCGCCGGCCCGGCGCGCCGCCGTCGCCGTCGAGCGCGACGTGGAGGTCAAGATGCCCGACGGTGCCGTCCTGCTGGCCGACCGCTGGTATCCCCTCGGCGACGGCGGGTCCATCCCCACCGTCGTCCTGCGCACCCCGTACGGGCGACGCCAGATGGGAATCATCGGCCGCCTCATGGCCGAACGCGGCTACATGGTGCTGATCGAGAGCGTGCGCGGCACCTTCGGGTCAGGAGGCGAGTGGCTGCCGTTCCGCAACGAGCGCGCCGACGGACGGGCCACCCTGGACTGGCTGGCCGCCCAGCCATGGTTCGGCGGGCAGAGCGCCACCTTCGGGCCCAGCTATCTCGGCCTGACCCAGTGGGCCGTGGCCGGTGATCCGCCGGACCACTTGGGTGCCATGGCTCTCGACGTCACCGCCAGCGCCTTCCGGGAGATGGTGTACCCCGGCGGCACCTTCAGCCTGGAGACGGGGACGACGTGGATCGACCTGGTGGAACACCAGGAGCTCCCCTTGTGGCAGATGCTGTGGTCGCAGCTCACCGCCGCCCGACGGGCGGCGCCGGTGTTCACCACCTTGCCGCTGTCGCGTGCCGACGAGGTGGGCGCCCGCCACCGGCTGGAGTACTACCAGGACTGGCTGGTCCACGAGCGGGCCGGGGACCCGTGGTGGGACGAGGTCGACTTCGGCACCGACCTGAGCCGGGTTCCGCCCGCCACCCTGGTGGGCGGGTGGTACGACCTGTTCCTGCCCTCGCAGGTGGCCGACTACGTCGCCCTGCGCGCCGCCGGCCGCCAGGTCCGACTCACCATCGGCCCCTGGACCCACACCAGCCCGGGCCTGGCCGGCGCCGGACTGCGGGACGGCCTGGAGTGGTTCGACGAGCGGCTGCTCGGCCGCCAGCCGGCCCGGGCCCGCAAGCCGGTCCGCTTGTTCGTGCTCGGCGCCCGCCGGTGGGTGGAGGTCGACGACTGGCCGCCGCCGGCCGTGCCCGAACGGTGGCATCTGCACCGGGCAGGACGGCTGGCGCCGGACGCGCCGGGTTCGGGACCGCCAGACCGGTTCCGCTACGACCCCGCCACCCCTACCCCGGCCGTCGGCGGCGCCTCGCTCAACATGCGCACTTCCGGACGCCGCCGACAACGCAAGCGGGAGGCGCGTGCCGACGTGCTCACCTACAGCAGCGAGGCTCTGGCCCACGAGCTGACCGTCGCCGGCCCTCTGTCCGCCGAGATCTGGCTGCGGTCCAGCCGGCCCCACACCGACGTGTTCGTCCGCCTCTGCGACGTCGACGAGCGGGGCCGTTCGGTCAACATCAGCGACGGCATCCGGCGCCTCGAACCCGACCAGGTCGAACGGTCCGCCGACGGAACGCTTCGCGTCCGCGTCTCGATGTGGCCGACCGCCATCACCTTCCTTCGGGGCCATCGCATCCGCCTGCAGGTCTCCAGTGGCGCCCATCCGCTGTACGCCCGCAACCCGGGAGGCGGCGAACGCCTCGGGGAGGCGACCGACCTGTGGCCGGCCGACCAGGAGGTGTTCCACGACCCCGAGCACCCCTCCGCCATCGAACTGCCCATCAGCCCCCTCTGACGACCCTGGCGGCCACCGGGCTACCCTGCAAGCGCCGGAGACCGGGCGAACAGGGAGACGGGTGTGAAGACCGAAGCGGCCATCTTGTGGGAGCAGGGCGGGGACTGGCAGGTGGAGGAGATCGACCTCGACCCGCCCAAGGCGGGTGAGGTGCTGGTTCGCCTGGCGGCATCGGGCATGTGCCACTCCGACGAGCACCTGCGCTCGGGCGACCTCGGCGGCGTCTATCCCATCATCGGCGGCCACGAGGGCGCCGGCGTGGTCGAGGAGGTGGGCGCCGGCGTCGAAGGGCTCGAGCCCGGCGACCACGTGGTCTTCGGCTTCGTCCCTGCGTGCGGCAAGTGCCCGTCCTGCGCCCGGGGCCGCTCCAATCTGTGCGACGTGGGCGCCATGCTGATGGTCGGTGCCCAGATGGACGGCACCATCCGCCACCACGCCCGGGGTCAGGACCTGCCGACCATGGTGTGTCTGGGGACCTTCGCCCGCCACACGGTGGTCAACCAGGCGTCGTGCGTCAAGGTGCTCAACCACTACCCCCTGGACAAGGCGTGCCTGATCGGCTGCGGCGTGACCACGGGCTGGGGGTCGGCGGTGTACGCCGCCGAAGTGCGTCCGGGCGAGGACGTCGCCGTGGTCGGCATCGGCGGCCTCGGCGCCGCGGCCATCCAGGGCGCCCGGCTGTCCGGCGCCGAGCGCATCTTCGCCATCGACCCGGTGCCGTTCAAACGGGAGATGGCCACCAAGTTCGGCGCGACCCACACCGCGGCGAGCGTCGAGGAGGCCGCCGGCCTGGTCAACGACGTGACGTGGGGAAAGAACGCCGACAAGGTGATCTGCACCATGGGGGTCGGCGACGGCCAGCTCATCGAGCCGATCATGGGCCTGACGGCGAAGCACGGGCGGGTGGTGATCACCAACATCCATCCCATGGTGGAGTCCAACGTCAACCTCAACCTGTGCAACCTGACCCTGCAGGAAAAGCAGATCGTCGGAACGATCTTCGGCTCGGCCAACATTCGCTACGACATCCCCCACCTGCTGCGCCTGTACGAGCAGGGCCAGCTGGACCTCGACACCATGGTCACCCAGAACTACGAGTTGGCCGGCGTCAACCAGGGCTACGCCGACATGCTGGAGGGCCGCAACATCCGCGGCGTCATCCTCTACGACTAAACCGACGGGCGATGGTGGGTCTCGTTGAAGCTGCTCAACGACGGCCCCGTCGTCGCGGTCGAGACGCGTGACAGCGACGCGGTGTCGAGGAACAGGTGCCACATGGTCTCGTCCGGCGCGCTCAGCGCCCAGGCCACGGCCAGCTTGATGGGCGACACGTGGCTGACGACGACCACGTCGCTGCTCGCCGCCTCTTCCGCCAGGTCGTCGCACGCGGCCCGCACCCGGGCGCCGACCTGGGCGAAGGACTCGCCGCCCTCCGGCTCCCAGCACAGGTCGCTGCGCCACCGCCGCCAGGCGTCGGCGGGCACGGCGTCGAGCGCCATCCCGTCGTAGATGCCGTAGTCCATCTCGATCCACCGTTCGTCGACGGTGACCGGGGGACCCAGCGCGGCGGCCGTCTGCCGGGTCCGCTCCAGCGGGCTGCAGACCACCCGCGAGGCGCTGCGCAACGAGTCCACTTTCCCCAACGCCTCGGCCTGGCGCTGTCCGAGCTCGTCGAGGGGGACGTCCAAGCGGCCGAGCAGGCGGCGGGCGGCGTTGGCCGCGGTGCGGCCGTGGCGCACGAGCAGGAGCACCCGGGAACGCTACCGGCAGGGCCGGGTCCGGCGCCTCAGCGGCCGGCGGGCGCTTCGGAGTCGACCAGCCGGGCCTCGGCGAGCTGGCCCTCGGCGTCGGCGTCGGACGCCACGACGGTCGCGTCCCCCGGATCCCGGTCGTGGCGCCGCAGGGTGAACCAGCCCAGGCCGGCCGCGGCCAGGGCGGCAGCGGCGCCGACGCCGAGCCCCCAGCGGGGACCCACGTGGGCGCCGATCCACCCGACCACCGGCCCGCCGATCGGCGTGGAGCCGAGGAACGCCACCGACCACAGCGACATGACCCGGCCCCGCATGGACGGCTCGGCGCGCAGCTGCAGGGTGGCGTTGCCGAGGGACAGGAACGTCACCGAGCACGCCCCCACGGCCAGCAACACGATCCGCTCGGTGAGCGCCGTCGGCGCCAGCGTGGCCAGGACCATGACCACGCCGAAGACCAGCGCGGCGCCGACCATCCGGCGCTGGCCGCTGCCGCTCCTGCCGGCCGCAGCCAGACCGCCGATCACCGCGCCGATCCCCATGAATGCGGTGAGCGACCCGTAGGTCTCGGCGTTGCCGTGGAAGGTGTACTTGGCGATGAGCGGCAGGGTGACCTGGAACTCGTAGGTCAGCGTGCCCACCAGGGCCATCATCACCAGCGCGTCGCGCAGGACCGGGGTGCGGGCCACGTAGCGCAGCCCCTCCACCAGCTGGCCACGCCCCCGGGGCGACAACGGCGCCGGCGACAGCTCCTCTTGGTGCATGGCCCGGAGGGCGCTCAGGACGAAGACGAATGACATGCCGTTGACGAGGAAGCACCAGCCGATGCCGACGGTGGCGATGAGCGCGCCGGCGATCGCCGGGCCGATCGCCCGAGCCAGGTTGACCATGACCGAGTTCAGGGTCACCGCGTTGCGCAGGTTGTCGCGGCCCACCATCTCGTTGACGAAGGTCTGCCGCGTCGGGTTGTCGACCATGTTGATCAGCCCGAGGCAGACGGCAAGCACGTAGACCATCCACAGCTTGGCGCTTCCGGAGAGCACCAGGCCCCCCAGCGCCAGGGCCTGGAGTCCGGCGAACCCCTGCGTCCAGAACAGGATGCGGTACTTGCCGAAGCGGTCGGCGATGGTCCCGCCGACGGGGCCGAGCAGCAGGATGGGCAGCGTCTGGAGGGCGATGACCAACCCCAGGTCGACCCCGGAGCCGGTGAGCTTGAGCACCAGCCACGCCTGGGCGGTGCTCTGCATCCACGTGCCGACCATGGACACCGACTGACCGGCGAAGTAGTAGCGGTAGTTGCGGATCCGCAGGGACGAGAACGTCGCCGCCAGGCGGCTCCGCCACGTCTGCGCCGACCGCAACCGCTCCCGGATCACTTAGACATGCTAACAACTTCCCCAGGGCGGACGTGGGCGGACTCGGGCGGACGTCGGGCGGAGGCCGGCAGGTCAGGTTGGCGGGCGGACGAGGATGCGACCGCACTGGTCGCAGAAGATGAGCTCGTCGGCCGGGGCGTGCTTGAGCCGGTCCAGCTCGGTGGCCGGGAGGCGGAGGTGGCAGCCGTCGCAGTGATCGCCGACCAGGCGGGCCACGGCGATACCGCCGAGGCGGGCCCGCAGGCGGTCGTAGGTGGCCAACAGGTCAGCGGGAACGGCCGCCACCGCCTCCTGGCGTCTTCGCTCGAGCTCGGCCACCTCGGCGTCGATCTCGACTTCATCGCGACCGACGCCCTCCGTCAACGACTGCCGCCGGTCCTCCAAGGCGCGCAGGTCGTGGGTGGTGGCGTCGGCCATCTCGTCGAGCGGGCCGCGCTCCTCCATCGCCGCCAGGATCTGGTCCTCCAGGTCCGAGACACGGGCGCGCAGGTGCTCGACGCTGGTGTTGAGCGCCGTCACTTCGCGCGCCGCGGCGATGCCTCCCGTCGACAGCCTCCGGTTGATCTCCGCCATGCGCTCCTCGGACGCAGACAGGTCGCGCTCCAGTCCCTGCTGGCGGCCGGCGATGTCGTCGCGTCGTCGCACCACCTCGTCGCGCGCGTCGGTCGTCTGGGCGATGGCGGCCTCGGTGTCGGCCAGCTCGGCCCGCTCGGGCAGGTTCGCTCGCCGGTGCCGGTGCTGGTCGATGGCGGTATCGACGTCCTGCAGGGCCAGCAGGGCGTCCTGGGCGGTCACGTGCTGGGCGGAGCAGCTGGCGGAGCGGCTGGTGGCTGGCCGGTCTGGCCGGCGGGCGCCGGCGGTGGCCCGGTGGCGACCTGCCCGGCGACGCTGATGAACTTGCCGGGCGGGGCCTGGGCATCGGTGTAGGGCGGGAACTGGGTGACGGGCGTCACCGAGACGGCGGGCGCCATGAACGCCTTCCACGCCGGGGCCGAGAAGGTGGCCCCGAAGACCAGGCCGCTCGGCCCGTAGCGCATGGGCACGGCCCCGGACGGGTTGCCCATCCAGACCGTGGCCGCCAGCTGCGGGGTGATGCCGTTGAACCAGGCGTCGACGCCGTTGTCGGTCGTCCCCGTCTTGCCCGCCGCCGGCTGGGCACCGAGCTGGGCGGGGGTGCCGGTGCCGCTCTGGACCACGCCTTCGAGGTCGGCCAGGATCTCGTGGTCGACGTCCACGGGGACGACCTGCTTGCCCGGCTGGGCGCCGTTGTAGATGGTCGCCCCCTGGGCGCTGGTGATGTGGTCGATGTAGCTGGGGGCGTGGTAGACGCCGTTGTCGTCGATGGTGGCGTAGGCGTCAGCCATCTCCTGCACGGTGACGCCTTCCGACCCGCCGATGACCAGGCCTGGGCAGTAGTTGGGGCACTGGGGCGGGCTGCCGAAGTTCTTGAACGTCTCGGGGAGCCCCAGGAGGTTGGCCTGGTGCACGATGTTGGGGAGCCCCACCACCGACGCCAGGCGCATGAACGCGCAGTTGACCGAATTGACCGTGGCGTCGTGGATGGTCATGACCCCCGATCCCCCCTCGGCGTTGGCGATCGGCTGGGTGAAGCCTCCCGCGCTCGGGAAGTCCACCCGGCACGGCCCGGATCCGTCGATGGTGTCGTTGGGGCTGATGCCCTGCTGATAGGCGGCCAGGAGGGTGAACAGCTTGAACCCCGAGCCCGGTTGGCGCTGGGCCTGGGTGGCCAGGTCGATCTGGTTGGTCCGGCTGTAGGTGGGGCCGCCGACGATGGCGCGCACCTTCCCCGTCCCCGGTTCGATGGCCACCATGGCGCCGGTATCGCCGTGGGGGCCGGCCACCTGGTCGATCTGGGTGGCCACGGCCGTCTCGCCCAGGGACTGCTCACGGGGGTCGAGGTTGGTGATGATGTGCAGCCCGCCTTCGAACAGGGCGTTGTAGCGCTCGGAGTAGGTGTTGCCGAGCGGGCTGGCCGGGCTGTTGAGCAGGAAGTTCTTGACCGCGTCGACGTAGTAGCCGTCCTTGGTGCCGTTGGCGCTGGACGCCTTGGTGACGGTCGTGGGCATCGGCGCCTGGTTGGCCGCGTCGGCCTGCTGCTGGGTGATGGTGTGGTAGGCGACCATCCTGGCCAGCACGTGCGCCCGCCGCGCCTGGGCGGCGGCGGGGTGCTGGACAGGGTCGTAGCCGGTCGGGTCCTGGATGAGCCCGGCGAGCAGCGCCGCCTGGGGCACGGTGAGCTGGCTGGCGCTCTCGTTGAAGTACTGCTCGGCCGAGGCCTCGATGCCGTAGCCCCCTTCACCGAGGTAGATGGTGTTGAGGTAGGCGAGGAAGATCTGCGGCTTGGAGTACTTCTTCTCCAACCGGTCGGCGAGGACGGCCTCTTTGATCTTGCGGGTCAGGGAGCGCTCCGACGTGAGGTAGGTCTGCTTGACCAGCTGCTGGGCGATCGTCGATCCCCCTTGCGTGCCACCCGTCGCCGACGTGTCCGACACCAGCGCCCGGATGGTCGAGGGGACGTCGAAACCCCCGTGCTGGTAGAAGCGCGCGTCCTCCGTGTCGAGCACTGCCTGCTGGAGGATGGGCGAGATCTGCGACAGCTGGGTAAGCGGCTTGCGGTTGATCGGCCCTTGCTCCACGGCGAGGACGGTGGTCCCGTCGGCCGCGTAGATGGTCGAAGGCACGTCGGGGACGGAGTACAGGCCGGCCAACGGGACCGGAGTGGCGCTGGACACGTTGGAGAAAAAGCCGCTGGCGATGGCGACCATTCCGCCGGCGGCGCCGGCGAGGACCAGGCCGCTGGCGACGACGATGCTGGCGAAACGAAGCAACCTGCGCACGGGGATCCCAGCGTAGCGGCGGGGGGGCGTCGCACCCGGGCACCCCGCCGAGCGTTCTCAGCCGGCGACGGCGCCGTGCTCGTCGCCTCGCACCGCAAGCGGCGCTCAGTGCTCAGCCGGCCAGCTTCTCCGCCAGGGGACGGGCGGCCGGGGCCTCGACCAGCTCGAGGCGGCAGCCGAAGGTGCGCTCGAACAGTTCCCCCTTGCGCCGCAGGCTGTAGCGCTCCAGGTCGATGTCACCGTCGGCGTCGACCTCCAGGCGCACCACGGGCCCGTCTCCGTCGACCGCCGCCACCGCCGACCCCACCCGGACCGCCCGCACCGGACCCCCGTGGCCCCGGTCGAGCCCGTCGGCGACCTGGAGGAGGGCGATCAGCGACTGGGTACGGCGCTGACGCTCCGGCCCGAGGCTGGCCCACGGCTCAAAGGTGGTCTTGGGCGACCCTCGGCGGTGGAAGCGTCCCAGGCACGCCAGCACGGCCACCTCTTCGGGCGTGAAGCCGCGCAGCCGGCCGTGCTCGATGAGATAGGCGGAGTGCTGCTCGTGGCTCTCGGTGCTGACGTGCTCGCCGACGTCGTGGAGCAGGGCGCCGAACTCCAGCAGCTCGCCGTCTTCGGCACCGAGCCCGTGCAGCTCGGCGGTGCCATGGAACAGTTCGAGGGCCAGCCGGGCCACCTTGGCGGAATGGTCCTCGGGGAACCGACATCGCCGGCACAGGTCCAACACGCTCCGCCGGCGCAGGTCGACGGGCTCGTCGGCGGGCGGCGAGCCGAGCTCGGGCACGGCGGCGAGCACCATCCCTTCGCGCAACGCCCATTCGCAGCCGGTGAGCCGGCTCACGCCGGCCAGCTCCATGACCGTCAGACAGGTCACGATGCCCGCGGGCAGGAGGTCGGCGCGGCGGGCGTCGACGCCGGGCAGCGCGGCGCGCTCGGCCGACGTCTGCTCCAGCAGCTGGCCTTCCAGGGCGCGCAGGTCGTCGATGTCGACGCTGAGCTGGTTCACCCGGGGCGGCACCGGGCCCCGAGCGGCGGCGGCCAGCCGCATCAAGGTGAGCAGCGTCCCCGAGCTGCCGATGGCCGACGCCGGTCCGAGGGCGGTGATCTCGGCCAGGAATGGCGCCAGCTCATCCTCCACCCGCCGCACGACCCGGCGGCGATCACCGGCGGTGGGCGGGTCGCCCCGCACCAGTTCGGCGGTGAGCCTTCCCACTCCCAGGTCCAGGCTGGCCGACCACCACAGGCGGGCCTGGTCCCCGATCATCACCTCGAGGCTGCCGCCGCCGAGGTCCATGGCCAGCGCCGGCGCCGGATCGATGACCACGCTGGCCCGCACGGCGCCGAAGATGAGCCGCGCCTCCTCGTCGCCGTCGATCACCCGCACGCGGACCCCGGTCGCCGCCTTGATCTGGTCGATCACCCGCCGGGCGTCGCGCCCGTCGCGGAGAGCAGACGTGGCGCAGGCCACCACTCGCTCGGCGCCGAGGGAGTCGGCCATGGCCCGGAACCGGGCCACCGTGGCCACCGCCTGGCGCGTGCCCTCGTCTCCCACGCTGCCCGTCTCGGCCACCCGGCTGCCGAGTCGCAGCATCTCCTTGTCGGTGGCGACGGGCTCGATCCCTCCGTCGGGGCGCACGTCGGCGACCAGGAGGTGGAACGAGTTGCTCCCCAGGTCGAGAGCGGCGATCCGCACGGCTCGACGGTACCGCACCCTCGTCGCTCTACCGCGGAGGAGGACTCCCGGCGCGCAACCACCGGCGCCGCTTCTTTCTCGCCAACCGTTCCCATCGGCTGCGCCACTCGGCGCGGCACGCCCGCTGGGCGTGGCGCTCGTCGGCGATGAGCTGGCCGGTCACGAGGGTCCCTGCGCCCCGCCGGCCCGATCCGGCCGCGTCGCGCAACCAGCGCTCGGCCACCACCGCGTCGTGATGGTCGCCGAGCACCGTCTGGAGCGCCGCCGCATCCCTCGCCGTGCGCCGGGACTCGGGACCGGCGATGACGGCGACCGCCTCGCACGCGTAGCGCAGGCGCTTGGCCCGGATGCGCACCTTGTGCAGCTCCTCGTCGCTCGGCTCGGCGTCGAGCGCGTCCACCTCCCGGCGCAACTTGCGATACGTCCGGCGCACCAGGGGTGCCAGCGCATCCCAGGCGGACAGCTCGCCGGCCCCAACCGCCGGGAGCGGGGCATCACCCTCCCCGGCCCCAGTGGCAGCGAGCGGGGCGACAGCTTCCGCCGACACCTCCTCGGTCTCGACGGCCGGGGCGGCCACGTCCGTCACCGGCTCCAGGGAGGGCGAGTCCGCTCACCGCCAGCGGCGGGTCGAGCGCCGCCGCCACCAGCCGGTCGAGCAGGGCCACGTAGCGAGCGCCGCCCATGGCCTCGGCCAGGGCCCGGTGGGCGCGGCGGCGCTCGCGGTCGAGCCGGGCGCGGAGATGGTCGGCGGCTTCGCGGTCGTTCTCGGCGAGGGCCCGGCGCCGCTCGTCGAGGCGCTCCCCGAGCACGTCGGCGTCGCGCACCGCACCGAGGGCGCCGGCCAGCCACCCCAGCTCGGCGCGCGTCTCCTCGGTCCACTCCGGGTCCAGGAGGGGACCGAACGTGCGCAGGTCGGACCGCAGCCGCCGCGTCGCGACCCGCGCCTGGTGCACGTCTTCGTGGTCCTCGTCCAGACGCACGCCGGCGTCGTGCTCCACCAGGCGGCGGTAGCCGGAACCGATCGAAGCCGCCACCACCTGGCCGAGGGTGGCGTCGGGACCGAGCTCGACGTCGCCGATCTCGGGGGGCTCGGTGGCTCGCCGGCCCAGGGCCCGGGCCACCTTGGGACGATCGTCGCCGGGGAGCGCGCCCGCGTCCTGGAGACGGGCCACGACCCGCGCCAAGGTCTCGTCGCCGTCGGCGTCGACCACCTCGACCTCGACCTCGCGGAAGCGGGCCGCCAGCCGGCGGCCGTCCATCACCGACACCGTGTCGTCGTCCACCTCGACCAGGGCCGAGCCCGCCCCGTCCTCGACCACCGTGCGGCGCCGCTCGGTGGAAAGCCGGGCGACCACCACGAGCCGCGCCCCGCGCGCGTACCCCGTCACCAGGGCGGCGGCCGCCTTGGGCACCGCTCCCCCGCCGCCCGGCCACATCAGCTCCTTGCGGACCAGTCCCTTGCCGTCCGACGGCGCCGGCAGCTTGAGGGTCCACTCCCGCTCGCCGGCGTGGCCGCCCGGGCGGCGGCGCTCGCGGCGATGGCGCAAGGTGACGCCGTGGCGCAGCAGGCGCAGGTCCTCGGTGTCGTAGTAGACCGCCTGCAGCCGCAGCGGCGGTCGCGTCTCGGCCCGCTCGCCGGCCTCTCCCGCGCCCAGATCGGGGAGCACGAAACCCACCCCAGCCTCCAGCTTCACCTCGCGTTCGAGGTGCTCGAGGCGGCCGTCGCTCACCACGACCATGCTAGCCCTCGGGGGGCGGACCTCCTTCGTCGCCGCGCCAGACGCCCACCACGGTCCGGTCGTCGAGACAGCCCTGGCGCACGAAGTCGGCCAGCACGGCCAGGCTGAGCGGCGACGGCGCGGCCCGGAGCTCGGCGGCCAGCGCCGGCGCCACCGTCTCGGGGCCGTCGCGCAGCGGTTCGGCCACCCCGTCGGTGAACAGGAGGAGGGCGTCGCCGGCCGGGAGGTGCCCGGACGCCTCCTCGGGTGCCAGGGGCCCTTCCGCCGGCAGGGCCGAAGTGGCCGTGCCCACCAGGTCGTCGTCGCCGGCGGCGCCGGCGAAGACCTCGTCCCATCGGTCGCCGCTCAGGAGGTAGGCGGTGCTGTCGCCCACCCGTGCGGCGCGCCACGCTCCCCCGCCGGCCACCGCGGCCACGACCAGGGTGGTCGCCCCGACCGGCGCGCCCGCCGACCGCAACGCCTCCGCGGCCGCCGCCAGGCCCCGCGATGCCGGCCTCGGCCGGCGCCTCGAGCGCCGCCGCGCAGGCGACCCGGGCGGCGATCGCCGCCGCCGCCCCGGCGCCCGGCGTGGCGCTCACCCCGTCGGCCACGGCGACGGCCACCCACTCTCCTGCGGTGGCCCAGGCGTAGGCGTCCTCGCCGGCCTGGCCGGCCAGGCGGTGACGCAGCCCGGCCACGGTGGCGGCGCGCACCCGGAGTTGGCCGGTGTCGCCGCCGTCGGCCCGATACGCCGCCCCGGCCGCATCGGCCTCGGCGCGCAGCCCGGCGGGCGCGTCGGCGGCCGGTGACGGACGACCCCAGACCGGAGGTCGAGCGCCCCGTTCGGCCGGCGCCACCTAGTCCAGCTGGTCGACGGGGATGGGGTTCATGCTGGGTACTTCGGGCGGGACGAGTTGGGCGTTGCCGCTGTAGACGCTGGCCGACGAGCTGACGATGGAGGAGATGAGCCCCGTCATGAGCTCGGGTACGACCTTGGCCGGCTCGGCGCCTTCGGCGGCGATGAACGCCCGGTTGGGCTTGCGCTCGCTCACCTCTGCCAGCACGTCGGCGTTGGCCTCCCCGAACCCGAAGGCGAGGATGTTGGGGTGGCGCTTCCAGCCCGGGTCGACCAGTCGGCTGTGGGCGGCGCGCCACGCCTCGGGCGCGTCGGTCGGCTGGCCGTCGGAGATGAACACGACCGCCGGCCGGTACCACCGGTCGCCGTCCGCCCGGCTGCTGTGGTAGTCGCCCTCGATGGTCTGGCGGAGATGATCGAACGCCGCGCCGTAGGAGGTGCGCCCCTGGCTGGCCACTTCGGGAACCGCTTCGACCAACGACAGGTCGCACAGGCTGAGGACGGTGTGGGCCACGTCGCTGAACGTGATGAGGCCGAAGCGGATGACCTCGGCGATGGCCGGGTCCTCGCCGATGGCGCTGCGCAGCAACGGAAGCTGACGGTTGACGCCCTCGATGGGCGCACCGGACATCGAGGCGGACACGTCGAGGCACAGATAGAAGGGGAAGACGGCGTACCGCTCCTCGACGCTCACGCTGACGTCGGCCACCCCCCGACCGTACCGGAACGGTCAGAGCCCCAGGAAGGGGCTGACGATCATGGCGAAGAAGAACAGCGCCACCGACGCCAGGCACAGGTCGAGGAACCCGAGGAACGCCAGCCGGCGGGTCCCCGCCACCCGGCGGCCGGAGGAGACGAGGGAGCGGGCCATGCGCCGGTGGGCGAGCCACCACCAGGTGGCCGCGAAGCGAGCGGCGCGGCGGGCGGCGTCGAGGGGGCCGAGCTCGTCGATGGACTCGTCGTCGGCGCCGGTGGTGTTGACCAGACGCCATGCCTGGCTGCGCGGCGACGGCGCCACCGGCCGGACCAGCACGCCCGGAGCCGGTCCGGTGACCTCGAGCGCGGCGGGCGGGCTGGGCGCGGCGAGCTGGGGGCCTTCCTGGGTGGCCCACACCGATCGCACCACGTCCTCGGCGCCCATCTCGACGAGCGCGTCCTCGAGCAGGGCAGCCCACACCGCGGCCGACGGGCGCCGTTCGGGCTCAGGGACGGCGAGGCCCCACGCGCAGCAGCGCCAGGCGGGGCCGCCCCGTGCGAAGGCGCGGATCCGGCGAGCGGCGGCGGGCACCTCGAAATCGATGGCGAGCGGCTCGCCCCGTCGCTGCCGGGATTGGAGGGGAAAGTGCGCAGCCCCGACGATGCGCAAGAAGATCAGAGCGAGCGAGTACCGATCCGAGTAACGGCCGGGGTTGGCGCCGGCGGCCACGGCGGGATCATCCCAGTTGGGCGTCATGGCTCGTCGCCGGTCGTGGGCATGGTCTTCGGCGGTGTCGCCGTACAGGGCGGCGTTGTCGCAGTCGAGGAGGTACAGCTCGGGCCCGCGCTCCAGCGACCACAACACGTTCTTGGCCGACAGGTCGCCGTGGACCGCCACCGGCGGCCCGGACTCGAACGCGGCCAGCAGCCGGGCCAGGGCGTAGGCCAGGCCCAGGCGCGAGGGGTCCATCGGCGGCGGCAGGCGCAGTCCGTAGGCCGCCTCCCGTTGCCCGGGGTCGGCAGTGAGGTAGCTCAGGGTCGCCAGCCGAGGCGTGCCGTCGCGGTGACGGATGGAGAACCGTTGCGGGGCGCGGGCCACGAGCAGACCCGCAGCCCTCCCGGCGTCGGCGCCCGACCGGTCGACGACCACGGCGCGAGGCCACGCCGCGGCGGCGGCGACCCGGCCGGCCGACCCTTCGTCCGTGCTCGACAGCTGCGGCGGCCACGCCACCAGCTCGCGCACCGCCGCCAGGGGGACGGCGGTCTTGTAGGCCTTGAACACCACGTCGGCACGGTCGGCCAGGCGGTGGACCCGTCCCTCGCCGCCCTCGGCCAACACCGGCCCGATGGCGAGGTCGTCGAGCCGCACCTCCGGAGCCAGCATCCCCCCGATGCTCATCATCGCAGGAGCTCGACCACGGCGCCGATGTCGGCGTCGCCCAGCCCGGCATGGACGGCGGCCTGGTAGCGCTGGAGCACGGCGTCGGCCAACGGGACCTCCACGCCCGACGCCCGGGCGGCCTCGGCGAACAGGGCCACGTCCTTGGCCCCGAGAGCAGTGGAGAACCAGCCCCGGTGGTCGCCGCCCACGATGTCCTCGACCCGGTTGTGCAGCGCGGGCGCAACCGTCGGCGTCAGGCCCAGCATGGTCACCAGGAATTCCCGGTCGAAGCCAGCGGCCTGGGCGACGGCGACGATGTCGGCGAGGGTGGCGACGCCCGCCATGAGAAGGTAGTTGTTGATGAGCTTGACGACCTGGGCCCGGCCGGGGTCGGCGCCGCACGGGGCGAGCCGGCCGCTGATGGAAGACCACAACGACTCGAGTCGTGCGACGGTCACCTCCGGGCCGGCCACGGCGAGTGCGGCCTGGCCGTCCGCCAGCGCCGCCGGCCCGCCCATGATGGGGCTGGCCACGAAGCTGGCTTCGAACAGTTCCCCGAGGTGGCGGGCCGTCGCCGGCGACACCGTGGACATGTCGACCACGGGCGTGGTGCCCGGCGCGACCAGGGGCTGATCGTCGGGTGCGAGCACGGCGAGCACGGCCTTGTCGTCGGCCAGCGAGCTGAGGACGACGTCGGTTCCGTCGGTGGCGGCGACCGGATCCGGCGCTTCGGTGGCGCCCCGCTCGATCAGGTCGCCGGCCCGGCCCGGGGTACGGTTCCACACCGTGACGTGGTGGCCGGTGTCGAGCAGCCGGGTGCCGAGCGCTCGACCCATCCGCCCCATCCCGAGCACGGCCGTCTTCATGGCGCCAGCCTAGAACCGTGAGCGACGACGACCTTCTGTGCGACCAGGCGGTCGCCGTCGCCGCCCGCCTGCTCCGCCAGTCCCAGCACGCCGGCGGGGGCCTGGCGTCCTGGCGGGAACGGCGCCTTCGCCGGGTCCTCGGCACCGAGGCCGGCACCCGCCTGGCGTTCGCCCTGGCCGACCGGGCCCTGCGCCCGGTGACGGCGGAGACGGGGGCGGCCCAGCTGGCGACGATCGCCGAGGGCGACCTCGGCGCCCTGGGTCCCGTCGACCGGGCGCTGTTCCGGGGCGCGGCCCGCCTCGGCACCCGGGCACCCGATGCGGTCATGGCCGCGGTCACCGCCCGCCTCGACTTCGAGACCCGCCCGCTCATCTGGTCGCTGTCGCCCGGCTCGCTGGCCCGGCGGCTCCGACGTCTGCAGGCCGCGGGAAGGCGGGCCAACGTCAACGTGCTCGGCGAAGCGATCCTCGGCGACGCCGAGGCCGGCAATCGGGTGACGGCGGTGGAGCGGTTGCTGGCCCGACCGGAGATCGCCGCCGTCTCGGTCAAGGTGTCGGCGGTGGCGCCGTCGCTGTCGCTGCTGGACGAGGACGGTTCGGTCGAGCGGGCCAGCGCCCCGTTGCGCCGGTTGTACCGCGCCGCGCTCGCCGCGCCCCACCGGCCGCTCGTGAACCTGGACATGGAGGAGCACCGGGACCTGGATCTGACCGTCGCCGTGTTCCGCCGCATCCTGGACGAGCCCGAGTTCGAGCGGGCCGACGCGGGCATCGCCCTGCAGGCCTACCTGCCCGACACCCACGCCGTGCTGGACGAGCTGCTGGACTGGTCGGCCCGCCGGTTCGAGCGCACGGGTGCGGCCATCCGGGTGCGACTGGTCAAGGGGGCCAACCTGGCCGTCGAGCGGGTCGAGGCCGAGCTGCACGGCTGGCCGCCGGCGCCGTACCCGGCCAAGGCCGACACCGACGCGTCCTATCTCCTGCTGCTCGACGAGCTCCTGCGCCCCCAGCACACCCGCCACACCCGCGTCGGCGTGGCCAGCCACAACCTGTTCGACGTCGGCGCGGCGTTGGCCTGGGCCGCCCAGCGGGGGGTGGGCAGCGAGGTGGAGATCGAGATGCTGGCCGGGATGGCCGACCGCCAGGCGGACGCGGTGGTGGCCGAGACGGGACGGCTGCTGGTCTACGTGCCGGCGACCGACCGGGGCGACTACCGCAAGGCGTTGGCCTACCTGGCCCGCCGGCTGGACGAGAACTCCACGCCGGAGGGCTTCCTGCGCCACGCCCTCGACCTGTCCGTGGGCAACCCGGCCTGGGAGGAGCAGCGGGCCCGCTTCGTCGCGTCGGTGGCCGCCCGCCGGGCCACGCCCACCAGCCCCTTTCAGACTCAGGACCGGGCCGCCGGCCAGGCGCCCGCCGCCGTCCCCCCGGCCCACCCCGCGCCCGGGCGCCCGCCCGCCTTCGCCAACGAGGTCGACACCGACCTGACCGTGCCCGCCAACCGGCGCTGGGCGCGTCGGGTCCTCGCCGCCGGGGCCGGCGCCGCCCCGGCGGTGGCGACGGTAGAGGACGTGGACGCGGCGGTGGACCGCGCCGGCCGGGCCGCCCGGTCCTGGGCCGCCTCCGCACCGGCCGAGCGTCGTCGGCTGCTCCACGCCGTGGCGGCGGCGCTGGCGGCGCGGCGGGGCGAGGCGTTGGGGGTGATGGCGGCGGAGGCGGGCAAGACCTTCGCCGAGGGCGACCCCGAGGTGTCCGAGGCCGTCGATTACGCCGGGTGGTACGCGGAGGCCACCCGCCTGTACGACGAGGTCGCCGGCCAGGCCACCCCCGCGCCGCTCGGTGTCGTGACCGTCGCCCCGCCGTGGAACTTCCCCATCGCCATCCCCGCCGGGGGCGTGTTCGCCACCCTCGCCGCGGGCGGCGCCGCCATCCTCAAACCGTCGCCCGAAGCGCCCAGGACGGCCGCGGTGATCGCCGCTGCCGTGGGCGACGCCGGGGCCCCCGACGATCTCGTCCAGCTGGTCGCCGCGCCCGACGACGACGCCGGGCGCCGCCTGATCGAGCACCCCGGCGTGGGCACGGTGATCCTCACCGGGGCGTGGGCCACGGCCGCGCACCTTCCAGCGCTGGCGACCGGACCTGCGCCTGCTGGCCGAGACCAGCGGCAAGAACGCCATGGTCATCACCGCCACCGCCGATGTGGACCAGGCCGTCCGCGACCTGGTCCGTTCCGCGTTCGGCCACGCCGGCCAGAAGTGCTCGGCGGCGAGTTTGGCCATCGTCGACGCCGGGCTGTACGACGACTCGCCGCTGCTGCGCCAGCTCGCCGACGCCGTGCGCAGCCTCCGGGTCGGGCCGGCGACCGACCCCGCCACCGAGGTCGGTCCCCTGGTGGGACCCGACACCGAAGCGCTGACCCGCGCCCTGACCGTCCTCGAC
Source organism: uncultured Actinomycetota bacterium (assembly GCA_963757175.1). Taxonomy (GTDB): domain Bacteria; phylum Actinomycetota; class Acidimicrobiia; order Acidimicrobiales; family Palsa-688; genus CAVWQR01. The sequence goes on along the minus strand of CAVWQR010000001.1, from coordinate 2,002,841 downwards.
CCCGGCGAGTCCTGGCTGGTCGAGCCCCGCCCCGTCGACAGGCGGCGCCGGCTGTGGTCGCCCGGGGTTCGTCTCGGGGTGAGGCCGGGAAGCTGGGCCCACACCACCGAGTGGTTCGGGCCCGTCCTCGGCGTCATGCGCGCCCGTGACCTGGACGAAGCCATCGCCTGGCAGAACGCCGTCGACTACGGGCTGACCGCCGGCCTCCAGTCGACCGACCCGGCCGAGCAGGAGCGCTGGATCGGCGCGGTAGAGGCCGGCAACCTCTACGTCAACCGGACCATGACCGGCGCCATCGTCGGCCGGCAGCCGTTCGGTGGTTGGAAGCGCTCCGCGTGGGGCCCCACCGCCAAGGCCGGCGGACCCCATTATCTGAGCGCGCTCACCCGTTGGTGCGAGCCGGACCCGGCGGCGGGCGCTGACTACCGCGCCTGCGCCAAACGCCTGCTGACGCCGGTGGAGATGGCCGGATTGCGGGTGGAGACCAACCAGCTGCGCCACCACCCGCTGCCCGGCGTGATCGTGCGCGCCGCGCTCGACGTCGGCGACGACCAGCTGGCCCGCGCCCGCCACGCGGCCGGGGCGGTGGGCGCGCCCGTGGAGGTGTCCCGACCCGACTCCGAGACGGTGGCCGAGCTGGCGGCCCGCCTCGACGGCACTCGCCGGCTGCGGATCCTCGGCGACCCGGAACCCGAGCTGCTGGCCGCGGCCGCCGAGCGAGGTGCCGCCGTGCTCGTGGCGCCCGTCCTCTCCTGCGCGTCCGTCGAGCTTCCCCGCTGGCTGCGAGAGCAGTCGGTTAGCCGCAGCCGGCACCGGTACGGCAACATCGTCCTGTGACGCTCGACCCACGCACGCCCGTGATCGTCGGCGTCGGCCAGATCAACCATTCCGGCGGCGACGCCCCCGAGCCCGTCGAGCTGCTCGCCGCGGCCGCCCGCCGGGCGGCTTCTGACAGCGGCGCGCCCGCCATTCTCGACCGGGTCTCGTCGGTCCGGGTGGTCGGCCTGCTGTCCCGTGCCTACCCGGATCCCGGTGCCCTGGTGGCCGAACGGGTCGCTCCCAAGGCGGGACACACCATGCTCACCGCCATGGGCGGCAACATGCCCCAGGTGCTGGTGGATCGCACGGTGGCGGACATCGCCGCCGGCCGCCTCGACACCGCCCTGCTCGGCGGCGTCGAGTGTTGGAAGACGCGGAACGCCTACCGGGCGCGGGGGGAACGGGCGCCGTGGTCGACCCAGGACGACCGCGCCCGGCCGGACGAGGTCCTCGGCGGCGACCTGACCGCTGGCGACCCCGAAGAGGCAGCTCAGGGGCTGGCGCTCCCGGTGCAGTACTACCCGTTGTTCGAGATCGCCCGGCGCGCCCGGCTCGGTACGGCGGTCGCCGACCACCGCCGCGCCATCGCCGATCTGTGGTCCCGGTTCAGCACCGTCGCCGCCCACAACCCGGCCGCCGCCATCCGCCGGGCGTACACCCCGGAGGAGATCGGCACGCCCTCGTCGACCAACCGCATGATCTGCTTCCCCTACACCAAGCTGCTCAACTCCAACAACAGCGTCGATCAAGCTGCCGCCCTGTTGCTGTGCTCGGCCGACGCGGCCGACGCCGCCGGCGATACCCCGGGACCGTTGGGTGTTCCTGCACGGCGCCGCCGAGGCGGCCGACGCCGGCGTGTCCTACCGCCAGGACCTGGCCGCGTCGCCGGCCATCCGCACCGCCGGCCGCGCCGCCCTGGACCTGGCGGGCGTACGCCCCGACGAGCTGACCTTCGTCGACCTGTACTCGTGCTTCCCCTCCGCAGTCCAGATCGCCGCGGCCGAGCTCGGGCTGTCCCCCGAGCGCCAGCTGACCGTGACCGGTGGCCTCACCTTCGCCGGCGGGCCCTGGAACAACTACGTCACCCACGCCATCGCCACCATGGTCGCCCTGCTGCGCGAAGCGCCCGACGCCGTCGGCTTCTGCAGCGCCAACGGGGGCATGCTGTCCAAACATGCGGCCGCGGTGTACTCGGCCCGGCCGCCCGCGGCCCTGGCGCCCGTGACGGACGTGCAAGCGACCGTCGACGCCTTTCCCCGCCGTTCCGTCGCCGCCGGCTACCACGGTCCCGTCACCGTCGAGGCCTACACGGTCGCCCACGACCGCGCCGGCGAACCCGAGCGGGCCTTCGTCGCCGCCCTCGCCCCCGACGGACGGCGGGCCTGGGCCACCAGCGCCGACCCGGACCTCCTCGCCGCCATGGAGCGCGAGGAGCTCTGCGGCCGGCCGGCCTCTTTCGCCGGAGGCGACGTCCACGTCGACTAATTCCGGGGCAGGAACCGCGGGGTAGGCGGCGACGCCGGCCCCGGTTGGGTCGGCGCGTCAGACGGCGGCGGCGCCGATGGCTCCGGCGGGACGGGGGGATCGGGCGGCGGCGCCCCCGCCGCGCCGGCCGTGGCCACGTCGCCGGGGTAGGTGCGCATGGCCCGCACCAGCAGCACGGCATTGGCGGCCAGGGCGAGGAGCATGACCACGAACGCCAGCTGCAGGCCCCGGCGGCCACCCCCGAAGGCGTGGTCGGCCACCACCCCGAACAGCAGCGGCGCCAACGACTGGGCGGCGGTGCGCAGCGCGGTGCGGATCCCTTCCGCCCGGCCCCACAGAAACGAGGGCACGATGTCGAGGCGGGCGGCGTCGATGGGGGGATTCTGAGCCGACAGACCGAAGGCGGCGAAGATCAGGTAGGGCACGGCGCTGCCCGCCGAGCGGGTCAGGAAGGCGGGGATGAACAGAACGGTGGCGATGGTCGCCGCCACTGCCGTCACCAGGAGGCGGCCGTTCAGGTAGCCGCGGTGCAGCAGACCGTCGCCTACCCGGCCGGCGATCAGCACCCCGAGCACGGCGCCGATGCCGAGCACCAGCAGCAGGGCGGTCGCCAGTGCCTGGTTGACCCCGTACTGGTCCTTGGCGAACTCGACGCCGAAGGTCTGCACGCCCGCCAGATAGAAGTAGCCGAACGAGCTGGCCACGATGAGCAGGACGTTGGTCCGGATCCGCAGGATGTACCGGGTGGCGGCGACGATGCCCATCCTGCGGTCGTCGGCGCTCAGCACCATGGCCGGGTCCGGTCCCACCCCGCGCTCGCGGGCCAGCCGCTGGGCGTCGGTCTCGCCCGGCGTCTCGATCACCGCCGTCGGGCCCGGCGCCGCGCCGGTCGCGTCGTGGGGATGCTCGGGCAGCGGCGAGGTGGCCCCACGCACCGGTTCGGGAAGGCGGAAGACATAGCGGGCCAGGACGAACGTCGGCAGGGCGAGGATGACGAACGCGGCGCGCCAGCTCAGGGCGGCGATGTCGCCGGTCACCGCGAAGCCGACCCCGGCGCCGAGAAGCTCGCCCGTCAGCACGTAGCTGTAGATGCGGCCCCGCTCCCCCGGGGCGAAGTAGTCGCCGATGAGTGACGCGGTGATGGGGCCGGCGCTGGCCGTGACCAACCCGAGGAACACCCGGGCCAGGAGCAGATGCCCGAACGTGGTCGCGGTGGCGCTCCAGATCATGGCCACGCCCCAGATGACGATGGAGATGCCGAGGGTGCGGGTGCGGCGCACCCGGTCGGCGAGGATGCCGAAGGGGAGGCTGGCGACCGCGCCCACCAGCGAGGTGGTGGCGACCAGCAACCCGATGTCGGTGTTGTCGATGTGCAGGGCGTGGCGCAGCTGGGTGGCCGACGCCCCGACCGTTGCCGTGTCGGCGCTGCTCATGGCCAGGACGGCGGCGAGCAGCACGATGACCTGGGTGCGCAGCCGGCCGCCGAGCCTGGTCTCGAGTCGCCGGCCGCCAGCGCGCGCCAGGCGCTCCATCCGTCCCTGCGCCGGCTGCCCGAGGCCCCGACCGGCCCGGCGCGCCGGGCTCACGGACCGGCTACCCCGTTCTCGGCCGCCCCCACCCCGCTCTCGGCCGCTCGGGCCCCTACCCCGCTCTCGGCCGCTCGGGCCAGCATCCCAGCTGGCGCTTTCAGGGGCGCTCGCCGGTGACGAGTCGCAGGGCCACGGTGTCGCTCATGGCCTCGAGGCGCTCGACGACGTCGGCGCTCGGCGCCTGGGCGATGTCGGTGATGACGTAGCCCAGGTCGCCGCGCGTGCCGAGGAACTGGCCTTCGACGTTGACGCCATGGTCGGCGAGGATGGCGTTGATGGCGGCCAGGACCCCGGGCACGTTGTGGTGCAGGTGCAGCAGGCGATGCGTGCCGGCGTGGCCGGGCAGCTCCAGGTTGGGGAAGTTGACGCTCAGCGAGGTGTTGCCCGAGCGGACGAACTCGACGAGCTTGTGGGCGACGAACCGGCCGATGTCGACCTGCGCCTCCTCGGTGCTGCCGCCCACGTGGGGGGTGAGGATGACGTTGTCCATCCCCTGGAGCACCGAGGTGAAGCTCTCGTCGCGTCCCTTCGGCTCCTCGCCGAACACGTCGATGGCGGCGCCGGCCAGGTGACCGGACTCCAAGTGGCGCCGGAGGGCGGCGTGGTCGACGACGAAGCCCCGGCTCAGGTTGAGGAACAACGCCCCGTCCTGCATGCGCGCCAGCTCCTGTTCGCCGAAGAAACCGCGGTTGGCGGGGCGACCGTCGACGTGGAGGGTGACCACGTCGACGCTCTCCAACAGCTCGTCCAGGCTGGCGCAACGACGGGCGTTGCCCAGCGCCAGGCGGTCGGCGGTGTCGAAGAAGGAGACGGACATGCCGAGGTTCTCGGCCAAGACCGACAGCTGCGAGCCGATGTTGCCGTACCCGACGATGCCCAGGCGCCGGCCGCGGACCTCGTGGCTCCCGCGCGCCGACTTGTCCCACACGCCGGCGTGCATGGCCCGGTCGCGTACCGTCAGGCGCCGGGTCATGGCGATGATCTCGGCCAGGACGAGCTCGACCACGCTGCGCGTGTTGGAGAAGGGGGCGTTGAACACGGCGACGCCGCGCCGGCTGGCGGCAGCCAGGTCGATCTGGTTGGTGCCGATGCAGAACGCGCCGACGGCCAGCAGCGGCGCCGCCTCCAGCACCGCCTCGCCGACTTGGGTGCCGGAGCGCACACCGAGCAGGGCCACGCCCTCGCCGGCGGTGGCGCGGCAGCGGGCCAGCAGCTCGTCGGCATCGAGCGCCTTGCCCACCGTCTCGACCTCGAAGCCAGCCTCGGCGAGCCGCCGCGCCGCTCCGGGGTGGATGTTCTCCACCAGCAGGGCGCGCCGGGAGCGGCCTTCCGCCGCCGCGTCGCGCACCGATTCGGCCCGGCTCATGGTCTGACTCATCGGTCCTGCGCTCCGGTCACTCTGGGTCGGGAATCGGGCGGTCGGGGCTCGCCAGAGACCGAATGCTACCGCCGGGGTCGCCGGCGGGAGGTCAGCTGCCGGTGGTCTTGACCGACTGGGCCGGTGGCGCCGGTGGCGGGGCGCCGCCGGGCCCCTGGTAGGCGACCACCCCGTGCGTGGTGCCGACGAGCAGCAGGCCCAGCGCCGCGCTCGGCGATGCGAAGGTCGGCACCGCCCCGACGGAGAGGCGCTGGAGCACGGCACCGGTCGCCGGCGCCAGCTGCTCGAGGGTTCCCGACGGGTACTGCAGCGCCCACAGCTGGCCGCCGACGAGGATCGGTGACCCATTCACATCGCCGGCGTGCCACCCGAGGGTGTTGTTGGCCAGGTTGACCTCCTGCAGGCCTCCGCCGCGGCACGGTACGTAGAGCGAGTCGAGACCCAGGTCGACGGCGTTGGCGCCGTCCGGGTTGCTCCCGCACACTCCGTGGATGGCGGCCACGAGCTGCAGATTGGTGGCGTTGAGCACGTAGCCCACGTCGGTCTTGCCCACCACGAACACGTCGCCGTCGAGCAGGACCGTCGGCGAGTCGGTGGACAGGTCCTCGTCACCTCCGGCGATGGTGTCCTTGTAGCTCGCCAGCGGCGTGCCCAGGTTGGGACCGAGCATCACCGCGCTCTCGGTGTACAGCTTCGGGTCGGGACCGCCCTGCGGAGGGTCGGGGTTGGCGTTCCCGGTGGTGAGGTAGATATCGCCGGGACCATTGACCGCCGGGCCGCCGGGCTCCCAGACGGCTCCGCCCTCGCCGTCCGGGGCCGCCTCGAAACTGACCGCGGCCGTCGACGACGACTCGCCGATTCCCACCAGCCAACCGTGGTAGTGGCCGCAGTCGCCGAACTGGCCGCCGAATCCCACGTACACCCGCCCGTTGGCCAGCGCGAGCGACGCCCGCTGCAGCAGGTCCAGGGGGCTCTCGCCCGCGGGCAGCGGCGGATCGGCGTCGGCCGTTCGCACCACCTTCCCGGTGGTCAGGTCGAGACCGACCAGCTGGTGGGAGACGGTGGGCGGAGAGCCGCCATTGGACACCTCGCCCACGACGTACAGAGTCCCGGTCGCGGTGTCGATGACCGGTGCGCTGGTGACGCCGAGCGGGTCGATGTCGCCGCATCCCACGGCGGCGGCCACGTTGGTGAGCGGGTTCCCGATGCGGTACTGCCACAGCACGTGTCCGTCGTGAGCGTCGAGGGCGTAGACGTCGTCGTCTTCGGTGGCGACGAACACCCGCCCGTCGGCGACGAGCGGCTGGCCGTAGACCGCGGCGCCGTCGAGCCCGTTGGTCCACGCCGGGCTGAGCGGATTCAGGTTGTCGCTCAGGTCGATGCCGGTGCGGGCCGCGTCACCGTCCGACGTGGGCCACTCCCCCTGCGGGGCGCACGCGGTCACGACCAGGGCCAGGAGGGCCGCGCCCAGCAGGGCGCGCCGCCACCGCCTGGGACCGCGCCGGCAGCCACGGCCGCGACCACTCATAGGACCCAGTGTGCCACCGGCGGTGGCCAAGGGGAAGGGTCCTCGCCATGATCGCGGGCGCCCGGGCACGGGTCGGGATAGCGTCCGGTCGATGACCAGCAGCGACGGTACCGCTGCCGACCTGGCGCTCGACGCCTTGGCGCCCTTCGGTGTGGACACCATGTTCACCCTCAACGGCGGTCACGTCTGGCCTCTGTACGACGCGGCTCGGCGTCGGGCCGTCCGCATCGTGGACACCCGCCACGAGCAGACGGCGACGTGGGCGGCGGAGGCCTACGCCAAGCTGACCCGCAGCCTGGGCGTGGCCGTTCTCACCGCCGGGCCCGGTGTCACCAACGGGGTGAGCGCCCTCACCACCGCCTCGTTCAACGGCTCGCCGCTGCTGGTCCTCGGTGGGCGGGCCCCCCAAGCCCGCTGGGGTTCGGGATCGCTGCAGGAGCTGGACCACGTCGCCATCGTCAGCTCCGTGACCAAGTCGGCCACGACCGTGACCGACCCTTCGGCGACAGCGGCCGTCGTCGCCGAGGCGGCCCGCCGGGCGCTCACCCCACATCGCGGGCCCACGTTCGTCGACGTTCCCATGGACGTCCTGTTCGCTCCCGCTGCCGCCGAGGTGCCGGAGCGCCGGCCCGGCGACATCGCCGGCGCCGCGCCCGAGGACGCGGCGGTGGAGGAGGTGGCGGCGGCCATCGCCGGCGCCGAGCGCCCCGCCGTCATCGCCGGCAGTGACGTCTACGCCGCCGGAGCGTGGGATCCGTTGCGGCGGATGGCCGAAAGCCTGCGCGTCCCCTGCTTCGCCAACGGAATGGGACGGGGGTGCCTGCCCGGCGACCACGAGCTGGCCTTCGCCCACACCCGGGGCCGCCTCAAGTCCGACGCCGACGTGGTGGTGGTGGCGGGCACCGCGCTCGATTTCCGGCTCGGCTTCGGTGACTTCGGCCCCGCCCGGGTGATCCACCTGGCCGACAGCACCGAGGACCGCGGGGCACGACCGGCCGGGCTGCGACGGGTGACCGGCGATCTGGGTGCGACGCTCGACGGCATCGCCGCCTGGTCCGGGGCGCGGCGCGACCACGAAGCGTGGATCGCCACCCTCCGGGAGGCGGAAGGCGCCGCCCGCCAGGAAGCGGTCGCCCAGCTCGACTCCGACGCCCGCCCCATCAAGCCGGCGCGCGTGCTCGGGGAGCTGGCCCGCCTCCTGGATCGCGACGCGGTGGTGATCTGCGACGGAGGCGACTTCGCCTCCTACGCGGGCAAGTATCTCGACACCTACACGCCGGGCTGCTGGCTCGACACCGGGCCGTACGGCTGCCTGGGCAACGGGCTCGGCTACAGCATCGCCGCCCGCCTGGTGCACCCGGACCGCCAGGTGGTGGCGGTGCTGGGCGACGGAGCCGCCGGCTTCTCGCTCATGGACGTCGACACGCTGGTCCGCCACCGGCTGCCGGCGGTGCTGATCGTCGGCAACAACGGCATCTGGGGCCTGGAGAAGCATCCCATGCGCGCCATCTACGGGTGGGACGTGGCCTGCGACCTCCAGCCTCAGTGCCGCTACGACGAGGTGGTGCGGGCGCTCGGCGGCGACGGCGAGCTGGTTACCGAGCCCGAGCAGATCGGTCCGGCGTTGGCGCGCGCCCTGGCCTCGCCCCTCCCCTACCTGGTCAACGTGGTCACCGACCCGGAAGACCAGTATCCACGCCGCTCCAACCTGGGCTGAGGGGCCCTGAGCTACCGCTCGTAGACCTGGGTGGCGGGACGCACCCCGCGCCGAAAGACCTTGCGCACCGCGCTGCGGGCGAGCCCGTCGGCGACCAGCACGGCGTTGCGGGCCCGCTGTCCGGGGAAGCCCCGGAACGTCGTCACGTGGAAGTAGTCGCTGCCGATCGGCGCCCCCTCGTTGGTGACCGGCCGCGGGGAGAAGTAGTAGTTGGACACGCACGTGCGCACCCCGTCGCCCTGCACCGGGTTGACGCCGTGCCACGAGCGGGTGGACGTCGCCATCACCACCAAACGGTTGAAGGCCGACTCCAGCGTCCGCGCCGGTCCCGACATGCCCTCGTCCCACACCTGGAGGTGGCCGCCGGCGTCCGTCGTCCAGCCGGGCGTGGTGTAGTAGAGCAGGTTGAGCACCCGGTAGCTGGCCAGGTCCTCGTGATGGGAGTTGTCGATGTGGGGGCTGAGGAACTGGCCTTTCGTCATGGCGCTGATGCCGCCCGCGTAGAGCCGGGCGTCCGGCAGAAGTTCGGGAAGTCCGGTGATGGCGCCCACCCGGTCGAGCACCGCCGGCTCCTGGAAGGCGAAGAGGATCTCTTCGAGGAGAGGGTTGTAGCGGTCCATCTGGGTGGCGACGTACTTGTCCTCGCGCAGGCTGCGCCGGAGGGTCATGTCGCCGACCTCGGGAAACGCGTCGTAGACGGCGCGCGCCGTTTCCGCGGCCAACAGGTCGTCGACGATGCAGGTTCGGATGTGCCCGGGCTGGTTGAACTGCTCGCGCAGGCGCCCCTCGTCGGCCTGCAGGCGGCCGGCGATCGCCGCGCCGAGCTCGTGGCGACGCATCGGACGATCTTAGGCTTCAGCCCTTCCGGTCCCGACGCCGGGGGGTGATTAGCCTCAACGGAATGGTCACTCCTCCCATGCCCCCGGGCGGACCCCCCGGACCCGGCGGTCAGACCGGCATCCAGGTCAAGACGAAGTTCTTCTTCCTGGCCTTTCTCCTGTACTTCTTCAAGCCGTCGCTGCACCTGGACGGCGGACCGCCGGTGCCCCGGCCGTGGGGGGACACGTTCATCCCCACCGGGCCCGGTCGCCATGTCGTGCGCTGCTACGTCCCCTACCTGTTCCTGCCGACCATGGGCGACTCGTCGATCGAAGTCGACGTGCCGCCTGGCGCGGTGGTGCCGGTGACCTGGCGGGCGCCGTTGGTGGTGTTCAGTTCCGGCAAGTGGAAGTTCGCGGCCCCCGCCGCTGCCCCCCCGGCGCTCTCGAGCTCCCCACCGGGTGGCCCGGCCCCGGCCTATCCGCCTCCCGCCCAACCGTCCCAGGCCTACCCGCCGGCCCCGCCGCCCGTTCAGCAGCCGCCGCCCAGCAACCCGCCGCCGCCCCAGCAGCCGCCGCCCGTCAGCCGCAGCCGCCGCCGCAGGGGCCGCCGCCGGGATATCCGCCGCAGTAGCCGGCGACCGTCGTCGCTGCCCGCCCCTGGGTTGCCGACCAGCTAGCCCAGGAGCCGCCCGAGGGTCAGCTCGAGCACCTCGGCGCGACTCCAGGTCCCGTGATCGGCGGCGATGAAGTGGTTGCCGATCAACAGCGAGAAGGCGAGCATGGCGCGGGCCTCGACCTCGTCGGAACCGCCGCAGAACGTGGCGAACAGGGAGCGCAGGTAGTCCATTCGCCGGTTGTCGACGCGCCGGAGACGCCTGGCCACGGCCGGCTGGCGCCGCGACCAGTCCCGGACGGCGAGGTCGATCGCCCGCAGCCCGCCCCGGGGGGAAAAGGTCAGCTCCCCCGCTCGGCGGATCTTGGTCCTGGCATCACCGCCCTCGCGCTCGACGCGCGCCAGCACCTCGTCGGTGGTCCGGCGCTCCCACGTGTCGAGCATGTCCTCGAGCAGGGCGCGCCGATCGTCGAAGTGCCCGTAGAAGCCGCCCTTGGACACGCCGAGCGCCTTGGCCAGCGCCTCGACTCGCACCGCGTCGGGGCCGCCGGCGGCCAGGGCCCGTAACCCTTCCTCGATCCACGCCCTGCGGGGGGTGCGCGTCGGCGGGGCCATCACTCACCTCATCTCCCATCTCTTGCGTCGTAGCGTGATGCATACGGTAGCGTATACATTGTGGAGAATGTGACCCCGGGCAGGAGGCGACATGACCGTGGGCAAAGACAGGCATGCAGACGGGGCCGACGCGGAGTCGATCGGCAGGGTGCGCCAGATCGGCGTACCACCGGCGGCGCGAGCGCACAGCACACTGCCCCGAGTGGACTACGAGGACGCCTTCCTGACTCCCACCGGCTTGACCGAGCACCGCACGGGCGAGCAATGGGCGCGAGCGATCCTCGAGGACGCGCCGCTGAGCGCGCGCCAGGGCCTCTCGAAGGGGTGGTGTGCTCTGGGCCTCCGGCTGGGTTCAACCCGGTCCGAGCGATTCGTCCTGGGCTGGGAGGTGCGACGGAGTACCGAGGACTACGTGCTCCTCGGCGCCGGGGGCAGGCTCGGGTTGTCGGGCGAACTGCTCTTCGCTGCCGCGGCCGCCCGCGCTCCTCTACGCCACCTTCGTGCACCTGGCCAACCCCGCGGCACGAGCCATGTGGGCGGCGACCGCTCCCCGCCACCGCCAGGTCGTCCGGCACCTGCTCCAACAGGCCTGCTCCGAGCGGCGATGACTTCGCTGGCTAGGGGAGAAGCTGGTCGGTGAGGATCGCCCTCAACCACTTCTCGTAGCGCTCGCCGCTCCAGCTTCGGTCGAAGACGAGCAGGCCGTAAACCTCGGGAGACGCAAGCGCGTGGATGATGTCGGCCGCGTCGCGCTCTCGCAGCCTGGGCCGCAGGGCGTGCGAACGAGCGAGTGAACGGGCGATCCGGTGCTGGCCCTCGTGACGCTGTCGAGCGAGCTCGGCGAGCAACGAGGCAGCGTCCGGGTCGGATCTGGCCGCGTCGGCGAGGATGCGATGAACCGGCCCGGTGCGGGCCATCACCTGGCGGAGCAGGGCGGCGAAGCCCGCCAGCTTGCTCCTCGGGTCTGGGTCTGAGAGAAGGGCGCGGACCTGGGGGCGATCCAGCATCTCCACCGCCTCGTCGTCACCCACGACCGAGACGTCGAGTACGGCCTTGAGGATCCCGAGCTTCGAGGAGAACAGCCGGTACACCGTCGCTTGGGGCGTATCCGAGAGGTCGCTGATCGCCTCGATGGTCGTCGCCGCGTAGCCGCGCTCGAGGAAGAGAGCCCGGGCCGCCTCGATGACGGCGGTCCGGGTACGGCGGGTACGTGCCTGCCGGGCGGGTCCCTCCGGGGGGCGATGGGTCTTGACATCTCCGTCCATAGAATGATAGTACCACTCTCGAATTGAGATATCGACTCTCGAATCGGGAGTCCGACTGACAAGGAGCGAACAATGACGAGTTCTTCCACCCAGGGAATCAAGACGGTGCTGCACCCCGTGTCCGATCTGGCCAAAGCCAAGCCGGTCTACGCCGCCCTGCTCGGCGTGGAGCCGCAGGCCGACGCCGAGTACTACGTCGGCTTTGATGCCGAGGGCCAGCACATCGGGCTGGTGCCGGGCGGCGGACCGCAGGGCATGACCTCGCCGGTGGCCTTCTGGCACGTGCCGGACATCGAGGCCAAGCTGGCGGAGGTGACCGCCGCGGGCGCCACGGTGAAGGAGCCGGCGCGCGACGTCGGTGGCGGCCGCCTCGTGGCCACCGTCACCGACCCGGATGGCAACGTCCTCGGTCTGCTCGAGGACCGCGTCATGACCTCCATCGAATCCGTCACCCTCGAAGTCCCCGACCCCACCGCCGCCGGCGCCTTCTACACCGCCGCCTTCGGTCTGGGCACGCAGCTGGGCCTGCGAGCCTCGGAGGCGCCGACGAGCGGCTTTCGCGGGTTCACGCTGTCGCTCGTGGTGTCCCAGCCCGGCACCGTCGATGCACTCATCGGCGCCGCCCTCGACGCCGGCGCCACGCCGCTGAAGCCGGCCAAGAAGGGGCTCTGGGGCTACGGCGGCGTCGTGCAGGCCCCGGACGGGGCGATCTGGAAGGTCGCCACGTCGTCGAAGAAGGACACCGGCCCGGCCACCCGACAGATCGACGACATCGTGATCCTGTTGGGAGTCGCCGACGTTGCCGACACCAAGCGCTTCTACGTCGAGCGCGGTCTGGCGGTGGCGAGGAGCTTCGGCCGCAAGTACGTCGAGTTCGCCGCCCCGCCGAAACACGTCAAGCTCGCCCTCTACGGGCGCCGGGCCCTGGCCAAGGACGCCGGCGTCTCACCGGACGGAACCGGATCGCACCGCATCGTCGTTCGCAGCGACGCCGGGCCCTTCACCGACCCTGACGGGTTCGCGTGGGAGACGGTCTCGAGCCGCGGCATGACCGGTTCGGCGCACGAAGGGCTCGCCCGCGGCTGAGAGGAGAGGGTCGCCGCGCCACGGGCCCCGTCTGACAGTACGGGTCCGACGGGGCGGCGGCTCGTCACCGCAGTCGGGGCGGCGTGGTGATGAGCCGGAGCTTGTCGGGGTTGCGCACCAGGCGGACCGTGCGGACCAGACCGGCTTCCACCTCGAAGGCGGCGACGAAGTCGATCTCATCGTTGACCCAGGCGATCACGCCGGGCTCGGCGTTGATGGTGGCATCCTCGGCGGTCATCCGATGGCGGTAGCGCTTGGCCAGATTGGTGAGGAAGCGGGCGACTCGGTCGGCGCCCACCACGGGCCGCCGGGCGGCGTAGCGGTTGGCCCCACCGTCGGTGATGCAGACGACGTCGGGGGCGAGGCGAGCCAGGACGGCTTCCAGGTCACCCACCGCCAAGGCCACCAGCACGTCGTGGACCAGGTGGCGGTCCTGGCGCCCGGCGCGTACCCGACCGAGGCGCAGGCTGCGGCGGGCCCGGCTGGCGATCTGCCGGCAGGCGGCGGGGGACTTGTCCACCGTCTGAGCGATGACGGCGAAGGGCACCTCGAACACGTCGGCCATGAGGAACACGGCCCGCGCTACCGGGTCCAGCCGGTCCAGCACGGTGAGGAAGCCGAGGGTCAAGGAATCGGCCAACTCGGCGCGCTCCTCGGGGCCGGGTTCCGTCACCACCGGTTCCGGCAGCCACGGGCCCACGTACGTCTCCCGGTCGTGGCGGGCTCGGCGCAGCCAGTCGATGGCCAGCCGGCTGGTGACCGTGGTGAGCCAGGCGCGGGTGAATCGAGCCCGGACCGGTCGATGGCGCACCACCGGGCCCAGGCTTCGGCAACGATGTCTTCGGCGTCGGAGACACTGCCCACCATCCGGTAGGCGAGGCCGACAAGGCGAGGCCGTTCCTGGACGAAGAGGTCCTCGGTCCGCACCAGGTCTCCGTCAAGCCACCAAGACGGGGGTCCGCTCAAGGTCGCGGACGGCTTTCCGGGCGGCCTGGTGGCCACTGTTGATGGAGGCGTCGGCGAGGAGTCCTTCGGGTCCGATCCAGTCACCGGCAATGTAGATGCCGGGCTGGCCGCTCTCGGTGACCCGGAGGCGCCCGGGAAGTCCGCCGTCGCCGGCCCGCGGCGTGCTGCCGGCGACGACCATCCGGGCCAGGAACCGGCTGGTCTCGATGTCGGCCGGGGTGACGCCGATGCGGGCGACATGGCCGTCCAGGCTGCGCCGGTCCGCACCGGCGTCGCTCGCTCCGTAGCGGATGGCCTGGACAACTGCTTGGCCGTCGGGAGCCTGACGGGCCGGGGGGCCCTGGACCACCGCCAACAGCGGTTCATCGGCACTCAGGGCATAACCGGGGCGGGCACGCGGGTCAGGCCGAGATCGAGACAGGCGGCGGTGACGGGCCGGCCCAGCTCCGCCCAGCCCGGGTCCTCCGGGAGGAGGGCCCGGGTCGCCGCCGGGGTGCCGGACGCGACGATCACGCGCCGAGCCCGCAAGATGGCGCCGTCCGTGTGCACGAGGACCCTCCGACCGTCCGGCTCCAGGGAGATGATCTTGCAGCCGGTCTGGACCTGGACGTGGCGCGACAGCCCTTCGAAGAGCTGGGCCCACCCCCCGTGCAAGTAGCGCACCCCGGGCCGGGCTCCGATCTGGAGCTGGCGCACGGCGGCGTCGGCCGAGAACTCGGCGGTGTCCGCGGTGTAGGTGGACAACCGGATGAGAGCCCGGACGATGGCCGCCACGTCCGGGCGCAGATTGTGATCGGCGATCCACTGATCGACGGTCTTCTCGGACAGCTTGGCCGGCCGCATGGTCGGGGAGCAGGCCCAAGAGCCTGCGAACTGGGCCTTCGAGGCCGCGCCCATGGCGGTGGTGCGCGTCAGGCTCGCCGCCCCGGACGGCATGAGGTGAAGCCGGCCGTCCTTGACCAGCTTGTAGTGGGGAAGCGGCGACGGTGCGCCGTCAGGCTCCACGCCCAAGGACCGGAGGATCTTGGCACCGGGGCCGCCCATGTAGAAGGCATGGGCGCCCATGTTGAACACGTACGGGCCTCTGGCCACCGTGCGCGCCCTTCCGCCCGTCTGGTGGGCTTCCAGCACGATGGTGTCGGCTCCGGCGCTGGCCGCGGTTGCTCCTGCAGTCAGCCCGGCCAACCCGGCTCCGATGACGATGACATCCCGATCGGTCTTCATGCTGAATTTGACGAATGGAGGCGCGGGATGTGACAAGGATTCCTCCCGCGAGCCGATTTGGGACCGGGGCGCGGGCCCGAGCACGTGGCCTAGAGCTGACGAACCCTCAAGCTGAGTCCCCGCTCGGAGGGCCCACTTGGTCGGACTATCCGAAGGAGGGACCGAACCCCAGGGAGATCGCGTCAGTCGTTCTTGGCGTGGGCATTACCGATGTAGGGGACTCCTTGAGGATGTCGGTGTGGGGCTGAGGCCGGTGGGCGGAATCTCGCCCTTGGAAAGAAAGGCCAGGCGATAATTGAACACGTCGTCGGTGAACACCCGCCAGTCGGTGAAGTTCTTCTTTCCGCCGGCATCACTCATCGCTGATCACCGGCCCAGCGGGGCCTAACGCCCCGCAGCGTTCCGCGAACCGTCCTCGAGTCGTTCGTCGGCGTCCTTGCCCGCTTTGGACGCTTCAGTCGATGTGTTCGGCCACCTCGATGATGATGCCCTCGAGGGCGGAGGACGTCGCAGAGCCGGTACCTTTTCCTCGTATTGCTAGAGCTCGCCCACGGTTTCGGCGCCGTGGGTACGCAGGCGGGCGAGGACGTCCTGGAGTTCTCGACGGCGACCGACGGATCAGGAGTTCCAGATGCCTCGGACCCATTCGCCTTGGATGAATTTGTAGTAGAGGGGGAAGTGGCTGGCGCATGCCGACTTGCTGGGGCACAGCGCGAACAGGGCGGGGTCGTGGGCAACATAGGCGTCCACTCCGCCCATTTCTGGTTGTCGAGCACCGGGTAGTCGGTCGGCGACGCGTCCCAGAACCCGGCCTGGTTGGCGGCGGTGGGATAGTCCATGTACGCCACGAGCGTCCACGGTTTGGCGCTGTTCCAGCCCGCCGTCTCTGCTGCTGCCAACGCGTCTTTGGCCCCGGCGAGGTGGTCGTTGTGGTCGGTCACGTTGATGTCGTTGGCGTCGCTGGTCTGTCCTGACAGGGTGCCGGCGAAGCCGCCCTCGTAGTTGGCGGGGAGCATCGAGTCCTGCGTATTGATCCGGTCGGGGGCCACCTGCTGGTAGATGGCGGTCAGGAACTGTTCCAGGCTGGTCTGGGTGTACACGTTGGGATGGGCGGGGTCGATGCTGGTTATCAACGCTGCGTGTCCGATGGAAAGCGAGTAGAGCGAGTCGAGATGGGCGCCGCCGTCGGGCAGGAGCATCATCAGGATGGTGACTTTGGGGTAGTCGGTGAGGTAGTAGTCGGTGATGGTGTGGCCCGCCGCGGTGAACACGCCTTGGCTCCACGGGCTCTGCGGGGATGACACTTTGCCGGCGTAGTAAGCCATCAGCCCGAAGGCGGCCATCTCGCCGGTGTTACGTCCCTGCCAGTAGGCCACACCCAGGTTGGCGTCTCCGGCGGTCAGCTGCAGGATGGTCACACAGGTCCCGGCAGTGATCTCGGTCTGCAGGTCGGGGCTGAAGAAGCTGAAATCGTCCTGATGGGCGTAGACGGTGAGGGTGTCACCCGCCCGACAGTTGACCGCGGGGTGGAGCTGGTAGCTCGGCACCCGGGCTCGTGGCGACACGGCTGCGGCGGCGGGGGGCGGCCGCGGCAGGCTCACCCGGTCGACGTGGCTGGTGCCACCGCCGATCCCGCTGAACAACCCGGCGGATATCCCGAATCCAGCGCGAAGACGCCTACTCCAACAGCCAGCAGGCGTCGTTTCCGCTGGCGCTGTCGGCGCCGGCGCATGACCGTGGCGGACTGGGACACCGGCTCGCCTCCGGGGTATCGCGGTTGCTCATCCATCTTGGCGTTCCTTCGGTGCGTGGGAGCGAGCAAAGCTTGACGCCAAGAAGATGCCGTAGGCCACGCACAACACGACGAAGGCGACATCCAGCGCGGCCCACGGCAGCGGCGGGCGCCAGCATGCGGATTGGTTCCGAACAACGGCCCGGCGCGGCCCACCAGGTAGCGGTGCAACGCCCACCAGAAGGCCAGGATCTGCGCTACGCCTACCCCGACGGCGGCGACGACCCGCGGCCGCCTGTCCACCACCGATCCGAGCCCGAATCGAGGGGCGAGCAGGCCAGCGGCCACGACCGGCACGCCGACATACAGCGGCAAGAAGTAGCGACCCTGACTGACGAACCCGTGCCGGGAGGCCTCGACGATACCCAGGACGACCGGGACCACGAAGCAGGCGGCCGCCACGAGGGCAACGGTGACGCGTCGCGCCGCGCCAGGAACAGGACGCAGACCAGTACCAGCCCGCCGGCCAGCGCATACCACAGGTCTCGGGTCAGCCACGGCGGGGGCGTGTCGAACGATCCGAAGATCCCGATCGCCTCGTCGAGCAGGTGGCCGGTCATGGCGGTGGAGCGACGAACGGTGACCGCCAACGACTCATGCACCGGCTGTCCCCCAACCTTGAGCGCCCCGGCAGCCAAGACCCATACCACGTCGAGCACGCCGGCGACGGCGACCGCGGCCGCCCACCCTCGCAGGTGACGGTCCCTGACCCACGCCCGCCAGTCGACCCGCCCGACTGCTGAGGGCAGCAGGAGAACGACGGCCAGTGCCAGCCATAGCGGGGACACGCCCCGCATGGAGATCATGACGATCGCCGAGACGCCAGCGATAGCAACCAAACCTTTCGGCGGCCAGCTTGGATGGGAGCGGACGAGGACCACTGCCGTCGTCCAGAAGGCGATGGCGCTGGCAATCTCCAAGCCGCTCGGGTTGACCGCACCCGCCAGATAGATCGCCATCGGAGTGGCCGCCACGGCGACGGCGGCAGTGAGCAGGACCGAATCCGACCTGGTGCGGGCAACAGCGAACGCCAGCGCCAGGAACACGGCATTCAACACCGCGCTCACCAGTCGCATCAGATAGACGCTGACCGTCCCGGATGTCACCAACGATGGCAGCCCGACCACCGCGTAATACAACGGCGGATACCGGCCTGCCGGCGTGAAGACCGACACCGTCCGTCTCGAGGGGCGCAGGGCGGGGGCGCAACCCGCCGTGGTCCGAACGTTGTGCTCATAGCAGGCCGGGAGGCCCGGAATCTCGGCGTAGACACCCGGCACGCGAACCACCAGGGCCGCGCCGGCGCCTGGCGTACCGGCCAGGAGCTGGCCACGCACCAGCGACACCGCCCGCAGCACATGGGCAGGCTCATCCGGCGGCGCGCCGATCGGCGACGCCATACTCCAACACACCCCCAAACCGGCGACAAGCACGAACGCCACCAGCCAGGCACGGCCGAAAGTCCGTGGCCCCAAGCCCGCCGCCGCCTCCGCCGCGAGGTATCGAAATGCCGAATTCGCCGTCAGGACTGAAACGGTAGCCTCCGGATCCTCCCAGGCCGCGCCGGTCGATACCGACAACAACGCCGCCGACTTCTCGCTGGTGACCACCGCCCAGGACGCGACCGTCGGCGGCCAGGCCGCCCTGCTGGGCTCCCCCTCGCCGCTATCCGCCACCTCCCCTCAGCAGATCAACTCGTCGGTCCGATCCACCTTGTTCCAGCCCAACGTGCCGGCGAGCAGCTGTCCCAACCGGATCACCACCCCCGCCAACCCGGCCGCCGGGACGCCCGCCAGGCTGGTGGTCAACCGCACCATCACCAACACCACCGGCAAAACCCTCACCACCATTTGGGTGCGGATCACCTCGCTCACCGAGAAGAACGGGCCGCCGCTGCCCAGCTCGGGACACGCCTGGCTGCGGCTGGTCTCCAGCACGACCAGCACCTACCCGAATGCCTCCTGCCCGGGCGCCCAGAGCGGCACGGCACAAGGCGTCACCGTGCAAGGCCCCGTCTCGTCCAGCCTCGGCGGCGGGCTCGGCACCACCGTAAGAGTCCCGGTGAGCCTGGCCAACAACTCGTCGATTCGCATCGCACTCGCCTTCGACATCGACCAGGGTGGGTCGTTCTCCTTCAGCTACGACGTCGACGCCAGCTAACCGCCGCCCAAGTTCGGATACGACGACGTGGTGGGCGCTGAGGGACTCGAACCCCCGACCACCGCCTTGTAAGGGCGGCGCTCTACCGGACTGAGCTAAGCGCCCGATCCCGTCGACCCTATTCGGGTTCCCCACTGCCGTACCATGCCCGATGGACCGTCCGAGGGGAGCCGTCTGATGCGTACCGATCTGTCGATCGCCGACGCCGAGTTCTGGACCCAGCCGTTGCAGAGCCGAATGGCGCAGTTCGCCGAGCTGCGGGAGCAGGGGCCGTTCACCGAGGCGGCGGTCCTCGATCCGCTGACCGGTGTGGACGAGCGGTTCCTGGCCGCCACCCGCTACGCCGACGTGGTGGACATCAGCCGCCGCCCGCAGGACTTCTGCTCGGGCAACGGGTCCACGAGCATCACCGACCTGCCGGCGGACGCCATGGAGTTCTTCGGGTCGTTCATCGTGATGGACGACCCCCGCCACGCCCGCCAGCGCGGGATCGTCGCCCGCTCCTTCACCCCCCGGCAGCTGCAGGGCGTGCTCGACTCGGTCGAGGCGGTGTGCGCCGAGGTGATCGACGACATGTGCGAACGGGGCGAGGTCGACTTCGTCGAAGCCGTCTCCCAGCCGTTCCCGCTCCTGGTCATCTGCGACATGATGGGCATCCCCCGCAGCGAATTCTCCACCGTGCTGCACGCCACCAACGTCATCCTGGGCGCCGGCGACCCCGAGATACTCGACGGCAGGGAGGACGTCCTGGCCGCCCTGATCGACGCGGGGATGGAGCTCACCAACCTCATGAACGAGGTGGCCGAGGACCGCCGCCGCAACCCGGCCGACGACCTCACCACGGCCCTCGTGCACAGCGAACTCGACGAGGAACTGCTGGCCCCCGAGGAGCTCGCCCCGTTCTTCATCCTCCTGGCCGTGGCCGGCAACGACACCACGCGCACGGCCGCCACCCTCGGCATGCACCTGCTCGGGCAGAACCCCGAACAGCGGGCCCTCTGGCAGCGGGACCTGGATGCCACCACGCCGACCGCAGTGGAGGAGATCGTCCGGGTGGCATCCCCGGTGACGTTCATGCGGCGCACCGCCACTCGCCCGGTCAGCGTCTCCGGTCACGACTTCGCGGCCGGCGACAAGGTGGTGCTGTTCTACGGCGCCGCCAACCGCGACCCGCGGGTCTTCGACGACCCCGAACGCTTCGACGTGCGCCGCGCGCCCAACCCCCACGTCGGTTTCGGCGGCCCCGGCCCCCACTTCTGCCTGGGCGCCCACCTGGCCCGGCGCGAGCTGTCGGTCGTCTTCCGCCAGGTCCTGACCCGCCTGCCGGACATCGAGGTCGTCGGCGACCCCGTGCCCTTGCAGGCCCTGGGCATCCCGTTGGTCGGCGGGATCAAGCACCTCCCGGTGCGCTTCACCCCGACCGCCCGCGGCGCCCGCTGAGGATGGCCCGACCGACCGCCATGGACGAGCACTTCGTCCACCAGCTTCCCGAGCTGCTGCCCAACACGGCCACGCGCCACCCCCACTGGCGGGAGAGCTACTTCTTCGAGCTGCACCAGCCCGACGCCCGTGGCGACGCCGTGTTCTTCACCATGGCCCACTATCCGGCCCGCCGGACGATGGACTCGATCCAGATGGGCTTCGTCGGCGGTCAGGCGCGGCTGAGCGTCCACGAGCGGCCCTACGACGGCGACCCGCACACGACCAGGGTGCCGGGTGCCGCGGTCGAGGTGGTCCGTCCCTTCGAGGAGCTCACCCTGTGGTCGGATCCCCAGGTCAGCAGCATCGGCGTCGACCTCACCTTCCGGGCCCGCACCCAGCCCTACGGACTGCGCCGGGGGACCATGCGCGCCGGCGACGACATCGTCTGGGACCAGAGCCACATTCTCCAGTCCGGGGTGTACACCGGTACGTTCACGGCCGGCGACGAGGTGCGCCAGGTCGACGGATGGGTCGGCCAGCGCGACCACTCCTGGGGCATCCGCGACCACGGACGCTGCCCGCTGTGGATGTGGCTGCAGATCCAGTTCGACGACGGCTTCCTCGGCGTGTGGCACTGGGAACTGGCCGACGGCGCCCGCATCTACACGGACGGCTGCTGGGCCGGTACCGACGGGTCGGATCCCATTCCGCTGGTGGACTTCTCCCACGATCTCCGGTGGGCCGCAGCTGACGGGGCGCCGGCCGCCTACGGCGAGCACGGCGAGGCCGTGACCGGGTTGGCCGGCACCTGCGCCTTCACCCTGGCCGGCGGGAGGCGGGTCACCGTCGAAGCCGAAGGCCGCTTCGACCGGCCCTACGAGCCCTTCCACCGCGGTGGCCTCAGCCAGATGCGGGTTCGGGCCGACGACGGCCGGGAGGGGACGGCGATCTACGAGATCACCGGCGCCCGCCACCACCGCTATCTGCCCGACACGGTGGTCGACGGCACCCTGCCGGAGTGACACCGGTTAGCGGGCTGCCGATCGCCGACACCCCCTCGGGCCTCACTGCCGAGTGGTTGACTCGGGCGCTGCGATCGGCGGGGCGGATCGGCGACGAACAGGTCACCGACGTGACGCTGCGACCGCTCGGCACCGGCCAGATGTCCGACAGCCTGCAGGTCGTCCTGGGCTACGACCGACCGACGGGCGGCCCCGCGACCCTGGTCGCCAAGCTTCCCGCCGCCGACGAGACCAGCAGGCGGACGGCGGCCCTGCTGCGCAGCTACGAGAAGGAGGTCCGCTTCTACCAGCACCTGGCCCCCGCCCTGCCCATCCGGACACCCGACGTCATCCACGCCGACATCGACGTCGACACCGCCCGCTTCGTGCTGCTCCTCGAGGACCTCGCCCCTGCCCGGCCCGGTGACCAGCTCACCGGCTGCTCACCGGAGACCGCGGCGGTAGCCATCGACGAGCTGGTGAAGCTCCACGCCCCCCGGTGGGACGATCCCACGCTCGCCGAGCTCGACTGGCTGCACCCCGACCGGGAGGCCAACCTCGCCTTCATGCTCGACCTCCTCCCCGGGCTGTGGGACGGGTTCCGGGCCCGCTACGGCAGCGACGTCGCCGGCGACGTGCAGCGCGCCGGCGACGCCTTGTTCGCCGAGCTGGAGGCCTACCTGGTGGCCGACACCGAGCCGTGGTCGGTCGTCCATGGCGACTACCGGCTCGACAACCTCCTCTTCCACCCGGACCCGGAGCGCGCCACCGTCGCGGTGGTGGACTGGCAGACCTGCGGCCACGGTCCCGCCCTTGCCGACGTCGCCTACTTCGTGGGCGCCGGCCTCCTCCCCGCCGACCGGCGAGCGGTGGAGGAGGACCTGGTCCGCGGCTACCACCGCGGCCTGCTGGCCGCAGGGGTCACCGGCTACGACTGGGACCGGTGCTGGCACGACTACCGCCGCGGCACCTGGGCCGGCCTGGTCATGGCGATCGCCGCGTCGAACCTGGTCGAGCGCACCGCTCGCGGCGACCAGATGTTCGTCGCCATGGCCACCCGCCACGCCCGGCACGCCCTCGACCTCGACGGCGCCGCGGTCATCGCCACCTGATCGTCAGGCGCTCAGCATGATCCCGGGGCGCGGGTTCTTGGGTGGACGGCCCCGCCGCCGCTTCAGGGCCAGGATCCGGCCGTTGACGAACAGCTGCCCGCCCCACACCCCCGAGGGTTCCCGCCGCTGCAGGGCGCCCTCGAGGCAGGGCCTGACCAGCGGGCAGGTGGCGCAGATGGCCTTGGCCGCGGCGATGTCGGGGATCTCCTCGGAGAAGAACAGCTCCGTCAGGCTCCCTCCCTCGTCACGGCACGCGGCGTCCTCCCACGGGTCGGGGGGCTCCTCGCCGCGGCGAGGGGCGCCCAGGCTCGTCAGTTCGGGTCTTCGGTTCCGCAGCTCTTCGTTGAGTTGCTCGGCGAACATCTCGCCTCTCCTCCTGTTGTCGGTTCCCTTCGTCCTGCATCTGGCTGTGTCCGGAGAAACAAAAAGGCCGCCGGGATGTCCCGGCGGCCTTTGGGCCCAACTTCGGAGGCTTCTGGGTCTCACCCAGTCGACCCCCCGAGAGAGTCCAAAGGCCACGCGTTGGACGCGTGCTTGATGCCAGCGGTCTTGGCCACGGCGGACGGCCGGTCGGCGACGCACGTCGTCGGCGCCTGGTGGCGCCAGGTGCTGCGGGGGCGCGCGCCGGGACCGAACGGCTGTGCGGGCGACATGATCATCGGCTGGCTGGTCAGCACCCTCGCACTCCCTTCATGTCCCGGACCCCGATCGTCGGCGTGGCAGAGCGCTTCTCTCCCGCTGGTATGGCATCACGCCAGCGGGGCGGAGTCAAATCTTTTTTTCCTGCCCCGCCGCTTGCGGGCGCAGCTGGTGACGCCGGGCCTCCACCAGCACGTCGAGCAGGCGTGGCGATCCGGCGGCGACCGGGACGCGGTGGGCGTCGACGGTCCGCACCACCAGGTCGCGCCCGGTCGCCTCGGCGAGAGGTGCGCCGGCTTCGGCGCAGACGAGCATGGCGCCCAGGTAGTCCCAGGGACGCAACGAGCTGGCCGCGCAGTCCACGAATCCGTCCAGGCTGCCGTCGGCGACGGCGCACAGGTCCAGGGCGGCGGCACCCAACGCCCGGTACTGGGACCATCCCGCGTAGGCCGGCGGGTACCCGGAGAAGGCGACGATGGCCTCGCCGATGTCCTCACAGCCGCTCGGCCGCACCGGTCGGCCGTCGCGGCGCGCCCCCCGCCACGGATCGCCTCGTAGCGGACGCCGGTGGCCTGGTTGACGACCACGGCGGCCAGTGGTCCGTCGTCGTCGAGAGCGCACAGGCTCGTCGCCCACCACGGGATACGGCGCGACGCGTTGGTGGAACCGTCGACGGGGTCGATCACCACCAGCAGGCCGCGCCGGGGATGGTGAAGCCCGGATTCCTCGGAGAGGACGCCGTAGCCGGCGCCGGCGAGGACCTGCACGGCAGCGTCGTCCGCCACCACGTCGTGGCGGTACTGACCGGGGTGGCCGTCGGCCGGGCCCCAGTCGTCCAACCCGGCCAGCGCCTCTCGCACCTCGTCGGCGGCCCGGTGAAGCACGGCGAGGACGTCGGCGGCCACCGCGGCGACGGTACCGTCCCGGCCATGCCCGTGCGAGAAGCCACCCCTGCCGACCTCGACGACATCGCCGGCATGATCGTGGAGTTGGCCACGTTCGAACGGTCGGCCCACGAGGTCGGCTTCGATCGGGAGGAGCTGGCGACCCACCTGTTCGGGCCGGAGCCGGCCGCCCACGTCCTCATCGCGTCCGTGGACGAGGGGAAAGGGTCACCGCCCGCCGGTATGGCCCGGTGGTACCCGACCTTCTCGACGTGGGTGGGCCGGCCCGGGGTGTGGCTCGAGGATCTCATCGTCCGCCCGCGTACCGCCGTCGCGGCCTCGCCGGCGAGCTGCTCGCCGCTCTGGCGGCGCGCACCACCGGTCGGGTCGAGTGGGCGGTGCTGGACTGGAACCGCGACGCCATCGCCTTCTACGACCGCCTCGGCGCCGAGCCGGTGTCCGGCTGGATCCGCTACCGCTGGAAACCCGCCACCTCGGACTAGCGTCCCTGGCTATGGCCGTCATCGACGTCGCCGGCTATGTGGCCGAGTTGAAGGATCACGCCCAGGACCACGGCTTCCACGTTCACGACGAGCGCCACTTCGTCGAGACCTACTCGCTGCGCCAGTCGTGGGAGGTCGACCTGCACCCCGAGGAGGCCTGCGAGGGTCCGCTGGACCTGCACCTGGCGCTGGACGTCGACCCGCGGGTGCTGCTGGCGTTCGAGGACATGGTGGTCAAGCTGGGGGAAAAGGAACCGCCCGACGAGTACCACTTCCCCCTCACCTTCACCTGGGCGCTGCCCCCCCTCGACCACGCCCCCGACCTCCTCCGCCTCGCCATCGACCTGGCCGGCGTCGGCGGCATGGAGCTGCCGCTCGAAGCCTCCGCCAGCGACAGCTTCGCCGCCGCCACCGATCCCGCCGAGCGCCGCATCACCGTGCTCGCCCGTCAGCAGGTGTCGCTGGCGCGCATCCTCACCGGCGAGGAACTGCTGTGCGAGGTCTTCGACCAGGCGTTCAAGGTCAGCGAGTACCTGCTTCGCGAAGCGCCGACGTGGCTGCGCGAGGCCGGCGGCTCCTGAGCCGGGCCACGCCGCCGATCGCCAGCGTCGCCGCCGCGGCCACCGCGAAGCTGGTCAACGAGGCGCTGAGGTGGGCGGCGAAGCCGACGTGCAGCTGCCGGCGCACCCAGGACCAGGCCGAGACCCACCACGAGACGGACCCGGGGTTGATGAGCTGGTAGGTCACGAAGCCCACCGCCCAGGCGGCCACCATGTCCCAGCGGGGACGGGCGGAGGTCGACATGTCCCAACGACCGCGCGCCAGCACGAAGAACGCCACCACCAGCACGCCGAACATGGGGACGAACACCGATCCGAGGAGGGTCAGAAAGCTCTGGTAGTCGTCGATGTTGAGCCACAGGGCGCCGGCCGTGGTCATGGCCCCGATGACCAGGGCGAGGACCCGGCGGTCCCAGAGCGGACGCAGGTTCTGCACCGAGACCGCCGTCGAGTACACGTTGGCGAACGACTGATCGAGCTCGCGGGCGGCGAGCACCGCAAAGGCGGCCGACCCCGCGGGCACGGCGATGAACGCCCCGTAGATGTCCTGCGGGTTGCGGGCCACGGTCACCAGCGCCACCAGGCCGAGGACGTAGCACACCGTCTGGGTGATGCCGTAGCCGAATAGGGCGCCGAGGAAGGCCGCCCGCCCCGACGTGGAGTGGCGGGTGTAGTCAGCCGCCAGGGGCACGAAGGAGACGGCGACGGCGACGGTCTGGTCGACCGCCAGCCAGTAGCCCGACCACGTCCCGTGCGTCAGCGCCGGCAGGGGATGGCGCAGCAGCTGCACGAGCAGGTAGACGAGGACCACGGCCACCGCCCCGGTGACGTAGCGGCGCAGCACGCGGATGGACCCGAGCGGGCGCAGCGTCAGCGCCGTGGTCAGCACACCGGCGATCAGTACATAGGTCCATCGCGGCAGGGAGGGGGCGACGGTATGGGCGGCGGTGGCGATGGTCACCAGCTCGAAGGTCCCCCAGCCCAGGCACTGGAGGACGTTGAGCGCGGTGGGCAGGTAGGAGGGCCGGGCCCCGAACAGCCCGCGCAGCAGCACCATGGCCGGGGCGCCCGTCCTGGCGCCGGGCACGGCGGAGGCAGCCAGGGCGGCCGTGCCCAGCACCGTGCCCACGATCACCGCGCAGCCGGCGGCGGCGAGGGACAGCTGGGGCGTGCCGCTGCCGCCGGGTTGGAGCACGAAGATGGCGCCGGTGAAGCCGAGCAGGCTGACGCCGAGGTTGGCCCACAGCCCCAGCTGGTCGACGGCAGTGAGCGCCTGTGGGACGGGCTCGGCCAGGGTCGCCGGTGCCTCCGCCCGACGGTCTCCGGCCACGAGCGAGAAGGTCGAAGCGGCGGGCCGCTCGGTCACGGTCATGACTGCCTCCCTACGCCGGCATTACCCGGTCAGGTTCGAGCGGTCGGTGGTACCGGCCGACGCAGCGGCCAACCACCCTCTCAGCCCGGCACAGCCCGAGCTCCCGCGGGGACCCGATCATGGTAGCCCGGCGTAGGCTGCCACCATGCTGTACGCCTTCGGATTCGAGCAGGTGGGGGTCGTGGTGAGCGACCTCTACTTCGTGGACCCCGATCCCCGCCCGGGCCAGGAAGGTCCCGAGCGAGGGGTGCGGCTCGAGGTGCGGCTGTTCGATCGCCCGCCGCTCGTCGGGTCCATCTACTCGGCCCAGCCCATCGCCGTCGGCGAGCCCATCTGGCGCGCCGACCTGCTCGAGACCGTCGACGGCCCGGTGGGCAGCTGGGACCGCACCCACCACCACCCCCACTTCCGCGGCTGGGAGCCCGGACGCCGGCAGTTCGACGATGCCATCCGCCCCGATCCGGTGGCGTGGGTGGGTCAGCGCCTCGCCGACCTCGACGGCCTGGTCGCCGGCGCCGGCGTCGACCCCGGCCGGATCGCACCGGGGGACCCCGCCGCCCTGCGCAAGGCGGCACCCGAGATCACCGCCGCGGTCGAGCGCCTGCTGGCCGAGGTGCGCGCCGGCCAGGCGGCCGTCCCGCCCGAGTCGGAGACGGCCCCGGTGCGCGCCGGGTGGCTCTGAGCCCGGTGCGGAGCGACCAGCCCTGAGGGCGGCGCCGCCTTCGCTCGCCTCCTCGGAAGCCGAGCGGGAGCGGGGCCGGCTGCTGGTTGTCACCAAGCGCCGGGCCGGCGGGCTGCTGGCCCTGGCCGCGGTGGTGTTCGTGGTGGCCACCGTCGCCGGCCGTCACGACCCGTGGGTGGCCTGGGTGCAGGCCACGGCCGTCGCCGCCCTGGTCGGCGGGCTGGCCGACTGGTTCGCGGTGACCGCCCTGTTCCGGCGGCCGCTCGGCTTGCCCATCCCCCACACCGCGATCGTCGTCGAGCGCAAGGACCGCTTCGGCCAGACCCTGGGCACCTTCGTCCAGGAGAGCTTCCTCACTCCCGACGCGGTCATCGAGCGCTTCCGCGCCGCCCACGCGTTGGAACGGGCGGCGACGTGGCTGGCCACGCCCGCCAACGCCGAGCGCGTGGGCGGCCACGCCGCCGAGGCGCTCGTCGCCGGCGCCGACCTGGTCGACAACGACGACGTCCACGCCCTGTTCGACTCGGTCGTGCGCCAGCGCCTGTCCCGGCTGGCCGTCGCCCCGCTCGCCGGCCGGGCCCTGGCCCAGCTCACGCGCGAGCAGCGCCATCAACCGGTGCTCGACGCCGCCCTCACCGGCGTCAGCCGTTACCTGGAGGTGCACGGCGACGAGCTGCACCGGCGCTTCAGCGCCCGCACGCCGCGACCCGATGGCCGCCCCGAGCGGCGGGGGAACTGGTGGCTGCCCGCCCCCGTCGAGACTCGGGTGGTCAACCGTCTCCTCGAGCGGGTGCGCACCGTGCTGGCCGAGATGGCCGCGGACCGGTCCCACCCGCTGCGCGTGCAGATCGACGAAGCCCTGGCCGAGCTGGCCACCGAGCTCGAAGTGTCGCCGTCGCTGCGGCGCAAGGGCGACGAGCTGCGCGACGAGCTGCTGGCCCAACCGCAGCTCCGGCAGCTGGGTCTGTCGCTCTGGGACGACGTGCGCGGCCAGCTGCACGAGCAGGCCGGCGATCCCGGGTCGCCGCTGCGCATGAGGCTGGCCGACGTCATCGCCCGCGCCGGTGCTCGGCTGCGCGACGACCCCGACGTGGCGGCCAGCACGCAACGGGCCCTCGACGCCGCGGTGACGGCCATCCTCGGCCGCTTCGACGTGGAGCTCGCCGCCCTGGTCAGCGGCACCATCTCCCGGTGGGACGCCAGCGAGACCTCCCGGCGCCTCGAGCTGCTGCTGGGCCCCGACCTCCAGTACATCCGCATCAACGGCACCGTGGTGGGCGGCCTCGCCGGCTTGGCCCTGCACGCCGTGACCCGCCTGGCGGGCTGAGCCATCTCGACGGGGCTCCGGGGGAGAGACTCGAACTCTCAACCTAATGGTTAACAGCCATCCGCTCTGCCGATTGAGCTACCCCGGAAACGCCCGCACCCTAGCGCAGCAGGGCGCCACGACTGGCCGGTTGACACCCCAAGCGACCGCTCAGCTCTCGTCGAGGTAATCCCGCAAATGGGCCGTGCGCATGGGGTTGCGCAGCTTGGCCAGCGTCTTGGACTCGATCTGGCGCACCCGCTCCCGGGTCACCCCGAATTCCCGGCCCACCTCCTCGAGCGTGCGCACGTGGCCGTCGTCGAGACCGAAGCGCAGGCGCACCACCCGCCGCTCACGCTCGTTGAGCTCGCCGAGCGCCTCGTTGACGGCGACGTTGAGCATGGCGCGCGACGCCGCGTCCTGGGGGGCGACGGCGGCTTCGTCCTCGATGAGGTCCGACAGGCTGAAGTCGTTGTCGCCGAGAGGCTGCTCGAGCGACACCGTCTCCTGGCTCACCCGCAGGATCTCGCGGACCCGCTCAGGGCTCATCTCCGCCCGTTTGGCGACCTCGTCGACGTCGGGCTCGCGGCCCAGCTCCTGGAGCAGCTGGCGCTGGGTGCGCACCACGGAGTTGATGGTCTCCACCATGTGCACGGGGATGCGGATGGTCCGGGCCTGGTCGGCGATGGCGCGGGTGATCGCCTGGCGGATCCACCAGGTGGCGTAGGTCGAGAACTTGAAGCCCTTGGTGTAGTCGAACTTGTCGACGGCGCGCATCAGACCGAGGTTTCCCTCCTGGGTGAGGTCGAGGAAGCCCATGCCCCGATTGCGGTACCGGCGGGCGATGGACACGACCAGACGCAGGTTGGCCTCGACCAGGATGCGCTTGGCCGCCTGGCCCTCGGCGCGGAGCCGTTCGTCCATGGTGGCGGCCTCGTCGGCCTCGTCGAGGCCGCGGGCCTTGCGCTCGTAGATGCGGGCCCCGGCAGCCAGGCCGGCTTCCACGCAGCGGGCGAGGATGACCTCCTCCTCGGCGGTCAGCAGCGGGACCTTGCCGATCTCCTTCAGGTACATGCGGATGGGGTCGGACGTGGCGCTGCTGGCCCCGTCCAGCTCCACGCGGAGGTCGGCGACCGACAGGCGGCTGCGCGCCCGGGTGCGCACCCGGCCGGCCATGCCGGCCAGCGCCTCCGAAGTGTCCCCGCCGGCGACGACGTGCAGCGCCGGGTCCGGCGACAGCGTCCCGGCGCCGTCCCCGCCCAGGCTCAGGCCGAGACCGGAGCGGGGGGCGGGCTCGGTCCTCCCGCCGGGGTCGTCGGCCAGGGCCCCCGTCGCCGGGTCGGTGTCGTCGCGCCACTCGATGCCTTCGGCACGGACGCGGTCCACCACCACGTCGATCAGGGCGGTGCTGAGCTCGACCGACTCGAGCACCGTCATCAGGTCGTCGGGAGTGAGATAGCCGCGCTCCCGGCCGAGCAGCAGCAGGGCCACGAAGTCCACCGACGGGGTGCCGTCGGACAGAAATGGCGTGGCCCCCCCGTCGGTCACCGGGCTGCACCCTCCACTTGGCCCTCCACTCGTGCCACGATCCACGGTACCAACCGGGCTTCGGCGTCACGCCGGAGGTGCTCGCCGGCGTCGTCCTCGGCGCGCAGGTCCTCCAGCGCCAGCTTGAGCCACGAGATGGTGGGCACGAGGCTCGAGGGGTCGTCGGCCTGGCGGGCGTCGGCCGACAGCTCCGCCAGCTGGCGGGCGCCGGCCCGTTCGACGAGGCGCACCATGATGTCATCGGTCCCCGCGTCGACCTCTTCGACGACCAGGCGTTGCAGCAGGGCCCCGGCCGCGGGCGGGGCGGTGGCGATGGCGTCGTGCAAGGTGGACGACGTGGCCAGGGCGCGGAACGCGTCGCGCCCGTCGGGGTGGGCGAAGAGCGCGCCCTCCAGGCGATCGGCGACCTCGGCCGGTCGGTGCACGGCCAGGCGCAACGCTTCCAGCTCCGGAGCCGGCACCAGCGTGGCCGGCGACGGGGCGACGGCGGGGCGGGGCGCGCTGCCGGGTGCAGCCGCGGCTTCGGCTGGCGCCAGGGCGGCCAGGCGGCGCAGCTGGGACGCCTCGACGCGGCAGCGGTCGGCGACGGTCATCAGGTACTGGTCGCGCACCAGCTCATTGGGGTGGGTGTCGATCACCGCCAGGGCCGCAGCTGCGGCCCGGGCCCGACCCTCGGCGCTGGCCAGGTCGCCCCGGGCCAGGCGCCGGTCGATCAGGAAGCCGAGGAACGGCCGGGCCGACGCCACCGCCTGCCGCAGCGCCTCGGGATCGCGACGGGCGACGTCGGCGGGGTCGGCGCCGGCGGGAAGGGCGGCGACGGAGATGTCGACGTCGAAGCGCCGCTCCCACTCGTACACCCGTTCGGCGGCTGCCTGCCCGGCGCCGTCGGCGTCGTAGGCGAGCACGATGCGACGAGCGAAGCGGGTGAGGAGGCGGATGTGGCCGTCGGCCAGCGCGGTGCCGCACGTGGCGACGGCCTCGCCGACACCGGCGGCGTGCAGTCCGATCACGTCGGTGTAGCCCTCGCAGACCACGACCCGCTCGCGGTCCACGATGTCGTTCTTGGCCCAGTTGAGCCCGTAGAGGATGCGACTCTTGTCGTACACCGCGGTGCCGGCGGTGTTCTTGTACTTGGGCCCGCGACCCCCGGGCAGGATGCGACCCCCCAGTCCGACCGGTCGTCCTCCGGCTTCGAAGATGGGGAAAAGGAGCCGCCCGCGGAACGAATCGACCGGTCCCCGCTCCCCGGCGGTGGCCAGGCCAGCCTCGACGAGCTGATCGACGGAAACGGTCGCCCCGCTCCCGGCCGCTCGGGCCGTCAACCCCCGGATCAGCTGGTCCCATCCTTCCGGCGCCCAGCCCAGGCGGTAACGCCGGACCACCTCGCCGTCGTAGCCCCGCTCGGCCCGCAGGTAGCGGCGCGCCGCGGCCGCGTCGGCCCCCGACAGCAGTCGCTGGTGGTACCAGGCGATGGCCGCGTCCAGCACGTCGGCCACCCGCTGGCGGCGCTGCTGGTCGCGGCTGCCCGCGTTGTCGTCGCGTCGCAGGGTGATGCCCACCCGCGCCGCCAGCTTCTCCACCGCCTCGACGAAGTCCAAGTGCTCGATCTCGCGCACGAAGGTGATCACGTCGCCGCCGGCCTGGCAGCCGAAGCAGTAGTACACGCCGTCCTCGGCGTTGACGGAGAACGACGGCGTCTTCTCGGCGTGGAACGGGCACAGCCCGACCCACCGCCGCCCCACCTTGCGCAGGGCCAGGTGCTCGGAGGCCACGGCAACGAAATCCGTCGCCTCCCGGACCCGGGCTACGTCCTCGTCGAGGATCCCCACGCCTGAAGGCTACGCCCCCCAGCCCCGCGGGCGGGCGCTCACCCCTCGTCGCGGCCGGCGAGCACCGCCTGGGCCGCGGCCAGGCGAGCGATCGGGACGCGGAACGGCGAACACGACACGTAGTCCAAACCGGCCCGGTAGAAGAACCCGATCGACTCGGGATCGCCGCCGTGCTCCCCGCAAATCCCGAGCTTCAGGTCGGGCCGCGTCGCCCGGCCTCCGGCCACCCCCTGCTCCACCAGGGCGCCGACGCCGGGCTGGTCGAGGGTTTCGAACGGGTTGCGCGGCAGCAGCCCGTGCTCGAGATAGGCCGACATCATCCGCCCTTCGACATCGTCACGGCTGAAGCCGAAAGTCATCTGGGTCAGGTCGTTGGTGCCGAAGCTGAAGAAGTCGGACTCCTCGGCGATCTCGTCGGCGCGCACCGCGGCCCGCGGCGTCTCGACCATGGTGCCGATGATGACCTGCGGCTTGCGCCGCATTCCCCGGGTCTCGAGGGCGATGGCGTCTTCCACCCACCGGCGGGCCAGCGCCAGCTCCTCGCGTGTCACGGTGAGCGGGATCATCACCTCGACCTTGGGGCGCCCCTTGGCTTCGAGGCGTTCGGCGGCGGCCTGGATCAGGGCGCGCACCTGCATGGCGTAGAGGCCGGGCTTGACGACGCCGAGGCGAACGCCCCGGGTGCCAAGCATGGGGTTGACCTCGTGCCACGCCTGGGCCGCTTCGAGCAGGCGCTGCTCCTCGTCGCTGAGCCCGGTGGTGGCCTTCTTCAGTTCCAGTTCCTCGGTGGACGGCAGGAACTCGTGCAGCGGCGGGTCGAGCAGGCGCACGGTCACCGGTAGGTTGTCCATGGCTTCGAGGATCTCGAGGAAGTCGGCTTTCTGGGCCACCCGCAGCTCTTCGAGCGCGGCGGTCTCCTCGGCTTCGGTGGTGGCCAGGATCATGCGGCGCACGATGGGCAGGCGGTCGTCGGCCAGGAACATGTGCTCGGTCCGGCACAGCCCGATGCCCTCGGCGCCGAAGGTGCGGGCGTTGGCCGAGTCGGT
Organism: uncultured Actinomycetota bacterium; assembly: GCA_963757175.1. GTDB lineage: Bacteria > Actinomycetota > Acidimicrobiia > Acidimicrobiales > Palsa-688 > CAVWQR01. The sequence goes on along the minus strand of CAVWQR010000001.1, from coordinate 1,969,879 downwards.
TCCGTTGTCGGCGTTGGCGCGCACGGCCAGCTTGCCCTTGCGGACCGTGTCCGCCCACTGGAGGACGGTGGTGAACTCGGCGGGCGGATCGGCCAGCGTCAGGGGCACCTCGCCGAGGGCCACCTGCCCGGTGCCGCCATCCAGGGAGACCACGTCGCCTTCGGCCACGGTGGCGGCGCCCACGGTGAACGCCTTGCCGCTGATGCGCACGGCTTCGGCGCCCACTACGGCCGGCTTGCCCCATCCGCGGGCCACCACCGCGGCGTGGCTCACCAACCCGCCGCGCGTGGTGAGGATGCCCCGCGACGCGATCATCCCGTGGACATCCTCGGGCGAGGTTTCGGTGCGGACGAGCACGACGTGTTCGCCCCGTTCGGCGGCGGCGGCGGCGTCGTCGGCGGTGAAGTACACCCGGCCGACGGCGGCGCCGGGCGACGCGGCGAGACCCTTGGTCAGGGGGTGCGCGGGCTGTTCGGCGAACTGGGGGTGCAGCACCTGGTCCAGGTGGTCGCCGGTGACGCGCCCGATGGCCTCGTGGCGACTGATCTTCCAGCCCCGCTGACGGGTCATGTCCACCGCCATGCGCAGCGCGGCCCGGCCGGTGCGCTTGCCCACCCGCGTCTGGAGCATCCACAGCTTGCCCTGCTCGATGGTGAACTCGGTGTCGCACATGTCCCGGTAGTGGGCTTCGAGGCGGGCGAAGACGCCCATCAGCTGCTTGAAGATCTTGGGGAACCGCTCGTCGAGGGCAGCCAGGGGGAGGGTGTTGCGGATGCCGGCGACCACGTCCTCGCCCTGGGCGTTGACCAGGAAGTCGCCGTAGGCGCCCTGCTCGCCGGTCGCCGGGTCGCGGGTGAAGCCCACGCCGGTCCCGGACTCGTCGTCGCGGTTGCCGAACACCATGGTCTGGACGGTGACCGCGGTGCCCAGATCGTCGGGGATGTGCTCGCGCCGGCGATAGGCCACGGCCCGGGCGCCGTTCCACGAGCCGAACACGGCCTCGATGGCCCCCCGCAGCTGTTCGGCGGGATCCTGGGGGAACGGCTGGCCGGTCTCCTCCAGGACGACCGACTTGTAGGTGGTGGCCAGGTCGGCCAGCAGGCCGGCGGGCACGTCGGCGTCGCTGCGTGCCCCGGTCGAGTCCTTGACCTCGTCGAAAAGGACGTCGAAGCGCTCGCCGTCGATGCCGAGGACGATGCGTCCGTACATGGCGATGAACCGCCGGTACGAGTCGTAGGCGAAGCGCTCGTCGCTGGTCTGGGCGGCCAGCCCCTTCACCGACTGGTCGTTGAGACCGAGATTGAGGACCGTGTCCATCATCCCGGGCATGGAGAACTGGGCACCGGAGCGCACGCTCACCAGCAGCGGGTCGGCGGGATCGCCGAGTCCTTTCCCCATCGCCTTCTCCAACCGCCGCACGTGCCGGGACAACTCCCCGTTCAGCCCATCCGGCCACCCCGCCGCCATGTACGCCCGGCAGGCGTCGGTGGTGATGGTGAACCCCGGCGGGACCGGCAGCCCCAGCACCGACGTCATCTCCGCCAGGTTGGCCCCCTTGCCTCCGAGGAGGTCCTTCATGTCCATCGGGGACTTGCGGTGCTTGTGTTCGAACGCGTACACCAGCGGCATCGGCGCACCTCCTCGGCTCAACTCGGAGACTACCGAGGGTTAGTGGGGCAGCCGGACCGCCCGGAGCCGGCGCTCGAGGTGGGTCTCGAGGGCGACGGTGGCCAGCTCGGCGACCTCGTCGACGACCGGTCCCGGCGGGTGGCGCAGGGCCTGCGCCAGCTCGCCGCCCAGCATCTGGCGCACCAGCCCCAACGCGTCCGCGCTGAGCGCCGACCCCTTCCGGCAGGCCGGGCACAGGGCGCCCCCCTCGGTCAGGTCGAACGCCGTCAGGGCCCCGTCGTCGCGGCCGCAGCGGGCACAGGCGTCGAGGATGGGCCCGGCACCGTCGTGGGCCAGCAACTTCCAGTAGAAGCCGGCGACAACCAGACGCACCGGGGCATCCGGTCCGAGGGTCCGGAGGGCGCCGACGAGCATGGCGTAGAGGCGGGGGTCGGCGTGGCGTTCCACCGCCACCTGGTCGACCGCCTCGAGCATGGCCACCGCCCCGGTGAGGGCGTCCAGGTCCTCGCGGACCGCCCGGAAGCTGTCCAGCGACTCCACCTGGGTGATGGTGTCCAGCTGGCGCCCTTCGTAGAGCTGCAGTGCCAGGTGCGAGGGCGGTTCGAGCCGCCCGCCGAACCGGCTCTTGGTCTTGCGCACCCCTTTGGCCACCGCCCGCACCTTGCCCCGGCCGGCGGTGAGCAGGACGACGATGCGGTCGGCCTCCCCCAGCTTGTAGGTGCGCAGCACCACGCCGCGCTCCCGGTACAAGGCGACCACGGCCGGCTCCGAGCTGCGCTAGCGGTCCACGCGCCCGGCCGCCGTCGCGCGGCGGTTGCCGCCGAAGCGACGTTCCCGTCGCTGGAAGGCGATCACCGCATCGGCCAGGTGCTGGCGGCGGAAGTCGGGCCACAGCACGTCGGTGAACACCAGCTCGCTGTAGGCCATCTCCCAGATCAGGAAGTTGGACAGCCGGTACTCGCCTGAGGTGCGGATCACCAGTTCCGGGTCGGGCAGCTGCGGTGCGTAGAGGTGGCGGGCGATGGCCCGCTCGTCGATCTTGGTGGCGGGCGTCCCTTCGGCGACGAGGGCGCGCACGGCGTCGACGATCTCGGCCCGCCCGCCGTAGTTGAAGGCCACCGTCAGGGTCATGTTGGTGTTGGCGGCGGTCAGTTCCTCGGCCTCGTCCATGCGCCGGGCGACCCAGCGCGGCACCCTCCGGTCGCGGCGGCCGATAAAGGCGATACGGACTCCCAGGGCGTGCAGGTCGTCACGCCGGCGGGTGAGGAGGTCGTCGGCGATGACGTTCAGGAGGAACCGGACCTCGTCGGGCGACCGCCGCCAGTTGTCGGTCGAGAACGCCCACACGGTGAAGTACGGCAGCCCGATCTCCAGGGCGCCCTGGGCGGCGTCGAACAGGGCCTCCTCGCCGGCCCGGTGCCCGGCGGTGCGGGGCAGCCCCCGCTTCTGCGCCCAGCGTCCGTTGCCGTCCATGACACACGCCACGTGCCGGGGGATCCGGGAGCGGTCCAGGTCGTCCAGGGCGGCAGGGACCGGGGTGGGGGCGGGACGCTGGCCCGAGCGGCCGGGAGCGGAGTTGGGGCCCGAGCGGCCGGGAGCGGAGTTGGGGCCCGAGCGGCCGGGAGCGGAGTTGGAGCCCGAGCGGCCGGGAGCGGAGACAGCGTCCACTCAAGCACGGTACCGCCGCTGCGCCGGCGGCTTAGGGCAACCGGGGGGCGACCTCGCGCCCGAGGAGGCGGACGTGATCGAGATCGTCGAGGTCGAGAACCTGCAAGTAGGCGAGCTCGGCGCCGGCGTCGGCCCACTCGCCGAGGCGGGCGACGACCTCGTCGGGCGTGCCGCACGCCGCGTTGGCGCGCAGCTCGTCGAGATCCCGGCCGATGGCCGCGGCGCGCCGGGCGACTTCGGCGTCGTCGCTGCCGCAGCAGATGCACACGGCAGCCGACCGCCGGATGCTCGCCGGGTCCCGGCCGGCGTCCTCGCACGCCTTGGTCACCCGCTCGTACTGGGCCCGCGAATCGGCGGGAGGCAGGAACGTGGAGTTGAACTCGTCGGCGAACCGCGCCGCCAGGCGGGGCGTGCGCCGGGGCCCGCCACCGCCGACGATGATCGGCGGATGGGGGCGCTGCGCCGGCTTCGGCAGCGCCGGGCTGTCGGCGACCTGGTAGTGGGTCCCGCGGTGGTCGAAGCGCCCGCCGGCGGGCGTGTCCCACATACCGGTCAGGATCTCCAGCTGCTCCTCCAGCCGTTCGAAGCGGGTCCGCCAGTCGCCGAAGGGGATGCCGTAGGCCCGGTGCTCGTCCTCGTACCAGCCCGCGCCCAGGCCGAGCTCGACGCGCCCTGCGCTCATGGCGTCGACCTGGGCCACGGAGACGGCCAGCGGACCAGGCAGCCGGAAGGTGGCGGCGGTGACCATCGTTCCCAGACGGATGGTGGTCGTCTCGCGGGCCAGGCCGGCGAGCGTGATCCAGGCGTCCGTCGGCCCGGGCAGGCCGTCTCCGCCCATGGTCAGGTAATGGTCGGAGCGGAAGAAGGCGTCGAAGCCCTCCTCCTCGGCGCATCGGGCCACGGCGAGGAGCTGCTCGTAGGTCGCCCCCTGCTGGGGCTCGGTGAAGATCCGCAGGCGCATCGCCCCAGCCTGCCCGATCGGAGCGGGTGCCGGCCGGCCTGGGTCCGGCGAGGCTTTCTGGAACCCGGTGCTAGTTTTCTGCGGACGCGTGCGCCGCGGGCGCACCCAGCGAACGGAGGAAGAGGTGGCCGGACAACTCGGCTTCTGGAGCCAGGCAGCCGACGAACCCAAGGCCTTGGCCCTCGTCACCCCCGACGGCGAAGAGGTGTCCGCCGGCGAGCTGCTGGCCTCGGCCAACCGGCTCACCCACGGCCTCCGGGCCCTGGGCCTGACCCCGGGGGCGACCATCGCCGTGCTCCTGCCCAACGGTCGGCCGTTCATCGAGCTGTACCTGGCCATCGGCCAAGCCGGCTTCTACCTGGTGCCCATCAACCACCATCTGGTCGGTCCCGAGGTGGCCTACATCGTCAACGACTGCGAAGCGGACGTGTTCGTGGCCGACGCCCGCTTCGCCGACGCCGCCGTGGCCGCGGCCGGCGAGATCGCAGTGGCCCCCGAGCGGCGCTTCGCCGTCGGCGACATCCCCGGCTTCGCCCCGTTTTCCTCCATCAGCGCCGACCAGCCCGAGACCACCCCCGAGGACCGCCGCACCGGCAACGTCATGAACTACACCTCGGGGACCACCGGCCAGCCCAAGGGCGTGCGCCGGGCGCTGCCCGACTCCACCCCCGAGGACTCCAGCCTGGCGCTGGCCGGCATGCTCCTCCTGTTCGGTCTCACTGAGCGCGACGACAACGTCGCCATCGTCGGGTCGCCGCTCTACCACACCGCCGTGCTGGTCTTCGGCGGTGGCGCCCTGCACCTCGGCCACACCATGGTGCTGATGGACAAGTGGACCCCCGAGGGGATGCTCGAGCTCATCCAGCGCTACCGGGTGACCAACAGCCACATGGTCCCCACCCAGTTCCACCGGCTGCTCGCCCTCCCCGACGATGTCCGCGCCCGCTACGACGTCTCCTCGCTGCGGCACATGATCCACGCCGCCGCGCCGTGCCCGATCGACACCAAACGGCGGATGATCGAGTGGTGGGGCCCGGTGATCGACGAGTACTACGCCGCCAGCGAAGGCGGCGGGACCATGGTGATGGCCGCCGACTGGCTGGAGCATCCGGGCACCGTCGGCCGGGCGTGGCCCAACTCGGAGATCGCCATCTACGACGACGACGGCAACCGCGTCACCGAGGCGCACCAGATCGGCACCATCTACATGCGCATGGGCCAGGGCAGCTTCGAGTACTACAAGGACAAGGAGAAGACCGAGCGCAACCGGCGGGACGGGTACTTCACCGTCGGCGACGTCGGGGAGCTCGACGAGGACGGCTGGTTGTTCCTGCGCGATCGGAAGATCGACATGATCATCTCCGGCGGCGCCAACATCTACCCCAGCGAGATCGAGTCCGTCCTGCTCACCTGCCCCCTGGTCGGCGACGCGGCCGTCTTCGGCGTACCCAACGACGACTGGGGCGAGGAGGTCAAGGCGGTCATCGAGCCCGCAGCCGACCAGGAGGCGGGCCCGGCGCTGGCCGAGGAGATCCTCGCCTGGTGCGACGGGCGGCTGGCCCGGTTCAAGATGCCCAGGACCATCGACTTCACCGACGCCATGCCCCGCGACCCCAACGGCAAGCTGTACAAGCGCAAGCTGCGCGATCCCTACTGGGCCGATCGCCAGCGGGCCATCTGAGCCGCCGCTGACCGGCGCTTGCCGGCCAAATCGGAATCATGTTCTACTGGCGGGCGTGGAGGCCAACCTCGCTGATCTGTTCGAGCTCGCCGTCGACACCTTCGCCGAGCGCGAGTACCTCATCGCCGAAGGCAAGCGGCGCACCTACGCGGAGATGGAGGAGCGGGCCAACCAGCTCGCCCACTGCCTGAAGGCCCGTGGTGTGGGTCCGGGCGACCACGTGGGCATCTACGCCTACAACAGCGTGGAGTGGGTGGAGGCGCTGTGGGCCGTCTTCAAGCTGCGGGCGGTGTGGATCAACATCAACTACCGGTACGTGGCCGACGAGCTGCGCTACATCTTCACCAACGCCAACCTGGTCGGGCTGATCCATGCCCGCCGCTTCGGCGCCGAGGTGGCCGAGGTGGCCGACGTCCTCGGGGACCTGCGCTTCTCGTTGGTCATCGACGACGGCACCGCGGTCCCCTATCCCCGGTCCGACAGCGAGGACTACGAGACGGCCATCGCCGGGCAGTCCGCCGAGCGCGACTTCGCCCCCCGCTCGGGCGACGACCGCTACATCCTCTTCACCGGAGGCACCACGGGCATGCCCAAAGGGGTGCTGTGGCGCCACGAGGACGTCTTCTACGCCCTGGGCGGCGGCCTGGACATGATGACCGGGCAGAAGGTGGCCGACCCCGGGGACCTGGCCCGCAAAGCTGCCGGCGAAGCGGCGCTGACCAGTCTCCCCATCGCCCCGCTGATGCACGGGGCGTCCCAGTGGGCGGTCATGGGCCGGAGCTTCCACGGCCACCGCATCGTGCTGGTGGCCAAGTTCGACGCCGCCCAGGTCTGGAGGCTGGTGGAGCAGGAACGCGTCCAGGTGATCATGATCACCGGCGACGCCATGGGCCGGCCGCTCATCGAGGCGCTGGACGACCCCTCGGCGCACTACGACCCGTCGTCGCTGGTGGCGGTGACCTCGACGGCGGCGACCTTCTCGCCCAGCGTCAAGGAGGACTTCTTCCGGCACTTCCCCAACCTGATGCTCACCGACGCCATCGGGTCGTCGGAGACGGGAGGGCAGGGCATCTCCGTCGTCACCGCCGGCGCCACCGCCATGAAGGGCGGCCCGACCGTGACCGGCGTGGGCGAGACGGTGGTCCTCGACGACGACCTGGCCGAGGTGGCGCCCGGGTCCGCCGTCGTCGGGCGCGTCGCCCGGCGGGGCAACATCCCCCTCGGCTACTACAACGACCCGGAGAAGACGGCGGCCACCTTCCCGGTCGTCAACGGCGTGCGCCATGCCGTGCCCGGCGACTTCGCCACCGTCGAGGCGGACGGGCGCATCACCCTCCTGGGCCGGGGCTCGGTGTCGATCAACTCGGGAGGGGAGAAGATCTTCCCCGAGGAGGTGGAGTCGGCGCTGAAGTCCCACCCGTCGGTCTGGGACGCCACCGTCGTGGGCGTTCCCGACGAGCGCTGGGGCGAGCGCATCGCCGCCGTGGTGGCCCTGCGCCCCGGCGACCACGCCGACCTGGGCGAGCTCCAGAGCCACTGCCGCACCCGGCTCGCCGGCTACAAGGTCCCCCGCCAGCTCCACATCGTCGCCGAGGTGGAGCGCTCTCCCTCCGGTAAGCCCGACTACGTCTGGGCCCGGGGCGTGGCCCTGGCCGGGACGGCGGCGGGACCCGAGGCCGGCGCCGCGGAGACGGCCCGGCCGTGAAGCTCGCCCTCCAGCTGGGCTACTGGTCGGCCGGACCGCCGGCCGATGCCCTCGAACGGGTGCTGGAAGCCGAGCGGCTCGGCTACGACGCGGTGTTCACCGCCGAGTCGTGGGGGTCGGACTGCTTCACGCCGCTGGCGTGGTGGGGATCGCAGACGTCGCGCATCCGCCTGGGCACGTCCATCGTCCAGATCTCCGCCCGGCCGCCGACGACCACGGCCATGGCCGCCCTCAGCCTGGACCACCTGAGCGGTGGTCGCTTCGTGCTCGGCCTCGGCGTGTCGGGTCCCCAGGTGGTGGAAGGCTGGTACGGCCAGCCCTTCGCCAAGCCGCTGGCGCGCACCCGCGAGTACGTGGACGTGATCCGCCAGGTCCTGGCCCGGCAGGGCCCGGTGAGCAACCCCGGTCCCCACCATCCCCTCCCCTACCGCGGTGACGGGTCGCTCGGCCTGGGCAAGGCGCTCAAGCCCATCGTCCACCCGCTGCGAGCCGACCTGCCCGTCTGGCTCGGCGCCGAGGGGCCCAAGAACGTCGCCCTGGCCGCGGAGATCGCCGACGGGTGGCTTCCCATCTACTACTCGCCCCGCGTCGCCGGCATGTACCGCTCGTGGCTGGCCGAGGGCTTCGCCCGTCCCGGCGCCCGCCGCCGCCCCGAGGACTTCGAGATCACCTCCTCGTGCCAGGTGATCGTCACCGACGACATCGACGCCGGCGTGGCCGCCATGAAGCCCGCGGTCGGGTTCTACATCGGCGGCATGGGCGCCAAGGACGTGAACTTCCACAAGGAGGTCTTCGTCCGCATGGGCTACGAACGGGAGGCGGACGAGATCCAGGACCTGTTCCTCGCCGGCGAGCGGGACCGGGCCATCGCCGCCGTACCCGACCGGCTGGTGACCGACATCGCCCTCATCGGGCCGCTCGCCAAGATCCGCGACGACCTGGCGGCGTGGGAGGAGGCGGGGGTGACGACGCTCGCCGTCGGCGCCCGCGACCCGCGACGAGCTGCGCCGGACTGCCGAGGCCATCCTCGGCTGAGCCGCCGGCGTCCGCTAGGAGTAGCGGACGGGCAGCTCCTTGATGCCGTTGAGCCACGCCGAGCGCAGCCGGCGGGCCTCCCCGGCTTGGGCGATGGCCGGCATCTGGTCGGCGATGGCGTCGAACATGAGTCGGATCTCCAGGCGGGCCAGGTTGGCGCCCAGGCAGAAGTGGGGGCCGCCGCCGCCGAAGCCGACGTGGGGGTTGGGGTCCCGGCCGATGTCGAAGCGCTCCGGATGGTCGAACACCTCGGGGTCGAAGTTGGCCGAGCTGTAGTACATCCCGACGCGCTGGCCCTCTCCGATCTCCACGCCTCCGACCGTCGTGTCGCGCCGGGCCGTGCGCTGGAAGACGACCACGGGGGTGGCCCAGCGGACGACCTCGTCCGCCGTGGTCTCCGGCCGCTCGGCCCGATAGCGCTCCCACTGGTCGGGGAAGGCGAAGAAGCCGAGCATCCCGTGGGTGACGGCATTGCGGGTGGTCTCGTTGCCGGCGACGGCGAGGAGGAGGACGAAGAAGGCGAACTCGTCCGGCGTGAGCCCTCTGTCCTGCTGGTCAGCGTGCATCAGGGTGGTGACGATGTCGTCGCGGGGGTGCTCCAGGCGGTCCTGGCCCATCTCCATGGCGTAGGCGATGAGCTCGCTGGCGGCGATCGCCGGGTCGACGTCGTATTCCGGGTCGTCGTAGGCGATCATCTGGTTGGACCAGTTGAAGATCTTCTTGCGGTCGTGCTGGGGCACGCCGAGAAGCTCGGCAATCGCCTGCAGGGGGAGCTCGCAGGCCACCTCGGTCACGAAGTCGCCTCCGCCCGCCGAGGACGCCTCGGCGACGATGCGCCCGGCCCGAGCCTGGAGGGCGTCCCCCAGGGCGTTGATGGCGCGCGGCGTGAACCCCCGCGAGACGATGCGGCGGAGCTTGGTGTGGTCGGGGGCGTCGGCATTGAGCATGATCAGCCGCTGGGCTTCGATGTCGTCGCGGGTCATGTCGTCGGCGAAGCGGACGATCGCCGTGTTCATCGACGCGGAAAAGTCCTCGGAGTTGCCCGACACCGCCTTGACGTCGGCGTGGCGGGTCACCACCCAGAAGCCGCCGTCCTCGAAGCCGCCCGTGCCCCGGGGCTGCTCGTTCCACCACACCGGGGCGGTGCGGCGCAGGGTGGCCAGCTCGTCGAGGGGCACCCGCTCGCTGAGCAGGTCCGGGTCGGTCGGATCGAACGTCGAGGGGATCATGCGAGACTCCTGGCCGCAGCGGCGCGTTTACTGGTCGTGGGTTCCAGAGCGGATGCTAACCGTGGGCCTACCCGCCAACGTCCACGGCTGTTCGACTGAGCGGGCCGCTTGCGCGACAGCTAGAACTGTGTTCTGCTCTGTCGGTGCGCACCAGCATCTGCGAGCAGTTCGGCATCGACCTCCCGATCTTCGCCTTCAGCCACTGCCGGGACGTGGTGGCGGAGGTGAGCAAGGCGGGGGGCATGGGCGTGCTCGGGGCGCTCGCCTTCAGCCCCGAGGAGCTGGAGATCGAGCTGCGGTGGATCGACGAGCACGTCGGCGGCAAACCCTACGGGGTCGACGTGGTCATGCCCGCCCGCTATGCCGGCGCCGGCGAGCTCGACCCCGACCGGCTGGAAGGCCAGCTGGCCGACATGATCCCCGAAGAGCACCGCCAGTTCGTCGAGCGGCTGCTGAACCGCCACCACGTTCCGCCCCTGCCCGAAGATCTGGCCCGCTCCAAGGCCCTGCTGGGCTGGACCTACGAGGGCGCCCGCCCGCAGGTCGACATCTCCCTCGCCCACCCCATCCGCCTGCTGGTCAACGCCCTGGGGCCGCCGCCGAAGGACATCATCGACGAGGCCCACGAGCACGGCGTGAAGGTGGCGGCGCTGGTGGGCAGCGTGGCCCAGGCGCAGCGCCAGGTGAACCAGGGCGTCGACCTCATCGTGGCCCAGGGCAACGAGGCCGGGGGGCACACCGGCGAGGTGGCGACCATGGTGCTGGTCCCCGAGGTGGTCGACGCCGTCCAGTCGGTTCCGGTGCTCGCCGCCGGCGGCATCGGGTCGGGGCGCCAGATGGCGGCGGCCCTGGCCCTCGGCGCCCAGGGCGTGTGGACGGGCTCGATCTGGCTCACCACCACCGAAGGGGTCATGAACCCTGCCGTGGCCGATCGCCTGCTGGCCTCGGGCTCGAGCGACACGGTACGGTCCCGGTCGATCACCGGGAAGCCGGCGCGCCAGCTGCGTACCACGTGGACCGAAGCGTGGGACTCGGAGGAGTCGCCGGGGACGCTGGCCATGCCGCTGCAGTACATGCTGACGTCCGAGGCCCAGCAGCGCATCGGGCGGGCGGGGGCGATCGACCTGCAGTTCATGCCGGTCGGCGAGATCGTCGGGCGCATGAACGAGATCCGTCCCGTGCGCGACGTGGTGTTCGACCTGGTGTCCGAATTCGTCGACGCCACCGAGCGTCTGGGCCGGCTGGTCTCGGAGGACGTGACACCCTAGAGGGGTGCCGGCCGAGATCAGCGACGCGCTGGCCCGGGCGACGGGCGCGCTGGAGGAGTCCGAGCACCGGCCCGGCCAGGAGCGCATGGCCGAGGCGGTGGCGGCGGCCATCCGTACCCGGCGCCATCTGATCGTCGCTGCCGGCACGGGGACGGGGAAAAGCCTCGCCTACCTCGTTCCTGCCCTGGTGTCGGGGGCTCGGGTGGTGGTGGCCACCGCCACCAAGGCGCTGCAGGACCAGCTCGCCACCCGCGATCTGCCCCTGCTGGCCGAGCACCTGGGGGTCCCGTTCGAATTCGCGGTGCTCAAGGGGCGGGCCAACTACCTGTGCCGCCAGCGGGCCATGGAGATCGCCGGCGGCGACGAGCTGCCGCTGGACGGTGCCGCCTCTGCCGGGCCTCTGGGCCGGGAGGTGCGCCGGCTGCTGGAATGGTCGGTCGACGCCGAGGTCGGCGACCGCGCCGACCTTCCCTTCGAGCCCACGCCCCGGGCGTGGGCCCAGGTGAGCGTGGGCCGGGCCGAGTGCCCGGGCGCGGCGCGGTGCCCGGCCGGCGACGGGTGCTTCGCCGAAGCGGCGCGTCAACGGGCCGGGCAGGCCGACGTGGTGGTCGTCAACACCCACCTGTATGCCGCCCACCTCCTGTCCGGTGGCGGGGTGCTTCCGCCCCACGACGTGGTGGTGATCGACGAGGCGCACGCCCTGGAGGACATCGCCTCGGCCAGCCTGGGCTTCGAACTGACCAGCGGCCGTATCCGGGCCCTGGCCCGCCTCAGCCGCCCGCTGGTGGTGGAGCAGACCGCCGTGGCCGCGGTCGACGACGCCGCCGACCGCTTGGCCGTCGCCCTGGGAGCGTGGCGGGGGCGGCGCCTGACCGAGCCGATCGACGACGAACTGGCCGGCGCCCTGACCCTGACCCGCGAGCGGATCAGCGCCATGCTCGGTGCCGTCCGTCGCTCCGAAGTCGACGCCGCCCGCCGCAGCCGGGCGTTGGAGGCGGGCGGCCACCTGCTGACCGACCTCGACACCGTCCTCGCCCTTCCGGACGGCCTGGTGGCGTGGGGCGCCGAGGAGGACCGGGCGACCCAGCTCAACGTGGCGCCCCTGGACGTGGGAGCCCGGCTGGACGAGCTGTGGTGGTCGGCCGAAGACCCGCCCACCGCGGTGCTGACGTCGGCAACCATCCCGCCCCGACTGGCCGAGCGCCTGGGCCTGCCCGCGGGGAGCTACGACGAGCTCGACGTCGGCAGCCCGTTCGACTTTCCCAACCACGCCCTCCTGTACTGCGCTCGGCACCTGCCCGACCCCCGCTCACCCGACTACGAAGCGGCCATGCACGAGGAGCTGGTCGGGCTGATCGACGCCGCCGGCGGCCGCACCCTGGCCCTGTTCACCAGTTGGCGCGCCATGCGCGCCGCGGCCGAGGGCGTGTCCGGGCGGCTGGCCTGGCCGGTGCTGACCCAGTCCGACCTGCCCAAGCCGGCGCTGGTGGCCCGGTTCCGGGCCGAGGAGCAGTCGTGCCTGTTCGCCACCATGGGCTTCTGGCAGGGCGTCGACGTGCCCGGGCCGGCGTTGTCGCTGGTCGTCCTCGACCGGATCCCGTTTCCGCGTCCCGACGACCCGCTGCTCCAGGCCCGGCGGGACCGGCTGGGGCGCACCGCGTTCGCCACCATCGACCTCCCCCGGGCCGCCACGCTGCTGGCCCAGGGCGCCGGGCGCCTCATCCGCGGCGCCAACGACCGGGGCGTGGTCGCCATCCTCGACCCGCGGCTGTCCACCGCCCGTTACGGCTGGGAGCTGGTGGGGGCGCTCCCGCCCATGGGCCGCACCCGCAACATCGCCGACGTCTCCGCCTGGCTGGCGCCGGTGCGCGCCAGACCTCTAGTAGCCCAGCCGCTCCAGGGCACGCGGCCGGCGCTGCCAGTCCTTGTCCACCCGCACGACCAGCTCGAGGTAGATGCCCGGGGGCAGCTGCTCGCGAACCCGGGTGCCGACCTCCTTCAAGACCAGGCCGCCCTTGCCGATCACCATGCCCCGCTGGCTGTCGCGCTCCACGAGGATCTCACAGCGGATCCGCGGCCCCTCCCATTCGGTGACGCGGGCGGCGATCGAGTGCGGGAGCTCTTGGCGCGTCACCGCGAGCAGCTGCTCCCGCACCAACTCGGCGATCCACACCGCTTCGGGCGTATCGCTCACCGTGTCGTCGGGATACAGCTGCGGCCCTTCGGGAAGGCGCCCCACGATCGCCGTCACCAGCGCGTCGACGCCCTCGCCGGTACGGGCGGACACGGGAAAGTAGTCGTCCAGGTCCAGCTCGCCCGCGGTTCGCAGACATTCCAAGGCCTGGGCCGGCGACGCCACGTCCAGCTTGTTGGCCACGCAGATCGAATGGGGCGGGAGGCGCTCGGCCACGAAGCGATCCCCTTTCCCCACCTTCCCGGTCGCGTCGAGGACCAGCACCGTCACGTCCACGCCCGCCAGCGCGGCGGTGGCGGTGTCGTTGAGCCGCTCCCCCAGCAGCGTGCGGGGCTTGTGGATCCCGGGCGTGTCCACGAACACGACCTGGGCGGCCGGGAGGTTGAGGATGCCCCGCACCGCATGGCGGGTGGTTTGCACCTTGTCCGACACGATCGACACCTTCTGACCGAGGATGGCGTTCAGCAGCGTCGACTTGCCCACGTTGGGCCGTCCCACCAGCGTGGCGAAGCCCGATCTCATCCGCCGGACTCGGCCGGCGTGGCCGCCTGGGGCTCCGGCCAGATCCGCACCCGTCCGATGCGCTGGCCCTGCACCCGCTCGGCCACCAGATGATGGCCGTCGGAGACGACCTCCTCGCCTTCGGCCGGCACGTGGCCGAGCAGGCTGTAGATGAGCCCGCCCACCGTGTCCCAGTCGCCCTCGGGCAGCTTCTCGTCCAGGAGGTCGTTGACCTCGTCGATGGGCATGCGGGCCGTCACCCGGATCATCCCGTCACCGAGACGCTGGGCCGCCACCTCCTCGTTGTCGTACTCGTCGACGATCTCGCCCACCAGCTCCTCGATGAGGTCCTCCAGGGTCACCAGTCCTGCCGTTCCCCCGTACTCGTCCACCACGATGGCCATGTGCTGCTTGCTGGTCTGCATCTCGCGCATCAGCTCCGGCACCCGCTTGCTCTCCGGCGTGAACTGCGCCTCGCGCATGAGGGTCGACACCGCGTCCTCCTGGCGGCCCTCCCGCTCGGCCCGCAGCAGGTCCTTGGCGTAGACGATCCCGAGCACGTCGTCGATGCCCTGGCCGAAGGCGGGGATGCGGCTGTAGCCGGCGGCGATGGCGATGTCGACCACGTCGGCCACCCGGGCGCGCGACTCGACGGCGACCATGTCGGGGCGGGGCACCATGACCTCCCGCACGACGGTGTCGCCGAAGTCGATCACCGAGTGGATGAGCGAGCGTTCCTCCCCCTCGATGACCTCCTCCTCGGCCGCGGTATCGGCCATGGCGAGCAGCTCCTCCTCGGACACGTACGGGCCGTCCTTGATGCCCTTGCCGGGCAGGATGAGGTTGGACAGCCCGATCAGGGCGCGGGTGATCCAGCGCAAGGGCGGAAAGGCGAACAGGCCCCGCACCAGCGGGGCGGCGAACAGGCCGGCGCGCTCGGGATGCTGCACCGCCCACGTCTTGGGGGCCAGCTCGGCGACCACGAAGATCACCGCGATCTCGAACAGGGTCCCGACCACCACCCCGACGGGACCGAAGACCCGCTCGGTGACGATCCCCACCAGCGTGGCGGCCACCAGGGTGGTCACCTCCAGGGCGAACAGGACCACGGGCAGGACCCGTTCGGTGCGCTCGGCCAGGTGCAGCAACCTGGTGGCGCCCCGGCGGCCCTCCTCGACCAGGGCCTGCGCCTTGTGCGTGGTCATGCGGGTGATCGCCGTCTCGGACAGGGCCAACAGCCCGGTGACGGCGATGAGCACCACGATGGCCGCCAGCAGGACGCCGTCCGACGTGGTGAACTGGTGCGTCGCCGCCAGGATCACGGCGATCCCCCGGCGCTGTGCTCGTCTGCGCCGTGTTGCCCGGCGCTGTGCTCACCTGCGCCGTGTTGCCCGGCGCTGTGCTCACCTGCGCCGTGTTGCCCGGCGCTGTCGCCGGCCGAGCTGCTGGTGGAAGCGGGCGAGCAGGTCCCGCTCCTTGGCCTCCATGGCCTCGGCTTCGTCGTCCTCCTCGTGGTCCATGCCCAGCAGGTGCAGCAGGCCGTGGACCACGAGGAGGGCCAGTTCGTCGTCGTAGGTGCCGGCGTGGCGGGGGGCGTTGCGACCGGCCACCGCCGGGCAGATGACCACGTCTCCGAGCAGCATGGGCTCGTCGCCGCTCTCCTCGTCTCCCGAGCCGGGCCCGCTGCCGCCCGAGTCGGGGGACCGTCCGCTCTCTGCCGGCTCGTCGTCGATGGGAAACGACAGCACGTCCGTCGGGCCGTCCTGGCCGAGGAAGCGCCGGTGCAGATCGGCGATGGACGCCTCGTCCACGAACAGCATGGAGACCTCGGTGGCGCCGCGGACGCCTTCGGCCACGAGCACCGACTCGGCCAGACGGACCCAGCGCATGGTGTCCACCGGATGGTCGCTCTGCTCGTCGGCGGCGAAGACCTCTACGCCCATCGGTGCGCCGCTCAGGCCGAGGGACGAGACGGCGAAGCCGCCTCGTACGCGCTCACGATGTCGGCGACGATCCGGTGCCGGACCACGTCGCGATGACCGAGGTGGACCCACGCCAGGTCCTTGATCCCGCCCAGCACCGCCTCGAGTCCCACCAGCGCCGAGCGCCCACCGGGCAGGTCTATCTGGGTGTCGTCGCCGGTGACGACGACCTTGGAACCGAAGCCGATCCGGGTCAGGAACATCTTCATCTGCTCCGGCGTGGTGTTCTGCGCCTCGTCGAGGATGATGAAACTGGAGTTGAGCGTACGTCCCCGCATGTAGGCCAGGGGCGCCACCTCCACCGTCCCCGCTTCGAGCAGGCGCCGGGCCCCCTCGGTGCCGAGCATGTCGTACAGGGCGTCGTAGAGCGGACGCAGGTAGGGGTCGACCTTGGCCATCAGATCGCCGGGCAGGAAACCCAGCCGCTCCCCCGCCTCGACCGCCGGCCGGGTGAGGATGATGCGGTCGACCGCCTTGGCCTGAAGGGACTGCACCGCGAGCGCCACGGCCAGATAGCTCTTGCCCGTGCCCGCCGGCCCGATCCCGAAGGTCACGGTATTGGCGGCGATGGCGTCGGCGTAACGTTTCTGCCCGCTGGTCTTCGGACGCACCGAACGCCCGCGCGCCGAGCGCAGCACCTCGGCGGTGAGCACCTCGGAAGGACGTTCGTCGGCCCGGACCATGTCGATGGTGCGGTGCACCACTTGCGGGTCGACCGCCTGGCCCGACTCCAGCAGCAACCGCAGCTCGTCCACCAGGCGCCCGGCGACGGCAGCGTCCTCGCCGTCGATGTTGAACTCGTTGCCCCGAGCCACGATGCGCGCCTCGCTGAACGCGTCCTCGACCAGCCGCAGATTCTCGTTGAGGGGGCCAACGAGACGCGGCATGAGGTGGTTGGGGACGGTGACGGTGACGGCAGGCACGGAGGTTCGCCCCAAGGGTACCCGCATCATCGCCGAGGCCCGGTGATCGCTACCCCGGCGGCCAGCCGAACCGCCGGCCGCCGAGCACGTGCAGGTGGAGATGCGGCACCGAGTTGAGGGCGTCGTCGCCGACGTTGAACACGAGGCGGTAGCCGCGCCCCAGCACCCCCTCGGATTCGGCGACGTGGCGCGCCGAGGTGAGCATCTCGGCCAGCACCGGCCCGTCGGTCTCCTCGACGGTCGAGGCGTTGGTGATGTGGCGGCGGGGGATGACCAGAACGTGGACCGGCGCCGCCGGGTTGACGTCGCGGAACGCAAAGGTCTCCGGAGTTTCGTACACGACGTCCGCCGGGACCTCTCCGGCCAGGATGCGGCAGAACAGGCAGTCCGTCTCAGCCATCGGGTGCGACGGTAGCGTCTCGTCGCGGCGGTGGGCGTTAAGCGGCCGCCGAAAAACTACCTGGACGAAGTGAGAAGGAGGCGGCGGATGCGAGCCGCCAAAGAGGTGCGCATGCCCAAGATCGGGTGGCCGTTCGCATCCGCCGTCTCCTTCTCTTTCGCTGAAGTAGTTTTTCGGCGACCACTAACGTCGGCAACGATGGACGGCGGGGGATCGGACGTCGACGCGCTGCTGGGCGCGCTCACCCGGTGGTCGGGCGACGAACGGCTGCGCCAGCGGGCCGCCGAGCGCAGCCGTCAGCGCTGGTTGCATCAGCAGGCCCTGGAAAGCTCGACCCTCCGCGGTGTCCTGGTCGAGCTGGCCGAGAACGCCGCCGAGGTGAGCGTGCGCACCGCCCAGCGGGTGCGGCACGGGCGGCTGGTGGCCGTCGGCACCGACCTGTGTGTCCTCGAGGACCAGCGCAGCCACGCCACCATCATCAGCCTCGACGCGCTCGTCGCCGTCGAAGCCGGCCCGGTCACCGTGACCGGCCGGCGGCCGCCGGAGCTGGCGCTGGGCTTCGCCGATGCGCTCGCCGCTCTGGCCGCCGAACTGCTGCCGGTGCGCCTCGAGGTGGCCGGCGGGGACGTCGCCGGCGACCTGATCGGCACCGGCGAGGACGTGGTCATCCTGCGCTCGCCCGCCCCCACCCGCCACCAGGTGTACGTCGGCCTCGACCAGATCGGGGCGTGCGCGCTGAGTGACCGCCCAAAAGACCTGGACGAAAAGGAAGGAGACGGCGGATGCGCACCCCAAAGAGGTGTTTCATACCAATGTTCCGGCGCCATACCGCATCCGCCGTGTCCTTCTCTTTCGCTCTTTCGCTGAAGTAGTTTTTCGGCGGTCGCTGAGCGACCGCCGCCGGTCGCTAGCCGGCGGGGGTGTCTTCGGTTTCGGGAACCTCCGACCCATTGGCCTTGGTCTCGGTTGCCTTGGGCTCGGGGTAGAGATGCTCGAGGGTGCCGGGGGCGATGCGCATCCGCTCGATGAAGGCATCGAGGTCGCTCGCCTGCAGCCGGATCACCCGGCCCATCTTGTAGGCCGGGAGCTGGCCTTCGTCGATGAAGCGGTACAGGGTTCGCAGCGTGATGCCCAGGCGCTCACACGCCTCACGCGTACCCATCCAGCGGATCGGCTCGCTCATGGCCTCAAGTCTAGTCGATCTCTGGACGAGTGCGTTGCTTCTCGATAGATTTCATGTCGTGGGAGTGACGGGCGGGCCGGGGCGCCTCCGTCGGCGCAGGGCAGACGGATGACGGACGGGTGACGGACCGGTGACTGGCACGGCCTTTGACGGCCGGGGAGCGGGCCGGGACGGCCAGCTCGGCGGCGCCCGCCCCGGCCGCCCCCGGGGACGCCTGGCGACAGGCGGGGGTCGCCGGGGGGCACCCAACGGACGAACCCTGGTGGGCGGTTTCCTCGTCGCCGCCGCCGCCGTGGTCGTCTTCGGCGCCTGGCTGCAGACCTCGGGCGACCACGGCCGAGGGTGGGTGGTGGCCAACCGGACCCTGGCGGCGGGCGCCACGTTGGCACCCGGCGACCTGAGCACGGCCACCATGCGGCTTCCGGCCTCGACCGGCGCCGACGCCTTCTCCAGCACCGCAGCGGTCGCCGGCCGCAAGCTCGCCGTGCCCCTGGCCCCGGGCGAGCTGGTCCAGACCGGTGACCTGGTCGCACCGGGCGGCGCACCGGCGGTCCGCCCGGTGTCGGTCAGCGTCGACCCGGTGGACGCCGCCGCCTTGCGCACCTCGGACCTGGTCGACGTCCTCGTCACCGACGGCACCAGCCCCTCGTCGGCCACGCAGGTCGTGGTGTTCGGCGCGCGCGTGCTCGACGTCGGCCGGCCGTCCAACGACCTGGCGTCGAGCGCCTCGGGTGTGGTGGTCACCCTCGGCGTGCACTCCTTCGCCGAGGTCCGGGCCGTGGTCCACGCCGCCCGTACCGGAACCGTCACGGTGGTGGAGGGCGAGCCCGGCGACGGGACGGGGCTGGGACCGGCTGGGAGCGCGGCCAACAGCTCTACGGGCAGCGGATCCGGGAACTCCGGCGGGTGACGAGGACCGAACGTTACGTCCTGGTCGGCTTGGCACCCGCTCGGGCGCCGTGGTTCAAAGACGTGGCCCGGTGGGCGACCGCGGCGAGCATCGCCGCCGAGTTCGTCAAGTGCGTGACGGCCGAGGAGGTACGCGTCCATCTGCGATCGGGACGATCTCACTCGGCGCTGCTCGTCGACGCCGAGCTCACCGCTTTCGACCGGGACCTGGTGGGCGACGCCGCCGCCGCCGGTACGCCGGTGCTGGCGGTGACCGACCGACCGGGTCGACGGTGGGCGGCCAGTGACCTGGGGGTGGCCGCGGTGCTCGCCGCCGACTTCTCCCGCGAGGACCTGGTGGCCGCGCTGGAAGCTCACGCCCGCCCCGTCGGCCGCGGCGACCGGCTGCCGCTGGTCCTCGACGACGACACCGTCCCGGCGTGGCGGGGCCAGCTGATCGCGGTGAGCGGCACGGGCGGCACCGGTGCGTCCGTCGCCGCGGTCGCCGTGGCCCAGGCGCTCGCCGGCGACGCCCGCTACGGCCGACGGGTGCTGCTGGCCGACCTGGCTCTGCGCGCCGACCAGGCCATGCTGCACGACGCCGGGGAGATCGGTCCCGGCGTGCAGGAGCTGGTGGAGGCCCACCGCGTCGGTCGCCCCGGACCCGCCGAGGTCGTCCAGGGCACCTTTGACGTCCCCGGGCGCGGTTACCGGCTGCTGCTCGGGCTGCGCCGACCGGCGGCGTGGGCGGCACTGCGACCCCGCGCCTTCGACGCCGCCCTGGAAGGTCTTCGCCACGCCTTCCAGGTCGTGGTCGCCGACGTGACGGGCGACGTGGAGGGCGAGACGGACAGCGGATCCATCGAGGTCGAGGAACGCAACCACATGGCCCGCCAAACCGTCGCCACCGCCGACGTGGTGTTCGCCGTCGGTGCCCCCGGCCTGAAGGGCGTGCACTCCCTGGCCGTCCTGGTCCGCTCGCTGCTCGATGCCGGCGTGTCCGCCTCCCGGCTGGTCCCCGTGGTCAACCGTTCGCCCCGCAACCCCCGCAGCCGGGCGGAGACGGCCACCGCGCTGGCGGCCCTGGTCGCCCGACCGACGGCACTGGCCGGACCGGTCGCCGTACCCGAACGACGGATCGAACCTGCCCTGCGGGACGGCGCCGCCCTGCCGTCCGCCCTCGTCAGCCCCCTGGCCAGCGCCCTGCAGGCGGTCCTCGACCGCCACGCCGACGCCCCGCCCGCGCGCGTCGCTGCCACCCGCCTGGCGCCCGGGTCCCTCGGTCACTGGCAGGACGAGGACGCCTCGGCCCCCTGAGGGTCTCAGAACAGGGTGAGCTCCTCGGGGGCGGTGCCCCGCAGCGCCTCGTAATCCACTTCCACGCAGGTGATACCCCGGGCCGAAGCCAGCACCCGCGCCTGGGGCCGGATGCGCTGAGCGGCGAGGATGCCGTGAACCGGCCGCAGACGGCCGTCGAGGTCCAGCCGAGCCAGGTAGCGGGCGAGCTGCTCGACGCCGTCCACCTCGCCGCGCCGTTTGATCTCGACGGCCACGGCCCGCCCGTCGACGTCGCGGCAGAGCAGGTCGACGGGGCCGATGTCGGTGGGGTACTCGCGGCGGACCAGGCGCATTCCTGCCGCCAGGACGTCGGGGCGCGCCGCCAAAATGGCCTGGAGATCCGATTCGACTCCGTCCTTGGTCAAGCCGGGATCGGCGCCCAGCTCGTAGTGGTGATCGGCCAGGACCTCGGCCAGGGTGATGGTCAGCAGTTCGCCCTTCGGGTTGCGCACCTGCCAGCGTTCGGCGCTCGTCTTCAGCTCACACGGTGGCGTCATCCAGTTCAGCGGCTTGTAGGCACCGCCATCGGCGTGCACCGCTACCGAGCCGTCCGCCTTGACCATGAGCAACCGGGTGGCGAGCGGCAGGTGGGCGCTCAGACGACCCTGGTAGTCGACGAGGCAACGGGCGATCACGAGGCGCACGGTCGCCCATTGTTGCCCGTTCAGTCGGTCTGTTCCCGGACCACCTCGGCGGCGTCCTTGTCGTCGCGCAACCCTTCGAAGCGGGGATGGCGCAGGCGGCCGTCGGTCGTCCACTCGGTGAACCCGACCGCCGCCACCAGGTCGGGCCGCACCCAGTGCGGCGCCTTCTCGGGCACGGCATCGACGAACGGCGACGCCGGCTGGGCACGCTGGTCGAGCAGGCCCCGGATGCGATGCAGGGTGGCGGCATCGAAGCCGGTGCCGACCTTGCCGGCGTAGCGCAGACCGGTGTCGTCGTGATAGCCGACGAGGAGCGCTCCGAAGCCCTCACGCGACGCCCGGGGATCCGTCCAGCCCCCCACGACCAGCTCCTGGGATGCCACGCACTTGAGTTTCAGCCAGTCCGACGAACGGCCCGCCTGGTACGTCGAGTCGGCCCGCTTGGCCACCAGGCCCTCCCAGCCGCGGGCGCACGCCGACGCCCGCGCCGCTTCCGGGTCCCCGCTCACCTGCTCGGGAAACTCGAGCACGCCGTCCGGGGTGATCAGCCGGCTGAGCAGCGCCCGCCGATCCGACAGCGCCAAACCGGTGGTGTCCCGCCCGAGAACTTCCAGGACGTCGAAGACGGAGTAGACCCGGCGCGTCCCCGCCTGGAGCGGCCGCTGCAGGAGCGAGAAGCTGCTCCGGTCGCGCTCGTCGAAGGCGACCACCTCACCGTCCAGGACGAACGACGGGGCGGGAAGCTGGCTGACGGCGTGGACGACATCAGGGAACCGGGCCGTGTAGGGAAGACGGTTCCGGGACCACAGCGTCACCTTGCCGTCCCCGCGCATGGCGATGCAGCGCAAGCCGTCGAGCTTGCGCTCCAACACCCACCCGTCGCCGGTCACCGCCGACCGGCGCCGAGCCTCCGGGACGGTGGTGGCCAACATGGGCGGCCGCCAAGTGACCGGGGCGCTTCCGACACCCCGGTCACCCGTCGACCCCGCCGGGCCCGAGCCCCGCTCGCTCAGGTACCCGCCGCCTGCCGCTGCTGATGGAGTTCCGCCAGCTCGGCCTTGATCCTGGCGTCGTGCTCGTCGGCGTCAGCCTTGGCCTTGCCCGGGCTCCAGCGACCCTTCAACAGGAAGATGACGGGCAGGAAGGCAATCATCCCGCCGAAGCACACCCAGTACCAGTTCTTCCACTGATTGCCCGTCTGGGCCTGGGCGTTCTGCACCGTGGTGCCGTGGGCGGCGAGCACCGTCAGGGGCGCCTTGTACTGGTTGGCGGCGAGCAGGGCAGGGGTGCCCACTTGCCTGGCGGCCGAGGCGAGGACGGCCGGCGGGATGGCGCTGGCGGTCGGGTACTTGGCCAGGGCGGCGAACGTGGCCTGGTGGGTCTCGACCACGGTGAGGAGCGGCTGGGGGGCGACGGCATACGGGACCCTGACCAGCGGGGCTTTCTCAACCTGGGCCACCGCCGCCTCCACCTTGGGCCCGTAGTTCACGATGGGCGTGACCGAGCTCACCACGTGCGGGATGATCAGGAACGAGACGAAGATCACGAGGCGGATGAGCAGACCCCAGACGGCCAGCCCGGTCGCGGTCAGGGCGGGATTGCGGGCTTCGACCGTCTCGGTGAAGCTGGCCATCCACGGCGCGTACGCCATGGCCAGGGCGAGGGCCAGGAGTGCCAGGATCAGCGCCAGCCCGTAATACGACTCGTGCGTGTTGGTCGCCTGGCTGAGATAGACCACCATCATCACGGCCGCGAAGATGCCCCCGATGAGCATCAGCGGCTTGCGGACCCGGAGGCGGTCCGAGATCAGCCCGATGGCGAGCAAGCCGATGGCATCGGCACCCCAGGCGTAGTTGCTGACCCCATTGGCGTCCGGGCCGGTGAAGTTGAACCTGCTCTCGAAGTAGATCACGCCGAAGGCGACCAGCGTGTAATAGATGAGCAGGAAGACGGAGATCCCCAGAGCAGAGAGGACCACGTCGGGCTTGAACATCTGCCGGAACGGGTTCTTGAGCGATGCCTCGATGTCCAAGCCCCGCGCCCGGGCTTCCACCAGCTCCCGTTCGCGCAGGCTCACCATCAGCTGGTCCCGCAGCTGGGGGGACAGCTCCCGCAGCCCGACGAAGGCGATCACGAAGACGACCATGCCGACCACGCCGCAGATCCTGAACTGCTGCACGTAGGAGGGATTGGTGGCCGACAGCGTGTTGGTGGCCACCACGGAGACCACCAGGCTGCCGAGCACGGGGCCCATCGTCCAGAACCCCATGGCCGTGGCCCGCCCGACCTGCGGGGAGAAGTCGCGCACCAGGGCGGGGGTGGCCACGAGAATCACGCCCTCGACCAGCCCGATGATGATCACGAAGAGCACGAACACGAACTTGCTCCCCGCGTTGGGGATGGCGAAGAGGGTCAGCAACCCGGTGAGCAACACGCCGTAGACCACGAGATTGGCCCGGCCCAGCCGGTCGGCCAGTCCGGCGGCCAACGAGCCCAACGCCCCCACCAGGTTGGCGATGGCCAACGCCGTCACGTAGTAGGTGAAGGACATGCTGAAATGGCCGAGGATCTGGGGTCCGACGGCACCGCCGACGTAGTTCTGGTAGTAGAGGATCACGGTGACGAGCACGACCAGGCCCAGCTGGAAGTAGCGCGCTCCGGTGTCGGGGTAGTGATCCAGACGTCGGGTCCACAGCGACGACATGAAACTGGGCCGGTCTCGAGCCGGCAGAGCGCCGGGCTGGGCAGCGGTCGTACTCATGGTTCCCCCTCAGGTACCGGTTCTGGCCAAAACGGACATACAGCTCAGCTCGATAATTGTCGTCCCTCGCCCCCCGACGGGGTTGAGCGAACGACGTCGCTCAAAAGTTCTGGCGCGCTTGCTCTCTCTACCCTTCCTCGGCCGAGCCCCACTGCTCGACCAAGGGGAAAAGTAGCACCTGCCGTGCGTCTACGGGGCGGCAAACCACCCGACCGCTCGGTCACACCGAGCGCAGCAGGCTGTCGAGGAGCAGGTGCACCACGGTCGCCGCCTCGGCGACGCCCAGGCCCTGATCACGGCGCAAACCGTTCCACGTGTCCAGGCTGGAGGCCACGACGAGCGCGTCCAGCAGCAAGGCGCGCCCCGCTCCCCCCGGCTCTCGAGCTCGGGGCGAAACGTCTCCCTGCAGTAGCGCCGGGCGTGATCCACGAAGGCCTGTCGATTGGCGCGCAACTGCGCCGATTGCGGCTCGCGCAGGCGGGCGGCGGCGGCGACCGGGGCCAGCGCCTCCAGCGCCTCGGCCCGGCGCGCCACGAAGACCTCGATGCGCTCCCGACGCGAAAGCGACGGGTCGATCTCCGGAAGGATCTTGGCCAGCCTTTTCGCCTCGCGCTGACCCGCCACCAGGTACAGCGACTCGAGGTCCCGGAAGTGTTGGAAGACGCTGCGAGTCGAAACCCCGGCACGGGATGCGATGGCTCCGGCTCGGGGCTGCGGATCACCCTCCTCGAGCAGCGAGAGAAACGCGTCCACCACCGCCTCGCGGTTCCGCCGCCCTCGGAGCACACGGCCATCCGGACGCTCGGTCACCGCCACGGGCGATGACATTACTGCGGGCCGCCGGCCCCCACGAACTGGGGGGCAAACGCGGCCGCCCGGCGGCATTGCCCGGAGCACTGTTCGTATTCGCAAAAGCGGGAAGAATGCCCAGTCGGGCGTCGGACTGCGATGGGCCACGCGCGAATACCCCTGATGCACAAAAATGGATAGGATGCTTTGCCAGACCCGCCGGAAAAGATGGAGAGGAGCTTTCGTGGCTCAACGAGTGCAAGTACTGCTCACTTGCGACCTGGATGACGAAGATGTGGAGGCCGTGGAAACGGTTACGTTCGGCACCGAAGGCGCCACCTATGAGATCGAGATGTGCCAGCAGCACCTCGACGAGTACCACAATTGGATGCAGGACTACGTTGCGCGTGGACGCAAAGTGGGCGGCGCCCGCCGCGCCCGTTCCCGCCACGGCTCGACCAGCGCCAGTCCCCGGCGGGGACGCCGCGCATCGGGAGACAAGGGAGTACCCAGCATTCGCGAATGGGCCCGAGCCAATGGTTTCCAGGTGAGCAGCCGGGGCCGGATCCCTTACGAGGCCCGCAACGCCTACGACGCCGCCCACTAGTCGGCGCCGGCGAGGCCGGCGGCTCCCAGCGCGACCCGGGTCCTGACCCTGCTTCCCCGGTCAGGACCCGGGTCGTTGTTTGCTTGCGTCGAGCTCAAAGTATGGCGCTGTCGTGGCCTTCCCAGTAACGGTTGCGCAATACCCGCTTGTAGAGCTTCCCGGTGGGAGACCGAGGGAGGGCGTCGGAGAAGTCGACCGAGCGGGGGCACTTGAAATGGGCGAGATGTCCGCGGCAGAACGCGATTAGCTCTGCTTCCAAGTCCGAACTCGGCGGGATACCCGGGAGCGGTTCGACGACGGCCTTGACCTCCTCACCCAGATCGGGGTTGGGTACGCCGATCACGGCGACATCTGCCACCTTCGGATGGGTGGAGAGAAGGTTCTCCGTCTCCTGGGGATAGATGTTCACCCCGCCGGAGACGATCATGTAGCTCTTGCGGTCGGTGAGGTACAGAAAGCCATCGCTGTCCACGTGACCGACGTCGCCGACTGTGCTTGTCTGTCCTTCTTCCCTCCGACTCTCCGCAGTCTTGTCCGGATCCTCGAAATAGACGAAGTTGGTTGCGCCGCGGAACCACACCGTGCCGTCGGTGCCGGTGGGACAGGGCTGACCTTGATCATCGAGGATCAGCAGCTCCCCCAGGATCGGCCGACCGACGGTGCCGGGATGGGCCAGCCATTCCTCCGCGGTGCACAGCGTGAAGCCGTTGGCTTCGGTGGCGCCGTAGTACTCCCGGACGATCGGTCCCAGCCACTCCATCAGCGCCTGCTTCACAGGCACCGGACACGGGGCGGCGGCGTGCACGATCTGCTCGAGCGAGGAGAGGTCGTAGCGCCCCCGGACCTCCTCCGGCACTCGAAGCAGGCGACTGAACATGGTGGGGACCATCTGGCAGTGGGTGACCCCGTAGCGCTCGACGAGCGCGCACCACTGCTCGGGGTCGAAGTGCTCCATGATCACCGCCGTCGACCCGCTGCGCAACGAACACGCCACGCTCGCCTGGGGCGCCGAGTGGTAGAGCGGCGCCGGGGAGAGATAGATCATCTCCGGTCGCAGGCCGAGGACCCACATCACGAAATCCATGAGCGGCAATGGCTCGCCCGGCGGCGAATCGGGCAGAGGACGAAGAATTCCTTTGGGCCGACCGGTCGTTCCCGACGAGTACAGCATCGCCGCGCCCAGCATCTCGTCGTCGACCGGATCGGTGGACTGCCCGGCGACGACGTCCTCGTAGGGTTCCCACCCCCGCCCGGCCTGCTCGAGGCCCACCATCAACTTCCGTTCCAAACGGTCGACGCTGTCCGCCGCATCCATGGCCACCTCCCGTTTGGCCACCGAGCTGAAGAACATCCGCGCCTGACAGTTGTCGACGATGTAGGCCACCTCGTCGACGCCCAAGTGGGCATTGATCAACGTGTAGTACAGCCCGGTACGCTCGGCGGCGCCTTCGATCTCCAGCATCGCCGGACAGTTCTCCATCAGCACGGCGATGTGGTCCCCGTCCCGGAGACCGTGGTCCCGGAGGACGTGGGCCAGCCGGTTGCAGCCCTGTTCGTATTCCCGGTAGGTCACCACCTCCCCACTGCCCGCCATGATCAACGCGGCCCGGTCCGGATGCTGCCTGGCATGGTCTGCGGCGTACATGTCGACCCTCCCCCCGGTTTCCCCCTGCTGGAGAGCTTTATCACAGCACGCCCGCATTCCGAACGGCCGGTGGACGACAATCGGGGCATGTTGATCCGGAACGCCGAGGTCGAGGACCGCCTCGTCGACGTCCGGCTCGATGGCGGCAAGGTGACGGCGGTCGGCGCCGGCTTGTCCGCGCCCGCAGCCCACCCGGCCATGGACGCGGCCGGGGGCGCCCTCCTCCCCGGGCTCCACGACCACCACTGCCATCTCCGGGCCATGGCCGCGGCGGCATCGTCGGTCGACGTCAGCCCGACGCGAGCGGCGACGCTGGCCGCCCTCGGCGCGCGCCTGGCGGCAGCCGGAACCGACGGCAGTGCGGTTTCGGCCGACGGCTGGGTGCGCGCCGTCGGCTACCACGAATCGGTCGGGCTCCTCGACCGCGACACGCTGGACGGCATGGTGGCGGACCGGCCGGTGCGTGTCCAGCACCGCAGCGGGTCGCTGTGGGTACTCAACTCCCCGGCCCTCCGGGCGGTTGGCCTGGGCGACGACGACCGGGATGTCGACCAGCCGAGCGGAGTCGAGCGGGACGGGGCGGGCCGGCCGACGGGGCGGCTGTGGCGGGCCGACCGATGGCTGGCCGAGAGGTTGCGGCGGCCGCCACCCGACGGTCGCGGCGACGACACCGTCGCCTACGCCGCTCGCCGGGCGGCGCTGGCGGCGGTCGGGGCCACGGCGGCGCGGCAGGGGGTCACCGGCTTCACCGACTGCACGCCCGACCGGGACGACACCGAACTCTCCCTGCTCGCCCACGCCCACGCCAGCGGCGCCCTGCCCCAACGACTGCATCTGATGGTCCGGCCCGACCAGCCCGCGGGGACGGCCGCTCGGCTCCACCTTCCACCGGGAGTGAGCCTGGGCCCGGCCAAGCTGATCCTGGACGATGAATCGTTGCCGAGCCTCGACTGGCTGGTCGCGTTCATCGTCCGGCAACACGAGGCGGGGCGGGCGACCGCCATCCACGCCGTGACCACCGCCCAGCTGGTGCTCGCCGCCGCCGCCTTCGGGGACGCCGGCGCCCGCGCCGGCGACCGCATCGAACATGCGGCCATGGTTCCGGCGGACGTCCTGCCCCAGCTGGCGGGGCTCGGCCTCACGGTCGTCACCCAACCCAACTTCGTGGCCGAGCGGGGCGAGGCCTACCGGCGCGACGTTCCCGAGGGCGAGCTGGCCGACCTGTGGCGAGCGCGCAGCCTCATCGAGGCCGGGGTCGACGTCGCCGCGGGGACCGACAGCCCGTTCGGCGGCCAGGATCCCTGGGCGGCGATCGGAGCGGCCGTCCAGCGGAGGACTTCAGGCGGCGCCGTCCTCGGGGCGGCCGAGCGCGTGGACGCTCTCACCGCCTTGGACTGGTTCCTCGCCGACTCCCGTCGGCCGTGGCAGCGGCGCCGCGTCCGGCCCGGGGTGGCCGCCGACCTGTGCCTGCTGCGGGTGCCGCTCGGGTCCGCCCTGGCCGAGCCCGACGCGGCCAACGTCCGGTGCTGCCTCATCTCGGGGCAGCCGGCGTCCGGCGAAGCTCCCGGTTGAGCGAACCTTTGGGGTCAGTCGGCTTCGCCCTCGCCGCCGCCGCCGTCCCGGTCGGTCTCGTCTTCGGTCCCGCCTTCGGGGACGTCGATGGCCTCCTGCTCGGAGGTGGCCCGGCTCTCGGCACCGTAGGCCTCGGCGCGGTCGGCCTCGGTGCTGTAGGCACCGGCGGTGTAGGTCTCGACGCTGTGGAGATCGTCATGCCACGAGACCAGCTCGCCGGTGGCCCGGGGCTCGTCGAGGACCCATCGGTTGCGGTCGTCCCGGTCGTCTTCGACGTGGTCGATCTGGAAGCTGACGGCCTCGAGTTCCTCGGCCGGATCGCTCCACTTGGCCCGGAGAGCATCGTCGATGGTCGAGTGGATGTCGCCGAGGCTGTCCACCACGTGCTGGCGACGGGCAGCCAGGCGCTGCAGCTCGGCCTCACCACGTGCCCGCATGGCCTGGATGGCCTCGTCGGCCCGGATCTGCTCGAGACGAGCCTGCTCGCGAAGCTCCGCCGCCCGGCGTTCGGCGTCGGACAGATGGGCCGACGCCTGGACCTCGGCGGCGTTGATCATGGCCGCGGCCCGCTCGTTGGCCTCAGCCTCGGCGCGCTGGGACAGCTCCTCCGCTTCGCGGCGGGCGTTCTTCAACTCCTGGGCCGCCTGGGTGGAACGCAGCGACGCCTGACGCACGAAGGCATCGGCCCGCTCCCGCGCTTCCTTGCCCAGCCGGTCGGCTTCCGCGTTCGCCTCGGCCAGGGCGTCGCTCGCCCCTTCCTCGGCGTGGCGCAGGATGAGCACCAACCGCTCCCCCAGCGCCTCGATGGTGTGGGGCGTCTCGTCCTGCAGGGTCCGCTCCAAGGAGGCGACGCGAGCGCGCAGTTCCTGCACCTCGTTCTCGGCATCGGCCAACGCCTGGGCGTCCTCGTCGCGCGAGTCACGCAGCTCGCGCAGGTACTCGTCCACCTCGTCCTTGTGATAGCCGCGCAGGGCCTGGGTGAACGACGGGAGCGCTTCCTCGGGTTCGAAGAAACGGTTGAGCGCCGTCTGGTCGGAGCTGTTGTCGAGCGGGAGAGCCATCGGATCCTCGAATCGATCAGTGCGCCTTCGCGCACATCCATCAAGCATCCGCCCCGAAAACCGGCTCTCACCGGTCTCTCCCGCCGTTAGCTTGCCGTAACCAGGGCCGACGCGCAAGCACCTCCGGCGCGCGCCCGTCCTCCTACCGACGGCCCTGCCTCCGGATGCCGCCATCTCGCGCCCAAAAACTCCGATTTGGGGCTTGTTCGGGGCAATGCTTCTCGTTAGCTTTCATACATGGTGGCGGTGAGGGGACCGTCTTGGGGACCAGTGCGGTGACGGCGACAACCGGCTGGCGCTCTCCGTTGGCCGAGATCGAACGAGCCGTCCAGGAACGGGCCAAGACCGACGCCCTCGACATGAGCGCGGACGGCTCCCTCGACGCCCTGCGCGGCCTGCTCGAGGACGAGGTCAACCGCTGGCGCGACGAGTACCAGCGCGGGCGGCGGCCGCTCGACATCGCCGATCCCGACCGGGCCGTCGATCGCGCCATGCGCAACCTGGCCGCCTACGGGCCGCTGCAACCCCTCCTCGACGACCCGGACGTCTGGGAGATCATGGTCAACGCGCCGGACGCCATCTTCGTGCGCCGCCACGTGGGCCCGTCGGGCTACCACGACGAGGTCTTCCACGACGACGACCACGTGGTGCGCGTCCTCACCAAGGTTCTCGACGACGCCAGCCGTTCGCACCGCAAGCTGGACCCGGCCGAAGGCCTGCAGGACGCCCAGCTGTCGACCGGCGCCCGCCTCCACATCGTGCACTCGGACGTGGGACGCGACGGCCATGTCCTCATCAACATCCGCAAGTTCACCGGGGTCGCCTTCCGCCACCTTCGCGAGCTGGTGGCGCGCGACATGCTCGACGGGCGCACCGCCAGCTTCCTGTTCGCGTGCGTCCGCTCCGGCCTGTCCGTGCTCATCGCCGGCCCGCCCGGTGCCGGCAAGACCACCCTGATGTCCTGCCTGGCCGCCGAACTCGACCCCCGCCTTCGCGTGGTGGTCGCCGAAGAAGTGTTCGAAACCGATATCCCGCTGCCCAACGTCGCTCACATGCAGACCCGACCGGCGCGCGCCGACCGCCCCGAGGTGGACCTGCGCCGGCTCGTCACCGGGTTTCTGCGCATGGCCCCCGACGTCGCCCTGGTCGGGGAGGTCCGTGACCGAGAGGCCTTGCCTCTGCTGTTGACTCTGTCGTCGGGCGTCCAGGGCATGACGACGATCCACGCCGGCGGTGCCCGCCAAGCGCTGTCGCGGCTTGCGGTTCATCTGCCAGCTTTCGGAACACTCGTCGGAGCTGTCCACCGCCGCCCTCACCGCCCTGGTGAGCGAAGCGGTCGACGTGGTCGTCCACTGCTCCCGTCAGGGTGAGGCGGTGCGGCTGACCGAGGTCCTCGCCGTGGAGGACCTCCAGGTCGGCGCGGAGGCGGTGGCGTTCACCACCACGCCGGTCTTCGCCCGTGCCCGCCACGACGCCCCGCTCGAGTGGACCGGCAACCTGCCCGTCCGGGCCACCCGGGCTCTGGAGCTGGCCGGATACGACGTGCGCCAGTTGACCGAGGCCTCGGCGTGATCGGCGTCGTCGCCGCCCTCCTGGCCGGCGCCGGCGTGTACCTGATCTGGACGGCCGCCGCCCTGGGCTGGCGGGGCGTCGGCGGCGGTCCGCGCCTGGCGCCGCCCGCCCGCCCGCCGGCCGGCGTTCGCCTCCGCGCCAGACTTCGCCGCGAAGGACTCGGAGACGGCAGGGAGCTGGCGCGCGGTGATCGGGGTCGTGACCATCGTGGGTGGCGCCGTCGGCTATGCCCTGTTCGGCGGACCCGTCCCCGCCGCCATCGCCGCGGTGTTCGCCGCCACCTTCCCGCTCGCCGCCTTCCGCGCCCGGCGTGCCGCCCGGCTGGCCGAGGCACGGGAGGCATGGCCCCGCCTGCTCGAGGAGCTCCGGCTGCTCACCGGGTCGCTCGGACGTTCCATCCCCCAGGCCCTGTTCGAGGTGGGACACCGAGCGCCGGGAGAGATGCGCGGCGCGTTCGCCGCCGCCGAGCGCGAGTGGTTGCTGACCACCGACTTCGAGCGCACGTTGCGGCTCCTGCGCGCCGAGCTGGCCGATGCCACCGCCGACGCGGTGTGCGAGACGCTCGTCGTCGCCCACGAGATCGGCGGCGGAAGCCTGGACCGCCGCCTGGCCGGGCTGGTCGAGGACCGCACCCGGGACGTCCAGGCCCGCAAGGACGCGCGCTCGAAACAGGCCGGTGTCCGGTTCGCCCGTCGCTTCGTCCTGCTGGTACCGCTGGGCATGACCCTGGCGGGGCTGTCCATCGGGTCGGGCCGTTCCGCCTACCAGAGCCCGGGCGGCCAGCTGGCGGTGGCCGGCGGACTGCTCGGAGTCATCGGCTGCTGGCTGTGGTCGGGGCGGCTGCTGCGCCTTCCCGAGGAGCCGAGGGTGTTCGCCGGCGCCGACGACGCCGCCGGCAGGGTCGAGGACGCTCACGGGATCGAGTCGGTGACCCGGCTCCTGGTCCTCGGCGGGCTGTTGTTGTGGGCCGGCGCCACCGTCCTGCTCGGAACCATCCCGCGCCTCAGCCGACCGGGTCTGGCCGAGCGTCTGCGCCCGTACCACCCCGGAGCGCCGGCCGGCGCCGACCGGCGGGCGAACGTCCAGTCCCTGGCCGAGCTGTGGACGCCGCTCGTGCGCCGCGCCGGGGACCGGCTGGCCGGTGTCCTCGGCGTCGGCGAGGACCTCACCCTACGGTTGCGCCGGATCCACTCGCCGCTCGATGGCACCGCCTTCCGCGTCCGTCAGTTCGCGTGGACGGCGGTGGCTTTCGGCGCGGCGGTGTGTGTGTCGGTGACCGTCCGGCTGCCCGCCGCGGTCGACGCACTGGTCCTCCTCGGGTTTCCGATGCTCGCCTTTCTCCTCGTCGAACAACGCCTGGCGGTGGCGTCCACCAACTGGCAGCAGCAGGTGATGCGCGAGCTCCCGGTGGTCAGCGAGCAGCTCGCCATGCTCCTCGGCGCCGGCTTCTCACTCGGCGCCGCCCTCAACCGTCTGGCGGGGCGGGGAAACGGCTGCTGCGCCCGGGACCTCAGGCTGGTCACCAACCGGGTGCGCCAGGGCATGACCGAGGAGGCGGCGCTGGCCGAGTGGGCCCGGGTGGTCCGGGTCGACGCGGTGGACCGGCTCGTCGCCGTCCTCGCCCTGGACTCGGCCACCGGCGACCTGGGTCGGCTGGTGGGCCTGGAAGCGACGCAGGCCCGGCGGGAGGCGCACCGGCGCACGGGGGAGTTGATCGAGCGACGGGCCCAACAGGTCTGGGTCCCGGTCACGGTCGCCACCCTGGTACCGGGCGTGATCCTGCTGGCCGTGCCGTTCCTCTCCGCACTGCACCAGTTCGCCAACGCCTGAACCGAGGCCCTGCGCCATTCCCCAAGCAATCCCGTCTCTGCCCAGTGAAGCCCAAGACCAGCAAGGAGGTCCCATGACAGCATCGGCCCCGCCGACCAGCCGCCGCCCGGTGACGGCCGCCGCAGCCCATCGCCGCCCGGTAACGGCCGCCGCAGCCCATCGCCGCCCGGTGACGGCCGCCGCAGCCCATCGCCGCCCGGTGACGGCCGCCGCAGCCCATCGCCGGGCGCGGCGGCGAGCCGACGAACGCGGCGAGGGTGTGATCTCCGCCGCCATCGCCGTGCTCATCATGGCCTTCCTCGGCGTCGGCATGTGGGTGGCGTTCAACACCACGTTCCAGCACACGGCCAAGAATGTCGACAAGCAGGTCAACTCCTGCATCGGCCAGACCAGCCCCAACTGCTAGGGCTGCCAGTCCATCGCCGGCGGGCGTAGCGCGCTCGGGGCACGCGGGGCGAGCGGTGCCAGCCGGCGGGCTTCTCGCGCCGCCGCGCCGGCTTCCGCGTGCAGAAAAAGTGCACGCGGAAGCCTCCGCGGGTGAAAAGGACGGCTCTGGACGTCGTTTGTATCCCCGGAACCTTCCGGGTGTAGAAAAACTGACCCCGGAAGCCGATCCGATGCGCGCGGAGAGCACGCCGGTGCACACGGAGGGCACGCGGTGCGCACAGAGCGCACCTCGCTGCACGGAGGGCGCTCAGCTCGGTGGCAACATCAGGCGAAGGGCCGCCGGCGGGCGCAGGACGAGACCGGCACCGGAATCGTCGGGACGTACTTCGGCGCCACCATGTTCCTCATCCTTCTCCTCTTCGGGGTGCAGGTCATCGTCCATCTGTACGCGGTGTCGACCCTGACCTCCGTGACCTTCGCCGCCGCCCAGGCGGTGGCCAACAGCCCCGGCGATCAGGTGGCCGAGGAAGCCGTCGCCGAAGGCCAGGCGCGCAGCCGGCTCGGCAGCCTCGGAAGCAGCAGCCATACCCGGTTCGTGTGGGAGGAGGCCGACGGCAACCAGGTCGTGCTGAGGGTGGAGTCCGAGAGCCCGTCGTTTCTGCCGTTGCCTGCCTCCTATCGGGAGATCAGCCGCACCGTCACCGTTCGTACCGAGCGTTTCCGATGAGCGCACCCGCCCCCTCGTCCGCCCCGCCCCGGCCACGAACACCGCCGGCCGCCGGGACACCGCCGGCCGCCGGGACCCCACCGCCCGCCTCGGAGAACCGGCGCGCCGGCCAATCACGCCGCCGCCCACGCCGCCGCCGGCGTGGAGACGAGTCCGGCTTCGCCGGCGGCCTCGAGGGGATGGTCTTCGGCCTGCTCGTCTTCGTCGGCGGCACGCTGCTCGTGGCCAACGTGTGGGGCGTGGTGGATACCAAGCTGGCTGCCGACGCCGCCGCCCGGCAGGCGGCCCGGACCTTTGTGGAAGCGCCCAGCGCGTCCGCCGCCTCGTCCGGCGCCCAGCAGTCGGCCGACGACACGCTGGCCGGGTACGGCCGCTCGCCGCAGCGGGCGTCGGTCACGCAGACGTCGGGCGCGTTCGGTCGTTGCCAGCGCATCACCATCGAGGTGCGGTACCCCGCGCCGGCGGTGGAGCTTCCATTCATCGGACGGATTGGCAACGCAGAGGAGGTCACGGCCCGGCACTCCGAGCTCGTCGACCCCTACCGCACTGGCTTGCCGGGAACGGCGACGTGCAGCTGACCGACGTGCAGCTGACCGACGTGCACCCCACCGGCGTGCACCCCACCCGCGCCCACGGGAGCGACCGGCACCCGCACCCCGGAACCCGCCGGCGCACCTGGCGCACCCGGCGCGCCCGGCATACCCGGCCCGTCAAAGAGCACGGCAGTGCCCTGGCCCTGGTGCCCGCCGGGTTCCTCGTGCTGATCATCCTGGGCGCGCTGGCGGTCGACAGCGCGACGGCCTTCCTCGGCCAGCGACAGTTGGGCGACGCGCTGACCGCCGCGGCCAACGACGCCGCCGGCGCCGGCCTGTCCAACCCCGCCTTCTACGGTTCCGGTGCCCTGGTCATCGACCCCGGTACCGCAGTCCGGGTCGTGTGTCACAGCCTGGCCGCCCAGACGGACCAAGACCTGAGCGACGTCCACGTCGAGATTGCGGTGGCGGGCAACGCGGTCGGCGTACGGGCCACGGCAGAAGCCACGGCCGTCTTCGGGCGTGCCATCCCCGGGTTTGGCCACCACCAGGTGAGCGCGGTGGCCGTGGCCTACGCCGGCGGGTCGCCCGCCGGCCGGGTGCCGCCGAACCCCGCCGCCTATCAATCTCTTTCTTGTTCTTCGTTGTAGTTTCCAGTATTCTTCAAGTATGCAGACCGAGGTGGTGCACTCCGGTGGGGGGACGGCAGAATTCGTGAAACGGCCGGGCAGCCCGGCCGAGACCCGCCGGCTCGAACGGGAAGCGCAGCTGCTCGCTCGGCTCCGCCATCCCGGCGTGGTCGAACTCGCTGCCGGGGGCAACGGGGACAACGGGGCAACGGCGACGGGGGCGACGGGGGCGAGGGCGACGGCCTGCACCTCCGCGCCGTCGCCGGACGGACCCTCGCCGCCCTGACGCTCCCGGCCGACGAGGTGGCGGGAGTTGGCGCGGCCGCGGCCACGATCCTCGCCGACCTGCACGACCTCGGCCTGGCCCACGGCGCGTGCGACGGAACCCACATCCTCGTCGACCCCGCGGGCCGGCCGGTGCTGTGCAGTTTCGGACGGGCGCGGGGCACCGGCTGGGGCGACGACGTCCGGCCCGTGCAGCGGGAGGACGTCCGCGGCCTGGCCGACGCCCTGTGCTCGAGCCTGGCGGACGACGGGCGGGCGCTGCGGCGCCGCCTCGAGCGGTGCCGGTCGTCCCACCCGCCCAGCGCCCGCGCCCTGGCCCGCCAGCTCGCCGAAACGGTTCCCACCTGCCGCCTACCCCGGCTCGAGGAAGCGGCGGGGAAAGGCCACGCCGGGCGCGCCACCGTCCTGCCGGGGCGAGAGCCCGGCAGCGCGGACACGGCCCGGGAAGACACGGCCCGACAACCGGTGGTGCGCCCGCCCCGGCGCCCACCCCGTCGCCTGGTCGCGGCAGGGGGCGGAGCGGCGCTGATCGGCGCCGTTCTCCTCGCCGGTGTCCTCGGTCTCGGTCGCGGCGGGGCCGGTACCAGGCAACCCGCCTGCCCCGCGGTCGACGCTGGGTGCCGGCCGCTGCCAACGCAGGGCGGAGTGGTGACGACGAGCACCGGTCACTGGTCGGTGGGCGCGCCCGGCGACCTCTTGGTCGTCGGCCGCTGGTGGTGCGGCGCCACATCGCTGCCCGCGGTGCTGCGACCGAGCACCGGGCAGGTGTGGCTGTTCCGCCGATGGGCGACCACAGGCAACCCGGTGGTCGGTACGTCGTTGGCAACAGTCCCTGGCGCCCGCACCCTCCAGGTCCTCCCCGGCCGCGGCTGTGACGGGCTGGCGACCGTGGCCGGGATCCCGCACCGTGATCCTGCTGTCTGCGGGGCGGGCGCCGTGACCGCCAACAGGCGGGCGCCGGTGTGGTGGGTGCTCGTCGCCGGTCTCGTCGCCGCCCTGATGCTGCTCGATCCGGCGTCGTCGCCGGGCCCCTCCTGGCTGGCGCCGTCCTCCTGGGGCCACTGGTGGGCTCACACCCCGCCCGAACAGGCGGCCTTTGCGCTGGTCCGGCAAGCCTCGCTGGTCTGCGGCTGGTACCTGCTCGGCCTCGGTGCGCTGAGCGTGCTGGCGCGCCGCACGGGATGGCCCCGGCCCGGTCGCTTCCTGCGGCGGCTGTGTCCCCAGTACCTGCGCGGCTTCGTGCTGGGTTCGCTCGGTCTGGCGGCCACCGCCGGGATCACCTTGAACGCGGCGTCGGCCGAGGCGGGTGCCAGCTCCCCGCCGGCGCCGGGGCCGCCGGTCCTGCGTTCGCTGCCTCCTGCCACCACGCCGGCGGCCGAAGGCGGATCCGCCCCGCCGGCCCTCCGCCCTGCCGGCAGCAACCGCTCCCCATCCACCACGCCGCCGGCGTCGCCGCCGACGCCGTCCACCACCACCGCACCGCCGACCACCGCACCGCCGACCACCGCACCGCCGACCGCCGCACCGTCGACCGCCGCACCGTCGACCACCACCACCGCACCGCCAACGACCGTGGAGCCGACCACTTCCACGCCGGCAACGACGTCACCGGCAACGACGTCACCGGCCACCGGCACCGGCGCAGCCTGCTGCCCCCGCCACCGCCGGCCCCGCCGCGCCAACCGCCCCGCCGCCGACCGCGGCCGGGCCCATCCCGACGAACCCGCCGCCTCCACCGCCGGCCCCCACCCCACTCGCGCCACCACCGTCGCCCCCCGCGGCACCGTCGTCGCCGCCGGCGGCCACGTGGACCGTGCAGCCCGGCGACAGCTTGTGGAGCATCGCCGAGGCCAACCTCCGCACCGCCGACGGGTCAGCTCCCAGCGACGACCACGTCGCCGAGTACTGGTCCCGCCTGATCGCCGCCAACCGGCCTTCGCTGCCCTACCCCGACGACCCCAGCCTGATCTTCCCGGGAGACACCATCCTCCTCCCACCCGTCGAGGGCGGGACCTGAAAATGATCGAGCCTCAAACCGACGGCGCCACCCGCAAGCGCAAGGACACCTCGTTGGCCAGCAACCGGCCAGTAGGCGTGAGCACGGCTCGCTCGCCCCCGCCCGCGCCGTCGGACCGGCGCTCCACCAGCCCGTCGATCCGGGGATCGTCACCCAGGGCCGCGGCGGGGACCCCGGCGCGGGTGCGCAGGGACAGTTGCAGCGCCTCCAGCTGCCGGCCCTGCTCGTCCAGCACGTCCTCGGCCGCGACCACGGACTGGCGCCGTGCGACCAGGCGGAGGTAACGCTCCGGGGTGCGGACGTTCCACCACCGCCGCGCCCCACCCTCGGGCAGCAGCTCGTGAGAGTGGGCGGCGCAACCGATGCCGCGGTAGGGACCCTGCGACCAGTACAGCCGGTTGTGACGGCACTCGGCGCCGGGGCGAGCCCAGTTGGACAGCTCGTACCAGGCCAGGCCGGCGTCTTCGAGCAGGGCGTCGGCGAGCAGGTACTTGTCGGCCTGGTCGTCGTTGTCGGGGTGCCGCGCCGGTTGGGCTCCGAGCGGGGTGCCGGGCTCGGGGGTGAGGGCGTAGGCGCTCACGTGGGAGGGCGGCGGGTCGAAGGCGAGGACGGTGCGTACCGTCTGCTCCCACTCGCCGAGCGTCTCGCCCGCCGCGCCGTAGATCAGGTCGACGCTGTACGACCCGCCGAACCCGGATTCGGCGGCGGCGCCGAGCGCGGCGCGCACCGAGGCCGGGTCGTGGATCCGGCCCAGGGCGGTGAGGACGCGGGGAACCATGGACTGCACCCCGAACGACAGCCGAGTGACGCCAGCGGCGCGGTAGCCGGCCAAACGTTCGACGGTGACGGTTTCGGGGTTGCACTCCAGCGTGACCTCGGCGTCTGCCCGCCGCGCCACCCCGGCCAGGAGCTGCTCCAGGTCCGTCGGGGCGAGGAGCGACGGCGTGCCCCCACCGAAGAACACCGTCGTAGCCGCAGGGAGGGCGGCCGAGGCCAGCTCCTGTCGGCACCCGGCGACGTAGGAGGGGATCAAGTGGTGGCGATCGGTCCAC
Organism: uncultured Actinomycetota bacterium; assembly: GCA_963757175.1. Taxonomy (GTDB): domain Bacteria; phylum Actinomycetota; class Acidimicrobiia; order Acidimicrobiales; family Palsa-688; genus CAVWQR01. The sequence goes on along the minus strand of CAVWQR010000001.1, from coordinate 1,931,183 downwards.
GTGGCGAACGCGCAGTAGTCGCAGCGACGGGTGCAGAACGGCACGTGGACGTACACCCCGAACGCCCGCTCCAAGTCGCCCGGCTGCCCGCCGGCCGGCGTGCTCACGGCGCTCCCCCGGCACCGACCACGCCGGCGCGCAGCCCGCCGAGCAGGGCTGCGGCGGCGACGGCAGCCGTCTCCGACCGCAGGACCTCGGGGCCGAGGGAGACGCCCGGCAGCCCGCAGTCGATCTCCTCGGGCGCCCACCCTCCTTCCGGTCCGACCAACACCGTCGGGCGTTCGAGCGAAAGCGGCCCGCCGTCGGGGACGGCCAGCGCCGCCGGCCCGGCTACCAGGTCGGCAAACCGCGTCACCTCCTCGATCACGGGCAGCCGCACCCGCCGGCTCTGCATGGCCGCGGCTCGGGCGACCTTGCGCCACCGGGACACGCCCCGCCCGGCGCGGTCTGGATCCCAGCGGACCACGGCACGCGCCGTGGTCAGGGGCACGATGCGGTCGACGCCCAGCTCGGTGAGCTTCTGCACGGCCCAGTCGAAGCGGTCACCCTTGACCAGGGCCAGGCCGATGGTGACCGGCGGACGGGCGGGGGGCTCGAAGACCGGCGGTCCTGCCGTCTCCAGGCTGGCCCCGTCACCCCAGCGGGTCAGGCGCCACCCGCCCTGCCCGTCGGCCGCGCTCACGTACTCGCCGGCGCGCACCCGCAGCACCCGCTCGAGATGGGCGCGGTCCTCGTCGTCCAGCGCCGGTCGTTGCAGATCGGTGACGAACACGTGCGCCGCCGTCTGTCGTCGCCCCGGCGTCGCTCCCGCCGCCGTGCCGCTCCCCGCTACTTGAAGGCGCCGCGGAGCCGCGAACGCAGACCCACGTCGGGCGGCGCCACCTCTTCGCCCCGCTCCAGGGCCAGCTGGCGCAGCAGCTCCTCCTGGGTCTTGGACAGTGCCGTCGGCGTCTCCACCACGACACGGATCACCAGATCGCCCCGGCCCCGCCCCTGCAGGCGGGGGATCCCGTGGCCGCGCAGGCGGATCTCCCTGCCCCCGGCCGTGCCGGCGGCGATGGTCAGCTCCTCGGCGCCGTCCAGGGTCTCGAACGACACGCTGGCCCCCAGCGCGGCCTGGGTCATGCTGACCACGAGGTCAGCGTGCAGCTCATCGCCGTCCCGGGTGAAGAGCGGGTGGGGGCGCACCCGGAGGTGCACGAACAGGTCGCCGGGAGGCCCGCCCCGTTGGCCGGCGGCGCCGCGCCCGGTGAGCCGGAGGGTCTGGCCGGTGTCGACGCCGGCCGGCACCTCGACGACAAAGGAGTGCTCGACCGTCCGCCGCCCGTCGCCCCGGCAGTCGGAGCAGGGGGAACGAACCTCCTCGCCGGTGCCGCCGCAGCGGGGGCAGGGCGACGCGGTGACCATCTGACCCAGGATCGACTGGCGCACGCGGCGGATCTCCCCCGCGCCCTGGCACGTGCTGCAGGTGACCGGGGTGGTACCCGGCTTGGCGCCGGTGCCGCCGCAGGTCTCGCAGGTCACCGGGAGGCGAACCGACAGCTCCCGGTCGGCGCCGAACACCGCCTCGGTGAACTCCAGGTCGAGCGCCACCTCGGCGTCGGCGCCCCGCCGCACGCCGCCGCGCTCCCTCGTCGCCTGCCCGCCGAACGGGCTGCTGCCGCCGAAGAAGGCGTCGAAGATGTCGCCCAGACCGCCGCCGCCGAAAGGATCGCCGCCGGCCGCGCCCGCCCCGGCGCCGCGCGGCTCGTCACCGAACATGTCGTAGCGCCGCCGCCGTTCGGGGTCGCGGAGGGTCTCGTACGCCCGGTTGACCCGCTTGAAGCGCTCTTCGGCCGCTCCGTCGTCCGGGTTGGCGTCGGGGTGCAACGTGCGGGCCATGTTGCGGTAGGCCTGTTTGATCTCGGCGTCAGTCGCGTTGCGGCTCACGCCGAGCACCTCGTAATAGTCCTCAGCCACGGCCTGCCAAACCTACCGTGATCGGGCCCGAAGTCGCGAACGTCACGGGCCCTCGCTGAGCGCCCGGCTCAGGCGGTCCGACACCACCGCGACCGCGGCCAGTGCCTGGTCGTAACGCATCCGCGTCGGGCCGAGCACGCCGATGGTGCCCGCCTGCTCCCCTTCGACGTTGTAGGGGGCGACGATCACCGAACAGTCGGCGAGCGACTCGACGCCGTGCTCAGCGCCGATGGCGACGCTGAGCCCGCGGTCGAGCACGTCGCGCAACAGGCTGACCAGGACCACCTGCTGCTCCAGGATGCTCAACACCTCGCGGATGGTGTCCACCGCGTCGAAGGCCGAGGCCATGCTGGCCGCCCCGCCGACGAACACCTGGTCGTCGTCGGTTCCCCCCGAGCCGGCCAGGGCGGCGGCGGCGCGAGCGGCGAGGTCGTCGACGGCCTGGTCGCCGCTGGGCGCCACGACGGGTCTCTCGCCGGAGGCCAGACCGACCATGTGGCTCTCCAGCCGGGCGTTGGCCGCCGCCACTTGGGCGTCGCTGGGTGTGCTGTCCAGCTCCACGACGGCCTTGTCGATGGCGCCCGTCGAGTGCACGGCGACGGCCAGGACCACCCGGGGAGAGAGGGAGACGAGTTGCACGGATCGCACCCGGGACGGATCCGGGTGGGCCGGTCCGGTGACGACTGCGGCGTACCGGGTCAGGTCGGACAGGAGGCGGCTGGTGTCGCCGAGCATCCGCTCGAGCTCCCCGTGGGCGTCGGCGAAGAACGTCCGCACCTGCGCCGACTGCACCGTGCTCAACGTGCCCGGGGACAGCGAGTCGACGAAGAACCGGTAGCCCTTGTCGGTCGGCACCCGCCCGGCGCTGGTGTGGGGCTGGACGAGGTACCCGTCCCGCTCCAGGGTTCCCATCTCGTTGCGCACGGTGGCCGAGGAGACGGCGAGCTTGGGCACGGCGGCGACGTGGCCGGATCCCACCGGCTGCGCAGTGCGGATGTATTCCTCGACGACCACCCGCAGGATGGCCGCCTTGCGATCGTCAAGCATGGCTGGCACTCAAGAGTACCGAGTGCCAGCCGCCTGCGACGTGACAGGGGAGGAGGGGAAAGGCCGCCCGTCGGGCGCGGGGCCGCCGCGGGCGGGGAGATTGGGGAGGGCTGGCGATGGGCGGGTGCGGCCGGGACGGGTACCATCCTGCGCAAGTCCGGCAACAGACGGGGAACCAATCATGAGCGACCAGTACGGACAGCCCCCTTACGGTGAGGGTGGCGAGCAGGGAGGCGGGTGGGGCCAACCCCCCGGCCAGGGCGGCCAGCAGGGTTGGGGCCAACCACCGCCCGGCCAAGGGGGGCAGCAGGGTTGGGGCCAGCCACCGCCCGGCCAGGGCGGCCAGGAGGGCTGGGGCCAGCAGGGCGGCGGCTGGGGCCAGGCACCGCCGGGAGATCAGACCGGGTGGGGTCAGCCGGCCCAGACGCCCCAGACCGGCTGGGGCCAGCCGCCGGGCGGGTACGGGGCCCCCGGCGCGCCGGGCGGCTACGGCGGGCCGCCCAAGCGCAACCGCACCGCGCTCATTGTCATCCCCATCGTCGCCGTGGTCGTGGTCGCCGGCGTGGTCGTCGGCCTGATCGTAGGCCTGGGCGGCTCCAGCTCGAAGAAGGTGACGACGCCGCCATCGTCGTCGTCGACCACCATCCACCGGTCGTCGACGACCACGGGGGGCAGCGGGTCGAGCGGATCGTCGGGCAGCAGCGGCAACGGCGGGTCGACCACCACCACCACGAGTGGCAGCGGATCCGGCAACACCGGGCAGGGGAACACGGGGTCGCAGTCGGACACCGCGTTCATCCAGGCCACCAACAGCCAGCCCAACCTGAAGACCATCCCCTCGGCCAAGCGGATCAGCGCCGCCCACACGGCTTGCAGCAACCTCGACAACGGCAAGACCTTCATCGAGGCCGTCCAGCAGACGGCTTCGGCGCTGAACCTCTCCGACGGGGACGCCGGCTACCTGGACGGCGCCGGAATCGCCGAGTACTGCAACCAGAACATCAGCAAGATCAGCGCATGAGGGCTTTCGCTCGGTAGGCCCGGCGCGCCATACTCCCTGGTGGTGGACGAGCGTTCAGCAGACGCCGGAGACGATTTCGACCAGCTCGTGCTCGACGAGGAGTTCATCGCCGCCGCCACCATCAACGAGGACAGCGCCGACAACCGCCGGGCGCACCAGCAGCGCCATCCCGGCGGGCGCACGCGGCCGCCGAAGAAGGCGCCGCGCCCGCGCCGGCCTCGGCGTCGGGACGACGAAACGTGGGAGAGGTCGTCGGGCTGGCTCAAGCGCCCGCCCGCTCCTCCCCGCCTGCACTCGTGGTCGTTGGCCCAGTGGGTGACCACCGCCCTGGCCGCCGCGGTGGTGGGCGCCGCTGTCTGGCTGGGCGTGGCCGGCGGCGGCTCCTCCTCGCACGCCCCGCCTCCGACGGCGCCGTCCACCACCGCGCCGGCGACGGCGGCGCCGCACCTGATCGCGCCCCAGCCGACCAACGCCGCTACTGGTCCAACCGCAAAGCCTGGATGAACGCCTCCTGGGGGACCTCCACGCGGCCGATGTTCTTCATCCGCCGCTTGCCCTCCTTCTGGCGCTCCAGCAGCTTGCGCTTGCGGGTGATGTCGCCGCCGTAGCACTTGGCCAGCACGTCCTTGCGCTTGGCCTTGACCGTCTCCCGGGCGATGATCCGGCCGCCGATGGCCGCCTGGATGGGGACGTCGAACAGCTGTCGGGGGATGAGCTGGCGTAGCTTCTCGGTCATGCGCCGGCCGTACTCCTGGGCTTCGGAGCGGTGCACCACCGCGCTGAAGGCGTCGACGGGAAGGCCGTTGAGCAGCACGTCGATCTTGACCAGCTCGGCAGCGGCGTAGCCGGCGGGCTCGTAGTCCAAGCTGGCGTACCCCTTGGTCCTGCTCTTGAGGGCGTCGAAGAAGTCGACGACGACGTCGGCGAGGGGGATGCGGTACACCAGCTCGAGACGTTCCGGCGACAGGTACTCCATGCGGACCATCTCCCCGCGACGGGACTGGCACAGGTCCATGACCGTCCCCGTGTACTCCGTCGGCAGCAGCACGGTGACGGTGAGCACGGGCTCGTCGATGTGGTCGAGACGCTGGGGCTCCGGCATCTCCGAGGGGCTGTGCACTTCGGACGTGGCCCCGTCGGTGGTGTGGGCCAGGTAGCCGACCGACGGCGCGGTGGCGATGAGGGCGAGGTCGAACTCCCGCTCGAGGCGCTCGCGGACGATCTCCATGTGCAGCAGGCCCAGGAACCCGCAGCGGAAACCGAAACCGAGCGCCCCGGAGGTTTCGGGCTCGTAGGTGAACGACGCGTCGTTGAGACGGAGCCGTTCCAGCGCCTCGCGGAGGTCGGCGAAGTCGTCGCCCTCCACCGGGTACAGGCCGCAGAAGACCATGGGCTTGGGGTCCTGGTAGCCGGCGAGGGGTTCGGCGGCCGGACGGGCCGCCTCGGTCACCGTCTCGCCGCTGCGGGCCTCGCCGATGTCCTTGATCCCGGCGATGAGGTACCCGACGTCGCCCACGTCCAGGGTGGCGACCGGCCTGGGGCGCCGGGGCGCGCACCCCGATCTCCTCCACGTCGTGGGTGCGTCCCGCCTGCATGAATCGCACCCGGCCGCGGCCGGGAAGGCGACCGTTGACCACCCGGACGGCGCTCACCACGCCCCGGTACTGGTCGTAGTACGAGTCGAACACCAGGCCCTGCAGCGGGGCATCGGCGTCCCCGGTGGGCGGCGGGATGCGCTCGATGACGGCGTCGAGCAGGCGGTCGACCCCGTCGCCGGTCTTGGCCGAGATGCGCAGGATCTGGTCGGCGCCGATGCCGAGCACCGATTCGATCTCGGCGGCGTAGCGGTCGGGGTCGGCGGCCGGCAGGTCGATCTTGTTGAGGGCGGCCACGATCTCCAGGTCGTGCTCCAGGGCCTGGTAGGCGTTGGCCAGGGTCTGCGCCTCGATGCCCTGGGCGGCGTCGACCAGCAGCACCACCCCTTCGCACGCCGCCAGGCTGCGGCTCACCTCGTAGCCGAAGTCCACGTGCCCCGGCGTGTCGATGAGGTGGATGGTGTGGCCCTTCCAGCGCACCCGCACGTTCTGGGCCTTGATGGTGATCCCCCGCTCCCGCTCGATGTCCATCGAGTCCAGGTACTGCTCGCGCATCTCGCGTGGATCGACGGCGCCGGTGAGCTCCAGGATCCGGTCGGACAGCGTGGACTTGCCGTGGTCGATGTGGGCGACGATGCTCAAATTGCGCACCGCGGCAAGCCGGTCGGTGCCCGAGGGGGTCGGAGACACCCCAGTAGGCTAAGGGCCACCATGAACCAAGCGCCGGTGATCACCATCTCCGCCACCTTCGGCGCCGGCGGCAGCGTGATCGCCCCGGCGGTCGCCGCGCGGCTGCATCTCCCGTTCCTGGACCGCATGGTGTCGGCCGACCTGGCCGCGGCGGCCAAGCGCTCATCCGAGAGCCTCTCCGAAGCGGAGAGTCGGGCCACGCCGCACAACCGCTTCTTCGCCTATCTGGCCCACGCCGCGCCCATCGGCACCGCGGTGGCCCCGCCCGTGGACGCGACCGACGACGACCAGACCCTCCGCTGCCGGGCGGAGAGCGGGATCGCCGACCTGCGGCGGGGTCAGGGCGGCGTGGTGCTGGGTCGGGCCGCGGCGGTGGTGCTCGCCGGCGCGCCGGCCACCTATCACGTCCGTCTCGACGGTCCGCGGCCGCGGCGGGTGGCGTCGGCGGCGGCGATCGAACACATCGAGCTGGGCGACGCCGAGCGCCGCCAGGACATCACCGACCGGGCCCGCACCGCCTACGTGCGCCGGCTCTACCACACCGACCCCACCGACCCGGCGCTGTACCACCTGATCATCGACTCCACCGTGTTCCCCGCCGAGGTCACCGTGGACCTGGTGGTGCGGGCCGCGGTCGCCGCGGGGGTGGTAGCGTAATCCGATGGCCAATATCAAGAGCCAGATGAAGCGCAACCGCCAGAACGAGCGGCTCCGTCTGCGCAACAAGGCGGCCAAGTCCGAGGTGCGCACGCGCGTCAAGACGGCGGTGAGCAGCGCCGGCGCCGGCGCCGAAACGGCAGCCGAGGATCTGCGCCTGGCGGTGAAGCGCCTGGACAAGGCGGCGGCCAAGGGCATCATCCACAAGAACCAGGCGGCCAACCGCAAGTCGCGCCTGGTGCGGCGGATCAACGCCCTCAGCGAGAACGAACAGGCCTCGTAGCGCTCCTCCGGGACAGGAAGCACAGGCGGGCCACGAGCACCTCGAGCACCAGCTCGGGCGGCCAGTCGACCTTGCCCTTGAGCGCCAATTCCGCGTCGGCGACATGGCCGATGGCGTCGGCCGCGCCGGCCGGTCCGAGGCGGCGGGCGGCCGCCAGGGCCTTCTTGGCGGGGAAGGTCGACCGACCCTTGGCGATGCCCATGGCGACCGCCGCCGCTCCTTCCGTGGCGATGCCGGGGTCCTCGACCCGGAGGATGGACGACACGTGCCGGTGCAGGATGGCCAGCACGACCAGCGGATGGCGGGCGCCGGAACCGAGCATCCGGTGCAACAGCGGCAACGCCACCTCGGCCTGGCCGGCATCGATGGCGTCGGTGAGATCCCAGGGGGCGACCCCGCCGGCCTCACCCAGATAGGGCTCGACGTCGGCGGCGTGCAGGCGGGCCCCGTCGCCGTACGCCGCCGCCAGCACCTCGATCAGGGCACCGAGGCGGCTCACGTCCTCGCCCAGATGGGCCTCCAGCCGGGACGTGGCCTCGGCGTCGAGGCTGATGGCGGCGGCGGCGAGCCGGTCGCGGATCCAGGTGCGCGACTCCCGGCCCGCGATCCGGGTGTCGACGACGTGGCCGTGGGCCTTGACCGCGGCCACCACCTTGGGCGCCGGCCGCCCTCCGCCGGCGACGAGGATCAGCGCGGTCGTCGGCGACGGATCGTCCAGGTAGGCGATGATCGGCGCCAGGTCCTCGCTGCTGCGCGCCCCGACGTCGCGCAGCACGACCACCCGCCGATCGGCGAGGAACGGCGGCGTGCGGCAGGCGTCGGCCACGACCGAGACGTCCAGCTCGTCGCCACCGTGCTCCTCCACGGCCAAGGCGGGATCGGCGCCTTCCAGCAGCTCGGTCGACCAGGCCCCGCACCCGTTCGCCGACCAGGACGGGGTCGTCGCCGTCGATCAGCCACACCGCCGGCGGCACGCCTTCACCCCGGGATTCTGCCGATCGGCGGCGAGGGTGTCGCAGACCCGGCGTGCGCTGCGGACGTCGTGGGCGCGCACGATCCGGCATCCCAGGCTGACGCCGATGGCGTGGGCGGCGATGGTCGCCTCCCGCCGTTGCGACACCTCGAGGTCGAGGAGCCGTCCGAGGAACGTCTTGTTGGACGCCGAGAGCAGGACGGGATAGCCGAGCCCGGCCAGGCGGTCCGACGCCACCAGGAGGCACCGGGACTGCTCGGCCGTCTTGCCCAGGTCCAGCCCGGCGTCGACCACGATACGGTCTCCGGACACGCCGGCGGCTCGGGCCCGGCGCGCCCGATCGGCGAGGAAGTCACCCACCGCCTCCACCACGTCGTCGTAGTTCGGGCTCGGGATCGGGGATGCGCGGGCCGAGGCGGATGTGGGTGGCGACCACGGTCGCCCCGGCGGCGGCGGACACCGGCAGGTAGTCGGGGTCGGCGAAGCCGCTGATGTCGTTGCCGATGAGGGCGCCGGCGCGGTAGGCCTCGGCGGCGACCGGTCGCACGCCACGTGTCGACCGACAAGGGCAGGTCGAAGCGACGGCGGAGGCCGTCGACGGCCGGGATCACCCGTTCCAGCTCCTCGCTCTCGCTCACCGCCGGCCCGGGACCGGCCTTGACGCCACCGACGTCCAGGAGGTCGGCGCCCTCGGCCACCAGCTGCTCGGCCCGACGCCCAGAAGGCGTCGTCGCCCCAGTAGGCGCCGCGGTCGTAGAAGGAGTCGGGGGTCCGGTTGAGGATGCCCATGACCAGGCAGCGATGGGTCAGGTCGTAGTGGCGCTCGCCCGACGACGAGTCGCACCGCCGCAGGTTAGAAGAGCCGGCGGTGAGGGCCTTGCGATAGCGGGGGGTGCGCGGGTCGTCGGGCCCGAGCACTTCGAGGAGGTCCACGAACTCCTGGCGGGCACCTTCGTCCGCCTTGGCCCGGTCCAGCAGGGCGTCGAGCTTGGCCTCGATCTCCTCGGTGCCGGCGCCGTTGACCTCGTCACCGACGCGAGCGAGGGCGGCGATGCGCCGCGTCTCGGCGCTCTCGGGGAGGCGGGCCACCAGGCCGAGCGCCTCCGACCGGGCCTCGTCGGTGTCGTGCTCGACCAGGAGGCCGGCCAGGGCGAGCACCGCCTTCGGGTTGGCCGGTTCCAGCTCCACGGCCTGGCGCAGCGACGCTTCGTCGCCCTTGGCCACGAGCTGGTCGACCTCCGACGGCGCCTGGTGCAGGCGGTCGACCCACTGGCGCACCGCCGGCTCGGGCAGGGCGCCGACGAAGCTGTCGACCACCTGGCCGTCGGCTATGGCGTACACCGCGGGAATGGACTGGACCTGAAAGGTCGCCGCCACCCTCGGGTTGGCGTCCACGTCCACCTTGACCAGCTCCACCTCCCCGTCGGTGGAGTCGACCACCTTCTCCAGGATGGGCCCCAGCGTCCGGCACGGCCCGCACCACGATGCCCACAGGTCGACCACCACGGGCACCTGCTTCGACCGCTCGACCACGGCGGTCTCGAATGTGGCATCGGTGACATCCATCGGGTCTGGCTCCTCCGTGCGCTCTCGCACGCTCTAGCGTCTAGGACTGTGACCGCCGCCAAAGAGGGCATCGATCTGCCCAGAGTCAGCGCCTGGTTCGCCGACAACATTCCCGACGCGGCCGGACCGCTGTCCTTCCACCTCATCGCCGGCGGCCGGAGCAACCTCACCTACGAGGTCACCGACGGCGACGGACACCGCTGGGTGCTGCGCCGCCCGCCGACCGGCCACGTGCTGCCGACGGCGCACGACATGGCCCGCGAATACCGGGTCATCTCCGCGGTCGGGCCGGCCGGTATCCCGGTAGCGCCGGCGCTGGCGCTGTGCGCCGATCCCGAGGTCAACGGCGCACCGTTCTACGTCATGGGTTTCGTGGACGGGCTCATCCTGCGCCACGCCGCCGACGCCGAAGCGGCGCTGAGCGTCGACCTGCGCCACCGGGCCAGCGAGTCGCTGGTCGACGCCCTCGCCGGGCTGCACGCGGTCGACCCTGACGCGGTGGGCCTGGGCGACCTGGGCCGCAAGGACGGCTACATCGCCCGTCAGCTGCGCCGTTGGAACGCCCAGTACGTGGCGTCCCGGGACGAACACGGCGGCCCCGCCATCGCCGCCATCGAGTCGACCTTCGCCATCCTGCACGACCGGATCCCGGAGCAGCAGGGGACCTCGATCGTCCACGGCGACTACCGGCTGGACAACACCGTGCTCAGCCCGGACGGCGAGGTGCGGGCGGTGCTCGACTGGGAGCTGTGCACCCTCGGCGACCCGCTGGCCGACGTGGGCCAGCTGCTGGCCTACTGGTCCGAGCCCGGCGACACCCGTACCCCCCTGGACGCGGCGCCGACCCTGGCGCCGGGCTTCTTCACCCGCGACCAGGTCGTGGCCCGCTACGCGGCGCGCTCCGATCGCGACCTCTCCGCCCTGGGCTTCTACATCGCCTTCAACTGGTGGAAGCTGGCCTGCATCATCGAAGGGGTCTACACCCGCTACGTGGGTGGAGCCATGGGCGACGACGGGGCGGACGTCGCCGGCATGCGCGCCTCGCTGGACTGGCTGGCCGACATGGCCCGCGAGCGTGCCGAGGCGCTGGTCGCGACATGACCTCCGCTCGGGCCAGACTGGATGGGACATGACCGACCTGGCGACCGTCCATCACTGGCCCGAGGCCGAACGACCCCTGCTCGTCATCGCCCTCGAAGGATGGATCGACGCCGGCGGCGCCGCGGCCAGCGCCGTCGCCGCCCTGCACAGCTCGATGCCCAACGAGCTCGTCGCCGATTTCGACGCCGACGCCCTGATCGACCACCGGGCCCGGCGGCCCGTCGTCCGCATCACCAACGGGACCAGCACGGAGCTGCGCTGGCCGGCGATCGAGCTGCGCGCCGCCATCAACCGCACGGGCCGGACCGTCCTCACCCTGAGCGGTCCCGAACCGGACATGCGCTGGCACCAGTTCACCGCCGAGGTCGTCGCCCTCGCCTCCCGGCTGGGTGTCGAGCTGGTGATCGGCCTCGGCGCGTTCCCGGCGCCCGTCCCCCACACCCGCCCCGTGCGCCTCACCGCCACCGGCACCGACCTGGCGCTCACCCACCGGGTGGGGTTCATCCCGGCCACGGTCGAGGTCCCCGCCGGCGTTCAGGCCAGCCTGGAGCAGAGCTTCGGCCAAGCCAGCGTTCCCGCCGTGGGCTTGTGGGCCCGGGTGCCCCACTACGTGGCGGCCATGCCCTACCCGGCGGCGGCCGCCGCCCTCCTCGACAAGCTGGCCGAGCTGGGCGAGCTCGAGGTGGAGACCGAGGCGTTGCGCACCGCGGCGGCGACCACCGCGACCCAGATCGACCAGCTGGTGGGCGGTAACGAGGAGCACGTTGCCCTGTTGCATCAGCTGGAGGCCCAGCACGACCAGGAGCAGGGGCTCTCCGCGACCGAGTTCGGCGAGCTGCCTTCGGGCGACGAGCTGGCGGCCGAGATGGAACGGTTCCTTCGCGGCGAGCGCTGACCGGCTGAAATAGGGTTTCGGCCATGCGTGTCGACGGAGCGGTGTCCGGATCATTGAGCGATGCCGGCAACGACGCCCGGCGGGTGGAGGCGACCGGCTATGACGGCGCCTGGTCGCTCGAGGGCGGTCACGACCCGTTCTTTCCCCTCCTCCTCGCCGCCGAGCACACCGAGCGCCTCGACCTGGGAACCGGCATCGCCGTGGCCTTTGCCCGCAACCCCATGACCACGGCCACCGTGGCGTGGGACCTGCAGGCCTACTCGCACGGTCGGCTGCTCCTCGGTCTCGGCTCGCAGATCAAGCCCCACATCGAACGGCGGTTCTCCATGCCGTGGTCGCACCCCGCGCCCCGGATGCGGGAGTTCATCTCGGCCCTGCGGGCCATCTGGGCGTGCTGGCAGGACGGGTCGAAGCTCGACTTCCGGGGCGAGTTCTACCAGCACACCCTGATGACCCCGTTCTTCAACCCCGGACCCATCGACCAGCCGGCGCCCAAGGTGCTGCTGGCCGCGGTGGGCACGGGGATGACCGAGGTGGCGGCGGAGGTCGCCGATGGGATGTTGGTGCACCCCTTCAGCACGGAGCGGTACCTGCGGGAGGTGACCCTGCCCACCATCGATGCCACGCTGGCCAAGCGGGGCCTGGACCGCTCCGCGTTCCAACTGTCCTGGCCGGTGTTCGTGGTCTCGGGGGCCAACGAGGAGGAAACCTCGTCGTTGGCGACCATGGTCCGCCAGCAGGTTGCCTTCTACGGTTCGACGCCCGCCTACCGCGGCGTGCTCGACCTGCACGGCTGGGGCGACCTTCAGCCCGAGCTCAACACGTTGTCCAAGCGGGGCCAGTGGCAGGAGATGGGCAAGCTGATCGACGACGACATGCTCGCCACCTTCGCCGTGGTCGCTCCCCCCGACCGGCTGGCGGCGGCGATTCGGGACCACACCGTCGGCCTGGTCGACCGGATCAGCTTCTACACCCTTCCCCGCCTCGACGAGGACGGGCTCGGCTCCCTCCTCGCCGAGCTGCACGCCCCCTAAGCTGCTCGTGGTGCGGTCATGAGTCACCTCGGCGTCACGCTCAACGACCAGCGGTGGGATCTCTCGCCCGGCGACGTGTTCAGCTTCGGACGCGAGGCCAACTGCACGGTGTGCCTGGACGCCAGCGACCTCGGGATCTCCCGGCTGGCGGGGAGCCTCGAGTACGACTCGGGCACGTGGTGGCTGCACAACCACAGCACCACCCGGCCGCTGCAGGTGGTGGACGAGATCGGCATCCGCACCGTGCTGGCGCCGGGCAAGAGCCTGGCGGCGGCGGGCGCCATGACCGTCATCGTGGAGGGCCAGGTCCGCCGCCACGCCCTGGCGGTGGAGGCTTCGGCCCTCAGCCCGCCGGGCCGGCCGATCGACAGCATCGCCGACTCACGCCCTACGGTGACCGCGTCCGAAGTGCTCATCAGCGCCGACGACCGCCTGGCGCTGACCGCCCTGTTCGCCGGCTATCTCGAGCCGTTCCCCCGCTACGACCCCCACCCGCGCAGCTACGCCGACGCCGCCGCCCGTCTGGACTGGCCGCGCACCACCCTGGTCAAGCGGGTCGAGCATCTCCGCACCCGGCTGACCAACGCCGGCGTGCCCAACCTGCTGGGCGAGAACGCCCTCGACGCTCTGGCCGAGTGGACGCTCACCACGGGCATCATCACGCGCGACGACATCAAACTCCTGCCCCAACGCTGAGAAGCCTGCCGCCGGCGCTGGGCTAGAGTGAGTGAACCCACTGGGGGCGTAGCTCAGTTGGTAGAGCGCTTGCATGGCATGCAAGAGGTTCGTGGGTTCGATTCCCATCGCCTCCACGGAAAACCCCTGGTCAGGTGGGGTGCGGCGGTCCGTTGACAGCGGTTGACACGGGCCGATGTCAACGGTTTATCAACGGAGGAGGCTGTGGCCAACTGAGCTGACCCCACGCCTCAATGTTCGCGAGACTCCAGAAAGCCTCGCCATAGGTCAAGGGTCGCGGGTCGCACCTGGCCCAGAACTTCCCCTTCGGTCGAGTCAACAGACGACAGTGCCGTGTAGGTCACGAAGTCGCGGAGGAGCAGGGCGAGACTGGCCGCCACCGACTGAGCGTCTTCCAGCTGGCCCAATGTCTCGACGAGGACTGGGGCGACGAATCTCTCGAAGTCGCCTGAGGTTCCCTCTTGGGCCATGATCGTTCGACTGGCCAGCTCGATCGCTCGACGGCTTGAAGTGTCTACGTCCACGCCCGCGGACATACCCATCGGGAGTGGGCCATCACGATTAGGACAACGGGCGTGGTAGAGAGGAATTAGCCCGCCGTTAGTAGGGTATTCCCTCCCAGAGCGGGTCTTGAACCCCTGGGTGGTTGCTCCCCTTGGCCTCGGACCGGTCGAGCTGGTCGAGAGTGCGACCTTAGGATTCCCGAAACTCGAGGAACTCTCTCCACGTGTTCAAAAATGCGAGGTCGTACCTCGTCCAGCTCGTCCCTTCCTTTGGGGTCTGCAGATTGCAGGGCGGCGTACATCACGAAGTCGCGTAAGAGCAGGGCGAGACTGACCGCCACTAACTGGGCATCCTCCCGCTTGCCGAGCGTTTCGACCAGCGCCGGGGCGACGAAACTCTCGAAGTCGTCGCAGGTTCCCTCTCTGGCCATGATCACCCGACTGGCTAGTTCGACCGCTCGACGGTTCGAGGTGTCGGCGTCCACGCAGCGGACATACCCGCCACGCGCCGGGCGAACCGACCGTGGCCCTCGGACCCCGCTCCTCTCCCCTTCGGAGCCCGGCCATGACGTTCCGTACGACCTCGGATGGGTAGCTCCCTGAAGCGGGCGGGGTCCAGGTGGCCTCAGGGACCCAGACCCCTATGGCCTCGGACCCCGCCCAACCCTTCGACGTCGCCCGTCCCGACGGTTGGGATAGGTTCGTGTCTGGCGGGGTCCGAGCGGCCTCAGGGGATCCGCCGCCCCTCTGGTCCCGGACCTCGCTCCTAGTCTTCTGTCGAAGAGTTCGACCGCGGCAGGAGTCGGATCTGCCGCGGTCGAACATGACCAGTGCCCGGCAGGGCATGCGGCGGAGTGCCCTGCCGTGCTTTCCACGCCGCTGGTCATAGGGGTAGGGGTGTAAGCCGCTACGAGGGGTGCGGTCGCCGCTCGAGGAACTCCCGCCACATGTTCAAGATGGCAGGTCGTACCTCGTCCAGCTCGTCCCTTTCAATGACATGAAGCGACTGGGGGATTTTCCGCCAGTCCGGGCCGCGACCTCGGCGGGCCTGGTGGACGTCTCCGGTGCCTATCTGAAGCGAGGGAGGCGGTCCTCCTCGAGCAGGGAAGAGCATGGACACCGACCTTGCGGGGCGGCTGTGCGAGGTCAGCGAGGAACTTGTCGGTGGCACCGCAAGGCCGGAGTTAGCTAGAACGTCGGCGTGCGTGTGCTCGTGAGCGCTGTCCCCGCGCTTGGCCACGTCGTGCCCGTGCTCGACGTGGCCGGGGCTCTCCAAGTCGCGGGCCACGAGGTTCGCTTCGCTACGAACGAACAGAGCCATGATGTGATCACCGGCGCCGGGCTTCACGCCGTGTCGGCGGGGATGAGCACAGCGGAGATGCGTGACGAGAGGCGACTTCGCTGGCCTGAAACAGAGGAACAGCCTGCAACCGTGTGGGCCACGCGAATGTGGGCACAAGTGATGGCACCGAGCATGCTGGCTGACCTCATTGTACGAATGCAGGAGTGGCCACCCGATGTCGTGGTCCACGACGAAGGCGAGTACGCCGCGCCCGTCGCCGCGATGGGGGCGGGCATACCCTGGGTCACACACGCTTGGGGAAGCCCGTTGCGGCCGGCCAGTGAGCTCGTTGCACTCAAGGATCTCACTTCCGTGCTCTGGGAATCGTGCGGGCGCGACGTGCCGCCGGCAGCCGGCCTCTATGAGCACGCGCTGATCAACCCGTGCCCGCCGATCCTGCAGGCCTCGGCGCCGGGCGCCTCGGTTGTCTGGCCGCTGCGACCACGCCCGCTCGAAGGACGAGGACCGTCCTTGCAAGCTGACGCGTACATCGGGTTTGGAACCGTCCCGACCTTCGCCAATGCCCGTTCGGAGTTGACCGCCGCAGTCCAGGCGTGCACGTCCCGCGGTATGAGAGTGGTAGTCACGGCCCCCAGTGAGGAACTTCGACGCGAACTCGCCGCACTCGACGAACAGCTCGTCGACGCCCGCGAATTTGTGTCGCTCACCAGTCTGTTGCCCTCGTGCAAGGTAGTCATCTCGCACGCCGGGGCGGGGACCGTGCTCGCCTCGCTCGCTGCCGGGGTTCCGGTGGTACTCGTGCCCCGCGGTTCGCCGAGCCAGCTGCGCATGGCGGATGCGTGCCACCGGGCTGGTGTCGGGTGGCGCTGCGACACGGCTGGTTTCAACGCAGCCCTCGATGAGGTGATGAACAACCCGGCGATCGCGACCGCAACGTCGGCGGCCGCACGTCAGATCGCCGCACTGCCCCCTGCGTCGGATGTCGTCCGGCTCATCGAAACGCTTGCGAACCGACGAAGCTAGCTGACCAACCGGCACGGCCTCGCCGCGCGGCCGCCTCCACCGTCCCTGACCGGTGGCGCTGTGGGCCCAGTCCAGCCGCCCGTTCAGGTTGGGTACTGGCTCCAGGGCGTAGAAGACGTGCCCGTCGGGCGGGGCCACGGTCGGATCAGTCAAGTTGGGCACACTGACCAGGATCGAGGCATCCGGTTGGCGGGTTCCGTGGCGCAACAGGGCGTCGAAGGAGGCCCGCCAGTCGGACCCGAAATGGGTGTTGTGATGTGCAGGCGGGCGACTGGATCAGGGCCGCAGCCGTCAGCTCCCGGGCTGGGGAGGGTCTGATTGTGGCTGGTCTGATTGTGACTGGTCGGACTGTGGCGGCGAAGAGGATGAGGCGTTCGGATCTTGCTGTGCCGGCTGTCCACCACTCTTTTGGTCGGCGCCCCCGAGCTTCTTTTCTGCTTCGCTTTCTGCTTCGCTCTTGGCTTTGTTCTCGATGTCCTTGAAATCTGGCATGCGCGTTGCATACCCATGCCGACCTGCTGCAACCGTGAGTTGGCCGCTTATGACCCGACGTATGAGTCCCTTCTGGCGCCTCGCTCGCCTACCAAAAGCCGCCAACCCGTGATGGCGGCACTACCCCACAGCAACGGGCACGCATGCGACGGGCGGCCAGCTAAGGCGGACGGCCGTGACTGCTCAACCGGTTCCCGCGCCCACGAGGTCGTCGCCGCCCTCACCTGAGGGCAATGTCACACGGCCGGCGTACAGTGATCCCAAGAGGCCAGGACGGGCCTCAGAGGAGCGGGAACGATGAGCGTGCGTGTCGGGGTGCGGCTACCGGGGCCGTTCTGGGTGTCCTTCGGCGGCCATCGGCACCGCCGGGTGCGCCGGTCCGCCGGGGGGCATCCGGGCTGGGCGATCTTCTTCGGACTCGTCGCCGTCGCCCTCGCGGTCACCTACTGGTACGTCACCGTCCCCGTCGTCGCCGTCGTGATCCTGCTCGCCTTGGCCGCCCACCACGGCAAGAAGATCCAAGCCCGCGAAGCGGCTGCGATCTCCGCCCGACAGCCCGGACCGGGGAAGGTGTGCGCCTACTGCAAACGGCCGTCGGCGGACGGCTCCCCGCGGTGCGACCATTGCGGGGCGGGGTCGTGGCGGGTGCGGGCCGTCACCCGGTAGTCGCCCGGACAGTGAGAGCGGATGGCTGACGACGAGCCGGACGACGACGACTGGGTCACCGGGGTCGAAGCGGCCGCCATGCTCGGCCTGTCCCGCAACTTATTCCAAGCCCAGGTGGCCAACCGTGGCGTGCCGTCGCTCGCCGCGGGGGGAAGCCGGGTGTCCGCCGCGCCGACGTCGTGGCGTACCTGGAAGCGTCACGTATCGAACCGGGTGACCTCGGCACCCCGCCGCTGGTCTACCCGGGACGACGACGGGAACACCTGTCAAGTAACAGCCGATCACGGCGTGGGAAGAGGAGCGCCGAGGATGAAGCACGGTCGGACCTGGATTGGTGCCTGACCTAGGGTCACCTCACTGGCGCTACGCGTCGGCCACGTAGGCGGCCGTGCCCTTGAGGAAGCCATCCACGTCGGCGGCCTTCTGGGCGGCGATCTCGGAGAAGTAGGCGGGAACGTAGACCTGCCGCTTCCCGGTTTCGAGGGCGTCGAAGGTGGCGGTCACCACTTCGTCGACGCCGATCGGCGAGACCCCGGGCAGCACCGGGTCGTTGCCGGGGACCTCGTACAGCTCGGTTGTCACCACGCCGGGATAGACGACCAGGACCTTAACCCCGCTATCCCAAAGGTCGACCGCCATTGATTCACTGAAGGTGCTCAACGCCGCCTTGGACGCCACGTACACTGCCTCTTTGGGAGAGCTGAGTGTGGCGGCCACGGAGCTTATGTTGACTACGTGACCCTCGTCGTGTTCGATCATGCCTGGCAAGAGCGCCAGTGTGAGACCTACGGCGGCCATGAAGTTCACCTGCATGACCGATTCCACCGTCGACATGTCGATGAGGGATATGTGGCGGCGCTTTGGAATGCCGGCGTTGTTGACGAGGATGTCGATCTGGCCAAGCTCCTCTATGCCCGTCTCAGCCAAGCGGTCGACCTGCGACGGATCCGATAGGTCTGTGACCCAGGCCCTCGACTGCGGCGAATGGATCGCACAACGCTTCAGGACATCATCGAGGCGGTCCTTGCGGCGGGCGCATATGCCCACGACCGCTGCTCTTTTGGCGAACTCCTCGGCGAGCGCCGCGCCAATGCCTGAGGAGGCTCCCGTCACCAGTACCCGCTTGTTCTGGTAGTCCACGCCGATGATCCTATGGTTGACGGGATCGCCCTCGCCAGGGTACTGCGAGCGGCACCGAAGCGACATCCAATGCCCTGTGTCCGGTCAGCCAGTGGTCCGGTATTCGCCTCAGATACTGCCGCTGCTCAGACCGGACGGCATCCAGCCACGGCGTCTCCCATGGATGTCCCTCGATCATGGTCCCTCCCCCAGCGGCGAGCGAGCGCAGATGCAAGCTAGCGGCTCGTGTCAACGGAAATGTCAACGAAACTCGACCGAACCACCCTCCCAGGGCCCAACACGGCCACACGGACCGTCGACGTAAACCCATCCTGACCAGCCTGAACGCGACCAGACCCTAAAGGACCGCACGAGATTCCCGCGCATGGCATGCAAGAGGTTCGTGGGTTCGATTCCCATCGCCTCCACGGAAACCCTGGTCAGACAGGGTTGGCAGGGGAGTCGTCCTACGACTGCGGCTTCAGCTCGGCGATAAGTTTGTCAGCCATCTCCAGCGCCGCTGCCTTCCGCTGCTCGGCCGTCAGCTCGTCCCAATCCGCCGGGAAGGCGAGGAACACGCGCTGGCGGGGCGTCGGGGCATCCCCGGTGGGTTCGGGCTCGTCGGAGACGCGGTCGGTCACGGTTGGCCGTCGAGCAGGGCGTCGACGAACGGCTCTAGCGCCGCTAGCTGGTCCGCCTCGCTCAGGTCGAAGTAGCCCTCCGGCAGTCGAAGGAATGCCCGACGCGGGCGCTCCTCCGGCTGTGCGGTGTCGTCGGCCTCGGTCACGGTGCCATGGTACAGAGCTCGGTTTTAGCCAGCCGTGGACAGCTCGTCGGCGTAGGCGACGGGATGGTTGTCGCCGCGGTCTTCGAACCGTTCGTTGAGGACATGGACGACCAGGTCGTAGTCGTGGTTCGTCACGCTGCGATCTCCGTCAAGGAATTCGAGGAGGTGGCCGGGGGCAAGGTTGCCGCCCAGAGCGAGATACTCGACCCACAGGACGTCACTGCCCAGGTGAAGCATCCCACATGCCGCGTTGATGGGTGCGGGGTCACTGACCGCCATGGTCATCCCTCACCGGCGTGAAGGCCGTGGTTGGCGACGACGTCGGCGGCAACGTCTCGAAGTTTGCGGTGGGTGCGCTGCGACGCCCGCCGTAGCACGTCGAAGGCCTCATCGGCGCTGATGTGCTCGACGGCCATGAGGATGCCCTCTGCCTGTCCGATGGTGGTGCGGCCGACGAGTGCATCATTGAGATGGCCATTGGTCAGCTCGGCGCTGGTCAGCTCGGCGGCGTTGGCCAAAACCACCGCGGCATGCCCGGCCAGGGAACGAGCCGTGTCGGCCGCCGAGTCAAACCAGGCCTCCGCCCCGGTCGAGTAGAGGTTCAGCGCCCCGGTGGTCATGCCGCGCACTTGCAGAGGCAACGACCACACCGAACGCACCCCGATCGCCGCTGCCCGCTCCTCGAAGTCGGGCCACCGGTCGCCGGTCACGTCCAAGGTCACCTCGGCGCCGGTGCGGATGGCTTCGACACAGGGTCCGGCCTCGCCGTCGTACTGGACCCGATCCACATCGCGCACCAGCGGCGAGGTGGCGTTGGCCGTCTCGAAACGCTTGTTGGGGCCGACCAGCAGCGACACGCTCGCCGCGTCCACGTCGCTGACCGCGGAAACCGCCACGTTGACGATCAGCTCCAACAGGCCGGCGACGGACTGCTCCGACAGCAGTAGCCCGGTCAGCTCGGGAATGAACCGCGGCGAACGGTCCTCGCTGTCCTCGCGCCGCGTAGTCACGCCGACGCCAGCAAGAAACGTGGACACTGCTGTAACCGGATACCCATGCCAGCCTCTTTCATTCAGGCGAAAAGAGGCGGCAGAGCCTGCACGGGGCGACAGTTGAAACCGTCTCGCCCAAACCGAGGCGACCCTTCTCGGGCGACCCCCCCGACGCTAGCACCAACCGACCCGGACCGAGCCGGTCGGCGGCAACCACAGGGTCGGCGCGCGGCCCCGACTGTTGCGGGCTCACGATGATGGGTAGCTCCTGGCTATGCGCTTGGGAGCCGCTGATGAGCCAGCCTAAACAGCACCAGGATCCGCCCGGCGTCGAATCGGAGATGACGCCACGGCCAGACCATGGTGAAGATAGCTACCAGGGTTCCGGCCGTCTGAGGGACAAGAAGGCCATAATCACCGGAGCGGACAGCGGGATCGGCAAAGCCGTGGCTATCGCCTTCGCTCGCGAGGGTGCCGATCTGGTGATCTCCTACCTCGACGAACACGACGACGCCGACGACACCCGGCGGTGGATCGAACAAGCAGGGGCGAAGGCCATCTCGGTCGCCGGCGACCTCGCCGATCCTGCTCATTGCCGAGCTGTGGTCGCCAGGGCCGTCGACGAGTTCGGAAGGGTTGACGTTCTGGTCAGCAACGCCGCGTTTCAGATGACCTACCCCTCCATCGAACAGATCTCCGACGAGGATTGGGACCATACGCTCGCGCTGAACCTCTCCGCACTGTTCCATCTCACCAAAGCGGCGGTGCCCCACATGGCGCCGGGCTCGTCGATCATCGCCACCAGCTCGGTGAACTCTGACACGCCCACGCCGGTGCTGCTTCCCTATGACGTCACCAAGGCGGCCATCGCCAACTTCACGGCGGCCGCCGCGCAGCTGCTCGGCGACCGGGGGATCCGCGCCAACAGCGTTGCCCCCGGGCCGATCTGGACACCCTTGATCCCATCCACTATGCCCGCCGATCATGTCGAGTCCTTTGGGCAGAACACTCCGCTCGGTCGTCCCGGACAACCGGCCGAAGTAGCCCCCGTCTACGTCCTCCTGGCCTCGGACGAGGGAAGCTACATCTCGGGCTCCCGGGTCGGCGTCACCGGCGGTCGGCCGATCCTGTGAGCTGACAACAGCCGCTGACACGCGGGCGCAGAGGCGCGTCTGCAGCATCGACGGGGACGACACGATCCGCATCGCGAGACCTACGACGTGTGGTCCGGGCGGGAACCACCGTGCGGCCGCTCCTTAGGTCGAGGCGGCTCCGAGCGGACGTCGGGGGAGTCGTCGTTCCGAGCCTGGACGAGCAGGTTGACCCGGTCGCCGGGGTCGAGGTTGATCCGCGGGTCGGGTCGGCGCAGCTTGCGGTTGTGGATGACCGACACAGGGATGGCACCCGGCCAGCTGACGTCCTGCAATCTCCCCCCGGCCCCAGGCGAGCTCCCGTCGATGGTGACCTCGATGACCCGGTAGCTGCGCAGTGGCGTGCGGGGCTGATGGAGCGCCGACGCCGCGTCGGGCCGCGCCGAGTCCGCAGCCAGCTGACCCTGGATGGTCTCCGCCTGAGCCGAGCTGATGCGCCGAGCCAGGCCCTCGACGACGTCCTGGTTGGTGATCCAGCCCTCGATGTCGCGGCTGTCGGTGGACAGGACCGGCAGTCCGTCGCGCCCGTAGAGCACCAGCTGGCGCAGGGCCTGGGCAAGGGATTCGTTGACGAACAGGGCCTGCGGCTCGCCCACGTGGGTGACGGTTCCGAACGGCGACGGCCAATCGGTGGGCGGCGGTCCCTCTCTCACCCCGTCAG
The DNA here is from genome assembly GCA_963757175.1 of uncultured Actinomycetota bacterium. Classification (GTDB taxonomy): domain Bacteria; phylum Actinomycetota; class Acidimicrobiia; order Acidimicrobiales; family Palsa-688; genus CAVWQR01. The sequence continues at coordinate 1,908,969 of CAVWQR010000001.1, read as the reverse complement.
ACTCGACCGCCGTGGGGAGCGGGGCGCGGAAGGCGTTCATGGCGTCGGCGACGGTCAGGTCCTGCAGGCCCCGGAGGGGGGTGGCGCGGTCGACGTCGGTGCCGCGACGGAGCAGCTTGGTGGTGTAGATGGTCCCGTAGCTCAGCGCCCGGGAGACGGACGAGGCCACGGCCACGGCGAGCATCACCGGCAGGGTCAGGGTGAAGTCGCCCGTCAGTTCCACCACGCTGGCCAACGAGGTCAGCGGGGCGCGGGCGGCGGCGGTGAACACTGCGCCCATGGCCACCACTGCATACAGCGCGGGCTGGCCGGCGTCCGACCCGAAGAGGTGGTCCACGGTCACCCCGAACGCCATGCCCGCGGTCGCCCCGATGAACAGCGACGGTGCGAACACGCCCCCGGAACCGCCGATGCCGATGGTCAGGCTGCAGGCGAGCATCTTGGCGAACGCCAACAGGATCAGGAACCACACCACGTAACCCCCGCCGACCGCCTTGTACATAACCGGGTAGCCGACCCCGTACATCTGCGGCACGGCCAGCAGCAGCAGCCCCAACAGCACCCCGCCGACCGCCGGCCGAGCCCATTCCGGGCGACCTTTCCACAGGCGGTCGCACAGGTCCTCCACCTTGTACAGCACCGCTTTGAAGGCCAACCCCATGAGGGCGGCGATGGCCGCCAAAACGACGACGAGCAGGTAGTTGTGCGCGTGGTGCAGGGCGATGCCGGAGGGGAAGCGGCTGAAGAACGCTCCGCTGCCCAAGAAGGCCTGGCTGATGACATCGGCGACCATCGACGACAGCATCACCGTGAAGATGGCCTCGATGGAAAACTCCCGCAAGATGAGCTCGACGCCGAAGAACACGCCGGTGATCGGCGCATTGAACGTGGCGGCGATGCCCCCGCCGGCCCCGCACGCGACCAGGATCCGCATGCGGTTCTCGGGCATCCGCACCCACTGCCCGAGGGTCGAGGCCAGGGCGGAGCCGATCTGGACGATGGGCCCCTCCCGACCCACGGAGCCGCCGACACCGATGCAGGCGGCAGAGGCCACACTCTTGACGGCGCTGACTTGGGGACGGATCCGGCCGCCGTTCTCGGCCACGGCGATCATCACCTCGGGCACACCGTGCCCGCGCGCCTCCCGGGCGTACCGGTAGATCAGCGGACCGTATAGCAAACCCCCGACGACGGGGATTACCACGAAGAAGCCGAGGCCCAGCCACGGAAGATGGCCGCTGCCCACGTACCCGGCCTGCCCGAACTGCTGGTGTCCCGTCGCCAGCCAGGTGAACCCGTATATCAGGTAGCGAAAGGCGATGGCGCCGAAGCCGGCGCCCACCCCCACCACCAAGGCGACGAAGAACAGTCCGAAGCGAGAGCCGCGCACCCATCCGCCGATCCGACCCGCCCAGCCCGGCGCGGCGGCCGCCATCGGCCCGCCGGTCGGCATGTTTCCCGTCGCCACGGTGTGCGAAAGACCGTCGGCGTCGTCGGTCATGGCTTCGCTTCGTGCGCCATCAGGTCGCTTTGGGGCGAGTCCAGCACGGGCAGGTCGGCGGCTTCCGCAGGCCACTCGCTGTCCGGGACCTCGCCGGCCGATGCTGCGAACACCCCCATGGCGTCGGCCACCGCTGCCTGCTCGTCGGCGCTCAGCACGCGCAGGATGTCGGTGATGAACACCCGTCGGCGGTCGGTGGCGTCGTCCACCACGCCCCGTCCCGCCGGCGTGATCGACACCAGCACGGTTCGTCGGTCCTTGCGGGCCCGGTGACGGCGGATCAGCTGCTTGCGAACCAGACGGTCACACATCCGCCCCGCCGTGGATGGGGCCACTCCGAGCGCGCCGGCCAGGTCGACCAGACGGTGGGGGCCGCGCGAGGCCAGCACCACCAGCGTCCGGTACTGGGCGATGGTGGTCTCCTCGGCAGCCGCGCCCAGCGACCGGGTGGCGACGGCGATCAGCGTGCGACTGGCGGTCAGCACCGCGTCAACGACACGCTCGTCCACCTGGTGCCCGGTGGCCAGCCCCCGGTCCACCAGCGCTTTGTCCGCCACGTCACCACCCTTCGCCCGACAATCATTGCTCTATAATTTTATAGCATACTGCAAGGAAGTGCACCGGGCCTTGGCAATCCCGAGGTCCGTCAGTCAACGACCCGCCGATTTGAGAGCGCACGTGCTCAGCGCCTGCGCGCCGATCATCCCGAGGCTGTTGGCCTCCGAGCTGGCGAACCGCGCCTACTTCGCCACCTTTTTCTCCGACCGAGGCGATGAGTTCTCGGGCGACTTCATGGAGCGGCATGACGCATTGCTGGCCGACCAGGAGGCGGGCACGTGCGTCTTCCCCGTGCTCGTCGGCAATGATGGCACGGTGCTCGGTCGGTTCAATCTGGTCGATCTTGACGACGGCACCGCTGAGCTTGGATACAGAGTCGCGCAGCAGGTCGCGGGTTGCGACCGCGGCCGTACAAGAACTGTGTCGACTCGCGTCCGAGCAGTACGGGATGCGGACGCTCAAGGCCGCGACCACCCATGACAACGTGGCGTCGCAGAAGGTGCTGACCGAAGCAGGGTTCCTCCCAGCCGGCCCCGCCGAGCCCGCCGGCCGACCAGGCACTTGGTATCAGCGTGACCTGGCCGCCGACCGGCGATCAGTCGCTGACGACGTGTGGCAGCTGCAGGTGGGCGACTTTCCCCGGTATGTCCGGGGCTAGCTGCCACCGACCGAACGCCAGTAGCCGAACCCCGGCCGGGTTCCGCGCCTGCTGGTGCCCCGTCAGCTCGGACCTTTGCGTCCCACGAGATGAAAGACCCGACTGAGTTGGCGGTAGGGGTCTCGTCGGCTGGCTTCGAGTTCGACTGCCGCCGTCGCCGCTACCTGCTCGGAGTCGTTGGGGTCCAACTGGGCTCCACTGAATTCCAGCCAGTCGACAAACAGCCATACCCCGTACCAGCCCACCGGCTCGACGCCCCCGCTGCGCAGGAACTCGCTGACTTCCTCCACCGTGTCGGCCCGCCCCTTCACACCCAGCACCCCGATCCCGACCCTGGCGTCAAACGCGGCCAGCGCGTCGTCCCATCGCCGTTCCAAGGCCGGTTGCACCGCGGTCGCCTTGGCGTTGCCGGTCATGATCGAGACGATGCCATCCCCAGCCGCACACCGGCACAGCTGGCCGACCAACGGCTCCGGCTGCTCCAGGTACCCGAGCACGCCATGGCACAACACGGCGGCGAAGCGTCGACCATTGACCGCGTCGTCGGCGTTCTCGCCGTCGGCCTGCAAGAGTGTCACCCGTCGCTGGTCGTCAGCCGGAAGCCGCTGGAGTCGCTGTCGAGCCTTGTCCAACATCGCCGGCGACGAGTCAAGCAACGTCACGTCGTAGCCCGCCTGGGCCAGCGGGAACGATTGATGGCCCGCGCCGCCACCGACGTCGAGCACAGGCGCCGGGGGCGCCGGTAGATGCTCGAGCAGATGCTGGTGCAAGACATAGGTGCGCACGCGCCCCTTCACCGAGGCATAAGCCTCGTCGGCAAACTGGTCAGCCAAACCGGCCCAGGGGTCATCGCCCACCACACCACGATACAAGTTAGTAGTTAGTAAGTCGTAATCTGATCGGGTGGCTGTGCGCATGAGCGGGGTTGAACGGCGGTCCCAGGTGTTGGGGATCGCCGCGGGTGAGTTCGCCAATCACGGACTTCACGGTGCGTCGATCGAAGCGATCGCCCACGAGGCGGGCATCACCCAGGCCTACGTGTTCCGGATGTTCGGGACCAAGAAGGCGCTGTTCGTGGAGCTGGTCGGCGCCGCCTTCGATCGCTTCAGCGACGGCATGTCGGAGGCCGCCGAGGGCACCCGAGGCCTTGGCGCCCTGACGCTGATGGGGACGCAGTACTACGAGTTGCTGGCGGACCGCACCACGCTCTTGTTGCAGCTGCAAGGCTTTGCCGCCTGCGGTGATAGCGAGATCCGTGCTCTTGTGCGGGAGCGACTCGCCCGCATGTGGGACACGGTTGCCGACGCAGCAGGTCTGGACCCGGTCACGGTGAAGTCGTTTCTTGCCTTCGGCATGCTGCTGAACAACGTGGCCGCCCTCGATGTCGACGAGCTGGATGAGCCATGGGCCAAGGGGGTCCGCACTCGTATCCACCCCGGCCTGTTCGAGCACATCACCACGGCCACCAACCGATGACGTCGGTTCGGTGAGTCCTGCGCTCGCCGAGGCCCTCCGTCGGGGAGGCGATGCCTACCAGCCGCGGCGGTGCAGGGCGTACCCGAGGGCCGAAACGGCGGGGATCAGCGTGGCGGGCACCAGGTTGGCCGGCACTCCCGCTACCCGGGCGAGATGCCCGGGTACGTCTTCGACGGCGGTGCCCGGCGTTGCCAGAGCGAGGAAGAACGGCAGCCAGGACACGGTGGGCAGCAGCGCGGCTGCCTTCACGGCAAGATCCCTTTCGACGGGATGGTCGCCCGGTTGCCACAGCAACCACAGTGAAAGCAGCTGGGCGCCGGCGACGGTCCCCCACCCAGCGGCGGCGTGGAACCGGGCGTGCGGCGGCCAGCGGGGGTTGAAAACGTGCGTGCGGTTCAGATCAGCGCGTCCGGTGCCGACGATCGTGCCGATGGCCGCCCCGCTCAGCACCAATCGGCTCGCCCTCATGGCCTCACCCCGATGGCCTCTCTGGGTAGGACCGCCCGACATCGACAGCAAACGCGATGACTTCCATCGTGTCAGAGTGACAGATATGCGTCCTTCCGGCCCGCCTCCCAGCGTGTCCTGGATGCACCAAGGGATCCGCACCGGATTCGAGGTCGCGTATTTCGAACGGGTGGCGGACGGCTACGTGATCACGGGATCCACGACCGCCGTCGAGGACGGAGATCCGTGGATCGTCGGTTACGAGGTGCGCGTCCGGGGGGATTGGACCACACGCACGGCTCGGCTCCATGGTCGTTCCAGAGCGGGATCGCACACGCTGGCCATGGACGCCGACGGACGGGGCCATTGGCGGATCGACAGGCAGCCCGTGGCAGCGCTGGATGGATGCCTGGACGTTGACTTGGGGTCGTCGGTGATGACGAATGCCCTACCCGTGTGGCGACTCGCGCTCGCGCCCGGGCAACGGGCGTCGGCGCCCGCGGCGTACGCGCGTTCTCCTGATCTTCGAGTCGAGCGGCTGGAGCAGGCTTACCTCAGAACCGACGACGAGGGCGTTCTGCAGGCCTACGACTACGCCGCCCCCGCCTTCAACTTCGCCTGCCGGCTCGTCTACGACGAGGCCGGTTTGGTCCTCGAGTATCCGGGCATCGGGGTTCGCGTCTCCTGAGCGCTCGGCCCTGCCAAGGTCATTCGGTCCCCGACTGGTCGTAGTCGACATCGCCTCGGCACGGTCCCGGCAGCACGCAGCCCGGCGGACGAACCGTGTGTGGCTCACGACCCGATCCCCGAGATGTGGCTGGCTCGGATCCATTCTCCCTGGACAAGCTGGTAGAAGTCGGGATAGTTGACCCTGCACACGGGCTGGTTGGGGCAGCGCGTCGCCATGGCGGGATCGTGCACGGCATAGACGTCCCACGCCGCCCACTTTTCCGCATCCGCCTGGGGATAGTCCACTGGTGATACGTCATAGAAACCCGCCTGGTTAGCCGTGGTCGCGTCGTCCATGTAGGCCACGATCTCCCAGGGTCCCGGACCGTGCCAGCCCGGCGCGCCGGCCGCGGCCAAGGCGTCCTTGGCGCCGGCGAGATGGTCGGCATGGTCACTGACCAGGGCACCACTGTCCTGCCCGCCGGACAGGGTCCCGACGAACCCGCCGGCGGTGGTCCCCTCACCTCCCGGGGCGTTGGCCGGCAGCGTCCAGTCCTGGGTGTTGATCCGGTCCGGCGCCACCACCCGATAGATCCCAGTAAGGAACTGCACCAGGCCCGTCTGGGTATAGCGGTCGGGATACCCCGGGTCGAGGCTCGAGATGGACGGGACCCGTCCGGCGGAGAGCGCGTAGAGCGACTCGGGATGGGCGCCGCCATCGGGCAGCAACATCATCAGGATGGTGACCCGCGGATCGGCGCTCAGGGTGTAGTCGCGAATGGTGTGACCGGCCACGGTGAGGCTCCCCTGGCTCCACTGCGGCTGGGCGGAGGGCACCTTGCCCGCGTCGTAGGCCATGAGGCCGAACGAGGCCAGCTCGCCCGTGTTCCTTCCCTCCCAGTAGGACGGGCCCCGGCCGGCGTCGCCTGCAGTCAGCTGCACGATGGTGACGCACGCCCCTTTGCCCACCCAGCGTTGCAGGTCGGGTGAGAAGAACAGGTAGTCGTCCTGGTGGGCGTACACGGTCAGCACGTTGCCGCCCTTGCAATCCACACCGGGATGCAGCCGGTAGCCCGCCAGCGACACGGACGGTGACGCACCGGCCGGCGCCACCACCCGAGGAAGCCGGCTGGACCGGCCCGTCCCGCCGATCACTCCCACGAACAACGCCGCCGACATCCCGAAGCCCAAGGCGAAGGCCATCCCGCTGCCGACCCACCGTCGTCGGCGTCGCCGCCTCCGCCGGCGCTGGGCCACCCGGCCGGGCCTGGCAGTCCGCTGCTCGTGATCCATGTTGGCCCCAATCTTTCCACCGCCGCACAAGCGGGCCGATCGGACCATAGCGGACCGGTGACATCCCACTGCGCGCGGGGACGAGAACTCCGTCCTGGACTCAGCGCTCGTCGGCAACGGCGACACCCAGCGGGCGCGTCATCGGTGGCGGGCCCGTCCGCTCTGGCCCCTGCTGGTGGTATCAGCGCAGGAGCAGGCGGGTCAGCGAATCGCGCCACCACCTTTCGACCTGGTCGGGGGACCATCCCCGCTCCTCGGTGAGGACGCGGTAGACGCCGATGTTGCACACGGCGGCGTAGGTGTCGGCGGCCGTTTGGCGATCGACCCCGGGCCGCAGCGCCCATGGCGGCCAACGGGCGAAGACCTGCAGGTGGGCTCGGTCCGCACGCGCCCGGCCCTCCCGGTAGGCGGCAGCCAGGTCGGGCTCGGAGCGACCGGCATCGCTGAGCAGGCCGAGCAGGTCACCCCCGCGTTCGAACAGGCGGCGATCGAAGCCCACCATGGCTGCGAGCTGGCTGGCAGGGTCGCCGGCGGCGGCATCGATCTCGGCCATCTCGCTGTCGAGATCGGCCTCGGCGTCAACCGCATCGACGAGGGCCAAGGCCAACCCGGCCTTGTTGCCGTAAACCGGCATACACGGTGGGTTCGGCCACCCCGGCCTCGGCGGCGACGTCGCGCACGCGGGTGCCGGTCCATCCCCGGGACAGAAACAGCCGGCGGGCGGCGGCGGCGATGTCAATCCGGGTGGCCCGCGCCTGGTCACGGCGACGAGGCGAGTCGTAGCGGCGCCGGACGGCTGGCTCGCTCACGACACCGGTTGGCCTAGTTCCCTGAGTGGCTGTATACTCATTGAGCTAGACTATACCGATAAGAGAGGAGACACTCGTGGCCGTCCTCAACCACCACATCGTCGCCGCCCACGACAAGGCGGAGACCTCGCTGTTCTTCGCCGAGGTCCTCGGCCTCGAACACCCGGTGGCGTTCGGTCATTTCGCCGTACTCAAAGTCAGCGCGGACACCACCCTGGACTTCGTGGACGCCGACGGCGACATCGCACCGCTCCACTACGCGTTCTTGGTCACCGAAGGCGAGTTCGACGAGATCTTCGGGCGTGTCCGCGACCGGGCTCTGACCTACTGGTCGGACCCCGGCCACCGGGACGCCGGCCACATCAACCATTGGGACGACGGCCGCGGCGTGTACTTCGACGACCCCAACGGGCACCGGCTCGAGATCATCACCCGCCCGTACGGGAGTGCAGGAACCGAAGCCCGGCATCCTCACCCCCTCGTCGCGCCGCCCATCGAGGAAGCGGGGTGAACCCCACGAGGATCCGGGCACCGTCGGGCGCGTGTTGGACGATGTGGGCCTTGCGGACCGCCGCCATCTTCGGTGGCGACGGTGAACGATGAGCGTCGACGGCCGCCAAGTCAGCCGGTCTTGGCGACGACCTTCACATGCTGGGCAAGGGTCACTTTCCCGTCCATAACCGAAATGAAATGGTACGGGTTGGGCCCGGCGTCGCGGAAGTTGGCGACGCAACTGTGGATGCCCGAGGGTGGATTGGTGCAGCCGAACTCAGGCAAGATCCGGAGGTTTGCCTGGCTCGACACATCCCAGCCGTTCCCGAACTGATCCAAGCCGGTGACGCTCACGGTCGTGGGGGTGCTTTCGACCAGCGTCGTCGGAGCGATGGCGAGCTTGGCCAGGCCAGCGTGCTCGACGTGGATGCCACCTTCGGTACCCACGAGCGAGGAATCGACGGTGTCGCGGACACTCACCGAGACCTCGCCAGCCTTGTCGAACCGGATCCCGTCGCGGAACGTGTGCGAACCCCTGTCGGCCGCGGTGAATGCGTAGTCGTGTGGGAGCGTCCCTGCCACTGAACCCTGGAAGTGGATGGTGCCCCGGTATCCGGTGGCCAGGGTCCCGGCCGCGTCCTTGGCGGTCACGGTGATGTCGTAGGAGCCGCCCGCGGTCAGGGTCTTCGATGCCTCGACCGTGAGCGTCTTCGCCGGCGCAACGACGTGATCCGGAGTGATGCTCACTTCGGGGGCGCCCTTGTGGGGGGTCGTGACGAGCTGGACGTGGGGGGTGACGAAGCTGGATCCGGCGCCGCCTCCACCGCCAGCCGACCCCTCGGATCCGGCGCCTCCGCCTCCGCCGAAGTAGCCGCCTCCCCCACCGCCGCCCCCGCCTGGGAGGTTGGGCAAGAGGCCGGCGCCTCCGTTGCCGCCGCCCCAGCGGCCGCCGCCCTTCCCGTCACCCACGAAGGGGCTGCTGTTGTGGCCGCCGGCGCCGCCTGCGGCCAGGCCGCCGCCGTGGCCACCCTCCGGGGTCCCGACCGACTCCGACCCGTTTTGGCCGTTGAGTGTCCCGGGAGGATTCTGCGGTCCGCCCACCGCGCCCCCAGTGCTCCCCCCACCGCCGGCGGCGACGACGAGGTGGGCCCCGTCGGCGGCCTGGACGTAGGAGAATCCTCCGCCCCCACCGGCGCCCTTGGAGCCGTCACCCCCGCCGTTGTACCCGCCCTGCCCGGAGTTTGGATGCTTGCCTCCGCCGGCGCCCGTTCCGCCGTCCCCGCCAACCACCACTCTGAGCTGGGTACCGGACACGACCGCCACCGAATGCGCCGTGACCTCGATGCCACGTCCGCCGGCGTACCGGTAGCCGAGCCCGCCGTTACCCCCGCTGGCCACGATCGTGACCGCATCGACGTCGTTGGGCACGGTGTAGCTCTCGGGATGGCCCGTGTAGTGGAAGACCTGCGTGGGCGCGGCTGCCGCAGCCGCGGGACCGACCCCGACCACGACAGCCGTTATCAGGCTCCCCACGAGCATCAGGGCTCCAGCGTTGCGGACAGGCCTGCCGAGCGGCTTCATCGCGAGGGGTCCTTTCTCCCGGGCACGACCTCTCGCTGAGCCGGGCACGCCAACGCATTATCCCTTTTTGCTGGTACCCGTACCATGGCCCGTTCGAGCCATTGTTGCCCATCGACCGCCGCGCCTCAGAGAGTGACTCGTTCGCAAGGGGGCGCGGGCATCTCACAACCGCGTGTGCGGAGTCGGCATCGAGACAGACTCATCGCAGTATCGAAAGCCAGGCGGGCGCGGCTACACGGACGAGCGAAGGAAAGCTGCGGAGGCGATCTGGTCGGGTTGTTCCAGGGGGGCGAGGTGGCCCAGCCCGGGGAGGATTGTGACGGTGGCATCGGGGATCACCTGCGCGAGTTCGGCCAGGAGTTGCCGGCTGATGCTGGCCGGACTCTTGGCTCCGCCCAGAAGCGCGGTGGGAGCGGTAACGGTCGAGAATCGTTCCGCACTGGGCGCGTCGAGGACGGCTTCGATGCGGTGCTCGACCAGGTTGGCCTCGAGCAGTCGGTCCATCGAAGCCCACTTCGGGCCGCGAATGGCGACGCGCAGCACCGCTCGCACGAACCACAGCGGCATGACGGCCAGCGCTCGGGGAGCAAATCCGGCGTGCTTCACCATCCAGGCGAAAGCGCCCCTTCGGTCCCCACGCTCCAAGAGCTTCTGATAGCCGTCGAGCCAGCCGAGGTCAAACTGTCCGCCGATCGGCACGCCGGGCTCGTAGACGAGGAGGCGATCGAAGACGGGCCGCCGCCGGGCCGTCTCCAGCGCGACCAGTCCGCCGAAGCTGTGGCCGAACACCGCGGTTGCGCCGGTGGCCGCAGCCACGGCGATCAGGTCATCGCACTCGTCGTCGATGGTGTGCCCCTGACGCTGCGGTCCACTACTCGGTCGCCCCCTGCGCTCCATGACGTGCACTTCGAAGTCCGAGGCAAGGACCCGGGCCAGCGGCAGGTAGTCCGAACCGTCGCTCAGGACGCCACCGACGATGACCAGGCCCGGACCCTCGCCGAGCGAAAAGTAGCCGATCGGCGTGCCATCCGCAGACACCGCCCGCCCCACCCGCAGGCGCTCCTCCGGCCCGGCAATCATGCCGCCCCCTGTGGGTGCAACGCCGACCGTTGCCGGGCGTCGAGCTCGCTGAGCAGCCTCCGGGTGTGGCGCTGGTAGGACGCGTAGGGCACGCCGGTGTGTCTCACCAGTTCGTCGAAACGGTCTTCGAGCAGACGGCCACAACGATCGACCAGCTCCGCGCCCCGCTCACTCAGCTGCAGCTGCCGGCGATTGCCCGTACCCGAGACCATGGTGACCTCGAGCAGTCCTTCCTCGGCCAACACGGCCACCATGCGGCTGGTCGATGGCTCAGCCTGACCGAGCCACCGCGCCAGGGCGCGCTGGCTGGCGGCGCCCTCGCCGACCGCGAACAGGGCCAGGAACCGCGAGTACGAGATTCCTTCTTCCCCGCGCAGGAGCCGGTCGGCCGCTCGATCGAGCAGGGCCGTCAACTTGTGCAGCTCGTAACTCAGCGAACCCGGCATGCCAGCACCTTAGCACAGTAACTTAGGATGCTAAATTCAGGTCTGGTCGTGGTCGAGGTCGATGCGAATGGTGAGCATGTCACCGGTGGCCAGACCGCGCAGCAGAATGCCGTCCAGCCGGTAGCCAGGTCGGCCCTGTCCCAACTTGTGATGGCGCGCCCGGGCATCGTCATCCGGCAGGGGCAGGGCGGTACCCGACCGCCAGCGCATTCGTACCCCGTCGCGCAGTCGGGCGGGGCGAGCTCTGACCCGCACCCGAGGGTGGGCCCGGAGGTTGCGCACGAAGCTCGCACGTTCACCCAACCCGGCGATCAACCAGAAGGTATCGCCATCGAGGCCATTGGCCACCGGCACCAGGCGCCGGCGACCGGTCCGCCGGCCGACGGTCTCGACGACCGCGTAGGTGGGAGGCGCAAGCCCGCGCTCGATCAAGGCGACCACCAGAGGATTGATCAGCCGGTTCTGCACGGGCAGCAGCCGGCGGACCAGGGCTTGTCGGTTTACCGTCACCCTCCCGGAAGGGGGCGTTCGGGGACGGCGCAGACCGCCCCGGCGGAGAAGCCGACGGCGCCGACCCCGAATACCCGGTTGAAGCGGGCGCGGTAGTTCTCCCAGGCGATTTCGGCAGCCAGCTCGACCAACTGGGTCTGGTCGAAGTGCCGCCGCAGATCGGCCAGCACCTCCGCCGGGACGTCGGTCGGTGTGGTCGCCATCGCCGAGGCGAGATCGAGCACCGCCCGCTCGACCGAAGAGAACGCAGGACTCGTCCGGTAGCGGGACAGATCGTGTAGCTGCTGGTCGCTCACCCCCTGCGCCCTGCCCACGGCAGAGCCAATATCAAGTCAGAACGGACACCCGATCAACGCGCTGGTCCTGAGCGAGGCCAGCGCTTTGAGACGACCGTCGACCCGGCCGCTGGCCAGCAGGCCCGCTTCGTAGAGGCCGACGCCGGCCGCGATACCCGGGCGGCGGGCCAGCAAGCGGACCAGCTCCGGCATGTCCCCATAGCGCGTTCTCGTCAACACCCGGCCATAGGCTCGCAGATTGGCGATCAGTCCCATCGCCCCTCCGGCACGTCGAGGCACCCGCAGCATAGTGAGGGCAGCCAGGCGTAGGTCGGGGACGATCGTCAGCCGCATCATGTTCGACGTGTGCCCCCAACGGCAGCGGGTACAGCAAAGGTGTGCCGGACAGGCGTGCAGAAGCGAAGAAGTGACGGGCGCGCGTGCCTGACGCGGTGGTGGTGGGTGCCGGCCCGAACGGACTGGTCGCCGCCAACCTGCTGGCCGACGCCGGCTGGGAGGTGCTGGTCCTCGAGGCGAGGCAGACCCCGGGCGGCGGCGTCAGCAGTGCTGACTACCTGGGTCCGGGCTGGGTCGCCGACGTTTGCAGCGCGTTCTACCCGCTGACGGCCGGCTCCCCGGTCTTCGCCGCCTTGAGCTTGGAGGACCACGGTCTGCGATGGTGCCACGCGCCGACGGTCCTCGCTCACCCCCAGCTGGACGGGCGCGCCGCGCTGCTGTCCCGGGATCTCGAGACAACCTCGGCGAGCGTGGAGAGCTTCGCCCACGGCGACGGAGCGGCCTGGAAGCGGCTCTACGGGCTATGGGAGCGGCTCGGCCCCGATCTGCTGGACGCGGTGCTCGGTCCGTTCCCCCCCCTGCGCGCCGCAGGCCGACTGGGGCGGACCCTCGGGGTGTCCGGCGGGCTCCGCCTGGCTCGCTTCGCCACCCTGCCCGTGCGACGTTTGGCCGAAGAGGAGTTCCGTGGCGCCGGTGGTGCGCTGCTGCTCGCGGGCTGCGCGCTGCACACCGACCTGGCTCCCGAGTCGGCGGCGAGTAGCGCCTTCGGATGGCTCCTGGCCATGCTCGGCCAAGAGGTCGGCTTTCCGGTGCCCGCCGGTGGTGCCGCCCAGCTGACGGCGGCGTTGGTGCGCCGGCTGGAGGGTCGCGGCGGCGTGCTGCTCTGCGACCGTCCGGTGACGGCGGTCGAGGTCCGCCACGGCCGGGCCACGGCCGTCGTGGCCGCCGACGGGGAACGGTTCGGTGCCCGCCGCGCCGTGCTGGCCGACGTGCCCGCCACTCGGTTGTACGGAGGCCTGGTCAGCTGGGAGCATCTTCCGCCACGGCTGCGGGACGATCTTCGTCGCTTCCAGTGGGATCACGCAACGGTCAAGTTCGACTGGGCCCTCGACGCGCCGGTCCCGTGGACCGCCGAGGGAGTGGCCGGGGCGGGAACGGTGCACTTGGCCGAGGACCTCAACCACATGACGCAGTGGTGCGCGGACATAGCGCAGGGCCGCGTGCCCGCCGAGCCCTTCGTGCTGCTGGGCCAGATGACAACTTCGGATCCCTCTCGCTCGCCCCCGGGGACCGAGGTGCTCTACGGCTACACCCACGTGCCCCGACGGATTCAAGCGGACGCTGGTGAGGCAGGCATCAAGGGGATTTGGGACGAGGCCGAGCTCGATGCCATGGCCGAGCGCGTCGAGCGGTCTATCGAGCGGTACGCCCCTGGGTTCACTTCGCTGATAGCCCGGCGCCACGTGCTCGGCCCCGCCGGCCTGGAAGCCCACGATCCCAGTCTCGTCGGTGGCGCCATCAACGGTGGGACATCGGCCATCCACCAGCAGCTGGTCTTCCGTCCGACTCCTGGGCTGGGCCGTCCCGAGACACCGATCCGGAACCTTTACCTGGCCTCCGCATCCGCCCACCCGGGCGGCGCCGTCCATGGCGCCTGCGGATCCAACGCCGCCCGGGCCGCGGTGCGCGCCCAGGCCAGGACACACCGACTCCTGACGGTCCCGGCCATGGCAGCGATCGAACGGGCACTCCAGACACCCTTGCCGGAGTAACGCTGCCCAGGTCAGCGATGGCGTTGCCTGACGGTCGTGGCCAATCGATTCAACATGAGGCGATTTCGCATGGTAAGGAGAATCTCGGTGATCGGATTCTCGAACACCAAGCTCGACCCACGAAGGGGGTGTTCGTCCACGATCACCAAGGTCTGGTCACCCCACGGCCTGACCTCGACGGAGATGCGTACGGTCATGATTCGCAAGTGGGCTTCCATCTCCAAACGCTCGGGAGGCTCGGAGACCCGCACCGTGGTGACATCGCTGACGCGGAGGGGGCCGACGCCCGCCGTGTAGCGAAGGCTGGTCCCAACCGCCGGCCAGTCGGGGTCGACCGAGTCGACCGCCCGCGTGCCGACGACCCATTTGGCATAGGAGCGCCCGTCAGCCAGCACCTTCCACACTTCGGCGGGTCGCGCCTCCACCAAGACGTTGCGCAGGGTCACGCCCAAGATGTTCCCTGCCCAGCCCCCCTCAACACCTCAACAGAACGACAAGCAGCTCTATTCGTGATGCAGCCGGATCGCCCTTCAGAGATCGCGCTCGTAGAGGTACATCACCGGACCGCTCGGTCCGCCCGCGCGGTTGGTGAAACCCAGGCTTTCGTAGAGACGGCGAGCGGCAACGTCCGGTTCGTCGACACCGATGTCCATGCTGTCCGCCCCCCGTTCACGGGCGGCACGGAGTGCCGCCTCCACGAGTTGCCGACCCAGTCCCTGTCCTCGACGGCTGGGCACGACGTAGAGCTCGGCCAGATTGCACTCGAGACCGCTGCTCCACAGGGCGGGCCGGAACCGCAGCACGGCCAAGCCGTCGGGGCCATCCCCAACCAGCAGAACGAGGGTGTCACCGCTCCCGAGCAGATGCCGAACCCGTTCGGCCAAGACAGATGGCGGGGGCGTCGGCTCATCGAATTCGCGGTTGAAGTCGCGCAGCAGCCGGCCAATGGCGTTGACGTCTTCGGTCTCGGCAAGACGGACTTGCTCGGTCATTGGGTCCTCCAATCGTCGGTCCAGTTCGGGTGAGGACTGAACAGCGCGGAGGTCCACGACCACGGGCATGAAGGTCAACTCAACATCGCACGCCACCAAGATACCGTGTGCAATGGGGTTACGGCTGGGTCCAGGGGCGCGGCAGTCGAGCGCCGCATTCGAGTAACAGGGCGTGGACGAACGCCTGGGGGAGGTTGCCGCGCAGCTGGTGCTGCCTGACGTCGAACTCCTCGGTGAGGAGTCCGGGAGGGCCGCACGCCGCCCGGTTCCGTTCGAACCAAGAGGTTGCCTCGACCCGCTGGCCCTGTTGATGGGCGGCGAGAGCCATGATGAACCCACACAGCACGAACGCCCCCTCGGCGTCCTCCAGCGGCCGTTGATCCTGTCGGAACCGGTAGACGTAGCCTTCGCGGCCGAGCTCGCTGGCCACGGCGGCCACGGTCGCCCGACTGCGCGGGTCCGAGGCGGGTACCGCCCCCCGGATCGCCGGCAACAGCAGGGCGGCGTCGACCCGCTCGTCGCCGGGGGATCGCTGCCAGCGGCCGGTCGGGTGGACGCAGTCCGAACCCACGTCGGCCGCGATCGAGTCGGCCAGGCTGCTCCACGCCGCCGCCTGCTGGGGTGCGGCCACGCCGGCGACAGCGCGGAGCCCGGCCACGCACATGAGTCGCGAGTGCGCCCAGCGCTGGTTGTCCAGCTCCCAGACGCCGGCGTCGGGGTGACCGCAGCGAGCTTCGACGGCGCTCACCGCCACCTCGACCGCCTGCCAGTGGTCGCTGCCCAGGCGGTCGTGGCCGGCGGCGGCGGCAAAGAGCAGCAGGGCCTCGCCGAAGGCGTCCAGCTGGAACTGCCGGTTGACCCAGTTGCCGACCTTGTCACCACCCCCCGGATAGCCGGCGAGGTCGGGCAGGCTGCGCTCGTCCGGGACCGAGCTCCCGTCGGTCCGGTACGCCGGCTTGAGGTTCGGGCCGTCGGCCAGGATCCTCTCGGCGATGAACGCCACGGCGTCGTCGAGGAGCGGAGACGGATGGGCGACCGCGACCGCCTGGCCTGTGTAGCACTGGTCGCGAATCCATGCGTAGCGATAGTCGTAGTTGCGTCCCGCCCGGGCCCGCTCCGGCAGGCACATGGTGGCGGCGGCGACCATCCCTCCACCAGCGGTGGTCAGACCGCGCAGCACGGTGTAAGCGTGTCGAGCGTCGGTGGGGGCCAGGTTGTCGGAGAGTTGGGGGATCTCACGGTTCCACGCTGCCTGGGTGGCATCCCAGGCTTCCTCGGCCGACCGAGGCGGGTCGTTGAAGCCCTGCTCGCCGACCTCGAGCACCAGGTCGTGGTGAGCGCCCGGGTCTACCTCGAGGTCAAGGGCGAGGCTCCCGTCGGCGACACGCTTGGCCCGACGGGCGCCCGACCATCGTAGGTAGAGCCCGCCGCTGCGAGCGGTCCAGATCCCTTCCGAATGCTTCATGTCGGTCATGGCCTGTTTGCCGAAGTCGGCTCGGGGATCGAGGACAACGCGGACCCTCGCCTTTCCGTCCAAGGCGATGACGCGGCGCAGGATGACCGCCGTGTGGGCGACCCCGGGGAAGGCCAAGGCCTCTCGGCACTCGATGATCCCCGTGCTTGTCACCCACCGGGAGTGCCAGATGAGCGTGCCGTTCTCGTAATAGCCGCCCCACACGAACCGGGGATCGGTGGGGGTGACCGAGTAGACGCCTCCGCCTCCGATCAAGGCGGAGAAGACTGCGTCGGAATCCCAACGGGGAGCGCACATCCATACGCAGTCGCCTCGAGGACCAACCAGCACCCCGCGTTCGCCATCGGCGAGCAGGGCGTACTCACGCAAGACGTGCGGCGGAAAGGCCGCGGCGCGGTCGGAGCGGTCCCCGGTCGACGGATCCTTCCCGCTCATGGGCGGCGTGGCCGCCGGCTTCGATCGCGGATGGTGTTGGCGGCGGCGGCCACAAATGTCTTGGCCGCGTCGGGAAGGGTCTTGAGGAACGCGGGATCGGTGAACCCGCCTGCTCGGTCGTCGAAGATCCCGTGGGCACCGTGGTCGCTGTCGCCATCGACCGGGTGGCGGAGGTTGTCAGGACGGCCCGAGGCGACGGGCTGATCGGTGAGCTGGGTGTCCCACGCGCCGAGGGCGGCGTACTGGTTACCCAGGCCCGGGAAAAGTTGGCCGGCAGCGACCAGCAGCTTGTTCCAGGAGCCGATCGTCTTGGCTCGCCGTCCATCGAGCGCGGCCCGGACGATCCACCCGGCGGGGGTCTCTGGCTGGTAAATGGGCGGAACCGGTTGTGGGTGGCGCCCCATGGACGTTTGGCACCAGTCGAACTGCGGCGTGTTGACCGCGGGCAGGTGGACCATGCTCATCCGGATGTTGCTGTGCTCGTGGATGAGCTCGGCTCGGACCGATTCGAAAAAGCCTCTGCAGGCGAACTTCGACGCGCAGTAGGTCGACTGGAGCGGGATGCCGAGGAAGGCCAGGGCGGAGCCGACGTTGACGATGCTGCCCCGGTCGCGGGGGCGCATGCGCGTCAGTGCCGCTTTGGTGCCCCACACCTGGCCGAGGAAGGTGACCTCGACCGCCCGGGCGAAGTCGGCGGGATCGGTGTCCCAGATCGGCGCGAAGACCGTCGTCATGGCGTCGTTGACCCAAATGTCAATGGGGCCGAGCTCGGTCTCGGTTCGGGAGGCGGCCGCGTCGACCTGCTCGAAGTCGGCGACGTCCGCAGGGAGGGGCAGTGCCCGGCGACCGACAGCAGTGATCTGCGCGGCCGTGGCGGCCAGTCCAGCCTCCCCGCGGGCCACGAGGGCGACGTCGAAACCGTGGTTGGCGAACGCGATTGCGCTGGCCCGCCCGACCCCGGCTGAGGCCCCGGTCACCACCACAACTCTGGGTTTATCCACTGAAGTCTCTCCTTGGCTGTCCGCCGTGCGGGCGGGTTGGGTAGACACTCGGGGTGACGACAACCAGCCGGTTGACCGGCATGTCCACCGTGGCGCGCATGGTGACGACGCCGCGCCTGCTCGCGCGGACGATCTGGGCCACGATCCTCCTGGCGGTCCCCGGGCGCGTGCTTCGCGTCGCGGGCGGTGTCGATGGAACCGGGCCGCGGCGGGTGGTGCGCGTACTCGGTACCCGCCACCTCCTCGAAGCGTTCCTCGAAGCCCGTGGGGGGGTGGCCGCCCGCCGGCTGGGTGGGGCGGCGGACCTCCTGCATGCCCTCAGCGCGGTCGGCTTCGCGGTGTGGGACGGAAGGTGGCGCCGACCGGCGAGCATCGACGCGGCCGTGGAGCTCGGCTTCGCGGCAACGGCCCGCAGATGGCGATCCGGCTGAATCCGTCACAGTTGTCCGCGCACGCCGGGTTCGTGGTCGATCCGGCTGAGATCGTCGCCGGCGCGGTGACGTCCAATGGGAAGGATGGTTCGACGCCGGGTGTCCTCGACCTCGAAGGCCAGCGCCGCGTACAGGGCCACCACGCAGAGCCCGACACCCCACCAGCCGGAGGTCCGTTCCCAGCCGACCCGGCCCGTGAACTCGTAGACGCCGGTGAGGGCGAAGCGGGCGGCGGCCGCCAACATGACCACCGCAGCCAGGACCTTGCCGAGCGCCGCGGCGGCGACGGGCACCATGAGCGCAGCGGCAACGAAGAACAGCAACAGGCCCAGGACAGCGGCTGAGCGACCCCGCCGGCGAGGTGATGGTGAGCGCGCCGATCGCCAGCCACGCCCCGCCCAACAGCCCCATTCCCGCGCCGCCGACGGAATCACGGGCCAGGAACCCGAACACGGAGCTGAGCAGTTGCAACGGGGCAACGAACACCAACAGGACGAGTGCGACCTGATGGGCGGCGGCGGGTCGCAGCCAGCCGAGCTGTAGACCGCTCAAGGTGACCGACGCGGCTCCGAGGGCGACCAAGCCGAGCGGCAGCGGGCTGCCGATGGGACGCAGCACGACGCGAGACGGGCGCACCCCAGGTTCGCCGAATGTCCGGCTCATCTCGCCGGACGGGAGCACTCGGACATCTCAAGCCACCCGGTAGCGGACGGCGTCCGCGGCCCGAAGAGCCAGGCCATGTCCGGGACGGGATGCGTCGGGCGTCATAGCCCCGCCGTCCGGCGGCAGCGTGCCGTCGAAGAGCTCGGTCTCGATGCAGTGGTGGTCATGGAAGTACTCCACGTGGCGGAGATTGGGGACCGAACCGGCGACATGGGCGTGGAGATTGGGTGCGCAGTGCCCCGAGATCTGGAGATGGTGGGCGTCGGCGAGCGCCGCGACCTGCCGCCATGCGCTGTAGCCCCCGCATCGGGTCACGTCGGCCTGAATGCAGTCGACCGCCCCGGCACCGATCATTTTGGCGAAGTAGTCGGGTGTATAGCCGTACTCCCCCGCCGCCACGTCCCCGTCGAAACCGGCGCGGACCTGGGTCAAGCCGGTCAGGTCGTCGGAGGAAACCGGCTCCTCGAACCAGCTGACGCCATACTCACCGGCCATGACCCGTCCCAGGCGGATTGCCTGTTTGCTGCGGTAGCCGCCGTTGGCGTCCACGTACAGGTCGGCGTCGCCGACGACCTGCCGGGCCAGCGCCACCCGGGCCAGGTCTCGATCCGGCTCGCTTCCCCAGGACTCGCCGATCTTGATCTTCACTCGCGGGATCGACCAGTCGTCGACCCAGACGGAGAGCTGTCGGCGGGTGGTGTCATCGTCGTAGGTGGTGAATCCCCCGCTGCCATACACGGGGACCGCATCATGGGCCCGCCCGAAAAGGTCGATCAAGGACAGGCCGAGCTGATGGCCCCTGAGGTCCCACAGGGCGATGTCGACGGCGGAGATGGCGCAGGCCGCCAACCCAGGACGACCGAGGTTGCGGCACGCCCGAGCCATGCGTTCGGCCAGGCGGGGAATCTCCGACGTGTCGCTGCCGGACACGATCGGCGCCAGATGGCCGGTGATGACGTCCACCGCTCCGGCGCCCGCATAGGTCCAGCCGAGGCCACGGTGATCACCGTCGGTCACGGTGACCACGACCATGGTGGTGGAGTCCCAAGCCAGCGTGCCGTCGGCCTCGGGTTGATCGGTGGGGATCACGTACGCGCTGGCCTGGAGGTGGTTGACCGTCACCGGGAGCTCGTCTGCGGGCGCAGTCCTGCTCGCGAGCCGGCGATCAGGCGGTCGGCGCAGCGGGCCGCCAGGGCCATGATGGTCAGCGCGGGGTTGGCGGCGCCCTGGGTCGGCAGGACGCTCCCGTCGGTGAGGTACAGGTTGGGCACGGCGAAGGTGCGCTGATCTCTGTCGACGACCCCCTCTTTGGGGTCGTCAGCCATGCGGCATCCACCCACCAGGTGGGCGAAGCGGTCGATGGTCATGACTTCCTCGGCGCCGGCGGCCTTCAGCAGGTCCTCCATGACGGCCTGGGCGGACTTCATCAGCTTGTTGTCGTTGTCGCACTGGCTGTAGGTGAAACGGGCAACCGGGAGGCCAAGGTTGTCGGTCTCTTCGGCCAGCGTGACGCGGTTCTCGTAACGAGGCAGAAACTCGCAGAGCGCGCCAAGGGTCGACCAATGGACGTAGTCGCGCATGTACTCGCGCAGGACCTCGCCCCAATGTCCTTGGGCGGCGACGTGCTCAGCCCAGGTGATCGGCAGGGGCGAGACGTTCTGGATGGAGAAGCCTCGCTTGTAGTCCTTGGCCGGGTCGGTCTCGTAATACTGCTCGGAGCTGACCTCCGGTGGTGGAGCCTTGTACATGCGGATCTCCTCGGCGAACCGCCCCGCGGTCTGCGGCGCCCCTTGGACCATGACGTAGTGGCCGACCTGGCCGTGGTCGTTTCCCAGACCGTCCGGAAACCGGTTGCTGGCCGACAGCAGCAGGAGCCGTGGCGTCTCGATCGAGTAGCCGGCAACGGCAACCATCCGGGCCCGCTGGAAGTGCTCCACGCCGCCGGCGTAATAGACGACGCCGGTGGCCATCCCGTCGCTGCCGACATCGACTCGGGTGACCGTGCAGTTGGCTCGCACTTCGGCACCGTGGGCGAGGGCATCGGGGATGTGCGTGATCAGGGGGGATGCTTTGGCGTTGACCTTGCAGCCCTGCAGGCAGAACCCGCGGTAAATGCAGTGCGGCCGGTTTCCGAAGCGCCCGTTGGCAATGGCCACCGGTCCCACCCTTACGTCAAGACCGATAGCCGCCGCCCCCCGCCGGAAGATCTCGCCGTTGCCGCCCACGGGCTGGGGGGAGTACCGGTAGCGGTGCGGGTGACCCCAGGGCCAGTCCTCGCCCGACACCGGCAGCTCGTCCTCGATGGCCCGGTAGTACGGCTCCAGGTCGTCGTAGGAAATGGGCCAGTCGGCGCCGACGCCGTCGCAACTTGCGGTTCGGAAGTCGGACGGGTGCAGCCGCGGGGTGTAGCCCGCGTAGTGGACCATCGAGCCACCCACTCCCCGGCCGGAGTTGTTCGAGCCGAGCGGGACCGGGTCGTCGCCGGCGATCACCCGTGGCTCGGTCCAGTACAGCCGGTGCGATCCGGCCTCGTCGCTCACCCAGTCGGCATCGGGATCCCAAAACGGCCCGGCGTCCAGGGCGACGACCTTCCATCCCGCGCGCGCCAGCCGTTGCAACAAGGTGGATCCGCCCGCCCCGCAGCCGACGATGACCAGATCGACCTCGTCGTCGTCGGCGAAGCGGCGCATGTCCTGTCGAAGGCGATGGTTGGTCCGCTCGTCGCCGTTGGGCACCAACCACGCCGACTCGTTCCGCCGCCTGATGGACTGGTCGGAGAACCGGGTCACGACGGCCGGCCCTGCGAGCCGGCGACGATCTGGTGGTGACGTTTGGCGCGCTCGACCCGTTCGGCGAAGGTGACCGGGTCGACGCGGTGGTGGTCGGCGACCTCCCACCCCTCGCGCTTGTCCACCCCCAGCGCCTTGTAGCCGCGCGGATAGGCGGGGCCACCGAAACCGATCTCGTTCCACGCCCACGGGTGCGAATAGAACGCCGTGCTCGTATAGCGGGTCCACAGGCTCCACACCCTCGGACCGGGCAGCCCGTGCCAGTCCTTCGAGTCGTAGACGGCCTGCACCAGGGCACCCTGCTGGTCGCACGACAGGAGATGGAACGGCCGGTCGTGCCGGCTGCGGGCGTCATCGTCGAGGGCAGCGAGGGTCCGGCGCCAGGCGTCGCCATCCTCGGGCATGTCCTCGTACCGCCACCCGTCGGTCTCGCCCAGGGCCAGACGGCGATCGACCAGCAAGAGCACGGGCACCTTCGGTTCGTCCCACTGACCCAGCAGCTGGTCGAACAGGGCATCGGCGGTGGCTTGCTCGCCGACGGTGAAGAAACACAGCTCGGGTTGCGGGTCGAGCCGAGCCAACACCACCCCGGCGGTGACGTCGTCCCACCGCTCTACCTCGTCGAGGACGTCGAACCCGGGGAACCGGCCCTTGCCGCCCGGTGTAACCGCCCTGGCCCGGCGCGGTCGGAACGGCACTCAGTCCCCTTCTCGGCGAAGGAGCGAGGCCAGCAGCCCCATCCCACCGACGAGGCTGGCCAGTCCCGGAGCGAACGCCGGCGGACCCATCTCCAGGTTGTAGCGCAGGTTCCTCCACCCGCCCGGCTTGCGCCCGACCCCTCGCAGATGGAAGAAGGTCCCTTGGACACCGTTGGCCATTACCAGGAGCGACGCCACCGGCAGTACCGTCTTGGCGGCTCGGCGGCTGAACACTGCGGCGACGCCGGCGGGGAGCAGCGTGGGCACCACGAAGATGGGCCACCACATCATCTTGTTCCCGAAGCTGGCGCTGTCGTGCTCGGTGAAGATCTCCCCGGTGGTGATCACCGCGCCCGCCGCCGCCAGCGCGGCCAGGGTGCGCTCGAAGCGACCGGTGCGCACATCGTGCACGGCCCGGCCCACGCTGTCGACAGGCGCGCGAGCCACGGTCGACGTCGCCCGGTGGCGGCGCATCACTTGTCCTTCCGCCCGGGCAGGAACTCCTGCAACTTCTGCTTCGCCCCGGTCTTCACCACCTCCCGGACGTCCTCGTCGCCGTGCAGCATGGCCAGGCCCGCCGACTTCATCTGCTCCAACGTGGCGTGCGGCGGGATCGGCGGCACGTTGGGATCGGTGTGCACGTCCAGCACCGTCGGCCGGTCCGCGGCCAACGCCTTCCGCCACGCGTCGGCGATCTGCCCGGGTTCGGTGACCTCGACGGCGTTCAACCCGACCGTCGACGCGAACGTGGCGTAGGAGTAGTCCGGCAGCGACTGCGACTCGACGAACTTGGGCGCGCCCTCCATGGCCCGCATCTCCCAGGTCACCTGGTTCAAGTCGTTGTTGTGCAGGACGGCGATGATCAGCCGGGGGTCGGTCCACTCCTGCCAGTACCGCCCGATCGTCAACAGTTCCGCCATGCCGTTCATCTGCATGGCCCCGTCACCGACGAGGGCGACGGCCGGGCGGTCCGGGTGGGCGAACTTGGCCCCGATCGCGTAGGGCACGCCGGGGCCCATGGTCGCCAAGGTGCCTGACAACGAGCCCCGCACGTCCCCTCGGAATCGGAGATCACGGGCGTACCAGTTGGCCGATGATCCCGAGTCGGCGGCCACGATCGCGTTCGAGGGCAGCTGCTCGCTCAACTCCCATACCAACCGTTGCGGGTTGACCACGCCAGGAAGCTCGCTGTCGGTCATGGCCTGGCGTTGCATCGTGTCCCACCACCCGGCCACGTTGTCCTCGACCGTCTTGCGCCAAGAACGGTCCGCCTTGCGTTCCAGCTTCGGGATCAACGCCGTCAACGCCGAGCCGGCGTCGGCCACGATGTTGAGCTCGTAGGGATAACGCAGCCCGATGAATCTGCCGTCCCTGTCGATCTGCACGCCCCTCGCCTGATCCAGCTTCGGCATGAACTGCGTGTAGGGGAAGTTCGACCCGACCGTCAGGAGCGTGTCGCAGTCCATCATCATCTCGTAGCTCGGCCGGGTGCCGAGCAGGCCGATGGAACCGGTCACGAAGGGCAGATCGTCGGCCAGGACATCCTTGCCGAGCAGCGCCTTGGCCACGCCGGCACCGAGGCGGTCGGCGACCTCGAGCACCTCATCCCGGGCGCCTCGGGCGCCTTGGCCGACCAGGATCGCCACTTTTTCGCCAGCGTTGAGGATCTCGGCGGCCTTGGCGATCGAGCCATCGTCGGCGACCGGGGTGGGCCAGTCGGTGCCCAGGCTGGAGGGGACCATCTTGAACGCGTGGGTTGGCGGTTCGTAGGCGAGCTCCTGCACATCGGACGGGATGATCACGCACGTCGGGCTGTGCGTCGCCGTGGCCACACGGATGGCCCGGTCGATCAGGTTCGGGAACTGCTGGGGGACGGTCGCCATCTCCACGAACTGGTGGCAGCAGTCCTTGAACAGCGACACCAGGTCGACTTCTTGTTGATACCAGCCCCCCATCGCCGACCGTTCCGTCTGTCCCACGATGGCCACCACGGGCACGTGGTCCAACTTGGCGTCGTACAGCCCGTTCAGCAGGTGGACCGCCCCGGGTCCGGAGGTCGCGGCGCACACGCCCACCCGGCCGGAGAACTTGGCGTAGCCGACCGCCTCGAACGCAGCCATCTCCTCGTGCCGGGCCTGCACGAACTTCGGTTCGTTCTTCGCCCGTCCCCAGGCAGCCAGCAACCCGTTGATGCCGTCTCCGGGATAGGCGAACACCTTCTCGACGCCCCAGGACCGCAACCGGTCCAGCACGTAATCCGCGACTGTCTCACTCACCGTGATCCAACTCCTTCACTCGCCTCCTCATTGACGTACCCAACGCGCCGGAATCAAACAGCGAAAATCACTCGTAGTACGATTCTATCCTGGCGGATCCACCTCGTTTGTCCGGAGACGGGGCGGGTAGGCCCAGGTCATGACGGCGATCGGCTACACGATGATGTGCGAGCAGAGCGGCCCGAAGCAGCTGGTCAGCGACGTGCAAACCGCGGAGGACGCCGGCTTCGACTTCGCCGTGATCTCCGACCACTACTTTCCGTGGGTCACGGCGATGGGGCACTCTCCGTACGCATGGTCGGTATTGGGGGCGGCCGCGCACGCAACCAGTCGTATCCACCTCATGACCTACGTGACCTGCCCCATCAAGCGCTACCACCCGGCGGTCGTGGCCCAGAAGGCGGCGACGGTGGCGCTCCTTTCCGACGGTCGGTTCACCCTCGGTCTCGGTGCGGGCGAAAACCTCAACGAGCATGTCACCGGGGGCGGATGGCCTCCGGTCAACACCCGCCACGAGATGCTCGCCGAGGCCGTCGACATCATCCGGGCACTCTGGGGCGGCGGCTACGTGAACTTCAAGGGCCGGCACTTCGAAGTCGACTCGGCCAAGGTCTGGGACCTCCCGGAGACCACCCCCCCGCTCGGGATCGCTGTCTCCGGGCCGGCGTCCTGCGCGTTGGCCGGGGACAAGGCCGATCTGATGATCGCCGTCGAGCCGGACGTCGAACTCACGCGCCGGTTCGACGAGGCGGGAGGAGTGGGCAAGCCTCGCGTCGCCCAGGTTCCCGTCGCCTACGACCCCGACCGGGACGCGGCAGTCAACCGGGCGCTCGAGCTGTTCAGCTGGTTCGGAGGAGGGTGGAAGGTCAACGCCGAACTGCCCGGCACCGAGGCGTTCGAGGCGGCGGCACAGTTCGTCCGCCCCGACGACATCAACCAGGCCATTCCCTGCGGCTCTGATGTGGAGCAGTTCGTCGCCCCCGTCAAGAAGTTCGTGGACGCCGGGTTCACCCATGTGGCCCTCTGCCAGGTCGGCGGCGACCACCAGCGTGACTTCGTCCTCTGGGCCCAGAAGGAGCTGCTGCCGGCGCTGAAGCGGATCTGAACGACAGTCAGGGAATCAGGCCGCCGGCCGGGAGGGGGCTTACCGTCCGGAAGGACGGGTACCTCTTGGGCATGCTCTCAGCCATCTTCGGCGTGATCGCCATGATCCTCGGATTGATCCTCGACATCGTCACCCTCCCCTTCCGGATCCTCTTCGCTCTGCTCGGCGGCGCCGAGTGGGAATTTCGGCGGTTCAGCCACCCCCGCCGGGCCTGATCGGGTTGGTGCGAAGGGTCCGGGGTTCGTCCCGGCGTACTTCCAGCCGTCCGTCACGCTCCCGAACCTCATAGGTCGCCTGGCCAGCCACGGCGGGCCCGCGGCGCACCTCGCCGCTGGTCAGGTCGAAGCTGCTCCCGTGCCACGGGCACGTCACGCAGCCGCCTTCGACACGTACCGTCGGAGAGTGGGCCGCCTCGGTGGCTACACCGGTTGGCGAGCACACGGGTCGACCCGTCGACGGACGCCACCACCACGGATACGCCGCCGGCGGCGGCTGAGGTGAGATCGCTGTCCCCTCCGCACTGGTCGAGCGGCGTCCACTCCGTCGGTCCGCCGTCGAAGGCGTTGGTGTCCACGCCGACGCCGAGGGAGTAGGCGAGATGGCCGCCGAGCCATCCTGCGGTCGTTGCCACCGCGGCGCCGGCGACCGCCAGCCCCACCCCGGCGGCGGGTCGGGCTCGCCGGCGGGCCAGCCACGAGGCGCCATAGAGCCCGGTTGCGGCCAGGTTGACGGCCAGATGCAGGAGGCCGACGCGCTGCTCGGCGCCCGCCGTGTCGGTCCAATCCGCCAGCCCGGTCATCGCCGTGGGCACGGCGCAGATCACGCCCGCACCGACGAGGGTTTGCGCGGCTCGACGCTGGCCGAACACGTCGAGCAACGACGCGCCGGTCCAACACCCGATCGGCGCGGTGACGAGGAAGGGATGCACCGGGTGGCCCAGCCAGCGACCCGTCAGGGCGTCCCCTTTCGCCCCCGTCGGCATCGCTCTCTTCGCCAGCCCGTGGATGGGCCCGCCCAACCGGTCGACGGCGCTGGCCCGCTCGACTCCGCTGACCAGCCGCTCAAGCGCTCCCATGTTGGTCCTCCTGGAGAGAGGGCGACGTGCGAGCCGAAGGCGACCGTCTCTCCACGGCTCGCAGCGCGGTAATGGTATTGAGGGCGGCCGCGAATCCGTCGGGTGCCCGCCCCTGGCGGCGGCTGCTGGTGCGCACCGGTGCGCCCAGTCCGGAGACGACCGGCACTGACGCGGCCCGCATGCGCCGCACCAGGTCCCGGTCCTCGCCAGTAGGAAGCGGTCTGAAGCCTCCGGCTCTCAAGTAGGACTCGACGGTGAAGCCCAGGTTGGTGCCGTGCTCATGGGGATGGTGCGCTGGCCTCGCGCATGTAGACGGTGCGGAAGTGTTGGAGCCCTTCTGCCGGGTGCTCGCCCGTGTCGTCGATCATGATCGTCCCCGCCCATGCCTGCACGCCACGGGCGTGCAGACCGATCTGGTGAGCCAGCCAGTTGCCGGGCACCGCCGAGTCGGCGTCTGTCGACGCCAGCCAGGCGGCCTCGGGGCGGAGGTGGGCGAACTCGCCGATCAGTGCCGCGCAACCGGCGGCCCGCGCCGCGCCGACGCTGTTGGCCGTCGTCACCAGCGTTCGCAGCACGGGACCGGCAGGCAGATGAGGGGCGTCGTCGGCCGCCGAAGGCCAGCGGAGGGCTTCGGCCGTGACCACCTCGGCGCTGCGGTCACGGCACGCGTCGAGGACGACAACCACCCGCACGACCGTGCCCGAAACCCCGGGGTGGCTGACGGCGCGCTGAAGAGCTCGGAGACAGGCCGGCAGCCGCTCGGCCTCGTCATGGGCAGGAACCACCACCCCGATGGCAGCAAGTTGCGGAGTGGCGACGCTCATTCGACGCTCATTCGGCTTGCTTCTTCCAGCAGCCCAGCAGGAACCAGCGCTCCTCGTGGTACACGTTGCGTTCGAGACCTGGGCGGGCGTCGATGCTCTGGTGCACCTGATCGCCGGTGAGCGGGTAGTCGGTGGCGCCGCGCCAGTGCACGGCCACCAGGGTGCCGTCCGTCTCCAGCGATGCCAGGGATCTGTCCAAGATGATTTCGAACTCGGCGAGCGGGAAGTAGTAGCCCAGCTCGCTCAGCACGATGAGGTCGAAGCGGTCGTCTGGCCACTGCTCGGGCAGGGTGTGGCACTCGACCGAGACGTTCGGGTGGCCGCCGAGGCGCGCCGCGGCGCGAGAAGCGGTCGAAGGCACGATGTCCGCGGCCAAGAGGTGATCGCACCGCGAGGACAACTGTTCGGTGAGGACGCCGACCGAACAGCCCGGCTCGTAGGCCGAGCGATAGTGCTCGTTGGGCAAGGACGCCAAGGTGATGGCGTACTTCCGCCGTTCGTAGGCGCTCGTCTCGAACGACCACGGGTCGGGGTCGGCAGCGTAGAGGCGCTCGAAGAACTCGCCGCTCACCCGACTCAACGGAGATACACCTCGAAGGGCCGCCACGCCCGACGCAGGACGGGGCCGGGCAGCACGGCCTCGTCGCCCGAGTGGTGGCTGAGCGGTCGGGTCTGCGAGACGAAAGCCTGGCTGGCCCACCGTTTGCGGGCCCGCACCTGGGGAGAGAGGTCCAGGCGGCGCGCGTCGTCCCAGGGGATGCGGCGGTCGTCCGGTACGGCCCAGTGCCACGCCCACACCAGGTAGTTGACCGATGGCACCCGGGCTCGGGCGCAGGCGTCCGCCGCCGCCTTGCCGCAGGCGTCGTGATCGGGATGCCCGTCTCCTTCCCAGGGGGCGATGCAGAGCGTGGTCTCCTCGAGGGCGGCGGCGATCGCCTCGGTGAGGTAGTCGCCGTGGTTGCGGAGCCGGCCGTCCGGAAGATGCAGGCGCTGCTGGCGCACCGACTTGCATCCCAGGCGGAGCAAGGCGACGTGTGACTCCTGCTGGCGCCGCTCGGCCAGCTCGGCCCTGGCTCACGGTCGGCGACCGAGGATGGGACGCCTCGCCGTCGGACGCGGCCAGGAGGGTCACCGGCGTCCCAGATCGCACCAACCCGGACAGGAGGCCACCAGCTCCGAGCACCTCGTCATCGGGGTGGGGGGCCACGATGAGCGCACGGTCGACAGGATGATCCTCGAGCGAAGGAAGCCGCTCGAGACCGCTCCAGTTCAACCACCGTTCCTCCGGAGTACCCAGATGTCGGTCGTCGACCAGGAAGGCCATGTCTACCGACCGCCATCGAGGCGCGCCTCGACCGCAAGGCGGCCGAGCGCCGCACCGTCCCGCCCGGGGTGGTGTTGGGCGAGGTAGGCGTACAGGTCGGCGGCCCGCTGCGACTGGCCGCCATGAAGACACCACGGACGGGCGCCTCCCGCGCCGTTGATGTTGGCCAGGATGGTCAAGGAACCGGTATAGACGGCGTGTCGAGCCGTGAGTGCTCGCCGTCGTCCCTGGCCCAACCGGTCCGCCGGGTCGTCGTCGATCCCGGCGGCCGGCTCGGGCCAGGAGGGCCCACAGGGCGTCGACGGTCGCCAGGGCCGTACCCAGCTGGGCGAGCTCGGCTTCTCCGGAGACTCCGGCCACGGCGGAGTGGTCGACGAGCGCCCGCGCCCCGCCATACCAGCAGGCGGCGACGCCCACGCCACCGTGCCAGAATCCCGGCCGGTCGGTGTAGAAACCCGGGGGTCCGACCTGCGCCTCTTCGTCGGCCTCGGCCCGGTCGAAGCGGACGGCGCGGCTGTCGGAGCCAGCCATGCCGACCGCCGGCCACGTCTCGGCCATGGGCCGGACGCCTGCCTGACGGAGATCGACGTCGAAGAGCAGTTCGCCGACCGTCGCTCTCGGCGGTGACCAGCGCCCGATCGCAGGTGCCCGCCCCCGAGCAAAAGGGCTTGGCTCCGTGGAGGAGCCACCCGTTGCCGCCATGCTCGGCCTTGAGCCGGGTATCGGGTGACTTGGCGGCCCACACCCCGTACGCGGCCTCGCAGGTGGGCGCCCGCCCGGCCTCGGCCAGGATGGCGACAGCATCGGCGTGGCCTTCGACCAGGCGACCCAACGAGAGGTCCTCGCCCGCGACGGCGGCCAGCGCCGCGAAACGAGCCTCCGTCTCTCCGCGGCCGGGCACGGGAAAGGCCAGCTGCCCCGCCCGGGCTCGCCGGGCAAAGTTGTTCGCAGTTCCTCCGCCAGCGTCGAGGCTGCGGGCGCCCAGCGTGGCCCCGCGATCGTGGCCCGGAGACTCGATCACGGTCCTGTACTACCCGGTAACGCCGCCGGGACACGAAGGGTGCGGGTCCACCCCCGGACCTACCGCGCACCCAGACCTGCCACTCCGGCGGCCGCCGCCAGATCGGCGCCGAGCCCGGCCTTGGCCTCTTTGCGGGCGCGCTCATCGGGTGCGCGAAGGATGACCGAGGGGTGGATGGTCGCAAAGACGACCGGAGCGAGTCCGGTCGCCTCGAGCGCTTCGCCGCGATGGCGGGTCAGCCGGAACGACGTCCCCAGCAGCGCCTGGGCAGCGGTGGCGCCGAGCGCCACCAGCACCTGGGGTTGGACGAGCTTCAGCTCGGCATCGAGCCAGGGCCGACAGGCAGCTACTTCCTGACGGTTGGGCTTGTCGTGGATCCGACGCTTCCCGCGGGGCTTCCATTTGAAGTGCTTTACCGCGTTGGTGACATAGAGCTGCTGTCGGTCCAAGGTCACCGACCCCAGAACCTCGTCGAGCACGCGTCCGGCAGGGCCGACGAACGGGTCGCCGGCCACGTCCTCCTGATCGCCCGGCTGCTCGCCCACGAGCATGAGCGGCGCAGGCGTGGGACCATCGCCGAACACGGTCTGGGTGGCGCCGCTCCACAGGTCACATGCGTGACAGCCGGCCGCCTGGCGGCGGAGCGCTTCGAGGGCCCCGTCTGATCGGGCGCTGCTGGTCGTCATCGATCCTCAGGGACGCAGCACGATCTTGACCGCGCCGTCCGTCTTCTTCTGGAAGATGTCATAAGCGTGGGGTGCGTCCTCCAGGGCGAGGTGGTGGCTGGCGAAGGAGTCGACCCCCAGGGGATCGTCGTCGTTCAACAGCGGCATGATGTCGTCCGCCCAGCGCAGCACGTTGGCCTGACCCATGCGAAGCTGGATCTGCTTGTCGAACAGCGTCGTCATGGGGATGGGGTCGGCGGCACCGGCATACACCCCGATCAGGGAGATGGTCCCGCCCCGGCGCACGATGTCGATGGCAGAGCGCAGGGCGGCGAGGCGATCGACGCCCACCGCCTTGTTGAGGGGCGCAGCGAGGGAATCGGGGAGGATGCCCGTCACCGCCTGCAGGGCCTTCGCCGTCGGCGACCCGTGCGCCTCCATGCCCACCGCGTCGATGACCGAGTCCGGTCCGCGCCCATCGGTCAGGTCACGGACGAGGTCGCCCAATCCGTCCTGGCCGTTGCAGGTCGATGACCTCCACCCCCCGATCGCGGGCTCGGCTCAATCGCTCGGGCACGAGGTCCACGGCAATGACCCGCGCCCCGTGGTACTGGGCGATCCGAGCCGACATGTCGCCGATGGGACCGAGGCCGAGCACGACCACCGACCCACCCTTCGGTATGCCGGCATATTCGACCGCCTGCCAGGCGGTCGGCAGGACATCGGAGAGGTAAACGAAGCGGTCATCGGGTGGACCTTGCGGAACGCTCATATGGGTCGTGTCGACCAGCGGCACGCGGAGGTACTCGGCCTGTCCGCCGGGGACCTCGCCGTAGAGCTTCGAGTAGCCGAACAGCGCCGCTCCCGTGCCCTGTTGGCGGACTTGGGTGGTCTCGCACTGGCTGAAGAGCTTCTCGTTGCACATGAAGCAGTGGCCACAGGCGATTTGGAACGGGATCACGACTCGGTCGCCGGGCTTGACCTGCGTGACCTCGGCGCCGACCTCCTCGACGATGCCCATTGGCTCGTGGCCGAGGATGTCGCCTGCGTCCATGAAGGCGGTCAGCGTCTCGTACAGGTGGAGATCGGACCCGCAGATGTTGGTGCTCGTGACGCGCAGGAGAGCATCGGTCGGTTCCTGGATGGAGGGGTCGGGCACCGTCTCGACGCTCACCCTCCGCTTCGCCTGCCAGGTAACTGCCCTCATGGGGAACCCCCTTGCTCGGTTTCTCGTGCTGGTCAAAGGAAGGTCGGCCCCGACCCTCAGGTGGTTCCGCTCGCGGGTGGGTCACTCGCCGGGAACGAGTCCTCGCCTGCTCGGTCCTGTTTCGAGGACGAATCCCTCTGGTCGGGCACGGCCTTGCTCCCCGGTCGCGGCGCGGCAGCCTTGCCTTTCTCGGACAACTGCTGCTCGGTGCCCTGGTCGATCGCCTCGTCCAATGCTTCCTCCTTGTCCGCGGCGGCGGCGCCGAACTGGCGGTCTTCGGGATCGGTGCGATGCGGTTCCGGTTTCGTCATAGACCCTCCGTTACCCAGCCAGCCGCCTCCGAACCATGGCGGCGCGACCTGGGGGCCGTGGGGTTGGTCAGGCCGCAGCCGTGGCCGCCTCGTCGCGAAGGCGATCGATCACCTGACGGAGGAGGCGCGAGACCTGCATCTGGCTGACGCCGACCTCGTTGGCCACCTGGCATTGGGTCCACCCGTCCAGGAAGTACCGTTTCAGAAGGGCCCGGTCTCGCTCGTCCAGGCCCCCCACCAGTTCCCGCAGGACGTTCCGCTCCAGGCAGCGCTCGTAGCCCGGCTCGTCCACCGAGAGGCGCTCGGCACCGGTGGAGACCTCGTCGACGGGGTGGGCGTCGAGCGAGGCGGTGGTCAGGCTCTCGGCCGCATCCAGCGCCTCCAACACGTGCTCCTCGCCGACCTCCAGGTCCTGGGCCAGCTCGGCCACGGTCGGCGGTCGGCAGAACTCCTGCTCCAGGGTCTCGCTGGCGGCTCGCAGTCTGAGGTAGGTCTCCTGGGTGCGACGGGGAACCCGAAGTACCCAGTGGTGGTCGCGGAAGTAGCGCTTGAGCTCGCCGAGGACGCTCGCGGTGGCGTAGACGGCAAAGTCGACTCCCCGGGCGTGGTCAAAACGTCGGGCCGCCCGGGCCATGCCGAGCAGGGCCACCTGCTCCAGGTCCTCGATCGGCTCTCCCCGGTGGGAGAAACGTCGGGCGAGCGCCCTGGCCAACCCAATGTGATCCTCGACCAAGCCGCGCTGGTCGGGGGTGAGCTTCGTTTCGACGCGTGGCTGCGCCACATAGCCTCCATCACAACTCTTCGGCGCCAGCCCCGAGATGGGCAGGCTGACGCCCGGTGAAGAAGCCGCTTGCTGCTAAGCGCCCCGAAATGTCCCACCGTAAATACCCGGTCCTCACCGCCTCAAACCAGGCTCGTCAGCGCAGTGACCAGGCGAGCGCACCCCCCAAGCAGGCGGTACCGATGACCAACCAGGTCAGGTAGTCCGCCACCACCCCACTCTGGACCCGCCGCATGGCCGTGGCGGCCAACGGGGACGAGTCAGGCCGAGCCCGCCACCAATTCAGCCGTCGCCGATAGAGCGAGACCCCCGCCAGCACCACCGCGCCAGCCGCCGACCCTGCCCCCGTGGCCACGTCCGCCAGCGTGACGGCGGTGGGCTCCGAGACGTGAAGGGCCACCGGGTGGGCGACGCGCGCACCGTCGAGAACCGTGGCCGCGTAACCGACCTGATCCTCGAGGCGAACGGCCCCGTCCTGCACGAGCCGTCCCAGGCTCGGCACGAACGTCACCGTCGCGGCGACGACGAGGAGGACGATGGGGGGCAGGATCATGCTGAGGGGGGTGCGGGCATGGGCCGCTTCGGTCTCGGAGGTTTCCTCCGAGGACTCTTCGGCCATCTCCGGGTCCTCCGCCGGCGGGTCTCCCAGACCGAAGAACACACCCCCGGCGACGCGCAACACCGCCCCGCCGACGACCACCGATGACAGAACCATCGCCGCCGTCACCCACACCATCCCGTGGGCCTGGGCGCTGGCCTCGATGTAGCCCTTGCCCAGGTAGGTGGCGAAGGGAGGGAGGTCGGCCAGCCCGAGCGCCGCCACCGTGAACACCACGCCCGCGACCCGCAACTGCCGGCCTCGCCCGTGCAGCCACGTCTCGTTGACCGACCCGAGCCGGTGCAGGACGATCCCGGTGCAGAGAAACAGTGCGGCCTTGACCAAGCGCGTGGCCGATGACATAGACGGCTGCGCCGGCCAGACCGAGCGGCGTGAGCAGGGCGATCCCCATCAGGAACATGCCCGCATGGCTGACCGTGGAGAAGGCCAGCAGCCGTTTCAGGTGGCGCTGCGGGAAGCAGAACAGCGCCCCCCCGAGCGCGGTGACCGCGCCCAGCACCACAAAGGCGGCGGTTATGGCCGACCGGTGGCCCAGAGCATCGCCGAAGGTGGCCCAGTAGACCCGAGCCACGCCGTAGAGGCCGAGCTCGACCATGACGCCGGAGAACAGAACGCACACCGGGGTCGGTGCCACCGCGTGGGCGTCCGCCAGCCAGAAATGGAACGGCACGATTGCGCCCTTGACGAGCAGTCCCACCGTGACCAGCACGAAGGCGACGATCACCAGCCCGTCCGGAGGCCGCCCGGCGAGCGTCCGTCCGATCTGGGCCATGTTCAGGGCGCCGGTTCGTCCATACAGCAGGCCGATGCCCGAAAGCGACAGGTAGGCGCCCACGCTGTTGGTGATGGCGAAGTTGAGCGCCCCCTGCAGCGGCCCCCGTTCCTCGGGCCGGTAGGCAGTGAGGGCGTAAGCGGCGACGCCCATGAGCTCGAAGAACACGAAGAGGTTGAACATGTCGCCGGTGAGGCAGAAGCCGACCATGCCGGCCAGGAACACGAGCATGAGGGCGTGGAAGTAGGTCCCCACCCGCTCGAAGTAGCGCCACGAGAAGACCATGGCGGCGGTGACGAGCAGCGCAGTGAGGGCGGCGAGGCCGGCGTTGAGTTGGTCCACCGCCAGGTCGATACCGATGGCCACCCCGTGGGTGGGTCGCCACCCACCGAACCAGTACACCTGACGACCGCCGGGTGATCGCAGCACGATCACGACGAGGATCCCCAAAACCACGGCGGCCAGGAGGATGGCCACGCCATCCAAGAGTCGCCGCGAGCGGAAGACGGGGTTGAGTGCGGACACGCCAGCCGCCCCCACCAGGGGGATCACGACCGCCAGAGGGAGGAGCGACACCGGGGCGGGCCTCAGCCCCGCAGCTCACGCAGCTGCTCGGGGTCCAGGGTCCCGAAGCGCTTGTGGGCCTGCACCGCGACAGCGAGGAGCAGTGCGGTGACGGCCGCTTCCACCACCACGTCGGTCAGGGTCAACGCCGCCACCACCGGATCGACCGCACGGGTGTGCAGCCGCGATGTCCGAAAAATACGGTGCCGCGGCGCCGCGCCGGTAGCCGACCCCGAGCAGGAGGACATAAGTCGAGGACTGCACCACCGCCAGACAGACGATCTGGTGAACCAGATGGCGGCTGGTGACCATGCCGTAGAGACCGACGCCCAGGATCCAGGCCACCACCACGAAAGGAAACACGGTCATGTTTCGGTCCGGATGATCAGGGTCTGCTCCAACAGCTCGCCGGCGATGAGCACGAACGCCGCGCGTCACCTCCACGCCGACGAAGAAGCTGATGAGGGCGATGGTCCCCGACGAGTCCACCGTGCCGGCGCTCATGCCCAGGGGGAGGTCGTTGGCCAGATACGGCAGGCCGACGAACAGCGCCGACAGGCCGATGACCACGAACCCGCCAGCGCCGATCGCCTCGACGGCGTCGGTCACGTCCACGGGACTGATCCGGCGCAAACTCAGGTACTGACCGCCCAAGTAGACCAGCAGGAAAGCGGTCGCCAACACGACGCCTCCCTGGAAGCCGCCGCCCGGGCTGACCTGCCCGTGGGTGACGACCTCCCACCCGACCAACGCCGTGGGCCCGATGAACAGCAGGCAGGCCAGGCGGACGGCGTCGCTCGTCTGCGGAGCATCGCGATCGCGGGCCTCGTCGACGGCGGGGCGCTCCCGTTCCCGTCGGGCCTGGCGCAGCACGACGGACACCCCGGTAGCGGCGGTGAAGAGGATGAACTCCTCGCCGACGGTGTCGAAGCCCCGGTAGTCGAAATTGATGGCGGTGACCACGTCCGTGGCGTGGCGCTGGGCCACGGCCACGGCGTTGAGGACGTCGCCGTACGGCCCCGGGTAATGGCCGAAGCCGGGCAATCCCACCAGGCCCCAGAGGTACAGGGCGAGGAGCCCTGCCAGCGCGGCCAGGAAAACAACCTTGCGCTGGCCCGGCCTCACTCCTCGCGCCTTCGTACCTTGGCCAGCACGATCAGCAGGATCAGGGGGAGGACGACCGCGCCAACGGTCAACTGGGAGAGGGCCACGTCGGGGGCTTGGACCGCGAAGAACAACACGGCCAGCAGCACGCCATAGATGCTGAGCATCACCACCTGACGCCCGGGTTCGCGGGTGAGGGTCGACCGCGGCCGCCCCCGCGGCGACCAGTACCAGAGCCAAGACCTGCAGCGCGCTCATCGGTCCTCCTCTCCCGGCGAAGGACGGCCACGAGCCTCGAGCCGCCAGTCGCCGTGCTCCCGGATGCGGATGGCCCGGGCGGTGGCGTGCCCGACGACAGGGCTGGCCACCGCCATGATGGCCGCCGTCAGCCACATCTGGGTCGTCTCCACGTCGTAGCCGCGACTCACCGTGACGGCCAGGGCAACAAGCACGGGGGCGACGACTCCGGCTGGTGTGACGTAATGCAGCTTCTGGTAGGCGTCCGGCATGGCCAGCACGCCGAGGCAGGAGACCAACACCACCGCGGCGGCGGCCGCCAACAGCACGTCGGTCACCACCTCCTGGAGGATCACAGCCACCGCTCGAGCGCCCGCACGAACACCAGGCCTCCACCCAGCGACAACAGAGCCACGATGATCGGGAACTCGAACTCGCCGGAACGACCGAAACCCTTGGCCAGCAGAGCGACCACCAGTACGACGATGTCGACGATGACCTCGAAGGCGATGACGGCCTCGATGAGCTTTCCCCGCCGGGCAACCACTGCGCACGGCACGACCCCGAGCAACATGGCAAACGCGGCGGCCTCGAACCCATTCACCGTCGCTGCCCGTCATCGGGAGCGACCAGCTCGTGCACGAGCATCACGCCGCGGTCGGTGTCGATACCCAACACGATGCTGTTGGGAGCCACGGACCGTGCCGCCATCAACCAGGCACGTTGAGCCGCGCCCACGGCTGCCAGGTCGATGCCGTCCTCGGTCACCTCTCGGAACCTGCTCGCCGGAGGGCGTCGGCGGGCGAGAACAGCGCAGAGCGCGCCAACGACGACCAGCGTGTCGCGCGCCACGGCTGCCGGAAGAGCGAGGCCAGCCAGGAGCCATCGCCACTCCAGCCCTAACCGGGCCCCCGACTGGTACCGGACGCCTTCGGCCAGGGTGGCGGCGAGGGCCGCGGCTCCGGCTCCGACCAAGACCTCGGCCAGCGACAGTGTGTCGGTAACCAAGAGCCAAAGCGACAGCATGAGCACCCAGCTGACGAGCCAGGCAAGGATCCGGAAAACGGTCGCCGCCTCGTTCTGCCGGCGCGACGCGCCCTCACCCGCGATCGGGTCTATCGGATCGGCCACCGTGAACTTGTAGCACCGCGAGGTCCCGTAGATGGTGGACCATGTACGGCGGAGCGCTCAGCCCCGCTCGCGTCGCATTCGCGCCGCCTTCGTCGCCCGCTCGACCATCTCTGCGGCTACGTCGTGCAGTTTGATGTGGGAACGCTGGGAGGCCCGCACCAGCATGTGGAACGCCTCGTCGTCCGAGCAGCCCTCGGCCGAGATGAGGATCCCCTTCGCCTGCTCGATGACACCCCGGGTCGCCAGCGCCTCCTCCAACTGGCGGGCCAGGCGCTCGGCCCGCCAGTACACCCGGGCGTTGGCCAGGGCCACCGAGGCGTGGGAGGCGAAGGCGCCTCCGGTGACCTCCTCGGCGGCGGAGAATCCGTTGGTGCGTCGACAGTAGATATTGAGCGCCCCGAGCCCGTCGCCGCCCACCACCAGCGGCAGCGAAAGCGTCGACAGGATGCCGGCGCCGGACGCGGCTTGGGCGAACTCCGGCCACCGCTGGTCCTCGACGGTGGAGTCGATGCGAAAGATCTGTTGGTAGCGGTAGGCATCCAGGCACGGACCGGCTCCGTTGACCTCGTACTGCACCGCGTCCACCTGACGAGCGAGGTCATCCGTCGCCACCGCCGTGGACGGCCCCTCCCGGTCCAGCAGGGTCACGCCGCCCAGGTCCCCGCCGGGCATCGCCTTGCAGGCCATCTCGAGCACCTGGGCGAGGGTCGCCTCCAGGCTCTGCTCGGCGACGAGAATCCTGGCCACCTCCACCAGGGCCTCGGGGGACTGCTCTGGTGCGGCCATGACTGCTCGATTCGCTCCGTGAGCCAGGACCGATCGAGCGGAGCCCGACGACTGGAGAACTGGCCTCGGTCCGGAGCCTACTTGGCGACCGGGGCCTCGACTAGGGTCCCCCGCCAGTCGGCCGCCCGGTGGTCCGACCTTTCCTCTTCTTGCCTTCTTGCCATGCGGACCGTCGGACTCGCCTTTTTCATCGTCGTGGCGCTGGGGTTCGACTTCACCAACGGTTTCCACGACGCGGCCAATGCCGTGGCCGTGTCGATAACCACGCGGGCGCTTCGACCACGGACGGCGCTGGCCATGGCGGCAGCGCTCAACGTGGTCGGCGCTCTCGTATCGACCAAGGTGGCGGCAACCGTCGGCCAGGGGATCATCGCCATCCCCAGCGGATCCCACGGACTGGTGATCGTGTTCGCCGCGCTCATCGGCGGCATCATCTGGAACCTCGTCACCTGGCGCCTCGGCCTCCCCTCGTCGTCGACCCACGCGCTGATCGGCGGGCTGGTCGGCGCCGGGCTGGGCGCCGCCAGCACCGTGAAATGGGACGGTCTGGTCCACAAAGTGATCGTGCCCATGGCCCTCTCGCCGCTGATCGGGATCGTTCTCGGCTACCTGGTGATGCTGGCCATCCTGTGGGCATTCCGACAGGCGAGGCCGAACATCGTGAATCGGCGCTTCCGCAAAGGCCAAACCTTCTCGACCGCGGCGATGGCCTTCAGCCACGGAACCCAGGACGCCCAGAAGACGATGGGCGTCATCACCCTGGCCCTCCTGACAACGGGCCATCTGCACGGCTTTCACGTCCCGTTGTGGGTGATCCTCGCCGCCGCCGCGGCCATGGGGCTGGGCACCCTTTCCGGCGGATGGCGGGTCATCCGCACCCTGGGACGGCGCATCACCGCCCTGGACCCCCCCCGGGCGATGGCCGCGCAGAGCTCAGCCTCAGCCGTGTTGCTCGTCTCCGCCTATGCGTACGCCGTTCCCGTGTCCTCCACCCACGTGATGACCTCCTCGGTCATGGGCGTCGGCGCCACCCGCCGGCTCTCGGCCGTCAAGTGGGGCGTCGCCCAGGAGGTGGTCGCCGCCTGGGTGCTGACGATCCCCGGCGCGGCGGCCTCGGCTTGGCTCGTGTACCTGATCGCTCACGCCGTCTCGGGCAGTTGACGCTACTCAGGAGTTCTTGACCAGGATCGACTCCACCACGTCCGAGACGTCCTCGATGGCATTGAGCGACTGCTCCAAGGCCAGAAGGATGTCCTTTTCCTTGATCACGTCCAGGGCGTCGTGGGCGCCGCTGAACAGCCGGCCCATCCCCCGCCGGAAGATGCTGTCACCCTGCCGCTCCAGCTGCTCGATCTGCTCCAGCCGGAAGCGAGCGCCCTCACCTTTGGCCAGGCACTCGGTCAGGGCGACCATCTCCCCCGCCATCGCAATCAGCAGATTGGCCAGCTCGCCGATCTCCGGAATGGGCTGATCGACCCGGGCCAGCTGGATCAGGGACGCGGCGGACAACATGTCGTCGACCACATCATCGAGTTCCTCGGCCAGTTCGTGGATGTCCTCGCGGTCGTACGGCGTGACGAAGCTGGCGTCCAAGCGACGGAGAATGTCGATGGTGAGTTGGTCGCCCCGACGTTCGAGCCCCTTGATCTCGTCAAAATGCTCGTTGGGATCGCTGAACGCCACGGCCAACTTGCTCAGCTCCTCGGCGCAGTCGTGGGCGTTGGCGGCTGCCGCCTCGAACAAGTCGAAGAACCCCTCGTCAGTGGGGACCAGACGG
Organism: uncultured Actinomycetota bacterium; assembly: GCA_963757175.1. Lineage (GTDB taxonomy): Bacteria > Actinomycetota > Acidimicrobiia > Acidimicrobiales > Palsa-688 > CAVWQR01. The sequence continues at coordinate 1,869,043 of CAVWQR010000001.1, read as the reverse complement.
AGACGACTGAGGCTCCCGAGCGTCCGGCGGATCCTGCCGCTCTTGGGCGAGGGAGCCTTCCGGTTCGTCGACCGCCGCGGGACCGAGAGCTTCGGGGCCGTCAGCCGCTTCGGCGCTTCCATGGCGTCCACGCGACGGGCCAGGTTGACGGCGTGGTCTCCGAGGCGCTCGTAGAAGCGGGCGACGAGGGCGAGGTCGACCGCGACCTGTGCGTCGCCTCCCTCGGCCACGCCCTCGCGCACCAAGCTGACTGCGAGGGCGTCGAGATCATCGTCGGCCTCCCGTAGCTGCAAGGCGGCGTCCCGAGACCGCTGCCGGTAGGCGGTGCTGGCCACCAGCCACATGCGCACAGCTACGTCGCTCATCGACTGGATGAGGCCGCGGCTACGGGGGGTGATCACACCTCCCAGCCCGCCCCGTGACCGCTGGGCGATGTGCTCCGCCAAGTCGGCGCTGCGCTCGAGCTCGGGCACGATCTGCAGGACCGCGACCAGGCGTTCGAGCTCGTCCTGATCTCGGGCTGCCCCCGGGCAGTCGCTCCATCACCAACCCGCTCAGCTCGGCGCAGCGGTCGTCGACCCCTCGATCGTCCGCGATCACGCGCTCGGCGCGCTCGACGTCCTCCTCGAGCAGGGCCACGGTCGCCCGGCCCACACTTTCGGTCACCAACGAGAACAGGACCATGACGGCATCGTCGACGCGGTGCCCGAACTCCTCGCGGTTGACCGGCTCGCTGCCCACTCCCGGCACGCTACCTCCGCGCCAGGGGGCGCCGACGGCATCCCCGCCCGCTAGCTCGACGATGGTTCTCCGAGCAGGCCGACCGAAGCCAGGACCTCGTCGATGGGCGCCACCGCCCCCATGTAGAACGGACCGAATTCGGCATAGCGGGCCGACGCCTCGTCGAAGCGCATGGTGTAGACCACGTCCTTGAGATCGTCGGGGCGCTGGGCGAAGAGCGTCACGCCCCACTCGTAGTCATCCACGCCGGCGGAGCCGGTGATGAGCTGCAGCACCCGGCCGGAGAAGGTGCGACCGGTCGTCCCGTGCGCCTTCATCAACGCTTGGCGCGTCTCGTAGCTCTCCTCGTACCAGTTGGCGCCCACGCTGCGCCGTTTGGACATCGGATAGAAACAGAAGGCGCGCTTGCCCTCGGGCGGCAACTGCGGGTACAGCCGGCTGCGCAGCAGCTCCTCGGGCATGCCGCGCGCGTACTCGCTGACCTCGGTGAGCGAAACGTAGGAGTCGGCTACCGAGACACCCGCGCCGGCGACGTCGGTCTGCAGCGCTCGGAGTCGCCAGACGTCAGAGCCCAGGGCCATGATCCCGAAGTCCGCTTTGTGTCCGAGGAGCGAGAACGCCACCACCTGCAGGTCCTCCTCGGCGCCCGCCGACTTCACCGTGGCCGAGACCGCTTCGCCATCGGCGACCCCGCCGGCACGCAGGAACAGGTGCAGCACGACCCGACCGGTGGAGGGGCGCAACGGCTCGATCATGGTGCCAACGCTACGCCCGGTCAGGGGCTATTCGCCCGCCGCCAGCACCGCCTCGTCGGCCCACGCCCAGATCTCGGCGTCGGCCCACAGATGCTCGAGGTCGTAGAACCGCCTGGCTTCGTCGGCGAACACGTGCACGACGAAGTCCCCATAGTCCATCAGCACCCACCGGGCGTCGTCGAGCCCCTCGATCCGCAGCGGCGACGGGCCCCCGGCGGCCTTGACGGCCCGCTCCGCCTCCTCGGCGATGGTGCGCACCTGCCGGGCATTGGATGCGCTCGTCACCACGAAGGCGTCGGTGATCGTCACCAGCTCGCCCACGCCGAGAATCACGGTGTCTTCGCCAAGCTTGGCCGACGCGGCCTGGGCCGCCGCCTGCGCCCAGCTCCGGACCTGGTCGAGCGTTGCCGCCGTCACCGATGACCGCTCCGACCTGCGTGACCGGATCTGGGTGTCATGGGCCTCCTTCGGCAGGGTTGGTGGGAAGCGGAGCGATGAGGCTGGCCGGCGTGGGCGACGAGCGGGCGCTCGCCCCTCCCGACCCGGCGTTGTCGAGCCACTCCATGCCGAGCAGCACGAGGGTGACCGCCAGCAGAGCGACGAGGGCGAGCATGACCAGCGCCTGTTCGACCCGGAGACGGTGCCGCACCAGCCAGCGGCGGGCGGGGGCGGCCGCGGCATCGGCCCGGTCGCGCCGGGGGTGGCCGCGACGGCGCGCCGGGGCCCGACGGGCGGAGCGGGATGCGCTGGGCGCGGCAGAAAGACCCTCGGGCGCGTGGACTGGCGGGTGGCCGGGTGGGCCGTGGTCATCTGCCGCCAGCGTACAGATTGCGCGACCGCAGGACGTGGACAGCCGCCTCGGGCACGAGATAGTCGAACGGGCGGCCGTCGACGGCCCGGGCTCGCAGATCGGTGCTGGAGATCTCCAGGTTGGGCACGGTCACCGACTCGAGCTTCCAACCGTCCCCGCGCAGCCCCATCGGGCGCCCGGCGCCGGGCCGGTTGACGACCACGAGCGTGGCCAGTGCCTTGACCTCGGCGATGCGCTCCCAGCTGTCGAGCTCGTTGGCCACGTCCCAACCGACGACGAGGAAGAGCTCGGCGCCGGGGTTGCGCCGCCCGAGCTCCTCCAGGGTGTCCGCGGTGTACGACTCCCCCGGCCGGTCGATCTCCAGGCGCCCGGCTTCCACCCCGGGAACGTCACCTACGGCGGCGGCCACCATGGCGAAACGGTCCTCGGCCGAGCTGACGACCCGCTGCCCTGCCTTCTGCCACGGCACCCCGGCGACCATCATCACGACGCGGTCGAGGGTGAGGGCATGCTTGGCGTTGACCGCGGCGACCAGGTGACCGACGTGGATCGGGTCGAAGGTCCCGCCGAAGATGCCGATGCGCTGGCCCATGTCCGGCCCCGACCCTACGAGATCGCCTTGCGTCTCCCCACCTGCGCCGATCCACGTTGCCGACACCGCCGGTGATGGGCCACCCTGGTGACATGGAATGGACTCCGACCAGCTGGCGGGAGCGCCCGGCTGCCCAGCAGCCGGACTGGCCCGACGCCGGCACCCTGGAGTCCACCTTGAAGTCGTTGTCGACGCTGCCGCCGCTCGTCTTCGCCGGCGAAGCACGACACCTGCGCCGGGCACTGGCGCACGTCGCGTCGGGCGAGGCCTTTCTCCTCCATGCCGGCGACTGCGCCGAGAGTTTCGCCGACTTCAGCGCCGACTCGATCCGGGACAAGCTCAAGGTCATCCTGCAGATGGCCGTGGTTCTCACCTACGGCGCGGGCGTGCCGGTCGTCAAGCTGGGACGCATCGCCGGGCAGTTCGCCAAGCCCCGCACCTCGGCCACCGAGATCGCCGGCGGGACGGAGGTGCCGAGTTTCCGGGGCCACATCGTCAATGACGACGTGCCGACGCTGGCTGCCCGCACGCCGGATCCCGCCCGCCTGCTCACCGCCTACCACCAGTCCGCCTCCACGCTGAACCTGCTCCGGGCCTTCACCAAGGGCGGCTTCGCCGACCTCTCCGAGGTGCACACCTGGAACCAGGAGTTCGTGGCCACCAGCAGCGAAGGCCGGCGCTACGACGCCATCGCCGGGGAGATCGAGCGGGCCATGCGCTTCATGCGCGCCTGCGGGATCGACCTGGGCGGCGAGGAGTCCCTGCAGCAGGTCGACTTCTGGACCAGTCACGAGGCGCTCATCCTCGGCTACGAGGAGGCGCTCACCCGCCGGGACTCGCTGACCGACGACTGGTACGACTGCTCGGCCCACCTGCTGTGGGCGGGGAGCGCACCCGCCAGCCCGACGGCGCCCACGTCGAGTTCCTGTCCGGCGTCGGCAACCCGGTCGGAGCCAAGGTGGGCCCGACCGCCACTCCCGACGAGATCGTGGCCCTGTGCGACCGGCTGGATCCGTCCCGCCAGGCGGGACGCCTCACGCTCATCACCCGCCTGGGGGTCGACGCCCTCCCCACCGCCCTGCCGCCGCTGCTGCGGGCGGTACGGGCGAGCGGGCATCCGGTGGTGTGGGCGTGCGATCCCATGCACGGCAACACCTTCACCAGCCCCACCGGGCGCAAGACCCGCCGCTTCGACGACGTGATGGCGGAGATCGTGGCGTTCTTCGCCGTGTGCCGGGACGAGCGGGTGTGGCCGGGAGGCGTCCACGTGGAGCTGACCGGCGACAACGTGACCGAGTGCCTCGGCGGGCCCGAGGACATCTCCGAGCAGCAGCTCGACCTGCGCTACACCACCACGTGCGACCCCCGGCTCAACGGGCGTCAGGCGCTCGACCTGGCCTTCCGGGTGGCGGAGGAGCTGCGCCAGTAGGCCTCTCCCGGGTCAATTCCGATAAAAGTTGATCATACAAGTCATCTACTGGTTAGCTGGAGGCGTGCCAACACGTCAGCTGACCGGTGAGCAGGTCCACCAGACCGCAGACGAAGCCGTCGCCGCCGTCCCCCCGGCGGGCGACCCCGCACCCGCCAACGGCGCCACGCCGGCGAACGGCTCCAGACCGGGTGGCATCGCCCCCGGCCGCCTCCCCAGCCCGTTCGAGCCCGAGCTGGCCGCGGCGGTCGAAGCCGACATCGCCAAGTTCGAGCGCCTGCTGGCCGACCACCTGGCCGACCGGGTGGACGAGGACGGCTTCCGCGTCTTCCGGCTGAACAACGGGATCTACGGCCAGCGCCAGGGCGGCCACAACCAGATGGTGCGGGTCAAGGTCCCCTACGGCGGGATCAATGCCGACCAGCTCGACCGGCTGGGCGACATCGCCGATCGCTACAGCCGGGGATGGGGACATCTCACCACCCGCCAGAACGTGCAGTTCCACTTCGTGCAGCTGGAGCGGGTCCCCGACCTGCTCCGGGACCTGGCCGAGGTGGGCATGACGACGCGCGAGGCGTGCGGCGACACGGTGCGCAACGTGATGGGCTGCCACCTCGCCGGCGCCTGCCCTTACGAGGTGCTCGACATCAGCCCGTGGGCGGAGGCCACCTTCCGCCATTTCGTGCACCACCCTTACGCCCAGCGGCTGCCCCGGAAGTTCAAGATCAACTTCTCGGGTTGCACCACCGACTGCGGCCAGGCCATGTTCAACGACGTCGGAGTGGTCGCCGTCTCCCAGCCCCGGCCGGACGGGACGGTCGAAGCCGGGTTCCGGGTGTTCATGGCCGGCGGGCTGGGCGCCAACCCGCACCCGGCGCAGGCGCTGGAGGAGTTCACTTCCCGCCAGGACCTGCTGCCGACCATCGAGGCCATCCTGCGCACGTTCGACCACTTCGGCAACCGCGACAACAAGCTGCGGGCCCGGCTCAAGTGGGTGGTCGATCAGCTCGGCATCGACGAGCTGCGCCGGCGAGTGCTGCGCGAGCGCCAGCTGCTGCTGGCCTCGAGCACCTGGCCGGGCGGCATCCCCTCGATCGTCGAGGAGCTGGGCGACGACCCGGCCGGCGTGGCGCCCGGCACGCAGCCGACGCCGATGGGCACGCCGGTGACGCTGCGGGTGGACAGCAAGAAGCAGCCCTACGAACGCTGGGAGTCGGCCAACGTCGTGGTGGGTGTGGCGAAGGGGAAAGTGTCGGCGATCGCCTACGCACGTCTCGGTGACATCACCTCTGGTCAGTTCCACGACCTGGCCTCCATCTTGCGGGACTTCGGAATCAGCGCTCGCGTCACCAACCGCCAGAACATCGCCTTCCGGGATCTCGACGCCGAGCAGCTCCCCGACCTGTACGCCCGCCTGGAGGCCATCGGCATGGCCGAGCCCGGCGCCGAGCTGGCGCGCGACGTGGTGGCCTGCCCGGGCGCCGACACCTGCAACCTGGCCGTCACCCAGAGCCGGGGCCTGGCCGACGCCATCGGCCAGGCCCTGGAGAACGCGGGACTGGCTGACGTCGGCGGGGTGCGCATCAACATCTCGGGCTGCACCAACAGCTGCGGTCAGCACCACGTCTCCGACATCGGCTTCCACGGCGCCGAGCGGCGGGCCCACGGCCGCCCCGCGCCCGGCTACCAGCTGCTGCTCGGCGGCCACGTGGGCGACACCGAGATCGAGTTCGGACAGCGAGCCCTGCGCCTCCCGGCCAAGGCGGCGGCCGAAGCCACCGTGCGCCTGGTCGAGCGCTACAGCAACGAGCGGGAGATGGGCGAGGTGTTCGCCGACTGGTTGGCAGCGCCAGGGCGGGGCCAAGGCGGTGGGCGCCGATCTCAAGGACCTCGACTTCTGGCCCGACCCCGAGGAGCAGCCCGACTACTACGTCGACTTCGGCGAGACCGGGCCCTACGTGGCCGAGGTCGGCCAGGGCGAGTGCGCGGCGAGCTGATGGCCCTGCTCACGTCCCCCGCCCACGTGAACGTCCCCGAGCTGTCGCCCGCCGAGCTGGCCGGTCTCAGCGACCGCTTCGAGCGGGAACCGGCGGCTGGCGTCATCCAATGGGCGGTCGAGCAGTTCCACCCCTATCTGTGCCTCACCGCGTCCATGACCGACGCCGTGCTCATCGACCTGGCGGTCTCGGTGGAGCCGTCGGTGGAAGTGGTGTTCATCGACACCGGCTACCACTTCGCCGAGACCCTCGAGACCCTGGAGCGGGTCCGGCGCCACTACGGGCTGAACCTGCGGGTGATGACCGTCGCCCCCCAGCCCGTCGAGCTGTGGAAGGCGGATCCGGCCAAGTGCTGCTCGGTGGCCAAGGTCGACCAGCTGGACCGGGCCCTGGTGGGCAAGCTGGCGTGGATGAGCGGGCTGCGGCGGGCCGAGGCCCCGTCCCGGGCCAACGCGCCGATCGTGGCCCGCGACCTGCGCGGCCTGGTCAAGGTCAACCCGCTGGCCACCTGGAGCGACCAGGACGTGGCCGGCTACATCGCCGACCACGACGTGCCCGTCAACCCGCTGCTCGAACAGGGGTACCCTTCCATCGGGTGCCAGCCCTGCACGGTCCCCGTGGCCGACGGCGCCGACCCCCGCTCGGGCCGGTGGGAGGGCCAGGACAAGACGGAGTGCGGGCTGCACCTTTAAGCGTCTGACTCCAAGATGGGAAGCAGGTAACGGCGGGCGAAGCGGCGCGCCTCGGGCACCGTCTCCAAAGCGATGCAGCTGTCCGGGAGGAGCAGGAACGACAGCGTCAGGCGCACCATCAGCTCGGCCACCGGCTCGGGGTGGCTGACCCGGAGGCCGCCCGTCCGGTCGGCCCGGCGCAGGTGGGCGGCGAGATAGGCGCGCGCCAGGGCGATGACGGGCTGTCCGGCGGTGGTGGCCAGCGGCAGCAGCAGCTCCGGCTCGTCGGCCAGCATCCGCTGCACCAGCGGGTGCCGGCGGGTGAGCGTCAGCATGGCCACGAACCCCTCGACGAACTGGTCCTCCGCCGAGGGCGCCCCGGCCACCATCACGTCCGCTTCGGCGAAGAGACGCCTCCCCTCGCGGAGGATGACGGCGTTGACCAGGTCGGCTTTGCTGGCGAACCTGCGGTAGATGGTGACCCGAGCCGTCCCTGCCCGGCGGGCGACGCTTTCCACGCTCAGGTGCCGGGCGCCGCCCACCAGCAACTCGGCGTAGCACGCGTCGAGGATCCGTTCCGTCATGGGCTCGGCGCGGGCGGGTCGCCGGCCCAGGACCTCGGTCGCCAGCGCCGATCGCCCACCCATGCCCGGAAGGGTAACAGCCACGCCCTTGGTGTTACTCAGGCGGCGCGACCGGAGACGCCGGCGCCGGCCCCCAGCGGCCCCTGGCTGATGGCTCGGCGCCGCCAGCGCAGGTAGCGGGGCCCGGTGACGCGCATCGACCCGGGGAGGAGCGGGTGGAGCGCTCGGCTCCCGGCACTGAGGGACCGGAACTCGACCTGGTTGGCCGGGCTCCAGCGCAACCCGAACCGGTCCCGGAGCACCGGAGGAAGCGGGCCCACCGTGCCCAACCACAGCAGGTGACCCGTCGGGTACTTGGCGGCCTGCCACAGCGGACCCAGTATCGGCACGGGTGAGCGATCGGTGCGGAAGCTGCGCACCACCCGGTCGACGGTCTCGTTGTGGACCAGGCACTCGCCGACCATCTGGTCGAAGTAGGCGCGGAAACCCGTCCAGTCGGCGGGCAGGTCACCTTCCCGGACCCCCACCAGGCGCCCCAAGCCGAGCCACTCGCCGTACATGCGCTCGGTTTCCTCGTCGCTGAGCGGCTGGCCGAAGGTGTTGTTGGCCACCACGATGGCGTCGATCAGGGTGGCATGGACCCAGGCGTAGGCGCCCGGCTCGAGGGCGTGGTAGCGCGAGCCGTCGGGGTTGGTGCCGCCGATGGACCGGTGGACCTGGCGCAGCCGGCGCCCGACGGCGGCCGCTTCGTGGCCGGCGTACACGCTGAGGTTCACGTAGTCGATGGTGCGCCACAGCCGGCCCCAAGGGTCGCTTTCGAAGGTGGAGTGGTCACGCACGCCGGAGCCCACCGTCGGGTGGGCGACCTGGAGGAGCAGGGCGTAGCCGGCGACGAAGTAGCCGCACGGGTCGCTGACCCGCCGCCAGATGAGCGACTCGGGGCTGGCCACCAGCTCGGCCACCTCCTCGTCGGTGGGAAGCACGGGCTGCTCCGTCATGGTCCCTCCTCCGCCCGGCCATGTTACAGATCGGCTCGACCTGTTACTTTGCCATATTCTGGCCGTCACGGCAACGATGCCCACGGCGAACGGGAGACGGCCTGGCATGCAGGTGGGTGACACGACCAAACCGCAGGCGGGCCCGGGCAGGGACAACGGGCGCGGCGGCGGGCGGGGGACCGCTCCCGCGGTTTCGTGGCCCCTGGGCCGACGGACCACCACCCGGGGCGCTCAGGGTGGACGCCCCGCCCGTCGACCGCCTCCGTCCGGGCGACGCCGTGCGCCTGGTGGTGGCCGGCTGGCTGCTGGTCTGGCTGGTCGGGCGGGCCGTGCTCCGGTGGCTGTGGCGTACCGATCGCACCTCGCTCGCCGTGGCCGCCTCCAACGGCCTGGTCGACGCCCTCGAGCGTCTCGGGCCGACGTTCGTGAAAGCGGGCCAGCTGGTCACCTCGTCGCCGGGGGTGTTCCCGCAGCCGCTGGCCGAGGCGTGCAAGCGGTGCCTCGACAACGTGCCCGCGTTCCCCAGCGACGAAGCCCGGGGCGTGGTCGAGGAGGACCTGGGTCGCCCGTCCTCCCAGCTGTTCCGGTCCTTCGACGACCGGCCCCTGGCCTCGGCTTCCATCGCCCAGGTCCACGGCTGCGTCCTGCCCGACGGCCGCCACGCCGTCCTCAAGATCCAACGCCCCGGCATCCACCGGACGATGAACGCCGATCTCCGGATCCTGTACGTACTGGCCCGACTCTGCGAACACTTCGAGCTGGGCGAGCGCCTGCAGCTGACCAAGTTCGTCGACGACATGCACAAGGTCGCCAACCAGGAGATCAACTGCGCGCTGGAGGCCCACCGGCAGGCTGAGTTCCGCCGGCGGATCGGCGCCTTCGGCGACAACACTGACGTCACCGCGCCCGACGTGTACTGGGACTACTGCGGGCCGAGAACCATCTGCATGGAACGGATGTACGGCGTGCCCATCGACTCGTTCGAGATCCTGCGCCAGCGCGGCATCGACGGCGAGACCCTGCTCCGCAAGGGGATCAAGGTCTCCTTCGAGGCCGTCTGCGTCCACGGGCCCTTCCACGGCGACGTCCACGCCGGCAATATCTGGGTGCTGGAGGACGGCCGCGCCGCCTACCTCGACTTCGGGTTGATGGGCGAGCTCCCGCCCCGATGGCGCAGGTTGATCGCCGAGCTGTTCAAGACGGCGATGATCGACAACGACTGGTCGCGCGTGGTGCGCAACTACAAGGACGTGGGCGTGCTTCCCGAGGACATCGGATCCGACGACGAGGTCGGCCTGCGCCTCCAGATGGTGTTGCAACCGGTCTTCGAGCAGGCCGCCGGGGTCGTCGATCTCGGCGAGGTGTTCAAGCAGCAGGTCGCGCTGGCCGAGTCGATGGGAGCCAAGGCGCCGCAGGAGCTGATGCTGATCGGCAAGCAGGTGTTCTACTTCGAGCGCTACGTGAAGGGCCTGGCGCCCGGCTACCAGATGGCCAAGGACCTGTTTCTCATCAAGAACATCTGGCCCGAGGAGGCCGCGGCCAGAGCCCGCCAGCTCGGCGTCGAGTTCCCGGAATGAGACCGCCCGTGAATGAGGCGGTGGCCGCGCCCGGCGGCCTGGCCGACCGGGCGTGGCGCTCGGCGTGGGTGGAGGCCGCTCCCGGCCTGGCCCGGGCGGTGGCCAGGTGGGAGCAGGAGCTCGGACCCAGCCGGACGCCGCGGTCGGCCCGGCCGCCCTTGGCCGCGCCCGGCGTGGTCCCGCCCCTGGACGCCGCCCGACGCGGGGTGGCGTTGGGCGCGGCGCAGCTGGGCTGGCTGACCCAGCGCTTCCCCGGCGACCTGGTGACCCGCCGGCCGCTCGACCACCTCTCGGCCTGGCTCCAGGACAGCACGGCCTTCGTCATCCGGGACCAACTGGCGGCCCTCGGCCCCGCCGCGGTGGAGATCGCCACCATCCTGGCCGCCAGCCCGGGCCTCGTCCCCCGCCCCATCGTCGACGAGCTGGACCGCCGCCCGGTGCGGGCCCGGGCCATGTCGACTGCCGCCGCCGAGCGCCTCGCCCGCCGGGCGCTGCCCGGCTGGCTGGGGCCGATCGGCGCACCGGTGTGCGTCGGCACCTCGTCCCAACTCCATGCCGCCGAGCTGCGGGACGGAACCGCGGTCCTGCTTCGGGTCTGCCGCCCCGGCGTCGGCCGCGACGCCCGCAGTGACGCCCGGCTGGCGGCCGACGCCCTGGCCCCGCTGGAATGGTCGATCCCCGCCCTCGGCGCTCTCCACCCCCTGGGCCTGGTGGAGACGGTGAGCCGCCAACTGGTCGACGGCTCCGACGCCCGCAACGAGGCGCTCAATGCGGTGGAGCTGGGCCTGCTCGTCGAGGACCTGGGTGTCGCCGGGGTGGTGTGCTGCCGGCCCATCCCCGATCTGGTCACCCCGCAGGCCGCCGCCTTCGAGGCCGCCCCCGGCGGCGTGCCCCTCACCCCCCAGCGCCCAACGTCCTCACCGCCGCAGGCGGCCATCGACACCCTGGTGCATCTCACCCTGGACTCGGCGCTGTCCAACGGAGCGTTCCACGCCGACCTGACCCCCGACCACCTCCTGGTCCTCCCCGACGACCGCCTGGCCCTGGTCGGATGCCGCACCATCGGCCGCTGGGACCTGCCCGTGCGCCGGGCGGTGGTCGAGTTGCTGGCCGGCGTGCTGACCGGTGACATCCCCGGCTGCGTCGCCGCCCTCTACGCCCTGGGCGCCACCCCGCCCGACGTCGACCTCGAGGCACTGGCCGCCGACCTGGAGGCGGTGGCGCCCGACAACGTGGTGGCCCTCCTCACGGCACCCCCCGGAGAGCGGAGCGCATTCCTGTCCGCCGGCGCCGGCGTTCTGCGCCGCCACGGGGCGAGGATCCCGCCCGGGCTGGTGGACTGGCTCCGGACCCTCCTCCAGTTGCGTTCCCTGGCCGGCGGGCCCGGCCTGCTCCCTTCCGTCCTCCCCTTCATCCTGAGGCTGCCCGAGCTGCGGGCCGCGCTCGCCTGACCGCCCGGATTGCAGGAATCGACGGGGCACCGGCGAATTGAGGGAGCGGCTGCCCTCCTGCCGCGCCGCCGCATCCGACCACCGTGCCAGCGAATCTCCCGCCCGCCGCTTTCCCCCGCCCCCGCCGGGCGGTCCGGTGGCGCCTGCCCGCCGGGGCGTGGGTGCGAGGCGGTCTCTGCCTGATCGCCGCCGCGAGCGTCGCCGTGGCCGGCGCCCTCCCCGCCGCCGCCGGGGTGCGCCGTGATCCGGCGCCGGCCACGACCACCGCCCAAGCCTCAACCAGTAGTTCAGGTTCACCTCCGGGGTCGGTGGTGGGCAGCGTGGAGGACGGGCTGCAACAGTTGCAGGCCCTGGCCAACCTGAGCCCCGCCCGCCAGGACGTGGCCAACGCCCAGGCCACCGTCCAGTCGGCCAACCAGGCCGCGACCACGGCGGGCACCGCGGTCACCCAGGCCGCCACCAGCCAGCAGCGAGCGGCCAGCGAACTCAGCGCCGCCACCCATCGGGTGGTGCAGATGGCCGTGGCCTCCTACATGGGCGAGTCGGACCTGGCACCGACCGCCGATCCGGGAGCATCGGCGCTGAGCGGGGCGTTCGGCGGCGAGGGCACGCAGGCGGGCCCGAGCTCCGGGGCCTACCTCGACCCGGCCGAGAGCAACGCCGACGCCGACGCCCTGCTCCAAGTGGTCACCAACCAGGCGACGACCAACCTCCACAACACCCAGAAGCAGGTGGCGGCGGCCGGCCAGAGCGTGAATCAGGCGCGCACCAACCAGAGCGCGGCCCAGGACGGCGTCACCCTGGCCCAGGACGAGCTCAGCCAGGCCCAAGCGGTCCTCACCGAGACGGTCGCGGCGGCGACCACCCCGGGGCTTCCCGTCCCCGCCCTGGTGGCGGCGCCCCCGCCCTCGCCCGCCACCACGTCGGCGGCACCGGCGGCACCGGCGAGCAGCGCGCCCGCCTCGACACCCGCCTCGACACCCACCAGTCCACCCTCGACTCCGACGGCGAGCGCGCCTCCGACCACGGCGGCGAAGCCCACCGCCGCCTCCACGACCGTCGCCCCCACCTCCTCGGCGCCGTCCGGCCCGGCGGGGGCCACGGCCGTCGGGCCGAGCATCCTCGGTCCGCCGACCCTCACCGCCGCCGAGCTGGCCAACTGGTTCACCTCGACCGGCCACACCGCCAACACGACGGTGCCCATCGCCCAGCTGGCCCAGGACTACATCACCGCCGGCAACGCCACCGGGGTGCGCGGGGACATCGCCTTCGCCCAGTCGGTAGTGGAGACGGGCTACTTCTCGTTCCCGACCTACGGTCAGGTCACCCCCGCCAACAACAACTTCGCCGGCATCGGCGCCTGCGACACGTGCGCCACGGGCATGTCGTTCCCCGATGCGTTGACCGGCGTGAGCGCGCAGATGGAGCTGCTGGAGGCCTACGCCACGCCGAAACCGATCGCCACGCCGCTCGTCGGCCACGTGGGCGTGGGTGGCTGCTGCTCGACCTGGATGGCGCTGACCGGGACGTGGGCCACCAACCCCAACTACGGGGTGACCATCCTCACCACCTACTCCCAGATCCTGGCGTGGGCCATCCCCCAGCGCCTCCTCGCCGCCGGCCTCTCGGGGGGAGCGCCGAGCACCGCCCCGGCGGCGCCTTCGGGCGGGGTCCCGGGAAACACCGAGCTCCAGGCGCCGACCCTGGCCACGACCACCACCGCCCCCCCGCCCGGCCAGGGCCCGTCGCTGGCCCCCCCGACCTCCGCTGCCGCCCGGCCGGGAGCGCCGCAGGTCACGGCCGCTCCGCCCCCCTGAGCCCCGAAAGGAAACTCAGGCGAACACCTGGGCGATGCGAGCGAGGACCCAGTCGTAGCGCCCGGACATGACCGGCGCCTTGCAGTACCGGCACTGGCCGGTGAGGTCCACGTCGAGCGGGGCGCCGCAGTTGGGGCAGTTGGAGGAGAGGGTGCCGCCGCCGGCGGGCGTCGTCGCCTCGGAGGAGCGCTGAAAGGTCCAGTCCTCCTGCCACGGCTCCAGATCCTTGTGCCCGCTCACCACCTTGCCGTTGTCGCCGGAAACGGTGTAGTCGGCGGACGTGGCGATGATCCGGGTGGTGATGGTGTCGTAGCGCTGGTCGGAGTGGGCGCCGACGATGGTCACCGACCCGACGGCCAACCCGTCGAGCACGTTGCGGGTGTTGCCGTCCAGGAACGCCTGGATCTGCGTCCGGTGCTGCTGCCAGAGGCCGTCCGCCATCACCCGCCGGCTCATCTCCGGCTTGCGCTCGGTCCACGCCTCCTGCACGACGAAGAACGCCCGTTGTACCTGGTCGACGAACTCCTCGGTATTGAAATCCGGGTCGTGGGCGACGATGGCGTCCAAACCCGCCTGGCGGTCGTCGGATCCCGACGCGCTGGGATGGCTGTCGGGAAACAGGTCGCCGGACACGGACTCGATCGCCGGCCGGTCGTCGCCCGACCAGGAGCGCATGTCGCCGGGAGCAGCAGCGGAGCCGGACGATCCCGGCGGCGGTCCGCCGCTCGAGCTTCCCCCGCCCCAACGCCCCGAGCGCCGGGAGCGGAAGAAGACACCGGAGATGACCAGCACCAGGATGATCACCACGATCACGCTGAACCCGCCGGCGCCACCGCCGCCGAAGAACAGGAAGCCACCCCCGCCTCGGCCACCGCCGGAGAAACCACCCCCGCCCACGCCACCCCCGCCGCTGAAGCCGTTGCCGCCCCCCGCCCGGCTGCCCAGGGCGGCCACCACGACGGTCGCGCCGGAGGCGATCACCAGGCCGCGCTCACGTTGAGGTCGGGCCGCCCGGCGAAGGAGCCTGACCGGCGTCCGCCACGGGCGCGGCGATGGTGGTCCCGCACGACGCGCAGAACCGGGCGCCGGGTGCAGCTTCGGTCCCGCACGACGGACAGCGCGGGGCGGGCGCGGCCAACGGCTGGCCGCAGCTGGCGCAGAACTTGGCGCCGGCCGGGTTGTCCGCCTGGCAGTTGGCACACGTCTGGGTGGGGGGCGCCAGCGACGTCCCGCACGAGGCGCAGAACTTGGCCGACGGCCCGTTGGCGGTGTGGCAGCTCGGGCACTCGACCCCCTCCGCGGCGCCGCCCGGCGGAGCGCCGCCCTGGGGAGCGAAGCCGGCCCCGCCGCCGGCGAACCCCGGCCCGGGAGGCGGGGGCGGCCCGGGCTGGGCGCCCTGGCCGGCCTGACTACCGACGCCGAGGCCGGCGGCGAGGATCGCTCCCCCTGCGGCACCGCCCCCCTTGGCCATGCCCGCGCCCGCTCCCAGCGCCGCCTCGCCCGCCGCGTACTGGTTGAAGCTTCCCGCCAGGCGCGAGTAGGCGGTGTCCTTGGCCAGGTTCTTCAGTTGGGTCTCGTCCTGTTCGGACAGGTTGATGTCGAAGTTCCCCATGCGCACGAGCGCCATCCCGTAGCTGGCGAGCTGCTCGTTGCCGGCGGCAATGACCGTCTTCTCGATGTCGCTCGTATAGGCCGACAGACCGAGGATGGGCCAGCCGTTGCGCACGATCTGGGTGGTCAGGTGGGAGCGCATGACCTTGAGCAGCTGATCGCTGACCCAGCCGGCGATGCGCTCGTTGTCGGTGACGTCCACCGTCCCGGTCAGGTTGGTGATCAGCGCCACCGGGTCCTGGACGCGAACCGCGTAGTCGCCGAATACGCGCAGAGTGACGATGAGGCCGGTCTGAGGGTCCTGCACGTCGTCGATGCGGCCTCCGAAGGTGAAGCCGGGGTATTCGCGGGTGCCGACGATGAACAGCTCCACCCGGTAGGCATTCCCGCCGGTGGCGAAGTCGATCACCGCGCCGAGGGCGGGCAGCTCCTGGGCGTCGATCTGGTGGCGACCCGGACCCATGGTGCCCAAGACCTGGCCGGTGTTGACCAGGACGGCCATCTCGTCGGCGTCGATGATGGCGCGGGTGTACTTGCGGATGTTGTGATCGGGCCACTTGAAGACGAGCTGGCCCTTCCGGTTGTCGGGGACGGCGATGAATTCACGCCCGAGCAGGGCCATGACCGGTTCCTCCTACCGCTGGTGGGTCGGGCCCAAGCGTACAGGGGGCCGGGTCCTACGGTCGTCAGCCCAGCTCGCCGACGAAGCGCTCCAGCTGCTTGAGGTTGCGGCACTCGTAGGCGCCGTCGCAGTGCACGGCGTACTGGCTGACGATGGAGTCGCCGGTGTCCCAGTACGAGCGGGGCTCGGGGTTGAGCCAGTACAGGTGGCGGGCCTTCTTGGCCACTTCCGCCAGCACCCACGCCTGGGAGGCGTGGTAGTTGTTGCGGGCGTCGCCCAGGAGCAGGACGGTCGACTTGGGTCCGACGTCCCGACCCCACCGGTCCCAGAACACCTCGAAGGCGTGCCCGTAGTCGGAGTGCCCGTCGACCCAGATGACGTCGGCTTCGGTGTTGATGCGGTGGATGGCGTCGCCGATGTCCTCGTTGCCCTGGAAGTACCGGGTGACCTCGTCCATTCCGTCGATGAACACGAAGGCCCGGACCCGGGAGAACTGGGAGCTGATGGCGTACACCAGCTGCAGGGTGAACCGGGCGAACGCGGCCACCGACCCGGAGATGTCCGCCACCACCATGATCTCCGGCTTCGATGGCCGGGGGTGGCGGAACTGGGGGTCGGCGGGCACGCCGCCGTAGGACAGGGAGTGGCGCACCGTCCTGCGGAAGTCGAGCGGGCCTTTGCGGCCCTGCCGGCGCTTGCGCGCCAGGCGCACGGCGAGCTTCCTGGTCAGGGGGGCGATGGTCCTGCGCAGGGCCAGGAGCTCCTCGCGGTTGGCGTGCATGAAATCGATGTCCTCGGGCAGCGGCTTGCGCAGCGACTTGGCCACGGCTTCGGCTCCCCGGTCGGCGACCAGGCGCCGGCGGATCTCGGCTTCGACCTCGCCCCGCAGCTTGTCCAGGCGGGCCTGGTACTCCTCGCGCTCGAGGCGCTCCTCCAGCTCCGTCCGCTGGCCGTCCAGCTCGGCCGCGCCCTCCTCCATCAGCCGCTGCATGACGCCTTCGAGGTCGAGCTGGCGAAGGGTGCGGTAGAGGTAGTAGGTCCCGCCGACCGGGCGCCCCGGCTCCATCCCCGCGTAGCGGGTGACCGCAGCGCGGGCGATGGCCCGCAGGAGGGCGTCGTTGCCTCCCTTGAGGGCGCGGCAGGAGCATCTCGGCCAGCTCCTCGGGAGTCATGGCCTCCGTCGCTCCCCCCTCCCCCTCTCTGGTGCCGAGCAGCCCGTCGACCAGGTCTTCGGCCGGGCTCGTCTCCTCGTCCTCGGGCTGCAAGCCGTAGTGGCTGCCGCGGTGGGAGAAGTAGATCTCGAAGACGGTCTCGAACGCTTTCCAGTGGGCGTTGTTCTTCACCAGCGTCGCCGCCAACGCGTACTTGAACGCTTCGCGGTCGTCGAGCGGGACGTGGCGCAGGGCTTCGACGGCGTCCAGGTTCTCGGTCAGGCTGACCGGGATCCCCGCCGTCCGCAGTTCGGCGACGAACCCGCCGAGCACGTCGAGAAGGCCGTCGCTGGCGATCCCCGTGGCCCGGTCCCGCCCCATCTCCAGGGCCATCAGCGCCCCGAGCCGCTCGGGGTGGCCAGCTCCTTGGCCGCCTTCTCGATGTCGGTCTGGTACTTGAGCAGGATGTGCAACGTCTCGGTGGCCGTCTCGTTGTCCACGTTGGCGATGCCCAGCAGCAGCAGGGTACGCGCCCAGTCGAGCGTCTCCGACACCGACGGCGCCTTTTTCAACTCCAAACTCCGTATGGAGCGCACGATCCGCACCACCTGGTCGGCGAGGGATACCGAGATCCCCGGAACCCTCGTCATCACGATCTCCCGCTCGCGCTCGACATCGGGATAGTCGATGTGGAGAAAGAGACAACGACGCTTCAGAGCCTCGGACAGCTCCCTCGTGTTGTTGGACGTGAGAAACACCAAGGGGATCTGGGTGGCTCCGACCGTTCCCAGCTCCGGAATGGACACCTGGTAGTCGGAGAGGATCTCGAGGAGCAGCGCCTCCGTCTCCACCTCGACGCGGTCGACCTCGTCGATCAGCAACACGACCTTCTCGGTCGAGCGGATGGCCTCGAGCAGGGGCCGGGTGAGCAGGAACGGCTCCGAGAAGATGTCCTCCTCGATATCCGTCCACGACTCGCCGCCCTCCTCGCCGACCCGCTGGGCCTGGATCCGCAGGAGCTGCTTCTTGTAGTTCCACTCGTAGAGGGCCTTGGACTCGTCCAGGCCCTCGTAGCACTGCAGGCGGATGAGGCGCGACCCCGTCGCATCCGCCACCGACTTGGCCAGCTGGGTCTTCCCCGTCCCCGCCGGACCCTCCACGAGGACCGGCTTGTTCAGCCGGTCGGCCAGGTACACCACGCCGGCAATGCCTTCGTCGGCGAGGTAGTCCACCTGCCGCAGACCTTGTCGCACCTCGGTGGGCGACTCGAAGCGGGGAGCGGCGTCGGTGGCGGTCACGAACATCTCCTCACAGAAGGGGACCGGCGCGGTGCCGGTCCCGAACCAAACCAAGGGCCAATGCTACCGGCGGTGAGCCAAGGTGCTGCAGGTAGTTGTGCTCAGGGCAGGCGTTGTCAGGTCCGAATTTGGCCGTCGCCCGTTACCAGGTAGCGGGTGGTGGTCAGCTCGCGCAGGCCCATCGGCCCCCGGGCATGGAGCTTCTGGGTACTGATGCCGATCTCGGCCCCGAAGCCGTACTCCTCCCCGTCGGTGAACCGGCTGGACGCGTTGACCACGACCGCGGCGGCGTCCACCTCGCGCTGGAAGCGGCGCGCCGCGTCGAGATCGCCGGTCACGATGACCTCGGTGTGCCCCGACCCGAAGCGGGTGATGTGGTCGATGGCGCCGTCGAGGTCGTCGACCACGACCACGCTCAAGGTGAGGTCGAGGAACTCGCGCCCGTAGTCCTCGTCGGTCGCCGGTGCTACCCGCTCGTCACCGAGGACGGCACGGGTGGCGTCGTCCCCTCGCAGGACCACCCCGTCGAGCTGCGGCTCCAACCGGCGCAGCAGGGCCTCGGCCACCTGACGATGGACCACGAGCGACTCGGTGGCGTTGCACACGCTCGGCCGTTGGAGCTTGCCGTTGACGACGATCGCCGCCGCCATGTCGAGGTCGGCGGCCTGGTCGACGTAGACGTGGCAGTTGCCGTCCCCGTCGATCACGTAGGGGACGGTGGCGTTGGCCAGGACGCTGTCGATCAACGACCGGCCGCCCCGCGGGATGAGGCAGTCCAGGACCCCGCGAAGCTGCATGAACGCCGTCGCCGTGCGCCGGCTCGTGTCCTCCACCAGGCTCACGGCGTCGACTGGCAGGCCCACCTTGCCCAGCGCGTCCCTCAGGGTGGCGGCGATGGCCCGGTTCGAGCGCAGGGCCGCCGAGCTCCCCCGCAGCATCACCGCGTTGCCGGACTTGAGACAGAGGCCGGCGGCATCGGCGGTGACGTTGGGCCGGTTCTCGTAGATCACGCCGATCACCCCGAGCGGCACCCGGACCTGGCGAATCTCGAGGCCGTTGGGCCGCACCCAGCCGGCGACCGTCTCGCCGACCGGATCGGGAAGCGCGGCGATGCTGCGCAGGCCCGTGGCCATGGCGTCCAGACGGGGCTCAGACAGCCGGAGCCGGTCGATCACGGCCGTCGGGGTGCCCTCCCGGACGGCGTCGTCCACGTCGGCGGCGTTGGCGGCCAGGATCGTCTCCCCGCTGGCACCCAGCAGGTCGGCTGCCGTGGTCAGGGCCAGGTCCTTGACCGCGGTCGAGGCGACGGCGAGGTTGCGCCCCGCGGCCACGGCGCGGACGCCGAGGGCATCCAGGGAGGCCGCGGGCGGCTGGCCGGCGGTGTCGCGGTGCACTCGAGAAGTGTAGGTTCGCGTCCGGCCGGGCCCGCACCCCGGGAGCGGGAACCAGATCGCGGCCTGCTGCGCCCGTGGTCGTCGTAGCCTGGGCGCCGTGCTGGCTCGCACCCCCGAACGGCAATTGTCTACGCAACTGGCGCGTACCGCCGTCGGGCCCGCGTCGATCGTCGCCGCCGGCGCCGGTGTGCTTATCGGTGAGCTCGCCCACCTGTCCATCGGGGCGGCGATCGCCGTCGGTGTCGGGGCGTGGGGGGTGCGTATGCTCGGCGCCCTGGCCAACACCTTCCGGCGGGCCCGGCGCCGTCCCCCGCCCGTGATGGTCGACCCGTACGCGGTCGTGGAACCGTGGCGTTCGATGGTCCGCCAGGCGGTGGACGCCCGCGACCGGTTCGCCGAGACCGTCGCCGGCTGGCCCGATGGCCCCCTGCGCGACCGGCTCACCCAGCTGACGGGGCGGGTGACCGCGGGCACCGAGGAGGTCTTCCGGGTGGCCAAGCAGGCGGCGGCGCTCACTACCGCCGCCGAGCGGGCCGACGCCGAGGGCATTGGCCGCGAGCTGGCCGAGGTGCAGCGCGAGCGCACCCGCCGCCCGCCGGACCAGCGCGCCGAGCTCGACGCCCGCGAATCCAGCCTGGCCAACCGGCTCAAGTCGGTGCGCCACATGCAGACCACCGCGGCGCGCGCCAGCGACCGTTTGGGCGTTCTCGTCGCCCAGCTCAACGACGCGGTGACGTCGGTGATCGAGCTCTCCTTCGGGCCCGTGGACACGGCCATGGCCCGGGATCTGCTCGGTTCGCTGGAGGGGCTGGTCGACGAGCTCGAAGCGCTCCACCTGGCCGCCGGCGAGACCGGCGACATCTTCGGTTCCCCGCCGGCCCTGGACACCGGCGCCGGCGCCCCGTCGGGAGCCCTGCCCCCGCCGCCGGCTGCGGCCCCACCGTCCCAGCCGCCGCCTGCGACACCGCCCCCCCAGCCCCAGGCGGCACCCGCCTCCCAGCCGCCTGCGGCACAGCCCTCGCCGCCGCCTGCGGCACAGCCCTCGCCGCCGCCTGCGGCACCCATCCCCCGGCGAACGTCGTAGCATCTGGGCATGTTCAAGGTGCTCCGGCGTCAGTGGCGCTACCTCACGGCGAAGCTCAGCGGGCGGCTCGAGGAGTCGGCCGACCCCAAGGTGCAGTTGGAGCAGGCCATCGGCGACGCCCAGGAGCAGCATCGCCGCCTGGTCGAGCAGGCGGCCAACGTCATCGCCAACCAGAAGCAGACCGAGATGTCGCTCAACCGGGCCCTGGGCGACCTGGAGAAGCTCAACGGCCAGACGCGCCAGGCGCTCCTCATGGTCGAGGAGGCCAAGCAGCGCGGCGACACCGCCAAGGCGACCGAGTACAACTCGACGGCGGAGGCGTTCGCCAACCGGATGATCACCACCGAGAAGCAGGTCGAGGAGCTCAAGACCCGCCAGCTGCAGACCACCCAGGCCGCCCAGCAGGCCAAGGCGGCCGTGCAGCAGAACTCCACCCAGCTGCAGCAGCGGCTGGCCGAGCGCCAGAAGCTCCTGTCGCAGCTCGATCAGGCCAAGATGCAGGAGCAGCTCAACCGGGCCATGACCACCCTGTCGCAGACCGTGGACCAGGAGGTCCCGACCTTCGACGACGTGCGGACCAAGATCGAGGCCCGCTACGCCAAGGCCCTGGGCACCTCGGAGCTGCAGGGCCAGGGGGTCGAGTCCCGGATGCTGGAGGTGGAGCAGGCTTCGCTCAACAGTGAAGCCCAGTCGCGCCTCTCACAGATGCGCGGGGAGCTGGGCCTTGGTGGTGGAGAGACGACGGGCGAGCTGTCGGAGTCGGCCAACGCCGGCGAGCTCGGCGCCGGTGCGGGTCAGCCGGCGAGCAGCGAGTCGGACGGCGCCCGCCGGACAAGAGGCCGAGCCCGCCCGCAAGGACACCTCTTTCTCGTAGCTTTTGCGCTCGGGCCGACGGGTCAGGTGGGCGGCTCAGCGCCTTCTGCCTCACCCCTGGCGGGCGGCGGCGGGCTCCGGCGGGGGATCAGCCCTTCTTTTCCTCGTGGCCCCCGAACTCCTTGCGCATGGCCGACAGGATCCGGTCGCCGAAGTCGGCTTCGCCCCGTGAGCTGAACCGTTCGTACAGGGCGGCGGTGAGCACATGGGCGGGAACCGCCTCGTCGATCGCCGCCTTGATCGTCCACCGGCCCTCGCCCGAGTCCGACACCCGGCCGGAGAAGCTGCTGAGCTCGGGATCCTGGCACAGGGCGTCGGCGGTGAGGTCGAGAAGCCAGGAGCTGATCACGCTCCCCCGCCGCCACACCTCGGCGACGTCGGTGGTGTCGATGTCGTACTGGTAGGCCCGGGGATCCTCGAGCGGCGTGGTCTCGGCGTCCACCTCGGTACCGGTGCGGGCCCCGATGTCGGCCCGGTTCAACACCGACAGTCCCTCCGCGTAGGCGGCCATGATCCCGTACTCGATCCCGTTGTGCACCATCTTGACGAAGTGGCCGGCGCCATTGGGGCCGCAGTGCAGGTAGCCCTTCTCCGCGCTCGTCGGGTCGCCGGTACGCCCCGGGGTGCGCTCCGCCGCACCCATCCCGGGGGCGATGGCGGCGAAGACGGGATCGAGGTGCGTGACCACGTCCGGCTCGCCGCCGATCATCAGGCAGTAGCCCCGCTCCAGGCCGAAGACACCGCCGCTGGTGCCGACGTCGACGTAGTGGAGCTGGCGCTGGCGGAGTGAATCGGCGCGTTTGATGTCGTCGAGGTAGTGGGAGTTGCCCCCGTCGATGAGGATGTCGCCGGCCTCCATCTCCTCGGCCAGTCCGGCGACGGTCTCGCCCGTGTAGCCGGCGGGGACCATGAGCCAGGCTGCCCGGGGGACGTCGAGCTTGGCCACGAAGTCCTTCACGCTCGTGGCGCCGACAACGCTGTCGCCCTCCAACGTCTTCACCGCGTCGGGGTTCACGTCGTAGACCACGCAGTTGTGGCCCGCCTTCGTGAGTCGTCGCACCATGTTGGCGCCCATGCGCCCAAGTCCGACCATACCGAGTTGCACCGGGTCGCCTCCTCGAGGTTGGTGGTTGCGGCCGGCTGCTGCGCGTACCGCCCTGCGTCTTGATGAGTCTGTCCATCGCTACCCGAAAAGGCCAGGACGCACCCGCCGGCGCCCTTCCCGGGAAGGAAGCGTCGGCGGCCCGGGGGGCCGGCGTGCGGCGCGGGCCGGCGCCGGCGGCGTTGCGGCATCGGCGGCGTTGTGGCCGCGCCGGCTCCGGAGCCGACGTCCCGGCGGCAGACCAGTCGGAACGACCCGGCCACAACCAAAAAGCTGCCGGAGAGGCCACAGCCGTCGCCACCGCCGCACCCGCCGGCGCCCCTACTTGTGGCCCCTCCGTCCGGCTCCGGAGCCGACGTGGCCCGGACGGCAGACCAGTCGGGACGACCCGGCCACAACCCCAACCAAAGCTGCCGGAGAGGCCACAGTCGACCGCGACGGCCGGACCCGCCCGGCCACAGCCGCCACGGCCGCACCGCCACGGCCGCCGGCGTCCTCCCCGCCGGCGCCGGCCTACCCGGGCAACAGGACGAGGTCGTCGCGGTGGACGATCTCGTGGTCGACCTCGGCGGGCAACGCCGAGGTTTGCCTCCCGGCCCACGCCCGCACCGCCTCCGCCGGATGGCGGACCAGGCCCTTGGCGAAGGTCACCCCGTCGGGCCCGGCGATCTCCACCGCCGCGTCGGCGTCGAAGCTGCCCTCGACGCCGACCACCCCGGCGGGCAGCAGCGAGACGCCGCTGGCGAGCAGCGCTTGGCGGGCGCCGGCGTCGACGAGCACCCGTCCGCCGGCACCGGTGGCGAAGGCGATCCATAGCCGGCGGGCGCCGAGGCGGACGTTGCGGGGCACGACGAAGGTGCCGACCCCGGACCGCCCGGCGATGGCGTCGGCGAGGACTCGATCGCGCTCGGCGCTGGCGATGACCACGCCGACCCCCGACCACGCCGCCATCTTGGCCGCGGCCAGCTTGGACGCCATCCCGCCGCTGCCCCGGCCGCTGCCCGAGCCGCCGGCCATGGCCTCGACGTCGTGGTCGAAGGCGAGGACCTCCTCGACGAGAGTGGCCGGCGTCCCGCTGTCGGGATGGGAACTGAGCAGGCCCGGAGTGTCGGTCAGCAGCAGCAGCAGATCGGCTCCCACCAAGTGGGCGACCAGGGCGGCCAGCCGGTCGTTGTCCCCCCAGCGGATCTCGTCTTCGGCGATGGCGTCGTTCTCGTTGACGATGGGGACCACGCCGAGCTCCAGCAGCACCTCTACGGTCCGCCGGGCGAGCAGGTAGCGGCGCCGGTCGAAGAAGTCCGGCGGCGACAGCAGGATCTGGCCGCCGACCAGGCCGTGGTTGGCCAGCGCCCGGTCGTAGTCGCCGAGCAGGCGACTCTGGCCCACCGCCGAGGCCGCTTGGAGGACCGCGGCGCTCGTCGGTCGGGTCTGCTCCAGGCCGAGCACCGGGAGCCCGGCGGCGATGGCGCCGCTGGTGACGACCACCACACGATGCCCGCCGGCGCGGGCGCCGGCGATCTCCTCACCCAGCTTGTCGATCGCCGCCCGGCGGATGACCCCCCGTGCGTCGGTGAGCGACGACGTCCCGACCTTGACCACGAGCGTCCGGCCACCCCGCTCCCGGCCGCTCGGGCCGCCACCCCGCTCCCGGCCGCTCGGGCCGCCACCCCGCTCCCGGCCGCTCGGGACGCCATCCCGCTCCCGGCCGCTCGGGCCGCCACCCCGCTCCCGGCTGCTGCTGGCGTCGGTCATCAGCTGTCCGGCTCGTAGTCGAACTCGAAGGCGCCGATGCGTACCCGGTCGCCCTCGCGGACGCCGGCGCGCACCAGCGCCCGATCCACGCCCAGACGGCGGAGGCGCTGCTGGGCGTAGGCCAGGGCATCGGCGTTGGTGATGTCCGAGAGGGCGACGGCGCGCTCGGCCGGCCGGCCGCGCACGATCCACGCGCCGGCGCCGGCGTGCTCGACGGCGAAACCCGCCGGCGCCGGCCGGTGCACCTCGAACCGGGCGCGCCCGGTGTCGGCGGCGCGAGCGTCGGACACGGCCACGGCCAGGCGGCCCAACAGGCCGGCCACGCCCTCCCCGGTCACCGCCGACACCGCCGGCACGGCCGATCGCGTCAGGGGCGTCGCCGGCCAGGTCGGCCTTCGAGCCCACCACCACCCGGGGCCGGTCGAGCAGGTCGGGGCGGTGACGGCCGAGCTCCGAGAGGAGGATCTCGAGCTGGTCGGCCGGGCCGCGTCCGTCGGCGCCGGTGAGATCGAGCAGGACGAGCAGGACCCGCGCCCGCTCGATGTGGCGCAGGAACTGGTGGCCGAGGCCGCGCCCCTCGCTCGCCCCCTCGATGAGCCCGGGGATGTCGGCCACCACGAATTCGTGCTCGTCGAAACGGACCACGCCGAGGTGCGGCTCCAGGGTGGTGAACGGGTAGTCGGCGATCTTCGGCTTCGCCGCCGAGATGCGGGCGATCAGCGTGCTCTTGCCCACGTTGGGAAACCCGACGAGCGCCACATCAGCCATCAACTTCAACTCGAGGTTGAGCCACCGCTCCTCGCCGACCTCGCCCTGCTCGGCGAAGGAAGGCGCCCGGCGCCGGTTGGACAGGAAACGGGCGTTGCCCCGGCCGCCCTGGCCGCCCCGCCCGGCCAGCCAGCGGTCGCCGTCGGCGACCAGGTCGGCGAGCAGTTCCCCGTCGAGATCCCGGACGACCGTGCCCTCGGGGACCCGAACCTCGAGGTCGGCGCCCCGCCGGCCGTGGCGGCCCTTGCCCTGCCCGTGGGTGCCGTCGCCGCCTCGCCGGTGGGGATGGTCCCGAAAGGCGAGCAGGGAGGCCACGTTGCGGTCGGCCACCAGCCACACGTCGCCCCCCGAGCCGCCGTCGCCACCGTCGGGTCCGCCCCGGGCCACGTGCGCTTCGCGCCGGAACGCCACTGCGCCCGCCCCGCCGTCGCCGGCCTTTACGTGCAGTTGCGCTTCGTCGACGAATCCGGGCACGGGGAGATATCAGGGTTGGGGAAAGAGCCTCGCCATCGGGCACCGAGCGTCCCGGCGGTGGGGCTCTCCCGGCTCAGGTCAGCCCGGCGCGTGGTCGGCGGGGCAGCGACCAGCACGTCGACCAGCCGCCGGCCCTTGCGGTGGCCGAACTTGACGTTGCCGTCGGTCAGCGCGAACAGGGTGTCGTCGCCGCCTCGGCCGACGTTGTCGCCGGGATGGAAATGGGTGCCGCGCTGGCGCACCAGGATGGCGCCGGCAGTCACCCGCGTGCCGTCGTAGGCCTTGACCCCGAGTCGCTGGGCGTTGGAGTCCCGCCCGTTGCGGGTCGAGCCGCCGCCTTTGGTCTTGGACATGCCTATTCCTCGCTCTGCGCTTCCGAGCGGCTGATGCCGGTGATCTCGATGGTCGTGTAGTGCTGCCGGTGACCCCACGAGCGGCGGGCTCGCGTCTTCGGCTTGTAGGTGAAGCCGCGGATCTTGGGACCCGACTCCTCACCCACCACCCGGGCGGAAACGCGGCTGGCGGCCAACTCGCCGGGTCGGGCGAGCACGTCGTCGCCGTCCACCACGAGAATGGGCGTGAACGTCACTTCGTCGCCGTCGTCGGCGCCCAGGCGCTCGACGCGGAGGGTCTGACCCTCCTCGACGCGCTCCTGCTTGCCGCCCGACTTGATCACCGCATACACAGGGGGGAGATCCTACCACTGGCGGGCCCGCCGTCAGCGCTCGCCCAGCAGTGTCTCGTCGAGGATCAGGCCCCGGCCCGCGCAGGTGGGACAGGTGCGGGAGAGCGACTCGACCAGCCCCTCCGAGATCCGCCGGCGGGTCATCTGCACCAGCCCCAGCTCGGAGATGTCGAATACCTGGGTCCGGGTCTTGTCCCGCGCCAAGGCGGCGCGGAACGTGCCCACCACCTCGCTGCGGTTGGCCACGATCTCCATGTCGATGAAGTCGATCACGATGATTCCGCCGATGTCGCGGAGCCTCAGCTGCCGGGCGATCTCCTCGGCCGCCTCCAGGTTGTTGCGGAAGACCGTCTCCTCCAGGTTGGAGCTGCCCACGTTCTTGCCGGTGTTGACGTCGATCACCGTGAGGGCCTCAGTGCGCTCGATGATCAGGGAGCCCCCGGAGGGCAGCCACACCTTGCGGTCGATGGCCTTGTGGACCTGTTCGTGCACGTGGTAGCGCTCGAAGAGCGGCAACGGGTCGTCGCCGGCGTACTCCACCCGCTCGGTCAGCTCGGGACTGATGCTGGCGACGTAGTCCCGGACCTCCTCGTACAGGCGGCGGTCGTCGATGACCACCCCCCTGTAGTTGCGGTTGAACTCCTCGCGGATGGCGCGCACGGCCAGGTCCGGCTCCCGGTAGAGCAACGCCGGCGTCCGTGCCTTCCGGGCCAGCTCCTCGATGCGCTCCCATTGGCTGAGCAGCAGGCGAACGTCGCGCTGCAGCTCGTCTGCCGTCGCCCCCTCGGCCGCGGTGCGCACGATCAGGCCGTGGCCCGGCGGGCGCACCTCGTCGAGGATGCGGCGGAGCCGTTTGCGTTCGTCGTCGGCCAGCCGCTTGGAGATCCCGTAGGTGTCGCTGCCCGGGATCAGGACCACGAACCGGCCCGGCAACGACACCTCCTGGGTGAGCC
Organism: uncultured Actinomycetota bacterium; assembly: GCA_963757175.1. Lineage (GTDB taxonomy): Bacteria > Actinomycetota > Acidimicrobiia > Acidimicrobiales > Palsa-688 > CAVWQR01. Next base: position 1,841,853 of record CAVWQR010000001.1, on the reverse strand, counting down.
GTGCCCCCTTGGCGCCGATGGGGTTCTTGGTCACCTGGCAGACGATGGACTGGCCGTTCTTCAGCAGCTGTTCGATGCGAGCGTCGCGGCCGGCTCCGGCCAGCCGCCCCCGGGTCGGCTTGGCCCCGTTGGTCGTCTCCCCGCCGTTCCCCGACTCCACGTCGTCGGCGTCGTAGCGGACGTCACCCCGGTAGAGCACGGCGTTCTTCGGCGTGCCGATGTCCACGAACGCCGCTTCCATTCCCGGCAGGACGTTCTGCACCCGGCCCAGGTAGATGTTGCCGTCGATCTGGTTGGCGTCGTCGGCCGGGCGCGACACGTAGTGCTCGATGAGCGACTTGCCTTCGAGGACGGCGATCTGTGTGGCCGCCGGCTGCACGTGGACCGCCATGAGGTAGCGGCCCACGGGGCGGCCTTTGCGCTCTCGGCCGCGCCGGCGCTCCAGGGTCTCCTCGTCGACGGCCGCCGGCACGTCACCCCCAGCGGCGGTCGCGGGGAGCGTCTGCACGGGTCGCGCCGCGTCGCTGCCGCGGCCTCGACCGCCCCGGCGGCGACGCCGGCGGGCTTCGCTTCCGCCGCCCTGTCGTTCTCCTGCCGGGGGCGGCGCCGGCAGCGGGGGCGCGGGCCGGCTGTCGCCGATCTTGGGCCGCGGCGCGGGGGGCGGGGTGGTCCCGGACGCCCGCGTCGGCTGGGCAGCCGGCGTGCCCGACGGCGGGGTGTCCCGCTCGGCGCTGGGCTGTTCGGACGAGGCGGGGGGCGGTTCGGACGCTGCTGCGGCCGCGGGACGGCTGCGGCCGCGCCCGCCGCGCGACCCGCGCCGGCGCCGCCCACTGCCGGAGGGCCGGCGTGCGTCCGGTTCCGCTTCAGCGGGTGTGGCGGGCTCGCCTTCCGCTCGGTTGGCAGCGGTCGAGTCTTCCGGTGGTTCCGAGACCGGATCGGACATGGGGGAAATCCCTTCTCACGAGGCACGCTCCAGGGCGTGCAGTGCGCCCGTCGCGTCGGCGGGGAGCTCGATGGGCTCCCGCCGCGCGCCGTCGCGCGAAATCCATTGACGAACCCGTCGCACCTGCCGCTCTTCGAACTCGGGCCCGAGGGCGGCCAGCACGTCGACAGGTCGGATGCTACGGGGGCGGGCGGCGAGCTCGGCGACCAACCAGGCAGATTCCTCGACCCCCAAGTCGAGGATCGCCGGCCGGATGTCCTCGAGGACCTCGGCCCCCTTGCGCCGGCGCGCCACCACGACCGTCGGTGCATTCCACACCGCCGCCACCCGCTCCTCCAGGGACGGCGCGACCGGCCCACCTTCCGGGCCGGCGGCCGTCCACCGCCACTCGCAGGAGGTGACCGCTTCTTGGAGCGACGGAGTGCCCGGCTCGATCGGCACCACGGCCACGGCGTCGACACCGAGCGGCAGGGCGGCGGACAGCTGCTCGGCCAGCCCGGCGGTGGCGACCGACTGCCCCTCGGCCACCTCGACGTCGAGGTACTCGGCCAGGGACTCGTGGCCGGTCGAGAGGGCCAGACCGAAGCTGACCTTCGGCCGGGGCGAGAACCCGGCGCTGTAGGCGAGGGGAAAGCCGACCCGCCGGAAGGCGCGCTCCCACATGCGGGCCACGTCCCGGTGGCTGGTCCAGCGGACCTTGCCGAGCTTGACGAACCGGATGCGCAGTCGCACCTCTGCTCAGCTCCCCGAGCTTCCGACGCCGGCACGCAGCAGCACGGGCACCGCCCCGGCGCGTGAGGTCCTGACCGGTGCCCTGGCTGCCGCCGGCCGGGGGTTCGGTCGAGGCGACCACGTGCTCGACCCCGAATCCGGTGCACGCCCCGCAGTCGTAACACGGCGTCCAGCGACAGTCGGGCGTGCCCTGGGCGCCGACCGCGTCCTCCCATTCCTCCCACAGAAAGTCCTCGTGGAGTCCCGCCGACACGTGCGCCCACGGCAGGAGCTCGTCACGGTCGCGATCGCGGTGCACGTACCAGTCGATCGACAGGCCGTGGCGGGCCATGGCATCGGTCCAACGGTCGAGGGAGAAGCACTCCGACCACTCCTGGAAGGTTCCGCCTGCGGCCCACACGTCCTCGATGACGGCACCGACGCGGCGGTCTCCCCGGCTGGCGATCCCCTCGGCCAGGGTGGCGCGGGGGTCGTGCCACTTGACCTGCACCCCCCGCTCGCGCCGGGTCGCGTCACGCAGCAGGCCGATGCGGTGGTGCAGCGACGCGACGGTGTCCTGGCCGAACCACTGGAACGGCGTCTGGGGCTTGGGCACGAACCCCCCGACCGAGACGTTGATCGCGACCGACTTGGTGTGCTGGCGGCCGATGGCCACACAGTTGCGCGCCAGCTCGGCGATACCGAGGGTGTCCTCGTCGGTCTCGGTGGGCAGGCCAGTGAGGAAGTACAGCTTGACCCGCCGCCAGCCCTGGGAGAACGCCGACTCGACCGCGCCGTACAGGTCCTCTTCGCGGATGAGCTTGTTGATGACCTGGCGCATGCGCCAGGTGCCCGCCTCCGGGGCGAAGGTGAGGCCGGTCCGGCGCACCTTTTGGATCTCGGTGGCGATGCCGACGGTAAAGGCGTCGACCCGCAGGCTGGGCAGGCTCACCGACACCTGACCGGTGCACGCCGGGTCATTGATGATCCCCCCGACCACGTCGTCGATGCCGGAGTAGTCGGCGCTCGACAGCGACGTCAGGCTCACCTCGTCGTACCCGGTGCGGGCCAGCCCCTCGCCGACCATCTGGCGCACCTGGCTGGCTGGTCGCTCGCGCACGGGGCGGGTGATCATGCCGGCCTGGCAGAAGCGGCATCCCCGGGTGCATCCCCGGAAGATCTCGACGTTCAGCCGGTCGTGGACCACTTCGGTGAGGGGTACGAGCTGGTGGCGGGGGTAGGGCCACGCCGCCAGGTCGGTGATGGTCCGCTTCTCGACCCGCTCGGGGACGTCGGGGTAACGCGGGGTGACCGCCACCAGCCGTTGGCCGTCGTAGGCGACGTCGTACATGGACGGCACGTACACGCCGGGGACCTTGGCCAGCTCGCGCAGCACGCCCTGACGGGAGCCCTCGCTGCGGCCCGACGCCGTCCACGCCCCCACCACCGCCGTGATCTCGCCGACCACCTCCTCACCGTCGCCGATCACGAAGGCGTCGACGAAGTCGGCCAGCGGCTCCGGGTTGAAGGTGCAGTGCCCGCCGGCCAGGACGAGCGGGTCCGACGGGCGGCGCCGCTCGGCGCGCACCGGCGCTCCGGCCAGGTCGATGCAGTTCAGCAGGTTGGTGTACACCAGCTCGGCGGACAGGTTGAACGCCAGGATGTCGAAGCTCGACGCCGGTGCGTGGCTGTCCACGGAAAACAACGGCAGACGGTGCCGGCGCAGCTCGGCCTCCATGTCGGTCCAGGGCGCATAGGTGCGCTCGGCCCGGGCGTCGGGGCGCTCGTTGAGGATCTCGTAGAGGATCTGGAGGCCCTGGTTGGGCAACCCGATCTCGTAGGTGTCGGGGTAGACCAGAAGCCAGGCCACCTCGCCCGCTCGGGGCGGCGCCACCTCGGCGCCGTCCTCGCAGCCGATGTACCGGGCCGGCTTCTGGACACGACCGAGGAGCGGCTCGATTCGTGGCCAGAGCGTCTCCATCAGTCCCCTCAGTGTAGCGATGCTCGGTCGCCCGAACTAGCTGAAGCGGTGCATGCGCACGTTGAGGACGAGACCGATGCCCGCGAAGCACGCCACCGCCGCCGTGCCCCCGTAGCTGGTCCAGGGCAGGGGAATGCCGGCGATGGGCATGATGCCCATGGCCATGCCCACGTTCTCGAAGACCTGGAACCCGATCATGGCCAACACCCCCACGCAGATGAGGGTGCCGGTCAGGTCGCGCGCCAGGGTGGCGCTTCGCCACGTTCGCCACAGCACGAGCAGGAACAACATGAGGAACACCACCGAGCCGATGAGGCCCACCTGCTCGCCGACGGCGGAGAAGATGAAGTCGGTGTACTGCTCGGGAACGTCGCCGAGGTTGGTGAGCAGCCCGTTGCCGATCCCCTCGCCGTGCACGCCGCCAGCGCTGACCGCCTCCTTGGACAGGGCACCGTTGTACTGGGCCGAGCCCTGCTTGGTGGCCAGGAACCCGGCGTTGGGCTGGTTCGGGGTGTCGAGGAACGAGGTGAGCCGGTCCTTCTGGTAGCTCTTGAGCACCCCGAAATGGACCACGCCAACCACGCCGATGATGGCGGCCAGGACCAGGATCCCCAGGTGCAGCGGTCGCACCCCCCCGACGCACAGCATGGCCAGGACGATCGTCGCCACCACCAGGGCGGTTCCGAGGTCCGGCTGGCGGTAGATCAACAGCAGGGGCACGGCGACCAGGGCCAGGACGGCGCCGAGCGCCCGCAGCCGGAGGTGCCCGCGGTTCGCCCCCAGCACCGCGGCCAGGACCACCAGGATGCCGATCTTGGCGAACTCGGACGGCTCCAGCTGGAACGAGCCGATCTGGTACCAGGCCTGCGAGCCGTTCGCCTTGTGGCCGACCGCGTACACGCCGAGCAGGCCGAGGATGACGAGCACATAGATGATCCAGGCCCGGTCGGTGTACTTGCGATAGTCGACGGCCGCCACCGCGAACATGACGACGACGCCGATGGCCACGAAGATGATCTGCTTCTTCACCCAGTAGGTCCCCGACAAGCCCTCGGTCTGCAGGGCGTCCCGGGTGGCGGTGTAGACCATCAGGCAGCCGAAGGCGGCGATGGCGATGGTGGCCAGGGCCAGCACCCCGTCGAAGTGCTTCCACACCGACGCCGCCCTTGACGGGCTGGGCCGCAACCCGCTGTTGGTGAGCAGGCGCCCGCCGCTGCGCGACACCGTGGCCATCAGTCGTGCCCCGAGGCGTTGGCGCCGACCGGCGCAGCCGGTTGCTGGTTGTAGAGCACGTTGTAGATCGACCGCACGACCGGGGCCGCGGAGTCGGCACCGTAGCCGGCCTGCTCCATGAAGCAGTCCACCGCGTACTGCGGCGTCGGGGCCGGGGCGAACGAGGCGAACACCGAGGTCGTCTGCTTGTAGGCGGCCGAGCCCGGCGAGGCGTTGCTCACCTGGGCGGTTCCCGTCTTCCCCCCCACCAAGATCGGGAAACCGGTGAAGTCGTTGTACGCCGTGCCGCCCGGATTGGAGGTAACGCCTTCAAACCCGGCGAGCATCGCCGCCCGGTTGGCGGGGGCGATGGTCACGTTGCCGTTGGACTTGGGGGCGAAGGCGGCCACGAGCTTGCCGGCGGGAGTCTGGACGCGCTCGGCGATCTGGGGCACGTAGCGGGTGCCCCCGTTGGCGAAGGTGGCGTAGGCGTTGTCGAGCTGCAGCGGGGTCACGCCCACCTGCTCCTCGCCGATGGCCGTCTGCACCGCGTCACCTTCGTACCAGGTGCCGTTGGGATAGGCGGCGGGGTTCTGGGCGTGCTCCTTGGCCACCACCTGGGCGTCGGGGACGAGGCCGCCGGCCTCGCCGGTCAGGTTGATGCCGGTCGGTGCCCCGAACCCGTAGGCCTTGGCCACGTTCTGCAGGGCGTCGGGTCCGAGAACGTTGCCCTGGGTGAAGAAGTTGGCGCCCAGCTGGTAGAAGTACGAGTCGCTGGACACGGTGATCGCCTTCTGCAGGTTCACCGGGCCGTAGCTGGCGTTGCTGTCGTTGTGGAAGACCTGGTTGCCGATGGTCACCTCGCCCCGGTCGTCGTAGACGTAGTCGGGCGTGATCATCCCGTACTGCAGGGCGGCGGTGGCGGTGATGAGCTTGAACGTCGAGCCGGGCTGGTAGACGCCGGAGATGGCCCGGTCGTTGAGCGGCAGGTCGCTCGCCGGGCTCTGCAGCGCCTGGTAGTCCGCCTGGCTGATGCCGCCGACGAACTGGTTGTCGTCGTAGTCCGGCGCCGTGGCCAGGGCGAGCACCTGGCCGTTGGTCGGGTTCTCGATCACCACCGCGCCGGCGGGGGCGGCGAAGTTGCGCCCGCTCAGCGGGTCGCGGACGGTGCGGGCCGTCGCCAGGCCCTTGACCAGGGTGGTGTACGCCGCCTGCTGGTCGGCGGCGTTGATGGTCAGCACCACGTTGTCACCCGGCACGGGCGGCGTGTAGCCGATCACCCCGAGGACGTCGCCGCGGGAGTCGACGCTGACCCGCTCCTCGCCCGGCTTGCCCCGAAGGACGCTTTCGAAGGTGGCTTCGACGCCGGCGTCGCCGATCTGGTCGCTCGGCTCGTAACCCTTCGCCTTGAGGGCCTTGTACTGGGTCCCGTTGATCTGGCCGGTGAAGCCGACGATGTTGGCCGCCGCCGGGCCCAGCGGGTAGGACCGCTGGGTGGCCAGGCTGGCCTGGACGCCGGGAAACAGGGCCTGGTGCTCCTTGATGTAGAGGATCTGGTCGTTGTTGACCCCCGTCTTGACGGGCACCGGTGCGTAGGGGCTGACCCGGGTGGTGCTGATCGCCGCCTTGAGCTGCTGGAGGGTGAGGCCGAGCAGGGCGGCCAGCCTGGGTTCCATGGCCGGGTTGTCCTGGGCGATCTGCCGGTCGACGGTGATGACCTCGGACGGCACGTTGCCGGCCAGCACCTGGCCGTCGGAGGACAGGATCTCCCCGCGCGGCGCCGGGGTGTAGATGACCTTGATCCCGTTGCCCTGGGCCGCGGCCTGCGCCCGAGGGGCGTTGACGACCTGCAGGAACCACAGGCGGGCCAGCAGCGTGGCGAACAGGCAGCCGACCACGACCAGCAGGATGCTCAGCCGCACCCGGGGCGAAGGCGACGACGGGGTCGTCATCGGACCACCCCGGTCGTCAGCCGGCGCAGGCGGTTGGCGCCGACCGACCCTCGGGCCGTCCATTCGACGAGCTTGGCCATCGGCAGGGCGAGCACGGCGGCGCCGATGCTCTCGATGAACACCACCCGCACCAGCCAGTTGCGTCCCTCGTGCGCCAGCTGCGACTGGCCCACGAGGTCCCCGAAGGCGACGAACGCGATCACGCCGGCGCCGGTGGCGACGAACGCCACCAACGGGGTCAGGACCCATCCCTCGCGCAGGACCGCCGTGCGCAAGGCGCCGACGCCGGCACCGACCAGGCACAGGGTGAGCGCCGACAGCCCGAAGGGGGTGTCGGTGAGGAACACGTCGGCGAGCAGCCCGGCGAAGAAGCCCATGTACGCGCCCAGCTCGGCCCCGCCGGCCAGACCGGCGCAGATGGTCACCAGGGCGAGCAGGTCGGGGGCGACCCCGCCGATGCGCAGGTCGTCACCGAAGGTGACCTGGATGAACGCCACCAGGAGGAGCAGCACTCCCAGGCGGAGCCGGGCTTTGGTGGCGCCGGTCACGGCTTGGCGGGCGTCTGGCCCGACCACACCAGGACCTGGACCACCTGCAACGCTCCGGTGTCGACCTGCGGCGTCAGGTTGATGGACTTCTGCAACGAACCGGGCGGGGCGTTGACCTTCGTCACCTTGCCGACGGGGATCCCCGGCGGGAAGGCCTCGAGCTGCAGGCCGCTGGTGGTGAGCACCTGTCCGTTGTTGACAACGGCCGAGGTCGGCACCCCGCTGACCCGCAGGGGATTGCCGCGTCCGAAGCCGGTGGCCACGTCACCGATGTTGTTGGAGTCCACGGTGACGCCCACGTTGAACGTCGGGTCGGTCAGGAGCACCACCGTGGCCTGCGAGCGGGACGCCGAGGTCACCGTCCCCACCAGCCCGGCAGTGCTCACCACCGGGTCGCCCGTCGCCACCCCCTGGGCCGTCCCCCGGTTGATCTCCAAGCTGGACTCGAAGTTGGCCGAACCCTGGTTGATGACCTGGGCCGGGATCCGGGGCACGTTGGTGGCGAAGTCGAGGTGCTGCTGGGCCAGCGCGGCCGCCGACTGCTGCTGAGCCGCTTGCGCCTCGGCCGTCGAGGACTGGGCCGCGGCGACCTGGTTGCGCAGGCGCTGGTTCTCCGACTTGAGCGACCCGTAGTGGACGGCGCCGTAGAAGAAGTTGCCGATCGGCGCCAGGGCGTCGTGGGTGGCGTGCTCGATGGGGTCGACCACCGCCCGGGTGTCGGTGCGGATGGCGCCCAGCGCCCCGCCCTTGCCGCCGCGAGCGTCGATGGTGACCAGGGTGATGGCGGCGAGGACCAGCACGAGCAGGATGTAGCGCGTGCGCGAAGGGCGCCGGGAGACAGCCACGCAGGCGCGCTAGGCGTTGTTGTTGGAGGACATCAGCACGCTCTTGAGTGCTTCGAACTCCTCGAGGCACTGGCCGCTGCCGATGGCCACCGAATGCAACGGGTTGTCCGCGATCACCAGGGGCATCCCCGTCTCCGCCGCCAGCCGGGCGTCGAGGCCGTGCAGGAGGGCGCCGCCTCCGGTGAGGACGATGCCCTGCTCCATGATGTCTGCGGCCAGCTCGGGCGGGGTCTTGTCCAGGGTCACCTTCACCGCGTCGACGATCGCCGAGACCGGCTCGTCGATGGCCTCCCGGATCTCCTCGGTGGTGGTGACGATCGTCTTCGGCAACCCGGTGATCAGGTCGCGGCCGCGGATCTCGGCGTGCAGCTCCTCCTCGAGCGGGCAGGCCGATCCGAGGGCGATCTTGATCTCTTCGGCCGTCCGCTCCCCGAGGGCCAGGCTGTACTCCTTCTTGATGAACTGGATGATCGCCTCGTCCAGCTCGTCGCCGCCGATGCGCACCGACTGGCTGGTCACGATTCCGCCCAGGGAGATGACCGCCACCTCGGTGGTGCCGCCGCCGATGTCGACGACCATGTTGCCGGTCGGCTCGTGGACGGGCAGCCCGGCGCCGATGGCGGCGGCCATGGGCTCCTCGATGATGTGGGCCGGCTTGCGGGCCCCGGCCGACTCGGCCGCCTCCTGGACGGCGCGCTGCTCCACGCCGGTGATCCCCGAAGGGACGCAGATGACCATCCGGGGCTTGGTGAAGCGCCCGGGGTGCACCTTGCGGATGAAGTAGGAGAGCATCTTCTCGCAGATGTCGAAGTTGGCGATGACGCCGTCGCGCAGAGGCCGGATGGCCTGGATGTGGTTCGGCGTGCGGCCGATCATCCGCTTGGCCTCGACGCCCACGGCGAGCGGGCGGTCGTCTTTGATGTTGACGGCCACCACCGAGGGTTCGTTGAGCACGATGCCTCGGCCGCGCACGTAGACGAGCGTGTTGGCGGTACCGAGATCGACGGCCATATCGCGGCCGAAGAACGAGGAAAGAGGTTTGTCAGACACGCGAGAGGCCCTCCTCGGCGAGGGTAGGAGGTCTGGCGTAGGCTACTGCGCCACCGGCGGGTCAGTCCACCCACCCCGGGCCCGCTCAAACGGCGAGGTCGGGGAAGAACAAGGCGATCTCCCGGGCCGCGGACTCGAGGCCGTCGGAGCCGTGCACCAGGTTCTCGGTCGTCACCAGGGCGAGATCGCCCCGGATGGTCCCCGGGGCGGCCTGGGCTGGATTGGTCGCCCCCATCAGGGCGCGCACCACCTCCCAGGTGCCGGCGGGTCCCTCGATGACCATCACCACGGCGGGCGAGCGGGTGATGAACGCCAGGAGATCGTCGAAGAAGGGCTTGCCCTGGTGCTCGGCGTAGTGGCGCCCGGCGACGTCCTTGTCGAGCTGGCGGAGCTCGACCGCCACCAACCGCAGCCCTTTGCGCTCGAGGCGGGTGATGATCTCGCCGACGAGCCCCCGCTCGACGGCATCCGGCTTGGCAGATGACCAGGGTGCGTTCCACGGGGACGGCAGGCTACCGGACCCCGTTAACCCACCCGGCCGTGGAGGTGGGCCCGGGCCGCGCCCACCACGTACAAGGAGCCCGTCACCAGGATCAGGTCGTCGGGGTCGGCGGCATCGCAGGGCCACCTCCAGCGCGTCGGCCACCGAGTCGGCCTCGGTGGCCGACACGCCCAGCGCCGCGGCCGCGGCGACGATCACCCCCGGTGCCTGGGCCCGGGGCGACGGAGGCGGGCACGCCACCACCAGGCGGGCGTTCGCCCCGCCCAACGCTTCGAGCATCTCGGCGGCGTCCTTTCCCCGCAGCATGCCAACCACCAGGATCGTCGAACGCGCCTGCGCCGAACTCCTCGGCCAGCGCCGCCGCCGCCACCTTGGCCCCTTCGACGTTCTTGGCCCCGTCCAGGACCACGCAGCGGCTGGCGGCCGACGATCTCCAACCGCCCCGGCGAGCGCACCTGGGCCGCCGCCTCGGTGACCACGTCGGGCTCCAGGGGCGCCCCGAAGAACGCCTCGGCGGCCGCCAGCGCGGCACCGAAGTTGGCGCCCTGATGGCGGCCGTGCAGGTCGAGGAACACGCCGTCGTACGTCCGCGCCCGGGGTCCGCACGTCGAGCAGGCGGCCGCCGACGGCCAGCTCGTTGGCCTCGACCTCGTAGTCCCGTCCCGCCCACCACAGCGACTCCGGGCCCTCCCGCTCGAAGATGGGATAGAGGGCCGGGTCGGGCTCGCCGAGCACCAGGGTGCTCCCCGGGCCGACGATCCCCGCCTTCTCCGCGGCCACGTCGGCCTTGGTCGGGCCCAGGAACTCGACGTGGTCGAGGCCGATGTTGGTCACCACGGCCACCGCGCCGTCGGCCACGTTGGTGGCGTCCCAACGTCCGCCGATGCCCACCTCGACCACGGCCACGTCCACCGGCCGGTCGGCGAACCAGCGGAACGCCGCCGCGGTCACGATCTCGAACCAGGTGAGCCGACCCTGTTCGACGAGCGGTTCGACCGCGGCAACCGCCGACAGCGCCTCGGCCAGCTCCTCGTCGCTGATCGGCTCGCCGTTGAACGTGATGCGCTCGTTGATCCGCTCCAGGTGGGGGCTGGTGTAGGTCCCGACCGACAGGCCCTTGGCCATCAGCAGCTGGGTGAGGGCCCGGGCCGTCGACGTCTTGCCGTTGGTCCCGGTCAGGTGGATCACCGGCTCGGCCGCCTGAGGGTCGCCCAGAACGTCGACCAGTCGGCGCATGCGGCCCAGGTCGGGCGCCGGCGCAGGGTGGTCGGCGAGCATGCGCTCCAGGTTCTGGTGGGCGTCGAGCCACGCCAGGGCGTCGCCCAGGTCCATCAGCGCTCCCGTCGGCGGCGGGCGGGCCGGCCGCTCGCGACCGGGCTGCTCAGGACGCGGCCCGGCGCGGTCGGGTCTCCTTGTGCGTCGCCTCGCGCGGGGACGAGGGTGGGGTTGACCCGCTCCAGCACCACCGAGCGGTCGATCGACGCACTTGCCGATGTCGGACCGGCTCGGCAGGTCGTACATGACCTCGAGCAGCACCTCTTCGAGGATGGCGCGCAGACCGCGGGCGCCGGTGCCGCGCAGCAGCGCCTGCTCGGCCACCGCTTCGAGGGCGTCGTCGCTGAACTCCAGCTCCACGTTGTCGAGCTCGAACACCCGCCGGTACTGCTTGACCAGGGCGTTCTTGGGCTCGACCAGGATGCGCACCAGCGCCTCCTGGTCCAGGTTGGACACGGCACCGATCACCGGCAGGCGGCCGACGAACTCGGGGATCAGCCCGAACTTGAGCAGGTCCTCGGGCAGGACCTGGGCCAGCAGCTCGCCCTCGCCCCGCTCCTCGGCGCTGCGGATGTCGGCCCGGAAGCCGATGCCCTGGCGGCCCAGGCGGCTCTCGATGATCCGGTCCAGGCCGGCGAACGCCCCGCCGCAGACGAACAGGATGTTGGTGGTGTCGATCTGGATGAACTCCTGGTGGGGGTGCTTGCGCCCCCCCTGGGGCGGCACCGAGGCGGTGGTGCCCTCCAGGATCTTGAGCAGCGCCTGTTGCACGCCTTCGCCGGACACGTCCCGGGTGATCGAGGGGTTCTCGCTCTTGCGGGCGATCTTGTCGATCTCGTCGATGTAGATGATCCCGGTCTCGGCCTTCTTGACGTCGTAGTCGGCGGCCTGGATGAGCTTGAGCAGGATGTTCTCCACGTCCTCGCCGACGTAGCCGGCCTCGGTGAGCGCGGTGGCGTCGGCGATGGCGAAGGGCACGTTGAGCATGCGGGCCAGCGTCTGGGCCAGGAACGTCTTGCCGCAGCCGGTGGGGCCGAGCAGCAGGATGTTGGACTTCTGCAGCTCGACGTCGGCGTCGGTGTAGCCGCCGGCCTGGACCCGCTTGTAGTGGTTGTAGACGGCGACGGAGAGGATCTTCTTGGCCCGCTCCTGGCCGATGACGTAGTCGTTGAGGAAAGTGAAGATCTCCGCCGGCTTGGGCAGCTCGTCGAAGCGGACCTCGGAGGTCTCCGAGAGCTCCTCCTCGATGATGTCGTTGCACAGGTCGATGCACTCGTCGCAGATGTAGACGCCGGGCCCGGCGATCAGCTTCTTGACCTGCTTCTGCGACTTGCCGCAGAACGAGCACTTGACCAGATCGCTCGACTCGCCGAACTTCGCCACCGGCCCGGTCCCCCCTTCGGCCTCAGGCCACGCCGGCGGCCTGGGGCACGCCAGCCAGCTCTCGGGTGCTGATCACTTCGTCGATGATGCCGTAGTCCTGGGCCTCTTCGGCGCTCATGATGAAGTCCCGGTCGGTGTCGGCGGCCACCTTCTCGACGGACTGGCCGGTGTCGGCCGCCAGCATCTGGTTGAGCAGGTCGCGCATGCGCAGGATCTCCTTGGCCTGGATCTCGATGTCGGCCGCCTGGCCGGCGGCGCCGCCGTAGGGCTGGTGGATCAGGATGCGGGCGTGGGGCAGGGCGTAGCGCTTGCCCTTGGCTGCCGCCGGCCAGGATCACCGCCGCCGCCGACGCCGCCTGCCCGTAGCAGAACGTCGAGATGTCGTTCTTGACGAACTTCATGGTGTCGTAGATGGCGAACAGGGCGGTGATGTCGCCACCGGGGCTGTTGATGTAGAGGCTGATGTCCTTGTCGGCGTTCTTGTACTCGAGGTAGAGCATCTGGGCGCAGACCGCGTTGGCGACGTAGTCGTCGATCGGCGTCCCGAGGAAGATGATGTTCTCCTCGAGCATCCGGGAGAACAGGTCGTAGGCTCGCTCGCCCCGGTTGGTCTGCTCGAAGATGCCGGGGACGTGGTACTGGGCTCGGGGATTGATCACGCTTCTCCGCTCTCGGTTGGTTGCTGGCTGCTTCCCGTATCAGTTTGGGCCGAAGCGGGGGCTTCCGGCGGATCGAGCAGCGCCCGGTCGATCGGGTGCCCCTCCTCGTCGACCACCTCGACGTGCTCGATCAGCCACTCCAGGGCCTTTCCCTTCGCAGTCCGAGCGTACCGCGGGCATCTGGTCGCCGCGCTCGAGTTGCTCGCGGAGGCGGGCGGGCGGCACCTCGTAGGAGGCGGCCAGCCGCTCGATCTCGGCGTCGATGTCCTCGTCGGTCGACCTCGAGCCCCTCGGCGTCGGCCACCGCCCGCAGGGCCAGGTCGGCCTTCACTGCCGGGACGGCCCCGGCGCGCAGCTCGGCGACCAGCTGCTCCTGGGTCTGGCCGGTGGCCTGCAGGTACTTCGCCAGGTCCGCGCCCTGTGCTTCGAGGCGGTGGCCGAGATCGTGGGCCCGACGCTCCACCTCGGCGTCGACCAGGGCCTCGGGCGGGTCGTCGTCGACCAGCTCGACCAGTGCCTCGACCGCGCCGTTGCGCAGGGCCATCGTCGCCTGCATGCGCTTGACCAGGGTCAGCTGCTTGACGATGTCGGCCCGCAGCTCGTCGACGGTGTCGAACTCGGAGGCCTCCGAAGCCCACTCGTCGGTGACCTCGGGCAGGACCTTCTCGTTGACCTCCTTGACCAGCACCGTCATCGCCACCTTGCCGTCGGGGTGCTCGGCGTCGAAGGTGAGGATGTCGCCCGGCTTGGCGCCGTCCAGGCGTGCGTCCAGCTCGGGCAGGACGTCGCCACTGCCCAGCTCGTAGAAGTAGTCGTCGACCGTCAGGCCGGGCACCGCCTCGCCGTCCCTCGTGCCTTCAGGTTGATGGTGAGGTGGTCGCCGCGGCGGGCGGGGCGGTCGACCTCCCGCAGCTCGCCGAAGTTGGCCCGGAGCCGGTCGATCCGCCCGGCGATGTCGTCCTCGGTGACCTCGGGGTTGGGGACGGTCACCCGCAGCCCGCCGTAGCCGGTGATCTCCAGGTGGGGACGGACCTCGACGACGGCGTCGAAGGCGACGTCGCCCGTGTCCTGGCCGCCCGTGATGTCGATCTCGGGCGGGGCGATGGCGTCGACCTCGTGCTCGCGCAGAGCCTGGGCGTAGTACTCGGGCAGCGCCTCGCGCAGCGCCTCGCTGCGCCCGGTGCCGCTCGCCCAGGCGGGCTTCGAGGATCCGGCGGGGGGCCTTGCCCGGGCGGAACCCGGGGATGCGCACCTCGCGGGCGATGCGGCGGAATGCGGCGTCGAGTGCCTTCTCGAACTCGCTCGTCGCACCTCGACCGACAGCTTCACCTTGTTGCCCTCGAGGGGCTCGACCGCGCTCTTCATACGGAAGGCGGAGTCTACCGGTGGGGCGCCGGAGCCGTGTCCCTGCCGGTCGGGGCGTCACCGTCCACCGGCAGGACCCGGGACTAGCCTGAGGCCGCCCCCCACGCCCCCGACCGCCGGGAGCGGGAGCCGGCCCGATCGGCCGGGGAGCGGATACGGGGAGTGGCGCAGCGGCAGCGCACCTGCTTTGGGAGCAGGAGGTCGGGGGTTCGAATCCCCCCTCCCCGACACACCGGGTGGCGGAGCCGCCACTCAATGTTCGGGGTCCGGGGGCGAAAAGATCAGGGTCCGAGATGGTTGACTCGTGCCCCAGACCAGCCATGATCGTGGCGTGACCCCGGTGGACGGCGAGGGGAACTCAGGCGGTGCGGCCAGGTCGGTATCGGCCCTCCGGGGAGGCGCGGCAGGTGGGCCGAGGTAGGCGAGCGGCGCGTCTCGCCGCCATCATCGCGCCAGTGATGGCGCTGTTGATCGTGGCACCGGGGGCGGTTCCGGCGTCGGGATCGACGAGCGATCCGGCTTCCCAAACCGGGCAGACGTCCGCCGGCCGGCGCCGGATTTGCCCTGGGCCCATTCGGCACCTGCGCCGACCCCGTCGCGCCGGGCGCAACCTGCGGCTTCCAGGTCCAGTTCACCCCCACCGCACCCGGGCCCGCCACCGGCACCGCGACCATCACCGACGACGCCTCTGACAGCCCCCAGACCGTCCGCTGTCGGGCACCGGCGCCAAGCCCCCGCCCACCATCACGGGAATCGCGCCGGCGCAAGGATCGGCTGCCGGCGGCACGCGGGTGACCGTGCAGGGCGACTCGTTCGTGCCCGGCGACACCACCATCACCATCGGCGGAATCGTCATCCCGGCCAACCAGGTGGCCGTCACCGGTGACCCGACGGCAACCTTCACCACCCCGCCCCACCAGCCGGGAGCCGTGTCGGTGGTCGTGTCCACGCCATTCGGGACCTCGAGGCCAGCTCTGTTCACCTACCTGGCCGGCGCACCTCCGCCGCCGCCCGGGCCCCCACCGCCCCCCGGCCCGGCCTCGCCATCGTCACCAGGGGGGTTGGTCTCGGCCACCAACGGCGCGCCTGGCACCGTTGGCAACCAGACCGCCACCGGCTCGACCGAGACGGGTCAAGCCGCCGTCAGCGGATCCTCGGGGGCAACCGCGAGCTCGCTTCGTCGGGGGCAACCTCGCCTTCACGGGGGTCGGGGCGGATGGCCTGTTCGTGCTGGGCTTCCTGGCCGTCGCCCTCGGGGGGATGATCCTGCTGACGCTCCGCCGCCTCAGTCGTCCCGTCGGACGGCATTCCCGGGCCCGCTAGGAGCCGAGCCGGCGCTCAGCGCTTGGAGCCCAGAGCGGGCGACGGGAATCGAACCCGCATGACCAGCTTGGAAGGCCCTCCCGGGCCGGACGGCTCTGAACGACTCTGAACGAAAAGTCCTGCTCAGCATGGGTGCGGCTGGTTCGCTCGGACCCCAGTGGACGGCCCTGAACGGCCTGGGACGCGGCGATATACGCGCGATGGAGTCGCCATGAGCCGCCGACGACACGGGCGGAGTCCGGCCCCCGCTCCCGGTACCGTGGGGACGTGCAGCGAGAGGCGACCGACGCCGAACCGAGGGCCACGGGCGCGCAGGTCAGGCAGGCGCGGACGGCGATGCTTCAGCTGGCCGAGCGGCATGGGCTAGCCGAGCTGCGTCTCACCGATGAGGGAATGCTTGTCGTGCACGTCGTCGATGACCCCACGTACCGGCCGGTGATCCGATTCGTCCGCGACGCTACGCACCTGCTCGGGGCTGAGCCTCAGGTCGTCACCGACGACGCCCCCGCGGCGAAGGGTTTGGTTGCCAGCCCGCTGTGAGCGCCAGCGACGGCCATCTCGCTGACCTGAACGAGCATCTGGAAGCGATCGCCACACTGGTGGCGCGCGGCGAGCAGGTCTATCGGACCGATCTCGCCTGCCGGATGGCCGTGCAGCGCCTGTGGATCGCCGTCGGCGAGTGCGCCCGGCGCTACTGCGACGCAAGTGGGGCGGACCTCGGCGAGGAGCCCTGGTCATCGCTGTGGGGCTACCGGAACGTCCTTGCTCACCGGCTGCCCGCCGAGATCAGCGACGAGCGGGTATGGGCCGAGACAACCCAGGATCTGGCCGAGTGCCGCGGCGTCCTTGAGCAGCTACGGGCCAGTGAGACTTGACGGGACTGGCCTCGAGCCAGGGCGGTCAAGCGCGCCCGGAGATCGTTCTCGCCAGCCGAAACTGGGAGCCGGAAGGGATGGCCCTCCCGTCGGCGGGCCGAAGGAAAGGGCCCACCAGGTCGCAGGCTGGGGCGTCATCCCTTCCTGCGAGCGACTTGGTTCGTGAGCCCTCGGGCGAAGCCGAGCGGCCCTGTTGCGGGGGGCGGACAATGCTACGGCCGACTGGTCCACCGCCAACGCGTCCGCAGCGCCGGTATCGCCACCTGGTCCTGGCCGGCCTGGGCGCCGGCGGGCGTCCCGAGCGTCGTCTCCCGCCCGGCGCTGCCCACCCTCACCGCCCCGTCCTTCGGCGCCACACACTCCCGCCCGTGATCGAGGCTGCCAGAGGCACCCTCCAGGAGCAAGAAAAAGTGCCCTGAACAGCACTTTTACCGCCAGAGCGGGCGACGGGAATCGAACCCGCATGACCAGCTTGGAAGGCTGGGACTCTGCCATTGAGCTACGCCCGCGTGGCGCCGACCCTACCGCCGCGACCCCGGCGCGGCACGTGCCGCGATGCGTGCCCGCGTGGCCACCGAGGATGAACAAACCTGGTCGGCTGACCCACGAACCGACGCCGTGTAATGCCGTGTCCTATACTTTCGTGCTCGGGCCGGGTTCCGGCGCCGGCCCGAACGGTCGGACAAATAGAAACAAAGAGAAGTAGTCGGACAACACGGTCGGGACAACCATGGCCACACTGGGGAACAAGCGGGCATTTCACGCCATGACGATCGCCTGCGCGGTCGCGTTCATCGGTGTCTGCGTCGCGGCCGGGCTGACGGGGGGCGTGCCCCGGATGGGCCTGCCCTTCGCGTTCCTCGCCTTGGTGTGGCTGAGCGAGAGCTTCGCCGTGGAGCTGCCCAAGAACGTCACCATCAGTCCCCAGGCCCTGTTCGTCATGGGCGCGGTGGTCCTCTTCGGCACCCATCCCGGCGCGGTGTTGGGCTGCGCACTGACCGGCGCGGTAGGTGGCGTTGCCATCGCGTCGCTCCGCCGGCGCTCGGTGGCTGTCGTGGTGTTCAACGTCGCTCAGTTCGGGCTGTCGGCGGCGGCCGCCTCGGTCGTCTACCAGCAGTGCCACAGCTTGCCCGCCATCGTCGGTCTGCTCGCCGCCCCGCTCGCCTACAACGTGGTCAACGGGTTCGTGGTCACCACGGGCGTGGCGCTCGAGTCCGGGCTGAGCCCCCGGGCCGTGTGGACCAACCTGAGCACGGCCGTACTCGCCGACCTGGTGTTCTCGGTCAGCGGGATCTGTCTCGCCTACCTCTACCGCCGGTCAGGCGCGATCGTCATCCCCGCGGTGCTGGCCCCCGCCGTCGTGGCCCGCCTGGTCTACGCGGTGATCGGGCGCTCCCGGCGCGCCCTCGAGCGAGTCGACATCCTCTACGGCTTCATCCAAAAGCTGGAGGGCACCAACGACGAGCGCGGCGTCATCGCCGCCACCCTGGACGAGTCCTGCGAGCGGCTACGTGCCCGCAGCGCCGAGCTCACCGTGATCAGGGGTGAACGCTGGGAACGGACCGCCAACACCGCCGGCACCTCGACGTCGGAGGAGGGCAGCGGCCGACCGGTCGAAGCCGAGGCCATGGTCGCCGGCCCGCTGCTCAGCAGCGCTCTCAGCAGCGACAGCCCGCTTCGTCGGGCCCTGGTGCGCCGTTCGATGCACGACGCCATGGTTGCGCCGCTCCGCCTCAATGAGCGACTGCTGGGCACCCTGGTCGTGGCCGACCGCCGTTCCGGCCTGCGCTTCGGGACCGACGACCTGCGGCTGCTCGAAACGCTGGCCGGACACGCCGCCGTGTCGCTGGCCAACGGCCGGTTGATGGACCGGCTGCGGTGGGATTCCACCCATGACCGCCTGACCGGGCTGCGCAACCAGGAGCACTTCGACGAGCTGATCGCGAGCACCCCCAGCCCCTGCGCTGTCCTCGTCGTGGACCTCGACCGGTTCAAGGAGATCAACGACGCGCTGGGCCATGACGTCGGCAACAGGCTGCTGTGTGCCGTGGCCGACCGATTGGTCGCCGTCGCCCCGGCCGGCGCCACGGTGGCTCGCATGGGGGGCGACCAGTTCGGGGTCCTGGTGCCCGGCGCCACGACCGACGACGTCCCCGGCCTGGCCCTGCAGCTCCTCGGCGCGCTCGACGATCCCTTCGTCGTCGAGATCCTCGACGTGGAGATCACCGCCAGCGTGGGGGCGGCGGTGGCCAACGACCACGTCAAGCCGACGGAGCTGTACCAGCGCGCCGACGTGGCCATGTACAGCGCAAAGAGCAGCCACTCCGGTTGGGAGCTGTACTCGCCGACCCACAGCCACCACGCGCCGGGGCGAGTGAACTTCGCGTCCGAGCTGCGCCGGGCCATCGACTGCAACGAGCTGGCCGTCCACTACCAGCCGAAAGTGGAGATGTCCTCGGTGCGGGTCACCGGGGTCGAAGCGCTGGTTCGCTGGCAGCATCCGCGGTTCGGGCTGCTCCCCCCCGACGCGTTCATCCCGCTCGCCGAAGGTGCGGGCCTCATCCGACCGATCACCGACCGGGTGCTGCGTCAGGCTGCGGCCCAGCACCGCGAGCTGCGAGCGCGCGGCTTCGATCTCAACGTGGCCGTCAACCTGTCGGTGCGTTCGGTCCTCGACGTGGACCTGCCCGATCAGGTATCCGAGCTGTTCGGGACCCACGGCATAGATCCGTCCAAGCTGACCGTAGAAGTGACGGAGGGCAGTGTCATGTCCGACCCGTCGCGGACCATCGGCGTGCTCAACCGCTTGGCAGACCTCGGCGTCGGCGTCGCCCTCGACGACTTCGGGACGGGCTACTCGTCCCTCGCCTACCTGAAGCGGCTGCCCGCCACCGAGATCAAGATGGACCGGTCGTTCGTCTTCGGCATGCGGACAAACTCCAAGGATGAGGCCATCGTGCGCTCGACGATCGACCTGGCCCACCACCTGAGCATCCGGGTGGTGGCCGAGGGTGTCGAAGACCACTGGACGTGGGCCCGGTTGGCCGCCCTCGGCTGCGACGAGGGTCAGGGGTTCGTGATCAGCCCGCCGTTGGCGCCGGATGCGCTGCACGGCTGGTTGGAACGCTCCCCGGCGAGCTCCGACCTGTTCCGCTGAACTCGGGGCGGGCGACGGATGGCGCCAGACCGCCCCGGGATACGCTTGGGGCCCCTGCGGGTTTTGGACTGGGATCCGGGCCATGAGCACCATGACGACCACTTCGAGCTTGCGGGGACGGCGCGCCGTCACGGCGCTCATGGCTGGCGTGGTCATCGCCGTCGCCGGTGGGCTCCTCGGGAGCGCCTCGCCGCCGGCCGGCGCCGACCCTCCGCCGCTCACCTGGTCCCGCCAGGTCACCTCGGACGCGCCGTCCGCCCGTTCGGGGGCGGCCATGGCGTTCGACGCCAGTTCGGGTGAGGTCGTGCTCTTCGGTGGCCGCAGCGCGTCGGGCGCGCTGCTCGGCGACACGTGGGTGTACGCGGGCGGCAGGTGGACCGAACTGTGCGCTAGTGCCTGCGGGCCGACGGCGGCCACCGGCGCGTCCATGGCGTTCGACCCGGACCTCAATCAGCTCGTCCTGTTCGGGGGACAGACGTCGATCAAGCCGGCCCAGTTCACCAACGCCACGTGGACCTGGAACGGCCGCCAGTGGTATCGCCCACCGACTTCGGAGCAGGGGGCTCCGCCGCCGCGCGCCGACGCCGCGTTCGCGGTGGACGACGCCGGCCCGACCGGCAACGTGGTGCTCTTCGGTGGCACAGGACCGGCGACGGGCGCCCTGAGCCCGGCGAACAGCCCGGCGGCCAACGCCTCCACCACCCTTGCCGACACCTGGACCTGGGACGGCAGCGGGTGGAGCGAGCAGCGACCGGCGACCAGTCCCCCGGCGCGCACCGGCGCGGCGGCGACCTGGGACGCCGCCGTCGGGGCGGTCGTCCTGTTTGGTGGCGCGCCCACGTCGGACCTCGGAGGCTGGCTGGCCGACACGTGGCTGTGGCGCCAGAACGCGTGGACGCCCCTGCTGCTGGCGAACGCGCCGACGCCCCGAACCGACGCCAACCTTGACTACGAGGGGTCCCTCGGCACGGTGGTCGTCTACGGGGGGCAGACCGCCATCGGGCCCACCAACGACGCCTGGGCGTTCGCCGGCTTCGGGTGGGTGCCCGTCGCCGCCGGGAGCCCGCCGGCCGCCCGGTCCCAGGCGGCGTCGGCGTGGGACTCGGCCACCAACTCGCTCATGGTGTTCGGCGGCAGTGGAGCCGGCGGGACGGTTCTCGACGACACCGAATCGCTGACCGCCGCCGCCGGGGGGACGTCGCCCACGAGCGCCGCCCCGGGCACGTCGTCCACCTCACCGACAACGTCGACGGGCCCGGCCGCGGCCCCGACCTCTACCACGACGACCGGCGTCCATCCCACGACCGTGGCCCAACCGTCCGCCGCGCCAACGCGCCGACGCGTCCGAGCTCGCTCGCCGTCACCACCCAACGGGTCCGCGGTGGCGGACAGTTGGCACTGTCGGGACAGGGGTTCGCCCCTGGCGCCACCGTGACCATCTCGTTCCACTCCAGCGCGGTGCAGGTTCTCGCCACCAGCACGGCCGACGGGTCGGGCGCGTTCAGGGCGTTGGTGACGGTCCCGGCGAAGGCGCCGAGCGGCTGGCACCAGCTCCAGGCCACCGGTCTGAGCCCGGCCCGGGGCGTGATCACCCTCGAAAGCCCGGTGCTCGTCGCCGGCCTGGCGTCGCACCCCAGCGCCCGTCCCGCATCCCAGATCGCCATCATGGTGGCGCTGGCACTGGTCATCCCCATCCTCACCTGGCTGGCGCTCGGAGTCTGGGGTCGACTCCGTCGCCGGCCCAACTCCGCCGCCTGAGGTAACGTCGCCACCGGCATCCCTGAGGAGGACCCATGAGTCGTCGACAGTACGGATTCCTGATCGGCATCCTGCTCGTTTGGCTGGCCTGGCAGGCGGGATGGGTGGTGTTCGCCGCCCTCGCTGCCGGCGCCGTCGGCTACGGCGTCGTGCGCGCCCTCGAAGGCGACGTGGACTTCGACAGCATCGCCGACCGGTTCCGCAACGGGCCCGGGCGCTGACGTCTCCGGGATCGACCTCGGTGAGCGACCGTCGGGGCCGGCCACCGCCGACCCCGACCTTGGCGCCTAGGCGACGCTGAGCGTCCGGGCCGCGGCCAGCCGCTTGGCCACGTCCGGCCAGTTGACCAGGTTCCAGAACGCGGTGACGTAATCAGCCTTGACGTTCTTGTACTGCAGGTAGAAGGCGTGCTCCCAGATGTCGATGACGAGCAGAGGGACGCCCGCCTGGCCGACGTTGCCCTGATGGTCGTAGATCTGCTCGATGAGCAGGCGCTGCCCGAGCGGGTCCCAGGCCAGGGCACCCCAGCCGGAACCCTGCACGGTCGTCGTGGCCTGGGTCAGCTGCTTCTTGAACCCGTCGAAGCCCCCGAAGCTGTCCTTGATGGCACTCGCCAGTTCCCCGTCGGGCTGTCCACCCCCGTCCGGGCTCATGTTGGTCCAGTAGATCGAGTGGAGAACGTGACCGGACAGGTTGAAGGCCAGCGTCTTCTCCAAGCCCACGATGGCGCCGAAGTCGTCCGACTTGCGCGCCGCCTCGAGCTTCTCGATGGTGGCGTTGGCCCCTTGGACGTAGGTGTTGTGGTGCTTGTCGTGGTGCAGCTCGATGATCTGACCGGTGATGTGCGGCTCGAGCGCGGCGTAGTCGTAGGGCAGGTCGGGCAGCGTGTAGCTCAACACAGTCTCCTCAATCGATGGCGGATCGGTCGTACCCGCTTTGGTGGTGGCCCAGCGGGCTGGCGAGCACTTCGAAGGACCCTACCCTCGGCCGGGGCCCGGCAACCGGGCCGCCGACACCAGGGCGCACCCCTCGGCACGCTCATGCCAGTGGCGCACCGAAGGCGGGCAGGACCAGCGTGCAGGGCACGGCGCCGGGGTCTGCCGGGTCGAGGGCGTTGAGCATGTCCTGGCCGACCACAGGGTCGAAGGCCATCGAGACGTGGTCGGAGAAATCGAGCGGACACTGGTCCTGGACCACGATGTTGGTGGCATTGGGGGCGTCGAGCATCCCCGAGGTGTAGGGACTCACCAGCTCGTCGTAGCGGGTCATGATCGTGGTGTAGGTGACCCCGGGTACGGCGTACACACCGTCGGCGTACAGGTGCTGCAGGAAGGGCGATCCGGCAAGGAACTCCTGGCAGGAACCGCACTCGCCCGCCACCGCCTGCTGCAGCGGGACCGCCGCAGCCGGGAACAGCTGCTCCAGGGTAGAGAGGAGCGTCCCCACCCCGTCCAGTGTCGTCCCTCGGTACAACGGCGTGATGGCCACGTACTTGTCCACCTTGGCCGCGCCGCCGAGGAACTTCAGGTAGTACTGCGGCATTACCGTGCCTTCGGAGTGCCCGACCAGGTCTACCTTGGCCGCGCCGGTCGCCGCCAGCACCTGGTTGACGAACGCGGCGAGCTGTTGGCTGCTCTCCTCCATTGCTTGCACCCCACCGACGAGCTGCTCGCCAGGATTCAACCCGTACGTCAGGGCGAAGACGCAGTAGCCGTTGTCCGCCAGCAGGGGGGCCATCGTCGCCCAGTTCTCGCCCATGGTGGCGCCCAGGCCGTGGACGAGTACCACCGGTTCCGGGTGGGCGGCGCTAGGTCGGCAGGACCAGTCGTTGGCGCCTGGCGGGCGGCGCGGTTGGATTGCTCAGCACGCCGCTGGCGGCGCTCAGGTTGTACACCACGGGATACTTCGGCGCCGACGGGCCGGCCGCCGCGCTGGCGGGGACGGCCAAGAGGGCGAGGGCAAGGCATGCCGCCACCGCCAACGGCCCCCGCCATCGCCTTCGCCGAGACCTGATCAGGACCGGCGCGCCCTTGGTCGTCATGGCCATTCCCCAGTCTCCTCCCCAGCGTGCCCCGTCCGCCTGGATTCGGACATCCGATCCGCTTCGCGGAAGCTAGCGCCCGACCCGCCACTTGGCAAGGTCCGGCAGTCACCACAACGAGCGACGAGGGCGGCCGCAGCCACCCTCGCCCTCGTCGCGCTGTTTGGATCCCGCAACCTCGACCGCCACGCTCTTGTGTGTGGGACCGCCTCGCACGCAGCCGGACACCCTCCACGGCCCTCTGGGCCGCGCCGTGGCGCCCTGCGCTGCGATCATGGGCCGGCCAGATAGAGGGGCCGGCGTCGGTGCGGCGTGGCCCGGTCGCGACGCCCCGGGCCCGGGGTTCAGTCGGGCGGACCGTCTCCCTCGGTCGAGCTCAGCGTTGCCACCTGTGCTCCCCCTTTCCCTACTGAGCTTTTCGGCTCGGCACTTCCTGTGTTGCGCTTCCTGCGTTGCGCTCGGGGCGGCGGCTCGGCCGTGCACCCCGAACCGGCACCGAATGGCACCGGTTTCTCCTTTTTATTGAACGCCTCGGACCGGGCCATGTCAACGCCTCGACCGCCACCTGATGGCGCCGTCCGCGCCGTTCGAAATCGGTGGCAAGCAGCGCGCCGATCGACGAGGCTCGGTCGGTGCTCAGCGCCGACGATTACTGGTACTTCCTCGACGACGCGTTGAACGGCATGGTCGCCATCGTCACCGAGCTCGGCGACGTGAACGCCAACCAGAGACCTGATCTGCCCGGCGCCAACTCGCCTTACGCCATCCTGACGCACTGTCTGGGGGTGATGGAGTACTGGGGAGGCCACGTCGTCGCCGGCCGTCCCAGCCAACGCGAGCGGGAGGCCGAGTTCCGCGCCGCCGGCCCGGTGGCCGAGCTGGTCGGGCGCGCACGCCGAGCCCGGGGGCGACTGGCAGAGGACGTCGCTGGGCTCCAACCTGCGGCCGCCCCCCGAGGCTCGGTAGGCAGCCGTGATCGGTCGTACCCGCCGGCGGGACCCAAGGGGGTGTGCTGGTCCACATCTACGAGGAGCTGGCCCAACACCGGGGCCAAATGGAGGTCCCGCGATCTCCTCCGGGCCCCCTGGGCCCGCCTGGCCTGAGCGCGCCGGGCCGGGCGCGGTCGTGAGCCGGGGTTACCATGCGAGCAATGGCACGGATCGCATTTCCTGAACGGGGACTCGGCGAGCACGCCGACTGGGCTTTGCTGCGCCCGGAGGTGGGCGCCGGCATGGGCGCCATGTCCGACGCGGTGTACAGCCACAGCCAGCTGGACGTGCGCGAGCGCGAGGCGGCGCGCTGGACGATCGCCATGGTCAATGACTGCGTGGTGTGCAAGAACACCCGGGCCAAGGCGGGACCGGGTGCAGGCATCGATGACGCCTATTACCGTGAGGTCGCCGATTGGCGTGAAAGCCAGATCCTGAGCGTTCGTGAGCGCCTGGCGGCGGAGTTCGCCGAGCGCTTCGCCCTCGACCACCTGGCCATGGATGACGGCTTCTGGGTCCGGCTCCGAGAGGCGTACGCCGACGACGAGATCGCCGATCTGACGATGTGTTGCGGCATGTGGCTGGGCTTCGGGCGGGCGTTGGCCGTCATCGGCGTGCGTGCTCCCGACCAGCAGCTGGTGATGTAAGCCGGGCACCGTGGTTGCCACGGTTACCTCCGAGGAGCGGGCGGCCTTCAAGCGCTGTCGGCGCGCGTGGGACTTCGGCGCCGGCAGCCGGCGCAACCTGGAACCCGTGACGGGCCGGGGCGCCGCCCGCCCCTTGGACGTCGACCGGACGCTGCGTGACGCCCTCGCGGTCTATTACTTCCCCGGAATGTGGGACTGGCCCCGCGCCGTGGTCCTTCCTCTCGTCACCAAGGCCCTCGACCAGTCGATGGCGGACCAGCGTGAAGGCGCCGCGCCCGACGAGGGAGCGCCCGGCCGGGCCCTTGACGCCTCCGCCGACGCGGCGCGGCGGGCGCTGCAGGCGTACGTCGACTGGGCTCCGGAGGTCGAACGGCTGGCCCCGGTGCTGGTCGAGGCCGACTACGAGGTCGACGTGCCCGAACCGACCGACCCGGAGGCGGTGCTGCGCACCCCGGCCGGCGACCACGTGCGCTACCGGGGGCGGCTCGACCTTCTTGCCATGGACGAGCACGACGCCTACTGGATCGTGCGCCACCATGCGGTCGAAAAGTGGACGCCGCCGGACGTGCTCGTCCGAGATGACGAGCTGCTGACGGCGAGCTGGGCCTGGGAGCGCTTCTACATCGGCATGACCATCACCGGGACCATCCACAACGAGCTGCTCCTGCCCCCGCCAAATGACGCGGAACGCCCGTTGGCGGGTCCGGTGCCGGCGCCGGCGCAGCGGGAACGGGGCGGTGTCCCCCAACACCAACCGAGCGGCGGCGGAAGGTCCGTGCCCCAACACCGCCGGATGTACGCCCAGGCCCGCGAGTCGGGCGCCCCGGCGCGGGTCGTGTCCGATTTCGGGCCGGGTTTCCGACGCACGTGGATCCGCCGGTCGCCGGTCGAGGTCGCCGGCGCCGGCCGCCAGCTCGCCTCCGAAGCCCGGGAGATGTTCGCCACCGAGGTCGCCGCCTATCCATCGCCGTCGGAGCCGGTGTGCGCCGTCTGCCCGTTCGACGCGCCCTGCCTCGCTCTGTACGAGGGCCGGGACCCTGCTCCCATCCTGGGGTCGAGCTACCGGACGCGACCTCCAGAGGAGCCTGTCGGCGGCCGCATCGGCCGCGCCACCTGGAGCATTGGGCGCGGCGCCGCCCCACCTCGATTCCCGGCAGGAAACGGCTGACCGCTCAGGCCCGGCCGGTGGTCAGCCGCCCGATTCGGCCCGGAGCTGACGGCGGACGGCACGCATCTCGCGCCGGGCTGAGGCGGGAACGGGCGGGTACCGCGGGTCGATCTCGGCCAGGGCGTGGGCCAGGATGGCGGCCGTGGCCAGGCGGGCAAACCACTTGTGGTCGGCGGGCACCACGTACCAAGGCGCCCAAGGCGTGCTGGTGTGGGTCAACATGTCGTCGAAGGCCGTCTGGTACCGATTCCAATAGCGGCGCTCCCGGATGTCGCTGGGTGAAAACTTCCAGTTCTTCTGGGGCTCGTCGATGCGCCGCAGGAATCGCTTGGCCTGCTCCCGCTTGGACAGGTTCAGCAGGACCTTCACCACGTGGATGCCGGTGTCCACGAGGTGGCGCTCCCAGTCGTTGATGTCGCGGTAGCGCCGGCTCCAGATGTCGGTACCGCCCGCGGCGCGGCGGGCGGCCTTGGCGCCGGCTCGTTCCGGCGGGGTGGTGAAGTGCTCGGCCCGCAACAGCTCGGGGTGGACCCGAACCACGAGGACCTCCTCGTAATGGGACCGGTTGTAGATCCCGATCCGCCCCCGGGCCGGAAGCTGGCACTGGTAGCGCCAGAGGAAATCGTGGTCGAGCTCCTCGGCCGACGGTTCCTTGAAGCTTCGGACATCGACCCCCTGGGGGTTGAGGCCCGACATCACGTGCTTGATGGTGCCGTCCTTGCCGGAGGCGTCGATGCCCTGGAGAACGAGGAGCACACCGACGGCGTTCTGCGCCGAGAGCCGGTTCTGGTAGTCGACGAGCAGCGCGACTCCGTCGGCGAGGCGCGAGGCGGCTTCGGCCTTGTCCGCCACGCCGTGGGTCGACCGGGGATCGTGGTCACGGCGCAGCTTGACAGCACGTTCCGGAGCGACGCGCAGGGGCGCGACCACATCGCGGACGAATCGCAACTGCGGTTCCATCTCCCTACTCTGCCGGGACACGCCCGCCCGGGCGTGGATCCCTGCACGCTCCGTTCGATCGACTGGGCGCGTCCATGGGAAAGGAGCGCGAGATTCAGGCGGGGTGGCCGGGCGTGAGATTTTGGACAGCCTGGAAGCCGAGCTGCGGTCCGTGGTCGGCACATGTTGCCGCCAGCGGTTCGAGCACAAGCCCGTGGTGATCCCCCGGGTCCAACCGGTCGACAACCGCACCGGCGAACCACCGGGGACAATCCACGAGCACGGGCGTCCGGCCATCGAGCCCGGGCCGCCACTCGCAGCGGGCAAATTTGTCGACCTCATCTCCGCTCTCGGCTCCGAAGAGCGTCGCCAGCTCGCCGTTGGCCTGTCCGAGAGCATGGACGACGACGAGCTCGGCCGTCGCCGCCAGCTCAAAGGTCCTGTTGGCCTTCGAGATCCCGACGTACCAGCGAGCCGGCTCGATGCTGCACTGGGTGGCGAAGCCGACAAGGCAACCGGCACGATCCTCGCCGCGGGCCACCGTCACGATGAACATGGGATTGTCGAGATGCGAGACGAGGCAGTGATAGGCCCGTTCGCTGTCAGCGCTCATAGCCTTCATGGCGCTCCCCTTCCCCCCGATCATGTCCTTGAATCACGCGAAAGGATGTCGGCCAGCCGCTGGATTCGGTCCGTGAGCGGGGGCGCCACGTACACGACGAGGCGATCGACTCGCAACTCCTCCCACGGCCCCCTCTGCTCCGGCAGGGACCCTAGGGAAGCAACAACCAGGAAAGGGTGAGAGCTGCGTTCTCCTTGCGCGTGCGCGTCTCGAGCGACCGACACAAGCCTCGACACCGCCGTGCCGGCCGGTACGCAGATGCCGTCACCGACCCTGCCTGCCAGCCCGGCCATCTTCGAGCCCAAGGCGGCGATCAGGATCGGCGGCGGGGGGTTCGGGCGCAGGAAGCCGTTCGTTCCCGACCACACCTGTCGCAGCGTCTGCACCGTGTCTTCGACCGCCCGCCGGCGCTCAGGATCCTTGGCCACGGCCCGGCCCAGGGCCTCCTGTTCGAGCGCGTACGGAGTGCCGGGCGGGCCGCCAGCGCCGATCCCGAGCAGCAGACGACCGCCGCTCACCTCCTGCAACGTGGCGGACATCGCCGCCAAGGTCCCGGCATCGCGGTTGGCAACGTTGAGCACGAGCGATCCGATCGCCAGGCGAGGCACGGCGGCGGCAAGCGCCGACAGGACGGTCCAACACTCGAGCACATGTGATGCGCCCTGCACCCACCCGCTCAGATGGTCGTTGAGCCACAGGCCGTCGAAGCCATGAGCTTCTGCCGCCAGCGCCGCGTCCCGGACGTCGGCCCACTTCGATCCGAACCCGTCCAAGAGCACATCGACGTCCACGACCCGAAGCTAGCTACCTGCCGCCCCGAAGCGCACCGACAGGTATCGCGGCACTTCGAATGCCCCGGGCGGTCGACGGTCTGTTGCGAAAGACCGCTCTGGCTTGGTCTGGGCCCCGACCAGCGTCGTTCTCGGCTCGGGCGGCGCGGCTGCGACTCCCGCCGTGGCCGACAAAATGTCCTCGAGGGACGACCCGGGAGGCCCAGACCTGTCCTGAGGTTGCCACGCCCTGCGACCAACCACTGCTTGCAGCGGTCCGAGTTTCAAATTCCTGGTCAGAGTGCCCTAAGGCGATGCGGGCGCGGTGGGAGTCATGCTCGGGCTTCTCCGTCGTGCTCAGGGGGCCCGCGTTGGGCTCCGTCTGTAGCACCGGGCGCCAGGGGCTGCCTATCTGGTCACCTCTGGCACCTCATGTTGACGCCAAGGCGCCTGCCACGACCCTTCCCCCTCGTCCGCAGGCGGCCCTCGGTTCATGGAACTGGCCTGTTTGTGTTTGCTTTCGTTGGGCGGGCGCCCCGACGCCTCCGGCTAGGTGCGGAGCACAGCGTATCGGACAACGGTCGGGGTTAAGGAGGAGACCTCAGGCTTTGGAGGTGAGGGCCCTCAGGCTCTGGAGGTGCGTTTCCGACTTGAAATGCGACCTCGGCGGGCAACGCCGGGGGTCGACGCGATCTTGCGACGCAGCTGGGAAACGCGCTGCTGTGAGATGTGCATCACCTCGGCGATATCAGCGCCCGTCAGTCCCCAAGCCTCGTCAAGCCGACGCAGCAACTCAAGCGACTGCAGGGTTAGTTCGCCTTGCCGGCCCCATACCCGCTGGAATTCGGCACGGATCCTGTCAGCCTCAGTCTCAAGGCCGCCAAGGTCCGGGACGATCTCGACGTCTATGGTTCTCGGGTCGGCGCCTGTATCCAGGGCGATGTAGTCGCGGACCATCTCCGGGGCGTCGCGCAGGCTGTGCGACTGGGTGATCCCGTGATCGGGGATGTCGAGCTCCCAGCCGTCTTCCCAGCGGGTAGCGGTCACCTTGTAGGTCATTGCAACCATCCTTCGGCGAGACAGGCCATACGGCTGATGGTGGAGCGGATCACTCCGGGTGAGATGTTTCGGTGGCGGGGAATGTTGGCGGTGTGCGCTCGGCACGGGCAGACCCATTTGTCGTGCGGGCCGTCCGTCGACTGTCGGATGCAACCGGCCTGACGTAGCGCCTGCTCGACCTGCCGTCGCTGCATCGCCTTCACAAGAGTAACTCTAGAGCCCTAGATTGTCGAACGTCAAGACCCCTAGAGAATTAGGAGCTCACAGCCGGTCGCCGCGGTGGGTCAGCGGCGGTACGGTCCCTTGCCCGCCCAGCCGCCGTGGACGCCCGTACCGGTTGACCATCTGCCGGGACCGCCATCCGGCGAGCATCATCAGGTCAGGCTCCTGGCTGCCGGCGGTCGACATCCCCTTGTGCACCAGGCACCCGGCGAACTCCCATAAGGCCTCGGTGTAGATCTTGACCGTCTTCGGGTTCCGCCCGGCAGCGTCCAGCGACCGCTCGAATTCGCCTACCAGCTAACGGAGATCGTCCGCCGACAAACCGTCAGTGCTCCTACGTGCCGCCATCGCGGCAGCCTGGGCGGCACGGTTCCGCGGCGCGGGCAGCCTTCACTGTGCCGGCGGTGCTGCGACGCACAGCACTGGTTTCGGCAAGCAGATCGACCAGTTGCTCCGGTGCGAGGTGGCCGAGCACTTTCCTGAGACGCCCCATACCCGGCTCGGCCACACCCAAGGCTTATCAAGTCAAACTCCGGTGTGCTCCCCAAAGTGTTGACCCGCTGACTCACAAACTCCCTGGTCAGGCCCCCTAGAGCGCCCCCGCCAGGACTCGAACCTGGGACCCGCCGCTTAGAAGGCGGCCGCTCTATCCAACTGAGCTACAGGGGCTGGCGCCGAGCCGGCGAAGGGAACTGACGGGGGAACCATGACCGGCCGGAAACCACGACCCCGAGCGTAGACGTGGTCGGGCCGAGAACCTGCGCAGATCCGGATGGCGACCACGGCGTGATCCATCCCGTCTTCCAGAAGCCTTTGACATCTAAGCGTTAGGGGTCTATCGTGAGCCAGGCCACGAAACCAGCAGCAAGGGAGGCCAGCATGACCGTGACGCTCGATCACACCATCGTCCACGCCCGCGACAACCTCGCCTCGGCACGGTTCCTCGCCGACATCCTCGGCCTGCCCGGACCCGACGCCCCCGGCCACTTCACTCCGGTGGCGACGGACAACAACGTCGACCTCGACTTCATGACCGTGGGCGAGGTCCTGCCGCACCACTACGCGTTCACGGTGAGCCCGGCCGAGTTCGACGCCGGTTACGAGCGGGTGCGCGCTCGAGGGCTCACGATCTACGCCGAACCCGACCGAAGCCGCCAAGGAGAAACGTACGAAAGGAGCGGTCGACGTGGTTTCTACTTCGACGATCCCGATCGCAACCTGATGGAGCTGATCGAGAAGCCCGCAGACGCTGGCCAGGAGGTCTCCCAGCTGGTGACCAGGTGGGCGTCTGCCGAGGTCGACGGCGACGTTGCCGCCCTCGACCGCATACTCGCCGACGACTTCTGTGGCATCGGACCGCTCGGCTTCGTGCTCGACAAGGCCGCCTGGCTGAACCGGTTCGCTGGCGGTCTGCACAACGAGGCTCTCTCGTTCGACCACCTGCAGATCCACCCCCACAGCGACAGCGCGGTCGTCGTGGCCGTGCTCGACCAACAGACCGTGTTCAACGACATCGACGCCAGCGGCCGGTATCGGATCAGCATCGTCCTCCTCCGGGAGGGCCGCCGTTGGCAGGTCGCGTCGTGCCACATCGGCCCACTCGACGCCCACGCGGAGCCAGCGTGAGCGGCGGGTCGACGCCACGCCTGGATGGCCGCGTCGGACTGGTGACCGGCGCCAGCCGCGGCATCGGCGCAGCCACGGCCCGGTCCCTCAGCCGAGCCGGGGCGTCCGTGGCCTTGGCCGCCCGCAACCAAGCCGCGCTCGAAGCGGTGGCTGCCGAGATACGCGACGCGGGCGGTCACGCCTTGGTCGTTCCCACCGACCTCGGCGACGCCGCAGCCGCGGAGGGCATGGTCGCCACGACCATCCAGCACTTCGGCCGGCTCGACGTGGCGTGCAACAACGCCGCCGGCGGCGGGCAGCCACCAACCCGCCTCGCCGACCTCCCGGTCGACGCCTATGACAGCGCCATCGCCATCACTTTGCGCAGCGTGTTCCTGTCGATGAAGTACGAGATCCCCGCCATGCTCGCCGCCGGTGGTGGCGCCATCGTCAACATGGGATCGACGGCCGGGAACGAGGCGGTCGGCGGGCTCGCCGGGTACGTGTCAGCCAAGCACGGCGTCGTCGGACTCACCAAGTGCGCCGCGCTCGAGTACGCCGAGCGGGGTGTACGCGTCAACGCCCTCGCCCCCGGGCCGATCCTCACGGAGACGTTGGAACGAGCCGGGGCGGAGATGCAACAGCGAGCCGCTCAAGCCATGCCGATGCGGCGCACCGGGCGTCCCGAAGAGGTGGCGGACACCGTGGTTTGGCTGTGCTCCAACCACGCCAGCTTCATCACCGGGGCCGTCATCCCCATCGACGGCGGGAAGCTGGCCGGCATGGCCCCCTTCGCCGGCATGGCCCCCAGCCACTCCTCGGCTTCCTGACATCGGTTGAGCTGCGGACGGCGGGGCACTGATCGCCCCGGTCGCCCCCACGACCGGGCAATCGCCGGCGAATCAGCTGGCGAGAAGGTCGTGGGCGCCGCTCTCCAGCGACGGATGGCGCAGCTTGGCCAGCGCCGTGCGCTCGATTTGGCGGATGCGCTCGCGGGTGAGATCGAGCACCTGCGCCACCTCCTCCAGGGTGCGGGGATCGCCCCGGTCGAGGCCGTAGCGCAACAGCAGAATCTGGCGCTCCCGTTCGTCGAGCGGGCTGAGCAGCTTGTCCACCTCCGAACCGAGCATGCCGTCGGCGACCACGTCGAAGGGTGTGGGCGCCGAAGGGTCAGATACCACGTCGGCCAGCTCGGTGTCGCCGTCGGCCCCGATGGGGGTCTCCAGGCTGACCGGGTCGGCACCGACCTGGAGCAGCTCGCTCACCTGCTCCTCGGAGAGCGTCATGATCTGGCCCAGTTCAGCCAGCGTCGGGGTGCGCCCCAACTCGCCCTCCATCTGGCTGCGCGTTCGCATCAGGCGCCGGATCTGGTCGCCGGCGTGAACGGGTAGGCGAATGGTCCGCGACCCGTTGTCGATGCCCCGGCCGATCGCCTGGCGGATCCACCAGGTCGCGTAGGTGGAGAATTTGAAGCCTTTCCGCCAGTCGAACTTCTCCACCGCGTGGATGAGGCCGAGGTTCCCCTCCTGAATGAGGTCGAGCAACGGCATCTCCGCCGACTGGTAGCGCTTGGCGATGGAGACCACCAGGCGCAGGTTGGAGTTGGTGAAATCCTCCGCCGCTCGTTTGCCGAGCGCGTCGAGGCGGCGCAGCTCCCGGCGCCGGCGCGAGGAGGCCCGGCCGGCCGCCAGCTCGGCAGCCGCGGCTCGCCCTCGCTCAATGGCCTGGGACAGGCGCACTTCATCGTCTTTGGTGAGAAGTGGATAGGTCCCGATGCCATCCAGGTACAAACGGACCAGGTCCTGCTCTCCACCTTCTGGTTGGGACTTTCCCATGGGCGCTCTCCTCGGACCTGACTACGCCCCTTCGTACCCCCGCCCCCGGCAGCGCAATCCTGGCGAACACGCTGCCGCGGCAGGGAGCCCTCCCCAGGGCCGTGTGCCAGACTGTAGGCCCTTGGTGGCCGTAGCTCAGTCGGTTAGAGCGCCAGGTTGTGGCCCTGGAGGTCGGGGGTTCAAGTCCCCTCGGTCACCCCACTGCGGCGCCGGGCGGTTCCACTACCATCGCCCGACGCGCCTCTAGCTCAACGGCAGAGCAACGGACTCTTAATCCGCAGGTTCCGGGTTCGAATCCCGGGGGGCGCACCGCAAGAGACCTGCTGGAACGTGGGCGACGTGGCCTCTCCGGCAGGAAATGGGTGGGTTGTGGCCTCTCGCGCAGAGGGGTTGCGACATCCGGTCCGCGGCGTGGCGAAAACTGGACGCACCGGCCACGAGGCGGCGGTCTGCACCGGCTCAGCCCCCACTTCACCGCCCAGCGGCGGTTCTGGGCGCCTGACCTACGACCGGTCGTAGGTGGCCTTCCAAGCAGGCCAGTCCCAGGACTTGAGGAACGCGGCGGCTGCGGCCGCACCGTTGTCGAAGAGCTTCTGCTTGTCGGCCAGGGTGAGGTTGAAATCGGTCGCCTTGTACCCGGTGGTGTCCACGAAGATCGTCCGGGAGGAGAAGAACGGGTCGTCGACGTGAACCCGATCGTGGGCGTTCTCCATTGTGGAGATCAACGCGAGCGCCAGGGTGAACGCGTTGGCGTCCGGTGCCCAGTTGGCGTCGGCGATGAGACGCTTGGCCGACAGCTTGACGCCGAGGGTCGGCCATCGGGCCGGCCGGCCATCGTCGCGGTCAAAGATGTCGATCGGGTAGTTGGACAACATGCCGCCGTCCGCGCACAGGATCTGGCGGTGGCCCCCCGTTACCCCAGGATCCGCCGCCATGGCGAAAGGTCGGAAGAAGAAGGGGATGGACGCCGAGGCTCGTACCGCGTCCGCCACGAGCTGATCTTCGGGGTCGATACCGAGCAGGGCTTGACAGTCCCATGGGATGCGCAGCATTCGGCCCCGGGAGACGTCGGACACGATCACCACCAGCTTGTAGCGCTGCTCGACGGGCAGGGAGCTGTCGGGGTCCTCCTGCTTGAGGTCCTTCCATGTGCGGACGCCTTTGGAGGCGAGGGTCGTCTGGATCCACTGGTGAAGAAAGTCCCCCTTGAACATGCCCTCCTTGAAGATGAGGCCGTATCCCTCCCCCAGCGTCTTGGCGTGCTTGAACACGCGGGACTCGTCCTCGAACCGACTGAAGTCGAGCGTCAGCATCATCTGCTTGAGTTCGGAAACGGTCAGACCGGACGCGATCATGGAAGCGACGATCGCCCCGGCGGAGGTGCCGGCCACTCGGCGGAAGATGTAGGGATCTGCGCGGTCGACCATGGCGGACAGGGCGCCGGCCAGCCCCGCCCCCTTCACCCCGCCACCCTCGAGCACCAGATCTGCGTCGGGCATGGACGTCCTCGATTCGACGATCACCGGTCGAGCTGTGCCATATGGTACTTCTCGACTTCCTGCTCAGCGGGCCCCCGCCGCGAGCCAGTCGTCGAAGGTGACGCGGCCCAGCCGGGCACCGTCGCCGGGAAGGAGGACCTCGCCGGCCATCGAGGTGTCGAAGACGCCGCGCCAGGTCGGCACCAGCCTTACCTGCTCGCCGCGTGCCGCGAAGGTACGCCGCGCCATGTCGACCAGGTCCTGCGTCTCCGGCCCGGCGATGTCGATCGGACGGCCGAGGGGCGCGCTCGTCGCCACCTCCGCCAGCATCTCGCCGACCTCCTGCTGGGCGATGGGCTGGACGAGCAGGGGCGGGATCGTCGCCACGCCGTCCTGCAGGGTCCAGCCGGCGACCATCGCCGCGAAGTCGTGGAACTGCGTCGAGCGCACCACGCTCCACGCGATCGGTCCCGCGGTGACCCGTCGCTCCTGCTCGCGCTTGCCGGCGTAGTGCGGCGCGTGCCGGTCGTGTTCGATGCCGACGATGGAGAGCAACACGTGGTGCCCAACGCCGGCCCGGTCCTCGGCGGCGAGCAGGTTCCCGGTGACGGTACCGAAGAAGTCGACGATCTCGGTTTCGTCCTGTGACGGCGTGTTGCTGACATCAACGACCGCGTCCACGCCGGCCAACGCCTCGTCCAGACCGCCGCCGGTGTAGGCGTCGACACCCGTCGACCGGCTGATCGGCACCGTCTCGTGCCCCGACCTTGTCAGCGCGCCCACCGTGTATCGACCGATTCGGCCTGTGGCGCCCATCACCGCAACCCGCATGACAATCCTCCGATCAAAGTGTGGTGATCACTTCCCTTCTGCGACGGTCGGGCTCGGGTCAACGGGTCGGGACAATGCTGACCTTGCCGTCGCGGATCTGAACCGGGTAGCGAGGCAAGGCCACGGTCGCCGGACCGCTGACCACGTCGCCGGTGCGGGCGTCGAAGACCGACCCGTGACAAGGGCAGCCGAGCTGCAGGAAGCCCGGGAGGAACTGCACGGGGCAGAAGGCGTGCGTGCAGAGGGTCCCCAAGGCGACGAATCCCTCTTCGGGAGTGTGGACCAGCCACCGGGCGGATCCCGCGGTGTCGGCGACGAGCATGGCCTGTCCCCGAGGAACCGCCCCGTCGGTTACGACAACGGGGGCACCCCGGGGAGCCGGAACCCGCTCTTTGGCCAGGAGGTCGGCCTCCGCGCCGCCTGACCGCCCGCCCAGACGGGCCGCAGCAACGCCCGCACCGCCCACCACAACCAGGCCGCCGAGGGCCCCCAATCTGGTGAGGGCCGCCCGTCGACCGACTACCGGCGCCGGAGCCGGCTCCTCGGCTGGCTGGTGCGACGCGGCGCCGACGCCTGGCTCGGCTCCGCGGGCCCGCACCCACGCGTCCAACGACAGCGGAAGGGGGCTGGCCAGTGCGAGGGCGAACCAGGCAGCGATGTAGACGATGTCGGGATTCTCGTACCAGGGTGACGTGTGCCAGTTCACCGTCAAGCCGAAAATGACGTTGAGGAGCAGGCCCCCGAGCGCCACATACCTGGTCCACAGTCCGACGAGGATGGCCAGGCCCACCGCCAGCTCGGCACTGCCAATGGCCACTCCGAGGGCTACGGCATGGGGCGTGAGCACACCGATCAGCGACCCGAGCGGCGTGCGGTAACGGATGGCGACCAGGGTGGCGTGCAGCGAGCCGGGAGCGTCGGGATCGAGAAACCCGGGCGACACCAGCTTGTCAACCCCGGCGTAGAAGAAGCTCACTCCCAGAAAGCCACGCAGCACCAACAGCGCGGCCGAGACACGACCAGAGCGCTCCACGGACCCGCGACCCTATCCTCGCACCAGCCGGGTTCAGCGCGTGATCCCGGTGTGACCGAGCGAGTAGCGGCCAGGCTGAGGCCATACGCAAATGCCGTGGGGCCCTTGACCGACCGGGATCTGACTACCTGCCCGGTGGTGGTGTTGAACGCGTAGGCGACGTTGTTGTAGCGCCCGGAGAGCCAGAGAACCTTCCCGTCTTCCGAGACGTTGCCCATGTCCGGGCTGCCGCCGCCCGGGATCTGCCAGGTGGCCACGACCTGACGGGTGGCAAACGACACGACCGACACCGCCCCGGCGCCTCGATCGGATACGTAGAGGTCCTTGCCGTCGCGGCTGGTGTAGAGGCCGTGGGCCGACGGTCCGTCGGTCTTGATGAAGCCCACGACCCGCAGTGACGTTGCGCTGACCAACCACACCCCGCCGTACTGGAGGTCGGCCACGTAGAAGGTGGTCCCGTCTGGAGACAGCTTCACGTCCTGGGGTTCGGCGTTGGCAGGAAGGCTGACCGTCCCCATGACCTGCTGCGTAGCGACATCGACGGCGATGAGCCGCCCTGGCTGGCCGCCCTGGCCGGCGAACTCGCAAGTGGCGATCATGAGGCGCCCGTTGGCGGAGAAGTCGGCGTGGTCGACGCCGGGGCACTGCGGGACGGGCAGGGAATGAACCAAGGCCATGGTGTGAGGATCCCGGAAGTCGAGGCGCTGCAGCGCCTCGGCCACCACCACCGCATAGCGCCCGTCGGGCGTGAAGTACATGTTGTAGGGGTCCTCCGTTGGCACGGGCGTGCCCGGAAGTCCGGTCCTTGGGTCGATGGGAGTGAGCGAGTTCCCCTTGTCGCTCGTCACCCAGAGCACCGACCCGTCGTAGGAAGGAACGACGTGCTGGGGCTCGGCGCCCACCGGGAAGTGGTTGATCACCTTGTCCGTGCTGGGGTCGATGACGTACACGTCGTTGCTGAGGGTGTCGGGCACATAGACGAGGGGGCGGGCCGCTTTGGCGTTGGGCATGAGGTTGCCCGGCGCATCGGCCGAGTAGATGTTGGTCGGGTCGAGTATCGGCGGCATGCCCGGCAGGGGGTTGCTGTCGACCGCTCTGAGCTGTGCCGGCACTGAGCTCGACGGTGGCGACTCGGTGGCGGGCGGTGGGCGAGTCGTCGAGGGACGGGTCGTGGGGGCAGACGAGCCGTGGCTGCTCGTTGAACACGCGGCGGCGAGCACGACCAGGAGGGCGAGTGCTGCCGTTCGTCGAAGGGTCGTGGTCATGCCCATCCGATCGGTCTGGCGGCGGGACCGGGTGTCGGGCAATCTTCAGTCGTTGTCGTTGCCGAACGAGAAGTTGGCTCCGCCGCCGCCTTCACCCTTGGCCTCGGGATGGACGATGTAGGGGTTGATGGCGCTGGCCAGGTTGGGCAGGGGCAGCGTCTGCAGCCATATCTTTCCCGGGCCGGTGAGGGCGGCCAGGAAGAGGGCTTCGGCCCCGAAGACCACGTTCTTGACGCCCTTGATGCGGTCGATGGTGAAGCTCACGCCGGCGTCCAGCATGCCGACGTGGCCCGGATGCACTCGCATGGTCTCGCCCGGCCCCAGGTCGTAGGTGACGACTTCGCCGTCGAGCTCGACCCAGGCCTGCCCCTGGCCGGTGACCTTCTGGAGGACGAACCCGGCACCGCCGAAGAGGCCGGCGCCGAGCTTCTGCTGAAAGGCGATGCTCAGCTCGACACCCGGCACTCCGCACAGGTAGCCGCCGCGGTGGATGAGGTACTGGCTGGCGTCTCCGACCTCGATGGGCAGGATGTGGCCGGGCACCTTGGTGGCGAACGCCACCATTCCCGGGGCGCCGTTGGCTCGGTACTCGGTCATGAACAGCGAGCCGCCCCCGACGGCACGCTTGATGGCGCCGAACACGCCCTTGGATCCGGCCGTCTTCGCCGAAGTCGCCAGCTCGATCGGCCCATTCATCCAGGAGAGTTGGCCGGACTCGGCGACGACGCTGTCGCCCGGTCCCAGCTTCATCTCCAGGACCGGCATGACCGTACCAATCACCTGATGGTCCACGAACGTCCCCTTCTGCTGGTCGGCTGCGGGCCAGGGTAGCGAGCGGCGGGCGCGATCGTGTTCAGCGGATGGTGAATCCGGTCTCGCTTCGTGGTGCTTCCTCCTCCACCTCCAGCTGCTCCACCGCAGCACGAGGAGGGCCGACGCGACACCAGTCGACGACCGCGTTCACCGCGTCCGCCTGGCCTTCGAACACGGCCTCCACCCGTCCATCGGCGAGGTTGCGCACCCACCCGCCCACGCCGGCTTGCCGCGCTCGCTCGCGCGCAGGATTCGCGGAACCAGACGCCCTGCACTCCCCCGCTGGCCCAGACGTGTCGCCTCACCCTCACCAGACATCGACGAGCGCCGGCGCCAGCCGTCGCCAGTCGTCGAGAGGGAGCCCACCCGCCTGCTCGTCGGCAAGAACCTGGATGCAGACGTGGTCGGCGCCGGCCTCCCGATGGAGGTCGACCCGTTGCCGAATGGCGTCCTCGTCGCCCCAGGCGACCAGGGCATCGACGAGCCGGTCACTGCCGCCGTCGGCCAGATCGTCGTCGCCGAACCCCAGCCGCCGCAGGTTGTTCGTGTAGTTGGGCAGCGACAGATAGCCGGCCAGGTGGGAACGGGCCAGCTGGTGCACCGCCGCCCGGTCGGTCCCCAGGACCACCGCCTGCTCGGGAAGGAGGAGGGCGTCGGGGCCCAGCGCGCTGCGAGCGATCGCCGTGTGCTCGGGCGTGACGTTGTAGGGATGAGCGCCGGCGGTGCGCGCCCGGGCCAGCTGCAGCATCTTGGGACCGAGTGCGGCCAAAACCCGCCGCGAGGCGGGCAGCGGGTCGGGTGCGGCGTCGAGGCCGTCGAGCCACGCCGCAGTCCGCGCCAGCGGCTTCTGGTAGCGCCCCGGCTCGCCGGCGTCGATCAGCGGGGCGTGGCTCACCCCGATGCCGACGAGGACACGATCTCCGTACGTCTCGGTGAAGCGGGCGTAGGCGGCGGCGCTCTCCTCTGGGGCGTGCATCCACAAGTTGAGGATCCCGGTTGCGACCGTGACGGTCTGCGTTGCCGCCAGCAGCCGCTCGATGGCCTCGAAGAGGTCGCCGCCGACGTCAGGGATCCAAAGGGCGCGGTAGCCGAGCGACTCCAGCTCGGCCGCCGCTTCTCTCGCCCGACCGGGATCGCCGTAGCGAAGCCCGCTGCTCCAGATTCCCGTACCGCGCATCGTGACCATGACGGCCAGTCTGTCCGACCGCGGGAGGCACGTCCCGCGTGGGGGACGCCCGGTCGCTCCTGCTCACTCCCCGGGCGCGGTCGGGCTGGGATCCCGGGGGGCGGGGATGGCCAGCTCCTGGGCGAAGGCGCGCAACCCGTCGATGGCGTCGCGAGTGCGCGACCACGGCCGCACGACCAGGCGGTCCACGCCGAGCTGCTCGTATTCCGCCACGTCGCCGGCTCGCCGGACGTCGGCCCCCAGGGTGACCTCGACCCGGCCCGGAAGGCCCGCTCGAGCCCGCAGTTCGGCGATACGGGCGACGGCGGCCGGGATCTGCTCGGGCCCGTGATTCATCGGCACCCAGGCACCGTGGTGGGCGGCTCGACGCAACGCAGCCGGGCCGTCACCGCCGATGACGATCGGGGGATGCGGAGCCTGGACGGGCTTGGGTTCGAACATGACCGGGGCGAAGTCGAAGAACTCGCCGTGGTGCTCGACGACGGGCTCGGTCCACAGCCGCCGGCACACCTCGATCGCCTCGTCCACCCTGCGTCCACGGGTGCTGAAGTCGAGACCCACGGCTCGCCACTCCTCCTCGAGCCAGGACGCTCCGACGGCGCACATGGCCCGGCCCGAGGACACGACATCAAGGGTCGCCACCGCCCGGGCGGTGACGAACGGATGGCGGAGTCCGATGTTGTACACGTAGGTGGAGAAGCGGATCTGGCGGGTGCGACCGGCCAGGAACCCCAGGTAGACAAAGGCATCGAACACGGGGATGTCGGCCGGGATGGGCGGATGCTCCTGCCCTTCATGCGGGCTGCCGTCCATG
The DNA here is from genome assembly GCA_963757175.1 of uncultured Actinomycetota bacterium. GTDB lineage: Bacteria > Actinomycetota > Acidimicrobiia > Acidimicrobiales > Palsa-688 > CAVWQR01. The sequence goes on along the minus strand of CAVWQR010000001.1, from coordinate 1,800,997 downwards.
CCCACCGGGATGACCAGGTGCTCGGGAAGCCACACCGACTCGTAGCCCAGGCGGTCGGCCTCGGCGGTGATGTCCGGCCAGATCGTGGGGTTCACGGCCGCGAGCGACACGCCGAACTTCATCGGGCAATTGTGCGGTTGAAAACGTCAATCGCGCAAGGTGGGAGTGCTCCTCTGCCCCAACGCGTACTGGTGCGCAGGGCGAAGCGGCCGGAGACAAGGCCTGACCGCCGCGTCGCCTTCAGTCGACTTCGACCCATCCGAGCGTCCGCTCGACCGCCTTCTGCCAGCCGGCGTAGCCGTCGGCTCGCTGCTCGGCGGTCCAGGCGGGCACCCAGCGCCGCTCCTCCCGCCAGTTGGTTCGCAGCTCGTCGGTGTCCCTCCAGAAGTCGACTGCCAGCCCGGCGGCGTACGCCGCACCCAGGGCGGTGGTTTCCGCCACCGCCGGCTTGCTGACCGGGACGCCGAGGATGTCGGCCTGCAGCTGCATGCACAGGTCGTTGGCGGTCACTCCTCCGTCGACCCGGAGCACGTCGAGCTCCACACCGGAATCCGCGGCCATGGCCTCCACGACGTCACGGCTCTGGTAGCAGATGGCCTCCAGCGTGGCCCGGGCCAGATGGGCGTTGGTGTTGTAACGGGTCAGGCCCACGATGACGCCCCGCGCGTCGCTACGCCACCGGGGTGCGAACAGACCCGAGAAGGCGGGGACGAAGTACATCCCGCCGTTGTCGTCCACCTGGCGGGCCAGCGCCTCGCTCTCCGCGGCCCCGGAGATCACGCCGAGCTGGTCGCGCAGCCACTGCACGGCCGAGCCGGTGACGGCAATCGACCCCTCCAGAGCGTAGACGGGCGGCCCGCTGCCGAAGGCGTAGGCGACCGTGCTGAGCAACCCGTACTTGGACCTGACGATCTCGGCACCGGTGTTCAGCAGAAGGAAGTTCCCGGTGCCGTAGGTGTTCTTGGCCTGACCGACGTCGAAGCACACCTGCCCCACCGTCGCCGCCTGCTGGTCGCCGAGGTCACCCGTCACCACCACCTCGCCGGCGAAAGGGCCACCGGGCCGAGTGGTCCCGTAGCTCGCCGGGTCCGACGAGGGACGGATCTCCGGCAGCATCGACGGCGGCACGTCGAAGAAGCCGATCAGCTCCTCGTCCCAAGTCAAGGTCTCCAGGTTCATGAGCATGGTGCGGCTGGCGTTGGTGGGGTCGGTCACGTGGATCCCGCCATCAGGTCCCCCGGTGAGGTTCCACAGCAGCCACGTGTCGGTGGTACCGAAGAGAGCGTGGCCGGCTTCGGCCGCCTCCCGCACCCCGTCTACGTTCTCGAGGATCCATTGGATCTTGGCCGCCGAGAAGTAGGTCGCCGGCGGCAGCCCGGACTTGTCGCGGATCACCTGCCCGCGTCCGCTGCGATCGAGGGCGGCGGCGATCCGGTCGGTGCGGGTGTCCTGCCACACGATGGCGTTGTGGTACGGGCGCCCGGTCCGGCGGTCCCAGACCACCGTCGTCTCACGCTGGTTGGTGATGCCCAGGGCGGCCAGGTCCGAGGCAACCAGGTTGTTGGCGGTCATCGCCGTCCGAATGACCGCCGAGCTGCGTTCCCAGATCTCGAGCGGGTTGTGCTCCACCCAACCCTGGCGGGGCAGGACCTGCTCGTGCTCCAACTGGTGCCGGCCCACCTCGTTGCCACCGCGATCGAAGATCATGAAGCGGGTGCTCGTCGTGCCCTGGTCAAGGGATCCCACGAACTCGGCCATGCGCCTTCCTCCCTCCTCCCTCCTCCCCGCCAGGAGTTCGACGGTAGCGCCGGCGCTCAGCTGCTCTCGGCGACCGGAGGGTAGCTCGGCGTGGCCGCCCCGCCGGCGAGCTCCACGGTGACCGCATACGTCGCCTTGGGAGCGGGGGTGCCGACCTGGAGGGCGACGGTACCGACGTGGCTGCCGAGCACGCCCAAGGAGACGGCCCTCCCGTCGGTGACGGCCCACAGCTGGTAGGTGCGGTTGGCCGGGAGCGGCGGAAGCTTGCTGTCCACGACGTAGGCGGCGCCCGAGGGCAGCATCATCATCTCCACCTCGGGCTGAGAGCCCGGAGTGGTCGAGGCCAGGACGACCCGCCGAGCCTGAGGGTCGACCAGGGCGCTCTGGATGGCTTGGGAGAGACCCTGGTGCCCGCTCGCCGCCGACAGCTGCCCGACCCGGTGATCGAGCCGGGCCACCTGAAACCCGAGCACGGCGATCACGACCGCGGCGGCGGCGGCGGTGGCCGCCACGATCGCCCGCACCCGCCGCCGTGCCAACCGCCGGCCCCTTCCGCCGGACCCGCGGGCCGGCGCGTCGCCCCTGGCCGCTCCCCCGCTCTCGGCCGCTCGGGCCGCTCGCGTCCGGGCAATGCTGGGCACGGCGCGGACCAGCTCCTCGTTCCGAGGTTCGATGTGGGCGGCGATCCGCCCCCACAGCTCCGGTGGGGCGTCCTCGCCCGTGTTGGCCAGCACCGCGGCCACGGAATGGTGGGCCGCCAGCTCCTCCGCACACCGCGGGCACTCGGCGACGTGGCGGGCGACCTCGGCCGCTTCTTCGGAATCCACTGCGTCGAGCGCGTACGCCCCGATCAGCTCGGCAATCTCGTCGTGGGTCATGATTCGAGCGCCGCCTCCACGCTGTGGCCGAGCCCGCTGCGCAGGCGACGCAGCCCGGCCCGGATCCTGCTCTTGATCGTGCCTTCGGGCTCACCCAGCAGCCGGGCGACCTCCCGGTAGGTGTGGCCGTCGAAGTAGGCCAGCTCGATCGCCTCCCGTTCGCCTGGCGGCAGGGCGCCCATGGCATCTCTGACCTGTTCGGCGACGGCGAGGTCCCAGGCGTGCCGCTCGACGTCGTAGCCGGCCGTTGCCGTCTCCCGCGCCGTGCGCTCCTCGCGCGAGGAGCGGGCGCTCTCGGCGCGCAGGAGGTCCACGGCACGGCCGTGGGCGATGGTCAGAAGGAAGGTCCGCAGAGTCCCCCGGGCCGAATCGAAGCGTTCCGGGCGGTTCCACAGGCCCAGAAAGACCTCCTGGGTGACATCGTCAGCGGGGGCCTCCGAGCCGAGCAGCCGGCGGGCAAGAGCGTGCACCGCACCGCCGTGGCGCCGATAGACCTCGGCCAGGGCAGGTTCGTGCCAGCGCCCGATCGCCACCACCAGGATGGAGTCGCTGGCTGATTCGAGATCGATCATCTCCTGGGGTCTTCGGAGCCGGGTACCGAAGCGGATGACGCCGACGCCGATGACAGGTACAAGCCGAGAGACGGCCTGGCCCGGCTGACCGTAGCCGCCATCCACGGGCATCGCCAGCGACGGAGAGAGGGCGTGAGCATGGATGTTGAAACCCTCATCGAGCGGTCGGCGCGACTGGATCTCCGCGACATCGACTTCGCCGCCTTCGAGAGGAACCCGCTCGACTCCAACTCGTTGCGCTGTCTGCGCTACATGCATGACGTCGAGCACCACACCATCTGCTACTTACGTGACCTGCTCGTCACTCGGGCCCATCGGGACCCGAGGGTCACCTCTTTCCTTGCGTGCTGGGGCTACGAGGAGCACTGGCACGGCGCGGCCATCGCCACCGTGCTCGCCGCCCACGGTGAGACCGCGGGACACGAGCGGATCGCCTCGGTGCGGCGTCGGCTGCCCCGGGCTGATCGGTTGCGACCGTTGTTCTTCGCTCTGGCGTCCGGGATCACCGCGGACATCGTCGCCGTGCACATGGCGTGGGGCGCCGTCAACGAGTGGACGACCCAGTGCGGCTACGGCCGATTGGCGACGCGTGCGGGAAACCCCACCCTCGCGGAGCTGCTGCGCCGGATCATGAAACAGGAAGGGCGCCACATCGATTTCTACGCCGCCGAGGCCGGCGAGCGCCTCGCCGGCAGCCGCTCCGCCCGCCGGCTCACCCGCTTCGCCCTGCGCCGGCTCTGGGGTCCCGTGGGCTCGGGCGTGATGCCCGACGACGAGGTGACCTTCCTCGCCACCCACCTGTTCGGCGACGGCGGGGGACTCGACGCCGCCCGGAGGGTCGACCGCCACATCGACCGGCTTCCCGGGCTCGAAGGGCTTCATCTGCTCGAGGGTGCGGTCGCGCTCCGCGCCGCCTAGCAACCCGCGCCAGAATTGTGACCGACAGCCCGCGGAGGAGAGGAGTGGTTCATCCATGCGTTCGTCCCGCCTCCTGGTCGGCGCCGCCGTCTGCGTCCTGGCCATCTCTCTGGCTGCCTGCGGCAGCAGCACCAAATCGGCCACGTCTTCGACCGCCTCGTCCGCTCCGGCGTCGTCAGGTGGAGCGACCACGGGAACGACCATCACCATCAGGAACTTTGCCTTTGCCCCATCCACGCTGACGGTCAAACCCGGGGCGACCGTCACCGTGCACAACGCGGATTCGGCCGCCCACACCGTCACCGCCAACAACAAGGGCTTCGACACGGGGGACGTGTCGCCGGGGGCCACCAAGACCTTCACCGCGCCGTCGGCGCCCGGCACCTACCCCTACATCTGCACCATTCACCCGTTCATGCACGGGACGCTCGTCGTGAGCTGATCGTCGGGGAACTCGACCGAGGTCAGCGATCGGCGAACATCTGCTTGACCCTGTCCACCAGGTCGGTCGACTCGTCACCCGTCGCCGACCCCTCGCCGTCGACGAGCGTCCCCAGCTCGCGCAGGGTGTGGCCGGCGTGCGACCGGGCGGCGGAGACCACGTCGGCGAGCTCTTCGGAGCGGCGCAGTGCGGTCAGCGCCTCATGCAGCTGGTCGAGATCCCGGCTGCCGATCCTGGCCCCCACGACGTAGCCGACGGCCAGCGCGATCAGTACCTTCATGACGCCTCCTCGGTGGCCTCGACATGGAGGCGGACCCGAACGTCCGGATAGATCCGCAGCATGAGCATGGTCGGAGAGGGGATGGCGAAGTCGCGGATGTCGAAGACCTGCTCGCCGGTGACCACCAGCCGATCACCAGCGATCGAGGCGTTGACCGTCCCCTGCGCCGGCCGGGTCACGCCGTGAAAGGTCAGCTGGCCTCCCAGGCGGTAGCGGTTCTCCGACCCGAGAGAAGTGCACTCCCGCAGGTCCAGGGTGACCCATGGGAAGCGCCGGCCGTCGATGCGCCGCAGCAGCTCGGCGTCATACAGGCCGTTGCCGGATCGCAGCCCGTCGACGGCGATCTCCAGATGCGCCGCCGGCTGCGAGTCGGCGACCACGGCGCCGTTGTCGACGTCCGCCTCGATGGAACCGGTCACGCCCACGGCACCGAAGCTGATCGGGCCGACCGTCGAGCGCACTTCGATCAGAACCACCGACCGGTCGGCGACGAGGTGGAACCGCCGGCGATCCGCCCCGCCACAGACCGCGGCAGGAGGCGGGCCCGCGATTGCGGCCACCTCGGACAGGTCGTCGGGCTCCGGCTCCGGGTCGACCTCCCAGTCGACCGCCGCGAGGCGGCGCTCGCAGGGCGACGTGGACGACACCGGCGACCAGTGGGAGCCCAGGGGGGCGAACCATCCACCCTCGACCTCGGCCAGCATGGCGTCCGCCGTGCCCGTCGCCTGGTAGCGGCGCAGCACCCGTCCGAGGTCGTCGCGTTCCTCTTTGATGACGTTCATCCACAGGCGCAGCACCCGTTCGCCGAGCGGGGTGATCCGGTACACCCGCCGAGCCTGACCCGCCTTGGCCTCCTCCTGCGTCGACTCCACCAGGCCGTCGGACTGGAGGTGGGCGAGGGCCCGGTAGACGGTCGGCCGGTCGATGGGTCCGAAGCCGAAATCGCGTAGATCCTTCTCCAGGCGGTATCCGTGCCCGGGCATTTCCGACAACAGCAGCAGCACCGCGGGCAGCACGAACCGACGGGGCGGCGCCAGTTCGAAGCGCGAGACGCGGTCCAGCGCGCCGCCACCCGCCGCCGGCGCCCCCAGCGACCCGGGGTCACCTCTCGGTGGCAGAACTCGGCTGCGATCGGCCCCCTCAGGAGATCGCAGCGGCACGTTGTCCAGTACTACCGCCCCCCGACCGGCCTGTCAACCACGCTCCGTGGCGTGAAGGTGGCGGCCGGTCCGCCGCGCTCCATAGGTGCGGAACACACTCCTTTACACCCCCCTCGGCCGGGCGTAGAGAAGGGGTCGGGGCGCGACGCGCGCCGTGGGTTGAGACCCGGGGGAGGCACATTCCGTGACGGTTACCGAGACGTCGCAGGACGAGACGGTCGTCCATGTTCTTTGGATCAATGCGGGGCTCAGCTGCGACGGGGACTCCGTGGCGCTCACCTCGGCCACCCAGCCGAGCATCGAGGAGATCGCCCTGGGCGCGCTGCCGGGCCTGCCCAAGATCGCCGTGCACTGGCCGTTGATCGACTTCGAATGCGGTCCCGTCGGCGGCGCCGACGACTTCATCGAGTGGTTCTTCAAGGCTGACCGGGGCGAGCTCGAGCCGTTCGTCCTCGTGGTCGAGGGCTCGATCCCCAACGAGGCGATCAAGCGCGAGGGCTACTGGTGTGGATTCGGAAACAACCCCGAGACCGACCAGCCCATGACCACCAGCGAGTGGCTGGACCGCCTGGCCCCCAAGGCGCTGGCGGTTCTGGCCGCCGGGACCTGCGCCTGCTACGGCGGGATCCATGCCATGGCCGGCAACCCGACCGGAGCCATGGGCGTGCCCGACTACCTGGGCTGGGGCTGGAAGTCCAAGGCCGGCCTGCCCATCGTGTGCGTGCCCGGGTGCCCCACCCACCCCGACAACCTGTCCGAGACGATCCTGTACCTGCTCTACCAGGCGACCGGGCAGGCACCGATGATCCCCCTGGACGACGCCCTGCGACCCAGCTGGCTGTTCGGCGCGACCGTCCACGAGGGCTGTGACCGGGCCGGCTACTACGAGCAGGGCGACTTCGCCGAGGAGTACGGCTCGCCCAAGTGCATCGTGAAGCTCGGCTGCTGGGGCCCGGTGGTCAAGTGCAACGTGCCCAAGCGGGGCTGGACCAACGGCGTGGGCGGGTGCCCCAACGTCGGCGGCATCTGCATCGGCTGCACCATGCCGGGCTTCCCCGACAAGTTCATGCCGTTCATGGACGAGCCGCCCGGGGCCCGGGTGTCCACCATGGCGAGCGGCGTGTACGGCAGCGGCCATACGCGGGCTGCGCAAGGTGACGGCCAAGACCGTCGACGAAGAGCCGAAGTGGCGCAAGGCCGGCACCGAGCTGTTGACCGGATACAAGGGCGAGTGGAGGTAGGTAGGGATGGCCACCAAGACCAAGGACGCCGATGGCCTCGTCGACATGGCGTGGGACCCGATCACGCGGATCGTCGGCAGCCTGGGCATCTACACCAAGATCGACTTCGGCAAGGGCAAGGTGGCCGAGTGCCACAGCACCTCGTCCATCTTCCGCGGCTACAGCATCTTCATGAAGGGCAAGGACCCGCGCGACGCCCACTTCATCACCAGCCGCATCTGCGGCATCTGCGGCGACAACCACGCCACCTGCTCCTGCTACGCGCAGAACATGGCCTACGGCGTGCACCCGCCGGCGCTGGGCGAGCAGATCGTCAACCTGGGCGAGGCCGCCGAGTACATGTTCGACCACAACATCTTCCAGGAGAACCTGGTCGGGGTGGACTTCTGCGAGAAGATGGTCGCCGAGACCAATCCGGGCGTGCTCGAGCAGGCCAACCGCACCGAGGCGCCCCATGCCGGCGATCACGGGTACCGGACGATCGGCGACATCATGCGGTCGCTCAACCCCTTCTCCGGGGAATTCTACCGGGAGGCGCTGCAGGTGAGCCGCTACACCCGGGAGATGTTCTGCCTCATGGAAGGGCGCCACGTGCACCCCTCGACGCTCTATCCGGGCGGCGTCGGCACCACGGCGACGATCCAGCTGTTCACCGACTACTACACCCGTCTCATGCGCTACGTCGAGTTCATGAAGCGCGTCGTCCCCATGCACGACGACCTGTTCGACTTCTTCTACGAGGCGCTTCCCGGCTACGAGGAGGTGGGACGCCGCCGCATCCTGCTCGGCTGTTGGGGCGCTTTCCAGGACCCGGCGGTGTGCAACTTCGACTACCGGGACATGACCACCTGGGGTCGGGCGATGGGCGTCACGCCGGGCGTCATCGTCGACGGCAAGCTGGTCACCAACGACCTGGTCGACATCAACCTCGGCATCCGCATCCTCCTCGGCAGCTCGTACTACGACAGCTGGGAAGGCCAGGAGATGTTCGTGACCCGGGACCCGCTGGGCAACCCGGTCGATCGCAACCACCCGTGGAACCAGCACACCAACCCCCAGCCCCAGAAGCGGGACTTCGACGACAAGTACAGCTGGGTCATGTCGCCCCGCTGGTTCGACGGCACCGACCACCTGGCCCTCGACACCGGCGGCGGTCCCATCGCCCGCCTGTGGTCGACGGCGCTGTCGGGTCTGGTGGACACCGACCACCTCAAGGCGACCGGCAACAGCGTGCAGATCCACCTGCCCAAGACAGCGCTGAAGCCGCCGATGACCCTGGAGTGGAAGATCCCGCAGTGGTCCAACACCATCGAGCGGGACCGGGCCCGCACCTACTTCCAGGCCTACGCCGCCGCTTCGGCGCTCGACTTCATCGAGAAGGCCATCGCCGAGGTACGGGCGGGCAAGACCAAGACGTGGGAGTCGTTCGAGGTCCCCGACGAGGGGATCGGCTGCGGGTTCACCGAGGCCGTGCGCGGCGTGCTGTCCCACCACATGGTGATCAAGGGCGGCAAGATCGCCAACTACCACCCGTACCCGCCGACACCGTGGAACGCCAACCCGCGCGACATCTACGGCACGCCCGGGCCCTACGAGGACGCGGTGATCAACACGCCGATCTTCGAGGAGAACGACCTCGACCACTTCAAGGGCATCGACATCATGCGGTCCGTCCGCAGCTTCGACCCGTGCCTCCCCTGCGGCGTGCACATGTACCTCGGCAAGGGTAAGACCCTGAAGAAGGTGCACTCGCCCGCCCACCTGCCCAACCAGGACCTGTCGGGCTGAACGGACGAACCTCGGGGAGCGTATGGACCAACCAACCGACCTCCGGGCCGCCGGAGACCGCATCGAGCAGTTGCTCGACGAGCTGCGCGCAACCGCCGAACCCGCCAGTACGCCCGAGTCGAGGAGCTGGTCCGCTTGGTCACCGACCTCTACGGCGCCGGGCTGACGCGGGTGCTCGAGCTGGCGGGGGCCGAGGCGCCCGAGCTGGTTGTCCGGCTGGCCGGGGACGAACTGGTCGGCAGCCTGCTGCTCGTCCACGGCCTCCACCCAGAGAGCCTGGGTACTCGGGTGGAGGGCGCTTTGGAGGGCGTGCGCCCCTTCCTCGCCCAGCACGGCGGTGACGTCGAGCTGCTCGACATGGACCCCGCCGCCGGCGCCGTCCTGCTGCGACTGCTGGGCAGCTGCGACGGATGCCCGTCGTCGGCGGTCACCCTCCAGCAGGCGGTCGAACGGGCCGTGTTCGAGGCCGCCCCCGAGATCGTGAAGATCGACGTCGCCGAGGCCGCCGACCAGGACACCGGTGGTCCGGCGACGACCCCGCCGGGCGCCAGCGTGCCGGTGACGCTGGGGCCGCGTCCGACCTACGACAGCTGTCCGTCCGAGATCGGGACATGAACGACCCGCTGGCCGTCCTGCAACGTATCCGGGCGGCGCCGCCGCCCGAGGTGCCACCCGCGGGGGAACGGTGCGAGCTGTGCGCCGAGCCCATCCCCGACGAGCACGGCCACCTGGTCGATCTGCAGGCCCGCAGCCTGCTGTGCGCCTGTCGCGGGTGCTACCTGCTGTTCACCTCGGAGGGTGCCGGCGGCGGCCACTACCGGTCGGTCCCCGACCGCTATCTGACCTTCCCGGACTTCGGGTTGTCCCCGGGGCAGTGGGAGAGCCTGCAGATCCCGGTCAGCGTGGCCTTCTTCTTCCTGAACTCGTCACTCGGGCGCGTCGCCGCGTTCTATCCCGGCCCGGCCGGCGCCACCGAGTCGCTGCTCCCCCTGGAGACGTGGAGCGAGATCGTGGCCGCCAATCCGGCGCTGGACACGCTGGAGCCGGATGTCGAGGCGTTCCTCGTGCGGTCGGCGCGGGACCGGGGCGATGCCGAGTGCTTCCTGGTGCCGATCGACGCCTGCTACGAGCTGGTGGGCCAGCTGCGCCGGCTGTGGCGGGGCTTCGACGGCGGTCGCGAAGCGCACGAGGCTCTCGACGGCTTCTTCGACCGTGTCCGGGCCAGGGCACGATGAGCTCGCTGAGCTTCGCCGTGGTGGGTGCCGAGACCGAGCGCCACGCCGCCGTGCCCACGATCATGCTGCGGCTGCGGGTGACCGAGGAGACGGGCGCCGCCGTCCACGCTCTGGCTCTTCGCTGCCAGATACGCATCGAGCCCCAACGCCGCCACTACTCGGCCGATGAGGAGGCCCGCCTCTACGAGCTGTTCGGCGACACGCCCCGGTGGGGCGACTCGCTGCGGCCCTTTCTCTGGACCCACGTGGCCACGACCGTCTCCGGTTTCACGGCGTCGACCGAGGTCGACCTGCCCGTCGAGTGCAGCTACGACTTCGAGGTGGCGGGGGCGAAGTACCTTCACGCCCTGGGCGACGGCGAGATCCCGTTGTTGCTGCTGTTCAGCGGCACCGTGTTCAGCCGAGGCGAGACGGGGTTCGCCGCCGAGCCGGTGGCGTGGGACCTGGAAGCAACGTTCCGCCTGCCCGTGGCCGTGTGGCGGGGCACCATGGACCGCTACTTCCCCAACAGCGGGTGGCTGCGGGTGCGGACGCGAAACGCTCGACTCCTTACAGGGCTTCAAGGCCCGCCGGGGGCTGCCGACGTGGGACCAGGCGCTGGAGGAACTGCTGAAGCGGGCGGGCGAGGCCGAGCCGTGACCGGGAGCCGCCAGCCCAAGGAGAACCTCGGTACCGCGACCACCGACGAGCGCTTCGGCGCCGCCCACGCCGTCGCCGACGCCGTGCTCTACGAGGGCTACGTCCTCTATCCCTACCGGGCGTCGTCGCAGAAGAACCAGACCCGCTGGCAGTTCGGCGTCCTGGCCCCCCGGGCCTTCAGCGAGCGTGACGGCTCGGAGCGCTGGACGATGCGGACCGAGTGCATCGTCGATCCCGGGCAGAGTCCGACGCTCACGGTGCGCATCCGCTGCCTGCACCTGCAGCACCGGACGCTGGAGACCCCGGCGGGTGAGGCCACCGACCATCTCGAGGTCGACGGCGCCGTGCACGTGCCGTGGGACGAGGCCGTGGAGCAGACCGTCGATCTTCCCGCCTGGCGGCTCCTTCCCCTCCCGCCGGCGGATCAGATCGTTCCCTTCCACTTCCCCGGCCGCGAGGAGACCGAGGTTTGCCGGGGCGACGACGGCACCGTCGGCGGGCGCATCCGCCGCCGCCGGGAGGCGATCGACGGGCGCGTCCGGATCGGGGTCGAGTGGGCGGCCGGCGCCGGCACCCTGCTCAAGGTCACTGCGACGGTGGACAACGTCACGGACTGGTCGGAGGCAGGCGCCAGCCGGGACGATGTCGTGCGCCGGTCACTGGCCGCCGTGCACACCATGCTGGCCGTCGACGACGCCGAGTTCGTGTCGCTGCTCGACCCTCCGCCCGACGCGAGCGACGCGGTCGCCGGCTGTGTCAACGACGGCACCTACCCGGTGCTGATGGGGTCCGACGACGTCGTGCTGTCGTCACCCATCATCCTCTACGACCATCCCGAAGTCGCCGACGAGAGTCCGGGCGACCTCTACGACGCCACCGAGATCGACGAGATCCTCGCTCTGCGGGTGCTGACCCTGACCGATGACGAGAAGGCGGAGGCGCGGGCGACCGACCCGCGGGCCGCGGCCATCATCGACCGTTGCGACAACATGCCGGAGGAGATGTGGGCCCGGCTGCACGGTGCCGTGCGCGCCGTGCAGCCGAGCGCCACCGAGCCCGAGGGCGAGCCCCTCCCATGGTGGGAGCCGAGCGTGGACGCCTCCGTCGATCCGTGGACCGACACTCTTTCGGTGGCCGGCGTCAACGTCGGCAAGGGTTCCCGGGTCCGCCTTCGCCCGTCGCGGCGGGCGGACGCCCAGGACCTGTTCTTCGCCGGCCTCGCGGCCACCGTGACCGGTGTGTTCAAAGACGTGGACGGCGACGACCACGTCGCGGTCAGCATCGACGACGACCCGGCCAGCCGAGGCGCTGGAATGGCAAGGGCGCTTCCTCTTCTTCTACCCAGACGAGGTCGAACCGCTCGACCGCGAAGCCGGAGGGGCCGTGACCGCCGATCCGGAAGGCGGCCCGTGACCCGCCGGGTGCTGGTCGCCGGGATCGGCAACATCTTTCTCGGCGACGACGGCTTCGGCGTCGAGGTGGCGACGTCGCTGGCGGCTCGGACGCTTCCCGAAGGCGTCAAGGTCGGCGACTTCGGCATCCGCGGCATCCACCTGGCCTACGAGCTCCTCGACGGTTACGACGCCCTGGTGCTGATCGACGCCCTCCCTCTGGGCGACCCGCCGGGCACGGTGGCCGTGATCCAGCCCGATCCCGTCGTCGCCGACGGCGACCGACGACCTGGCCCCGGTGGTCGACTCGCACAGCATGAGCCCGGCGGTCGTGCTCGGCACGCTGGCCGGGCTCGGGGGGTCCGTCGAGCACGTGTACGTCGTGGGCTGCGAGCCGGCCACCGTCGCCGAGGGCATCGGTCTGTCGCCCGCCGTCGCCGCCGCCGTCGAGCCCGCGGCCGACCTGTGCGTCGAGCTGTTGTCCGACATCGTCGCAGCCGATTGGAAAGGAGACAGAAAGATGATCCGACGTGTGGTAGCACCGGTCATCCTCGCCCTCGTCGTGGGCCTGGTGGTCAAGTCGCTTCCCGATCTCGCCCGGTACCTCAAGATCCGGGAGATGTAGGTGCGGGGGCGGTAGGCCAGTGGCCCGGTACAAGATCGTGCCGGCGCGATCGCAGGTCTGGATCGACGCCAAGTCGAGCCTGCACCCGATCCACTCGACGACCGACGGCCTCGAGGGTTACGTCGACGTCGACGGTGACGGCCAGGTGGCGGACGGGTGTGCCCCTTCAGGGGGGAGGGTTTCGCTTCCCGTCAGCCGCCTGTCGTCGGGCAACCGCCTCGAGGACCGCGAGCTGCAAAAGCGGATCGACGCCAAGCGGTTCCCCACCATCGAAGGGGTCCTGACGACCATGACCGCCGTAGACGGGGCGGAGGGTCGGTACCGCGCCACCGGCGACGTCGCCTTTCGGGGCGTGACCTGTCCCCACGAGGACGACATGACCGTCACTGCGATCGACGACCGCACCATCCGGGTGGAGGGCAGCTCCACCTTCGACATCCGCCAGTTCGGCATGGAACCGCCGAAGATCCTGCTGCTGCGGGTCGAGCCCGACGTGGCCGTGCGCGTCGAGATCGTCGCCGAAGAGGAGGCGTAACCATGTGTCTCGGAATCCCCGGCCAGATCGTCGAGTTCCTCGACGAACACGAGCACCTGGCCAGGGCCGACGTGTCCGGCGTCAGCCGGACCATCAACATCGGCCTGCTGGAGGACGAGGGCCTCGAAGCGGGCGACTGGGTGCTGATCCACGTCGGCTTCGCCATGTCGAAGATCGACGAGGACGAGGCGGCGCTGGCGCTGGCTTCCCTGCAGCTGATGGGACAGGCCTACGACGACGAGCTCGAGGCGTTCTGGTCGTCGAAGATCACACAGTCAAGCAGGAGGGTGAATCGTGCGCTTCGTCGACGAATACCGCGACCCGGCCGCCGCCCGGGCCCTGGTGGCCAGGATCACCGACCTGGCCGGGGAGGACCACTTCAAGTTCATGGAGGTGTGCGGCGGCCACACCCACACCATCTACCGCCACGGGATCGAGCACGTCCTGCCGACGACGGTGGAGCTGGTGCACGGTCCCGGGTGCCCGGTGTGCGTCATCCCCATGGGCCGCATCGACGACGCCATCGCCGTGGCCGAGACGCCGGGAGTCATCTTCACGTCCTTCGGCGACATGATGCGGGTGCCGGGGAGCGACGGCAACCTGCTGGAGGCCAAGGCGCGGGGCGCCGACGTCCGCTTCGTCTACTCGCCGCTCGACGCCCTGCGGATCGCCACCGAGAACCCGGACCGGCAGGTGGTGTTCTTCGCCGTCGGCTTCGAGACCACCGCGCCGTCGACCGCGCTCACCCTGCTCGAGGCCCGCCGCCGGGGAGTGACCAACTTCAGCGTCTTCTCGCAACCACGTCACGATCGTCCCGCCCATCAAGGCCATCCTCGAGTCGCCCGACCTGCGCCTCGACGGCTTCCTCGGACCGGGCCACGTGTCGACGGTCGTCGGCCAACGGCCCTACCGCTTCGTGCCCGAGCGCTACGGCAAGCCGCTGGTCACCGCCGGCTTCGAGCCGCTCGACATCCTGCAGGCGATCGCCATGCTGCTGACCCAGATCCGAGAGGGCCGCTGCGAGGTCGAGAACCAGTACACCCGGGTCGTGCGCGACGAGGGCAACCCGCGCGCGCTGGCGTTGCTCGCCGAGGTGTTCGAGCTGCGGCCGCATTTCGAGTGGCGGGGCCTCGGCTTCATCTCCCAGAGCGCCCTGAAGCTGCGGCCCGAGTTCGCCGACTTCGACGCCGAGTTGCGCTACCAGGTGCCCGGCGTCCGGGTGGCCGACCCCAAGGCGTGCCAGTGCGGCGAGGTGCTCAAGGGCGTCATCAAGCCATGGGAGTGCAAGGTGTTCGGCACCGGCATGCACGCCCGAGACGCCGATCGGCACGTGCATGGTGTCCTCCGAGGGGGCCTGCGCCGCCTACTACAACTTCGGCCGGCTGCATCGAGAAGCGGCGGTGACGCTTGGCCGCCCGGCGTGATCCCGCCGGAGTGGAGCCCCAGTTGACGGCGCCGGCCATCCACCACGCCGACCCCGACACCGCCGTTCGCCGCGCCATCCGGGTGCGGGGCGTGGTGCAGGGCGTGGGCTTCCGTCCATTCGTCCACCGCGTCGCCACCGAGCTGGGGCTGGCCGGTCACGTCGGCAACGACAGCGAAGGCGTGTTCGTGGAGGTCGAGGGGGCCGAGTCCGTGGTCGACACCTTTTCCCGGCGCCTGGTCGCCGAGTCGCCCCCGCTGGCGCGGCGTCGACGCGGTGGAGACTGCCAGCCGGGCGCCGATCGGCGAGCGCACTTTCCGCATCGTCGCCAGCCCCACCGGCCTGGCCGCCCAGACGTTCGTCCCGCCCGACGTCGCCGTCTGCCAGGACTGCCTCCGGGAGCTCGCGGACCCGTCGGACCGCCGGTACCGCTACCCGTTCATCAACTGCACCAACTGCGGGCCCCGCTTCACCATCACCCGAAAACTCCCCTACGACCGCCCCAACACCACCATGGCCGCCTTCGCCCTGTGCCCGGAATGCGACGCCGAGTACCACGACCCCGGCGACCGGCGTTTCCATGCCCAACCCGTGGCCTGCGCCGCCTGTGGCCCGCGCCTGTGGTTCGAGGGACCGCCCGGGCCGGTCGCCGGCACCGACGACGCCATCGCCGCCGCCCAACGAGCGCTGGCCGGCGGGGCCATCGTGGCCGTCAAAGGCGTCGGCGGCTACCACCTGGCGTGCGACGCCCACTCCGACGCTGCCGTCGGCCTGCTCCGCCAGCGCAAGCGCCGGGCGGACAAGCCCTTTGCCGTCATGGTGCGCGACCTCGGCGTCGCCCAGCGACTCGCCTCCATCGGACCCGGCGTCGCCGGGCTCCTGTCCGGCGCTCAGGCGCCCATCGTTCTGGTGGGGAAGCGGCCGGACGCCACCCTGTCCTCGCTGGTCGCGCCGGGAAACCCGCTGGTCGGCCTCCTCCTGCCCTACACCCCCGTGCACCACCTCCTCCTGCAGCCCGTTCCCGGTTCGGACGCCCCGGCTCCCGACGTGCTGGTCATGACCAGCGGCAACCTCAGCGACGAGCCCATCTGCTTCGACGACGACGAGGCCCGCCACCGCCTGGGAGCCATCGCCGACGCCTGGCTGGTGCACGACCGGCCGATCCACGTGCCCTGCGACGACTCCGTGCTGCGGGTGACCGAGAACGGGGAGTCGCCGGTACGGCGCTCTCGTGGCTACGCCCCGCTGCCGATCACCCTTCCCTTCCCGGTCCCCGCCGTGCTGGCCGTGGGCGGCGAGCTGAAGAACGCCTTCTGCCTGGCCCGCGGATCCGACGCCTGGATGAGCCAGCACATCGGCGACATGGGCAGCCTGGAGACCACCGCCGCGTTCGAGCGCTCCGAGCACCAGTTCGCCGACATGTACGAGATCGACGACCGGCTGGTCGCCGCCGACGCCCACCCCGGCTATCACACCCGTCGCTGGGCCGAGGAGCGCGCCGCCTCGCCCATCGCCCTGGTCCAGCACCACCACGCCCACGTCGCCGCGCTCATGGCCGAGCACCGCGTCCCGACCTGACCATCTGGTCCTCGGCTTCGCGTTCGACGGCACCGGTTACGGCACCGACGGCGCCATCTGGGGCGGCGAGGCCCTCGTCGCCGACTACGGACGCTTCGAGCGCGTCGGCCACCTGGGTTACGTGCCCCTGCCCGGCGGAGACAGCGCCATCCGCAAGCCGTACCGGGCGGCGCTGGCCCACCTGTGGGCGGCCGGCATCGACTGGGACCCCGGCCTGCCACCGGTCGATGCCGCCGGCCCCGTCGCCCTCACCGCCCTGCGGCGCCAGCTGGAACGCGGCGTCCAGTGCGTCCCCACCTCGAGCATGGGCCGACTGTTCGACGCGGTGAGCTCGCTGGTCGGGCTGCGCCACGTGGCTTCCTTCGAAGCCCAGGCGGCGATCGACCTCGAGAACGCGGCCGCCGGCCACCTCGCCGCCGCCCGGCCCTACCGATTCCCGGTCGCCGGCGCGGAGATCGACGCCGGCGCCGTGCTGGGCGCCATCGTCGCCGACGTCCGCGAGGGCCGGCCGGTCGGCGCCATCGCCGCCGGTTTCCATGTCGCCGTGGCCGACCTGGTCGCCGACGTCGCCGTCGACGTCCGGCAGCGCACCGGTATCGAAGAGGTGGCCCTGAGCGGCGGGGTGTTCCAGAACCTCCTGCTCGTCCGCCTCAGCCACGACCGGCTCGCCGACCGCGGCTTCCAGGTCCTCACCCATCGTCTGGTGCCGCCGAACGACGGTGGGATCGCCCTGGGCCAGGCAGTGGTGGGGGGATGGCAGCACTGGCTCAGCGGCGGGGAGCAGACGTGACCACCGCCGGCGACCACGCCCTGGGCGGTCCGCCACCCGGCCCGGCCGACTCCGCCGCCGACCCGCTGTCGGCCGACCTGGCCGCCGCCGCCCTGTCCCTCGCCCGATGCTTCGCCGCCGGCGCCACCATGTGGTGCGTGTCGCCGCGGTGGCCGGCCCACGGCCGGCACGTGGCCGTCGAGTTCGTCCACCCGGTCATCGTGGGCAAGCGGGCCCTGTCGGCCGTGCACGTGGAAGGCGACGACGCCGTCGACCGCGTCCGGCTCCTGTCCCGACCCGGCGACATCGTGCTCGGCGTCGGCCCGGCGACCGACGTCCAGGTCCGCAGCGTCACCCGTCGGGCCCAGGCGTGGGGGCTCACCAGCGTGTGGCTCGGCGCCGGCGCCCGGCCCGCGGCCGGCGCGGCGGATCACGTGGTGTGGGTGGAGTGACACCGACGTCGCCCTGGCCGGTCATCGTGGCGACATCATCCGTCTCTACCACCTGCTGTGGGAGCTGACCCACGTGGTGTTCGAGCACCCCGGTCTGCTGGCCGCGACCACGCCGGCGTGCGACGATCAGGTGTGCGTGACGTGCAGCGACGAAGGGCGGCTGGCCGAGGTGGCGGCCGTGCCCGACGGTGGCAGCGAAGCCGAGGTGCTGACGGGCGGGGCTCGTGAGACCGTCGACATCAGCCTGGTCGACCCGGTGGCGCCGGGCGACCTCCTGCTCGTCCACGCCGGCGTAGCCATCACGGCCCTCCCGGAGCCCTGAATGAGCTCCGAGCCGACCGGCTTCCTCTACCCCTTCATCGAGGCGGAGGAGCGCGACAGCGACACCCTGACCGCCGACCTGGCCCGCTCGGCGAGCGCCAAGCTGGCTCAGAGCCAGGCGCTGCGGGAGGAGACCGTGGCCGCCAGCGTCGGGGTGCTGCATGCGGCGGGCCAGGCCATGGCCGAGCGCTTCGCCCGCGGCGGCCGCCTGTTCGCCTTCGGCAACGGCGGCAGCGCGACCGACGCCGACGGGACCGTCGCCTTGTTCCGCCACCCGCCCTGGGGGACGGCGCTGCCCGCCCTGTCGCTGGTCGACGACCGAGCCGTGCTCACCGCCTTGGCCAACGACATCGGCTTCGACGTGATCTTCTCCCGCCAGCTGATCGCCCACGCCCGATCCGACGACATGGCGATCGGGTTCTCGACCAGCGGTGACTCGGTGAATGTGTTGCGCGCCTTCGAGGAGGCCACCCGCAGACATCTGCTGACGGTCGGTCTGAGCGGCTACGAGGGCGGCGCCATGGCGACCAGCGACCACGTCGAGCACTGCCTGGTGGTGCCGTCCGACAGCGTGCATCGCATCCAGGAGACCCAGAACGCTCTCGTCTACGAGCTGTGGTCCGTCGTGCAGGCGCACCGTGGCTGACACGCCGGAGGAGCCCGGCCCGAGCGGCCGAGAGCGGGACAACAGCCCGAGCGGCCGGGAGCGGGACAACAGCCCGAGCGACCGCGAGGGTGCGGTGTTCGAGCGCATCGAGAGCTTTCGCCGGCGCAAGCCCCGCCTGCGCGACGAGGTGGTGACCCTGGCCCACGGCGCCGGCGGCAAGTCCTCGGCGGCGTTGCTCAGCGCCGTGTTCCTCCCCGCCTTCGCCAACGACGCCCTCGCCGCCCAGACCGACGCCGCCGTGCTGACCCTCCCCTCCGGCGAGCGGCTGGCCTTCAGCACCGATTCCCACGTGGTACGGCCGCTCACCTTCCCCGGCGGTTCGCTCGGCCATCTCGCCGTGCACGGCACGGTCAACGATCTGGCCATGATGGGCGCCCGCCCGTTGGCCCTGTCGGCGGCGTTCGTCCTGGCCGAGGGTTTCCCGATGGAAACGCTGCGCCAGGTGGTCGCCGACATGGCCGGAGCCGCCCAGGCCGCCGGCGTGCCCATCGTGACCGGCGACACCAAGGTGGTGGAAGCGGACGCCGCCGACGGGATGTACGTCTCGACTTCGGGCGTCGGCGTGGTCCCGGCCGGGCGGGAGCTCGGCGCACAACGGGTCATCCCGGGTGACGCGGTGATCGTGTCGGGGACCATCGCCGACCACGGCACCGCGGTCATGCTCGCCCGCGGCGACCTCGCCCTCGACGCCGACATCGCCTCGGACACCGCTCCGCTGGACGGCCTGGTGGAGCAGCTGCTCGGCGCCGCCCCCTCCTCCCGGTGGCTGCGCGACGCCACGAGGGGCGGCGTCGGCACCGTCTGCAACGAGCTGGCCCGCGACGCGGACGTGACCGTGGTGCTCGAAGAGACGGCCTTGCCCGTGCGCCCCGAGGTGGCCGCGGCCTGCGAGCTGCTGGGTATCGATCCGCTCTACGTGGCCAACGAAGGCAAGTTCGTGGCCATCGTCCCCGCCGACGAGACCGACGCCGCCCTGGCCGCCCTCCGGGCACACCCGCTCGGGCGGGACGCGGCACGCGTCGGGGAGATCCGCAAGGAGCCGCCCGGCATCGTCGTGCTGCTCACCCCCATCGGCGGCACCCGCATCGTCGACATGCTCGTCGGTGACCCCCTGCCCCGCATCTGCTGAACGCGGGCCAGGCCCTACTGTCGGGGCATGTGCCGCAACATCACGACCCTCCGCGGTCTCGACCCGGAAGCGACCAGCGAGGAAATCACCGCCGCCGCCCGCCAGTACGTGCGCAAGGTCGGCGGAGTTCAGGCGCCGTCCGCCCGGACGACCGAGGGCGTGGAGCGGGCGGTGGAGAAGGTCGCCGCCGCCACCGCCGAGCTCCTCGAGACCCTGCCCCCCGGCGCCAACCGCCGCCGACCCTCCCCCCGCTGCGCCGGTTGGCCCGCGCCCGCTAAGCGCTGAGCGCGATCAGCGGCGGGGGCCGGGGGTGAACTCCCGGCCGTCGTCGACCTTGGGGCTGGTCAGCCCGGAGGGGGTACCCCGAAGATGGTCGTACAGCGCCCGCAACGCGTTCAGCGGGGCGATCCGGTCGTACCACTTCGGCGTGGGGTGGGGGTGGGTGACGCTGCGCATGCGCACGGAGCGAGCGCTGGGCAGCCCTCGCTGACCGGACCGGCCGAGCGCCTGGCCGACCTCGCCGAGGAGCGCCTGGCCGCCGGCGCGGTGCTCGTTTCCGAACAGCTCGCCCAGGTCGGCGACCGCCTCGTCCACCTGCGGATCGTTGAGGCTCATGGCCATGCGACCCCGCTCCAGCTCGTCGAGGCGCGCCACCGCCTCCCGTCGCCGCGGGCCGGCCCCGTCGAGCCGTTCGGCCAGGTCGTAGCTCCCCACTTCACCCAGGCGTTCCACGATGCTCCGGGTGGCTGCTTCTCTCACGGCCAGGTGCTGCAGCAGGAGCTTGACCGCGGAGCCGCGCTCCCACCGGATCTCCACGCTCTCGTCGGAGCTGCTCGTCCGGCCCAGATCGTCAGTCCCCTTGCCCCACACGTCCAGCAGGTGTTCGACGATCTCGTCCTGCCGTTCGAGTTCGTCCAGTGCGTCGCCGTGTTGGTCACGTTGTCGTCGTGCCACGAGTCCTCCCGTCGTCGGGCTCAACCCCGCGCGTTACCCGGCAGGGTCGCCCGCGCAAACGTTTCGGTCCCGTTTCGCGCTGCTCGCGTCGGGTATAGCGAGTCTCATGCCGCAGCGAGCGTGGAACGACAAGCGTGAACGCCAGTACGAGCACATCAAGGAGGGTCTGGAGGAGCGGGGACGGGGCGAGCGGGTGTCGTCGGAGATCGCCTCGCGCACCGTCAACAAGGAGCGGGCCCGCCGGGGCGAGGCCGGCGCGTCGAGCCGCAGCTCGACCGACGACCTGTCATCGGGGCGGCGGGGCGGGTTGCGATCGCATCGGGGCCCGGGCGGTCGTACCAAGGAGCAGCTCTACAACGAGGCCCGCCAGCGGGGGGTCGAGGGCCGCTCCAAGATGACCAAGGCCCAGCTGGAGAAGGCGGTCGGCAGGCGCTGAGACCCGAGGGTCAGACGAGCGCGTCCAGCCTGCCCGTCTCGATGACCCGCTGGTAGGCCTTGGCGCTGGGGCGCACCACCCGGCGCAGGTCGTCGTCGCGGTCGATGCCGACCAGCCCGAAAGTGGGCCGGTACCCCGCCGTCCACTCGAAGTTGTCGAACGCGCTCCAGTGCAGGTAGCCGCGCACGTCGACCCCGTCGCGGAGAGCCGCCGCCAGCTGGGCCAGGTGGGACTCCAGGAAGCGCACGCGCTGGCTGTCGTCGTCCGTGGCGATCCCGTTCTCGGTGACGTACAGCGGCAGGCCGGCCGACGCGGCGGTGTCGATTGCCCAGCGGAACCCCGGGGGGTACACCTCCCAGCCCATGAGCGTGGTCTCCGATCCCTGGGGCGGACGGGCCAGCGGCGGGTTGCGCCGGGGATCGACGAGCACCCGGCTGTAGTACTGCACCCCCAGCCAGTCGCCGACGTCACCGCCGGCGGTGAGGTCGTCGATGTGCGACCCGGTCATCTCCGCGTCGAGAAGGCCGGCCAGCTCCCCCGCCTCCTCGTCCTCGGCGTCGGCCGGCTGAAACGGGATCAGCTGCAGGCACGTCCCCGGCCTGGTCGCCGGGGCGGCCGACCGCAGCGCCGCCACCGCGGCGCGATGGGCCCGGGCCAGGGTGGCGTTGACCGCTCTCGCCTCCTCCAGGTCCCGGTGGCCGGGGGGGAAGTTCCCGAGCAGGTGGCCGTTGGCCGCCACCACCTGCGGCTCGTTGACCGTGCACACGAACGGCAGCCGCTCCGGCCCGATGCGGCGGCCGACCTCGCCCACGAAGGTGGCGTAGCGCTCGACGGCATCGGGATGGAGCCAGCCGCCGTCGGCGGCGAACCACCGGGGCACGGTGAAGTGGTGGGTGGTGACGAAGGGGACGATGTCGTGTTCCAGCAGGGCGTCGAGCACCTGGCAGTAGTGGTCGAAGGCGTCCTCGTCGAAGTGGCCGGGCTCGGGTTCCAGGCGAGACCATTCCAGCGACAGACGGTGGGCGCGGTGGCCGAGCTCGGCCAGCAGTTCCACGTCCTCGCCCCAGCGGTGCCACTGGTCGATGGCATCGGCGCTGGGCTCAACGACCCGGGCGCCGTTGTCGACCCGTTCCCAGTCCCACCAGTCGTTGGCGTCGTTGCCCCCTTCCACCTGGTGGGCGGAGGTGGACGCCCCCCACAGGAAGTCGTCGGGGAAGTCCGGCGGCCGGGTTGCTTCGCTCACCATGGGCGCAGCGTGCCACACTGAGCTGTGACCCGCCTGCAGTTGCTGGCGTTCGTCGTCGGCTTCCTCGCCGTGGTGCTCACCTTGGGTGCCGCTTTGAGCGGCGTGGGGGCCGCCAGCGCCGGCCCCGCGGCGGTGGTCGTCCTCGCCGTGGCGGTCATCGTGGCCGAACGCCGCCGGGTCGCCGGCCGGCGGCCGCGTCCGAGGCGCTGACCGGCCCCCGAGTAGCATCAGGAACCCGATGAGCAAGGTCCTCCCCACGCGGGATCCGGGTCTCGCCGCTGGGGAGATAGCCGCCACGTCGGGGCGTCGCCTCCGGGGGCTGGTCCGCACCGCCCGGCCGAAGCAGTGGTCCAAGAACGTCCTCGTCTTCGCCGCCCCCGGCGCCGCGGGGGTCCTCACCCACGGCACCGCGCTGCTCCATGCTCTGGCCGCGTTCGCCGTGTTCTGTGCGGTCGCGTCGGGAACCTACTTCGTCAATGACGCCCTTGACGTCGCCGCCGATCGCCAGCACCCCTCGAAGCGTCACCGGCCCATGGCGGCCGGCATCATCACCCCCGCCTTCGGCTTCGGATTCGGCGTCGGGCTACTCGCCGGCGGCTTGGCCGGCGCCGTGGCCATCAACTGGCGCACCGCGGTCGTCATGGCCTCCTACATCGCCGTCCAGTTCGCCTACTCGCTGCGGCTCAAGCACGAGCCCATCCTCGACCTGGCCTCGGTGGCGTCCGGCTTCGTGCTGCGGGCCATCGCCGGGGCCGTCGCCGTCCACGTGCCGGTATCGGAGTGGTTCCTCGTCGTCGCCGTCTTCGGGTCGCTCATGATGGTTACCGGCAAGCGGTTCGCGGAGCACAACGAGCTCGGCGAGGCGCGCGGATCCCACCGCCGGACGCTCGGCGCCTACAGCGAGGCCTTTCTCCGCGGCCTGGTCTTCCTCAGCGCCGCCGTCACCCTGACCGCCTACTGCGTCTTCGCCTTCGAGAAGCAGACGCAGCTCCCGCCGCACAGCGACGCCATCTGGTACCAGCTGTCCATCGTGCCGTTCATCGTCGGCGTGCTGCGCTACGCCTTCCTGATCGACACCGGCCACGGCGCCCAACCGGAGGACGTCGTGCTCCGTGACCGCGTCCTGCAACTGGCGGGAGTGATCTGGGTGGCCGCCTTCGCCCTCGGCGTGTATGCCAGTTAGCGCGCAACTGTTGACCGGGTGGGGGCGCACGCCCGCCACCGCGGCGCGGCTGTCGACGCCCGCCACCACCGAGGACGCCGTGGCCGCGGTCGCCGCCGCCGGACCGCGAGGCGTCATCGGCCGGGGCCTGGGCCGCTGTTACGGCGACGCCGCCCAGAACGCCGGCGGCGACGTGGTCGCCACCACCGCGCTCGACCGCCTGCTCGACGCCGACTTGGACCGCGGGCGGATCCGTGTCCAAGCCGGGGTGTCGCTCGACTGGATCATGCGGACCCTGCTGCCCCTCGGTTGGTGGCCGGCGGTGTCGCCCGGCACCCGGCAGGTGACCGTCGGGGGCGCGGTGGCGTCCGACATCCACGGCAAGAACCACCACCGCGACGGCACCTTCTGTCGCTACGTTGACCACCTCACCCTCGACAC
The DNA here is from genome assembly GCA_963757175.1 of uncultured Actinomycetota bacterium. GTDB lineage: Bacteria > Actinomycetota > Acidimicrobiia > Acidimicrobiales > Palsa-688 > CAVWQR01. Next base: position 1,776,957 of record CAVWQR010000001.1, on the reverse strand, counting down.
CCCGGCGCACGGCCCGGTCGAGGTCAGCGCCGAGGTCGACCCGGACCTGTTCTGGGCGACGGCGGGCGGGATGGGGCTCACCGGCGTGGTCCTCGACGCGTCGATCCGGCTGCTGCCGGTGGAGTCGGCGCAGGTGCGGGTGGACACCCGGCGTCTCGGTGACCTCGACGCCCTGATGGAGGCCATGACCACCACCGACCATCGGTACCGCTACTCGGTGGCCTGGATCGACTGCCTGGCCCGCGGCCGCCACCTGGGCCGCTCCATCCTCGAACAGGGCGACCACGCCCGCCGCGACGACCTGCCCGCCGGCCAGCGCACCACCTCCCGCGCCCTGGCCTGGCGCCCCTTGGAGATGCTGTCGGCGCCCCCGTGGGCGCCGTCCGGTCTGCTCAACCGGTGGTCGATCGCCGCGTTCAACGAGCTGTGGTACCGCAAGTCGCCGGCGCGCGCCGAGGGCCATCTGGTGCCGGTCGGGGCGTTCTTCCACCCGCTCGACATGGTGGCCGACTGGAACCGGATCTACGGACACCGGGGCTTCCTGCAATACCAGATGGCTGTGCCCGATGGTGCCGAGGACGTCCTGCGCCGGACCATCGAGGAGCTCAGCCAGGCGCGCTGCGCGTCGTTCCTCGGCGTCCTCAAACGCTTCGGGGCGGCCGACCCGGGCCCGCTGTCCTTCCCCGCCCCCGGCTGGACGCTCGCCCTGGACATCCCCGCCGCGGCGGGCGAGTTGGGACCGCTGCTCGACCGCGTCGACGACCTGGTCGTCTCGGCCGGCGGCCGGGTGTACCTGGCCAAGGACTCCCGGGTGCGTCCCGAACTTCTCCCGCTCATGTACCCGCGCCTGGCCGAGTGGCGGGCGGTCCGCCGAGCGCGCCGACCCCGAGCGCCGGCTGCGCTCCGACCTGGCCCGGCGGTTGTGGACCCTGCTCGACGACGAACCGCCCACCCCGGATGCGAAAGGCTCATCATGAAGGACGCGCTCGGAGCCGTGCAGACCGTCCTGGTCCTGGGGGGATCCTCGGAGATCGGCGTGAGCATCGCCAGCCGGCTGGCAGCACCGCGGAAAGCCACGGTGATCCTCGCCGGCCGCCATCCCGAGGCCTTGGGCGCGGCCGCCGACCAGGTGCGCGCCGCCGGCGCGGGCCGGGTCGAGGTGCTGGCGTTCGACGCCCTCGACACCGCCAGCCACGAGGGGTTCGTGGCCCGGGTGGCGGAGATGGTCGACGACCTGGACGTGGCCGTGGTGGCCTTCGGCCTGCTCGGCGACCAGGGAGCGGACGAGCAAGGCGGCGACGGCGCCGTGCGCCTGGCCGCCACCAACTACGTGGGCGCGGTGTCGGTCTGCCTGCCCCTGGCCCGCCTGCTGCGCCGCCAGGGCCACGGCACTCTGGTTGTGCTCTCCACGGTCGCCGGCGAGCGCGTCCGCAAGGCCAACTTCATCTACGGGTCGTCCAAGGCCGGCCTGGACGGCTTCGCCCAGGGCCTGGGTGACGCCCTGGCCGGCTCCGGCGCCGGGGTGCTGATCGTCCGCCCCGGCTTCGTCACCACCAAGATGACCGCCCACATGGACGCGGCGCCCGTTGTCCACCACGCCGGCGGCCGTTGCCGACGCCACCGCCGCGGCGCTGGCTTCGGGCAAGGAGGTGGTGTGGGTGCCGGCGGCGTTGCGCGCCGTCATGGCGGTGACCCGCCACCTCCCCCGAGCGGTGTTCCGGAGACTGCCAGTTTGACCTCGCGGGACGGCAGCGATGCCCGGCGAGTGGGACTGGCGGCGTTCGACTTCGACGGGACGCTGGTCGACGGCGACAGCCTGGTGCCGTTCCTGGCCCGGCTGGGCCGCGGGGGCAGGGGAGCGCCGGCCCAGCGGATCCGCCAGGGCCGCCTGCTGCTCGCCACCGGCCCGGCGATGGTCGCCGCCTACCGCCGGCACGGACGCGATGCGGCCAAGGCGGTCCTCCTCCGGCGCACGGTGACGGGGATGCCCGTCGACCAAGTCGCCGCCGCCGGGGCCGCCTTCGGCTGCGAGCTGGCCACCCGACTGCGTCCCGACATGGCCGCCCGGCTCCGCTGGCACCAGGCCGAGGGACACCACACCGTCGTGGTGTCGGCGTCGCTCACCGCCTATCTGGATGCCTTCGGCGCCGTGGCCGGCTTCGAGCGGGTGGTGGCGACCGAGCTGGAGGTCGGCGACGACCAGCGCCTCACCGGGCGGCTGCGGGGCGCCAACGTGCGCGGCCCCGAGAAGGCCGAACGCCTCCGGACGGTGGTCGCTGAGCTGGAGGAAGCGGCCGGCGGTGGGGGCGTCGAGCTGTGGGCCTACGGCGACAGCGCCGGCGACGATGACATGCTGGCCATGGCCGACCATCCCCGCCGGATGTCGCGGGGCACCACCCGGGTGCGCCATATCCTGGGCGCCCTGATCGAAGGCCGGTCCCGGCCGGCCGGCCGGGAACGATGCAGGGAGTCCCGCCTCCCCGCCGCCGATTCGCGAGACTGAGGAGATGCCGACCGCACTCATCACCGGGATCACCGGCCAGGACGGCTCGTACCTGGCCGAGCTGCTGTTGGAGCGCGGCTACGAGGTGGTCGGCCTGCACCGGCGCAGCAGCACCGTCACCTTCGAGCGCATCACCCATCTGACCGACGACATCACCCTGGTCCCGGCGGACCTGCTGGACGAGGCGTCCATGATCCGGGTGCTGCGCGACTACCAGCCGAGCGAGGTGTACAACCTGGCCGCCCAGTCGTTCGTGCAGACGTCGTTCGAACAGCCGCTGCTGACCGGCGAGGTCACCGCCCTCGGCGTCACCCGGCTGCTCGACTCCATCCTCCTGGTCGACCCCGACATCCGCTTCTACCAGGCCAGCTCCAGCGAGATGTTCGGCAAGGTGGTCGAGGTTCCCCAGAGCGAACGCACGCCCTTCTACCCGCGCAGCCCCTACGGGGTGGCCAAGGTCTACGGCCACTGGATCACCGTCAACTACCGCGAGAGCTACGGCCTGCACGCCAGCTCGGGAATCCTGTTCAACCACGAGAGCCCGCGCCGGGGCCTCGAGTTCCTGCCCCGCAAGGTCAGCTTCAGCGTGGCCGCCATCAAGCTCGGCCTGCAGGAGCGGGTCGCCCTGGGCAACCTGGACTCGCAGCGCGATTGGGGCTTCGCCAAGGACTACGTGCGGGCCATGTGGATGATGCTCCAGCAGGACGAGCCCGGCGACTACGTGGTGGCCACCGGCGAGACCCACTCGGTCCGGGAGTTCTGCCAGATCGCCTTCGCCCACGTGGGCCTGGACTGGGAGGAGCACGTGGTGGTGGACGAGCGGTTCCTCCGCCCGGCGGAGGTCGACCTGCTCATCGGCGAACCGACCAAGGCCCGCCACGTGCTGGGGTGGAAGCCGGAGGTGAGCTTCGAAGACCTGGTGCGCATGATGGTCGACGCCGACCTGGCCGCCCTCAGCAAGTCCCGCTGAGGGCGGGCGCCCCACCAAGGAAGTCATACCGGGTTATACTGGCGGGCGTGAAGACCGCGATATCGCTTCCCGATGAGACGTTTCGTCAGGCCACCGAAGCCGCCGCCCGGCTGGGCATGAGCCGCTCCGAGCTGTTCGCCCGCGCCATGAGGGAATACCTGGCGCGCCTGGCCGACGAATCGCTCACGGCCAGGATCGATGCCGTCGTGGCTCACGGTCCCGATGACGACACCAACCGGATCGCTGCCAACCACGGGCGACGCACCATCGCCGCGGCGACCGCATCCGACGACTGGTGATCGCACGGGGCGACGTCTGTTGGGTGGACTTGGGCGCACCGCGGGGAAGCGGACCGGCGAAGCGGCGGCCGGTGGTCGTGGTCCAGGCCGATGGCTACAACCGGAGTCGGTTGGCGACGGCCATCGTGGCGGTCATCACGTCGAACACCGCCGCCGCGGAACAACCCGGCAATGTCTTCCTGTCAGCGACCACTTCCGGGCTTCCGAAGGACTCGGCCGTCAACGTGACCGCTGTCGCCACCGTCGACAAGGCGCTGCTGGACGAACCCGTCGCCCAACTGCCGCGGCGGGTCGTCGAGCAGATCGACGCCGGCTTGCGCACCGTGCTCGCCCTGGACCGCTGAGCGCCCGGGACGCGACGAGTGCCGAAGCCCGCCACCTCGGTCGTCGTCCTCTCCTACCGCCCGGGGAGCTGGCTGGCCGACTGCCTGGCGTCGGTGGTCGACCAGGCCGACGAGGTCATCCTGGTCGACAACGCCTCGCCCGACGCCGAAGCCTCGGCCATCGGCCACCGCTTCGGCGTCCACGTCGTCGCCCCGGGCGTCAACCTGGGCTTCGGCGGGGGCGTCAACCTGGGCCTCCGCCACGCCCGGGGCGACGTCGTCGCCCTGCTCAACGACGACGCCACCGCCGGGCCCGACTGGCTGGCGGCGGGTTGCGAGGTCCTCGAGGACCCGACCGTTGCCGCGGTGACGCCCAAGGTGCGTTTGGCCGGCTGGTGGCGCCAGGTGGTGCTGGACCGCCCTGCCCGGCCGGCTTCGACGGCCGCCGACGAGGGAGGGGCCAGGACGGTGGCCTCGGTCACCATCAACGGCGACGACGTGCTCGCCGGCCTGGCCGGCGCGGGCGTGGAGCCGCTCGGCCCCGGCGAGGTGCCGACCCATCGGCGGGTGTCGAGCGGGGTCCCGTTCTACGTTCCCCTCCCCTTCCCGGGCGCGGGCGACAAAGTGCGCATCGACGGAGAACCGCCGCCGCCGGGGCCGGAGTGCCGCCTGGTCAACAACGCCGGGTCGTTTCTGGAGCGCGACGGTCATCTGGGCGACCACGGCGAAGGAGCCCCGGACGACGGTCGCTTCGACACCTTCGGGGAGCGGTTCGCGGCCAGTGGCGCCGCGCTCATGGCCCGGGCCGACACCTTCGTCCGGCTGGGGCCGCTGGCCGCCCGGCTGTTTGCCTACTACGAGGACAGCGACTGGAGCTGGCGGGCCCGGCTGGCGGGGATGCGCGTGGTCTACGACCCGCGTCCGGTGGTGGAGCACCGCCGGTCGGCGACGAGCGGGGGCGGCGACACCCTGGCCGTGCGCCGGCTGGCTGAACGCAACCGCCACCTGGTGGTGGTGCGCAACGCCCCTGCGCCGGTCGCCGCCTACCTCGTCGGCGGTCGCATCGTGGCCGGACCGTACCTGGGCATCCGCCGGGCCATCATGCCCCAGCTCCCGTGGGCGGTGGCCACGCGCGTGGCCTTGTCCCGCCGCTGGCAGGTCCGTCCCGAAGCCGTTTGGGAACGGTGGGCGGGGGCCGACACCAGCTGGGACGCGCGACCCGCCGCATGGCCGCACTAGTGGAGGGGTACCTCTTAGTGGGCCGGTCCGAAAGGAGTGACGCATGAGCGGACGAGGTGGGGCCAGTGGGCACGGTGACGCCCTGGACAGTCTGGCGGAGGCGGATGCCACGGTCGCGGAGCTCTTGGACAAGTGGGCGGACGACACCGACCGGCTCGAGCGCGGCGACGATGTCAACACCCGCTGGGAGCGTGGCTCCGCCGTCAAGCTTCTGGTGGAGCATCTGGCGGTCAGAGAGTCAGCCAAGCAGGCGGTGAGCGAGCGGGTCGGTGAGCTTGATGCCCGACTCGCCGAACGGGTCGAGGGCGACGGCGTCGCCCGCCGCAAGCTCCTGGCCGAGCTGGACGAGGTGGTCCGCGGCCACCAGGCCATCAACCTGAACGATCCGGCCGTCGACGAGGCGGTCGACCGGGTACGAGCCCTGGTGGCGGCGGAGCTCGGCCCTGAACGCAACGAGCTGATCCCCGCGGTTGAGGAACTCCTCGGATCGGCAGAAGATCGTGATCTCCCCTCCCAGCGCAGGGTGCAGATGGCCAGCGCCACCCATCCCAATCCCCACCGCCGCTGGTATGACAAGGTCTGGCCGATCAAGGCGGTGAAGGCCCTTTACGACAGCCTTCGCACCGCACCGCGAGGAGGCACGGCGCCCACGGTGGACAACGCGCGTGAACACACCCCCGGCCCGCGCCAGTAGCCGCCAGCGCCAAGGCTCCTACTCGTCGGGTCAAGTGACCGCAGGGGCCTCCAGGTAGGCGACGACCTCGAGAAGGATCTGGAGGTGTCCGGGCCGGTTGCCCGCGGCGACGATGGCGAGCGAACCGTGGTCGGCCCCCTGGCCGAGCCCGACCACGACCGACGTGGCCTTTCCCCCTCCTTCGGAAAAATAGGCGCTGACCGTCGTGGCCCTGGTCCCGGCGGGACGCAGCGTGACGAAACCCCCGTGGTCGGCGTCGGTGACACAGACGGTCCCGACGATCCCCACCGCGGTGTCGGGGATGCCGTGGTGACCGGCGACGGTGAGTCGCACTTCCTGGCCCGCCGCCAACGGGCCGGTGACCGCACCCGGAACACCGGTCCCGTTGCGCGAATCGTAGATCCGCTCAGGGGTGACGGGACGGACGTTGGCCGCCCGCAGCTCCGCACGCGAGCGCAGGGCATCGAGGGCCGCCTCGCCCCACCGGCGAGCCGACTGGGCCCGGCCCGCCAACCCTCGAGCCGGGTTGGCCACAGTGGGCAGATCAGCGACGACCCGGGGCCGGTCGAGGCGGCGGCCGGCGCCGACAACCTGCACGGCGACCCGCCCCGGCGGGACCCCGTGATCGGAGAACCACCCGACGTTCTCGGACAACAGATCCCACACCAGGGTGTAGGGGCCGGGCTGGTAGGGCGCCCAGATCCCCGCTGCCACGGTCACCTCCTCACCGGGGGCGACGTTGTGCGGCAGCATCGACAAGTCGCCCTGACGCAGCAACGTCCCCGCCGTCTCGTGCTCCCAGTGGTAGGACAGGGCCACCCGGCCCGTGGGCGCGCCGGTCGCCCGCCACGGGTACTCCGAGGTGTTGCGGATCGCCACCCGCGCGCTGGCCCCCTGATTGGCGGACACCGTCCTCGGCGTCTCATCGGCAACGTAGGAAGCCGAGAAGATGTCCGCCTCGCGCCGGTGACGGCCGTAGCTGCGCCGCATGCGCCGCACCGTCGACACGAGGGATCGGCCGGTCGCTGGCGGACCACCGCCGGGACCGCCGCTCGGCTTCGGCTCTCGCCTCCGGCGCCGCCTCGCGGATGATGGCGCCGGCATCACAGGGTTGGTAGGTGAGGACGCCGGCCTCGTCGAGTTGGTAGTACTCCTCGCAGGACAGGCCCGTCTCTCGGTAGCGGGCCACCTTTTCGTCCAAGGCCTCCCGGTCGCGGATGAGGAACACCGTGTGCCAGATGGCGAGCTCGTCCGCCTCGAGCAGGCGGCCGTCGCCGAGCACCTCGAAGGGGCTGTGGGTCCGCCCGGCGTGAGAGAAGATCCCTCCCAGGTTGCGGAACAACCGCAGAGACGGGTTGGGGTACCACGGGAACTGGCGGACCCACGAAAGGGTGCCTTCCTTGTCGACGAGCCAGCGGTGGGCTGCCAGTAGTGGGTGACCGAACGGTCCTCGAGCAGCGGAGCGATACGGACGGGGAAATCACGGTGGAGGAGTTCGTCGTCGTCGAGCCAGAGAATCCAGTCGCCCGTCGCCAGGTGCGACCCGTAGTCGAAGACGTGCTGGTTGACCCCGGTGTGCTCGAACTCGACCACGGTGTCGGCGTAGGCGCTGGCCAGCTTGAGGGTGCCGTCGGCGCTGTTCGTGTCGACGCAGACCACCAGCTCGTCGGCGACCTCGAGGACCCGTTCGACCCAGTGCTCGAAGCGATCCTCGGCGTTGGCCACCATTGCGCACACCGAGAGCCGCCCTGCCACGGAGGCAAATGTACTTGGCTATCGTGCCGCCGATGAGCGGACGGTACGACTTCGCCGTCTCGCCCGATTCCACCTACGGGCGGGCGGCGCGCATGATCGAGCGCCACGCCGGGCCGGGCCTGGTGGTCGACCTCGGGTGCTCGTACGGACGGGTCGCCGAGGTCATTGCGGCGCAGCGGTCGTCGCTATGTCGGGATCGACGTCGACACCGAGGCGCTGTCCTCACTCGATGAACGCGGGCACGAGACCCACCGGCTCGACGTCTCGGCCGAGGACCTGACGGCGCGCCTGGCAGGAATGATTGCGCGACCGGCCGGTGGGCGGCGGTCCTGGCCCTCGACGTCATCGAACACCTTCCCGATCCCAGCTGCGCTGCTGGGGCGGCTCGGCGAGCTGAGCGAGGTCTGGGGTGATCCCCTCCTTGTCACCAGCGTGCCCAATGTGGCCCACGGCGATCTGGCGGCCAAGCTCCTCGCCGGGCGCTGGGACCCGACCGAAGTGGGCTTGCTGGACCGGACCCATCTGTCTCTGTTCACCGAGCGCAGGATGCTCGACGAGCTCGCCGCCCACGGCTTTGCCTGCATCGACGCCGACGACGTCATCGCCGAGGCGGCCGAGCAGCACTTCCCACCCGGGCACCCCTATCTGGCCCGGGGCACGCCGCTGCACGACCTGGTCACCTGGCTGCGTTCCCTGCCGGACTCCACCGGTTCGACCTACCAGTTCGTGCGGGCGCTGCGCCGCTGCCCTGGCACTCCCCCGGCGGCGGCGTCGGCGGCCGCCGCCGCCTCAGCGGCGCTCACCGTGATGGTGGCCGAGCGCGGACATCCCCCGATCGTCGACGGGCTGGAGGACACGTTGGTGTGCCTGGCTGCTCAGGAGACCGAAGACTTCGAGGTGATCATCCCGGTCCCCCCCGGCGAGGTCGACGCCGTGGGGGACCTGGTGAGCGGGTTCGCTCCGAGCTTCCGGGATCGAGTCCGGGTGCTCGCCAGCGGAGCCGCTTCGGCACGGGGACGGCTGAACGCCGCCTTGGATCAGGCACGGTCCCCGCTGCTGGCTTTCGTCCTCTCGGGCGACGTGCTGACCCCGGACTGGGCTGGTGTCTTCATCGAGGCGGGGGCGCAGCGTCCGGGTGCGGTCCTTCGGGTCCGCTCCTACCAGCGCCGGGTGGGGCAGATGGACGGTGCGCCGCTCAGCCAGACCAAAGCGGTCCCGACTTCCGATGAACGCTTTCAACTCTGGCGCCACTTGCGAGCCGACCAGCTGCCCCTGGGCTCGTTTGCCGTCCCGAGCGCCCTCTGCCGCCATGCCGGCCTGCGCTTCGACGAGACCACCACCGCCGCCACGTGGAAGTTCAGCCTGGTGGCGGCCATGCTCGCCGGCGTCGCCGACGTGCCCGCCAACACGTGCGTGCATCAGCGCCGCCAGGGTGACGTCGGGCCGGGGGGTGCGGACCTGGTCGAGGCGCTCGCTTCGACGCCCCTGGTCTTTCCCGCCGGCTCCGCCCGTCTCCTGCAGGGCGCGGGATGCGAGCAGGACCAGGCCGCCGCCCTCACCCGCGAGCAACAGGAGATGCGGGAGCGCCTGGCGACCACCGAGCGCCACCTCGAGGAAGCCCAACGTCGCTACCAGGAGATCCGCACGTCCGAGTTCTGGCGGGCCACCGCGCCATTCCGTCGGGGAGTCACCTGGCTGAGGTCCCGTCGCCGGCCGTCGGCCTGAGCGGTGGGCGCGTCGGTACGGATCCAGACGGTGCTGTTCGAGACGCCGGCGGACGTTTGCGCCCGTCTGGTCGGGAGCCTGGAAGCGTGTGCCGACCTGGCCGTGAGAAAGGGAAGCGCCCAGCAGGTCACCGTTGCGTTCGGTGACTGCAGCCCGAAGCCGTGTGCCGACGAAGACCAGCGGACAGAGTTGATCGCCGCCGCCGGGTCCCGCCGATCCATCTCGCTCGAGTGGCGGGTCTGGAAGCAGAACCTGGGCCACGGCGCCGGCCAGAACCAGCTGGCCAGGGACGCGGCCGCCGACGTGCTGGTGATGGTCAACCCCGACGCCTACCCGGCGCCCGCGGCGCTGCACGAGCTGCTCGTGCGCCTCGCCGAGCCCGGGGTGGGACTCGTCGAAGGCAGGCAGCTGCCCTTCGAGACCCCCAGGTACGTCGATCCCGGGACGGGGGACACGCCGTGGTGCGCCGGGGCCTTACTCGGCGTCGGTTTGCCGCTGTTCCACCGGCTGGGCGGGTTCGACGAGGCGTTCTTCCTCCACGGCGACGACGTCGACCTGTCGTGGCGCGTCCGAGACCAAGGTTTGCGCCTGGTCTATGCCGCCCGGGCTGCCGTCTATCACACCCGGGAGATCGATCCCACGGGCTACGCCAGCTCAAGCGATGCCGAGGCCTACCACATCCACCTGGCCGAACTGCTTCGCGCCTGGAAGGCACGGCGGGCCGATCTGGTGGCCGAGCTCATCGAGCGAACCGAACGCGAGGGGCATCCCTGGCAGCATCGGGCCAACCAAGAGTTCCGTCGCCGGCGAAACCAGGGCGCGCTGCCGGCCCCCTACGACTTCGACGCCACCCCGTTCCTCGCCGAGTACGGGCAACGCCGCTTCTGAACGTCCTGATCGGGGTCGCGGCAGGGTCGCCGCAGGGCCGCGGCAGGGCTTCCGCGGGCAGAAAAAGTGGTCGCGGAACGTTCCGCGGGTGGAAACGCCGACCAGAGTTGACCTATCTGACCGCGGAAGCTTCCGCGGGCGGATTTTCCACCCCCGGAACCGGCCGGCCCACAGGCCCACCGCGGGTAAACCGCTATCCCTATCCCGACCCCTGGAGGCGCGCCACCAGCTCCCGCACGAAGCGCGCTCCGCTGGCCGCGAGCGAGAAGTGGGCCGCCCGGGCCCGGCCGGCGGCGACCTGCTCCGCTCGGCGCTCCCGGTCGCCGAGCAGGCCGGCGACGGCCACGGCCACCCGCAGCGGGTCCTTGTCGTCGAGGAGCACGCCGGCGTCGCCGACCGTCTCGGGGATGGCGGCGGCGGCGTAGGCGACGACGGGAACACCGAGCTCCATGGCTTCGACCACGGGGACGCAGAACCCCTCGTGCTCCGAGCAGCACACGAACACCGACGCCCGCCCGTACTCCGCCCGCAGCGCGTCGAAGGCGATGCCCCCGGCCAGGACAACGGTGTCGCCGAGCTCCAGGTCGGCGACCAGCTGCTGGAGGGCGCGCAGGTAGCGGTAGGAGGACGGCGCGCCGACGAGCACCAGGCGGGCGGCGGGGTCGAAGGCCTTGCGGTAGGCGGCGAACGCCCCGATGACGTCGTGCTGGCACTTGTTGGGAGCGAGGCGCCCCACGAACAGCCAGCGGGCGCCGGCGCCGCGCCGGCGGTCGATGCGAGCGAGGGCCCGCCGGCTGGGGGGCGCGTGGAGGGCACCGAGGTCGACGAGCGGCGGCGACGTGGTGGTGGTGCGGTAGCCGAGGCGGCGCAGCTCGGCCTCGTTGTAGCCGGAGTCGGCGATGGCGAGCTCGGTGCAGGTGGCCAGCCCGGCGAGGGCGCGCCGGGCCCGGTCGAAACCGTCGGCCATGCCGGGTTCCCAGCGGGCGAAGTACTCGGCCGGGGTGATGTTGTGGTAGTTGAGGAAAAGGCGACCGCCGGCGGCCGCCCGCTGGTGCAGCCAACCGGCCATGGGGCTGTCGATGGAGGCGTGGTAGAGATCGACGGAGTCAACGCCGCCGACCCCGGGATGCTGGAGATAGGGGCGGGCCTCGCCGCGCAGGGAACGGTGGATGACCTGCGGCCCAGATGTCGCTGTCGACGCCGGCGCCGCGCAGGGCCCGGCGCAGGGCGAGAGCGTGGTGGCCGATGGCGTCGTGGGGGGCGAGGTCAGGGAGGAACTGGTCGACCCTCACCCGCCGGCGCCGTCCCGCCGTTCGAGGCGGTCCACCCGTTCGGCGAGCCGGTCGACGTCGCCGCGGAGGTCGTCGGTGCGCTCGACGAGGGCGTCGCCCAGGTCGGCCATGGCCCGTCCCAGCACCGTGACCTGGTTGCCCAGGTAGCGGAGGTACCAGCCCAGCAGCCGGCTGACCACTCGTTTCAGCGCGCCGACAGGGGGCGAGCCGGATGCCGGAGGCTCGACATCGATCATCGCCGCCCGGCGCACGGCGGCGGCCGGGCCGGCGCCGGGTTCGCCCGGCCGGAGTCCCAGGCGGTCGGTCGAGCGCCGGACCCGGTCCAGGTAGCCGGGTGCCTCCCGCTCGAGGCGGTCGGCGGGATCGGACTCGGGGCTGGAGGCGGAGGCCATCGGCCCGGTCACGCTACCCAACGCCGCCGGCCGCCGGTCGCCCTTGACTGCCGAGGGTGCTCCGTGCTGCACTGTGCGTGTTCAAACGAGGCACCGGCAGAGCTTGACCCGGCTGGGGAAAGGTTGCGGTTCACGTGTCCGGCAGGATCTCCCCCATTGCACGCCGGCGCCGCTTCCCTCGCCTCGCCCTGTGCGTGGCCTCGGCAGGCGTGATGGCCCTGCTGGCCCTGATGAGCCCGGCCCCGGTCTCCGCCGCCGCCCCCAAGCCCACCCCGTTCCGCCCGAACGGACCCCAGGGCACCGACGTTCCGCCGCCCGGCGGGAAGGTGTCCCATGTGAATACCGTCCACGCCAACGCGGCGCTGAGCACAACGATCAGCTCGCAGCAGATCGTCGCCAACGCCTACAACTGGTACATCAACAACGGCAATCCCCCCTATAGCCAGACGGACTACTGGCAGAGCAGAACGGACTACGCGGGGGACGCCTCCGGCGACAACCCGCGTCCCGGAGGCAGCGCACCGGTGTGGCGAGAGGACTGCTCCGGATTCGTGTCCTACACGTGGGGGTTCTCGGACTCCGACGGGGGCTTCACCACCTACGACGCCCTGGACTACGCCAACCCCATCTCCTGGGACCAACTCCAGCCCGGAGACGCCCTGCTGCTCAACGGCGTGAACATCGACGGAACCGTGTACAACCACATGGGTCTCTTCATGGGCTGGACGAACAGCACCACCTACACCGTCATGGACGAGACGCAGCCGGGCACCGGGACCCAGTTGGAAACCGGCAACCCGCTGGGCTCAGACGGGTTCTGGCAGTACGCCCAACCCATTCGCTTCGTCGACACCCCCGCTCATCGCCCCGCAATCGGGTCCCGCCGTGGCCACCCGGGCCACCGGCGAAGCGGACACGGTGATCCAGAACACCAACAACCAGCTTCAGTACTCGTGGGCGTTTCCGGGCACGCCGTTCCATCCCGAGGAGGTGGGTCCCGCCTACACGGCACCGACGATCGCCGTGCGGTCCGACGGCGAGGCGGACCTGGTGGTGGGCGGGGGCTTCGGCGAGATCCAGTACTACTACACGTTTCCGGGAACGCCGTTCTACGGTCCGTTGAACATCGGTACCACGCTGTCCAAGCCGGCGATCGCCGTACGCTCCACGGGCGAGGCCGACGTGGTGGTCCAGGGGCCCAACGACCAACTCGACTACTACTACGCGTTCCCGGGGACCCCGTTCTACGGTCCGATCGACATCGGTCCCGCCTATTCCGCGCCGGCGGTCGTGGTGCGGCCGACGGGGGAAGTCGACGTCGTGGTCGAAGGCCCCTACGCCCAGCTGGACTACTACTTCGCGTTTCCGGGGACGCCGTTCTACGGCAGCGCCATCGGCACGGCCGTTTCCGCGCCAGCCATCGCGGTGCGGCCGACCGGCGAAGCCGACGTGGTCGCCCAGGGCGCCAACAGCCAGCTCGACTACCGCTGGTCGTTCCCGGGGATGGCGTTCTCCGGCGAGTCCATCGGGTCGACCGTCGCCGCCCCCACCCTCGCGGTACGGCCGACGGGCGAGGCGGACGTGGTCGCAGAAGGCCCTCACAACCAGCTGGACTACTACTACGCCTTCCCCGGTACGGCCGAGACCGGGCCGGAGGACCTGGCGCCGGCGTTGTCGCCTCCGGGGCTCTCGGTTCGCTCGGACGGTGAAGCCGACGTGGTGGTCGTCGGCCTCCAAGGGGCGCACAATTACTACTGGGCGTTCCCGGGAAGCCCGGAGTACGGGCCCGTCAGTTTCGGCTGAGCGAACCAGCTGCTCCGATCGGAGCCGCCCGCTGAATGGGCGCCGGCGTGCCGGGGTCTGTCGGCTCGGGAGGGTCCTGGCGCACGACGAACCGGGCGTACAGCACGCAGCCGACGACGAAGGCGAGATCGAGGAGCCACCACGGCACGGGTGGAAGCCAGGGGTGAGGCCCGTGACCGAGGCCGAACAGCGGTCCGTTCATCCCCACCAGGTAGCGGTGGAGGGTCCACCAGAAGCACAGAACCTGCCCGGAGGCCACGCCGATGACCAGAAGCAGGCGCAGGCGGCCCAGCATCCTCGAGCGTCCCGAGGCCTGGTGCAGCATCCCCGCTGCCACCAGCGGGACCCCCACCGCCAGGGGCAGGTAGTAGCGGCCCTGGCTGACGTAGCCGGCACTGGTGGCTTCGATGACCGCGAGGACGACGGGAACGATCACCGTCGCGACCACGGCGAGCACGAGCGCCCGGGCCCGGCGGCGAGAAAGCAGCATGGCGCCGACCGCCAACAGGCCACCCCCCATGACATACCAGAGCTGCCAGGTGAGCCACGGGGCGGGGACGTCGAGCCAGCCGAAGTACCCGACGGCCTGGTCGAACTGTCCCGGGAGCTGGCTGGTGACGTGCCGGATGATGGCCCCCAACGAGTGGTCGGGTACGGGGAGATGCTGGACCGCCGCCCCGTGGGCGGCCAGGACCCAGACCAGGTCGACGACGCCCACCACCACCACCGCAGCCGCCCAGCGAACCACCCAGCGGTCGCGCAACCAGCGTTTCCACTCCACCGTTCCCACCGCCGCAGGCAGCAGCACCAACCCGATCAGCACCGGCCACAACAGCGAGATCCCACGCGAGGACACCAGCGCCATGGTGGAGACGCCCGTGATCGCCACCAACCCGCGGGGCGGGTCGACCGGGTGGCAGCGCACCAGGACCACGGCCGCGGTCCACAGCGCGATCGCACTGCTGATCTCCAGCCCGCTCGGGTTGACCACGCTGGCGAAATAGATGGCCGTCGGCGTCGCCGCCACCGCGATCGCGGGAGCCAGCAGGGAAGAGCGTGACCAGCGTCGTGCGGTGGCGAAAGCCAGGGCCAGGAAAGCGGCATTCAGCAGAGCGCTGACGGCGCGCATCAGGTACAGGCCCACGGTCTGGGACGTGAACAACGACGGCAGACCGACCACCGCGTAGTACAGCGGCGGATAGCGCCCCGCCGTCGTGGTGGTCGTCACTATCCGGTTGGACGGGTGCAGCGGGGTGGCGCAGGGGGCACGACGTCTGGTGCGCTGGAACTCGAAGCAGGCCTGGGCAGGCCGGCCCTGGGCGTAGGTGCTCGGGACCCGGACCCGGGTGACCGGCGCGTCGTTGGGACCGGCGACCGCCGGGCCCAGCAACTGGCCGCGATCCAGGGACACCGCCCGCACGACGTGGGCGGTCTCGTCAGACGACGAAAAGACGGGCGAGGCGATGACCCAGCACAGCGACAGCCCGAACAACAGGACCCCGGCGATGAGCCATGTCCGCCAGAACGACCCGGAGCGCCATGCCGCCGCCACCTCGCGCCGCGTCTCTCGCGTAACCCGGCTAGGACTTTCCCCGGAGGACGCCGAGCGCGCTCCGCATTCGCCGCAGCGCCTGGCGCTTCAGTTGGACGAGTCGGACCTCCTTGGGGGACAGGGCCGCGGTCCACTGGTCGTCGTTGGCGCGCAAAGGCCGAGGCGCACTCTCGAGCTTCCTGCGTGCCACCTGGATCGAGGTCGCTTGGCGGTCGTGCCGCTCGGCACGCGGCCGGTCGGCCCCCAGCCAGCGCAACGCCAGGAAGAACTCCAGGGTGTTGGCCTGGGTTGGTTCGAGGTCGAGGATCTCGAATGCCGGGAGGAGGTCCATCTCCACCAGTTCATTCAGCACCTCGAGCATCGACTGGGGGGTGAACACGGAACCGTGGACATCGCGATAGTCGGCGTTCTTCAGACTCTCGTAGCTCTTCTCGAGCCCCAGGCCACGGTTGTCGGGGACTTCATCGACCCCCCCGGTTCCTGCCCACACCGCAGCCGTGTCCACGGGCAGGATCCGTGCCCAGAAGTCGTAGGTGGCGGCGACCGTGTGGCGCGTTCTCTCGGTGAGCGCCGCCTCCACGAAGTCGCTCACATCGGTCTCGCGGCGTTTGGCGTCGAAGGAGAACCGCTTGTCCGGCACGGCGAGGCTGAGAACGCCGCCGGGTACGAGCACTTCGCCGATCTCCGCCAGCCAGCCCATCAGATTGGGGACGTGCTCGATGATGTGGGAGGCGACCGCCCAGTGCGCCCGCCGCTCCCCCAGGGCGTCACGCAGCCGTCGGTCACCCCAGACAACGTCGACCGGTACCACATGGTCGACCTCGGGGTCGTCGGCGTACTTGGCCTCGAGGTCCTCCGTCGAGGCGTGGTCGACATAGAGCACTGGCGCGTCGGCGTGCGTCACCAGGGGGCTGTCCAGCGGGCCGATCTCCAGCCCCAAGCCGGAGGTCAGAGGCACGTGCCTCAGAATCTGTTCTCGTCGGTCCATGTTCCCGGCAACCATACGGCGCGCGCCCGCCGGTAGCGCGCCCGCAGCCGACGGCCCACGGCACGAGCGTCGGCGGCGATCCACCTCGGCAAGGGGCGCAGGTTTCGCACCGTATTCGGTATGGGACGGACAACGGTCGGCTTGGCGTCCAGACGGTCGGGCGCCCGGTACGGCTGGGCGCAGAAGCGCGTGAGCGGTGCCAGCGTCTCCGACCAGCGGCAGTGGGCCCGGACGCGGTCGATGTTCGCCCGGCACGCTGCTGCCTGCGCTTGGTTCTCCAGGAGGGCGCGGAGTCCGTCGCTGACCGAGTCGACGTCGCGCGGTGCGACGACGTACCCCAAGCCCTCCCGTTCGATGAGGTCGGCGAATCCGTCGCCCTCGGTCGCCACCATAGGCAACCGGCACCACAGGTAGTCGAGCATGCGGGTGCGGAACGAGAACGCAGTCTCGGCATGCTCGAAGTGCATGCTGACGCCGATGTCGGCCTCCAGGAGGTAGTCCTGGCGGTCCTCGTAGTCGACCCAGCTCTGGTTGAAGAAGACGTGGCGATCGGTGAGCGACAGCTCGTCGGCGAGGGCCTGGGCGGCGAAGGACATCTCCATGGCCGGGACCTCGGGATTCGGGTGGCTGAGGCCCATGAAGAACAGGCGGATCTTCGGCCGCTCGTGGCGAAGCTTGTCCACTGCCGAGATCAGGGTGAGTGGGTCGAACCAGTTGTAGATACCGCCGGCCCACACCAGGATCTCGGCATCCTCCTCGATGCCGGGAATGACGCCCCGCAGGACGCCGCGGCGGTGGATGGGGTCACGCTCGGGCAGCCCGAAGGGGGCGATGTCGACGAGCATGCGAAGCGTCGGATCCTGGTCGTAGGTGTGCGGGTTGATCCGCCCCACGGCGGAGAGCTGGCCGAGCCAGAAGTCACGCTGCTTGGCGCTGGCACAGACGAAGAAGTCACCGCGCCCGAGCTGCCCGGACAGCGTGTCCAGCGCCAGGGCCAGCTCGTGGCGTCGGCGTACGAGCTCGTAGGTCTTGGTGGCCTCCAACGTCTCCAGCTGGAGGGGGTCGTAGAGGTCGACGACCATCAGCTTGTCGCTGGCCCGGAGCACGGGTGACTGGACGAGGACGAAGCCCTGGACGACCAGGATCTCACACCACGCCTCCAGCTCGACCAAGGCGTGTTCGTCGGCCGCGCTGGCCGAAAAGGGCTGACCGCTGAGGGTGCAGAGCGGGGAAAGGGTCGCCAGGTGGACGTCGTGGTCGCCGGCCAGGGTGTCGGCGATGTGCCAGGCGCGGATCGCCGGTCCGGCCATGCGCGGGGTGAGCACGTCCTTGGTCACCACCAGCACCCGACGGCGACGGCCGCGGAGATCGCTCACGCTGAGACGGATGTCACAGAGAGCGTGCCCACTCCGGCCTGCAGCGGAGGTGTGGGGACCCCAGCGGTGCTGCTTGCCGGCGAGGGTGACCGACTACTCTCGTCGATGATGTTTCGCTCCAATCCAGGTATTCTCCGTTGGGCCAAGCTGGCTTTCCAGCTGGTGACCAGCGACGCCGGCGAGCGTAGCCTGAGCGTGGGTCAGTGACGACCATCGCGGAGTACCGCGGGTCGCGTGAGCTGTTCCTCAACCTCACGCTGCGGGACCTGAGATCCAAGTACCGACGCTCGGTGCTCGGCTGGACGTGGTCCGCCATCAATCCCCTGGCCACCATGGTGGTGTACACCATCGTCTTTGCCCTGGTCTTCCGGGCCAGGCCCGAACCTGGCTTCAACGGGCTCAACGTCTACGCCCTGTACCTGTTGTGCGCCATGCTGCCCTGGAACTTCTTCACCATGTCGGTGATGGGATCGGTCGCGGGCGTGGTGGGCAGCTCGGCCCTCATCAAGAAGACGTACTTCCCCAGGGAGCTGATCCCGGCGGCTTCCACCGCGTCCAGCTTCGTGCTGCATCTCATCGAGATGGGCCTTCTCACCGCCGTCATCGTCGGCTTCGGGAACTACACGGTGCTCTACTACCTTCCCATCGTCGTCTTTCTCATGGTCGTGATGGCGATGTTCGGTGTCGGCCTTGGCCTTCTTCTCAGTTCGATCAACGTCTTTTATCGCGACATCGAACACTTCACCAACATCCTGTTTCTCGTCTGGTTCTACATGACCCCGATCATCTATCCCGACACCCTGCTCAAGTCGCACCACCTGTTGGGCGTAAATGCTCTCACCGTCGCCAAGATCAATCCCATGACTGACCTGACCGAGTGTTTCCGGAACGTCATGTACTACGACCGGCTTCCGGCTCTCCCCGAGTTCACCTACTCCCTGGTCTGGGCGCTGATCTTCCTGGTCGCCGGCCTCTACGTCTTCAACCGGCTCACCGACCGCTTCGCGGAGGAGCTGTGACGAACGCCGTCGTCGTCGACCATCTCTCCAAGCGCTTCCGTCTGGCGCGGGAGAGCAACAACTCGCTCAAGGCTGCCATCATGCGGGGCGGACGCAGGGTGGACGTCCGCGAGTTCTGGGCCCTACGCGACGTTTCGTTCGAAGTGCCCAAGGGTTCGTCGCTCGGCCTGATCGGCGAGAACGGGTCGGGGAAGAGCACGATGCTCAAGTGCATGGCCCGGATCCTGGTACCCACCGAGGGGACGGCGAAGGTGGAGGGCAAGATGTCGGCCCTCCTCGAGCTGGGTGCCGGGTTCCATCCCGAACTGACGGGTCGGGAGAACGTGTTCCTGAACGGAGCCATCCTGGGGTTGAGCCAGAAGGAGCTGCGCAAGCGATTCGACGAGATCGTGCATTTCGCCGGCATCGAGCAGTTCATCGACGAGCCCGTGAAGAACTACTCGTCGGGGATGTACGTGCGCCTCGGTTTCTCGGTGGCCATCAACGTCGATCCCGAGGTCCTGCTCGTCGACGAGGTCCTGGCCGTCGGCGACGAGGCCTTCCAGCGGAAGTGCAACGAGAAGTTCGCCGACCTCCGCGCCGAGGGCAAGACGATCATTCTCGTCTCTCATGGCCTCGCACAGGTCCAGAACCTGTGCGACACGGTGGTGTGGTTCGAGCACGGGCACTTGAAGATGGTGGGCGAGGCCGTCGACGTGATCCGCGAGTACACCGCCTCTGTCCAGGTCGATCGGGAGGCTGACGGCACGGGGGCGCGGTGGGGCTCGGGCGAGGGCCGCATCACCGGAGTCGAACTGCTCGACGGCACGGGAAAGGCGGTCACCAGGGTGCGCAGCGCCGAACCGGTCACGGTGCGTATCCACTACCAGATGCATGAACCGATCGTGCAGCCGGTTTTCTGCCTGGCCATCGACACCATCGAAGGCGTCCACGTCACCGGGCCCAACACCCGGGACGCCCACTGTGTGCCCGAGAAGCTCGACGGTGAAGGCTCCGTCGACCTGGAGATCGACACGCTCCGGCTGCTGCCCAACACCTACGACCTGACGCTGTCTCTTTTCGACTATCACCTCATGCATCCCTTCGATTTTCGCCAGAGGGTGCTCCGCTTCGACGTCGAGCGCGGCCCCAGCGACGAGGCCGAGGGGCTGGTGTCGCTTGGAGGGCGATGGCGGATCGGGGATCTCGTCTCGAAAGCGTGAGCCGACAGCGCGTCCTCGTCGTGACAACCGACCCGCTCACCAGCACCATGCCTGGTCCGGCCATCCGGGCGTGGCACCTGGCGGAGGAGCTGGCGTCCGAGCACGACGTCCGCCTGGTGAGCACGATCGCGGGGAACCGCGACCACGAGCGCGTCCACGTGGATTCGGCCCGGGCCGCCGATGCCCACCGCCTCGAGCGGTGGATGGATGTGGCGGTCGTGCCGCCCGCGGTGGTCTACGAGTGGCCGGGGCTGGCCCGCTCGTCCAAGCCCATCGCGGTCGACGTCTACGACCCTTTCCATCTCGAGAACCTCGAGCCCGAGGAGCACTGGAGCTCCTCCGAGCACGATGCCGTGGTCCGCAGGCTGGTGACGGTCGTCAACGCCGGCCTGGCACGCGCCGACTGGCTGTGCTGCGCCAGTGAGCGGCAGCGTGACTTCTGGATCGGCGCCCTGGCCAGCGCCGGGCGGGTCAACCCGTCGACCTACCGCGGCGACGGGGACCTCCGAGGCCTCATCGACATCGTCCCCTTCGGCCTGCCCGCCGAAGCGCCCCGGCGGCACGGGCCGGGTTTGCGCGAGGCCATCGATGGCGTCGGACCCACCGACAAGGTGGTCCTGTGGGGCGGCGGGGTCTACAACTGGTTCGACCCCCTTTCCCTGATCCGCGCCATCGATCTCGTCAGGCGGCGCGTCCCCGATGTACGGCTGGTCTTCCTCGGCATGGCCCACCCCACCCCTGGCGTTCCCAAGATGCACGTCGCCACCGAGGCCCGCCGCCTGGCGGAGGCCATGGGCCTGGCGGGGGTCCATGTGTTCTTCAACGAGAGCTGGATCCCCTACGACCGTCGAGCCGACTTCCTGCTCGAGGCCGACGTCGGAGTGAGCACCCACCTCGACCACGTCGAGACCCGATTTTCCTTTCGGACCAGGGTCCTGGACTATCTGTGGGCGGGCCTTCCGACGGTCCTCAGCTCCGGCGACGCGCTGGCCCAGCTGGTGGCGGATGCGGGCGCAGGTGCGGTCGTCCCCCCCGGTGACGTGGCCGGCATCGCCGACGGCCTCATCCAGACCCTGACCCAGCCTCCCCCAGCGGCGGCGGTCTCCGGGCTGGCCGAGCAGTTCCGCTGGGATCGGGTAACAGGGCCGTTGCAAAGCTTCTGCCGCGCCCCTCATCGGGCGGCCGATCTCGCGGCCGTCGGCCGGGCGGCCCGGCTCCGGACCACGACTCGCTCGGTGGTCTCCGACCTCGGCGTGCGGGGGCGGGCGCAGGCGGGCCGGGCCCGGCGATCGCTCAAAGCCGCCCGAGGCCGCGGTCATGGCTGACGCGCAGTCGCGACCTCGGATCGGTGTGGTGTCGGCCCACTACCCGCCGAACTTCGTCAGCGGCGGCACCCTCGTCCCCCAGCGCCTCGCCGAGGGCCTGGCCGGCAACGGCTACGAGGCCGGCGTCTTTGCCGGGTGGATCGGCGACGAGCGCCCTCCGCTCTCCGTTTGCGACGAAGACCGCGGCGGGGTCCGGGTGCGGTGGCTCACCACCTTCCACGGCTGGGGTGACCGGCGCAACTTCGACCATCCCGAGGCGGCCGAGGCGTTCGGTGCCTGGCTCGACCAGTTCCGCCCGCACCTCGTCCACTTCCACTCGCTGCAGACGCTCGGTGCCGGACTGGTGGGCGAGGCGGCCACACGCGACATCGCGACGGTGGTCACCCTGCACGACTTCTGGTGGTGGTGCGCCCGTCAGTTCCTGTGCAACCGTGACTACCACCCGTGCTGCCTGGCCGTCGATGCCGGAACCTGTCCCTGCGAGGTCGACCGGCCGTTCCTCGACGACCGCAACCGCTTCACCGTGGCCGAGCTCGACCGGGCCGATCGCCTCGTCGCCGTTTCGCAGTCCTGCGCCGAGGTTGCCCTGGCCAACGGGGTCGATCCCGACCGG
Organism: uncultured Actinomycetota bacterium; assembly: GCA_963757175.1. Taxonomy (GTDB): domain Bacteria; phylum Actinomycetota; class Acidimicrobiia; order Acidimicrobiales; family Palsa-688; genus CAVWQR01. The sequence continues at coordinate 1,754,999 of CAVWQR010000001.1, read as the reverse complement.
CTGACGGTGATCGAGAACGGCGTGCCCTCGCCGCTCACGGCCGCGCCCACCCGACGACGGCGAGGAGGAACCAGCAAAGGCTCCCCTGCGCTTCGTCTACGCCGGCGGCAGCGACCGCATGAAGGGCGTCCAGGTCCTCATCGAGGCCGCTCGCCGCCTCCCGTCCCAGCCGGCATGGGAGTTGGTCGCCTATGGATGTGAGGAATGGGCCGCCGAGGTCGCCGGTCTCCCCGTCCGCCTCCCCCCGGCCTACCGGCCCGACGGGCTCGACGAGGTGCTGGCGGCTGCCGACGTCCTGGTCGTTCCGTCCGTGATGCGCGAGACGTACTCCATCCTCACCCGGGAGGCCCTCGGGGCCGGAGTTCCGGTCATCTGCACCGCCTCGCTCGGACCCGAAGAGGTCGTCCAGCACGGGCAGAACGGACTGGTCGTCCCGGCCGCCGACGCGGAGGCCTTGGCTACCTCGATGGCCGACGTGCTCACCAACCCCGACCTGCTTCGCCACCTGCGCGCCAACTGCCGCGCCGTTTCCCTTCCGACCATCGATGACCAGTTGACCGCCCACCTCGGGCTGTACCAGCAGACCCTGACCGCTCGGCGCGCAGCACCCGGCGACCAGGGCGGGGCGGCGCGGGACATCCACCGGGTCCTGTTCGTGGTGGGAATCGACGGTGCTCCCCTGCGCTACCGCGCCCGCCTGCCGGCCGAGGGTCTCGAAGCGGCTGGCGTCCATGTCGACGTCCGTCACTATCGACATCCGGACATCAGCGCGCTCGGCGAGCAAGCCGACGCCGTGGTCATGTACCGGGTTCCCGCCACCGTCCAGGTCGAGCACTTCATTGCCGGGGTGCGGCGACTGGGGACGCCGGTCCTCTTCGACGTCGACGATCTCATCTTCGATCCGGATCTCGCCCCGGAGATCCCTGCGCTGCAGATCCTTCCTCCCGAGGAAGCTGCCCTGTGGATGCGTGGCGTGAGCCGTTACCGGACGACGATGGAGGCGTGCGACGCCTTCGTGGGAAGCACGGCGATGCTCTGCCAGCACGCCGAGGCGGTCGTCGGGATACCGGCCTATGTCTTTCCCAACGGCGTGGGCCGGCGACTCGGGCAGCTGAGTGACGACGCCGCTCGACGTCCGCGCTCTCCAGGACCGCGGCGCGTCGGATACCTCAGCGGCACCAAGACCCACGACCATGACTGGCGCCTGATCGAGCCCGCCCTCGCAGCCGTCCTGGGCCAGCGGATCCGATGTGGAGATCTGGCTCGTCGGGCTCATCCAGCCGACCGCCGGCCCTCGCCCCGTTCGCCGACCGCATCCACTGCCGGCCGATGCTCCCCTGGACCGAGCTCCCGTCCCTGCTCCGCGACCTTGACGTCAACCTGGCGCCCATGACCCTGCCGAGCCGCTTCAACCAGGCCAAGTCGGCGATCAAGTGGATGGAAGCGGCGCTCGTCGAGACTCCGACGGTCGCCAGCCCGACCCAGCCGTTCCGCGACGCGGTCAACTCCGGTTCCAACGGCATCCTCGCCGCCACCGACGAGGAATGGACCCAGGCCGTCGGCGCGCTCCTGGATGATCCCCTCCTGCGTCGACGGCTGGGTGAGCGGGCCCGGCGCGATGCCCTCCTGCAGCTGGCCCCCGAACGCCAAGGGCGCCGCTACCTTCACATCCTCCGTTCCGTCGCCCCTCGTCCGCTCACCGCCTCCGACTGGGCGCCCGTCACGGGCGACGAGCCCTTCATGGTGGTGGACCTGGAGCCCTATGAGGACGAGGCGCCCTCACCACGGCTCGGCGGGCCGATGGTCCAGCGGCCCGCCGTCCTCCTCCGGCAACTGCGGCCCGCCCTGCGCCGCCGGGCCGGCGACCTGCGCCGCTCCCTCCGCGAGGAGGGCATCGCCGCCACTGCTCGAAGAACGCTTCGCTACCTTCGCCGCCACGGGCGGCAGCTGACCCAGTGGTGGCGGTGATCAGCCGCCTGCTGGTTCGCCCACCTTGGTCGCCTTGACGATGACCTGGTCGATGAAGCCGTAGTCCCTCGCCTCCTCGGCGGTGAACCAACGGTCACGGTCGGAGTCGGCCTCGATGCGCTCCACGGTCTGCCCGGTATGGTGGGCGATCCGCTCGGCCATCATGCGCTTCAGGTAGATGATCTGCTCGGCCTGGATGGCGATGTCCGCCGCCTGCCCTTGCGCCTGGCCGGACGGTTGGTGCATGAGGATGCGCGAGTGCGGCAGGGCGAAGCGCTTCCCCGGCTCGCCGGCGCAGAGGAGGAACTGGCCCATCGAGGCGGCCAATCCCATGCACACCGTGGACACGTCGCAGGGGACGTATTGCATCGTGTCGTAGATGGCCAGCCCGGCCGTGACCGACCCGCCGGGTGAGTTGACGTACAGGCTGATGTCCCGGCTGGGGTCCTCGGCCGCCAGGAGCAGGAGCTGGCCGCAGATGAGGTTGGCGTTGACGTCGTCCACTTCGGTCCCGAGGAACACGATCCGTTCCCGCAGGAGGCGCTGGTACACCTCTCCGGTCCGGTCCGGCGTGGCAAGCTGGGCGAGGGGACTCATAGCGGGCAGGGTACCGCCTTCATTGACCCAAGCCCTGATCGGCCACCCTCCCGGGTGGAGGAGGCCCATCGTCGCCTCTCGCCGCCTCGCCGCTGTCGCCCTGGTCCGGTGGGGCTCCCCGCTGGGCGGTGAGCAGCGCCAGCTCCTGCACCAAACGCGTCGTGCGGGCGTTGAGGCGAGTCAGGGTCACCGACATCTGGAACACCAGCACCACCATGAACAGCAGGGCCACGAAGAACACGAGGTCAGAGCCGTACTTGATGCCGATGGCCCGTGCGAGATGATCCAGGAGATGGAAGGGGAAGGTGAAGCTGAGCCCCACCATGAGCACGCTCACCACGATCCACAGAACGGCGATCTGCTCACGGAGCAGTCGCCGGCGCATGGCCCGCACCGTGAGCGCGGTGAAGCAGAGGCTGACCACCAGGAGGACGGCGAAGGTCGTCACTCGGCCGCCTCGGACAATCGAGGTTGTCCGGTGAGCAGGAGAAGGATCACCCGGGCCATGTAGTAGGCCGATCGGAGCCCGGCGATGCTCGAGCGACCGTGCTCTCTCGGGCGCATGGACACGGGTACCTCCTCCAACCGCAACCCGCGGTGGTGCGCCGTGACCAGCGTTTCGACTTCGGGGAAGTCGCTGGGGTATTGGGCAGCAAACATGCGGATTCCCTCCACGCCAACGGCGCGGAAGCCCGAGGTGGTATCGCTGAAGCGCTCCCCGCACCGGAGGCGAACCACCGCGGTGAGGATCCGCATCCCCGCCCGGCGGTTGGAAGGAGCACGGTAACTACCCCGGCCCAACCAGCGCGAGCCGACGGTCATGTCGGCGCGACCCCGCCGTATGGGATCGATGAGCCTCAGGACCTCGAACGGATCGTGCTGCCCATCGCCGTCGACCTGAACGGCAATGCGTGCATCGCTGTTGCGGGCGTGCATGTACCCGGTCTGGACGGCTCCTCCGATCCCCAGGTTCACGGCCAGGGAGACGACGTCCGCGCCCGCGTCCCGAGCCCGGACCGCCGTCCGGTCCGTCGAGGCGTCGTCCACCACGACAACCTGGGCACCGGGCACGGCCTCGTGCAAGGCGGCGACGACACTGGCCACCGATGCTTCTTCGTTGAACGCAGGGACGACGACGCACACCTGGGAGAGCGGGATCAGCGTCCCGCTCGTGTCGGCGTCCCCCCGGGCGCCCGCCCGCGGCGCCACGCCGCCGGCAACATCCAGGCCCATGACCTGCGATCCTAGCCCTCCCATCGCCAAGGGCCGCGTCCGGGCCAACTACGGTAGGCGCCCGTGGAGACCCCCTTCACGCACTGGTGGTGCTCCGCAACGGTTCCGCCTCGCCGCCCGTGCCGGTCCCGCCGCCCGGCGGTTAGCGAACATCCGTCGTCCTGACTATTGCCCAGCGATCCTCGTTCCGAGCCTTCTCTGGACAGCGACCGCCATCCCCGTCAGCCCAGCCGACGGACCCTTCTCCGCCTCTGGGCCTTCTTCACCGGAGTTCTCTTCCTGCTCGCCGTCCTCTGGTCCCTTGCCACTCCCATTCCGTCGGGACCGGACGAACCCACACAGTACGTAAAGGCCTCCGCCGTTGCCCGTGGCACCTTCACCGGGAAGCCCTTCCCGCATGGACCGTCGTCATCAGTACAGGTCAGTGTGCCGGGAACGATCAGTCGCCTCTATTCCCCGGCCTACGCGTGCTACTACTCGCACCCTGACGTCCCGGCAGGATGCGCAAAGGTGGGACCGGCGACGAAGGCGCCGGTTGCCAGCTCGACGTACATCGGGTACTACCCGCCTCTCTACTATCTCCTGACTGGGTGGCCGACCCTGGTGTCGACCAGTGGCTGGAGCCTTCATCTGTCGCGCCTGTTGGGCGGCCTTTTCGAATCGGCGCTCCTCGGCCTGGCGTTCGCCCTCATCATCGTCTGGTCACGGAATCGCTGGCTTCTGGTGGGATTCACGGTGTCCTTGACACCCATGGCCCTCTACCTCGCCGGGGTCCTGAATCCCAGCGGCTTGGAGCTCACCGCTTGCGCGGTCGTCATCGTTTCGACCACGCTGCTCGTCTTCCAGCACTCCCGATGCCCGCCCACCGCGGTGATCGTGGCTTGGACGGCAACGGCCGCCCTGCTGTGCTTCGTGCGTCCGATCTCCCCCGCCTACCTGGCCGCCATCCTCTTTTTCGTCGTTGCCCTCCGACCGCGGCACGCGTGGCAGCTTCTCCACGACAGACGTATGCGCATGGGCGCCGGCGTCGTCCTGTTCGCCGCCATCCTCGCCATCAGCTACATCCTGGTCGAGCACAGTTACCGGCAGGAGCACTTCCCGTTTCCCCCTGGGCTCTCGAACGTCCAGATCCTTCGACTCATCGTCGGCCAGCTGCCTACCTACGCCCGTCAGACCGTTGGTTCCTTCGGAACCCCCATGACGAACGCCCCCGCCCTGGCCCTTGTCCTCTGTTCCCTGGCCGCTGGACTTCTCATCCTTGGTGCCATCCTTCTCGTGCGTCGTCGAGACGCCATCCTCCTTGCCGTTTACGGCGTCGGCGTCTTCGTTGTGCTCCCGATTGCCGCTGCCTTTCCCATCGCTCGTTCGAACGGTCTGATATGGGTGGGCCGCTACAGCTATCCCGTTGCCATCTGCTTACCGATCATCGCGGCCGCGCTTCTTGCCGATAAGCAGCTCCCCGTGGGCCGGGCTGCTCTCTTCGCGCCGATTTCCATGACCGTCGCCGCGGCCGTGACCTTCTACTGGGTCCTCCGCTGCTACACCGTCGGAACCAACGGGCCGCTCATCCCGTCGACCAAGGTTCCCGACGGCTGGCAGCCCCCGATTCCGGCAGACCTCATGATTGTCTTCATGGTCGTGCTGACGGCGACCCTCGGGGTCGCCATCTTCGCCGCCCTCCGCCCGCACCGCCCGAGCCCGCTCCGCGCCCAGCGCTTGATCCCCTCAGCCGTCGAGACTCCGGAGGCGCCATAGCTGGCGTGTGGTCCGATCGCTAATCCAGGTAAGCGAAGACGTCGAAGAGAAGCTGCACCGTTCCGGTCTGCTCTCCGCTCACATGGAACGAAACGCGCCCCGGCTGATCCTCGCGGCCGAGCGCGACGACGACCTGGTTGACCGCGGGGTGGCTCCCACCGGCGAAGTAGAGGGCCACGCACCCGTCCCCGGCGCGATCGCCGGCAGGGTAGGCACTGACGAACCCGCCGTAGTCGGCGCCCACCACCGCCAGGTTGCCGACCACGCCGACGGCCGTGAGGGGGATGTTCGGCTGTCCCGCCAGTTCCACGGTGACCACCTCGCCCGCTTTGATCGGTCCCGTGACCGCTCCCGGAAAGCCCGAGCCATCCCGGGTGTCGAGCACACGCATGGGGGTGATGGGAATGAGGTTGGCAGCCGCCGGGTAGTTGGCGGCGCCGGCGCCGGGCCACGGTCGGGCGCAGCGGCGTGGCAGCGATACTGCGAGCTTGCGGGCCGCTCGCTCGGTGGTGCGCATGGCCAGGACGCGGAGTGCCTGCAAAGGGCCGCGTTCGGGACCGTTGGCCGTGGCCTCGGGCGGCGGTGAAGCAACTACGCCGTCGGCCGACGGCGGACGCGCCGCCGGCCGGGACCGGGCGGGGAGGCGGGCGACCGTCCGCGGAGTCCCCAGCAGCCGGTCGCCGTCGGCGACCTCGACGTCGACCCCCAGGGCGGGGACGTCGCGTTCGGAGAACCAGTTGACGCCTTGGGCGAGGAGATCCCATTCCAGCCGGTAGCGGCCCGGGTCGTAGGGAGTCCACAGCCCGGCGCTCACCGTCCCGGTCGAGCCCGGCGCCCACGCACCGGGCAGCAGGGTCACGTCGCCGTCACGCAGCAGCGTCCCGTACGCCGGGCTCACCCAGTGGTAGCCGAGGACGACCCGGCCGTGCTCCAGACCGGTGGTGCGCCAGGGCACGGCGGAGCGATTTTCGATCTCCAGCTCGACGGTATAGCCGCGGTTGGCCAGCACCGTGGTGGGCGTGGTATGGCGCCCGTAGCCGGCGGCGAACACCGGGCCGACCGGCAAGTGGGCGGCCAGGGCTCGGGCCATGACCTCCGAGGAAACCGGCGCTGGTTCCTCGGGGGCGGCCGCACGACGGCGGACATGCCGGCGGGCCTGGCGGCTCGGCTGGCGCTCGACGACGGCAGGGTCGAGCGCCACCACGTCGAGCGTCTCGGCGTAGTCCTCCCACAGGTAGTACTCCTCGCACGAGGGGGCCCGGTGCCCCCGGTAGCGCTCGACCTTCTGCTCCCGGGCCGCCCGGTCGTTGTGCAGAAAATCGAGGTGGTAAATGGCGACGTCATCGTCGGTGAGGACCTCGCCCTCCCCGGCCACCGTGATCGGGCTGTGCAACGCTCCCCGATGGCAGAAGACGCTCCCGATGTTGCGGATCAGCCGGAGCCGGGGATTGGGGTACCAGGGAAAGGTTCGCAGCCACCCGTAGCCACCGTCGGGCCGGGCCACGACCCAACGGTACGGAAGCCAGTAGTGGGTCAGGTCGGGCCGGGCGACCAGGTCGCCGAGGCGATCGCCGAAGGTCGGCGCCACCACCTCGTCGTCGTCGAGCCACAGCAACCAGTCGCCGGTGGCCGCCCGCAGGCCCCAGTCCATGGCTTCTTCGATGAAGGATGGGTGCTCGACCAGTTGGACCCGGTCGGCCACCCGTCGGGCGACGTCAACGGTGTCGTCCGGACTGGACGCGTCGACGAGCAACACGATCTCGTCGGCGATCTCTCGCGCCAAGGAACCCCATTGTTCGAGGCGGTTGGCCGAGCGCCAAGTGATGCCGCAGACGCTCAAGCGGGGGCGAGTCGGCACGACAGAAGCGTATCGGTGGGGCCTGGGAGCACGGCATCGGCCATAAGCTCTGGGGATGGCCAGCGTCGAGCCGACGGAGCACCAGGGTTGCCCGGAGTGCGATGCGCTGCGCGCCCAGCTGGCCATCCGCGAGGGCGCGCTGGCCCAGCTCACCGGCCGGCTCCTCGAGCTCGAGCGGGGGCAGCCCGGCGACGAGTGCGAACGGCGGGCGGGGGCGGCCGAGGCTCGGGCGGCGGCGATGTCGGAGGAGCTGGAGCGAATGCGCGCCACCAAATGGTTCCGGTGGAGCAGCGTCCCCCGGTCGGCGTGGGGCCGGGTGCGAGGCGCCCGGCGCTGAGCGGTGCGCCCCTACCGCGTTTATGTCCACGGCCGGGGCAACAGCTTCATGGTCGAGCTGGCTCGCTTGCTGGTGGGCGGGCTGAGCGAGCTCGGGCGGGACGCTTCCGTCGAGTTGGAGGAACTTCCCGCCGCCCTCGTCGCAGGCGGTCGACCTCATCGTCGATCCTGAGGCATACGTCTCCATTGAGGGACCAGCCATCCAAGCCGACCTGTGGAGCGCGGTGGAGCGCTCGGTGGTGATCGGCACCGAGCAGCCGGGCACGGTGTGGTTCGAGCGCCAGCTGCCCTATCTGGGCGGGGCTCGGCTCGCGCTTGACCTCGACAGCCACGCCGTCGAGCACCTCCGCCGGGTCGGCATCCACAGCCAGCGGGTGCCTCTCGGCTACCACCACAGCTGGGACCACTGGGGCGGGGACGCAACTCGGCCCCGGCCGCGGGACGTCGTCTTCCTGGGCGCGGTGAACCACCGGCGGGAACGATTCCTCGCCGAGGCCGCTTCCCGCCTGTGGGACCGCCGCTTCGAGTTGCGTCTCTTCGAGGTGAACAAGCCGAAGCACGCCGAAGACGCTGGATTCCTTGCCGGGGCGGACAAGTGGTCGTGGTTGGCAGGCACCAAGCTGCTGCTCAACGTGCATCGAGGCTCGGCGCCGTACTTCGAGTGGCTGCGGGCCCTGGAAGCCATGGTCAACGGGTGTGTCCTCGTCACCGAGCCCTCTGACGACCCCGCTCCCCTGGTCCCCGGGGAGCACTTCGTCCAGGCGCCCCTGCACCTGCTGTCCGAGTACGCCATCGGGTTGCTGGCCGACCCGCACCGCGTGGCGGCCATCGCTGACGCCGCCTACCAGTTTCTGAGGACCGAGCGGCGCATGGTCGACCTCCTGCGTCCCGTGGTGGAAGAAATCGAGAGCCTGCCGTCGGTCGGGGCCCATCGTGGGCCCCCAATCGTCGCTCCCTCAGCGGCGCCGGCAGCGCCGCCCGAACCGGCGATCGAGGAGGAGCACCGGCGTCGGCTGGATGCGCTCGAGTGTCGCCCGGCCCACGTGGACGAGCGCGACCAGACGGTGGAGAAGACACCGGGCTGGGAGGGCTGGGACGCCGACGTGAGCGTGGTCGTTTCGCTCTTCGAGTGCCGTCACGGGGTCGAGGACGCAGTCGAATCGGCGCTCGGCAGCCTGGAGACAACCGTCGAGGTGATCGTCGTCGACGACCATTCCCGGGACGGGTCGGGCGACACGGTGCGCCGGCGGATGAAAGAAGACCAGCGAGCACCGTTGGCTCTGGTCACCAAGTCAGCCCCCCGCGGGGCGGCGGCGTCCGACGCTCGGGGATTGAGGTGTCCAGGGCTCCTCTCGTCTTCTTCCTCGACTCCGAAGAAACCCTGTACCCCAACGGCCTGGCCAAGCTGCGGGATGTCCTGGCCGCGAGCCCCGTCGCCTTCGCCTACGGCATCGTCCAGCGCGTCGGGGACGAGCCCGGGCTCTCGAACTACCTGCCGTGGGACGTCGATCGGCTGGGCGCCGGCAACTACCCCTCGGGCGCCGCCCTCGTTCGCCGCGCCGGCGCTGGAGCAACTCGGAGAGCCCGAAGAGTCTCCGGTCACGGACTCCGGTCCCGAGGAGTACGACCTGTGGCTGCGCTTGGCCACCGAGGGCCACCAGGGGACCTTGCTGCCGGAGGTCGTGGTGCGCCGTCAGAGCGGTCCTCTGAACCGGTTGTCGAGGTCCGAGATCCACGGGCGGGAGCAGCGGCGGGGAGCTGACCGAGCCGGAGGATGAATCGGCCGTAGAGGATTCCCAGCCCCACCACGATGAGGTCCAGGAGGTACCAAGGAAGCGGGCTGTGCCAGGCCGAGGGATTGTGACCGAGCCCGAAGAGCGGTCCGTTCATCCCGACCAGGTAGCGGTGGAGCGTCCACCAGAAGCACAGGACCTGGCTGACGGCGACGCCGATGGCAACGAAGAGCCTGACCCGCCAGAGCACGGTGACGGGCTCGGACCGCGGTCGAAGCATTCCCGCGGCGACGATGGGGACGCCGACGAGGAGCGGAAGCCAGTACCGCCCCTGGCTGATGTAGCCGGCGGTGGGGGCCTCGGCGACCCCCAGGACGATGGGTACCACGACCCCGACTGCGGTCGTGAGCAGCAGCGTCCACCGCCACCGTCGGGAACCGATGAGGACGCCGATCGTCAGCAGCACGGCGGCCATCACCGTCCAGAGCTGCCAGGTCAGCCATGGCGCGGGGGCGTCGAGCCAGCCGAAGTTGCCGATGGCCTGTTGGTACTGCGCCGGAAGAGAACTCGTGGTGTAGCGGATGATGGCGGAGAGGGAGTGGGGCACGGGGTAATTGGGGACAACCGCGAAAGCGTTGGCGACGAATGCCCACGCCAGATCGAAGACACCGACGACGACCACCGCTGCCGAGCATCCCAGGATCCAGCGATCCCGGATCCACCGTCGCCAGTCCACGGCGTGAAAAGCAACCGGGAGGAGGACCGCCGCCAGTATCACCGGCCACAGCAGCGATATGGCGCGCATGGAAATGAGAACGATGGTGGCCCCGGCAGCCATGGCGATCAACGGGCGCGGGGGTCGTATCGGGTGGCTGCGGACGATGACCACCGCCGTGGTCCACAGGAGGATCGCGCTGGTGATCTCCATCCCGCTGGGATTGATGACGCCGCTCAGATAGATCGCCAGCGGCGTCGCCGCCACCGCTACGGCGGATGGGAGGAGCGACGAGCCCCATCGCCGGGCGGTGGCGAAGGCCAGGGCCAGGAGAGCAGCGTTCTCCAACGCGCTGAGGGTGCGCATCAAGTAGAAGCCGACCGGGTCCGACGTCAGCAGCGACGGCCATCCCACCAGCGCGTAGTACAGCGGTGGGTACCGTCCCACCGACGAGGTGGTGGACACCAGCCGACTGGAGCCAGGAGCGGGATAGGCACAACCGGCGGGGACATCGGAACGGTGCTTGAAGCATCCAGGGATGGCTGCTGGTTGCGCGTAGCCCTGCGGTACCTGGACGCGGGTCAACGCCCGGTTCCCTGGACCGGGGACGTCGCCGCCGAGAAGCTGCCCCCGAACCAGCGACACGGCACGCAGGGAATGGGCCGGCTCGTCCGGCGACGACAAGAGCGGTGATGCGACGGTCCAGCACAGCATGAGCCCCACGAGCAACAGCCACGCAGCCAGCCACGTCCGCCAGAACGATCCGGAACGGAGCCAAAGGAGTATCGGGGTGCGGGCCATCACACGGTGCGGGCGAGAGGACTCGAACCTCCATCCCTTTCGGGACCAGGACCTAAACCTGGCGCGTCTGCCTGTTCCGCCACGCCCGCGCGGCACGCAACACTATGGCTCATGCCCGTCGGTGGAGACGGGCATCCCGCTCGCTACGGCGGCTACGCTCGCTTCGATGCGCTTCGAGGCGGCCCGCCCGTCCCCCGGCGATCCCCAACTGCGCTACTCGCTGGCCGAGTTCGCCGAGGTCATCTTCGCGGCCTTCGAAGCCGCCGGCGTCCGCTCCGTGGTGGAGATCGGCGCCGAGGGCGGCGCCTTTACCGAGCAGCTGGCCGGTTGGACGGAGTCCCACGACGGGGTGCTCACGAGTATCGACCCGGCGCCGAGCGGGCGGGTTCGCACGCTGGCCGCCCGCTCCGCCACCATGACGCTGCATCAGCGGACCAGCCACGCCGTACTCCCTGAATTGCCCCCGCACGACGCCTACCTGATCGACGGCGATCACAACTATTTCACGGTCTCCGGCGAGCTGGCCGCCATCCGCGGGGTGGCCGAGGAGGCTGCCACCCACCCATTGGTGGTGCTCCAGGACGTGGCCTGGCCGGCGGGCCACCGGGACCAGTACTACGACCCGGAGGCCATCCCCGAGCACGCCCGCCACCCCTACCGTTACGGCGGGGTCCTGCCATGGGAGGAGGAGACGCTGCCATCGCGGGGGTTCACGGGCGAGGGCGCCTTCGCCTTCGCCACCCACGAGGGGGGCGCGGGCAACGGCGTCGTCCAGGCGCTCCAGGACTTCCTGGTCGCCCACCAGGGCTACGAAGTGATCTCGCTTCCGTGCATCTTCGGCCTGGCATTCCTCTTCGGTGGTGACTCTCCCTGGGCTGCCGCGCTACGCGAGGCGATCGGCGCGCTCGACGACCACCCGCTGCTGGCGCGACTCGAGTCCAACCGGGTGCTGCTGTACCTCACCGTCCTCGAGCTGCAAGACACCCTCGAGGCCGAGCGCCGCCGCGCCGGGAGTGTCGAAGCAGAACTCCGGGGGCAGTTGGGCGCCCTGCGCACCGAGCTCGGTGCCGCCCACCAGCGGCTTCGCCAATTGGAAGCCGAAGGCGAACAACCCGCGGTCCCGCCCCCGGCTCCGCCGGCCGCCGACGGGCGGTCGGGCCTGTTGACGGTCTTGGACCGGCTCCTCGGCCGCCCCTGAGATCACGGTAATCAGCCCGGCCCGGCGAGCGTGGTGGCGGGCTGGGGGCCCGCCTCCGACAACTGGTGAGCGGGCGGCCCCAACGCCTTGTACTGGTGGAAGAGCACTGTGGCGTAGGCAACGGCGACGGCGACCGCCCCCACGATCAGCAGCGCCAGCCCAGGCAACGGCGGGGACCATCCGTGTGCCCAGTGGAAGGGGTTCAGGTTCCCGCCGATGCCCACCACATAGCGCCGCAACGTCCCGGCCAGCTCCAGCACCTGGAGCCCGGCGACGAGCGCCACCACGGGAAGCAACGCCCGCCGGAACTCGCGGCTGGCCGCCACCCGGGAATCGAGCCCGCCGACCGCCACCAGGATGATCCCCGTCAGGGTGGGAAGGTCGTATCGGCCCTGCCAATACAGGTAGAGCTTCGGCATGCTGACGGCCTGAGCCACGACCGGCAGCGCCAGAAGCACGACGAAGAGCAGGGCGACAACCACGACCCGTCGGACGCGGGCGAACAACACGCCAGCACCCACCATGAACGCCACCAGGCCGGTCCACAGCAGCGTCATCCACCACGGTCCGTTGTACTCGTTGTAACCCGTGGCACCGACTACTTGCAGCCAGTAATTGCGTGCCTGGCCGATGGAGACCGAGAGTCGCTGCTGCAGCGAGGTGATGTGGGGGAGGTGGCTCACGGACAGGTAGCTCGGGTTCGCCGGAGCTTCGGCGAACACGTACCAGCCCAAGGCAACCACGGTGGCGGCGGCCACGGCGCCGAGGCAGACGCGGGTGTGACGCTCGGCCCACAGCGACCGCAGACGCGACCAGGGCGCCAGGACCACCAGCGCCAGCGCGGCCAGAGCGAGATAGGCAAAGGAGATGGGCCGGGAGAGGACCAGCAGCGTGGCAGCGACCGAGGTCAGGATCACCAGTGACCGCTCGACGCGGTCCGACGAAGCGATCAGCGCCACGCAGGTCCAGACCACGGTCGCGGCGCCGACCTCCAGCTGGCTGGTCCCGAGCACCCCCCATCCGGCCACCACCGACGGTGTGGTCGCCACCAGGATCCCCACGGAAAGAACGACCCGCCGGCGGGCGAGCGCCAGGGTCAGGGCGATCGCCAGCGCACCCGCTCCCACCAGCGTGTCGAGGAAACGCGACAAGTAGAGGCCCGTCCCGGTCGGCGACACGGCAAAGGGCAGCCCGGTGAGAACCGCCGGCAGGGGGGGTTCGCGCCCGGCGGTGGTGGCGTTCACCCGCGTCGGGGCCGGCCCGTGGATGATCCGGCCGTGGGCGCAACTGGCCGGGACCGCGGAGTTGCCCTCGAAACATTGGTCCATCGTCGGCTGAGGGATCACCACCTTGGAGGCCTCGAACTGGGCGGCGGGGAACAGCGCCGGGGCCAGCGGCGGCACCCACTGACCACTCCAAACGGCTTCGGCGTGGTACAGGTGCTCGGGCTCGTCCGCCCCCGACAGGGGCGGCTGAGCAAGGTTCCACACCGTGCCCACGATGCCGAAGACGACGAACGTGGTGATGAAGATCGTCCACGACCAGGCGCGGGGCCCAGAGGCGTTCAATGGAGTGAGCGACGTAGCCCGCGCAGCGCTCCCCGCCCCACGGCGCGCAGACCGCCCGCCGCCGCCTCGCTGCGAGCCCTGACCAGCCCTCGCGTCACCCGGGCGGTCAGATCGGCCGGCGGCAGGGCGACCGCCCGGTCGCGCGGCAGCTGCAGTACGGCGAAGCCCACCTCCATTCTCACCGCGTCCACGATCCCCGCCGCCCTCCCGACGAGAGGGATGTGGACCTGGGGCGCCTCGGTGGTGGCGAAGGCGATGCCCTCGGTGAGCCAGTGGCAACCGGAGTAGACCAGGCCGGCGAGCTCGACAGGATCCTCGATGCGCAGCCGTTGCGGGAGGCCGGAGCCGCGCAGACGCAGTTCCAGGTCAATGAGGTCGATACGGAAGACGGCCCGGTGGTCGCACGGCACGAAACACAGTCGCTGGATGCCGGCGTCCTCCACCGAGAAGCGGGCGAAGCACAGCCCGTTGCGGTTGACCCGCAGGGCTTGGGTCTGCGGCTCGCCGAAGCCGCTGCCCGCGTCGGCGGACAGCGCGGCATGGGCCCGGCCGCTGTCCATCTCGAAGGCCGAAGTATCGGCCTCCTGGCCCTGCACGAGCCGGGTGAGCTCGGCCAGGCCGTGGTCGTGCTCGGCCGCCAGACCCAGCGGCCAGAACACGTCCTGCATCTCCATTTCCGCCAGGTCGAGCGGGGAGAGGTAGGGGACGAAGCCTGCCAGCCGCTCGGGGTTGATCCGCTCCCGGTTGTCCACGCCGAAGTTGTCCTCGTGGGTCCACGCCCCGAAGACCCGCGCCTCATCCTGGGTCGGGGAGACGACCGAGGCGCGCAGCACATTTCGCAACAGGGGCCGCTCACGGCCCTCGAAGCGAGGCCAACTGGTGACCGAGGCTTGGTAGCGGAGCCATTCGGATTGGAAGGCCCGGGTCCCGTCCTGAACGAGCAGACGCGAAACCACCTGGTCGGCGGGCGGCGTGGAGGAGTCGAGTATCGGCTCGCCCCCATCGTCGAAGTCGACCACCGAGCCGGTGGGCGCCAGACAGGCCTGCTCGATGACCTCGGGGCTCCGCCCGATATCGGCGACGTCCTGCCAGGGCTCTCCCGCGTTGGCCAGGTACCCGGTGATCTCGCGATTGTCGAGAATCCGGTCGCAGCTGACCTGGTTGACGATCAGGTACAAGCCGAGGATGCGGTGGCGGATGCCTGCGATTTGGAAGACCTTGGCCAGGTGGTGCTGGATGGTTCCGCCCCACCCCAGGTCGACGAGCACCAGCGCCTCTTCGGTGGCGCCAACGGTGCGGTCGAGGTAACCGAGCAACCGGCGGCGGGCATCGGCGGCACTGGCCAGAATCCTCGCTGACAGGTGGTCGCTGGCTACCAGAGAGTCGATCACCGGATCGATGACCTCGGGCTTCTCCATGAGGGCGGTCACCGGTACGGGTAGGTCGTCGGCTTCGCGGCGGGACAGGCCGAGGTCGGTGACGAACTGCTCTACCGTGGGGCTGGCCCGCCGGGCGAGCAGCGGGCGCAGGCTGGTCTGGCTGACCTGGTCGAGGGCGGCACGGGCGGCCACCTGCCGGGAGAGCCAGATCGTCTCCGCCCGCACCCCGTGGCCTCGGTCGGCAGCGACGCTACCGACCAGCTCGGAGAGCAACTGGCCCTCGCGCATCATGCACCAGGCCGTCGTCGCTCCCGCCTCGAGGGTGCGCTCGTGCACCCAGTCGGCGAAGCCGGTCAGCACCGGTCCCAGCACGGTGGCCCCGTAGCGCCACAGCGACGGCGAAGTCGTGCGGCAGACCCACGGCGTCGGCCCGACGCCCCACTTTGGCTCGCAACCCGGTGAGCCCCAGATCCCCCTCCACTGGGTCGACCACCGCCGCCGGCGGCCGCGGCTCCTCGGGAAGCAGGCCCTCGCGCGCAAAGACCGCCTCGGTCTGCTCATCGACTCGTGGGTACCAGTAGGGACGCACGCCGTGGGCCCTCGGGACCTCGACGTCGGCGGCCACATCGTCGCCAACGTGGATCACCCGGCCCGGCGCCACCCCGAGGTCCGACAGCACGATGTCCCACAGACCGTCGGTCTTGCCGACTCCGAAACTGCATGAAGCGAAGAGCAGTGCCTTGTGGAACACCTCCAGGCCCGACCGAGCCAGGAGGCGCGCCAGCTTGTCGTTGGTGAAA
This sequence comes from uncultured Actinomycetota bacterium, assembly GCA_963757175.1. Taxonomy (GTDB): domain Bacteria; phylum Actinomycetota; class Acidimicrobiia; order Acidimicrobiales; family Palsa-688; genus CAVWQR01. Next base: position 1,739,058 of record CAVWQR010000001.1, on the reverse strand, counting down.
TAGGTGTTGGAGACGAGCGCCAACTGGCAGCCGCTTTCGGCGGCAAAGGCGGCGAAGTCGACGACGTCGAGGTCGGGCTGGGTGATCCGCCGCTCGAGATCCAGCTCGGTGGACGCCATCCGGTCCGGGTTGGGTTCAACCACCATGCTGGAGGGGATCTGCTCCCAGATCTCCTCCAGGGTGGCCTCGACGCCGCCGCCGGCGTGCCACTTGGCCACCCGCGCCCGGCGCTCGGCTTCGATGCGCAGGCGGCGGAACGCGGCCGGGGTGAGCCACGGCTGCAACTCGCCGTCCTCGGCCAGGCGGTGGCCGAGCAGGAGGAAAGCGTCGGTGGGACGGGGGACCCGGCGCCACAGGAGCGTGTCGAACACGTCCAGGGAAACCGCCGAAACCCCGCCGGCCTCGATGCGCCGGCGCGCCTGAAAGAGGCGCTGCCGTCGGCTGGGGGGAAGGGCAACCCCCTCGAGGAAGGCGCGGGGTCCCGTGGCCGCATCGCCGTGGATCGAATGGGCCGCCGGGTGGTCCACTCCCTCGCTCATACGCCGGCGGATGTTCGCGCCGCAGACCGCATGAAACGGAGGGTAGTCCATGGGCCTTTGCGCCGGGCGCACCCGCCGCCCATGCCAGAGCCGCCCGGGGAGCGAGTAACCTCGACGAAGCGTGAGCGGCGGAGGCCATTTCCCGGCAACAGCGGAGAGCGGTCGGGCTCTCGCCCGCCGCATCGTGGCCGGATCGGCTCGGACGAAGCCGGGACAACGCGTGCTGCAGTTCTGCGCAAATCGCGGCCTCGTACCGCCCCCGCCAAAGATTGACCTGGTCGCCGACACCTACCCTCCCGGCGGCCCATTTCCGCCGAGCGACATCGTGATCGCCCAGGCGCCGACGGAGATGAGTGCCGAAGAACGCGGCTTTCTCTTCGCACTGGCACGCGGCTGCCAGCCTCGACGGGCGCTGGAGATCGGCACGGCGGGAGGTGGCTCGTCGCTGATCCTCGCCACCGCGATGGAGGAAAACGGCGGAGCCGGGCAGGTGTGGACGATCGACCCGGCACCGGAGATCGCATTCGACCAGAACCTGTACCGGGGACGCGTGCACCAGGTGACCGGCGCCTCCCCGGGAGCGGTCGAAGAAGTGGCGGCTACGGCGGGTGACGCCTTCGACTTCGCGCTGATCGACGGCATCCACATCTACCGACAGGCCAAGGCCGATCTCGACGCCGTCATCCCGCATCTGGTGGCGGGCGCGTTCGTCCTGCTGCACGACGCCTTTCACTTCGGGGTAAGCGAGGCCATTCGAGAGCTGGTCGAGGCGGACGAGCGGGTCCACGACTGCGGCTACCCCTGCAACCGTCCTCGACCGGTCGGCGAGCGGGCTACCCACGGCGGGTTCCGGCTGCTGCGATTCGGGGACAAGGCGGTAGACGTCCGACCCCTGGTCGCACCCGTCTGGGAGTCGCTCGGGCTGCCCCCGGCCCTGCTGGCGACCCAGATGAACCACGATTTCTGGTACTGCAACGCGGTCGAACCGTGTGACTACTGCCGTCAACATGGTCCCGAGCCGCTCGCCCGTCAATTGCTCGGCCAATAGTCCGCCACGGTGGACGGGAGGGGCGTGCAGAACCGCGGCCGCCGATCGTTCGCCCCCATGCGCCTCGGACACCCCGACTTGGGCAAGACTGAAGCCCCGTGAGCAACCCGACGCCGGCTTCCACCGAGGTGCGGACCGACGGCGGGAACGGCACCAGCGCGTCGGGGAGCGAGCAGGTTGTCGGCTACCGCCACGTTCGCCGCCGAAGCGGCCGTTCGACGCGGCGCTGGCTGGTGGTCGGTGTGGTCGTGATCGGCCTGGTCGGACTGATCCGCGGCTTGTTCTGGGCCGCGGCCTTCCCGGTACCGACACAGGACGAGGGCTCCCAACTCTCCACCATCGAATCCATCGCCCACGGCCACTTTCCGATCGAAGGCAAGGCCAACGAGAGCTCCGACATCCTCCGGCTGTTCAAGGACGCCCCTCCCATTCCGGGGACCGACTGGCGCTCGACCACCGTGACCCCCACCCCCAGCGACCCACGGTGGCAGCTCACGGGCAAGAACTACGAGGCGGACCAGCCGCCCCTCTACTACGTGGTGATGGTGCCGGCTTTCTGGATCGGGCACGCCCTGGGGGGCATCACCGGCGCGCTCTTCGCTGTCCGCCTGTTCACGCTGCTCCTTTCCCTGCTCGCCCTGCCCCTGCTGGCGTGGCTGGCGCGCCTGGTGTTTCCCCGCCACCTCGTGGTCGCCCTCCTGGCTCCGGCCGCCCTGGTCGGGTTGCAGATGTTTCCCAGTACCGCCGCTGTGGTCGACAACGACAGCCTCACCGCCGTTCTGGGCTTGGGCTGCCTGGTCGCCCTGGCCCAGGGTCGGCGCCGGCTGACCTGGCCGGCCGCCGTGAGCTTCGGCGCGTTGGCCGCTCTGGCCATGCTCACCAAGGGAACCACCCTTGCGCTCTTGCCACTCCTCGGCCTCGGCATAGTCGACTTGATCTACCTGTACCGCGCCCGCCTGGGACAGCTGGCTCGCTGGATGGCGGCGGCCGTGGGCGCCGCCGCGGTGCTCTTCGTTCCGTGGGTGGCGTGGAACGAGAACCGTTACGGGGCGCTGACGGGAAGCAAGGCGCACACTGCCCTCACCGCTCCTACCACCGGATACCTCCCCTTCTCCCTGCACAGCCTGGATGGCGCTCTGCACCACGTGTGGCACGCCGCGTTCGCGGCGCCGCAGCTGCCAAACTCGAGGTACCGCGACGTCTGGATCGTCGCTGCCGCCATTCTCGTCCTCGGAGGCTTGACGGCCACCGCCCTCCGACGGGAGTGGCGGGAGCTCTGCGTGGCCGGCGCCGTGACCGCCTCGCTGCCCGCGGGTGCGCTCGTCCTCGTAGTGGCGACGCTGCAGCAGACCCATGCCAATGCCGAGGCCAGGTACCTCGACATTCTCCTGCCCATGTTCTGCTTGATGTTCGCCTGGGGTGCGGTCGCGGTCTTCCGGGCTCACGCCGGCACGATCGTGCTCGTCGGGTTCGTCGCCGCCGCGGGCATCCTGGAGGCCCGCCCCATCCAGCGCTACGTGTCATCGAACTACGAGACCGCGCTGTACGGCACCGCCGCGCCCGTGATCGAGCAGACCTACGCCACCACGATCACCACCGCGCCCTCCATCACCATCACCCCGCCGTGCCCCGTCCGTTACGTCTCCGTCCACCTGAACCAGTACCTGCCCCGGGCCACCATTGATGGCGCGGTCCCCAGCGACGTGCCCGCCCCCGTCGGCTGGAACACCTACCAGCTCGATTCGCCCAGGGCGACCCGGTTCACCATCGACCTCGTGCCGCCAGCCCAGTTCTATACCGCTGAGGGGCGGCACACCCCAGGGGTACAACTCGCCGGATCGCAGCTCGACCCCTTGGTACGGGTCTACTGCGACGTCGCCCATCCCGCCCAGGCGCGCTTCGCCCAGACCTACAAACCGAACCATCCTTTCCCCATGACCTGGACGGTGCTCTACCGGGCGCCACAGGCGATCGCCGGAGGCATGATTCTCCTGGCGGGGGGCGTCACCCTCGGAGTGGCCTGGGACGCCCGCCGCCGGTGGTCTCGCCGGTCGTAAACCGCCGCCACCAAACGCCGCTGCCGGCTCCGTCTGCGGATAAATAACTAGTCATCGGCGCGGTCCAATGGGTTCGCAGGCTTCGGCGGAAACACCACTCAGCGCCCGGCCACGCTGCGTGCTATGTTCACCACATTACCCGGGCAGACGGGTTCCGGATATGGCGGGAGAAATCCAATGTTTCGACTGGCTTCAGATCGGAAGCACCGCAGCTGCGCCCGCGCGGGGGCGCTTTTGGCCACGGGACTGGGGGTGCTCTTAACGGTCTCGGCCCTCCCCAGCGCGGCGTCGGCCGCGCCCACGACCGTCAACCCCGTGGGTCCAGCCTTCAGGTTCACCACGCTCGACAACGACAACGACACGACCTTCAACCAGCTACTCGGCATCAATGACAGCCAGGTGATCTCCGGGTATTTCGGCAGCGGTAACCCTGCTACCACCAATCCGAACAAGGGCTACACGCTGGCGCCCCCTTACAGCTCGTCGAATTACTCCAACGAGAACTATCCGGGGTCCCAACAGACCCAGGTGACCGGCATCAACAACGCCAAGAACACCGTCGGATTCTGGACCGACACCGCGGGGGACAACTACGGATTCGCCGAAATCAACGGCACATTCAAGTCCTTTACCGATCCGCTGACGTCGGCGAACCCGACCTTCAACCAGCTGCTCGGCGTCAACAACAACGGCTTGGCCGCGGGGTTCTACAACGATGCGGCCGGCCACAGCCACGGCTACACGCTCGACCTGGCCACCGGCGTGTTCACGCCGGTGAATCCTCCCGGCGCGGTGTCGGCCACCGCCGCCTCGGTCAACGACCAGGGTGACGTGGCCGGCTTCTTCACCGACGCCGGCAAGGTCACCCACGGTTTCTTGGACAAGGCAGGAACCTTCACCACGCTTGATTACCCGGCCGCGGTTTCGACCTCTGCTTTCGGTGTCAACAACGCCGACGAGGTCGTCGGGACCTACACCGACGCTGCAGGCAGCGGGCACGGCTTCACGGACATCAACGGCAACTTCACCTCGGTCGACGAGCCCGATGCCGATCCTGCCAACGGCGGGACGGTGATCAACGGGGTCAACAACCAAGGCGACGTCGTCGGCTTCTACATGGACGGCGGTACGCCGTTCCTCACCCACGGCTTCCTGGGCACGCCGACCAACATGCCGGGCAACCCCTACGCCCCGGTGGCGCCCTTCCGCATCTGCGACACCAGGGGCACGCAACCGGCCAACCAGTGCAACGGCGAGGGAACCAGGGACAACCCGCTCGGGCCGGGTGGCACGCTCACCGTCCAGGTGACCGGCCAGGACAACCCAGAGGTACCGGCCGATGCCACCGCCGCGGTCCTCAACGTGACGGTGACCGCGACCACGGCTCCGAGCTACCTCACCGCCTGGGCCGCCGGGTCGAACAGGCCCCTCGCGTCCAACCTGAACTGGGTGGCGGGCCAGACCACCACCAACCTGGTGGAGGTGCCGATCGGCCAAAACGGCCAGATCAACCTGTACAACTACACGGGCAGCACCCAGGTGGTCGCCGACCTGGAGGGCTACGTGGCCCCGCAGGTCACGGCTGATGGCTCGGGCCTGTTCAACTCGCTGGTCCCGGCGCGGATCTGTGACACCCGGCTGGGCGCCGGTGTGGCCGCCAACCAGTGCAACAGCAACGGCACCAAGGCGGGCACGTTGGGCCCGGGCGGCACGCAGGACATCCAGGTGACCGGCAACGGTGGTGTTCCCGCCTCCGGTGTCTCCGCGGTGGTGCTCAACGTGACGGCGACGGGCACCACCGCCGCCAGCTACCTGACCGCCTTCGCGCAGGGAACGATCCGGCCTACCGCCTCCAACCTCAACTGGGTGGCGGGCCAGACGGTGGCCAACCGGGTGATCGTGCCCGTCTCGGCCAGCGGGGCGATCACCGTGTACAACCACGCCGGCTCTACCGACGTGGCGGTCGACGTCAACGGCTACTACACGAACGCCGGCGACGACCAAACCGGCATGGTGTACACGCCGCTGTGGCCGGCGCGTATCTGCGACACCCGGACCGTCGCCGGCAGTGGCGCCAACCAGTGCAACAGCTACGGCGCCTTCCCCGGCACCCTCGGCCCGGCAGGTAGCCGGACGGTGCAGGTCGCCGGTCTCGGCGGGGTACCGGGCCAGGCAACGTTGAACACGTTCGCGCCCGCCGCCATCCGTGGCTTCGGCACGCGAGCAGTAGTGATGAACACGACGGTCACCGACACCACCGCCGCGAGCTTCCTCACCGTGTGGCCCGACGGGGTCGCTCAACCCGCCACCTCGGATCTCAACTGGGTGGCTGGTCAGACCGTTCCCAACCTCGTCGTGGTCGGCCTGGGGCCTCCCAACGGCGCCGTCGACCTCTTCAACCACGCCGGCTCGACCGACGCGGTGGCCGACGTGGAGGGCTACTACGGTCCCAACAACGTGTTCACGAATAACCCGACACTGAGGTCGTCGACCTGGTCTGATCTAGACCTCGTCGGGCCCCTTGCCCGAGACGTCGGCGAAGAACCGGTGCCACGACTCCCGCCGCCGCTCCCGCACCTGCCGGCGGGCTTCGGGCCCAGCGCCCGGGTGCACCTGCAGGGAGAGGTAGGTGAGCCCGCCGGTGGGGATGGGCAGCCAGAAGTTGACCAGCCGGTAGGCGATCACGCCGAGGATGGCGACGCCGCGAGGAGTGCCGTACCCGACCAGGGTGGAGGTGAGAACGGTCTCGACGACCCCCAGGCCACCGGGGGTGATGGGCAGGGCGGCGAGGACGTTGGCCAGCCCGAAGGCGACGAGCAGGCCGTCGGGGTTGGGGAAGTGGCCGAACGCGCCCACGAACACGTACAGCGAGGCGGCGTCGAAAATCCAGTTGGCGGCCGCCCAGAGGGTCGCCCGCACCAGCACCCGGGGCTCGGAACGCAGCTCGGCCACCCGATCGGCCAGGCGGTGGAAGAGATCCTGGATGGTCGCCGGCTGGACGAAGGGGATGTGCTCCGCGGCTCGCCCGACGAGGGTGATCATGCGCTGCTCGCCACGCGTGAGCAGGATGACCAGCACCACGAGCAGGGAGATCAGAAACAGGCCGACCAGCCCGGCGATGCCGTAGACGGCGGAGAACCCCCAGATGGGGATGGAGATGATCACCGCCAGCCAGAAGACGACGTTGAGGACCACGGCCGAGCCCAGCCCCTGGGTGGCGAGAGCGAAGCCGGCCGACGTTCCATCCACCCCCGCCTGGGTGAGCAGCCGGAAGCCGAGGGGCGACCCCGCCGCGGTGCCCCCGGGGACGCAGTGGCTGACCGACAGGGTCGTCATCTGGATGCGGAGCACGGTGACCAGCCCGGGGTCGCTGCCACGCGGGAGCACGGCACGGGTCAGCTGGGCGTAGGCCACCCAGGCGCACCCTTCCAACAGGACGCCGATGATGAGCCAGGTCACGTCGACGTCGCCCAGCAGGCTGATCGCCTTGCGGGTACCGGCGATCTGGGGCACGACCAGGTACTCGACGATCAGGGCGACGATCCCGAGCTTGATCAGCGGTGGCACCGGCCGGGGGACCTTGGCCCGCCACCGCTGCAACCTCGACCCCGGGGCGGCCGGCGCCGACGGGCCACCCTCCACCTCGGCCCCGGCGCCGTTGCCCGACGCCGGGGGGCCGACCGGCGTCACTCCCACCGGCCCGTCGATGGCAAACCCGAGATCGAGCTGCGACGAGCTGCCGGTGTCCCCGCCCGGCACCCCGCCTCCGCCGGCCGACCCGGCACCGCCCGAGGCGGCCCCCTCGCCCGGCTGGGCGGTGGCGCGTCGGTGCCACATCACGGAAGGTCGCCTTCCAGGACGCGACGAGCGGACGAGCCCGCGGCTCGAGGGTGAACGGTCATGGCACGCGGCCTTCAGTTTCGCACCCTGGGTGGGCGAGGCGGGGCATCGACCGCCGGGTCGGCTGAGACTCAGACGCCCAGGCGTTCGGCCAGGCGGCGGAAGGCCCGGCCCCGGTGGGACAGGCGGTGCTTCCGGGCGGGGTCCTCGGCGACCAGCTCGGCGAAGGTGCGCCCGTCGCCCTCGGCGGGAACGAAGATCGGGTCGTAGCCGAAACCCCCCTCCCCCGCCGGCACCTCGGCGATCCACCCGGTTACCTCGCCCTCGGCCACCGTTTCTCGTCCGTCCGGCCAGCGGGCGACGGCCGAAGTGCGGAACCGGGCCCGGCGCGCCGCAGTCCCCTTTTCCCCCTCCAAAACAGCCAGCAGCTTGGTGATGTTGTCCGCCGCGGTGGCGGCCGCGCCGGCGAAGCGGGCCGTGTGCACCCCGGGCGCATCCCCCAGGGCGGCCACTTCCAGACCGGTGTCGTCGGCGATCGCCGGCCGTCCCGTCGCCTCCACCAGCGCGGTCGCCTTGATGCGGGCGTTGTCGAGCAGGGTGGCGCCGGTCTCGGCCACGTCGGCCACGTCCGCCGGCCGGGGCAGGAGGATCACCCGCGGGCCGAGGATCTCGGCGATCTCCCGGGCCTTGTCGGCGTTGGCGGTGGCCAGGACGAACTCCGGCTCGCTCACCGCGCCGGCGGCGCGGTGGCCAGCACCCGGCTCTGCTCGGCCGAAAGGGTCTCGATGCCCGACGAGGCCAGCACCAGCAGCTCGTCCAGCTCCTGGCGGCTGAACGGCGCCGCCTCCGCCGTGCCCTGGACCTCGATGAAGCTGCCCGTGGGAGGTCATGACCACGTTCATGTCGGTCTCCGCCCGGCTGTCCTCGCTGTAGGCCAGGTCGAGCAGGGCGGTCCCGTCGACCACGCCGACCGACACCGCGGCACACCCGGCGCGCAGCGGGTGGGTGGCCATGCGCCCGGCCACCACCAGCCGGCTGCAGGCGTCGTGCAGGGCCAGGTAGGCGCCGCAGATGCTCGCCGTCCGGGTGCCACCGTCGGCTTGCAGCACGTCGCAGTCGAGAGCGATCTGCACCTCGCCGAGGGCGGCCAGATCGGTGACCGCACGCAGCGACCGGCCGATCAGCCGTTGGATTTCTTGGGTTCTTCCCGACTGGCGCCCGCGGGCCGCCTCCCGGCCCACCCGCTCGGGCGACGAGCCGGGCAGCATCGAGTACTCGGCGGTGACCCATCCCCGGCCGGTGCCGCGCATCCAGCGGGGGACGTCCTCGGCGACCGACGCGGTGCACAGCACGACGGTGTTGCCCATGCGCACCAGCCACGAACCGGCGGCGAAGGTGGTGTAGTCGCGGACGAACTCGACGGGCCGCAGCTGGTCGGCGTCGCGCCCGTCCAGTCGCGCGCTCATGCCAGGAACCGGGCGCCGGCGACGGCGACGTCCACGGGTGCGCCGAAGCTGGCCGAAGCCTCGGCCTGGGCCGCGGCCCGGTCGATGGTCGGCCCGATGTGGGTGATGACCAGACGGCCGGCGCCGGCGGCGCGGGCGGCATCGCCGGCCTGGCGAGCGGACAGGTGCTGCACGGTGCCCTCCTTGTCAGAGAGAAACGACGCTTCGACCAGCGCCAGGTCGACCGGCCCGAGGGCGGAGAAGGACCAGCGAGGGCCGGTGTCGGCGGAATACCCGAGGCGCCGCGCGCCGTCGTCCACGTGGACGGCGAGGGTCTCGACGGGATGATCAGTTCGGTGAAAATGCAACCGCAGCCCGCCGATCGTCACCCGGTGCCCATCGGCGATGTCGTGCCACACGAGGGTCCCGTCGTCGACGACTCCCCGAGCGAGCGAAGCCAGCCCAGCCGGGGCGTACACCGGGACGTCGCGGTGGCCCTGGAAGTAGCGGCAGGCGACGTAGAACCCTTCCAGATCGGTCCAGTGATCCGGGTGCTGGTGGCTGAGGACGATGGCGTCGAGGTCGGTGATGCCGACGTGGGTCTGCAGGTTGGCGAGCGTCCCGGAGCCGGCGTCGAGCCACACGGTCACGCCGCCGCCGGTGAGCAGGTAGCCGCTGCACGCGCCCCCCGGACCGGGATAGCTGCCGTCGGCGCCGAGGACGGTGAGAGCCAGCCCGGTTGGGTTCACAACCGCCAGACCTTAGAAGTAAATGACCCGCTTCGCTCGCTCGGTGACCTCGTCGAGGTCGCCTGTCCAGACGCCCGTCGACAGGTACTTCCAGCCGCCGTCGCAGACGATGGTGACGATCACGCCCTCGTCGATCTCCGACGCGCACTTCGCCGCCCCGGCCATGATGGCCCCGGAGGAGATGCCGGCGAAGATCCCCACCTCGGTCAGGCGCCGCGTCCACTCCACGCTGTCGCGAGGACCGACCACCCGCTTGCGGTCGAGCAGGTGGAAACCGTCGTTGTCGCTGAACACCGGGGGGACGAAGCCCTCGTCGAGGTTCTTCAGCCCATCCACCATTTCGCCCGCCGGCGGTTCGATGGACCAGATCTGGATGGCGGGGTTGCGCTCCTTCAAGAAGCGTCCGACCCCCATCAGCGTGCCCGCCGTGCCCAGCCCGGCGATGAAGTGGGTCACCTCCGGGCAGTCCCGCCAGATCTCCGGCCCGGTGCTCTCGTAGTGGGTCTTGGGGTTGGCCGGGTTGGCGTACTGCCAGGGGAACCACCAGTCGGGGTGCTCGGCGGCCAGGGCCTGGGCCCGGCGCATCGCCCCGTTGGACCCCTCGGTGCCGGGCGAGTCGAGGATCTCCGTCCCCCACACCTCGAGCAGCTGGCGGCGCTCGATGGACACGTTCTCGGGCAGGACGATCTTGAGCGGGTAGCCCTTGACCTTGGCGATCATGGCCAGGGCGATGCCGGTGTTGCCCGACGACGACTCGATGATCTGCTGGCCGGGACGCAGGCTGCCGTCCTTCTCCGCCTCCTCGACCATGGCCTTGGCTGCCCGGTCCTTGACCGAGCCGCCCGGGTTGGCCCCTTCCAGCTTGGCCACGATGGCCACGTTGGGGTTGGGGCTGAGCTGGCTGATGTCGACCATCGGCGTGTTGCCGATGAGGTCGAGAACCGACTGGTAGCGGGCCACGGACTCGCCTAACCCCCCGCCACCGCCGGCATGAGCGTGAGGGTGTCGCCGGCCGTCACCTTGGCGTCGAGCTTGCCCAGGTAGCGGATGTCGTCGTCGTTGAGGAAGACGTTCAGGTGGCGGTGGATCCCACCGTCCGCGGCGAGGAGCTGGTCCCGCAGCGACGGATGCTGGCGCAGGAGGTCGTCGAAGACCTCGCCCACGCTGGCCCCCTCGGCCTCGACCGCGGCAGATCCGCCGGCGGCGGGGCGCAGGATGGCGGGAAGGCGGACGGCGACGCTCACAGAGTCCTCCACGGTCGGCTGATCGGGGGCGGACGGAAATCCGACCGTTCCCGTCGTCATTGTACAACCACGCTCTCCTCAACAACCTTCCCGTCGGCGATGCGGAAGCTGCGCAGCGACACTTCGACGTCGCGGAGGGAGACGATGGCGTAGTGCCAGCCGGGGTCGGGCGCCTGGGCCACGTCGGTGGGCGACGGCCACGCCTCGGTGTGGGTGTGGGAGTGCCACACCCCGATCAGCTCCCACCCCCGGCGCTCGGCGTCCCGGTCGGCGGCCAGCATCTGGCGGGGCTCGACGGTGTAGACGCGCGACGACGCCGCCGCGTTGGCCGTCGGGTAGCACCCCCGGACGTCGGTGTCGTCGCCGGGTGCGCCGGCGAGGAGGCCGCACGCTTCGAGGGGATAGCCGTCGAGGCAGTGGGCCACCATCCGGTCGTGCAGGTCCCGGGGGATACGGAGCACCCCCCGACGGTACGTTGAGGAGGAAATGTCACCCAAGTCCAAGACCCTGCGCTCCGCCGGGCGGGCCGGGCGTCGCGCCGCTGGTCCTCGCCCCGTCGCCCAGAACCGGCGGGCCCGCTACGACTACGACATCCTCGAGACCTACGAGGCGGGCATCGTCCTGGCCGGCAGCGAGGTCAAGTCCATCCGCGACGGCAAGGTCCAGCTGCGCGACGCCTACGCCCGGGTGCAGGAGGGCGAGGTGTGGCTGCACGGTGTGCACGTGGCGCCCTGGGGCTACGCCTCCGGCTTCGGCGCCGTCGACCCCGACCGGTCCCGCAAGCTCCTGCTCCACCGCCGCCAGATCGACGAGCTCGGCGACCGCACCGCCCAGGACTCGCTGACCCTCGTGCCCCTGGCCATGTACTTCCACGAAGGACGGGCCAAGGTCGAGCTCGCCCTGGCCCGGGGGCGGCGGCGCTACGACAAGCGCCACGCCATCGCCGAGCGGGACGCAGCCAGGGACGCCCGCCGCGAGGCCGCCGACCGCCGGCGTGCTCCGGTAGCCTGACGGCGGGAGATGCCGATGACCGATACGTTCCGCCTGGGACGAATCCGAGGGGTACGCGTCGGGCTCAATTGGAGCCTTTTGGTCATGGCTGTCGCCTTGACCGCCGGGCTGGCCAACAGCCGGCTCCCCTATGACCGTCCCGGCTACGCCACGGTCACCTACTGGCTGGCGGCGTCGGCGGCCACGCTGGTGCTGCTCGCCGGGGTCCTCGTCCACGAGCTGGCCCACGCCGTCGTCGCCCGCCGGGCGGGCATGTCGGTGGACGGGATCACCCTGTGGTTCATGGGCGGCCTGACCCGCATCGAGGGCGAGAGCGCCGGTCCCGGCGTCGAGCTGCGGGTTTCCGGAGTGGGCCCGCTGGTGAGCCTCGTGGTCGGCGGGCTGTGCTGGCTGGCTGCGGTGGTGGGCTCCGCCGTCGGTCTCGACCCCCTGCCGGTTGACGCCCTGGAATGGCTGGCGGCCATCAACGTCGCCCTCGCCGTGTTCAACCTCGTCCCCGCCGTCGCCGCTCGACGGCGGCCGCGTCCTGCACGCCGGTGTATGGGCCTTCACCCACGACCGTTGGCGGGCCACCCGGATCGCCAGCGGGGCGGGGCTGGCGTTCGGCCTGGTGATCAGCGCCGCCGGGGCGGTCATGTTCGCCCGGGGCGGGACCATCGACGGGCTGATCGTCGCCGTACTGGGCTGGTTCCTCTTCGCCTCGGCCCGGGCCGAGCAGCAGGCGGGGGCCGCCCGCCACGCCCTCGAGGGGATCACCGTCGCCGACATGATGCGCCCGGTTCGGGGCGCGCCGGGATGGCTCACCGTCGCTGCCCTCCTCGCCGAGCCGTCGTTCCCCGCCGGCGCCGTGCTCATGCTCGAGTCGTGGGGCGCGCCCGGCTACGGCGCGGTGGTGGCCCGCGACGCGCTCGAGGCGGTCCCCCCGTTCCGGCGCCACGAGCTGCGCGCCCTCGACCTCGGCGTCCCGGTGGCCGAGGTGCGCGGCGCCCAGCCCGACGACGACGTCATGGACGCCTTGGCCGGCGACGGCCGGCCCCACATCCTGCTCGTCGTAGCCGACAACCGCACCGTCGGCGCCGTGCTCCCCGCCGACGTCGAGCGCTACGTCCGCACCGGCGAGCGGCCACCGACGCTCTCCTCCGCCCCCGCCGCCGGCGAGGCCGACGGGCGAGGCGCCCCCGTCCACTGAGCGTGACCGCGACGCATCCGGGCCCGCCGGTACAATGCCCGTTCCGTACCTTGACAAGGGGGTGACTGGCTTCGACTTCGGTCGTCAACTCGGGAGAAGCGAGCCGTGGTCTCCGGAACCACGTAAAAGAGCCGGAAAAACCAACAAATGCCGAGGGTACTCCTCAGCTTGCGCTCGCTGCCTAAGAGGTAGCACGCCGTCTGCCCGGCCCCGGCCCTACGGGTCGGTCGCAGGCGTCATCAAGTAGGGCTCACCGGTCGGTTGCGTCAGCGGGCCGACCGGGACACTTCAGCTGACTGGGGCCCCCGCCGGTGCCGGTGGCGAGCGGGAGGCCCGAGATCTGATCGCCGGCTGCGCTCGGAGAAGTCCCGTCGAGACATCGAAGGACGCGGGTTCGATTCCCGCCACCTCCACTCACTCACTCAGGCCGAGGCTTGATCCCCAACCGCGCCGATCCCGACGGCCTTGAACAGATAGGCGAGCATTCGGTAGTGCCCGACGAGCATCAGGAACTCAACAAGCTGGCGCTCGTCGTAGTTCTCGGAGAGTGCCGCCCAGGTCTCGTCCCCGATGCTGGACGTCGAGTCGAGCTCGTCGACGGCCCGGAGGATGGCGTGCTCATGAGAAGTCCAGTGTCCTTCTTCGAGCGGTCGCCGGACACGCTCCACTTCCCCGGGAGTGAGCCCAGCCTCAAGCGCGAACACCCGGTGCATCGACCACTCGAAGTCCGTGCCAGAGTCCGCTGCGTGCCGTAGGACGGCGAGCTCCCGTTCACGCGGCGAGATCTTCGTCGCGTTCCGCAGCCGCTCTGCCAGGTGCGCCTGCGCTTTCTGGAGTTCCGGGCTCCACATGAGCGTCCGCCGTCCGGCGTCCTCCAGGGCGGGATGTCGGCCCAGCCGATAGGCTTCGAAAGCCCCCTCGTCGGGCGTTGCCGGGCAGCGGCCGAGCCTCGGCCTCCGCGGTCGGTCGCTCTCCGCCTGACGGGCAGCTTGGCCAACCTCCGCTGGCCTCTCCCCCAGTCCTTCAATCCACTGGTCGATGCCCGGCCCTTCTCTGTCCACCGCGTCGGAGTAGTACCGGCCTGACTTGATCGTGTTGGTCCCGCGGTCGATCTCGAAGATGACCGCCGCTGCCATCTCAAGACCATGAGCCGTGAAGGTGGACTCGAGCCATACCTCGTCACCGGCTTCTACCATGCGCACCAGTTCGATCCGGCCGTCGGGATGGGAGGAGATCATGTGTGCCATGTTCTTCACCTCTTGGTCCCGACCGACGAAGTTCCTGCTCGGCTGCTGAGGTACGACCATCTCGAAGTCGGGATAGAGCGCCGCGGTGAGGGAATCGAGATCACCACGGTTGACCGCGTCGATGAACAAGAGGACGGGGTTGGCGCTCATTCATCAGCCCCGCGCGTCCATGGAACGGATGCCCGGCAAGATCTGCTCACTGACGGCGACCATCTGGTCCCAATAGGCTTTCCCCTGGTCGCGGATCGCCAAGATGAAGTGATCGCAGCCGGCTTTGTGGTACTCGGCGATGCGGCCGAGCACCTGGTCGGCTGCACCGGCGAGCACGAAGCGATCAGGCGAGGACTGAAAGTCCTTGGTGCTGGCGCCACGCATGAGTCCCGCAGCGCGCGCCATGGCGTCCCCACGTTCCGAGATGACCGTCGGCAGGACCATGCCGAGCGCGAACGGCTCAGCACTGAGCCCAGCCGCCTCACGCTCACGGAGGACCACTTCCCGGGCTTGGGCGAACTCGTCGACTCCTTTGTAGAACCCCACCCAAGCGTCGCCGAGACGCGCCGCTCGCCGGAGCGCGGTCGGCGTGTGGCCCCCGAAGAACAAGGGAATGGGCGGCGGCATCGGCGCGAGACGAACCTCGGTAAGGTCCGCGAAACTGCCGGCGCTGGCGACGACCCGGCCGGCCCACAGGTCCCGCATGTGTCGGACAGCCTCTGCGACACGTGCTCCCCGTTCTCGGACGGGAACGCCCGCGGCGTGAAACTCCCCCGGATGCTCGCCGCCGATCCCGACCCCGACCGAGAGCCTCCCCGGATGATACAGGGCCAGGGTGGCGAGCTGTCTTGCCAGCGGGAGGACCCGCCGAAGGGCGACGAGCAACACGGCCGTTCCCACCCGTATTCGTTCGGTGACTGAGGCGGCGTGTTCGAGACTGACGATCGACTCCAGCAGCGGAAGCGGGTGGACCAGATGGTCGCCGACCCATACGCCGTCGAGTTCCTGCGCTTCCGCGTAGCGGGCGACGTCACCGACCAGCGCCGGGTCGATCGTGCCATCGGGCGCCCCGAACACCGGGAGCATGACGCCGAGGGTCGGCCCGGCGTGGCTGATTCCAGTGGACCCGAAGACGTCCCGACCTCGCTCGGATCCGATCATCAGATGGGCTCGCGCGTCCCGTCGAGCACCCGCCGGAGAGTGCGTGCCATGTGCTGCATGACCGGTTCGTTGCGACCAAAGACGAGCGTCTCCGGCGCGGACGGCGAACGCAGGCCGGGCTCGGTGCGCGCTGCCACCGCATAGTCCTCCTTGTCGACCACGCTCTGGCAGGCCCAGTACACCTGGTCGCCAACTCGCTTCCGCTCGTCTTCGGATTTCGGTGGTTCCCGCTGATACGTGTAGTGCAGTGACACCGTTCGATCGATGCTCTGCTCCGGATACACCGCGTAGATCTCCAGGCGATCCTGGACCACCGAAATGCTGAGGTTCGGAAAGAGGCGGTAGTTGAAGTTGATGTGGCCATCAGCGACCGGTCTCCACTCGCTCTCCGGGAGCGCGCGGAGGTGGTCGATCGAGCGCATGGTCGAGGTCATGAGGGCGTGGTCACCGTAGAAGTCGGCGACCGATGTGTACCCGTACGCCAGCGGGCCGGCAGTGTTTCGGTGAAGGTGCGCGAAGTGATAGGTCTCGCAGTGCGTTCCCCAAATCACCTTCCAGTTGGCTGTCACCTGATGGGGATGGACGGGCACGATTGGCGTCCACGTCTCGAACCCAAACGACGCAAAATGGGCAGCCAGCTCACCCAGATGGCTATCGATGCTGAAGGGTGCCTCGGCATTCGCCGACGCGAAGATCATCCCGTACCGCTCCTCGGCCGGAAGCTCGACGAGCCCCCGCTCTCCGCGGCACATCTCGGTGAATCCCTCCGCCCCGGGGACGCCAACCAGCTCGCCTTCCAGGTCGTAGACCCAGGCGTGGAACGGACAGACAAAACGCCGCGTCCCCTCGCCTCGGCCGTCGACCACCCGGACGCCTCGGTGCTGGCACATGTTCAAGAAGGCCCGAACCTTGCCGGACCCGTCTCGAGTGAGGAGCATGGGCGTACCGCTCGCGTCGGAGGTCATCCAGGATCCCGGGGCTGCCAGCTCACAACTCAATCCCATGAACATCGGGTACCGGTTGAAGATCGCCCGTCGCTCCAGGTGGAACTGCTCAGGAGACGAATAGCCCTCAACCGGCTCCTCGAGGATATGAGGAGCGAGGGTTGTCGATCGCTTGTCGAGGAGATGGAGGGTCCTCCTGGCGACATCCACTTCGATCTCACGCATCGACACCTCCCCCACGCCCGGCTCGGCAGCCCCGGCGTCGCCCGGCGAGCTCGAGGTCGACACGCGCATGCAATAAATACTTGCATCTGTCCCAGTGCTCTGCAAGCCCCGCTTGCGCGGGCCACCAATCGACCATCGTCGGCCGGCACCCACCTGGCCAGGTTCCTCGCGTGTAGGCCCAGAGCACACCCTTCCGAGGGGAGCGCTCCTGCCCGGTCAGGAGGCGGCCCGGGCCCCCGGTCGCTTTACCCTCGACTGTCCCTTTCGAGGACTCCGCTTCGTCATCTCCACCACAGCTCGTACGAACTCGTCGGGCTCTATGCCTTCGAAGGGATGGCCCTGCATGATCGAGAAGAGGTGGTAGCCGCCGAGCGCGGCGAGGGCGTAGGGGTCCAGCGGCACTCTCCTCGCCGGTTCGCCCGTGGATCGAAGGACGCCTCGGATGGCCTCCTGGAGCGCAGGGGTGCGACGGTTGTCGTCAAGCATCAGACCGAAGAAGTGGTCAAATGGCTGCAGATCCTTCAACCACTGGCGGTAGAGGGCGACCTGTCGCTCCTCAGGATCCTTGATCCTCTGCTCCACCGCCGCACGAGCTTCCGCTGTGGCCTCCCGGTTGCGGTTGAGCTCCTCGTCCATGATGACCTGCAACAAGGCCTCCCGCGACGGGAAGTGCCGGTAGATGCTGCCGGTGCCCACGGCCAGACCCACACGGCGCTCGACCTGGGTCATCGTGAATCCGGCGTAACCCTCTTCCGACAAGACCTCACGCGCGGCTTTGAGAATGCGATCACGCGTCCTCGGTCGTCGGCTGGATCTCGGACTCATGCTCGTACCCTAGACAGGCGGGGTGTTGCGAACCATGGTCTTGCGCCGGGGGGCGTGGAGGAAGTGAGCCCTTGCAAACCCGTGCGCCGACTGCAAGACTCCCTTGCACGGTAGGTTGTTGCGCAGATTACGGGGAGGTGCCGGAGTGTCGGCTGCCGCCAGCTTGGCCAGGGACTTCGATTATGCCGACCCGGCCATCCAGGGATCAGAATATTGGGAGGCCCTCCGCCGGCTGCGCAGTCACGGGCCGCTGGTGTGGGTGGAGACGCACGGGGGGTTCTGGGCGGCAACCGGCCATGAGGTGGTGTTGGCCATCGCACAGGACTGGTCCGCCTTCTCGTCGGCGGAGGGGGTGGCCATTCCCCGGCCCGGCCCCGAGGTCATTCCCTACATCGTCCCGCTGGAGACCGATCCGCCCCGCCAGCGCGCCTACCGCCGACAGGCGAACCCGTACCTGACCGCGCGGGCGGTGGCGGTGCACGAGGATGCCATCCGAGACATCGCCGACGAGCTGATCGACCACTTCGCCTTCCGAGGCGACTGCGACCTTGTCAAGGACTTCGCCCGCAGGTTCCCGGGGACCGTGTTCTTCCGCCATGTCATCGGCTGTGACGAGGAGGAGTTCCGCAGGGCGGAGCCCATCGCCAGGGACATCAGCTTCGAGCCCCCCGGGACGGCGCGCTGGACGGCGGCGGTGAACGGCCTGCGGGCGTGGGCGTCGGCGCTGGTCGACGAGAGGCGGCGGACTTTGAGCGTCGACGACGTCGTGAACGCGGTGGTGCACCTGGCGGACGACGGCGAGGGTTTCGTCGACCACGAGGTCTCCTCCGGCGTGCAGGTCCTGGTCCAGGGCGGTATCGGCACGTCGGCCAGCGCCATCAGCTCCACCATGCTGCTGTTGTGCCGCGACCGGGACCTTCAAGAGCGGGTCCGCCGGGAGCCGACCCTCATCCCCAGGCTCATCGAGGAGAGTCTCCGGCTGGAAACCCCGGTGCCGCTGATGTTCCGCACCGCAACCTGCGACGCGACCGTGGCCGGCCAGCACATCAAGCGCAGGGACAAGGTGGGAATGTTCTTCGGGGCGGCCAACCGGGATCCCGACGTGTTCGACCATCCCGACGAGGTCGACCTGGACCGACCCCACTACCGGCACCTCACCTTCGGGGCAGGCCCCCACCGCTGCATCGGATCCAACCTGGCCCGGCTGCAGATCCGGGTGGCGATCGAGCAACTCGTCAGCCGGCTCAGCCCATTCTGGCTTCCTCCCGGCGCCCACATCCCCTACGCCAGCCTGCAGGCCCGCGGCCCACAGTCCATGCCTTTGGCCTTCGACCCTCGAGGCGCTTGATGGCCGGCTGGGACCTGGTCACCGACGCGGTGGTGGTGGGCAGCGGCGGCGGGGGCCTGTGCGCGGCGGTGACAGCCCGGGCCCGAGGGTTGGACGTGCTCGTGGTGGAGAAGACCGACCTGGTCGGCGGGTCGACGGCGATGTCGGGCGGGGCGGTGTGGATTCCCAACAATCCGCTCATGGAGGGCGACTCCGACGAGCAGGCCCTGGAATACCTCGACGCGGTCCTCGGTGACGCGGGACCCGCCTCCTCCCCGGCCCGCCGGCGGGCGTACGTGCACAACGGGCGGCGCATGGTCGCCTTCCTCCAGGGACAAGGGGTTCCCTTCCGCTGGGCGGATGGGTACGCCGACTATTACTGCGACGCGCCCGGCGGCAGCCGGCGGGGCCGCACCATCGAGGCACTCCCCTTTGACACCGCCCAGCTCGGCTCGTGGGCGGACCGGCTGCGCCAGGGGATGACCGCGAGCGTGGGCCTGGTCGGCTTCGGCACCGAGCTGACGGCCATGTCCTATTACAACCACAGCCTCACCGGGGCACTGACCGGCGCCCGGGTGGTGGCCCGGACCGTGGCCGGCAGACTGGCCGGCCGCCGGCTGGTGGCCAACGGCACCGCGCTGGTGGCACGACTACTGCACCGGGCGTTGCAGACCGGAGCTGCGGTTTGGACCGACGCGCCCGTCCGCGACCTGGTCATGGAGGGCGGCACCGTTGTCGGGGTGGTCGTCCAGCGAGCCGGCCGGTCCGTCCGGGTCGGCGCCCGTCATGGCGTGGTGCTGGCCGCCGGCGGGTTCTCTCGCAGCGAGACGATGCGAGCCCGCTACGGAGGCGCCCAGGCCACAACCGCGAAATGGTCGAGGGCCAACCCGGGTGACACCGGCGAGGTGGTGGAGCTGGCCACGCGGCTTGGCGCGGCGACCGGACTGATGGACGAAGCCATCTGGCTGCCCATGCCCTGCCTGCCCGACGGCAGCCCGCCGCCGTATCCGGCCCGCCAGCTGGCCACCGTGGCATTCCGGGCCCGGTGGCGACCGGGGACGATCATCGTTGACGCGACCGGCCAGCGTTATGTCAACGAGGCGCTCGCCTACATGGAGCTGGGCCAGCTGATGTTCGCTCGGGACCGCCAGGTGCGGACGGTGCCGAGCTGGATCGTCTTCGACGACCGGTTCCGGCGCCGTTGCCTCTTCGGCGTATTGCCGGGACGGCTCCCCGAGCAGTGGGTCAGAGACGGGTTCGTCAAACGGGGCCGAGAGCTCGGGGAGCTCGCCGGGCAATGCGGGATCGACCCCGCCGGACTCGAGGCGGCCGTGAAACGGTTCAACGGGTTCGCGCACTCGGGCGAGGACCGCGACTTCCATCGCGGCGCCAGCGCCTACGACCGGTTCATGGGCGACCCGGGCAACCGGCCCAACCCGTGCCTCGCTCCGCTGGAGCGTTCGCCGTTCTACGCCATCGCCCTCTACCCGACCGATGTGGGAACCTGCGGCGGGGTGCTGACCGACGAGCACGCCCGGGTGGTCGACACCGCCCGCAAGCCGATCGCCGGCTTGTACGCCACCGGCAACAGCACCGCCAGCGTCATGGGCCGCTGCTATCCGGGGGCGGGTGCCAGCGTCGGGCCGACGTGCACGTTCGGGTTCGTGGCCATGAACCACATTGCCGACGCGAGGAAGGGCGCGGATGAC
Organism: uncultured Actinomycetota bacterium; assembly: GCA_963757175.1. GTDB lineage: Bacteria > Actinomycetota > Acidimicrobiia > Acidimicrobiales > Palsa-688 > CAVWQR01. The sequence continues at coordinate 1,718,507 of CAVWQR010000001.1, read as the reverse complement.
CGCCAGCCTGCCAGCCAAGACGCTTGACGGTCGGGTGGCGATCGTCACCGGCGCCGGCACCGCAGGCGCCGGTGTCGGAGTGGGCAAGGCCATCTCGGTGGTCCTGGCCCAGCAGGGCGCCAGGCTGGTCCTCGCCGACGTCGACGAGGAGCGTGTCGGCGAAACCGAAGCGCTCGTCGCCAAGGAGGGGGCCGAGACGGTCGTCTGCGTGGGCAGCGTCGCCGACGGGGATGACTGTCGGGCGGTCGTGACCAGAGCCGTCGATACGTTCGGCGCCGTCGACATCCTGGTCAACAACGCCGCCGCCTCCGTGCCCGGCACGGTGGAGAGCCTCACGGACGGCGACTGGTCGCTGGTGCTCGGCGTCAGCCTCATGGGGACAGTGCTGATGGCCCGCCACGCCGTCCCCGTCATGCGGACCGCCCGGGGTGGGTCCATCGTGAACATCTCGTCCATCTGCTCCTCCCGGGGGCTGGTCACGGCCGCCTACTCGGCGGCCAAGGGGGGCCTCGAGGCCCTCACCCGGGACATGGCCGTCGCCCACGGCCGGGACGGGATCCGGGTCAACGCCATCGCCCCCGGGCACCTCAACACCCCCCGGGTCACCGCGGTGTCGCACGGGACGGTGGACCAGAACGTCCGCACCGATCAGGCCTTGCGCAACGCCGCCAGCCCGCTCGGCACGGAGGGAACCGCCTGGGACGTCGCCTGGGCCGTCGAGTACCTGGTCAGCGACCGGGCCCGGTGGGTGACCGGCGTGACCCTGCCCGTCGACGGTGGCGTGCTGGCCACGACCTATCTGTCCATGGAGCCGACCATCCGGAGGGAGCGGGCATGAGCTCGTCGTCCAGGCCGGCTGCTGGGCCCCTTCGAGATACTGCGGAAGGAAAGGGGGGCTTCTGATGCGGTCCATGGAAGAAGTCCGCAAGTCCGGGCCGGCGCTCGATCGCCGGCAGCAGCGACGTCCGGAGCCGCAGCCGCACGATCGGCAATATCTGGTCGTGTCGGCTGACGACCACCTGGTCGAGCCTCCAACGGTCTTCGTCGATCGAGTGCCGGCTGGCATGCGTGACGAGGTCCCTCGGGTCGTCGGTGACGCCTGGCTCGTCGATGGGGAAACCCGGCCGTTCACCGGCGGCGACTCGGTCGTCGGGTGGGAAGCGACCAGTGTCATGGACTACCAGCTGCCCATGCGCTACGAGGAGATGCGACCCGGCAGCTACAACGCCGCCGAGCGGCTCCGCGACATGGACATCGACGGCGTCTACGCCTCGCTCGCCTTTCCCTCCATGGTCTGGGGCTTCTGCGGTCAGCGTATCTGGGGCCTCGAGGACCCGGACGTCGCCCAGGCCTGCGTTCGTGCCTACAACGATTGGATCGCCGAGGAGTGGGCCGGCGCCGACCCCGAGCGGCTGATCCCCAACCAGATCGTCTACCTGCGCGATCCTGCGGTCGCCGCGGCCGAGGTGCGGCGGAACGCGGAGCGGGGCTTTCGATCCGTCACCCTGTCGGAGAACCCCGAATGGCTGGGGCTTCCGTCGGTCCACACCCGGCACTGGGACCAGTTGCTCGACGCCTGTCAGGAAACCGACACAGTCATCAACCTGCACCTCGGGTCGTCGTCCACCCGGCCGACCACATCGTCAGACGCACCGGTGTGGGTGTCCCACCTTCTGTGGCCAGCTCATGTCATGGGGGCGGCCGCGGAGTGGGCCTACTCCCAGGTGTGCCTTCGGTTCCCCCGTCTGCGGCTGGTCTTCTCCGAGGGGGGCATCGGCTGGGTGCCGCTCCTGCTCGAGCGGATGGAGCGCGCCTACCGCTCCCGCTCCCAGACCATCGACTGGCCTGGCGACGACGTGACGCCGGGCGAGGTCCTCCAGCGCAACTTCTGGTACTGCGCCATCGAGGAGCCCTGCAGCTTCGAGCAGGCTCACCACATCGGCACCGACCGGATCATGCTCGAGTCCGACTACCCCCACGCGGACACCAGCTGGCCCCACACCCAAGCAGCTGTCCACGAGCAGGTTACGGTCCTGTCGTCCCCGTCGGATGTCGAGAAGGTGACCCACGCCAACGCGTCCGCCCTCTTCCAGCAGCCCCTTGATCACGCCGGCGACTGGATGCGATCAGCCGAACCAGCCGCGCCGGGGACAAGATGATCAAGCGCATCGTGTTCGCCACCCGAAGCCATCCGAGTCCTTCGGACTTTTCGGAGGCTTGGCGAGCGGCGCTCGGTTCGGTCGCCGACGCCCCCGCGGGCGTCCGTCCCGCCCGGGTCACCGCGTGCGTCTCGCTCCCCGAGATGACCCCGAACCCCAAACACGACGGAATCGCCCTGGAATGGTTCACCGACGCCGAGCACCTGGCCCGCTACCAGGCCTGGCGCCGTACGTCGGAGGCCGACGCGCAGCTCAGCGAGGTCGTCGACATTGTCGCCAGTCCCATCATCGTGGCCGACGAGCACGTCATGCGCGGCGGCGACTGGCTCGAGCAACGCTGGCGAGCAGGAGGCACCAAGCTCAAGCACATGGCCATCGCACGCCGAGCCGCTGACCTCACCCTTGCGCAGTTCTTCGATCGTTGGCGCAACCGGGCCGGCAAGGTCGGCACCGCCGTCATTCCTGACGAGGCCCGAGGCCTGGCGTACATCCAGAACCACCCTCAGCTCTCGGGGGAGGACTGGGCGTACGACGCCATCAACGAGGTGTACTTCGATCAGCTCAGCGGGCTACGCACCCGGATCGACTACTTCCAACAGACCCTCGGTGAGCAGAGCGAAGACGACCTCGTGAAGGAGAACTGGTTCCTCGCCGTTGAAGAGGCGGTCGTGTTCGACGGGGCGTGAGCGAAAGCTATTCGGCGCCGTGCGCCGAGGACACTGACTGGACCGCTTCATTCGAACGCAACCGATCGACGGCGACGTGCCAGCCGAGATGGCCCGGGTCAAGAAGGAGTCCGGTGGGGACATCGAGGTGTACGGCAGCGCCACGCTGGTGCAAACCTTGATGCGGCACGACCTGATCGACGAGTACCGCATCGCGGTGCACCCAATCGTCCTTGGCGGCGGGACGCAACTGTTCCCCTAGGGCGGCTTGAGCGCCAACGGATCGGCAGCTCCGTTGTCCACGAGGTGCAGCATCTCCCGCAACATGGCGAACCAGATCGGGTTCCACAAGAACCCGGTGATCTCCTTCCGGACGCGGACTGCTCGCAGGCCGACGTCCTCGCAGAAGCGCATCGTGCTCGCGGCGTTGTCTCGTTCGTCTTTTCTCCCGGCAACGGCTTCGACGAAGATAATCAGCTGCGTCTGTACCGGATGACGACGATGGCGCGCTCGGGGCGGGCCATGCCCGCGGCGAGCCGAGTCACCGGAAAGCTGGATGTCCAGCTCCACACGAGCGCATCTTCCGAAATGTATCGAATGGCGCGGCCACCTCCAGCCCGATGCGTGGCAGGGCGCGAGTACCGCACCCACCGACGCATCAAGCCGGGAGGGCCGCGCTCTCCGACACATCCGGACGCCGGGGCCGGGGCCGGGCGCGCCTGCCCGAGGCCGGCCGCCGGGGCGAGGGCCCGGGCCGGTCAGACAGTGTCGATGGCTGCCTCGGCGTCCTCGACGATCGACTCCATGACTGCAGCACAGGGGCCCACGGCGGTTGCCAGGTCGTCGTATGTCGTGACTCTGGTGAGAACGTCGTCGACGGCCGCGGGCTCGCACAGCACCGATCTCGGGCAGCGTGGACACGCTGTCCCGCAATCGGTCGGGCAAGGTCCGGGCCGACCTGGTGGGCGACCACGCTCGTACGTCGTAGCCGGCCAGAGCGAACTGCGTCCCGGCCCGCCGGCCGGCGATGAGTTCTGCTCGGCTCGACCGTCCGAGCTAGTGAGCGAGCCGGTCCGAGCGACCGAGGAGGAGGGGCCAGATGGGCAAGGTCGTGGCCGGGATCACCGTCTCTGTAGACGGCTACATCACCGGACCGAATGACGGTCCGGGCTGCGGCCTGGGAGTCGGGGGCGAGCGTCTGCACTACTGGGTGTTCGGTGGGCCGTGGAGCTATGACTCCCCTGGTCGGGGCGCGCCCACCGGCGTGGACAAGGAATGGCTGGAGGAGGTGCTCGGGGCCAACGGGGCCGTTGTCACCGGGCGCGGCACCTACGAGGCGGCCGGGCACTGGGCGGACAAGAACCCGTGGGGCATCCCCGTCTTCGTGGTCACCCACCGTCCCGAGGAGCAACCGCCGGGCGATGAGTTCGTCTTTGTGGGCACACTGAGTGAGGCCATCGAGCGGGCCCAAGCGGCAGCGGGGGACAGACAGGCCCACGTGATGGGGGGCGCCCAGATCATCCGCCAGGCCCTGTCCGCCGCGCTGGTCGACGAGCTCACGATCATCACCGCCCCGGTCCTACTCGGGGCGGGAAAGCGCCTGTTCGACGGGTTCGACATGTCGGTCGAGCTGGAGCATCTCGGGGTGCGTCAGTCGCCGTTCGCCACCTTCGTCGACTATGCAGTAAAGAGATGAGACGCCGGTGACCAGGCTGATCTACTCGGCGATCGCCTCGCTCGACGGCTATGTGGAAGACGGTCAAGGCCGATTCGACTGGGCGGAACCCGACGAGGAGGTGCTCTCGTTCGTCAACGACCTGGAGCGGCCGATCGGTATCCACCTGTACGGCCGTGCGATGTACGAGACAATGCTGTTCTGGGAAACCGCTCCCACAGACGAGAGCCAGTCGCCCTTCGACCGGGACTTCACGGAAATCTGGCGAGGGGCGGACAAGATCGTCTACTCCCGGACACTGGAGTCGGTGTCGAGCGCCAAGACGCGAATCGAACGCAGCTTCGAGCCCGAAGCGGTCCGCCGACTCAAGGCCAGTGCCGGCGTCGACATGACCGTCGGAGGTTCCCAGCTCGCCGGCCAGGCCATTGCTGCCGGGTTGGTCGACGAGCTCCATCTCTTCGCGGTCCCCGTGGTGATCGGCGGCGGCAAGCGATGGCTACCGAACGGCGTGCGCCTCGATCTCGAGTTGCTGGGCACGCGTCGGTTCGCGAGTGGCGTGACCTACGCCCGATACCGCTCGAGTTCGCTCTGACGTCCACGGTCAGGAAACCCCGCCGGCGGTAGTGCCCGGCGGGGTTTCCTACAAAACACAGGATGGGAGACCCGACGGGGTCAGGCCGCCACCTCCTGCTCCGCCACCTCCTGCTCCGCCACCTCCTGCTCCGCCACCTCCTGCTCGGCCGGCACCTCTTCGGGTAGGGGCAGCTCGATCTCGGCGGCGGCAGGGGTGCGGACGAACAGGGCCACGATGGCCACCGCCGCCACTGCGAAGCCGGCACCCGCCGCGAACGTCACGTCCATCCCGTGCACCAGGGCGGCCCGGGCCGTCGCTCCCGCCGCCCCGCCGACGCCTGCCACTTGGCTGAGACCGACGGAGTGGGTTGCGGAGGTGACGCTGTCGAAGACGGTGACGAGGACGGCCAGGCCGAGGGCAGCGCCGAGCTGCTGCATCACGTTGATCAGACCCGAAGCGGCGCCCGCGTCGGAGGGGGCCACACCGGCCAGGCCGGCGGTGGTCAGGCTGACGAAGGACACCCCCATGCCGATGCCGATCAGGATGAGGCTGGCGAGGATCTGTGGGTATGCGGCACCGGTGTGGAGCTGGGTGGCCAGCAAGAGGCCGGCCGCGGACATGGTCGTGCCCATGATCATCAGCGTCTTGGCAGGGAGGCGGTTGACCAGCACCTTGCTGGTGAGCTGGGAGGCCAGGAACACCGAGATCGGTGTGGGCAGGAAGGCGAGGCCGGTAACCAGGGAGGAGTGGCCCTGGATGTCCTGCAGGAACTGGGTGAGGAAGAAGATGATCCCGTACATCCCGGCGTAGCCGAGGCCGCGGGCCACGTTGGCCGAGGCCCGGGTCCGGTCGGCGAGGATCCGCAGCGGCAGGATCGGCTCGGCCGCGGTTGTCTCGATCCGGACGAACAGGCCGAGCAGGGCGACGCCGACGAGAAGCGAGCCCACCGTGATGGGCGCCGACCAACCAGCGGTGCCGGCTTCGACCAGGCCGAGCACGACAGCAGTCATCCCGGCCGTGGATGTCAGCGCGCCGGTCAGATCGAAGCGGCCGCGGCGACGCTCGGTCTCCACCAGCACCGTGCCACCGACGAGGAGCACGGCCAGGCCGATGGGGACGTTGACGAACATGACCCAGCGCCACGACGCCCACTCGGTGAGCAGGCCGCCGGCGACGAGGCCGGTGGCCCCGCCGGCGGCGGAGACCGTGGTGAACAGGCCGATGGCCCGCACCCGCGCCGCCCCCTCGGGGAAGATGGTGGTCAGCAGGGCCAGGGCGGCCGGTGCGGCCATGGCCCCGCCGATCCCCTGGAGCGCTCGGGCGCCCAGCAGCATCCAGCTGGTGGTGGCGAACCCTCCCGCCAGCGAGCTCAGGGAGAACAGTGCGATCCCGGCCATGAACGTCCGCCGTCGGCCGAGCAGGTCGCCCGAGCGGGCGCCGAGGAGGAGCAGGCCGCCGAAGGTGAGGACGTAGGCGTTGAGGACCCAGGACAGCGACGAGCTCGAGAAGCCGAGGCTGCGCTGGATGTGGGGCAGGGCGACGTTGACGATGGTGGCGTCGAGGACCACCATGAGCTGGGCGGTCAGGATGACGCCGAGGACGATCGAGGGGTTGGAGCGCCATCTGCTGGTCGCCCGTTGGAGGTTCGAGACTTGGACCATTGACTACGGCCTTTCCGCTGGTATTCTGAGAGGCAAAGCGGAAGCTTCCTCCAGATAGTATACGGAGGGTGCCTCCGTTTATCAAGCAGGTTTTTGCAGAAAAGTGTGGAGGTGCAGGGCCGTGACCGCCCAGCACGAAGCGAACATTGCCGTGGAGCCGGGCAGCCGGCCGATGCGGGCCGACGCCCGGCGCAACTACGAGCGCCTGGTCGACGCCGCCCGTCAGCGTCTTCGCCGACCACGGTGGCGGTGCGTCGATGGAGGCCATCGCCAAGCAGGCCGACGTGGGTGTCGGCACCCTCTACCGACACTTCCCCAAGCGGATCGACCTGGTGGAAGCGGTCTATCGCGACGACGTGGACGCACTGGTGGGCTCAGCGGACCGGGGCGCACCGACCTCGATCCGTGGACCGCCCTGGAGGCGTGGCTGCACGCCTACGTCGACTACGGCCGGTCCAAGCGCACCTTCCTCAACGAGCTGCACGAAGCGTTCGAAAAGAACCCCGACCTGAAATCGGCGTCGCGGGACCGCATCTGGGCCGCCTGCAACCGGGTGCTCACCCGGGCCCAGGAGGCGGGCCTGGCCCGCTCGGACATCGACGGCGAGGACCTCATGCAGCTGGTGTCGCCCATGTGCATGGTCAGCACGCTCACCGCCGAGCAGGGCGAGCGGCTGCTGGCGATGGTGCTCGACGGCCTTCGCCCCCCGACCGTCCTTCGCCCCCCGACCGTATAGCCCGCGGCAACCCGATCCCGACCGCCACGGCCGCTCTTTCGCCGTAGTGCGCCCGACGGTCGGCTCTTTTTCGCTGCTCGGGTGTCACACGGGAGCGCGCTGCTTCGTCTAGGGGGCTGACACAGGTTCACGAGACGCTGAGAAAGGGAGTAGACCGATGCGCGTATTGGTTGCTGGAGGGACGGGGGCGATCGGCCGGCAGCTGGTCCCCAGATTGCTCGCCGAGGGCCACGAGGTTGTCGCCACCGCCCGCACCTCGGCCAAGTTGGCCGAGCTCCGGGCCTCGGGCGCCAACGCAGTGGTGATGGACGGGCTCGACCCGGCGTCGGTGCAAGCCGCGGTCACAACCGCCCGTCCTGAGGTGATCGTCCACCAGATGACGGCTCTGGCCGCGGTGACCGACCTGCGCCATTTCGATGGCAAGTTCGCCTTGACCAACCGCCTGCGCACCGAGGGGACCCGCAACCTGCTCGACGCGGCAGCCAAGACCGGAGTCCGCCGCCTGGTGGCACAGGGCTTCACCGGGTGGACCAATCCGCGAGATGGATCGCCGGTCAAGGACGAGACCTCGCCGCTCGATCCGCACCCGCCGAAGGCGATGCGCCAGAGCTTGGACGCCCTTGCCGAGCTCGAGCACACGGTAACGACGGCAACCGGGGTGGAAGGCCTGGTGCTTCGTTACGGCAACTTCTACGGCCCCGGATCGCCATCGCTGCTGGACGCCGTCCGCCAGCGCAAGCTGCCTGTGGTGGGGAGCGGGGCCGGCTTGTGGTCGTTCATCCATGTCGCCGATGCTGCCGACGCCACCATCGCCGGGCTCGACCGCGGCGCGCCCGGTGTGTACAACATCGTGGATGACGAGCCCGCGCCGGCTGGCGAATGGATCCCGTATCTGGCCGAGGTTGCGGGCGCCAAACCACCACTTCATGTGCCGACGTGGGCCGGCAGGCTGGCGGCCGGGGCGGCCGTCGTCTCCATGATGACCCGGACGCACGGTTCGTCGAACGGCAAGGCCAAGGCGGTGCTCGGCTGGGCTCCCGGCCACGCGAGCTGGCGCGAAGGGTTCCTGTCCTGGGTGGCCGAGGACCAAGCGTCGAGCGGGCGGGAGGCGGCGTGAGGATCATCTCGGCGCAGCAACGACACGAGGCCGCGCTTCGTCCCAGAGGACGGTGGTGAGCGATGGACGCGCCTCCGCCGAACGAAGCAGACCTTCGAGGGCTCATGTTCTCGATCGCCTACCGGATGACGGGGAGCGTGGCCGAGGCCGAGGATCTGGTCCAAGAGGCGTTCTTTCGGCTGGAGCGCGCCCGACAGAGCGGGGTGGTGGTCGACTCCTCCAAGGCTTATCTGGCCGCCACCACTACCCGGCTGGCTATCGACCACATGCGCTCGGCGCGGGTTCGCCGGGAGTCTTATGTCGGCACCTGGCTGCCCGAGCCGATCGTCGCCGACCTGCACGAGAGTCCCGAGCAGATGGCTGAGCTGTCCGATTCCCTCTCGATGGCCTTCCTCGTGCTGCTCGAGAGCCTCTCACCGGTCGAGCGAGCCGTGTTCCTGCTTCGCGTGGTGTTCGACTATTCCTACGAGGACATCGCGCCGATCGTCGAACGGAGTGAGGCCAACTGCCGGCAGATCTTCGGGCGGGCCCGCCAGCATCTGGACGCCCATCAAGCCCGCTACCAGGCATCGACCGAGCACAGCGAGGCCCTGCTCCAGTCCTTTCTCGCCGCTGCCCAAGGCGGCGACCTCGACCAGCTGGTGGACCTGCTGGCGGCGGACGCCGTGTTCTGCGGCGACGGGGGCGGCAAGGCGACCGCCATCCGCCGACCCCTCTACGGACGAGACCAGGTTGCCGCCTTCGTCGTCGCGCTGTTCAAACAGGCGCCCCGACTGGGGGTGGCCGTCGAACCGGTACTCGTCAACGGCGGACCTGGGGTCATCACCCGCGACCCCCAAGGCAAGGTCATCAGCGTTCTGTCCCTCGAAGTGCTCGACGGCGTGATCCAGACGGTGCGTGGCATCGTCAACCCCGACAAGCTCCAGCATCTCGGCGCCGTCTCCGACATCGCCCGTCTCCCATCCCGCGACCGAGACGCTCGGCCCTGAACGAAGCACAACCAACTCCACGAAAGGAGAGCACCATGGACGCCCGCCTCAACCTCTTCGAGAACACCATCGCAATGAAGTTCGCCAAGCACGTCATGTCCGCAGGCCGGGTCATAACCGAGTCGACCCTGCCCGCGGCGACGCAGGAGCTGGTCAGGCTTCGGGCCAGCCAGATCAACGGCTGTGGGTTTTGCACCGACATGCACACCAAGGAGGCCGCACGCGCCGGTGAAAGCCAGGTTCGGCTCAACCTGGTGGCCGCGTGGCGGGAGGCGACGGTCTTCACCGAGGCCGAGCGCGCCGCCCTCGAGCTCAGCGAGCAGGGCACCCGCATCGCCGACGCAGCCGGAGGGGTCAGCGACGAGGCCTGGGCCAACGCCGCCATGCACTACGACGAGGATCAGCTCGCCGCGCTGGTCTCGCTCATCGCCCTCATCAACGCCGCCAACCGCATGAACGTCATCACCCGCCAGCCCGCCGGCGACTACCAAGCCGGGCCAGTGGGACTAGCCAGGACCGGCGTGGCTCGTCGCCGAGGAGGAGGCGCGTGGAGCAGAATGACCCCGCGCCGCACGTCGCGACGGCATCCTCGGATTGAAGGCTCTATCGATGAACGAGGTCAAAGGCATGAAGGCGCCGGCACAGCTGTTCGACCTCACTGGCCGGGTCGCGGTGATCACCGGCGGAAGTCGCGGCATTGGCCGCGCCGTTTCCGAAGGGTCTGGCTCGAGCCGGCGCTGATGTCGTGATCGCCAGCAGAAAGTTTGAGGCGTGCGAGGCGGCGGCCAAGGAGATCGCTGAGGCCACCGGACGGCGTGCCCTGCCCGTCGCATGCCACGTGGGCAGCTGGGACGACTGCGACCGGCTGGTGGACACGGTGTACGACACGTTCGGGCGCGGCGACGTCCTGGTCAACAACGCCGGGATGTCGCCGCTCTACGACAGTCTCTCGTCGGTGACCCCCGAGCTGTACGACAAGGTCCACGCGGTGAACGCCCGGGGGCCGTTCCGACTCGGCGCCCTGTTCGGATCGCGCATGGCTGAGAGGCGATGGCGGCTCGATCATCAACGTGACCACCGCTGGATCGCTGCGGCCGGATGCGACCGACCTGCCCTACGCCATGGCCAAGGCGGGGCTGAATGCGCTCACCCTCGGCCTGGCCGGCGCATGGGCCCCCAAGGTGCGGGCGAATCTCGTGCTGCCCGGAGCTTTCGACACCGACATCACCAAAGCGTGGGCCCCGGGCAGCAAGGAGTCGGGCGGCGGAGATCAATCCGATGAAGCGGATCGGACAGCCGGAGGACATGGTGGGCGTGTGCCTGTTTCTGGCCAGCGAGGCGTCCAGCTACGTCAACGGCGCCCAGGTGCTCGTCGACGGGGGCCTGTTTCGCGCCTTGTGAGCCGGCCACCCTTGCGTAGCACGTCGTGCTACGCTGCCACATGACCCGCGAGATCACCCAGCGCGAGTTACGCAACGGCAGCGGAGAGATCATGCGCGAGCTCGACGCAGGTGAGAGCTTCATCGTGACCCGCAACGGTGTACCGGTAGGTGAGTTGACGCCACTGCGACGCCATCGCTTCGTCCCTGCGGAGACGGCCCTCGCGCTGTTCCGGACCGCGCCCGCCGTTGACTTCTCTCGCTTCCGCTCCGATCTCGACTCCGCCGCTCGCCAGGACCCGACACCACGTGGCTGAAGACCAACCACGCCCGCGGGGGATCCTCGACACTTCGGTCGTGATCGACCTTGACGAGCTCGACTCGTCACAGCTTCCCATCGAGGTCGCGATCAGCGCCATCACCATGGCTGAGTTGGCGGTCGGGACCGCAGGCCACAAGCGATCCCGAGGAGCGCGGCAGGAGGCAGGACCGTCTCCAACGGGCCGAGGCCGCCTTCGATCCCCTGGCTTTCGACAGCGATGCGGCACGCGCCTACGGGCGGATCTTCGCATCGGTCGTGGCCGCTGGCCGCAAGGCGCGCGGAGCACGGGCGGTCGACCTGCTCATCGCCGCCGCCGCTCTCACCGCCGATCTCCCTCTTTACACGCGAAACGGCGACGACTTCGAGGCGATCAACGACCTTGTGGAGGTCATCGTCGTATGACTCCTGGGTGCAGTCAGGCCCCGTGGAGGGTCTGCAGCTGCTCCCGCACCCGGGGCTGGATCATCTCGATCACCGCGTAGACCGGCTTGTCCACGCCGGTCACCTGCTTGAGCGCCTCGCCGCCCGGGCTGGCGGGAGACGGACCTTCGGTGGTCAGGAGGACGAGTGGCGTGTCGCCAGCCTCCCGAAGGACCGCGGCCTTTCCCAAGGCCTTCCAGAGGACGTCGGCCCGCTTCAATCCGCCCCGGTGGCGAGTGAACCCCCCGGGTACCTCGAACAACCACAGCTTGCCCGTGCGGTCACGGGCGGTGAAGTCGACGGCCACCCCGCCCGGCTGCCGCTGGTCCTTCCGGATGTCGGTGAAGCCGGCCGCCTCGAGGACGGCACGGGCGATCTCCTTGGCCGCCTTCCCCTGGCCCACCGCCCGGGCCGGGAGGTCGTCGTCCTCCTCGCCTGCCGAAGACCGGGTCTCGGGCAGTCTTCGCCGCTCGTCGGACACCCGGGTCTCGGCCAGGCGGATGTAGGCCTCGTCGAGGTCGTAGCCGACGTAGTGACGCCCTGACCGCACCGCCGCGACCGCAGTCGAGCCCGAACCGGCGAACGGATCCATGACCAGGTCGCCGCGGTAGGTGTGCAGCTCGATCAGGCGAGCGGGGAGCTCGACGGGGAAAGGCGCGGGATGACCGACCCGCCTGGCGCTCTCGGCGGGGATCTCCCACACGTCGAGCGTGTTCTCCATGAAGTCCTCGCGGGTCATGGACGCCTCGGACGGCAGACCGTCGCGGGCTCGTCGATTGGCGGGGACGGCCCGGTCGAAGCGGCCCTTGCTGGCCACGACCACCCGCTCGGTCAAATCCCTCAGCACCGGGTTCCCGGGGCGCTGGAAGCTCCCCCAGGCACACGATCCCGACGATCCGCGCTGCTTCAGCCAGATGATCTCCCCCCGCAGCAACAGGCGAAGGTCGTCCTGGAGGATGCCGATCACGTCGGCCGACAGGGACCGGTAGGGGCGGCGGCCCAGGTTGGCGACGTTGACCGCGATCCGCCCACCCGGTTCGAGCGTGCGCACACATTCGGCGAACACGTCCCGGAGGAGCCCCAGGTACTCCAGATAGGTGGCCGGAACCCCCTCTTCGCCCAGCGACTCCTCGTACTCCTTGCCGGCGAAGTACGGCGGCGACGTCACCACCAGGGCAACCGACGAATCCGGGACCTCCTCCATGCGCCTGGCGTCGCCCACGATCAGCTTGTCGAGCGCCTTGTGGGAGGCCACCTCGGCGTCGGGCGAAAGGACGGGCGGGGTGAACCGCCGGTAGAACCCGCTGGCGTCGTGGCTCTCCCGCTTCGACACGCCGAACGCCGAGGTCGAAGTGGGCCGCCGGGTCATTGCCCGGCGATCCTAGGTCCCGTACCGCCCGCCCATCGGCGTGTCCCGGCAAGCTCAGGCGAGGAGGCCTCGGACGTACGCGGCCTGTCCGGCGTGTTGCAGGTCGTCGGCCACCACGCTGACGAGCCGTACGCCGAGGGAGACCGGCGGGTCCCAGCCCTCGTCGACGATGCGATCGAGACCGGCGTCGGTCAGCCCGCCCAGGTAGGGGATGGTCTGGTCGTAGACCGCGTCGTGGTAGTCACCGAGCAGCTGGGCGGAGATGCCGGCCAGGGCGCCGACCTCGCCGGTGTCGTGGCCGTAGCCAGTGGCGCCGGGGGCGAACGGCAGGGCGAAACGGTCGTGCCATCCCGATCGGATCCACACTTGCTCGATCCCGGCGGCGTCGGCGACGTGGTCGTCCTGGATCCGGGTCAGGTGCCACACCAGCCACCCGATCGAGTTGGCGTGCTCGCCCGGGCGGAACGCCAACTGGTCCTCGGTCAGTCCGCCGATGGCCTGGTGCACGACGCCGCGGATGCGGCCGAAGGCGTCGACGAGCAGCTCAGCAATGGTCATGATGTCTCCTCCACCCCACGCCCACGGTCGGGCGAGGCCGACCGCGGGTCCCATCGAAGCACGGTACGTGATCCGTCACCTGCCGCGTCCGGCGGGAAACGAGCCACCATGGCCGCCATGACCTGGGACCCCGCCGCTCCTGCTCCGCCGTACCCCGCCACCCGACAAGGGGACGTCGTCGACGACTACCACGGCCAAGCGGTGGCCGACCCGTACCGGTGGTTGGAGGATGCGGGGAGCGTCGAGGTGACGGCGTGGATCGACGCGCAGAACGACCTGACCCAGCGGTACCTCGCCGACGTGGCCGACCGGGAAGCGATCCGGGCCCGGCTGACCTCGCGGTGGGACTATCCCAAGGTGGGCGTGCCCTTCGAGCAGGGGGGGCGATGGTTCCAGACGCGCAACTCCGGCCTGCAGAACCAGCCCGTCCTGTTCGTGATGGACGCCCCCGACGGCAGGGGCAGGCGGCCCCTCCTCGACGCCAACGCGCTGTCCGCCGACGGCACCGTGGCCGTATCGAGCATGGAAGTCAGCCGGGACGGCGGCACGTTGGCCTACGCCACCAGCGTGGCCGGCTCGGACTGGCGGACCTGGCGGGTGCGCGACGTGACCACCGGGGTCGACCTTGACGACGTCGTCGAGTGGTCGAAGTTCTCCACCGCGGCGTGGCGCCACGACGGCTCGGGCTTCTACTACGTGGCCGGACGGCCGCCGCGCCGGGTGGCGAGGGCCAGGAGCAGACCCGACCCGACCGGGTGATGCTGCACCGCCTGGCCACGGCCTCAGGACGACGACGAGCTGATCCTCTCCACCGCCGACCACCCTGACTGGCTGCCCGGCGCCGAGGTGAGCGCCGACGGACGCTACCTGGTGATCTCGATCAGGCGCGGCCTCGATCCGGAGACGCTCGTCCAGGTACTCGACCTGGACGACCCGGCCCCGGGCCTGCGCCCCCTGGTCGCCGACTTCGCCGCCGAGGCGACGGTGGTCGGCAACGACGGCCCCACCTTCTTCGTGCTCACCGACCACCGGGCCGGTCGGCGCCGGATCGTGGCCGTCGACCTCGACCAGCCCGACCTCGAACGGTGGCAGACCGTCGTGGCGGAAACCGGCGACAACCTCGTCGGCGCCCACCTGTACGGCGGCAGGCTGGTGTGCCACTACCTGCACGACGCCCATTCGCGCCTCCGGGTCCACGCCCTGGACGGCACGCACCTACGAGACATCCCTCTGCCCGGTCTGGTGTCGGTGGCCCCGGGCCCGGGGGACGAGCGGGCGGTGCGCGGCGACGCCGGCAAGGACCTGCTGCACTTCCGGACCACGTCGTTCACCGAGTCGGGGGCGGTGTGGTCCCACGACCTGCGCACCGGTGCCACCGCGTGCGTGGAGCACTCCGCCGCGGCGATCGAGTCCGACGCCTTCGTGACCGAACAGGTCTTCGCCACCTCGGAGGATGGAACGCCCGTGCCGATGTTCCTGACCCGCCGCCGCGACCTGGCGCCGACGGGAGAGGTGCCCGTCCTCCTGTACGGCTACGGCGGATTCGACATTCCCGTCACCCCGTCGTTCTCGGTGGCCCACCTGGTGTGGATGGAACGGGGCGGCATGTTGGCGGTGGCCAGCCTGCGCGGGGGCGGCGAGTACGGGCGGACGTGGTACGAGGCAGGACGCCTGGCCCACAAGCAGAACGTCTTCGACGACTTCTGCGCCTGCGCCCGGTGGCTGACCGCGTCCGGGTGGTCCCGCCCCGAGCGGACCGCCATCAGCGGCGGGTCCAACGGCGGCCTGCTCGTCGGCGCCTGCCTGACCCAGCACCCGGAGCTCTTCGGCGCCGTCGCCGCCCAGGTCGGCGTGTTCGACATGCTGCGCTTTCCCCTCTTCACCATCGGCTGGGCGTGGACGACCGATTTCGGCAACCCCGACGACCCCGACCAGTACCAGTGGCTGCGGGCGTACTCACCGCTGCACAACGTCCACCGGGCCGGGCGCTACCCCCCGGTGCTGCTCATGACCGGCGACCACGACGACCGCGTCGTGCCCGCCCACTCGCTGAAGTTCGCCGCCACCCTGCAGGAGGTCCACGGCCAGGATGCTCCGATGCTGCTGCGGGTGGAGACGTCAACCGGTCACGGCCTGGGCAAGCCCACGGCGAAGCTCATCGCCGAGAGCACCGACTACCTCGCTTTCCTCGAGGCGGCGTTGAGTCGGGGGGTAAGCGGCCAGGCAGCCAGGTTGCGCACCACCATCCAGACCACGGCGGACGCGCCGAGCCCGTAAGCCACGGCCGCCGGGACCGGGGCCCGGTCCTGCCGTCGCCAAGCGGCCGCTCGCCGGACCAGCAGCCACACCAGCAGCGGGCTGCACACGAGGAGGAACAGGTTGTCACGCGCCGCGGCGCGCACGTCTCCGTGGAGCAGGTCGTGGACGACCCGGAGGCCCCCGCACGCCGGGCAGTCCAGACCGGTCAGCCGCTTCGTCGGGCAACGAGGCATGAGCACCCGCGGATCGTGCGGGTCCGCCGTGCGCAGGTACCCGAGGAGCGGCGATCGAGCGCGCCCGTACCACCCGCCAACCGCCAGCCGGGCACCGTTGTCGGGGATCAGTCGCGCAGCGGCCGCCCGTACTGGTCGCGGACGTTGCCGGTCAACATCATGATGCCGTCGACGAGCGCCCAGATCCCCAGCCCGCCGCACGTGAACAGCTGGGCGAGAGCGATGCCGGTGTCGCCCAGGTACCACCGTCCGGCGCCGAAGCCGCCGAGGAAGAGCTGGAGCAGTCCGGCCACCAACTTCTGCTTGTCGGAGTACGGCTCCCCGGTGACCGGGTCTCGACCGAAGGGCGCCGAGGGGTCATAGCCGGCAGGGACGTAGCCCGGCGGCGGGTAGGGCCCCGGCCCGTAGCCAGGAGGCCCGTAGCCCGGGGCGGCCCGTAGCCTGTGCGGGCCGTACCCCGGTGGACCGTACCCCGGCGGCGGGTACGGGCCCGGCCCGGGCCCCTGCGGCCCGTATCCCTCGGGACCCGGCGGGCTGGCGCCGGGCGGCTCCCATCCGGGCGGCTCCCATCCGGGAGGCTCCCATCCGGGAGGACCGGAGGGAGGCCGGTCGTCGGGTGCGTCTGACGGGTAGCCGGGAGCACTCATTGTTCGCTTGCGCCTCCAGAGGGTCGGCGCCCGGAGCTTAGTGGCCGCTCGGATAGCCTTCCCGGCTGGCCGCAGCACCGGGAGAAGCACGTGAGCAGCTCGGACAGGCACCCGCCCACCGTCGACCCTGGTCTGCTGCTCCTGTGCCCCCTCCGCATCGAAGCGCGCTTCGTCGCCGCCGGGGGGCGCCGAGCGGCAGGATGGTCGCGCGCCGAGGTGGTGCGCACGGGCATGGGGGTGGTCCGCGCCCGGGCCACCGCGGCTCGCTTGACGCCGACCGCCCGGCCGGCGGCCGTGGCCGGTGTGGCCGGCGCCGTGGACGTTCACCGCCGGGTCGGTGACGTCGTGGTGGCGGACCAGATCCTGGACGCCCAGGGCCGGCCTGCCGGTCCCCGACTCGAGTCGGCCGGGAGCCTGGCGGCCGCTCTCCGGGAGGTGGGGCTGCGCGCCGTGGTGGGCGCGGTGGTCACCACTCCCCGGCTGATCCACGACGCCGCCGGGCGGCGGGCGTTGACCGACACCGGCGCGGCAGCCGTGGACATGGAGTCCTCATCGGTGGTCACCGCGGCCTGGCAAGGGCCACTGGCGGTGGTCCGGACCATCTCCGACACGCCGGCTCACCGGCTGTGGTCGCCCGCCACGGTCTCCGGCGGCCTGGCGGCGCTCCGTGCCCTCTCCCGCTGCACGCCGGTGCTTCTGGAGTGGGCGTCAGCGGGCGGCCGTCTTGACTTCCCGGGCGCGGACATGGGTCACTGAGGCATGACGGTCCGCATGGAAACCCGCCAACGCGTACTCGTGGTCACGCTCGACCGCCCCGAGGTCCGCAACGCCGTAGACGGGCCAACCGCCGCCGCCCTGCACGACGCGTTCCGAGCCTTCGACGAGGACCCCGACACCGACGTCGCCGTGCTGACGGGAGCAGGCGGCACGTTCTGCGCCGGCGCCGACCTGAAGGCCATCGGCGCCGGGCGAGGCAACCGCGTCGAGGAGGACCTCGACCAGCCGGGCCGCTCGGGTGCACCCGTCTGGCGCTGTCCAAACCGGTCATCGCCGCCGTCGAGGGCCACGCCGTCGCCGGCGGCCTGGAGCTGGCCTTGTGGGCGGACCTTAGGGTGGCGGCGGCCGACGCCACGTTCGGGGTGTTCTGCCGGCGCTGGGGCGTCCCCCTGATCGACGGCGGCACGGTCCGCCTGCCGCGCCTCGTCGGCCACAGCCGCGCCCTCGACATGATCCTGACCGGCCGTGCCGTGGGCGGCGTCCGAGGCGTTGGACTGGGGCCTGGCCAACCGGCTGTGCCCGTCGGGTCAGGCCGCGCCGGTAGCGCTGGAGCTGGCGTCCCAGCTGGCGGCTCTGCCCCAGGGCTGCCTCCGTTCAGACCGCCGGTCCTCCTACGAGCAGTGGGGGCTGCCGTTGGAAGCGGCCATGGGCAACGAGGTCAGGCACGGGCTGCGCACGCTGCGCTCCGGGGAGTCCCAGGCAGGCGCGGCGCGCTTCGCGGCTGGCGCCGGCCGTCACGGCGAAGGGGCGTGAACGGCCGCCAGCCCGCTCAGCCCGTTGCCTTCTGCGAAACGGCGGGCCGGGCGCCGGTCCACGGCCGGCGCAGCAGGGCCAGCACGAGCGCGGCGTACCCGGCGGAGATGACGATGAACGAGGCGAAGAGCACGTAGGCGGGCAGCGGCGGGGCCCAGTCGCCCCTGGTGTGGCCGTTCAGGGTGAAGGGCACGGCCATGCCCACGGTGTAGCGGCGCAGTGCCCACAGGTAGGACAGCAGCAATCCGGCGGCGACGGCGACAGCGAGGGCGGCCACGAACACCCGGACCCTCTCCCGAACCACCTCGGGGGGCACCAGCACGGCTGCGGCCAGCAGCGGGACACCGACGGCGAGCGGAAGGTAGTAGCGGCCCTGACCGAGGAAGCCGTTGTGGCGAGCGGTCAGCGCGGTGACCAGGACGGCCGTCGTCGCCGCCGCCACCAGGATGATCACCGTGCTGACGAGGATGCGCCACTTGGAGACGAGCAGCCCGAGGCCGACGAGGAACGCCCCGCCGACGGTCCACACCAGCACGGCCACCAGCGGGCTGAACAGGTCGTTCCACCCGAAGCTGCCGATGGCCTGGTCGATCAACATGCCGAGTTTGCCGAGCGACGTTTCCGCGATGCTGGTCGTCGACGTCGACCGGGGGGGAACGTTGACCGGGTTGACCGCGGTCGAGTGCAGCAGGGCGATCATCACGACCGCGGCCACTCCGACGATGCTGACGATCCCCAGACCCACCCGCACGTCGCGTCGCTCCCACCAGGCGGCGAGGGGGACGCGACCCCACAGCAGCGGGACCAGGCTCAGCGCGATCAGGACCAGCCACAGCGGCGAGATGCCGCGCATGAGGCACACCACGACCGCCGACACGGTCATGGTGACGATCAGCGAACGCGGGGGCCGGCGCGGATGGTCGAGCACGGCCACCAGCGCGCTGGTCCACAGACAGATGGCGGCGGCGATCTCCCAGCTGCTGGGGTTGACGACGCCGGACAGGAACGACTCGGTCGGAGTGATGGCCACGGCGACGCCGACCACCAGCAGCCCCGAGCGCGACCAGCGCCACGCAATGGCGAACGCCAACGCCAGGAAGGCGTTGGCGACCAGGGCGCTGAGCACACGCATCAGGTAGATGGAGTTGGTCGAGGTGTCCGCCAGTGTCGGCAGCCCAACGACCACGTAGTAGAGGGGCGGGTAGCGGCCGACGTAGGTCAAACCCTTCGCCGAGCGCGACGAGGAGACGAGGTGGGGCGCGCAGCCCGCGGACCTTTCGCTGTGGAACTGGTAGCACAGCGGCTGCTTGCTCAGCTGGGCGTAGGTCTCGGGCACCTGCACCTGGGTCCAGGCCTCGGACTTTCCGGGGACGTGGGCGCCGACGAACTCGCCCCGGACGATGGACGCGGCCCGGATGATGTGGGCGGGCTCGTCGGGCGAGCCCGCGATCGGCGTGGCCAGGGCCCAGGCCACGCTGACCACGGTCAGCACCACGAACGCCGCCCCCCAGACGACGGCCATCGGCCGCCGCGACGCGGCAGCCACCAGGCGCCCCGGGCCGCCGCCTGCTGGGGCGTCGGGTGCGGGAGGCTCCCCGGTCGCCGCGGGTTTGGTGGCCGGGGGCTCCAGGGTCACTCCGGCGGGCCCGCGCCGTGGGCCACGACGGGGCTGACCGCACCGGTCGACGGCGGCGTCGCCGCGCCGTAGCAGTCGGTGAGCACGCCGCAAACGTAGCCGCAGCACCCGAGCAGCCGCACCGGAGGATCACCTACCTTGTGGCGGGTGTCCGGGGCCGCGACTCGACGATCATTGCTGGTGGTCGAGGGGCCCGACTCGGGAAGCCGGATCCCGCTGGAAGGTGAGGTGGTCCTGGGTCGGGAGGTCGACCGGGCCGGCCGCCTGAGCGACGCGTCCGTTTCCGGTCGCCACGCCCGAGTCCGCATAGCTGACGACGGCATCCTGGTGCTGGAAGACCTCGGCTCGCGCAACGGGACGTGGCGCAACGGCCAGCGGGTCACGGCGCGCCAGGCGCTCGTCGCCGGCGATGAGATCCGGATCGGTCGCACCGCGCTGCGGGTCGAGGAGGATGCCGCAGTCGCCGGCGCGCCCGCTGCCAGCCGGCCATCGTTTCCCGCCGACCTGCCTCCCCTGCCCGGCGCGGAACCGAGCTTTCCGCCGTCCGCCAACGGCCGCCGGCGGGAGAAGGGCATCCTCGTCGGTGCCGTCCTCGTCGTCGTGGTGGCCGCCTTCGCCGGGGGGTTCGGGCTGGGCCGCAGTGGAAACGGCTCCACTACGGTGGCCGCCGGGCCCGGCGGTCCCGTGGCCGGGACGTTGTATCTCGAGAGCAACTCCACCCAACCGGACGGCAACGCCGTGCTCGCCTACCACTACGGGCCGGGCGCCAACCTGCAGCCGGTGCGCCTCACCGAATACCCGACTGGCGGGTCGGGCTCGGCCGACCTGACCGACTCCGGCGTCCTGGACGCCACCGGTCAGGTGGTGGTGGACGACCGGCATCACCTGCTGTTCGCCGTCAACCAGGGGTCGGACACCGTCGCCGTCTTCGCCGTGGCCGGCAATGGCGACCTGCGCCCCGTTGCCGGTTCCCCGTTCGCCTCGGGCGGCAAGGCCCCGGTGAGTGTCGGCGTTTCCGGCGACCTGGTGGTGGTGGCCAACAAGGCCCAGGACGGCGTGCGGAAGCTGACGCAGGTGCCGGCGAGCTACGCCACCTTCCGTATCGGCGCTGGCGGGTCGCTCACGCCCACCGGCCACAAGGTCGTCGTGGCCGCCGACTCGTCACCCACCCAGGCGTTGATCGCGCCGGGAGGCAACCTGGTGTTCGGCTCCGAGGAGTCAGGGCCCATCCGGGCCTTCCGCCTGGCCGCGGACGGCAGCCTGACGCCGGGGCCGAACTCGGGGCTCACGCCGCCCAACGACCTGTTCCCGGCCAGCCTGCGCCACGGCAACACCCGGTTCGGCCTGGGCCTGGCGGTCAACCCGAATCAGCCCGTCCTGTACCTGCAGCTGCCCAACGCGGGGATGCTGGGCGTGTACCGCTACGACGCCTCCGGACGCCTGACCTTCGTCACCGCGGTTCCTCACCACGGTGGGCTGGAGCCGTGCTGGACGGAGGTCAACGCCGCCGGCACCCGCTTGTACACCGACAACGCGGCCAACAACACCATGTCGGTGTTCGACATCAGCTCGGCCCTGGCACCCCGTCAGATGCAGGTCCTCACCTTGAGCAGCAACGGCAACCCGTGGAACCTGGGCTTCGACCCCACCGGTCGGCACGTGTTCATGATCGACACCCGGGACCGGCAGGTCAACGTGGCGCCCGGCCAGGGCAACGAGATCCACACCCTGACCGTGGAGCCGGACGGCACCCTGGCCGAGCTGGCGCCGCCCGTCCCGGTGCCGGTGCCGCTCGGCACCAACCCCTTCGGCATCGCCGTCGCCCCCGCCCGCTGAGCGGCCCGCCCCTCGGCCCCGACGTGGCCCCTCGCGCCGGTCCCGCACCATGACGTGGCCGCTCCGTCCCAACAGGTCTGCCGCCGGGGCCATGAGCCGGCCAGGACCGGACGAACCGGCCTCGTCGCTGCAAACCCCGGCCGCAAACTCCGCCCGCAAACCCGACCGGCCGGCGCCTACGACCCCTCACCCGCCGCCCAGCTTCTCGTAGGCGACCAGCGACTCGGGGTTGGCCACCGCGTCCACCGAGACAGTGTCTCCCACAGCCTGGCCCATGAGCAGACGCTTGACGGGGACCTCCAGCTTCTTGCCGGAGAAGGTCCGGGGAACCGCCTCCACGGCGACGATCCGGTCGGGAACATGGCGCGGCGACAGCCCCCGCCGTAGGGCGGCGCGCAGCCGGGTGGTCAGCTCGTCGTCGAGCGCCGCACCGGGGGCGAGGACCACGAACAGCCACAGCGACCCCGGGCCGCCCCCCGGGTCGTCGGCGTGCACCACCAGGCTGTCGGCCACCTCGTCGAGCTCCTCCACCACCGCGTAGAACTCGGCGGTCCCCATGCGCACGCCGCCCCGGTTGAGCGTGCCGTCGGAGCGGCCGGTGATGATGCAGCTGCCCCGCTCGGTGAGGGTCATGCGGTCGCCGTGGGCCCAGACCCCCGGCCACCGGGCGAAGTAGGCGCGGCGGTAGGCGGCGCCGTCGGCATCGCCCCAGAACCCGACGGGCATGGAGGGAAGCGGCCTGGTCAGCACCAGCTCGCCTTCCTGGCCGACGACCGGCCGACCATCGTCGTCGAAGACCGCCACGTCGGCCCCCAGGCACCGGCAGGAGATCTCTCCGGCCCATACCGGGTGCAGCGGACTCCAACCCACGAAGGCGGTGCACACGTCGGTGCCGCCGCTCATCGACGCGATCGGCAGGTCGCCGATCCGGCGGGTGAACCACGACGCCGCGCTCGGCGGGCAGGGGAGAACCGGTCGATCCCGCCGACCGCAGCGCGCCGAGGTCGGCGGTGGCGAGCGGGTCGAGGTCGGCGCGGTCGGCGGCCACGTAGAAGCCGGCGCCGAGCCCGGCGACGGTGGTCGCTGTCTCGCCGATCATGTCCCACAGCGCCGCCGGCCGGGGCCACGAGGGGTCGCCGTCGAAGAGGACCACGGCCGCACCGAGGAGGAGGCCGGACACCAGGAGGTTCCACATCATCCAGCCCGTCGTGGTGTACCAGAAGAAGCGGTCGCCGGGGCCGAGATCGTGATGGAAGCCGAGGTACTTGGCGTGCTCCAGGAGGATGCCGCCGTGGCCGTGGACGATGGCCTTGGGCCGCCCGGTGGTGCCCGACGAGTACAACACGTAGAGGGGATGGTCGAAGGCGACGGGCTCAGCGACGACGGGCCCGGGCTCGGCGACCAGCTCGTCCCACGTCCACCACCCGGGTTCGGTCGGAGGGCCGGCCACCAGGTAGGGGATGAGGACGGTGCGCCGCAACGACGGCAGGGCGGCGATGACGTCGCGGGTCTCGGCGGCCCGGTCGATCGTGCGGTCGCCGTAGCGGTAGCCGTCGACGACGAAGAGCACGACGGGATCGACCTGGGCGAGCCGGTCGAGCACGCCCCGGGCGCCCATCTCGGGCGGACAGGCGGTCCACACCGCGCCGAGGCTGGCGGTGGCGAGGAACGCCACCAGCGCCTCGGGAATGTTGGGCAGGTAGCCGGCGACGCGGTCGCCCATGCCGACGCCGGCGCGCTGCAGCCCGGCGCGGGCCCGTCCGACGGCGTCGAGCAGCTCGGCGCCGGTGAGGTCGAGGGGGCCGCGGGTCTGGGACCGGGCCACGACGGCGACGCGGTCGCCGACCAGGGCGTCGAAGGCGTGGCGGGCGTAGGTGAGGCGCCCGCCGGGACACCAGGCGCCGGGCGGTAGCGGTCCGGCGCCGGCGTCGGGGTCGCCGGCGAAGTAGGCGGACGGGGGCGTGTCCCAGGCGACACCGGCCCAGTCGCCGATGGCGGACCAGAAGCCGTCGAGGTCTCCCACCGACCATCGCCAGGCGTCTTCGTAGGAGGGGTTGGGGAAAGGGCCTCCCGCCATGGCATGCAGGAACCTTCCCAGGTGCGAGTCCCGTGCCGCGTCGGGGGACGGCTCCCACAGCAGTTCGGCCATCAGTACGACTTTGGCACGTTGCACACGGCGCGCACGCCCCGCGTCGGCCATCACCGCTCCCCCGTTGCCAGCTCGGGCTGGCGCGCCCGCGGCGCCTCCAGCCCGGCAGGCGTCGTCCTTTCCCCGACCCTTCTCACCACCGCCTGGCCCGTGAGCGCCGCCGCCAACAGCGCCAGGCCGACGGCACCGTCGAGCCAGTAGTGGTTCCCCGTCACCACCACCACCCAGATCGTCAGCACCGGGTAGGCGACCATCACCCACCGCCACCGGCTCCGGCTGGCGGTGATGGCGGCCACGGCCACGAACGCGGCCCACGCCACGTGGACCGACGGCATCGCCGTGAGCTGGGCGGGCTGGTACAGCCCGCCCGTCTGGTACACCGACTCGTGAAGCAGGGCGGCGGTGTCGGCCACGCCCAGGCCGGGGACGAACCGCGGCGGGGCCACGGGGATGGCCTGGATCAGCGAGCACGCCGCCGTCGTCAGCACCAGCGTGAGCCGCAGCGACCAGTACCGGTCCCGCTGGCGCCACCACAGCCAGAACAGGCAGCCGATCATGGCCGAGTAGTCCAGACCGGCGTAGTAGCCGTTGGCCGCCTCGAGAACCAGGTGGTGGTGCAGGACGAGACGCTGGACCGACGCCTCGCTGGGCAGGTGCAGGGTCCCCTCCCAGCTGGCCACGTCCCGCCCCCGACCCACCGCCCCCGCGGTGCTGGTCACGATGAAGTCGAGGGCGATCTGCCAGAACGTGTACAGCCCTACCACGAACGCGCACTGCCACAGCCAGCTGCCCACCGCCGCCGCCCGGGGCCGGCCGGTGAGGATGCACCCCACCGCCAGCACGGCGAAGCCCACGGCGATCCAGATCGACTGCTGCCACAGCACGGCTCAAGTGTCGCTTACTGGAAGGGGTTGGAGCCCGTCCAGTCGATCCGGCACCACGCCACCCGCCCGCATCCCGGGCAGCGCATCAGCCGGTTGTAGCGCCCGAAGGGCAGCCAGAGCGACGGCACCAGCCGGCGCAGCGCCTGGCCGAGGCTCACGACGGTCTCCTGGCGGCACGAGCGGCACTCGACCACGACGGTCGCCGCCATGTGCGACCCGGGGTCGGGGACGTCGCCGGCGCCCGGCGGCGGGTTCGGCGCTCGCCCCGTCGCCGGTCCCTCGGCGCTGAAGAACGCCCGCCGGCCGGGTGCGGGCGGCGGTGGCTCGTCGCCCCGACGCGCCCCCGCCGGATCGCTGAACAACGCCCGCCGCCCTCGCCGCTCCTGCGCGCTCCTCGCCCCTTCGGGCGGGGTCACGGCTTCACCACCAGCTGGGCGGCCAGCTCCCGGTAGGCGTCGGCGCTGGGCGAGCGGGGTGCATGACGCAGCAGCGAACACCCCCGGCCCGGCGCCTCGGCCACCCGCACGCTCTTGGGCACGGGCGGCTCGATCACGTCGAGGTCGTAGGTCTCCTTGACCGCGGCCAGCGTGGCCTGGGCCAAGCGCGTCCTCGGGTCGTACATGGTGGCGATCACGCCCCGCACGGCGAGCGACGGGTTGGTGAAGGCGCGCACGTCGGCGACGGTGTCGAGCAGCTGGCCCACCCCCCGGTGCGACAGCGTCTCGCACTGCAACGGGATCACCACCTGCCCCGGCCGCGGTCAGGCCGTTGATGGTGAGCACGCCGAGGGACGGCGGGCAGTCGATGAGGACCATGTCGTAGTCCTCGACCAGGGGGGCGAGCGCCCGGGCGAGGACGTGTTCCCGGCCGGGGCGGGTCAGCAGGTGCACCTCGGCGCCGGCCAGGTCGATGGTCGCCGGCAGCAGGTCGATGCCGTCCGCGCCCACCAGTACCTCGGCCGCCGGCGTCCGACCGACGAGGACCTCGTGCAGCGACCGCTCCAAACCGTCGGGATCGGTCCCCGTCGACCAGGTCAGGCACGCCTGGGGGTCCAGGTCGACCATGAGGACCCGCCGGCCGTCCTCGACCAGGGCGGCGGCGACGGAATGGACGGTCGTCGTCTTGGCCACCCCACCCTTTTGGTTGGCGACGGCCAGCACCTGCGCCATGGCGCCGAGGCTACTCCCGCCTCCGGCTACGGATTGCGGCGCAGGATCACCAGCAGGTTCCACACCGCGAACTCGCGGACGCCGGGAACGTCCACCAGCCAGCGCAGCCAGTCGGGGTGGTAGCGGGGCAGGGCGTCGACGACGGTGACGTCGGCCCTGGCCCGCAGGTGACGCAGGGTGGCGCCGGCGTGGCGGGCGAAGAGGGACTCACCGAAGCGGTTGCCGGGCGGCCGGCCGGTGCGCCGCTCGTAGCGGCGGGCGGCCCGTTCGCCGCCGAGGAAGTGCCACGGCGCCGTCTCGTGACCGCCCCACAGCGAGTACCAGGTGGTGAACGACAGGTACACCACCCCGCCCGGTCGGGCCACGCGCACCAGCTCGCTTACCATGCCGGCGGTGTCGGGGACGTGCTCGAGCACGTTCGAGGAGAAGACCACGTCCGCCGACCGGCTGGCCACCGGGAGGTGGTAGCCGTCGCCGGCGATCGTCCGGCCCGGGGCCAGCCGTCCCGGCCGGATGGCGGCGGCGTGCCGGGCCCGGGCCCCCTCGTCGCCGTCGAGGTCCGCCGCCGGCGCACCGGCGAACGGCTCGATGAGCACCGCTCGGGCCCCGGCGGCGTTGAACGCCTGGGTGAAGTAGCCGCCGCCTCCGCCCACGTCGAGCACCAGGCGCCCGGCGAGCGGCGCGTACCGCCCGGCCTGGACCACGGCATCGGCTGCCTGGGTGGCGTAGAAGTGGTCGGGGTCGGTCTGTTCGACCCGGAACGCCTTCATCAGGCGGATGCTGCGCCCCAGGCCGCCGAGCGCCTCGTCGTCCATCAGCGTCCGGACACTCAGCGGCGCACGCCGATGCCGGCGACCTCGTGAGGGGTGTAGGGCGCCTCCAGACGCTCGATCTCCTCGGCGCTCAGGGTCACGTCCACCGCGCCGATGGCGTCGTCGAGGTGCTGCATCTTGGTGGCACCGACGATCGGGGCGTCGACGCCCGGCCGGGACAGCAGCCAGGCCAGCGCCACCTGCGCCGGCGGGAGCCCCCGGCCGTCGGCGACGGAGGCGACCGCCTCCACGATGGTCCGGTCGCTGTCCAGATAGAGCATCTGGCCGAAGGCGTCCGTCTCGCTCCGGGCGCTGGAGGTGTTCCAGGGCCGGGTCAGCCGGCCCCGGGCCAGCGGGCTCCACGGGATGACCCCGATGCCCTCGTCGCGGCAGAGCGGCAGCATCTCCCGCTCCTCTTCGCGGTACAGCAGGTTGTAGTGGTTCTGCATGCTCACGAACCGGGCCCAGCCGTGGGCCTCGGACGTGTGCAGCGCCTTGGCGAACTGCCACGCCCACATCGACGAGGCGCCGATGTAGCGCGCCTTCCCGGCGCGGACCACGTCGTTGAGCGCTTCGAGGGTCTCCTCGATCGGGGTGTAGGGGTCCCACCGGTGGATCTGGTACAGGTCCACGTAGTCCACGCCCAGCCGGCGCAGGCTGGCGTCGATCTCGGTCAGGATGGCCTTGCGCGACAGGCCCCGCCCGTTGGGACCGGGGCGCATCTGGCCGTGGACCTTGGTGGCCAGCACGACCTCGTCGCGGTTGGCGTACTCGGCCAGGGCCCGGCCGGTCACCTCCTCGCTGGAGCCCAGGGAGTACACGTTGGCGGTGTCGAAGAAGTTGATCCCCGCCTCCACCGCCCGCCGGAAGAACGGCCGGCTGGCCTCCTCGTCCAAGCTCCACTCGTGGGTCCCCTGCTTGGGGTCGCCGTAGCTCATGCACCCCAGGCACACCCGCGAGACCCGCATGCCGGTCGACCCCAGGTTGCGATATTCCACGTTGACTCCCCTCGGCGGCTGGAGTCCGGAATCTACCGTCTCGGGGTGGGGCTCAACCCAGAGGACGGGTGGCGGCGTACAGGTCGGGCCAGTTGTAGGGCTCGATGCGCACGTCGGCGCCGGTGTGGGGCGCGTCGATCATGTTCCCGCCGCCGACGACGATGCCGACGTGGCCGATGGTGGCGGGCGCGGAGCCGAAGAACACCAGGTCCCCGGGCACCACCGCCCCCAGCGCCACCCGGTGGGCGGCGGTGTCGGCGTACTGGGCGGCGGCGTTGTGGGGCAGGGCCAGCCCGCCGGCGCCGTAGGCCACCATCACCAGCCCGGAGCAGTCGTAGCTGGCCGGCCCCGCCCCGCCCCACTGGTAGGGCTTGCCCAGCTGGGCCCGGGCCACGCCGAGCGCGGTGGCCACGCCCGAAGCCGGCTCCGGCGCCGCTGTTGCCGCCGGCCGCCGCCGCCGGACCGGCGGCGGCGCTGGCGCCCGGGTCGTAGCGCAGGGCGAGGGCCAGGACCTGGTCGACGTAGGTGGGATCGTGGTTGTAGGCGAACACGGCACCGGTGATGTCCCCGCTGGCGGCACCGTTGGCGGCCAGCAGCCGAGCGGTGGACGCGATGGCATCGGCGGGGTCCCACGCGTCGGCCACCCCGTCGCCGTCCCCGTCGGTCGCGTAGCCCTGGGCGGTGGACGCCGTCGGCGGGCCCGGCGCGATGACCTGGTGCGGGGCCAGCCCCGCCCGCCAGGTCGGCGCCAGGAACTGGCCGGGGCCCTGGGCGCCCGCCGAGTTCTCCGTACCCGGCGGGTTGCAGCCCGCCAGCCGGCTGCGCCCGAAGTCGCACTCCAGTTGGTAGATGCCGGCGAGCACGCCCCAGGGGATGCCGAACCGGGCGCCGGACGCCTGGAAGTCCGCCAGGTACGGAGCGGGAATGGCCGACGCCGCCGGCGACGCCCCGTCGCCGCCGGTGACCACGCCGTCCGCCCCCGACTGGCCGGCGCTGGCCGCGTTGCCGGCCGAGCCCACCGCGCCGAGGAGCGCGGCCACCACGACGACGGGGAGCAGCAGGGCGCCGATGGCCGCCAGCCCGCCAAGGCCCGCGCCGGCCGCCCACCGCTTCACCCAAGCTGGACCTCGGCCACCCGCCAGCCGGCCGGGGTGTGCACGACCAGGAGGTCGAGGAACTCGGTGATGTCGGTCCAGCGTGGGCCGGCGACGAGACGCACGACCGCCGAGGTCGACACGCCGACCGCGGTGGGGGTCTCGTCGTCGACCGCAGCGGTCACCGGCCCCACCTCTCGCTGCTGCCCCGCGCCCCTGGCCGCGGCGGCGAGCGCCGGCGATCCGGGCGAACCCGCCAGCTGCGCCCGCAGCGCCGGCGTGGCCAGCGCCGGGCTCCCGCTCTCGCCGCCGAGCAGGGCCCGGGTGAACGCCTCGGCCACGGCCACCGGCGCAGCCGTCGCTGCCGGCGCCGGCGTCGGTGCGGGCGCCCGGGTGGAAGTGGCCGAAGACGGGAGCGGCGGTCGGGTGCCGGCGCCGCCCCGGCCGTGCGGGTGGGCCGCGGGCCACCCGGCCACGAGCGCCACCAGGGCGGCCACCGCCACCACCGCCTGGGCCACCGCCCGCCACCTTCGACGTCCTTCGAGCATTTTCATGCTGTTCCATGTTAATACGTACTCGGCCCGATGTCGAGGTCGGCCGGTACGCTCGGGCCCGCCCCACCAACCGAGGAGACCCGCTGACCGCCTGGGTGGCCGACTACGAGATCCTGCGGCCCCTCGACCGCGCCGACGACGAGGCCCGGACCTTCGTCGCCCGCCCGCCTGCCCGGCGGGCCGACGCGGGCGATCAGGTTCTGCTGCGCCTGCTCGACGCCCGCCACGACGCCTTCGAGTCGTCCGCCGCCTTGGCGCGCGCCGTCGCCGGCGCCCGGGCCCCCCACGTGGGCGCCCTCATCGAGCTGGGCCGCGACGCCACCGGCGCCGAGCCGGTGGCCTACCTGGCTGCCGAGTACAGCCCGCTCGGCTCCCTGGCCGGCTCCGTGTCCGGGCCGCCGGCGCTGAGCGTGGCCGCCCGCCTCGAGCTCCTGGCCGGCGCGGCCGCCGGCGCCCACGAGTTGCACGAGGCCGGGCTCGTCCACGGCGACATCACGCCGGCGTCGGTCCTGCGCGCCCGGGGAGGCATCCTCGCCCCGCCCGCCCCGAGCGACGCGGAGCCCGGCGCCACCGCCACCGCCCAACCGCCCGAGCGGCTGGAGACGCTGGACCCCGCGGTGGTGCGGGGCGAGGGCCGGTCGCGGGCCACCGACCTGTGGGCGATGGGGGCCACGGTGCATCTCGTCCTCACCGGCGGGGCATCCCTCCACCCCGGCCTGGCCGGCGACGATCCCCTCACCGCCGCCCAGCGCGTGCTCTTCGAGCCGCCGGTGATCGACCCTTCCCTGCCCGCCGACCACGCCGCGGTGATCGGGGCGTGCCTGCGCCCCGATCCCGCCGACCGACCTCCCTCAGCGGCCGCCCTGGCCGATCAGCTCCACCGGCTGGCGGGCGCGGCATGACGCGCGTGGTGGTCCATGCCGGACCGGGGACGGTCATTCGCTACGGGGAGGCCACGGTGTGGGTCGGTCCCACCGCCTCGCCGGCGCTGGTCGACTACCTGACCGGAGCCGGACGGGAGCTGGCCTCGTCGCCCACCGCGGGAGGCGAGCTGGCGGACCGGGTGGCGGGCGCGCTGCGCGCCGGCGACCCCGAGCCCCTGACACCGTTCGCGGTGACCGGCGTCGGCCAGGGCGGCTGGCTGGCCTTCCTGCACGGACCGGTGCAGCTGTGGGAGGGAACCCGCTGGAGCGTTCCCGAGCGCAACCCGGGCTGGCTGCCCCTGTTCCTGGGCCAGCCGGCCACCATCGTGGTCGGGCCGCTCGGCGCGTCGCCGCCTGCTGCCGTCCCCGGCTCCCCCCACGATCTCGAACGCGGGGTGGTCCCCGGCGGGGGGTTCTCGCTCACCCCGGAACCGCTCCCGCTCGGCGGGCCGGCGGCGGGCACCGGTGTCGACGACCCCGCTGACGTCCCGGCTGGCGTCCCGGCGCCGGCATGGCCCGAACCACCGGGCGGCGCGACCGCCGCGTCGGTTGCCGGCGCCGACGTCCCGCCGGCGCCGCCCGACCCGCCCGCGGGGCTCAGTCCCCCGGCGGGGCTCAGTCCGGCACCCGGAGCCGGCGACCACCCCCAGACCCGGACCACGCAGGTGCCGTCTCGAACGGTGCCCCCGCCGCCCCCGCCGCCGCGACCCGGCGGGGTGGCCGCCGGCCAGCGCGCCGACCCCGGCGGGGAGCGCCCACGCATCCCGCCCGGCAGTGGCGCCGACCCAGCCGGTCGCTTCCACCCAGCGCGCTCATGCCGCCACCCTCACGCCCGGACCCCAGAGCTCCGAAGCCGCCGCCCCGCCCGCCCCGGAGCTGACGGTGGACCCGGCCGCGGAGGGCACACCGCCCGGCGAGCCCCTGGCCCCCGTGGCCGCCCCGCCCGTGGCCTCGTCTGGCGGCGCCGTCGTCAGCGGGGTCCGCTGCGCGCGCGGCCATTTCAACCACCCCGCGGCGCAGGACTGCCTCCGCTGCGGGCTCGACCTGGCCGGGAACCAGGGCCAGGTCAGCGGGACGCGGCCCTCGCTCGGCGTGCTCATCCGCGACGACAGCGTGGTGTTCGGCTTGGATGCCGGCTACGTGCTCGGTACGACCCCCGAGCGGGATCCCACGGTGACGGGCGGCCTGGCCCGGCCCTTGCGTCTGGCCGGACCCGCGGCCGAGGAGATCTCGCCGACGCACGCCGAGCTTCGCCTGATCGGCTGGGACGTGGCGGTCGTCGACCGCGGTTCGGCCTACGGGACGTTCGTCCTGCGCCCGGGCGAGGACCAGTGGGCCCGGCTCCCGCCGTACCAGGCCCACGTGCTCGCCCCCGGGAGCCACGTGGCGTGCGGGCAGCGGATCGTCACCTACGCCTCGCCCTGGCCGGCCTGAAGCTCAGCGACCACTCACCCCGACGTGCCGGTGGTGCCGGCGGCGCCGTACTTGGGACACAGGGTGGCGGTGGCCGCGGTCATGACCGTGCCCAGGTCCTCGGACGGCAGGGCATGGGCCGAACCCTGGGCGGCGATCCGGTCGGCCACCTGCTGGCGGGAGGCCCCGGCGGCCAGCTCGTTGCACACGGCCTGGCCGAGC
This sequence comes from uncultured Actinomycetota bacterium, assembly GCA_963757175.1. Lineage (GTDB taxonomy): Bacteria > Actinomycetota > Acidimicrobiia > Acidimicrobiales > Palsa-688 > CAVWQR01. Next base: position 1,686,524 of record CAVWQR010000001.1, on the reverse strand, counting down.
TTGACCAGCTCGCTGTTGGAGCGGTAGCCGGCGATGTCCGGCGCCTGGCTGTGGACCTGCTGCAGGAAGGCCTGCGACTCGGCCGAGTTGTTGTTCGACGACGTCGAGCAACCCGCCCCCACCAGGCCGCCGGCGCCGAACACCAGCCACGCCGCCCCAACCAGCCTGGTGCGACCGCGGCCCTCGCCCATTGCGCGAAGTGTAGGCACGAGGCCACCGTCAGTGTCTGGCACCTCCGGCCCGCCGGCACCAGTCGTCGATCAGCCAGCGGGCGATGCTGAGCGGCGGGGGCACGGCCGGCAGGGCGTCGGGCCGGAACCAGCCCGCCTCCACGACCTCGTCTCCGTCGACGTGGATCTCCCCGGCGCGCCACTGGGCGACGAAGCCGACCATCAGCGAATGGGGAAACGGCCACGGCTGGCTGGCGAAGTAGCGGACGTCACCCAGCTGCACGCCGACCTCCTCGCGCACCTCGCGCCGGACCGCTTCCTCGAGCGTCTCTCCCGGTTCGACGAAGCCGGCGACGGTGGAGAACCGGCCGGCCCGGAAACTGCTGCCCCGCGCCAGCAGCGCCTCGCCGTCGCGTTCGACGAGCACGATGACGGCCGGGGCCAAGCGCGGGTAGGCCCGCAGCCCGCAGCGCGGGCAGCGCCGGCTGCGTTCCGTGGCTTGCGGTTCGGTCGCCGTCCCGCAACGCCCGCAGAACCGGCTGGTGCGGTCCCACTCCACCAGCTGCACGGCCCGGCCGGCGAGCGCCCACTCGTCGGCTTCGACGTCCATGGCCAGCTGGCGCAGCGGGACCCAGCGCCGCCCGGCCGGCGCCTCCTGACCGGGGTCGACACCGACCGCCCAGCACGGCTGGGTGTCGAACAGGCCGAGGAAGATGGGTTCGTCCACGGGATGCACGTCCGGCCCCTCCCCGGCCGGCGGTGCTCCGACCAGGTCCAGGAGGACCTGGTCGTCGGCGACGGCGTACCAGCGGCCGCCGCGACCGGTCTCGGAAGGGGGGACGACGCCAGGCTCGAAGAGGACCATTCCGCAGAGACTTACCACGGCGGCCGGTCGGGCTGAGCATCATGGCGGGGTGGAGTCTCCCCACGACCACGTCGAGCCCGAGCCCGCCCCCCCATCACCCGGACGGGAGCCGGTGACGGGCATCCTGGTGGCGGACGTCACCGGCACCGGGCCCGCGGTCCTGCTCCTGCACGGTCAGCCCGGCTCCGCCGCCGACTGGACGACGGTGTCCGGCGAGCTGCGGAGCCGGTTCACCGTGGTGGTCCCGGACCGCCGCGGGTACGGCCGCACCGGCGGCCGGGCCGTCGGGTTCCGCGCCAACGCCGAAGCGCTCATCGACCTCCTCGACCGCCTGGATCTGGACCGGGTCGTGGCCGTGGGACACAGCTGGGGCGGCGGCGTCGCCCTGGCCCTCGCCGAGCTCGCCCCCGAGCGGGTGGCCGGGCTGGTCCTGGTGGCCTCGGTCGCTCCCGGCGAACGGGTCGGTCTCGCCGACCGCCTCCTCGCCGTCCGGCCGGTCGGCACGGTGGTGGCCGCCTTCGCCGTCGCCGCCGCCAGCCGAGTGTTGTCCCATCCCAAGATCCGGCTCCTCGTCGAACGCCACACCGGGGTCGATGCCGCCGGCCTGACCGGCAACCGGCGCCAGACCCTGTCGGCGGCGTGGCGCCAGGGCGGCGTGGCCCGCAGCTTCGCCGTCGAGCAGCGGGCCCTGATCGACGAGCTCGACAGCCTGGCGCCGGCGATGGGGGCGCTGCGCGTCCCGACGACGGTGCTCGCCGGCACCGCCGATCGGATCGTTCCGCCGGAGAACGCCGAGCGGCTGGCCGCGGCCATCGCCGGCGCCGAGCTCGTCTCCCTTCCCCGCGCCGGCCATCTCCTGCCCTTCGACCACGTCGACGCCATCGTCGCCGCGGTGGACGCCGTGGCCGCCGGCCGGTCCGGCAGCCATCCCGCTCCCGGCCGCCCGGGCCGGCTGCCGCGGTGAGGAGGCTCAGGTCTCCTGGGCCTGGCCGTGGGGGGCGCGCCTCGGCCACGGCGAGCGCCGAGGCCAGGTTGCGGGCGGTGTTGATCAACCCGACGTGGGTGAACGCCTGGGGAAAGTTGCCGACCAGCCGTCGCCGCTTGGAGTCGTACTCCTCGGACAGCAAGCCCGAGGTCGTTGGTCAGCGCCAGCATGCGCTCGAAGATGGCCCGGGCCTCGTCCAGGCGACCCATGAGGGCGAGGCAGTCGACCAGCCAGAAGGTGCAGGGGAGGAACGCCCCCTCCGTCCCCGGCAGGCCGTCCACGCCCGACGCGTTCTGGTAGCGCTGGACGAAGCCGTCCACCATCAGGTCGCGCTGGATGGCCTCGACCGTGCGCACCACCCGGGAGTCGGTGACGGGCAGGAACCCGACCAGGGGAATCATCAGGACGCTGGCGTCCAGCTCGTCGGAGCCGTAGTACTGGGTGAAGGCGCCGACCTTGTCGTTCCAGCCCTGGTCGCACACCTCGGCGTGCACCGCGTCGCGGCCGGCGCGCCAACGCTCGACCGGCCCTGACCAGGCCGTGGTCCTCGACGGCCCGCACGGCCCGGTCGAACGCCACCCAGGCCATCACCCGGGAATGGGTGAAGTGGCGGCGCGGCCCCCGGACCTCCCAGATCCCGTCGTCGGGGTCGCACCAGTGCTGCTCGACGAAGTCCATCAGCGCCAGCTGGAGATCCCAGAACACCTCGCTGCGGTGGACGTCGTGCTGGCGGGCCCGGTCGACGGCGTCCATCAGCTCGCCGTAGACGTCGAGCTGGAACTGGTCGGAGGCGGCGTTGCCCACCCGGACCGGTTGGGACTGCTCGTAGCCGGGCAGCCAGTCCACCTCGAACTCGGTGAGGCGCCGCTCCCCCGCCGGGCCGTACATGATCTGCAGCTGTTCGGGCGCTCCCGCCGCCGCCCGCACCAGCCAGCGCATCCACTGCCGGGCCTCGCTCGTACAGCCCGGCCTCGATCAGGGCGTCGAGGGTCAGGGTGGCGTCGCGCACCCAGCAGTAGCGGTAGTCCCAGTTGCGCACCCCGCCGATCGCCTCGGGCAGCGACGTGGTGGCCGCGGCGACGATCCCCCCGGTCGGCGCGTAGGTGAGCGCCTTGAGGGTGATCAGCGAGCGCAGCGCCTGCTCCTGCCACTCCCCGTGCACCGGCGCCACGTCCTGGCCCCACGTCTCCCACCAGGCCATGGTGTCGGCCAGCGACTGCTCCGGCGTCCAGCGGCGGCGGCGGATCCTGATAGGAGTGGTACCAGTTGAGGATGAAGGGCACCCGCTCGCCGGCATGGACGGTGAACTCGCCGACGCTGCGGTGATCACGCCCTTCCAGTTCGACCGGGCTGACATACCACAGGGCGTCGGGGCCGGCGACGGCGCGCGTGGCGTCGTTCACTCTGCTCACCCACGGCACCTGCTCGCCGTAGTCGAAGCGGATGGCCAGCTCGCACTGGAACTCGACCTGACCGCTGACGCCCTCGACGATGCGGAACATGCGGGGGTGGTGTTGGCGGGGCGGCATGAAGTCGATGACCCGGACCACGCCGGTGGCGGTGGTGAACTCGGTCTCCAGGACCAGGGTCGGACCCAGGTAGCGGCGGCCGGTGGCCGTGACCGCGCCGGTCGGGGCGATGAGCCAGCGTCCGTGGCTGTCGTCGCCGAGGAGGCGGGCGAAGCAGCTCCCCGAGTCGAACCGGGGCACGCACCACCAGTCGATCGAGCCGTCCCTGCCCACCAGGGCGGCGGTCTGGGTGTCGCCGATCATGCCGTAGTCCTCGATCCGGCCCGGCAGGCCGGGGCTTGCGTCGCTCACCGACGCGGCTCAGACGTCCAGGAACCTGCGGACGGCGAACGCCGAGCCGAGAACCCCGACGGCCGCCCCCACGATGAGCACGACCGCGCCGGTGAGAACCGCTTCCGTCGGCGTGGCGAACAGAGGATGCTTGTCCAGCGGGTTGTTGACCACGTTGGTACTGATCAGCCAGCCCATGTGGTTGCGGATGGCGAAGGCCAGCACCCCGGCGATGAGCGCGCCGACCACCCCCTGGACCAGTCCCTCGATCATGAACGGTATTCGGATGAACCAGTTGGTCGCGCCCACCAGCTTCATCACCGCCACTTCCCTCCGGCGGGCGAAGATGGCCAGCTGGATGGTGTTGACGATCAGGGCTATGGCGCCGAGCATCACCACCCCGGCGAGGATGTAGGCGCCGAGACGCAGACTGCGGAAGTGGGAGAGCAGCGCGTTGATCTCCTGCTGGGCGAACTCGACCTTGGCCACCCCGGGCTGGCTGGTGAACTGGCGGGCCAGCGCCTCGGTCTGGCTCGGGTTCTGGGGCACCACCCGGAACGAGGCCGGCAGGTCGCTGGGCCGGATGATGGTGACCAGGCTGGGGTTGCCCTGGAAGAGGGTCTTGAACTCCTGGTACGCCTGGGGCTGGTTGACGTAGCGCACCGACTTGACCTCGGGCATGGTCTTCAGCTGCGACCCCACCGCCTGTGTTTCCGCCGCCGAGGCGTTGGTGTTCATGAAGATGGCCAGTTCCACCCCGCCGCGCCACTGGATGGCCTGCTTGTTGACCTCTTGACGCATGAGCAGCACCGCGGCCAGGGCGGTGAGCGACACGGCCATGGTGACGATCGCCGCCAGGGTCATCACGAAGTTGCGCTTGAGGTTGCCGCCCGTCTCCCGCAGGAGGTACCCGCTCGAGACGGCCACGGCTACGCCCCCACCCCGTAAACGCCGCGGGCCTGGTCGCGGATGGCAGTGCCCCGGTCGAGCTCGATGACGCGGCGGCGCATCGAGTCGACGATGGACTGCTCGTGGGTCGCCATCACCACGGTGGTGCCGGTGCGGTTGATGCGGTCGAGGAGCCGCATGATGCCCGACGACGTGCTCGGGTCGAGGTTGCCGGTGGGCTCGTCGGCCAGGAGGATCAGCGGACGGTTGACGAACGCCCGGGCGATCGCCACCCGCTGCTGCTCACCGCCGGACAGCTCGTGGGGCAGGTTCTTGGTCTTCTTGCCCAGGCCGACCAGGTCCAGGATCTGGGGCACCTGGGAGCGCACCACGTGACGCGGCCGGCCGATCACCTCGAGGGCGAAGGCCACGTTCTCGTAAACGTTCTTTGTCGGCAGCAACCGGAAGTCCTGGAAGACGCTGCCGATGTTCCGCCGCAGGTAGGGCACCTTCCAGGCGCTCAGCCGCCCCAGATCCTTTCCCGCGACCCAGATGTTGCCGGTGTCGGGCGGTTCCTCCTTGGTGACCAAACGGAGGAACGTCGACTTGCCGGAGCCCGACGGCCCGACCAGGAAGACGAACTCCCCTTTCTGGATGTCGACGGTCACCTCGCGCAGGGCGATGGTTGTGCCCTTGTAGGACTTGGTGACGTTCTCGAATCGAATCATGGTGAAAGAAGGTTCGCCAACGTAGCGTGGTTGCCTGCCTGGACAGCCTCCACCCCAAGAACGTCTCCGCCCAGGAAACCGAGAGAGAGGCTAGCCGCCCCGGCAGCAGGGGCGGTGGCACTCGCCCTCAGGCCCGGGGCACGCCTGGTCACCCCCGGCTCAGGCCTGCTCACCCCCGGCGCGACGCCAGCGCAGGTACGCCTCCATGAACCCGTCGAGGTCGCCGTCGAGGACGCCCTGGACGTTGCCCGTCTCGTGGTTGGTGCGCAGGTCCTTGACCTGCTGGTAGGGGGCGAGGACGTAGCTGCGGATCTGCGCCCCCCAGCCGACCTGGGCCTTGGGACCGGCCATCGCCGACAACTCCGCCGCCCGCTCCTCCCGCTGGCGCTCGGCCAGCTTGGCGGCGAGGATCTGCATGGCCTTGGCCTTGTTCTGGTGCTGGCTGCGCTCGTTCTGGCAGGACACCACGATCCCGGTGGGCAGGTGGGTGATCCGAACCGCCGAGTCGGTCACGTTGACGTGCTGGCCGCCGGCGCCCGACGAGCGGTAGGTGTCGATGCGCAGGTCCTTCTCGTCGATGTCGACCTCGCCGGCGTCGGCCAGCCAGGGGACGACCGTCACCGCCGCGAAGCTGGTCTGGCGGCGGGCCTGCGAGTCGAACGGCGAGATCCGCACCAGACGGTGCATCCCCCGCTCCGACGCCAGCAAGCCGGTGGCGTAGCGCCCCTTGACGATGAAGGTGGCGGACAGGATCCCCGCCTCCTGGCCGGGGCTGACCTCGTCCACCTCGATGTCGAAGGACCGGCGCTCCGCCCACCGCTCGTACATCCGCAGCAGCATCTCCGCCCAGTCCTGGGCGTCGGTGCCGCCGTCCTTGGCGTGGATCTCGCACACCGCGTCGCGCTCGTCGTGGTCGCCGGTGAACAGCGAGCGCAGCTCCAGGCGGTCCAGGTCGCCCGCCAGGCGGGCGATGGCGGCTTCCAGCTCGCCGGCCACCGAGTCGTCGTCCTCCTCCACCGCCAACTGGTAGAGCGTCTCGGCGTCCGACAGGGCGCGAGCCATCCCGTCGAGCAGCTCGACGTCGCCCCGGACCTGCCCGAACTCCCGCGTCACCTTCTGACCGACGTCGGTGTCGTCCCACAGGTCGGGACGGGACAGCTCCGCCTCCAGCTCGGCCATCCGCCTCCGGCTGCCGTCCAGGTCCAGGTAGGAGCCGGCCTCGCCCAGGCGGCGGCGCAGGCCGCCGAGGTCCTCGCTCAGGTCGCGCACGCCAGCCCTACCGACCGTGACAGAACTTGAACTTCTTGCCGCTGCCGCACGGGCAGGGGTCGTTGCGCCCCACCCGGTCCCATTCGGAGTCCTTGACCAGCGGGGCAACCGCGGCCGCCGGCTCCGCCGCCTCGACGGTTCCCGCCGCCACCAGGTCCGGTTGCGGTGCCGACGCCGCCGCCGGATCGGTGGCGGGCTCCTCTCCGGGCGCCGGTCCGGCGGCGAGGGTCCGCTGCAGCCCGCCCGTGCCCTGCACGGGGTTGTCGGGGGCCTGATAGGAGGCGCCGGCCAGCTCGGCGTCCTCGGCGCCGTCGAGCGCCTCCTGATCGAGCACTTGAACCTGGGCGTGAAGCACGATCTTGACGTAGTCGTCGTCGATGGACGCCATCATCTGGCCGAACATCTCGAAGCCGTCGCGCTGCCATTCCACCAGCGGGTCGCGCTGGCCCATGGCCCGCAGGTTGATCCCCTCGCGGAGGTAGTCCATCTCCGACAGGTGCTCGCGCCACTTCTGGTCGATGAGCTGGAGCATCACCTCTCGCTCGAGGGCGCGCATGGTGTCGGCGCCACCGGGCATCTGCTCCTCGCGGTCGTCGTAGTAGGCGACCGCCTCGGTCGCTACCCGCTCGTAGATCTCGTCGGCCGTCTCCATCTCCTCCAGCTCGGCGACGGTGACCGTGGTCGGGAAGTACTGACGCAGCTCGTTGTGCAGCGCCTCGATGGTCCAGTCCTCGGTGATGTCGCCCGGGCAGTTGGCGGTGACGGTCGAGTCCAACGCCGAGCTGAGCACCTCGACGGTGTGCTCGCGCAGGTCCTCGCCGTCGAGGATCTGCATGCGGCGGGCGTAGATGACCTTGCGCTGCTCGTTCATCACCTCGTCGTACTTGAGGACGTCCTTGCGCACCTCGGCGTTGCGCGACTCGACGGTGTTCTGGGCCCGCTCGATGGCCTTGGACACCATCTTGGAGTCGATGGGCACGTCTTCGGGCAGGGCCCTGCTCATCACCCAGTTCATGGCGCCGGTGGCGAACAGGCGCATGAGCTCGTCCTCGAGCGAGAGGTAGAAGCGGCTCTCGCCCGGGTCACCCTGGCGCCCCGACCGGCCGCGCAGCTGGTTGTCGATGCGGCGCGACTCGTGGCGCTCGGAGCCGACAACGTACAGCCCGCCCAGCTCGCGGATCCGGTCCCCTTCGACCCGGCACTCGTCCTCGTACTTCTCGAGCAGCTCGGCGTAGCGCCCCCGGCCCTCGTCGGACTCGGGGTCGAGGCCGGCGCCGACCACCTCGCTCGCCGCCAGACCCTCGGGGTTGCCGCCGAGAACGATGTCGACGCCCCGCCCGGCCATGTTGGTGGCCACGGTGACCGCGTGCAGGCGCCCAGCCTGGGCGACGATGGCCGCCTCCCGGGCGTGCTGCTTGGCGTTGAGCACGCTGTGGTCGACCCCTCGTTTGGTGAGCATGGTCGAGAGCACCTCGGACTTCTCGACCGACGCGGTGCCCACCAGGACGGGCTGACCCTCGTCGCTGCGCTCGACGATGTCGTCGACCACGGCCTCGAACTTGGCCAGCTCGGTCTTGTACACCAGGTCGGCCTCGTCCTTGCGGATCATCGGCATGTTCGTCGGGATGGGAACGACGGGGACGTTGTAGGTGCTGGCGAACTCCGACGCCTCGGTCTCCGCCGTTCCTGTCATGCCCGCCAACTTCTCGTACTGGCGGAAGTAGTTCTGGAGGGTGACGGTCGCCCAGGTGTGGTTCTCCTCCTTGATCCGCACCCGCTCCTTGGCTTCGACGGCCTGGTGGAGTCCGTCGGACCAGCGCCGGCCCTCGAGGATGCGGCCGGTGAACTCGTCGACGATCTTCACCTCGCCGTCGCCGACGATGTAGTCCTTGTCCCGCTTGTAGAGGTCCTTGGCCTGCAGCGCCTTGGTCAACTGATGGACGTAGTTCGACGAGATGGCGTCGTAGAGGTTGCCGATGCCGAGCAACTTCTCGACCTTCTCGATGCCGTCCTCGGTCGGGGCGATGGTGCGCTTCTCCTCGTCCACCTCGTAGTCGCGGTCGCGCACCAGGGCCCGGGCCACGCCGGCGAACTGGTTGTAGAGCCGGGCCGACTCCGAAGACGGCCCGGAGATGATCAGCGGCGTGCGGGCCTCGTCGATGAGGATGGAATCGACCTCGTCCACGATGGCGTAGGTATGGCCTCGCTGCACCATGTGGTCGAGGGAGCGGGCCATGTTGTCGCGGAGGTAGTCGAAGCCGAACTCGGTGTTGGTGCCGTAGGTCACGTCACAGCCGTAGGCGTCCTTCTTGAGCTGCCAGCCTTCGAGCTCCGGCGACACCCGTCCCACGGTGATGCCGAGGAAGCGGTGGATCTGGCCCATCCACTCCGCGTCCCGGCCAGCCAGGTAGTCGTTGACCGTGACCACGTGCACGCCCTTCTGGGCCAGGGCGTTCAGGTACACGGGAAGGGTGGACACGAGCGTCTTGCCCTCGCCGGTGCGCATCTCGGCGATCCAGCCGAAGTGGAGGGCGGCGCCCCCCATCAGCTGCACGTCGAAGTGGCGCTGGTCGATGGTGCGGCGGGCGGCTTCGCGGACGACGGCGAACGACTCGACCAGAAGGTCGTTGAGGTCGGCGCCGTTGTCCAGGCGCTCGCGGAACTCGACGGTCTTGTGGGCGAGCGCCTCGTCGGAGAGATCGCCGATCTCGTCCTCGAGGGCGTTGATATCCGGCACCAGGCTCTGCAGGGCGCGGACCTTCTTGCCCTCCCCGGCACGGAGGACCTTGGTGAAGATGCTCATGGCCCCCCCATGGTATCGGCGCCCTCCCCCGACGAGCCTCGCGGCCCCCGTGCCCGCGGTTAGCCGGGGTCGAGCATCCGCTTGCGCATGGCGTACATGACCGCCTCCATCCGCGAGTGCAGGTGGAGCTTCTCCAGGATGTTGCGGACGTGGTTCTTGACCGTGTTCTCCGAGATGAACAGGGTCTCGGCGATATCCCGGTTCGACTTGGACTGGGCCATGAGGCGCAGGACCTCGAGCTCGCGGGAGGTGAGCACCGGCGGCGGCAGCTCCTCGTTTTCCGACGCCCGGCGGGCGAGGGAGCGGAACTCGTCGAACATCTTGGACGCCATGGACGGCGAGATCAGGCTCTGGCCCTGGGCCACGGCCCGGATGGACTCGGCCACCTCCTCGATGGAGATCTCCTTCAGCAGGTACCCGTCGGCGCCGGCCTTGAGGGCGTCGAACAGGTCGTCCTCTTCGTCGCTGACCGTGAGCATGATGATGCGGGTGGTCGGCAGGGCGGCGCGGATGGCCCGGGCGGCGTCGACGCCGTTCATGCGCGGCATGCGCACGTCCATGAGGACCACGTCGGGCGCCAGCTCCTCCGCCTTGTCCAGCGCCTGGGTGCCGTCCTCGGCCTCGCCGACGACCTCGATGCCCTCCTCGGTCCCGAGTACCACGTACAACCCGCGCCGGAACAGGGCCTGGTCGTCGGCGATGAGCACTCGGATTGCGGACCTGTCCGCCCCACCGCTCAACGTCTCCATGCCTCGCCCTTCGTAGCCCAGCTCGGGTCCCAGCCGTCGTCCATCTCCCCGGAAACCTAGTGGGCGACCGCGGTCGGAGGCGACCCGGCCGGGCACGGAGAGGGATGGGCCCGGGCGGCTGACCTGGTCTTTGACCCCACACCCGCCTGCTGCAGTACTGGCGGGGCGGCGGTGGCGGCTCTCGCCCGGCACCGACCGCGGTTTCCCGCTTCGCACCATCTCCGCCCCGAGCCAGGTGGCTCGCCGGCGGGCAGGACTTACCTCTAAGCCGCACCATGCTCAGCAACCACGGGTTGCCTTACGTGGGTCGTTTCGCCTGCGACTGGCTTCGACTTTCAACCACAGACCCGCCCGGGTCCGACCGAAACGCTACTCCACGTCGGACTGGCTCATGGCGGGCGGGCTCAGCTCCTGCTTCAGGTCGACGAGCACGGGCACCGGCCCGGGATCGATGCCGGCGGCGGCGGCCATCCACAGCGACACGTAGTCGCCGAACAGGACCAGGTCCAGCAGCTGGGCCAGGTCGCCGTCACCCTCGGCGACGACCTCGATGACGTCGGCGACGACCTCCCGCATGAGCTCGGCCACCAGCTCGAAGCGCCGGCTCACCTGGGGATGCTCGCCGTCGTGGCGCAGCATCACCGCGGTGAGGACCTGGCGGGTCACGTCGCCGTGCTGGCCCCATCCGCAGACCTCGTTGTGGCAGAGCTCGGGCTGGGTGGACCAGAAGGCCGGCGCCTTGGCGTTCTCGTTGATCTGCGTCTTCCAGCGCTGGGCGGCGGTGGCGCCGACGGCCCCGCCGCCGTGGATGAGCGGCATGGTGGCGCCGATGCGGCGGGCGACGACGGCGGCGGCCGAGGTGTCGCCGGCAACGGACAAGGCGTCGCGTCGCCGCTTCAGCTGGTCCACTGCCTGGTCGATCCAATGGGCCGCGCCCCGAAACAGGCCGATCTCCTCGAGCACCACGAGCGGAGGGATGGCCAGGGCGCCGATGGCGGCGCGGGGTTGGGGGATGACGGCGGGGACGGAAACCAGCGGGGCGGCCCAGCTCTGCGCCAGCCGGGCGAGCTCGCCGCCGGCGGTGACGACAACGACGCGGGCGCCGGCGAGCGCCGCCTCCGACGCGGCCTGGACGGTCTCCTCGGTGTCGCCCGAGTCCGAGACGGCGAACACCAGGGTGCCCTCACCGATGAACGCCGGGCATTCGTACGACTTGCCGAGAAGAACAGGGACGGGGAGAAAGGGCGCCGCCGCGGCCACGAGCACGTCTCCTGCGATCCCGCTTCCGCCCATGCCGAAGACGACCACCTGCTCGACGTCCTCAACCCGGGGGAGCCCGGCGAGGCCTCGAGCCCGGGCCGCGGCCTCCTCGACCTGCTCGGGGAGTCCCTCGGTCAGCTCGAACATGCCGACGGTGTCGAGGACGGCCATGGCGCTACGTCGCCTCGGCGAATGTCGGTTTGATCCCCTCCGCGCTCGCTTTGGCCATCAGGCGGGCGTGTTCGTCGTCGCTCACGGTGACCGCCTCGTCGATGAGCATGATGGGGATGTCGTCACGCACGTCGTAGCTCCGCTTCAGGCGGGGGTTGTACAGGGTGTCCTCGTCGGCGAAATAGAGCAGCGGTCCCTTGTCCTCGGGACAGGCGAGGATCTCGAGCAGTTTGGGGTCGACAGCCATCAGGCCAGCTCCTTCAAGAGGTCGGTGACCTCCTCGGTGTGAGTCCGGCAGTCTTCGGGCGTCGGCGCCTCGAGGTTGAGCCGGAGCAACGGTTCGGTGTTGGAGGGGCGGACGTTGAACCACCAGTCGCCGAAGTCGACGGTGAGCCCGTCGAGGCGGTCCTGGGACGCCTCCGGCCGGCGTCGGGCCAGCGTCTCGGCCACCCGGTCGATGACCGCGGGAGGGTCGAGGACGGTGGTGTTGATCTCTCCGGAGTCGGCGTAGCGCTCGAACGGCTGGCGCAGCTGCGAGAGCGGCCGATCGCTCTCGGACAGGACCTCGAGCACCACCAGGGCGGCGATCGAGCCGGAGTCGGCCCGGTAGTTGTCGCGGAAGTAGTAGTGGCCGGAATGCTCGCCGCCGAAGACGGCGTCGGTCTCGGCCATGACCGCCTTGACGTAGGAGTGGCCCACCCGGGTCTTGATGGCCGTCCCGCCGGCCTCGGCCACGATCTCGGGCACCGCCTTGGAACAGATCAGGTTGTAGAGGATGGTCGCGCCCGGGTGCTTGACCAGCATGGCGCTGGCCACCATGGCCGTGGTCGTCGAGCCCGAGACGGGGACGCCCAGGTCGTCGACGAGGAAGCAGCGGTCGGCGTCGCCGTCGAACGCCAGACCGACGTCGGCACCGGTCGCCAGGATGCGGCGCTGGAGGTCCACCAGGTTGTCGGGCTGGATCGGGTCGGCCGGATGGTTGGGGAACCCACCGTCCAGTTCTCCGAACAGCACGTCGAGATGGAAGGGCAGGCCGGCGAACACGGCGGGAACGACCAGCCCGCCCATCCCGTTGGCGGTGTCGGCGACGACCGACAGAGGCCGGAGACGCTCCACGTCCACGAAGGAGCGGACCTTGGCCGCGTAGTCGTCCAGCACGTCGCGCCGGGTGATCGTCCCCGGTGTGGCGGCAACGGGCGGTGGGGTGCCGGAGGCGATCGTCCGTTTGACGTCGGCGAGCCCGGTCGCCTCGCCGACCGGGCGGGCGCCGGCCAGGCACAGCTTGATGCCGTTGTACGCCGCCGGGTTGTGCGAGGCCGTGAACATGGCACCCGGGGCGTCGAGGCTTCCGGAGGCGAAGTACAGCTCGTCGGTCGAGCACAGCCCGACGTCGACCACGTCCACGCCGGTGGCGGTGGCCCCCTCGGCGAACGCCGCCGCCAGCTTCTCGCCCGACGGGCGCATGTCGCGCGCCACGACCATCCGAGGGGAGTCGGCGAAGGCCGCGAATGCTGATCCCACCGCCCGGGCCAGGTCCTCGTCGATCTGGTCGGGGACGGTGCCGCGCACGTCGTAGGCCTTGAAGATGGTGTCGAGGAGCGCGGCGTCGATGCCAGCCATCGCGGCCGACCTTAGCTTCCGTGGTCGTCGGCGCTCGGAGGCTCCTCGACCCCCGCCTTGGACCTGCGCCGGGGGTAGCGGGCCGGTCCGATCCGCCACAGCAACACCAGGCCGACGAGGCCCAGGAAGCTGAACACGTACCCGGTGTAGTCGAGGGCGGTGTAGCCGTAGTCGAGCTCCACGTGGTGGGACGTCGGGATCACGACCATCAGGTTGGGCGTGGCCCGGTACGGCCCCTTGCCCCCGCTCACCTGCCAGTTGGGGAAGTACGACGTGTTGACCAGCACCGGGACCCCCGTGCGGTCGACGTTGAACGACATCGACTCCTCATGGACCTTGACGTCGGTGACCTGGACCGGCGGCAGGGGCTTGCTCGGCGGGTTGCTGTCGCCGGCATCGACCCGGGCCCAGGACGTGGGACCGCTCGCCGTCTCGTACACCGACCACCGGGCCGGGTCGGTGTACCAGGCCACCGAAGGGTCGAGCCAGGCGGTGTTGCCGCCGGACACGCCGCGCATGACGACGGGCTGGTTGGCCAGGGGGGTCACCAGCGTCGAGTGCTGCACCTGGTAGATGTTCCAGTACCGCGGCTGGACGGGCCCGTTGCCGTTGTCGGTGTCGCTCACCAGGAACGGCCCCAGCCGGCGCAGCAGCCTGAGGTCGGGATCGGCGTTGGCCTGGGCCTGGGTCTCGGGCGAGATGGCCATGTAGTAGCGCACGCCGAACATCTGCAGGTGGTGGACGCCTTCGGAAACGTCGGGGGTGCTCGGGTAGGTCAGGCCCCGCACCGGGTTGGATGGCTGCTCGGACAGCTCGGCGGCGTTGAGGAAGTGGTAGGGCGTGGTGGCCGACGACTCGTAGTACAGCCCTTCCATCGAGCCGATGCAGCTGTTGGTCCAGTACGGCAGCAGCATGAGGGCGTCGGGGGTACCCATGTCGTTGAGCTCCGGCTCGTACTCCCACATGGCCCGGCCGCACCCGTCGGTCGCGCCGATCTGCTTCATGGTGTTGACCAGGTCGAAGTACTCGACCCGCCGGCTCTTGTCGGCGCCCTGGTAGCCCGAGTAGTTCCACTTCACCCAGTCGGGGACGAAGGAGCTGCTGGCGCTGGTGATCCCCAGCCAGTCGTAGCGACCCGCCGCCGTGGTGTGGCCGCCGGGGAGGACCCGCAGCGGGTAGCCCACCCACACCAGGGCGACGAGCAGGGTGATGACGGGCACGGGAAGCAGCGCCACCCGGTCGGTGCGGGGGTTGCGCCGCAGCCCTTCGGCGACCATGACGCCGATCTCGTAGAACGCCAGCCCCGCCAGCAGGTACAGGCACAGGTACCAGAAGGGGATGACCCGGGCGTTCCACAGCCGGGCCTGCGGCGCGAAGCGGAACACCAGGGCGGCGAGCACGGTCATGACGGTGAGGAAGGTCCCCACCCGCCGCCGGCGCGTGACCGAGAGCAGGGCGCCCATGCCGGCGATGATGAACAGCCAGGTGAACTTGGCGGGGAACAGGTTGGGCAGGTAGGAGGTGAGCTTCTGGTAGCCCATGTTGGTGGCGTAGGGCAGCCGGAACTCGAAGGCGAGCGACCAGAACGCGCTCAGCAGCCCGGCGACCACCAGCACCGGGAGCGCCCAGCGCCAGCGCCCCCGGTCCCCGCGCAGGGCGTGCATGGCGAGCAGCACGAGGGTGCCGCCGATGGCGAAGAACGTGGGCAGGACGTGGCACAGGGCGCTGCAGCACAGCAGGACGGCGGCCAGGACGCGGTAGCGACCCGTCTCCATGCCCCGCGCCACCAGACCGAGGAAGACCAGGGCGATCGACAGGGCGATGGAGAAGGAGAACTCGCCCGCCATCGTCGAGGCGATGTTTCCGCCGTAGATGGTGAACTGCTCCGAGAACAGGTACGGCAGCGTCGCCGCCGCCAGGCACGCCGGACCCGGGAACGGCAGCCGAGCCAGGCGACCGAAGGCCCAGGCCGCGATGGGCAGGGCGATCAGCCCCGACGCCGTGACCAGCTTGAAGGCGATGTTGTAGGGGAGCACCGCGTTCAGCACCACGATGGCCACCATCGGCAGGGGGAAGTAGTAGGTGAGCGCCGGGAACCCGGCGTACCAGTCCATCGTCCAGCCGGTGATGCGCAAGTTGGGCAGCAGGTCGTTCTCGACGTACCACGGCAGCCACACGTGGGCGCCCATGTCGCCGCCGGTGGGCGTGGTGTTGGCGAACAGCTGGGACGGCTGCAGCTCGGCGAAGGTGAACACGCTGCAGGCGGTGACCACGAGCAGGGTCACCAGGAACTCGGGCTCCACGGCCTGGCGGGTCAACCGCTGCCACCGGGTGAGGCCCCCGTCGTCGCCGCTCCCGTCGACCGAGGGCGGTGGCCCCTCGGCGGGCTCCTCGAGCTGCGGCGGGTCGAGCAGGCGCTGGTACATTGATTCGCTCGCCTTCGGCTCGCTCATGGCCGCACCATGTTGCCCGTCATCGGAGGAGCGCGTGGGTCAGCCGGAGGTGGGTGAGGGAGATCACCGCGCTGGCGTTGAACGCGGCGTGGGCGGCGATGCCCGGCGCCAGCCGCCCCGTCCTCCACGCCAGCACGCCCAGCACCACGCCGAAGGCGGCCAGGCCGGCGAACTGCACCGCTTCGAAGTGGGCGAGGGCGAACAGCAGGGCGGTCGCCAGGATGGCCAGCGGCGTCGCCATCCGCCCGAGCAGGCTGCGCAGCAGCACGCCGCGGAAGAACAGCTCCTCCACGATCGGTGCCCCCACGGCGAGGACGGCCAGGGCCACGCACAGGGCGGGCACGGTGTGGATGGCGCCCGTGTCCGCCTGGGCGGGCTTGGACAGCTGGTGGCGCAACGAGCGAGTCGACCAGTTCGGCCGGCAGGTACAGCAAGGGGATCGAGCCCGTACTGGGCGGCCAGCCCGGCCGCCGCCCCCGCCGGCAGGTCCCACCATGCGCCGATGCGGAAACCCAGGTCGTCGCCCAGGCTGCGCGTGCCCTTGCGGTAGCTGACGGTCAGCGCCGCGCCGATCAGCCCGACCCACAACCCGGTGACGCTGGCCACGAGGACGGCCAGCGGGATGGGCTCCCCTTTCCCCGCCTCGTACCCCGTCGCGCCCGACGCCACCGCCGCGGCCACGGCCGAGAGCACGAACCCGACCACGTACCCGCCCAGCGCCTCGCCGAGCCCGTTGAGCGGGAGGGCGGGTGGCTCAGGTTCGCTCAAGAGGCAAGGGCACCCGCGGTGCTCGTCGCCTCCGGCGCCGGCCGGGTGCGCCGGTCGAGCTGCTGCCACCCCTGGGGCGCCTTGAGGCGGCCGGCGTGGCCCGAGCACAGCGGCCAGCGGTCACCGGCGTCGGCCCGGTGGTCGTCCAGCCACACCTGGCGGGACGCGTAGTCGTAGGTCAGCCAGGCGGCGACCGTCCCGTGACAACCCGGACGCGCGCAACGGGACACCGGCACCATGGGCGCACGCTACCGGTCGGCTCCGCCGTGCGGTTGGACCCCGCGCCCGGGGTTGCCGGTAGGAAACCGCCTGGAGGCGCCTACCATGGTGGGCATGAGTCGCCAACCGGGAGACCTCCGGCCTCCGCGCCCCGAACGGCCCGGCGGCGCCGGCGGTGGTCCCACCCCGCCCCCCGAGCGCAGCTGGCGCTGGGGCGTGCTCGCCGTGGCGGCCGTTGTCGTGATCGTGATCATTCTGTCGTCGGTGCTCAGCCGGCCCACGTCGCAGTCCCAGACCTACGGCCAGTTCATCTCCACCCTGAACGCCAAGGGCGTCCGCTCGGCAACGGTCAACAGCGACACCGGTCACATCAACTACACCGACACCTCCGGCACCAACTTCTCGGTGAACGGTCCCAAGCCGACCGACAGCGAGCTCGCCGACCTCAAGGCCAACATCCCCGCCAACGGCTACAAGTTCGCCAGCAGCTCGACGCCGCTGTGGGAGAGCCTGCTGCCCTACCTGCTGTGGGGGGCGTTGTTCGCCGGACTGCTCATCTGGCTGAGCCGGCGCGCCCAGGGCCAGATGGGCGGGATCATGTCGATCGGGCGGTCCAAGGCCAAGGTGTACACCACCGAACGGCCGCACACGCTCTTCGGCGACGTCGCCGGCTACGACGGCGTCAAGCTGGAGATCCGGGAGGTCGTCGAGTTCCTGCGTTCCGCCGCCCGCTTCAAGGAGATCGGGGCACGCATCCCCAAGGGCGTGCTCCTGGTCGGCCCCCCCGGCACCGGCAAGACCCTGCTGGCGCGCGCCGTCGCCGGCGAGGCCGGCGTGCCCTTCCTGTCGGTGACCGGCTCGGACTTCATGGAGATGTTCGTGGGCGTGGGCGCGTCCCGCGTGCGCGACCTGTTCCAGACCGCCCGCAAGCAGGCGCCGGCCATCATCTTCATCGACGAGGTCGACTCCATCGGCCGCAAGCGCGGCGCCGGCCTCGGCGGCGGGCACGACGAGCGCGAGCAGACCCTCAACCAGATGCTGGCGGAGATGGACGGCTTCGAGGCCACCGAGGGCGTCGTCATGATGGCGGCGACCAACCGGCCCGACATCCTCGATCCCGCCCTGCTGCGGCCGGGGCGGTTCGACCGACAGATCACCGTTCCCCTCCCCGACCTCGAGGAGCGGCTGCCGATCCTCCAGGTCCACTGCAAGGACAAGCGCATGGCGCCCGACGTGGACCTCAAGGTGGTGGCCCGGGGGACGCCGGGCATGAGCGGCGCCGACCTGGCCAACCTGGTCAACGAGGCCGCCCTGCACGCCGTGCGCCGGGGCGTGCAGCAGGTCTTCATGGCCGACTTCGAAGCGGCGCGGGACCGGGTGCTCATGGGCCAGCGGCGCGAGTCGACGGTCCTGTCCGACCAGGAGAAGGAGTCCACCGCCTACCACGAGGGCGGCCACGCCGTGCTGGCCTACGTCCTGCCCGACGCCGACCCGGTGCACAAGGTGACCATCCTGCCGACCGGGCTGGCGCTCGGCGTCACCCAGCAGCTGCCCATCGAAGAGCGGCACACCTACTGGCGCGAGTACATCGAAGACGCGGTGTGCGTGATGATGGGCGGCCGCTGCGCCGAGCAGCTGGTGCTCGGCAGCCTGTCGACCGGCGGCTCCAACGACCTGCAGCGGGCCACGGAGATGGCCCGCAAGATGGTGCGCGAGTTCGGCATGAGCGAGCGCATCGGGCCCATGGCGTGGGGCGAAGCCGGCCAGGTGTTCCTCGGCGAGGACCTCATGCACTCCCGCGACTACAGCGACGTCACCTCCCGGGTCATCGACGAGGAGGTCGAGCGCATCCTGCGGGAGCAGGAGGCGCGCGCCACCCGCCTGCTCACCGAGCACCGCCGGGGGCTCGCGTCCGTGGCCCGGGCCCTGCTCGACAAGGAGACCATCGACGGCGAGGAGGTGGGCGGGCTGGTCGACGCCGCCTACGGTCGTCCCGTCCACGAGCACGTCGACGTCGTCCCCCGCTTCTCCGAGGACGAGGACAGCGAGATCTCCAACGGTGAGGCGCCCCAGGGGGCGTTGGGAGTCCCCTCCAGCCTCCAACGCCGGCGTAACCCGACCGACTGACTGCCGGCGCCGGGCCGACGGCGGCCGCGAGGCGAGGCGGCGACGCGGGGCCGGCGGCGGCGAGGGGCGCGACCTTCCGGGGGTGTCTCGGCCCCTTCCGGGGGCAGAAAATCCACCCTCGGAAGGTTCCGCGTGCAAAAACAACGACCCCGGGTGTCCGAACTGCACGCGGAACGTTCCGCGTGCAGATTTTCCACCCCCGGAAGCGGCCGGAAGCCGACCCCGGAAGCCCCCGGAAGCGCCCGGAAGCGCCCGGAAAGCCCCCGGGAGCCGGCGCCGGCCCTCAGGGCTGCAGCGGGACGCCGAGCGCCAGGGCCACCCCGGGCGTCCCCGAGGTGCCGTACAGGTCCCGTTCGACCACGACCGGACCGCTGGCGCGCACCACCAGACCGTTGTCGAGGGAGGGCCCGGCGTGGGCGGCCACCTGCACGGCGAGCCGTCCCCCCGCCGGCACGGCGACCCGGGCCAGCCCGGGGATCGGTGCTCCCGACAGCTGGGAAATCGACGTGCTCACCGGGCTCGTGCCCGGGTTCTGCACCTCGACCCACTCGTCGAGCGTGGACCGGACCTGACCGCCGGCGAGGAGCCACTGGGTGCTGGTCATCCGCCCTCCGAGCAGCACCCCGATCCCGTTGCGGGGAGAAGGGGTGGTGGCACTGACCGAGCGTTCGGCGACGACGGGAACACCGTTCAGGCTGACCAGGGTGGCGCTGTGGGCCACCCCCTGGGGGATCTGGGCCTCGGAGTTGGTGTTCACCGCGACCACGCTCGACGGTCCCACGGAGACCGGAAGCCCTTCTGACCCGCCATTGTCGAGATTCAATGTCAGGCGCAACTGGGCCGCCGTCGGCCCCGGGTTGACGATCACGTATTGCTCGCTCACCCCTTGTCCGGCGACGCCGTCCGGCCACCACCACCGCGTGACCGGCGAGGGCGCACCCAGGCTCAGGGTGATGCCGCCCACGGGCGGGGCGGGATCGTCGGACGCGTTCTGCACCGAGCCCGACAACGTCTGAGCCACGACCGGCGTGCCCGATTCCGGGGGCGTGATGACCTGGGTCTGCCAGGCCACGATCCGCCCCGCCGACGCCGTCACCGTGGTGGCGATGTGCTCGCGCCGGCGGAGATGGTCGCCCAGGTTCATCACGACCAGCGAACGGCCGGGAACGGCGACGGCTTGGAAGTCACCGGGCGCTTCCTGGCCCTGGTCGGTCACGAAGCTCAGGTCGACGATGGCCACTCCCGGATACGGGTTCAGCAGCGAGACCGAATCGGTGGCGTCGCGCAGAGTCGTCCCCGTCGGGAAGTACCACGTCCGCGACCCCGATGTTGCACACGGCGAGGTCGCCGTGCCCAGCGATCCGCTCACCTGCTGCTCCACCGCCGCCGCCCCGCCGTCGAGGTCGACGATGGCACCTAGCCCGGCGGCGCTGCCGGCGAAAGATTCCGGGACCGACTGCCGGGCGAAGGGGGGCACGGTCACGCTCATGGGCTGGGGTGCGGCGCCTTTCCAGTCCTGGCTGGGGACGAGGGTGATCGTCGCGGTCAACGGCTGGGCCTTGGCGTTGGCGATCACCAGCGTCCCCGTTGTCGAGCTGCCCTTCTGGGTGGATGCGCCGGCGCAGAACCACGAGGAGCTCAGCGCCGACGCCGGCGCCGCCACCGGCGCGGCGGGCCCGGGATTGGCGGCCGCGGGTCGCCCGGCCCCCACCCGGTCGAGCAGGCCGCCGATGACCAGCAGTCCGACGATCACCACGGCGATGGTCACCCGTCGACGGCGTTGCGCTCGATCGGCCTGACCTCGGCGGTCGTCGCGCTGTCCGAAACGCTGGATCCGTTCCCGGCCCCGGGTCATCCGATCCCCCGCCAGGTCACGGGCCCGTCGGTCGGGACGCGGTCGTGGCGATGCGGCGTGCTGCCCCCGCCGGCGGCGCCGGTCGGCGTCGTCAGCCGGGATCGCCGGCTCGGCTTCGGGGTCACTGGCGACCCGGAGCCGGGGTCACTGGCGGCCCCGGAGCGGGGTCACTGGCGACCTCGGAGCCCGCCTCGGCGTCAGGGGCCGCCGGGCGCGCCGGCGCCATCCCCTCGGGAACCTCCGCCGACGACGGAACTCCGGTCGGCGGCGTCGCTTCACCTGACGCTTCGGCGTCTCCCGGGCGGCTGGCTCTGGTCGCCCGGGTTCTCGGGCCACTGCTCGTCAGGCATCGTTCCACACCTCGTCGCCGGCCAGACCGGCCGCGCCCGCCGGCACCGGCCGCCGGGCGTCGGCGGGCGGCTCGGTGCTGATCGGGACCGCGGCACCGGCCCGGCGCCGCCGACGCGCCGCGGCCGCGACCAGGCCCACGACCAACGCCGCCCACAACAGCATCTCCACCACGCGCTCGGCGACGCTCAGGGCGGGCGTGCTGACCGCCAGGGACGCGCTGCCGCCGGCGCCGGTGCCGAAGATCATGGCCCAGCCAAAGGCGGTCGCCGGACTCTGGTCCCGTCCCGCCGACGTGCAGGCTCCAGCGCCCGCTCCGGCTGGCGGCGACGTACAGCGAACTGCCGCTCGGAACGGACCCGTGGGTGTTCGAGGTGAGGCCGCCCGCCAGGGCGCGGGTGCCGCTCAGTCGGGTTTGCTGGGTCTGCTCGTCGATCCGCTGGGGGCGGCCGGCGGCAGGCTGGCCGCCACTGCTGCGCGCCACTTCGGCCGCAGCCGGCCCGAGCAGCGCCGTCCCGGGACTCCACGCCGTGTTCACATAGACGGTGTAGTTGGGATCCGGGGTCTGCACCTGCAGGTCGGTCTGCCTGGACAGTCCTTGCAGCAGGTCATTGGGCACGGCGAGCGGTGCCGCGTCGGAGCCCGACGGAGCGTTGTGGTTGGGCACCACGATGTACCGCACCGCCATGGGCCCCAGGAGGTGCCCGAGCCGGGTCGTGTCCTGGCCGCGGGCCAGGCGGAGGTCGGCGGCGAGCAGCGGGGTGGCACCCGAGGAGACGGGAGGCCACGATTCGGCGACCGTCGGCTCCCCGTTGGTGGAAGTGGCGTAGCCGACGCCGTCTTCGAGACGCCAGGACCCGGCGGGGATTCCGGCGGGGTCGCCGACCCACAACACCCGGTAGTCACCGGTGGCGGGGGCGGGCAGGAGCAGGGCGGCGTTGGCGTCGGCGCTCGGCAGGTGCCAGCGGCCGTCGGTGGCCCCGGCCAGCGCCGGAAGGGCGCCGACGACGACCGCGACCGCGGCCACGCCCGAGACGAGCTGGCGCCAGCCGAACCGGTAGCCGGGCAGATCGGTGTCGAAGGCGACCACACCGAGACAGGCGGAGAAGGCCAGTGCGGCCGCGGCCAGAGCCAGCAGCACGTCAGGGTCCCCGAAGGACACGGGCAGCCACCCTCGGGAACCGGCCCAGTCGATCCCGCAGCACCAGATGGCCAGCACCCAGAACCGACCGGCCCAGGCCAATCGCCATGAACGGCCGATGACCAGCGGGAGAGCGGCCGCCACCAGGAAGCCCCAGCCCAGGACCGAGCCTCCGACCGGCCCCGTGTCGAAGCGCAGGAGCTGGCCCAGGCCCAGGCGGCCCGGAGCGCCGCCCCCTACCCCGAACAGCGCGGTGGTCGAGGACACGGTGCGCGCCGACCAGGGCAGGAGCAGGACGATGGCCACCACCGTGGCCGCCACCGCGACCAGAAGCACCCGTCGGCTCCGCCCTCCCTCGCCGGTGATGACGAGACCCCCGATCAGGCCGACCGCGACCACGGGGACGAGCAGCCCGAGCACCGCGGGAGCGAAGGCGCCCACCAGCGCCACCAGGAGGCCGAGGCGCAGGGCGGCCAGCTGCTGACCACGCCGGTCGGGCGACGCGAAGGGTTCGGCGCCGGTGGCGCGCGCCAGCGCGCTCACCAGCCACGGGGCGGCCGCGTACAGCACCAGACCGGCCCAGCGCCCCCTGGCCAGGGCGTCGAAGGGCACGGCGACCATGGCGTACACCACCAAGGCGGCGACACGACCCGGGCGGGAACCGAAGTGGCGGGCCGTGCGCCACGCCCCCCAGGCGCCCACCACCAGCGGCCCGAGGACCAGGACGTGCTGCAGCGTGCCGGTGGCGCCGCCGAGAAGCGTCCCGGCCACCGCCAGCAGCCAGAGCGCCGGCGGGGGCGAGGCATCGCTGCCGAGGCCGTCGGGCCGCCAGCCCGACCACCACAGGTGCCACCAGGAACCCGGCCCCCCCTGGGTCTGGGGGAGGCTCCCCACCGCTGGGAGGGTATGCCCGAACAGCTCCCTTCCGCCGACCAGGAACACCACCAACAGCACGAGGCCGGCACCGAGCGGCCACCGCCACGACAGGTGGCGGGAGGCGCCAACCGGCTGAGCGGGCACTGCCATGCCCGGCGCGGCACCCCTCAGCGGTGAGCGTCGCGCGCCCCACGCTGGCATGGGCAGCCCGGATCCGCACCTCCCCCTCTGCTTCGTCCTCCTGCTCCCCCGGCGGGTCGGCCCCGCCGCCCGACCGCTCCCGACCGCTCGAGCTGTCGCCCTCCCAGCCGGTCGCGTCGACCAGAGGCGTCTCCGCCGCCGGTTGCACCCTGGTCGCCATCGCGGTGGCTTCATCCGCACCCAGCGCAGCCAGGGAGGCGAGCGGCGCCAAGCCGCCACCGCCGGCACGAAGCAACGAACGCAGCCGGACGTTGCTCCTCGTCTGCAGGCGGCGGATCTGGGCATCGCGGAACCGGCGAAGACCCTGGATGCGCCGGCGATCCTCAGCCAGACGCCGGGCGCCACCAAAAGCCCGGACGGGCGCAGCCAAGGCCGAGCCGGCGTCGCCGGGTCGTCCCCGTCCGAGCAGGACCAGCGCATCGAGCAGGGTGGTGAGGACCAGGGCGGGCAGGATGCGTACCAGGGTCGACAGGCGGTAGCAGGTCAGCAGGGTGCGGACCCGGTGCACGTCGGCCAGATGCAACGCCCGGCGTGCGTCTTCGGCCGTGGATCCGGCCCGCAGGGCCATGAGTTGCGCCTGGAGGTGGCGGACCCGGGCGCCGGGCACGGCGACGACGCGCCCGCCGGCGAGTCGGGTGCGCCACGACAGGTCGAGGTCCTCGCCGAACTGGTCGACGTCCGCGGCAAAGCCACCGAGCGTCTCGAACAGGTCGGCGCGCACCAAGACCGCGCCGCTCGGGGCCACGAAGACGTCGCGCACGCTGTCGTGTTGGGCCTGGTCGAGCTCGCCTGCTTCCAGCAGGGGCAGGACGGTGCCGTAGCGGTCGGCGCCCATGCCGACGCACAGCAGGCGCTCGGAGTCGGCCCACGTGACCATCTTCGGCGTGGCCAGCCCGGCGTTGGAACGAAAGGCTTCCTCGACCAGCAGGCGGACCGCGTCGGGCGCAAAGGCCACGTCGTCGTGGCAGAACAGATAGTGGGATGCCCCTTCGACCACGTCGAGGACCTCGTTGCCGGCGGTCCCGAAGCCGTTCCGCTCGGTCAGGCGACGGACGTAGGCGCGCGGCAGGACGGCCGCGACTCGCGGAGTCGGGTCGACGATGCTCGCCGTGTCCACCACCAGAATGGACAGGTTCGGATAATCCTGAGCGGCGACGGACGCCAGGCAGTCCTCGAACCAGTCACCCGGGTCGGTGGTGACGACGACCACCACGACGGGCGGGGCCGACGGTAGGGGGTCCATCCGGGCGTTCGAGCCTAGCGGCCGGTGCCGGCACCGTCGGGGCATGGCCCGGTCCGGAGGACGACGTCCCCCCCGCGCTAGCAGCAGTTATAACTTACCCATACTGACGCGAGCAGCCCAGCCGCAGCCGCAGCCGCACCCGTCAGCCGGCCGGCGCCGGGTCCGACGCCACCCACCAGTCCAGGACGTCGCCGAGGGTGCGGTCCAGGTCGATCGCCGGCGTCCAGTCCGTCGCCCGCTGCAGCCGCGCCGGGTCCCCGCGGACATCGGGCTGGTCCACGGCGCGCTGGCGCGCCGGGTCCACCACGAGGGGCAGGTCGGCCCCGGCCAGAGCCAGCAGTCGCCGGGCGACCTCCTCGATGCTGACCGAGGTACCCCGGCACACGTTGTAGGCGGTGCCGGCATGGCCCGATTCGAGCAGGAGCCGGTAGGCCCGCACCACGTCGCGCACGTCGGTGATGTCCCGGCGTACGTTCAGGTTTCCCGTCCGCAGCTCCTGCGCTCCCTGCCGGACCGCATCGGCCACCTGGCGAGCCAGACCGGGAACCACGAAGTCGGACCGTTGTCCCGGGCCGGTGTGATTGAACGGCCGGGCGGCCACCACGGGCAGGCCCTGCCCGAGCCATGCCTGGAGGCCGATCAGCTCGGCGGCCGCCTTGCTGGCGGCGTAGGGGCTGGCGGGAGCGAACTTGGCGTCCTCGGCCACCGGCAGATCCGCGGGTCGCAGCGTGCCGTACACCTCAGCCGAGCTGACCACCACCACCCGGGTGGTGGGCCGGGACCGGGCAATGGCGCCCAGCAGGTTGAGGGTGCCCAGGGCGTTCACCTCGAACGTGGTGGTCGGGTCGTCCCACGAGCTCTGGACGCTCGCCTGGGCAGCCAGGTGGATGACCCCCTCGGGGGCGGCGTCGTCGACCGCGTCGTTGAGCGCCTTCACGTCTCGGACATCGAGGTCGTCGGGGAAGGTGACGACCTCGTCGCCGCGGTCGTGAAGGTGACGCAGGAGCCAGTAGCCCGCGAAGCCACTGCTGCCGGTCACCAGCACGTTCACACGAAGGAACGTAGCCGCACCCGGCCCGGTCCGCGACCCCGCCATGGCGACGTCACCCGTCAGCCAAGCTCCTCGTAGATGTCGTGCAGCGAACGAACCGTCGTCTCCCAGCTGAAGTCCGCGCTCCGTGATCGTCCCGACGCCCCCAGCGCCGCTCGGGCCTGGGCGTCGTCGAGCAGCTCCCCGATGGCCCCGGCCCAGGCGTCGGCGTCGCCGGCGGGCACGAACCGGGCCGCGTCGCCGGCGACCTCCCGCAGCGCCGGCAGGTCGGAACAGACCACCGCCGCGCCCTGGGTCATGGCCTCGAGCACGGGGAGTCCGAACCCCTCGTGGCGGCTGGGAAAGGCGAACAGCCGGGCGCCCCGGTAGAGGCACCACAGGTCGGCATCGTCGACCTGGCCCAGCTCGACCAGGTCGGCGCCCAGCGCCGTCCGGTCCTCGTCGGCGACCAGACCGGCGTTGCGCCACCCCTGGTAGCCGGCCAGGACGAGGCGCACGGGCAGCCCGTTGCGCCGGCGCCGGAGACGAGCCATGGCAGCGAGCAGGGTGTCGAGGCCCTTGCGCGGCTCGCGGCTGCCCACCCAGAACACGTAGCCGTCCGCTCCCAGAGCGAAGCGCTCCAGGCAGTCCGCCAGGCGTTGGTCGCTCACGTCGACCCGGTCGACCCCGTTGGGGACCACCCGGATCCGGTCGGGCCGGATCCGGGTGTGCTCGGCGATCTCCGCCGCCGCCGCCCGGCTGACCGTCACGATCGCATCGGCGCGCCGCTCGGCGGCGCGTAGCCCCTGGCGGTGGAAGAAGCGCCCGTGACGGGTGAAGGCGTCGGCGAAGAGCACGGGGCCCACGTCGTGCACGGAAACCACCAGGCGGGCGGGGCCCGGGGGCGGGACGGCGAGAGACGGGGCGTGCACCACGTCGATCCCCCTGAGCGCGGCACCGCCGGCCCGCAGCGGCGGCACCCCCAGTGCGTGCCAGGCGTCGTACAGCACCGGGCGAGGCAGACCGAACGCCGCGACCCTCCCGGGCTCGGCCAGCTCCGCCGCGCCGGCTGCGCCGAGCGCGGCGGTGATGTCGACCCGGGCATGACGGGCGCAGAAGCCGACGACGTCGTCATCCGGATACAGGCGCGCCAGTAGGCTCACCAATCGCGCCGTGTAGCGGCCGATGCCGCCCGGCGAAGCCTGGAGGAGTTGCTCGACGTTGACGGCGATGCGCATGGGAACGGGGTGAGGCTAGGACCGGACGGCCGGGCAGGGGGATGCCGGCGGATCCCCGCCCTCGGGAGACGGTGCGTCCGTACCGGGAAGGGTGCTGTTCATCCAACCCCATGCGGAGCGGTTCGGGTCCGATCACGCCCTGTTGAGGATGGTCCGCCAGCTGCACGCCGACGGGTGGGGCTGCGATGTGGTGTTCCCGTCGTCCAGCCCCATGGCGGCCGAGTTCGAGGCGGCCGGCGCCCGCCTGCACACCGTGCCCATGCGCCGGCTCACCACGAGCGGCAGCGGATGGAGGTGGCCGGCGTACGCCCTGGCCTGGCCGGTGTCCGTGGCCCGCCTGTGGTGGCTGGGCCTGCGGGTGCGCCCGGACGTGGTCCACACCAACGCCCTCCACTCCTGGTACGGATGGGCGTTGGCCGCCCTCCTGCGCCGGCCTCACGTGTGGCACGCCCGCGAGATCGTCGTCCAGTCGTCGCTCGCCCTGCGAGTCGAGCGGGTCCTCACCCGCCGCTTCGCCACCGTCGTGGTGGCCATCTCCCAGGCGGTGGCCGCGCAGTTCGACAGCGACAACGTGCGCGTGGTGCTCGACGAGGCGGACCCGACCGAGTTCAGCCCGGCGCGGGCGGGGTCCTTTCGCGCCGGCGTGGGCATCGCCGACGACGCGCCCGGTCGTCGGGGCGGTCAGCCGGCTGGACACCTGGAAGGGCCTCGACGTGCTCCTGGAGGCGGTCGAACTGCTCGACGGCAGGCACCCCGGCCTGCAGGTGGTGATTGCCGGCGGGGTCCAGCCCGGCAAGGAGGCGTACGCCCAGGGCCTGCGCCTGCGGTCGGCGAGGCTGCCGGGGGTGCACTGGCTCGGCGTACGGGCCGACGTTCCCGACCTCATGGCCGACCTGGACGTCTTCGTGCTCCCGTCGACCGAGCCCGAGCCGTTCGGCCTCGTCGTCGTGGAAGCGCTGGCCTCGGGCACCCCGGTGGTGGCCACCGCCGCCGGTGGTCCGCTGGAGATCCTCGCCGGCGTGCCACCGACCGTGGGCCGCCTGGTGCCACCCGGCGACGCCACCGCCCTGGCCGACGCCATCGACGGGCTGCTGACCGCGGCGGGTCCGTCGACGACGGCCACCCGCCGACAGCGCGCCCGCCTCAGGTCGGGAGAGGAGGCGTCGTGGTCGGCGCTGTTCGCCGGCGTGGTCGCTGCCGGCCGGCGCCCGACCCTGGCCAGCTGACCCAGCCGCCCGCCGGCGCGGTCAGGCGTTCCGCCGGCGCGCCGCCGCCACGTCCTCGTACAGGGCGGCAAATTGGCCGGCAACCACGTCCCAATCGAAGCGGGCGACCCGGCGGCGCCCGCTGGCGACCAGGCGCTCGGCTTCTGTCGGATCGTCCAGCACGCCCGCCAGCGCGTCGGCCAGGGCGTCGACGTCGCCGACGGGCACCAGCCGGGCGGCGTCGCCGACCACCTCGGTCACCGCCCCCGCCGCCGTGGCCACCACCGGGACGCCGGCGGCCATGGCCTCGAGGGGCGGAAAGCCGAAGCCCTCGTACAACGAGGGAAAGGCGAGAACGGCAGCGTTGTCCAACAGCTGCTGGCGGTCGGTCACCCAGCCCGTACGAACGATGCGATCGCGGTGACGGGCGCCCGCGATCGCCGCGCCCACCTCCTCCTCGCCCCAACCGGACGGTCCGGCGAGACGCAGGTCGAGGTCGGGATGATCGCCGGCGATGCGGTCGAAGGCGCGAACCAACGCTGGGAAGTCCTTGCGCGGTTCGGTCGTCCCCAGCCCGAGGACATAGCGCCGGGACGACGGTCTCCGGGCGGGAGACGAGGCACTTTCCCCTCGGTTGGCCACCCCGTACGGCACCACGCGCACCCGTCCAGCGGGGACGTCCAGCAGGCGCGTCACCTCTTCGGCCACGAACTCGCTGGGGGTGTGGACCCAGGAGCCGGCGGCCACCGCCCGCCGCACCAGGCCCGGGTACCGCAGGGCCTCCGGCCGGCACAGCTCGGGGAAGCGCAACGGTGTCAGGTCGTTCACCGTCACCAGCCGGGCGGCCGACCGGGCCGGGGGGACCACGAAGTTGGTGCCGTGGACCACGTCGACCGGCCCCGTCCACCATTCGACCGGGGGTGCATCGACGTGCGCCCAGATGCGCAGCAGCCCGCCGGCCACCATGCCCGGGCGGGCCGCGTCCATGCCCGGCGGCAGCGACCCGGCCAGCTGGCGCCGTCCCCGCCAGCTGAGGCCGTAGCCGATCAGGTCCACGTCGGGGCGTTTGGCCAGGGCGTGCACGGAACCGGCCACCGCCACCCCGATGCCGGTCCGGTCGCCGAGCAACGGGGTGGCGTCGACGGCAACGCGGACCATAGGCCTGCGGAGCCTACGGGAGAGCCGCCGCCGGTAGCCTCCTGCCGATGCCCGGCGACCGACAGCCTGACGTGGTCGCCCTGGCCGGCGGCGTCGGCGCCGCCCGGATGCTCGCCGGGCTGTGCGCGGTGCGGGACCCCGCCTCGATCACCGCCGTGGTCAACACGGGCGACGACCTGAGCATCCACGGCCTCACCGTCTGCCCCGACCTGGACACGGTGACCTACACGCTCGCCGGGGAGACCAACCCCGAGACCGGCTGGGGCCGAGCCGGCGAGACCTGGGCGGCCATGACCGAGCTCCGGGCTCTTTCGGGCGGCCGCCTGGGGTGGTTCAACCTCGGCGACCGCGACCTCGGCGTCCACCTGTATCGCACCACCCGCCTGGGTGAGGGGGCGTCGCTCGGTGAGGTGGCGGCGGAGATCGCCGCCCATTTCGGGCTGCGGCTCCGACTACTCCCCATGTGCGAGCAGCGGGTCGCCACGCGGGTCACCCTGGCTGCCGACGGCCGGGAAGTCGGTTTCCAGGAGTACTTCGTCGGCCTCCGCCACGACGTGGCGGTGTCGTCGGTGCGCTTCGACGGCGCCGAGTCGGCTGCCGCCGCGCCGGGGGTGCTCGACGCCATCGCCGGCGCCGGCGTGGTGGTCATCTGTCCCTCGAACCCCATCGTGTCGATCGGGCCGGTGCTCGCCGTCCCCGGGATCGGCGACGCGGTGGCTGCCCGCCGCCGCCACGTGGTGGCGGTGTCGCCCATCGTCGCCGGCCGGGCGCTGAAGGGGCCCGCCGACCGCATGCTGACCGAGCTGGGCCACGACGCGTCGGTGGTGGGTGTGGCCCGGCTGTGGGCGCCGTTCGCCTCCGTCCTCGTCGTCGACGAGGCCGATGCCGCCTTGGCCGACCGGGTCGAGGCCGAAGGGATGCGCTGCGTGGTGGCGCCCACGGTGATGAGCGGCCCGGCCGAGGCCGCCGCCCTGGCCCGATCGGTGCTCGGCGCCGCCGGTGACCCCGCAGGCACGGCGGCCGGGAGCTCGGCGTCGTGACCATCTCCCTGCTCCCCCTCGAGGGCTTGCCCGAGGTCCGGCCGGGCGACGATCTGGCTGCGCTCATCGCCGAGCGGGCCGACCTGGTTGACGGGCGACGTGGTGGTGGTCACCCAGAAGGTGGTGTCCAAGGCCGAGGGGCGCCTGGTGCCGATCGACGCCGACGATCCCACCGCCCACAAGCAGGTCGTCCTCGACGAGTCGGTGCGCATCCTGCGGCGCCGGGGCGATCTGCTCATGACCGAGACCCGACAGGGATTCGTGTGCGCCAACGCCGGCGTCGACCTGTCGAACGTGGAGCGGGGCTACGCCTGCCTGCTGCCGGTGGACGCCGACCGCAGCGCCCGACGGATTCGCGACGGCCTGCGGGGCCGTCAGGGGGTCGACGTGGGCGTGATCGTCTCCGACACGTTCGGACGGACGTGGCGGCGGGGGGTGACGGACGTGGCCATCGGAACCGCGGGGGTGGCGGCGGTCGTCGATCTGCGCGGCACGATCGACACCACCGGACGGGAACTGCAGGTGACGGAGTTGTGCGTCGCCGATGAGATCGCCGGCGCCGCCGAATTGGTGATGGGGAAAGCCCTCGCCGTTCCTGTCGCCATCGTCAGGGGCGTGGATCCCTCGTGGCTGCGGGAGTCGTCGGTGGGCGACGAGATCGTCCGACCGCCAGCCGAAGATCTGTTCCGCTGAACGAGGGGCTGCCCCCTGACGGCGACGCTAGGAACGCTGGCCGCGGAACCAGTCGGCCACGGCGGCGGCGCCGTCGGCCATCGACGTCCACGGTTTCCAGCCCAGCTGGGTGCCGGCCCGCGTCGGGTCGAGGCAGCTGCGCGCCAGCTCGCCGGGACGGGCAGGGGCGAACTTGGGCTGCTGGTCGGCGCCCGCCGCCGCGGCCAGCGTCCCGTAGAGGTCGTTGACGCTCGTCTCCACCCCGGTGCCGATGTTGAGCAGCTCGCCGTCGGCCCGGCCCGCGGCCCGGGCGAAGGCGTCGACGACATCGTCGACGTAGACGAAATCGCGGGTTTGGCTCCCGTCGCCGAAGATGGTGCAGATCTGGCCGTCGAGCAGGCGTCCGGTGAAGATGGCCACCACCCCCGCCTCGCCGTGGGGATCCTGGCGGGGGCCGTACACGTTGGCCAGGGCCAGGACGGTGGACGCCAGGCCGTGCAGCTGGGCGTAGACGTACAGGTAGTCGGCCACCACCTTCTTGGCCACCCCGTAGGGCGACACCGGGTGCTGGGGATGCGACTCGGGTACCGGGAGCTCGGAGGGGTCGGGGTCGCCGTAGATGGTCCCGCCGCTCGACGCGAACACCACCTTGCGGCTGCCCGCCGAGCGGGCGCCCTCCAGGACCTGCAGGGACCCGATCACGTTGACCTCGGCGTCGAACGCGGGTCGGGCCACCGAGACCCGGACGTCCGCTTGCGCGGCCAGATGGTAGATGACCTCGGGCCGGCGCCGGCCGATGAGCTCGACGATGTCGGCGGAGCGCACGTCGAGCTGATGGAACCGGAACTGGTGGTCGTGTTCGGCCCGGGCGGCCGCCAGGTTGGCCAGACTCCCGCTGGACAGGTCGTCCACCACGTCCACGGCATGGCCCTCGGCCAGGAGCCGGTCGACGAGCGTGGAGCCGATGAACCCGGCCCCGCCGGTCACGAGCGTCTTCATCGCGGGCACGCTCTCGGGCACCCGCTCCCCGGCCACGGACTGCCCGGCGGCGACGTGCACGCCCGCGCCGACCACGCTCAATCCGTCGAGGGTGGCCCCCGCCCCGATCACCGCGTGCGGCCCGACGATCGAGCCCAGGACCGTCGCACCGCGGCCGATGCGGGCGCCGTCGAGCACCACCGACCGCTCGACGACGGCCTCCTCGGCGACCTCGACGTCTTCGCCGAGCACCGACGCGACGACGCGGGCGGCCGGGAAGGCGTGGTCCGCCGCGCCCAGGTCGAGGTTGGCCTCCAGGTACTTGGCCGGCGTTCCGACGTCGACCCACGGCTCGTCCGATGCCATGGCGTACAGCCCGCCGGACCCGACCAGATCGGGGAAGGTCTCTCGCTCGATGGACACCCGGCGACCGGTCGGGATGCGCTCGAGGACGTCCGGCTCGAGCACGTAGGTCCCGGCGTTGATGAGGTTGGTGGGGGCGTCCTCGCGCCGTGGCTTCTCGATGAAGGCGGTGACCCGGCCGTCGGGGTCGGTGACGACCACCCCGAAGGCCGAGGGATCATCCACCGGGGTCAATGCCACCGAACCGCTCGCCCGGCGAGCCTGGTGGAACGCCACCAGGGCGCCGACGTCGAGCCCGGTGAGGACGTCGCCGTTGACCACCACGAACGTCTCGTCGATCGCCGCCTGCCGGGCGGCGAAGGCGACGGCGCCGGCGGTGTCCAGGGGTTCGGTCCTCGACGGCGTAGACGAGCCGGACGCCGGCACAGCGACCGTCGGGGTAGCGCTCACGGAAGGCGTCGGGGCGGTACCCGAGCGAGAGCACCACCTCGTCGATGCCATGGCCGTGAAGGTGGGCGAGCACCCGCTCGATCATGGGCCGCCCGGCCACGGGGAGCATCTGCTTGGGGGTGGTCAGGGTGAGCGGCCTGAGGCGGGTGCCCTCGCCACCGACGAGGACGACTGCCCTCACGGTTTGCTGGTCGGGCTGGACGCCGGGGGCGCGGTGGTGGCCGGGGCGCGGTGGTGGCCGGGGGTGCGGTGGTGGCCGGCGTCGTCGCCGCCGGCGTGCTGGCCGCCGGCGTGCTGGCGGCGGGCGTGCTGCTCGCCGGCGCCGAGCCCGAGGACCCGGCCGAGGCCGCCGCCTGTTCGGCCTGCACCGCCTGGCCGAGGGCGGTGCGCACCGAGGGGGCCGGCGGCGGGATGGTGCTCTCCTGGGAGGAGGGAACGAAGGCGATGGTGTACATGGCGCCGTCGTCGAGATGGATGCTGGCCGGATCGCTCTTGTCCGGCGCCCCGATGGTGTCGGTCGAGCTGGTGAACCGGCGGATGTAGATGTGCCCCGGCTGGCCGTTGCACGAGTTGCCGTCCTGGTAGAGCTTGCCGCCGGGGATCTGCAGGGCGGCGCCGGTGAGCTTCATGCCGATCGACTGGGCGAACAGGCTCAGCGTGGCGTTCTTGCCCGCTGCCGACGGCTTGGTGGGCTGGATGTGGATGAGCCCGTCACCTTTGGTGGTGATGCCGACGGGGTTCTTGGTGGTGTTGATGTTGGGCGCCAACACCCCGCACTCGTCGACGGCGAAGGCGGCGACGCTCGTGCTTCCCACCGCCGGCGGCGATGAGGTGCCGTTGGCGTTGATCTGCGAGTCGCGGTGGGTCTTGCTGACCACGGTGCCGGCAACGCCGAGTACCACGATCAGGGCGACCACGCCGAGGAAGGCGAAGGGGGCGCGGCCGCCCGAGGTGCGCCCACCGCCCGTGCCCGCAGCACGAGCCACCTTCTTGCTCGACGACGCCCTACCCATGAGCTGCTCAGGGTACCCGGCGGGCGCGCGCCGATGGTCCCGCACCCCCGAAGCGGTGCTCGGCGCACGCCACCGCCCAGCGGGCGGCGAGGCCGGCGCCGAGCGCGGGCAGGAGCATGCGGCGACGCCCGGTCATGCTCTGTCGGGCGAAACGCCACATGGACCGATGATGGGCGGCCAGCATCCGGTACGGCCGCAGGTCGGTGGACACCCCTTGGACATGGGTCACCACCGCCGCCGGCTCGTAGCCGACCGCCCATCCCCCACCGCGCAGCCGCCAGCACAGGTCGACATCCTCCATGTACATGAAGTAGGCGGGGTCGAAGCCGCCGATCTGGTCCCAGGCCCGGCGGCGGACGAGCACGCACGCCCCCGACACCCAGTCGACCTCGGCGCTGCCAGCGTGGTCCCAGTCGAGCATCCGGTAGCGACGGGTGAAGCGGTTGCCCGGCGCCACCATCCCGAACAGACCGTGGCCCACGGCGTCCACCAGATCGGGAAACTCCCGCGCCGAGGGGTACACGCTGCCGTCGGCATTGAGGATCGTCGGGCCGACGGCGCCGAGCCGGGGCGCGGCCTCGAGGCGCCGGGAGAGGGCGTCGACCGCCCCCGGCTCCAGCACCACGTCGGGGTTGCACACCAACACGTCCGCGCCCGGGGCCAGCGAGGCTCCGAGGTTGGCGGCCCGGCCGTAGCCCAGGTTGCCACCGGCCGCGACCCACCTGGCCCCGGGATCGGCGGCACACAGAGCGGCGCCCGACCCGTCGTCCGAGCCGTTGTCCACCACGATCACCGCGCCGACCCCGTTGACCCGCAGGCTGGCCACGCACGCCTTCGAGGTGCTCGGCCGCGTTGAAGTTGACCACGACCGCGGCGACCCCGCTTTGGTCCGGCTCCCCCGACGACGGGCTCACGGGCGCCGGGCGGGCGCGCTTCCCGGACGGTTGGCGCCGGCGAACCACTCGATCGTGCGCCGCAGGCCCTCGTCGAGCGAAGTGGTGGGCTGCCAGCCGAGGAGTTCACGGGCGAGACGCAGATCGGGCCGGCGCTGGGCGGGATCGTCCGGCGGGCGGACGGCGAACTCGATGGTCGAGGCCGACCCGGTCAGGGCCACGACCAGCTCGGCGAGCTCGACGACCGGGCGCTCGTCATCGGTCCCCAGGTTGATCGGGCCCTGGTGGTCGCTGCCGAGCGCGGCCAGGATCCCCGCCACCAGGTCGTCGACGAAGCAGAAGCTGCGAGTCTGCTTGCCGTCCCCGTGCACCAGGAGCGGCTCGCCCCGCAGCGCCTGGGTCACGAAGCTCGAAACCACCCTCCCGTCGTCGGCACGCATGCGGGGACCGTAGGTGTTGAAGATCCGGACGATACGCACGTCGGTTCCCTTGGCCCGCTGGTGGGCGCACACCAGGGCCTCGCCGAAGCGCTTGGCTTCGTCGTACACCGAGCGCAAGCCGTTCGGGTTGACGTTGCCCCAGTAGGACTCCGGTTGGGGGTGCACGAGCGGGTCACCGTAGACCTCACTGGTCGAGGCCTGCAGGAAACGGGCATCCTTGGCCTCGGCCAGCGCCAACAGCGAAGCGGTACCCCGGCTGCCCACGTCGAGGATGGCCAGGGCCAGCGGGCCGAAATCCACGGGCGACGCCGGCGACGCCAGGTTGAGGACCGCGTCGACCGCGCCCTCGACCTCGACCCCCTCGCAGACGTCCAGGGGCACGAAGGAGAACCGCGGGTCCTTCTGCAAGTCGCGCACGTTGGCCTGGCTGCCGGTCACCAGGTTGTCGACGCACACCACGGTGTCGCCACGCTCGAGCACCGCCCGGCACAGGTTGGCCCCGATGAAGCCCGCCCCGCCCGCCACCACCAGGCGGCTCATGGGCTGTCGGGCCCCTCCGCCCCAGGACTCATGTCCGGCCCATGCCCTCGTAGGTGGCTCCGGCGGCGCGAACCTCGGCCGGATTCAACAGGTTGCGGGCGTCGATCACGGCCGGGTTCGCCATCAGATCCGCCACCTTGGCCAGGTCGGCCCGGGAGAACTCTTCCCACTCGGTGAGCAGGGCCAGGCAGTGGGCCCGCTCGCAGGCGGCGTAGGGATCGTCGCAGCGCTCGACGCCCAGCCCGGCCAGCGGGCCACTGTCGGGGTCGGGGTGGGTCGGATCGTAGGCCGCCACCGAGGCGCCAGCGGCCCGGAGCCTCCGGATCACGGCAATCGCCGGCGAGTCGCGGAGATCGTCGGTCCAGGCCTTGAACGTCAGCCCCCAGACCGCCACCCGCCGACCGTCCAGCCGCCCTGCGGTCCCCACCGGCTTCTCGACGGCGCCAGCGGCGTCGGCGATGAGCCCGAAGACGTGGTCGAACTGGGCTTCGTTGGCGGCCACCACCTCCCGCAACAGGCGGAAGTCGTAGCCGTGGTTCTCGGCCATGTGGATGAGGGCGGCGGTGTCCTTGGGGAAGCAGGACCCGCCCCAGCCTGGGCCGGGACTGAGATGGTCCAGTCCGATGCGCCGGTCGTGGCCGATGCCGGACATCACCGAGGTGACGTCGGCACCCACCACCCGACAGAGGTTGGCCACCGCGTTGACGAAGGTGACCTTGGTGGCGAGAAAGGCGTTGGCCGCGTACTTGATGGTCTCCGCGCTCACCCGGTCGGTCATGACCACCGGCGCGGCGATCTGCTCGTACAGCCCGAGCACGCGGCTGCCCACCTCGGCGTCGTCAGCCCCGATCACGATGCGGTCCGGGTAGAGGCAGTCGCGGACGGCGGTGCCCTCCCGCAGGAACTCCGGGTTGGAAGCCACGTGCACATCGGGGCGGGCCAGGGCGGCGGCCACTTCGACCGCCGAGCCCACGGGCACGGTCGACTTGGTCACCACGATGGAATCCGTCTGCAGATGGCAGGAGATCTTCCTGGCCGCGTCGAGCACGTAGGACAGGTCGGCGGATCCGTCCGAGCGCTGCGGGGTGGGGAGGCAGAAGAACACGAACTCGCAGCCGTCCACGGCCGCCACCACGTCGGTGGTGAAGCGCAGCCGGCCGGCCGTCCTCCCGGCCGTCAGGAGGTACTCGAGCCCCTCCTCCAGGATCGGCACCCGTCCCGCCTCGAGCTCGGCCACTCTCGTGCTCGTCGATGTCCGCGCCGACGACCGAGTGGCCGAAGTGGGCCAGACAGGCGACGGTGGTGAGCCCGACGTAGCCCGCCCCGATGACCGCGACGTCGCTCATGCGACCACGCCCAGTTCGTCGAGAGCAGCGTGCAGCGGCTGGTGCCAGTCGGCCAGCAGGGGGAGGCCCTGGACGCGCAAGGCGGCGTTGTCCAGCACCGAGTTCGCCGGCCGGGGCGCAGGGCGGGGCGGGTCGAGCTCGGCGGTGGCGATGGGCAGGACCATGGACGGGTCCCGGCCGGCGGCGGCCACCACGTCCCGGGCGAACTCGAACCAGGTGGTGGCGCCCTGGTTGGTGACGTGGTAGATGCCGCCCCGGCGGGCGACGGCGAGGCGCACGACCGCCGCGGCCAGATCGGCGGTGAACGTCGGGCATCCGCGCTGATCGTCCACGAACCGCAGCGAGTCGTGGGTGGCGGCGAGGCGCAGAACCGTCTTCAGCATGTTGGCGCCGTGCACCCCGCACACCCAGGAGGTGCGCACGATGGCCGCGCTGGCGTGGGCCGCGGCCACCTCGCGCTCGCCGCCGAGCTTCGAACGCCCGTACACCGACTGCGGCCGGGGGTCGTCCCACTCGTGATAGGGCCGGTCGAGGGTGCCGTCGAAGACGTAGTCGGTGGACAGGAAGGTGAGGTGGGCGCCGGCGTCGGTGGCCGCCTCGGCCACGTGGCGGGCGCCCAGGGCGTTGACCCGCCACGCCCGATCCGGGTCGGTTTCGCAGGCGTCCACCGCCGTCCACGCGCCGGCGTGGACGATCACGTCGGGTCGCAACGTGGTGATCGTGCCCATCACCGCGTCGCGGTCGCCGACGTCGAGACGGGCCCGGTCGGCGGCCACCACCTCGTAGCTGGTGGCGCGCTCGAACGCGACCACCAGATCCGTTCCCAGCTGGCCCCCGGCCCCGGTGATGAGCGCCCTCACCGCACCACCCTCCGCGCCGCCTCGCACGCCAAGGGCGTGCTCACTGGCTCGCACGCCAAGAGCGTGCTCACTGGACGAGCGCCGTCGCCGCCTTCAGGGGCTCCCACCACCACCGGTTGTCCCGGTACCACGCCACGGTGCGATCGAGGGCGTCGTCGAATGCCAAGCCGGGGCGCCCACCCCAGGGCGCGCACCTTGGCGCAGTCGACGGCATAGCGACGGTCGTGACCCAACCGGTCGGTGACATAGGACGACCATCTCGTCGCCGGCGCCCAGGGCGCGCAGCACGTGTCCGGTCAACGCCCGATTGGTCAGCTCGTGGCCGCCGCCGACGTTGTAGATCTCGCCGGGGGTTCCGTCACGAAGGACGGCGTCCACGGCCGAACAGTTGTCCTCCACGTAGAGCCAGTCCCTCCGGTTGAGCCCATCTCCATAGAGCGGGACGGGATTGCCGTCGAGAAGGTTCGTGACGAAGAGGGGGATCACCTTCTCCGGATATTGCCACGGACCGAAGTTGTTGGAGCTGCGGGTGACCAGCACAGGGAGCTCGTAGGTCGAGAAGTAGGAGCGGGCGATGAGGTCGGAACCCGCCTTCGAGGCGCTGTAGGGCGAGCGAGGGTCGAGGACGTCGGACTCCAGGGAATGGCCGGACTCGACCGAGCCGTACACCTCGTCGGTCGACACGTGCAGCACCCGGCCGATACCCAGGTTGCGTGCCGTGTGGCACACCCAGTTGGTGCCCACGCAGTTGGTTACGACAAACGCGTCGGGCCCCAGGATCGAGCGGTCCACGTGGCTCTCGGCGGCGAAATGAACGACGGCGTCCACACCGGTCATGGCCGCCTCCAGGGCGACCGGATCGCAGATGTCGGCGTGGACGAAGCGGTACCGGCCTCGGGGACCGCCGTGGGCCTGCTCGACGTCCTCGAGGGTGGAACGGTTGCCCGCGTAGGTGAGGGCGTCGTACACCGTCACCCGGTCGTCCCGGTTGGCCAGGACCCACCGGACGTAGTTGGAACCGATGAACCCGGCGCCGCCCGTCACGAGCAGATGCATGGCCCGCGAGCGTAGCGATCCCCCGGTGGCGCGAACCGCATGCCGCGGCTAGCGGCGCAGGCCGGCGTAGGGCTGGCGACCGGGATCGAGGTCCCGCCGGCGCGGGTTCTTCTGGTCGCGGGCCGACAGCACCGGGTCGGCCACGCCCCAGTCGGCGCCGATGTCGGGATCGTCCCAGGCCACCCCGAGCTCGTCGTCGGGGTTGTAGTAGCCGTCCACCAGATAGGTGAGCGTCAGGTCGGTCAGTGAGGCAAAGCCGTGGGCCACGCCCGGGGGGATGAACACGCCCCGGCACGAGGCATCGTCGAGGTCGAGGAGCAGGGTGGCGCCGTCGGTCGCCGACCCGGTGCGCAGGTCGTGGAGGACCACGCGGGCCCGGCCCCGGGTG
Source organism: uncultured Actinomycetota bacterium (assembly GCA_963757175.1). Classification (GTDB taxonomy): domain Bacteria; phylum Actinomycetota; class Acidimicrobiia; order Acidimicrobiales; family Palsa-688; genus CAVWQR01. The sequence continues at coordinate 1,647,316 of CAVWQR010000001.1, read as the reverse complement.
ACCTGCCAGTAGTCCGCCTGGTGCAGGTGGTAGTGGAGGCCGACCACCGCGCCTGCCGCCTTGTCGGAGCGGTTGCCCTGGACCATCTCCCGCCCCTGGGGGAACCAGCTGCGCCGGTACGTCTCCACGAACCGGCCCCGGTCGTCGCCGTGGGGGGTCGGCTCGACGACCCACACGCCGGCGATGGTGTCGGATTCGGTGATGTCGGTCATGGGACCTTCCTAGCCCACGACGAGCTCAGGTCCATCAGCCCAGGTCCACCTGGCTGTGGTCGCCGACCATGAGACGGGTGGCCCGCGGCCGGCGGGAGGAACGGGTGATCTCGACGTGGTGGCCGAGCAGCGAGTCCTCGAGGCGGCCGGCGGAGACCACGAGGGTGTCGTCGAGGAGCACGGAGTGCTCGATCTCCGAGCCCTCCACCCGGCAGCGTTCGCCGATGGCGGTGAACGGCCCGACGAAGCTGTCGATGATCCGCGTGCCGGCGCCGATCACCACCGGACCGCGGACGTGGGAACGCTCGACCACCGCCCCCGCCTCGAGCACCACCCGCCCGTCGACCTGGGACTCACCGTCGACGGTGCCGTCGATGCGCCGCTCGAAGGCCTCGAGGATGAGGCGGTTGGCCTCCAGCAGCGGCGTCAGCTTGCCGGTGTCGATCCACCACCCGTCGAGGATCTCGCTGCGCACCGGGAAGCCGTGGTCGATGAGCCACTGGATGGCGTCGGTGATCTCGAGCTCGCCGCGCGCCGAGGGGGTGATGGCGTCGACGGCGGCGTGCACGCTGCGGTCGAACAGGTAGACGCCGACCAGGGCGAGGTCGGAGACGGGCTGCGCCGGCTTCTCGTCGAGGCGGACCACGCCGCCGGCGTCATCGAGCTGGGCCACGCCGAAGCGCTGCGGGTCGGCCACCTTCTTCAACAGGATCTGGGCCGACGGCGGCCGGGCCGAGCTGGTCGGGGTGGATCGGCGGGCCAGCTCCCGCTGGGCCTCGAAGCTGTCCACGAAATGGGCGAGATCCTGCTGGAGCAGATTGTCGCCCAGGTACATGACGAAGTCGTCCTCGGCGAGGAACTGGCGGGCGATGAGCACGCAGTGGGCCAGCCCGAGGGGAGCCTCCTGGCGCAGATAGGCGACGCGGAGGCCCCACCGGGACCCGTCGCCCACCGCCTCCCGGACCTCGTCGGCGGTGTCGCCGACCACGATCCCGACGTCCTTGATGCCGGCGGAGGCGATGGCCTCCAGGCCGAAGAAGAGGATGGGCTTGCCCGCCACCGGCACCAGCTGCTTCGCCCTGGTGTGGGTGATCGGCCGCAGCCGCGTCCCTGCGCCGCCCGCCAGGATGAGGGCCTTCACGCCGGCGGACGCTACCAGCCTGCCTGGTCGGCGGGGCGCACGTGGATCACGTCGCCGGCCGCGACCGCGACCCGCCGATCGGACTCGTCCACCACCACCAGGCGGCCGTCGTCGTCGACGCCCTCGGCCGTGCCGACCACCACTCCCCCGGGCTGCTCGACCCGCACCCGCCGGCCGACCGTCGCGCACGCCGCCCGGTACTCCGCCGCCACCCCGTCCCAGTCGCCGTAGCGGGCTTCCACGCCGAGGAGCACGGCGCCCAGCAGCTCGCCGCGGTCGACGCTGCCGGCACCCGCCGACCGGAGGCTGGCCGCGCCGGGCGGCGCCCAGTCGACGTTGAGGCCGAGGCCGACGACCACCGCGCCGCCGACCGCCTCGGCGAGCACGCCGGCGAGCTTGGCGTCGCCCACGGTTGTCCCGCTCCCGGCCGCTCGGGCCAGCAGGTCGTTGGGCCACTTCAGGCCGGCGGCCACGCCGGCGACGTCGGCGCAGGCCTGGCGAGCGGCCAGCCCGACCGCCGCGGTGACCAGGTGCAGACGGCCGGCGGGCAGCGCCGGGCGCAGCAGGAGCGAAGCCAGCAGGGCGGCGCCCGGCGGCGCCTCCCAGTCGCGGCCCAGCCGGCCTCGCCCCGCCGACTGGTCGTCGGCCACGGCGACGAGCCCTTCGGGCGCCCCCATGCCGGCCTGCTCGGCGAGCCAGCGGTTGGTGGAGTCGATGGTGTCCCACTCCCGCACTTCGCCAAAACGGGTGCTCGACGACAGCTGGCGGCGAACTCGCTCGCTGACGATCATGCTGACAGACTGCCTCCGATGCTGACCAAGGTGCTGATTGCCAACCGTGGCGAGATCGCCGTGCGGGTGATCCGCACCTGCCGCGAGCTCGGCGTGGCCACGGTTGCCGTGTACTCCGACCTCGACCGCGACGCCCTCCACGTCCGCCTGGCCGACGAGGCGTACGCGCTGGGCGGGCAGACGGCGGCGGAGAGCTACCTGAACACCGACAAGATTCTCGACGCCATCCGGCGTTCGGGCGCCGACGGCGTCCACCCCGGGTACGGCTTCTTCTCCGAGAACGCCGACTTCGCCCGGGCGATCAGCGACGAGGGGGTGGCCTGGATCGGCCCCCCGCCGGAAGCCATCGAGGTCATGGGCGACAAGATCAGCTCCCGGCTGGCCGCGCAGCGGGCCGAGGTGGCGGGCGTGCCCGGAACCACCGAGGTCATCCAGTCGCGCCGACGAGGTGGTCGCCTTCGGCGAGGAGCACGGCTGGCCCGTCGCCATCAAAGCGGCCTACGGCGGGGGCGGCCGGGGGATGCGCGTGGTGCGCGCCGCCGGAGAGGCAGCCGAGGCGCTGGCGTCGGCCCAGCGGGAGGCGGAGAAGGCGTTCGGCCGCTCGGAGAGCTACCTGGAGCGCTACCTGACCTGGCCCCGCCACGTCGAGGTGCAGGTGTTCCTCGACGGCCACGGCGGCGCCGTGTACCTGGGCACCCGGGACTGCTCGGCGCAACGGCGCCACCAGAAGCTGATCGAGGAGGCGCCGGCGCCGGCGATCCCCGAGGCCACGTTGGCGGCGATGGGCGAGGCGGCGGTGAAAGTGGCGCGGGCTTGCGGCTACCGCAACGCCGGGACCGTCGAGTTCATCTACCAGGACGGCGACTTCTTCTTCCTGGAGATGAACACCCGCCTGCAGGTCGAGCACCCCGTCACCGAGCAGGTGGTGGGGAAAGACCTCGTCGCCCTGCAGTTGCGCATCGCGTCGGGCGAGCCGTTGGGCTTCAGCCAGGAGGACGTGGTGCTGGTCGGGCACGCCATCGAGGTTCGGGTCAACGCCGAGGATCCGGCCGGTGGCCGGTTCCTGCCCTCGCCCGGGACCCATCACCCGGCTGCGCCGCCCCGACGGCTACGGCGTGCGCACCGACGCCGGCTACGACGAGGGCGACACCGTCAGCCAGTTCTACGACAACCTGGTGGCCAAGGTGGTCACGTGGGGGACCGACCGGGAGGAAGCCCGCCGGCGCATGGTGCGCGCCCTGGCGGAAACCGAGATCGAGGGCGTGGCCACGACCATTCCCGCTGACATCGCCATCCTCGAGCACCCCGACTTCGTGGCGGTGGAGCACTCCACCAACTGGGTCGAGGAGCGCCTCGACCTGAGCGCGGTGAGCGCACCGACGCCGGCGCCGGCCCCGCCCGACGAGACGCCGCGGGTGCAGCGCGACGTGGACGTCGAGGTCGACGGCCGCCGCTACTCGGTCAGGCTGTGGGTCCCCGACGTGGCCCCGGCCGCCGTCGCCGCCGGCCGCCGGCCCACCCAGGGCGCGCCCGGCGCCGGCCGGCGGGAGGCGGCCACGGCGGCGCCGGTGCGGCGGGGAGCGGCGCCGTCACCGTTCCCATGCAGGGCACCATCGTCAAGGTGCTGGTCGAGGTGGGGGCCACGGTCGAAGCCGGTCAGGCGGTGTGCGTCCTCGAGGCCATGAAGATGGAGAACAACATCACCGCCGACACCGGCGGCACCGTCAAGGAGGTCAAGGTCGGCCCCGGCGATGCCGTCGGCGCCGGCGACGTCGTCGTCGTCATCGGCTGACCACTGCCGGTCACCTTGGCGAGTCGCCAGCGCTACTCGGCGGCGTCGGCCAGGGCCTCGGAGAGGGTCGGGTGGACCAGGCAGCTCTCGACGATGTCGCTCACCCTCAGGTTGGCCGTCACCGCCACCGCGATCACCGAGATGAGCTCGGCCGCGTGGCGCCCGACGATCGAGCCGCCCAGCACCACGCCGGTGGCCGGGTCGGAGACGATCTTGACGAAGCCGCCGGGGTCGTCGTTGATCAGCGCCTTGGCCGTGGCCGCGTAGGGCACCTTGGTGACCCGGATCTTGCGCCCGCTGGCGAACGCCTCGGCCTCGGCCAGGCCGACGTCGGCGATCTCCGGCTCGGTGAAGATGGCCGACGCCGCCTTCTCGTAGTCGATGTGGCGGTGGTCCCGGCTGTGCACCCCCATGACGTGCTCGGCGATCTTGCGCCCCTGCATGGCCGCCACCGACGACAGGGGAAGCTTCCCCGACACGTCGCCGGCGGCGTAGATGTGGGCCACGTTCGACTGGCAGTGGTGGTTGATGGGGACGTAGCCGGAGCCGTCGACCTCGACGCCCGGCGTGCTCGAGGCCGAGGTCGTCGGAGTTGGGGATCGAGCCGATGGCGAGCAGGGCGTGGCTGCCCAACGCCACCCGCCCGTCGTCGCAGCCGATGGCCACGCCCGTCTCGGTCATCTCCACGGTCTCCGCCCGGGCGCCCTTGAACAGGCGCACGCCGCGGTTGAGCAGCTCGTTCTCGAGGGCGGCGGCCACCTCGGGGTCCTTGTTGGGCAGGACCTGCTGGCGGCTCACGATCAGGGTCACGCGGGAGCCCGAAGGACGAGAACATGTGCACGAACTCGACCCCGGTCACCCCCGAGCCGATGACGACCAGATGGTCGGGCATGGTCGGCGGCGGGTAGGCCTGGCGGGTCGTCAGCACCCGCTCGCCGTCGGGCTGCGCCCACGACGGGGATCCGAGGCCGGCTGCCGGTGGCCACGAGGATGGCGTCGGCCTCCAGCTCCTCCATCCCCGACTCGGTGTCCACCACGACGTCGTGCGGTCCCTTGAGGCGGGCCGTCCCGCGAATGAGACGCACCCCCTGGCTGTCGAGCAGGGTGCGCAGCGAGGAGTTCAGGTGTTGCTCGATGGCGACGACCCGTTCGCGCTGGGCCTTGACGTCGAGGGTGGCGTCGACGTGCTCCAGGCCCATGCCGGCGATGCGGCGGGTGAAGCTGATGGCGCCCCCGGTGGCGATCATGGTCTTGGAGGGGATGCAGTCCCACAGGTGGGCGGCCCCGCCGAGCACGTCGCGCTCGACCAGGGTGACCTCGGCGCCGAGCCGGGCGGCGTAGGTGGCCGCGGTGTTGCCGGCCGGGCCGCCGCCGAGGATGACGAAGCGGGCCATATCAGCGATCAGCGGGTCGGCTGGTAGACGCCGAACACGCCCCGCAGCACGTCGCTGACCTCGCCGAGGGTGGCCCGCCGGCGCAGCGCCTCCTTCATGGGCGGCAGCAGGTTCTGGGTGCCCCGTGCCGCCGCCGCCACGTCGGCCAGGGCGGCGTCCACGGCCGGCTGGTCACGCTCGGCCCGGGTGCGCCGCACCCGCTCGATCTGGTGGCGCTCGCAGCGCCGGGTCGATCGGGAACACCTCCGTGGGCTCCGGCACCGTCGTCGGCGAACTTGTTGACCCCGACGATGACCTTCTCGCCTGTCGTCGACCGCCTTGGCGTAGCCGAACGCCGCCTGCTCGATCTCCTCCTGCATGAACCCGGCCTCGATGGCCGCCACCGCGCCGCCCATGCCGTCGATCTTGTCCAGGTACTCCCAGGCCGCCCGTCTCGACGTCGTCGGTCAGCGACTCGACGAAGTAGGAGCCGGCCAGCGGGTCGGACGGTGTCGACCACCCCGGACTCGTTGGCGATGATCTGCTGGGTGCGCAGGGCGATCCGGGCGGCCCGCGTGGTCGGCAGGCCCGAGCGCCTCGTCGAAGCCGTTGGCGTGCAGGCTCTGGGTCCCGCCCATCACCGCGGCCAGCGACTGGAGGGTGACCCGGGCGATGTTGTTCTCCGGCTGCTGGGCGGTCAGGGTCGAGCCCCCGGTCTGGGTGTGGAACCGCAGCAGCTTGCTCTTCTCCGACCGGGCACCGAAGCGCTCGGTCATGATCCGCGCCCACATGCGCCGGGCGGCCCGGTACTTGGCCACCTCCTCGAAGAAGTTGTTGTGGGCGTTCCAGAAGAAGCTAGAGCCGGGGGGCGAACTCGTCGACGGCCAGGCCGGCGTCGACGGCCGCCTGGACGTAGGCGATCCCGTTGGCCAGGGTGAAGGCGATCTCCTGGACCGCCGTCGATCCGGCCTCGCGGATGTGGTAGCCGGAGATGGAGATGGTGTTCCAGCGCCGGCAGGTGCTCGTGGCAGTAGGCGAAGATGTCGGTGATGAGCCGCATCGACGGGCGGGGCGGGTAGATGTAGGTCCCCCGGGCGACGTACTCCTTCAGGATGTCGTTCTGGATCGTCCCGCCGACCTTGGCGTCGGCGACCCCCTGCTCCTCGGCCACCAGCTGGTAGAGCAGCAGCAGGATGCTGGCGGTGGCGTTGATGGTCATCGACGTCGTCACCTGGTCGAGCGGGAGGCCCGCCAGCAGGAGCCGCATGTCGTCGATCGAGTCGATGGCCACCCCGACCTTGCCCACCTCGCCCATCGGCGCGGGGGTGGTCGGAGTCGTAGCCCATCTGGGTGGGCAGGTCGAAGGCGCACGACAGACCGGTGCCGCCGCTGGCGAGCAGGAGCCGCCAGCGCTCGTTGGTGGACTCGGCGTTGCCGAAGCCGGAGTACTGGCGCATCGTCCACGGGCGGCCGCGGTACATGGTCGCGGTACACGCCTCGGGTGAACGGGTACGACCCGGGCTCGCCCAGCTGCGGCGTCGGCATCCCAGCCGGCCAGGTCGGCCGCGGTGTAGACGGCGCGGACCTCGATCCCCGAGTCGGTCTCCCGACGCTCGCTCGACATGGGCCCCAGCGTAGGTCGACTCGCCGCCGCACCGACTGCCGCCGTCTTCCTACACTCGGGCGATGACCGCTCCCTTCGTCCTCGACGGTGCCCGGGTGCTGCTCACCGGCGCGACCGGCGGCCTCGGCCACGAGATCGCCCGGGCGGTGCACGGGCGCGGCGCCACGCTCGTCCTGAGCGGCCGGCGCGCCGACGTGCTGGAGCCGTTGGCCAGGGAGCTGTCCGCCGTCAGCATCGCCGCCGACCTGGCGCAGCCGGGCGACGTCGACCGCCTCCTGGACCAGGCAGGCGAAGTCGACGTCTTCATCGCCAACGCCGCCCTGCCGGCGTCCGGGCCCGTGCTCGACTTCTCCCCCGACCAGCTGGACCGGGCCCTCGCGGTCAACCTGCGCGCCCCGGTGGCCATGGCCCGGGTCCTGGGGGAACGCATGCTCGAGCGCCGGCGGGGCAGCATCGTCTTCATCGGCTCCCTCTCCGGGATCGCAGCGTCACCGGGTGGTGGGGTGTACTCCGCCACCAAGTTCGGCCTGCGCGGCTTCGCCCTCGGCTTCCGTCAGGACCTCCACGGCACCGGCGTCGGGGTGTCGATCGTCGAGCCCGGCTTCGTGCACGACGCCGGCATGTTCGCCGAGTCGGGCGCCGACCTGCCGGCGCTGGCCCGGACGGTCTCGCCCCGCCGGGTGGCCGAGGGGGTCGTCGCGGCCATCGAGCGCGACCGAGGCGAGGTGATGGTCGCCCCGCTGGAGCTTCGGATCGGAGCCACCATCGGTTCGGTCGCGCCCGGCCTGTCCGAGGTCGTGCAGCGGCTGGGGGGCGCCCAGCAGACGGCGCGGGCGATGGCTGCCGGCCAGCGCCACAAGCGATGACCGGACCGGTCAGCCGACCGGCGCCTCGACGGGATGGGGCATGCAGAGCTCGTCGTACTCGGCGATGACGATCTGCTCCTTGGGGATCGAGCAGGCCGCGCACTCGGGGTCCCGGGGGACCCGGAAGGTCCGGAAGCTCTCCTCCAGCGCGTCATAGGCCAGCAGCCGGCCGACCAGCGGCTCGCCGATGCCGAGCAGCAGCTTGATCGCCTCCATGGCCTGGATGCTGCCGATGATCCCGGGCAGCACGCCCAGCACGCCCGCCTCGGCGCAGGAGGGCGCCAGCTCCGCCGGCGGCGGTTCGGGCACCTGGCAGCGGTAGCACGGCCCGTCGTGGGGCAGGTACACGCTCGCCTGGCCCTCGAAGCGGAAGATCGAGCCGTGGACGACGGGAATGTCGAGCTTCAGCGAGGCGTCGTTCACCAGGTAGCGGGTCGGGAAGTTGTCGGTGCCGTCCAGGATCAGGTCGTAGCCCTCGAAGATCTCGAGGATGTTGTCCGCTCCCAGCCGGACGTCGTAGGTGACCACGTTGACGTCGGGGTTGAGCGCCGTCAGGGTCTTCTTGGCCGAGTCCACCTTGCGCTCGCCGATGCGATCCATGCTGTGCAGGATCTGGCGCTGCAGGTTGGAGTCGTCGACGACGTCCATGTCGATGACGCCGAGCGTTCCCACCCCGGCGGCGGCCAGGTACAGCGCGGCCGGAGATCCCAGGCCGCCGGCGCCGAGGAGCAGCACCTTCGACTCGAGCAGCTTGGCCTGGCCGGCTACGTCGACCTCCGGCAGCAGCAGGTGGCGCTGGTAGCGGTTGCGCTGGTCGGGCGACAGGGACGCGGGCGCCTTCCACGCCCGGCCCTCGTCCTTCCACTTGTTGAACCCGCCGGCCATGGACACCACGTCGCCGTAGCCGAGCTGGGTGAGGGTGTCGGCGGCGAACGCCGAGCGCGTCCCGCCGGCGCAGTACACCACGATGTGGGCGTCGTGGTCGGCGACCTTGCCCTCCACCTGGCTCTCCAGGTGGCCGCGGGGGATGTGGACGGCGCCGGGCAGCGCCCCCTGCTCGTACTCGTCGGGCTCCCGCACGTCGAGGACCACCGTGGCCGGGTCGGCTACCTGCTGCTCGGCGGTGGTGGTATCGACCTCGCGGATGCGCGCCTTGGCATCGCGCAGAAGATCTCGGAAACTGGGCATCACAGACCTCTCAGCCGTTGCGTTCTCCTAGGAAAACCCTAGCTCGCTGGTCGGCATTCCCCGCCGGCGCCCGGGGCCGCGGGCGCGGCCGTCCCGGGCTCAGGGGGCGAGCAGGGCCGGGAGGAGCTCCCCGATGGAGCCGCGGACGACGGCGTCGGCGACCCGGTCGTAGGCGGTGGGCTCGGCGTTGACGACGACCAGCGCGGCCCCGTTGTTGCGGGCGACGTCAGCGAAGCCCGCGGCCGGGTGCACCGCCAGCGTCGAGCCGACGGCCAGGAACAGGTCGCAGCTCAGCGAGGCCATCTCCGCCCGTTCCAGTGCCGCGGGGTCGAGCGCCTGGCCGAAGCTGATCGTGGCCGACTTGAGGATCCCGCCGCAGACCTGGCATCGCGGATCGCTCTCGCCCTCCCGCACCCGATCGAGGGCCTGCCGGCATGGGTTTGCGGTCTCCACACGACCAGCACACGACCTCGCGCATGGTTCCGTGCAACTCGACCACCAGCGCCGGGTCGTTGCCCGCCTGCTGGTGGAGCTCGTCGATGTTCTGGGTCAGCAGGGCGACCAGGCGGCCCTGCCGTTCGAGGTCGACCAGGGCGAGATGGCCGGCGTTGGGCGTGGCCGCCCACGCCGGGTGGTGGAGGCGGTTCTGCCACGCCTGGCGGCGCACCTCGGGATCGCCCAGGTAGTCGGCCAGGTTGGACGCCCGCTCCGCGGCCGGGTTCTTGGTCCACACGCCGTTGGGCCCCCGGAAGTCGGGGATCCCCGAGTCGGTGGAGATGCCGGCGCCGGTGAGCACGGTGATGTGTCGGGCCGGCTTCAGGATCCGCCGGGCCGGGTCAACGTCGGTTGCGGTCGTGGTCACCTCACCAGTGTGGTCGCAATCGCCGGGCCGCCGCCGGGCCTCTTGTGTCGTTACTTCATGCTATGTTAGTATTTTTCGTACTGTTCCAGTCTCAGGGAGGACCTGTGCGACCGCTGTTCACCACCCTGTCCGAGTCCTTGCGGGTGCGCCCCTGGCCCGACGACGTCATGGACCAGCTGGGGTTCGATCCCCGCACCGCCTACGTGGAGCAGTACTGGCTCGGCCTGCTCGGTCCGTCGACCACGTGGCTGATGCGCCGGCTGGTCGCCGGTTTCGACTACGAGCCCGACGGCTTCGACCTTCCCCTCGCCGAGACCGCCCGCTGGCTGGGGCTCGGCGACCGGGGCGGTCGTCATTCACCGTTTCTCCGGTCGCTCAACCGGACCATCCAGTTCGACCTGGCGCAGATGTCGGGGGCTTCCGAGCTCGCCGTGCGGCGACGGTTGCCACCGCTCAACCGCCGGCAGCTGGCCAGGCTGTCTCCGGCGCAGCAGGCGGCCCACCAACGCTGGCGCGACCAGCAGCTCGCCGAGCCGGCGGGCGAAGCCCAACGGCGGCGGGGTCGGCAGCTGGCGCTCAGCCTGCTCGAGCTGGGCGAGGACTTCGACTCCACGGAGCGCCAGCTGCTCCACTGGCAGTACCACCCGGCCCTGGCCTACCAGGCGGTGACCTGGGCGTGGGAGCACCACCGGCAGGCGCAGGAGGCGGCCGCCGCCAGCTGAGCCGGCCTGCGGTCACGTCGGCAGGCCGAGGACGGCCAGCGCGGTCGTCCAGTTGCGGGCGATGGCTTCCTGGGCGGCGCCCAGGGTCACCTTCCCCGAGCACACCGCATCGTGGAGGGCGTCTTCGACCGAGTCCTTGGCGTTCGCCAGGTAGCCCCCGCGCCCCCCGATGTCCTGCTCGGGCCAGAGGTTGGCCACATCCGACGCCCCGCCGATCTCCAGGGGCACCAGGTGGTCGTACTCATAGCCGGAAAGGTCGCCGGTGACGCCGTAGGACAGCGCCGATCGCTGCTTGGCCGGCTCGGTCAACGACTCCGGCGGGCGGACCGAGTCGGTGTAGCCGCCGGCGCGGCAGACGGTCTGGGCCAGTTCGCCTGGGTCACGGTGGAATCGACGCCTCCGGGCGTGCAGGAGGGATCGGGCAGGGGCTGGGCCTCGTTCTGGTAGACCGCGCTTCCGAAGTGGCAGGCACCCGGCGCCGGCATGCTTCCTTCCAACCCCGCCGGCGTCCAGCCGTGCCCGCTGGCCACCACCAAGCCGGTCGCCACCGTCGTCGGTACCGTCGCCGGCGCCACGGTCGTCGGCGCCACGGTCGTCGGCGCCACCGTCGTCGGCGCCACCGTCGTCGGCGCCACCGGTCGTCGGGCGCCACGCGTCGTCGGTGCGACCGTCGTCGGCGGGACCGGTGCGGCGCCGGTCCCTGCCGTCGCCCCGTTGCCGGCGCTCGTGCATCCCCAGGCGGTGGCGGCGATCACCACCGCCAGCACCGCAGTGACGAGGTTCCTCATGGGCTCCTCCTGCCCAGCGCGCGTCCAACCCTCCCCGCCGGTGAGGGTAACGTCGATGGCAACCGGTTCGGCGGGAGGGCGACCACGCGGAAGGGTGGGGCCGAGACGCACGAACTGCGTGACCATTTCCACGAGCGAGGAGATCGAGGACATGGGCGCTCAGCGCTGGTGGCGGTTCCCCGGGCGCCGGCCCAAGCGCCTCCCCTTCCTTGCTCTGGGCGGGATGGCTCTGGCCGCGACCCTGACGGTGTCCTCGGTGGGGACGAGCAACGCCAAGGTTCTGGCCGCCCCGACGACCACGACCACGCCGACGACGGTCCAGCAATCCTTGCCGGCGGCGACGCCAGCCGCGGCCGCCCCGACCACCGTCAGCTGCACCGTCGTGACCAACCCCACGCCGACGCAGACCACCACCTGCCCGGGCGCCAACCTCACCGGCGCCAACCTCACCGGCGCCAACCTCACCGGCGCCAACCTCACCGGCGCCAACCTCACCGGCGCCAACCTCACCAACGCCAACCTCACCGACGCCAACCTCACCGGCGCCAACCTCACCAGCGCCAACCTCACCGGCGCCAACCTCACCGGCGTCACCCTGGCCGGCGCCACCGTCACCGGCACCGCCCTGGTGCCCGCCAACCAGCAGGCTTCGGCGCCGACCGCCAAGGGCGTGGCCGTGACCTGGCCGGCCCCGACCGCCCTTCCCGGCGCCGCCGCACCCGAGTCGTGCAGCCTCCCGGCGGGACAGGTCTTCCCCGTCGGGACCACCACCGTGACCTGCCGGGTGACCGACGCGGCTGGGCAAGACGGCCACCGGCACGTTCAACGTGACCGTCGCCTCCGCCCGTCATCATCACCACCACGACCCTGCCCCCCGCCCAGGCCGGCGTGCCGTATGCGACCGCCCTCACCGCCACCGGGGGCAACGGCGCGCCACTCGTCTGGTCCCTGGCCTCGGGACCCTTGCCCGCCGGGCTCAGCCTCTCGTCCAACGGGGCGATCACCGGCACCCCGGCCCAGGCCGGCACGTTCAGCTTCGCCGTGTCCGTCGCCGACCCGGTGACCCAACAGCTGCGCCTCAGCGTCGCGCCCGCGGCTTCGGTCAGCAGCCCCACCAAACCGCCGACCGCCGCGCCGTCGCCCGCCAGCACTCCCGCCCGCCCAGCCGCGCGCCGCCGACCCGACCGCCGCCGGCAATACCGGCAACACGGGCAACACCGGGAACACGGGGTCGGCGGCCGGCAACAGCGGCAACACCGCGGCCCCAGCCGGGGCCTCGGCCAACACCGGCAGCGCCACCAACGCCGGCAGCACCGGAGCGTCGACCAGCACGGCTTCCAACACCGGCAACACCGGGAACACCGGGAACACCGCCGTCACCGGGAACTCGGGTTCGGCGCCCAGCCCCTCGAGCAGCCTGGCGTCCACCGGGTCCGACAGCGAGACCCTGGTGCTCGACGGGCTGTCGCTGGCGGCCCTGGGGGCGGTCCTGGTCGTGGCCGCCCGGCGCCGGCACCGCCGAGGACAACTGCCCGACTGACGGCCGGCGAGCGCGGGAAGGCGACCGTCGCGCCCTACGCTGGCGACGATGAGCGCCGCTGCGCAGCCCCGAGATCCGGCGATGCCCCTGCTCCCCCCGGGGCGCAGCGTGCAGCTGCCCCGGCGGGGCACGACCTGGATCTGGGAGGCGGACGGGCCCGCGGGCGCGCCCACCCTGCTGCTGCTCCACGGCTGGATGGCCACGGGCGCGCTCAACTGGTTCACCGCCTTCGAGCCGCTCAGCCGCCGGTATCGGGTCGTGGCCATGGACGTGCGGGGCCACGGTCGGGGCATCCGCAGCCGGCGGCCCTTCCGGCTGATCGACTGTGCCGACGACGCCGCCGCCCTGTGCCAGGAGCTCGACCTCCCGCCGGTCATCGCCGTGGGTTACTCGATGGGCGGTCCCATCGCCCAGCTGCTCTGGGACCGCCACCCCCGACGCACCGCCGGCCTGGTGCTGTGCGCCACCGCGGGCGCGTTCGGTTCCCCGGTGCGCGGACCACGCTGGCCCGGCGGCCGCTACCCGGTGCGCTCGGCGGTCCGTCTCGCCGGTCAGGGGGCGGCGCTGGGCCTGTCGATGGTGCCTTCCGACGCCCAACGGCGGGTCGCCCAGCGGGTGGTCCGCGACCGGTTCCGGGACACACCCCTCGAGTGGTGGGCGGCCGACGAACGCTCCTACAGCGACGCCGCCTCGCTGGTCTGGGCCGGACTCGACCTGGGACGCTACGACGGCCGCCGCCTGCTGCCGCGCATCGACGTGCCCGTCGCCGTGGTGGAAACCGAACGGGACACGGTGGTGTCCCCGCGGCGCCAGGAGCGCATGGCTGCGGCCATTCCCGACGCCCGGGTCTTTCCCATCCCCGCCGACCACGGCGCGTGCGTGGAGCATCCGAGGATGTTCGTGGGCGCCCTGATGGCCGCCTGCGACGACGTGGCGACGCGCGCCGCTGCCTCCGCCCGGGGCCGGAGCGCCCGCGGCCGATCTAGCCCCGCGCCGATCTAGCCCAGCGGTCGATCTAGCCCAGCGCCCGTTCCACCGTTCGCGCCGCTTCCACCACCGCCGCCCCGTAGCGCCGGCCGGGCTGGCGGCTCGTCCGTTCGATGGGACCGGACACCGACACCGCGGCGACGACGTGGCCGGCGACGACGACCGGCGCGCTGACCGACGCCACCCCCCGCTCCCGCTCCTCCACGCTCTGCGTCCCAGCCCCGCCGCAGGGCGGAAGCATCGCCCGCCAGCACCTTGGCCGCCGAGCCGCGGTCCATCGGCAACGCCGCGCCCGCGGCCACGATGGTCCGCAAGCTGTGGGGAGACTCGGTAGCGACCACGCACACCCGCCGGTCGCCCTCGACGACGAACAGCTGCGTGCTCTCGCCGGTGCGGTCCCGCAGCGTCCGCAGGGCGGGCAGGGCCGAGTCGGCCAGGCGGCGGCCGCCCTCGGCGGCCCGGCCCAGGTCGACCAGGCGGGCGCCGAGCACGAACCGACCGCGATCGTCGCGGGACACGAGGCCATGGCACTCCAGGGCGGCGGCCAGCCGGTGCGTCGTGGCCCGGGGAAGTCCGGCCCGCTCGGCGAGGTCGGCCAGGGCCAGCGGGCCCGCCTCCAGGGTGCCCAGCACCGACGCGGCCTTGTCCAGCACGCCGACTCCGCTTACACTGTCTCCCATACTTCGGGAGCCTATCTCAGAATGTGAGAAACGATGGTGAGCACCACCAGCACGACCACCAGCACGACCGCCAGCACCCTGGCCGAGAAGGTCTGGGACCGCCACGTCGTCCACCGGGCCGACGCCGAACCCGACCTGCTGTACGTGGACCTGCACCTGGTGCACGAGGTCACGTCCCCTCAGGCGTTCGACGGGCTCCGTCTGGCCGGCCGACCGGTCCGCCGCCCCGACCTGACGGTGGCCACCATGGATCACAACGTTCCCACCACGGCCACGGACCAGCCCATCGCCGATCCGGTGTCGGCCAAGCAGATGGACGTGCTGGCCGCCAATTGCCGAGAGTTCGGCATCGCCCTGTACCCCATGGGCGATCCCCATCAGGGCATCGTCCACGTCATCGGCCCGGAGCTGGGCCTGACCCAGCCGGGCATGACCATCGTGTGCGGCGACAGCCATACCGCCACCCACGGCGCCTTCGGGGCGCTGGCCTTCGGGATCGGCACGAGCGAGGTCGAGCACGTGCTGGCCACCCAGACCCTGCCCCAGGCCCGTCCCGGGACCCTGGCCGTGACCCTGGAGGGCCAGACGCCCGCCGGCGTGACCGCCAAGGACATCGTCCTGGCCGTCATCGGCACCCTGGGAACGGGCGGCGGGATCGGTTCGGTGATCGAGTACCGGGGCGACGCCATCCGCGCCCTGTCCATGGAAGGGCGCATGACGGTCTGCAACATGTCGATCGAGGCCGGCGCCCGCGCCGGCATGGTCGCCCCCGACGACACCACCTTTGCCTACCTGGAGGGCCGGGCCCACGCCCCCCGCGGGCCGGCGTGGGAACGGGCGCTCGACGACTGGCGCAGCCTGGTCACCGACCCGGGAGCGGCGTTCGACAAGGAGGTGATCGTCGACGCCGGCGACCTCAGCCCCCACGTCACCTGGGGCACCAACCCGGGCCAGGTCGTCCCCCTCGACGGCGCCGTCCCGGATCCCGACGCCATGGCCGACCCCGCGGCCAGCGAGGCCGCCCGGCGGGCGCTGCACTACATGGATCTGCCGGCCGGCCGGCCCATGCGGGAGGTCACCGTCGACACCGTCTTCATCGGCTCGTGCACCAACAGCCGTATCGAGGACCTGCGCGCCGCCGCCGCCGTGCTGGAAGGCCACCGGGTGGCGCCCTCGGTGCGGGCGCTCGTCGTCCCCGGGTCCGGACAGGTGAAGCAGCAGGCGGAGCGGGAGAACCTCCATCGGGTGTTCGAAGCCGCCGGCGCGGAATGGCGCCAGCCGGGCTGCTCCATGTGCCTGGCCATGAATCCCGACAAGCTCAGCCCGGGCGAGCGCTGCGCCTCCACCTCCAACCGCAACTTCGAGGGCCGCCAGGGCCGCGGCGGGCGCACCCACCTGGTGTCCCCCGCCGTGGCCGCCGCCACCGCCGTCGCCGGCCACTTCGCCGGCCCCGCCGACATCAGCTGACACCGGAAGGAAGCCACCCATGCAGCCCGTCCGTATCGTCTCCGGAACCGCCGTCCCCCTCGATCGTTCCGACGTGGACACCGACCAGATCATCCCCAGCGACTGGCTCAAACGGGTCGAGCGCACCGGGTTCGGCAAGGGACTCTTCGCCGAGTGGCGCGACGAGCGCGACTTCGTGCTCAACCAGCCGGAGTACGCCGGCGCCACCGTCCTGGTCGCCGGGCCCAACTTCGGCACCGGATCGTCCCGCGAGCACGCGGTGTGGGCGCTGATGGACTACGGGTTCCAGGCGGTCATCTCCCCCCGCTTCGGGGACATCTTCCGCAACAACAGCACCAAGACGGGACTGGTCCCCGTGCAGGTGGACGAGCCCACGGCCGAGGCGCTGCTGGATGCGGTGCAGAACGATCCGACGTTGGAGATCACCGTCGACGTGGAACGGGCGACGGTCAGCGCCCCCGCCGCGGGCATCGAGGCTCGCTTCCCGCTCGACGACTTCACCCGCCAGCGGCTGCTCGAGGGGCTCGACGACATCGGCCTGACCCTGCGTCACGTGGCCGAGATCGACGACTACGAGCAGCGCCGCCCGGCGTGGCTGCCGGCCACCGCCACGGCGACCACACCGACCTGACCCATGGGGCGGCGCGTCCGGCGGTGGGTGGCGGGGGCGCTGGTCGCCGGCGCCGCCTCGTGGGTGGGCTGGGGCTTCGTCACCCGGTGGCGGCACGCCCGGGCCCTGCGGCCCTCGCCCGACCCCTGGCCTCCGCTCGACGAGCCCTGACCACCGCCGCAGGTCAGAACTGGTCGCTTCGCACCGCAAGCGGCGCTCAGACGTCGGCCAGCGCCACCACCTGATGGATCCCGGCCGCGCCGGCGAGCTCGTCCAGGGCGGCCACCGGGACCGGCTCCTCGAAGGAGAAGGCCATGATCGCGGTGGCGCGGTCCTCGCTGCGTCCCAGCTTCAGGTCGACGATGTTGGCCCCCGCCCGGGCCAGGGAGCCGGCAACCGAGGCCACCATGCCGACCCGGTCGTCGTTGCGCACCACGAGCATCCACCGGGCGATCGGCAGCTCGATCTCGTGGTCGTCGATCTCGGTGATGCGCGGCTCGCCGCCCGCGAAGATGGTCCCCCCGACGGCGTGGCCGCCGCCTCGCAGGGTGACCAGGTTGACGTAGTCGCGGGTGGCCGACGCGCTCACCGAGCGCATTTCGAGTCCCCGCTCGGCCGCGACCTGCGGAGCGTTGACATAGGTGACGGGGACGTCGCTGGTCGCCGACAGCAGCCCCCGCAGCACGGCCAGCGACACGATGCGGGTGTCGTGGTCGGCGAGGGCGCCTTCCACGCTGACCTCCAGCTCCGAAGGGAGCGAACCGGCGAGCGCGGTGAACACCCGCCCCAGGCGCTCAGCCAGGGGCAGGAACGGGCGCACCGCCTCGTCCGCCTCCGCCGCGCTCACGTTGACGGCGAAGGGGACGAACTCTCCGGCCAGAGCCAGCCCCACCTGCTCGGCGATGTCGAGCCCCGCCTTGTCCTGCGCCTCGCGCGTGCTCGCCCCCAGGTGCGGCGTCACCACCACCCGGTCCAGGTGGAACAGGGGCGAGGCCGTGGTCGGCTCCTCCACGAACACGTCGAGCGCCGCCCCACCGATGCGCCCGTCAGCGACCGCGCCGGCCAACGCCTCCTCGTCGACGATCCCCCCGCGCGACGTGTTGACGATCCGCATGCCCGGCTTGGCCTTGGCCAGCAGCGACGCGTCGATCAACCCCGCTGTCTCCTGGGTCTTCGGCAGGTGGACGGTCACGAAGTCGGCCACGCCCATCAGCGACTCCATGTCCAGGAGGGAGACCCCGAGCTGACGGGCCCGCTCGGCGGACACGTAGGGGTCGTAGGCCACGAGGTGCATGCCGAACGCCGCCGCCCGCTGGGCGACCAGCGTCCCCACCCGGCCCAGGCCGACGATGCCGAGGGTCTTGCCGTGCAGCTCGACGCCTTCCCAGCGGGAGCGTTCCCAGCGTCCGGCGGTGAGGGCGGCGTGGGCCTGGGGGACGTTGCGGGCCTGGGCGAGCAGCAGGGCGACCGAGTGTTCGGCAGCCGACAGCACGTTGGACTCGGGCGCGTTGACGACCATGACCCCGCGCTGGGTGGCCGCAGCCACGTCGACGTTGTCGAGGCCGATCCCGGCCCGGCCCACGACGATCAGCGCTTTCCCCGCCTCCAACACATCGGCGGTGACCTTGGTGGCGGAACGGATGATCAGCGCCGCCGCCCCGCCCACGGCATCGAGGAGCTCCGCCGGCGTGAGGTCGAGCGCCACGTCGACGTCGTGGCCGGCGGCGCGCAGGGCGTCGAGTCCCGGCGCGGCGATGGCCTCGGTGACCAGGATGCGGCCCACGTCAGGCGGTGAGGAGCTTGGCGATCCGGGTCACGCCCTCGACCATCTGGTCGTCGGCCAGGGCGTAGGAGAACCGGGCGCCGCCGGCGGCGCCGAAGGCCTCACCGGGCACGAACGCCACCTTGGCCTGCTCCAGCACCACCGCGGCCAGGTCGAGGGTGGACGCCGGCGTCGCCCCGCCGATGTCCCGGCCGAGCACGCCCGCCAACGACGGGAAGGCGTAGAAGGCCCCGTCCGGCTGCGGGCACTGCACCCCGGGGATGTCGCCCAGCATGGCGACGATGGTGTCGCGGCGGCGCTGATAGGTGGCGCGCATCTCGGCCACGGCGTCGAGCGGCCCGCTGACGGCGGCCAGGGTGGCGCGCTGGGCGACGTTGCAGACGTTGGAGGTGGTGTGCGAGTGCAGGTTGGCGGCCGCTTTGGCCACGTCGGGCGGAGCGATGAGCCATCCCACCCGCCATCCCGTCATGGCGTAGGTCTTGGCCACGCCGTTGATCACCACACAGCGGTCGGCGAGCTCGGGCACGAGCACGGGCAGGGAGTGCTGGGTGGCGTCGCCGTAGACGAGATGCTCGTAGATCTCGTCGGTAATCACCCAGAGGTCATGTTCGGCGGCCCAGCGCCCGATGGCTTCCAGCTCCGAGCGAGGGTAGACGGCACCGGTGGGGTTGGAAGGGGAGGTGAAAAGGAGGGCCTTGGTGCGCGGCGAGCGCGCCCGTTCCAGATCGTCCACCGAAGCACGAAAGCCCGCCTCCACCGACGTCGGCACCGCCACGGTGCGTCCGCCGGCCAGACCGATGTGCTCGGGATAGCTCGTCCAGTACGGCGCCGGCAGGATCACCTCGTCGCCCGGGTCGACGAGCGTGGCCATGGTCTCCTCCAGGGCCTGCTTGCCGCCGTTGGTGATCACCACCTGGTTGGCGGCCACCCGGTAGCCCGAATCGCGCGCCGTCTTGGCCGCCACCGCCTCGCGCAGCTCGGGCAGCCCGGCCGCCGGCGTGTACTTGTGATTGCGGGGATCGGCGCAGGCCTCCGCCGCCGCGGCCACGATGTGGGCCGGGGTCGGGAAGTCGGGCTCGCCGGCGCCGAAGCCGATGACGTCCTCGCCGGCGGCCTTGAGCGCCTTGGCCTTGGCGTCGATAGCGAGGGTGGCCGACTCGGTGACGGCGGAGACGCGTGCGGAGATCCGTCGCCGGGGGGTTTGTGTTTCGGAGCGGGCAGCCATTCCTGCCATGCTTTCACACATGCCCACCGCTCCCGTTCCGGATATCCGCATCCCGGCCGGCCTTCTGCCCGCCGACGGCCGCTTCGGCTGCGGCCCGTCCAAGGTGCGCCCCGCCGCGGTGGACGCGCTGGCGTCGGTCGGCACCACCCTGCTCGGCACCAGCCACCGCCAGGCGCCGGTGCGTTCGCTGGTGGGGCGGGCGCGGCAGGGCCTGGCCGAGCTGTTCTCCCTGCCGGACGGCTACGAGGTGGTACTGGGCAACGGCGGCACCACCGCCTTCTGGGACGCGGCCACCTTCGGCGTCATCGAACGGCGCAGCCAGCACTTGTCGTTCGGGGAGTTCTCGTCCAAGTTCGCCGCCGCGGCCGAGGCCGCGCCCCACCTCGACGGGCCCGACGTGATCACCTCGGAGCCGGGGACCCACCCGGTGGCGACGGCGATCGGCGGTATCGACACCTACGCCCTGACCCACAACGAGACGTCGACGGGGGTGGCCATGGAGATCCGCCGGCCCGAGGGCGCCGACCCGGACGCGCTGGTCGCGGTCGACGCCACGTCCGCGGCCGGCGGGCTGCGGGTCGACCCGACCCACTTCGACGCCTACTACTTCGCCCCCCAGAAATGCTTCGCGTCCGACGGCGGGCTGTGGCTGGCCCTGCTGTCCCCCCTCGCCCTCGAACGCGTCGCCCGGCTTTCGGCGGGCGACCGGTGGATCCCGGCGTCGCTCGACCTGTCCGTGGCTGTGGCCAACAGCCGACAGAACCAGACCTACAACACCCCGGCGCTGGCCACCCTGGTCCTCCTGGTCGAGCAGCTGGAGTGGATGCTGGCCGGCGGGGGCCTGGAGTTCGCCGCCGGCCGTTCGGAGCGCTCGGCCGGCATCCTCTACGGGTGGGCGGACTCCACCGGCTGGGCCCGGCCGTTCGTGGCCAAGCCCGACGAACGCAGCCTGGTCGTCGGCACCATCGACCTGGCCGACCACATCGACGCGGTGACCGTCGCCGGCGTGCTGCGCGCCAACGGCATCGTCGACACCGAGTCCTACCGCAAGCTGGGGCGCAACCAGCTGCGGATCGGGATGTTCCCCGCCATCGATCCCGAGGACGTGGAGGCCTTGACCCACTGCATCGAGTTCGTGGTCGACGCGTTGGCGTAGGCCGCCCGGTCCCCGCGCTCAGTGCTGATCGCTTCGCACCGCAAGCGGCGCTCAGCCGACGAGGGAGAGCACGTCGACCGCGCCCGGGGGGCCGTCGTAGACCAGGGCGCCGTCGCGCAGGGCCACGCAGCGGTCGACCTTGGTCGCCCACTCCAGCTGGTGGGTGGCGACGACGATGGTCGCCCCGGCGCCGGCGGCGTCGTCGAGCAGCTCGATGAACGCTTCCCGCCCGCGCGGGTCGAGGCCGATGAAGGGCTCGTCGACCACGAGCACGTCGAAGGGACGGACCAGGGCCAGGACGATCGCCGTCTTCTGGCGCAGCCCCCGGCTGAAGCGGGCGGGCAGGTCGTCGGCACGCGACGCCAGACCGAGATCTCGCAGCAGACCCACCGCCACCTCCTCCCAGTCCTCGGCGCCGTGGAGGCGACAGGTGTACTCGACGTGCTCGAGCAGCGAGAGGTCGTCGTAGAGCACGGGGCTGTCGGGCAGGTAGGACAGGCGGGCGCGGGCGTCGAGCGAGCCGGCCGGCGCGCCGAAGATCGTTGCCGTCCCGGTGGTGGGTTCGATGAGCCCGGCGACCATGCGCAGGAGGGTGGTCTTGCCCGAGCCGTTGTGCCCGACGACGGCAACCCGCTCGCCGGGGGCAACCGTCAGGTCCAGCGGCTCGAGGGCGACCAGATCGCCGTAGTCCTTGCTCAGACCGTCAACCGCGAGGGCCGGGGCGGGACGAGGGGCCATCGCCGGCGGACGCTACTCGCGTGTTGCCGCGAGCCTCGGCCATGACGCCCTTGATGTAGGCGTGGATGGGGTCCCGCCAGCGCACCCAGGCGGCCACCACCGCGACCACGACGAGCACCCCGATGGCGCTCCCCTCCACCCGGGGCAGCGCGCCCGTGGGTCCGGGGTGGCGGGCGGCCAGGACGGGGAGCACGCCGAGGGTGGCGAGGATGGGCGGCAGCCCGATGCGAAAAGCGGCGACCAGGCCGACCGCCTCGGGCGGCAGGGCGATGGTGTACGAGCCGACCAGGCCCGGTGCCCCCTGCACCACGCTCACCGCCGCGCCGGCGAGGGCGGCGGCCGCCGCCGGCACGACCAGCACGGCGCCGACGGCCACCGTGGTGGAGTCGCCCCCGCTGACCGCGGCGGCGGTGGCCAACCCCACCAGCGCCACGCCGATCATGACCGCCAGTGAGGACGCCAGCTGGCGCAGGCAGTGGGCGCCGGCCACGACGGGCAGGCCGGCCAGGCGGTCGGGGTGATCGAGATCCTGGCTGAGCGGCTCGGCCGCGTCCAGGGCGGCGAGGAAGAGGGCGACCCCGGCCACCAGGACGAGCGGGGTGGTGCCCTGCTCGGCGCCGAGGGCGGCGGCGCCGGCGCCGGCGCCCAGGCCGGCCATGCGCAGCACCCGCACGGCGGGGAAGCGCAGCAGCCCGTGCCAGCCCCGCCGCCATACCGGCCAGCGCTTCTGCCTTGTTCGGGTGTGCGGCGGGGCGCCGTTGGCGCCACCGGCCGCCAGCGCCCCGCCGGCGCCGAGATCGACGCCGGCGACGGCGGGTGAGAGGCGCAGCCACGGCCGGCTGCGGGGCAGCTCCTGGGCGAGCTGGCGGCGCAGCACCATGACGGTGCGAAGGTCGCGGAGGGTCGCAGCAAAGCGCAGCTGGCCGACGAGCGTGGCCCGCCGCTCGGCCGCCTCGATCGACGTGCCGCCGACGCACGCCAGCCCGACGAGGGCCAGGGCGATGGCGACGGCGATGCCCACCACCGCCAGCGGGGCGAACCGCAACGGCCACAGCGCGGCCTCGCCCAGCAGCGTCGCCGGCGACGTGCGCGCGTCGGCGGCCACGTCCAGGGCCGACCAGGCGATGACCGCGGCGCCGGCCGCCGTCCCGAGCCAGCGGTGCCCCCGCCGGCCCGAGACGATCATGGCCGCGCCCAGCCCGCCCGCCACCGCCAGTGCGCCCACCAGGGCGCCGCAGGCCACCCACTCCGGCGCCGAGCCCGACAGCCGACGGAAGGCCAGCAGGCCGGCAACCGCACCGGTGCCGAAGCCGGCGACGGTCCCGAAGCGCAGCTGGCGCCAGGCCGGTCCCCGCAGGGCGGCGGCCCGGTCGACGGGTGCCATCAGCACGTGGCTGACGTCAGCCGCCTCGATGGCCAGCGGGCCGCCGCGCCCGCCCGAGCGCAACCCGACGGCCACGGCCACGGCGAAGGCCACCCCGGCCACGGCCGGGCCGTGGTCGGTGACGCGCTGGAGGTCCACCCCGCGCAGCCGGGCGTCGCCCACCACCCCGGACAGCAGCCACACCGCCACGCTGCCGAGGACCAGGGTGAGATAGGCGCGGTACAAGGCCTCGAAGGCGTCGAAGTTGTGCAGGCGTTGGCGCCGGCGCGCCCCTCGCAGCTCGGCCAGCACCCGGTTGTCGGCCCGGCCTGCCCGATGGTTGTCCGGTGCGCTCGCCGGCGGGTTCTCGGAGGGCCTGGCCACAGGCCGACGGTAGCGCCGGGCTTCTCTACCGTCGGCGGGATCCGCTTCTAGGAGACCCGCCGCCCGGGCGCTTGGCTACGAGAAGCTGGCGTCGACGTACCACTTGCCGTTGACCCGCATCTCCCGGGTCGCCGGGTTGGTGTTGGAGTTCTGGGCGGCGGCGAACGCCTGGGCGAAGGTGGTCGACCCCGAGGGAAGTCCCTTCGAAGGATCCGTGTTGCTCAGGCACTGCTTGCCGCCCGAGTTGCCGCTGCTCCCGGAGCTGCCGCTGCTGCCGGAGTTGGCGGCGGGCAGGACGGCAGCGGCTGACTTGCCGCTTCCGCCCTGGCCGCTGCTCCCCTGGCCGCTGCCGCCGCTGGTGGTGGACGAGGTGCCGCTGCCCGAGCTGCCGGACGTGCCACCGCCGGAGCTGCCGCTGCCCGTGGCCGACAGACACAGGTTGCCGACGACCACCACCAGCGCCTCGTTGCCGGAGGTGACGGTTTTGCCGATGTGCACCGGGCCGTTCGGCGTGGTCAAGGCGATCTGGGACACGGCGGTCTTGCACTTGGCCTGATTGGCGGGCACCACGAAGTTGCACGCGCTCGGGCTCTTGCTGGCCAGGCCCTCGAGGAAGCCGACCACCGCGGCGGAAGGCGAATTGCTGCCTGCGGCCGGTCCACCGCTCACTGCCGAGCCGCCGCCCGACGATCCCTTCGCCGTCGTCGACGACCCTGTGGTCGTCTTGGAACTGCTTCCGCACGCGCCGGCGGCCAGAGCCAGAACCGCCGCCACCGCCATTGCCGCCATCGTCCTACTGCCCGCCGTATTCATGGCCAGGACGATAGCCCACGGCCACGCAGCGCGCGCTGGAACGGCGCGCCGGGCTACCGGCTATCCCCCCGACACGTCCTGGGGCCGGGTGGAGCCGGCGCTGATGAACGGCATCATGGCGCGCAGCTTGGCCCCCACCTGCTCGACGGGATGCTCCTCGCCGGCCTTCTTCAGCCGCGTGTAGTTGGGGCGGCCGTCGCGGTTCTCCTTGATCCACTCGTCGGCGAAGGCGCCGGAGCGGATCTCGTCGAGGATGCGGCGCATCTCCGCCCTGGTGGCCTCGTTGATGACCCGGGGGCCGCGGGTCATGTCCCCGTACTCGGCCGTGGTGGAGATGGAGTAGCGCATGCCGGAGATGCCGTGTTCGTACATGAGGTCGACGATGAGCTTGACCTCGTGCAGGCACTCGAAGTACGCCGACTCCGGCTGGTAGCCGGCCTCCACCAGCGTTTCGAACCCGGCTTGGACCAGGGCCGTCAACCCGCCGCACAACACCACCTGCTCGCCGAACAGGTCGGTCTCGGTCTCCTCGGCGAAGGTCGTCTCGAGGACGCCGGCACGCGTCGCGCCGATGGCGTAGGCGTACGACAGGGCCAGCTCCTTGGCCTTGCCCGACGCGTCCTGCTCCACCGCGATCAGCGCCGGCACCCCGCCGCCACCCTCGTAGGTGCGCCGCACCAGGTGCCCGGGTCCCTTGGGCGCCACCATGGCCACGTCCACACCCTCCGGTGCGCTGATCAGACCGAAGCGCACGTTGAATCCGTGGGCGAAAAACAGGGCGTCCCCCGGCTTCAGGTGGGGCTCGATGGCCGCCCGGTAGATCGCCTGCTGCTCGGTGTCGGGCGCCAGGATCATGATGATGTCCGCTTCCTTGGCCGCGTCTTCGATGCTGCGGACGGCGAGGCCCTCCGCCTCGGCCTTGGCCCGGGACGAGGAGCCGTCGCGCAGGGCGACGCGTACGTCGACCCCCGAGTCGCGCAGGTTGAGGGCGTGGCCGTGGCCCTGGGAGCCGTAGCCGACGATCGCCACCTTGCGCCCGGTCACCAGGGCGGGGTCGGCATCCCGGTCGTAGTACACGTTCGCTGCCATTCAGCTTGCCTTTCCAGTCACGCCGCGCAGGCGGGGGGCAGCCTGGCGATCCAGTCGGGGCAGCGCCACCCGTCCGGTGCGCTGCAGTTCGGTGATCCCGTACGGTCGCATGAGATCCTCGAAGGCGTCCAGTTTGTTGGGTTGGCCGGCCACCATCACGGTCAGGCGCTCGGTGCCGACGTCGATGAGCTTGCCTTCGAACACGCCGACGAGCTCGATGACCTGGGAGCGACCCTCCGGCGCGGCGCGGACGGTCAGCAACAGCAGCTCCCGCTCGACCGCATCGTCGTGGGCCAATTCGCTGATCTTGACCACGTTGACCAGCTTGAACAGCTGCTTGGTGATCTGCTCGACGTCGGTCCGGGCTACGTCGACGACGATGGTGATGCGGCTGAAGCGCTCGTCGTCGGTCGGCGCCACCGCCAGCGACACGATGTTGTAGCCCCGGCGGGCGAACAGTCCGCTGACCCGCGCCAGCACGCCGCTGCGGTTCTCGACCACCACGGTGAGGGTCTGGTGCACGGCGCCGGCGGGAGGCATTCGACGGGCGCGCTCCCTCTTCGAGGTCGGGCCAGCCTGCCACATTGGTTCGCACGCCAAGAGCGTGCTCACTGGACCACCTCTTCGCCTCCGGGTCCCTGCGACGGGTGGACCACGAGCTCGTCGTTGGAGGCGCCGGCGGGAACCATGGGGAACACCTTCTCACGTGCGTCCGTGCGGAAGTCGATGACGACGGGGCGGTCGTCGATGGCGTTGGCCTTGTCGATGGTGGGGCCGACGTCGGACGGCGACTCGACCCGGAAGCCGACACAGCCCATGGCCTCCGCCCAGGCCACGTAGTCGGGCAGGTCCGGGGAAAGGTAGACCTCCGAGTAGCGCTCCTCGTAGAACATCTCCTGCCACTGGCGGACCATGCCGAGGTAGGCGTTGTTGAGGATGGCGATCTTGACGGGGATGCGTTCGCTGGCCGCGGTGACCAGCTCCTGCGCCGTCATCTGGAAGCAGCCGTCGCCGTCGATGGCCCAGACGGTCCGATCCGGCCGACCCACCTTGGCCCCGACAGCTGCGGGCACCGCGAAACCCATGGTGCCGAGACCGCCGGAGTTGACCCAGGTGTAGGGCTGCTCGAAACGCCAGTACTGGCTGGCCCACATCTGGTGCTGGCCCACGCCGGAAACCACGATGGTGCCGGCGTCGGCCGCGTCACGCAGGGCTTCGACGACGAATTGGGGCTTGAGGGGTGCGTCGTCGGCCTGGGGGTCGTAGTAGAGGGGAAAGTGGTCCTGCCAGCTGGCGATCTGCCGCAACCAGTCGCCCCGGTCGGGCAGGGGAGTGCCGCCGTCGACGACGCTTCGCAGTGCGGCGATCATCTGCTCGATGACGAGGCGACAGTCGCCCACGATGGGCACCTCCGGGCGGCGGATCTTGCCCAGCTCGGCGGGATCGATGTCGACGTGGATGACCTTGGCGGCGGGGGCGAAGCTGTTGGCCCGCCCGGTCACCCGGTCGTCGAAACGGGTCCCCACCGCGATGAGCAGGTCGGCCTGCTGCATGGCGGTGACGGCGGTGTAGTTGCCGTGCATGCCGGGCATGCCGAGACACAGGGGGTGGCTGTCGGGGAATGCGCCGCGGGCCATGAGGGTGGTGACGACCGGCGTGTTGGTCCGCTCGGCCAGCTCGCGCAGGGCGTCGACCGCCCGCGCCTTGAGGATCCCGCCACCGGCGTAGATGACGGGCCGCTGAGCCTCGGCGATGAGCCGGGCGGCCTCCTTGACCATGCGCGGGTGCCCCTTGGTCGTCGGCCGGTAGCCGGGGAGCGACGCCACCACCTCGTCGTCGGTGGGCCAGCGCCAGTCGACCGGCGCCTGCAGCACGTCCTTGGGCAGGTCGACCAGGACGGGGCCCGGCCGTCCGGTGGTGGCCAGGTGGAAGGCCTGGCGCACGGCGAGGGCGATCTCGTCCGGGTCCATCACCAGCTCGTTGTGCTTGGTGACGCTGCGGGTGATGCCCACCGTGTCGCACTCCTGGAAGCCATCGGTACCGATCAGGGGACGGCCCACCTGGCCGGTGATGGCAACCATGGGCACCGAGTCCATGTAGGCGTCGCACAGCGGGGTCACCAGGTTGGTGGCCGCCGGTCCGCTGGTGACCATGGCCACGCCGGGCCGGCCGGTGACCTGGGCGTAGCCCTCGGCCATGTGACCGGCGCCCTGCTCGTGGCGCACCAGGACGTGGCGGATCGGCGAGTCGAGGATCGGGTCGTAGGCGGGCAGGATGCAGCCGCCGGGCAGGCCGAAGACGACCTCGACGTGTTCCATCTCCAGGCTCTTGATGAGGGCTTGCGCCCCGGTCAGCTTCACGGGTTCTCCAAGTGGTCGGTCTCCGCGTCGTGGCAAAAAGAAAACCTCCCCGGAGGGGAGGCTCGGACGCACGCGCAGGGTGAGGCGTGCGTCAGGTGATCAGTACGAGGGCGTGCTGCGGGGCGGGCATCGAGGTCAGTTTGTCACAGCGTTCCCGCCGGCCGCAACGGGGCCGAGCTGACCTCGTCGGGCACCGCGGCCAGCAGTCCCGGCAGCACCAGGTCGGCGAGGTAGTCGACCAGCGCCGGACGGCTCATCGACGGGTGGTCCACCCAACGGTCCACCGCAGCGCGGACCATACCGACCAGGCCGAAGCCCCACACCTCGGCCGCCCCGGTATCGACACCGGCGGCGCGCCGCAGGTTCCCGACGATCTGGGTGGCGTGGAGGCCGACGACGGTGGCGAAGTCCTCGACCGGGTCGCTCGCGGCCACCCGGCTCGGCGGGGGCGCCGTGCGCACGACGAAGCGGTACACCTCGGGATCGGATTCGACCAACCGTACGTAGGCGTCGATGCTGGCGACCAGCTTGGTCCGGGCGGTGCCTTCCGAGCTGAGGGTCTCGGTGACCTGCCGCACGACGCTGCCGGCCACCGCCCGGCCCACGGCAACGTGGAGGTCGGCCTTGTCGGCGAAGTACCGGTAGTACACGGGCTTGGCGATCCCCGACGCGGCGGCGATGTCGTCCATGCTCAGGTCCGCTCCCTCGGCGCGCACGGCGGCGACCACGGCGGCGATGAGCTCCTTGCGGCGCGCCGTGCGGTGGGCCGCCCACCGGGCCCGCCGGCCGTCGGCCCGCCGGGCGTCGAGACGGGGAACCGGACGAGGTGTACGGGAGGCCACCATGTGGTATATGTTACTGACGGTTATATGCTACTTCGAGTAACGGACACGAGTACGGACTGGGTGAGGACCTTGCTGGGTGGGAGATCATGAGCGGCCTGACTTCGACAGGGGCGGGGCGCCGGCGGGTGCGTCTCGCCCGGTCGGCGGTCACGGTGGCCGCCGGCACGGGGGCCGCCGTCCTCGGGGGGGCCGCCCTCGAGATCCGCCAACGCCTGGCCGCCGGTCAGGGCGTCCGGGGGGCAACGCCCGGCGCCGAGCTGGCCCGGGGCGTGGCCGCCCGCATGACCACCCCCCTCCTGCCGGACGACTACCTCCACCTGCTCAACCCCCTGTGGACGGCCCGGGAGATCCGAGGGAAGGTGGTCAAGGTCGTCCCCGAGACCGATGACGCGGCCACGCTGGTCATCAAGCCGGGCTGGGGATGGTCGTTCGACTACCTCCCCGGGCAGTACGCGGGCATCGGGATCCAGGTCGACGGCCGCTGGGCCTGGCGCTCGTACTCGATCACGTCGGAGCCCAGAGAGGACCAGGGCCACGTGGCCATCACGGTCAAGGCCATGCCCGAGGGCATGCTGTCCAGCCACCTGGTCCGGGGTCTCGACCCGGGCACGATCGTCCGCCTGGCCCTTCCCCAGGGCGAGTTCGTCCTCCCCGATCCCCCGCCGGCGAAGATCCTCTTCTGGACCGGCGGCAGCGGCATCACGCCGGTCATGGCCATGCTGCGCACCCTGCGGCGGCGCAACACCATGCCCGACGTGGTCCATATCCACTCCGCGCCCAACCGCGCCCAGTTCATCTTCGCCGACGAGCTGGGCGACATGGCCGCCGCCCACCCCGGCCTCCGCCTGGTCGAGAACCTCGACGACGTCGACGGACGCTTCGATCTGGGTCGGCTGGAAGAGGTGTGCCCCGACTGGCGCCAACGCCAGGCCTGGGTGTGCGGACCGGCCCCCATGCTCGAAGCGGCGGAGAAGCACTGGGAGAAGGAGGGCCTGGACTCCCGCCTCCACATCGAGCGCTTCTCGGTCAGCCTGTCCACCTCGGCCGAGGGTGGCGACGTGTTCTTCGCCCGCTCAGGCCGGACCGTCCACGCCGACGGAGCCACCACCCTGCTCGAAGCGGGCGAACGGGCCGGAATCCCGATGCCCTTCGGCTGCCGGATGGGGATCTGCCACACCTGCGTCTCCCCGCTGAGAAAGGGACGGGTGAAGGACCTCCGCAACGGCAACGAGTACGCCGAGAACCAGGGCATCCAGACCTGCATCACCGCCGCGGCGGGCGACTGCACCATCGACCGCTAGATCCAGCGATCCGGAAGGAGCCTCATGGCCATCTCCGATGTGAAGACCTACGCCCACCTGAGCACCGACGACGTCGACGCCATCGGCCGGGAGCTCGATGACCTGCGGGCGGAGATCGAGGCGTCGCTCGGTCGGGACGACGCCGACTACATCCGTCGCCTCATCCGCCTTCACCGCCGGCTGGTGGTGGCGGCGCGCATCACCCTGTTCGCCAGCTCCCTCCCCCCGGCCTGGGCGGCGGGCACGGCCATGCTGGGACTCAGCAAGATCCTGGAGAACATGGAGATCGGCCACAACGTCATGCACGGCCAGTGGGACTGGATGAACGATCCCGAGATCCACTCCGGCACCTGGGAATGGGACACCACCTGCCCGGCCGAGGGCTGGAAGCATTCGCACAACTACGTGCATCACACCTTCACCAACGTCCTCGGCAAGGACAACGACGTGGGCTATGGCATCCTGCGCGTCACCTCGGACCAGAAATGGTCGCCGCTCAACCTGGGCCAGCCGCTCTACAACGCCCTCTTGGCCCTCCTTTTCGAGTGGGGGGTGGCGCTCCACGACCTCGACATCGAGGCCATACGCCAGCGCCGCAAGGACCCCAAGGAGACGCTGCGCCAGCTCAAGGTGATCGGGCGCAAGGTCGGCCGCCAGGTCGGCAAGGACTACGTGGTGTTCCCCCTGCTGTCGGGTCCCGCGTTTCTCTCCACGCTCACGGCCAACGCCACGGCCAACGTCATCCGCAACCTGTGGTCCTACTTCATCATCTTCTGCGGCCACTTCCCCGACGGCGCCGAGAAGTTCAGCGAAGAGCAGCTCGAGCACGAGGACCGAGGCGAGTGGTACCTCCGCCAGCTGCTCGGGTCGGCCAACTTCGAGGGCGGCCGCCTGTTGCACATCCTGTCCGGGAGCCTCGGGTACCAGATCGAGCATCATCTCTTCCCCGATCTGCCGAGCAACCGCTACCCGCAGATCGCCGAACGGGTGCGGGCGCTGTGTGAGCGGTACGACCTGCCCTACACCACGGGCCCGCTTCTGCGTCAGTACGGCCAGACCCTCCGGACCATCTTCCGCCTCAGCCTGCCCGGGAGACGGCGCGCGTCTGTCGTGCCCTTGTGGCCCAAGGGACCCAAGCGGGCGACCACGGAGGAGCTCCGTCGTCACGCCGGCACCGTGGCCCCTCAGGCGGCGGCCGTCTAGCCCGAGGATGGGCCGGCGGGGCCGGCCTGGCGATGGTTGGCTGGGGCCATGCACAGCACGGTGTTCGTCGCAGTCATCGGCAAGGACCTCTGGACCGGGATCCCGGTCCTCGAGAAAGCCGTCCGAACCGCCGGCGTCTATGCCGGCATCGTCATCCTGCTCCGGCTGGCCGGCAAACGGGATCTGGCCGAGCTGGACTCGTTCGATCTGGTCGTGCTCCTCCTTCTGTCGAACGTGGTGCAAAACGCCATCATCGGGAACGACACCTCGCTGACCGGCGGCCTGTTGGGCGCCGCCATCCTGGTCGGGGTCAACGCCGTGGTGGTGCGCATCTCCCGCTCCAGCGACTGGGGGATACGGCTCTTCGAAGGCAGCCCGACCGTGCTCATCCAAGACGGCCGCATGAGCCCGGAGGTGCTCCTGCGCATGGGCCTGCGCCGGGCGGACGTGGCCACGGCCGTGCGCCGCCAGGGTGCCAACGACGTCGACTCGGTCCAGCGGGCCGTGCTCGAGCCGGGCGGGGCCATCGTGGTCACGCTGAAGCCCGAGGAGCGGCCGGCCCGGGTCCGGGACGTGGACCGGCTGGAGGCCAAGCTGGATGCGCTCCTTCAGTCGCGAGGCGGCTAGGGCTCGGTCACCGCCCCGCGCTCGGCGCCCGTGACCAGACGGGCGTACTTGGCCAGCACCCCGCTGCGGTAGCGGGGCTCGGGCAGCTTCCACGACTCCCGCCGGCGGGCCAACTCCGCCGCGGTGACGTCCACGTCGACCCGTCGGGCGGTCACGTCGATGGTGACCCGGTCACCGTCGGCCACCAAGGCGATGGGACCCCCGTCGACGGCCTCGGGCGCGGCGTGCCCGATGCACAGGCCGT
Source organism: uncultured Actinomycetota bacterium (assembly GCA_963757175.1). Classification (GTDB taxonomy): domain Bacteria; phylum Actinomycetota; class Acidimicrobiia; order Acidimicrobiales; family Palsa-688; genus CAVWQR01. The sequence continues at coordinate 1,615,542 of CAVWQR010000001.1, read as the reverse complement.
GGGTGCCGCCGCTGAAGCGGCCGTCGGTGAGCAGCGCGCAATCGGCGCCCCGCCCCGCCCCCTTCATGGCGCCGGTCACGGCGAGCATCTCGCGCATCCCCGGGCCGCCTTTGGGTCCCTCGTAGCGAATGACGAGGACCGTTCCCGGCTCGACACGGCCGGCGAGGATCGCCTCCATGGCCGCGTCCTCCCCGTCGAACACCCGCGCCGGTCCTTCGAAGCGGTCGACGTCGATGCCCGCCACCTTGACGACCGCGCCCGCGGGCGCCAGTGTCCCGGCCAGGATGGCGATGCCGCCGTCGGCGTGGATCGGGTCGCTCAGCGGATGCAACACGGAGCCGTCGGGGTCCGGGGGCGGGGACGCGGCCAGGTTGTCGGCGAGCGTCCGGCCGGTCACGGTGAGGCAGTCGCCGTGCAGCAGGCCGGCGTCGAGCAGCTCCCGCATGACCACGGGCACGCCGCCCACCCGGTCCACGTCGAACATGTGGTAGCGGCCGTGGGGCTTGGTGTCGGCCAGGTGGGGCACCCGGCGCCCGACCCGGTCGAAATCCTCGAGGCGCAGGTCGACGCCGCGCCTCGTGGGCGATGGCGAGCAGGTGCAGCACGGCGTTGGTGCTGCCGCCCAGGGCCATGACCACGGCGATGGCGTTCTCGAACGCCTCCTTGGTCATGATCTGCCGGGGGCGGATCCCCGACTTCGACCAGGCGGACGACGGCCCGGCCGCTCTCGTAGGCCAGGTCGTCACGACGGCGGTCGACTGCCGGCGCCGAGGCGCTGCCGGGGAGGGCCATGCCCAGCGCCTCGGACACCGCGGCCATGGTGTTGGCGGTGAACATGCCGGCGCAGCTGCCCTCGGTCGGGCAGGCGTTGCGCTCGATGAGCGCCAGCTCCTCGTCGGTGAGGCCGCCGGCAGCCCGGGCGCCGACCGCCTCGAACACGCTCACGATGTCCAGCGCCTCGCCGTGGGCCCCCCGCCCCGGGAGGATGCTGCCGCCGTAGAGGAAGATCGCCGGCAGGTTGAGGCGGGCGGCGGCCATGAGCATGCCCGGGAGGCTCTTGTCGCAACCGGCGAAGGTGGCCAGGGCGTCGAAGCGTTCGGCGTGCATCATGGCTTCGACCGAGTCGGCGATGATCTCTCGGCTGACCAGCGAGGCCCGCATCCCCTCGTGGCCCATGGAGATGCCGTCGGACACGGCGATGGTCATGAACTCGAGCGGGAAGCCCCCGGCGTCGCGGACGCCGACCTTGGCCCGCTTGGCCAGGCGGTCCAGAGGAAGGTTGCAGGGGGTGACCTCGTTCCACGACGACGCCACCCCGACCTGGGGTTTGTCCCAGTCGGCGTCGGTCATCCCCACCGCCCGCAGCATGGCCCGAGCCGGCGCCCGCTCGAAGCCGTCGGTGACCTCGTGGCTGCGGGGCTTGTTGGCGCTCGGCATGCCGTAACCCTACTGGCGGCCGTTCTTGCGGGCAGTTCTCGCGGGCAGTTGTCGCGTTGTGGTCAGAACATCCCTTCTACAGGTAACCAACTGCACGCAAATGCCGACCCGAGAGCCGCAGCTCGCCAACTACTGCGCGCAAATTCCAGGCGCCAGCCGCCGACGGCACCACCGCCCGGCCACGCGGTGCCGGGCGCCTGACCGGATCCCTAGGTGGCGCCGGCCCGCCGTTCCCGCAGCAGGGCACTGGCCGCCTTGAGGTCGGCGCGCCCTCCCGTCGCCGCCTTGACCTTCCCGATGAACAGCCCCTGGAGCTTGTCCTCGCCGGCGACGAACCGGTCCCACTCCGCGGGGTTGGCCGCGATGACCTCGTCGACAGCGGCGTCGAGCGACCCGGCAGGCAGCGCTTCGAAGCCCAGCTGGGCGGCGATGGCCGCCGGCTGGCCGCCCTCGGCGAGCATGGTCTTGAGGACGGTCCGGGCCTGGGAGCTGGTCAGCTCCCCGTCGGACTCCATGCCCACCAGGCGGACGAAGGCGTCCGGATCCAGCGCCGCGCCGCCCGCCAGCTCGGCGGCCACCTCGTTGGCCAGTCGCTTCACGGCCAGGCCGGCGTCGACGTCGGCGCTCACCGCGGCGGTGACGAACGGGTCGAGGTCCAGGCGGACCACGGTGACGACGGGATCGGCATCGGGCCCCAGGCCGGCGGCGCCGGCCACGCGCGCCCGGCGCTCGGCGGGCAACGGGGCGAGCGCCGCCGCCACCGCCCGGCGCCACTCGTCCGGCGGGTCGAGCGGCACCAGGTCGGGCTCGGGGAAGTACCGGTAGTCGTAGGCCTCTTCCTTGGAGCGCATGCTGTGGGTGCGGCCGTCGGCCTCGTTCCAGTGGCGGGTCTCCTGGACCACCCTGCCCCCGTCGGCCAGGACCTCCACTTGGCGGGCGGCCTCGTACTCGACGGCCCGGCCCAGGCTCCGGAGGGAGTTCATGTTCTTGATCTCGCAGCGGGTGCCCAGCTCCTGGCTGCCGGCCGGGCGCACCGACACGTTGGCGTCCACGCGCAGCGAGCCCTCTTCCATCTTGCCGTCCGACGCCCCGGTGGCCACGAGGATGGCGCGCAGCTCGTCCACGTAGGCCCGGGCGTCCTCGGAGCTGCGCAGGTCCGGACGGCCCACGATCTCGACCAGGGGGACGCCGGCGCGGTTGTAGTCCACCAGCGAGTGGTCGGCGTCGTGGATGCGGCCGCCGCCGCCCACATGCGTGGTCTTGCCCGTGTCCTCTTCGATGTGGGCGCGCTCGATCCCCACCCGGGCGCCGCGCGGCAGCTCCAACCAGCCGTCGACGTTGATGGGGATGTCGTACTGGCTGATCTGATAGTCCTTGGGCATGTCCGGATAGAAGTAGTTCTTCCGGTGAAACCGTGACGCCTGGATGGTGCAGTGCAGGGCGGCGCCGATGCGCATGGCGTACTCGACGGCCTGCCGGTTGAGCACCGGCAGCGACCCGGGCAGGCCCAGGCACACCGGGCACACGTTGGTGTTGGGCTCGTCGCCGAAGCGGTTGGCGCACCCGCAGAACAGCTTGGTCTGCGTCTGCAGCTCGGTGTGCACCTCGAGCCCGATGACGGTCTCCCACTCCTGGCTCATGGCCTTGCCTCCTCGGGCGCCATCGACTCGAGCGCCGCGGCCACCTGGAACATCACCGTCTCCCCCAACGCCGGCGCCAGCACCTGCACGCCCAGCGGTAACCCGTCGGCGCCGGCGCCGAAGGGGACCGAGATCGCCGGGTGACCGGCCAGGTTGGAGGGGATGGTGCACACGTCGTTGAGGTACATCGTCAGCGGGTCGGCCACCTTGGCGCCCAGCGCGAAGGCGGTGCCCGGAGCGGTCGGCGCCAGCAGCACGTCGAAGCGCTCGTAGGCGTTGTCGAAGTCCCGGATGATCAGCGTCCGGGCCTTCTGGGCCTGGCCGTAGTAGGCGTCGTAGTAGCCCGCCGACAAGGCGTAGGTGCCGAGCATGATGCGCCGTTTGACCTCGGGTCCGAATCCCTCGGACCGGGTGGCGAGGTACATCTCGGTGATGTCCGGCGCCGCCACCCGCTTGCCGTAGCGCACCCCGTCGTAGCGGGCCAGGTTGGACGAGGCCTCGGCGGGAGCGATGAGGTAGTAGGCGGAGAGGCCGTGGACCGCCGCCGGCACCTGCACGTCGTCGACCTTGGCACCGGCGCCGGCCAGCGCGTCGGCCGCCTCCCGGGTGCGGGCGGCGACGTCGGCCCCGATGCCCTCCGCCGCGGCCAGCTCCTCCACCACGCCGACGCGCAGGCCGTCGACGCCGGCACCCAGTCGGGCCGAAGCGACCGGAGGTGGGTCGGCGAGGCAGGTGGAATCGGCCGGGTCGGGCCCGGCGATGGCGTCGAGGAGGGCGGCGGCGTCGTCGACGGTCGTGGCCAGCGGACCGATCTGGTCGAGCGAGCTGGCGAAGGCGATCAGCCCGTAGCGGGACACCACGCCGTAGGTGGGCTTGGCGCCGACCACGCCGCACAGCGCCGCCGGCTGGCGGATCGAGCCCCCGGTGTCCGAGCCCAGGCCGAGCGGCGCGAACCCGGCCGCCACCGCGGCGGCGCTTCCGCCCGACGATCCCCCCGGTACCCGGGACGGATCGAGGGGGTTGCGGGTGGGACCGAACGCCGAGTGTTCGGTCGAGCTGCCCATGGCGAACTCGTCCATGTTGGTCTTGCCCACCACCACCGCGCCCGCATCGGCCAACCGGCAGACCACGGTGGCGTCGTAAGGGGGCAGCCAGCCCTCGAGGATGCGCGAGGAGCAGGTGGTGGGCACGCCCCGGGTGCACAGGTTGTCCTTGAGGGCGACGGGGACGCCGGCCAGCGGCCCCGGATTCTCACCGGCGGCGATCCGCTGGTCGACGGTCTCCGCCGCCCGCCGGGCGGCGTCCGCGGTGACCAGGTTGAAGGCGTGGATCTCGCCGTCGGCCTCGCCGATACGACGGAGGTGTTCCTCCAACACGTCGACTGCGGTGCGCTCTCCCGCCCGGATGGCGGCGGCGGTGGTGCGTGCGCTCACGGCGCCTCGCCGAGGATCCGGGGAACGCGGAACCGCCCGTCTTCGGCCTCGGGGGCGCCGGCCAGCACCTCGTCGCGCGACAGGCACGGCTGGGCCACGTCGTCCCGCAGGACGTTGCGGAGGGGCAGCGGGTGGGCGGTGGGCTCGACGCCCCGGGTGTCGAGGGCGGCGACGTCGCCGGCGTGGTCCAGCACCGCGGCCAGCTGCCCGGTGAAGCGTTCCAGCTCCTCGTCGGACAGGCGCAGCCGAGCCAGCCGGGCCACGTGGGCCACATCGGCAGGCGTGATGCCCGAAGGCGGGGTCCCCGCCGAGGTGCCGGCCCGAGCGGCCGAGAGCGGAGTGTCAGACATGGAGGCCCATGGTAGGCCCGGCCCGCCAACCGGCCGCCGGCGGTTTCGGCGTGCGACTTGCGCTCTACTACCGTTTCGACCCGAAATGGCCATCCCGGGGAAAGGGGCCACGTGGCGACGTTCGCGTTCTTGAGTGAGGAGTGGATCACCGAAGCCAGGGCGCTGCGCGCCGAGTACGGGGGCAAGCTGGCGGCGCCGCCCGTCGCCGTGCGGATGAACCTGGTGGTCACCGAGGTGCCGTTCGGGGACGGCCGGATCCTCGCCCACCTCGATACCAGCTCGGGTGACCCGGAGGTCGACCTCGGTCATCTCGAGCCGGCCGACCTCACCGTGACCTCGGCCTACGACACCATCAAGGCCATCCTCGTCGAGGGCGACGTCCAAGCGGGGATGCAGGCGTTCATGAGCGGCCAGGTGAAGGTCGACGGCGACGTGACCAAGCTCATGGCCCTGCAGACGAGCGCCATGGCCAGCGCCGGCGACCCCACGGCGGTCGAGCTGGCCCGTCGGGTGCAGCAGATGACGGCCTGACGCTCGACGGTCCCGTCGGCCGAAGGCCGACGGAAGCGAGAGGGGGGTGGCGGCGGTCGGCAGCGGCTGGGGAACACTGCGTCCGTCCGCCACCCCTGTGCGGCAATTGTAGCCGGGCGCACGGCGACGACGAACCCACTCGGGCAGATATTCCCGCGAATTGGTCTACTGCCCGTCCGCCTTGTCCCGATTGTCCCCCTCGCCCGTGGCGGGGAGCTGCCCCGTCTCCAACAGGACGGCAAACGCGGCCTCGTCGATCACCGGGATTCCGGCCTTGTCCGCCTGGGCCAGCTTGGCCTGGCCGGGCTCGGTGCCGGCCACCAGGGCGGTGGTCTTCTTGGAGACGCTGCCCGGCGCCTTGCCGCCCCGGGCCTTGATCGCCTCCTCGGCCGACTCGCGTGACCAGCTCTCGAGCGTCCCGGTGACCACGATGGACTGGCCGGCGAGCACCTGGGCGACCTCGGGAACGTCGGGTCCGCGCAGGTTGACGCCCGCGGCGCGAAGGCGTTCGACCACCTGGCGGTTGCGGTCGAGGGCGAAGAACTCGTTGACGCTGCGGGCGATGACCGGGCCGACGCCTTCGATCTTCGCCATCTCGTCGACATCGGCGGCCATGATGCGGTCCAGGTTGCCCAGGGCCCGGGCCAGGACCTGGCTGCCGGTGGCGCCCAGATGGCGGATGGACAGGCCGACGAGCAGGTTGGCGAGCGGGCGGTCGAGGGATGCGGCGACGGCGCGCTGCAGGTTGGCGACCGAGACCGACCCGAAGCCTTCGAAGGACTCCACCCGGGGCCAGTCCAGGGAGTAGATGTCGGCCACGTCGGTCAGCAGCCCTTCGGATACGAACAGGCCGACGGTCCGCTCGCCGAAGCCTTCGATGTCCATGGCGCCCCGGGACGCGAAGTGGCTGATGCGCTGCACCCGCTGGCCGGGGCAGTCGACGTTGACGCAGAAGGTGTCGCTCTCCCCCTCCAGGCGTACGAGCGGCTGCCCGCAGACCGGGCACACGGTGGGGAACGTCCACGGTTCCAGCCGTTCCGGGCGCAGCGAGAGCACCGGTCCGCGCACTTCGGGGATCACGTCGCCGGCGCGGCGCACCACGACGGTGTCGCCGGGACGGACGTCCTTGAGGCGGACCTGGTCCTCGTTGTGCAGGGTCGCCAGCTGCACGGTGGCCCCGCCGACGACCACCGGTTCGAGCTGGGCGAAGGGGGTGGCCTTGCCGCTGCGTCCGATCGACACCATGATGCTGCGCAGCAGCGTGGTGCGTTCCTCGGGGGGGAACTTGTAGGCGATGGCCCACCGCGGCGCCTTGGCCGTGGTACCCAGCTCCCGGCGCTGGGCCAGGTCGTCGACCTTGACGACCGTGCCGTCGATCTCGTAGTCGAGGTCGTGGCGGTGCTCGAGCCAGTGCCGGCAGTAGGTGTCGACGGCGTCCAGGGTGTCGACCGTCCGGACCTCGGGGTTGACGGGAAAGCCGGTCTCGGCGATCCACTCGAGGGTCTGGTGGTGCTCGGTGAAGCGGGGGCCGCCCTGCACGTCGCCGAGCTGGTAGGCCCAGAACCGCAGGTCCCGTCCGGCGGTGATCTTGGAGTCCTTCTGGCGCAGCGATCCGGCGGCGGCGTTGCGGGGGTTGATGAACGTCCGCTCGCCGCCTTCGCCCTGGCGCTGGTTGAGGGCGTCGAACGCGCTGATCGGCATGTAGATCTCGCCGCGCACCTCGACCACGTCGGGGACGCGGGAGCCTCGCAGCCGGTGCGGGACCTCGGCGATGGTCTCGACGTTGGCGGTGACGTCCTCGCCGACCACCCCGTTGCCCCGAGTCGCGGCCCGCGCCAGCCGGCCGCCCTCGTACAGCAACGACATCGCCAGCCCGTCGATCTTGGGCTCGCAGGTGTAGTCGACGCGCCCGGCGATGTAGCGGTCCATCCGCTTGCCCCACGCCAGCAGCTCCTCGTAGCTGGTCGTCTTGTCGAGCGACATCATCGGCGTCCGGTGGGCGACCTCGTCGAACAGCCCGGACGGCGCCCCGCCGACGCGCTGGGTCGGCGAGTCGGGCGCCACCAGATCCGGGTGCGCCTCCTCGATGGCGGCCAGCTCGGCGACCAGCCCGTCGAACTCGGCGTCGGTGATCTCCGGGGCGTCGTCGACGAAATACCGGGCGGTGTGGTATTCGATCTGCTCCCGGAGCTCGGACGCCCGCCGGCCCGGGTCCACCTCGGCGCCGTCGGCCATCAGCGGGCCGTCCCCCCGCCGAGCACCACGTCGCCGTCGTAGCACACCACGCTCTGCCCGGGCGCCACCCGGCGGACGGGCTCGTCGGTGCGCCACTGCGTCCCCCAGCCATCGCCCCGCCACCGGCGCGCCGTGGGCGCTCGTCTGCACCCGCACCGGCGCGCCCGGCGGGAGCGGGCCGTCGACCCACCCGAAGCCCTCGACGGGGATGCGGTCGACCAGCAGGTCGGCCAGGCCGCCCACGGTGACCCGCCCGGCGGAGACGTCGACGCGCAGGGCGAACCGGCGGTCCGCCTTGGTGGGCGACGCACCCGGCGCCGAACGCTCCTGAGCCACGCCGAGGCCTCGGCGCTGCCCGACGGTGACCAGCTCCACGGCTGCCGTTTTCCCCACCGTTTCGCCGTCCGCGTCCACGAGGACCCCGGGGCGCAGCGGGATGCGGGCGCCGAGGAACTCCTGGCGACCTCCGGTGCGGGAGATGAAGCACACGTCCTGGCTGTCGGGCTTGGTCGCGGTGCGCAAACCCAGCCGGGCGGCGTGGGCCCGCACGTCGGCCTTGGTCAGCGCCCCGACCGGCAGCAGCGTCCGCGCCAGGGTGTCCTGGTTGAGCATGTGCAGCACGTAGCTCTGGTCCTTGGCCCCGTCCGCGCCCCGTTGCAGACGCCAGCGCCCGCCGACCCTGCGCACCTGGGCGTGGTGACCGGTGGCCACCGCGTCGAATCCCAGCTCGTCCGCCCGCTGCAGGTAACGGTCGAACTTCAGGTGGCGGTTGCACGCCACGCACGGGTTCGGCGTCACCCCGGCGGCGTGGGCGGCGACGTACGGTTCGACCACATCGCGGTTGAATTCAGCGGAGAAATTGAAGACGTGGTGGGCCAACCCGAGTTGCTGCGCCACCCGCCGGGCGTCTTCGACATCGCCCACCGAGCAACACCCGGTATCGGACCGACCGCCCCACAGCTTCATGGTCGCGCCGACGACCTCGTGGCCGGCGTCGGCCAGCAGCGCGGCCGCCACCGAGCTGTCGACGCCGCCGGACATGGCGACCAGGACACGCACCCCTCTAGACCTCCGCCGCCACCGCGGTTCCCGAGGCCCGGTGATGCCGGCGCAGGCGCGCCACGGCGTCGGGCACGGCGTCGAGCGCCCGGTCGACCTCGGCGTCGGTCGTCGTCGGACCGAGCGAAAGGCGCACGCTGCCCAGCGCGTCGTCGGGCGCGATGCCCATGGCCAGGAGCACGTGGCTGGCTTCGATGGCGCCGCTGGTGCACGCCGAGCCCGCCGACGCGCACACGCCGGCGTCGTCGAGCAGGACGAGCAGCGCCTCGCTCTCCACGCCGGCGAAGCGCAGGTGGCAGTTGCCCGCCACCTTGGTCGAACGGGGGCCCGTCTCGGCGCTGTCGCCCACCGCCGCCAGCAGGCCGTCGGCCAGCCGGTCGCGTCGCCCGGCCACGTCGGCTACGTCGGCGGCGCGCGTCGCGCTCGTGGCCGCCAGCGCCGCGGCCATGCCCACGATCCCGGCCACGTTGTGGGTGCCCGACCGCCGTTCCCGCTCCTGGCCGCCGCCGTGCAGGATCGGCGCCACGCGAACCGCTGGCCCGTCCCGGACGAGCAGGGCGCCCACGCCCTGGGGACCGCCGAACTTGTGGGCGCTGATGCTGATCAGGTCGGCCGGGGCGGTGAGGGCGGCGACGTCCAGCCACGGCACCGCCTGCACGGCATCGGTGTGCAGCACGGCCCGGGGCGCCGATCGCCGCACCAGCCGGGCGACCTCGTCGAGCGGTTGGATGGTCCCCACCTCGTTGTTGACCAGCATCACCGAGACCACGCTGACCGTCTCGTCGAGGGCGGCGGCCAGGGCGTCGAGGTCGATGACCCCGTCGGCCGTCACCCCGACGGTGCGCACCGGCTGTCCGCCCGCGGCCGCGGCGTGGAGCACGGCGTGGTGCTCCACCGCGCTGGTGACCACCGCCCCGGGCTGGGCGGCGAGGCGGCCGAGGATGGCCAGGTTGTCGGCCTCCGTGCCCCCGGCGGTGAACACCACCCCGCCGGCATCGACCCCGAGCTCCGTCGCCACCACGTCGCGGGCGTCGTCGACGGCGGTGCGCGCCGCGCGCGCCACGGCATGGACTCCGGACGGGTTGCCGAAGCGCTCCGTCATCCACGGGACCATGGACGCGAACGCCTCGGGGCGCAACGGCGTGGTGGCGGCGTGGTCGAGGTAGGCGATCACCGCAGCCAGGCTACCGACGCCGGTGGGCCACGGCGGCGGCGACCGTGCGCGCCACTGGTACCGGTGTGGCGCTACGTTCGGGGGGTGGCCTGCAGTTACCAGACCAACTGCGAGCGATGAGCCAGCTCCGCCTCGACCCGCTGACCGGGCGGTGGGTCGTGGTGGCGACGGAGCGCGCCGTGCGACCATCGGCCTTCCTCACCCGGTCGCCTCAGCGTGGAAGGCGAGCCGGGCCGGCCGTGCCCGTTCTGCCCCGGACACGAGGACGACGACCTCACGACGCTGGAGAGTTACCGCCTGCCCGCCGGTTTGGGGGATGGCGACCCGAACTGGGCGGTGCGCGTGGTCAACAACCGCTACCCCGCCTTCGTCGGCCACGAGCCCATGGTGGTCACCCACCTCGGGCCGGTGTTCACCCAGGCGACGGCCAGCGGGATGCACGAGGTGCTGATCCTCAGTCCCGATCACGCCAGCAGCTGGGCTGACCTCTCCGACGCCCACGCCGCCGTGGTCATGCACGCCCTGTGCGACCGGATGGCCTACCACGCCACCATCCCCGAGCTGCGCCACAGCCAGGCCGTCGTCAACTACGGCCGGGAGGCGGGCGCCTCCATCGAGCACCCGCACAGCCAGCTCCTGTCCATCCCGTTCGTTCCCGGCGAGATGGCCAACGAGCTGGCCGGCTTCGCCCGCTTCCAGGGCAACTGCCTGCTGTGCGCCGTCGCCGACGCCGAGGAGTCGGCCGGCCACCGCGCCGTCCACGTCGACGACGAGATCGCCGTCATCTGCCCGTTCTGGAGCGGCACGCCCTACGAGATGCTCGTCATCCCCCGGACCCACGAGCCCCACCTCTACCAGGCCCGCGGCCAGGACCTCGAGGCGGTGGGCCGGGCCATCCGGCGCGCCCTGGCCGCCCTGCGCGACCGGATGGGCGACATCGCCTACAACGTGTTCTTCCACTCGGCGCCGTTCCGGGTCAGCGGCGACTACCACTGGCACGCCCACATCCTGCCCAAGGCCACGACCCGCGGCGGGTTCGAACTGGGCTCGGGAGTGCTGATCAACGTGGTCGAGCCGGAGGACGCGGCGCGCGACCTCCGCCCCGAGCCGGCGGCCCTGGCCGGCTGAGGCCGGCTAGCCGGCCGCCGAAAAGCTACCCGGGCGCCAGCCACAACACGGAGAGGGGCGGCAGCACCAGGCTCGCCGAGTACGGGCGCCCGTGCCAGCTCTCGGCGGCGGCGTCCACCCGGCCGGCGTTGCCCACGCCTCCGCCGCCCCACTCCCTGGCGTCGGTGTTGAGCACCTCACGCCACCGGCCGCCCCGGGGCAGGCCGATCCGGTAGTCGCGGTGGACGACCGGTGTCAGGTTGGCCACGCACGCCAGCACGTCCCCCGCCGCCGGCGCTCTCCGCCGGCCAGGCCCGGGCCGGGCCCCGCCCCGCGGAGCTGCCGTCCGGCGCCCCCCACCGGAGGAAGGAGGCCACGCTGTGCTCGGTGTCGCTGGCGTCGATCCAGCCGAACCCCTCAGGAACGAAGTCCTGTTCCCACAAGGCGGGCGAGGCCCGATAGACGCGGTTGAGCTCGGCGACCAGGTCCTGCAGCCGGGCGTGGTCGGCCCACTCCAGGCAAAACCAGTCGAGGGGCCGTTCGTGGCTCCACTCGCGTTCCTGGCCGAGCTCCCCGCCCATGAACAGCAGCTGTTTGCCCGGGTGGGCCCACATCCACGCGTACAGGGCGCGCAGGTTGGCCAGCTGCTGGGGGCGGTCCCCGGGCATCTTGTTGAGCAGCGACGCCTTCTGATGCACGACCTCGTCGTGCGACAAGGGGAGGACGAAGTTCTCGCTCCAGGCGTACACCAGCGAAAAGGTGAGGTCGTTCTGGTGGTAACGGCGGAAGAGCGGATCCTCGGAGAAGTACGACAGGGTGTCGTGCATCCACCCCATGTTCCACTTGTAGCCGAAGCCCAGGCCGCCCAGATACGTCGGCCGCGACACCCCCGGCCACGCCGTGGACTCCTCGGCGATGGTGGTCGCTCCCGGATAGGTGGCGAAGAGAACCTCGTTGACCTCCTTCAGGAAGGCCACCGCCTCGAGGTTCTCGCGGCCACCGAAGCGGTTGGGGATCCACTCGCCGGGTTGGCGCGAGTAGTCGAGGTAGAGCATGGAGGCCACCGCGTCGACGCGGAGCGCGTCCACGTGGAACTGCTCCACCCAGTACAGGGCGTTGGCCACGAGGAAGTTGCGCACCTCGTTGCGGCCGAAGTTGAACACGTAGGTGCCCCAGTCGGGGTGGTAGCCCAGGCGGGGGTCCTCGTGCTCGTACAGGGCGGTGCCGTCGAAGCGGGCCAGGGCGAACTCGTCGCTGGGGAAGTGGGCGGGGACCCAGTCGACGATCACCCCGAGGCCGGCCTGGTGGCAGGCGTCGACCAGGGCGCGGAAGTCGTCGGGGGTGCCGAAGCGGCTGGTCGGCGCGTAGTACCCGGTCACCTGGTAGCCCCACGATCCGGCGAAGGGATGCTCGGCCACCGGCATGAGCTCGACGTGGGTGAAGCCCAGGCCGCCGGCGTAGGCGGGCAGCTGCTCGGCCAGCTCGCCGATAGGTCAGGGGCCGGGTGCCGCCGGCGCCGTCGTCCGCCCCCCGCCATGACCCCAGGTGGACCTCGTAGATGGACTGGGGGCCGGTGAACGCTTCGCCCGCCGACCGGCGCGCCATCCACGCCCCGTCGCCCCACTGGTGGGCCGGGGCGCCGGCCACCACGCTCGCCGTCGCCGGCGGAACCTCGGTGGCCTCGCCCATGGGGTCGGCTTTGTGCACCACCCGGCCGGCGGGCGTCACCAGCTCGAACTTGTAGCGGGCGCCGGCGGACACGCCGGGGATGAACAGCTCCCACACCCCGGACGACCCCAGGGCGCGCATGGGGTGGACGCGGCCGTCCCAGAAGTTCCAGTCGCCCACCACCCGCACCGCCCGGGCGTTGGGCGCCCACACCGCGAACGAGACCCCGTCGACGCCGCCGTGGCGGCGCGGGCGGGCACCGAGCACCTCCCACAGGCGGTGGTGCCTACCCTCGCCGAACAGGTGCAGGTCCAGGTCGCCGAGGGTGGGCCACGCCCGGTAGGGGTCGTCGAAGGCGAAGGTGGTGACCGCGCCCGGCCGGCCGTAGTCAGCTTCGAGGCGGTAGGACGCCACCTCGTCGGGGATGGGCGCTTCGAACAGGCCCCGCTCGTCGAGCATCTCCATCGCCACCGGCGAAGGCCCGCCGGCAGCTTGGGGCAGGAGCCGCATGGCCAGGGCGTCCGGCCGCCAGGCCCGCACCCTCCCCTGGTGGCGCCCGAGGACCCGGTGGGGGTCTCTCGCCGTGCCGGCGATGATCCCGTCGAAGGCGACGGCCGGCTTCACCGCCGTTCCAGGAGCCGCACGATGGCGGCGGTCGGGATCACCGTCCAGTCCGGGCGGTAGGCGCGCTCGTAGTCGAGCTCGTAGAGCGCCTTGTCCATCTCGAACGCGGCCAGGACCACCTCCCAGGTCGCCTCGTCCTCGGGCAGCAGCGCGTCGATCCCCCGCTTGCTCCGGTAGCCGCCCAGAAACGCCTGCCGGTTGTGGTGCTCCCAGGCTTCGGCTCGAGCGCGGAGCTCGTCGAGCTCGTCGGCGGGCCGGTCGCTGAGCGCGTAGCGGGACACGTACTGCAGGGAGCGGAGCATGCCGGTGACGTCCTTCAACACGGAAGTGGGCCGTCGGCGTTCCTCGACCGGACGAGCCGGTTCGCCCTCGAAGTCCAGCACGTACCAGCCCGAGTCGGTGCGCATGACCTGGCCCAGGTGGTAGTCCCCGTGGACGCGGATGGCCGGCCCCGGGTCCTCGACCGCCCGCAGGCCGTCGACGAACGGCCCGACCGCCCCCTCGATCCCACCGCCGATCCCCGCCGCGGCCAAGACCAGCCGCTCACCGATGGAGTCGACGAGCAGCGCCCAGAACCGGTCGGCCAGGGCCCGGCCGTCGACGCCGAAGGCGTCGGCCAGGGCGAGGTGCAGCTGGGCGGTCATCGTTCCCAACCGGGTGGCTTCGCCGGCGAAGTCCCCGCCGGCTTCGCCCGGGTCGGCCGACACCTCGGCGTAGAAGTCGCTCAGCGACGTCAGCGCCAGCGCCCAGCCCTCCGACCCGCCGACGAGGAACTGCTCGCCGAAAGCCAGGTCGCGCCCGTCGCCCCGCCAGGTCACCAACGGCACGGGGACGTGATCGAATCCCAGGTCGGCCAGTGCCGAGGTGACCTCGACGTCCGGGTTGGGCCCGTCGAGCAGTTGGCGGTAGAGCTTCAGGATGAGCCGGTCGTCGTAGACCAGCGACGTGTTGGACTGCTCGGCCGTGACCGGGCGCACCCGCTCGGCGGTCTCGGCGCCGTCGCTCAGCACCGCCAGCAGGGCGAGGGCCAGCTCCGGATCGAGGGTGGCGTCGTAGTAGTACCGGTCCCCGACTGCACCCAGCACGCCCGGCTCGTGCCCGTTCAGGAAGTCGGCGTGCTCGCCGGCGTGGCGCTCGCCGAGCAGCAGTTGGTACTCGGCCCCGCCGACGTCCACCACGGCCCACAGCAGGCCGGCGCCGGCCTCGGAGTCCGACGGTTGGGGCGGCTGGCGGTGGAGCTGGCGCTGGGCCACGACGCGGATCTCGCCGGCGGCCGGCTCCCCCTCCCGGCCGTACCACCGCTGGCGGCCGAGATAGCCGGGGAGCAGCTCGACCAGCCCGTCGGGCAGCACGCCGTTGCCGGGGCTCACTGGCGCCCCCTCTTCGAGGGCGCGCCAGCCTGCCACACCGGTTCGCTCGCAAGCTCGCTCACTGGGGGACCTCGCGGCCTTCGGTGAGCTCGAACCAGTAGAACCCGTAGGGGGCCAGGGTGACGAAGTAGGGCAGCTCGCCGATGCGGGGAAACCGGATGCGGCCGAGCAACTCGATGGGGACCATGCCCTGCCAGCGCTGCAGGGGCAGCTCCGCCGGCTGGGCGAAGCGCGACAGGTTGCACACGCACAGCACCGTGTCGCCGTCGCCCTGCTCGTCGCCCTCTTCCCTGTCCCGCTGTTCGCGCACGTAGGCCAGCACCGACGGGTTGTCGGTGGACACGACCTCGAAAGTGCCGGCGCCGAAGACGGGATGCTGCTTGCGCACCTCGAGCAGCCGCTTGGTCCAGTGCAGTTGGGAGCTGGGGTTGCGCAGCTCGGCCTCCACGTTGACCGACTGGTAGCCGTAGACCGGGTCCATGTTGGCGGGCAGGTACAGCTGGGCGAAGTCCGCCCGGGAAAAGCCCCCGTTGCGGTCCGGCGACCACTGCATGGGCGTTCGGACGCCGTCCCGGTCACCCAGGTAGATGTTGTCGCCCATCCCGATCTCGTCGCCGTAGTAGAGCACCGGCGACCCGGGAAAGCTGAACAGCAGGGCGTGGAGGAGCTCGGCCACCCGACGATCGTTGTCCACCAGCGGCATCAGCCGCCGGCCGATGCCGATGTTGCGCTTCATGCGGGGGTCCTTGGCGTACTCCGCCCACATGTAGTCGCGCTCCTCGTCGGTGACCATCTCCAACGTCAGCTCGTCGTGGTTGCGCAGGAAGATCCCCCACTGGCAGCCGGCGGGGATCTCCGGAGTCCGGGCCAGGATCTCGGTGACCGGCGTGCGCTCCTCCCGCCGCAACGCCATGAACATCCGCGGCATCAGCGGGAAGTGGAAGCACATCTGGCACTCGTCGTCCTTGCCGAAGTACTGGACCACGTCCTCGGGCCACTGGTTGGCTTCGGCCAGCAGCACCTTGCCGGGGTACAGGGCGTCCACGTCACGCCGCAGGCGCTTGAGGTACTCGTGGGTCTCGGGCAGGTTCTCCCCGTTGGTGCCGTCCCGTTCGAACAGGTACGGCACGGCGTCGAGCCGGAAGCCGTCGAGACCGATGTCGAGCCAGTACCGCAGCACGTCCGCCATGGTGTCGGCCACTTCGGGGTTGGCGTAGTTGAGATCGGGCTGGTGGAAGAAGAACCGGTGCCAGTAGTACTGGCCCCGGTTGGCGTCGAACGTCCAGTTGGACTGCTCGTTGTCCACGAAGATCACCCGGGCATCGGGATAGCGGGTGTCGTCGTCTTCCCACACGTACCAGTCGGCCTTGGGATTGGTGCGGTCCTGGCGGGACTCGACGAACCAGGGGTGCTGGTCGCTGGTGTGGTTCATCACCATGTCGGCCACGATGCGAATTCCCCGTTTGTGCGCCCCCTCGACCAGGTCGACCGCGTCAGCCAGGTCGCCGTACTCCGGCAGCACCGACCAGAAGTCGCTGATGTCATAGCCGCCGTCACGGAGGGGCGACTTGTAGAACGGCAGCAGCCACAGGCAGTCGACGCCCAGCCATTCCAGGTAGTCCAGCTTCTCGGTGATGCCGCGAAGGTCGCCGGCGCCGTCGTCGTTGGAGTCGAAGAATCCGCGCACGAGGATCTCGTAGAACACCGCCCGCTGGTACCAGCGGGCGTCCACGCCCTCAAGCGGTTCGGCTCCCGCAGTCACGGCCCTCCTCGCAGGTCAAGCACGTGGGCGACGCGTGACCACGGCTCCAGGCGCACGTAGGGGCGGGCGTCCCACAGGTACCGTTGGCCCGACAGCTCGTCGGTCACCGGAAACGGTTCGTCCACGGCCACGCCCAGCCCGTCGAGGTCGAGATGGAGCGTGGCCTCCTGGGCGGCGAAGGGGTCGAGGGTGACCACGACCAGCACGGCGTCGGTTCCGTCGTCGCTGGTCTTGGAAAAGGCAAAGATCGCCGGGTTGTCGCTCCGGTGCAGGCGCAGCGTGCGGATGCGGGAGAAGGCGGGATGACGACGGCGGATGGCGTTGACCGCGCCGATAAAGGGGACGAGGCTGCCGGCGCGGGCGAAGTCGCGGTCCTTGATCTCGTACTTCTCCGAGTGGAGGTACTCCTCGTTGTGCGGGGAGGCGGGGTGGTTCTCGAACAGCTCGTAGCCGCTGTAGATCCCGTAGGAGGGCGCCAGGGTCGCCGCCAGCACGTAGCGCAGGGCGAAGGCGGCGGGCGGTCCCTCGCGCAAGGGGCCGGACAGGATGTCCGGCGTGTTGGGCCAGAAGTTGGGCCGCATGTAGTCGGCCTTGGGTCCGTGGGCCAGCTCCTCCATGTAGGCCCACAGGCCTTCCTCGCCGTGCTGCTCGGTGCGCCACGTGAAGTAGGTGTAGCTCTGGCTGAAGCCGATCTCGGCCAGCTTGGCCATCACCGCCGGGCGGGTGAACGCCTCGGCCAGGAAGACCACGTCGGGATGCTCGGACTGCACCGCGGGGATGACCCACTCCCAAAAGGCGATGGGCTTGGTGTGCGGGTTGTCGACCCGGAACACGCGGACCCCCTGGGCCACCCAGTAATCGAGGATGTCCTTGCACGCGTCCCACAGCGCTCGCCGGTCGCTCTCCTCGGCCGGCCAGAAGTTCAACGGGTAGATGTCCTCGTACTTCTTGGGCGGGTTCTCGGCGTAGGCGATGGAGCCGTCGGGGCGATGGTGGAACCACTCGGGGTGCTCGGCGACCCAGGGATGGTCGGGCGAACAGTTGAGGGCGTAGTCGAGGGCGATCTCCATCCCCTCGGCCGCCAGGGTGTCGAGGAGGTGGTGAAAGTCCTCGACGGTGCCCAACTGGCGATCGATGGAGGTGTGGCCTCCCTCGGCCGACCCGATCGCCCACGGACTACCCGGGTCACCGGGGCCGGGATCGAGGGTGTTGTCCCGGCCTTTGCGGCCCGTGCGCCCGACGGGGTGCACCGGCGGCAGGTAGAGCACGTCGAAGCCCAGTTCGGCCAGCGCCGGCACCCGCTTGGCCACCCCCCGAAAGCCGCCGAAGGAACGCGGGAACAGCTCGTACCAGGCGCCGACCAGGGCCCGCTCGCGGTCCACCCACAGCGGCACCGGCGCACTGCGGGTGAGGTCGTCGGCACTTCCGGGACCGGCCAAGGCGGCGAGCACGCCCGGGGTGGTCGCCGGAAGAAGGCGGGCGGCGTCGGACAGCCGGGCGTCCGTGAGGGCGGCGACGGCGACGGCCACTTCGGGCGGGCGCCGATCGACGTCGGCGAAGAGGGCCAGGCCCTCGGCCACCTCCACGCCGACGTCGACACCGGCGCGCAGCTTTACCGCCACCTTGGCCGCCCAGGTGGCGTAGCGGTCGGTCCACGCTTCCACGACCAGCTGGCGGCGGCCGAGGCCGGGGGGCACCTCGAGGCGCCCGTGCCAGCGGTCGTTGATGCCGGGCGCCAGGATCGTGGTGGCGTCGGGCTGCGCCCGAGGTCCGGCCGGCCTCGAAGAGCAGCGCCCGCGCCGCCAGGACGTCGTGTCCGTCGGTGAAGATCGTCGCCGACACCGGGACGATCTCGCCCTCCACCGCCTTCGCCGGGTACTCCCCGTGCGGCGCGGCGGGACGGACGTCTTGCACCACCATGCGTCCGGTCACCGCTTCCCAACCTAACGTGGCGCCGATGAAGGCTCTGCGCAGCTTCACCGTCCGCGCCCGGCTGCCCGAGCGCGCTCGCGCCCCTCGCCGAGCTGGCGGCCAACCTGCGCTGGTCGTGGGACGAACGCACCCGCGACCTGTTCCGCTGGGTCGACCCCCAGATCTGGGAGCTGTCCTTCCACGACCCGGTACGGCTCCTCGGCCTGGTCCAGCGGGACCGCCTCGAGACCCTCGCCGCCGATCCCGCGTTCTGCGGCTTTCTCGGCGAGATCCACGACGACCTGCAGCGCTATCTGACCGCGCCCCGCTGGTTCCAGCAACGCCGGTCCGCGGTGCGGTCGGTGGCCTACTTCTCGCCCGAGTTCGGCATCGCCGAAGCCATCCCCCAGTACTCGGGCGGCCTCGGCATCCTGGCCGGCGACCACCTCAAGGCGGCCAGCGGGCTCGGCGTCCCCCTCGTCGGCGTGGGGCTGCTGTACCGCCAGGGGTACTTCCGCCAGTCCCTCAACGCCGACGGCTGGCAGGAGGAGCGTTACCCGACGCTCGACCCCCACCGCATGGCCCTCAGCCTGGTGGACGGGGCCAACGTCCGGGTCGAGCTGGCCGGCGACACCCTGTCGGCCAAGGTCTGGCTCGCCCAGGTCGGCCGGGTCCGGCTGTACCTGCTCGACGCCGACGTGGAGGACAATCCCGACGATCTGCGCCAGGTCACCGACCGCCTCTACGGCGGCGGGAGCGAGCACCGCCTCCGCCAGGAGATCCTGCTCGGCGTCGGTGGGGTGCGCGCCCTCGAAGCGGTGGGCGCTGACGCCCAGGTGTTCCACACCAACGAGGGCCACGCCGGTTTCCTCGGCCTCGAGCGCATCCGCCAGCTGGTGACCGGGCAGGGACTGGGTCTGGCCGAGGCGATCGAAGCCGTCCGGTCGGGGACGGTGTTCACCACCCACACCCCGGTGCCCGCCGGCATCGACCGCTTCCCCCGGCCGATGATGGAGTCGTACTTCGCCGGCTGGGCCCGGGAGTGCAAGGTGTCCCTCGACGAGCTCATGGACCTCGGCCACTTCCCCGACGATCCGCCCGACGCCCCGTTCAACATGGCCGTGATGGGTCTGCGCCTGGCCGGCATGGCCAACGGGGTGTCGGCGCTGCACGGCCGCACCAGCCGGGCGATGTTCCAGGGGTTGTGGCCGTCGGTGCCGGTCGACGAGATCCCGATCGGCTCCGTCACCAACGGCGTGCACGGCCGCTCGTGGGTGTCCTCGGAGATGAGCGACCTGCTGTCCAGGTACGTATCGCCGGCGTGGGACGAAGCCAAGGCGCCCGAGTGGGCCGGCATCGACGACGCCCGGGACGACGAGATCTGGCGGGTGCGCGAGCAGGGCCGGGAGGCGCTCATCGGACTGGTGCGCGACCGGCTCCGCCGCTCGCTGAGCGCACGAGGAGTCTCTTCCACCGATGCGGAGTGGGCGGACGGGGTGCTCGACCCCCGGTACCTGGTGGTCGGCTTCGCCCGCCGGTTCGCCACCTACAAGCGCGCCACCCTCCTGCTCTCCCAGCCCGAGCGGCTGCGGGCGCTGCTGCTGGACGAGCAGCGACCCCTACAGCTGCTGTTCTCCGGCAAGGCCCATCCCGCCGACGAGCACGGCAAGGCCATGATCGCCGAGATCGTCCGCTTCAGCCGCGACCCGGCGGTGCGCCACCGCATCACGTTCCTGGAGGACTACGACATCTCCGTGGCCCGCATGCTCGTGCAGGGCAGCGACGTGTGGCTGAACACCCCCCGCCGGCCCCTGGAAGCCAGTGGCACGAGCGGGGAGAAGGCGACGCTCAACGGCGCCCTCAACTGCTCGATCCTCGACGGTTGGTGGGACGAGTTCTTCGACGCCTCGAGCGGTTGGGCCATCTCCTCCGCCGAGTCGTACCAGGATCTCGATCAGCGCGACCGGGTCGAAGCCGACAGCCTGTTCGAGATCCTCGAACGCCAGGTCATTCCCCTCTTCTACGACCGCTCCGGCGGGCGCTTCCCGCGGGCCTGGGTGCAGCGGATCAAGTCGTCATTGCGCACGCTCGGACCCGGGATCCAGGCGGCGCGGATGGTCGCCGACTACGTCGAGCAGTACTACGAGCCGCTGGCCGAGCGGACCGACGCGCTCAACGCCGACGGGGCCGCCCGAGCCCGCCAGCTGGCGGCGTGGAAGGAGCAGGTCGCCGCGTCCTGGCCCAAGGTGAGGATCGTGTCCGTGGACGGCGAGAGCGGCGCAGCGGTCAGCGACCTGGACACGGTGCGCGAGGTCACGGCCGACGTCGAGCTGGGCTCGTTGGGCGCGGCCGACGTGAGCGTGCAGGTTCTCCACGGCGCGGTGGCGGGCAACGACGAGATCGCCCACGCCCAGGTGGCGCCCATGGAGCCGGTCGAACCCCACGCCGCTGGCGGCGCTGGCCGGCTGCGCTATCGGGGCCGGTTCTCCTGCGACCAGGCCGGTCGCTACGGCTTCACCGTCCGCGTGGTGCCGTCCCACCCCGACCTGGCCGTGGCGGCAGAGACGGGCTGGGTCACCTGGGCTTCTTGACGCCATCCCCGCTGCGCAGATCGTCGAGGAGCTGGTCGGCGGCCTGGTAGGGATCGAGGCGGCCGGCGACGACGTCGTCGCCGAGGGCCTCCCAGCGGTCGCCGTGGCCCAGGGCGCGCACGTCGCGCTCGAGGCGACGAACCAGCACCTCGCCGACCTCGCTCATCAACCGCTCCCGCCGGCGCTCCTCCATCCGGCCGGATCGTTGCAGGTAGCGCTCGTGGTCGGCGAGCGCCTCCCACAGCTCTTCGGTGCCCTCGCCCTGGGAGGCGGTGGTCATGAGGATCGGCGGCCGCCATTCCCCCATGGCCACGTTCATGTCGAGCATGTTGTCGAGGTCGCGCCGGGTCTCGTCCGCTCCCGGCCGGTCGGCCTTGTTGATCACGAAGACGTCGGCCACTTCCAGCAGGCCGGCCTTGTTGGCCTGGATGGCGTCGCCCCAGCCCGGGTTGACCACGACCACCGTCGTGTCCGCGGCGCCGGCGATCTCCACTTCGATCTGGCCGACGCCGACGGTCTCCAGGAGGACCAGAGGGATGCCGACGGCGATGAGGACCCGAACCGCTTCGGGCGCGGCGAGGGCGAGGCCGCCGAGGTGGCCGCGGGTGGCCATGGACCGGATGAACACCCCGTCGTCGAGGGCGTGGCCCTGCATGCGGACCCGGTCGCCGAGAATGGCACCGCCGGAGAACGGCGACGACGGGTCGATGGCCAGCACGCCCACCGGCGAGCCCTGGCTGCGGGCCCGGGCGATCAGCCGGTCGGTGAGCGTGGACTTGCCCGCACCCGGTGCGCCGGTCATCCCGATGATGCGCCCCGATCCTCCGCCGTCGCCGAAGGTCAGACGCCCGACCTCCCGCGCCGCCGGCCCGCCCCGCTCGATCAGGGAGATGAGCCGTCCCGTGGCGCCGCGGTCGCCGGCGCGGGCCGCGGCCACGAGCGCCGCGGGGTCGCGGGAGCGCAAGGCCTACCGGCCTCCCGTGGGGACCGGGGTGACGTCGGCACCGAGGGCGCGGAGCTGGGCGGGCAGGTCTTCATAGCCACGTGCGATGTGCTCGGCGTCGGTCACGAGGGTCTCTCCCTCCGCCCCCAGGCCGGCGATGACGAGGGCAGCGCCGGCGCGGATGTCGCTGGCGCGGACCGGCGCCCCCGACAGTCGGGGGACCCCGCGGACCACGGCGTGATGGCTCTCGGTGCGGATGTCCGCTCCCATGCGGATGAGCTCCGACACGTAGCGAAACCGACCGGCGAACAGGTTCTCCGAGACGATGGCCACACCGTCGGCGACAGACAGGGCGGTGACGAGAAACGGCTTGTAGTCGGTGGCGATCCCCGGGTACGGAAGCGTGGAGAAGTCGGCGGCGCGCAGCCGGCGGGGCGCCGCCGCCCACAACCCGCTGCTCGTGGCCGCGGTACGCACGCCCATGTCGCCCAGCTTGTGCAGGAGCATGTCCATGTGGTCGGCCCGGGCTCCGTCGATGGTCACCTCGCCGCCGGCGACGGCGACGGCCGTCAGATAGGTGGCGGCCTCGACGCGGTCGGGGATCACGGTGTGGTCGCTGGCGCGCAGGTGGTCGGTGCCTTCGATCTCGATGGTCGAGGTCCCGGCCCCGCCGATCCGGGCACCCATCCGGGTGAGGAAGGCGGCCAGGTCACTGATCTCGGGTTCGCGCGCCGCGTTGTCGATGACGGTCGTTCCCTTGGCTCGGACCGCGGCCAGCAACAGGTTCTCCGTGGCACCCACGCTGGGGAACTCGAGCACGATCCGGGCGCCCAGCAGGTTGTCGGCGCGGGCGTCGATGTAGCCGTGGGTCAGCTCGAACGACGCGCCCAGCTGTTCGAGGCCGGAGAGATGCATGTCGATGGGCCGGGAGCCGAAGTCGTCGCCGCCCGGCATGGCCACCCGGGCTCGCCCGAACCGGCCGAGCAGCGGGCCGAGCACGACGATGGAAGCGCGCATGCGCTCGACCAGCTCGTAGGGGGCCTCGGTGCCGCACGTGGCTCCCTGGCGCACCCGGAGGGTGCCGCGCTCGACGCGGTCCACGCTGACACCCATGGAGCGGAGCAGCTCGGTCATGATCTCCACGTCGGTGATGGCGGGGACGTTGCGCAGGATGTACTCGCCCTCGGCCAGCAGAGTGGCGGCCACCACCTTGAGGGCGGAGTTCTTGGCCCCGCCGACGCTCACCCCACCCGACAGCGGCGGTCCCGGACGTATGGAGATCTGCTGCATCGGGAGCCCAGTATGTCGGACCCCCGCACCCCCGCCGTTCATCCCGCCCGGGCGCGCCCCGCAAACGGGGTCTTGCCGCCATGCTGATGCGGTGCACCTGCTGACGACGTTGGCCGCCAGCGACCCACTCGGCAACGGCAGCACGGCCAGCAACCTCCACCGCGCCGCCTCGGCCGTGTCGTCCACCCCCCTGCGCCAGGCAGTGACCGGGCTCGTCGTCGCCCTCCTCGCCCTCCTCTCCCGCCGCGCCTGGCGGGTCGGCCGGCTGGCCGTCACCGCCGTGCACGAGACCGGGCACGTGGCCACGGTGCTGGTCACGGGGGGCAAGGTCGGGGCCGTCCACCTGCGGGCCGACACGTCCGGGGTGACCTGGCACCGCGGGGTGCACGGGCGGTGGCGGCGGGCGTTGACCTCCGCGTCCGGCTACCCGGCGCCACCGCTCGTCGGCCTGGCCGGCGCCGCCCTGGTGGCGTCGGGCAACGCCCGGGTGTGGCTGGGAGCGCTGGCCGGGCTCGCCGTGCTCCTCGTCGTGGTCTGGGTGCGCAACGCCTTCGGCCTGGTGCTCACCGCCCTGGCCGGCGCCGGGCTCATCTGGCTGCTGGCTGCCGGACCCGACCGGGGCGTGGCCGTGGCCGGGGCGGCGTGCGCCTGGTTCCTCGTGCTGGGTGGGCTGCGGGCGGCGCTCGAGGCGTGTGGTCGCCCGGCCCGAGCGGCCGGGAGCGGCGTCACAGCCGCTCGCCGGCGCAACGTCGAGGCGAGCGACAGCGCCGAGCTGGCCCGCCTGGCCGCCCTGCCGGCGGCGTTCTGGCGGGCCGCGTTCGTGGTGGTGGCCGCCGGCGCCGCCGGCCTCAGCGCCGCGCTCCTGCTGTGATCCGGGCCATCCGACCGTCAGGCGGTATGGGAGGATACGGCCATGGCCGACGACCGCGCCCGCCGGGGCGATGTCACCCGGGCCCAGCTGGTCGCCGTGGCCACCCGCCTGTTCGCCGAGCGGGGCTATGACGGCACGGCCATCGAAGCGGTGATCGCCCGCTCCGGGGTGAGCCGGGGCGGGCTGTACCACCACTTCGCCGGCAAGGACGCGCTGTTCGAAGCGGTGTTCGCGGCCGTCGAGGCCGACATCGGCCGCCAGGTGTTCGCCGCCGCCGGCGGCTGGAACGACCCCGTCGAGGCGTTGCGAGCGGGGAGCCGGGCGTGGATCCGGTTGGCGGGCGATCCGGTGGTGAGGCGCATCGTTCTGGTCGACGCCCCCGCCGTGCTGGGCTGGAGCCGGTGGCGGACCATCGGGGAGAGCAGCGCCCTGGGCATGCTGCGCGCCGCGCTCCAGGACATCGCCGAGCGCGGTCGCCTCGAAGCCGACCTGGTCGACGTGCTCGCCCACGTCCTGCTGGCGGCGGTCAACGAGATTGCCCTGTTCATCGCCGGGGCCGACGACCGGGCCGGCGCCGTTCGCACCGGCGAGCGCGCCGTGGACGAGCTCCTCGACCGCCTGGCGTCGTAGGCTCCCGGGAGTGCGAGAACTGGTGGATGCCGACCGGGTGGTCGCCCTGACGTCCGAACTGGTGGCAGTCGACACCCGCAACCCGCCGGGCAACGAAGCCGACATCGCCGGTGTGTGCCGGGCCGCGTTCGAGCCCCGCCGGGCAACCATCCGCGAGGTGGAACCGGCTCCCGGGCGACGCTCCCTGATCGTGGAGGTCCCCCACCCGGACGGTCCGGGGCCGCGCCCCACGCTGATCGTCAACGGCCACTTGGACGTGGTACCGGTGGTGGCCGACGCCTGGTCGACCGAGCCGTTCACCCCGACGCTCAAGGACGGCCGCCTCTACGGCCGGGGCACGGCGGACATGAAGGGCGGCATCGCCGCGGCCGTGTGCGCCCTCGACGTGCTCGAGGAGGCGGGACGCAAACCGGCGTGCGACCTGGTGTTCCACCTGGTGGCGGACGAGGAGGTGGGCGGCGCCCTCGGGACCCGGGTCCTGCTCGAGCAGGGGCTGATCCGCGGCGACGCCTGCCTGGTGCCCGAGCCCACGTCGCTCGACCTGTGCGTCGCCGAGCGGGGCCTCCTGCAGGGCAACCTCACCGTGCAGGGGCGCCCGGGGCACGGCAGCCGCCCTCGCGAAGGGGTGTCCGCCATCGAGCACGGGGCGACGATCGTGCTCGCCCTGCACGCCGCCGATTTCGGCGATCCCGACCACCCCCTTCTCGGCCGGCCGACGGCCAACGTGGGCACCATCGAGGGCGGCACCAGCTTCAACACGGTCGCCGCATCCTGCCGCCTCGGCGTCGACCGCCGGCTGCTTCCCGGCGTCACCGAGCGGGACGCCGTCGAGCAGGTGCTGGCCAAGGTCGACGGCGCCGGCGTGGACGGGCTGCGCTACGACTTCGACGTCGTCGCCTTCGGGGAGGCCAGCGAGATGCCGGCCGACGACCCCTTCGCCCGGCTCGTCGGCGACGCGGTGACCAAGGCGACCGGCCAGGCGCCCGAGACCATCGGCATGACCTTCACCACCGATGCCCGCTTCGTGCGCAACCAAGGAGGCCTCCCCGCCGTGGTCTGCGGGCCCGGGGACCTCGAGTGCGCCCACGTGACCGACGAGTGGGTGGCGATCGACCGCCTGGTCGACGCCACCGCCGCCTACGCAGAGCTGTTCGCCGCCTTCGGATGAGCCGGGTGGCTGTCACCGGCGTCCTGGACGCCGGGGCAGTGCAGGACCTCCTCGTCCCCCGCGACGAGTTCGTCGCCGAGGACCGGGCGGAGAGCGCCGACGGTCGTTACGCCTTCACCCTGGCGGACGGCCCGTTGCGCCGGTACCAGCGCACGGTCAGGGTGACGACAGCGGCGGACGGCCAGTTCACCGTGCGCCAGGAGGTGACCTTCGCGGTCGGCGTTCCCTGGTTCTCGTGGTTGTTCGTCCTGCCCCTGCGCCGCCACTTCCGCCGCCTCGGGGGAATGCGGGACATGCCGTGGTGGGCCCCGCCGCAACGCCTCGACCGTCGCGCCGCCGTGGTGCTCGCCACCCTGTGCGCCCTGATGGTGGTGGGCGGCTACCTGGACAACGTGCTCACCCAGACCATGACCTACGCCGGCGCCGACTTCCACGTGGGCACGACCGGCCAGGGCGTCGCCTTCGGCGTGGTCGAGGTCAGCGCCGTGCTGGCCCTGCTGGCGCTGGTCGCCGCCGACCGTCGCGGCCGGCGGTCGTTGATCCTCGGCTGCGCCGTCGCCGGCGCCCTGCTGACCGCCGTCGGGGCGTCGACGCCGTCGCTCAGCTCCCTCACCGTCACCCAGGTGGCGGCGTCCTCGTTCGTGGGCGCCTTCTACCTGCTGTTGTTCGTCCTCGTCACCGAGGAGATGCCGGCCGGCTCACGGGCGTGGGCTGCCGGCGTGCTCAGCCTGTGCTACAGCCTGGGCGCCGGCGGCGTCCTGCTGGCGCTGCCCCTGGCCGGCGAGAGCGCCGGCGGCTGGCGCTGGGTGTACGCCATCGCCCTCGCCGGCATCCCCATCGTGGCCCGCTGTGCCCGCGACCTCCCCGAGAGCCGCCGCTTCGTCCCCGCACCCGCCCGCGGCCCGAGGCCGCACCGGACCCGGCGGCTGCGGGACCTGTCACCGGAGCACCGCCGGCGTCTGTGGGTCCTGGCCGCCTTCGCCCTGGCGTACGCCCTGTTCGTGAGCCCGGCCGGCGAGTTCCACAACCAGTTCCTGCGCACCGAGCGCCACTTCTCGTCGGTCCGCATCAGCCTCCTGCACCAGTTCGCCGGGACGCTGGGCGGTGTCGGCGTGCTCGTCGGCGGACGCCTGGCCGACACGCGCGGCCGCCGGCCGGTGGCGGCGATCGGCATCGCCGTGGGCACGGCGATCACGGTGGCCTCGTTCCTGGCCCACGGCTGGCCGTTGTGGGCGTGGGCGGTGGTGGGCAGCCTGATCTCCTTCGCCGTCGGGCCGGCGCTGGCCGTCTACGGGCCCGAGCTGTTTCCCACGTCGGTGCGCAGCCGGGCTTCGGGTGCGCTCACCATCGCCGGCGCCGCCGGGGGCATCGCCGGCTTGGTGGCGACTGGGGCGCTGTCGTCCTCCATCGGGACCATCGGCCCGGCGCTTGCCATCCTCTCCGTCGGCCCGCTGGTCGCCGTGCTCCTCATCGTGGTGGCCTTCCCCGAGACCGCTCGCCGCCCCCTGGAGGAGCTCAACCCCGAGGACGCGCTCGGTCGACCCGGAGAACGTCCGCGCACCATGCCGTGACGATCGAGGCGACGGGATCGTCGAAGCGGCGCAGGCCGTGGTCACCGCCGTCGATCCAGTGGTGGGTGACCGGGCCGGGGATCGCCGCGGTGGCCGCTTCGAGCTCCTCGGGGCGGCCGAACGCGTCCCGGGTGCCGGAGACGAACAGGCACGGCACCGTCAAGGCCGGGAAGTGCTCGGTGCGGAGCCGTTCCGGCTTGCCCGGCGGGTGCAGCGGGTAGCTGACGAGCACCAGGCCGTCGGCGGGCAGTCCCTCGGCGACGGCGACCGAGCACATGCGGCCGCCCATGGAGCGCCCGCCGAGGACCAAGCGGCCGACGTCGGCCCGCAGGGCGGCGGCGCCTTGGCGGACAGCATCCACCAGCACCGGTTGGCGGTCGGGCGTCCTGCGGCCGGCCCGCCGGTACGGAAAGTCCATGCGCGCCACGACCACGCCGAGAGGCTGGAGGGCCGCCTCGATGGCCACGAGTGCCGGCTGGTCCCGGCTGGCGCTCGCCCCCGGGGTGAGCAGCACGCCGGGGGGGCGGCGGGGAGGGCTCACACCACGGCGCGCAGCAGGTTGCGCACCGCAGCCGCCTCGTCGGCCACGCGGGTGGCGCCGGCGTCGACGGTGAGGGCGTCGAGCAGGTTGTGGGCCCGGGACCGGATGGGCCACCACTGCGAGTCGTCCAGGCCCACCGGGGTGGGGCCGTCGGCGGCTTCGATGGCCAGGCGGGCGTCGTCGCGCCGGTCCTTGCTGGCCGGGTCCTTGGCCAACCGGTCGGCGGCGGCGAACAGCTCCTCCAGGGTCCGGTAGCGGGCCTCCTCGTCCTCCTCGCCACCCTCGCCACCCTCGATGCGCCGGAAGATGGCGTCGACCTCCTCCTCGCGGATCCCGGACACGACCAGGTCGCCGCCATCCCATTCGTGGGGGATGCCCTCGGCGTCGAGCATGACGCTCAGGTTGGCGCGCTGCTCGGGCAGCCATTCGGGCAGCTCGTAGACGACCTCGGCAGCTGCCGCCGTCGACGCCACCTCCCGGTCCTCCTCGCCGGCGCTCTCCTCCTCCTCGACCTCGTCGACCTCGTCCTCGTCCTCGCCGCGTCGACCACCGCTTCGTCGGCCTCGTCGTCGGCCGAGGCGGGCGCCTCCTCCTCGGGCTCCTCCTCGTCGGGCTCCTCGGACCGCCGGCGGCGGCGCAGCCGGCTGCGGGCCTGACGGCGCAGCCGCTTGGCCTCGCGGCGGTCGCCCCGCCGGGGCGCTTCTTCCGCCTCTTCGTCCGCTTCGGGCTCCTCGTCGTCTGCGTCGGCCTCGGTCGCCTCGCTTTTACCCTCGTCTTCCACGGCAACCGGCGCCTCCGGCTCCGGCGCCTCGTCGGCGTCGCCATGATCCCGCCGCCCCTCGGGCAGCGCCGCGGTGGACTCGGCCAGCAGTTCGTCGGTGCCCTGGGCCTCGCCTCGAACCAGCCGGTTCTCCTCGGCGGCCGCCGGGTCGACCGTGGGCTGCAGCAGTTTGACCAGCACCCCCGCCTGGGTGCGGATCTCGTCCTCCAGCGCCTCGTCGGACCCCAGGGCGGCGAGCAGCCGGCGCGTCACCCGCCCGACCGCGGCCCACGTGTCGGGATCGATGCTCACGAAGTCGTCGGCGGCGAACACGCCGGCGGAGTACTCGGCCACGTCGGCGTCGGCGGCCATGTCCGTCGGATCCTCCCGCAGGCGCAGGGCGGCGCCGTGCAGCGCCCGCACCGACTCCCAGGTGGGGTCGTCGGCGGCGAGGTACTCGTCCTCCTCCGCCTCCAGATCCTCGCCGTCCTCGCCCTCTTCCGCATCTTCGGCGGCGGTGGGTTCGCCACCGGCGTCGGCCGCCTCGGCCCGCTCGGCGGCGAGCACGACGCGCAGATCGGCGAGGAGGTCGTCGACGCGTTCCTCGTTTTCGGCGTCGACCACCAGCTCGTCGTCTTCGAAGCGGTGCTCGACGTTCGCCCGGATCAGGGCGACGATGAGCCGGCCCCGGTCGGCGTCCTCCCACTCCTCGACTCGGTAGCCGACCTCGTCCTCGTCGTCGCCCGCCTCCAGCTCGGGCAGGGGTGACGCGTCCAGCCGGGTCCGGCAGCGGTGACAGCGGCCGCGGCGATCCGTCTCGTAGCCGCAGTTCACGCAGTACCAGATCTTGCTCCCGCTCACGCCAGGAGCGTACCGGTCACGCCGGCGGACGTCGCGGGGTCCAGGGGGTGACGAACACCGTCACCACCGCCTCGCGCTCGCCGTCGCCCAAGGTGACCTGCCGTCCCGCGTCCTCGATGTCGACTGCAACGTCGTCGGCGCCCGGCCGGTTGGGGTCGTAGACGGCCAGGCGTACCCCGCCAGGCGTCGCGTGGTGGCCCCACGCCAGCACCTGGTGCTGGTGGACCACCCGCCACGGCCAGACCGACCGAACCCGCACCACGCCCAACGGGCAGAGGCTCCCGGAGTCCAGGATGTCGCGCACACGCGGCACCACCCGGCGAACCAACCAGCGCGCCCGGGCGGCCGGAGGCACCACCGGGAGCATCCAGCCGAAGTAGCGAAACACCCGCAACGGCAGGCCGAAGCTGGCGACCTGGCGGCGGACGAGGTAGCGCCACAGCGGGTCCGCCTGCCCCGGCGGGGTCGAGAGGGGCGGTGGCCGGCGCCCGGCCGCCCAGTAGTCGGCGGCGGCGAGGACCATCCCCCCGCACAACCCGCGTCCGGCGGTGCCGACGGGGAGTTTTCCCCGCCTCCATCCCACCTCGAAGGCGGGACGGTCCCCGAAGACGTTGGCGAATCCGAACCCGCCGAGCGACGGTCGCCAATCGAGATCAGGGACTGGCGACGGGCTCCCGCTTGGGGAGAATCGGCGCATCCCTACCGGTCCCCGACGCCTTCGTCGACGCCGGCGTCACCGTCTCGTGGTAGTCCTCCTCCACGTTGACCTCCCACACGTCGTGGTTGGCGGTGCCGAGCATGTTCTCCACCGTCAGCATGGCGGTGTACATGGAGTGGTCCTGGTTGTTGTAGCGGTGCATCCCGTTGCGCCCGACCGGGTGCACGTTGGGCACGTGCTCGGCCAGCCAGGCCCGGATGGCGTTGACGTTCTTGTGGTAGTCGGCGTCGTAGTAGGGATAGGCCTTGGGCATGCGCACCACGTAGCCGGCTTCGACGTCCGCCGGATCGACGAGCCCCAGCTTGCCGAGCTCGGCCTTGCCCACCTCGATCAGGTCCTCGTCCGCCGCGTTCCACGACTCGTCACCCTCGAGGACGGTGTACTCCAGGCCGAGCACGTTGCGGCCGTCCTTGACCAGATGGGGCGACCACGATCCGAAGTTCTGGATGCGCATGGTCTTCACGCTCGGGTCGTGGATGTAGATCCAGTTGTCGTCCCACGGCACGCTGGCGGCAGGGACCACCAGGGACACGGCCAGGAAGTCGCGATAGGCCAGCTCCCGGGCCGCCTTCTGCACCTCGGCCGGCGCCGGCGGGTCCATGACGAGCACCAGCGACGACAGGGGCATGGAGGACACCACGGCCGAGCACGGATACACCGTCTGGCCGCCCTCGGACGAGGCCACCAGCTCGTAGGCGCCGCGCCCGTCGTGCCGGATCCGGTCCACCTTGGTGGAGAACTGCACCTTGGTCCCCGCCGCCTCGACCTTCTCGGCGCAGCGTTCCCACATCATCCCCGGCCCCAACTTGGGGTACTGGAACTCCTCGATGAGCGACGTGATGTCCTTCTGGTTGCGCCTGGGCATCAGGGCGTTGAGGATCGCCGACGCCAGCGACAGGTTCTTGATGCGCTGGGCCGCCCAGTCGGCGCCCATCTCCGAGCCGGGATGGCCCCAGACCTTCTCGGTGTAGGTCTTGAAGAAGTGCCGGTACAGGCGCCACCCGAAGCGGGCCGCCGTCCAGCCTTCGAAGTTGGTCTGATCCTTCGGCGGGTGGATACGGGCCCACACGTAGCTCAACACGCAGCGCACGGCTTCGATGACGCCGAGGTTGGTCAGGGCGTTCATGGCCTTCAGCGGATAGTCGTAGAACTTGCCCTGGTAGAAGATCCGGCTCTTGCGTGGCCGCATCATGAAGTCCTCGTCGGGGAGGATCTCGTGCCAGAACTCCTCGACGGGAGGAACCTTGGTGAAGAAGCGGTGGCCGCCGATGTCGAAGCGCCAGCCGTCGCGCTCGACCGTCCGGGAGATCCCGCCCACCACGGTGTCGCTCTCCAGCACCGTGGACCGCTTGCCGGCCCGCGCCAGCTCGTAGGCGGCGGTCAGCCCGGCGGGGCCGGCTCCGATGATGATGGCCTCGTCGGCTTCGTTGCGGACGGCCTCGCTCAAGGTCTTCTCTCCTCAGGCAATTTTCAGGAAGTGAGTGCGGGGACACGCCGGGCGCCTCGCCCCGGCACGTGCCGGCCGGGACTTGGCCGTTGGTTCGTGCCGCCTCGCCATTCTCGCGCCCAGGGCCCTCCCGCGCCCGTCATGGCCCCCTCGGCGGCCCGCGGGGTGTGCTCGGCGCTCGGCGTGCTCAGCTGGAGAAGCGGACGAGGTTCTCGTACTCGAAGTAGGTGCCGCCGTTGGCCGTCACCACCGTCTCGGCCGGCGGGCGCAGCAGGTTGAACCAGCTGTAGAGATACCCACAGTCACCACCGAAGCCCGGGTAGCCGTCGCGGTACACCAACCACAGGGTGTGGCCGGACGCCAGCCGGGCCAGCATCTGCTGGGCGAAGGTACCGACGTCGGTGTTGTCGATGGTCTTGCGGTAGTCGACCCAGTCCACCCGTTGCGGTGCGATGGCGCGCGGGAAGGTGAGCTCGGTGACGTTCGGGACCCGCAGCAGCCGGTCGACGGCGGGCCCGAGCTGGTCGGGGCAGTACACGACCTCGTCGCCGGGCTGGGCCTGGGCGTTGAGCACGGCGGCGACCTGGACGGCCTGGGTGCGCTGGCCGCCGTTGTTGCCGAAACCGGTCAGCAGGCCGGCCAGGCAGGCTATGCCGAGCAGGCCCGAGACCACCCTTCGGTCGGCGAAAACGGTGAAGCCGAGGGCGGCGATGAGCACGTAGAGGGGGAAGATCACGGCCGTGTAGCGGGCCACGAACGCGGCGTTGGCGATCACCCCGCCGGCGATGGCGATCGTCACCGTGCCGGCGATGATCAGCAGCAACGGCCGGGCGACGGGGCGTAGACGCAGGTCGAGGACGATCTTGAACCGGTTGCCCTCGACCGACCCGGGAGCGTCCTCGGCGTCGGCCTCGGCGTGCAGGTCGGCGGACCCGGACCCGATGCTGCCGACGCCAGGGTTGTACGGGTTGTCGGCCGTCGGGGCGTGCGGGGTGGCGGTGGCGTGCGGGGTAGCCGTGGTGTTCGGGTCGCTTACCGGGCCGGCGCCGTCGGCCGGGGCGGCGCCGTCGGCGGGGACGGCGCCGTTGGCCGGGACGGCGCCGTTGGCGGGGGCGGCGCCGTCGGCCGGGGCGGCGCCGTTGGCCGGACCGCCGAACTTGGACGTCCCCGGCGTGGGCGCCAGCAGCGACCCGGCCCGACCGAGGAGGCGCACCGGCTGGCCGAACACACCGAAGACGATCAGCAGGAACAGGAGCAGGGAGAGGAGGATCGCCCACGGGCCGTTGCCGCCGTAGACGGTGAACATCTGCAGGGCGTTGGCGGGACTCGCCGGCGACGTCCACGGCGTGCCCGTGTGCAGCGTCTGGAAGAGGAACATGGGCACGCAGGGCAGCCAGCACACGCAGCCGATGATCACCGCGGCCAGGACCGACCGGGCCGCCCGGTTGGTGGCGCCGAGATTGGTACCGGCCAGCACCGCCGGGCCGGGGGGTTGGGTACCCCCTGATGGGCGCGACGCGGTGGGGTCGCCGGCGGGGATCGCCACACCGGGTCGGCTGGATCCGTTGGGCTCGCCGGCGGGGAGCATGGCCGGCGGCCCCGCCGACCGGCGCCCGCCGTTGGTCCGCCGGATCCGCCACACCAGCCACAGGACGGTGACGGCGACCAGGTAGACCGCCCAGTAGTGGGTGTAGAGCAGGGCGGCGGTGACCGCACCGACGGCGATCAGGCGCCCGCGGGTGGGAGCCTCGAGCGCCCGGACCACGGCCAGGAAGCCGAGCACGCCCAGCAGCACCATCTGGGAGTACATCCGGGTGGCGGTGGCGTAGTCGATGGCGAACGGGGAGCTGGCCGCCAGCAGCAGCGCGGCCCACGCCGTGCGCCGGCCGCCTACCCGTCGTCCGGCGTACCAGAAGAAGGGCAGGCTGACCACCGAGGTGATCCCCGACAGGGCCCGCACGGCGAAGTCACCCCGGCCGAAGACCAGCATCCAGAAGTGGAGCAGGTAGTAGTACAGCGGCGGTGAGCCGTCATGGGACAGAGCGTGGGGGATCGCCGTCAGCGACAGCTTGGAGATGTTGACGCTGATGGTCTCGTCCAGCCACAGCGCGGTGGGCGCGTAGAACCGCAGGACCACGCCCGCGACCACCACGAGCGCGCCGAGAATGCGTCCCAGCCGGACCAGTGGGCGCTCGTCGGTGCTGAAAAAGCGGCGACCCTGCTGGCTCAAGGAGGCGCGCGCTTCCACCAGTACTGCCACGTCGAAAATCTACCTGCTGCCTGCGGGGTCGTGCAGTCAGCAGAGGGTTCGAGGCCCTCGGCCGGTGGGGCAGGCTAGCGGGCCGGCCCGGCAGCCACGGGTCGCGGCCAGCCGCACGGGGTAACGTCGCCCCGTGCCCGACCCGAGTCCCCGGCAGGCCCCAGACCGCAACCTGGCCCTGGAGCTGGTACGAGTGACCGAGGCGGCGGCCATGGCCGCGTCGCGGTGGATGGGACGGGGCGACAAGGAGGGGGCGGACGCCGCCGCGGTGGACGCCATGCGGGTGGTGCTGGGCGGCGTCCCCATGGACGGGGTCGTCGTCATCGGCGAGGGCGAGAAGGACGAGGCGCCCATGCTGTACAACGGCGAGCACATCGGCGACGGCACCCCGCCCAAGGCCGACGTGGCCGTGGACCCCATCGACGGCACCCGGCCCACCGCCCTCGGGCGGGGCGGGGCCCTGGCCGTGATCGCGGTGAGCGAAGAGGGGACCATGTTCGACCCCGGCCCGTGCGTGTACATGGAGAAGATCGCCGTGGGTCCGGGCGCGGCCGAGGCGGTGGACCTGCGCCGCTCGCCGGCTGACAACGTGCGCGCCGTGGCCGAGGCCGAGGGCCGTTCGGTGCGCGACGTGACCGCGGTGATCCTCGACCGGCCCCGCCACGCCGAGTTGATCGCCGACGTGCGCGAGACGGGCGCGCGCATCCGCCTCATCTCCGACGGCGACGTGGCCGGCGCCATCTCCACTGCGTGGCCCGAGTCCGGGGCCGACATCCTCCTCGGCGTCGGCGGCACCCCGGAAGGCGTCATCTCCGCGGCCGCCCTCAAGTGCATGGGCGGCACGCTGCAGGGCCGGCTGTGGCCCCGCGACGACAGCGAACGGGACGCCGCCAGGGCCGGCGGCTACGACCTCGAAGCCGTGCTCGGTACCGACGACCTGGTGCGCGGCGACAACTGCTTCTTCGCCGCCACCGGCATCACCGACGGCGAGCTGCTCCGCGGCGTGCACTACGACGCCACCGGCGCCACCACCGAGTCGCTCGTCATGCGCTCCAAATCGGGCACGGTGCGGCGCATCCTCGGCCATCACCGGCTCAAGAAGCTGGCCAGCTACGCCTCGGTGACCTTCGAGTAGCGCTTCCGCGCTTCCGCGTGCAGAAAACCGTGGTTCCGGGTGCAGAAAAATGACCCCCGGAACCTTCCGTGGATCAAAACAACGACCCTGGGTGCCCTTATTGGGCGCGGAAGCTTCCGCGGGTGGATTTTCTGCACGCGGAACGCTCGGCACGCGGAACGCTCGACACGCGGAACGCTCGACCGACCCTCGAGCCGGTCGGCGTGACCGCTGGGGTCACCTTCCCCGGGCGCGGAAGAAGGCGGGGGGGCCGAGCGGCTGGAGCGACGCCGACTCCCAGCCCTGCCCGGCCACGGCCGCCTCGGCGGCGGCCAGTAAGTGGGTGCCGATGCCCTGCCGGCGGTGCTCAGCGGAGACGAGGACGCCGACGTGAGCGCCGTCGTCGTCGACCCACGCCCGGGCGGCACCCACGACCCCGCCTTCGCGCCGGGCGGTCACGACGAGCGACCGGTGGGCGCCTGGCGCCCAGGTCGAGGGGTCGGCCGCCGGAGGGGCGGCGTCGGACCCGGGGTCACGGACGAAGTCGCCGGCGAGGGCGGCGGCTGCCTCGGGGTCGACGAGCCGGCCCTCGGTCAGCTCGACCGCCAGACCCCCCCTTCCCACCACCCCGATGCCGCCCAGGACGGCGTCGGCCAGCGGCCGCCACCGGCGGTCGGACTCGGACAGCAGGACAACCCGGTCCACCGAGGCCACCGCGGCGTAGCCGCCCAACAGGTCGATGGCGGCGTCGATTCGCGGCGCGGCGACGTCGCCGGCGATGGTGACGTGGGGGACCCAGGGTCGTTCGTCGCGCCGGTCGAGCGGGGCCTGCGCCGACCGGTCGCGCAGCCGGCGCAGCTCCTCCAGGTCGCCGCCCACCTCCAGGTACAGGACGTTGGTGGCCGGGGCGAAGGTGCTGACCGGCCCGAGGGTGAGGCGGAGCGGTCCGGCGGCCGCCGACGCCGCCCGGCGCAGCGCCCGCAGCCCGGCCGGGAGCTCGGTGGCGGCCAGGTTGACCGGGGGGACGAGGGTGATGTGGGGCGCGATGCGCGCCCGGCGCGTGTCGCCGAGGGCGCGGCGCAGTCCGTCGACCTCGTCACTGGTGGGCGGGTCGAACACCACCGCCACGGCCAGGCGCCACCGGCGCCGGCCGGCGGGTGGGGCGATCCCTCGAGTCGGATCCTCTATTCGCCGGCCTCGTACTTGAACGAAATGCGCAGCTTGGTGCGGTACGTCAGCCCACCGTCCTCGGCGATGGCGATGTCCTGGTCGACCACTTCGGCGATCCGCAGATCACGAAGCGTGCCCATCGCCGTCTGCACCGCGGTACTGGCCGCGTCCTCCCAGGACTGCGTGCTGGTGCCGATGATGTCGGTCACCCGGTAGACGCTCATGCCAACCCCCCTCGTCCCGGACGTATCCGCACGCCCGCCGTCCCTACTCTTAGCGGAGCGGCTGCCTCGCCACAAGGAGAACCCTCACTCGCCGTGGACCTCCAGGCGCACCTCGGCCCGGCGCAGGGCGGCGGCCGCCTCGGCGTCCCCGTCGGCGCCGGCGGCCGAGAGCCGCTCCTGGGCCGCGTCGCGGGCCCGGCGGGCCCGGTCGACGTCGATCTCGTCCGCCGGCTCGGCCACGTCGGCGAGCATGATCACCCGGTTGTCGCGCACCTCCACGAACCCGCCGTGCACCGCCAGCCTGGTCGACCCGCCGCCCTCCTCGTCCACCCGGACCAGGCCCGGCTCGAGCACGCCGAGGTAGGGCATGTGGTCGGCGAGGAAGGCGATCTCGCCCCCCTCGCTCCGGCACAGGACGAACTCGGCGTCACCCGAGAACAGCGTCCGGGTGGGCGTGACCAGCTCGGCGTGGGTGGTGGCCACCGCCGCCGCTACTCCCCGCCTTGCAGGGTGCGGGCCTTCTCCCGGGCGCTGTCGGCGTTGCCGACGTTGAGGAACGCCTGCTCGGGCAGGTCGTCGAGATCGCCGTTGACCAGCGCCTCGAACGACTCGACGGTCTCCGACACCGGCACGAAGATCCCCTTCAGGCCGGTGAACTGCTCGCCCACGAAGAACGGCTGGGAGAGGAAGCGTTGGATCTTCCGGGCCCGGGTGACGGTGAGGCGGTCCTCCTCGGACAGCTCGTCCAGGCCGAGGATGGCGATGATGTCCTGCAGCTCCTGGTAGCGCTGGAGGACCTCCTGAACCCGGCGGGCCACGTTGTAGTGGCGGTCGCCGACGACCTCGGGGGCGAGCACGTTGGACGAGGAGGCGAGCGGGTCCACCGCCGGGTAGATGCCCAGGGCGGCGATCTCCCGGGCCAGCTGGGTGGTGGCGTCGAGGTGGGTGAAGGTGGTGAACGGCGCCGGGTCGGTGTAGTCGTCCGCCGGCACGTACACGGCCTGCACCGAGGTGATCGACCGGCCCCGCGTGGAGGTGATGCGCTCCTGCAGCTCGCCCATCTCGTCGGCCAGGGTGGGCTGGTAGCCCACGGCGGAGGGCATGCGCCCGAGGAGGGTGGAGACCTCCGATCCGGCCTGGACGAAACGGAAGATGTTGTCGACGAACAGGAGGACGTCCTGCTCCTTGACGTCCCGGAAGTACTCGGCCATGGTCAGCGCCGACAGGGCGACGCGCAGGCGCACGCCGGGCGGCTCGTCCATCTGGCCGTACACCAGGGCGGCCTTGTCGATGACCCCGCTCTCCTGCATCTCCAGCCACAGGTCGGTGCCTTCGCGGGTCCGCTCCCCCACGCCGGCGAACACGGACACGCCGCCGAACTGCTGGGCGACGCGGTTGATCATCTCCAAGATGATGACCGTCTTGCC
The DNA here is from genome assembly GCA_963757175.1 of uncultured Actinomycetota bacterium. Taxonomy (GTDB): domain Bacteria; phylum Actinomycetota; class Acidimicrobiia; order Acidimicrobiales; family Palsa-688; genus CAVWQR01. The sequence continues at coordinate 1,577,655 of CAVWQR010000001.1, read as the reverse complement.
CACGCCGGCGCCCCCGAACAGGCCGATCTTGCCGCCCTGGACGTAGGGCTCGAGCAGGTCGATGACCTTGATCCCCGTCTCGAACATCTGCGCCTTGGGCTCCAACACGTCGAAGTCGGGCGCCGGGCGGTGGATCTCCCAGCGGTCCTCGGGCTCGTTCATCTCGGTCCGGTCGATGAGGTTGCCGGTCACGTTGAACACGTGGCCGAGCACCGCCTCGCCGACGGGCACGGTGATGCCCTTACCCGTGTTGCGCACCGGGGTTCCCCGCCGGAGCCCGTCGGTCTGGCGCAGGCAGATGCACCGGACGCGCCCCTCGCCGATCTGCAGTGCGATCTCGGCGACGATGGTCTCCTTCTGACCTTCGAGGTCGATGTCCATCTCGACGGCGATGTTGATCTCGGGCAGGTCTCCCGGCGGGAACTCCACGTCCACGACGGGCCCGGCGATGGACACCACCCGGCCCTCGGCGGTGGCGGCCTCCTCGGACGTGGCTTCGGCGACGGTACTCATGGCTCGCTCCTCAACATGACGGCGTCAGTCGGCCGCATCGGTGGCAGGGACGTAGATCTCGCTGAACGTCTCGACGTCGGCGCCGCTCTGACGCAGCGCTTCGGCACCGCCGACGATCTCCATGATCTCGGTGGTGATGGCGTCCTGGCGGGCCCGGTTCATGACCCGGGTCAGCGACTTGGTCAGGTCGTCGGCGTTGTCGGTGGCCGCCTTCATGGCCCGCTGCCGGGCGGCGTACTCGGACGCCGACGCCTCGAGCAGGGCGGCGAACACTTCGGCTTCGAGCCACCGGGGCAGCAGCCGGTCCAGGATCTCGGCGGGGTCGGGCTCGTACTCGTAGTCGACCACGCCGCCGTCCGACCCGGACTCGTCGCCCTCGGGCCGCGACAGCGGGATCAGCCGGCGCGTCAACACCTCCTGCGAGCCCATGGACACGAACCGGGTGTAGATGAGCACGACCTCGTCGACGTCCCCGGCGGCGAACGGCTCGGCCACCGCCCGGACGATGCGCTGGGCGTCGGAGAACGCCGGGCGGTCGGAGACCCCGGTCACGGACGCGGCGGCGGGCCGGTTGCGGTAACGGAAATGGCCGTCCACCTTGCGACCCGACGGCGACGAGCATGGTGTCGCGGTGCTTGCGGGCCCGGTCGGCGGAGACCCGCTCGGTGGCCCGGAAGATCGAGGAGTTGTAGGCGCCGCTCAGCCCCCGGTCACCGGCGATGGCGATGACGGCCACCTTCGGCGAACCTTCAGAACCGTCAGCGCCGCCGGCATCGTCGTCGCCTGAAGGGCGGTGGAACAACGGGTGGTCCTTGGCGTCGGGCGTATCGGCCAGGTTGGCGACCACGTGCTGCATCTGCTCGACGTACGGGCGCGCCGCCAGGATGGCCTGCTGGGCCCGCACGATGCGCGACGCGGCGATCAGCTCCATCGCCCGGGTGATCTTCCTCGTCGACTGGACGCTGCGGATCCGGCGCCGGAGCTTGCGTTCTTGGCCGCCTGCCACGACGCTGCCTACCCGTCCTCGGTGTCGTCGCCGTCCGCCGAGCCGCTGTCCTCCGAACGCGCTGTCGTCCGAAGACGCGCTGCCCTCCGAGGAATCGCTCTCCTCGGAGGAGGCGCCCGTGTCGGACGCGCTGTCGTCGCTGGGGGCGAACGTGCGGGTGAACGCGGTGATGGCCTCGTCGATCTCGTCGCCCTCGGGCAGGTCGCCGGTGTCGCGGATGGCGTCGAGCAGTCCGGCGTGGCTGCCCCGGAGGTAGCCGACAAGCTCGCTCTCGAAACGGCGCACGTCACCGACCGGGATGTCGTCGAGGTAGCCCTTGGTCCCCGCGTAGATGACCACGACCTGCTGCTCGACGGGGACCGGCTCGTTCTGGGGCTGCTTGAGCACCTCGGTCAAGCGGTAGCCGCGGTCCAGCTGGGCCTGCGACACCTTGTCCAGCTCGGAGCCGAAAGTGGCGAACGCCTCGAGCTCGCGGAACTGGGCCAGGTCGCCCTTCAGCGTCCCCACCACCGCCTTCATGGCCTTGATCTGGGCGGCACCGCCGACCCGCGACACCGACTGGCCCACGTTGATCGCCGGGCGCACGCCCGAGTAGAACAGCTCGGCCTCCAGGAACACCTGGCCGTCGGTGATGGAGATCACGTTGGTCGGGATGTAGGCGGAGATGTCGCCGGCCTTGGTCTCGATGATCGGCAGGGCGGTGAGCGACCCGGCGCCCCGAGCGTCGGAGAGCTTGGCCGCCCGTTCGAGCAGGCGGCTGTGCAGGTAGAAGACGTCGCCGGGATAGGCCTCGCGTCCGGGCGGCCGGCGCAGCAGCAGCGACAGCTGGCGGTAGGCCTCGGCCTGCTTGGACAGGTCGTCGTAGACGATCAGGGCGTGCTCGCCGTTGTCCATCCAGTGCTGGCCCATGGCGCAGCCCGCGTAGGGCGCCAGGTACTTGAAGGGCGCGGACTCCGACGCCGGGGCGTTGACCACCACGGTGTAGTCGAGGGCGTCGTGCTCCCGGAGGGTGTTGACCGTCTGGGCGACGGTGGAGCCCTTCTGGCCGACGGCGACGTAGATGCACTTCACACCCTGGCCCCGCTGGTTGAGGATGGTGTCGATGGCGACGGTCGTCTTGCCCGTCTTGCGGTCCCCGATGATCAGCTCCCGCTGGCCCCGGCCGATCGGGGTCATGGAGTCGATGGCCTTGATGCCGGTCTGCAGCGGCTCGCTCACCGGCTGGCGGTCGACGATGCCGGGCGCCTGCACTTCGAGGCGGCGCTCCTCGGTGGTCCCCAACGGGCCCAGCCCGTCGACGGGCTCGCCCAGCGGGTTGACCACACGACCGATGAGCCCGTCGCCGACCGGCACCGACAGGATGCGGCCGGTGCCCTTGACGGCCTGGCCCTCGTCCAGGTGGCCGATGTCGCCGAGGATCACCGCCCCGATGGTGTCCTCGTCGAGGTTGAGGGCCAGGCCGACGATGCCCTCCTCGAACTCGAGCAGCTCGTTCACCGCCACGTTGGGCAGCCCGGTCACCCGGGCGATCCCGTCACCCACCTCGCTGATCCGTCCCACCTGCTCGGTGGACACGCCGGGACGGTAATCGGCGACGTTCTTCTGCAGCGCCTCGGCGATGTCCGAGGCACTGATGGTCAGTTCCGCCATCAGCGGTTCTCCCGTGGTTCGGTGGTGGTCGCCTCGGCCGAGCCGAGGCGCTGGGTCGCCTCAGGGGACACGAGGCGCTCTTTCAACTGGTCGAGTCGGCGTCGGGTGCTGCCGTCGACCACGGTGTCACCGACCGTGGCCACGAAGCCCCCGAGGATGCCGCGGTCCAGCCGGACGCGCAGCTCGACGTCGCGGCCGGTCATCCGGCCCAGGGCCTCGGACAGCCGGCCGCGCTCCTCGTCGTCGAGCTCCACCGCGGCCCGCACGTCGGCGATGCGGCGGTTGGACTCCTCGGCGACCCGTTCGAGGACGTCTGCGAGCAGGGCGACGTAGTCGCGCGCCCTGCCGACCCGCGCCGCGTAGGCCGCCAGGCGGGTGGTCTCCGAGGTGGCCTTGCCGGCGAGCAGGTCGATGACCAGCGAGCGACGGGCGTGGAGGCCGACGTCGCGGTCGGTCAGGGCGGTGCGCAGCTGCTCGGAGCTGGACACGACCTGGGTGAAGCGGAACAGCTCGTCTTCGACCTCGTCGAGTTGGTGGCGGTCCACCCGTTCCAGCAGAGCGGTGGCGTAGCCCGCCAGTCGCTGCTCGGCGGTGACCCGCCCGAGGGGACCCTGGTCCACGCTGACCAGATGGTCCCGGGCGGCGGCGGCGCGAGCCGCCAGCCACGACACGTCCTCGGGGAACTCGGTGGCCCGATCGACCTCGACGGCGTAGGCCAAGGTCCGCATGGTGTGATCACCGACCCGGCCGCCGAGGAGGTCGGTCAGCACGCCCCGACGCGCCGGTCCCGGTACGCCCGGGTCGGACAGGGCGCCGCGCAGGTCGGCCGAGTCGCCGACCAGGTCGCGCACGGCAGCCAGTTCGGTGGCCAGGTCGGCCACCTGGCCGCCCTCCTCGGCGTCTTCGACCACGGCGTCGGCATAGCCGGCGATGCTGTCGCGCACTCAGCGCCTCGCTCGCCGCCGGCGCCGGGCCGGGGCACCGGTCGCCCGACGGCTCCCGGTCATCAGCGGCTGGCCTCGGCGGCGCCGGCCGACTCGTTCTCGACGTCGGCGATGGTGCGGTCGATGAGCTCGCGGTGCGCCCGGGCGTCCATGGCCTCGCCGACCACCTTCTCGACCACGGCGATCACCGTTTCGGATGCGTGCTGGCGCAGCTCCTCGCCCGCCCGGCGGGTCGACGCCTCGATCTCGGCGGAGGCGTGGGCGATGATGCGCCGGGACTCGTCCTCGGCGCGCTGGCGCAGCTCCTCGCGGGCCTCCTGGCCCTGGCGGTTGGCTTCCTCGACCATGGCGCGCGCGTCGTGGCGGGCCCGGTCCATCGTCCGCTTGTAGTCGGCCTCGGCCTGCTGGGCCCGCTGCTTGGCCTCCTCGGCATCCTCGAGCGACTGGCGGATGGTGGCCTGGCGCTGTTCCATCACCGCGTTGAGCCGGGGCAGCACGTAGCGGGCGAGGACGCCGAGGACGATGAGGAAGGCCACCAGCTCGACGAATGAGCGTCGGGCCGGGGACGAGGAAGTTGTTGGTCTTGGTGCTGCCCGAGTTCCCCGTGCTCGTAGCGGCGACGACGGCTGCAGCGGCGAACATCGGCTAGCCCTTGGCGAGTACGAAGACGAAGAGGGCGGCGAAGACCAGGTTGATGAAGTACATGCCTTCCACCAGGCCGATGATCAGGAACATGGTGGTGTAGAGCCGGCCCTGGACCTCGGGCTGGCGGGCGATGCCGGCGATGGTCTGGCTGCCGGCCAGGCCGTCACCGACGGCTGCGCCGATGGCGCCGCCACCGAGGGCGAGACCGCCGCCGATGAAGGCGCCGGCGAGCTCGGTGGCCTTTTGCGAGGTTGCTGCTGCCATGGTGCTGGGTTTCTCCTATCTAGCGAACGTCACGGTGATCGAGAGCGGCACCGGGAAGGCGCTCCCGGGACGGGTCGTGTCTCGTCGGCTGGGCCGTCAATGCGCTCCCTCCTGGGTGGCGAACTGGTAGTAGAGGATGGTCAGCAGGGCGAAGATGAACGCCTGGATCACCCCGATGAACATGTCGAACAGCTTCCAGATCACGGTGAAGCCGATCGAGAACGGGAAGGCGTAGATGGGGATCGCCAGCAGCAGGGCGATCATGATGCGAGCCGGCGAAGATGTTGCCGAACAGCCGCAGGGCCAGCGTGATCGGCTTGACCAGCTCGGTGATGATGTGGAACGGGGCCAGGAACCGGGGCTCGCCCAGGATGTTCGACCACCAACCGCGAACGCCGCGGGCGCGAATGCCGGCGGCGTTGGTGAGGACGAACACCAGGATCGCCAGGGCGCCGGTCAGGTTGACGTCGGCGCTGGGCGACGGGAGGAAGTCGGTGCTGTGCCAAAAGCCCGGGGAGGATCTCCACCCAGCTGGCGAACAGCACCAGGATGAAGATGCTGACGGCCAAGCGGCACCACGTGGCGGTACCGCGGTCCGAGGTTCTCCTCGACCAGGTCGCCGATGTAGCCGACGATGAACTCCCAGAACAGCTGGAGCTTGCCCGGCGCCCCGACCGTCACCCGCCTGGCCATGTACCAGGCCGAGGACGATGATGAGCACGCACACACCGATGGTGGTGTAGATGGTGTCGACGTTGAACCCGCCCCGCTTGATGTGGTCGCCGACGGGGATGTTGGGCACGGCGACGAACGCGCCGTGGAGGACGCTATGCATCCAGGTCGCCTTGCTTGCGCTGGTGGGCGAGAAGGGCGAGCAGGGCGCTGACCAGCATCATGAACTGGAACAGGGCCAGGGCGATGAGCACGCCCCATCCCATGGGTCGCACCCATACCAGCAGGGCGAGGGCCACCGCGGTGCAGGCGAACAGCCGGAGCAGCGTGGCGCTGGCGAAGGGCCGGCGCGCCACTTCGCCCTCGGGACCGATGTAGCGGATGGCCGACGCCTGGAAGAGGCGGTGGTTGGCGATGGCGCACACCAGCCCGACGACCAGGCCGGGGATGACCAGCGGTTGGTGCATCTCCCAGGCGATGGCGGCGGCGATGACCGCGGCGACCACCGAGCCGCGAATCGTCCGGCGGACGATCGCATCTATCTCGAGAACGGGAAAACCGGCAAACACGACGAACAACTCGTTTCAGAAGCGGGGGTGGTGAAGCTCCACCGTTGCCACGCGGCCCAGGTCGCGGAAGTCCCAGCGGCAATCCTGGCTGTGAGTCCGATCATCATAAGTGGTGGCAGCGTCCCCACGGGGCCCTCCGGGTCGGACCGGCGCGATTGGCCGTCCACCCTGGTCACCGACCTCTGTCATCCGCTCACCACCGGGCCTGAATCTAAAGAACGGCCTTCCTGGCGTGCAAATCCCGGCGCTCGATGCTGGCTGCTTCGCACCGCAAGCGGCGCTCGAGTGCTGGCTGCTTCGCACCGCAAGCGGCGCTCAGTCCACTGGCGAGCTGCCGGGTGCCTCGTCCGGCGGCGCGCCGCTCGCCGCCCCCTCGGCCTGCGGTTCGTGCGCCGGCGCCCCACTGCCGTCGCCCCGCTTCATGGCGTGGGCGCCGACCGGGTGGGTGCCGCCGCCGGCGAGCCCGCTGGCCAACTGCCGGCCGCGGGGGGCGAACAACGTGTACAGGGCGACCCCGAGGGCGACCACCCCGATGGGCACGAGCAGGGTGTTGCGATGGGCGACCGACGGGTACAGCACCAGGGCGCGACAGCAGGGCGGTCCAGATCCACAGGATGACCACCGAACGGGTGTGGCCGTGTCCCAGGCGCATGAGCCGGTGGTGCAGATGGCTCTTGTCGGCCACCGCCGGGTTGCCGCCGTGGCCGGCCCGGCGGATGAGGGCGAACGCGGTGTCGAGGATGGGGATGCCGAGGATGACGAACGGGATGACGATGGGAGCGAAGAGGAAGTAGCTCTTCGACGTGAAGGCGGTGGGGGTCTGGCCGACCACCGACATGGTCGAGGCCGCCATGAGCAGCCCGAGCAGCATGGCCCCGGCGTCGCCCATGAAGATGCGGGCCTGGTGGGGGAAGTTGTGGGGCAGGAAACCGACGCAGATTCCGCAGACGATGATGGCGACGAGCGGGCCCGAGTTGCTCAGACCGATGTCGCCGGTCGTCAACAGCTGGTGGGCGTAGACGAAGAACGTCGCCGAGGCGATGGCGACGATGCCCGCGGCCAGGCCGTCGAGACCGTCGATGAAGTTGACCGCGTTGGCCATGCCCGCCACCCACAGCACGGTCACGAGCGGCGACAGCTGCGGCGACAGCGACAGGGTGGTGGAGAACAGCGGGACGTGGAAGAAGATCATCGTCAGCCCGGACAGGTACAGCACCATCCCGGCCAGGATCTGGCCCGAGAACTTCGCCGGCGGCGACATGTCGCGCAGGTCGTCGATGAGCCCGACACCGAAGATGACCGCCGCGCCCAGCACCAGGCCGAGCGGCTCCGAGTTGCCCCGGAAGATGGGGTGGAGCCCCGGCAGCTGCGAGGCCACGGCCATGGCCACCAACAGGCCGACGAGCATGCCGGCCCCGCCGACCGTCGGGGTGGGGCGTTCGTGGACCCGGCGATCGTCGGGGACGACGATGACCGAGAAGCGCAGGGCCAGGCGGCGCACGGCCCACGTCGCCCCCAGGGTGACGACGGCGGCGACGGCGCCGACGATCAGAAAGTCGCCGTACTCGCTGATGTCACCGCCCCCTCACGCGCGCCGATCACGGGTAGGGCGTGTACTTCGAGCACAGGGTGGCCACTTCCCCCCGCACCGCAGCCAGCTCGGTCTCGTCAGCGGGGTCGGCCAGCACCCGCCGGATCAGCGAGGCGATCAGCTCCATCTCCGGCTCGCGCATCCCCGCCGTGGTCACGGCCGGCGTTCCGATGCGCACGCCGCTCGTCACGAACGGTGAGCGGGCGTCGCCCGGGACCTGGTTCTTGTTGAGGGTGATTCCGGCCGCGTCCAGGGCGAGCTGGGCGGTCTTGCCGGTGAGCTCGTCGTCGAAGGTGCGCAGGTCGACGAGCAGCAGGTGGTTGTCGGTGCCGCCCGACACCATCCGGAAACCCTCGCCGGCGAGCGCCTCGCCCAAGCGCCCGGGCGTTGCTGACGATCTGCGCCGCGTACTCCCGGAAGGAGGGCTGGGCCGCCTCGTGGAAGGCCACCGCCTTGGCCGCGATGACGTGCTCGAGCGGGCCACCCTGGAGTCCGGGGAACACCGCCTTGTCGATGGCCGGTGCCAGCTCCTGGCGGCAGACGATGCAGCCCCCGCGGGGACCGCGCAGGGTCTTGTGGGTGGTGAAGGTCACCACGTCGGCGATGCCCACCGGGTTGGGGTGGACGCCGCCGGCGATGAGCCCGGCGACGTGGGCGGCGTCGAAGCAGAACAGGGCGCCGACCGAGTCGGCGATGCGACGGATGGGCTCGGGGTCGATGATGCGGGGGTAGGCGGTGGCGCCGGCGACGATCATCTTGGGCCGGTGCTCCTCGGCCAGGGCGGCGAGCCGGTCCAGGTCGATGCGCTCGTCGCTCTCGGTCAGCCCGTAGGACACGAAGTTGTAGAGGCGGCCGCTGAAGTTGACCGGGGACCCGTGGGTGAGGTGCCCGCCCTGGTCGAGACGGAGGCCGAGAACGGTGTCACCGGGGTCCAGCAGGGCCAGGTACACCGCCATGTTGGCGTTGGCGCCCGAGTGGGGCTGCACGTTGGCGTGCTCGGCGCCGAACAGCTGGCAGACCCGACGGCGGGCGAGATCCTCGGCCTCGTCGACGATGGCGTTGCCGCCGTAGTAGCGCTTGCCCGGGATAGCCCTCGGAGTACTTGTTGGTCAGGACCGAGCCGGTGGCGGCCAGGACCTCCCGCGAGGCGAAGTTCTCCGAGGCGATGAGCTGCAGCGTGGTGTTCTGCCGCTCCTCTTCGCGCTCGACGATGGCGAACAGCTCGGCGTCGTGCGTCACGCCCCGGAGTCTACGGCGGCGCCGACGTCCGCCCAGGACACCGCGCCGGGGCGCAGCAGGCGCGGTTCCGGGCCGCTGAGATCGACGACGGTCGACGGCTGGCCGGCGCAGCGACCGGCGTCGAGCACCAGGTCGACCGCGGTGCCCAACCCTTCGAGCAGGGCAGAAGGGTTGGTGAAAGGCGACGCCCCGTGGCGGTTGGCGCTGGTGGTCGCAATGGGGCCGACGCGGCGACAGATGGCGAGGGGCACGGGATGCGCCGGGCAGCGGACACCGACCGTGGCCTGATTGGTGCCCAGGTGCATGGCCAGGCCCGGGCGACGGGGGAGGACAAGGGTGAGGGCGCCGGGCCAGAAGCGGGCCGCGACCCGCCGGGCGGCCTCGGGGACCGAAGCGACGAGCGCCTCCAGCTGGTGGGCGTCGGCCACGAGAACGGGGAGCTCGACCGAGGTCGGTCGTCCCTTGGCGCGAAAGACGCGGTCGACGGCGTCGGGGTTGAACGGATCGGCTGCCAACCCGTACACCGTGTCGGTGGGGATGCCGACGACCTGCCCGGCGCGCAGCACCTCGACGGCAGCGTCGATCGCCTCAGCCGGGGGCGGGTCGCCCCCCGCGGCCAGCACGGTCAGTGACCGGCGAGCTGGGCCACCACCGGGGCGAAGGCGTCGGCGGCGGGCTCGAAGATCACGTAGTAGGAGAGACCCAGCTGCTCGCGTAGGGCGACCAGCTTGTCGACGACCTGGGCCACGTCGCCCAAGAGGGCGAAAGGGCTGCCGGCGAGCGTGGACGGATCGAGCCCGTAGGCGTTGGCCACCTCGTCGACCCTCGACGGCGCCGCGCCGATGTCGGCCACCTGCACCAGGGCGTTGAACTCGAGGCGGTCGAAGCGCTCACCGGCGGAGGCGCGCACGAACGCCACCCGCTCGGCGATGCTCTCCGCCGCCACCCCGGTCGGACGCAGCGACGAGCCCTTCCACGTCAGGCCGGTGAAGCCGATGATGTCGGCTTCTTGCGCGGCCAGCCGCAGCACGGTGTCTCCGTGCCCGCCGATGAGCATTCGCGGGTGCGGCGCGCCGGCGGCGGTCCACGCCTGTCTCATCTCCGATACCGCCCGTCCCAGGCGCTCGGCGCGGACCGGCGGCGGGTCGTAGTCGACGCCGAGCGTCTCGTACTCCCGCGCGCGCCCAACCCGAACCCAGGCCCAGCTCGAGGCGATGGTCGACGAGGACGTCGACCGTGGCCGCCTCCTGGGCCAGGCGGAGGGGGTGGAAGAAGTCGCTGTTGGCGACGAGCGTCCCCACCCGCAGCGCGGCGGTGGCCTCGGCGGCCGAGACCAGCGGGGCCAGACAGCTCGGCGATCCCAGGTGGTCCGGCATCAGCAGGACGGCGTAACCCAGGTCCTCCAGCCGGCGGGCCCGGTCCTGCCAGGAGGAGCGGGACACCAGCGGCGGCGCGCTGACCCCGAAGCGGAAGGCGGGCACGTCGGCAGGCTACCGATGAGCGAGGATCGCCCGATCCCGCCCCGCCAGGTCGGGGTGGACCTCCACATCGCCCAAGCCGGCCTCCGCCGCCAGCCGGCGGGCGTCGGCGGCCTGGTGGGGGGCGATCTCGACCACCACGATGCCGTCGGGCGCCAGCCATCCCGGCGCGCCCTGGATGACGGCGGCCACCGCTTCCAGTCCGTCGGGACCCGCCTCGAGGGCCGACCTGGGCTCCCACGACGCGACCACCGGATCCAGGCTGCCCATTTCCCCGACGGAAACGTAGGGAGGGTTGGCCACGGCCAGGTCGAGGGCGCCCCGCAGCTCGTCCGGAAGCGCCGACCACCAGGACCCTCGCCGCAGGCGGATCCCGGTGCCGGCGAGGTTGGCCGCGGCCACGGCCAAGGCGTCGGCGGAGTTGTCCGTGGCCCATACCTCGGCGTCGGGGCGCTCGGCGGCCACGGCCAGGGCGATCGCCCCCGAACCGGTTCCCAGGTCGACGATCACGGGCGTGCGGGCGCTCGCCGAGCGCGGCCAGGGCCACCTCGACGACCTGCTCGGTCTCCGGGCGGGGGATCAGGACCCGCCGGTCGACCATCACCTCCACCCCGCGGAACGCCCACCGGCCCAGGACGTACTGCAGCGGCTCGCCCGCCTCCCGACGCCGGACCATGCCTTCCAGCCGTTCGGGCGACCCGGCCGCCGCCTCCTCGAGCCACCGCCGTTCCTGGGGCGCGATCACGCCCCGGCCAGCTGGCGCGCCCGTTCGTCGGTCATGAGCGCGTCCACGATCTCGTCCAGGTCGCCGAGCAGCACCTTCTGGAGGTTGTAGACGGTGAGGCCGATGCGGTGGTCGGTGACCCGGTTCTCCTTGTAGTTGTAGGTGCGGATCTTCTCCGACCGCCCGCCGCCGCCGACCTGACCCCGCCGCAACTCGGACAGCTCGCTCGTCTGGCGGTCCTGCTCGGCCTTGAGCAGCCGGGCCCGCAACACCTGCATGGCCTTGGCCCGGTTCTGGATCTGACTCTTCTCGTCCTGCATGGCCACCACGATCCCGGTGGGCACGTGGGTCACCCGCACGGCCGAGTCGGTGGTGTTGACCGACTGACCGCCCGGGCCGGTCGAGCGGTAGACGTCGACCTTGAGGTCCTTGTCCTCGATGCGCACGTCGACCTCCTCCGCCTCCGGCAGCACGGTGACCGTCGCCGACGACGTGTGGATGCGGCCCTGCGACTCGGTGACCGGCACCCGCTGGACCCGGTGCGGGCCGCCCTCGTACTTGAACCGGGACCACGCCTCGGATCCCTTGACGAGAAAGGTCACCTCGTTCATCCCGCCGCGCTCCGAAGGGTCCGACGACAAGGTCTCGGCCCGCAGGCCGTGGCGCTCGGCGTACCGGAGGTACATGTCGAACAGGACGCGCCCGAACAGGTTGGCCTCTTCGCCGCCCTCGGCGCCGCGGATCTCGAGGATGACGTTCTTGCCGTCGTTGGGATCCTTGGGCAGCAGCAGGACCTTGAGCTCGTCTTCGAAGCCGGCGATGCGGGCCTCGGCGCCGTCCAGCTCGGCGCGCAACATGTCGTGTTCGTCGCCCCCCAGTTCGCCGCCGTCGTGCAGCATCTGCAGGGCGGTGTCCCGGTCCTCGATCGCCTGCCGGTACCCACTCCACGCCGAGACGATCGGCTCCAGCTCCTTCTGACGTCTCGAGATGCTCGACAGCCGGCGGTGGTCGCCGAGCACCTCGGGGTCGGCGAGCTGGGCGAGCAAGGTGGCGTACTCCTCGTCCAGGCCTTCCAAGCGTTCGAACACGGTCCGCTCAGCGTAGGCCCCCCGCTCGACTCAACCGTCGAGCAGGGACCGCCAGTCGCGGGGTGCGGTGACCACGTCCGCCGGCTCGGCCAGGGCGGCGGCCAACTCGTGGGTCACCGGGTAATCGTCGCCGGCGGGAACCACGAGCACGAGGCGGGCGTCGCTGCCGGTCGCGGCCGCGAACGCCGCCCGTTGATCGGCGGCGGTGGGGGCCAGGTCGAGGTCCACACCGATCGAGCACACGGCCACCACGGGACCGCCGTCGACGCCGTCGCCGACCGCCGCCGCCGGCCGGGGCGCTCGCAGGTCGCCGCCGGCGACGACCGGTCCCTGCCGGTCGAGGGTGGTGGCTGCCGACCAGCGCCGGCCGGGCCAGCACCGCTGAGCGCAGCCAGGCCTCGCGCGCCACGGTGTTGGCCGGATGCCGGGGAGCCCCGGCCCGGCGGTACCTGCGGACGATCGCCGCCACCTCGTCGAGCGCCGCTCCCACCTCCTGGTCGGGCCGCATCTCGGCGCGCGCCTCGCGGTCGTGGCTTCCGACGCCGACCTCCAGGCGTGCCGTGCCGTCCCGATCCGTCACCGCCCGGGCCACCTGCAGCCCGAGCACCTCGCCCACCAGGTCGCGCCCGTCGACCACCGGGTCGACGCCGTGCACCCGCAGGAGTCCGGCGAGCTCGCCCAGCGCGGGGCGCCGCTGCACCAGCTCGGCGAGCGACGGCCCGGGAACCAGGGGTGCGGCGGCGACGGGCCGCAGCCGACGTCCGTCGACGGCCAGGACGTGGACCGGAAACCCGATCATCGCCGCCCGCCGGGCCACGATGCCCGCGCCGCGACCCGCCCGGGCGTCGACGTCAGCGTCGTCGATCAGCACGTGCAGCTCCCCCACGCCCGCCCGCACGGCCCAGGCCAGCGCCGGACCCAGCGCCGACGTCGTCGGCGGGGTCAGGACCCAACCCCGCTCGGTGGTCGTGGAGCGGTGCGCCGCGCCCGCGGAGTAGGCGGGAGGCGGACCGTCGACCGGTGGCGCCTCGGACTCGCCCCATTCCGCGGCGATCAGGGCGGCCAACTTGGCCTGCCAAAGGCGTTGGCGACGGCGCGCCGCCTCTTCGGGATCGGCGGCGGGCCGGCGCTGATCGCCGATGCTGCTCAGCTCTTCTTGCCCCGCCGTCCGTAGCGGCGCTCGAAGCGCTCCACCCGGCCGCCGGTGTCGACCAGCTTCTGCTTGCCCGTGTAGAAGGGATGGCAGGCGCTGCACAGCTCGGTGTGCAGCTCCCCCTTGGTGGATCGGGTGGTGAACGTGTTGCCGCACGAACACGTCACCCGCGCCGTCATGTATTCGGGATGAATCTCAGTCTTCATGGCTCACTCCTCTTCGACCGCCAGAACACCGGCGGGTGGCGCGAATGTTCCCACCCCTCGTCACACGTTGGGAGCCGGGGTCTTGGCGATCTCGGCCAGGAACTCGTCGTTGCTCGGCGTGGTGCGGATGCGCTCCATGAGCAGCTCGAGGCCGGCGCCGTTGCCGCCGTCGCCGGCCAGGGCGTTGAGCACCCGGCGCAGCTTCCACACCTGCTGCAGCTGGGTCCGGTCGAACAGCAGTTCCTCGTGGCGGGTCGACGACGCGTTGACGTCGATGGCCGGGTAGATCCGGCGCTCGGCGATCTTGCGGTCCAGGCGGAGCTCCATGTTCCCGGTGCCCTTGAACTCCTCGAAGATGACCTCGTCCATGCGGCTGCCGGTCTCGACCAGGGCGGTGGCCAGGATCGTCAGCGACCCGCCCTCTTCCACATTGCGCGCCGCGCCGAAGAACTTCTTCGGCGGGTACAGGGCACCGGTGTCGATGCCGCCGGACATGATCCGGCCCGAAGCCGGCTGGGCCAGGTTGTAGGCCCGGGCCAGCCGGGTGATGCCATCGAGCACGATCACCACGTCGCGTCCCACCTCGACGAGGCGCCGGGCCCGTTCGATGGCCAGTTCGGCGACCTGGGTGTGCTCCTCGGGAGGACGGTCGAAGGTCGACGCGATGACCTCGCCGTTGACCGACCGGCGCATGTCGGTCACCTCTTCGGGCCGCTCGTCGACGAGCAGGACCATGAGGTGGACCTCGGGATGATTGGCCTCGATGGAATGGGCCACCTGCTTGAGCACGGTCGTCTTGCCCGCTTTGGGCGGGGAGACGATCAGCCCGCGCTGGCCCTTGCCGATCGGCGCGATCAGGTCGACGATCCGGGCCGTGACGTTGGCCGGGTCACCGGGCACCTCGAGGCGGAGCTTCTCGTCCGGGAACAGCGGCGTGAGCCGGTCGAAGCGGGACCGTTGGCGCGCTTCGTCCGGGGTCAACCCGCTGACGCTGTCGATGCGAAGCAGGGCCGGATACTTCTCGTTGTTGCTCGCCGGCCGCGAAGCCCCCTCGATCCAGTCCCCCTTGCGCAGGGCGAAGCGCCGCACCTGGCTGATGGAGACGTAGATGTCGCTCTGGCTGGCCAGGAAGCCCTCGGTGCGCAAGAAGCCGTAACCGTCGTCGCGTAGATCCAGGAACCCCTTGACCTCGACCGGCTCGCCGGAGAACTGGGCGGACGGGTCCCCGCCGCCCTGGCCGGGCAGGTCGCGCTCGGCCCGGTCGGACCGGTCCCGGCCCCGACGCCGGCGGTTGCGGCGGTTGCCCGGCTCCCCCTCGAAGCGCGCTCCCCGATCGCCGCCGTGCTCGCGTGCGCGCCCCTCGCCTGGGGGGGCGCCGGCATTGGCATGGCATTGGCATTGCCGTTGGCAGTCGAGGGGCCGGCGGCGGACGGTTGGGGGCTGGCGGACGCGCGCGGCCGTTGGCAGGGGTCGACGCGCTTCCACGCGGGGGCTCGGCGCCGTTGGCGTTCCCCTGGCCGGGACCGGACGCGGTCGGCTCGGCCCGGTCGGCCTCCGCACGCTCCTGGCCGGACTCCGACGGGTCGGCAGGGCGGCCGGACGGGGACGTGGACGCCGCGGGCGACGTCGCCTCGGCATCGGCCCCGTTGGCGTCCGCGGTCGATGGGGCCTGCTTCCTCGCCCGGGTGCGCCGGGGCCGGTCGGCGGCTGCTCCCTCCTCGCCACCGGAGCCGCCTGCCTGGGTCCCCGCACCCGCGTCGTCCGCCCTGGCACCCGCCGAACGGTTTCCGCCCGGTCCATCGCCGCTCTGGCCGGCGCCGGCTGTCTTGCCCCCCTTGGCGCCCGCCTCGACCCCGGTCGCCCGGAGGATCTGGCTGACCAGATCCGCCTTCTTGGCTCGCGAGGTCGGCTTGGTGCCCAGCGCATTTGCGATGGCGTGGAGCTCTTCGCGCTCCTTGGACTCGAGTACGGAGCGTTCGAGCTGCTGCTCGCTCATTGCACTACCTCGTTGGTTGCTGCCAGCCGTGGGCGGTCAGTGGGTCGGGGGCTCGGGTGGGGCCACATTTTCGGGCCGGCGCGTCGATGTGCCGGAGAGAATGCCGGGATCGGGTGTCGGAGATGACCAACGGGAGGAGGGGGAGACCAGGCTCCGGCCCCGCCGGTCGGCACTGGATCGTCCGTGCTCCGTCCGCCGGCCTGGTGCGCCGATCTGCAGCGTCCCATCCGACCCGACGAGCGACGGACACCCATGGTAGCCGTCGCCTCGGGAAACGGCCAGTACCCGCGGCGAGCACGCGCTACAGGTCGAGCTCGGCGCGCACCGACGCGGCGTCGGCGTCCACGGGCGTGGGCACCGGGATCTGTCCGATGGCGATGTCGGGGTCCTTGAGGCCGTGGCCGGTGAGGACGCAGACCACCCGGGACCCGGAGGGGACCCCGACCTTGAGCAGGCCGGCCACCGACGCGGCCGAAGCGGGCTCACAGAAGATCGACTCTCCGGCAGCCAGGAACCGGTAGGCGTCGAGGATCTCGTCGTCGGTGACGGCCGCGATCTCACCGCCCGACTCGGCCGCGGCAGCGGTGGCGCCGTACCACGACGCCGGTCGGCCGATGCGGATGGCGGTGGCGACCGTTTCCGGCTCCTCGATCGGGTGTCCGGCGACGATGGGAGCGGCGCCGGCCGCCTGGAAGCCGAGCATGCGCGGCAGCCGGCCGATCCTGCCCGCGTCCTGGTAGGCCCGGTAGCCCTTCCAGTAGGCGGTGATGTTGCCGGCGTTGCCGACCGGAATGCAGTGCACGTCGGGTGCGTCGCCGAGCGCGTCGACGATCTCGAAGGCGGCGGTCATCTGTCCGTCGATGCGGTAGGGGTTGATGGAATTGACCACGGTCACCGGGTCGTGGTCGCCCAGTTCGCGCACGATGTCCAGGGCGAGGTCGAAGTTGGCCCGCACCTGGAGCACCCGCGCCCCGTGGATCAGCGCCTGGGCCAGCTTGCCCAGGGCGATGTAGCCGTCGGGGATCAGCACGGCGCAGGTCAGCCCGGCGCGCGCCGCGTAGGCCGCGGCCGACGCCGCCGTGTTGCCCGTGCTCCCGCACACCACGGCCTTGGCGCCCTCCTCGGCCGCCTTGGAGATGGCGACGGTCATGCCCCGATCCTTGAACGACCCCGTGGGGTTGGCGCCTTCCACCTTGAGCCACACCTCGGCGCCCACCCGCTCCGACAGGCGGGGCGCGGCCACCAGCGGGGTGCCGCCCTCCCCCAGGGTGATCACCGGGGTGGCCGCGCCGACGGGCAGATACGGCCGATGCTCCTCGATGACCCCTCGCCACCCGGTCGGCATCAGGCGCGGGAGCGGGCCCTCATGGGCCGATCACCCGGATCAGACCGCTGATGCGGTCGACCACGTCCAATCCGCGCAGGTCGTGCAGGCACGCCTGCACGTCACGCTCCAGGGCGGGGTGGGTCACGAACACCAGCCGGGCGCCGTCGCCGCTGGCCAGCTCGTCGGTCTCCTGCTCCATGGACCGGACGGAGACGTTGTGGCGTCCGAGGACGCCGGCCACGGCGTGCAGGACCCCCGGGCGGTCGGCGACGAGCAGCCGGAGATAGTAGGCGGAGGTCAGGTCGTCGATGGGGCGAACGGTCGCCGCCCGCAGGGCGACCGTGCGGCCGGCGCTCCCGCTGCGGAGGTTGTGGGCGGCGTCGATGAGGTCGCCGAGGACGGCGCTGGCGGTCGGGGGTCCGCCGGCACCACGCCCGAGGAACATGAGCTCGCCGACGGCGTCGCCCTCGACGAACACGGCGTTGAACGAGTCGCGCACCGAGGCCAGGGGGTGGGTGGCCGGCACCATCGTGGGGTGGACCCGCACGGCGACCCCTGCGCCGTCGGCAGGCTGCTCCACGACGGCGAGCAGCTTGATGACGTAGCCCATCCGGTGGGCCATGGCCATGTCGGCGGCGGTGAGATCGCTGATGCCTTCGCGGTAGACGTCGCCCGCTACCACCCGCACCCCGAACGCCACGTCGGCGAGGATGGCGGCCTTGGCCGCGGCATCGAAACCCTCCACGTCCGCCGTCGGGTCGCGCTCGGCGTAGCCCAGGCTCTGCGCCTCGGCCAGCGCGTCGTGGTAGGTCGCGCCCTGCTCGGTCATGCGACTGAGGATGAAGTTCGTGGTCCCGTTGACGATGCCCATGACACGCCGGACGCGTTCGCCGGCGAGCGACTCCCGCAACGGGCGGATGATCGGGACCCCGCCGGCGACGGACGCTTCGAACAGAAGGTCCACGCCCGCGGTGGCGGCCGCCTCGAACAGCTCCGAGCCACAGTTGGCCAGGAGCTCCTTGTTGGCGGTGACGACCGGCTTGCCCGACTTCAGCGCAGCCAGGATGAGGCTGCGTGCCGGTTCGATGCCGCCGATGACCTCGACGATCAGGTCGAGACCGGGGTCGGTGACCATCTGGGGGGTGTCGGTCGTGAACCGGTCGGCGGGAATGTCGACGTCACGCTCGCGCGCCCGGCTGCGTACGGCGACCGCGGCCAACTCGAAGCGGATACCGCTTCGGGCGGCGATGCGATCGGCATCGGCGAGGAGGATGGCAGCGAGCGCTCCACCCACGTTCCCGCAGCCGAGCAGGCCCACCCGGACGGGCGCGGCATTCATCCCTGCGAGGGTAGTGGGCACGGCTCAGCCGACGTCATGGGCGAGGAGGTCGTCGAGCGTCTCGCGGCGAACGACGACACGCCAGTCTCCGTCGCCGGCGAACACGACCGGGGGTCGGGGCACCTTGTTGTAGGTCGACGCCATCGAGTGGCCGTACGCCCCGGTGACGGGGGTTGTCAGGATGTCGCCCACGGTGACGTCGGCGGGCAGGCACGCGTCGCGCACCACCACGTCTCCCGACTCGCAGTGCTTGCCGACCACGTTGGCGATGAGCGGGCGGGGCGCGCCCACCGCCCGGGGGAGAAACGCCTCGTAGCCGCTGCCGTACAGCACGGGCCGGGGGTTGTCGCTCATCCCACCGTCGACGCTCACGTAGGGGGCGACACCCGGAAGGTGCTTGATCGTGCCCACCCGATAGCACGTGACGGCGGCGGCGGCCACGATGCTCCGTCCGGGCTCGGCGGTGAGCCGGACGGAGTCAGCCACACCCGCCCGGCGACACGCGGCGCGCACGACTTCGGCCCACTGCGCCAGCGAGGGCGAAGTCTCGCCGGTCACGTAGGCCACGCCGAGACCGCCGCCGACGCACAGCTCCTCGAGCCCGGTCCCGTTGAACCAGGGACCGAGGATCTCCATGGTGAGGGGGAATGACTCGAGGGCGAAGATCTGGGATCCGATGTGGGTGTGGACGCCGACCAGGGCGACACCGCTGCGGGGATGGCGGAGCCGCTCGACGGCTTCGTTCGCCGCTCCGGACGCCAGCCCGAAGCCGAACTTGGAGTCGTCGTGACCGGTCATCACGAACTCGTGGGTGTGGGCCTCCACCCCGGGCGTGACCCGAACCAGCACCTCCGGCCGGGCTGGCACCGCCGGGGCCAACCGGGCCAGACGGTCGATCTCGTCGAAACTGTCCACCACGATCCTGCCCACTCCCGCCCGCATGGCGGCGACCAACTCGACGTCGCTCTTGTTGTTGCCGTGCAGGACCAGCCGCGAGGGCGCCACACCCGCCCGGAGGGCGACGTGAAGCTCGCCCCCGGTCGACACGTCGAGGGCGAGGCCCTCTTCCGCCGCCAGCGAAGCCATGGCCCGGCACAGAAACGCCTTGGAGGCGTAGGCCGCCCCGTCAGGGAAGGCGGCGGCGGCCTGGCGACAGCGGCGGCGAAGGTGGCGCTCGTCGTACACGAACACCGGCGTGCCCACCTCCGAGCACAAGTCCACCAGGTCAACGCCGCCGATGGACAGGGCGCCGGCCGCGTCGACCGCGGCGGTGTCGGGCAGCAGGCTCAGCGGGACGGGCCCGCTCGCCAGCGGCGGCGCGGCGCTGGGAACCGTGGTCCCGGGATCGGGGAACATCCTGGACCGTGGTTCAGTCAGATCCGGCTGGGCCACCGTCCGCCGAGGCGGGATCCTGACGGAAGCAGGGCGGCCACCCGGTCCAGCAGGTCGAGGGAGTCGAACGGCTTGGTCACGTAGCCGTCCGCGACTTCCTCCCCCTCGGCGATGTCCGAGCCCTGGGCCTTGGCCGAGAGCAGCAGGATGGGCAGGGCCCGGGTCTCGTCCTCGCCCCTCAGGCGGTGCGCGACCTCGATCCCGTCCATCCCCGGCATCATCACGTCGAGCACGACGATGTCCGGGTGGTCCTCGCGCGCCCGCCGCAGCCCGGCCTCGCCGTCCGTCGCCGTCAGCACCTGGTAGCCCTCCAGCTCGAAGTTCACTTGGAGGAGCTTGACGATTACCGGATCGTCATCGATCACCAGCACGGTGCCTTCGGCCACGGCCGCCCATGCTAGGCGAGGCGCCCGGGTCGCTATGCTCGTGTTCCCCGCCCTCGTAGCTCAGGGGATAGAGCACCGGCCTCCGGAGCCGGGTGCGCAGGTTCGAATCCTGCCGGGGGCACCAGCCGGAGCGGGACGCTGACGAGCGCAGGTCGGGGATTTCAGCCGCTGCTTCCCCTGTTCTCCGGAACGAACTTGCTGGCGGTGAACGTCGCGCCGCGTGGATCGGTGATGACGGTCATTCTGACCCAGGGAGCATCGAAGGGCGGGACGTCCACCCGGCCGCCGAGCTCGGCGGCACGCTTGGCCGTGGCGTCGGCATCGTCGACCGCGAACGTCACGCTCCAGTGGGCGGAGACTTCGGGTTGGTCATCGGCGATCGGATTCAGCGTCGCGACCACGTCCGCGAAGCCCTCCGGAGCCGCGCCGCTGTCGGCCTGTCGCTTGCGAAGCTCGGGATCGCTCTGCGCCAAGAAGTTGCCGTAGCCGGCCAGCCGCCACATCTCGACGCCGCCGTCGAGTCGGAGCGTCTCCCATCCGAACACCGATCGGTAGAAGGACTTTGCCGCTTCCGCGTCGCGGGTGTTCAGGCTGTTGAAGTTCAACGAGCCGGGCTCGTTGACGATCCGCGCTCCCTTGTGCTGCTTGGCCTGCCAGAGGCAGAACGCCGCGCCCTCGGGATCCGTGACCACCGCCATCCGGCCCGCGTCCATGACCTCGACCGGGTCTGTCACCACGCGTCCGCCGGCATCACGCACCTTGGCGGCGGCCTCGTCGGCACTCTCGACCCAGATGTAGGTGTTCCATACCGCCGTTGGTGGGCCGTCCTGCGGTTGTGAGCCCACCGCGGCTACGTCGCCGCCGCGCAGGCGAGCCATGTAGTACTTGGCGGCGGAGCCGGGCGGCGCCGCGTCGCTGAACTCCCACCCGAAGAGGCCTCGGTAGAAGGCGACGGCGGCCTCAGGATCAGGCTGGGTGGTATCGACCCAGCACGGCACGCCTGGCAGGTATCCATCTCGCTCGAGCATTGGTTGCTCCCTCCTGGCTGGTTGACCTTGCGACGTACCGTAGGGACGATCCAGGTCGGTTCCTGTCCTCAATTGCCCTGGACATGAGAAATGGCGCGCCCGGATGGGCGCTGGCGGACGCTCATCGCTACGTCATATGCGAACGCGATCAGCCGGCCAGCAGGACACCCATCACCAGCGCGGCCACCGACGAGAGGCCGGCTACCGCTCCCCAGACAGCCAGTGACGCTCGGGACCTCGATCGCCCGTGGATCCACGCGCTGATACCGGCGAGCAGCACCACCGCGACCTTGACGCCAAGAACGACTTTCCACGAGTTCGGCTGTCCCTTGCCAACCGCTCCGACATTCCAGACACCGGTGGCCAACAAGACGACGTAGGCGGGCCAGCTCAGGCGGCTGAACGCCCTGGCCACCCGACGAGGCGCGTCCTCTCCGAGGGTGCGGGCCGTGGGGACGAGACCGGCCAGGGTGATCTGTCCGCCTACCCAGACCGCGGCCGCCAGGACGTGCAGCGAGAGCCGAAACGTGTCCACGGCCGGCGCCAATGCCGCGAGCACGACGAGGACGGCCCCCGTGGTCGACGTTCCGGCGAGGGTTCAGCGCTCGAGTCTGATGGGAAGGCCGAAAGCGGGAAACAGCTCCGGGTACAGGTAGTTGTGCAGGCCCGTGATCTGTCCGCCCGAGATCTCGAGCACCTGGATGGCCCACGGCAGATGGACGCCCGGTTCGGCAGGTCGATAGCTGCCGAACGCCGCGCTCCCGTTGGCCGACGTAGCCACCAGGCGGGACCCCCGGCAGCCCACGCCCTGCCCGAGCATCCAGCGGCCGACCTCGAGCGGTCCGCGCAGCCAGAGCTGATACGGCGGCATGGAGAACTCGACGTCGTCGCGCAACAGCGACACCAGCGAGGGGATGTCGTAGCGCTCGAAGGCGTCGACGTAGCGGGCCAGCAGCTCCTGCTGAGCGGGGTCGACCGGCGTTCTGCTGCTGGCATCGAGGTCGGCGGCAGCCAGCGTGGCCCGGGCGCGCTGGAGGGCGCTGTTGACCGAGGCGACGCTGGTATCGAGCAACTCGGCCACTTCGGTGGCCTGCCAGCGGAGCACCTCGCGCAGAACCAGCACGGCTCGCTGGCGGGGCGGGAGATGCTGCAGGGCGGCCACGAAGGCGAGACGAATGCTGTCTCGCTCGGCCGCCACCTCGGCGGGGTCGCCGTCCGTCGGCAGCACCTGGCCGTCGTGAACCGGCTGGACCCAGGTGCTGTCCGGTAGGGCGGGACCGAGGATCGAGTCTGCCGTCGAGGAGGGACCCAGGTCCATCGACCGGGCCCGTCGCTGCGGGCCTTGGAGCATGTCGAGGCACACGTTGGTGGCGATGCGGTACAGCCACGAGCGCAGCGCAGAGCGGCCCTCGAAGCCGTCGATTGCCCGCCAGGCGCGCACCATCGTCTCCTGGACGGCGTCCTCCGCCTCGAAGCCCGAGCCGAGCATCCGGTAGCAGTAGGCCGTCAGCTCCCGGCGGTGAACTTCGAAATCCCGCTCCGGCGTCGTGGCGGACAAGGCGGTTTCAGCGCGAACTCCCACGTCCCGCCAGCTTAGGGGCGGCCGCCTCGGTGAGCTAGGGGCGATGGCCACCCTTTTCCGACCGGGCCAGGGGGCGGAACTCATCGCCCGGCAGTAGCCTCCCCTGTCAGGGAGGGGAGGGAGCCGAGCATGCGGTTGCTGATCATGGGGCCGCCCGGCTCGGGGAAGGGCACCCAGGGTGAGCGCCTGGCCGAGCGTCTGCAGGTCCGTCACGTCGCCGCGGGGGACCTGCTGCGCCACGAGGTCGAGCAGGACACCCCGCTGGGCCGGCAGGTGGCGGATCAGCTGGCCGCCGGCGAGCTGGTCGACGACTCGCTGATCATCGAGCTCCTCCTGCCCACGGTGGAGGCGGCGGCGCGGGACAACGGCTTCGTCCTGGACGGTTTTCCGCGTTCGATTCCCCAGGCGGTGCTGGCCCAGAACCTGGCCGAGGATGGCGGCTTCAGCCTCGACGCCGCCGTCTACCTCGACGTCCCCCGCCGCGTCCTCGTCGAGCGCATCCTCAACCGGGCCCGGGTCGAGGGGCGCAACGATGACAGCGAGGAGGTCATCACCACCCGGCTGAACGTGTTCGACGAGGCCACCCGCCCCCTGGGGGACTTCTACCGCCGCCGAGGTCTGCTGCACGTGATCGACGCCGAGCGCGACCCGGACGAGATCACCGCCGCCATCCTGACCAGCATCGGAGCTTCGGGCCCGCCGGCCCCGGCCGACGCCGGATCGCCTCAGGTCTGATCCTGGGGACACCAGAAGGTGGTGCGACCGCCGACCGTGGCCCGGACCAGCTCGGTGCCATCCCGGGGACAGCGGCCGCCGGGGCCGCGAACCGGCATCAGCCGGCCGGTGTGCGACCCGCCGGCGTCGATGAACTCTTGCACGGTGCGTCGCAGATGGTGATGGAGCCGGCGCCGCTCGGCGGCGGTGAGCCCTCCCGCCGGACGCTGGGGCGACAGTTTGGCCCGCCACAGCACCTCGTCGGCGATCAGGTTGCCGACGCCGGCGACGCGGGACTGGTCCATGAGCCGGGCTTTGAGCGGCGCCGCACTCTTCGCCAGCGCCGCCGTGAGCGCGGCCAGGGTGATGGTCAACGCATCGGGGCCGAGGCGGTCCTCGTCCGGGTCGAGCTCGACGCCGCCGAGACGCCGAGCGTCGCGCATGACGAGGGTGCCGCCGTCGGAGAAGCGCACGGCGAAGCGGTCCCACCTCCCAGTGTCCGACGCGTCCGGGGGCGAGTAGATCAGCTGGCCGACACCGGCGAGACCGTCGACCATCAGGCGCCCGCTCATCCCGAAGCGCAGACCCACCACCTCGCCACCGTCGGTGTCCAGCAGCAGCAGCTTGCCCCGCCGGCGGGCGGCGACGAAGCGCTGGCCGCGCAGGACGTCGGCGACGGCGTCCGCGCTCAGGCCCCGTTTGAGATACCAGGCGTCGTTGGCCACCACCCCATCGACGACCCGTCCCAGGGCACGGGACTCGGCCAGGCGGCGGTAGGCCTCGACCTCGGGCAGCTCAGGCATGGCGACGGACCCTATGTCGTGGGAGAGGCGTCCCCGCCGGCGAGCTGGCGGGCCCGGGCGAACACGGCGTCGAGCATGGGCTCGGTCAGCCTGCCGGTGAAGGTGTTCTGCTGGCTCGGGTGGTAGGAACACAGCAGCCAGCGAGCCCGCCCACCGGCGGCAGCAGGGCCCGGGGTGGGGACCATCACCTCGACCAGGTGACCGAAGCGGGGGCGGGGACGGATGCCGAGTAGCCCGACCGCGACCTGGTAGGCGAACTGGCCGAGGACCACGACCACCCGGACCCCGCTGAGCAGGGCCAGCTCGCGGCGCAGGTACGGTAGACAGCGGTCCCGCTCGTCCGGCGTGGGCTTGTTGTCGGGGGGCGCGCATCGGACGGCCGCGGCCACGTAGGCGCCGTGCAGCTCCAGGCCGTCCCCCACACCCACGCTGGAGGGCTGGTTGGCGAACCCGGTCCGGTGCAACGAAGCAAACAGCCAGTCGCCCGAGCGGTCGCCGGTGAAGACCCGGCCCGTCCGGTTGCCCCCGTGGGCGGCCGGCGCCAACCCGACAACGAGAACCCGGGCCTCGGGGTCACCGAAGCCCGCCACCGGACGGGCCCAGTACGTCTGCTCACGAAACGACGCCCGCGGTGCGGCGGCCACCGCCTCGCGCCACGCCACCAGCCGGGGACACGCCCGGCACGACTCGATCTCCTCGGCGAGAGCTGCCAGCGCGGCGGGTCCCTCGTGACCGGCGGCAGTGCCCACCGCGCCACGGTACGGGACGGGCCACGGGTGCTCTAGCTTGGCCCTTCGACAATGACGGTCCCACATGCCTGATTCCTCGACCCGGCGGCGCGGGCGCCCGTCGCCGCCTCCGCCCACGCTCGTGCTGCTCGTGCGCCACGGCACCACCCCGACCACTGGACAGGTGCTGCCCGGGCGGGCCCGGGGCCTGCATCTCGCCGACGCCGGCAGGGCCCAGGCCGAGGTCGTGGCGGCGCGGGTCTCGCAGTGGGCGGCGGCGTCGCGCGCCGATCCGACACCGGCCAGTCCCCGCACGGCTCCGCCCCCCGCCGGCCCCCGGGGGCGCAGCGCCGGGACCAGCGCGCCCGTGGGCCCCGGGCGGGGCCGACGGGCCCGGCGCGAGGCGGCCGCCTCACCGAGCAGCCACCCCTCGGGCCGCGCCGGGGGCATCGCCGCGGTGTACGCGTCGCCGATGGAGCGGGCCCGGGAGACGGCGGCGCCCATCGCCCGGACGCTCAGCCTGCCGGTGAAGGTGACCAGAGGCCTGACGGAATGCGACTTCGGCGACTGGACCGGCGCCGCTCTCAAGGATCTGGCCAAGCTGCCGGAATGGACGACCGTCCAGCGCTATCCCAGTGGCTTCCGCTTCCCCGGCGGGGAGTCCTTCAGCGCCATGCAAGCGCGCATGGTCGACACCATCACCGCGATCGGCGACCGCCACCGGGGCGAGGTGGTGGTCGCCGTGTCCCACGCCGACCCGATCAAGGCGGTGGTGGCCGACGCCCTGGGAACCCCGCTCGACCTGTTCCAGCGCATCGTGATCTCCCCGTGCTCGGTCACCGCCATCAGCTACGGCGTGACCGGCCCCACCGTTCTGGCGGTGAACTCCACGAGTTCCCTGTCGGAGCTGCAGCCGTCGTGATGGGAGGGGGGCGATGAGCGCGTCGTTCGAGCTGCCTTCGGTCGACCGCGTCACCGTCGGGGCCATCGGCGAGCCCGGTCAACGGACCTTCTACCTGCAAGCCCGCCTCGGCGACCAGCTGGTCACGCTGAAGCTGGAGAAGCAGCAGGTGGGCGCCCTGGCCACGCTGCTCACCGAGCTTCTCGAGGACCTGCCCACCGTCGGCGAGCTGCCCGACACGGCCACGCTCGAGCTCGAGGAGCCAACGCTGGCGGAATGGGCGGTCGGGTCCATCCAGCTGGCCTACGACAGCGCCAACGACCGCATCGTGCTGCTGATCGAAGAGGTGGAGACGCCCGAGGAGGACCCGAGCAGCCAGGAAGAGGACGACACCGAAGCCGAGCCGGCCGTCTCCGGCGGGGGAATGGCGCGGCTGGCCGTGACGCGGGACCAGGCGGCGGCGATGGCAGCCCGGGGCCAGGAGCAGGTCAGCTCGGGCCGGCCTCGTTGCGCTCTGTGCGGCTTCCCGATCGACCCCGACGGCCACGCCTGCCCCCGGACCAATGGCCACGGACCCCCCGCGCGCTGACCCCGGGGCCGGCGCCGACGCCGGCGGCGCGGCCCCCTCGTCCGCCATCCTCGACGGGCTGCGCACGGGCCAGGTCGAGGTCCTGGGCCGGATGCCGTGGAGCAGCAACGCCACCTTTCTGGTCAATATCACCCACGCCGACTGCGACATCCAAGCCGTCTACAAGCCGGGCCGGGGCGAACGGGCTCTCTGGGACTTCCCCGACGGCCTCTATCGTCGGGAGGTCGCCGCCTACGAGCTGGCCGTGGCCCTGGGATGGCAGCTGGTCCCCGAGACCGTCATTCGCCACGACGCACCGCTCGGCGAGGGCTCGCTGCAACGCTTCGTCGAGGCCGCGTTCGAGGAGCACTACTTCACGCTGCTCGAGGACGAGCGCCACCACCCCGCCCTGCGGCAGATGGCGTGCTTCGACGTGCTGATCAACAACGCCGACCGCAAGGGGGGCCACTGCCTGCTGGACGCCGAGGGGAACATCTGGGGCATCGACCACGGGCTGTGCTTCCACCCTCAGCCCAAGCTGCGCACGGTCATCTGGGACTTCGCCGGCGATCCGGTCGACGACACGTTCGTCCGCGACCTGCGGCGGCTGGAGGCCTGCGGCCTGCCAGCGGTCATGGGGGACCTGTTGAGCGCCGACGAGCGCCGGGCGGTGGTGGCCCGCCTCCGCCGCCTGGTCGCCAGCCGCTGCTTCCCCGGGCCGCGCACCGACCACCCGTATCCCTGGCCGCTGGTCTGAGCGCGCCAGGGCGGGTTTGCGCGCAGTTCTCGCGCCCAGTTGTCGCGTTGCGCGCAGAACCGCCCTTCTCCGGCTGATCAACTGCACGCAAACGCCGGCGGGCCGGCGCTAGGAGCGGTTCTGCAGCGCCTCGATGAGCTGGGGCAGCACCTTGTGGACGTCACCGACCACGCCCAGGTCGGCGATGGAGAAGATCGGCGCCTCCTGGTCCTTGTTGATGGCGACGATGTTCTTGGATCCCTTCATCCCCACCATGTGCTGGGTGGCCCCGGAGATGCCGGCCGCGATGTACACCGTCGGCTTCACCGTCTTTCCGGTCTGGCCGACCTGGTGCGAGTAGGGCACCCAGCCGGCGTCGACGATGGCACGTGACGCCCCCGCCGCGCCCTGGAGGAGCTTGGCCAGCTGCTCGATCATGTCGTACTTGTCGGCCTGGCCGAGGCCGCGTCCGCCGGAGACGACCACCGCTGCCTCGTCGAGCTGGGGACCCTCGCGCTCTTCGACGTGACGGTCGACCACGGTGGCCGCGTTGGTGGCGCCGAGGTCGGGCACCGACAGGCTGGCCACTTCGGCTGCCCCGCCGCCGCCGGGCTCGGCGGCGAACGACTTGGTCCGCACCACGAAGATGCCCGGCCCCTCGGCGGTGAAGCGGGCCTTGACGACCTCGGTGCCGCCGAACACGGCGTGCTCGCTCTGCAGCCCGCCGTCGACCTCGGTCAGCCCGACGCAGTTCGTCAGCACCGGGCGGTCGAGCCTGGCCGACAGCCGAGCCGCCACGTCGCGCCCGTCGTAGTCCTGACCGATGAGCAGGGCGTCGGGTCCGCTGCCGCCGCCCACTGCCTCGGCGATGCCGCCGGCCACGCCCGGTCCGGGCAACGAGGAACCGACGTCGACGCCATACAGCTTGGTGGCGCCGTACTCCCCGGCCTGGGCGGCCAGGGCCGACGGGTCTCCCCAGGTCACCGCTTCGACGGTGCCGCCCAGCTCGCGGGCCTTGGTCAGAAGCTCGAGGCCCAGGGAGGTGATGGATCCCTCGGGCGTGGGGCCGGCAACGACCCAGATCTTGTTGATAGCCATGTGCGCTTCGTCTCTCCTCAGATGACTTTGAGCTGGTCGAGGAACGCCAGGATGCGCTGGTAGGCGTCGCCCTCGTCGTTGATGACTTCGCCCGCCTTGCGCTCCTCGGCGGGCGTCACCGAAACCACCTCTTCACGGGCACCCCCGGTGCCCACCTGGTCGGGCCCCAGCCCCAGGTCGGCAGCGGTCAGCTGGTCGACGGGCTTGCCCTTGGCGGCCATGATCCCCTTGAAGGACGGATAGCGGGGCTCGACCACGCCCGCGGTCACGGTCACGACCGCCGGCAGTGGGCACTCGACGTCGTCCGAGCCGGCCTCGGTCTGGCGGTTGACCTTGGCTTTGCCGTCGGCCGTCTCGATCTTCTTGGCGAAGGTGACCGAAGGCAGCCCGAGCAGCTCGGCCACCTGGACCGGCAGGGTGCCGGTGTAGCCGTCGGTGGACTCGGTAGCGGCGATGACCAGGTCGGGCTCCGCCCGCTTGATGGCCGCGGCCAGGACTTTGGCCGTCGACAGCGCATCCGAGCCGGCCAGTGCCTCGTCGCTGACGAGGATGGCCTTGGCCGCCCCCATGGCGAGCGCGGTGCGCAACCCGCTCGTCTCGCCGCCGGGCGCCATGGAGACGAGGGTGACCTCGCCGCCGCCGGCGGCATCGGCGAGCTGGAGCGCCATCTCCACGCCGTAGGAGTCGGAATCGTCGAGGATGAGCTTGCCCTCCCGCACCAAGGTGTGGGTGTCCTCGGAGAGCTTCCCCGGCTGTGCGGGATCGGGGATCTGCTTGACGCAGACGGCGACATTCATGGCGCCATTCTTTCCCACGCCGCCGACGGCGCACCATTCGACGGGGCCAGCCGGTCGGCGGAGGGCCCTGGTATCGTCGAGCTTCCGGCAGGTGCCGACGATGCGCCCGCCGCGGCGCGACCGGAGCGCAAGAGAGGACGTCACCGTTGGCCAGCCAGGATGAGGTTCGCTTGACCGTTCCGGCCATGCCGCAGTTCCTGCGCCTGGCGCGCGTCACCGCCGCCGGGCTGGCCAGCCGCCTGGGGTTCACCTTCGACCAGGTGGACGACCTGCGCCTGGCGATCGACGAGCTGTGCTACGGCCTGATCGGCGGCGACGGCCGTCCCGACGCCACCGTTGAGGTCCGCTACCGGCTGGGCCCCGACCATCTCGAGATCGTGGGCCGCACCCGGCCGGACCGCACCGGGGCGAGGGCCGGCGGTACCCAACAGCCTCCCGCCCGCCTGTCCGAGCTCTCCGAAGTGATCCTGTCCGCGCTGGTCGACGAGCACGAGCTGACCTCGTCGCCGGATGGACCGCGCTTCCGGTTGCTCAAGCGCAGGGAGCTGGCCGTCTCCCCATGACGCGGCCGCAATGACGCGCCAACCCGTGGACCGCGCCCGGCTGCGGGAAATGTTCGCGGCCTTCGCCCAGAGCCGGGATCCGGCCCTGCGCGACGAGCTGGTGGCCGCCCACCTGGGGCTGGCCGAGTACCTGGCCCGCCGCTTCGCCAACCGCGGCGAGCCGCTCGACGATCTGGTCCAGGTCGCCTCGCTGGGACTGGTCAAGGCGGTCGACCGCTTCGATGCCGACCGGGGGGTCGAGTTCTCGACCTACGCCACCCACACCATCGTCGGCGAGCTCAAGCGACACTTCCGCGACCGCGGCTGGGCCATCCGGGCGCCCCGCCGGATGCAGGAGCTCTACCTGCGCCTGGGCGGGGTGGTCGCCAGCCTGGGCCAGGAGCTGGGACGATCCCCCACCATCGCCGAGCTGGCCGCCGAGGTCGAGGTCTCCGAGGAGGAGGTCCTTGAAGCGCTCGAGGCGGGCCAGGCCTACCGGTTCGCCTCGCTGGACGCGCCGGCGGGCGGCGACGGCGAGGGCGAGTCGGTCGGCTCCCGGATGGGTGAGGTCGACCCTCGCCTGGACGATGTCGAACGGCGCGCCACTCTCTCGCCGCTCCTCGATCGCCTGCCCCGCCGCGAGCGGCTCATCTTGCACATGCGCTTCTTCGACGGCCTCACCCAGTCCGAGATCGCCGCCCGTCTCGGCATCTCCCAGATGCACGTATCCCGGCTGCTTGCCCGCAGCGTGAGCCAGCTGCGCGCCGCGGCCGGCGAGGTCTGAGGCAGCCGGAGATGCGCCTCCTGCTCATCGTCAACGCGTCGGCCTCCTCGGTGACCGCCCGGGCCCGGGTGGTCATCGCCAAGGCTCTCTCCGCCGATCACAAGGTCACGGTGGCGGAAACGGCGCGGCGGGGACATGCCTCGAGGCTGGCGCAGGGCGCGGCCGCCGACGGCCTCGACGTCGTCGTCGTCCTGGGCGGGGACGGAACTCTCAACGAGGCGGCGAACGGTCTCGCCGGCTCGGCCACCGCCCTCGGCGTGCTGCCCGGCGGCTCGACGAACGTGTTCGCCCGCACCATCGGTATGGCCAACGACCCGGTGGAGGCGACGGAGCAGCTGCTCGGTGGCCTGGCCCGCCACGCCGTGCGGGCCACCAACGTGGGCTCGGTGAACGGCCGCTACTTCCTGTTCCACGTCGGCTTGGGCTTCGACGCCGCTGTCGTCTCCCGGGTGGAGCGGCGTTCGACGCTGAAGCGCTACGCCGGCCACCCCCTGTTCGTCTACGCCGCCTTCGCCACCTGGCTACGGGGCTACGACCGGCGCCGGCCTCACCTGCGGGCCGCGGTGCCTGGGCAGGCGCCGATCGACGACGGCTATTTCGCCATCTGCCTGAACACCAACCCGTACACCTTCCTGCGCGATCGGCCCGTCGACCTGGCTCCCGGCACCGACCTCGACAACGGCCTGACCCTCGTCACGTTCCGCACCATCGGACTCGTTCCCGTCCTGCGCACCGCCGCCTCGGCGCTGGCGGGGGGCGAGCATGTCCGCCGCCACCGCCGGGTGGCGTGGGCCGAGGATCTGGAGGCCGTAACCCTCACCGCCGACCAGCCGGTGGATTACCAGGTGGACGGGGACTACCTCGGCCGGGGGGAACGTTTCGACCTGCGCAGCCACCCGGGCGCTCTCCAGTTGGTCATCCCCTGACCCCTCGAGGGGGCGGGCCAGCCGTCCCGCTCGCTCCTGGCGTGCGGTGCCGACGCACGGCGCTGGGCTTTCCCCACCTCGTCACCTGCTTTCGAAGGGTGCAAAAACCATCCCTTGACCCCGGCCACCTGCGCCTTTACCCTGAGGAAACCTGCCGACCAATTCAGCGGTAGTGTGCATGTGAAGAGATTCACGAACCTGCCAGGAGGCGGTCAGTGGCGCTGACATGGAGCCGCAGCATCGAGTGGGACGTCGGAGACTGGCGAGAAGACGCCGCCTGTCGGGACACCGACCCCGACCTGTTCTTCCCGATCGGCACCACCGGGCCGGCGGTCGAGCAGATCGAGGCGGCCAAGTCCGTCTGCGCGGTGTGCGCGGCGCAGGACGCGTGTCTCGAGTTCGCCCTCACCACCAACCAGGAATCGGGCATCTGGGGGGGCACCTCCGAGGAGGAGCGGCGCAAGCTGCGCAAGGCGTGGCTGTCGCGAGCCCGCCGGGCGTCCTGAACGCCGGCTGCGCCCCAGCAGCAGCCTCGGAAGCAGAGCCTCGGAAGCAGAGCCTCGGAAGCAGAGCCTCGGAAGCAGAGCCTCAGAGTCCCGACAGCCCGCCGGGGTCCTCGTCGGCCCGGTCGACCGGGAGATGCAGCTCGACGACGGTCCCGCCATCGGAGCGCATGGTGATTCGGCCGCCCATCTGCGACTCGACCAACCCCCGCACGATCGACAGCCCCAGACTCGAGGTCGACTCGATGGCGAACCCGCTCGGGAGGCCGATGCCGTTGTCCCGCACCTCGACGTCCAAGGCGGCCGCGCCACGACGAAACGTGATCGCCACCTGGAGGGCCCCGTCCCCGCCCCGTGCCGCTCCGGCGCCGGTGCGGTCGGCGCTCTGCCGCTCGTGACCATCCTCGTCGCCGGCGTCGGCTGTCACTGATTCGCTCCCGGCGTCGAACCCGGCTGACCCGCCGATGCCGGCCACGCGGTCATCGGGATGGGGGAAGGCGTGCTCGGCGGCGTTCTGCAACAGCTCGGTCAACACCACCGCCAGCGGCGTGGCCACCCCCGCCGGCAGGCTCCCGGCGTCGCCTCCGTGGCTCACCCGCACGGGCCGGGCCGACGGGGCCAGATCCTCGGCCATGCGCACCAGCGAGGGCAGGATGGCGTTGAAGTCCACCTGGTCCTTCGTGTCTCGCGCCAGGATCTCGTGGACCAGGGCGATGCTGCGCACCCGTCGTTCCGACTCCTCGAGTGCCTTGCGGGCCTCGCCCTCATTCAAGCGACGGGCCTGGAGACGGAGGAGCGAGGAGATGGTCTGCAGGTTGTTCTTGACCCGGTGGTGCACCTCGCGGATGGCGGCGTCCTTGGACAGCAGCAACCGGTCCCGGCGCCGGAGATCGGTCACGTCACGCAACAGCACCAGGGATCCGGTCAAGGTGCCATGGTCCAGCAGGGGGATGCACCGCAACACCAGCGCCACGTCGCCGCCGCGCATCACCTCCTCGGTGGCCGGCAGACCGGTGGCATAGCTCAAGCGAACGGCGGCCTGCTCGAGCCCGGCCTCTTCCAGCCGGACACCGTCGATGCCGCTGTGCATGCCGACGCGGTGGAGGGCGTTGACGGCATTCGGCGACGCGTAGTCCACCCGGCCGCTGGAATCGAGGACGAGGACGCCGTCGCCGACCCTCGGAGGGGCTTCGGTGGTGACTTCGTCGGCCACGGCGAAGGGGAACTCCCCCACCGAGATCATCCGCGCCAGGCGATCGAACACCTCCACGTACACCCGCTCCAGCTCGCCCGGCCGGCGTCCCACCGACAGCGCCGACTCCCGGGTGAGGATGGCTACCAGCTGGTCCTGCCAGCGCACCGGGATGCACACCAGCCGGCCCCGTTCGCCCCGGCTGGGGATGGCGACCTCGCCCTCAACGATGCTGCCCAGGTGCCAGGCGCGCGCCACAACGGGGCGGTCGGGGCTGTCGGTGATCTGGCCGACCAGGTCGGCCCGGTGCAACGTCTGGCTGGTCGTCGGGCGCACCTGGCCGACGACCAGGAACCGGTCGCCGTTGTCGCCGTCCGCCGGCGCCAGGGCGACGCCCGGTCCCGCCGGCGCCGGCCGGGAGAGGTCCCCGCCCGACCCCCCGCCCGCCGTGGCCGATCCCGCCGGCGCCGGCCGGGAGACCTCCCCGCTCGAGCCCCCACCGGGCTCCCGGCTCGAGGCGGGGTCGGCCGCCCCCGGCGGCGAGGACACGGGTACGAACAGCAGGAGGTCGGCGAAGCACAGGTCGGAGAGCATTCCCCACGCTCCGACCAGCCGCTGCAGGTGGGCGACCGCGGCCTCGGGCAGCGAGGTGTTGTCCCGGCACAGCTCAGGCAGGGTGGCCATCAGAACCCGCCCCGCAGGATGGCCCAGGTCCCCACGCCGTCGCCGGCCCGCACTGCGTCCCGGGTCCCCACGCTCGCGCCGGGGCCCGCATTTTCACCCCACCACGCACCCTGGCCGGGCCGCGCATCCTGGCCGGGCCATGCACCCTGGCCGGGCCACGCTCCCTGGCCGGGCCGGACGGCGGCGACGGCCCGCACACCGGTCGAGTCCCGCACCGCTCAGCTCCAGAGCCGCTCGCCGAGGCGCAGCAGGCCGGCGAGGTCGTAGATGTCGCTCTCGAACTCGGGAACCGTCGCCACCACGTCGGGGATGGCGCCCAGCTCCTGGCGCTGGGCCGCCTCCCGGCGGGCAACGACGCCGAAGTTGCGGAAGTTCTCACCGATCTCGGTCAGCACCCGGCCAACCACCGAAGGGGACCCCTCGACGCGCCCCCGCTCCCGGCTGCTCGGGCCGGCCCCCCGCTCCCGGCCGCTCGGGCCAGCCCCCCGCTCCCGGCCGCTCGGGCCAGGGCGCCGTCGGCGGCGGTGAGCTGCTCGGCGATCTTGGCGCTCGACGCGCACAAGGCTTCGGCCCGCTCTCCCGCGGCATCGTCGAGTAGATAGGCGGGGAGCGTCTTGTTCAAGACCAGCGCGCCCAGATGGAACCCCTTGTCGGCGAGGACGCGCACGAAGAAGTCGGCTTCGCGCGCCGGCGCCGCCTCCAGGGTGGAGACGACGAGGAACGTGGTGCGCTTGTCGCGCAGCAGCCGTTCGACCGCGGTGGCCCGCTGCACGAACCCCTCGTACATGGTCTGGAAGAGGATGAAGAACTCGGCGATGTCCTCGAGGAACTGCGATCCCAGGATCCGATCCGCCACCTGGTAAAAGGGGCGGGAGGCGAAGTTGATCATCCGACTCCGATAAGGGACGATCAGCAGCCGCAACAGCCGGGAACGGAAGAACTCGGCCATCCGCTGTGGCGCCTCGATGAAGTCGAGGGCGTTTCGCGTCGGAGGGGTGTCCACCACGATCAGGTCGTAGGTGCCCGACGAGTGCAGCTCATAGAGGCGCTCCATGGCG
Source organism: uncultured Actinomycetota bacterium (assembly GCA_963757175.1). Lineage (GTDB taxonomy): Bacteria > Actinomycetota > Acidimicrobiia > Acidimicrobiales > Palsa-688 > CAVWQR01. The sequence goes on along the minus strand of CAVWQR010000001.1, from coordinate 1,542,829 downwards.
ATGTAGTCGTGGCTCTGGACGAACTTGCCGGCGACGTTCTGGTAGAGCGGATTCTCCAGGATGCGCGCCTCGGTGGCCGCGTCGGGGGCGTGCCGGTGGACGAGCGCGTCCCAGCTCTCGCGGGTGTCGAGCATGGCGGCCCAGAGCTCGCCGCGGGGGCGCACGCCGGCGTCGGTGAAAGCTCGCGCCGGCACCCGGGTCTCGGTGTTGCCGAACCCGCCGATGCCGAGCGCACTGGCCAGGCGTTTGGCCGGGTCGACGGTGACCACGAGAACCTTGCCCGGTTGGTGCACGGCGGCCATGGCCGCCGCCGCCGCCGCCGTCGTCGTCTTGCCCACCCCGCCGGAGCCGCAAGCGATGGCGATCTCCTTGGCCGCCAGGAGCGACTCGATCGAGCCTTGCTCGCCAGAGGCGTCGGCGCGGCCACGGCCGGAACCGGTTCGGGGACTCATCGCTAGTAGCCCAGTTCGGCCGAAAGCGCCTCGGCGACCTGGCGCGTGCTTCGCAGACCGTGGGTCCGGGTGAAGAGGTAGGGCACGTAGAGGAGAGGAACGGCATCCTCGATGGCGGCGCGCAGTCGCTCCAGATGGGCGGTGCGGGTGCGGCGCATGGTGACGGTCAGCCGGGCAGCGTCGAGCAAGGGCGTGACCGGGCCACCGAGCGCCTCGTCCATGGTCGCCACCGCCGCCGGCTCCTCCAGACGGTCGAAGACCTCTTCTTCTCCCCGGCCGAGCAGCTCGGGCAGAACGCGGTTCACCACGATCGCCGCCAGCTCCACGGTGGTCTCCGCCGCCACCCGGTCGCGCAGCTCGATGGTCTCGGTCACCGGCATCTCCTCGGGCGTGGCCACGATGGCCAGGCCGGTGACGGCCGGGTCCCCGAGGATGTCGAGCATCCAGCCGGTCTGCTGGCGGACCAGGCCGACCTGGACGAGCGAGTTGATCGCCTGCGGGGACGCGAGCTGGCTGACGATGTGGCCGCTGGCGGCGGCGTCGACAATGACGCAGTCGTAATGGCGCTCCCGCACCTCCCAGCACAGCTTGCCCACGGTGACGATCTCCCTGACCCCGGGGGCGGCGGAAGCGACGAAATCGAACATATGGGCCAGCGGGCCGACGCGTGCCACCAGGGGTACCCGGAGCTGGAGCGCCAGATACTGACGCAGGGACGCCTCGGTGTCCATGGACATGGCCCACAGGTTGGGTTGGATCTGGCGCTCGGCGAACTGGGTGGGACCGGTCTCGAAAAAGTCGGCCAGGTCGCCCTTGGGGTCGACCTCGCACAGAAGGGTTCGGCGCCCGCGGCTGGCGGCGAGCAGGGCCAGGGCGGCGGCGACGGTGGACTTGCCCACGCCCCCCTTGCCGGTGACGAAGAGGAGCTTGCGGTCGAGGAGATCGATCGTTGCCCCGCTCTCGGCCGCCGGGCCGTCGTTCCGCTCTCGGCCGCTCGGGCCGTCGTTCCGCTCTCGGCCGCTCGGGCCACGAGGGCCGCCCGCCGCTACTTGGCCGCAGCGCCGAAGCCGACCCGGCGATCTTCGTGTCCGGTTTCGATCTCGACGTAGGCAAGTTTGCTCGACGGCACGGCGACCCGCTTGCCGCGACGGTCGGTGACCCAGAACACGCCGCCCTCGGTGCCGATGGCCTTGTCGACGTCCTTGGCCAGGGCGTCGGCGTCGATGCCGTCGGCGACCTCGACCTCGAGCTCTCTGGCGGTGTTGGTAACTCCGATGCGGACGTCCATAATCGTCCACTTTAGGTGAGCCGGCTGGAAATACAGCGGGGAAAGGCCTCGCTTGTTCCCGGGTACCCCGGGCGCAGGCTAGAACCCGGTTCTCGTATGCTCGACCCTCGTCGAGAAACGAAGGGAACTGACATGGGCCGTCTCACGGACAAGGTGGCGCTGATCACGGGGGCGGCGCGGGGACAGGGACGGGCGGCCGCAGTGCGCCTGGCCGAGGAGGGGGCGGACATCGTGGCGTGCGACGCGTGCACCGGCTTCGCCACCACCAAGTACCCGGGCGCCACCGTCGAGGACCTCGACACCACCCGCCAGCTGGTGGAGAAGCTCGATCGGCGCGTGGTCGCCCGCCAGGCCGACGTCCGGGACCTGACCGGGATGCAGGCCCTGGTGGCCGACGGTGTGGCCGAGTTCGGCCGGTTGGACGTGGTTCTGGCCAACGCCGGGATCCTCAACGCCGGCCGCCTCTGGGAGATCGAGGCGGAACAGCTGCGCGAGGTGCTGGACGTCAACGTGGTCGGCACTTGGAACACGATCAAGGCGGCGGTGCCCGCGGTCATCGAAGGGGGCCGCGGCGGGTCGATCATCCTCACCAGCTCGGTGTCCGGTCTGAAGGGCACCGTCTTCAACGGCGCATACGTCGCGTCCAAGCACGCCATCACCGGCATGGCCGCCACGCTGGCCAACGAGCTCGGCGAATTCGACATCCGGGTCAACAGCATCCATCCCGCCGGCGTGCAGACCGAGATGGTCAACGAACCCGACCTGTTCGGCCTCATCGAGCGCTTCTCGAGGACGCTGGCACCGACCTACATGACGTCGTTGAAGACGCCGTGGATGCAGCCGGAGGACATCGCCAACACCATCGCCTTCCTCGCCAGCGACGAGTCGCGCTACATGACCGGCGCCCAGCTGGTGATCGACCTGGGCACCCTGTGCCGGTGAGCGGGTCCCAGGCTGTCCGGTTCGACCGCTACGGCGGGATCGACGTGCTGCAGGTGGTGGAGGTGCCGCGACCGGCGCCTGGTCCGGGTCAGGCGCTTATCCGGGTGAAGGCGGCGGGCATCAACCCGGGGGAGAGCAAGATCCGCAGCGGGATGCTGCACGACCGGTTCCCAGCCACGTTCCCGTCCGGCGAGGGCAGCGATCTGGCCGGTCTGGTGGCCGCGGTCGGCGAGGGCGTCGAGGATTTCTCCGTCGGGGACGAGGTGCTCGGCTTCACCGACAACCGGGCCAGCCACGCCACCTTTGTCGTCGCCGACGTCCACCACCTCGTGCGCCGTCCGCCGAACGTCTCCTGGGAAGCCGCCGGATCGCTGTTCGTGGTCGGCACCACCGCCTACGCCGCGGTGCGGGCGGTGGCGGCGGGCCCGGGCGACACCGTCGCCGTGTCGGGGGCGGCAGGAGGTGTCGGTTCGCTGACGGTGCAGCTGGCCAAAGACGCCGGCGCCGCGGTCATCGGCCTGGCCAGCGAAGTCAACCACCCGTGGCTGACCCGCCACGGAGTGGTACCTGTCGCCTACGGCGAGGGCGTCGCCGAGCGAATCCGCACCGCGGCCGGCCCCGGCGGGGTGGACGCCTTCATCGATACGGTCGGGCCGCCCTACGTCCAGGTGGCCATCGAACAGCTGGGGGTCCGGGCCGATCGCATCGATACCATCGCCGACTTCGCCGGCGCTCGGTACCTACGGGGTCAAGGGGGAGGGAACCGGTGCCGCCGCCACCGCCGAGGTACTCGACGACCTGGCCCGGCGCATCGACGACGGAAAGCTCGAGGTGCCCATCGCCGCCACCTATCCCCTGGCCGAGGTGCGCCAGGCCTACGCCGAGCTCGAGCAGGGTCACACCCGCGGCAAGATCGTGCTGATCCCCTGACGGTCACAGGAGGCCGGTAGCGTCCGAAGCGTGGCTTCGGACGGAGATGGGCTCGAGGTGCTGGAGGAGGGCCGCACGGCGCGATGGGCGTCGACGATGGCCGGCTACGGCGACCGGCCGGGTGCCTTCCGCCACGCCCACGCCGAGGCCGGCGCACCCGTCGGGCCGACGGCCGGGCCGCACCTGCACGACCGTCTGGCGCGCGAGGACGCTGAAGCAGCGTTGCTGGCGCCGGGCGCCACCCGGTCGGCCGGGAGCGGGCGGCGGACCCTCGCCGAGGCCCCGGACGCGTTGCGGACCTGTTTCGAACGCGACCGGGACCGCATCCTGCACTCGAGCGCCTTCCGACGCCTGGCGGGCAAGACGCAGGTGTTCGTGTTCCCCGCCGACCATCAGCGCACCCGCCTCACCCACGCTCTCGAAGTCGCCCAGGTGGCCACGGCCATCGCCCGCGCCTGCCGGCTCAATGTGGCCCTGACCGAGGCCATCGCCCTGGGCCACGACTGCGGCCACGGCCCGGGCGGGCACGCCAGCGAGGACGCCCTCACTCCCTACGTCCCTGGGGGATTCGATCACGCTCCGTGGGGCGCGGACGTGGTGCTCGCCCCTCTCAACCTGTGCGCGGAGACCCTCGACGGGGTACGCAACCACTCGTGGTCCCGGCCGGCGCCGGCCACCCCCGAAGGCGAAGTGGTCAGCTGGGCCGATCGCATCGCCTACGTGTGCCACGACTTCGAGGACGCCGTCGCCGCCGGCGTGGTCACGACCGAGGCTCTGCCCGACCTGGTCCGCGGCCGTTGCGGTGAGCAACGCCGGGATCAGCTGGGGGTGTTCATCGACGCGGTGGTGGCGACCGTCGCCGCCACGGGGTGTGTGGGGATGGGAGCCGAGGAGGCCGAGGCCCTGGCACAGTTCCGCGCCGTCAACTACGAGCGCATCTATATGCGCCCGGCTTCGCTCGCCCAGGCGCGCGCCGTGGTCGCCGTGCTCCGCGCCCTGGTGGAACACGTCGCCGACCAGCCCGGGCTGCTTCCCCACGCCGCCGGTCGGGGCGTCACCGCGGGCAGCGCGTCGGCCCAGGCCATGGCCGTGGAATGGGTGGCGGGGATGACCGACCGCTTCGCCTTCCGCACCGCCGTGGCCGAGCTGGGCTGGGACCCCGACCGCCTGCCCCGCTCCTCCACGGGACGGTAGACCAGCGGGGGCTCAGCGACCGGTGGTGCCGAGCGCCGGCGGCTCGGTGTCGGGCGCCGGCCCGGCGGCGTCGCATTCGTCCAGCCACCCCGGGGCGTGGCGGCGGGCCCAGCGGCGGCCGATGGTGCCCCGGACCATGGAGCGCAGGGCGTCGGGGTCCCGGAGAGCGAACAGCACGTGGCCGACCACCACCACGAAGGTGGCCAGCGCCAGCCAGTCGTGCACGAAGGTGGCGCCCGTGCGCCACGACAGCGGCCAAGGCGTGTACCACTTCATGATGGCCCCGGTGCCGAGCATCACCACGATCACCCCGGCGACGAAGGCGGCGTTGAGCTTCTGACCGGCGTTGAACTTCCCGACCACGATGTCGCGCCGGCGCTGCTCCCGCTGCTCCCACGCCGACAGCGCCGCCCGCAGCCACGCCCGGTCGTCGCCGCTCCACCGGTTGAACCGGGCCAGGTCGGCCCGCAGCCCCCGACCCCAGCGACCGGCGAGGGCCGCCACCACCGGCACGGGCAGGGCCAAGCCGCAGTAAAGGTGCACGTGCTCGACCAGCGCCCGGCGCCCGACGAACAGCGCCAGCGGCTCGAAGTACATGACCGCGCCGGTCACCAGCAGGACGAGGAACAGGATCGCCGTGATCCAGTGCACCGCCCGCTCGACACCGTCGAAGCGCAGCAAGCTGCGAGCAGTGTCCGCCGGCACGTCAGGTAGCGGGATCGTCGCGCCCATTGCTCCTGCCCACCCACCCGTTGACGGCGTAGTTGCCCTGCTGCTCCCAGTAGCCCTCCTCCACCTTGGCCGTGACGGTGATGCGCGACAGCCACTTGCACGACTTGTACCCGTACATCGGCGCGCAGTACAGGCGCACCGGCCCCCCGTGCTCGCGGGTTACCGGGCCGCCGAGCATCGAGTAGGCCACGATCATGTCCGGGCGACGGGCCTGATCGAGCGTGAGGCTCTCGGTGTAGACGCCGTCGAAGCTCTCGAAACGAACGGCCCCGGCCTGGGGATGCACGCCGGCGCGGTCCAGGACCTGGCCCAGGGCCACCCCTTGCCAGTGCACGCCGCGGACCCGCCAGCCGGTCACGCACTGGAAGTCGCGTGTCAACCTGGTCGCCGGCATTGCCTGCAGATCGGCCATGGTGAGGGTCAGGGGCGAGCCGACCAGCCCGTCCACGTTGAGCCGGTACTCGGCGGCCGTGCGCGAGGGGTAACCGTCGGTGACCGTGTAGTAGCGCCAGCCACCGCCGCTGGGGATCAGGTTGGACAGGCCGGTGGGGTCGTGGGACTGGATGGGCGTGATGAGCGCGTCGATCCCGTTTTCCACCTTGGACCCGGCGACGATGCCGACCGCGCCGAGGGCGACCATCCCGAGGAACACCCGGCGGCCGATCGGCGCGCCCCTCCCCTCAGGAGGGGCCTTGCCGGTCACCGGATGGTCAACTCCGGGCGGAAGATGCGCGCCGGTCCGCGGCCGGCGAGCTCCTTGGCTACCAGCTCGAAGGCCCGCGACGCGTCGCCGGCGGGATCGCTGACGGTGATCGGCAGGCCCCGGTCGCCTCCGTCGCGGAGTGCCGGCACCAGCGGTATCTGCCCCAACAGGGGCACGCCCAGCTCACCGGCCAGCGCCTGGCCCCCACCGCGGCCGAACAGCTCGTAGCGGGTGCCGTCGTCGGCGGTGAACCAGCTCATGTTCTCGATCACCCCGCGGACCGGCAGGTTGATCTTCTTGGCCATGTAGGCGCTGCGCTGGGCGACCCGCTTGGCCGCCGGCTGCGGCGTGGTGACCACGTAGACCTCGGAGGTCGGCAGGTACTGGGCCATTGACAAGGCCACGTCGCCCGTACCGGGCGGCATGTCGATGAGCAGGAAGTCCGGTTCGCCCCAGGCCACGTCGACCAGGAACTGCTCGAGCGCCTTGTGCAACATGGGCCCGCGCCAGATCACCGGCTCTTCGTCGTCCACGAAGAAGCCCATGGAGATACAGCGGACTCCGAACACCTCGGGGGGGACCATCTTGCGGTCCTGCACCCGGGGCCCGTCGTCGATGCCGAGCATCTTCGGCACGGAGAACCCGTACACGTCGGCATCGAGGACGGCGGTGTCATAGCCGGCCCGCGCCAGGGACACGGCCAGGTTGACCGTCACCGACGACTTGCCCACCCCGCCCTTGCCCGAAGTGACGCCGATGACCCGGGTGCCGCTGGTCGGACCGAAGGGATTGGGCCGACCCTCCTCGTGGCCCAGCGGCGCGCTGGCGTGAGCGTGGCCGCCCTGGCTCCAGGCCTCCGGTTGCCCGGCGTGACCCGAGGAAACCTTGGCCCGCACCGCCTCCAATTCCTGGGGAGTCATGACCGTGAGCTCCACCGCGACCTCGGTCACCCCGTCGAGAGAGTCCAGGCCGGCGGTGACCCGGCGGGTGATCTCCTCGCGCAACGGGCAGCCGGCGACGGTGAGCGCCACCGTGACCTCCACCCGCCCGCCGTTGATGTGCACCGAGCGGATCATGTCCAGGTCGACGATCGACAGGTGCAGCTCGGGGTCGGTGACCGGGCGGAGTGCCTCGATGACCTGCTGTTCGCTCAGTGCCATAGTCGTGACCTCAGGTTCGCGCTGCGGGGGCGGGTTCGGGGGGCGGCTCGGTGCGCTCGGCCGGCGGATCGGGGGCCGACCGAGATTTGCACTACGTCCGTAGGTAGAATACGGGTCGTGCCGTCGGTATCCGAGACAGGCGAGGCCGAGGTCGCCCGCAGCGAGGCAGCGGGCGACGGAGCGGACGCCCTGACCGACGGCGAGTTCGCCGCCGCCGTGGCCGCGGTGACCGCGGCGTTTGGCGATCCCACCCGCCGACAGATCTACCTGTTCGTCCGCGACCGCGGCGACGGGGCCACGGCCACGGCCGTGGCCACCCACTTCGAGTTGCACCCCAACGTGGCCCGCCACCACCTCGACAAGCTGACCGCCGGCGGGTATCTCGAGGTCTTCGTCCCCCGCCCGGGGGGCGGCGCCGGTCGGCCCTCCAAGCGCTACCGGGTCTCGGACCAGGTGACGGGCATCGTGCCTCCCCGTCGCGACGACGACCTGCTGATCACCCTGCTCGGCCGGGCGCTGACCCTCCTCCCCCCGGCCGAGGCGGAGGCCATGGCCGAGGAGGTCGGCGTGGAGTACGGCCGCAACCTGGCCGCGCGCATGGGCGCCAGCGCGAGCAAGGCGGTCGGCGGCGAGCGTCAGCGGTCGTTTCGCGCCGCGCTGCACACCATCGCCGAGGCGCTGACGGCCCACGGCTTCGCCGCCCACGCTCAAGGGCGCGGCGATTCCCTGGCCCTGATCCGCGAGGCGTGTCCGTTCTTCGACACCGCGGTGCAACATCCGGTCATCTGTGCCGTGGACCGGGGGATGGTCCGCGGCATGCTCGCCGGCCTGTACGGCAACGCCGTCGCCGGCTCCGAGTCGTCGCGGGCGTTGGGCGACGACGTCTGCGCCACGTTCGTCTCCTAGCGGACGAGTCGTGCGGGCGTACCTCGACCACGCCTCCACCTCGCCGCTGCGCCCGGCGGGACAGGCGGCACTGGCGGAATGGCTGGGCGCCGCCGACCCCGGACGGGTGCACACCGAGGGACGCATGGCGCGCACCGCCCTGGAGGACGCCCGCGACCAGGTGGCGTCCCTCTTCGGCACCCGATCACGCCAGGTGATCTTCACGTCCGGCGCCACTGAGTCGGTCCACGCGGCAACGTTCGGCGCCTTCGAGCGCGGCGGCGACCACACCGTCGTTCCCGCCGTCGAGCACGCGTGCGTCCGACAGACGGCCGAGCGCGCCGGCCGGGTGACGGTGGTGCCCGTGGACGCAACCGGACGGGTGGACGTGGCCGCGCTGTTGGACGGCCTTGAAGCGGACACCGCGCTGGTGCACTGCCAATGGGCCAACCACGAGGTGGGGACCGCGCAGCCGGCGGCCGAGGTGGTCGCCGCCTGCCGCGAGCGAGGCGTGCTCGTCCACGTCGACGCCGCCGCCGCCGCCGGCCATGTCCCCATCGCTTTCGACGACCTCGGGGCCGATCTGCTCTCCGTGTCCGCCCACAAGATGGGCGGACCGCGCGGCGTCGGCGCCCTGCTCGTCCGGCGCGGCCTGCGAGTGGCCCCGCTGCTCGTCGGCGGGGACCAGGAGCGGGCCCGGAGGGCCGGGCTCGAGGACGTCGCCGGCGCGGTGGCGTGGGGGGCCGTAGCCGGTGAGCTGCTCGGCGGGGCCTTGGCGTCCGAGGCCGTCCGAGCGGCCGCGCAGACCGACCGGCTGGCGGCTGCGGCGACGGACGTCGCCGGCGTCCGTCGCCTGGGTTCCCCCGATGCCGCCGAGCGCCTCCCCTACCTGGTGTGCCTCAGTGTCGAGGGGGTCGAGCCCGAGGCGGTCCTCCTCCGCCTGGACCAGGCCGGCGTGGCTGCCCACTCGGGAAGCGCGTGCGCCACCGAGGCCCTCGAACCCTCCCCCATCCTCGCCGCTATGGGCGTCGACGCCGAACGCAGTCTCCGCCTGTCGGTGGGCTGGTCGACGACCGACGAGGAGATCGACCTGGCAGCCAGGGCGCTGCCACAGGTGGTGGACGGGCTGCGGGCGCTCGGCGGCTGACGCCGGCGACGAGACGCCGGTGGGGGCGTGGACCCTGCGTCCCGCCACCACGCTGACGTGGACCCAACGTCCCGAGGGGTCGCGCCAAGGGGCCAGAGACTGGCCGAAACCGGACGCAGAGGCCACAAGCCAGCGGCGGCGCCGGCGAGGCCCGACGAGACGCCGGTGGGGGCCGACGCCCGCCGGCGTGGACCCTCCGTCCCGCCACCACGCTGACGTGGACCCAACGTCCCGAGGGGTCGCGCCAAGCGGCCAGAGACTGGCCGAAACCGGACGCAGAGGCCACAAGCCAGCGGGTGACCAGGGGTGACCACCATTCCGGGGCCGGAAACGCCGTCCCGCACCGTCACAACCGGCCCCCAGGAAGTCGCAGCGGCGTCAGCGCCGGCCCACCGCCCCGGCCCGGCCCACCGCGCCAGCCCCGTCCCCGCCCGCCCTGTCCCCGCCCGCCCCGTCCCCGCCCGCCGCGCCAGCCGAGTCCGCTGCGCCCGCCAGCCCCGCCACCTCGGCCACCAGCTCGAACGAGCGCAGGCGGGCCTGGTGGTCGTGGGTGATGGTGGTGACCATGAGCTCGTCGGCGTCGGTGGTGGCGAGCAGCTCATCCAGGCCGCCGGCGACGGTCGCCGGGTCACCCACGATGTGGGAGCCGGTGTGGTTGGCCACCAGGCGCCGGTCGGCGTCGCTGTAGGCGTGAGCGGCGGCCTCCTCGGGACGGGGCACGGGACCGGGCCGGCCGGTGCGCAGGCGGAGCATCTGCAGCCGGCTCGACCCGTGGAGGAACTGCGCTTCCTCGTCGGTCGGGGCGCACAGCACCGCGGCCCCGACCATGGCGTACGGTTCCTCCAGGACAGCCGAGGGATGGAAACGCTCCCGGTACAGCCGCAGCGCGGGCAGGGTGTTGGCCGGGCTGAAGTGGTGGGCGAAGGCGAACGGCAGGCCCAGCAGTCCCGCCACCTGGGCGCTGTAGCCGCTCGAGCCGAGGAGCCACACCGCCGGGCTGTCCCCCCGGCCGGGAACGGCGCGGATGCCCTGCAGAGGGTGACCCTCGGGCAGGTCCTGCTCGAAGAAGGCGAGCAGCGACACCAGCTGCTCGGGAAACTCGTCGGCGGACAGGCCCTCGGCCGAGCGGCGCAGGGCGGCGGCCGTCACCTGATCCGTCCCCGGGGCCCGTCCGATGCCGAGGTCGATGCGCCCGGGATGCAGCGCTTCCAGGGTGCCGAACTGCTCGGCAACGACGAGAGCGGGATGGTTGGGCAGCATCACCCCGCCCGAGCCGATACGCATCCGTTCGGTGACGTCGGCCAGGTGGCCGATCAGGACGGCAGGGGCGGAGCTGGCGATCCCGGGCATGTTGTGGTGCTCGGCCACCCAGTAGCGGTGGAAGCCCCACGCCTCGGCCCGGCGGACCAGGTCCAGGCTGTTGGCCAGGGCGTCGGCGGGACGCGAACCGTCGGCGACGGGGGCCAGGTCGAGGACGGAGACGGGGATCGGTCGGGCGAGGGCCATCACAACCGGCCCAACGCCCGACCACCCCGGCCGCTTCCCCGGCCCCTTCCCCGCGCCCCCCAAACCCTCAGGCGGGCACGCCGACGCCGCCGGGGACGTCGCTGCGCCGGGCCCGGACCAGGACGACCGTGGTCACGAAGGCCAGCGCCAGCAGGGCCACGCTCAGGCGGAAGGCGGTGGTGTAGCCGTGGACGGGGCCGTCGAGCAGGCTGGCGGCGCCGTGGTGGGCCACCAGGTAGGTGGCGGTCGCCGAGGCGGCGATGGTGTTGAGCAGCGCCGTGCCCAGCGACCCGCCGATCTGCTGGGTGGCGTTGACCAGGGCGCTGGCCACGCCGGCGTCGCTCTCCTCCACGCCGACCAGGGCGGTGTTGCTCGACACGACGAACGCCAGGCCCATGCCGAAGCTGACGATCACCTCGGCCGGCAGGACGTGGGTCCAGTAGCTGGTGTGCACGCCGACCTGGGTGAACAGGGCCATGCCGACGGCGCCGATGAGCAGCCCGCCGGCCAGGAGGGTGCGGGGTCCCATGCGGGGCAGCAGCTGGCTGGCGGCGGTGGCGCCAGCGACGATCCCGACTGAGAAGGGCAGGAAGGCGATGCCGGTCTTCAGCGCCGAGTACCCCAGCGTGCTCTGCAGGTAGTAGGTGAGGAACAGGAAGGTGCCCAGCAGGGCGGCCCCGATCAGCAGCGAGGCGAGGAACGAACCGCCCCGGTTGCGGTCGAGGATCACCCGCACGGGCAGGAGGGGATGCGAGGAGCGGCGCTCCACCACGAAGAAGGCCACGAGCAGGACGCCGGCGGCGGCGAGCATGCCGATGGTGATCGGGGCGCTCCATCCGCTGGTGTCCGCCCGGGTGAAGCCGTAGACGAGGGCGAGCAACCCGGCGGTGACCACGGCCGCGCCGCGGACGTCGTAGTGGGCGGCGCCCTCGCTCCTGCTCTCCTTGACCTCCCGCAGGGCGAAGAAGGCGGCGATCAGGGCGATGGGAACGTTGATCAGCAGCGTCCAGCGCCACGAGGCGTACTGGGTGAGGATCCCCCCGAGGATGAGCCCGATCGCTGCTCCCCCGCCGGAGATGCCGCCGTACACGCCGAAGGCCCGGGCCCGCTTCGCGCGGCTCGGTGAAGGTCACGGTGATCAGGGACAGGGCCGCAGGCGCCATCACCGCGGCGAACGCGCCTTGCAGGGCGCGGGCGGCGTAGAGCATGGGGGCGTCGACGGCGAGGCCGCCGAGGGCCGAGGCGCCGGCGAAGGCGATCAGGCTGATCACGAACATGCGCTTGCGCCCGAGATAGTCGGCGATGCGGCCGCCGAGGAGGAGCAGCCCGCCGAAGGCGAGCGTGTAGGCCGTCATCACCCACTGCCGGTTGGCCACCGAGATGTGCAGGGCGCGCTGGGCCGAAGGCAGGGCGATGGTCACCACCGACGCGTCCAGCACGATCATCAGCTGGGCGACGGCGATGATGGCCAGCGCCCGGAACCGGCGCGGGTCGGGCCCGGCGACGGTCATCTCCGGGGCCTCGAATCGGTCGAGCAAGGTGTCGCTCATCGCTGCTCCTTGAAATCCAGGTGGGGAAAGGGGGCGCAACCGGTGATCGCCGGTTATAATCGGAGCCGTGGTTCCACTTGAACTATACGGAACGTGCGTTCCGTTTGTCAACGGGGGGAAGGTGTGACTTCGGTAACCCACGAGGACGCGACGGCGACGACGCCCCGCCCGCCGCGTGCCGACGCCCGCCGCAACCGGGCACGCATCCTGGAAGTCGCCGAGGAGGTCTTCGCCGAAGGGGGGCCGTCGGCGCCGGTGGACGACATCGCCCGGCGGGCCGGGGTCGGCGTCGGCACCCTGTACCGGCACTTCCCCACCAAGGAAGCGCTGCTGGAGGCGATCGTGGTCGAGCGCTTCGCCCGGCTGCTCGACTACGCCCGGGGCTTGACCGGCGCCGCCGACGCCGGCGCCGCCTTCTTCGACTTCCTGGCCCAGATGATCCAGGTCGGGTTGGCCAAGCGGGACTTCGCCGACGCCCTGGCCAGCGCCGGTATCGACGTGAGCAGCGACCACCGCGACCTGTTCGAGGACATGCTGCGGGTGGGCGAGACGCTGCTGGCCCGTGCCCAGGAGGTCGGCGCCGTGCGCCGCGAGGTGGCCATCGCCGACATCGTGTGCCTGATCTCGGGCACCTGTATGGCGACCAACCAGGCGATGGCCAGCGCGCCCGAGCTGATCAGCTCCCCCGACCGGCTCTTCGCCATCATCTCCGCCGGCCTCCGCCCCGCCTGAGACCTACCCCTGGGTGGCGGCCAGGTCCTTCTGGGCGGCGGCCAGGGACGTCCGGGCCTGGGCGGCCAGCGCCGGGTCGGGCCCGTGGGCCAGGTAGTACTGCAGCTCGGTGACCGCGCCGGCGTAGTCGTCCTGACCGAAGAGCACGATCCCCCGGTAGCCATGGGGCAGGTCCCAGGAGGGGTCGACCTGCTCGGCCAGGCGCAGGTCGGCCTCGCCCGCGCCGAGCTGGCCACCCTGGGCCAGCAACCAGCCCTCCTCGGTGAGCGCCTGGGGCTGTTCGGGGTACACCTGCAGGATCCGGCGGTAATCGGCGAGCGCCTGGACCGGGTTGCGGGTGGCCACCGAGCTGGCCTGGTTCAGCAACGAGGAGACCTGCGACGCGCTCAACCGGCCCGAGCCGCCGCCGCTCGAGCGGTGGCTGAACTGCCAGCCGGCCGCCGCGGCCAGGCAGGCCACCATGAGGACCACGAGCGTCTTCTGCAGCGTCGTCCACGGCTTGCGGCGCCGGCGGCGCCGCACCCGTCGAGGCTTGGCCGCGGCGACCGGCAGCTCCTCGCCGAGGGCCTCCAGCCGGCGGATGACGTCGGCGGCCCGCGCCGTGTAGTCGTCCTTGAGGGACCGGTAGTCCACCTCGTCGATGTCGCCCGCCTGGCGCTCGGCTTCCAGGTCCTCGAGCGAGCGGAGGAAGAAGTCCCGCTCCTCGGCGAGGGTGGAAGCCTGGCGCCGGTCGGTTGCCGTCACCCGCCGTTACCCCGCGCTGGGCCGCTCGGGCCCGCCCCGAGGCGATGGGTGACCAACGCCCGGTCGACATCGGTCGGCACCCCCGCCGCCCGGGAACGTCGCCGCCAGCCGACGAAGGCCAGGGCCAGGCCGCCGGCGGCGGCGGCCACGACCACCAGGGGCAGGACCCAGACCAGCAGCCCGATGCCCTTGGCCGCTGGCTTCTCCAGGATCCCGGGGCCGTAGCTGGCGACCAATTTGGCCTTGACCTGGCCCGTGCTGTCGCCCGCCTGCAGCCACGAGTGGATCGACGAGCGGATCTCCACACTCGGCGGCGTGTTGGACTCGGCCGCCGTCTCCCCGCTGCAGACCGGGCAGCGAACCTGGCCGGCGAGGCTCATGGTGCGCTGGTCGAGCGTCTGGTGGCTCGGCCGTTGCGATCCGATGACGAGCACGACGATCACCGCCACCACCAGCAGCACCGCCGGCCCCCACCGCCACCACCGAGTCACGGTCCGCTCCGGGCGCGGATCTCGGCGTTGACGTCGGCGGCCCGCACGCCGCCGGTGTACTTGGCGACCACCATCCCGGCCGGGCTCACCAGGTACGACTCGGGGATCCCGTGGACCCCCCACGCCACGTCGGCGTTGGCGTCCTGCACCACCGGCCACGCCGGCTTTCTGGGCGGCCAGATAGGCGCGGGCGGTGCCGGCGTCGCCCGGGTCGTACTCGATGCCGAACACGGTGGCGGGCGCGTCGCGGCCCGCCCCGGCCTGGAACGCCTTCAGCTGGGGCAGCTCCTGCTGGCAGGGCTGGCACCAGCTGGCGAAGAAGTTGACCAGCACCCAGTGGCCGCCGAGGGCGCCCAGGCTGGCCTGACCGGGCCCGTTGATGACCGACCCGCCGGCCGCGGGGGCGGGCTTGCCGAGCAGCGGGCTGTTGGCGGTGACCGAGGACTGCTGGGGGGCGGTGGTGAGTACGGCGAACAGCGCCGCCACCAGGGCGGCGATCCCCAACGCCGCCCAGGTGACCCGCCGGCGTCGCCACCACACTCGTCGGGACGGAGGCGGCGCTGCCAGGCGCAGTTCGCGCGGCGCGGTCTCGGTCACGCGTGGACTCGCCTTCCCCCCGGTGGGCGCCAGCTCGGGTGGGGAGGCCCTTTCCCCCACCCTCACCGGCACGTCGGCGATGGCTGCGGACGCCGGTTCGGTCGGACGGCGCCGGCGCCGCCCCGGCCACGCCGCCAGCAGCGTGCCTGCCACCACGATTCCGCCGCCCGCCCACACCCACATCACCAGCGGTTCGATGCGGACCGAGATGGACGCCGCTCCGGTCGCCGCCGACGGCACCGTCGTGAGCGTGAGGTAGATGTCGGACGCCGGCGTGCTGCGCACCGACGGGGTCCCGATGGCCTGGTTGGCCCCGGGGTAGTTGCTCACCGCCGGCCGGTAGACGCCGCTGCCGTCGACGCGGACGGAAGCTTCGATCGACGACTTCTGCGCCGTGGTCACCTGCCGCAGACCCTGGTAGGTGAAGCGGTGCCCCTCGAAGTGAACGGTCTGGCCCGGCTTGAGCTGGAACGTGGCCGCGTGGGCGAAGCTGTGGCTGGCGGCGAAGGCCACGGCCACCACCACCACGCCGATGTGGACGATCATGCCGCCGTTGGCCCGGCCCAACATGCCCCGAACCCCCTGGCGGCGCAGGGCCAGGGCCAGCTGGCGCAGCGCCGACGCCCCGGCGAAGGCACCCAGCCCGAACGCCAGCAGGGGGTTGAGCCCCCGCACGCCCGCGGCCACGCATGCGGCCAGGACCACGAAGGCGGCCACCGCCGGCCAGCGGAGGCGGTGGCGCAGCAGCTCGCCCGACGCCTTGCGCCACGGCAGCACCGGGGCCACGGCCATGATGAACAGCAGACACACCACGATCGGCATGGTCATGGTGTTGAAGTAGGGACCGCCGACGGTGATCTGATCGCCCACCGCCTGGGCGATCAGCGGGAAGACCGTGCCGAGGAGGACAACGAACGCGAACGCGCCGAACAGCAGGTTGTTGGCGAGAAACG
The DNA here is from genome assembly GCA_963757175.1 of uncultured Actinomycetota bacterium. GTDB lineage: Bacteria > Actinomycetota > Acidimicrobiia > Acidimicrobiales > Palsa-688 > CAVWQR01. Next base: position 1,526,823 of record CAVWQR010000001.1, on the reverse strand, counting down.
CCCCTTCCCGCGACAGCGGCGAGTCGATGAGGCCGGGGGAGCGCAGACGGTCGCCCCGCCACGCCAGCAGGCCGACCGACGCCGCCACCACCACCCCGAAGAAGGCGAGCAGCTCCGGGCCGATGTTCGAGTTGGAGAACGAGTGCACCGAGTCCAGCACCCCCGACCGGGTGAGGAACGTGCCCAGGATGGTGAGGCTGAACGTGGCGGACAGCAGGGAGAGGTTCCAGACGCGCAGCATGCCCCGGCGTTCCTGCACCATCACCGAGTGGAGGTAGGCGGTGGCGGTGAGCCAGGGCAGAAAGGCGGCGTTCTCCACCGGGTCCCACGCCCAGTATCCGCCCCAGTTGAGGACCTGGTAGCTCCACCACGCCCCGAGGATGACGCCGCCGGTGAGGAACGCCCACGCGAACAGCGTCCAGCGGCGGGTCTCGATGAGCCACCCCTCGCCGACCCGACCGGTGACCAGGCTGGCTACCGCGAAGCAGAACGGGATGGTGAAGCCGACGAGTCCCAGGTAGAGCATGGGCGGGTGGAACGCCACCAGGACGTGGTCCTGCAACAGCGGATCGGGTCCGGGCCCGTTGGTCGGCGTCGGGCTGCCCGAGTGGGTGAAGGGGTTGGACGCGGTGAGCATCAGGAGGAAGAAGAACGCGGCCACCACGTAGCCCGTCACCGTCGCCCACGCCACCAGGGCGTCGGACGCCCGCCGGCGGAACGCCCACACCATCACCACCAGGTAGCCGGAGAGAATCAGCGCCCACAGGAGAATGGAACCCTCCAGCGCCGACCACATGGCCGTGATGCGGAAGAGGAGGGGCGTGCCCAGGCTGTCGTTGTTGGCCACGTACCGCAGGGTGAAGTCGCGGGTGATGAGGGCGTGCTGCATGGCGACGGTGGCCACCACCGCCCCCAGCAGGATCAGCCACACGTAGCTCCGGCCGCTGCGCAGCAGGCCGTCCCGGTTGCGGCGGAGGCCGGCGACCAGAGTGGCCGCCCCGGCCACACACGCCACGAGGGAGAGGACGAGGCCCGCGTCTCCGAGGGCGATGTTCACGGCTGACGGCCCGCCGGCGCGGTGGTGGGCGGGACCTGCGGCTTGAGCCGGCCGGGGTGGGCCTCGGTATAGCTGGCCGTGTGCTTGACCATGATCTGGTTGCTCAGGTACACGTCACCGGACCAGTGGCCGTCGAGCACCACGGGGATGCCGGGCTTGAACAGCTGCGGCGGCGAGCCGCTGCTGAGAACGTTGACGGCCGTGCCGCCGGCGAAGATGGTGAAGGCCACGTTGGGCCCGACGTCGCGCACGTTGTTCTCGACCGTGCCCTCGATGCGAAAGTCGCGGGTACCGAGCTGAGACCGCTGGGCGACCGCCTCGGAGGTCGTCTTGAAGTACTGGGTGGCATTGCTCAGGCCGCGGGCGAGGAGGAAGCCGAGCGCACCGAGGATGACCACGCCGGCCACCAGTTGGCGCCGGCGACTGCCGAGCACGGCCCGCCGCCGAGGGCGGCCATGCACGATGATGCCCCCCTGCTCGTCGACGCTCGGCATCCCCTCCGGGCCGATACCGGTGTCCGACGCGGCGTCGTCGACTCGAGTGCTGTCGGGACGGGGGGCGCCCGTCAGCGCCACGTCTGCTCCGCGTCCGGCAGCGAACGCGAGAGCACCCGGCCCCGCCGGAAGGTGCGCCACGCGTAGAGGACCAGGATGCCCGCGGCCGCCCCCCACCCTCCGGCGACGTAGGCCATCAGCGCTCTCCTCCCGGCACAGCACCCTCGGACCGCGCCGGGCTGCCGTCCGCCCGTCGGCGACCCCGGCCTCGGCTCGGCGTGCGGCGACCGCCGCCGCCAGCCCCTCGGACTCGAAGCGGTCCTCGAGCTGCTCGACGCGGTAGCGGTGGATCAGCAGCCAGACGAAGATGAGCCCGAAGGCGACGAACGACAGCAGCATGGTCACCAGCTGCGATCCGTGGATGCTGGGGTTGCTCCGCAGCAGGGTGTCGCCCTGGTGCAGGGTGCGCCACCAGGTGGTGGCGTAGTGGTCGACCGGCACCACCAGGCTGAAGCACACGGCCGCGACCGCGCAGCGCAGCGCCCGGCTCTCGGGATCACCGCCGGTCCGGCGCAGGGCCAGGTAGCCGAGGAAGACGGCGAGCAGCAGCGCAGTCAAGGTCAGCCGAGCGTCCCACGTCCACCACACGCCCCACGATCCCCGCCCCCAGATGGAGCCGGTGACCAGGGTGATGACGCAGAACACCACGCCCACTTCGGCCGAGGCGCCCGCCAGCAGGTCCCAGCGCCGGCTGCGGGTACGCGGCCACAGGTAGGCCAGGCTGGACAGCGCGCACAGCCCGAAGCCGACGTAGCACACGGTGGCGGCGGCCGGGTGCACGTAGATGAGGCGCACCAGTTGCCCCTGAACGGTGTCGGGGGGCGTGAACACCAGGCCCAGATACGCGGTCACCCCCGACGCGGCCAGGGCGGCCGCGCCGATGATCAGCGTGGTGCGGTTGCCGGTTCCCATCCGGCGCCGGCCCGAGCGGCTGGGAGCGGAATCGCGGCCCGAGCGGCCGGGAGCGGCGGTCGCGGCCCGAGCGGCCGGGAGCGGGGTCGCGGCCCGCGACGACGCTCATGCTGCCTCCAGGAGCGTGCCGAAGCCGAGAACGCCGAGCGCGGTGTAGATGAGGGCGAAGCTGGCCAGCAGGATGAGCCACCGCCAACCGTCGGCACCGGCGAGGCCCAGCGCGCTGCGCCACGCCTGGGTGGCGCCGAGCAGGACGGGGGCGAGCACGGGGAGCATGAGCAGCGGCAGGAGCGTCTCGCGCACCCGGAGCCCGGCCGACATGATGCCGTAGACCGTTCCGCTGGCCGCCAGGCCCACCGTGGCGGCGACGGCGGTGGCGACGAGGAGGCCCCAGCCCCGCAGGTCGGAGCCGAACAGCACGACGATCCCCGCGCCCAGCAACACTTCCAGCCCGACGAGCTGGACGGCGACAGCGGCGGCCTTGCCGAGGAACACGCCGGCGGGGTCGAGCCCGGACAGGCGGAGCCCGTCGCGTGCGCCGTCGGCGGCCTCGACGCCGAAGCTGCGGGCGATGGCCAGTAGGGCGCAGAACAGCACGGCCACCCAGAACAGCCCGGGCGCGGCGCGCGACGAGCAGCTGATGGTCCTGGTCGAAAGCGAACCCGAACAGCAGCAGGACGAGCACGGCGTAGGGAGCGACCTGGTTGGTGGTGACCCGGGATCGCAGCTCGATGCGCAGGTCCTTGCCCGCCACGAGCAACAGCGTCACGCCACATGGGAGCCCTTGGTGGCGAGATGTGGCGTTGGGGAAAGGCCCGGCCCGGCGTCGGCAGGCGCCTCGGGGGGGACCGCCGGCGACGCCGGCGACGGGAGCCGGCCGGCCACGGCCCCGCCAGCGACGGTCACCGCCCGGTCGGCCAGGCCGAGCGCCCGCTCGGCCTCGTGCGACGCGAACACCACGGTCGCGCCGCGGCCGACGGCATCACGAACGATGGCGTCGAGCAGGTCGCGATACTCGGCGTCCAGCCCGGCGTGGGGCTCGTCCAGGAGCCACAGCTCGGGGTCGCGCGCGACCAGAGCGGCGAGCGCGGTGCGGCGGCGCTGGCCGGCCGAGAGCCGGCCGACGGCCAGGGTGCGGAGGCGGCCGGCCATGCCGAGCCGCTCCAGCGCCGGGGCCACCTGGGCCCGGCGGCCGCCGGCGGCGCGGACCGCGAAGGTCACGTTGTCCTCGACCGTCAGATCGTCGTACAGCGCCGTGGTGTGGCCCAGCAGCCCGATGCGCCGGCGCAGGGGGCGGACGTCGCCGTAGAGGTCGACGCCGAGGACGGTCCCGGCGCCGCCGGCGAGCGGGATGAGGCCGGCGCACACCCGCAGGACGCTGGTCTTGCCCGCCCCGTTGGCGCCGCGCAGGAGGACCACTTCGCCGCTGGCCACGTCGAGGTCCACGCCGGCCAGGACGGGGTACGAGCCGGCCAGGGCGACGGCGGATCGGAGTCGGACGGCGAGGGTCATGAGCGGCGGCACAACGCTAGCGAGGCCCTCTGCTCGCGCACCAAGCGCCGCTGCTCGCGCACCAAGCAGCCGGGGCCCCCTTACACGGTCGAGAGGCGGTGGAGACCGAGGTGGTCGAGCGCGGTCGTGGCCCAGTTCGACAACACGTGCAGATCCCCGGTGAGCAGGAGCAGACCGAGGCCCGCCAACACCAGGCCGGACACCAGGTTGATGACCCGAACGTGGCGGCGGGCCCAGCCCAGCACTCCGCTCAAACGACCGAAGGCGATGCCGGCGACCACGAACGGGACGCCGAGGCCGAGCGAGTACGCCACCAGCATGAGCTCGCCGCGACCCAGGGTGTGGGAGTCGCTGGCCAGGCTGAGCACCGCGGCCAGCGCCGGTCCGATGCATGGCGTCCAGCCGAAGGCGAACGCCATGCCCATCACCGGCGCCGCCCACGGCCCGAGGCGGGAGGGGGCGACGTGCCAGCGCCGTTCGCGCAGCAGCCAACTCGGGCGCAGGACACCCGCGAAGACCAGGCCCATGATGATGATGAGGACGCCCGCCACCTGGTTGAGCCCCCGCTGGTGGGCCTGGAGGGTCTGGCCGGCGCCGCTGGCGGTGGCCTCCAAGAGGGCGAACACGAGCGTGAAGCCGGCCACGAACAGCACGGTGGACCGCACCAGCCGGCGCTGGTCGGTGCGCGTCGTGGTGGCCAGGTCCGAGGTGCCCACCCCCGACATCATCGACAGATACGAGGGTACGAGCGGCAGGACGCACGGCGAGAGGAACGACACCAGCCCAGCGCCGAACGCGACGATGATGCCGAGCGGCGAGTGCAGGATGAGAGTGTTGCCGTTCACGACAGCCATCGATGATGGCACGGGGCTGCAACGACGATCCACCGGGGCGGGCGCGCCCGCCGGGTAGGGTCGGCGCCATGCATCGGTCCGTGCTGCGCGGGACCGCGCCCGGCGGATGAAGGTGGTCAGCGCTTGCTGACCGTTGTCACCATCCTGGTCGGACTCCTCCTGGGCGTGGTCACCGGGCCGTTGCTCGGCTGGCGCCGCAACCCTCGCCATCGCCGCGCCGGCCTGTGCCGCTGGTGGCTGCTGGTCGTCGGCCTGGTCCTCACGGTCGCGGCCGACCACGTGGCCAACGCCGCCCTCGCCCAACTGGCCGTCGTGGCCGGCTACGTGAGCCTGGTGGCCTTCGCCGTGAGCAACCGCCGGATGGTCGGCATGGGGCTCGCCGCGCTGGGACTGTGCCTCAACGCCCTGGTGATCACGGTGGACGGCGGCATGCCCGTGCGCCCCGGCGCCGTGGTCGGGGCCGGTCTGGCGCACGGCGGCGTGGTCGGCCGGCCCCAGGGGCACCGGCACCACCTCGAAAACGGCGGCGATCAACTCACGGTGCTGGACGACTCGATCGCCTTCCCCGTCTTCCACGAGGTCGTCTCCATCGGCGACCTCATCCTGCTGGTCGGCGTCGCCGAGGTGATGGCCCACCTGGTGCCGACCACCATTCCCGCCGTTCGCCTCCGCACCCGGCGCCGGCCGGCGCGAGCGGTCCCACCGCCGGCCCACGCCGTCACCCCTGCGGTGGTCGGAGCCGGACGGGTCGGCGACGACGACCGGGACGACACGGCCGAACGGTTCTATCCACCGCCACCGCCACCGCCGCGCCTCTCCGCCGGCGACCTCGAAGGCGTCGCCCTGCCCCGCCTCCAGGAAGCCGGCACCGGCTCTGGCCGGGGCCGGGTGCCGGCGTCGGTCGACCCGTGAACCCGCTCGCCACGCTCGTGTCGTTCCGTCTCGGCGGCGCCGACGGCGTCTCGGTCGAAGCGGCCAAGTGGGCATGGGCGCTGGGCCGTCTCGGCTACCGGCTGCGTCTGGTCGCCGGCGAGGGGCCGGTTGACGTCCGCATCCCGGGGCTGGCGGCCGGGGAGGCGTTTCGTCCCGGAGCGACGGCGGCCGGCGACGACGGAGCGCGGTTGCACCCGGGCGAGGTGGAGGCGGCGCTGGCCGACAGTGACCTGGTGGTGGTGGACAACCTGTGCTCGCTGCCACTGAACCCACCCGCGGCGGCGGCGGTGGCCCGCGCCCTGGCCGGTAGGCCGGCGATCCTCCGCCACCACGACCTGCCGTGGCAGCGGCCGCGATTCGCCGGCTTCCCCCCGCCCCCCGACGATCCCGCGTGGCGGCACGTCACCATCAACGATCGCTCCCGGGCCGAGCTCCGCCAACGCGGCATCGAGGCCACCACCATCCGCAACGCCTTCGACACGCGGCCGCCCGCCGGCGACCGGGAGGCAACCCGCCAGGCGCTCGGCGTTGGGCCCGGTGAGCTGGTCCTGCTCCAGCCCACCCGCGCCATTCCCCGCAAAAACGTTCCCGCCGGCTTGGCGCTGGCCGAAGCCATCGGCGCCACCTACTGGCTCCTCGGTCCGGCCGAGGAGGGCTACGGGCCCGTGGTCGACGAGTTGCTCGCTCGGACGCGGGTGCCCGTGCGGCGCGGCCCCTGTCACCCGATGGTCGGCCACCGCGGTGTCGAACACGCTTACGCCGCCTCGGATGTGGTGGCCTTCCCCTCCCGAGCCGAGGGGTTCGGCAACCCCCCGGTGGAAGCCGCCATCGCCCGACGGCCGGTCGTGGTCGGGGACTATCCGGTGGCGGGCGAACTCCGCGCTCTCGGCTTTCGCTGGTTTCGCCCCGATGACCCGGAACCGCTGATCCGGTGGCTGGCCAATCCGGACCCCGCTCTCCTCGAGGACAACGCCGCCGTCGCCGAGCGGCACCTGTCCCTCGCCCGCCTACCCGACCGCCTGGGTCGTTTCCTCACTGCGGCAGGGTGGAACCTGCCTCCGGCCAAGGGGACCACCCCGGGGTCACCGGGGGCGAGGAACGATGCGGTATCGGCGTCGCCGGACCTGGGCCGCCAGTAGGCTGGAGGTCACGCGACCGGACGGCACGGGCCGGGTCGGCTCGGGCGGTCGAGCCGAAAGTCGCGCTGCGCTGTTTGTCGGTCGCCTCTTCACTGACCACTTGTTCGCTGCCACCCCACCCCGCACCTGCTTGCTCCGAGTAGTTCGACGAAAGAGAACGCCCCGTGACTGATCGGATTTGGGAAGGGCCGGCGCCGCGGGTCCGACCGCCTCGGCTTCCTGCCGCCCGCCGGCGGGACCAGTTGTCCGAGGTGGCGCTCGATCTCTTTGCCGTCCGGGGTTACCACGACACCTCGATGGACGACATAGCCGAGGCCGCGGGAGTCACCAAACCCGTGCTCTATCAGCACTTTTCGTCCAAACGCGTCCTCTACCTGGAGCTCCTCCAGGGCGTCGGCGACGACCTGCGGGCCGCGGTGGACTCCGCAGGCGCCCAGTCCAGTCCGTTCGAGCAGGTTTTGGCGGGATTCCGCAGTTACTTCCGGTTCGTCGCCGAACGGCCGCATGCCTTTCAACTCCTCTTCGGCAGCGGCGCCCGCGAGCTGACCGAGGCGACCAAAGCGGTACGCGCCGTCGAAGACGGCCTCGCCGCGGCCATTGCCGGATTCATCACTGCCGACGTGAGCGACGAGCACCGTGCCCTTCTCGGCTACGCCGTCGTCGGCTTGGCCGAGGTGACCGGAAGGCAATGGGCAGACCGGGTTCGCTCCCACGCCTCGCCCGAGGAGGGCAGCAACGGCGACGGCGCTGGCCGCCAACCCGGGTTGCCGGCGCGCCTGGACAAGGTGGAAGGCGACCGTCTGGCCCGCTGGCTGGCCGACCTGGTTTGGGCGGGCCTGCGCGGCCTGCCGCCCCGCTGACCCTTCCCGGCCTACTGCTCGACGTCGGCGACCGACAGGCTGCGGGGCGGTCCGCCTCGGCGTAACAGCTCATCGCCGAGTCGTACCAGGGCCTCGTTGACCGGGGCGGTCAGGCCCATGGCCCGGGCCATCAACACGATCTCGCCGTTGAGGTAGTCGACTTCCAGCGATCGACGCCCGAGGGCCACGCTCTGCCACGACGACGAACCCCGCCGGCCGACCCCGGGAATGGGCGCATACCGGAACGCCTGGCGGCGGCGCTCGTCGTCCTCGACGCTTCCCACCTCCACGCCGGCGGCGTCGAGGATCGCCTCTGCCTCGGCGACCGCCCGCCGCTGCAGCTGCCGCGCCTCGGCAGAGTCCAGGCCGATGGCCGCGTCGATCACGTTGCCCAGATTGCGCAGCAGCTTCCGGTACTTGCGGCGCATGATCGCCGGGTCGGCGACCGACGCGAAGCCGGCTTCGCCCAGCGCCTTGGCCACCTCCTCCGCGGTCTCATCTGTGCCCTGGGGATACCGCCCCAGGTCGAGGATGCCGAACACGGGCGAGGCGTCGAGATCCACCTGACCGGGTTCGAGCCGGGTGGCGGGCATCATCACCGACAACCCGTAGACCGACGCGAAACAGCGCAGCGCCTGGCGCTCGTTGTCCACCCCGTTTTGGGCGCAAACGACGGCGGCGTCGCGGCTGGCGTGGGCGGTCAGGTCGGCCAGGGCGACCGGCGTGTCCTGGCTCTTGGTGGTCAGGATGACCACGTCGCCGGCGCCGATCCCGGCGTCTGCCGCCCTGCCCACCGCCGACACCTCGACCCGGTCGGTGCCCTCGGCGCTTCGCAGCCGGAGCCCGTCGGCCCGTATGGCGTCGAGATGGGCGCCCCGGGTGATCAAGGTGACGTCGGCGCCGGCGATGGCCAGCCGCCCACCGATGCCGCCGCCGATGGCGCCCGCCCCGTAGATCACGAAGCGGGTCAAGGCCGGTCATCCGGAGCCGGCAGCTCCTCCAGCCCGCGCCGTCGACGCCACCGGGCGTAGCGCCACGCCTGGTCCAGCGCCGCCACCGCCCGGTCGGCCGATGGGTAGCACAGCCGGCCCGAGTCCCGGACGGCGCGCGGCCCCGGATTACCCGGATCGGCGACCGCCAGCTCGGTGGCGGTGAGAACGGGCTTGCCGGTGGCCCGGGACACCTCGGCCGCAGCCTCGGCGAACCGCTGGTCCTGGCGCCGGTGGAAGGCGACGATCCGCTCCAGGCCGGCGTCCGGGTGGAAGCGCCCCTCGGCCAGCTGCCGTGCGGTGTTGGCCTGGATGCCGAGGCCGAGATACACCACGGCATCGACGTCGGGGTGGCGGGCGACCAGGTCAAGGACCTCCGGGACGGTGTCGCGGGTCTCGCCGCCGGCCAGATCGATGGGGTTGGATCGGCTCCACCGGGGTGGGAGCCGCTCGTCGATCGCCGCCCGCAGGTCGGGGGGCAGCTCCACCAGCTGCAGCGACGACCGCCAGATGGCATCGGCCGTGACCACCCCCCAACCGCCGGCGGTGGTGACCACCACGGTACGGGGGCCGCGCGGAAGCGGTTGGGTGGCGAAGGTGGCCGCCGCGTCGAACGCCGCCTCGATGCTGGCGGCCAGGGTGACGCCGGCCTGGCGCATCACCCCGTCGAAGACCCGCCACTCGCTCGCCAGCGCCCCGGTGTGCGACGCCGCCGCTTGCTGGCCGCCGCTGGTCACCCCGCCCTTCACCATGACCACGGGCATCCGCTCCGTCGCCTGGCGCAGCTGTTCGGCGAGGTCGCGCCCGTCCCCGGCGTGCTCCAGGTAGGCCAGGCCGACGCGAGTGGCGGGATCGTCGGCGAAGAAGCGCAAGTAGTCGCCGACGGTGACCATGGCCGCGTTGCCGGCGCTCACCGCCCGGGCGACGCCGACGCCCGTCTGGCGGGCGTAGTTGAGAAACGACGACACGCAGTTGCCCGACTGGCTGGCGATGGACACGGCTCCCGCCGGGGGATACGGAGCCACGATCTGGGCGCACAGCGACGACGGCGTCGATACCAGTCCCTGGCCGTTGGGACCGGCGACGACCACGCCGAGGTCGCGTGCCAGGGCCACCAAGGCGGCCTCGGCGGCACGTCCCTCGGCGCCGCTCTCGCCGTAGCCGCCGGACGCCACGAACGCAGCGCGTACGCCCCGAGCCGAGCAGGCGGCGAGGACCTCGTGATTGGCGGCGGCCGGCGTGCACACCATCGCCAGGTCGGCTGCGCCGTCGGGGATGTCGGCCAGGTCGCGCAGGGCGGGAACGCCGAGGATGGTTCCCCCTTCTCGGTTGCTGGCGAACACCGGGCCGCGCGAAGCCGGCGTCGAGGATGTTGTGCAGGGCGGTGAACCCGAACTTTCCCGGGTGGCTCGAGGCCCCGGCGACGATCACGCCCCGCGGAGAGAACAGGGCCCGCAGGCCAGCGGGGTCGGGCCTCACCCTCGTCGCCTCGCCGGCGGCGATCAACGATCGACCTCCACCAGGGCATCCACGGCCACCGGGGCGCCGCCCGACACGATCAGCGGGTTGACGTCCACCGACAGGATGCCGGGCCTGGTGGCCAGGGCGCCGAGGCCGACGAGGACGTCGGTGAGCTGGTCGCGCGCCACGGGCGGCTCACCGCGGAGCTCGCCGAGCAGCATCTGGGCGCCGAGATCCTCGATCATCTCCTCGGCGTCGATGCGCGACAGGGGCGCGGCCCGGAAGACGACGTCGGCCAGGGCCTCGGCCAGGACGCCGCCCACGCCGAGCATCACACACGGTCCGAACTGCGGGTCACGGACCACGCCGGCGATGAGCTCCCGCCAGCCCGACACCATCTCGGCGACCAGCAGGCCGACCTCACCGTCGGCCGGGCCGGCGGCGGCGAGAAGTTCGGTGGCGGCTGCGGTCACCGCCGCGTCATCGGCCAGGCCCAGGCGGACCAGGCCGCGTTCGGTCTTGTGGGCTACGCCCGGGCCGCAGAGCTTGACCACGACCGGATAGCCGAGCCGGTGGGAGGCCGCCACCGCCGCCGCGGGGTCGGCAACCAGCTCCTCGGCCGCCACCGGGATCCCGACCTCGGCCATCAGTCGCTTGCTCTCCGCTTCCGACAACGTCGCCACCGCCGGCACGGTAGTCATCCCGGTACCCGCCGGCGCCAATACGCAAGCGGCGCTGGCGGCGCTCAGTGCTTGCCGCTTCGCACCGCAAGCGGCGCTCAGACCTCTTCGAGAACCCGCTCCACCGAGGATACTTCGAGGCCCGGTCCGCTCTCCACGTTGAGGCGGCGGACCACGCCGTCCTCGATCACCGCCGCGTAGCGCTGCGAGCGGACGCCCAGACCGGCCGCGGACAGGTCCAGCTCGAGGCCCATGGCCCGGGTAAAGGCGCCCGCACCGTCGGCGAGCAGGACGACCGAGTCGCCCACCTCACGGTCCTTGCCCCAGGCCGCCATCACGAAGGCATCGTTGACCGCCACGCAAGCGATGGTGTCGACACCCTTGCCCTTCAACTCGTCGGCCCGCAGGACGTATCCGGGCAGATGGAAGTCCGAGCACGTCGGCGTGAACGCCCCGGGCACGGCGAACAGCACGACCTTGCCCCGACCGAGGACGTCGCCGGTCTTGGCCGGCTTGGGCCCGTCCGGGCCGGGTGTGGCCACCTCGACGTCAGGGATGCGGTCTCCCACGGCGATCGTCATTCGGCTGCTCCTTGTTCCTACCGACGGCGGACCCCCGCACCCTACGGCCTCCTGCCCGCCTCACGAGGTGCCGGACGCGGGCACCACGTATCCGCCGGCCTCGGCCGCAGCCAGCGGGATGAGGTGGCACTGGGTGACCGCGGCGGCGTCGTCGTTCTGCAGCGCTTGGGGATTGTTGTGGACGTAGTCGACGCCGACCGACAGCAGGTCGTCGCCGAGGGCCGCCCACTTGGGTGGCGGCTGGCCCGGCTTGGCCCCGGCGAGCAAAGCGTCCGCCGAGTTGACGAACGGCTGGAAGACGCTCTGGGGGACCGAGCTCCCCTGGCTGGCCACCTGGATGAACCCGTTGAGGGCGGCGCACGCCTTGGCCGCGGCCACGTCCCGGGCGTCCACCGCCGGTGCGGTGGTTGAGGTGGGCCGAGTGGCCGGCGGCGAGCTCCCGCCGACGGCCACCACCGTCCCGATGCCGCCGAGCGCCAGGATGCCGATGACGGCCGCCAGCGCCCACCAGCGTTGGCGGCGCCGGAAGCGGCTGCGTGCGGCGACGGCGCTACCGCCCGCGTCCGGGACCAGGGAGCCTGGCGACTACGAGACCGCGGATGGGCTCGATGGGATCGACGGGTGCGGCCATGGCGCGGCCCTCAGCCGAGATTCGGGGCGTTGACGAACTTGTGCCCCCAGAAGGCCCCTTCGGTGATCTCGTAGACCGGATCGTCGTCGCTCACCTGGAGACCGTCGAAGCCGAACTCCACCGCGAACCCGTCGGGCGAGATCACGTAGAAGGAGACCATGCGGTCGTTGGTATGCCGTCCGAGGGTCTGCATCACGGGAACGCCGAGCCGGTCGGCGCGGTCGATGGCCCGTCCCACGTCGTCGAGGACGGCGCCCTCGACCATGAGGTGGACGAGCCGAGCCGGACCAGGCAGCGGCAGGATCCCCAGGGTGTGATGGCGGCTGTTGCAGCCGAGGAACCACATCGTCTGGAGCTCGGCCCCTCCGCCCGGTGCCGGCATCCGCATGGTGTTGCGCTCGCGGAACCCGAGGACACCGGTGTAGAACTCGAACGCGGCCTCGGCATCGGCGGCGGTGACGATGACATGCCCCATTCCCTGGCTGCCGGTGACGAACCCGCTCACCGTGGGAGTGACGGCCGGTGTGTGGTCCAGGATCGGTCCGTAGAAGCATTCAAGGGGGTTGCCGGCCGGGTCGGAGAAGGCCACCCCGGCGGTGATCCGCCGCTCGTCGCACTCGGCTGGGTCCAGCCAGCGCACCTTGGCACCCGCGCCCTCGACGGCGGCCACCACCTCGGCCAGGTCGAAGCGGTTGAGCACCTCGAGCCCGACGGCTTCCAACCCGCTGGCGGCGGCTTGGGACACCACCAGGCGGGGCGGGTAGTCGTCCATGCGGAAGTAGCGGGCGGCCGGGTCACCACCGGGGACCCTCATCAGCCCGAGGAAGTCGCCGGCGAAGCGCTCCCATGCCCCGATGTCCTGCACAGCCAGGCGGAGATAGCCGAGCGATCTGACGGGCATTACGTGCCTCCTCCACTGCGGTCGTGAGCCGGGCTAGCCCCGGTCACGCCACCAACCGACGAGCAGCCGGTAGAGCACTCCGCGCTGCTCGTCGCCGGGATCGGGCTCGGCGCTGTAGTAGGCCTTGAAGGCCGCGGTGTCGTCGGGCTGGTCGCTCGTTGCGTCGGCGCGTGCCATGCCCCGCAAGGCTAACGGCCCCGACCCGCCCCGGACGTGCACCGTCGGCCGCCCCCCGACAGGCGCCAAACGTCACAGGGGAATTTGGCGCAGACCCCTCTTCCAGCAGGTAGGCTTCCGTGCTAAATCGACTGGTAGAGCGGACAGCTCGAGCCGGCGACTTGGTCGCCTTCGGACTGTCGCCCTGCTCGTGAGGTGCGGCCATGAATGGGGAAAGCCTGCGGTTTTTGACGCGCGGCGACGCACGCCCAATCCGCCTCGGGCGGGGCCTGGACCGTCACATGGGTCGGCTGTGGGCTGACGAGTCCCGGCGACAGCGGGCAGAGGCGGTCACGGCGGCCGGCGCGCTGCTGGACCGCCCGTTGCTGAACGTGGAGATCACCGCCGAGGGCTGGTACGCCGACACCCTGCTCGGCTTCGCGGGCGATGAGAGCCTGGTGCTCAACGGCTGCCATCGCCTCACGATCACCCGGCTCCAGCGCCAGGTCGACGCCGCCCGCCAGGCGGGCCTCGGGGAGGCGGTCATCCTCCGGTGGGTGCACGACCCCGGTCCGTTCTTCGGGCTGTACTTCGACGGTCCCGGTGGGAGCCTGCCGCTCCTCGTCGCCCGCCTGCGCGCCGGGGGCGACGTGTTCGCCGTCGCCTGAGGCGGGCGGGCGGCCGGTCACATTCGGCGCCGCGCCCCCCTGACCAGTGCCCGCTGGTACAGCCCGGCTGGCAACCGGGAGATGAAATCGATGACCTTGGCGTCCGGGCCGATGAGCGCCCGACGCTGGTCGTGTTGGACCGCGGCGAGGATTTGGCGCGCCGCCTTCTCGGGGCTGGTGATGGCGGCGCGGTCGAAGCGCCGGTGCGCCTCCTCGGCGCCGCCAGCCGCGCTCGTCACACTCGGATCGAGGCGGGCGTTGCGGGCGATGTTGGTCTTGATGCCGCCCGGGTGCACGGTCGTGCACGAGACAGCGGCGCCTTCCGCCGCCAACTCCATGCGCAACGCGTCGGTGAAGCCGCGAACGGCGAACTTGGCGGCGTTGTAGGCCGACTGGGAGGGAACGCTGATCAAGCCGAACACGCTCGACAGGTTGACCACGTGGCCCTCTCCCGACCGCTTCAGGTGGGGGAGAAAGGCCTTGGTGCCGTAGACGACCCCCCAGAAGTTGATGCCCATCAGCCACTCGAGGTCCTCGTAGGTCATGGCCTCGATGGTCGTGGCCAGCGCCACGCCGGCGTTGTTGAAGATCAGGTTGACCCGGCCGTGGTCGGCCACCACGCCATCCGCCCATGCGTACATGGCATCCCGGTCGGCGACGTCGAGCCGCTGAGCGGTGACCTTCACACCGGAGCCGTCGCAGCGGGCGACCGTCTCGGCCAAGCCGACCTCGTCGATGTCGGAGAGGGCGAGGTGCGCTCCCCGGGCGGCGAGCGCTCCGGCGAGAGCCCGGCCGATACCTGACGCGGCCCCGGTGACGGCGGCGACGCGCCCCTCGAAGGACTCCATGATCGTCAGCCCCTTCAGGAAGCGACCCGGACAGCGGGCTCGCGGTCGGGAACGGAGAACACCATGGCGGCGTCGTCGATGCTACGCATCTTCAACGCCCGGTAGTCGCGGAGATAGCTCTGGTGGACCTGCCAGGGGAACTTGGAACCCTGCTTCGGGAAGCGATCAGCCGAGCGGAGCACGTAGCCCGAGGTCAGACCGAGCAGGGGCTTCGGTGTCACCGACGCGTCCTGGTTGACCGGCGTGCACTGGCGTGCCCCGCTGGCGTGCATGCGGTTGAGCAGGCGGCACACGTAGTCGCACGTGAGGTCGCATTTCAACGTCCACGACGCGTTGGTGTAGCCCACGGCGACGGCGAAGTTGGGCACGCCCTCGAGCATCATGCCCTTGTACACCAGCTTGCTGGTCAGGTCCACCGGTTCGGCGTCGACGGTGAGCTTCATGCCACCGACGAACAGGAGTTCGAGGCCGGTGGCCGTGATGATGATGTCGGCGTCGAGCTCGGCGCCCGACTCGAGACGAAGGCCGGTCTCGGTGAAGGTTTCGACGCGATCGGTGACGACCGAGGCGGCGCCCTCCCGGATCGCCTGGAACAGGTCCCCGTCGGGCACGACGCAGAGCCGCTGATCCCAGGGGTTGTAGCGGGGCGTGAAGTGGGTGTCGACGTCGTAGCCCGGAGGCAGCTGGCGCTCGGTCTGCTTGCGCAGGATCCACTTGACCAGCTTGGGGTGACGCTGGCTCAGCTGATAGGACGCCTGGGTGGTGAGCGCTTTGAACCAGCGGCCGATCGGGCCCGAGTAGCGCTCCGGCAGCACCCGGCGCAGGGCGTTGACGATGGGATCCTCGGCCGGCAGCGACGCGATGTAGGTCGGCGACCGCTGGAGCATCGTCACGTGGGCGGCCTTCTCCGCCAGAGCGGGGATCAGCGTCACCGCGGTGGCGCCGCTGCCGATGACGACCACCCGCTTGCCGACGTAGTCGAGGTCGTCGGGCCACGCCTGGGGGTGGACGACCGGCCCCTGGAACCGGTCCATCCCGGCGAAGTCGGGAAGGTAGCCACGGTCGTAGCGGTAGTACCCGGTGCACGAAAAGACGAACGAGCAGGTGAACTCGACCGTCTCGCCGGTCTGGGTGCGTTCGGCAGTGACGCGCCAGCAGCTCTCGTCGCTCGACCAGTCGACGCTCAGCACCCGGTGCTCGAAGCGGATGTGGTCGGTGATGCCGGCATCGGACGCGGTGTCCTTGATGTACTGCAGGATGGAGTCGCCGTCGGCGATGGACTTGGCCCCGTCCCAGGGGCGGAAGGAGTAGCCCAGGGTGAACATGTCCGAGTCGGAGCGGATGCCCGGGTAGCGGAACAGGTCCCACGTTCCCCCGATGGCGTCACGCGCTTCGAGGATCGCGTAGGACGCCCACGGACACTCCCGTTGGACGTAGTAGGCGGCACCCACGCCCGACAGGCCGGCACCGACGATCAGGACGTCGAGATGTTCCACGCTCGCCGGGTCCGTCACGCCGCCGAGCGTGACGAGCTTGTCGTTGAGCGTGCCCTGCTCGCCGAACAGCGAGCTGCGCCACTTCTGGATCAGCTCGCTGGTGTCGCGGTCATCGGGATGGAAGCCGGGTCGGTTGTAGTCGCGCAGCTGGCGCCAGAGCCCCAGGCTCACGATGGGCGAACGCCGCACCCTCCGCCAGCTGCGACGAAGGTTGCCCGGCCGGTACGTCGCCCGGTCCCCGGCCAGCGACGACGCCACCCCGACCACCGTGGCGGCCACGAAGAAGAACCGGAAGAAGTTCATCGTCCACACCCGCAGGCGCTCACCGCCGCCAACCGCCTGGTAGACGTCGAAGGCGACGGCCTTGTGCTCCGATTCCTCCAGGGCGTGCCAGACGAAGAGGTCCTGGACGGCCTGGTGGCCGAACTGGCCCCGGGTCTCCTCGTCGGTGAGCACCAGCTCGGCCAGGGTGGCGGTGAAGTGCTCCAGGGCGGCGGTCGCCGCCAGGTTGGACTTGGCCGGCAGGATCCGCTCGCGGATGGCCAGGAAGCGCTTGACGACCCGCTCGACCCGCTTGGCCGGGTAGCCGAGCTCCTCGAGGCGGTCGTTGAAGGCCCGGTGCTCGCGCCCGTGCATCGCCTCCTGACCGATGAAGCCGGCGACCTGGCGCTTCAGCGTGGGATCGGTCACCTCGTCACGAAAGTGGCGAACGGAGCGGACGAAGAAGTCCTCCCCGTCGGGGAACACCGCCGACAACCACGCCGCCAGATGGCTCAGGATCAGGTCGCCGTCGACGGCGAAGTGCTGGGGAACGGTCTGCAGCGACTCCTCGAAGGACATGCGACGGGTCGGGACCTTGCGATCCGGGTTGCGAGCCTGGGTCATGTGCGTCGTCTCCTCGTGAGCGGTGTGCCTCCCACTTTAGACAATTTGAGTCATTCCCTCAAGTCTTCATTTCTGCTAGCCTGTGACGCATGGCATCGCAGTCCGGCGCGCCGGTCCGGGTCCCGGGCTCGGCGCCGACCAAGGGGGCCCAGACCCGCCGGGCGATCCTCGACGCCGCCATCGCTCGCTTCGGGCGGGAGGGCTACCGGCCTGACGTCGGTCGCCGACATCGCCCGCGACGCCGGGGTCAGCGGCACCCTCGCCTACGCCTACTTCCCCAACAAGGAGGCCCTGTTCCTCGCCGCGGTGGACGAGGACGCGGCCGCGGTCATCCAGGCAGGCGTGTCCAGCGCCCTCACCGAGCCCAAGGTCCCCGATTGGCGCCAGCTCCTCGTCGCCACCCTCATCGGCGGCCTCGAGCACCACCCGCTGGCCCGCCGGCTGCTGGCCGGCCTGGAGCCGGAGGTGACCGAACGGGTGCTCGAGATCCCTGCCCTGGCCGAGCTCCGCAAGGCCTGCGCCGAACGACTCCGCGCCGAACAACTCAACGGATCCGTCCGCCCCGACATCGACCCGACCACCATGGGCAACGGGATCGTGGCCATCATGCTTTCGCTGCTCATGTCGGTGGTCCAGGTGGGCGGCAACGCCGCGGCGGTGTACGGCAACGACGTGGCGGCCGTGCTCGACGCTGCCATCGAGCGGACGCCGCCGGCCTCCTGAGGCCCGCGTTGCGGGTCGCGGCGGGTTACTCCGCCGGCGGGAGCAGAGGACGGGGATCGAACGTCGCTCGGATCCGGGTGATCTTGCCGCCTTCGACGTGGCTCCAGTTCGCCGTCGGGCACGGTGGCGCGGCCGAGGTGTGCAGCTCGTACCAGGTAATGACGTCGGAGGTGTCGCCGATCATCTTCTCGACGACGATGTCGGTCACCATCTTGGACATGCCGCGCAGCCCGGCCACGCATTCGTCGGCGCCGTCGGCTTGGCCCAGGGACCCGCGAAAGGTGGCGTCGTCGGCCAGGATCGACCGCAGGGTGTCGAAGTCCCGGTCCCGCCAGCAGCGGAAGTAGGTCCGGGCCAGCTCGACCGGGTCAGCGCTCATTGGTCCACGGCGGGTCTGCGACTCTTGGCCTCGTACAACTTCTTGTCGGCACGGGCCAGAGCCGCCTCCAGGGTCTCGTCCGCCCGCAGCTCGGTGGTCCCCGCCGACCAGGCCAAAGGGGACCCGATACGGAGACCATCAAGGGCCTCGCCGGCGCGCTCCGGTGCGGTGTCCTGCAGGAGCAGGAGGAACTCGTCTCCTCCGATGCGGCCGAGCAGATCTCCGCCCCGCAGCCGGTCGCGCCAGTGCCCGGCGAGCTCGACGAGCAGCCCGTCGGCGGCGACATGGCCGACCCGGTCGTTGACCGCCTTGAAACCGTCGAGGTCGATGGCGACGAGCGTCACCTTTGAGCCCCGGCGTGTACTTCCCGACCGGAGCGCGACCGCGCTCCGCTCCAGGCCTTTGCGGTTCAACAGGCCGGTGAGCGGGTCCTCTTCCGCCTGGCGGGCAAGGAGCTCGACGAGGAGCCGAAACACCATGGCGAGGGCGACCACGCTCGCCACCACCACGACCCAGGCTTCGAATGCCGCAGTCACCTGGGACACGGCCAGGGCGACGCCGAAGCTGGCGGCGATCAGGGACACGTAGACGACCATGGTCCGCCGGGCCAGGAAGTACGCCAGGTACACGGTGGTCCACAGGTAGCCGAAGGCGGGAAAGATCTCGCCGCCGAAGGTGCGGGAGGCGGCGATGGCCACCGTGATCACCACGATCCCGAGCAGCACGGCGACGTGGGGCAGTCGCCGACCCAGGTGACGACCGGCGAACCAGCTGACCGCCGCCACGAGGGCGCACACGCCGGCGAGGCTCCCGTCCACCGGGTGGGCGATGTCGTCGTTCATGGGCACGGTCACCGCCCCGCCCAGCAGCAGTCCGCAAGCCACGAGGTACAGGGAGGCCGACGACCAGGCAGCTGGCGACCGCCCCCCGTCTGTCAGGCGCCGCGCCCGGGCCGCTGCCGACCTCCGCACCTTCAGATCGGATTTTGTGATGGCCATGGCGGCCCAACTCCTCGACGCGTTGTCCAGAGCGCGCCAGAGAGACAGTAGGCGCCGCAGGCGCTTTGTCGCGCCCGGCTACCGGGCCGCCAGGACGCGAACGGGCCCCCGGCAAAGCCGGGGGCCCGGAAGCATTCGACCTGACCGGTGACTAGCAGCCGTCGCCGGCCCAAGGCTGGTACCCGAACCGGGAGACCGCCTGGTTGAACACCTGCTGCTGTTCGCCAGCACTGGCATGGCCGAAGTCCGACGGGTTCCCACCCGAAGCGACCCACGTACCCTCGGAGAACTGGTACGAGCCGTAGTGACCAGACGAGTTGGTGACCTGCGCGTTGCCACCCGACTCGTGCTGGACAATGCACGCCTCCGTGCCCGAGCTCGGCGTGGACGTGCCGGAGGTGACCGGTGCCGACTGGGACACCGGCGTCGATGCTGGGTACGTCTGGGCCGATGTGACCGGAGCGGACGCTGCGGGAGCGTCACCGTCAAGGGTGAGCACCTGACCAGCGAAGATCAGATTGGGGCTCGCAAGGTGGTTCTCGGCGGCCAGAGTCGGCCACGTGGTGCCGTGGGAAGCGGCGATCGACGACAGCGTGTCGCCGGGCTGCACCGTGTAGGTGCTCAGGGGGGCGGCAGATGCGCCCGAAGCGGACAAGGACAGTGCTGCGGGTACGGCCACCGCGGCGGAGGCCGCGGCTATCAACAGTCTGCGGGAGCGGGTCATAGGCTCGCTTTCGCTAGGGGATAGGTCAAAGGGGCGTGGCTTGCCCCCGTCGTGGGAGAACGTGACTGAACAGCGGGACCGCACGCGAGCTGGTGACGCTCACGGTGGTGGCTGGCCTCGGCGCAGCCACCTCGACAACCGAGCCGGTCAGGCGTTATCTACGCCGACACGCAGCTCCCACGGCCGGCAGAGCCCGTAGCTCCACGCGGCAGCCACACACTACAGGAAGCGTCTGCTTACCCCAGTTCACAACGGGCCTTCTTGGCCGTGACTGTTGTCACCGGGATGGGGCGCGGTCCAGATCCAGCAGTCGAAGAAGGGCCGGCCCGAGGCCGAACCGGGTTCGGATCAGAAGGCGATACGAGAGCTGGTCTTGCAGAGCACGTGTCAGCGCGCCGGTGAGGTGCCCCTGTGGTACGCCGCTACCAGCCGCTTGGGTGCCTGGTGGCGCATCCTTGCGCAGGACGGCCTCGCAGCCTGCCGGATCAGCTTCCGCAGCGGTCGCTGCTTCGTGCTCGCTGACGCGGAACACCGCACGACCGTCCACCACAAGGGCGGCTGAACCTCGCGAGTGTGCTATCCGGCGGTCGTGTTCAAGGCTGTCGCGATGTCGTCGATCGCAGCCTGCTCGGAGTCGCTCACGGCCTGACCGTGCTCGCGGTGGGCAGCTGCGACCTTGTGGGTCAGGGTGACGATGAACTGACGGTACTCCTCCACCTCAATCGGCGTGGCCTTGCGCTCGAGCATGGCGACTGAGTCGCGCAGGTGCTGTAACCCGTGCTGCTTGAGCTCTTCCGCGGAGTGGTAGCGAGTGTGATCCCGCTCAGGTTTGGCCGCCACGATCTCATCGAGTAGCTCGCTCTCACCGTGCTGTTGGCGCGCCTCCGCGTAGGCCCGGGCCATGGCGATGGTTTCGCGGATTGTCCCCCCGCGTTGGGCCGTCACCACGATCATGCCGGCGCTTGGTGGCGCTTCCAGAATGACCTGCCACTCCTCAGGCGAGAAGTCGGATTTCGTCGTCATCGCATCTCCGTCTCCCCGCCAACGAGAGGGTCGGCCTGGCTCACGTGGTCGAGCGCGGCTCGGAAGTCACTGACCAGGTCCCCATCGGTTATGGGCCGGCGGATCTCGCGGTCGGCGTCGTTCGGCCGCGGGTCTCCCGCCTGCCGGCGATGCTCATCAGCCAGATCCCCGCGAGAGCGCACGCGTCCATCATGCCATGCATCTCGCGCATCAAGAAGGGGCCACAGCAGTGGATCGCGTTCACCCTGGTTATCGGAGCCGAGCGAACTTCATCGCGATCATCGTCCGTCGCTCCGGTGCGAGGAGCTTGAAGCGCCCAGCCGACGGGTGTTCGCGGCGCTGACCGACTCTGATGCCCTTGCTGTGTGGGTAGGGCCGACGGAGGGCCGGCTGGTTCGAGCACTCTGCCTGCCCTGCTCCGCAGACCGTTGCCGCGCCCCGGGCTCACATTTCGGGGCGCTGTTTCGTCATATAGGTGAGGGAAGTTATGGGCAAGGGAGATTGTGGGACATGATCAGCCAATCCAGGCCAGTACGCGGTCTCCGCTGACCTGGGCCCGAACGTGATCATGAGCGAGCGGCGTCGGCTGATGGACCTCTCCTACCGGTTGCTCGGCTCTCTGGCCGAAGCTGAGGATGCCGTCCAAGAGACCTACGCCCGCTGGCATGCCATGTCCCCCCGGGAACGGGACACTATCGAGTCCCCCGGGGCCTGGCTGAACAAGGTCGTCAGTCGCATCTGTCTGGATCAGCTCGCCTCGGCACGCGCCCGCCGAGAGATCTACACGGGGGCATGGATCCCCGAGCCGCTGCCTGACCCTGCGGAGTGGGTCAGCGGACGGGTAGGCGGTCCCACGGCCGACCCCGCTGATCCGGCGGACCGCGTCAGCCTGGACGAGTCGATCAGCATGGCCTTCCTGGTCGTGCTCGACTCCATGACCGCGGCCGAGCGGGTCGCCTTCATCCTCCACGACGTCTTCCGCTACCCCTTTGCTGAAGTTGCCGAGATCGTCGGGCGCACCGAAGCGGCGTGTCGCCAGCTCGCCTCCTCAGCCCGCCGACGTGTCCACGCCTCGCAGGCTCCGCCGGCCCGTGCAGCCGAGCGGGCCGGTCTGGTCCGAGACTTCAAAAAGGCATGGGAAGCCAGGGACATCAGTGCCCTGATCGTGCTGCTCGATCCAGACGCCACCTTGACCGCTGATGGCGGCGGCCTGGTTAGGGCCGCGCGCGATCCGATCCGAGGCGGCGAGGACATCGCGTCTTACGCGGTCAAGCTCGCCCGCAGAGCACCTGACAACGTGACCGTCCTCGAGCGTACCGTCAACGGTCAGCCCGGCCTGGTGGCTCAGCAAGACGGCGTCACCGTGACGGTATTCGCCTTCGATGTCGCGGCTGGCCGGATAACGCACATCTGGGCGATACGCAACCCCGACAAGCTTCAGCCCTGGAGGATCGCCTCGCGTGAGGAGCTCAGCGCAAAGCCGGACCAGCTTCCGCGAGGCCCATGGCACACGACAGAGGAGGACTGATCATGGCTACTCAACAGGCGCTTGACGAAGCCGAAATTCGACAGCTCATCGACAAGTTGGTTGAGTCGATTGGCACCGCGGACCTCGAGGGTCTGAAAGCATGCTTCACCGCGGACATGGTGTCTTTCGACGTGGGACCGCCGCTGCAGCATGTCGGGGTTCAAGCGAAATTGAAGAACTGGGAAGAGGTCTTTGCGGTACTACAGCCGCCGCTCGGTTACGAGGTTCGGGAGCTCACGATCACTGCCGGAGTGGACGTGGCGTACGCGCACGGCATCAATCGTCTGCGCGGAACATTCAACGGGAAACGATTCGGACCGTGGGTTCGGTGGACAGCCGGCTTCCGGAAGATCGACGGTCATTGGCTCATCGCCCACGACCAGGTTTCGGTGCCTATCGACCATGTGAGCGGCAGGGCGTTGCTCGATCTCAAACCTGACGGTTTGGCGGTATGAACCGTTCTGGGTCACTCAGCGGCGATGCTCAGATCAGCCCCGACGGCGCCGTGAACGGGCACCTCGATCATCGATGCCGCGTCCTTGGCCACCAAGGACAAGAAGCGGGACGATCATGCCGCTCGCGCCGCCGTCGGCGACGTGGCAATCCTCTTCTTCCTGATCGTGTCGCGTTTACGCCGGTCGCGGGCGATCGTGGCCCCGGCCTTTGTGCTGGCCGCACTCGTCATGGCGGCGCGCCCGGCTCTAACCAACGCCGGCGACGGCATCAATTGGGTGGGAGGGTTCCACGCTCTCGATGGCATGCTCATCCTGCTGCTCTTGTTGTGGACAGCCGTGCATGCCCGCCGCCGACGGGCTTCGCGTCCTCCCGCGTCGTAAGGCTGTGCGAGTGAGGAAGCAGCATTGGGCCGGAATCGTCGGGGGCTCGGCGCTTACCGGTGCTGTGTTCACCCTCATACGCCGGCGGTTCCGGCTGGCCTTGGCCATGTTGACCGTGGCCATAGCCGCAGATAGGGCTAGCCGGGTCTGGAGTCGGCGAGATCCCGGCCCCCTCCCAGCTGCTCTCCGTTGGGTGTTGTACACGCCGCATCCCGATGGTCCGCTCCGGCGAGCGCTGGATCCCCAACCCGGCGAACATATCCTTGAGGTGGGGCCGGGGCTGGGGCAGTACGCGGTTCATGTCGCGGCGTGGGTGCGCCCCGGTGGACGCGTGGATGTCCTCGACGTTCAGCAGGAGATGTTGGATGCCACTATGCGCGCCGCCCAGCGGAAGCATGTGGACAACATCGTCTTCACGCTGGGCGACGCGTCTGGCAATTTCGAGTATTCCGACGCCACCTTCGACGCGGCCTATCTCAACAGCGTGCTAGGTGAGATCTCCGATCAGCGTCGAGCACTGTCCGAGCTGCGCCGTGTGTTGAAGCCTGATGGTCGTCTGGTGTTGGCTGAGGTCGCTTTTGACCCTGACTTCGTGTCTCTGCATCGGCTTCGGGATCTCACCGAGGCAGCGGGCTTCCGCTTCGATCGACGAGACGGACCCCCCTTCGCCTACTTCGCTCGTTTCGTTCCGGCCTGACCGCTTCCCGCGCTGTGACGTGCCCTGGGTTGCGTGACCTTCTTCAACGAGTTCTCAACGCCATCCAGGCCGCCTGTGCGAGCCGATGGCGCCATCGGCGGATGGGTGCCCTGGCAGGTGTGCTCCCTCGGGCGGAGAGGGCGTCAGATCATCTCGACTGGGCACTGGATGCCAGGTGCCTCCGCCATTCGTATGTCCTGGTGAGGAGGGCCGTCGCTCCGAGCATCCCCACAAGCCGGTAGGCATTCGAGGCGCCCAAACGCTTCGCCGGGGCATCGCTTGACGGCAACCGCCAGGGCGGCAATAATGCATGCGTCACTCATCTATTGGGGTTGGTAGCATGTCGTCTGAAACGGTAAAGGGTTCCTTCGAGGTCACGTCCTGGTCCGAAGAGCCGGCTGCGGAGCTTGCGGGCACGGCCAAGGTCACGGTGGCGAGCATCGGGCAGCGCTTCACTGGCGGGATCGAGGCGGAGACGATTGCCGACATGGTCATGACCTACTGCGAGGACGGGACGGCCGACTTCGTCGGCTACCAACGGGTCCGAGGTCGCATCGGGAAGCACTCCGGCAGCTTCGTGCTCCAAAGCGTCGGCCGCTATGACGGGACCGCCGCCCGCTCCCAGCTGACCGTGGTGTCGGGGTCGGCCACTGACGCGTTGGCCGGGCTGGAGGGCGCTGGCGCGTCGGAGGCGCCACCCGGATCGACGGGCACCTTCACCTTCGACTACGAGCTTTGAAGCAGTCGACAGCGGAGCGGACCGCCAACCTGGTCGGCGCCCTCGCGCTGGCCGTCTCGGATCGAATGGTCGCTGCGGTAGCGGGCACCTCGGAGCACTCCGAGACGGCGGCGTCGGCGATCTCCGCCCTCGCCCAGTTTCTCCACGGCGCGTCGGTGAACGACCTGTCGAGAGTGGTTGGTCTTAGCCAGTCGGGCAGCGTACGCCTGGTCGACCGACTGCAGACCGAAGGCCTCGTCGAGCGAGGGGCCGGCAGCGACGGCCGGAGCGCGGTCGTGTCGCTCACCGCCCGGGGACGTCGCAGAGCACGGCATCTAGGCGACGCCCGCCTGAGCCTGCTGGGCGAGGTGGTAGCACCGCTGACCGGAGACGAGCAGGACCTGTTAGCCGACCTGGTCGGGCGGATGCTCGTCGGCTTGATGCGCGAACCAGGAGCGACCCGCTGGACATGCCGGCTGTGCAATCTCACCGCCTGCGGTCGGCCAGAAGGCCACTGTCCGCTCGAGCAGGCGGCCCGGGCGCGGTACGGATGAACGCCCAAACTACATGACGAGCGCCCCGCAAACACCATCGTGGGCGTCGAACCTTCCCAGAGCCACTGATCGCTGCCGCGGCGCGTGGGCCACTGACCGGCGCCCACTTCAACCCATGAGGGTTGATGAACTCGGGGCGCTCATACGTCCACGAGACGAAGGGCCGACCGAATGCCCGTCAGATCCGCGGGACGAACGTACGTGGGTGCCATAGCACGATCGACTTGTGGCCTCGAGCCGACCGCTGCCCC
Organism: uncultured Actinomycetota bacterium; assembly: GCA_963757175.1. Classification (GTDB taxonomy): domain Bacteria; phylum Actinomycetota; class Acidimicrobiia; order Acidimicrobiales; family Palsa-688; genus CAVWQR01. Next base: position 1,501,275 of record CAVWQR010000001.1, on the reverse strand, counting down.
TCCCTCTGTACTACTGGGCTCGCATCGTCGGGGGGACGCTGTCGTCGACGGTCGCCGAGGCCATCAGCCAGTCCTTGTTGGCCCGGGGTCCTTGCTATGAGTTGCCGTTGAAGCGCAGGACACCGTCGAGCCAGTCGAAGACCACCTGATTTCGGCGTTGGGGAGCCATGGGGGCGTCGTGGTATTCGGCGCCGTCGGCCGCGGTGAGGGTGACCAGTTGTTTGTTCGAGTGAAGCAGGTTGAGTAGCTGTTGGGCCTGGCCTGGGTAGAACTGCTCCAGCTCGTAGTTGACGACCAGCACCGGGGCGGTGACACGGTCGGCCACGTCGGCGATCTGGTATTGCATTGCCGTCTGGCCCAGAGTGAAGAAATCGGTGAGTACTTGGCCGGCGCGGGCCTGGTCGAGAAACTGTTGCCCGAAGATCTCGGATCGTTTGGCGAAGGTGAACCGCTGCTGGGCGGAGAAGTGGGGGGTGAGGCGATGCTGCCAGATGTCGTTGACTTGCACGGCCGCGGCATTGTGGGCGAAAAGGTCTCGCAGCGAGGATGGGAAGCTGAGCCAGTAGTCAACGACGCCGGGGTCGGCGCAGACCGCCGCCAGGCGCTTTTCGAAGGCGGCGGCGCGGATGACCGACTGGCCGCAGAAGCTCCAGCCGGTGAGCGCGATCCGCCGGGTATCGACGTCGGGCCGGGTGTGCAGGTAGTCGACGACGGGGGTGATGACCTGCTCCCAGTCGGGCCGGAAGGGCACCTTGCGCTCGAAGAGCACCGAGCCCTGGCCCGGGCCTTCGAAGAGCAGGGCGTTGTAGCCTCGTTCGATGGCCGCGGCTCCGCCGAAGGAGTAGATGTCGATGAACTGGGCGTCGCTGCCGTTGTTGACGATGACCGTCGGGCGGCGGGTGTTGGAGCGGTCGGGTTTCATGAAATAGCCGGGCAGGCTGGTGTTTTGGTAGGGGATGTTCACCCGGGCGAAGGGAGGGTCGAAGAGCTGGGCGGCCAGGTCCCAGGCTCGTTGCATGTTGGCGTAGACGGCCGCCTCGGCGCTGGGTGTGGCGGTGCCAAGAACGAAGTACAGGGCCTGGTTGAAATACTGGGCCGAGCGCAGGTAGGCGGAACGGGCGCTGGCCCGAGACCCGGCCTTGAGGGCTTCATCGGCGAGGGCACCGACGCGTTGGGCCATAGCGAGGAAATTGTCATAGAAGGTCTGGTAGGAAGCGCCGGCGGCGTTGATCTGGTTCACGGTGGCGATGATCTCGCCGGTCTCGCCAGCCCCGTAGCCGACACCCCCCAGGGCGAAAAGAACTTCGAAGTTCAGGTCGTCCTGGGTGAAAAGGTTGACCCCGGTCGCTGGATTGGCCACCGCGCCGACGGGCGGTACGGGGATGCTGGGCGAACTCTCTGCCACCGGGGCCTTGGGCGACTCTACTGACGAGCCGTCGCACCCAGCGAGGCTGAGGCCCAACGCCGAGCCTCCGGCCACGGCGCCAAGGCTCAGAGCACGACGCCGAGTGACCTTCCCGTCCGGCCAGTGCCAGTCTTGCTCCGCCGTCAGCTTCTCCGTCCCCATTGTTTCCATCCCTTGCCCTACCTAGGCGCCAGGGGCCCACGCTAGGTTCTTCGACACCGGCTGCAGATGATGCATGTCGCCCGAGGTATCAGACGGGGCCAATCCCTTGTCGACATACGCGCAAGATGCGTCACGCTCGACCATCGGTTAGCGGAGTCACCGATGCGGCTCATCGTCCGCCTCGCGGCGTGCACCAAAATCTGGGGATGCACGCCGACATGATCGAGCGCTTCGTGGATGATGGCTTCGTAGGCCGGTCTCGGCGTCGGGCCAACAGTAGGTAGCAGCCCGACGTCGGGCGGGACGAGCTGGCGGGAGGTGCGCAACAATGGGCGGCGTGTCGACACGCGTGGGCGCCCGACCGGCGACGCTAACGGGTGCCGCCAACTGGCGGTGACAACCTTCACCGCCTGGCTCCAGGCGCTGGCGACCGAGCACGCCGAACGTCCGGCTCTCTTGGAGCCTGACGGCGAGATCCTCTCTTTCGCCGCCCTGGAGAGCCGCGTCGCCCGGCTCGCCGGAGGCCTTCGCCAGCTCGGCCTGCGCCGAGGCGATCGGATGGCGTCGTTCCTGCCCAACGGCCTGCTCGTTGTCGAGCTGCTCCTGGCGGCCGCCCGCCTCGGTGCCGTGACCGTCGGGGTGAACACCCGCTACCGGTCTGACGACCTTGGCCACCTGCTGAGCCGGTCTCGGCCACGACTGCTCGTCAGCGCCACCGACTTCCTCGGCATCGACTTCGCCGGGGTGGTGGCGGGAGCGTGTGCCGGCCTCGACCGGCCGCCACAGGTCCTTTGGCCTGATGACATCACCGCCCTGCGCGGGCACGATCCCATGATCGACGACGCCGCCGAGCCGTCCGACCTCGTCGTGGCCTTCACCACGTCGGGGACGACGGGCGAGCCAAAGCTCGCCGCCCACGGTCATGCTTCGACGGTCAGGCACCTGCAAGCCGCCGGCCGGTCGATGCGGGCCGGGTCGGGACGCGACCGGCCTGCTGGTCCTGCCCATGTGCGGGACGTTCGGCTTCGTCAGCCTCCTGTCCGTGCTCGGCGCGGGAGGGCGGACCGTCGTGGCGGAACGCTTTGATCCGTCTGAGGCGGCCACCCTCGTCGAGCGCTACCGCGTCACCCATCTCAACGGCTCCGACGACATGCTGCTGGCCGTGCTCGATCAGGGCCGTGACTCCACCAGTTGGCGCCACGGCGTCCACGCCGAGTTCACCGGTCGGGGCGAGGAGGCGGTCGCCCGGGCCGACGCGGTCGGGACCCGGCTCACGGGCGTCTACGGCTCGTCAGAGACCTTCGCGCTCCTTGCCCGGTGGCCACCGGACTCTCCCGTCTCGGATCGGGCCCGCAGTGGCGGGATCCCTGTCGATGCCGCCACGCAAGCCCGGGCCGTCGACCCCGCGACGGGCACCGTCCTGCCTCCCGAGGAGCCGGGCGAGCTGCAGCTACGCGGTCCCAGCGTGCTCGATGGCTACCTCGTCGAAGAGGGCATCGCGCCGCCGCCTCTCACGGTTGACGGCTGGCTGCCGACCGGGGATCTCGGTAGCGTCTGGCCCGACGGGAGCTTCGTCTATCTCGCCCGACTCGGAGACGCCCTCCGGCTGGCCGGCTTCCTGACCGACCCCGTCGAGATCGAGCAGCGGCTGCTTACCCATCCAGCCGTGCGCGGGGCCCAGGTCGTGGGAGCGCCAAAGCCGGCCGGTGGCGAGGTCGCCGTTGCGTTCGTCGTCGCAGATCGCGCAGTCGGCGAAGCGGAACTGCTCGACCACTGCCGGCAGGGCCTCGCCAATTACAAGGTGCCGGCCCGGGTCGTGCTGGTGGATGCTTTCCCGACCGTCGACGGGGCCAACGGAGTGAAGATACGTAAGACCGAGTTGCGGGAATGGGCCGGCCGCCTCAGCGATCGGTGACGGGGCAGGCAGGCTGGTCCCCTGACTAGCGCGCCTTGGGGGTTGATCGGCCCAGCAGCGGCTCGGCCGTGGCGACCAGGGCCGCAACCAGCACAGCCCCCAGCAGCGAGTACATGACTCGCTGCAAGTCGACGTCGAAGACGTTGTTGCGCTGGGCGTCGAGCAGCACGATCGCCGCCGTGACGAACACGGCAAAATACACGTAGCGCGCGTGCTGCAGCTGCAACACCGCCGCAGCCACCATCGCCAGAGTGCCCAGCGCAACGAGGATCGAGCTGTCGGAAACGATGAGGGCTACCACGGCGGCGAGGGCGCCGCCGGCCACCGTGCCCAGCGCCCGTTCTCGGACCATCTGCCGGGACTCGTCGTAGGTCGGACGAGTGACCAACAGGATGGTCAACAGCACCCAACCTGCGGTGGTGCCCTGGAACCACGTTGACGTGATGGACGCGGTGGCTCCGAGCAGCAGCACCAGCGCGCCTGTGTAGAAAGCGACGATCCGAGGAGGCACCCGTGCCGGCCGACCGGACGATTCATGCCGCAGCAGAGTCGAGCCCACCAGGACCGCCCACAGGCCGCCGACGACCGCCAGCCCGGCGCAAATCAGGGCTTGGCCGGCGCGGCCCGGGGTCGTGCCACCCACGGACACGATGTGATGGCCCGCTATCACCGTGATGGCAGGTTGAACAGCGGCGAACGCGGCCACGGCGTGCAGCCCCCGGATGGCGCTCAGGCCGACCAAGACGGCGACTCCCACCATGAAAAGCGTGGTCGCCAGCCGATGACCGAACACCAGCACCGCCAGCAGGTTCAGGAGGCCCGACACGGGTATCGACATCACCGCGTAGCGCGGCGCGTACGTCCAGCCAATGATGGCCGGCAGAATCCCCGCGATTACCAGGGCGGCGTCGACCCGTAGGGACGTGAACTCGACCACCACCTCCGGGACGAACAGCGGTACCACGACCAGCAGGACCGCCCCCACAGCCTTGACTCTCGACAAGGGCAGCTTCGCGGACCCGTCGCCGACCCCGACAACCGAACCGTTCTCGGTCTCACCGTCGCGCTGGTTCACCTCCTCCACAGCGCCCATCATGCCCCCCAAGTGAAAGCAGGGCCGGGCTCGTACCGGTGCTCGCTTGCACACCGACGTGCGGGTCGGCGCGGGCAGGATGGCGCTCAGGCGACTCGGCTCTTAACGTCTGTCCGTGCCCCTGGTACCGGTGGAAATCGTCGCACGCTTTCCAAGCGGGCGAGGATGCTGATCCCCGAGGTTGAGACCGAGCGCCTGCTGCTTCGCGGCTTTGTTCCGAACGATCTGGACGCCTACGCATCGATGTGCGCCGACCCCGAGGTGACGCGTTACCTCGGCGGTCCGGTCGACCGCGGTGCGGCTTGGCGATCGATGGCGCTGTATCTCGGCCACTGGCAACTGCGCGGCTATGGGCAGTGGGCACTAGTCGAGCGTTCCACTGGCGAGTTCGTGGGACGTGCTGGATTGTGGGAGCCGCTGGGCTGGCCTGGGCTCGAGGTTGGCTGGGCGCTAGCCCGACCTCATTGGGGACGGGGCCTCGCCACCGAAGCGGCGCGGGCCGCCCTGGCCCACGCTTTCACCGCTGTCGGCGTCGACCACGTGATCAGCCTTATCGATCCCCGGAATGCTCCCTCGATTGGGGTTGCCGAACGTCTGGGTGAGCACTACCGGCGCACCATCGAAGTGCACGGACATGCCGCCCATGTCTACGCCATCGACCGCTGAGGCTGGCCACCCAGGCAAAGGCGCCACGTTGTTGGAGGGACACTTCCTGGTCGTTTCCGGATAACAATCCCTACCGGCGATCCGCGCCAGCTGCGCGCCACCTATGCCTCGATACCGGCCTCACCCAGCTTGGCGTCCTGCGATTTCGAGCTGGCCGCCGCAGTCGGGACACCACTGCCATTCCGGGCCTGGAGCCGCGCCGCAACCGACGCACACCATAGGACACCGTAGCGTTGACCGCGGGTCTGTCGGACCTTCGCTGCGGGCGCCCGGCACATTGCCCACGGCCACGGGACCGGTCCTGTCGTGGGCAGCCGCCTTCATCCTGTCCCCCCTGTCGTCACACACGGTCATCGATCACTCCGGGTTGCGGGTTCGCCTGAACCTCGCACGGTGCGTCGTCGCGCACGTCACGATGACGGTGTATCGGCGGCCGTCAGCAGGGTCCGGGCTGGTCTGGCTCCATCGTGGTCCACGCGCCCGGCTCTGTCGAGCGATTCTTTCCGAATCGGCCACGCGTCTCCCTCCCCCTGGGACGCGCGAGACCCGGGATCAAGCGGCTAGTCCTCCCAGACAGCCAGGTGAACGCGCAATTTTCAGCCGGCCAAAACCGCGCCGTTTTCACCCGGCGTTGGCAGGGCCCGACGGAGCTATTTCCCGCCACGCCGCCAAACACCGCTTCCGACGAAAAGACCCGAAAGGGCGCAGGCGCCCGCTCGCGCTGCTCAGGACCGGCCCGGCGCCCAGGCTGAGGACCCCTCCCCTACGGGAAAGCCCGGCTTTCGATCGGTGCAGCCCACGCCCCCCTCAAGGCTCAGCGTCGCCGCTTGGCCCGGGCCAACTGGCGGCGTAGGTCGGCCACCTCGGCCTCCAGTACCAGCAGACGGCGGATACCCGCCAGGGTCATCCCCTCCCCGGTCAGCTCCACCGCCCGCTGGGCCCGGTCGATCTCGGTGCGGCTATAGCGGCGCTGCCCGCCCTCCGAACGCCCCGGTTGCACCACCGCTTCGGCATCCAGCCGGCGCAGAAACGCAGGCTGCACCCCCAGCAGGTCGGCGACCTGGCCCACCGTGTAAAACGCCGCCTGGCGGTCATCGAGCGGGTAACGGTCCATATCTACCTACCTACCAGCCGCCCGGCTGCCAAGCCGGGGAAGGGGACGGCCCGGCGTCGCAGACCGCGCGGACCGTCCCGACCTGTCCCCCGTAGGGGCAACCGAGGGTCAAACGGTGATCGCCTGACGGTCGCCGCTGGACTGGATCGCCACCTTCTTCGGCTTGGCCTGCTCGGCCACCGGGATCCGCAAGCTCAACACGCCGTCGCGGTAATCGGCGTCGATCCTGTCGGTATCAAGACTCTCGCCGAGGAACAGTTGACGGCTGAAGGTGCCATGCGGGCGCTCGGCCACCAGACGCTCCGCGTTGTGCTCGCTCGGCTGGCGACTGGCATGCACCGTCAACACGTTCTGCTCCACCGTGAGATCGATCGAGTCGGCCGACACCCCGGGAAGGTCGAACTCCACCACGAACGTGTCGCCGTTGCGGTAGGCGTCGATCGGCATGGCCGCCGGGCGCGTCGGCGTCCCCAGGACCGACTGGGCCAGACGATCAAGATCACGGAACGGGTCGGTACGCATCAACATCTGGCTCACACTCCCTCCCTTGATCACTACATCATCACTGCTGACATACCTATAGCAGCAGGACGACAAACCTGTCAACACGTCTGCAGGTTTCTAGCTCCTGGATGGGCAGGTGTGTGCCAACCGCCCAAGCCCTGTCGCTAACACTCCTGCGAGGGCTAGTTGATGTGGATGCCGCTGATGGCCCGGGCGATGATCAGGCGCTGGATCTCACTGGTGCCTTCGAAGATGGTGTAGATCTTCGAGTCGCGGTGCCACCGCTCGACGGGGTGCTCGCGGACGTAGCCGGCGCCGCCGAGGATCTGGATGGCCTCCTCGGTCACGTGCACGGCGGTCTCGCCGGCGAAGAGCTTGGACATCGATCCCTGACCGGCGTCGAACACCTTGCCGGCGTGGCCCATCCACGCCGCCTGCCACACCAGCAGGCGGGACGCCTCGATGCGGGTGCGCATGTCGGCCAGCTTGAAGGCGATGGCCTGGTTCTCGATGATGGCCCGCCCGAACTGCTTGCGGTCCTTGGCGTAGTCCAGGGCGTACTCGTAGGCGGCCCGGGCGATCCCCAGGGCCTGGGCGCCGACCATGGGCCGGGACGCCTCGAAGGTCGCCATCGCTGCCTGGCTGCGGACGCCCTGCTTGCCTTCCCGCGCCCGGGCCAGGCGCTCGTCGAGCTTTTCCTTTCCTCCGAGCAGCAGGCGGCCGGGGACGCGGACGTCGTCGAGCACGACTTCGGCGGTGTGGGACGCCCGGATGCCCATCTTCTTGAACTTCTGGCCCTGGGAGAGGCCCGGGGTGTTGGGCGGCACGACGAAGCTGGCCTGGCCGCGGGATCCCAGGGCGGGGTCGACGGAGGCCACGACGACGTGGATGTCGGCGATGCCGCCGTTGGTGATCCACGTCTTGGTCCCGTTGAGGACCCACTCGTCGGCCGCCTCGTCATACGTGGCGCGGGTGCGCAGGGCGCTCACATCCGAGCCCGCATCCGGCTCCGACACGCAGAAGGCGGACAGCTTCACGTCCTCCGGCGTGCCGAAACACTGGGGCAGCCACTCGCCGATCTGCTCCGGGGTGCCGTTGGAAACGATGCCCGAAACGCCCAGGGTGGTCCCGAAGATGGCGAGCCCGATCCCGGCGTCGCCCCAGGCCACCTCCTCCATGACCACGGGGAGCAGGATGCCGCTGGGGTCGGCGAAGGCATTGGTCACGAAATCCAGGGAGTACAGGCCGACTTCGGCCGCCTGCTTGATGATCGGCCACGGCGTCTCTTCCCGCTCGTCCCATTCGTGGGCCGCGGGACGGATCACGTCCTCGGCGAAGTCGTGCACCCATTTCTGGATCTGTAGCTGGTCTTCGGTCAGTTCGAGGGAGAACTCGCTCATCGGAACCTCCTGGCGCGGCCGCCGGACGGGGTATCGCGCCACCGTGGGACCCGTCCAGGTTACCCTACGGTAACATCCGATGTCGAGGATACGTGTGTCACACCAGGCGAACGCCGCCCGGCCGAGTGACCCGACACCGCCAGCAGGAGCAACGCCCCTGCGGTGAGGGCGGCGCCGACGGCGAACGGGAGCCCCGAGGCCTCCGAGCCGACGAGCGCACCGCCGAGGACGGGCCCGACGACGCGGGCCAACCCGGCGGCGGACTGCTGGGCGCCGAGCAGCGCTCCTCGACGTCGCGGGCCGGCCCGGCCGGCGAGTGTGGACGACATGGTGGTCTGGACCAGCCCCTGGCCCGCGGCCAGGGCAGCCAGCGCCGGCGCAGCCAGCGCCCAGCTGTGGGCGCCGGCCAGGGCGGCCAGGCCGATCACGTTGAGCACCAGGCCGAGGCGCAGGGTGTTGGCCTCCCCCAAGCGGGCGACCAGGGGACGGACCAGGCCGGCTTGGACGACCACGATGACCACGCCGACGGCCGCGAACACGGCCGCCGCCGACGCCACGCCGAAGCCCAGGTGGCGGCGGCCGAAGAGGGCGAAGGTGGCCTCGAACGCGCTGAAGGCGACGACCGCGACGAACGCCACGCTCAACAGGTCGACCTGCTCGCGGAGGGTCACGAACAGCTTCCGCGGTCGCGGCCCACCCGCAGCCGCCCCACTCGCAGCCGGTCGGCGCCCGGTTTCGGGCAGCCGGCGCAGGGCGACGAGGGCGTTGAGCCCGGCGATGGCCGCGGCGAGGAAGAACGGCAGCCGGGGCCCGCCCAACGCCGCCAGCGCGCCGAGCGCGGGGCCGGCGACGAACCCCAGCCCGAAAGCGGCGCCGAGGAAGCCGAACAGCCGGGGCCGTTCCTCCGGGGTGGCCAGGTCGGCGACGGAGGCCTGGGCCACGGCGACGCTGGCCCCCGACGCCCCGTCGACGAGCCGTCCCACCAGGAGCAGCACGGCGCCGCCAGCCAACCCGGTGAGCAGGCTGCCCACCGCCGTGCCCACCAGCGACACGATCAGCACCGGCTTGCGCCCCACCCGGTCCGACAGCCGCCCCCACAGCGGCGAGGCGACGAACGACGCCGCCGAGAACGCGGCCACCAACAGGGCGGCCTCGGCGTTGGACAGGTGGAAGCGGCGGGCGTAGATGGGCAGGATCGGCAGCACGATCCCGAAGCCCACGAGATCCACGGCCACGGTCGTCCACAGCGAGCCGAAACCGGCCGGCAAGGACACTCCCGGCCGCCGGCTGCCACCCCGCTCCCGGCCGCTCGGGCTGCCACCCCGCTCCCGGCCGCTCGGGCTGCCACCCCGCTCCCGGCCGCTCGGGCCAGAGCCTCTGGCGCGTGGCACCCACCCAGCCAACGCCCGCGACGCGGGCGGCGTCAAGTCAGGCGATGGCCCCGCTCAGGCCGCCACCCCGCTCCCGGCCGCTCAGGCCGGGGGCAGGGCCAAGGCGATCTGGCGGGACATGGCCACCAGGCGGTCGTCGGTGTCCCACAGCTCGCCGTCCTCTTCCAGCACCCCGTCGACCAGCGCCCGGGTGTGGAACCGGGCGCGCAGCCAACCCGGCGCCGGCCGGGCGCGCACGTGGGTGGTCATCTCGACCGTCGGTATCCAGCCCACGTCCAGGGCGCCGATCAGCGCCGGCGGGAAGGCGTCGACGAGAGTAAGGAGCGCGAGGACCGACGGTACCGACCCGTCGGCGAAGCGGATCCACCCGGCGATCTCGAACGGGCCTCCGGGCGCCGGCTCCCGCCCCCACGGGGTGTCGGCGGGCAGCCGCAGCTCGAAGCGCTGCATGATCTCCTGCACGAAGGACGGCTTGCCCGGACCCTGGAGGTCGGCCAGGGCCACACATTGCGACACCGGCGGGAGGACGGGCGGCTGGGCCGTGACCCGACTGGGCCCGCGCCGGGCGGCGAGGTCGCCGAACGCGCCGATCAGCCGCACCCGTTCCCGGTCCCCCTGGATCAGCGAGGCGGCCACGGTGCTGTAGGTGCGTCCAGGCTTGACCACCTCGGTGCGCACCGACACCGGTCCGGGCGCCGGCGGGGAGAGGAAGTGGGCGGTCACCGACCACGGGTCGGGCTGGCCGGAGTCGGCGAGCATGGCCCGAGCGGCGAGAGACACGAGATAGCCGCCGTTGGGGTTGGCGCCGACGGCCCAGCGGGGGCTGACCTCGCCGGCCCAGGCCCCCTCGGACCGGGCGACGGCCGTGTCGTCCTCGAACTCGTTCACCGGTGGATCTTGGTCCCTTCGGGGGTGTCCTCGACAATCCACCCGGCCGCGGTGAGCTCGTCGCGGATGTGGTCGGAAGTGGGGAAATCCCTCGTCTTTCTGGCGTCGTCCCGCGCCGTCACCAGGGCCGCGATGTCCGACGGGATGGCTTCCTCGCCGCCGATGGGCAACCCGAGGGGCCCTTGGGTGAGCTCGAAGACGGCCGCCGCCAGCCTCTCCGCCCGCTCGCCCTCCGCCGCCCGGGCCTCGCTCACCGCTTCGAACACGTACCGCACCGCGGCCGGCGTGTCGAGGTCCCGTTCCATGCCCTCGACGAACCGGGCCACCACCGCTCCATCCGGCTCGGTCCCGCGGGCGGCGGCGAACTCCCGGGCGAAGGCGTCGAGGCGGGCGACACCCCTGGCCGCGCCGGTCAGGTTGTCCTCCGCCACTTCCATAGGCCGGCGGTAGTGGGATTGAAGGACCAGCAGCCGCAGGGCTCTCGGGTCGTAGCCCTCGAGAAGCTCGGGAAGCGACAAGGTGTTGCCCAGCGACTTGCTCATCTTTTCCCCGCCCTTGGCTTCGACCATGCCCGAATGGGCCCAGCGCCGGGCGAAGGCGCGGCCGTCGCCGACCGCCTGGGCCCGCTCGTTCTCGTGGTGGGGAAAGATCAGGTCGTTGCCGCCGACGTGCAGGTCGAAGCCCTCACCGAGCAGGTCGAGCGACATCACCACGCACTCGGTGTGCCAACCGGGACGGCCCGCACCCCACGGCGACGGCCACTCCGGCTCACCCTCTCGGGCCGCCTTCCACAGGGCGAAGTCCACCGGCGAGCGCTTCCCCGCCTCCTCGCCGGCCTCGACCCGGGCGCCGGCGCGCAGCGACCCGAGCGGTTGGTGGATGAGCAGCCCGTAGTCGGCCACCGATTCGACGCTGAAGTACACGCCGTCGCCGCCCGGGTAGGCGTGGCCCCGCTCGACCAGGCGGGAGATCAGGGCGACCATGTCGTCGATGTACGAAGTGGCGTGCGGGTTGGCGTCGGGCCGCTCCACGCCGAGTCGGTCCATGGTCCGGTACCACAGCCCCTCGTAGCGCTCGGCTACCTCTTCCGCCGTCGAGTGCTCGGCGTTGGCGGTGGCGATGATCTTGTCCTCGATGTCGGTCACGTTGGACACGAAGCGCACCCCGAGCCCCCGCCACCGCAGGTAACGGCGCACCACGTCCCACACCACGCTGGTCCGGGCGTGGCCGATGTGGGGTACGCCGGAGACGGTCGGCCCGCACAGGTAGATCGACACCCGGCCGGAATCGCGGGGCTCCAGTTCCGCGACCTCGCCAATTGCGGTGTCGTACAGGCGCAGCACGCCAGTACCGTAGCGGCGCAATGATCCCCGACAAGCCGACGCTCGAAGGCCTGGAAGAGAAGTGGTCGGCGCGCTGGGATTCAGCGGGCACCTACCGCTTCGACGCCGACGCCCCCCGAGAGCGCATCTACTCCATCGACACCCCGCCGCCGACGGTCAGCGGCTCCCTCCACGTCGGCCACGCCTTTTCGTACACCCATACCGACATCGTGGCCCGCTACCGCCGCATGCGCGGCGCCGAGGTCTTCTACCCGATGGGCTGGGACGACAACGGGCTGCCCACGGAGCGCCGGGTACAGAACTACTTCAACGTCCGCTGCGACCCGTCGCTGCCCTACCAGCCCGACTTCGAGCCGCCGGCCGCCGGCGACGCCCGCTCCGGCGACCGCCCGGTGTCGGTGTCGCGGCCCAACTTCATCGAGCTGTGCGAACGGCTGACCGTTTCGGACGAGGCCGCGTTCGAAGCCGTGTGGCGCCGCATCGGGCTGTCCGTCGACTGGAGCCAGACCTACACCACCATCGGCGAGCGGGCCCGGCGGGCCTCGCAGCGCGCCTTCCTGCGCCAGGTGCGCCGGGGGGAGGCGTACCAGACCGAGGCGCCGACGCTGTGGGACGTCGACTTCGGCACCGCCGTGGCCCAGGCCGAGCTGGCCGACCGGGAGATCGCCGGCGCCTACCACCGCCTGGCGTTCCACCGCTCCGCTTCCGACGGCGACGACGGCCGTGAGCTGGCGACGTGGTCGTCGACACCACCCGGCCCGAGTTGCTGCCGGCGTGCGTCGCTCTCGTCGCCCACCCCGACGACGAGCGCTACCGGGGCCTGTTCGGCGCCTCGGTGACCACGCCCCTGTTCGGGGCGTCCGTCCCCGTCGTCAGCCACCCCCTCGCCGATCCCGACAAGGGCACCGGGATCGCCATGATCTGCACGTTCGGCGACGTCACCGACATCATCTGGTGGCGCGAGCTGGGCCTGCCCGTGCGCTCGATCGTCGGGCGCGACGGGCGCCTGGTGGTCACCCCGCCGGCCGAGCTGTCCCCCGCAGGCCAGGCGCTCTACGCCGGGTCGCTGGCGGGCCGGACCGTGCGCCAGGCCCAGCGGGCCGTCGTCGAGGCGCTGACCGAGTCCGGGGAGCTGGTCGGCGAGCCCCGGCCCGTGACCCACGCCGTCAAGTTCTACGAGCGCGGCGACCGCCCGCTCGAGATCGTCACCAGCCGGCAGTGGTTCATCCGCACCATCGAGAACCGGCCCGCCCTGCTGGCCCGGGGCGCAGAGCTGCGCTGGCACCCGCCGTACATGCGGGCGCGCTACGACAACTGGGTCGAGGGGCTGACCGGCGACTGGGTGATCAGCCGCCAGCAGGTGTTCGGCGTCCCCTTCCCCGTCTGGTACCCGATCGGCGAGGACGGCTCGGTGCGCTACGAAGACCCGCTCCTGGCGGACGAGTCGACCCTGCCCGTCGATCCCTCCACCGAGACGCCTCCCGGCTACCGGGCCGACCAGCGCGACGTCCCCGGCGGGTTCCGTCCCGATCCCGACGTCATGGACACGTGGGCCACCTCGTCGCTCACCCCCCAGATCGTGTGCGGCTGGGAAGAGGACCCGTCGCTGTTCGCCAAGCTGTTCCCGATGGACCTGCGCCCGCAGGCGCACGACATCATCCGCACGTGGCTGTTCGCCACCGTGGTGCGCGCCGAGCTCGAGCACGGCCGCCTCCCCTGGTCCGACGCGGTGCTGTCCGGGTGGATCCTCGACCCCGACCGCAAGAAGATGTCCAAGTCCAAGGGCAACGTGGTCACGCCGATGGACCTGCTGGAGAAGCACGGCTCCGACGCCGTGCGCTACTGGGCGGCCGGGGGGCGTCCGGGGACGGACACCGCCTTCGACGAGGGGCAGATGAAGGTGGGCCGCAAGCTGGCCATCAAGCTGCTCAACGCCTCCATGTTCGTGCTCGGGCCGCGGGGGCTGGGTCTGGCGTCAGCGGCCGCCGAACCGTCCGCGGGGGCGCGGAGCGTCGAACCGGTGGACCGGGCCCTGCTCGGCTCGCTCGCCACCCTGGTCGACGAGGCCACGGCGGCGTTGGAGGCGTACGACCACACCCGGGCCCTGGAGCGCACCGAGGCCTTCTTCTGGGAGTTCTGCGACAACTACCTGGAGCTGGTCAAGCGCCGGGCCTACGGGGACCTCGGCCTCGAGCGGGCCGCGTCGGCGCGCGCCGCGCTGACGACGACGTTGTCCGTGCTGCTGCGGCTGTTCGCCCCGTTCCTCCCCTTCGTCACCGAGGAGGTGTGGTCGTGGTGGCCGGCCGCCGCCGGCGGCGAGGGGGCCGACGGGGCCCCGCCGTGGCGTTCGGTGCATGGCGCCGAGTGGCCGTCCGCTGAGTCGGTGGCCGACGCGGCCGGCGCCGGTGTCGACATGGCGGCGCCGGCGGGCGCCGGGCGGGGGCAGCGCCGGCGCCTTCGGTGCTCCAGGCGGCCACGGGGCTGCTGAGGGACATCCGCCGGGCCAAGACCGACGCCGGCCGGTCGCAACGGGCCGCGGTGGCCGAGCTGGTCGTGCGCGCCGGGCCCGACGACCTCGATGCCCTGTCCACGGTCGCCGACGACCTCCGCCAGGCGGGCAGCGTCGCCGACCTGCGCTTGGAGCCGGTTGGCGACGCCGGCGATGCCGGCGTCACCGTCGTGCTGGGCGACGACTGACCCGCCGGCTGGCGGCCGCTGATGACCGCTGGTGACCGAGCCCCTTCCGCGTGCGGAAAATCTGCACGCGGAACGTTCCGGGGGCAGAAACGACACCTCCAGTGGGTGTTTCCACACGCGGAAGCTTCCGCGTGTGGAAATTCTGCACGCGGAAGCGGGACCGACCGCCCCCGGACCGGCCCGAGGCCGCCGCGCCGGCCTCGGCACCATCGGGAAGTGGTCACTACAGTCGGTCCATGCCTATCAACCCTGATGCCGTCGGCGACGCCAGCGAGCCGGACGAAGCCAGCTGGGACTCCAAGGACTGCCTGCTGTACGCCCTGGGCGTCGGCGCCGGCGCCAGCGATCCGACCGGCTTCGAGCTCGAGTTCACCACCGAGAACAGCCAGGACGTCACCCAGCGGGTCCTTCCCACCTTCCCGGTCGTGGTGAGCGGCGGAGCCAGCGGGGGGACGGCCGGCGCCTTCGCCAAGGTCGGCAGTTTCAACTGGGCCATGCTGGTGCACGGCGAGCAGTCGGTGGAGTTGCACGCGCCGATCCCGGTCCAGGGGCGCGTCTCGTCGGTGACGACCATCACCGGGATCTACGACAAGGGTTCGGGTGCGGTCATCGCTACCGAGACGGTGGCCAAGGACGCAAGCAACGGCTCACCGCTGTTTACGACGAAGAGCTCGGCGTTCATTCGTGGCGAGGGCGGTTGGGGCGGCGACCGCGGCCCCTCGGGCCGGGTCGAGAAGCCGGCGGGCGAACCGACCCACACCATCACCTACCCGACCCGAGCCGACCAGGCCCTGCTGTACCGCCTCTGCGGTGACCGCAATCCGCTGCATTCCGATCCCAAGTTCGCCGCGCTGGCGGGCTTCGAGCGTCCGATCCTGCACGGCCTGTGCACCTACGGGTTCACCGGCCGGGCCCTGCTCCACAGCGTGTGCGGCTCCGACCCGGACCGGTTCGTCTCCATGTCGGCGCGCTTCTCGAAGCCGGTGATGCCCGGCGACGAGCTCACCGTCTCGGTCTGGGAGACCGGCGACGGCGAGGCCTTCTTCCAGACTGCGGTCGGCGACGGCTCGGTCGTCATCGACGGCGGTCAGTGCCGCTTCCGCACCTGAGCGACCCCATTACCACGATCTCCCATTACAACCGGAGCGGAGGAGGCGGCGGCGCCGGCGGCTCTTCCTCGCCCTCGGTGTTCGGCATCGGTCGCGGCGGAGGCCGGGAACCGTCGGCCAACACGCCGGCGGCATCGAGGACGTCGGCGTCGGCACACAACTCGGCCCCTGCGGAGCGGAGGGCCAACGCCACCGCATCGGACGGCCGGCAGGCGACGGCATGGGCGGCGCCGTCCCGGACGACCTCGACGCGGGCATAGAAGTGCCGCTCCTGCTCCACGGCGGAGATGACGGCTCGGGTGATACGTCCATCCAGGAGGGCGATGGTGGTCACGAACAGGTCCCACGTGTTGGGCCGGTCCGGCGTCGCCGCCCGCCAGGCGACGTCGATGGCCCGCGCCTCGGGCTGGCCGATCACGATGCGCAGGAACCGCCTGGGCTCGTCGTGGTCGGCGAGGACCACCAGGCCCGCCTCTACCCCCGTACCGGCGGGGACTGCGGTGCGCACCTCTGCGACCGACATGGGGACCAGCTCGGACACCGGCGCCGACCTTAGAGCCTGACCGAACGCCCGCCCCGGCCCTGCTCTCCCCCACCCGGCCTCATCCCGCGGCCCAGGGAGGGCGGGCGAGCACCAGGCCGGCGACCTCCGCCGCCCCCGCTTTGCGCACCGCTCGGGCGACCTCCTGCAGGGTGCTCCCTTCGGTGAAGACGTCGTCGACCACGAGCACCCGCCGGCCGGCCACCGACGAGGGGTCGGGCACTCGGAGGGCTCGGCGCAGGTCGCGCTGGGCGATCACCGACCGCTCGAACCGGGACCTTCGGGACATCGGCGCGGTGTCGGCGTCCTTGACGATCGCCGCGGGCGCGACTTCCCAGGCGCAGCCGAGCAGCCCGATCAGCTGGTCGAGGACAACGCCGACGGGATCCCAGGAACGTCGGGCGCCGGGAGCCAGGCACGCGGGAACCCCGACGAGCAGGTCGAATTCCTCGAACCAGGGGGCGTGTCGGGAGAGCTCGCCGGCCAATAGGCGGGCGAACACCCCGCCCCACCAGCGCTGCCCGCCGTACTTGTAGGCCACGATGGCCCGGCGCAGGGGTCCGTCGTAGGTGCCCAGGGCGAAGACCGACGAGTACGCCCGGTCGGCTCGCCCGCACCAGCGGTTGGCGCACGGCCCGGCCCGGCGCAGCGCTTGGCCGCAGACGGGGCACGCCGGGGGCGCCGGCGTCGGCGTGGACGCGTCGAAGCACGCCCGACACACCTCCGGTAACGACCGGTGGCGTACCGGGCAGCGACGGCAGCCCGGAAAGCCGACCGGTTCGAGCTGCTCCCCCGGCCCGACCCGCCCGACCCGCCCAACCGGCCCTGGTACCGAACTGCTCGCCATCACCGCTCCCGCGCCGAGGTATGCGGGCCGCGGCGTCGGCCGCCGGGCGAGCCGCGACCATCCTGCCACCGACCTGCGACGGTCTCCCGAAGCCGGCCGGCGTCCGTCTCCCGGGCGAGCGGCCCCTCCGCCGGCGGGACGGTACCGTCGGGGCTGTGCCATCCAGCCTGTCCGCCCATGCCCGGTCGTGGGCCGAGGCCGCGGAGGGCGTCACCTACGAGCGGGGCCGACCCGGCTATCCCCCTGCCGTCGGCGCCGTGCTGGCCGAGCAGCTGGGGCTGAGGCCGGGCGCGACCGTCGTCGACGTCGCCGCCGGCACGGGCAAGCTCACCCGGGTGCTGGCCCACACCGGAGCCGCCACGCTGGCGGTGGAACCGATGCCGGGCATGCGGCTGCAGCTGCGCCAGACGGTGCCCGCGGCCCGGCTGGTTGCCGCCAGCGCCGAACAGCTGCCGCTGCGCTCCGGCCGCGCCGATGCCATCACCGTGGCCCAGGCGTTCCACTGGTTCGACCTGCCCGTCGCCACCGCCGAGTTCCGTCGGGTCCTGCGCCCGGGGGGCGGCTGGCGGCGGTCAACAACACCCGTGACCGTTCCGTCCCCTGGGTCGCCGAGCTCGGTGAGATCTTGAAGCGCTACGAACGGCTCAACCCGCGGCCCAACCCGACGCGCGGGTGGTGGGATCGACTGAAGTCGGGCGACGACTTCGTGGACTGGGTGGAGTTCGACGTGCCGAACGAGCAGCGCTTTGCGTCGCTCGAGGACTTCGACGCCCGCTTCGCGTCGGTGAGCTTCGCCATCCTGCTGCCACCCGCCGATCGCCAGGCCATGCTCGCCGACCTGCGCGCGCGCCGTGGCGGACATCGATCCGCTCGTCATCCCCATGCACACCCTGGTGCGCATCGCCACCCGGGCCTGACAGCCACCGACGCCGCGCTAACAGACCTCACCCTCCTCTCATCCACGGCGCCCCGCCGGCCGACAGGCGCAGCACCGAGTAGGCCACGCCGGCGGCGATCCCCGCCGCGGCAGCCAGCGCCACCCACGCCGCCACCTGCAGGAGCAAGGTGGCGCCGACCGCTCCGCCGGCGAACATGCTGACCACGGAGAGGACACGCAGCCGCACCCCCCGCCAGCCCACGTCCGGCTGGTGCACGTCGAAGGCCAACCCGGTCAACGTGGTGGTGAGGACCGTGGTCGTCAGGTCGGGCACGGCCAAGTGGCGCACCAGCCCGTTGCGGGAGCCGAGGCCGAGGGCGAGGAGCAGCACGGCGACGTCACGCCAGCCCGTCCCTGGGTGGTCGCCGGCGAGGCCGACGATCACCGTGGCCACGACCGTCGTCACCACCTCGACCCCGGCGGCGCCGGCCAGGATGCGGGCCCGGTTGGTTCGGACGCGGACCGCGAGCGCACCGGCACACCACCCGCCCGCCAGGAACGCGGCCAGGGCGATGAGCGACGAAACCGCCGAGAAACCGGGCGCCCCGGCCAGCCCGAAGGCGACGAACACCACGTTCCCGGTCATGTTGCCCACGAACACCCGCCCGAGAGCCAGGAAGCTCACCGCGTCCACCAGCCCGGTGACGACGGTCATGGCCAGCAGGGCGAGGGGAAGGGGGCCGTGACGATCGTCGTGGACCAGCTGGTCCCAGAGGCCGTCGCTCACCTGCGCACGCGGATGCGCGTCACGCCGTGGTCCGGTCCCTTGTCGACGATGACGTCGGCGCGCCAACGGGTGGGCGCGATGTGGTCGCGCACGTTGGGACCGTTGATGGCGTCCCAGGCCTGATCGGCGAAACCGGCCACCTGGTCCTCATCCCACCCGGCCAGGCCGTGGTAGAAGGAAGCTCGGGTCGTCGGCCGCGGCGCGGACCAGTGCCCCCATCCGGGCCCGGAACCAGCGGCGCAGGTCGTCTTCGCGGGCGTGCAGGTAGACGGAGGCGTCGAGCAGGTCGGAGGGGAGGGGAAAGGTGGGCGGGACCTGCAGCACGTTGATTCCCTCGAGGATCACCAGATCGACGCCGCTCAGGGTCGTCCACTGGTTGGCAACGACGTCGTAGGCCAGGTGTGAGTAGCGGGGGACGCGACCGCCGCCCGTGGCGCGGAACTCGGCGAGGAACCGGATCATGGCGCCGGCATCGAAGCTCTCCGGAAAGCCCTTGCGAGCGGCGAGGTGGCGGGCCTCGAGCTCGGAGTTGGTCAGGAGGAAGCCGTCGGTGGCAACCACGGCGACCTCGGGGCCGGAGGGCCGGGTGCGCAGCAGGCCGGCGAGCATCTCGGCGACGGTGGTCTTGCCCGCCGCGACCCCGCCGGCGATGCCGAGGACGGCTGGCGCGCCGGCCCGGCGCCGCACGATCAGGTCGGCGAGATGGTCGGCGAGGTCGGGGAAAGGGGCGACCGCGGCGCCCGACGGGCTCGCCGGCGCCGGCCAACCGCCGCGGCCGAAGGAGCGATAGAGCAGCTCCGCCATCTCAATCTCGACCCCGGCGGGCGCGGCCACCACGGCGCGTGTCTACCAGCTGGGCGAGCGCCACCGCCCTACCGCGTGCTACGAAACAGGTCATGCAGATCGAGGTCGTCGTCGAGATACCCAAGGGGACGCGCAACAAGTACGAGACCGATGACGACGGAACCATCTGGCTCGACCGCATGCTTTTCACTGCCACGCGCTATCCCGAGGACTACGGCTACGTGCCCGGCACCCTGGGCGAGGACGGGGACCCGCTCGACGCCATGATCCTGCTCGAGGAGCCGACCTTTCCCGGCTGCCATATCCGGGCGCGCCCGGTGGGCATGTTCCGCATGAGCGACGAGGAGGGTACGGACTGCAAGCTGTTGTGCGTCCCGGACACCGACCCTCGCTATGCCGAGGTGGACGACCTCGACGACCTCCCCGAGCACACCCTCGCCGAGATCGCCCACTTCTTCACCATCTACAAGACCCTGGAGCCGGGCAAGGGGACCCATCCGGGAGGATGGGTTCCGCGCAAGGACGCCGAGAACGAGGTGGGCCAGGCCCGCGTCCGGGCCACGGCGTCGTCGTGACCCGCCGGGCGTCGTGGACGCGGTCGCACACCCGGGTGGTGCAAGCGACGCTCGGGGTCGCCGGGGTGGGCGTGGCTGCCGGCCTGGTGGCGCTGGGGCGCCTGGCCCGCCAGTCGGCCCGGCGCCGGCGTCAGCTTCTCGAGGAGGCGTCGCGCCCGGAGCCGGCGACGGGCTCCGAGCGGCAGGTGGCGCCGGCGGCCGGTCTCGGAGGAGGGCCGGTGGCCACCCGGCGCAGTGCCCGCAACCTGGAACTGGCCCGCCTGTCGACACGGATCGGCCGGCGCTACGCCACGAGCACGGCCCGGCAGGCGTTCGCCTCGGCCGCCCGCAAGGAGGAGCTGCGCGCCGACCGGCAGCTACGGACGACCGCGGAGGTCGTGGAGACCCTCGGTTCGATGAAGGGTGCGCTGATGAAGCTGGGCCAGATGGCCAGCTACCTCGACGCCGGCCTGCCCGAGGAGGTGCGCCGGGCGCTGGCCTCGTTGCAGACCGAGTCGCCGCCGATGGCCCCGGAGCTCGCCGCGTCGGTCATTGCCGCCGAGCTGGGCTCCCCGCCGCAGGACGTGTTCCAGGAGTGGGACCCGGTGCCGATCGCGGCGGCGTCGATCGGCCAGGTGCACCGAGCCATCACCGCCGACGGCCAGGCGGTGGCGGTCAAGGTCCAGTACCCGGGGGTCGACGAGGCCATCCGCGCCGACCTGGACAACAGCGGCGCCCTGCTCGGCATCCTCCGGGGTCTGTTCCGCGGGCTGGACGCCGAGCCCCTGCTCGAGGAGCTGCGCGACCGTCTGAGCGAGGAGCTCGACTACCACCTGGAGGCGCGCAACCAGGCCGCGTTCTCCGACTACTTCTCCGACCATCCCTTCATCCACGTGCCGGCGGTGGTGGCCGAGCTCTCCACCAGCAGGGTGCTCACCTCCGAGCTGGTCTCCGGGGCCCGGTTCGAGGAGGTGCTGGGCTGGTCGGCGGAGGAACGGGACCTCGCCGGCGAAGCCATCTTCCGCTTCGTCTTCGGGTGCCTGTACCGCATGCACGCGTTCAACGGCGACCCCCACCCGGGCAACTACATCTTCCACGGCGGGGGCCAGGTGACGTTCCTCGACTTCGGCCTGGTCAAGTGGTTCGACGAGGGCGACGTCGACCTGCTGGCGGACATGGTCATCAGCCTGGTGCTCCGGAACGACGCCGCCGCCTTTCACCGCGCCGTCGAGGCGGCTGGCTTCCTGCGCAGCGACGCCAACCTGTCCGACGCCGCCGTGCTCGAGTACTTCCAGCACTACTACGAGATCGTGCGGAAGCCGGGTCCGATCACCTTGGACGACGACTACGCCACCGACACCCTGCGTCACTTCTTCGACGCCAGCAACCCGGTCGTGCAGCGGGCCAACGTGCCCCCGCCCTTCGTCGTGCTCCAGCGCATCAACCTGGGCATGTACGCCGTGCTGGCCGCCCTGCGGGCTACCGCCGACTGGCGCCGGGTCGCCGAGGAGATCTGGCCGTTCGTCGATGCATCACCCTCGACCCCGCTGGGCGAGGCCGACGCCGAGTGGCGCCGCCACCACGCCGGTCCCCTCGCCCACCCGACGGCGCGGTAGCCGAGCTCAGCCCAGTTCGAGCACCTCGTCGAAACCGGCGCGCAGGCAGCTGCGGAGCGTGTCGGTGTCCGGGGTCGCCGCCGGGTCCATGTTGACGGCCACCTCGGCGGTGCCGGCATAGCTGAGCAGCGTCAGGTTGAGGCCGGCGCCGCTGCGGGGGCCGAAGGCGACCAGCCGGTCCAGCCGGGCGCCGGCTACGTAGAGCGGGACCGGCGATCCGGGAACATTGCTGGCGACGGCGTCGGTGGCGCGCATGGTGGCGGCGGCCAGGGCGCCCGAGGTTGCCCCGGGGACGTGGCTGACCGCGGCCGCGGCCGCGTCCACCAGATCGAGG
The DNA here is from genome assembly GCA_963757175.1 of uncultured Actinomycetota bacterium. Classification (GTDB taxonomy): domain Bacteria; phylum Actinomycetota; class Acidimicrobiia; order Acidimicrobiales; family Palsa-688; genus CAVWQR01. The sequence goes on along the minus strand of CAVWQR010000001.1, from coordinate 1,479,228 downwards.
GCCGGCTCGCGCCGGGCCGCGGCCACCAGGTCGTGCACCGCCGCCAACCGTTCGGAAGGATCGGAGAGATGCAGCGGGACCACCAGGCGGACGGGGGCGAAGACGTTGCCGATCACGTCCGGGTCCTCGGGACGCCGCAAGTCGATGGGCACCCCGATGCGCAGGGCGGCAGGATGCACGCCGTGCTTGTCGTGGTAGCGGCGCAGGCCGCCGGCGACGGCGGCGAGAAAGGCGTCGTTGACCGTGGCGCCGGCACTGCGGCCGGCGGCGGCGAGCTCGTCGACCGCGGCGGTGACGACCTCCAGGTGGGTACGGCGCGAGCGACCGGTCATCAGCGGCGACAGGGGCTTGACCCCGAGCGCTCCCACCCGGCGCAGAGACCGCAGCGTCTCCAGGGCGTCGGTCGAGCGCTCGTCGGGGACGGCGATGGCATCGCCCAGGGCGTGGAGCGCCCACGGCAGGGCCCGCCGGGCCAGGCGCACGCTGCTGCGCATGTCGTGGTCCAGGTCGTCCCAGAGCCGGCCCAGCTCGGTGGTGGCCGGCTCGTCGGGAGGCGGTGGCATGGCCGCCTCCGGCGGGTCGCGCTCGAGGTCGAAGAGCGCACCGGCCAGGCGCACGGCGCCGACGCCGTCGGTCAGGGCGTGGTGCAGTTTGACGATCAGGCCGGCGCGGCCGCCGGCGCCATCCTCCACGACCGTCAGCTGCCACAGCGGGCGGGACCGGTCGAACCCCTCGGTCAGCAGCGGCTGGGCCAGCTCGAACAGGCCGCGATCCGACTCCCGGCCGCTCGGGCGGTGATCCCGCTCCCGGCCGCTCGGGCCGGCGTGCCGAGGCGCGGCGACGACGCGGACGTGGTAGTCCAGGTCGAACTCGGCGTCGAGCTCCCAGCGGGGCGGGGCGATGGCCACCGGCCCCCTCGCCACCCGCTGGCGCAGGCGCGGCACCCGCCGGGTGGCGGCGTCGACCTGGCGCAGGAGGCGGTCCCGATCAGGCGTGACGTCGAGAACGCCCACCACCACGATGGTGGCCCGCAGGGCGGGGTCGGACTCGAGGGCCCACAAGAGGGCGTCGACCTCGCTCAGGTGGGCGTCGGTCCGCGCCTGCGGCCGGGCGCGGGCGCCGCGGCCGCTCAGACGCCGACCAGCCCGGCGACGAGATCGAACGCCTGTCCCACGGTCGTGAGCTGCTCGGGGTCCACGTCGGGGATCTTGATGGAGAAGGCGTCGTTGAGGGCGAGGGTGATCTCCACCACCGCCAGGCTGTCGGCGTCGAGATCCTCGCGCCAGCGGGCCTCGCGCACCACGTCACCGGGTTCGATATCGAGCACTTCGGCCACGCATTCCTGGAAGGTGGAGAACGCCTCGTCCTGATCCATGGTTCCGGCCACCGTAGCGGCTGGGTCGCCACCCGGCCACCAGCCACCACCGGCGCCGACCGGTAGATTGCGGGTCCGTGTCCCGACTCCTCGACGGCAAGCGCCTGGTGGTCACCGGGGTGCTCACCGACGACTCCATTGCCTACGGGGTCGCCGAGCGGGCCCAGCGCGAGGGCGCCGAGATCGTCCTGACCGGCGCCGGGCGCGGCCTGTCGCTGACCCGCCGGGTGGCCAAGCACCTGCCGACGACACCCGACGTGCTCGAGCTCGACGTGACCGTGCCCGACCACGTCGCCGCTGTCGCCGCCGACCTGGAGACCCGGTGGGGGGCGGTGGACGGGCTGCTGCACGCCATCGGCTTCGCGCCGGCCGCCTGCCTCGGTGGCGGGTTTCTGGACGCCGGCTGGGACGATGTCAAGGTGGCGTTGGAGGTCAACGCCTTTTCGTTGAAGTCGTTGACCGTGGGCCTGCGCCCGCTGCTGGCCCGGGACGGCGGCGGCGCCGTCGTGGCCCTGGACTTCGACGCCCGGGTGGCGTGGCCGGGCTACGACTGGATGGGCGTGGCCAAGGCGGCGCTCGAGTCCACCGCCCGGTACCTGGCGCGCGATCTCGGGCCCGAACACATCCGGGTCAACCTGGTCGCCGCCGGTCCGGTACGGACCGTGGCCGCCCGCTCGATTCCCGGCTTCAACCTGTTCGAGGACGTCTGGGCCGACCGGGCACCCCTCGGCTGGAGCGTGACCGACTCGTCGGCGGTGGCGAGCGCCTGCGTGGCGCTGCTCTCCGACCTGTTCCCGATGACCACCGGCGAGATGATCCACGTGGACGGCGGCTTCCACTCCATGGGGGTGTGATGGCCGACCAGGTCGTGCTGGTGACCGGAGGCAACCGCGGGATCGGGCGGGCCATCGCCGACAGCTTCGCCGCCCAGGGCGACCGGGTGGCGGTGACCTACCGCGACGAACCGGTCGACGGCTTCGTCTCGGTGCGCTGCGACGTGCGGTCGGGCGAGGAGGTGGACGCCGCCTTCGCCGAGGTCGAGGAGCGCCTCGGTCCCGTCGAGGTGCTGGTGGCCAACGCCGGCGCCAACGCCGACAAGCTGCTGCTGCAGATGGACGAGGACGCCTTCACCCGGGTGGTGGACACCAACCTGACCGGCGCCTATCGGCTGGCCAAACGGGCGACGAGCAGGATGATCCGGCAGCGACGGGGGCGCATCATCCTCATCTCGTCGGTGGTCGCCATGCTCGGTTCGCCCGGCCAGGCCAACTACGCCGCGTCCAAGGCGGGGCTGATCGGCTTCGCCCGGTCGCTGGCGCGCGAGCTGGGCGGGCGCAACGTGACGGTCAACGTGGTGGCGCCCGGGTTCGTCGAGACCGACATGACGGCGGCGCTGTCCGAGGCCCGCCGGCGCGAGATCCTCGACCAGATCCCGCTGAAACGCCTGGCGACCCCGGAGGAGGTGGCGGGGGTGGTGACCTTCCTCGCCTCCGACGCCGGCGCCTACCTCACCGGCGCGGTCGTCCCCGTCGACGGCGGTCTCGGGATGGGGCACTGAGCATGGTCGGGAAAGAGGGGCCCCTGCCCCGCCCCGACTCCGTGCTCCCCCACCGACCACCGTTCCTGTTCGTTGACGAGGTGACGGGCATCGAGCCGGGTCAATCGGCGCGGGGTGTGTGGGCGCTGACCGGTTCGGAAGCCTTCTTTGCCGGCCATTTCCCCAACCGACCCACCCTTCCCGGCGTGCTCATGGTCGAAGCCATGGCCCAGCTGGGCGGAATCGCCGTGCTCTCCGACGAGCGTTTCGCCGGTTCGCTCCCCCTTTTTGGCGGGATCGACAAGGCTCGTTTCCGCCGCCAGGTCGTCCCCGGCGACACGCTGGAGATGGAGGTCGTCCTCGACCAGCTCGGTGCGCGCGCCGGCCGGGGAACGGGCACGGCGACGGTCGCGGGCAAGGTGGCGTGCCAGGCGACCATGCTCTTCGTGATCGCTCGCCCCGACGAGGTCTAAACCCGCCGGAGAGCCAAGGTGACGTTGTGGCCGCCGAAGCCGAAGCTGTTGGTCAGCGCCAGTTCCACCGGTGCCCGGCGCGCCCGGTTGACCACGTAGTCCAGGTCGCAGTCCGGGTCCGGGATCTCGTAGTTGATCGTCGGCGGCATGCTCCCGGTGCGCAGCACCTGCACGCAGGCGACCGCCTCGAGGGCACCGGCGGCCCCGAGGGTGTGGCCGGTCATGGACTTCGTCGAGGACATCGGCGGCGCAGCATCGCCGAAAACCCGTTTGACGGCAAGGGTTTCGGTGCGGTCGTTCGGGGGAGTCGAGGTGCCATGGGCGTTGATGTAGCCGACCTCGGCGGCGGTGGCGCCAGCGTCGGCGATCGCCTCCCGCATGGCGCGTACCGCCCCGTCGCCCTCGGGATGCGGAGCGGTGATGTGGTAGGCGTCGCTCGTCGACCCGTACCCGGCCAGCTCGGCGAAGATGGGCGCGCCGCGCGCCAGGGCGCGTTCGCGTTCCTCCAGCACGAGCGTGGCCGCGGCTTCGCCCATGACGAAACCGTCCCGGCCGGCGTCGAAGGGGCGTGACGCCGCCGCCGGGTCGTCGTTGCGGGTGGACAACGCCTTCATGGCGGCGAAGCCGGCGACGCCGACACGCACGATTCCGGCTTCGGCGCCCCCGCAGACCATGGCGTCGGCCCGGCCCAGCCGGATCAGGTCCACGCCCCGTGGCAATGGCATGGGCGGACGCCGCGCACGCCGTCGTCGTGCACGAGCTGGGGCCCCGCAGCCCCCATTCCAAGGAGATCTCGCCGGCGGACGTGTTCGGGATCATCATGACCAGGGTGTACGGGCTGCCCCACTCCGGCCCGCGGGTGTTGAGCACGTCCATGCCCGTCTCCAGGGAGCCGATTCCGCCGATGCCGGTGGCATACACCACGCCGATGCGCTCCGAATCGATGCTGGTATCCAGCTTGGAAGCGTCGATGGCCTCGCGTGTGGCGGTGAGCGCCAACTGAGTCACCCGATCGAGGTGACGGGCGCGGCGCTTGCCGAATATCGCCGCCGGGTCGAACCCGTCGACCTCAGCGGCGAAGCGAACGTCGAGGTCCGACGGGTCGAAGTGGGTGATGGGCGCAACCCCGCTGCGGCCGGCGGCCATGGCCTCCCACGTCTGCTCGACGTCCAGGCCGAGCGGGGAGATCGCCCCGATCCCCGTGATCACCACCCGGCGCAGGATCACTGCCCGATTGTATTGAGCGCCCTGGTGCGCGGCCTCCCGCTCGGCTAGAGCTAGGGTCCCTATGGGCCTGCCCGTGACCAGCCGTGTGAACAACCGCCGGCCCTTTCTGCCGGAGAGCCGCGGCTACCAGCTGAAGCGGCTCCTCCTGGGCAAGCCCCTCGTCAGCGAGCAGCTGGCGGGTGAGCGGCTGCTCCAAGAAGGCCGCGCTCGGCGTGCTTTCCTCGGACTGCATCTCGTCGTCGGCCTACGCCACCGAAGAGATGCTCGTGCAGCTGGTCCCCTACGTCGGGCTGGCGGCCTTCTCGCTCGTGCTCCCCATCACTGCGGTCGTACTGGGAGTCCTGGTGCTCGTCACCCTCTCCTATCGAGAGGTGGTGATGATCTACACCAAGGCGGGCGGGTCGTACGTGGTCGCACGGGACAACTTCGGACCCAACGTGGCCCAGATCTCGGCGGTGGCGCTGCTGATCGACTACACCGTCACCGTCGCCGTCCAATCGGCCGCGGGGACCGCCGCGCTGACCTCGGCCTTTCCCGTGCTGGCCCCGGCCACGGTCCCCCTCACCGTCGGGCTCGTCTGCGTGCTCGTCTACGGCAACCTCCGCGGTATCCGGGAGGCGGGACGTACCTTCGCGCTGCCCACCTATCTGTTCGTCACGACGGTCGGCGCCATCGTCGTCGCCGGCGTCGTCCGCTATCTGACGGTCGGTTTGCCCGTCCTCAACGTGCATGCCCCGGGGGCGGTCTCGGTCGGCCACTCCGGTAGCGGACTGCTCATGGGTGCCTCGGTCGTGCTCGTCCTCAAAGCGTTCGCCAACGGCGGGTCCATCGCTCACCGGCCTGGAGGCCATCTCCAACGGCGTCGGGGCGTTTCGCCCACCGGAGGGTTTCAACGCCCGCCGCACCCTGGTCGTCATGAGCACGCTCCTCGGGTGCCTGGTGCTCGGCGTGTCCCTGCTCGCCCACTGGACCCACGCCATTCCCTTATGTGTCCGGCAGCCCCACGGTGATCTCCCAGATCGCCAAGGACGTGCTCGGCCACGGCACCCTCGGTCAGGCCGCCTTCTACATCGTCCAGTTCGCCACCGTGCTCATCCTGTGGACGGGGGCCAACACCAGCTTCAACGGCTTCCCCTTCCTCGCCAGCTTCGTCGCCGAGGACCGCTTCCTCCCCCGGGCGCTCACCAAGCGCGGCCATCGCCTGGCCTTCTCCAACGGGATCATCGTCCTGGCGGTGGTGTCCATCGCCCTGTTGCTCGTCACCCGGGCCAAAGTCGACGAGCTGGTCGCCATCTACGCCATCGGCGTGTTCACCGGCTTCACCATGGCCGGCGCCGGGATGGTCAAGCACCATCTCAGCCATCGCGCAGCCCGGTTGGCGCCGCAAGCATGGTGATCAACGGCAGCGCAGCGGTGGTGTCCTTCGCCGTCGTGATCATCTTCGCCGTCGACCAAGTTCACCGAGGGGGCGTGGGTGGTCGTGGTGGCGTTCCCCGTGCTCATGTATGCCCTCATCCGGTTGCACCGGCAGTACCGCCGGGAGGCCGAGGTTCTGGGCGAGGGCGCGGCCGAGCGGGCGGTGGAGGCCAAGCCGCTGCGCCGTCACGTGGCCTTCGTCCTCGTCGACGCCCTCGACCTGGCCACCGCCCGGGCGGTCCAGTACGCCCGGGCCATGTCCGTCGACGACGTGCGCGCCATCCACTTCGTGATCGACGCCGAGCGGGCGCGGCACCTGCAGAAGCGCTGGATCCACCTGGGCATGCGCCACCTCCCCCTCGAGCTGGTCGAGTGCCAGGACCGGCGCCTGGTGCGGGCCTGCTTGGAGCTGGCGGTGGAGGCATCGGCCGGCGGCGACACCGAAGTGACCGTCCTGCTCCCCCGGCGGGCCTACAGCCGGGTCTGGAACCGGTTCCTGCACGACCAGACCGCCGACCGCATCGGCGCGGCCCTGAGCCGCCTCCCCCACGTCAACGCCACCATCGTCCCCTTCGACGTGAGCGCCGCCCTCGAGGCCGCCGACCAGATCGCCGGTGTCCTCCGGCCGGAGGACATGCTCGAGGGGGAGTTGGCCGCGACCGAGAAGGAGGAGGACGAGGCCGCCTTCGCCCGCACCGTCGGAACGACCGCCATCGCCAGCCTCGGCCGGCGGGGACCGGCCCGGGTCGCCGGGCGCATCCACTCGATGACCGTGCAGCCGTGGGGCAGCGCCCCCACCTTGGAGTGCGAGGTCACCGACGACACCGGACGGATCACCGTCGCCTTCCTCGGCCGCCGCCAGATCGCCGGTGTCGAGCCCGGCAGCCGGGTCGTCCTGGAGGGCACGGTCAGCGAACGCCGGGGCCGCCTCACCATGATCAACCCCACCTACGAGTTGCTGCCGTCCGGCGACCCCGCCGGCGCCGGCAGCGGATCGAGCTGATTGCCTCCCGCCCGCCTCGTCGTGGACGGCATGAACGTGATCGGCACCCGCCCCGACGGCTGGTGGCGCGATCGCGACGGCGCGGTGCGACGGCTGGTTTCCCAGCTGGCCGCGCTCGGCTCCGACCCGCGCCAGGAGGTGGTGACGGTCGTGTTCGACGGGCGTCCCGTCGCCGGCGTGGGCGAGGGAACGCACGACGGCGTCGAGGTGCGCTACGCCCGCCGGGCCGGGCGGGACGCGGCGGACGACCGCATCGTCGAGGAGCTCGACACCATCGGGGCGGGCGGTCCGCCCGTGGTCGTCGTTACCGCCGACCGCGGGCTCCGGGAGCGGGCTCGGCGGGCGGGGGCCGAGGTGGCGTCGCCGAGCGCGCTGCTCACCCGCCTGGAGGGTCCGAGGGGTCCTGGTGGCGGCGATAGCGTGAGCCGGTGAGTTCCCCTCTGGTCACTCGCCCGGTAGCGGGAACGGTACCGGCGGTTCTGGAACGGGTTCGCGAGGAGCTCGACCGGCGGAAGATCACCGTCTTCACCGTCATCGATCACGCTGCCGGCGCCCGCCAGGCGAACCTCGAGCTCGCCGACGAGGTCGTCGTCATCTTCGGGAACGCTGTCGTCGGTACCGCCCTGATGCAGGCCGACCCGGGCGTCGGTATCGAGCTTCCGCTCCGGCTGCTGATCTTCGACGACTCCGGCACCACCCGCGTCAGCTACCGCGACCCCACCACTCTCGCCGTCGACTACCGGCTGGCGACGGCGAGCGACACGCTGGACCGCCTCGGCAACCTGCTGGCCAGCCTCGTCACCGGCCTCGCCGATCACGCCGCCGACTGACGTCAAGTCCCTTCATGCGGCGGGGCATCGACCGAGGGGGCGGCCAACCGGGTCAGGGCGACGCCTCCCGCCGCGGCCGACAACACCAACCAGCGGCCGCGCCGCGGCAGGTGGCGAAACGCCAGCCCGGTGGCCAGCAGGTCGCCGGCGTCAGCCAACGCCCCCGCTTCCAGCCACCCCCGCACCGGGGCGTCGTGGCGGAGGGCGAGCAGCGCGCCCACACCGAGGGCGAGGTCGCGCCCGCCCATGGCGCGCGCCAACAGGCCGACGTCGGGCCGGGACGCGCTCGAGCCAATCCACGGGCGCAGCACGGCGGGGGGAGCCACCCACGCGGTCACGCCGATAAGACCCCGAGCGACCGCGGTCGCCGTCGCCAATGTCCGGGCCGGTTGGCGGGCCAAGCTCATCAGGTCCAGCTACCCGCCGGCCGAGGGGCCGTAACGCGACGCGAGGCGGGCCCGACGGTCCTCACTCCAACTCGGGCGGGTGCCAACCCTCCGGCGCCAGCTCGAAGGCGTCGAAGGCGAACGGCGGGGCGACGGTGCAGCCCACCAGGGTCCACGGTCCCAGGCTGCGGGCCCTCTGCCAACTGCCGGCGGGCACGACGGCCTGGGGCCGCTGGCCGGCAGGCAGATCGACGCCGAGGATGACGGATGCGGCCGGGGACGCCAGCCGCAGCTCGAGCGCCGCCCCCGCGTAGTAGTGCCACACCTCGGCTCGCTGGTGGACCCGGTGCCAGGCCGACTCCTCCCCATCCCGAAGCAGGTAGTAGATGGCGGTGGAGGCCCCATCGGCCCACGTCTGGCGGTAGCGGCCCCCCTCGGGGTGAGGTCGGAGATCGAGGGCGGCGATCACCGCGTCGGCGTCCATCCCCCGATTCTCTCCCCTGTATCGCCCTACCAGTTGCGCAGATCGACGGGCCAGGTGTCGATTACCTCGTCGTCCCGGATGACGTACATGCGCTCGTGGTAGGCCACCGTCGGGTCGACGTGGGCCGGGAGCATGTGGACCCGGTCGCCGGGCTTGGGAGGCTCGGCGGCTTCCCCGGCGAGAAAGGTGGTGTGCTCGTCCGAGCAGTAGGCGGTCACGTGCCCCTGGACGGTGGGATTGCCGTGATCCATGCCCAGGGCCTTGAGCCCGCCGTCGGCGACGGCCCAGCCCCCCGGGTTCACCGAGATCACCGTCAACCACAGCGAGAGGGCCTGGCGGAAGGGGAGCCCGGCCCGGCCGTAGTCCGTGTCCATGAGGGCGAAGGACCCGGCTTGGATCTCGGACGCCCAGCGGTTGACGTGGTAGGTGCCGGTACCTCCGCCCGAGACGATGTCGCCGCCCACGTCGTGGTGGGCGCGCAGGAGCCGCTCCCCGGCCTCGTCGACCTTGGCCTGCTTGGTCTCCGCCGGTTCCATCATGAGATGGCCCTCGTAACCCATGACGCCGCGGACTTCGAGACCCTTTTTGCGGGCTCGCTCGCCCAAGCGCCCGGCGGCCTCCGGTGGGCAGCCGCAGCGGTAGCAGCCGATGTCGACGTCGACGAGGACTTGGCGTACCCCGGCGCCGGCGGCGGCGGTGATGGTCGCCTCGGAATCGACGGCGACGGTGACGCGGGCGCCGCTCGCGGCCAGGGCTCCCAGCTTGCCCGGATCGAGGAGCTCGTTGGCCAGGAGCACGTCGTCCCCCAGGCCCACCGCCGCCAGCCCGAGGACTTCCTTGGCGGTGGCCGCGCAAAAGTTGCGGTGGCCGGCGGCGGCCAGCTCCCGGGCCAGAGCAGTGGACTTGAACGCCTTGACGTGGGGCCGGAGCCGGTCGCCGGGCAGGGCGTCGCTGATGGTGGCCACGTTGTATTCGAAGGCGTCGGCGTCGACGAGCAGGGCGGGCGTGGGCAGTTCGTGGACGTTCATCTGGTGGCGGTGAGCAGGCGTTCGCGGTCGAAGATGGCCGACGCCACCCCCCAACCGATGCGGTCGAGGATGAGAAGCGCCGCTCCGAAGCCGACAGCGACGGCGATCGACGCGGGGATCACGTTGAAGGCGATGAGCGAGGTCACGGCGACCGTGGGCAGGCTCACGAGGACCGAGAGCTGTCCTGCGGTCCGCGGGTCGCTGGAGCGGGCCGAGACGGCGATGCCGACCCAGATGGACCAGCCGGCCAGGAGGGGGGTAAAGATCAGCTGGGCGAGCAGGTCCGGCCCTTGGACGACCGCCGAGGCCACGCTGGGGCGGGCAAACAGCTCGACGACCGCGATGTAGAGGCCGAACATCCCGTAGGCGACCGCGACCGCCGGGGCGAAGGCCGCCAGGGCCTTGCCCAGCAGGAGCTCCTCGCGCCGCACCGGTGTTGAGAGCACCGGCTCGAGGGTGCCCTGCAGACGCTCCCCCACCACGGAATAGGCGGCGAGCGCCGCCGGCACCAGGGCGGGGATGGCCAGCATGTACACGAGCGAGTGCTCGTGGTGCAGCGACCCCGATGCCCTCGCCGGGAAGGTGAAGACCTGGATCACCGGCTGAAGGGTGAAGACCAGCGGCAGGACCACCATGGCGTAGATGATGTTGCCGTTGCGGCGGTACTCGCGCAGCTCCTTCCGGAGGATGGCCTGGACTCGCCTCTTGCTGATATTCATCTCCGATTCGCCTCCTTGTCGGTATCGACGAGTTCGAGGTAGACGTCCTCGAGCGAGTGTCGGGACTCGCTCATCGACAGCACGTCGGCACCCGCGGCCACCAGGGCCCGGACGGCCGCGGGCCCGGCGAGCGTCGAGTCGGACACGGAGAGGACGTAGGCGGCGGGGCCCTCCTGCTCCCAGCCCTCCACGGAGGGAACGGGCCCGAAGACCGCCTCCGGCTCGGAGAGCGGGTCGACGAGTCGGACGGTGAGGGTCTTGGCAAAGAGCTGGTCGCGGAGCTCGTCGGGACGGCCAATGGTGCGCAGGGTCGTGTTCATGATGGCGACGCGATCACACAGGCGCTCGGCTTCGTCGAGGCGGTGAGTGGTGAGAAAGATGGTGACCCCGCGTTGTCGGAGCTCGTCGATCAACCCATGAACGTCTCGGGCGGCGGCCGGGTCGAGGCCGGAGGTGGGCTCGTCGAGAAACAGCACCTCGGGGTCGCCGAGCAGTGCCCGGGCCAGGGCGACCCGCTGGCGCAGCCCCTTGGACAACGCTCCGCAGGCATCGTCTACTCGGTCCTCGAGGTTGACCGCTTTCAAGGCTCGGGCCATCCGGTCCCTGGGCCCGGGCACCTCGTACAGGTCGGCGAAGCACCTGAGATTCTCACCGACACTCAGACGGAGATAGAGGCCCGGGGACTCGGGCATGATGGCGATCCGACTCCGGATCTTCACCCCGTTCTCCGGCCTGATCGGTATCCCCGCAACCGTGGCCGACCCCGAGGTCGGGGCGATGAGCGTGCCCAGCGTCCGCACGGTCGTGGTCTTGCCGGCCCCGTTGGGACCCAGGAAGCCGAAGACCTCACCGCGGCCCACCTCGAAGGACAGATCCTGGTAGGCGACCCGGTCGCCGAACCGCTTGCTCAGACCACGGACGGAAAGTGCGGGTTCGTCCAGCCCGGCGTCCTCCGCAGTGATGTCGCTGGTGCGCGTCATGGTTCCCTCGCTGTTCCAGCCGCCGGTTGAACCGGCTTGCTCGGGTTTTAAACTGATAGCATCAAGATACTCCCCTGCTATCGGGAGAGGCAAACCGAGCAAACGGGGTCGCCCACATGACTGCTCAACTTCCCAGCAACTCAACCCAAGACGCGGGCTCGATGACCGAGAGCGAGGCCAGCTCGGCGCCAGGCGTCCGCCTCCTGATCCTCGGACTCAGCATGGTCGTCGCAGGCGGCGTGCTGATCGGGCTCGGCTCGGCCGCGGGAGGATGGACCAGGGCAGGCCCGATCGCGTGCCTTGCCATCGGCATCGCACTCCTCGTCGGCTCCCAGCTGCCATTCAGAGGCTTGACGGCCGTCGTCCCCGGAGAGGCACGGGTCGTCCAGCTCTTCGGCAGGTATCACGGGACGATTCGCGCCTCGGGTCTGCACTGGGTGAATCCCCTGGCCGTAAGGCGACGGGTGTCCACCCGTGTCCGCAATCACGAGAGCGCCATCGCCAAGGTCAACGACGCCGACGGCAACCCCATCGAGATCGCCGCGGTGGTCGTCTGGCAGGTGCGAGACACGGCCAAGGCCATCTACGCCGTCGATGACTTCATCCATTTCGTTGCCATCCAGACCGAAACCGCGGTCCGGCACGTAGCGTCGAGCTATCCCTACGACAGCCGAGGGACCGGCGCGCTCTCTCTCCGCGAAAATGCTGAAGAGATCACGCAGCGGTTGTCGGCCGAGATCACCGACCGGGTGCAACCTGCCGGGGTCACCATCCTCGAGTCCCGGCTCACCCGACTGTCCTACGCCTCGGAGATCGCTCAGGCGATGTTGCGCCAGCAGCAGGCCAACGCGGTGGTGGCCGCCCGCCAGCGGATCGTCGCCGGGGCGGTGGGCATGGTCGAGCTCGCTCTGCAGCGGCTCGAGGAACGGGACGTCGTCGAACTGGACGAGGAACGGAAGGCGGCGATGGTCTCCAACCTGCTCGTCGTGCTGTGCAGCGAGCAAGCGACCCAGCAGGTCGTCAACACCGGCTCGCTCTACCAGTAACGCGTCTGTCGCAACGTGATGCCCGAGCGCAAGGGAGTACTGCTTCGGCTGGACCCCGCCGTCCATGATGCGCTGGCCCGCTGGGCCGCCGACGAGCTGCGCAGCACCAACGCCCAGATCGAATACCTCTTGCGCAAGGCACTATCCGATGCGGGTCGATCGCCGACGCAGGCGGCGAAGATGCGCAAACCCGGCCGGCCCAGAACGGAGACAGCCCGTGAAGGGTGACCAGGCGCCGGCTACGACTCGGGCGGGGCCTTCTGGCTGACGTCGTCGAGGTACCGGGGTGTGCGGCCGTCGCGCCGGGCCCGGATCATCTCCTCGAAGTTGCCGGTGAGGTTGCGCACGTAGAGCTGGGCGATGCCCTCGTGGCGCATCTGGGCCTCCAGGCTCGACGCGTCGAGACTCGACCACAGCACCCGCTTGGCGATCTCGACGCCGACCCGGCTCCACCCGATGATGCGGTCGGCCAGGTCGTAGCAGGCGGCGAGCAGGTCCTCCGCCGGCACCACTTGGGACACCAGGCCGATGGCTCCGGCCTCGGCGGCGGCGACGTCGCGTCCCGTCAGCATGATCTCGAACGCCCGCGACGATCCGATGGCCCGGGGCAGCAGGTACGACAACCCCAGCTCGGTCGACGACAGCCCGTTGTTGATCCCGGCCGGACGGAAATAGGCGGCGTCCGAAGCGACGCGGATGTCGAACGCCATCGACAGGCAGAACCCCCCGCCGATGGCCGCCCCGTTTATGGCCGCGATGGTCGGCTGGTGCATCTTGCGCAGGGCCAGGACCACGTCGTCGAGCAGTTCCATGGCCCGCAGCGAGATGCCCGCCGCGGTCAGCCCGTCGATGTTGGGGATGCGTCCCGAGTCGGTCAGGTCGGCCCCGGACGAGAAGCCATGACCGGCGCCGGTGACCACCACGACCCGGATGTCGTTGTCGTGGCTGATCTCCTCCAGCGCCTCGCGAAACGGGATCATCACGTCGAAGGCCATGGCGTTCATCCGCTCGGGCCGGTTCAGCGTCACCAGCGCGACATGCGGTCGCGGCTTGTCTACGAGCACAAAGGCCATGCGCCGAGCGATCCTAGGTTGCCGCTGGTTGGCGACCTGAACGTTCGACCAGTGCCTCGGTGTCGATGAGGCTCGGCGGCGGAGCCGGCGCCTCATGGTCTGTGACCATCTGGGCCCGGGCCTTCCGGCGAGGGATAGCCAGGGCGGCGATGGCACCGAAGGTGACGACTCCGACGCCCACCCACATGGCGGGGGTGAGGCCGGCGACGAACGAGGCACCGGTTCCGTAGCCGCCGGCGCCGGAGAAGATCGACCCCAGGACGGCCACGCCGAACACCCCGCCCACCTCGCGGAGGGCGTTGTTCGCCCCCGACGCCTTGCCCTCCTCCTCGGGCCTTACGGCCGAGAGGACCACGTTGGCCACCGGTGCGAAGAACAGTCCCATGCCGAGTCCGGCCAGGGCGAAGCCGGGTACCAGCTCGGCGTAGGCCACGGTCGGGGACACGACCGCCGCCAACCAGCCCAATCCGAGGGCCTGGAGGCCCAGACCCAGAGCCATGAGGGGCCGGCCGCCGACCCGGTCCGAGAGAGCTCCGGCGATGGGAGAGATCAGGATCGGCATGCCTGTCCAAGGCAGAGTGCGCACGCCCGCGGCCAGCGGCGAGTAACCCTGGACCGTCTGGAGGAACTGGGCCAGCAGGAAGATGAGCCCGAACATCCCGAAGTACATGAGGAACGACACCAGGTTGGTGGAGGTAAAGGCCCGGCTGCGGAAGAACCGCATGGGCAACATCGGAGCCGGAGCGCGCAACTCCCAGGCCACGAACGCCACCAGCAGGCCCAGCCCGCCGATCAACCCGACCATCACCTGCAGGTGCATCCAGCCCAGCGCGCTGCTTCGCACCAGCCCCCAGACGACGCCGAACAGGCCGATGCTCGCCAACCCGACCCCGAGCAGGTCGAGCTGGTGGGAGGGGCCGCGGCTCTCGCCCAGCCGGGTAGCGGCGAGCGGGATCAAAGCCAGACCGAGGGGCACGTTGAGCCAGAAGACCCACTGCCACGAGATGCCCTCGACAACGGCGCCGCCCACCAGCGGCCCAATGGCCACGGCCAGCCCGGCGATACCGCTCCACGCCCCCAGGGCCACGCCGCGGCGTGCGGCTGGGACCGCCGCGCTCAGAAGAGTCAGCGACAGCGGCATCACCATGGCCCCGCCCAGGCCCTGGATCGCCCGGGCGGCGATGAGCGCCGAGATGGTCGGGGCCAGGGCCGCCGCCGCCGAGCCGAACGTGAAGGCGACCAGGCCAGCCACGAAGAGGCGCCTCCGACCGAAGCGGTCGCCGAGGGCGGCACCGGTCAGCAGGAGCACCGCGAAGGTGAGCGTGTAGGCGTTGACCGTCCACTCGAGGCCCGAAAGTCCGGCGTGCAGGGAATGGCGAATCACCGGCAGCGCGGTGGTCACCACCAGGTTGTCGAGGGTCACCATGAACAGCCCGATCGACGTGATCACGAACGTCCACGCCGTTTTCCTGCGGTCTTCCATCTCCGCTCCTCTCCGATGTCTAGCAGCGCTCTGATTTCTAGCATCGATCATCTAGCGATGCAAGAGTCTCTAGCGGTGCTAGGGTTCAAGGCGTGACCCTGAAGGAGCGTCGTGCACGCGAGCGAACCGACCGTCACCAGGAGATCGTCACGGCCGCCCGTCGGCTGGCCGAGACCGACGGCTGGGAGGCGGTCACCACCCGTCGGCTGGCCGATCGCATCGAGTACAGCCAGCCAGTCCTCTACAGCCACTTTGCCAACAAGGGGGCCATCGTGACCGCCGTTGCCATCGAGGGCTTCAGCGAGCTGGCGGCCAGCCTGGGCGATGCTCGCAACCACGTCGATTCGCCGGGTGAGATGCTGCACGCCGTCGCCGGGGCCTACATGGAGTTCGCCCTGGCCAATCCTGCGCTCTACGACGCCATGTTCACCCTTGCCACCGAGCTGCCCTTCGGCCGCCCCGAGGCCCCCGAACCGCTCCGCGCCGCCTTCGCCGAGCTCCTGCAGGCCGCCACTCCCCTGGCCGGGGACCGCGACCCGGAAACGCTCACCGAGGTCTTCTGGGCGTCAGTGCACGGCCTCGCCACCCTCACCCGCGCCGGACGGCTCCGCCCCGACTACCACGAGGCGCGTCTGGCGATGCTCGTCAACCAGCTCACGACCGCCTAGGCATCCTCCCGACCATCACTCCTCCAACAACCGCTTGCCTCGCGCGTCCCACGTGCTGGCGTTGAGCGGGTTGACCCGCAGCGGCGGCTTCTTGATGCGCTTCATGGCTTCGGTCCGTTCCGGCGCGTCGACGAACTCGATATAGCGGGGGAGCATGAAGCTCGGCATCCGGCCGGCGAGAAAATCGTGCAGCTCGGCGTGAGCGACCCGGTGGTCCTCGTGCAGGGTGACGCAGATCTTGACCTCGTCCTCACCGTGCTCGGACGGAACGCCGATCGCGGCCGCCTCCGACACCGCGGGGTGCTCGTTGACGTAGGACTCGACCTCCATCGAGGAGATGTTCTCGCCCCGGCGGCGCATCGAGTCGGTGATCCGGTCCACGAAGTGATAGCGCCCGCGCTCGTCGCGGACCACACCGTCACCCGTGTGGAACCAACCGTTGCGCCACGCCTCCGCCGTCTTCTCCGGCATGCCGAAGTACCCCACCATCATGCGCCAGGGTTCGTCGGTGCGGACCAGCAGCTCGCCGATCTCGCCGGTCGGCAACTCGTAGTCGTTGCCGTCGGCCACCCGGACCTGATAACCGGGCGTGACCCATTTTGCCGTCGAGCGACGATCGGCATTGACGTCGGGGCCGGCGTAAAGGGGCGTGCCCACCTCGGTGTTGCCGAAGTTGGTCCGCATCATGACCCCGAACCGCTTCTTGAACTCCTCCACCCGGGGTACGACGGGCGCGCCAGCGACGTAGCGCAACGGGTTGTCCAGGTCGTCGGGCTGGACCGGCTGGTCGAGCAGCCAGTTCATCATGGCCGGAATCAGCGCGGTGACGGTGCAACCGAACGACCGGACATCGTCCCAGTAACACTGCGTCTTGAACGAGTCGCGCAGTACTACCTGGCCGCCGGGGAATCCCAGCCACGCCAGGGGCAGCATCCCCGAGAGGTGGAACACGGGGAACGGGCAGTAGTAGACGTCGTCTCCCGTCATGTCGAGCCAGCACTCGTTGGGCCACAGGCGCCCCCACGGCACGAGAACGCCTTTGGACGGACCGGTCGTGCCCGACGTGTAGCTGATGCAGGCGATGTCGTGGCGCTCCGGGACCGGAAGTTCGGTCGCCGGCGAGGCGCTGCCCCACAGCTCCGAAGCGGTGACGAGCCTCAGCGGGAAGTCGGAGGGAAGATCCTCCGGGTCGGCATCGGGGACGATCACCAGCTGGAGCCGCTCGACGTCGTCTGCCACCTCGGCCAGGCGGTCCAGGAACTCGGCCGCGCAGATCATCCGGGTGGCCTGGCAGTTGGTCAGCACGTATTCGAGCATCCGTCCCCGGAAATCCACGTTGACTCCGGTCTGCACGGCCCGCAACCAGCCCAGGCCCAGCCAGTGCTCCTGTGCGGTGATCGACGTCCTGACCATCGTCGGCACGCTGTCACCCGCCTGGATCCCGGCTCGCCTGAACGCGTCCGCCCAGCGCAGGACGGCATCGTGCAACTCGCCGTACGAGCGGGAGTGGCCCCGCACGTCCCGCAGGAAGGGGCGGTCGGGCGCACGCTGGGCCCAGTCACGTATCGCCCTCGGAAGGGTCTCCGTGGGTTCGAACGTGGGCCGGGGCGCGAGCACGGGCACGACCCAACCGTAGCCCGTCGGCGTGCCGAATGAGCAGGTACTCACTATATTGGGGGTCTGCGCCGATTCCGGCGCTCATCGGGAGGAGAAGACCGATGGCAGTCGCAGCCACCTCGTTACGCGTCATCGACGCCGACACCCATCTCACCGAGCCGGCGGACTTGTGGACGGCCAGGATCCCGGAGCGGTTCCGTGCAGACGCCCCCCAGGTACGGCGCCACGAGGCGACCGGCACGTGGCGATGGACCGTCGGCGACCGTTGGTGCAGCCTGGTGGGCAACTACAGCATGGCCGGATGGAGGGAGTATCCCCCGTCGTGCCCGCCGACGCTGGAAGAGGCGGACCCGGCTTGCTACGACGCCGAGGCACGGGTGGCGCACATGGATGCCAACGGCATCTACGCCCAGGTCCTGTACCCGAACGTGATCGCCTTCGAAGGGCACGCCTTCATGGCCTTGAAGGACGAGGAGCTCAAGCTGGCGTGCGTCCGGACCTACAACGACTATCAGGCCGAGTTCGCTTCCCTTGCGCCCCATCGCTTCGTGACTCTCGCCGTGCTCCCCTTCTGGGACCTGGAGGCATCCATCGGGGAGCTGCGTCGTTGCCGCCGGATGGGCCATCGAGGCGTGCTGTGGGCGGCGACCCTGGAGAAGCACGGCCTGCCCGACTTCAGCGACCCGCACTGGGACCGGCTGTATGCCGAGGCCCAGGACCTCGGCATGTCGATCAACTTCCACGTGGGCGTGGGCAACACCGCCGAGGAAATCGAGCAGGCGATGAACCGGGAGAGCTATGACCCGGCGTTCAACGCCGCCCGCTCCTCCATGTCGTTCATTAGCAACTCCCGGACCATCGGCCTCCTGCTCACCAGCGGTGTGTGCGACCGCTTTCCGGGGCTGGACTTCGTGTCCGTGGAGAGCGGGTTCGGCTACATCCCGTTCCTCCTCGACAGTCTCGACTGGCAGTGGGTCAACGCTGACGCCCCCCGGCGCTATCCGGACCGGTTGCTGCCGAGTGAGTACTTCCGGCGCCAGGTGTACTCGATGTTCTGGTTCGAGAAGGAGTCGCTGGAGCTCCTCCCCAAATACCAGGACAACGTGATGTTCGAGACCGACTTCCCCCACCCGACGAGCCTGTCCCCGGGCCCGGCGAGCGCCGCCCCCTCACCGAGCGACGTCATTCGGCGGGACACCGAAATCGTCGGAGAGGCGGTCATGCGCAAGGTTCTCCAGGACAACGCCTGCCGCGTCTACGGCATCGACTGACCCTGCAGCGGCGGCAGCTAGGGCTTTTCGCTCCCCACCACCCACATGGCCACGCAATTCGAGAAGCCCCCGGCGGCGTGTCCCAGGGCCAGCCGGGCGTCAGCGACCTGGAGTGCTCCCGCATCTCCTCTCACCTGCATGGCCGCTTCCGCGAACCTCACCAGACCGGCGGCACCGATGGGGTTGGCGCCCAGGAGTCCCCCCGACGGGTTCACCGGGAGCAGTCCCGCCATCGTCGTCTGCCCGCGATCGATCATTCGCCAACCTTCGCCCTTGGCTGCCAGCCCGAGGTTCTCCAGGAGGAGCGGCTCCATCCAGCTGTAGGGAACGAACAGCTCGGCTAGGTCCAGATCCCGCTGCGGATCTCCGATTCCCGCCTGCCGGTAGACGGCGTCGGCGCACTCTCTGCCGCACCGCGGATCGACGCTGTCGTGTTGCGGCGCGACAGGAGGTTCGGTGCGCACCGCGCAACCGTGGACCCACGCCGGCCGGCGGTCGCTCGCTGCCGGCTCGTCACCCAGGACCACCGCGCAGGCGCCATCCGACGACGGAGAGGAATGGAGAAGCCGTATCGGATCCCACAACATCCGGGACGAGGCGATCGCCTCCAGGGTGATGTCCGACCGGCGGACCTGGGCGTAGGGGTTGAGCAGTGCGTTCTGGCGGTCCTTGAGCGCGGCGAGATCGCCGATGTGCGCGGGCGCCCCCGACCGGTGGATGTACTCCCGGCACAGGGCTCCGAACAGGCTCCCCGTACCGCCCTGCCAGCGAGCCTCGAAGGGCACATGCTGGAGGGTGGCGCCGGCTGCTCTGGCCTCCGACTGCTTCTCGAAGCTCACCACCAGTACCCTCGATTGCACCCCCGCGGCGACCAGGTTGACGCCCGTGCTGGCGGCCATGCCTCCGGCGTTGCCGGAGGTGTAGGCCCGGATGATCGGCTTGCCGGCCGCGGCCAGGGTGTCGGCCAGATAGAGCTCGGGCGACATCAATCCCTCCATGATGTCGGGCGCCTTCCCGAGCACCACCGCCCCGATGTCGGTCCAGTCCAGGTCGGCGTCGGCCAGGGCCCGTGACGCCGCCTCGCGGACCAGCCCCCCGATCGAGACGTCGGTGCGGGCGGCCGCATGGTGGGTCTGGCCGATACCGATCGACCGCGCAGCGTTCCGTCACCGGCCGGCCTCCAGCAGACAGAGCAGGTTGTGTTGCAGGCATGGACCGTTGGTGGCGTGGCCCACGGCGCGGCGCGCCTCGCCTCGCATGACCGCTGCGGCGGCCGAACCGATGCGGATGAGGCCCGTCGCCATCATCGGGTCGGCCGGCAGCGCGCCGCCCGAGGGGTTCAGGCGCTCGACCTGCGCCGCCCCTACCGACTCGAGCAGGACGAGCTCCTGATGGCTGAACGGGGCGTGCAGCTCCAGGACGTCGACGACCGAGTCGATCAGCCCCAACCGCTCGGACAGACCCCGCGTGGTCGGCGACGTCGACAGGTCGCGCGCCCCGATCGACTGCCGCTCGATGCGATGGTCAATGGCGGTGATCCAGGCCGGACGTTCGACGAGCCTGGGAGCGAGCTCTTCGGAAGCCAGTACGACAGCTGCGGAGCCCGAGCACACCGTCGAGCAGTCAAGGTCTCGCAGCGGGGAGGCCACGTAGGGCCGGCGCAGGATCTCGTCGGCGGTCACGCCCGGCCTCCTGGCGCGCACCACGGCGGCGAAGTCGGTCTCGTGGGCACGGCCCGAATCGATGAGGATCCGAGCCTGGAGGGCGGCCAGGCTGGACGCTTCCGGCCGGAGCGGACCGACGAGGTACGGATCGAGTTGCAGGCGGAGCACCGATTTCTCGTCGGCGGCCCGTGGTCGGCTGAAGGCGCCCACCAGCGCGGCCTCCGCCTCTCCGGCCATGAGACGCAGCCAAGCCTCGTACAGGGCGAAGGCGCCGTCGCCCTCCAGATGCGAATGCGACCGGGGGGGCCAGCACGGAAGTGCGTCGAAGGCCCCCATGACCCCGCCGACGACGCCGTTGAGGAACTCGGAACCCGCCGTCGCAACGACCCCGATGTCGCGAGGAGGCACACCACTGGTGGCCAAGGCGCGGTCGACAACGGGGGCGAGCAGCTCGGCGTCGTTGCGGCCGTCGTCGGCCGGAGCCAGCTCGCTGGCGAAGCCGACTGCGGCGATCCGGCGCACCGGCTACCAGGTGGCGGTTACCTGGCCGCCGGCAGGTAGTAGGCGGAAGTACCTGATGCTCTCCCACGTTGGGGAAAGGTCCCCGTCGGCGGCCCACACCGCCTGCACCCTGCGACCGACCGCCACCTGCTCGGTCGAGGTCTCTCCGAGGAGGTGGGCGAATGACACGTCCGCCCCGTCGAGGCGGATCCACGCGCAGACGAAAGGCAGATCGATCGTCATGTCGTGGAAGGGGACGTGGACCACCGTGTACGACGTGATCGTGCCTCTGTCGTCCAGGTCCACCGGATCCATGGGGCCGGTCCGGCACGCCGGACAGGTCGCGTGAGGAGGCACGTAGACGCCCGAGCAACCAGGGCAACGACCTCCCCGTATCCGTCTCTCCGAGAGGCCGGCGAAGAAGGCGCTGAGGGTCACCCCGGGCTCGTACGTGTACTGCAGGTGAACGTCGGAAACCACTTCGGCGCCGGGGGCGCGCTCGGCGGAATCGACACGGGCGATCGGAGGTCGAGGCGCGCCTGTCCCGGCGGGCACGAAGGCCCTGATGTCGAGAATGCTGCCGATCCGCTGGCGTTGCCAGTCAGCTCGGACGGTCATCCCCGTGTGCATTTCGCCCTCCTCGGTGACGTCGACGGCGTGAAGGAGGGACGTATCGGCGCCGTCGAGCTGGACCAGCGCCCAGGCGAATGGCCGGTCGAGGGGATGTCCGGGTTCGGGTTCGGGACACCCAGGTCCAGGATCGGACCGCGCCCGTGGTCTCCGACGCGCACAAACTCCTCGACTGGCGCACCGGTCTCGGGGTCCCAGTCGACAGGAGGCACGGTCACCCGCCCAACGGCGTCCCGACTTCCCCAGATCTCGGCCCGGGCCAGGCCCGAGAGGAAGTATCGGTCAGCTCCTCCGACGCTACGCCGGTAGGAGAAGGCGAGCTCGTGGTTCGCCCGCAGGACGCCGGTCATGCGCCTGCCCGACGGAGAAGCATGCATCCGACGTACGGGAGGGCGCCGAGGCCGACGGCGGCCACGCCAGCCGAAGACACCTGGCGGGCACCAGCCTGGCCCCGAAGCTGGAGGCACATCTCGTGAACGAAGCCGAAACCGTGTAGTCGTCCCCCCGACAGCTGGCCGCCATTGGTGTTGATGGGCAACTCACCGCCGAGCGAGATCCGCGATCCGCCCTCGACGAAACGCCCGCTCTCGCCCGGACCGCAGAACCCCAACGCCTCCAGCCAGAGCAGGGTCAGGATGCTGAAACCGTCGTAGAGTCCGGCGACGTGGACATTTCGAGGTGAGAGCTCGGTTCGGCTCCACATTTGCTCAGCGGCACGGCGGCCGGGCAGGAGCCCCGGGTGCTGGGCGTAGTCGGCCCGAGCGGCGGGGGCAGTGCCAACCGCCTCGATGTGCACCGGAGTCTGGGCGACGTCCACCGCGTGATGGACGTGGGACAGCACCAGAGCGGTCGAGCCGTCGCAGTGAACGTCGCAGTCGTAAAGGCAGAGAGGATCCGAGATCATCCGTGCTTCCAGGTAGTCGGACAGCGTGAGCGGCTCCCGGAAGACCGCCTTCGGATTGAGCGCAGCGTGCTTGCGGGCGGTCAGGGCGATCTGGCCCAGCTGACGGCGCGAGGTGCCGTAGTCGTGAAAGTGCCGCCGGGCGAGCATCGCGTAGCCGATCGGTGCCGGTCCGCCGCCGAACGCGTCGATCCACTGCCGCCGTCCTGCACCCGGAAGCTGGACCGGCCCTCCGGCGGCAGCGGCGCGGGCGGATCCCTCGGTGACCGTCCGGTAGACCACGACGTGCCTCGCCAGTCCTGCGCTGATGGCCAAGGCGGCGTTGACAACCGGGCCGAGCTGCGCTGGACCCTCGAAGTTTCCCATCAGCAGGTCCACCTCCAACCCCAAGGCGTCGTGGACCTCGACGAGCGAGGGCCCGGCGAGGCCGGGCCCCAGCGAGGTTCCGCCCCCCGGATAGGTCAGCAGGCCCCCGACATCGCCCGGCGAGAGGCCGGCGTCCAGGATGGCGTCGCCGATCGCATCCAGCGTGAGCTGGAGAGGTGAGCGTCCGAGGCGGCGGCCGACCTCCGACTGCCCGAGCCCCGAGATGATGACGTCGTCCTCGAACTTCCGCATGCTCGAGCCGAACTGTAACAGGCACCGGATAATGAGCGGGTGCCCACTTGCTATGCTTTGAACTACCTCTGGGGGTTGATGAGATGGGAAAGGCTTGGTGATGACCCTGCAGTCCGAAGATGCCCAGGGCAACATACGGATCTACCGGGCCGCCGAAGCACCGGAACTCCACGAGAGCGGCGTGGCGACGAGCGACTTCGGTGACCATTCCGACCTTCGCGAAGTCGCGACCATCCTGGCCAGTGCCCAGTGCTCGGCCAGCCGCCTGCTCGTACACCAGGGTCCCGGCGAAGGCGGCCTGTCGATCGTGTATCTCTTCTTCAAGCCCAACTTCCCCCTGTTCCGCCACAAGCACGACGTCGACAGCCTGTACGTCGTGATCTCGGGATCGGCGGTTGGCTTCATGGGAGAGCAGTCGTTGCTCCCCGGCGACTGCTTCGCGGTGAAGGCGGGAACGCCGTACTACTACACGGCCGGACCCGAAGGTGTCGAGGTCCTCGAGATGTTTCGGGACGCCGACACCGCCACCGTCATCTACACCGACAATCCGGACGATCGACTCGAGCGGGCCCAGGAGGCGCTCAGGGTAAACGCCGAGACCTGGAAGAAGATCTCGGCAGGGCCTCTGTATCTGGCCAACGCTGGCGGGCGGCCCCGTTCGTAGGACGGCAGGTGGATTCGTCGCAAATCCCGGACGATTGGCGCGCCGTGACGCCGGAGACGATGACCGCGGCCATCGCCAGACGGCACCCGGGTGCTCGCGTGGGCGACGTGCGACTCGTCATGGAGGACAACGGCAACAACCGCCGTGCGCGATTGAGCCTGCGCTATGACGCCGGCTCCGGGCCGGACGTGGTGTTCGTGAAGGCGGAAGGTGCGCACCGGGAGATACACGCGGTGAAACGGGAACATGTTCAACGAGCCTGACCTGTACGCCTCGGGCGTACCGCTCGGCGTTGACCATCCCGATGCCTACCAGGTTGTTATCGACCGCCCAGGGATGGACTACATGATCGTCATGGAGGACGTCACCAGGCGAGGTGCCGATCCGAGAGACGCGACCCGTCCGCTGACGCTCGACCAGGTAGCCAACGGATTGAGGAGCCTTGCTCGCCTGCACAGCTTGTTCTGGGGGCTGTCGGGAACGACACATCCGCACCTGGCGTGGGTGCAGACCTGGGAGCCCACCGAGGGATATCTGGGACCGCTGCGGGAACGAGTACCCGCCGGTTTGGACCTCGCCAGGGGCACGGTGCGGAATCTCACCGCTGAGTGCGGCACCACCGAGACGATCGTGGACTCCCTGGCTCGCTTCGCTCGTACGCTCACCCACGGGCCGTTGACCCTGCTCCACGGCGACGCACACATCGGCAACACCTACGTGCTTCCTGACGACGACATCGGATTCCTCGATTGGCAGGTCGTGCGACGGGGCAACTGGTCGCACGACGTCGGATACTTCCTGGTGAGCGCCCTCACGGTGGAGGACCGGCGCAGGAGCGAGACCGAGCTGGTCGAGGAGTACCTCGCCGCGCTCGACGTGCCGAGCGAGCAGCGGCCGACCTCGGAGGAGGCCGAGCGCCGCTACCGGGCGAGTCCGGCCTACGGATTGGCCGTCTGGCTGGCCACGCTGGGTGCGGGCACGGCGCAGACTCGGGAGGTCTGCCTGGCGCTGACCGAGCGGTACTCGGCCGCTTTCGTCGAGCTGGACACGAATGCAGCGCTCACCAGCCTCGGTGTCTGACCAACGCGTCGTCCTCGGCCCTCGTATCGTCAATGCTTGTGACGATCACGCTGATCACCGGAGCCAACAAGGGACTCGGCTACGAGACAGCCCGCCGGCTGCTCGAGGCCGGCCATACGGTGCTGATCGGAGCGCGAGACGCTGAGCGAGGGCAACGGGCCGCCCACCAACTCAGTGCCACGTTCATCCCCCTAGACGTCACCAACGACGCCAGCGTGACCGCGGCCGCCGATCAGGTCGGCGAGCGCTACGGCCGCCTCGACGTCCTTATCAACAACGCCGGTGTCGTCGGTCCTCGTCGCCCGCTGCCCGACCTGACCGCCTCGGACGTCCTCCCGGCGCTCGACACCAACGTGGTCGGCGTCGTGCGCGTCACCCACGCCGTCCTGCCCCTACTAGCGGCTTCCGAGCATCCGCGCATCGTCAACGTGTCGAGCGGAACCGGGCGGCTCACCTGGCAGCACGAGGCCGGATGGCCCCAGGAACAAGCCCCGCCGATCTACTGCACGAGCAAGGCGGCGCTCACCATGCTGACTCTGCAGTATGCCCATGCGCTACCTGGCATCCTGATCAACGCCGCCTGGCCGGGCTACACCGCTACCGACCTCAACGACCACCAGGGCACCCAGACGCTCACCGAAGGAACGGACGCGATCGTCCACCTGGCTACGTTGCCGCCCGGTGGCCCAACCGGCACCTTCCAGGGGCGCGACGGCCCCACCACTCCCTGGTGACTCCCTGGCCGTCATCCGCCCCAAAGAGGGCACCGGGCCGCCAGCATCGCAGTCGCCATGTTCGATGACCTCACTGAAAGGCCCGGCGAGCTGCGATCCCAACTGGCCGCCACGGAGGTCCTCAACGACAACGAGCTTCGGTCCCCAGGTGCCGGACCAGGACCACAAGCCGGGAAGATCCATCAAGGTCTTCTTACATCACGTCGATCAGCGGGCACCGATGAGAATGAGGGGCGTCGTCCCACTACCCTCGCGGATTCGTCCGCAAGGAGCTCATAGCCCGCCCATGCCGACCCTCGAAACGACGGATCGACGCCTCGCAACCGAGCCTGATGGCTCCGAAACCGCCTGGAACGAAGGGGTCTCCGATCGTGACAGAGCTTTCCGCCTTCGCTGAGCTGCTCCCGCTCGACCATGGCCTTTGCGTGATCAACACGTTGCGGCCCGGCGGTGGTATCCAATCGTCGGTGGTCAACGCCGGGGTGTTGGAACACCAGGGGAAAGGCGGGCAGGTGGTTGCCCTCGTCGCCGCTGGCGGCTCCCGGAAGCTGCACAACCTGCGTGCTGATCCCCGGGCCACGATCGTCGCCCGGGCAGCCTGGCGATGGGCAACCGTCGAAGGAGAAGCGGAGATCATCGGTCCCGACGACCCGCATCCTGACGTCGACGGTGAAGCACTGAGGCTGTTGCTCCGGGACATCTTCCGGGCCGCCGGCGGTACTCATGACGACTGGGACGCGTACGACCGAGCCATGGCCAACGAGCGACGAGCCGCCGTGCTCCTGGCCCCGAGCCGGGTATACACCAACCCGCAGACGTCGTGACGCGAGACGAGGTGCTCGGCGTGTGCGCCGGTCTGCCAGCGGCGGTCGAGGACTACCCATTCGGGGAGGGCGTGGCGGTGTTCAAGGTCGAGGGCCGCATGTTCGCCCTGGTTCCCCTCGAAGGCGTCCCGGGCACCATGAACCTCAAGTGCGACCCAGATCTGGCTCAGGACCTGCGAGACCGCTACTCGTCGGTCCGGCCCGGATACCACCAGAACAAGCGGCACTGGAATACCGTCGATCTCGACGGTTCCATCGACGACGTCGAGCTTCGGTGGATGATCGACCACTCCTACCAGCTGGTCGTCGCCGGTCTGCCCCGCGCGGTGCGGACCCGGCTCCTCCGCGACTGATCGGCCAGCGAGTCGTGCCCACACGATCCTTGGGCTCCGTCCCCTCTCGCCATCATGGCCCTAATGTCCTTAACGTGATCACCTCGTCGCTTGGCCTCGCGCTCGGCATGGCCACGGTCCTCCCGGTCGTCGACGGACTAGGTGAAATACCCATGTGGATAGGAGCGTAATGGTGTCAGCAACGCTGAGGACGACGCGAGAAATGTCTGCCGTGTTCTTCCATCAGTTCCATCCATGATCGTCCACGTGCTGATCCTCTGGGGAGTGATTGGCGCTGCCGCCGCGCTTTCCGTGCTGATGCACAAGAGAAGAAAACCCGACACGACGCCGGAGTACCAATCTGCACTTACCTTTATCGGGTCGGCATATGGCCTGTTGCTGGGTCTGTTGGTGGTTTTCGCCGTGGGCCACTTCAACAACGTCCGGAGCGAGTCTCAGACGGAGGCGAGTACGCTCGTCACGCTCTATGACACCGTCGCCGTCTACCCGCCCGAGACGAGCCATCCCGTTCAGCACGACGTGGTCTGCTACATGCGTTCGATCGCTGACGACGAGTGGCCGTCGATGGAGCGAGGGAATCAGCTGGAGGCCCCGCGCACGCTCGAGCTCGGCGACCGGCTTCGCGCCGAGCTTCGCAGCCTCCCGACCAACGGTTCGGCGCAGGGTCAGCCTACGGGCGCGCCGCCACGCTCATCAGTAACGCCGGCCAATCCCGGGAGCGACTGCTGTACTTGACCGCACCGGAGATCCCCACCGCCTTGTGGGTGGTGATCTACGTCGGCGCCTCTCTCGTGTTCCTTCTGCTGGCCGTCCACTACGCTTCCCGCCCAGCTGGTCGGGTCTGGGCGCTCGGCAGTGTGACCGTGCTCATGACGGTCGTCGTGGCCGTCCTGGCCATGCTCGACCAGCCGTACGGTGTGGGCGTGCAGGTGCATCCTGACCAGATGCGCCACGCGATCAGCCTCCTGGAGATAGGCGCGAACGCCGCAGTCCTGCAGCCCTGCAGCTGAGTACCGCTCAGCGTCCGCGTCATGGCGGAGAAGGTTGGCAACGCTGACGCCATCCCTCTGGTCCTCACCCTGGCACCAGCAATCTCGGCGGCGGGATCCAGGGTCAGGAGTAGCGGAAACGAGTCAGCATTCCCGCGCTGACTTTGCCCCGTGCTTCTAGAGAGGCGGTCGGGGCCGGATATTCGAGTCGACGATCTCGTGCGAACGGTGAGTTCGAGGTCGGTCAGCTCCCGGCGGCTGCTGCCTTGTCGAGTACCTCGTCGTAGGCGGCGCAGCTGATCGCTGGCACGCGGTGCGTCCGGGTTGGGGCGCGGGACGCCGAGGTGGAGTTCGCGCAGTTCGTCGATCATCGCCCCGACGAGCTCGGGGCCCCCGTCGCGAAGCAGTTCGGCGCGGACCCGTAGGCGGCGCTCACCGGTGCGATGCGCCAGACCCCAGTTGCCGAGCGCGACCATGACCGGAAGCACCTGGATGCCCGCCTCGGTGAGCGAGTACGCCGCCCGCTGCCCGCGGCGGGCGGCGTCGCGAGTGAGCAGCCCGGCGGCCACGAGCTGCTTGAGGCGGCTGGCGAGGATGTTGGTGGCGATGCCCTCCTCGGAGCCGGCGACCAGCTCGCGGAAGTAGCGGCGGTTGCCGAACATGATGTCGCGCAGCACGAGCATCGCCCACGGGTCGCCGAGCACCTCTACGGCGGCGTTGATCGCACATCCCGAGCGTGGGGCAGTGTCCATGAACGCTCCTCCAAAGTGCTTGCGCTCTGCAATTGCTTCGGTTAGGTTAGCCTCAACCAGTTGCATATCGCAATCACCCAACCTTCGGAGGCCGCCATGTCCCAGGTCCGAGTCCACAACTTCTCGATCTCCCTGGACGGGTTCGGGACCGGCGAGGGCATCACGTTCGACGCCCCGTTCGGCCACGCCGGCCATCGCCTGCACGAGTGGTATTTCCCCACCCGCTTCTGGCACTCGATGGTCGGCGATGCCGGTGGCACCGTCGGTGTCGACAATTCCTTCGCCGAACAGATCGAGCTCGGGTTCGGTGCGGAGATCATGGGCCGGGGCAAGTTCGGTGCCCAGACCGGCCCGTGGACCGATGTCGGCACCGACGACGAGTGGCGGGGCTGGTGGGGGCCGAACCCGCCGTTCCACACGCCGGTGTTCGTGCTGACCCACCACGCCCGCCCGCCGATCGAGATGGAGGGCGGCACCGTGTTCCACTTCGTCGACGCCTCTCCCCAGGAGGCGCTCGACCTCGCCCGGGAGGCCGCCGGTGACCTCGACGTGCGCATCGGCGGTGGCCCGACGGTCGTCCGCGACTTCCTCGCCGCCGACCTCATCGACACCCTCCACGTCGTGCAAGTGCCGATCCTGCTCGGCCGCGGCGCTCGTCTCTGGGACGGCCTCGAAGGCATCGAGGAGCGCTACAACCTCGAGGCAGTCTCGTCACCGAGCGGCGTCACCCACCTGACCTTCACACGCCGATGACCGATCCTGCGGACGAGCTGACGACTGCCCCCGAACGCCGGCCCGGAGGCGCTTGTCCCGAAGTAACGGGGACTGCCAGCTCCATCGACCCCGATGTGGTCAAGGCGGAGCGCGCCGGCCGCCAGTCGAAATCACCCTCGGTCGAGCTCGGTGCGCCCTCGCCCGTTGTGCACGGTGGGTCGGGCATTCGTGGCCACGCTGGGGCCCAGCAGCTCAACGATGAGGTGGCGGCTCACGGCGGAGCCGGCGTTGGTGATCGTGTGCGGGTCGAGGCCGGTCGCGCCGACGACACGGTAGGCCACCATGCCGTCTTCGAGGTGCTGGATGACCGGTCGCCCGTCCTCCAGGGTCGTGCCGATGGCGCTCGGGGTCGTGTAAATCATCAGGTAGTCGTGGTCGTGGCGGTGCGCCTCGCAGGTCGTGCCGGGGTCGAGAACCATCTCCCAGACGCGCACCCGCTCGTTCTCGAACAACACCGCAGTGCCGACGGGCTCCGAAGCCATGCTCCTCAGCATAGCAGGGTCCTGTCAACTTGCCAGAGGCCTGCTACTGTCCGGGGCCGTGACGAACGACCGGGTGCCGGAGGGGTGGTGGCCGGGACCGGACGAGCCCGGCGGGACGATCTGGAAGACCCAGCGGGCCGTCGAGCGGGCTGCCGACGCGATGCTGGCGCCGGTGGTGCCGACCTCGGTCGTCCGGGTGTTGCGGCTACTGGAGCGCCAGCCAGGGCAGTCAGCGGCCGATCTGGCTCGCCACCTCGGGTTCGCGCCCCAGACGGTCGCCGCGACCGTGCAGGCCGCGGAAGCGGCCGGGTATCTCGAACGACGACCCCACCCGGTTCACGGGCGGGTCCGCCAGCTGTACCTGACCGAGGAGGGCCGGGAGGTGTTCGGACAGGCCAAGAAGATCTTCCGGACCCTCGAGCGCGCCTTGGGTGCAGACCTCGACCCCGAGGCGCGGCGACGGCTGTCCGAGCAGTTGCAGACGATCGCGGCTCGAGCCGATGGCATCACCCGTGACGTCGAACGCAAACGGCACCGAACACAAGTCCAAGCCGAGGCGCCCTACTAGGTTAGATAGGAAAATCCCAGGTCAGACGGCCCAGCCCCCGTAGCTCAGAGGATAGAGCGTCGGTTTCCTAAACCGTGCGTCGCAGGTTCGAGTCCTGCCGGGGGCGCCAGGTGATGTCGCGGGACATCGGAGACTGGTGTGTCAAGACAGGGAAGACCGGCCGAACGGGCGCTGCTGGACGAGGCGTGGACGGCGGTGACAGACGGCGACCGCGGAGAAACGCGGGCGCCCCGGGCGCCGCTCGAGCTGACCGGGCCAGGCGGCGGGCTGCCCTCGCGGTACCCGGTGGAGGCGACGGCGGTGGCGTGCATCGGCGCCGCCCTCCTCGCCGCCGCTGCCCTATCCCGCGACGGCGAGGCGTCCCTGCCGACAGCGATTCTCGACCGCCGGCACGTGGCCATGGCCGTGCGCAGCGAGGCGCACTTCCAACACGGGGGCAAGCCGGCCGGCGCCGGCTTCGCGCCCCTCTCCCGCTTCTGGCCGTGCGCCGACGGCTGGGTGCGCACCCACGCCAACTACCCATGGCACCGCCGTGCGTTGACCCGCGCCCTGGGCACGCCGGACGAACCCGACGCCGTCGCCGGTGCCATCGACGGCCTCGCCGCCCTCGACGTCGAGCGACGAGTGTTCGCCGCCGGGGGGATCGCCGCGGCGGTGCGCACGCTCGACGCGTGGCAGGCCCATCCCCAGGGCCGGAGTGTGGCGGCCGAGCCACTGGTCGGTCGTCGCCTGCTCGGCCCGGCGCCGGCCCGGACGCGAACCCGGGTCGGACTGCCGGCGAGCGGAGTGCGCGTCCTCGACCTCACGCGTGTCATTGCCGGCCCTGTCTGTACCCGCTTCCTCGGCGCGCTGGGCGCCGACGTCCTGCGCGTCGATCCGCCCGGCTATCCCGACCTGCCGGCCGGCGCGGTCGCAGACACGTTGCTCGGCAAGCGCAGCGCCATCCTCGACCTGGCGTCGCCGGCCGGCGACGCCACCCTGGGCCGCCTGCTGGCCGCCGCCGACGTGGTCGTCATCGGCTACCGCCCCGGCTCCCTGGACCGCTTCGGGTTGGATCCCCGCCAACTGGCCGAGCGCCATCCCGGGACCGTGGTGGTGCGCCTCGCCGCATGGGGCCACAGCGGACCATGGGCCAGCCGGCGGGGGTTCGACAGCATCGTCCAGGCCGCCTCGGGCATTGCGCGGGGCGAAGCTGCAACCCCGCTCCTGGCCGCTCGGGCCGCCCACGTGAGCCAGCCGGCGGCACTGCCCTGCCAGCTCCTCGACCACGGCACCGGTTACCTGGCCGCCGCCGCCACCCTCGACGCGTTGCGCCACCAGGAAGCCGAAGGCGGCTCCCATATGCGCTCCCTCTCCCTGGCCCGCACCGCGGCGTGGCTCACCTCGGCGCCCCCGGCTGTCGGCCCCGACGATTCCGGTGGGACGGATACCGGCAGCCCGGAGTTCCTGACCGAGCGCGTCACCGACGACGGAACCGTCCGCGCCGTGGCGCCGCCCGGTGCCCTCGGCGGCCGGCGCCTGAGCTGGCCGGCGACCACCTCCCGCTACGGAGTCGACCGCGCCGCCTGGTGAGCGAGGGAGCATTGCCGTGCCGGGGGACCTCCGGTGAGGCAGCCTGGGACATGACTGAACCGGAGCCGCCGACGCAATCCCAACCGGCGAGCCATGACCTCAACGACGCGATCGCCGCCCTCCACAGCCAACTCGGACACCTGGAGCGTCTGGTCGGCCCCGAAGCGCGTGCCGTGCGCACCGTCGAGGAGCAGGGCATCCGCGAGCCCAGCTGGCTCCGCGCCGCTCGAGGCGAAGAGCGATGGCCCGTCACCGCGGCGGTCGCCGTGGCCATCCTCCTCGAGGTCGCCCTCCCCGACCGCCTGACGATCGGACCCCGGTGGCTGCTGCCCGTCCTCGAAGCCGCGCTGGCCGTCGGGCTGGTGGTGGCCAACCCCCGCCGCATCGACCGCACCTCGACCTTCCTGCGCGCCGCCAGCGTGGGGCTCATCGCCACCATCTCGGTGGCCAACGGCTGGTCGACCTACGAGCTGATCCGGGACCTGATCAACGGCACCATGGGCGACCGTCCGGGGACCCTGCTCTCCACCGGCGCCGGCATCTACCTCACCAACATCATCGTCTTCGCCCTGTGGTACTGGGAGTGGGACCGGGGCGGCCCGGTAGCCCGGGCCCAGGCCCTCCGGCGCTACCCCGACTTCATGTTCCCGCAGATGGGCGCGGAGCATCTGGCGCCCGAAGGCTGGCGCCCCACGTTCCTGGACTACCTCTACACCTCCTACACCAACGCCACCGCGTTCAGCCCTACCGACACCATGCCGCTTGCCCACTGGGCCAAGGTGCTCATGGCCGCCCAGTCGGCGGTCGCCGTCGTTACCGTCGCCCTGGTCATCGCCCGGGCGGTCAACGTCCTGAAATAGCCGGTTGGCGGGCATCGACCAAGCGGGCGGCCACCGCCACGCCGGCGACCACCGCGGTCGTCGCCACCCCCACGAACAGCGCCTCCACGAACGGTACGGCGAACCCCAGCAGCCCGAGGACGGCCAGACCGGCGAGGTGCGAAGGCGGCAACGCCCGCCAGATGGCCAGCTTGAACAGGGCGTGGCCAGCGAGGAACAGGCCGGCCCCGCCGAGCACCAACCACGCCGTCGCCGGGTCGCCGACGACGTGGGGGTGGTTGATGACCAGCTCGTCGGCGGCGGAGATGGCCACGATGCCGGCGATCATGATCGGGTGGACGGAGTGGTAGGCGTTGCGGCCCAGCCGGCCGGGGTCCTCCGACGCCACCACCCGTGAGGCGGCGGCGTCGGCGCTGCGGTCGAAGTAGATCCACCACAGGGCGGCAGCGCCGACGAACGCGGCCACCAGGCTCACCACCCGGGTGCCGGTGAACGAGGTGAAGCCCGACACCGTGGTGCCGGTCTCGACGATCGACTCGCCCAGGGCGATGAGAACGAACGCCTGGCAGCGCTCGGCCAGGTGGTTGCCCGCGATCGTCCAGTCCTCGGTGCGCGACCGACCCAGGCCGGGGGTGGGAAACCCCAGCGCCCCCCCGAGCATGTCCACGGCAATGGCCGCCGCCCACCACCCGGCGCGGGCGTTGCCGGCAGCGAACGAGCCGCCGATCCACGCCGCCCCGCTCAGCACGCACCAGGCCAGGATCCGCTGGAAGTTGCGGCGGAGCGAGTCGTGGCCCCGCAGGGCGAAGACCATGTACCACGTCCGGCCGACCTGCATGACCACGAAGGCGGCGGCGAAGGCGTGCCCCTGGCCGGCGAAGGCGCGCGGCAGGGTGACCGAGAGCACCAGGCTGTCGAGCATCACCGCGAACAGCACCAGCCGGGTGGGCAGCACGTCGGGGTCCAGCCAGTTGGTGACCCACGTGGTGTACATCCAGCCCAGCCACACGGCGCCGAACAGGACCAGGGTCTGAAAGGCGCCGTTCCACGTCCGGCTGTCGTGCAGATGGTGCGACAGCTGGGTGATGGCGAAGACGTAGACCAGGTCGAAGAACAGCTCGCTGTTGCGGACCCGCCCGCTGTCCTGGCGCGTCCGCATCAACCGCTGGGCGCGGTTCACCGCCGGATGTCGTAGGCGCACACGTGGGCGCCGGCCATCATGTGCGCCACCCGTTCGACCTTGGCGTCGGGAAGGGCGGCGCGCACGAACGCCAGCTCGCTGCTGCACGCCTTTCCGTAACGGCGGGCCACGTCGACGATGGCGCAGTTGTGCTCGATGACGCGGAAGTGGCCCCGCCCCACCCGCTGGCACTCGGCGCGGTAGCCGTCCTCGTCCAGGATGACGGCCAGCTCGCGGACCCGGTCGTCGAAGCTGCGGCCGGCCAGGCGGGGCTGGGCCCGGGCCACGCGCTCGCGCCCGCGCCGTTCGAAGGCGCCGTCCACCGCGTCGGGGACGGTCTCGTCGATGAAGCCGAGGAGCTGGTTGGCGAGCAGGCCGTAACGCTTGGGCCACAGGGCCTCGGACGCCGGCGTCAGGCAGTAGCGGCGGCGGGGACGTCCGGGGCCCCGTCGCTCGTCGCGGTGGGCCACCAGACCCCGGTCCTCGAGCGGCCGCAGGTGTTGGCGGACGGCGCTGACCGTGACACCGATCTCGGCGGCCAGGTCCTCGGCGGAGGCATCGCCGGCGTCCTTGAGGGCGTCGAGCACCCGGCGGGTCCCGGCGCCGAACCCCTGCCGTCCGAGGTCGGCGCCAGCTGCCTCGCTCGGAGCCAGCTCGACCGGTTCGCTCGGCGACGGGCCGCCGTCGCTCACCGAAGTATCAGATGGCTGTCGCCGAACTCGTGCCACAGGTACCTCCCGGCCAGGGCCGCAGTGTAGGAGGCTTCGAGCAGCGGACGGCCGGCGACGGCTTCCAGCAGGTCGAGATGCGACGCCTGCGGCTCGTGCCATCCGGTGATCAGCCCGTCGACGGCGGCCACGCCGCGCCCTGGCGTGATCACCACCTCCGTCCACCCCTCGCCGGGATGGACGACGCCGTCGGGTCCGACCACGGTCTCGAGGGTCCGCACCGCGGTGGTGCCGACGGCGACGACGCGGCGGCCACGGCGGCGGGCGGCGTTGATGGTGGCCGCCGATTCCGCCGACAGCCGGAACCACTCGGGCATCGGCGGCTCGTGGGCCTCGGGCGACGACACGCCCGTGTGGAGGACGAAGGGAACGATGCCGATCCCCCGAGCCACCAGCCGGGTGACCAGCTCGGCGCTGAACGGCCGGGCCGCGCTGGGCATCTCCGCACTCCCCGGCTCGTCGGCGAACACCGTCTGGTAGGCGGCGATGGGCCGGTCGCGCCGGACGTAGCGGTAGCGGATGGGGCGACCGTGGCGGGCCAGATAGGCGAGCACCGGCGCGCCCAGGTCGAGGGCGGAGACCCAGAGCCGGGTGCCGCCGGCGAGCGGTGCGAGCAGCCGGACCTGCCGCGCCGCCGGCCAGGCGCACCACGGTGCCGGCGACGGCGTCGAGCCAGGGGGTGCTCGCCTCTTTCCCGCCGGGGTGGCGCAGCTCGGTGACCCAGATGCCGGCGGGCAGGCGCCCGGAGAGATGCAGCTCGGCGGGCGTGTCGCCCACCCAGCCGTCGAGTGCGGCGGGCAGGGTGGCCGAGGTGTTGACGACGAGGACGTCGCCCCGCTCGAGCAGCCCGGGCAGGTCGGTGAAACGCCGGTGCTGGACGACGAGCCCCCGCCCGCGGGCCACCAGGAGGCGCACGGCGTCACGGGCCAGTCCCCGCTCCTCGGGCGGTCCGTCGGCTTCCAGCTCGGCGGGTAGTTCGAAGTTGGGGAAAGTGGTGACCATCGCAGCCGTCATCGTTCCGCCCCCACGACCGGGGCGTCGGCGGGCAGGTCCGCCAGTCGCACCCGCCCCGAAGCCAGCGACGAGCCGATGAGCCGGAGGAAGGCGGGTACCACCGTCGCCGGCTCGGGGCGGTCGGAGATGTCCTCGCCGGGGAACGCCTCCTGGTGGAGCCGGGTGCGGAGATCGCCGGGGTCGACCGCCCAGGTGCGGCACCAGGGCTGTTCCGCCGCCCACACCGCGCTGAGATGGTCCAGCGCCGCCTTGGCCGACCCGTAGCCGCCCCAGCCCTCGTAGGCCTCGACCGACGCGTCGGAGGTGACGTTGACCACCCGCGGGTCGGGCGAGGCGCGCAGGGCCGGCGTCAGCGCCTGGAGCAGGGCGAGCGGCGCCACCACGTTGACCTCGTAGACCCGGCGCAACACGTCGAGCGGATAATCGGCGAGCGCCGGCTGGGGACTCGGCCCCAGGATGCTGGCGTTGTTCATCAGCAGGTCGACGTGGCCGAGCTCGTCCGCCGCCGCGGCCAGCTCGGCGCGGTGGTCCGGGTCGCTCACGTCGCCAGCCACCGCCACCAGCACGGCGCCGGCGGCGAGGGCGGGGCGGAGGCGGCGCTCGGCGCCGGCCAGCGCCCCGGCGTGGCGGCCGTCGGTCACCAGCGACCAGCCGGCCGCGGCGAGGCCGGCGGCCACCGCCTCGCCGAGCCCGGCCGAGCCGCCGGTGATCACGGCCACCGGCCGGGGATGGGGATGAAGGTCGGGATGCATGGCTGCCTCCTTGGCTGCTTCCAGTTATTAGACAGCAACTACTGTCTAAACGTCAACATTCCCGCCCGCACCCCTACCGTGGCGCCGTGCCCTCCCCCGCTGAGCTGTGCGTCGACCTGGCCGCCGAGCACGAGGCTCTCGACGCGCGAGTGGCGTCGCTCCCCGAAGACGCCTGGGCGACTCCGACACCGGCCGAGCGCTGGGACGTGCGCGACTGCATCGGCCATCTGTGTTTCTTCGACGAGGCGGCGGCGGCGGCGCTGGCCGAACCCGAACGGTTCCTGGTTGAACGGGGCGCCTACCTCGACGCGGTGGCGTCAGCCCGGGCGGGCGAACGCACCACCGAGCCCGACGAGGCGCTGGGCCGCGCCCTTTCCCCTCCTCGTCTCCTGGAACGGTGGCGCCGATCGCGCCGCGCCCTGCTCGACGCCGCCGGCGCCGCCGACCCGCAGGCCCGGGTGGAGTGGTACGGGCCGGCCATGGGCGCCTCCAGCTTCGTCACCGCCCGGATCATGGAGACGTGGGCCCACGGCCAGGACGTGGTCGACGCGGTGGGCGCCCCGCCGTCGATCAGCGACCGGCTGCGCCACGTCTGCCACCTCGGCGTGGCCGCCCGCCCCTACGCCTTCGCCGTGCACGGACGGCCCGACCCCGGCGACCCCATCCGCGTCGAGGCGTTCGCCCCCTCCGGCGGGTGGTGGACCTGGGGCCCCGACGCCGCCACCGATCGGGTCCGGGGCACGGCCCTCGACGTGGCCCTGGTGCTCACCCAGCGCCGGCACCGGGCCGACACCGACCTCGAGGTCGAGGGTCCGACGGCCGAGGCGTGGATCGCCATCGCCCAGGCCTTCGCCGGGCCCGCCGGCCCCGGCCGCCAGCCCGGCCTGCCCCGCCTCCGGCAAGCACCAGTGTGAGCATCGCGCTCGCTCGGTGCTAGCGCGCGGCCAACCTAACCGCGTAAGGTCAGCCCATCACACGGGTGGGGCTGGTGCTCGGGGCCGGAGGGCTCGTCGGTCAGGCCTACGAGGCCGGCGTGCTGACCGCCATCGAGCAGCGCTTGGGCTGGGATCCCCGCCGGGCCGATCTGCTGGTGGGCACGTCCGCCGGCGCCGTCACCGCCTCCCTGCTGCGGCTCGGCGTGGGCGCCGCCGACCTGGCCGCCTGGGCGGTCCACGCCCCCCTGTCCGTCGAGGGCGAACCGCTCATGGCCCACCTGGGCGACGACGCCCGTCGCTTCCCGCCCCTCAGCATCGGCGCCTACCTCCACCCGCCCCGCCTGCCCCGCCCCGCCCTCCTGGGCCGGCTGCTCCTGCGCCCGTGCCAGGTACGACCGGACGTGGTCGCCGCCACCGTCCTGCGAGCCGGAACCATCGACATCGCCGAGCGGGTCCACCGCCTGGACGGTCTCATCGACGACAGCTGGCCCGAAGGCCTGCTGGTGTGCGCGGCCCGGCGCGACGACGGCCGCCGCGTCACCTTCGGGCGCACTGAGCGCCCCCGGGTCGACCTGGCCGACGCCGTCGCCGCCTCGTGCGCCATCCCCGGCTTCATGGCGCCGGTGCCGATCGCCGGGGTCGAGTACCTCGACGGAGGCGTGCACTCGACCACCAACGCCGATGTCCTCGCCCGGGCCGACGTCGACATCGTCATGGTGGTGGCACCGATGTCCGCCGCCCACGGCCGGGCGGCGACCCTCGACGGGCTGTGGCGCTGGAACATCCACCGGCGCATCGAGCACGAGCTGCGCCCCTTCCGCGAGCGCGGGGTGGAGATCGTCCGCGTGGAGCCCGGTCCCCGGGCCCTGGCCGCCATGGGGCTCAACGCCATGGACGACGACCGGGCCGAGCGGGTGGTGCGCGCCGCCTTCCTGGAGACCACCGACCGGGCCCAACGCGAGCCCGTCTCCACCCGGCTGGCCGCCCTGGGCCGGCAGGCGCCGATGGTCAGGCGTCGAGCAGCTCGTCGCGCAGCTGGCGCTTGAGGATCTTGCCCGCCGGGTTCCGCGGCAGGGGCTCGCCCACCATCCACACCCGCACCGGGACCTTGAACCCGGCCAGCCGTCCGGCCACGTGCTTGCGCACCTGCTCCTCGTCGACGTCGAAGCCGGGGCGCACCTGGACCACGGCGCCGACCTCCTCGCCGAGGACCGGGTCGGGGATGCCGATGACGGCGGCGTCGGCCACCGCGGGTGGTCGTAGAGGACGGTCTCGATCTCGACGCAGTAGATGTTCTCGCCGCCGCGGATGAGCATGTCCTTGGCCCGGTCGACGATGAACACGAAGCCGTCCTCGTCCAGACGAGCGACGTCGCCGCTGTGCAGCCAGCCGTCGGTGAAGGTTGCCGCGGTGGCCTCGGGCTTGTTCCAGTACCCCTTGACCACGTTGGGCCCCTTGATCCACAACTCGCCCACGTCGCCGACCGGAAGGTCGGCACCGTTGCCGTCCACCACCTTGACCTCGACCACCGGCACCGGCGTGCCCACGCTGTCGGGGCGGCGGACGTAGTCGTCGCCCTGGTTCATGGTGCTCAGCGACGACGTCTCGGTCAGGCCGTAGCCGTTGGACGGCGCCCCGCCGGGGAAGTGCTCGGTGATGCGCCGGACCAGGTCGGGCGGCGCCGGCGCCCCGCCGTAGCTGACGCTGCGCACACTGGAGGTGTCCCGGGTCTCGAAGTCGGGGTGGTCGAGGACCTGCATCACCATGGCCGGGACCCCGCCGAAGGTGGTCACCCCCTCGCGCTCGATGAGCTCCAGCGCCCGCCTCGGGTCCCAGCGGTGCATCATGACCAGCCTCCCGCCGGCGAGCACGTTGCTCACCAGGATGGAGTGGCAGCCGGTGGCGTGGAACAGGGGCACCGACAGCAGCATGACGTTGGGTCCGTCGGCCGCCGCGCTCCCGGCGCCGTCCGAGGACGCGGCGGCCGCCTGCAGACCGGCGCGCATGGCCACGAAGAACAGGCTCATGGGGTTGGTGCAGATGTTGCGGTGGGTGCCGAGCGCGCCCTTGGGCCGGCCCGTCGTGCCCGAGGTATAGAAGATGGTGGCGTCGTCCTCGGGGCCGATGTCGACGGCGGGCAGGTCGAGCTCGGCCGCGGGTCTGCCCGAGCGCCGGGAGCGGAGTCGGAGCCCAGGGCGTCCTCGTAGCTCACCCGGCGCCCGTCGAGCGCGTCGGAGGGCTCGGCCCCGCCCGGGCGGGCCACGATCACCGTCTCCAGCGCGGGCAGGCGGGCCCACTCGGCCGCCAGGCGCTCTTGGCGCTCGCCGTCGACGACGACCACCTTGGTCCCCGAATCGGCCAGCCCGTAGGCCAGCTCCTCGCCCGTCCACCACGCGTTGAGGGGCACGATCACCGCGCCGGCGGCGGCCGCCGCCCAGAACGCCACGCTCCACTCCGGGTAGTTGCGCATGGCGATGGCCACCCGGTCGCCGGTGCGCACGCCGAAGCGGTCGCGCAGGGCGTGAGCCAGGCGGGCCACCGCCTGGAAATGCTCCTCGAAGCTCAGCCGTTCGTCCTCGTACACGATGAAGGGACGGTCGCCGTAGCCTCGGCTGGAGCGCAGGATGTCGACCAGGGTCGGCGGCGCGTTCTTCCACACGCGCGTCGGCACCCCCCGGATCTCCAGGTGGTCGACCTCGAACATGGCGCCGGGAGCGGTGAGCTGGCGCTCGGCTTCTGGGCGGGTCATGGGCATCGGTGTTCCTCCTGGCAGCAAGCTACCCCGGCTTACAGCGGGAGGTCTCCGGTGGCCCGGCGGGTGGAGCCGTGGTCGCGCCACGCGGCGATGGTGCGCTCGGCGATCCGCATCTGGTGCACCTCGTCGGCGCCGTCGGCGAAGCGCGCCCAGCGGGCGTGCTGGTACATGCTCGCCAGCGGGGTGTCGGTGGAGTAACCGAGGGCGCCGTGGACCTGGATGGAACGGTCGACGATGCGGTTGAGGGCGTTGGCGACGAAGTGCTTGGCCATGGACACCTCGGCGCTGAAGTCCTCGCCCCGGTCGATCTTGTAGGCGGCGTGCAGGACCATGAGCTTGCTCTGGTACAGCTCCATGGCCGAGTCGGCGATGAGCCACTGCACGCCCTGCTTCTCGGCCAGCAGCGACCCGTGGGCGAAGCGGTGCAGCGCCCGGTCGACCATCATGTCCAGCGCCGTCTCCGCCTGGGCGATCCAGCGCATGCAGTGGGCCAGGCGGGCGGGCCCCAGCCGGTACTGGCCCAGGCGGTGGCCCTGACCCAGGCCACCCAGCCGCTGGGCGTCGTTGACCCGCAGGTCCTCGATGCGGATCTCCGAGTGGCCGGTGGAGCCGTGCATGGTGGCCACCTCGCGCACCTCCTCCCAGCCCTGGGCCGGCAGGTCGATGATGAACGCGGTGTTGGCCGCCTGCGGCAGCTCGGGGTCGTCCTCGGTGCGGGCCAGCAGGATGGCGAAGCGGGCCCGGTGGGCGTTGGAGATGAACCACTTGTGCCCGTTGATGACCCATTCCTCTCCGTCGCGTTCGGCGCGCGTGCGGATGAGCGTCGGGTCGGAGCCGGCCACCTCCGGCTCGGTCATGGCGAAGCAGCTGGTGGTCACGCCGTCGCACAGAGGGCGCAGATAGCGCTCCTTCTGGGCGTCGGTGCCCCAGTGCAGCAGGGTGTGCATGTTGCCCTCGTCGGGCGCCTGGCAGTTGAGGACCCACGGGCCGTAGTAGCTCTTGGCCGCCTCGGCCTGGACCATGGCCAGTTGCACGTGTCCCAGCCCCATCCCGCCCCACTCGGCGGGCATCTGCGGCAGCCACAGCTCGGCCTCCTTGGCCTGCTTGCGCATCCCCAGCAGCACGTCGAGGTACTCGGCCCGCTCCAGGTGGTCGCGATCGGCCACCTTGTCCTCCCCCGGCTTGACGACGTCGGTGATGAAGTCCCGGACGCGCACGCGCAACGCCTCGAGCTCGGGTGACAGGGAGAAGTCGATGGCCATGCCCCGAGGGTAGACACCCGCCACGAGGGGCGGGACCGGCGGGCTAGGGGCCGAGCAGAGTGGTGCGGAGGCCGGCCAGGCGCTCGGGGTCGGCGCCGGCGGCCCGGGCCCACGCCTCCGCCCCACCGTGGCGGGCCCGCAGGCGGGTCAGGAACCGCTCCATGGTGTCCGCCTCCACCAGGAGCCGGCTGGGCGGCACCGACCGCAC
The DNA here is from genome assembly GCA_963757175.1 of uncultured Actinomycetota bacterium. Classification (GTDB taxonomy): domain Bacteria; phylum Actinomycetota; class Acidimicrobiia; order Acidimicrobiales; family Palsa-688; genus CAVWQR01. The sequence continues at coordinate 1,437,833 of CAVWQR010000001.1, read as the reverse complement.
CTGGTCGGGATCGGCGCTCGCCGTCAAGCGCTCCAGGATGGGCCCCAGGTAGTCGTTGGTGCGGGCGTAGTCGGCGACGATCGCCTCCTGGGTGACGCCGACGCTGTCCAGGATCAGCGCCGCCAGCACGCCCGTGCGGTCCTTGCCGGCGGCGCAGTGGAACACCAGCGGCTGGGCGTCGGGATCGCCGGCCAGCTCGAGGGCGTGGACCATGGCCGCCCGGCCGATGTCGAGGTACCACAGGTAGCGCTCGGCCAGGTCGTCGGTCTCCGGCGCGGCCAGGCTCTCGCCGGCGTCGCTGCGGATCACGGTCACGTGCTCGTAGTGCACGGGCTCGCCGGCCAGCGGGCCCCGCCCGAAGCGGGCCACCTCCTCCGGCGTGCGCAGGTCGACGATGGTCCGCAGGCCCTGCCCGCGCAGCAGCTCCACGTCGGCGGCGCTGAGCTCCTGGAGCCCGTCGCTGCGGTAGAGGCGCCCGGCGCGGGTCCGGCGTCCGTCGGCGGTCGGGTAGCCGCCCAGGTCACGGAAATTGAAGGCGCCTTCGAGGGGGACCAGCGCACCCGGCGACTGCACCCGGCGACGGTACCGGACATCGCTCCGCGCCGGGAACTTTCTTCGCCCCGGCCCGCTCTACCTGACGAGATGACCTTCGCCGTCCCCACGTCGCAGACAGCCGCCCCGGCGCGTGTCGCCCCGGCGATCCGCGCCGCCGTCGGACCGCTCACCCCCCGCCGGCGGTTCCAGCTCGCCCTGGCCGCGCTCTGGCTGCTCGACGCCGCCCTCCAGTACCAGCCCTACATGTTCACCAAGACGTTCGTGAACCAGACGCTGGCGTCGACGGCGGCGGGCAACCCCGGGGTCATCGCCCACCCCATCACCTGGGCGGCCGACCTCATTGCCCACCACATCGCCCTCTACAACGCCCTGTTCGCCACCATCCAGCTGGCCATCGCCCTGGGCCTTCTGCTGCGGCCGACGGTCAAGGTGGCGCTCGCCGCCTCGGTCGGCTGGGCGCTGGCCGTGTGGTGGTTCGGGGAGGGGCTCGGCGGAGTGCTCACCGGAGCGGTGAACCCGTTCATGGGGGCCCCCGGAGCCGTGGTGCTGTACGCCTTCCTCGCCGTGCTGGTCTGGCCCCGTGACGACGAGACCGGTGAAGGCTCCGTGGCCACCTCCGGGGTCCTCGGCCCCAGGGTGTCCCGGCTGTTGGCGCTCTCGATGTGGGCCAGCTTCGTGTACTTCATGCTGCAACCGGTCAACCGCGACAACACCTCGCTGGGCGCCATGGTCTCGGGCATGGACGACGGCGAGCCGGGCTGGCTGCGCAGCATGGACCACACCCTGGGCACCGCCATCACCGGCCACGGAACGGCGGTCGCCTACGTGTTCGTCGCCCTGTGCCTCGTCGCCGGCCTCGGCCTGTTCGTTCCCCGCCTGGTGCCGACCGCGGTGGCCGCCGGGATCGTCCTCGGCGCGGCGATCTGGGTGGCCGAGGACTTCGGGGGGATCTTCACCGGTCGTGGCACGGACCCGAACTCGGGTCCGCTCGTCGCCCTGCTGGCCGCCTCCTTCTGGCCCATCGGGACCCCGATCTTGCCTTGGCGCCGCCGCAGGCCCGCTTCCTGGGGTGCGAACGCTTAGCGAGGCGAACAGGTAGCGTGACCATTCTGGACCTCGCTGACCGCTACCACACCTTCCGCCGGTCCGCCCTGGCCGGCCGGGCGACCCGCTACACCGTCGGCTCGCTGATCGCCGCCGGCGTGAGCGCGGTCGTCTTCGCCGCGCTCTTCGCCAGCGGAGTGGGCACCACGCCTTGCACCATCGTCGCCTTCATCGCCGGCGCCATCCCCAACTGGGTGCTCAACCGGCGCTGGGCCTGGAAGCGACGGGGGCGGCCGCTCTTCGGACGCGAGGTGCTCGGCTACGTCGTCACGTCGATCGTCAGCCTGGCCGCCTCGTCGGCGGCGACGGCCTGGACCCATGACCAGGTCCGCGACCTCAACGCCCCCCATGCCCTGCGCATCGCGCTGGTGACCGCTTCGTACCTGGTGACCTTCCTGTTGCTGTTCGTGGCCAAGTTCGTCATCTACGAGGTGTGGATCTTCTCCGAGCGCCGGCGGCTGCGCGACGCCTTGCGGTCGCGCCGCCAGGTACCCACCATGACCCGGGCGAACCGGACGCCGTAGGTCAGGTTCCCGCCCTTCTTGGTTCCGCCCGACCCCCGCCGGCGCATGGTCGTCGGCACCTCGGCCACGCGGAAACCGGCCAGGGCGGCACCGACCATCAACTCGGACGCCTGGTACTGCGGCTGCTCGAGGGTCACCGTCGCCGTCACGTCGGCCACCATGGCCCGCAGCCCGCACGCCGGGTCGGTGATGCGCTGGCCGATGAGCCCGCTGATCAGCGCGCCGAAGACGAGGACACCCAGTCGGCGCATGCCGTCGTTGGTCAGCTCGGTGCCCAGTCGCCGGGACCCGCTGACGAAGTCGGCCCGCCCGGCGGTGATGGGCTCGACCACCCGCTCGAGTTCCCGGGGGTCGTACTGGCCGTCGGCGTCGAGGGTGGCGATGACCTTGGCGCCGCGGGCGCGCGCCAACCAGTAGCCGAGACGCAACGCCGCCCCCTGCCCCCGGTTGACGGGAACGGCGCACACCAGGGCGCCGCCGGCGCCGGCCTCGTCGGCGGTGGCGTCGGAGCCCCCGTCCACCACCACGATGACCTCGGTGGCCAGACCGGCAGCGGAGGCGGGCACCTCGGCGACGACGGAGGCGACCGTCTCCTCCTCGTTGTAAGCGGCGATCACCACCGCCAGGGGTGCTCCCGCGCCGGGCGGGTGGGCGGCGAGAAAGGCGCCGGCGGCGGCGCGCTCGCCGGCCTCGAGGGCGTCGAGACCCATGACGCCGGCGCGGGTGGGAACGGCCGCCGTCATGGCGTCGCCTGGGAGGGCGTGGCCTTCCGGGTGGGGGCGACGGCGGCGGGCGACGACGAGGCCGACCATTCGTCCCAGACGCCGATCAGCCCCTCGTCGAGCTCGACGTGGGGCGACCAGCCCAGGCTGCGGGCGCGCTCGGTGTCCACGACCACGGCCGGCATCTCACCGGGCCTGGCGGCCACGTGGCGAACGGGAAGGGCGGCGCCGCTGACCCGCCGCACCGCGTCGACCACCTCGTGAACCGACAACGAGTCGCCGGCTCCGAGAACGACCGGCCCCCGCCACCGGTCGTCGTCCAGCGCGCCCTGCACGGCGCCGATCACGTCGCTCACGTGGAGATAGTCGCGCACCTGGTGGCCGTCTCCGTAGATCTCGAAGGTGGCGCCGGCCTGGATGGCACGCATCAGGCGGGCGACGATGCTGTCCTTGGCGGCCATGCCCGGGCCGTAGACGTTGGTGAAGCGCAGGGCGACGCAACGCAGCCCATAGGCGGCGTCGTACGCCGACAGGAGCATCTCCGCCGCCGCCTTGGTCGCGCCGTACGGGGTGAGAGGTCGGAGGACGCTCCCCTCGCAGATCACCGCTCCCGGCGCCACCGGACCGACGACGGCGTTGGTGGAGGCGAACACCACGGCTTCGACGCCGGCATGGCGGGCGTCCTCGAGCAGGCCGGCGGTGGCGGCGACATTGGTGCGGTAGGTCAGCTCCGGGTGCTCGACAGAGCGCAGAACCGAGGTCACCGCGGCGAGATGCACGATGGCATCGATCCCTCCGTCGAGACCGGCCCGCCGAACGTCGGGATCGACCACGTCGCCGAGCACCATGTCGACGGTCGGGTCAGGGTGGGCTACCAGATCGAGCACCCGCACCTGGCTGCCGGCGGCGCCGAGCGAGCTGACGACGTGACGTCCGATGAAACCCGACCCCCCGGTGACGAGCACGCGGCGTGCCCGCCGCCGGGCGGACGAGGTCACTTCGTCCACACCGGCTGGTTCGCGGTCTCCCGCCAACGCACGTTGGGTTCGATGGTCGAGGCGACCACACGGTGCTTGTTGCGTTCGACGACGGCGAACAGCGAGTCGATGAGCGTCTCGCTCAGCAGGTGGGGAACGAGCCCGAGGTCGAGCAGCCGGGTGTGGGCCGCCCGGTAGTAGTGCTGCTCGCTCTCCACTCGAGGATTGTCGATCTGCTCGACCCGGCAGGGACCGGGGTAGGCGCGAGCGATGGTGTCGGCGATCCCGCGGACCGACATCTGCTCGGTGAACTGGTTGAACACCCGGAACTCGCCAGGGTCGGCGGGATGCTCGGCGCTGATGCGAATGCACTCCACCGTGTCGACGATGTTGAGCAGACCACGGGTCTGGCCGCCGGAGCCGTACACGGTCAGCGGGTGGCCGAGCACCGCCTCGAGCACCATGCGGTTGAGCACGGTGCCGAACACGCCGTCGTAGTCGAAGCGGGTGGCCAGCCGGGGGTCGAGCGCGGTGTGCTCGGTCTCCACGCCGTAGACGATGCCCTGGTTGAGGTCGGTCGCCCGCAAACCCCAAACACGGCAGGCGAACTCGATGTTGTGGCTGTCGTGCACCTTGGACAGGTGGTAGAAGGACCCGGGACGCTTCGGGTAGAGCATGGTGTCGGTGCGACCCTTGTGGTTGACCTCGATCCAGCCCTCTTCGATATCGATGTTCGGGGTCCCGTACTCGCCCATGGTTCCCAGCTTGACCAGGTGGATGTCGCGGTCGACGTCAGCGATGGCGTAGAGCAGGTTGAGGGTGCCGACCACGTTGTTGCTCTGGGTGTACACCGCGTGTTTCTGATCGATCATCGAGTACGGCGCCGAACGTTGCTCGGCGTAGTGCACGATCGTGTCCGGGTGGTAGTCGCCGACCATCTGGTGGACGAACGCGGCGTCGCGCAGATCGCCGGGATACATCTTGATCTCCCGCCCGGTGAAGTCCTGCCAGACCTCCACCCGCTCGCTCAGCGGGGCGATAGGGACGAGGCTCGAGGTCCCCAACTCCTCGTCGTAGGTCCGGCGGACGAAGCTGTCCGAGACCGCCACCTGGTGGCCGGTCGCCGACAGATGCATCGCCGTGGGCCACCCCAGGTATCCGTCGCCCCCCAAGACCAGGATCCGCATGCGTCACTCCACTCGTCGTCGGGAACCGGCCCATCTTGCTTACCGAACAAGGCTGAGAGATGGCTGAAAACCCAACAGAAGCGTCAGGCACCCGCGGCGCCGCCGGCGCCGCCCTCGGGCGAGGAACTCTGGTAGCGGTGCACCAGCGCGGCGGCCAGCCGGTAGCCACCGAGCACGACGAGCGCCACGCCGACAATGCCGACCCAGACCACGGTGGCGGCGGCGAGCAGGGTGACGAACAGGCCGACGACGAGGGCCAGCACCGCGGCCCAAACCGGGAGGGGACGGGGGCGCCACGTGGGCAGCCGCAGAAGGCGATGCCCCCGCAGCCGGGCCTCGAGGGCAGGGTCGTCCTGTCGGGCACGCCGCTCGAGGCTGGCGAGCAGCTCGCGCTCATGGGCGGAAAGGTTCGCGCCACCTCGCGTGGAGTGGCCGTCGCCTTCCGCCGGCGTCATCCCTTCCTCACTTCCCCACCGTGACTCGTCGCTTCGTGGCCCATTACTTCTCACCCCGACTTTCGGACGTTATTTTACCCCGGCGCCGGCGTGGACACACCTTTGGCCAGGGACTGGCTAGGGACGTCCCGACAGCCAGCCCTTGTCCTGGGCGATGCGCACGGCATCGACCCGGTTGCGGGCGCCCAGCTTCTGGATGACCACCGAGAGCTGGTTGCGCACCGTCCCCTGGGACAGGTGAACGGTCGCGGCGATGTCGGCGACGGTGGCCTCGTCCCTCGCCGCGGCCAGCACCTCGTGCTCCCGTTCGGTCAACGGGTCGGCGCCGGCCGACAGCGCGGCCATGGCCAGTTCGGGGTCGACGACCCGCTGGCCGTCGAGCGCACCACGGATGGCGGCCGAGAGCTCGGAGGCGGGCGCGTCCTTGAGCAGGAAGCCCACCGCTCCGGACTCCAGGGCGCGCCGCAGGAATCCCGGTCTGCCGAAGGTGGTCAGGATCAGCACCTTGACCCCCGGCAGTTCGTGGTTGAGCCGGGCGGCCGCCTCCAAGCCGTCGCCGCCCGGCATCTCGATGTCGAGCAGGGCGACGTCGGGCTGCGACGAGCGGGCGGCGTCGAGGACCTCGTCGCCACGAGTCAGCTGGGCCACCACCTCGATGTCGTCCTCCAGCGACAGCAGGGTGGCCAGCGCCTGGCGGACCATGACCTGGTCTTCGGCCAGCAGGACCCGGATGACCGGTCGCTGCGTCGCTTCGCACCCGAGCGGCGCTCAGTCACCACTGGAGAGCGGCACGCTCACCCGCAGCCGGAAACCGCCCGCCGGCTGGGGCCCGGCCTCCATCTGGCCGTTGACCGCGTCCACCCGCTCGGCCAGTCCGGCCAAGCCGTTGCCGGCGGCTGGTTTGGTGGCGGTCGCCGCCTCGCCGTCGTCGACCACGGCCACGGTGGCGGCGTCGCCATCGACCATGACGCGAATGGTGCACGAATCGGCGTTGCTGTGGCGCATCACGTTGGTCACCCCTTCGCGGACGCTCCAGGCCAGGACCGCCTCAACCGGGCCGGGAAGGTCGGCGCCGTCCCCGTCGATGGCCCAGGTGATCCCGGCCGCGGCCAGCGCGGTGCGGGCGCCGGCGATTTCGACGGCGAGGGTGGGGCGGCGGTACCCGCTCACCGCCTCCCGGACCTCGCGCAGGGCGCCGCGCGCCACCTGTTCGATCTCGTCGACCTCGGCCGCGGCCCGGTCCGGCGCCTCGGGCAGGAGCCGCTGCGCGACCTCGCTCTTCAGGGCGACCACCGACAGCGAGTGGCCGAGCAGGTCGTGCAGGTCCCGGGCGAAGCGGGCCCGCTCCTCGGAGACCGCCACCTGGGCCCGCTCCTCCTGGGCCTGAGCCAGCGCCTGGTTGGCCCGGATGAGACGGCTGAACCCGAACACCACCGCCCCGGTGCCGAGGATGCTGACGACGGTGCCGATGAGGCTCCCGGTCGGCTCGCCGATCGCCAACCCGAGCACCAGGGCGTACAGCGCGCCCAGGGGAAGCACCGCCAGGGCCCCCCGCCCACCGCTGCGGATGGCGGGGACGACCGAGTAGGCGATGGCGTAGATCCAACCGGCTCCGTCCACTGTCGCCAGCGCGCCGACGCTGGCCCACAGCAGGGCCACCGAGCCGATCAGGAGGAGCCCGTGAGGCCGGTCCCACCACTCCTCGGGACAGGCCAGGGTGGCCACGAAGACGATGACTATCCCGAGCTGGAGGGCCAACACCAACGACCGGTGCCCGGTCGAGACGTGGTGGTCGAACAGATGGGCGTCACCGCCGACCAGGATGCTCAGCCACAGCAGGGACAGCAGTGAACGCCGGCGGGCCCCCCACGACATGGGCCACGCCGCGCCGGTGCAATCGAAGGCCCCGGGCCCGGGAGTCAGCCGATCGAAGCCGACGCGTCGGGAAGCCAGCATCACCCCGAGGCTAGACCGAGTGCTCGCCCGGGCGGAGTGCGACCTGTCGCCTTTTGTTCCTGACGGTTGTCACTGGCCGATCGGCACCGCCACCCACGCCTGGCCGGCGACCGCCCGTACGAGCGATCCCGCGGGCGTCCCCGTCACCACCGCGAAGAGGGACCCGCCGGCCGCGTCGACGTCGACCACCTGGCCGGGGGCGGTCGGATCGAAGTCCTGGCCGCCCGTGCAGGTCAAGCCGCCGCCGGCGTCGCCGACGCAGACGGCGCTCTGACTGGCCAGGACCGGGGACGTGGGCGAGGCGGCCCTGAGCCCGAGCTGGCGGGCCCCGGGGTTGCCCGCCTCGGTCAGCTGGTAGGCCCGGTACGACCCCCCCGACGGGCACAGGGCGACGAAATGGTCGGGGTCGAGGTCGACCAGGGCGCTGGGGGCGCCCCCCGGACACCTGGCCGGCAGCGAGCCGCCCGTCGTCGAGCCGAGCACGACGATGGAGCCGTTGTTGTATGCCGCCCAGGCGTTGACGCCGTTGACCGCGATCGCCGACGGCGACGAGCCCCGCCCGGCGGGCGGCGCGGGGACCGGCGCCAATTGCGGGGCGGCGTTGGTCGACGTGGTCAGCGAGTCGATGGACACCGGGCACGAAGACGACGAGCTGCACGATTTCACCAGCAGGTAGGCCATCGACGCACCCGCCTGCAGGTCGACCACGTTCACCCCCGCCACCTGGGCCCAGGTGGCACCACCGTTGGCGGTCACCCACAACCCCGGTCCCCACGCGTAACCGTGCACCCCGTCGGGCTGGAAGGCGAGGCGGGCCACGGCGTCGGTCGCTCCGGTCCCGTAGGGCGCACGAGGACCGGGCACCTGGACGTAATGGGCCCCGTCCGTGGTGTGGGCCACGCACAACGCCCCTCCGGCGCAACTGTTGCGGGTGCCCAGCACCCACCACTGCTGGGGGCCGACGGCGGCCACCGCGCCGACCGGAAACGGCACCGGGCCGGCGGAGCCGCTCGCCGGTTTGGGCAAGGCGGCCGACGACCCCGACGGCAGGACCCGGACGACCGCGAAGGCGGCGACCAGGATGACGCAGAGGACACCAACGCCGATCGCCGCCCTGGTCCGGCGGATCTCGCCCGATCGGACGAACACCTCGTCCAAGCGGCGTCGCGCCGCGGCCAGGTCACCGGGACGCGAGTCGATCAGAGGCACGGTTCAGTTGCCGGCGGGCAGCCGGGCGCGCAGGCGGTGCACCCCCCGCCGGCGCCAGAGCTTGACCGCGTAAATCGACCGCCCGAGAACCTCGGAGATGGCGGCGTCGCTGAGCTCGACGATGTAGCGCAGCGCCAGCACCCGCCGCTGCCGTCGGGACAGACGACCGAGTCCGGCCACCACGTCGGCGCGCGAGGGCCCCTCGGCAGGCACCCGCGACGACCGTGGTGGGTTCCGGCGAGCGGCGCGCAGGGCCCGATCGGTCGCGTCGCGGATGACCCATCCCTCGGCCCGGCGGTGGACGCGCCGCCAGGAGGCCCGGGCGCGCGCCACGGTCTCGACCGCGATGCGCTCCGCCTCCCCGTTGTCGCCCGTGATCCGTTGGCCCACTTGGAAGGCCGCGCTGAACAGGCTGCCGTACGCCTCATCGAACTCGTCCGACGCCTTCATCGCATGTCGCCACCACGGTCAACGGCGGACGGCAAGCCGCCCGCGGTAGGGTGAACGAACATGGTGACCAAGGCGGCTCCGGCCCGCAAACGGACGACCCGAACCCGCGCCCCGGCCCGAACGGCCCGGCCCCGCGCCACGCTGGCCGTCGACCTCGGCGGCACCGGTCTCAAGGCGTCGGTCCTCGATCACGCCGGCAAGATGGAACACGCCCGGGTCCGGGTGCCGACGCCCTACCCGCTGTCGCCGGACGTGTTGGTCTCCGCCATCGCCGACCTGGTCAAGCCGCTGCCGAGATTCGACCGCGTGTCGCTCGGGTTCCCGGGCATGGTCCGCGCCGGCCACGTGCTCAGCGCGCCGCACTTCATCTCGCCCCGGGGCCCCGACGGCAAGCCGTCCAAATCGCTCGTCGCCGCCTGGACGGGTTGCGACCTGCAGCATTCCCTGGGCGCGGCGCTGAAGAAGCCGACCCGCGTGGCCAACGACGCCGACCTCCAGGGTTCGGCCGTCGTCACCGGCGACGGTCTGGAGGTGGTGCTCACCCTCGGGACCGGCTTCGGGAGCGCGGTGTTCTACGAAGGCAAGCTGGCGCCGCACATGGAGCTGGCCCACCACCCCTTCCTCAACGGCAGGACCTACAACGAGGTCATCGGCGAAGCCGGCCGCCGGGCGGACGGCAACAAGAAGTGGAGCAAACAGGTGGCCAAGGCCGTCGAGGCGGTGCGCGGCCTGCTGTTCTTCGACCATTGCTACCTCGGCGGCGGCAACGCCACCAAGCTCAAGGGCGACCTGCCCGACGACGTCAGCGTGGTCGACAACACCGCCGGCATTCTCGGCGGCATCAAGCTGTGGGACCGGACGGACTGAGGCGGTAGGACAGGAGCGGTTCGCCGTCAGGGAACTCGGTGCGGGCCTCGGCATGGAAGCGGCGGGCCTCCTCCAACGTCGTGGCGTCGACGACGCGTCCGCCGTCGACGACCCGCAGCTGCAGGGGGCGCGCCTCCCCCGACGGTGGCTCGGGCGTGGTCGTGATCACATCCACCCACACCGGCCGGTCGTAGCGCGGCGGATGGCCGTCGAACACCGCCGGGGTGCGCGGCTCGCGCACCCGCCACGCCCACTTGCGCCCACCCACGGTGGACTTGCCCGGTGATCGCTTGGCCACCGGGCGCTCCTGCGCTCCCGGGCGGTCACCCACCGAGACCATCTTGTAGACGAAGCCGGCGGTCGGCGACGCCGAGTCCGGTGACCACGTTGGTCCCGACGCCGTAGCCGTCGACCGGCGCGTCCCTCAGGGCCACGAGGGTGTGGTAGTCGAGATCGCCGGTGACGATCACCCCGGTCCGCGAGGCGCCCAGCTCGTCGAGCAGCTCGCGGGCGCGGCCGGCTTCGCTCACCAGATCGCCCGAGTCGATGCGCACCGCTCCCAGGCCGGCTCCGGCGACTGCCACCGCATTGCGGATGCCCAGCTCGGGGTCGTAGGTGTCGACCAGGAGGGTCGTCGACGCTCCCAGGGACGTGACCTGGGCGACGAATGCGTCTTTCTCCTCGTCGAACAACAACGTGAAGGCGTGGGCGGCCGTGCCCGCCGTCGGGATCCCGTAGCGCCGTCCCGCCTCCAGGTTCGACGTGCTGGCGAACCCGGCCAGGTAGGCGGCGCGCGCCGCCGCCACCGCCGCCGTCGGGTCGGTGCGTCGGCTGCCCATCTCGATGATCGGCCGCCCGGCGGCTGCCCGCACCAGGAGGTCGGCCGCCGCCGCCACTGCCGAGTCGTGGTTCACGACGGACAGGACCAGCGTCTCGAGCAGCACCGCCTCGCCGAACGCTCCCGCCACCGTCAGCACCGGAGAGTTGGCCGTGTAGTGCTCGCCTTCGCGGTAGGCGTCGACCGTCCCCGAGAAGCGCCGCCCGTCCAGCCAGTCGAGGGTTTCGTCCGACACGACACCGTCGTCGGCCAGCCACGCCAGCTCGTCGGGCCCGAACGTGTAGCGCTCGATGGCCTCCAGCAGACGGCCCAGGCCGGCGAAGGTTCCGTGCAGCCGCCCTTCGGGCAGCCGCCGGGCGAACACCTCGAACGTCGCCGGGTGGTCGGCGACGCCGGCGCGCAGGGCGGCGTCGAGCATGGTCAACTCGTAGCGATCGGTGAACAGGGCCGTCGACGGGCCTTCCGGCCGGTCGGCTGCTCGTTTCTCTTGGTCGCCCGCGGTCATCGTCGGGAGAGCATCGCCGCCATGCGCCTCCGGCCGCGGCCGGTCCGTCCGACCCCGTCGGGCGATGCCGTCCGAGCGGCGCGCAGGCGCTCGCGCCGCAGTTCCTCGGCCTCGCTGTCGTCGAGCGGTGCCAACGGCCCCAGGGCCCAGCCCAGCAACAGGTCGGCCAGCGCCGGGTTGCGCGCCAGCACCGGGCCGTGCAGGTAGGTCCCGTAGACCCGGCCGGCGACCGCCCCGTCGTTGTGGGAGCCGTCACCGTTGCCCACTCCCGACACCACCCGGCCGTTGGGCCGGGCCGACTCGCCGAGGACGGTCACCCCGGCATGGTTCTCGTAGCCGGTCAAGGTCGGCAGGTCGGCCTCGGGCTCGACCACCAACTCGCCGACTGCACGCGGACCGTGGCCGATGACGCTGCGACAGTCGAGCAGGCCCAGGCCGTCGTACTGCTCGTCGCCGGCCATGAAACTGGTGCCGCAGATCTGCAGTCCGGCGCACACCGCCAGCACGGCGGCGCCGGCCTCCACGGCCCGGTGCAGCGGCCGCGCCGCCAGCAGCTCACGGGCGGCCGAGACCTGAGGCACGTCCTCCCCACCACCGACCATGTACAGCTCGCACGAGTCGGGAACGGCGTCGCCGGCCAGGACCGTGATCACCTCGGCGGCCTGCCCTCGCCACCGCAGTCGCTGGGCGAGGATGGTGGCGTTGCCGCCGTCCCCGTAGGTCCCGAGCAGGTCGGGGTAGACGAGGCCGATGCCGACGGTGCTCATCGCCGGTCGATCCGCCGGAGCAGGTCCTGGAACGCGGTGTAGTTGGCCACCACGTCGACGGCGGCGGGCTGGGCCGGCCGCGGAGCCGGTCGCCGGCGCGGCAGCGGCGACGGCCGCGACCACGTCGTCGATGCGCCGGTGTTCGACGTCGGCGTAGCGGAGGCGGACGGCCAGGTCCCGGCTCCGGTCACCCGTGGCCACGACGGGGCGGCCCTGAAGGCGTTCGAAGGGCACGTCCCACAGCCACGACGGGTCCCGCCCGTCGGCGATGCGAGCGTTGATGGCGACGACCACCGGGCCCGGTGGGGGAGCCAGCAGGTCGAACACCTCCAGCCAGCCGGCCGGGTTCTTGGCCAGGAGCAGCCGGGCCCGAGCGGCGCCGATGGTGGCCGTGCGATAGCGCCCTCCGACATCCCCGACCGCGTCCATGGCCGCCACCGCGGCGCGAGGCTCGGCGCCCAGGCGCTCGGCGCCGGCGAGCGCCATGGCCGCGTTGGCCAGATTGCAACGCCCCGGCAACCGCAGGCCCAGGCGATGGCGATCGCCCGAGCGGGTGACGATCTCGTCTCCTTCGACCCACACGGCCAGCGGCGGTCGCCGGCGCGAGCAGCCGAGACACACCCACCCCTCGGCCGATGCGGGATGACCGCTGGTGTCGGGCGGTTCTGCCGCCTTGGCCGCGTCGAAGACCAGCCGCCCGCCGCAGGCCGGGCACGCCGACGCGTCCGCCGTCCACGGCTGGCCGGCGCCGACCCAGGTCACGTCATCGGCGTCGCCGGCGCCCCAGACGACCAGCGGGTCATCGGCGTTGGCGACCACGTGGGGCGAACCCAGCTCGCTGAACGTGTCCCGCCACGAGCGGGCCAGCCGGCGCACCTCGTTGTTGCGGTCGAGCTGGTCGCGGCTGAGGTTGAGCAGCACCACCACCTTGGGCTCGGTCTGGGCCACCACCCGCCGGAGCCACGCCTCGTCCACTTCGAGCGCGGCACGCCCACCCGGCGGGCCGGCGGCGAGGGCGGTAGCCAGGCCGGGGGGCAGGTTCGCCCCCTGCAGGTTGGTGACCACGGGCCCGAGCGAACCGAGCGCGGCGGCCAGCAGGCTGGTCGTGGTCGTCTTCCCGTTGGTGCCCGATACCAAGGCGATGTCGTGATCGGCAGCGAGACGCTGGAGAGCAGCCGGCTCGATGGCCAGGATGGCCCGGCCGCCGATGACCGACCCCGATCCGCGGCCCAGACGGCGCGACAGGCCCGACACCACGCCACCGGCGGCGGCGGCCAGGCGGGTTCGCGGCGAACGCGCCGCTTCGGTAGGCGGGCTCTGAGTCTGAGGGATCGGATGAGGGTATCCCAGGCCCCGTGCTCGGTCGCCCACCGGGTCGCGCCTTTCCGTCGGGGGGCGCGTACGCTTGGAATCGGAAACGGTCCGAACGACGGATCGCGCGTTGCGGGGGAGCCGCGAGTGGGTGCAGCACCAAGCGGCGGCCGGGGCGCGAAAGTCGACGTGCCCCCCGACGCCCTGCTCCGAGCGGTCATCGAGACCTCCGACGATGCCGTCTTCACCTGCGACGCCGCCGGCCGGGTCACCACGTGGGGCGCTACCGCGGAGCGCCTCTTCGGCTGCCCCGCCGGCGAGGTGATCGAGGGACCGCTCGCCGTCCGGTTCCCCGGCCACCTGCGCGGCGAGGTGCGCTCGATCGTCCGGCGGGTCCTCGCCGGCGAACGCATCAAGCACTTCGAGACCGAAGTTGTGCGTACCGACGGAATGCCCGTCCCCGTCTGGCTGTCGTTGTGCCCGGTGTTCGACGCCACGGGTGCTGCGGTCAGCATCGTGGTCGTGGCCCGGGACGTCACCGAGCAGCGCCTGACCCAGGCCACCCTGGCCGAAGTCGAAGGCCGCCTGGCCGAGGGCGAGGCGCTGGCCCACCTGGGCAGCTGGCTCTGGGACGTGCGGACCGGTGTGGTCCAGTGGAGCGCCGAGTTCCATCGCATCCACGGCGTCGATCCGCTCGACTTCGAAGGGACGCTCGAAGCCCACCTGCGCGGGGTTCACGCCGGCGACCGCGAGCGGCTGGCGTCGGTGATGCAACGCTCGGTGGCGTCCGGACGTCCGTTCGAGGACGAGTACCGGGTGGAACGTCCCGACGGGCAGGTCCGGGTCGTGCACGTGCGGGGCGAGCCGACGATCGGCTCGGCGGGACTGGCCGTCGGCCTGCGGGGGATCGGTCAGGACATCACCGAACGCGCCGGCGGGAGGTCGCCGGCGTAGGCCGGCGGGGCGGCGGGGGCGGCGGCGGGGCGGCGGGGCGGTGGCCGGCGGGGGCGGCGGCGGGCGGTGGGCGGTGGGCCGGCGGGGGCGGCGGGGCCGGCTCGTGGCCGGTGCGTCCGGTCTTCGCCACGACGCGGACCGTGTGTCCCAACCCCTCTGCACGACCGGCCACAACTCACCAATTCCCGGACGGAGAGGCCACGTCACGCCGGCGCCCCACTCCCCCCGCCGGCGCCCCACCGTCCCGATGCACGAGGCGGCTCGTGGCCGATCCGTCCGGCTTTCGCCGCCACGCGGACCGTCTGTCACACCCCCTCTGCGCCAGAGGCCACAACCCACCCATTTCCTGCCGGAGAGGCCACGTCACGCGAGCGCCGGCGCCCCACTGCCGCCCGCCGGCGCCTGCGGCCCCGCCGGCGAGACTCAGTCCGTCTTGGGCGCCGGGCGGTACGAGGCGGCGAGCAGCGCCTGGGCGTTGGCCACGCCGATGGCGGCGGCGACCGCCGCCGCCCCCAGCCCCTTGCGCCGGTTGCCGATCAGGCGATCCACCGACCACCGGCCGTTGCCCAGGGCGGCGATCGTCGCCGCCACGCCGGACACCACGGCCGTGTACTCCCAGCCCCCCTTGAACACGAAGAATCCCTTGCCCTTGTGATCGGTGCGGGCGGCGACGGTCATGAGGCCGATGACGGCCGCGCTGGGCAGGGGGTTGCCAACGCCCAGGGTGATCAGCGTCCCGGATCCGATCTCCGTGGCCGCGGCCAGCCGGGCGTGGACGTGCGCCGGCTTGAGTCCGAGCGAGTCGAACCATCCGGTCGTACCTTCCAGGCCGCCTTTGCCCCAGACCTTGTTGGCCCCGTGGTAGACGAGCATGGGCCCGATGGTGAGGCGCAGGGCCAGGGCGGGAAGATCGGATTCTGACGAACGTGCCATCCCGTCAACGTAGCGGCGGAGGGAGCCGACAGGGCACGCCGCGCTACGCCGCAGTCGGGCCCCATACCGGCCTCGCCCGGCTGGCGAGGGTCCGATCGGCGAACCAGGGCCGGAGCCGGAGGCGAGCTGCGGGGAGATGGCCGTAAATGAGTATCCCCTCACCGGGCGGTATCCGCCGTAGGTGGTCCGAGGGGGCCAGCCGGCGGTAGGCGACGGCCGTGCTGCGGGTCCGGCGGCCGTCGCGCAGGTCCGCCGTCGTGGTGTGCTCCCGCACCGCCTGCTCCCCGGCCAGCCCGGAAACCAGATCCAGCGTGGCCAGGTCCGACACGCCGGACAGGACCAGCTTGGCCCGGTGGTTGTTGGCGATCGTCCGAGCGCGGTCGTCGCCGTAGCGGCTGGCGAGCTGGGCGAGGTCCTGGCAGATGGTGACCAACTGGATCCCCAGCCCCGCCCCGGTGGAAGCCAGCGTGTCCAGGTCGCGCAGCGGGGCGATGTTGGCCGCCTCGTCCAGCACGACCAGCAGCGGTGGGTCCAGCGGGCGGCCCGTCCGGTTGGCCATCTCCACCGCGGCGGCGACGACCGACGACACCAGCGCCGCGAACAGGCCCTGGAGTCGGGCCTGCTCGTAGCTCGGCCCGCACAGATACAGGGTGCCAGCCCGGCCGAGCAGGGCCGCAGGGTCGATCTCCGCCGCCCGGGTGGAGCCGCCCACCACCGGGTCCTCGAAGGGGGCCAGCACCGTCTCCAGCGTCGTGGCCACCGAGCTTCGTATCCGCTCGTCGCGCTCGGCGCAGGCGAACAGGGCGAGCTCGGCGTCGACCTCGCTGGCCGCGGCCAGCAGCGCGCTGGGCTCCTCGAACTCGCCCTGGTTGGTCCAGCGCACCACGTCCGCCATCGTCGCCGCCCCCGCACTCGCCGCTCGCAACAGAGGCGCCAGGAGCTTGGCCGCCGCGGCATACCAGAAGGCGGCGTCGGCCATGCCGCTACGCGCCGGGGTGGCTTCCACCAGCCACGCCGCCATTCGCTGCGCCCCCGCCCACGTCTCCGCCTCGAGGAGCGGCGACCAGCCGGCGGCGGGTCCGGCGCCGGCGGTCCGGGTGGGGTCGAACACCCAGCAGGGTCCTTGCCCCGCCCGCCACTGGCGGGTGACTCCGGCCAGGTCGGCCTTGACCGACGTGGCCACGACCGGCCCGTCCCATTCCAGGATCGCCGGCACGGCCAGCCCGCTGGTCTTGCCCGACTGGGTCGGCCCCACGACCAGCACGGAGTGGCGGGCTTCGGTCGCCGCCAGCGTGCGACCCACCCGGCCGAGCACGAGGCGTCCCGCCACCGGTCGCCGGACCGCGAGAGCGCCCAGGTCGCGCCCGGTGGCCCAGCGGGCGCCCGGTGGCGTCCGGCCCACGTGGCTCCAACCCGGCGTTGCCGCCGGCGGCCGCCACGACCGCGGTCGCGTCCATCCGGCAGGCGGCGTTCGAGCCCGCCCCGCCGGCCGGGGCGGGCGGAACCCAGCGAAGCCAACGGACCGGGTTCGTGGCCGCCCTTTCGCTCGTCGCCCGACCAGTCCCACCCCCGCAAACATGGCGCCCAACCCGACGGCGAGGAGCACGGCGGTCGCGGCCAAGGGCGCCGTACCCGGGATCGCCGGCCGGGCGCTCGCCGGCCACGCCCGGGAGGCGGCCGCCAAGTGCCCGGGGAGCCTGAGGAGGATCCCGGGCGCGGCGCTGGGAGCCGTCGCCGGCCACCGGCCTCGCCACACCAGGCCGGCGACCTGCCCGACAACCCAAACCATGCCGGCGCAGACGAGCACCAGCGCGCCTGCGGCTGCGATCACCACCTCGCCCCACAGATGGGGATCCGGTGGACGTGACCGCTCGGCGCTCATGCTTGCGCTTCCCGCATGGCCGTGTCGGTGTCGACCAGCGCGGCCTCGGCCGACCCGATCCGGTGCTCCACGAGGAACGACCGTGCCCCCACCTTCCACAGGGCCACGCCGCGCGGCAGCTGGCCGAGCAGCTCACACTCTGTCGACGTCAGCCCCAACAGTTCGGCCGCCGCCTCCACCTCCGACGGGGGCTGGCCGAAGACCACCCGGGTCTCAGAATCGGCGAGCAGGCCTTCAGCCAGCCGCTGCTCCTGCGAGCCGTCGGCGCCGGCGGCTCGGAGATCTGAGAGGCGGTGGATCACGGCGACGTTGGCGACGCCGAGAGCCCGAGACAGCTTGAAGCCCGAGCGGAGCCAGCGGGCAATGGCCAGGTTGTGCAGGATCGCCCACGCCTCGTCCACGACCACCAGACGCTTGACCCCGTCCCCCGCGGCCAGCGCCGCCTGGAGCCACGCCGTCGTGCAGGTCATGAGGATGCCCAGCGCCGGCGAGGCGTACAGGGCGGACAGGTCCAGCACGACGAGAGGATCGCTGAGGTCGATACCGGCCGTGGTGGGCCCGTCGAACATGCCGGCCAAGTCCCCCTCCACGAGTCGGCGCAGCTCCAGCGCCACCGGCCGGCCGTCCGCAGCCAGGCCGGCGACGTCCGTGCGCACCGATGCCGCCGACTCCGGATCCGGGTCCAGCAACGCACCCACGACGGCGGGCAGTGTCGGCGCCGCAGCAACCACGCCAGCCCCCCAGCCGCGCCGCCGGCCCCGACCGCGCCGGCCCCCACCGCCCGTACGGCGAGGTCGGTCGCCGTTCGCTCCGCGGGGCTGAGATCCCGTCCCAGCGACGCCGCGGCCAGCGAGCAGAGCAGCTCGCCGCGTCTGCGGGCCGCCTCCACCGGTTCGCCCGCCGGCGTGTCGAGGGGATTGAGCCGGATGGCGCCGCCGGGCACGACCCGCAGCGGGTGGCATCCGCACGCCTCGGCGAGCGGCCCGTACTCACCCTTGGGATCGACGACCCATGCTTGGCGGCCGAAGACCTGTTGGCGCCGCAGCATCGACTTGACGAACGTCGACTTGCCCCGGCCGATCTGGCCGAGCACCACCAGGTTGGGACTCGTCAGCACGCCCCGGCGGTACAGGTCCCACGGGTCGTAACAGAAGGATCCACCGAACAGGTCACGGCCGACGTACGCTCCCCGTCCCCCGAGGCCGGCCTCGGCGATGAAGGGGTACAACGCCTGCAAGTGGGCCGTGGTCGCCCGGTGGGCCGCCGGGGGCTTCACGCCAGACCTCGGGCCAGCGGCAGCGTCCAGGCGAACGCTTCCTCCTGGCGGCCGTACAGGCGCCGAAGCTCCAGATGGGACTGCTGGGCGGCCTGCTCGATCTCCGTGCAGCGCTCCTCCAGTTCGCTCGGCCCGGTGGCCGTGACGGTGACGTAGCCCGAGAACCGGTAGTCGGCATGCCCGTCGGCCAGCTCCTCCTCCCGGCGCAGGACCCCCTCCGCCTCCCGCTCGCGCCGGGCGCTGGCCACGAAGCCCGCTCGCCTGCGCAGTTGCTCGTCGGCCAGGTCGGCGGTCCGAGCCGATCCCGCTTCGCCGCGCCGCCCGTCTGGGGTCCACGGCACCGGCGACGAGCGCCACCCGCCGGCACCCACCCGTGAGCAACAGGGGCGTGAGGAAGTCGGGGCCGACTTCGACGCGCGGCCACTCGGCCACCCAGAAGGTGGCGTGCCACGTCCCGTCGGTGCGATAGGCCGACCACGCCTCGTCGGTCGCCATGGGCCACAGCCCTGAGGTCGGCTGCCGCCGCCGGCGCCGGTTTGCACCGGGATCGTGGGCGATGTGCACCACGTCGGCGAGTTCGTCGGGTCCCAACAGCCGGGCGCCGAAGAGCTCGGCGCTGCGGAGCTGGCCCACGAGCAGACGGGCCTCCCTGCCGAGCTGCTCGCACGCCGAGCGGGTGGTGCGCAGGCTGCGCCGGGGGCGGAGGGCGAGCACGATCAAGGCGTCGTGGTCCTGGGTGGCCGGACCGGCGCCGTCGATCAGCTCGGCGTAGCTTTCGCGGGCGTCGTCGCCGGCGGCGGCGCCCGCCTCCGCCAAATAGTCCTCCAGCTCGTCGCTGCGACCGGGGACGGTCGTCTCCAGCCATTGCAGGCGGTGCACGGGGCTGCCCGCCCTTCCGACGCTGGCGAGGAGCGACCCCCACGCGGCCAAACGCCGCTCCTTCTCGCTTCGGTCCAACATGGCGAACGAGCGCCCCTTCACCCGCAGGGCGGCGGCCCACGTCCCCGCGTGGCGATCCCGGAGCACCGCCATGCGCTCGCCGCCGGGTCGGCTCGGCTCCGCCAACAGCTCGACGCCCGCCACCCCGGGTACTCGCCTCGGCGGCGACCGCTTGGCGCGCCGCTCTCTCCCGGCGACCTGCTCGACCCGGCGTTCGGCGCCGGCCGGCCTCGGAAACGGCACTCGAGGCGGTCGCCGGCGTCGGCTCCGAGCGACCGCTTGGCGCGTGGCGCCCGTCCCCGCGTCCTGATCGACACCGGTCGGAGGGGCCGGGCGGGCGCGGGAGCGGCGGAGGTGGCCGACCAGCGGAGCGTCCTCGAGGCGCGGCCCGTGGGCGCGGCGCGTCACCCACCCGGTGACAACCGGGAGCCAGGTGACCGGAGGCTGGCCGCGTACCGGCCACAGAGCCAGCGCGGCCACGCCCGCCAGGGAAAGCGCGCCCAGCACAAACCCGCCCGTCGACGGCACCGCTCGGGCCACGCCGACGGCGACGACGGTGCCGAGCCCCAGGGCCGCCAGCTGGAGGGGTTGCAAGCCGAGCACCACCCCGCGGCGTTCCAGGGGGTGGAACCGGTACCGACGCGGCTCAACCTTCTCCATCCGCACCCTCCGGCTCCCGGCTGGCGACCAGCGTCGTCGCCGGGCCCGCCTCGCCGGCGACGGGGGACTCGGACCGCTCGGGACGGTCCGGGGCCGGCGTCCACCCCGGCCTGTCACCCGCCGAGCTGCCGCCAGCCGCCGAGCTGTCGCCACTCGCCGACCTGCTGCGGCCGCCCGGCCGCCGCGCCCTCCCCCACCGACCCCGCCCGACGCTTGACCCCCGCCGGCGCCCGCCGTCCGGGCCGCCAAATCGGCCTCGAGCTGGCCTCCCGGCTGGTCGGGGACCGTCCCGGCCGGGACAGCCGCCGCCCCTCCGCCGCCGCCACCACCGCCGGCGCCGCCACCGGCCGCGGCTGCCCCGGCCGCGCCACCGCCCCCGCCTGTCGCCGCGCCCATGAGCATTCCGAACAGCGGATGGGATGGGGCCGAGGTCGCGGCGTGCACCGGCCGGCGGGCCACGCCTTCCAGGTGGCCGATGGCCGCCGCTTCCACAACCGGCGCCAGACGCAGCAACACGAAGGGGGCGAACCCGGCCAGGAGCAGAATGGCGCCGCCCTGCATCACGCTGCCGGCGTCGGAACCCTGGCCCACCGCGTCGGCGGCCAGGGTGAGCGAGGCCACGATGACGAACTTCGACAGGATCAGGGCGGCGAGCAACTCGAGGTGGCGCTTGGTCCAGTGTGCGGTCGCCGGCCACACCAACCCGACGAGGGCGACGGGCACGAAGAACACGGCGAGGTCGATGGCCGCGGCCCGCAGCAACAGCTCCAACCAGATGAACAGGGCCCCGACCACAGCCACGCATGCGGCCACGACGGCGAGGAACGGCGAGGTCGACGACAGCGCGACGAGGGAGGCACCGACCCGCTTGAGCGCGTCGAGCATCCCCGGACCGATGCCGCTGCTGACGGCGGAACACAGGGCGTCGGTCGCCTTCAAGGCTTCGCCGGTGAGCGACACGGCGGCGAAGCCACCGAGGATGGCCGCGGGAAGGGCCACACCCCAGATGCGCGCCAGACGGCGGGAGTCCTGACGCAATACCGCACCGATGGTCGCTACCAGCACCAGGGGCAGGACGACGAGGGTCGCCACCGGCAGCATGACGGCCATGCGTTGGCCGAACCAGCCCTGACCCAGGTCGGGCTGGGCGACCTTCCCCAGGTCGGAGGCGGCGGGCTGGAGGAGCCCGACCACCGCGCCGATGACGTCCTGCGCCCCCTTGGCCAGCCACGTGCTGAATCCGTCGAACACCGTCTGGGCGGCGTCCTTGGTGATGGCGTTGACCCCGCTGGAGAAGAGGTCGCCGAGCGGCCCGGGAAGGCTGAAGGCGTGTACGCCCGCGATCACCGGAACCCGGCTCCGTGGTTGTCGAACCAGCTGACGATGTAGGGGGCGCCTCCGATGAGGATGCCGGCGAGGCCGGAGACCATGACGCCGCGCCGGCCGTTGTAGGCCTGCTGGTAGTTCTGCGAGTAGTGGCCGAAGGCCCAGATCACGGCGCCGATGACGACGCCGACCACGGCGGCGATCAGCGCCCAGGCCTCGATGCCGTTGGTGAGGGTGTTGAGGACCGAGGAGCCGGGCAGGTCGCTGGCCGAGGGGCTGCCGGTGTTGATCGTGGTGGACGGGCTGGGCGGGGCCGCCTGGACGATGGCCAACAGCGACGTGTGCAGCATCGGGCACCTCCCGGAATGTGGCGGGCCGGCGGACTTTCCCCCAACCCCGTTTCCACTCTTTCATGCTTTTTCATGCTATACAAGGCTTTTCTATACGAGAGCTCGATCGCAACGGGTGGGTCCGGTGTTGACCATCTCCGCCATCGGCGCCGGCCGCGCCGCCTACCACCGCAACGGCCCGCCCGGGCGCTGGGCGGGGACGGGCGCGGCCGCGTTGGGCCTGACCGGCGCGGTGGACATGGACGACCTGGCCGCCGTGCTCGCCGGGCGGCGGCCGCCGGGCGCGGGCGGCGGCGACCTGGTGACCCGGCGGGCCCGGCGCCGGGCCGGTTTCGAGGTCGTGATGGCCGCGCCCAAGTCGGTGTCGCTGCTCGCCGCCCTGGCCGCCGACGGCGACGGGGCCGCGCTCGCCGGCGCCCACGACGCGGCCGCGGCGGCGGCGCTCGGCTGGCTCGACCGCCACGGCGCCCAACGGCGGGGCCAACCGGGGGTCGGTGTGGGTCTGGTCGCCGCCGTGTTCGCCCACCACACCAACGCCGCGGGCGAGCCCCACCTCCACGTGCACGTGGTGGTCGCCAACCTGGCCGCCAACGGAGCCGGGTGGTCGGCGCTGCACAGCCCCGCTCTCTGGCACCACCGCGACGCCGCCGGCGCCGTGTACCACTTGGCGCTGCGCCATGCCGCCGGGCAGGCCGGCCTGCACCTCGACTGGACCATCGGCGCCAGGGGCGCCGGCGACGTCGCCGGCGTGGGCCGGCGGGCAATCGATGCGGCCAGCACCCGCCGGGCTCGAGTCCTCGCCGACGCGGCCGACCGTGTCCCTGGCCGTTCGAGCCCGGCGGCGCGCGAGGTGGCGCGGCGCCGGACACGCGGTGATCCGCCCGCCCCTCCGTGGCGGCTGCGGGTGGCCGCGGCCGGTCTGACCCCCGCCGGGGCCGCGGCCGTCCTGGCCCGAGGACGGCGGCGAGGGCCGCGGGAAGCGGCTGGCGGCGACGAAGCCGTGGACGCCGCCCTCCTGCAGCGCGGGTCACGCTTTCGACGGGCGGATGTCGTGGTCGCGCTGGCCCGGTCGACGCCGGAAGGGCTGGCGCTCGGGGAGGTGGAGGCGCGGGTGGAGGGAATCTGCCGACGCGCCGAAGTGGGGGGCGGGGGCACGTTCGTGTCGCCGCACGCCGCCGCCACCGACCGCACGGTCAGCGCCGCCGCCCTGGCCCGGGCGGGCTGCGGCGCGGGGGTGGCCACGGCGACGTGGGCGGCGGCCAGCCGGGCGGCGAACGCGCTCGGGCCCGAGGGGGCGACGGCGGTCGGCCGCCTGGTGGGCAGCGGCCACGGGGTCGAGGTCCTCGGCTCCGGTTCCGTCGGTCCCGGCCGGGCGCCGTTGGTCGCCCAAGCGGCCGTGGTCGACGCCGCCCGGCTGGCGTGGCAGGAGGCGGGGCACACCGTGGTGGTGCGCGCCGAGCCGGCGGCGGCCAAACGATGGCGGG
Source organism: uncultured Actinomycetota bacterium (assembly GCA_963757175.1). Classification (GTDB taxonomy): domain Bacteria; phylum Actinomycetota; class Acidimicrobiia; order Acidimicrobiales; family Palsa-688; genus CAVWQR01. The sequence continues at coordinate 1,414,602 of CAVWQR010000001.1, read as the reverse complement.
CGTTGACGGGTTTGGACGGACCCGAACGGACGGCGGGCCGAGCGACGGTGACGATCGTGGACCGGGCCGATCGCCTGGCCACGCCGGAACTGGCGGCCATGTTGGCCGCGGCGGAGATGGAAGCGGGGAAAGTCGTCCTCGTCGCGGGTGGCACCTCGCCGGCGCGTCCGGCGCCGCGCAGCGCGGTGTTCGATGCCGTGCGGGCCGGAATCGGTCAACTCGATCCGGGCGTCGCCCATGCGGGGAGGACGACGGGGCGGGTGATGACCGATGTCGTCGCCGACTGGTCGCAGCGGGCGCCGGGAAGCCCGACGCCGCTCATGGTCGCCGCCGGTGCCGCGGAAGTCGAGGCCCTCAACGCCGCGGCACGCCAGCGCCTGGTCGCCGCCGGCGTGATCACCGGTCCCGCGGTGTCGTCGGGCGAGGTGTCCCTCCAGGCCGGCGACCGCGTGGTGACCCTGCGGCGTCGCCGGGTCCCGGCGGGGACGCTCGGCCGGGTGACCGAAGTCGACCAGCGCACCGGCACGGCAGGGGTGCGCTGGACGGACGGCACGGTTGAGCGTCTGGACGGCCACAGCCGCGGGGTCGGCTACGGGTACGCGGTGACACCGGCCCTGGTCCGACCCGGTGGGCCCGCCCTCCTCGCCGTCGGCGACCACCTCCGCCTCGGGGCCGACGCCCCGCAGGTGGTCGCCACCTGGCGCGCCCGCCGGCATCAGGCCGAGGTCCCCGGCCTGGTCGCCGAGGGCCGCCGACGCGACCACGGTGCCAGCCTCGTCCTGCGATGAGCGCCGTAGTGTTGGGCCGGTACCCGCACCATGACCAAGCCGACCCCACCACTCGCTCGGCACCGGCCGCCGGCCGCCCGTACGATCGGCGGCGTCCCCGTGATGGCCATCTGGCGGTGGCTCCGGTGGGTCCTGGGCCTGGCCCTGGCCGGGTTGGCGGTGTGGGCGGTGTCGGGCCGCACCGGCGAGCTGAGTGGTGCCAGCGACTATCTCGCCCACCTCCACTGGTGGTGGGTGGTGGCCGCGGCGGGCGCCGAAGCGTTGTCGTATCTGTCGTTCGCGGCCATGCAGAAACGCCTCCTGGACGCGGGCGGCCTTACCGTGGGATTGCGCCCGCTCAGCGGGATCACCGTCGCCGGCAATGCCATCCAGGTCACCCTGCCGGGCGGCGTGGTCCTCGCCGCCGCCTTCGCCTACCGCCAGTACCGGCGCTTCGGTGCCGACGAGGTCCTCGCCGGCTGGGTGATGGTGGCCATGACCGCCCTGTCGATCATCACCCTGTCGGCCCTGGCCGCGGCCGGGCTGGCGGTGGGCGCCAGCGCCGGCAACGCCTACGACCTGGCCAGCGTGATCATCGGCGTGGCGCGTGATCGCCGCCCTGGTCGTGCTGGCGTGGGCCAAGCGCGCCTTTCTGATCGGCCACGCCACCCGTCTCGTGCGGCTCAGCCAGCGGCTCTTCCATCGTCCCGCCGGCGATCCCGACAGTGGTGATCACCGACGCCCTGGCTCGGCTGGCCGCCGTGGCCCCCAACCGGAGGCAATGGGGGCGGGCCGCGACCTACGCCGCCGGCAACTGGGTGCTCGACTGCCTCTGCTTGACCCTGGCCCTGGCCGCGGTCGGCGCGCCGGTGCCGTGGGACGGCCTGCTGCTCGCCTACGCCGCCGCCCAGCTGGCCACCAACCTCCCCATCACTCCCGGCGGGCTGGGCGTGGTGGAGGGCAGCATGACGGTGGCGCTCGTCGCCTTCGGCGGCGGCCAGGAATCGACCGTGGCCGCCGTGCTGCTGTACCGGATCCTGAGCTTCTGGCTCCTGCTTCCGGTGGGCTGGGGCTCGTGGGCGGCGATCACCTTCCGGGCCCGGGACCGGCGGCCCCCGCCCATCGGCGCAGGAGTGCAGCCGTGAGGGCGCGCCAGCTGGGGGCGCTCGTCGCCGGGGCCGCCCTGACCGACGGCGCTGTTCGCCTCCTGCGGCGCCAGCCGGGTGACCCTCAACCTGAACTCGGTGACCGGCTGTTACCGCGCCCTGCCCCGGGCCAAGACGGCGCTGCACGACTCCCACGCCAAGTTCAAAGGCGTGCACAAGGTGCCGGCCGACCGGATCGACGCCAAGCTGACCCAGATGCACCTGCCCGACAACGACACCGAAGTGTGCGCCTTCGCCTTCCAGGGCTCGTTCGCTCCCGGCCAGGTCGACGCCGCCCCCCCGAACCAGTCCGGCGCCTACGCCGTGGTGCTGATCAGCACCAAGCAGCTGGCCCTGGTGCAGAGCTACGTGGGCCCGCGGCTGCCGGAGCGCTTCAGCAGCCGCATCCCCTGAGGCCGGCGCTCAGCCGGTCAGCAGCTCCCGGGCGCCACGGTCGGTGGACGGATGGCGCAGCTTGGACATGGCCCGCGCCTCGATCTGGCGGATGCGCTCGCGGGTGAGGCTGAAGTGCTCGCCCACCTCGTCGAGGGTGCGCGGTTCGCCCCGGTCCAGACCGAAGCGGAGGCGCAGGATCTCCCGCTCGCGTTCGTCCAGGGCCACGAGCATCTTGTTGACCTCGCCGGACAAGCAGCGATGCGGCGGCGGCGTCGAACGGGGAGACGGCGGAACGGTCCTCCACCACGTCGCCCAACTCGGCGTCGCCGTCCTCGCGCAGCGGCTCCGACAGCGACAGCGGCTCGGCCGCGTGGCGGAGGATCTCGGTGACCTTCTCCTCTTCCAGCTCCAGGTCGACGGCCAGCTCGGCCACGGTCGGCCTGCGCCCGAGCTGGCCCTCGAGGCGGCCGCGCGCCTTGGTCACCCGGGTGAGCAGGTCGCCGGCGTGCACCGGGAGGCGGACGGTACGGCCGGTGTTGGCGATCCCTCGGGTGATGGCCTGGCGGATCCACCACGTGGCGTAGGTGGAGAACTTGAAGCCCTTGCGCCAGTCGAACTTCTCGACCGCGTGCATCAGGCCGAGGTTGCCCTCCTGGACGAGGTCGAGGAGCGGGAGCTCGGCCGCCTGGTACTTCTTGGCGATCGACACCACCAGGCGCAGGTTGGCCTTGACGAAGGTCTCGGCGGCATCGTCCCCGTTGCGCACGTGGCGGCGCAGCTCGCGTTTGCGTGCCGCGGTCAGCGTTCGACCGGCGGCCAGCTCGAGACGCGCCTCGCGGCCGGCCTCGATGGCCTGGGCCAGACGGGCCTCGTCGTCCTTGGTGAGCAGCGCATGCTTCCCGATGTCGTTGAGGTAGAGGCGGACCAGGTCCTCCTCGGGCTGCGCGGCGTGATTGTTGGGCACCTGGTCCTGACTCTCCTGTCGGCGCCGAGCGCCACGGGGTAGTGCGAAAGATTCGCCGTGGCTCCCCAGCTGCCGACATGGCGCGCCGGGGCACCGGAGAGTCAAATATACCCGACACCTGCCGTTTCGTGAAGAGGAACTCTGCGACGGCCCTCAGCTCTCCAGGACGGCCTCGACTTCCAGGGTGATCTGGATCTTGTCGCTGACGAGGACGCCTCCGGTCTCCAGGGTCTGGTTGAAGGTCATCCCGAAATCGCCGCGGCTGATCTCGGCGCTGGCCTCGAAGCCGGCCCGGGTGCCGCCCCAGGGGTCCTTGCCCACCCCCGTGGCCTCGACCTTGAGGGTGACGGGACGGGTGACGCCACGGATGGTCAGGTTGCCGTCGACCTCGTAGGTGTCGCCGCGGCCACGTACCGCGGTCGAGGCGAACTCGATGGTGGGATAGGTGGCCACGTCGAGGAAGTCGGGCGACTTGAGGTGTCCGTCACGGGTCGGCTCGTTGGTGCTGATCGAAGCCGTCTGGATGGTGGCGGTGACCGAGGACTGCGTCGGATCGGCCGCCGAGCGAATGGTGCCGGCGAACTCCCCGAAGCTGCCGCGGACCTTGGTAATCATCATGTGCCGGGCGCTGAAGCCGACGGTCGTGTGGGCGGGGTCGATCTGCCAGGTCCCCACCGGGTACTCGGTGACGGTTTGTGTGCTCATGAGGGGAATGCTACGGGACAAATCGTTGCGCGCGCAACATTTCGGGCGGAAGTGGCTACGCTGCCGCTCATGGTCCCCTGGCTCGACGACCGCCAGCAGCGGGTGTGGCGGCAGCTGCTGACCGTCCACGCCCGCCTCGTCGCCCGCCTCGACCAGGAGCTGCAAGCGGGCGAGGGGCTCACCATCGGCGATTTCGAGGTGCTGGTCCATCTGTCCGAGGCACCCGACCGCCAGCTGCGCATGGCCGACCTCGCCGGCCGGCTGGCGCTGTCGCCGAGCGGGCTGACCCGCCGGGTGGACGGCCTGGCCCGGGCCGGGCTGGTGAACCGAAGGACGTGCCCGTCCGACAAGCGGGGCTCGTTCGCGGTGCTGACCGACGAGGGCTTCGCCGCCGTCCGGTGCGCGGCCGCCACCCACGTGCAGGGCGTGCGCCGCTACGTGATCGACGCGCTGGGCGACGACGGCGTCGACCGCCTGGACGCCGCCTTGGCCGTCATCGCTGCCGCCCTCGACGAGACCCCGGCTCAGGCCCGTTCGGTGCCGGCGGTGACCGCGCCGCCCCGCTCGATCCACGCGTTGGTACCGCCCGCAACCGACACCGCCCGGTAGCCGGCGTCGACCAGCGCCTTGGTCGCGGTCAGGCTGCGACCGCCCGGCGGCGCAGATGACATACAGCGGGTCGCCGGTCGGGATCTCCTCGGTCCGCTCGGCCAGCTCGCCGAGGGGGATGAGCACCGCACCGGTCACGTGCGCCGTCTCGTACTCGTCGGGGTTGCGCACATCGAGGACGGGCGCCCCCCTGGCGTGGGCGGCGGCGAACTCGTCGAGGTCGACCTCGAGGCCCGGAGGCGGCGTATCAGCCATGGCTCCATCTTGGCCGGTCAGGGCGCCAGGCGCTCGACGACCCAGCGGCCGGCGCTTCGGCGGTAGCGCACCCGGTCGTGCAGCCGGTCGGGGCGGCCCTGCCAGAACTCGACGACGTCGGGAACCAGGCGGTAGCCACCCCAGAACTCCGGCCGCCGCACCACGTTCCCGGCGAAGCGCGCTTCGATCTCCGCCACCCGGCGCTCCAGCTCGGCTCGCGAACCGATCACCGTGCTCTGCGCCGAGGCCCACGCGCCGATCTGCGCGCCCCGGGGACGGGTGGCGAAGTAGGCATCGGAGGAGGCGGGGTCGATCACCTCGGTGGGCCCTTCGGCGCGCACCTGTTGCTGCACGGCGACCCAGCGCCAGGCCAGCGCGGCCCGGGGGTTGGCCGCCAGGTCGTCGGCCTTCCGGCTCTGGTAGTTGGTGTAGAAGACGAAGCCGCGATCGTCGACGCCCTTCAGGAGCACGAAGCGCACCGACGGCACGCCGGCGCCGTCGGCCGTGGCCAGGCTCATGGCGTCGGGCTCGGGCTCGCCCGCCGATTGGGCTCCGGCGTACCACCGCCGGAACTGTTCCATCGGTGCGTCGGCGATTTGGTCCACCTCAGATGGGCTCGATGCCGATATCGCTCCAGTCGAGCAGGGGGATCCACGTCAGGCCCCGTCCGGCGAAGCGCTCGCCCACCACGGGGCTGCGGTCCAGCAGCGCGGTGGCCGCCACCACCTCCACGCCCAGCGCCTGCACCTGTTCGATGGCGCGCAGCAGGGAGGCGCCCGTCGACACCACGTCCTCGACGAACAGCACCCGATCGCCTTCCGCCAGGCGGGTGCCCTCCACCCAGGAGTGGCGACCGTGACCCTTGGGCTCCTTGCGGACCGAGAACCAGCCCATGCCTGACAGCACCGAGACCCCATGGGCCAGGGCGTCGGCGCCCATGGTCGGACCCCCGACGGCGGCGTAGTCGGCGCCGGCCACGTCGATGATCGCCTGGCTGGCGGCGCGCAGCGCCTCGCCGGTCGCCACCGCGTGCTTGCCGTCCACGTAGTCGTGGCTCGATCCGCCCGACGTCAGGGTGAAGGCTTGCTCCCGGTATTCGTAGCCCTGGGCCCGGACCAACGCCGCCAGGTGACGGCGGCGGTGCTCGTCGAGTGCATGCATGGCCGCCGAGTCTAAAAACCGGCGCGCCGCGAGGCGCCGATCTACCCGACGGGTAGCTGCACTGCCTCATCCCGCACTAGGTCTATGCTTAATAGAGCAGTAGAACACTGCGGATTGGAGCATAGTCCGATGGTGGTTGAGAGTTCCCCGTTCGTCGTGGCAGGACCAGCCCAGCCCCAGGAGGTGATCGGCCGGCACGAGACCCTGGCCACCCTGCACGATCGCGCCGCTCGCGGACGATTCGTCCTCCTGGTCGCCCCGCGCCGCTACGGCAAGACCACCCTTGTTCATCGGCTGCGGCACGACGCTGAGCAGACCAAGGATCTCGACGTCGTGATCGTCGACCTTCTCGGCGTCCAGACGCTCCAGGACGTTGCCATTCGGCTTGCTCAGGCCTGGACGCGTCTGCCCCGAGGCGCGCTCGCCAAGGCCGCCGCCACCGTCCTTCCCTATATCGACGGCCTGGACGTCCATGGCGGGATTGTGAACCTGCGGCTCCGACCGCCACCCCCCACTTCAGCTTCGACCCTCGAGGCCGTGCTCGACATCCCCCGAGCGGTGGCGCAACGTACGGGGAGGCGTGTCCTCGTGGTCCTCGACGAGTTCCAAGCCATTGCATCGATCGAGCGCGCCGATGCAATCATCCGATCGCACATTCAGCATCACACTGACCAAGTGTCCTATCTGTTCTCGGGCTCGCAACGCTCGACGCTCCACATGCTCTTCGACGATCGAGCCCGTCCCCTCTACGGACAAGCGGAACAGATCTCTCTCGGCTCGTTCGACCCACGAGACCTCGGGGACTATCTCGTCGAGCACTTCGCCGCGACTGGACGAGACCTCAGCTCCGAGGCGATCACCGCCTATTTGGCCTTCGTCGAGGGGCACCCTCAGCGTTCGATGCTTGTCGCGGACTGCCTGTGGGCCACGGTGAAGCCGGGCGAGACCGTCGAGCGCCCACAACTCAGCGCCGCGATCGACGAGGCCGTCAAGCGCGGCGACGCCGAGTTCAACGGCATCTACTCCGTGCTCTCGGACGCTCAGACCCGGCTGATCCGGCTGCTCGCCTGGTCTGAGCCTCCAACCGGCGCGGCCGCCAAGCGGCTCGAGCTCACGCAAGGCTCCGCTCGGGCCGCGGCGGCCAAACTCACCGAACTCGGACTTCTCGATCGAGACGGCCGGCGCTACCGGCTCACCGATCCCCTTTTCGGCGAGTGGACCCGGCGTCTGACCATCGCACCCTGAAAGCACGGCAGCATGAGCCCCGTGTCGCGAACCTTGACCGCTGCCGCCTGGGCGGCGGGATGGTGGCTGCTGTGGCGGATGCCGGCTCCGGCGCCGCCGGACACCGATCCCACCTCGACCCTGTCGGTGCTGATCCCGGCGCGCAACGAAGCCGCTGCCCTTCCCGGCCTTCTGGCCTCGCTCGCCGACCAGTGCACTCCTCCTGAGCAGGTCATCGTGGTCGACGACCACTCGGCCGACGGCACCGCCGCGGTGGCGCGGGCCGCCGGGGCCACGGTCCTCGCCGGCGCCGCGCTCCCCGGGGGCTGGACGGGCAAGACGTGGGCGCTCCACCAGGCCGCCCAGCACGCCACCGGCGACCTGCTGCTCTTCGTCGACGCCGACGTGACCCTGGCCGACGACGCCCTGCGCCGGCTCCGAGGCGAACACGCCCGCCGCCGCGGCCTGGTGTCGGTCGAGCCGTTCCACGTGACCGAGCGGCCCTACGAACGCCTGTCGGCCATCGCCAACGTCGTCACCCTGATGGGCACCGGCGCGTTCAGCGGGTGGCCCCGGCGCCCGGCGGCGATGGCGTTCGGCCCCTGCCTGCTGATCGGACGGACCGACTACGACGCCATCGGCGGCCACGCCCACCCCGAGGTGCGCGGCCTGATCGCCGAGGACGTGGGGATCGCCCGCCGCGCCCGGCAGCGGGCCCTGCCGATCTCGATCCTCGCCGGCGGTGACGTGGTGCGCTTCCGGATGTACCCCGACGGGCCCCGCCAGCTCGTCGAGGGGTGGACCAAGGTGCTGGCCTACGGCGCGGGCCGGACGCCGGCCCCGTTGGCCGCGCTGACCGCGCTGTGGGTCACCGGCGCGGCCTCGTCCGCGCTGGGACTGCTTCGGGGCCGGGGAGCCGTCGGCTACGCGGGATGGGTCCTGCAGGTGGGCTGGATGCTGCGACGGGTCGGACGCTTCGGGCCCCTGACGGCGCTGCTGTACCCCGCTCCGCTCGCCGCGTTCCTCGGCCTGTTCGCCCGGTCGTGGCTGCTGCGGCTGCGGGGCCGGCCGCCGACCTGGCGGGGCCGGGTCACTCCGAGGTGACGAACCCCGACTCGGGGACCGACCCGGCCACCCGGGCCACGCCCCGCGCCAGCACCGCCGGCAGCGGCTCGTCGTGCACCAGCACCAGCCGGCGGGTGCTGCGGGTCAGGGCCACGTAGAGCGCCCGCAGGCCCTGGGCGGCCTCCCGCAGCAGGGCGGCGGGCTCGACGATCACCACGCTGTCGAACTCCAGACCCTTGACTTCGTCGATGGTGACCAGGGTGACGGGAGCGTCGAGACCGCCCGCCGTCCCCCTCCCCGCGGGTATCTCGGCGGCCAGCAACCCGGCGCCGACGTTGTCGACGAGCGACAGCGGGGCGATCACGCCGACCAGCCCGTCCGCCGATTCCGGACCGGTCACCGCCGCCAGCTCCTCGCGAACCACGCCGGCGACCGTCCCCCCGTCGCGGACGCCACCCGCCACCACGCGGGGTATTTCCCCGCTGCTGCGAACCGGATCCGGGGGCGCCATCCCCGGCGCGGCCGCCTCCAGCACGGCGCCGGCCACCGCCATCACCTCGCTCGGCGTCCGGTAGTTGACGGTGAGCTCGACGCGCCGCTCCCCCCGGCGGGTCGGCAGGTGGGCGAGGACGGCATCCCAGGAATCGACCGCCCACCCGCTGGTGCCCTGGGCGACATCGCCCACGACCGTCATCGAGCCCGACAGCGATCGGCGGGCCAGCATCCGCAGCTCCATCGGCGAGAGGTCCTGGGCCTCGTCCACCACCACGTGGCCGAAGGAGCGGGGGCCGTCGTTGTCCTGCCGTCGCCGGGGCGGCCCCAGCAACGACCGGGCCTCGTCCAGCAGCGCGGCGTCGGCCGTCGTCCACGCCGCGTCCTCCCACGTCGCCGAGCGCGGTCGGGCCAGGAGCCGGCGCTCCTCCTCGTCGAGCAGCCCCCGGGCGGCCAGGTCGATCAGCGGCGGCGCGCCGAACAGGTCGTGGAGCAGCTCGGGCGCCCGCAGCACCGGCCACATCCGATCGAGGGCCTCGACGACTTCGGGCACCCGGCGCAGCTCGGCGCCGAGCTCGGCCGCCGACGGCGCCGCCTCTCCGGCCGGCTCGCCTTCCGGCGACTCCCCCCGCCGGCGTTCCAACTGGTCGGCCAGCTCCCGCCACAACATGGCTTCCACCAGCCGGCGCCGGCCGTTGTGCGATCCCGGGCGGCGCTTGGCCGAGGTGACCACCGCACCCGACAGGTCCGGGGTGATGCGCAACCGCAACGCACCGTGGGGCACGGTGATGGTCCGACGCAGCGGGCGCTGGCGGTTGGCCACCGCCCGGGCGATCACCCGGGCCATGCGGGAGTCGCCCTTGAGGCGGGCCACCGCCGGGCCCTCGGTCCCGTGGCGGGAGATCTCTCCGTACAGGCCGGGCACCGTCGACAGCTCGACTCCGGTCTCGCCCAGCGACGGCAGGACGTGGTCGATGTAGCGGAGGAACAACGGGTTCGGGCCGACGACCAGCACCCCTTGGCGCTCCAGCGGGAAGCGGTGGGTGTAGAGGAGGTAGGCGGCCCGGTGCAGGGCCACCGCCGTCTTGCCCGTCCCCGGGCCGCCCTGCACGACCAGCACGCCGGCGAGGGGGCTGCGGATGACCTCGTCCTGCTCCCGCTGGACGGTCGCCACGATGTCGCGCATGCGCCCGGTGCGGGACCGTTCGAGTGCGGCCAACAGCACCTGCGATCCCGACAACCCCAGCGCCCGGCCGTCGCCGTCTCCGTCGGCGTCGAACAGCTCGTCGTCCAGGTCGAGCACCTGCCTGCCCTGGGTGAGGAAGTGGCGCCGGCGGGTCAAGCCCATGGGATGGGCGCCGGTCGCCCGGTAGAACGGCTCGGCCACCGGCGCCCGCCAGTCGACGACCAGCGGCTCCTGATCGGTGTCGGACACGGCCAGCCGGCCGATGTGGAAGCGCTCGGAGGCGTCGTCGATGCGTCCGAACACCAGCGCCTCGCCGCCGATCTCGAGGTGCTCCAGGCGGCTGAGACCGTTGCGCACCCGGATGTCGCGCTCGGCGAGAGCCTGGAACGTCCCGCCCCGCTCGCCGAAAGCCTCCTGCACCAGCGCCTCGGTCGCGCTGCGCATGGCGTCCAGCCGGGCGTAGGACCGGTCGACGTGCGCCTGCTCCGCAGCGGTATCGGGATGCGCCATAGGGGAGGAACCACTCTTGGCGCTCCGAGCCGGAAACGCAAGGGCTCCCCCCTCTCCGGGCCCTCGAGCGGGCGATGGCTACCGTGAACCTGTGCCTCCCGACCCGCTCGTCTTCCTGGGTGCGTGCCGCGGTGAGCGGGTGGCCCACACACCGGTGTGGTTCATGCGCCAGGCCGGGCGGGCACTTCCCGAGTACCGGGCCCTGCGGGGCACCGGCAGCATCCTCGACGCCGTTCGTGACCCGGACCTGGCCGCGGAGATCACCCTGCAGCCGGTGCGCCGCTACGGGGTCGACGCCGCCATTCTCTACTCCGACATCGTGGTCCCCGTGGCCGCCATCGGCTTCGGCGTCGATCTGGTGGCCGGCGTCGGACCCGTGGTCGAGCGCCCGTTCGCCACCGCCGGCGACCTGGAGCGCCTGCGGCCGCTGGAGCCGGAGGTCGACACGCCCGCGGTACTCGAGACCGTCGCCATTCTCTCGCGGGAGCTGACGGTTCCGCTGATCGGCTTCGCCGGCGCCCCCTTCACCGTCGCCAGCTATCTGATCGAAGGCGGTCCGTCGCGGGACTACCTGAAGACCAAGGCGCTCATGTACGGCGACGTCCGGACCTGGGCCGCGCTGCTCGACCGGCTCGCCGACCTCGCCGTCGCCTCCCTCCGCTCCCAGGTCAACGCCGGGGCCCGGGCGGTGCAGCTGTTCGACAGCTGGGCGGGGGCCTTGTCGCCCTCCGACTACCGGCGCTTCGTGCTGCCGGCCAGCGCCAAGGTGTTCGCCGGGCTGGCCGACCTGGGCATCCCCCGTATCCACTTCGGGGTCAACACCGGCGAGCTGCTCGGTCTGTTCGCCGAAGCCGGCGCCGACGTCGTCGGTGTCGACTGGCGGGTCCCCCTCGACCAGGCCCGGCGCCGGGTCGGCGCCGGCGTGGCCGTGCAGGGCAACCTCGACCCCGCGGCGTGCGCCGCCGGCTGGCCGGCGGCCGAGGACCACACCCGGCAGGTGCTGGCCGCCGCCGGGAGCCAGCCCGGCCACGTGTTCAACCTGGGCCACGGCGTGCTGCCCAGCACCGACCCCGGGGTGCTCGCCGCCGTGGTCGAGCTGGTGCACGCCGAGACCGCGCGGACGCTCGGCCAGGCGGTCACTCCGGGACGGGGGTGACGGATCGTCGCTCCACCAGGGGACGGTCCTCGACCTTCTCGCTCTTTTCTGGCTCTTCGGCCTTGTTGAGTTGTCGGACTTGTCGGGCTTGTCGGGCTTGTCGGGCACGACTCCTGCGGGCATGGCCTCGACCTTCTGGAAGCGGCTCTTGAGCCGCAGGGCCGGGGTCTCGATGTAGCGGAAGCACAGAGCCTCGAGGCCGAAGACGAGCACGATGCGGACCACGTTGCGCCCGAACGATCCTCCCCAGCCGGCGAACGAGAAATAGGTGGTGTTGAACAGGATGAACTGCCACAGGTAAAGGCCGTAACTGCGCTTCCCCAGCCACACCGCCGGGCGGGACGCGAGGAACCAGCGCACCGGGTGGATGGGGTTGACGACCAGGTTCCACACGATCAGCGCGGTGCAGATGTTGGAGAGGGTGATCCCGACGACGAGGCCGTGGGGGGTGTCGCCGGGGGCGACGAACACCAGGACTATGAGCGCAACCACGGCGACAGCGGTCGCCGGTCGCAGGAGGTGCTTCTCCACCCACAGCCGGAGCTTGGCCTCGTTGCCGGCGGCCAGCCAGAAGGCCAGGCCCGCGCCCAGCAGGAGCCCGTCGGAGTGGGTGTCCGTGCCGTTGTAGATGCGGTTGAGGTTGGCGCCGTGGTGCACCAGGGCCTCACGCCACAGGGTCTCGGTGGCGGCGAGGATGGCGAGGACCAAGGCCACCCGGCTGCGGCGCCGTCCCAGTTTCGTGATGAGGACGAGCACGGTGGGCCAGATCAGGTAGAACTGCTCCTCGACAGCCAGCGACCAGGTGTGGATGAACGGGCCCAGGTTGTCCCCGGTGGCCGACAGCGCCCGGTGCCAGTTGCCGGCGTAGAACAGCACCCAGGGCACGGCGGCCAGGGTGAGGTGGCGGGCGTGCGCCAGCTCCGGGAAGATGAAGGCGGCGGCGATGGCCGCCACCAGCACGACCACCAGAATGGGGAACAGCCGCAACGCCCGCCGGGCGTAGAAGTTCCCGAAGCTGATGCTGGAGCGCTTGTCCCACTCGCCGAGCAGCAGCGTGGTGATCAGGAATCCGGACAGGACGAAGAACGTGTCCACGCTCAGCCACCCGCCGACGGGGACCCCTTGGCCGGTGCTGGCGTTGCCGGTGCAGTGGAAGATGAACACCACGACCACGAACACGCCACGCATACCGTCCAGCGCCGGCCAGTGGCGCACGGGCTTGGCCGTGGCCGGTCGCGGCTCGGCGGCCGGCGGCTGCCCCGGGGACGGGTCGCTCACCGGGCCACCACGCCGCGGTAGCCGCGGTTGCCTCGGGCTCCCGGGCGCGGCCCGGCCCGCCGGGGCCGTGCCTCGCCTGGATGCGTCGCCTCCGGAACCGTCATTTCGGTCAGAACCCCAGCGTCTGCGGCCGTCGGGCCTCCGGGCCCAGAATGTTCACAAATCGTAGCAAAACCTGCCAAACCGCCCGAAACGGTGGCGCAGCTCGGCTACCCTCCTCGTATGGTTGGCCGCGCTGGGCACGGACACCTTCCTCGGAACCCGATCCGGGCGCGGACAAGGCGCAGAACGTGAGGGTCGCCGTCGTGGGCGGCGGCATTGCCGGCCTGAGCGCGGCGTGGGGGCTCGGCGGCGGGGCGGACACGACGGTCTTCGAGCCCGGGTCCCTGGGTGGGGCGCTGCGCACCGGGACGCTGGCCGGCGGCACGGTGGAGCTGGGACCCGACGCCTTCCTCACCCGTGTTCCCGAGGGCGTCGTCCTCTGCCGGGAGCTGGACCTGGAAGCGGATCTGGTGGCGCCGGCCGTCACCGGGGCGCAGGTCCTGGTGGCGAGCCGGCTGCGACGGTTGCCGGAAGGGCTGGTGCTCGGCGCCCCCCGCCGGCTGGCGCCGCTCGTGCGCTCGGGCCTGCTCACACCGGCGGGCGCGGTCCGAGCCGGAGTCGACCGGCTGCTGCCCCGCTCGGACCCAGGTGACGACCCCTCGGTCTGGGATCTGGTGGCGCGCCGCTTCGGTGCCCAGGTGGCCGCCCGCCTGGTCGACCCGCTGGTCGGCGGGATCCACGCCGGTCGGACCGAAGAGCTCAGCGCCGAAGCGACGACACCGCAGCTGCTGGCCGCGGCTCGCAGCTCGCGCAGCCTCATGGCCGCCCTGCGCCGTCTGCCCGCGCCCACCGAGCGAGAAGCGCCGATGTTCCTCGCGCCGCGAGCCGGCTTCAGCGCTCTGTGCCAGCGGCTGGTGGAACGCCTGGCCGCGCAGGGCACAAGCTTCGTCACCGACGCCGTCCGATCCGTCGAGCAAGCAGCGCCCGGCCGGTGGCGGGTTGCAGCCTGACGCGGGCGAGTTCGACGCGGTGGTGCTCGCCGTGCCGGCGCCGGCCGCCGGCGCTCTGCTCGGCGAGCTCGCACCCGACGCCCTGCTGACCATCCCCTCGGCGTCGGTCGGCGTGATCAACCTCGCCTATCCGGACGGCGCGCTGCCCGTCCCCGACGGGGTGAGCGGGTTTCTCGTGGCCCGGTCGGAAGGGATGCTCATGACGGCGTGCTCGTTCGCCTCCGCCAAGTGGCCGCACTGGGCGGCACCGGGTACCACGCTCTTCCGCGTCTCCGTCGGCCGCTACCGCGACGACCGGTGGGCGGCACTCGACGACGACCATCTGGTCGCCGCAGTCCACGCGGAGGTGTGCGCTGCGCTCGGTGCCCGGGCCGATCCGCCCACTGAGGCATTGGTGACGCGCTGGCCCGACGCCTTCCCCCAGTATCTTCCCGGACACCTCCAGCGGGTCGCGGGCATCGAAGGCCAGCTGCGGGCCACCGCACCCGGCGTGGCGCTGGCCGGCAACAGTTACCGCGGGTCGGGGATCCCCGCGTGCATCGCATCGGGTCGGCGGGCGGCAGCTGCCCTCCTCGACGCGGTTCCCGTGCAATGAGCGAACCGGGGGGGCAGAACGCGGCGGAGCTGCCGGCACTGATCCTGTGCGGGGGCAGGGGCACACGCGCCTACCCGCACACCATCGAGCTCCCCAAGCCGCTCTTGGAGGTGGCGCAAAGGCCCATCCTCGGCCACGTCATCGAGATCTTCGCCCGCCAGGGGTTCCGCCGGTTCGTTCTCGCCGCTGGCTTCCAGGCCCACCTGATCAGCGAATTCGCCTCCACGCTGCCGCCGGAGCTGGACGTCGACGTGGTCGACACCGGCTTGGACGCCGATACCGGCGAGCGCGTCTGGCGCTGCCAGGACCGGCTCGGGGCGCGTTTCTTCGTCACCTACGGCGACGGCGTGGGCGACGTGGACCTCGCCGCCCTGGTGGCTCACCATGCTTCGCGGAGGGCGCTGGCGACCGTCACCACCGTTCCCCTCCCCTCCCAGTACGGCACCGTGCAATGCGACGGCGACGGCTGGGTCAGCCACTTCGTGGAGAAGCCGGTGCTGCCCGACCACTGGATCAACGCCGGCTTCCTGGTCATGGAAGGAGACGTGTTCGCGTCGTGGCGGGGCACCAACCTCGAGCGCGAGGTTCTCCCCGCCCTCGCCGAGCAGCGCCATCTCGTCGCCTACCGCCACCGGGGCTTCTGGAAGTCGATGGACACCTACAAGGACGCCCTCGACCTGACCGCCCTCGCCGGCGAGGGCCATCCCCCGTGGCTGCCGGCGAGGCAGACTGTCTGACTTGCCCGCCTTCTCCGATCGCTACCGGTCCCGCCTCGACGCCGTGCGCTACCGCCTGGCCGGGCGCCTCCGCCACCAGGAGCCGGGCGGGATCCGTTTCGGTCCCCGGCTGCCGACCCCACCCCTCGCCTATCGGGATGTGAGCGCGGCGCTGGAGTTCCTGCGTCCAGCAGACCTCGCCGGCGACGGCAAAGGACCGTCGGAAGCCTTCGCCCACCACCGCGCCGAGCTCGAAGCCCGCCGCAGCTCCGACGACCTCGCCGAGCAGGTAGCGAGCACGCCGTGGTACCACACCATCGCCCTACCGGGCGGAGTGGTCACGCCCGGCGTCTACGACCACCGCCCCCTCGTCGCCGACTACGGGCTCCCCGCCCGTCTGGACGGCAAGCGGGTTCTCGACGTGGCCACCTTCGACGGCTTCTGGGCGTTCGAGCTGGAACGACGCGGCGGCGAGGTCACCGCCCTCGACCTCGGTACCACCCTCGACATCGACCTCCCGCCTGCGGCCGGGGACCGAGCGGAGATCGAGAAGATCGGCGTCCCCGTGGGCATCGGGTTCGGCATCGCCGCCCGGGCGTTGGGCTCCCACGTCGCCCGCCGGGAGGGCTCGGTGTACGAGCTGGACCCGGCGGCGTGGGGCACGTTCGACTTCGTCCATGTCGGCGACCTGCTCCTCCACCTCGAACGCCCGCTCGAGGCGCTGCGCCACGTCCGCTCGGTCGCCACCGGCGTGGCCCACTGCTCCGAGGCGTTCGACCCGAGCCTGCCGGGCGGCGGGGTGCGGTATCTCGGCGGGTGGAACGACGTCGAGTGGTGGGTACCGTCGCTCGACACCTTGTGCCAGTGGTTCATCGACGCCGGCTTCGCCGGCGTCGACGTGGTCCGCACCTACCAGATCAACGCCCGTCACAGCACCGGCGGGTTCTGGCGGGCCATCCTCCGCGCCCGGGTCTGAGCGGCCGGCGAGCGGACGGGCCGGCGCCGGCGAGCGGACGGGCCGGGGCCGGCGGCCCGTCGTCGGGCGGCGGCGCCACCTCGTCGGCCCGTCGTCGGGCGGCGGCGCCACCTCGTCGGGCATTTGCGCGCAGTTGTCGCGGGCACTTTTCGCGCTACGCGCAAAAGTGTGTCTCCACGGGCCATCAACTGCACACAACTGTCGACGCCCTCCCCGCCCGGGCGCGACAACTGCGCGCAAACGTCCGCCGCCCGCAGCACGGCCGCCCCGCCTCAGCACTGCTCACCCGTAGAGCGCCTCGAGGCGGGGCACGACCGACGCCCGCCAATCGTGGCGGGCCGCCTCCGCCCGGCAGGCGTCGACGGACGCCGGCGCCCGTGCCAGTTCGATGGCCTGCTCGCACGCGTCGGCGAGCTCGGCCGGCGTCTCGCCGCTGCGGAAGCCCACCCCGGGCGTCACGATCTCCGCCGGCCCCCCGCCCCGGGTCCGGGCCACGATCGGCGTGCCGCACGCCAGCGATTCCACCAGGGTGAGCCCGAACGCCTCGTTGTCGGACGGCAGCACCGTGACCCACGCCCGGCCGTAGCGGTCGGCCTGCTCGTCGGCCCGGCCCACGCCGAGGTCGACGACCGCCTCGCGGGCGGCCGCCGGCGCCGCGGCCAACAGGGCCGAAGGGTCGCCCGGTCCCGACAGCCACAGCTCGACGTCGGGAAGCCGACCCCGCAGCACGGCCACCGCTTCCAGCAGCAGGTCGAGGTGCTTGCGCCGTTCGGTGAGGGAACCGGAGAAGAGCAGGGCCGGAGCCCGGTTCCGTGCCGGCGCCGGCTGGAACCGGCGGGTGTCGACACCGCCGCCGACGACGTCGCCGGTGCGCCCGTAGCTCGCCTGCAGGGCGCTGCCCGCCGCCTGGGAGAGGCAGACGTAGCGGTCGACGTGGGCCACGACGGCCTCGTGCAGGCGCCGGTCGGGGCGGGTGGCCCAGTACCACGCCCACGGCAGACCGAGGTTGGTGTACACCGAGCGCACCCGCCGGCATCGGCCCACCGCGCTGGCCGACGCCGCGTCGGCCGTGCCCAGAGCGTGCCACACGTCGAGCCCCCGCCACCCGTAGGCGCCCAGCGCCGTCAGGCCGAACGCCACCTCGTCGGACTGGTCGCCGAACCGTGACGACCAGAACCGTCGCCGGCGCACATAGCGCACGGCCACGCCGAGCTCCTCGCCGCCGCCGGCTCGGGGCGCGCTGGACACCACCGTGACCTCGTGGCCGGCGTCGGCCAGCGCCGAGGCCAACTCGTGCAGGTACCGCTCACCACCGCGCCGGACCTCGGGCCAGGCGTAGACGTGGGTCAGGAGGATCCGCACCCGGGTCAGCCCGCTGGTCTAGCCGTCGCCGGCGTGGTCCCGGTACCAGCCGACAGTCTCGGCGACGGCCTGCTCCATGGACCGCGACGGCGCCCACCCGAGACGGTCCCGGGCCTTGGCTGCCGACAGCCACTGGTGGTCGATCTCGTTGGTGGCGGTCGCCCGCACGTCAGGTTCGAGCGACGTGCCCGCCGCTTCCTGCACCAGCGCCACCATGTCGAGCACCGACAACGGACGCTCGAGCGAGAAGTTGAACGCCTCGCCGGCGAGGGCCCGATCGGCGGTCAGGGCTTCGGCCAGCTGCAGGTAGGCACGGACGCCGTCGACGACGTAGAGGTAGTCCCGTGTCGAGCGCCCGTCGGACCGGATCACGGGGCGCTCGCCTGCCAGCACGGAACGGATGACGCTCGGCACCAGCCGCTGCCAGTTGAGGTCGCTCGGGCCAAAAAAGTTGCCGCAGCGGGTGACGGCGACCGGCAGGTCGAACACCTCTACGTAGGAGGCACTGATCATGTCGGCACACGCCTTGGAGACGTCGTAGGGATGGCGGGCGTTGAGGGGCGCGCCCTCGACATAGGGCAGCGATGCCTGCGACCCGTAGGCTTTGTCGCTGCTGGCCACCACGACGCCCGACACCGTCGGCGCCCGCCGGGTCGCCTCCAACACGTTCCAGGTACCCCGCACGTTGGCTTCGAACGTGCCCACCGGGTTGCGGTTGGCCACGCCCACCTGGCTCTGGGCGGCCAGGTGGAACAGGGTGGCCACCTCGTAGTCGCCCAGCATGCGCTCGAGAACGTCACGGTCCTCGAGCTCGCCCTCGACCACCGTCACCCGGTCCCACCACGAGGCGACCAGCTCGGCGCGTGCCAGCCGGTCGCGCTGGAGGACGACCACCGCCGCGCCGAGGCCCACCAGCTCGGCCACCAGGTGGGAACCGACGAAGCCGGTTCCCCCGGTCACCGCCACCGGTCTCCGGTGCCAGAAGGACGGGGCGGGCTGCCAGGCAGAGGCCCGGCTCGTCTGGGTGGCGTCCATTGGCCCGAGAGTGTGGCACACCGGCCCAAGCCCCGGGCAATTCCTCCCTGTTTGTCCCTATCGCCTAGATTTGCCGGCCCATGAGAGTCGCCGAGGTTGAGCTCCTCGCCACCGGCGAGCGGCGGCGCGTCTCCCGGCGAACGGCCGTGGCCGTCGGCACGGCCTGGTTCGTCGTGGCCACCCTGGTCCCGCTGGTGCGCAACGCCCGCCACCCCTGGTCGGCGTGGTGGGCGGAGGACGGCGGCGTCTTCTACCCCGACGCCCTGCGCTACTCGTTCACCCAGACCCTCAAGCTCGTCTACAACGACTATCTGCAGATCGTGGTGCGGCCCGTCGCCGAGGTGGCGTCGTGGTTCTCGCCCGCCCACGCGCCGCTCGCCATGGCCGTGATGACCAACGCCGTGGTGGCCCTGATCTCGCTCTACGTGTGGCGAGCCAGCCGGGACGTGTTCATCAGCCGGTGGGCGCCGATCCTGATGGCGGGCCTGGTCGTGGTCCTCCCCCAGGCCGGCTTCGAGACGGCCAACTCGGTGGCCGACCTGCACTGGTACCTGGACTTCGCCTGTCTGTGGGCGTTGTGGCGGCCCGCCGACCGGTGGAGCAAGGTGGCCACGGGATCTTTCGTGGTCCTGCTCGCCACGGTGAGCGATCCCCTCGCCGCCCTGTTCCTGCTCCCCGGGGCGGTGGCGCTGATCGCGTTCCGGGAGGACCGCCGGCGCCGGCTGGTCGTCGTGGGTGCGGTGCTCGTGGGGCTGGTCATCCAGCTGGCGGCCAACGGCGGGCACAAGGCGTACAGCGGCGGTCGCATCGGACCGTCGGGCATCCTGCGCTTCTTCGTCATCCGGGTGGTCGAGGCCATGGTGGTGGGCGAACGGGTGACGGCCAGCGTGTACGACAGCACCGGCGTGGCCCTGGCTTGGATCCTCGCGGTCGTCGTGGCCGTCGTCCTGGCCGCCCTCCTGTGGCGGGTGCGGGGGCGGGCGGCGTGGCTGGCCGGGTGCTGCATCATGCTGTCGGGCGCGTTCGTCGTGCTCGACCTCCACGTCCGGGGCGGCATCAGCCTCCCCACCGCTTCCAAGTACAGCTATGACGGGTCGCGCTACACGGTGACCGCTGCCCTTCTGTTGTGGGCCGCGGTGTTCCTTCTCGTCGAACGCCTCGACCGTCCCAGCTGGGCCAACCGATGGCATCTGCCCCGGGGGTTTCCGGTGCGCCGGCTGGCGGGCGTGGCCTTACCGCCGGTAGCAACCGTTGCCGTCGTCGTCGTCCTGTTCACCGTGGCGTTCAACTGGCGCACGCCCAACGTGCGCGACGGCGCGCCGTCATGGACCGCCCAGCTCGCCGCCGCCCGGCGCTACTGCGCTCTGCCCCTCGGCCAACGACCCCCGCCCAACCACATCGTGGTCCACGACTCCAACGCCCCCCGACCCCAGGCCTCGCCGGACGAGTTCACCTCGTACATCGCCCCGGTCATCGGCAGCTACCACGACTTCTCGGTGATCATCCCCTGCAGCAAGGTTGGTTCCTGAGCGGGTTCAGCGGATAACGACGACCTGGTGATAGCTCCACGTCCGTGTGGAGCAGAGCTAATGGCCGTCCCCGATCGCTTCGATGCAGGCCAACCAGGTGTCGGCGAACGCACTCCCGTCGACATCGACCACCACCGCTGCCGGGCGGCCGGCGGGGTCGGTCTGGAAACGCAGGCACTCGCGGTCGTACACCGGGCTGAGGCGCATCGACTCGATGGCGGCGCCGTCCCAGCCGGCGGCAACCGCGCAGGCGAGGGGATCGTGCTGGAAGTTGAGCAGGTCGTCGGGGAGGCCCGGGTACTGCCGGCCCAACTCGTTCATCTTGTTGTCGGAGCTGTAGAGACGCGCCTGACTGGCCAGGAGCCGACCGAAGGGCCCGGCCGCCTCCAAGCGGGCCAGGTGAGCGGCCCTCAGGTGCACCTTGGCGGTGGCGGCCAGGGGCACCAGAGTCAGCTGGTTGGCGGAGCGGGCAACCACCTCGGCGGCAGCGGTGTCGGATTGGACGTTCCAATCCCTTTGAGGACCCCACGGCGGCAGGCCGGCTCCGGGAGGGGCCACCCAGCCGCCCATGGTCACCACGGACACGTCCGCCAGGCGCCCGGGCCGGGACACCGCCAGCAGCGCCAGGTTCGTATAGGGACCAATGGCAACGAGCGTCGCCTCCTGGTCAATGCTGGACTCCAGCAAGTCGAGGGCCGCGCCGGCGGACGAGCGGTGGGGTGGGACCGCCGACTGCCAGTAGCGGTCGTCGTCGGGGATGCTGCCCGGCATCGCCAGCGTGGACATCGATACCTCGGCGCCGGCCGCCACCGGGATGTCTTCCTGACCAGCCAGCTGCAGACATCGAGTCACGTAGCCGGCCCGGCGGCCTCCGGGGTCAATGGTGGTCGTGATCCCGGTCAGCTCGACGCCGGGCCAGCCCAGAAGCATCGCCAGCGCGCAAGCATCATCGATATCGGAGCCGATGTCGGTATCGAGATGGATCTTCATCCCCGTCCATACTGCTCGCTGGTGGCCCTGCCGACTAAGAAGGCGAGTTCACCTCTTGACCGCACAGATGATGTCCTGACCGTCCCGACCCGCGCTGCCGCTCCAGTTGCTGCGGTCCACGGTTTCGATGACCAGGCCGGCGCGATCGTGGAAGGCGGCGATCAGCTGCTCGTCGTACGCCACCGCCGCTTCTGGCACCCGGGCGTCGTCGAACGCGTACGAGCCGTGATCGAACCTGAAGCTCAGGGTGCCCCGCCGGGCGCGCAGTCGACTACGGATTTCGGGGTCGAGGAGATACCACGTGGTGAAGGCGACACCACCAGGGCGCAGCACCCGCCCGAGCTCGGCGAGGTACTGACGGACGGTGCGCTCCACCAGGTGGGTGAAGACCGAGGTGGCGAAGGCGAAGTCGAAGGACTGATCGTCATAAGGGAAACGGAAGTCGGCCGCGTCCGCGACCCGAGCGGCGGCGGTATCGGGTGTTGGCCAGGTCGGCGAGGTCGAAGCGGAAGTTGGGATAGCGAGAGGAGATGTGCCGCCGGCACCAGTCGACGCCGGCGGGGACCACGTCGAAGCCGCGGTAGCTGCCGGCGTCGGTGAGATAGCCCGCCAGGGGATAGGGCGACCCGGCCGATGCCGCAACCGACGTCGAGCACGTCGTCATCGGGTCTGCAGCCCGCCGAGCTGGCGAAGCTGTTGGACCACTTCTGCGCCGACAGCGACGAAGTCGCCCTGGCCGACGAAGCGCAGACGCCTCGGTGGGAGGGGGGGTCGGTGGGCGGCCGACCGCGGAGCCGGTCGGTGGCATCGAGGACCGCGCCCACGGCGTAGCGTCCGGCCTGGCGCAGCTCGACGGGGACCCGTGCTCGAAGGTCGGCCTGGTTCACGGCCGGGCGCCGGCCCCGACGACGAACACCCGGTTGGGGCCGATGAGACCGGCATCCCGGTATCCAGGCGGGCGCCAGCCGGCGACCACCCCGGGCTGGTCGCCGGGACCGACGACGATCGCCGCCGGCGCCTGGCGGGCCACCACCGCGTCGAGCTGGGCGGCGCCGGCCGCGGGACGCTCGCCGGCCGCGCCGCCGGCGCCGGCGGGCCGCAGCCGATGCTGCAGGTCCGAACCCAGCGTGCTGAGGACGTCGGTGACGCCGATGACCATCACCGTCCCTTGCGGCTGGCCGTCAGCCGCCATCAGCCGATCGAGCGGCGTGGCCACGGGCGTCTCGTGGGCGATGGTCACGGCGACAACAGCGACGACGACGAGGACGGCGGCAACCGACGCGGCGGCCACCAATGGCCGCGGCCGCGGCCGAATGGTCGA
This sequence comes from uncultured Actinomycetota bacterium, assembly GCA_963757175.1. Lineage (GTDB taxonomy): Bacteria > Actinomycetota > Acidimicrobiia > Acidimicrobiales > Palsa-688 > CAVWQR01. The sequence goes on along the minus strand of CAVWQR010000001.1, from coordinate 1,392,113 downwards.
GGGGCTTGGCGCACCTCCCCACCGGCATCGGTGCCACAGGAGCCCGACCGCTCCCGCCCGACTCCGCCCGCAGCGCCCCGACGAGCTGGCGCTCGGCCACCGGCCGATCCTCGGCAGGCGGCCCTGTGGCAGGAACGACGGCGTCGAGCCCGCCGCGCCGCCACCCGCCCCGCCACCCGACCCGCCAGCCCACGATCAAGGCCACGGCGGCGCCCACGAGCGCCACCGCCACCATGCGGGCGCTGGGCGCGATGTCAGGGCGGAACGCCACCCCGTGCAGGTCCTTCCACAGGCCCCAGGCGATCACCACCCACGAGACGGGAACCAGCCACCGGGTCATGACCGACGCCAGCGCCGCGGCCAGGAACAGCGCCGGCATCACGTACCGCAGCTGGGACGAGATCAGCGCCGGATACCCCGCGGGGCCGGTGTAGGGGGTGGCCAGGTAGGCCAGGAAGAGCACGGCGGCGACCAGGGTGCACGCGAACAGGTCCCGGCGCCGCCGGGGCCGGGCCAACCCGAAGACGGCGACCGCGGCGATCACCACCGCCGGCCCCACGTTGAGCCGGACGAAGTGCTCCCAGGCGTGCAAGGGACCGGTCGCGCCGTGGGTGACGTCCTGCAGCAACGACGTCGACAACCGGGTCAGGGGGCTCACGCCGCCGGTGAAGATCACGTGACCGCCGACCCGGACGGGCTCGGGGAAGATGGGGTTGCCGGTGGCGATCCCGGTGCGCACGAACCACACGCCCGAGAGCAGCACGGTGCCCCCGACCAGTGCTGCCGCCGTCAGCCAGCGGCGGACGGGAACGACCACGAGGACCAGGACGAACACGGCCACGGCGGGGATGACGGCCGTGTCCTTGCTGCCCACCCCGATCCCCAGGGCCAGCCCGGCGAGGAGAGCCCAGCGGAACCCGCCCCGCCGGGCTGTGCTTATGGCCTCGGGCGCCGGCCGGGCTGCGCTTATGGCCTCGGGCGCCGGCCGGGCTGTGCTTATGGCCTCTGGCGCCGGCCGGGCGCGCAGGACCAAGGCGACGGCCGCGACGACGCCGGCAGCCGAGGCCCAGTCGGTGAGCAGGCTGTGCACCTGGGTCTGGAAGGACAACGGCGTGAGCAACACGGCGACGCTGGCCAGCGCGCCGCGATGGGCGGATCCCCCGAGCTCCTGGCTGACCACGGCGCAGGCGGCGACGAGGAGGGCGCCGAAGAGCAGGGTGGCGAGGCAGACGACCTGGACGCCGTGGCTGGGAAGGATGAGCCAGGAGCCGAGCAGCTCGCCGTTGCTCGGGTAGGCGTTGGTGAAGTACCCGGGGTTGGCGACGGGCAGCCCCCACAAGCTGTGCGCCTGCACCCAGTGGACGGCGTTGGGGACGTGGTACTGGACGTCGTCGGCGTCAGCGGGGGCGCCGTTGACCGACAGCTGGACGGCGAGGACGGCGGCGTAGGCGAGCACGGCGCCGAGCCCGAGGCGGGACGCCCGCCGCCAGCCAGCGGGGACGGGCGGCGGGGCCGGCGCCGGACGCGGGCCGGGGCGCACCCGCCAGAGAACCGCGGCGGCGACGAGAAGATGGGCAGCCAGGACGGTCCAGCGGTCGAGGGCGCCCACCATGCCGAGAACGGTCATGACACCGAGAAGTTGGGAAAGAGCGACCACCACGCCGACGAGCACCCGCATTGCCCAGTCCCCTCGGTCGGGAACCAGCCGGCCGGTGATCCGCAGGGCCACGGCCACCACGCTCACGCCCTCGGCGGTGAGCAGGAACGCGGCCAGCAGGGCGGTGGAGGGGTCTCTCATCGCGCCGCCACCACCTGCATCCGGTCCCCGAAGTTGGGGGCGACCAGCCGCTCGCCGCCCACCGCATCCACCACGCCGACGGCCGCCCGCTCGAGCACCGGGTGGTAGCCGCCGAGGCGCTCGGCGTAGTACCGGGCGCTGAACACCTTGGCGTGGGTGGCGACCCGCCGAATCGAGAACCCGTGGTCCTCCAGCAGCCGGCCCATGCTGGAACGGGTGAAGTACTGCACGTGCATGGGCAGCACCGACCACCACCGGCGGCCCATGGCCCGGGCCAGGGGGCTGCCGGCGTCGGGAACGGTGAGGTAGAGCAGGCCGCCGGGCTCCAGCCACCGGTGGGCGGCGTCGAGGGCTTCGCCCGGTGCGATCAGGTGCTCGAGCACGTCGCCCATGACGACCAGCCGGCAGCTGCCTGCCTTCAGCTCGGCGTCAGCGAACTCCTCGGTGCACACGTCGATCCCGCGGTCCCGGGCACGCGCCGAGGCCCACTGGGACGGCTCGAAGCCGACGGTGTCCCAGCCCCGCTCGGCGGCGGCGACGAGGAACGACCCCGTCCAGCAGCCGATGTCACACACCCGACCGGGGGCGAGTGTCCTCGGGCAGGAAGCGCAGGGCCCGGCGGGCCGTCTCCACCTGGCCGGCTTCCTCGCGCAGCGACACCGGATCGGCGGCGTCGGCGTACGCGGTCCGCATGGCCGCCGGGTCGGGCGGACTTCGAGGGAACCGTGCCCGCAGCCGCGACAGGCGACGACCCGCCCCACCGGGCGCCCGAAGGCTCCCGCGCTGGGGCGGAAGGACTCGGCCCGCACGCCGCCCTCGGTGCCCTCACCGGGCACGTCGTAGCGCACCACGCCCGAGGACCGGCCGCACACGACACAACGCCAGGCGGGGTCGACGCTCACCGGGCAGCGAGCACCGCCGGGCGGGGAGCGGCGGCGTGACGGCGCGCCGCCCTCCCGGCGATGACGTCGGCGGCGTGGTAGCCGGCCTTGACCCCCTCGTCCATCCCCCGGTCCTGGGGATAGATCTGGGCGGTGGTCATCACGTACAGCCCCTCCACGTCGCTCTGCAGCGGCGGCATGCGCATCAGGTGGCCCAGGCTCACCAGCGGCGCGGCCGACGGGGTGCGGAACGGGTGGACGTCGATCACGTCGTCCGCCTCCAGCCCGTCGACCGCCTCGACCAGCAGCTTGACCCAGCGCTGGGCCTCCTCCATGGGGTCGACGGTGGCCACGGGCTCGTCGAGGGTGAAGTACCGGCTCAGGTAGACGATGTGGCGATCGCCGTAGTCGCCGGTCGGGAGCAGGTTGGTGTGCTCGATGATCCCGCCGAACGGCAGGCTGGGATCGCACACGTTGGTCCAGTAGATCGGCGAGATCCCCCGGCGCAGCTCGAGCACCACGCACAGGACCCCGAGCGAGCCGATGGCCGACCAGCGCGGGTCGGCGGCACCGTCGGGAAGGAGGCGGGGCAAGCCGCCCAGGGCGCCGGCGTAGAGCACGGCGTCGGCTTCGATCGGCCCGCTCGCCGTCTCCACCCCCCGCACCCGCCCGTCGTCGAGCTCGATGGAGCGGACCTCCTCCGAGGTCACCACGTCGACGCCGGCGGCGCGCAGTTCGGTATCCAGGGCGGCGAAGAGCTGCTTGAAGCCGCCGCGCAGGTACCCCAGACGCTCGCCGCCGCCCTGGCGGGCGCCGAGCCGCTGGTTGATGCGCCCCCACATCCACGCCGCCGGCACCCGGTCGGCGGCGCTGCCGAACTTGGCCGCGAGGAGCGGGTCCCACAGCACCCGTCCGGCGGCGTCACCGCAATAGCGCCGCAGCCAGACGGCGGCGGGGAGCCGGTCGAGGGTGTGCCAGTCGCGCACCCGCCCCAGGCGCAGCGCCCCGATCCCCGCCCGGAGCCGGTCGACGAGCGGGAGGGGCGAGAAGCGCAGCAGGTCCTGAGGGGTGGTGAACGGCCAGATGCGCCCCTCGTGCAGCACGCCGGTGCTGCTCGGATACCAGCCCAGCCGGTCGCCCAGACCCAGCTCGTGGATGAGGGCGACGATGTCCTCCTCGTGGGGGAAGACGTGATGGTAGAAGCACTCGAGCGGCGTCCCGCCGACGGCGAAGCTGACCACCAGGCCCCCGAGCGCCGGCGAGCGCTCGATGACCGTGACCTTCTTGCCGGCCCGGGCCAGACGCAGGGCGGCGGCCGAGCCGGCGATGCCCCCGCCGATGACGACCACCCGTGCACAACCCGGGCGGGGCGCAGGGCCGGGACGGTCGAGGACCGGGGCGTTGCCCTCACCCTGGCGCTGGAAGCGGCGGTGCATGGCCGCGGCCTCGCGCAGGGCGGTGCCCACGACCGACAGGTGCGCACCCCGCGCCTTGCCTGCCGTCCGGGGGTAGTGGTTGACGCCGAGCTCGACGACGCTGGCCCCCGCCCGGCCCAGCTTGACCATGATCTCGGTGCTCACCATGGCGCCCACCGTCTCCAGGTCGACGCTCTCGAGCGGCTGGCGCCGGAACACTTTGAACGCGCAGTCGATGTCGCGCACGGGGACGTAGAAGAGGAGGCGCATCAACCCGTTCCACGCCTTGGCGTTGAGACGGCGGTTGAAGTTGTCCTGCCGGTTCAGGCGGTAGCCGGCGACCACGTCGACGCGGTCGGTCCAGGGGAGGAACCGCTCGAGCTCGTCCAGGTCGAACTGGTTGTCGGCGTCGGTGAGGAACAGCAGGTCGAGCCGGGCCGCCCGCAGGCCGGACCGGACTGCCTCGCCGTAGCCCAGGTTGCGCTCGTGGCGCACCAGCCGGACCCGCGGGTCGTCGGCGAACGTCTGCTCCACCAGCGGCGCGGTCTCGTCGGTCGACCCGTCGTCGACCACGACGATCTCGTGGGCGACACAGAGGCGTTCGGCCACCGCCGTGGCCCGGCTCACCGCCTCGACGATGTTGTCTTCCTCGTTGTAGGCCGGCAGAACGACCGACAGGCGGTACCCAGCTGCGCTCATGGCTCTCCCCAGTTCTGGCCTTCCCCAGTTCGGCGGAGAGGCTAGTCAGTCCTGCCTAGAGAACAAGACGACGATGGCGCGCGCTGCCCTGCAGCCGGGAGGCGACGGCCACCGCCTCGGCGCCGGCCAACTGGGCTAGGCAGGCCGCGGCGCGCCATCGGCCAGCCCCGGCCGCCCGGGCGCGGGCGTCGGGCCAGCGCCGGCGCAGCCACGGCGACCGCGCCGAGCAACAGCGCGGGACGGCGCAGGGCCGCGGCCAGCGCCACCGACGCCACCGCGGCATCGCCGGCGGCCGTGGAGCCGTCGATGAAGCAGCCGCCCAGCAGCGAGGAGGCGAACACCGGGCTGCGCCGGGCCAGGGCGGGAAAGTCGGCGAAGTCGCGCTGGATGCGCAGGTGGCGCCGGTAGGTCCCCGGGATCCACCGGTGGCAGACGACGGCGTCGGCGGCGAAACGCCGCTCCTCGGGCCCGCAGATGGCGGCACCGAGCAGCGCGTCCTCGCCGAACGCCGCCCGCCCGACCCGTCCGGTGACCTCGTCGTGCACGTCGAAGCCCCCGGCGCCGAGGAAGGCGTCACGGCGGTAGGCGATGCTCGCCGTCTCGAAGAAGGGTGTGGCCCGGTTCACCGCCACGCTGCGATCCCACGGACCGTGGGCCACACCGGCCACCGGCCTTACTGCGCCCTGCACGACGTCACCGTCGCCGAGTCCGTCGAGGAGCGCCCGGATCCACCCTGGTTCGGCGAGGCAGTCGTCGTCGGTGAAGGCGATCACCGGCGCTCGTGAGGCGGCCACGCCGGCGTTGCGTCCGCCGCCCGGGCCGCGGTTGACCGGCAGGCGCACGGCGCGCGCCCGTAACCGGGTTCCCGGACACGAAGCGGGCCAGGGCGTCCCAGGTGGCGTCGGCCGAGCCGTTGTCCACCAACACGACCTCGAAGCGTTCGGGCGTCAGGTCCTGGGCGGCGAGGGCGGCCGTCAAGCCCTCGACGTAGCCGGCGCGCTGGTAGCACGAGACCACCACCGCGACCTCCGGCGTCTTCCCCGGCCAAGCGCCGCTGACGACGTCCGCGGCGACGGCAGCGTCCGAGCCGGCGATGCCCGGCATCGTCGTTGCGGCTGTGGCCATCGACGGTTCCCTTTCCCCAACGGCAACATGGCAAGGTAGCCGGCCGGTACGCTCCGCCCGATCACACCGCCGATCACCGTCGTCGTGCCGACGTTCCGGCGCCCCGAGCGGGTCCGGCGCCTGCTGCGGGCGCTCGAAGCCCAGCGCCTTCGGCCCGCAGCCGTCGTCGTCGTCGACGATGCGTCCGGCGGCGACACCGCCGACCGGCTGCGAGCGGCGGCGACCGAGGCTCCCTTCCCCGTGGAAGTGGTCGTGGCCGGCGCCAACCGCGGGCCGGGAGTGGCCCGCAACCTCGGCTGGCGGCGGGCACCGACCGACTTCGTGGCCTTCGTCGACGACGACTGCGTGCCCCGCCCGGACTGGCTGGCCGCAGGGCTCGCCGCCCTCACCGCCGACGGGCGGGGCGTCGTTCAGGGGGCGACGACGCTGCCCGCCGGGCAGAGCAACGCCGGCCTTCCCCGCTGGAACCACGTCCAGTCCATCGCCGGGCCCACGCCGTTCTTCGAGGCCTGCAACATCTTCTACCGCCGCGACGCGCTGGAGGCCACGGGCGGCTTCTCCGAAGACCACCCCCGCTGGGGGGAGGACACCCACGCCGGCTGGTCGGTGCTCGACGCCGGATGGGAGCGGGGTTTCGCCGCAGGCGCGGTGGTGGAGCACGACATCGAACTGCGCGGCTGGGGCTGGTGGGTCCGCGCCGGGTGGCACGACGACGTGGTCGTCGGCCTGGCCCGCCGTTTCCCTGGCTACCGCGCCGCGGTGTGCTGGCGGCCGTGGGCCCTGCGCCGCACCGACGCCGCCTTCGCCCTGGCCGCCGCCGGCGGGCTGCTCGCCGTGGCGGGGGCCGGGCGGAGACGTCCTCTGGCCGGAGGGGCGCTGTTGGCGCTCCCTTACCTGGTGCTGCGCCGCCCGTCGCTGCGCCAACCCGAGTTCCTTCGCATCGGCATCGAGAACGCCGTCGTCGACGGCGCCCGGTTGGCCGGCGGGCTGCGCGGCTCGGTCAGGCATCGGACGCTGTGCCTGTGACCTCCCACGTCGCCGGCACCACGACGGCGCCGTCGCCGTACTGGGCCTGGTAGGCGCCGTAGCCGCCTTCGCGGCTGTCGACTTCGAACGAGGCGGCGCGCGAGACCATGTCGGCCAGCGACCAGGTGTCGACCTGGAGCACCCACAGGTCGACGGTGTAGCGCCCGGGCGTCAACGGAAGCCGGTCGACGGTGAGGACCGCCTCGCACTCCCCGCCCGATGTCGCCGGCTCCAGGCTGCCGGCGCGGGACACGAACGTGGCCACGGCCAGGTCGCCCTGGGCGTTGACCCGCACCCCCAGCACCGGCCGGTGGGCGCGCGTCAGGCCTCCCACCCGCACCCGGATGCGCAGCGGTTCGCCGGTCTGCAGCAGCGAGGTGGGCCGGTCGGGCTGCGACTCCAGGGCGACCCGCCGCAGCGCCGGCTCGCTGGCGTGGTCGGGAGCCCCGGGGCGGTCGGTCAGGTCCCACACGCCGTCGGCGCTCGACTCGAACGGCATGGACGCCAGGTACGTCTCGATGGCCGTGGCCGTGTCGCCGTCGTACTTGATGGCGCCGTTGGCCAACACGACGGCCCGGCGGCACATGGAGCGGATCGGCGCCATGTTGTGGCTGACGAACAGCACGGTGCGGCCCTGGCCCGTCGCCACTTCTTCGATCTTGTCCAGGCACTTACGCTGGAACGTGGCATCGCCGACGGCCAGGACCTCGTCGACGAGCAGGATCTCGGCGTCGAGGTGCACGGCGACCGAGAACGCCAGCCGGACCGCCATCCCGCTGCTGTAGCGCTTGACCGGCGTGTCGACGAAGTCCTCGACCTCGGCGAAGGCCAGGATCTCGTCGAACTTCTGCCGTACCTCCCGGCGGCTCATGCCGAGGATGGTCCCGTTGAGGAAGATGTTCTCCCGGCCGGTGAGCTCCGGGTGGAAACCGGTCCCGACCTCGAGGAGGCTGCCGACCCGACCCCGGATCTCGATGCGGCCGCGGTCGATGGTGGTGATGCGCGTGAGGATTTTCAGCAGCGTGCTCTTGCCTGCTCCATTGGCGCCGATCACGCCGAGAATCTCGCCTTGGGGGACGTCGAGGCTGACGTCGTCGAGGGCGGCGAAGCGGTGGCGGGCGCTGCGCGCCAGCGGCCGCCGGGCCCGGGTGCTCAGCAGCTCCCGCAGGTTGGTGGGAGACCCGCCGGCGTCCTTCACCTGGTACGTCTTGGTCACGCTCCGGACCGAGATGGCCGGCGGCGCCCCAGGATCAGATGACATCGGCGAAGGTCCGTTCCTGTCGGCGGAACACGGCGAGGCCGAGCACGGCGAAGGCGACGGCGGCGACCAGCCCGTAGACGATGGTGCCCGTCGAGGGGAACGGCAGCCCGAGCATGCAGGAGCGCAGCCCGCCGATGAGCCCGACCAGCGGGTTGGCCTCGAAGAAGGGCCGCACCCGATGGGGGACGGCCCCGGTCCCGTAGGCCACCGGGCTGATGTACAGCAGCAGCTGGGTACCGACGGTGACGAGCGGCAGGATGTCGCGGTAGCGGACCATGAGGGCGCCGGCCATGAGGCCGAGCCCGCCGGAGAGGGCGAGCAGCCCGACCAGCCACACCGGAAGGGTGAGGATGCTCCAGGTCGGCGCGAACTGGAACGCGGCCATGGTGACGAAGGCGATCACCACCACGACCAGGAGGTCGACCACCGTGGCCAGCAGGGTGCCCAGCGCCAGGGTGAGCCGCTCGAAGTAGATCTTGGTCACCATCTGGGCGTTCATCACCAGGCACTGGCTCATGCGGGTCAACCCGTTGCTGAACGCCGTCCAGCCCACCATGCCCACGAACGCGTACAGGAAGTAGGGGACGTTCTGGCTCGGCAGGCGGGCCACCTCCGAGAACACGAAGGCGAACACGCCCGCAGCCAGGAACGGCGAGATCACGATCCAGGCCACGCCCAGCACGGTCTGGCGGTAGCGGAGCTTCACTTCCCGGGCCGCGAACGTCACCAGCAGGTCGCGCGAGCGCCACAGCTCGCGCACGCGCGGGCTGGGCCACGAGGAGGGGGGGCGGATCACCGTCGCTGGCGGGGGGGCCGGACGGTGGTCGGCGAGGGTCACCGCAGGCGCGGGCCGCCGGGTCGCCGCCGCTTCACGGCTCTCACGACCTGGCCCCAGAGTAGAGTCGCAAAGTGGACATATCCGACATGAGCATAGGCGGCGGCATGCCGTCGGCCGATGACGTAGGGCAGCAGCTCTCCGGCCCCGACGGGGCGGGCGGGCAGGAACGGCGGGTCGCCGTGTGCCCGGTATGCGGGGGCCGGCCGCCGTGGCGGCCGGTGTACGCCCGGTGGGGATTCCACTTGGTGCGCTGTGGTGGGTGCGAGCTCATGTTCCAGGACCCCCAGCCGAGCGACGAGGTGTTGGCCGAGGCCTATTACTTCGACCCGGAGTTCACCGATGCCTTGGCCGGCGCCTACCGGGAATGGACATTGGCCCAGGCCCGCCAGCACGGCGACGTCCTCGCCCGCATCGCCCCCCAGGTCCCCGGGCGCGTCCTCGACGTGGGCTGCTCGTCGGGGGCCTGGCTCGAGGTGGCGGCTGGACGGGGGTGGCGGGGCACGGGTGTCGAGCTGGGCCCGACCACGGCCGAGGCCGCCCGCCGGCGAGGTCTCGACGTTCGCACGGGGACGCTCGCCGATACGTTCGGCGAGCTGGCGGCGGACGCATTCGACCTGGTCACCTTCTGGGACGTCCTCGAGCACGTGCGCTCCCCCGCGGAGGAGCTGGAGCTGGCGCGTGGCCTGCTGGCGCCGGCCGGACGGGTGGCTGTCAGCTGCCCCAACGTCGAGGGCTGGTATCCCCGGGCGACGTACCGGCTGTTCGCCCGGCTCACCGGCGTGTGGGAGCACCCCGAGCTGCCCGTCCACCTGTGGGACTTTTCGCCGCGGACCCTCGGCCGCCTCCTCGAGCGCAGCGGCTTCCGGGTGGTGGCGGCGCGGACCCAGGGAACGCCCTTTGGCGCGCTGCGGGACCTCAAGCTCGGTGAGGCCGCGGTGGGCACCGGCCGGCGGGCTGCCGCCCTGCGGGCTGGCTTCGACGTCCTGCATCGCGCCGTCTACCCCCTCGCCCAGGCCGCCGATCGGGCCAACAGCATGGTCGTGGTGGCCGAGCGCCGGCCGTAGGCTCCGGAGGCCGTGGCTGCCGACGCCCCCACCATCCTGGCCACGTCCGGGGGCCTGCGCCGCGGGACACGCACCGAGGTCGAGCTCGGCCCCCTCATCCGGTACGCCATCGAGCTCGGCGGGGTGGAGGGGCGGACGCCTCGCCTGTGTCACGTCGGCACCGCGCTGGGCGACCAGCGGGCGTTCCACGCTCAGCTCGACGAAGCCGGCCGGGTGGCCGGCGTCGCCGTCTCCCACCTGAACCTGTTCCCCATGCCCAACGTCGACGACATCCGCGGCTACCTGTTCGACCACGACGCGGTGTGGGTGGGTGGCGGCAGCGTGGCCAACCTCCTCGCCCTGTGGCGGCTGCACGGGGTGGACCGGGCCATGGAGGCGGCGTGGCGGGCGGGCGTGGTGCTCGCCGGCGTGTCGGCCGGTTCGATCTGCTGGCACGTGGGCGGGACCACCGACAGCTTCGGACCCGACCTGCGGCCGGTGACCGATGGGCTCGGGCTGGTGCCGCACTCCAACGGCGTCCACTACGACAGCGAGGCCCAGCGCCGTCCCCTCTACCACCGCCTGGTGGGCGACGGGGTGCTGCCCGACGGCTACGCCACCGACAACGGCGTCGGGCTCGTCTACCGGGAAGCCGACCTCGTCGAAGCGGTCACTGAAGTCGCCGGCAAGGCGGCGTACTCGGTGCGCCGCGCTCGCCCGGAAGAGCCCCGGGTCATCGAGGAACGCATCGAGCCCCGGCTGCTCCCCGGCGCGACCTGAGCCGGGCGGGGCGGGGGCCAGCCGTGGCGCGGCGGTCAGACCCAGCCGGCGACGACGCCCCGCAGCCCCTTCCAGCGACCACCGCTGGTCGCCGGCAGCTCGAACGGGGTACCCGTGTCGGTGCGCGAGAACCCGGCGGCGCGCACCATGCGTTCCAGCGCCGACAGCGACGGCAGCCACCATTGGAACTCGTCGATGCCGTCGAACTGCACGACGGGCAGCTGGCGCCGCCACGAGCGTAGGAAGGGGGTGCGGACGATCGGCGTGCACACGATGGCCCGGCCGCGACACACCGCCCGCATCTGCTCCAGCGCCGTCATCGGGTCTTTCAGGTGGACGAGCAGGTCCCCGCAGAAGACGAGGTCGAACGATCCCAGACCGCCGTCAGCCAGCGCCTGCACCGGGACCAGGCGACGCTCGACGCGGCTGTCCAGCGCGGCGCGCACCAGCTCGAAACGGGCCTGCTTCTGGTCGTCGTAGGCGTTCTCTCGCAGGTGGCGCAGCGACCACGGCCAATCGAGCTCGGCCGGGTCCTCGACGTCGATGGCCATCACCTCGATCGCCCCCCGGCGCTCCATCTCGAACGCCCAGTAGCCGTCCATGGTGCCCACGTCCAGGCAGCGCAGCCCGCCGAGATCCTCGGGGAGTCCGTAGCGCTGCACTGCGGGACGGTGGTCGAACATCCCCGGCGTCACCACGCCGTCGCCCAGGTCGATGGTGTGGTACCAGGTGTGTTCGGCTGCGGCCGTGGCCAGATCGGACGTCATCGGGTCCTTTCTCGTCTCCCTCCCAGCGGGGAACGAGTCGGTACACTACGCCGCCCGCCGGCCGGCCATCACCGGCCACCGCGTCGGGAACCATCAGCCCGTGACCATCGAAGCCGAGCCGGCCCCCGCCCCGTGCCCCGAGATCTCGGTCGTGGTCCCCACCTTCGGGCGAGCCGGCCGGCTGCCGGCGATCATCGACGCCTTCGCCCGCCAGACCCTGGAGCCGGGTCGGTTCGAAGTGCTCATCGTCGACGACTGCTCCCCGGACGACACCGTAGAGCTGGTCCGGAGCCTGGCCGAGAAGGTCCCGTTCCGGCTGATCGCCTGCCGGACCCCCGCCAACGGCGGTCCGGCGGTGGCCCGCAACGTCGGCTGGCGCCAGGCCTCGGCGCCGTTGCTCGCTTTCGTGGACGACGACTGCCTGGCCGAGCCCGGCTGGCTGGCCAGCGGCCTGGCCGCGCTCCAGGCGTCGCCCCGTCCGGGCGTGGTCCAGGGCTACACCACCCATCCGCCCGGCATCGACCTGGCCGCCCTCGACGGCTGGTGGTTGTGGCGGGTCATCGAGAAGCCCGGCCCGTTTCTCGAGGGCTGCAACATCTTCTACCGGCGCCAGGCGCTCGAGATGACCGGCGGCTTCGACGAGGACATCGCCTGGTGGGGAGAGGACACCGCCCTGGGGTGGAAGGTGATCGAGGCAGGATGGCCCCGCTCCTTCGCCGAGGGCGCCCGGGTCATCCACGAGGTCGAGGAGCGCGGCTGGTGGTGGCACGTCACCAACGGCTACCGGGAGCGCAACGTGGTCGGCCTGGCCGCCCGCCACCCCGGATACCGCGCCGAGGCGTTCTGGCGTCCTTGGGCGTTCCGGCGCGAGGACGCCGCCTTCGTCCTCGCCCTCGCCGGGGTCGCATTCGGCGTGCGGTTCCGCCCGGCCCTGCTGGCCGCCGTCCCTTACCTGTGGTGGCGGCGTCCGTCGCTGCGCAAGAAACGCTTCGCCCTGCGCTGCCTCCAGGTGGTGACGATCGACGCCGCCCGCTCCGCCGGCCAGCTGCACGGCGCCCTCCGCCACCGCATCCTGGTCGTGTAGACGGGCGTCAGCCGAGGACGGGGTGACGCAGGAGTAGGGACCCCGGCCTCGAATCCTTCTGGCGTGACCCGGGAATCGCCCAGCGGCGATACCCGCCGCCGAACTCGACACCCCCGACCGTGACCCGACCCGCCCGGCAACGCGCCACTCTCTTGGCCGGCCCGCGCCACGTCGTCGGCCTGCTGCGTGGGGCCGGTGGCGGCGACGACGTGGCCGTGACCCTCCAGCCCACCCGACGAAGCCGCCGGCGTCGTCGGGGGCTCCTGGCCGCGCCCATCGTGGTGGCCGTGCTGGTCGCCATCCTGCCGGTGCCGCTGCTGACCTACGCCATCGGCGGGACCATCGCCCTGCTGCTCCTGGCGTGGGGGATCAAGCGGCCGGGCAAGGCGCTCATCGCCCTCATGATCTTCCTGCCGCTGCAGGTCGTCGGCCTCGGGCTCCTCCTGCGTCTCGGTGCTCCCGCTTCGCTGCTTCGACCCATGGGCGGCCTGAAGGAGCTGCTCGGCATCTCCATCCTCTTCGCCGCCATCCATCACATGCGGAAGACGGGCGAACATCTGGACGGGATCGACAAGGCGCTGCTCGCCTACGTCGGCGTCGTGACCATCTACCTGCTGGTCCCTGGTCTCTTCTCCCACACCGTCAGCCACCAGTTCCACGTCCGGCTGCTGTCCTGGCGCGCCGACTGCGGCTACGTCCTGCTGTTCTTCGCCGTGCGCCACGCCCCGCTGCCGCCGAAGATCAAGGACCGCTTCGGCAAGGTGATCATCGCCATCGGGGTCATCACCATCCTCGGTGGGGCGTGGCAGTTCCTGACGCCGAGCGGCTTCTCGAATTTCATGCTCCACACCGTCCGGGTGGGCGATTACCAGCAGCGGGTGCTCGGCAACGACCCGGTCACCACCTCGACCAACCTGGCCTATCTGACCAATCTCCACCCGTTGCGAGTGAGCTCGATCTTCATCTCACCCTTCGACATGAGCGACTACATGCTGGTCGTGTTCGCCATCGTCATCGAGCGGATCTCCCGGGGCCAACGGGGCGTATCTGCCTTCGTCGTGCTGGCCGGCGCGGCCTTCCTGTTGTTCGCGTCCCGGGTCCGGGCGGACGCCCTGGCGGCCGGGATCATCCTGCTCATCGCGCTGGCACCGGGTCCGCTGCGACCGACCACCGCCCGGCTCAAGCTGCTCCTCGCCCTGATGATCGGGGCGCTGGCCATCATCCCGTCGCTGGGGGGCACGCGCTTCGTCGGGAGCCAGGGTGGCGCGGCGTCGACCACCAGCCACTATTCCGAGTTCAGCTACGGGGTGCAGATCATCACCGACCACCCCCTGGGGCTGGGGATCGGCGACGTGCCGGGGAGCGGGCAGCGGTTCGACCTGGTGACGTTGTTCGGCGTGCAGAACGGGTCGTTCACCACGGACAACGGCGTCCTGCAGGTCGGTGACGAGCTGGGCCTCCAGGCCATGATCCCGTGGCTGATCCTGGTCGTCGCCCTGCTCGTGTCGTTGGGGCGAAGATCGCGCCGGTCCCATCCGCTGGACCGCGCCGCGTGGCTCAGCCTCATCGCCATCCTGGTGGCGGCGCAGTACCACCACGTCTTCTTGACGTACCCGGTGCCCTGGGCCCTGTGGGCGGCCCTCGGTCTGGGCATGCGCCCGGATCGGCCTGATTCTGCCGATGACCCGCGCCGAGCGGCTCATGTCGGTTATGTACCATTCGTCCGGGCTTCCGCCCCCCAACCCGTCTGAGGGATCCTTTGGAACTCCGCCGCTACCTCCGTGTCCTGCGCCAGCACCTGCTGCTGATCCTCGCCACCGTCCTCATCGGCGCGGTGATCGGCTTCGCCACCACGTCCAAGGCGCACGTGTACAAGGCGACGGCGACCATCTACGTCGGCGCCCGCGACCTGTCCACCAACGCCCAGCAGTTCTACGGGACCTTCGGCCTCGACCAGGTGGTGACCACCTTCGCCCAGATGATCCCCTCGCCGGTCATCGCCGAGAGCGTCATCCACTCGACGCACCTGCCCCTGAACCCGACGTCGGTGGCCAAGCACACCGCCGCCACCGCCCGGCTCAACACCACCTTGATCGACGTCACCGTCACCAACAACGATCCCCACGACGCCCAGCTGCTGGCCAACGGCATCGTCAACACTTTCACCGCCAAGGTGAACACCTACAACGGCTCGCAGAACGCACCGGGAACGCTGCCGAGCGAGCCGGCCTACGTGTACCAGCCGGCTGCGCTGCCCACCTCACCGCTATCGACCGGGACCAGTAAGCACGTGCTGCTCGGCGCCCTGCTCGGCCTGGTCGTCGCCATCCTCGCCGCCTTCCTCCGCGACTACCTGGACCTGAGCATCCGCAGCGCCGACGACGCCGAGCGCCGGCTGGGTTTGCCCGTGCTCGGGAGCATCCCGCTGCGGCGAGACATCGACCGAAAGCCGGCGCCACCACGAGCGCCGGGCGTCCCCGTGGGAGCGACCCGTGCCTAGAGTCCTGCGCAGCAACCGGGCCAAGGCGGCGGTGTGGGACGACCGAGCCATCTTCGAGGAGGCGTTCCGGGTCCTGCGCTCCAACCTCACCGTGGCGTTGACCGACTTCGAGCGGCCGACGGTGATCGTGACCAGCGCCAACGCCGATGAGGGCAAGACGGTGGTCGCCAGCCAGCTGGCAGTGTCCTTCGCCCAGGCCGGCCATCGGGTCGTGCTCGTCGACATGGACCTGCGCCACGCCGGCGTTCACCAGCTGGTCGGTGCCCACAACGAGTTCGGTGTCGCCGAGGTGCTCATGGGCACGCGAAGCCTGGAGAGCAGCCTCCAGTACGTCGACCCCCCGGCGACGTTCGGTCGGCCTGAACGGGGCATGTACTTCCTCGCCGCCGGCGCCGCCGTCCAGGACACGACCGAACTGCTCGGCCTCGGCCGCACCGCCCAACTCCTCGAACACGTCGCCGACCAGGCCGACATCGTCCTCATCGACTCGCCGCCGGTACTCCCCGTGGCCGACACCCTGGTGCTGGGACGGCTGGTGTCCGGTGCCCTCCTCGTGACCGAAACGAGGCGCACGGCCGTCACGGCGGTCCAGCGCTCGAAGGACCTGCTCATCCGGAACCAGACGCGCCTGCTCGGGGTGGTCCTCAACAAGGTGCAGCCCCGCGACAGCGAGCACGGTTCGGGGTACGGCTACGCCCGGCCCCTCCCCGGAGCGGTCGCCGGGGCCGGCTTGTTCGTCGACGGTGCCGAGTCCAACGGGCATACCAACGGCCACAGGAACGGCAACGGGCGGCGGCCTCAGGAGTCCAGCGTGGACAGCACCACGTCGGCGAACCGATGGCCGATTCCCGACCAGGAGTAACGCTCCTCCACGAAGGCGCGCCCCTCGGCCGCCAGGTGGCCGGCCAAGCGGTCGTCGTCGAGGAGGCGGCCGATGGCCGCAGCGAAGCCACCGGCGTCATCGGCCACAAGGGCGTGGCGGCCGTCGGTGACGCCCAGCCCTTCGAGGGCGACTGCGGTGCCGACGACCGGCCGGGCCGCGGCCATGGCTTCGAGAGCCTTGAGCCTGGTCCCCGATCCGATCCGCACCGCCGCCGCCGCCACCCGGGCGACGCGCAGGTAGGGCTCGGTGTCGGGCACGTCGGCGTGCAGCTCGACGCCCGGGAGGGCGGCCAGCTCCCGCACGGCGAGGGGCGGTCCGGCGCCGACGAGCAGCAGGCGGGCGTCGGGGCGGTGGCGGCGGACGAGGGGAAAGACCTCCCGGCTCAGCCACGCCGCCCCGTCGGAGTTGGGCGCTGTGTACAGGGCGCCGGTGAACACGACCGTCGGTACGGGCGGCAACGGCGAGGGTGCAAAGCGGCTGACATCCACGCCGTTGGGGACCAGGGCAGCGTGGCGGGGGCGCCCCAGGGCGACGGCATCGGCGTCGCTCACCACGATCACCCGGTCGGCGCCGGCCGCGGCCCGAAGCTCGAAGCGCCGGGCCACCTGGGCGTTGCGCCGGAACAGCCAGCGCTGGCGGGCGTGGGGCATCAGCGCGGCCTGATGTTCGTTCATACGCGACTCGAGATTGTGCAGGGTGAGCACCCGCCGGCGCACGGGCGCGGTGGGGAGCAGGTCGGCCAGCGCGGTGTACTCGGCGACGAGCACGTCGGCGCCCCGCCGGGCGACCGCGGGCGCCAGCGCCCGGCGCACCGGGGCCAGGGCGGCCACCTCGAGGGGATGGCGGCCGCGCCAGGTTCCGACCAGATCCCGGGCCCGGCGCTCCCAGGCTCCCCGCGGCGAGGGCGAGGATACGTCCACCTCCACCACCTGGTCGCTGGCGTCGCGCACTGCCTGGTCGGCCACGGGCTCGGCGGACACCAGGGCGACCTGGGCTCGGCGAGCCAGGGCGAGGAGCAGGTGGGCCTGGCGGATCTGGCCGCCCCCGCCGTGGCGGTCGGGGGCGTAGGGCGTGACCCACACCACTCGGACCAAACCACACCTCCTCCGGCGGTCAGCTACGCCCCGGGGGGGAGCGCAGGGAACGGATGGCCATGATCCCACCCCGTGGTACCCCATCCGCCACGACCGCGACCCTGCCCGTACTGCTCGACGCCACCGCGCTGTCCTCGGTGGCCGCGGGCAGCGGGGTGGGGACCTACACCCGCCAACTGCTCCGCGCTCTGGCCGCGACCGGCGAACTCGACCTGACCGCGCTGGTGAGCGGAACCCCCGAGCTGCCGACCGGCGCGAGGGCCAGTCGCGTCGCCCGGCGGGCGCGGCGGCCACGCGCCGAGGTGATCGAGCACGCCACCCGTCTCCCCCTCGACCTGCAGCGGCGGCGAGGACCGAGGCAGGTGTTTCACAACCCCGGATTCCATGCCCCGCTCGGCGTGGCCTCGCCCTGGGTGCAGACGCTCCACGACGTCATTCCCCTGGTGCTCGACGAGCCCGATCTGGCCGCCCTCCGCCGCCGGTGGCGGCGGTTCGGGGCCCGCTACCGGGGGGCCGACGCAGTGATCGCCGTGTCCCGACACGCGGCTGACGAGGGCACCCGGCTACTCGGGCTGGACCCCGAGCGGGTGCACGTCGCCCACCACGGGGTCGATCCGGCGTTTCGCCCCTCGGGTGAGTGGCCGTCGGACCCCCCGTACCTGCTCATGGTCGGCGAGTACAGTCGGCGCAAGGGGTTCGCCGAGGCTTTCGCCGCTCTCGACGAGCTGGTCGACGCCGGCTACCCGCACCGGCTGGTCGTCGCCGGACGCGTCCACGACTGGGGCCGCCAGGAGCTGTTGGCGCGGCGCGCCCGGGCCCGGCACCCTGACCGCATCGATATCCGGGGGTTCGTGGACGACCTGCACGGGCTGTACCGGGGAGCAACCGCCTTCGTCATGGCCAGCCGCTACGAGGGGTTCGGCCTGCCGGTCCTGGAAGCCATGGCGAGCGGCGTCCCCGTCGTGGCTTTCGCCAACAGCGCCTTGGTGGAGGTCACGGGCGAGGGCGGCCAGCTGGTGGCCGACGGGGATGTCGGCGAGCTCGTCGCCGCGCTGCGGCGGGTACTGGACGACCCGGCGGTCGCCGCGGAATGGCGCGAGCGGGGCTGTCGTTGGGCCCGCCGCTTCACGTGGGAGGCGACGGCGGCCGCTCACATCGAGGTGTACCGGACGGCCGCTGCCGGTACCGCACCGGGTCGGCGGTCGTGAGCCGGTTGCGCGTCGCCGTCGACGGCCGGCGCCTCCAGGACCGGCCGCTGACCGGGGTGGGGCGGTGGCTGGCCAACGTGGTCCCGCTCGTCGCCCCCCACGTCGAGGTGATCGCCCTCACCGACGGTCGTCGCCCGCCGGCGGCCCTGGACGTCGAGCAGGTCGCGCTGGGAGCTCCTCGCCGGGCGCCGGAGGTCGTCTGGCTCCAGGCCAGCGCCGGGCCCTGGCTCCGGGCGTTCGATGGCGTCTTCCACGGCGCGTTCAACGCCCTGCCGTTCTGTCGGGGCCGGCCGGCGGTGGTCAGCCTCTACGACCTGTCCTGGGAGCTGCACCCCGAGGACTTCGTCGGCGGCCGGCCGTGGGACGCGGCGGGCGCGGCCAAGCGCCGGGTGTTCGCCTCCCAGGCGCGGTGGTCCGCCGCCCGGGCGGGGGCGGTGGTGACGATGTCCGATCACGCCCGGCAGTCGATCGTGGCCACCTACGGGGTGGGCGCCGACCGGGTGGTGGTGGCCCGGCCGGCGGTGGACCCCGTGTTCCGCCCGGGCGCGGCCGAGCGTGGGCGGGAAATCGCTCAGCGTTGGGGCGTCCACGGTCGCTATCTCGTTGCCATCGGCGGTGCCCGCCGGCGCGGGCTGGAGGTGGCGATCGACGCGTGGCGCCAGCTGGACGAGGCCACCCGCCCCGACCTGGTGGTGGTCGGCAGCGAGCGACCCTCGCCGGCACCAGGCATCGTCCATGCCGGGCGGGTGGACGATTCCACGTGGGCCGCCCTGCTGGCCGGTGCCGACGCCCTGTGCTACCCGACCCGCTTCGAGGGCTACGGCATGCCGGCGCTGGAGGCGGCGGCATCGGGTGTCCCGGTCGTGTGCGCCCGGGTGGGCCCGCTGCCCGAGGTGCTCGGCGACGCAGCCGAGTGGTGCGACGCGCCGACTGTGCCCGCCATCGCCGCCGGCCTCCGCCGGGTGGTCGACAGCGAGACGCGTCGAGCCCAGCTGCGCGCCGCGGGACTGGAACGGGCCCGCCTGGCGCCGGGGTGGGACATCGCCGCCAAGGTGCTCCTCGGCGCCTACGAACGAGCGGCGTCATGACTCCGCCCCTGGCCTCGACCGACGCCGGTGCGGTGGACCTGTCGGTGGTCATCGTGAACTGGAACGGGCGCGCCATCCTGCTCGACTGCCTGCGCTCGCTGCTCGACCATCCCCCCACCAGGCCCTGGGAGGCCATCGTGGTCGACAACGGCTCGGTGGACGGGAGCGTCGCCGCCCTCGCCGACGAGACGCCGTGGGTGCGGATGATCGCCAACCGCACCAACCGGGGCCTGGCCGCGGCCAACAACCAGGGCCTGCTCGCCGCCCGCGGCGACCTGCTGCTCGTCTGCAACCCCGACACGCTGTTCCAGGCGGGTGCGGTGGACGCCATGGTGGCGGCGCTCGGCCGTCACGACCGGGCGGCCATCGTCGTCCCCCGGCTGCTCTACGAGGACGGCGAGCTGCAACCCAGCGCCGGGGACCTGCCCAGCCTGGGCCAGGCGCTGTTCGGCCGCCAGCTCGACCGCCGCCGCAACCAGACGGCCACGTCCGGGCTGTGGTGGGAGGGGTGGGACCACGACGAGGAGCGGGCCATCGGCCGGGGCCACGAGGCCGCCTACCTCCTCCGCCGCCGGGCCGTGGAGGAGGTCGGCCTGCAGGACGAGCGCTTCGTCCTCGACTGGGAGGGATTCGACTGGACGGCGCGCTTCCGGGAGGCGGGTTGGGAGGTGTGGCTGGCCCCGGAGGCGCGGGTCGTCCATCTCGGCGGGGCCAGCATCCGCCAGGTCCCGTACCGCTGGGTGGCGTCCCAGCACCGGGGGATGTACCGCTACTTCGCCAAGCGATCGCCGGCGTGGGCCCGGCCGGCGTTGGCCGCCACCTTCACCGTCCGGGCGGGCGCCAAGATGGCCACCTTGGCGGCGGGCGTTCCCATGTACGAACGGGCCCACCGGGACCGCAGGGACGCCGCCGCCGACGCCCGCTGAGCGGTCGGGGCCGCCGGGCCGGCGTGGACGCCCCGCCGGCCACCCTCAGCCGCCGTTGCCCGCGGCCACGTACGGGCGGCAGGGCTCGCCTCGAAGCGAAGGGCACGCCGGGCGCCGCCGACGGCGGCTGGAGCCCCGGGACCACGGGGAGTACGAGGCTCGAGGGCTGCGCCCCTCCGAGCCCGACGCTGTCGGTCACCTTCCCCCCGGTGGGATAGGTCTGGAACGCCCACACCGGCCGGTCGCCGCCCGGGGCGGTAAGGGTGACCCGGATGCGGGACCCGGCCCGGAAGGCGTGGGCGATGGGGTCGATGGGGATCCGGACCTCGGTGAGACGCCCGGAAGGCAGGGGCTTCGCGGTGGAGTCCAGGTACGTCGGGACGGGGTGGAGGGCGGTGGACGCCTTCGGGTCGAGGGCCCGGTCGCTGGCCCGCAGGAACCCCGAGGTCACGTACACCTCCTGGCCGTCGGGCAGGACCTCGGAGACGGTCGCTTGCAGGTCGGTATCCGGGGCCGACGAACCGACCAGGACGTCGAGGCTGGCCGGGCCCACGACCACCTCGTTGCCGCCCAGCGGGGCGGAGATGAACCCCAGCCCCGTCGCTCCCTCGACCGGTGTCCAGTGGTAGGGGGGCAGAGCGGCCCACGGATTGGCGCTGGACGCCAGGTCGGTGGCCGGCCGGGCCGCGGGGTCGGGGCGGAAGCTGGTGGTGCCCGCCGGCGGCCGGGAGGGCGACAGACGGCCGCCTCCTGCCAGGTAGTAGGCGGTGGGAACGGCCGCCGGGGGCGGCCACGAGGAGAAGCCCTGCGCCCAGACCGTCTGGAGGGCGCCGGGGCCCAGGCTGCCGGCGCCGTTTTCGAACGACACCTGCACCCGGGGGATGTCCCGGCTGAAGTCGGTCCTGGCATCGGCCACGCTGGTCGCCTGGGTGAACGGCACCGGCGGCGGCGTCTCCGCCGGCGCTCCCACCGCGACCTGGTACAGCTCGGGCGCCAGGAGGTCGAGGAACGCCGGCTGGGTGGGCACCTGGTGGGCGACGAAGACGTCGAGGAAGGCCAGCCAGCGCGACAGGGTGGCGGGATCGAGGGAGTCGATGTGGGTCCCGTTGGTCATGTTGACCCACACGTCCGGGTCCCGGGCCAGAGCGGGGATGAGGGCGGGCCATTGCGGGCCGGTCTGCTCGTCCTGGAGAGCACCGGCCAGGAACACCGGAGCGGTGGTCCTCGCCGCCCAGATGGAGGGCGACCGGTCGTCGTAGAGGCTGGGCACCCGGTGCGCGGCCACCCCGAGCAGCTGCTGGATGTTCAGGGTTTGGAGGTGGAGGGCCTGGTTGGCCAGGCACCGGTGGTCCCCGGCGGCGATGAGCGCCTTGGCATAGGGCTCGCCCCCTTGCGGCGCGGGCTGGGCGTCCTGGACCCGGGCCTGGACCCATTCGGCGGCGAAGCCGGAGTTGAGCATGCCGCCCGGGAAGCCGGTGGAGTACAGGTCGTCGGTCACGCTCATCGGGGCGATGGCGGCCAGGCCCGGCGGCCGCGTCCCGGCCACGAACAGCTGGGAGATCCCCGAGAAGGAGATGCCGACCATGCCCACTTGGTGGCCCCGCACCCAGGGTTGGGCAGCGACGGTCTGCACCGCGTCGTAGCCGTCGTAGGTGGTGGAGAGCCCGAACAGGTCGAAGGCGCCGCCCGAGCAGCCGGTGCCGCGCATCTGCAGGCTGACGGTGGCGAAGCCGAGCAGGGGGGTGATGAGCGAGCCCACCACGGTTGCGGTGTCGGGGAGCAGGGGACTGTGCTGGTCGGCGCCCGGCGTGGTGTAGGCCTGGTACAGGCTGCCGGGAGCGGCGATGGCGTAGCCGGAGTACTCGATGACAGTGGGAAACGGCCCGTCGGCCAGCGTCTTGCCCGGCGGCAGGCGCACGGTGGCGGCCAGCTGGACGCCGTCGCGCGTGGTGAGGTAGTTGAGACCGGCGTTGAGGTGCTGAGCGGCGTAGAACGAGGCGGGGGGCGTGTCGGCGGTGCTCTGCACCCGGAACGGGGCGGTGCCGAGCACCTCCTTGCCGCGCACGGCCCGGAACGTGTAGCCGTCGCCGGGCGACAGGTTCCGCACCATCAGGCTGCCGAGCCGGTCGGCCACCCCCGACCCCGTCGTGTGCCCGCTGCCGTCAACGACGAGCAGCCGCTCCCCCGGGGTGGCGCCGAGGACGTAGGCCTGGTCGATCGACCCGTGGCCGCTGAAGCCGGCGGGGGCGGTGACCGCCGGCGCCTTCGGAGAAGCCGAGCCCGAGCTGCTCGAGCACGCGGCCAGCAGCCCGGAGACGAGGCAAAGAGCGAGGAGCGGGCAGAGCGCGCTTCGTGCCGACCGGCTCACCGGCCAAAGGCCGCGACCCCCTCTCCGCATCACGCACCCCCCTCCCTCGGCGTCGGCCGGCGACCCTACCTCAGGGGTTGGTGACGGGCGCTACCCCTCGGCGATGGGCTCGACCTCGGCCAGCTCGATGACCGCCGGCAGCGTGTCGCCCCGGAACAGTCCGGCCGCCCGACCATTGCCGTACAGGGCGTGGGTGGCGATGAGCACGGCCGCCGCCGTGTAGGTAGTGCGCTCGCCGCCGGGGTAGCGCACGCACTCGGGGTGGACGCAACCGGTCCAATAGCCGCCGTTGTCCTCGCGCAGGTGCCGCGTCCAGTCGAGCAGCGCCACCGCCTGGGCGCGCAGGCCGACGGCGTCGAGGGCCATGGCGCACTCGGAGGTCTCCGCGGCGGTGACCCACGGGTTGCCCACGATGCAGCGCACCCCGAGCCCGCCCATCACGAACCGGTCGTAACGCTCAGCGAGATGGTCGCGCCCGGCGGCGCCCGCGACGGCGCCGCACAGCACCGGGTAGTACCAGTCCATGGCCCACGCCGACTTGGCGGCGAAGGCGTCGGGCCGGTGGGCGACGGCGTGGGCGACGCGCGCCGCGGCCAGCTCCCACTCCGGTCGCTCGTGCCCGAGCCGTTCGGCGACGGCGACGGCGCAGCGCAGGCTGTGGTGGATCGACGCCGACCCGGTCAGCAGGGCGAAACGGCCGGGGACCCCATCGGCGTCGACCGACCACAGGAACTCCCCGCCCGGCTGTTGCAGGCGCAGCACGAAGGAGATGGCGGCGTCGAGGACCGGCCACAGCTGGCGCAGCAGGCCGGTGTCGCCCGTGACGAGGTGGTGCCACCACATGCCCGTGGCCAGGTAGGCGCAGACGTTGGGGTCGCGCCGGGGTTCTTCCACGCCGTCGGCCAGGTAGTAGTGGCACCAGCTGCCGTCGGGGAGCTGGTTGGCGGCCAGCCAGTCGAAGGCCCGTTCCGCCTCGGCCCGGTAGCCGGCGACGAGCAGGGCCATGGCCGCCTCCACGTGGTTCCACGGGTCGGCGTGGCCGCCCTGGTACCAGCAGATCAGGCCGCCGGGCAGCTGCATCGACGCGATCCACGCCCCGGTGGCGTCGATCTCCGCCGGGGTGAGCGGACCGGCGCTCACGCCGGCTTCCGCAGGTAGACGATCAGGCTCTTGCCCAGCACCGGGTTGAGCAGCGCTTCCGGGACCCGGGTGAGGGGCGTGTGGGCGCTGATGTCCCAGACGAGCAGCCGGTGGTAGGCGCGCACCCACGGGTGCTCGTCGTCGGCGGGTCCGACGGCGCAGCGCAGCCACCAGTAGGGGCTGTGCAGGGCGTGGGCGTGATGGCTGGCGTAGGGCTCGAGCCCGCAGCCGGCGAGGCGGGCGAGGAGCACCCGGCGGCGGTAGATGCGCACGTGCCCGCCGGGGACGTCGTGGTACTCGTCGGACAGCGCCCAGTTGACCAGCTCGGGCCAGAAGCGGGGGACGGTGACGGCCATGGTCCCGCCCGGGCGCAACACCCGGGCCAGCTCGGCCATGGCCGCGGCGTCGGTCGGGATGTGTTCGAGGACCTCGGCCGCGATGACCCGGTCGAAGCAGGCGTTGGGGAAAGGGAGGGCGAGGGCGTCGCCCACGCCCGCGGTTCCCTTTCCCCCACTGCGCATGGTCCCCGGGTCGTCGTCGTTCATGACCGTCATCAACGCGGCCACGTCTTTGATCTCGGACGCGTCGGCGTCGACGGCGGTGACGAGCGCGCCGCGGCGCATGGCCTCGTAGGCGTGGCGGCCCCCGCCGCAGCCCAGGTCAAGGACGCGGTCGCCCCGGCCCACGCCGAGGCGGTCGTAGCGGACCGTCAGCATCCGGCCAGCTGGCGTTGGTAGTGCTCGGCCGTGGCCGCCGCGCACGCCCGCCAGGTGAAGTGGTCCAGGACGCGCTGGCGGCCGGCGCCGGCCAGCCGGGCGGCCAGCGCGGGATCGCCGAGCACGCGCTCGAGAGCCACGACCAGCGCACCCGGGTCGGCCGGTGGCACCAGCAGCCCGGCGTCGCCGTCGGGGCCGACGACCTCGGGCAGGGCGCCGCCGGTGGTGGCGATCAGGGGCACCCCCGACGCCATGGCCTCGACCGCGGGCAGCGAAAACCCCTCGTAGAGGGAGGGGACCACGGCCACCTGGGCCTCGGCGTACAGCTCGACGACCCGTTCGTCGCTCACCTGGGACGCGAACTCGACGGCGTCGCCCAGGCCCAGGCGTTCGATCGCCCGGGCGGCCTGGCTCTCGGGCCGGGCCCGACCGATCACCACCAGGTGGACCTCGGGACGTTCGGTGCGCGCCTTGGCCACCGCTTCGAGCAGGTGCACCAGACCCTTCATGGGCACGTCGGCGCTGGCCGTGGTCATGACCCGGCCGGGCACCCGGGCGATCTCCGGGTGGGGACGGAAGCGCTCATGGTCGGCGCCGACCGGCACGACAAAGAGGCGCTCGGAGTCGATGCCCATCTGCTCGACGATGTCGCGCTTGGAGGACGTGGACACCGTCAGGATGCGCGGGTAGCGCCGCGCCACGTCCATCTGCATGCCGAGAAAGCCGTACCACCGGCGCAGGGTGAGACGCCGGCGCAGGGTCTCGGCGTGGCTCAGGTCGAGCGACCGGTCGACGGTGATGGGATGATGGCAGGTGCCGATCACCGGCCAGCCGTCGGCCATCAGCGTCTCGATCCCCCGCCCGAAGCACTGGTTGTCGTGGATGATGTCGAACTCGTCGCGGCGCGCCGCCAGCACGCGTCGCACCCGCCAGCTGAAGGTGAGCGGCTCGGGGAACCCCGCGCCGCACATCATGGCGAACTCGGCCACGTCGATCAGCGACCTGAACTCGGTGGGTCGGGGAATGCGAAACGGGTTCTCCTCCCGGTACAGGTCGAGGCTGGGAACGGCCGTGAAGTCGACGCCGTCGTCGACGACCGGCCATGGCTGGCCGGCGAACACGGTGACGCGATGGCCCAGCTGGACCAGCTCCCTCGCCAGATACCGGGTGTACACGCCCTGGCCTCCCGAGTGCGGATTGCCCCGGTAGACGAGCAGGGCGATCCTGAGGGAGTGGGGCGGCATAGTCGACAAACTGTGTCGGGTCCAGCGGTCGACGGTCAAGTGGGCCCGTCCGGCGCGCGCCGCCGGACGACCAGCCACGCGCCGGCGAGCACGACGAGGGCGGCGACGGCGTACGGCGTGTCGCCGATGTCGACGTACACGGTGTTGCCCGTGCGCAGGTCGACGGTCGCCTCGATGAGGGCCTGCGCCCCGAGGTTCGACCGGACCCGCACCTGGCCCGTGGGCCCCACCACCGCGCTGTATCCGGTGGGCGTCACCTGCAGCGACACCCGCCCCGTTTCCCACGACCGCAGCTCGGCCGCCGCCAACTCCTGGGTGGGAACCTCGCTGTCGGAGTACGACGCGGTGTTGGTCGGCACCAGCAGGACCTGGCCGCCTGCCTGCACCGCCCCGCGGGCCCGGCCGTCGAAGAACACCTCGTAGGAGATCATCACCCCGAGCGGCCCGGCCGGGGTGTGCAGGATGCCCGGCCCGTGGCCGGCGATGGCGTCGCGGGGGACCAGGTTCAGGCTGACCAGGTGCTGGATGAACGAGCGCGCCGGGGACGTACTCACCGAAGGGCACGAGATGGTTCTTCTCGTAGGTCTCACCGACGGTCCCGTCGGGATTCCACACCACCGCCTTGTTGGTGTAGCGGGTGGCGCCGATGTCCTCCTCCACCCCGGCGACCACGGTGGCGTGCAGGCGGCGGGCGAGGCCGGCGAGCACGTCCGCTCCCGGGCTGTTGCGAAAGTCGCCGGTGGTCTGGAGGATGCCCTCGGGCCACACCACCAGGTCCAGCGGCGGCTGCAGCCGGGCGGCGGCGTCGGCGTGGCGAGCGAACACGATGTCGGGATCGGTGGTCACCGCCCGGGTCCCGCGCGGCCCTCCGCCCTGGACCAGGGCGATGCGGAGGGACCGGCCGGTGGGCTGGCCTCCGGCGCTGGCCAGGCCACCGAGCACGCTGGCGGCCAGCACGCACCCGGCGACGGCGACGGCAGCCGGCCCCGGCCAGGCGGCCCGCTTGCGAGAGGCGCCGGCTTGCCGGCGCCCCATGACACAGGCGTCGTGGGCGGCGAGGGCGGCGCCGGCCAGGACCACCCCGGCAACGACCGTGGCACCGGTGATGAGCAGGCTGCCCCCGAGGCGGGCGAGGGGGATGAACGGGCCGTGGGTCTGGCCCAACGCCGACGAACCGAGAGGGAAGCCGCCGATCGGGAAACGATCCCGCGCCCACTCGGCCAGGAGCAGGGCGGCGGGGAGACCGAGGGCAACCAGCCGGAACCGGCGGGCGGGGACCACCAGGGCGGCGATCGCCACGAACAGGGCGGAGACGACGACGAGCACGCCGTAGCCGAAGGCGTTGAACTCCGTGACCCACCAGATGGTCACCGCGTACTGGCCGATACCGAAGACGAGACCCGAGACGAAACGCTGTCGGCCGGTCGTCTGCCACACCCGCAGGGCCAAGACGGCGTAGCCGACCCAGGCCAGCGGCCAGAAGCCGAACGGCGGAACGGACAGGGCGACGAGCAGCCCGCCGGCGAGTGGCACGAGGAGCAGCGCCGCCCGCCGGCGCCGGCCCGGCCCCACCTCTTGCGCGCCGACGGCGGTGTGTTCGGAAGCCGCCGGCACGGCTGCCATGCTCGCCGCCCCGAGGCCGCCGGGCCAGTCGGTGCCGCTACCGTGGCCGGATGCCAGCGGGCGGGCCGCAGTCGATCTCGGTGGTCATGCCCGCCCACAACGAGCAGGAGCTGCTGGTCCGGGCGGTGGAGTCGGTGGTGGCCGGTCTGGGCAAGCTCACCGACGACTTCGAGGTGCTCATCTGCGAGAACGGGTCGGTGGACGCCACCGCGGCCATCGCCGCCGAGCTGGCGGACACCTCCGCAGCCATCCACCATCACCACCTCGACGACGCCGACTACGGGCGGGCCCTGCGGGCCGGTTTCTGTGCCGCTCGGGGCGCGCTGGTCGCCAACTTCGACGTGGATCTGGTCGACTTCGACTTCCTCGACCGGGCCCTCGACCTGCTGGAGTCCACGCCCGAGGCGGCCATCGTGGTCGGCACCAAGCGGGGCCCGGGCGCCGAGGACCAACGGGCGATCGGCCGCCGGGTGGTGACGGCGGTGTATTCCGTCGTCCTGCGACGCGGCTTCGGGCTGGGCGTCCGTGATACCCACGGGCTGAAGTTGCTGCGGCGCCAGCCGCTCGTCGACGTGGTGGGGGCGTGCCGCTACGGCGGCGACATCTTCGACACCGAGCTGATCCTGCGCGCCGAACGAGCGGGGCTGGGCGTGCGCGAGCTGCCCATCCGGGTCAGCGACCAGCGTCCTCCCCGCACCTCGATCCTGCAGCGCATCCCCCGCTCGCTGCTCGGTTTGGCCCGGCTGCGCCGGACCCTTTGGCAGGAGGGGCGCCGGCCGGGGGTCCAGCGCATCCGGTAACGTTTGGGCCGATGCAGCCAGAAGGGACGAGCTCGGACGATCTGCGTGTCCGCCTCGAATGGCCTCGGGGTGACCGGGGCGATCCGTTGGCGCCGTCCCAGCGCTCCGTGTCCTCCGTGGGGGCGACGGGTGGCGACGCCAGCGCGGCGCGTGCCGTCGCCAACCTCGACGCCCGGGTCGAGGCCCTGGCCGACCGGATGTCGGAGATCCAGGACCAGACCGCGCGGGCGCTCGGCGAGGTCCTGGCCCACCTGGAGCGCCTCGCCGAGGCGACCGCCACCAATACCGACATCGTCGCCGACGTCGCCGACCAGCGCGACGAGCTGAGCCGCCGCCTGGACGAGCGCTTCGACAAGCTGGAAGCCGCCCGGAGCGGGGCGGCGCCCGACGACGACGCCGCCGGCGAGCGGCGGGAGATGCAGCGCAGCCTGCAGCAGGTTCACGACCTGGTCGAGGCGGTGGCCGACACCCTCGACGCGCCGGCGGAGGGCGGCGACCAGCCGCCCGTCGAGCAGCAGCTGGCGCCCCGCTTCGAGGAGCTGGCCCGCCACTTCGACGAGCGTCTCGCCGCCACCATCGTGCCCAACGCCGCCGCCCAGCTGCGCCCGCACCTCGAGCAGATCGCCACGGACCAGCGCCGCCTCTCCGACCTGGTCGAAGCCCAGGTCCGCCCCCACCTCGAGCGCTTGGCCGCCGAGCAGGCCCGCCGCCATGACGAGCTGACCCGGCGCATCGACAGCGGGTTCGCCGCCGCCGAACAACCGCCCGTCGACGTCCAGCTGCAGCCGCACCTGCAGCAGCTGTCCGCCGACCAGCGCCGCCTCTCCGACCTCGTCGAAGCCGTCGCCGACAGCCTCGATACCCCGGCCGACGGCGGCGACCAGCCCGACGTGGAGGGCCAGCTCCGCCGCCATCACGACGAGCTCACCCGCCACCTCGACGAGCGCCTGGCCGCCGATCGCCCGGCGCCGGTCGACCATCGCGCCGCCCTGGCTGACCTGACCCAGCGCACCGCGGTGCTCGAGGACCTGGTCAACGAGCTGGCCGAGACCGACGGCACCGTGTCGGAGACGCTCACCGCCCTGCGCCAGGAGGTGGCCCAGCTGCGCCGTGGACTGGCCCCAATGGACGAGCCCACCGTGACTGCACTGGCCGCCGCCGTCGCCAAGCGCATCGAGGAGGGTCCGGTCACCTGATCGGGTGCCCAAATCGCCCATCGAGGGCGCAAGGGTTCATCTTGACTCGGGGACTCAACTGGGCGAGGATAAGGGCGACCTTTCGACGTTAAGTCGTCTACTAGGAACAAATGACTACGCCAACTGAGCTTGGGGCAGAAGGCGAAGAACACCTCGCGATGGCAGGTGCCGCCGCGCCGGAGATCGTGATCGGCCTGGGTGCCGACCCCGTCGAGCTGACCGACGGGGTCAGCCGGGCGGACACCGGAGCCGCCGCGCCCGGCTGGCTGGCCACGGCCGCCCGCTGGCACGCCGCCGACCGCCACCCCGGCCCCGTCGCCCTGGACGCCATCCTCACCGGCGGCGCGGTGGCCGCCGTGACCCGGAGCAATCGCATCGGCGTGGCGTCGGCGGTCCTGCTGGTGGCCTTCGGGTTGCTTTTCGGTCTGTTCCGCCGGCGCACCACGCTGGAGGCGCAGGGGATCGCCTGGTACGCCCGCCCACTGGTCGCCACCCTGGTCGCCACCGGCTGCCTGCTCGCCCTGGGCCACCCCGTCGGGCTGCTGCCCAGGCGGGCCCTGCTCGCCGTCATCGCCGCAGGCATCATCCTGCTCGCCGTGCGCAGCGCCCTGTGGCTGCTGATCGCCGGGGCGAGGCGCAAGGGCCAGGGGCTCGGCCGCACGCTCGTCATCGGCACCGAAGAACGCATCGCCCTGCTGCGCCACCGCATGAGCGTGTTCCCCGAGGCGGGCCTGCGTTTCGTGGCGGGTGTGGCCCCCTCGGGGAGTGACACGGCGGCGGAAGTCGACAGCAACGAGCTGCTCGTGGAAGGCATCCTCGACCGATCGGATGCCGACCATGTGCTGTTCACGACCGATTCCGTGCAGGAAGCGGTCCTGCGCGAGTTCGTCCACTACGGCCGGGGCCGGGCCGACTGCAGCATCGTCCTCCCCCTCGGCGGCCTGTGCGCGGGCCACGCCCGGGCCCACATCGGCGACCTCGGCGTCCTCCCCCTGCGTCTCGTCCCCCCACCGGCCAGCGTGCGCATCAAGCGGGTCGTCGACGTCATCGGCTCTTCGCTGCTCCTCCTCCTCGTCAGCCCGGTCCTGATTGCCGCCATGGCGGCCATCCGGCTCTCCGACGGCGGACCGGCGACCTTCCGCCAGCGACGCGTGGGCAAGGACGGGCGGCCCTTTACCATCCTCAAACTCCGTTCGATGGTCGTCGACGCCGAAGCCCGCCGCCACGAGTTCCTGGGCCAGAACGTCAACGAGGGCCTGCTGTTCAAGCTCGAGCAGGACCCACGCATCACGCCGGTGGGCGCTATCGTCCGGCGCTTCTCCATCGACGAGCTCCCCCAGCTGTGGAACGTGCTGCGCGGCGACATGAGCCTCGTCGGCCCGCGCCCCCTCCCCGTGTCGCCCGAGGAGTTCGAACCCGCTGCCCGGGTCCGCCACTCGGTGGCGCCGGGCATCACCGGCCTGTGGCAGGTCAACGGGGCCAACGCCCTCCGCTACGCCGACATGCTCGAGCTCGACATGACCTACGTGGTCACCCACAGCCTCGGCGTCGACACCCAGCTGCTGCTCCGTACCATCCCCGCCCTGTTCGTGCGCCGTTCGCCCTACTGAGACAGGAGTCGTAGAGTGCCGGCCCTTGCGGGTTCTGCACGTCCTGGAGGCCGTTCGCGGCGGCACGTCGCGCCACGTGGTCGACGTGGTGCGCCATGTCGGCGGCGCTGAGCACCACGTCGCCGTCCCTCCCGTCGAGCGGCCCGTCGACGCCTCCGGTGCCCTCGTCGACGCGCCCGCCCTCGAGGCCATGGTCGCCGCCGGCGCCGTCCTGCACTGGGTCGACATGCGCCGCACGCCGCCCCAGCCGGCCAACGCCCTCGCCGTCCGGCGCCTCCACCATCTCCTCCGCTACCTGTCACCGACCGTCGTACATGGACACAGCTCGGTCGGCGGCGCCCTGGGCCGCATGGCCGCCAAGCTCGGTGGCCACCCCGCCGTGTACACGCCGAACGGCCTGGCGACCAGCGGTCTGGCGTTGCTGGCCGAGCGCGCCCTCGGGCCCCTGACCGACCGCCTGGTGGCGGTCTCAGCCAGCGAGGCCAACGTGGCGGTGGGCGAGCTCTCCCTCCCGCCGGCCCGGGTGGCCATCATCGCCAACGGCATCGACCTCGATCCGCCGGCGGCGGCGACCGTCGACCTGCGACAGCGGGTCGGCATCGCCGCCGGGACTCCCCTCGTCGGGACGGTCGCCCGCCTGGTCGACCAGAAGGCGCCGGTGGAGTTCGTCAGGACCTGCGCGGCGGTGGCTCGCGTCCGCCCGGAGGTGCACTTCCTGTTGATCGGCATGGGCCCGCTGCAGACAGCGGTGGACGCCGCCGTGGCCGCCCACGGTCTCGGCTCCCGGTTCCACCAGATCGACCATCTGGCCGACGCCGCCGACGCCCTGGGCCAGCTCGACGTGTTCGTCCTCCCTTCCCGGTTCGAAGGCGCGCCGTACACGCCGCTCGAAGCCATGCGCGCCGGCGTCCCCGTGGTGCTCTCCGACGTGGTCGGCAACCACGACGCCGTCGAGCACGGCCTGTCCGGGTACCTCCGCCGCTTCGGCGACTCCGACGCCATGGGCGGCGATGTGCTCAGCCTCCTGGGCGACCCGGCGCGCCGGGCCCGGGTCACGAGCGCGGCCAAGGTGCGCCTGGAGCAACGTTTCGACGTCCGGCGCATGGGTGAGCGTCTCGGCGCCCTCTACCAAGAGGTGGCCGCGGCGCGCTCGTGAGCGCCCGCCGGCGGCGGCCCGCGGCCGGCGGGCGGCCGGCGGGCGTCCGGCGGGCGGCTCCGCGGGCTGGCGCCGTGGCCATCTCGTCCGGCTTTTCCGATCCCGTGGCCCCTGCGTCTCACCCCCTCGGCCAACATGTCCACGTCACGCTGGAGACGAGACGCAGAGGCCACGCCGGGCCCGGCCGGCGGGCTCAGCGCCGGCGGGCTCGCCCGGGTTCAGCGCCCGCAGGGCTCAGCGCCGGCGGGCCACCACCCGCAGGCTGCCGCAGGCGGCGGCGACGTCCTCCTCGAAGGCGCCGGACCGCAACGCTTCGCAGTACAGCTCGTAGGGCGGGCGCCCACCGTCGGCCGGGTCGGGGAACACGTCGTGGATGGCCAGCAGCCCGCCAACCGCGATCTTCGGGGTCCACGCCCGGTAGTCCGCCCACGCCACGTCGGCCCCGTGACCGCCGTCGATGAACAACAGGGCCAGCGGGGTGGTCCACGCCGCCGCCACCGTGGTCGAGGCGCCCACCACCAGGACCACGGCGTCCTCCAGGCCGGCGTCCTCGACGGTGCGCCGGGCCCACGGGAGCGTGTCCATGCGCCCGGTGCGGGAGTCGACCAGGTCGGTCTCGTGATGCTCCCAACCCGCCTGGTTTTCTTCCGAGCCGCGGTGGTGGTCGACGCTGAAGAGCGTGGCCCCGGCGCGGCGCGCCGCCGCGCCCAGGTACAGCGCCGACTTGCCGCAGTAGGTCCCCACTTCCAGCAACGGCCCCAGCCCGCTGCTGGCGGCCATGGCCCCGGCGCGGTACAGCGCCAGGCCCTCGTCGTCGGGCATGAAGCCCCGGGCGGCCCGGGCGCGCGCCAGCGCGTCGGCGGCCATCGCCGGGGGCTCACGCACGCTTGTCGGTTACCCCGCCCTGGTCGAAGGTGGCCATCTCGCCGAGCACGCGCGACGCCGCCGAGAGCAGTGACAGTCCGAGGCAGGCGCCGGTGCCCTCGCCCAGGCGGAGTCCCAGGTCGAGCAGCGGCTCGAGCTCCAGGTGAGCCAGGGCCACCGAGGCACCGGGCTCGGTGGAGCGATGGCCGGCCACCAGATAGTCGCGGACGTCCGGTGCCACCGACACGGCGACCAGGGCGGCGGCAACGGCGATGACGCCGTCGAGGACGACCGGGACACCGGCGGCGGCGCCGCCGACGACGTAGCCGCAGAGGGCGGCCAGCTCCAGACCACCCACCTCGGCCAGGACCTCGAGGGCTCCGGCGCCGGCCGGCAGGCGCCCGACGGCCGCCTCGACCACCGCGGTCTTGCGGGCCAGCGTGGCGTCGTCGATGCCGGTCCCCCGCCCGGTCACCGCCGTCGCCGGGCGGCGGCACAGGGCGGCGATCAGCGCCGCCGAGGGCGTGGTGTTGCCGATCCCCATCTCCCCCGTGGCCAGGCACCGAGCGCCTTCGCCGACCAGGCGGGCGGCGATCCCGGCGCCCACGTCCAGCGCGGCATCCCGCTCGACGGGCGTCATCGCCGGCCCTTGGGAGAGGTCCGCCGTCCCGGCGCGCACCCGGGCGCCGACGAAGCGGTCGGCCGGCAGGTCGTCGGGCAGCGGGGTGGCCACGCCCACGTCGACGACCAGCAGCCGGGCACCGGCCTGACCGGCCAGCACGCTGATCGCCGCCCCGCCGGCGCAGAAGTTGGCCACCATCTGGGCGGTGACCTCCTGCGGCCACGGGGTGACGCCCTGGGCCACGACGCCGTGGTCGCCGGCGAAGACGGCCACGGCCGCCGGCTCCGGCAGCGGCGGGGGACAGGCGCGGCCGATGCCCGCCAGCTGGGCGCCCAGGGGCTCCAGACGCCCGAGCGACCCTGGGGGTTTGGTCAGGCGCTCCGACAGCCGGGCGGCGTCGCTGGCGGCGATCGGGTCGGCGCCCACCACGGCGACGAGAGCGGCGGGAAACGGACGCAGGCTCACCGCGCTGGACGCTAGCGGCCGCTCGGCTGGGGAGGCGAAGCTCGGCTCAGGTGGGGACGCCGGTGCGTCCGTCGAGCGCTTCGGGCACCGGACCACGGTGGACGAAGAGGACCTTGTTGAAGATGACGAACTTGACGATCCAAAGGACGCCGAAGGCGGCGATCGCCGTGACGGTCACCGCTCCCGTCCGCACCAGGTGGCTGTAATGCTGGTTCTTGGCAAACGATTCCACCAGGTCCACGCAGACCGTCGAGAACGCCCAGCCGGTGAACGAAAGCGCCCAGAAGGGCACGACTTCCTTCATCAGGTGGCCGCGCCCGGTCTTGCCCCAGGCCCACTTGCGGTTGAGCTCGTAGCTCGGGATGGTGGCGACCGCGGTGGCCACGGTGTTGGAGACCACCGCCGACCAGCCCAAGACCCCGCTGCAGAAGACCAGGACGACGGTGCTCACGCACACGGCGATCACCGACACCATGGAGTAGCGGAACAGCTTCTGACCCTCAGGAGTCTGAAGGCGCTCGAGAAGCGCGCTCGGCGTCATTGCCACGAAGGCTCATCATAGGGGCGGAACGGTAGGCGGCGGGCGCGGGTGGCCTCTTCCCAGCCAGGTCCCCCGGCGGTGGGCCCGTCGGCCGCCGCCTATCCTGGGTCGCTCGTGGCCGAGTCACCAAATGCCGGCCCCGCCGATCCCCTACGCCACCATCGGGAGGTAGCCGAGGAGATCGTGACGGGGGGTGATCGTCGGTCGATCAGGCAGCTGTACGTCGACCTCGGTGACGACATGTGGGAGGTGGGCGCCGCCGACCCCGATGCCATTCCGGTGCTGTCCGCACCCGAGACCCTGCCCGTGGTCACGGGGTGCCTGGAGGGGTCAACCGGTCTTGTGCTCGACGCCGGGTGCGGACCCAATCCAGCCGTCGCGGTCGCCTTGGCCGCCGACGGACGAAAACGGGTGGTGGCCCTCGACATCGGCTGGGGGACGGTGCGCACCGCCGAGGCCATCGCCGAGCGGGCCGGGCGCCGGCTGCTCGGCGTGGTCGGCGACCTCGAAGCGCTCCCGTTTCGCGGTGGGGCCTTCGACGCCCTGGTGTGCGACGACACCATCGAACACGTGCCCGACGACGCCCGGGGCGTGGCCGAGCTGGCCCGGGTTCTGCGGGCCGGCGGCCTCGCCGTCCTCGCCACGCCGAATCGGGACAGCGCCGTCACCTGGCGATGGCGCCTCCACGACCGCTGGCACGGACGGCACCTACCCGACTCCGCCTACTACGTCTCCAAGAGCCACCTGCGCGAATACCGCTGGAAGGAGTTCGAGACCCTGATCGCGCCGGTGTTCCGCATGTGCCGGCGGGAGCCGGTCGGCTGGCGGCAGAGCCGAAAACGCGTGTGGGCGTCACGGATCCTCCACCTTCCCGGTGTCTACCGGGTGGCACAGATGATCGTCGTCGTGGCCCAACCGCGCCGGGACGGCGGTCAGCCGCGGTCGCCGATGGCGGTGTAGGCCCGCTCCTCGGCGCCCGTCCAGCGCTGCCGGGGACGGTAGATCTTCTGGTCCTGAGCGACCATCTCGTGGTAATGAGCCAGCCATCCGGCGGTGCGGGGGATGGCGAACAGGACGGTGAACATCTCCGTCGGGAACCCCATCGCCTGGTAGATGATGCCTGAGTAGAAGTCGACGTTGGGGTACAGCTTCCGGGAGATGAAGTAGTCGTCCGACAGGGCCGCCTCTTCCAGCTTGAGGGCGATGTCGAGGAGCGGGTTCTTACCGGTGACGCCGAACACCTCGTCGGCGGTCTTCTTGATGATCGTGGCCCGCGGGTCGTAGTTCTTGTAGACGCGGTGGCCGAAGCCCTGCAGCTTGCCTTTGCCGGCCTTGACGTCGGCGATGAAGGCGGGGACGTTGTCGATGCTGCCGATGTCGTTGAGCATGCGCAGCACCGCCTCGTTGGCGCCCCCGTGGCGCGGGCCGTACAGACCGGCAGCCGCCGCCGCGGCCGAGATGTAGGGGTCGGCGTGGGCCGAGCCCACCGTCCGCATGGCCAGGGTGCCGCAGTTCTGCTCGTGGTCGGCGTGGAGCATGAACAGCACGTCGAGCGCCCGGGCCAGCGCGGGATCGGGCTCGTAGCGGGGCTCGGCGACCTTCCACATCATGGAGAGGAAGTTCTCGGCGAAGCTCAGCGAGTTGTCGGGGTAGACGAACGGCATACCCAGGCTGAAGCGGTGGCAGGCGGCGGCGAGGGTGGGCACCTTGGCGATGAGGCGGATCGTCTGCTTCTCGGCGATCTCCGGGTCGGTGAGGTCCTTGGACTCGGGGTAGAACGTCGACAGCCCGGCCATGGCCGATACCAACATGCCCATGGGGTGGGCGTCGTAGTGGAAGCCTTCGAGAAACCGCTTTCGGAAGTTCTCGTGGATGTAGGTGTGGTAGCGGATCTCGTCGGTCCAGGCGTGGAGCTCGTCGCCGGTGGGCAGCTCGCCGTGGATGAGCAGGTAGGCGACCTCGAGGTAGGTGGACGACTCGGCCAGCTGCTCGATGGGGTAGCCGCGGTAGCGCAGGATGCCCGCCTCGCCGTCGAGGTAGGTGATCGAACTGGACGCCAGGGCCGTCGTCATGAACGAGGGGTCGTAGAACCACACACCGGGCAGCAACTTGCGGAACTCGTCGGCCGAGACGGTGCCGTCGTGGACGGGGATTTCGACAGACTCGCCCGTGCGGTTGTCGGTGATGGTGATCGATTCGGCCACAGGGCCCCCTGTCAGCGGAAGAGACGTGCGTTCTTACGACGGGATCGTACCCCCGCGGCGCCGGGTTCTCGCCAGCGAGGCCTGCTCTCAGCCATCGATCTCATAGCGATACACGTTGGTGTCGCGGGGAACGAAGCCCATGCGCCGGTACAGCCGGTTGGCGGCCTCTCGGGACGGACGCGACGTGAGCTCCACCGTTTTGGCCCCGGCGCGCGCCGCCGCCTCGATCCCCGCCCGGGTCAGCGCCTCCCCGCCGCCCTGCCCGCGCACCGCCGTGTCCACGATCACGTCCTCGATCCAGGCCCGCACGGCCGTAGGGATGCGAAAGATGGCCAGGGTGAGCGTCCCCACGATGGCGCCGTCGTCGCCGTCGCGAGCCACGAACAGCAGCGTCGACGGCGAGTCCACGATGGCCGCCACCTCCTCCGCCGTCGGCGCCGGCGCCGAGCGCGAAAGCTGGGGCAACAGGCGGCCGATGGCCGCCACCAGTTCGTCGGAGACCTCCGTGGCCCGCGAGACGGTCAACATGGCGTCGCAGGGTACCGGCCTCGCGCTCCGGGGTCCGCCCCGGCATACTTGGGGTGATGGCGTCGTCCGACGGTTCGCTCTGGTCTTTCCGGTCCACCGACTCGTTGCTCTCGATCTGCTCCCGGGGGTCGGTGCTGTCCGTGGGCTCGGTCGGCTCGGCGCTGTCGGTCGGCTCCATCGGGTCGTTCGCCTCGCTCCTCTCCATCGGGTCGGCGCTGAGCGTCGCGTCGATCCTCTCCGCCCTCTCCTACCGCTCGCTCATGTCTGCGCGCGCAGCGCGGCGGGTGATGGGGGGCCCGTAGGTTTACCTGTCCATCGGCGCTACCGTCGGAAGGCATGGAACTCGTCACTTGGGAGCACCGGCCTCGCCTGCGTCATCCGCTGGTGGTGGCCGCCTTCGAAGGGTGGAACGACGCCGGCGACGCGGCGACGCTCGCGCTGGGCTACCTGGCCGAGCTGTGGGGCGCGGAGCGGTTCGCTTCCATCGAGCCCGAGGAGTTCTACGACTTCACCGAGGCCCGGCCGCAGACGCGCATCGTCGACGGCGTGACCCGGACCATCGACTGGCCGACCGTCGAACTGCTCTCCGCGACCCTTCCCGGCCGCGGAGCGCGAGGTGGTGTTCGTCCGGGGGATCGAACCTCAGCTGCGGTGGCAGAGCTTCTGTCGGGCGATCGTCGGCGTGGCCACCGCGGTGGGCGCCGAGCTCACGGTGAGCCTGGGGGCGCTCCTCGCCGACGTCCCCCACACCCGCCCGGTGCGGGTCTCGGGGTCCAGCGACGACCGTGATCTGGCCGGACGCCTCGGCCTGGCCCGCTCCGACTACGAGGGCCCCACCGGCATCATCGGCGTGCTCCAGCACGCGTGCCAGGACGCCGGGCTGCCCTCGGCGAGCTTTTGGGCGGCGGTACCCCACTACGTCCATCAGGTGCCGTCCCCCAAGGCGGCCCTGGCGCTCGTCGAGCGCTCCACGTCGCTGCTCGGCGTCACCGTCGACCCGGTCGAGCTGCGCGACGCGGCCGTCGAGTACGAGCGCCAGGTGAGCGAGCGGGTCGCCGAGGACGAGGACGCCGCCATCTACGTCTCCCAGCTGGAGGAGGCCGACGACGAGGAACCGCCGGCGGGCTCCGATGTGGGCGCCGCCGTGCACATGGACCCCGATGGGCTGGCGGCCGAGGTGGAGCGCTTCCTGCGCGAGCATCGCGGCAACGGCTGAGTCACCCGGGTACCGGTCCCATGACCGTGGAGCGGGTGGCGTGCTGCGTGTGGCCCGCCACCGCCGCCGTGGTGGTGGCCGTGGACGACCGCTTCGGCCAACCTCTCGACGCCTACGTCAACGGCTCACAGGTGTGGCTGCGCGACGACGGCCCGGCCGGGGCCACCCTGGAATGGCGCCTCCACCCGGTGGGCGGATACCGGCGGCCGGAGGGGGTGGGCACCTACGACGTGTTCCCGACGGTCGCCCTGGCCGTGGCCACGGGTGCGACGCCGCCGGCGCCGCTCGAGTCGCTCTGGGAGGGCCTCGAGGCCTTCGCCGCCCACGGTGATGACCTCGAGGTCGCCGCCCTGGTTTCCGCCGCGGCCGAATCGCTCGGGATCCCGCCCCGATGGTCGGGCCACGTCGACCACGAGCGCGTCGCCGACGAGTGGCAACGCAGCGGCCGGCGCAGTTCCATCGTCGCCGGTCTCATCGCCCAGCTGGAGCCCCCGGGAGCGGGATGAGACCGGCTCAGCCAGTGGACCACTCCGGCTCTTGTCCGTAGGCCAGGTCGACCTGGCGCAACAGCCACCCGGTGCGCAGCAGGCCGTCGACGAGCTCCTCGTCCAGGTAGGCCGGCTCCCCGTCGGGTCCGGGGTTGAGCTGCTCGGCTTCGTCGTGCACGTGAGCCAGGCTCACGACCACGAAACCTTCCCATCCGTCGGGACTGAGGGCGCAGACGACGGAGAAATGGCGCCGGCTGGCCTTGACGATGCGCATGAGCAGATCCTGGGGCGGACGACCGTGGCGGTTGAGCGGGGGGAGGGTGCCGAGCACGGGGACATCCTCGGAGCCGACCACCCCGGGGTCGTCCTCCACCACCACGTGGGCGGCATAGCCGCGCATCATGACCCGGGCCCCGGCCGCCGGCGCCAACGCGGAGACGGGACGGGCCACCCGTTCCACGTAGTTCACGACGAGGGGGCTGGTCAGCTCGCTGAGGGCGGTGAGCGACGGGAGCCGCTGGCTGACCCGGGCATCGAGGGCGCGGACGAGGTCCCCCTCGGCACCCAACTCCGCCAGGCGAGCAGCGACATCGGCGTCATCGAGACGGTCGCTCGTCGTGCCGAGCTGGGGCCGCTGGGGGCGGGAAGACCCAGCCCCCCGCCGCCAGCGGGTCAGCTCCGTTCCTCCCAAGTGGGTCGGCGGGGTGGGTCGAACAGCACTTCGACCGGCTCGCCCCGGATGGCGGCGAAAGCCTGGCGCTTCCACCGTTCGGCGCCGGCGAGGGGCTGGGGCAGTGAGGACTCCCCGAACCAGCCGACGTCACTGACCTCGAGCGGGTGGGCGCGCAGCTCGCCGCCGAGGGCGTGGCAGAGAAAGACCACCGAATAGAACGGCGTGGCCCGGGCCCCGAGGCGCAGGCCGTCGAGAAAGGCGATGAGCCGCACCGGTTCGGTGCGGATCCCGGTCTCCTCCTCGACCTCTTTCACCGCCACCTCGGATGCCGAGTACCCGACGTCCGCCCACCCGGTGGGGTACAGCCACACGCCGGAGTCGGCCCGCTTGATCAGCAGGATCTCCCCGTTGTCGTTGCCCACCACCGCCCCGACCGCGACCTTGGGGGTGACGTAACCGGCGACCCCTTCGCCCACGCTGCGCAGCCACCCGTCGACCAGTTCGGTGGCGTCGAAGCGGCGAGCGTCGCGATCGGCAGCCACGCGGATGTCGGCGGCGACCTTCAGGACCTCCTCGAAGCGCTCTCGCTCGTAGA
The DNA here is from genome assembly GCA_963757175.1 of uncultured Actinomycetota bacterium. Lineage (GTDB taxonomy): Bacteria > Actinomycetota > Acidimicrobiia > Acidimicrobiales > Palsa-688 > CAVWQR01. The sequence goes on along the minus strand of CAVWQR010000001.1, from coordinate 1,351,648 downwards.
GGCTCTCGGTGAACCCGAGCCCGGTGCGGGCGATACCGGCGAGCGCCTCGCTCCAGCGGATCAGGTCCAACCCGGTGGCTGCCGGCGGATCCTCCATCTTGGAGGAGGCTACCTGCTGGCCCGCCGCCCGCCGTCGCCGGCTCACCGCAGCAGGGCGAGACAGCGGCGGACCGCGACCAGCACCGGGTCCCACACCGGCGAGAACGGCGGGGCGTAGCCCAGGTCGAGGTGGATCATGTCGTCGAGCGTCAGCCCTCCGAGGAGGGCGGTCGCCAACACGTCGATGCGTTTGGCGGCCCCCGGCCCCCCGACGATCTGGGCGCCGAGGAGACGCCCGCTGTACCGCTCGGCGACCAGCTTGACGACGACGTCGCGCGCCTCGTCGAGGTAGCCGGCGCGATTGGTCGCGGTGGTGGTGGCGGTGACGAACTCGAAGCCGGCGGCGGTCGCCTCGTCCTCGCCGAGGCCGGTGCGGCCGATCTCGTAGGCGCACACCTTGGTGACGGCCGTCCCCATCACCCCCGGGAAGGTGGCGTAGCCGCCGGCCATGTTGATGCCGGCCACGCGGCCCTGCTTGTTGGCGTGGGTTCCGAGGGCGACGTGCACGCCCCGGCCGGAGACGAGGTGGATCGATTCGCAGCAGTCCCCGGCGCAGTAGACCCCTTCGGCTGACGTTCGCTGCCGGCGGTCGACGGCGACCGCGCCGCTGGACCCCAGGGCCAGGCCGGCTTGCTCGGCCAGGGCCACGTTGGGTGCCACGCCGGTGCCCAGGACGACCAGGTCGGCGGGGATCTCGCCGCCGCTGGTCGTGACGGCTCCCTTCTCGACGCCGACCAGCTCCTCACCGAGGCGCACGGTAATCCCCATGTCCCGCATGGCCTGGCTGATGAGGCGGCCCATGTCCGGGTCGAGGGTGGCCATGACCTCGGGTCGCTGGTCGACGACCGTCACCGCCGCCCCCCGCTGGAGGAAGGCCTCGGCCAGCTCCAGACCGATGTAGCCGCTGCCCACGACGCAGACCGTGCGCACCGAAGACGCGGCGGCGGCGCCCAGGAGCTCGTCGGCGTCGGTGAGCGTCTGCACGCCGAAGACGTTGCCACCGTTGATCCCCGGGACCTGCGGTCGTCGAGGGGTGGCGCCGGTGGCCACGTGGAGCAGGTCGAAACCGAGCGAGAACGTCCGGCTGCGGGAATGGTTGTGCACCTCCACGGTGCGGTGGTCAAGGTCGATGCCCGTGACCTCGTGTTCGATGCGCATGTCGATGCGCCGGTCGCGGAACTCCTGCGGGGTGCGGGCCACCAGCTGCTGCAGACCGGCCACGCCCCCGCCGACCAGGTAGGGGATCCCGCAAGCGGAGTAGCTGGTCCACGACCCCTTTTCCAGGGCCACGATCTCGGCTTCGGGCCGCCGCCGGCGCACCTCGCTGGCGCCGGCCATGCCCGCGGCGTCGCCTCCGATGACCACCAGTCGCTCCGGCACGACACCGGAGCCTATGAGGCTTCGGGCATCATGGACCGATGGGCGTGCGAGACGACTGCCGACACTACCTGCTGCGCAGCGCGGCCACCGGCGAAGCCGTGCAACGGTGCCGGGTCGGCGCCAGCGAGGACGATCCGTTCGCCTGTCCCGAGGGATGCCTGTTCTTCGAGCCCCGTTCGGTGAGCGCGGCCGGGTGGGTGCCGGCGCCGACCGAGCCGATGAGCAACACGGCCCACGGTCTTCCCGACCCCGCCGCACCCAAGCGTCGCGGCCCGAGAAAGGGACGGGGCAAGGGGGGTCGCCGGCGCTAGGCGGCCGGGGCGCTCAGGGGCCCGACTGCCCCCCGGCGCCGGCGAGAAGCTCGGGGAGCCGCCCGAAGAAGGCGGAACGGGCCAGGACCTGGCCACAGCCGGAACCTCGGGCCCGGCGGAGCAGATCCCGGTCGACGTGGCTGGCGAAGCCCACGGAGGCCACGTCGCCGAGCCCGCTCAGCGCCTCCAGCACACCGGGGCGGCCCAGGTCGACGACCACCATCTCGGCCCCGGCCACGCCGGCCAGGTCGCCGGGCGCGGCGACGGTCACCACCTCCGTGCCGATCCGGTCGGCCACCGCCCCGATCCGGGAGCGGTCCATGAGATCGGGCACGTAGGCCGCGATCCTCATCACCCCTCCACCCGGGCGTGGCGGCGCTTGTGCTCGAACGCCTTGGCCGCCCCCCAGGCCAGGCCCAGGTCGGCCAACCGGGGGTCGACGTCCGCCCACGACGCCGGCGACAGGTCGTAGCGGTCATCGGGAAAGGCGTGGGCGCTGAACTCGTCCCGCTCCACCGCGGGGACCCCCGCGTCGGCGAGCACCGCGGTGGGATAGGTCACCGCCTCGCGCAGCAGGGTGAGCGGCGTCCCCCGCTGCTGGTCGATGTCGGCCACGAGCAGGGCCCGCACCGCACCACCCACCTCGACGGTCGCCCGCCGGCCGGCGTCGGCCGCCGCCGCGGCCACTTCGGGCGGGACGTCCCCGCGCCAAGCGGTCATGACTCGGGCGACGCTGCGCTCCACCCAACCGCCCAGGGCGGTGTCGACGCCGTCGGCCAGCTCGGCGGCGTAACGCTGCACGTCGTCGGCCACGGCCCGAAGCCTACCGACGCCGATCCGACAGACGGCCGCCGGTGAGTGCCCGCACTGAGGCAGACTCGATCCATCGCCGCGGAAACGGAAACTCCTTCCCCACCGCCGTCCGAGCCGGCGGGGATCACCGCCGACAGCCCGGTCGCGGCCGGGCTGACGATCCACTACCTGCGCAAGCTGGCGCTGTGCGAGGCCATCGCCTTCCTCCTGCTGATCACCGTCGCCGTGATCCACTCCACCGAGAAGCACTGGGCGTGGGCGGCCACCGCCCTGTTCGTCATGGGGAACGTGCACGGGGCGGTGTTCACGACCTATCTGGTGTCGATCGTGGTCTTTCACCGCAAGCTGGACTGGGGTCCGGTGACCCTGCTGCTGGTCCTCATCGCCGGCTTCATCCCCGGTGGCGGGATCATGGCCGAGCGCTGGGCCCTCGCCGACAGCCACGTGCGCCCGCCGCGGCAGAAGCCGGGGTGGTTCGCCCGAACGTTCAGCCGCTGAGCCGGTAGGGCGGTGGCTGCCAACCGAGCCGGCAACTCGCCCGGCGCCGACCCGGGTGTCGACGCTGGAGCTGTTCTTCGACCTGGTCTTCGTGTTCACCGTCACCCAGGTCGCCACCATCGTCGTCGACGCCCCGACCGGCGCCGGCGTCGGCCAGGCCGCCCTCGAGTTGTCGATCATCTTCTGGATGTACGGCGGGTACGCGTGGCTGACCAACACCAGCGAACCCAACACCCCGGCGCGCCGGGCCGTTCTGCTGGCTGCCATGGCCGCGTTCCTCACCTGCTCGCTGGCCGTGCCCACTGCCTTCCACAGCGGCGGGGTGCCGTTCGGGGTGGGCTACGTGGTGGTCAACCTGGTCCACGCGGGCGGGTTCCTCGTGTACCGGGGCCGGGCCGCGCTTCCATCCGTGCGCCGGCTCCTGCCGTGGAACCTGCTGAGCGCCGGCCTGGTCCTCGCCGCCGGGTGGGCCCACGGCACGGTCGTGTGGGTGCTGTGGGCAGTCGCCGTGGCCGTGCAACTCCTCACTCCCTTCCTGACCCGCGTAGGCGAGGGGTTCGCCATCAACGCCGCCCACTTCGCCGAGCGCCACGGCCTGGTCATCCTCATCGTGCTCGGCGAGTCGCTCGTCAGCGTGGCCGTCGCCGGTCAGCATCAGCAGTTCCAGGCCCGGCTGGTGCTCGGCGCCCTGGCCGGCCTGCTCACGGCCACGGTGATGTGGTGGATGTACTTCGGAGGCGACGACGACCGCGCCTCCGCCGCCCTGGACGACGCCGCGCCAAACCGCCGCCCCGTGCTGGCCATCGTCGGCTACTTCTTCGCCCATTTCCCGATGATCTTCGGCATTCTCCTCGTGGCTGCCGGCGCCCGGCTCTCGGTGCACAACCTGGCCTCGCCAGCGTCAACGGCGAGTGCCTGGCTGGTGGCCTGCGGCGCCGGCGCCTTCGCGTTGGGATCGTCGGCCTTCCGCCTGGCGCTGAGGTTCGCCCCACCGCTGCCCCGAGCGCTGGGGGCGGTCGCCTGCCTGGCTGCCGTGCCCGTCGGCCTGGCCGCGTCGACCGCCGCCGAGCTCGTCACCGTCGCGGTCATCCTCGGGGCCACGCTCCTCGTCGAGGCCTGGTCGCCTCGGCTCAGCCGCCGGCCGCGCCCACAGCCGACGCGCTGACCTGCTGGGAAAGCGCCGGGGGCAGGGTGTCGGTGGTGCAGCTGAGCGTCACGTTGCCGCCGGCGTAGGTGGCCGAGCCGGCGCAGGACACCAACGGATCGAAGGGGATCCGGAAGCCCACCGATCGGACCGCCACCTCGATGCCCCCGGAGGACGCCTGGACCGTGGCCGTGGTGCCGGACGGCACCGCCTGCAGCTCGCGCAGCGCCGACGCGCCGATCAGAGGCAGCAGCTCGTTCGGGGTCAGCGTGGCCGTGACCGTGGCCGTGGAGATGCGGTCGAGGTGCACTTGGCCGCTGAACAGGTCGCCGCGGTTGACCTGGATGCCGTGCACGTCGACATCCACGGTGTGGAAGGTGACGGCCGGCTCGGCCACGTTGGTCACGTGGGCGTGGAGGTGATCAACGGTTCCCGACGCGGCCAGCTTCACCAGATAGGGCTGCGACGTGATGTTGACATCGGCGCTCGACCCGGGCACGCGCGCTTCGATGCGGTTCTGGATGGTGGTCTCGGTGGCGTGCACGGCGACGGCGTCCCCGACGAGGATGCCGGCGATGGCCAGGATCAGCACCACGACGACGAAGACCACCAACGCCCGCACGTTTCTCTCCGCTCCGCTACTGGCTGGCGGTGGCCGAGGGCAGGGCGTCGTTGAGGTTGCCGGAGCGAAACCCTTCCAGGTCCAGGGTCACGTAGCGATAGCCCGCCGCCCGTACCGCGGCCACCACCTCGGCGCGCCGCCGCACCGCCGCGTCCAGGTCGTCGGAGACGAGCTCGACGCGAGCCAGGTCGCCGTAGTGGCGCACGCGCAGCTGGGCGAAGCCGAGGGCGCGCAACCCTTCCTCGGCTTCGGCCACCTGGCGCAGCGTGCCCACCCGGACGGGGGTGCCGTAGGGGAGGCGCGAGGCCAGGCAGGCGGCGGCGGGCTTGTCCCACACCGACAGGCCCAGGCGGCGAGCGGCGGCGCGCACGTCGGCCTTGGTGAACCCGGCTTCCACGAGCGGGAAACGGGCGCCCCGCTGGCGGGCGGCCTCCTGACCCGGGCGGTGCTCACCCAGATCGTCCAGGTTGACCCCGAGGACGACCACGGCGCCGTCGGCGGCCGCCAGGGGCTCGAGGGCATCCATCAGCTCGGCCTTGCAGTGGTAGCAGCGGTCGGGACCGTTGGCGACGTAGTCGGGACGGGAGGTCTCGTGGGTCTCCACCGGAACCCAGCGCAGGTCCCACTCGGCCGCCAGCCGGCCGCAGGCCGCTCGCTCGCTGGCGGCCAGGGACGGGGACACCGCGGTGGCGGCCAGGGCCCTGTCGGTCCCGAGCACGTCACGGGCCATCCAGGCCACCAGTGCGGAGTCCACACCGCCGCTGAAGGCGACCACCACCCGTTGGTAGGAGGCCAGCTGCTGGCGCAGCCGGTCCAGGTCAGCCATCGACGACCTCCAGGCGGATGCGCTTGTTGCCCTTCCCCTTGGACTCGGTCTTGACCACCCGGATGCGCCCCACCTCGTCGGTCGACCGCACATGGGTGCCCCCGTCGGCCTGCTTGTCGAGCCCCACGATGTCGACCACGCGGATCTCGGCCACCGTTTCGGGGACCAGGCTGACCTTGGTGCGCACCAGCCCCTCGTCCACCAACGCCGTCTCACGGGGCAGGAAGGACACCTCGACGGGCCGGGCCGCCGCCAGCTCGGCGTTGACCGCCTCCTCCACTCGGGCGCCGAAACCCTCCGGGAGGGGGTCGAACTCGAAGTCCATGCGGGCCGTCAACGGCTCCATGTTGCCGCCGGTCACCGCCTTGCCCCACTCGTTCCAGATGACACCGCACAGCACGTGCAGGGCGGTGTGGGTACGCATGAGGGCGTGACGGCGCTCCCAGTCGAGGACGCCCTCCACTGTCCTCCCTGGGGCCATCTCCCCGGCCTCGACGGTGTGCCACACCACGTCGCCGTCCTTGCGCACGTCGACGACAGAAGCGCCACCGAGGGTCCCGGCGTCGTGGGGCTGGCCGCCGCCGGTCGGGTAGAAGGCGCTGCGGTCGAGCGCCACCCGGCCGTCGTCCACCGCGACCACCGTGGCCTCGAAGCGCCGCACGTAGGCGTCGCGCAGGTACAGCAGGTCGGTCGGCGCCGGCTCGGGCATGGACGACCAGTCTGCCCGCTGCCGACGCGCCAGCGGGGGCGCCCGAAGACGCCCCCGCTGCATCACACTGGTCGGACTAGAAGTCCTCCATCACACGGGTCGGACTAGAAGTCCTCCATGCCCCCGCCGCCGGGTGCGGCCGGGGTCTCCTCGGGCTTGTCCACGATGACCGCCTCGGTGGTGAGGAACAGGGCGGCGATCGACGCCGCGTTCTGCAGGGCCGAACGGGTCACCTTGGCCGCGTCGATCACGCCGGCCTTGAACAGGTCCTCGTAGTCACCGGTGAGGGCGTTGAGCCCCTCGGCGGGGGACTTCAGGTTGCGGACACGGTCGACGATGACGCCGCCTTCCATGCCGGCGTTGACCGCGATCTGCTTGAGCGGCTCCTCGACGGCCCGGGCCACGATCCGCGCCCCGGTCCCCTCGTCGCCCTCCAGCTTCTCGGCGGCGTCGAGCACCCGGCCTGGGCCCGCAGCAGGGCGACGCCACCACCGGGCACCACGCCCTCCTCGACGGCGGCCTTGGTGGTCGAGACCGCATCCTCGATGCGGTGCTTCTTCTCCTTGAGCTCGACCTCGGTGGCGGCACCCACCTTGATGACGGCGACGCCGCCGGACAGCTTGGCCAGGCGCTCCTGGAGCTTCTCCCGGTCGTAGTCGGAGTCGGTGTTGTCGATCTCGGTCTTGATCTGGCTGATCCGGCCCTTGATGTCGGCCTCGCTCCCGGCCCCTTCGACGATCGTGGTCTCGTCCTTGGTGACCACCACCTTGCGGGCCCGGCCGAGCAGGTCGAGCGTGGTGTTCTCCAGCTTGAGGCCGACCTCCTCGGTGACGACCTGGCCGCCGGTGAGGATCGCCATGTCCTGCAGCATGGCCTTGCGCCGCTCGCCGAAGCCGGGCGCCTTGACGGCCACCGACTTGAACGTGCCCCGGATCTTGTTGACCACCAGCGTCGCCAGGGCCTCGCCCTCGACGTCCTCGGCCACGATCACCAGCGGCTTGCCGCCCTGCATGACCTTCTCCAGCAGGGGCAGCAGGTCACGGACGGCGGAGATCTTCGAACCGACGAAGAGGACGTAGGCGTCGTCCAGGGACGCCTCCATGCGCTCGGTGTCGGTGGCGAAGTAGGGGGAGATGTAGCCCTTGTCGAAGCGCATGCCCTCGACCAGCTCCAGGTCCATCCCGAAGGTCTGGGACTCCTCGACGGTGATGACGCCGTCCTTGCCCACCTTGTCGATGGCCTCGGAGATCTTCCCGCCGATCTCGTCGTCGGCCGCGGAGATGGCCGCCACCTGGGCGATCTGCTCCTTGGTCTCGGTCTCCTTGGCCACGTCCTTGAGGCTGGCCACCGCCACCTCGACCGCGGCCTCGATGCCCCGCTTGAGGGACATGGGGTTGGCGCCGGCGGCCACGTTGCGCAGGCCCTCGTGGACCATGGCCCACGCCAGCACGGTGGCGGTGGTGGTGCCGTCACCGGCGACGTCGTCGGTCTTCTTGGCCACCTCCTTGACCAGCTCGGCGCCGATCTTCTCGTAGGGATCCTCGAGCTCGATGTCCTTGGCGATGGAGACGCCGTCGTTGGTGATGGTCGGCGCCCCCCACTTCTTGTCGAGCACGACGTTGCGGCCCTTGGGGCCGAGCGTGACCCGTACGGCGTCGGCGAGCTGGTTCATCCCGCTCTCCAGGGAGCGGCGGGCGTTTTCGTCAAAAGCGATCAGCTTGGGCATCGGTCTGTGTTCCCTCCGTTGGGCTGGACCGGGGAATTAGCACTCTCGGGGTTCGAGTGCTAACTGTACCGCGTCGGGGCGGCTCGCGGCAAGCGCTCCCGCGGGTCTAGCCGCCGGCGACGGCGGGGACGATCGACACGGTGGTGCCGTCGGCCACCGGGGTGTCCAGACCGCCGGCGAAGCGGATGTCCTCGTCGGCGACGAACACGTTGACGAAGCGCCGCAGCCCGCCGCCGTCGTCGAACAGCCGCTCGCCGAAGCCGGGGTGGGCGGCGTCGAGCGCCTTGAGCACCTCGGCCACGGTGGCGCCGTCCACGGCCACGGTGGCGGCGCCGCCGGCGAGGGTGCGCAGCTGGGTGGGGATGCGAACGGTCACGCTCATGCGGGCAGCTCCTGCAGTCCGGCGCCGGCGAAGGCGTCCAAGGTGGGCGGAATGGTCACCGTCGGGCGGCACCGGTCGGTGACCGCTTCCAGGGTCTTGAGCCCGTTGCCGGTCACGTAGACGACCACCCGCTCGTCGCGGCGCACGACGCCGGCGGCGGCCAGCTTGGCCAGGGTGGCGACGGTGACCCCGCCGGCGGTCTCGGCGAAGATGCCCTCGGTCCGGGCCAGCAGGCCGATGCCCTCGACGATCTCGTCGTCGGTGACCGAGCCGATGGCGCCGCCCGTCCGGCGCACGGCGTCGAGGGCGTAGACCCCGTCGGCCGGGTCGCCGATGGCCAACGACTTGGCGATCGTCTCGGGACGCACGGGCTTCACGAAGTCGGTGCCGTCGGCGAAGGCGGTGGCGACGGGCGAGCACCCCTCGGCCTGCGCGCCCGAGACCCGCACCTCGGGCGCCTCGGCGAGCAGGCCGACCTGGTGCAGCTCGGCGAAGCCCTTGTCGACCTTGGTCAGCTGGCTGCCCGAGGCGATGGGCACCACCACGTGGTCGGGGGCGGTCCAGCCCAGCTGCTCGGCCACCTCGTAGGCCAGGGTCTTGGATCCTTCGGCGTAGTAGGTGCGCACGTTGACGTTGACGAACGCCCAGCTGGGGTGCTCGCCGGCCAGCTCGGCGCAGAGCCGGTTGACGTCGTCGTAGTTGCCTTCGACGGCGACCAGGTTGCCGCCGAACACCGCGGTGGTCACCACCTTGCCGGCTTCGAGGTCGGCGGGGATGCAGACCACCGACGGCATGCCCGCCCGGGCGGCGTGGGCGGCGACCGAGTTGGCCAGGTTGCCGGTCGAGGCGCAGGCGGCCACCTTGAAGCCCAGCTGTCGGGCCTTGCTGAGCGCCACCGAGACGACCCGGTCCTTGAAGGATCCGGTGGGGTTGAGCGTGTCGTTCTTGACCCACAGCTCGCCCAGGCCGAGCTCGGCGGCCAGGCGGTCGGCCCGGACCAGGGGCGTGAACCCGGCGCCCAGGTCGACGGCGCCGGCCGGTTCGGCGGGCAGCAGGTCGGCGTAGCGCCAGATGGTGTGCGGGCCGGCGGCGATCGTCCGGTGCGAGACGGAAGCGGCGATGGCGTCGTAGTCGTAGACCACTTCGAGCGGGCCGAAGCACCATTCGCAGACGTGCAGCGCTTCAGCCGGATACTGGCGCGCGCATTCCCGACAGCGAAGTCCTTCGACGAATGGCACAGCTCCTCCTCATCGGATCGGGCATTGGCACCTGGTGTCCTGCACTGGTTGCCGCGGCGTCGTCGGGCCCGTCCCTCGACCGCTCTGGATGATTGTTGGGCCATGATAGCGGGCGGGATGATCCGGACGCTCACCGCCACCGAGTTCCCGCCCGAGCGGGTCCTGGCCGACAAGGCTGGCCGGACCGTATCGGTGGTCCTTCCGGCGCGCAACGAAGAGGAAACGGTGGGGAAAGTCGCCGCCGTCATCCGCCGGGACCTCATGGAGCGCTGGCCCGTGGTGGACGAGCTGGTGGTGGTCGACGACGGCTCGACCGACGGCACCGCCGAGGTGGCCGCCGCGGCCGGGGCCGAGGTCGTCCGGGCCGAGGCGGGAAGCGGCAAGGGCCAGGCCATGGGGCGGGGCCTGCACGTCACCGGCGGCGACCTGGTGGCCTTCTGCGACGCCGACGTCACCGGGTTTCAGGCCGGTTTCGTCCTCGGCATCGTCGGGCCGTTGCTCGCCCATCACGACGTCGAGTTCGTCAAGGGGTTCTACCGCCGCCCCTACCGGGGCCAGCCCGACGAGGGCGGCCGGGTGACCGAGCTGGTGGCCCGCCCGCTGGTCGGCCTGCTCTTCCCTCACCTGGCGCCCATCCTGCAGCCCTGGCCGGCGAGTGCGCCGGCCGGCGCCGGCTGCTGTCGGCCCTGCCGTTCGCGGACGGCTACGGCGTGGACCTCGGGCTGTTGATCGATGTCGCCGAGCGCGCCGGTGTCGAGACCATCGCCCAGGTCGACCTGGGCGAGCGCATCCACCGCAACCGGTCCCTGCGGGAGCTGAGTCCCCAGGCCAGCGCCGTCCTCACCGTCGGCCTGCAACGCGCTGGCCTGCTGGACCTCGCCGCGCTCCCGCCGCAGCCCAAGACGGCCTAGGGCAGCGGAGGCCTCCGGCCGCCGGGGGCCGCTACTTTCCCCACTGCTGCAACCACCCGCCCACCACCTCGGCCACGCATCCGGGAGCATCGGCCATGGCCCGTTGCCGTCCGAAGCGGCGGACCAGCGACTCGTAGGCCACGGGATGCTCGCCCGCCGCGTCCCCCGCCACCACCCGCACGGGCACCCCGGCTTCGTCGGCCAGCTGGGCCACGCCGCCCACCGCCTTGCCGTGGAACGACTGCTCGTCCAGGAACCCCTCGCCGGTCACCACCAGGTCGGCGCCCTCGACCCGGGCGTCGAGCTCGATGGCGTCGGCGACCACCTCGAAGCCGGGCACCAGCGTGGCGCCCAGCGCCGCCAGCCCGCCGGCCAGCCCGCCGGCGGCGCCCGCCCCGACCATCTCGGTCACGTCGACACCGAAACGCTCCCGGTACAGCTGGCCCAGCCGCTCCAAGCGACGGCCCAGCAGCGCCACCTGGGCCGGCGACGCCCCCTTCTGGGGCGCGAACGTGGCCGCGGCGGCGACGAAGGTGGTGGTGACGTCGCACGCCACCACCAGCTCGACGCCCGCCAGGCGGCTGTGGGGCTCGAGGACCTCCAGCGCCCCCATCCCGCCGTCGGTCGTGGCCGAGCCGCCCACCCCGATCAGCACCCGCCGGGCGCCGGCGGTCACCGCGGCGGCGATCAGCTCGCCCGTGCCCCGGGTGTCGGCGGCGACCGGGTCGTTGGCCGCGGCGCCGCCCACCAGGTCCAGGCCCGACGCCAAGGCCATCTCGATCACCGCGTGCTCGTCGTCCTGGCGCCACTCGGCGCGGATGCGTCGACCGGCGGGGTCGTGGACCCAGGCGTGGCGGCGGGTACCGCCCACCACCGCGGCGAAGCCCTCGCCTCCGTCCGACACGGGCGCCTGGTCGCACGACCAGCCGATGGCCCGGGCCGCGCCGGCGATGGCCGCCGCCACCGCGGGCGCCGGCGCCGTGCCCCGGAACGTGTCGGGCGCGGCGACGACGTGGGGCATCCCGTCATGTTGCCCGCCTCTCGGGTCTCAGGCCTGGATGACCGGACCGCCGTTGGGCAGTTGGACCGCCAGGCGGTCGCCGGCCGGCGGAGCGAACCACACCCAGATCGGCACCGACGCCCCGACCGGCAGGTTGTCGGGCAGCGTGGCACAGACCGACGCCCCTCCTGCCTGGACGGTGTTGTACGTGGTGGCGTTGGTCTGGTCGATGAGCTGCACGCCGTCGGTGGCGTTGTTGTTGTTGGTCGGCGCGTGGTTGCCCTGGTTCTTGAAGTCGTCCGAGGTGTTGCAGCCGCTGGTGTCGTCGGAGCGCTCGCACGTGACGGTCCCCTGCAGCACGGTGAAGGGCCCGTCGCCGCGGGTGCCGGTGGCGGTCACCTGGTAGGTCTCCTGCCCCTGGTTGCCACTCAGCGCCAGGCTGTAGGTGGCGCTGGTCGACGTCGGTGCGGGCGACGGCGTCGGGGCCGGTGGGGCAGGCGGGGTGGACGTGGAGCTCGACGAGGACGACGAGGAGCTCACCGTGTAGGAGATGGTGACCCGGCGGTTCTGCGCCCGGCCCGCCGGGTTGTCGCTGCCGTCAGGGTTCTGGTTGGGCGCCACCGGGCCGGCGTCGCCCATGCCCACCGCCTGGTAGTTGACCGACGCCCCGCTCGCCTTGGCCTGAAGGCCCTCGACGACCGCCTGGGCCCGCTGCTGGGAGAGGGTCTGGTTGTAGCCGGCGTCGCCGATGTTGTCGGTATAGCCGGTGACCACGACCGTCCCCTGGCCCGAGCTGCTGATCGCCGAGGCCACCTGGGACAGCGCGGTGTCGGCATCGGGCGACAGCTGGGCGGAGTTGAAGGCGAACAGCACGTCGGTCGACAGCGTGACCGTCGTCTGGTTGCCGGTCGTGCTCTGGCCGACCAGGCCGGGCACGGAGGTTGACGCCAGGTCGTAGGTCGGCAGCCGCAGGTTGGTGGTGGTGGTCGCGGTGGCGGGCTGGGAGAACGGCGCCGCCTTGGCCCGCGGGTACCAGTTGCCGGCGGCAGCCGGCAACGCCACGCCCGGCACCTCGAAGCGGCTCTCGGGGAACTGGATGGTCACGCGCGGCACCGCCTTCGGCGGGGCCGCGAAGGTGACCCACGCCCGCTGCGTGGTCCCCGCCGGGATGGTGTCAGGGAGCAGGGAGCTGAGCGGGTGGCCGTTGGCATCGGCCACGGGCGCGTACTGCATCTTGCCGATCGGGTCGACGAGGTAGACGGCGTCCAGGGTGTTGCTGTCGCTGTGGTAATCCCCGGTGCCGAGGTTGAAGTCGGTGTTGTCGTCACAGCCGTTCACCGTGTGGCAGGCGATGCTCACGTCCAGGCGGACGAAGGGACCCTGGCGAACCAGGTCGTCCACGGTCAGAACGTAGGTTTCGTTGGTGCCGCCCGCGTACTCGCTGAAAGTGACGGGTGCCGAGGGGTTGGAGGGGATGTTGGCGGCGGTGGACGTGGACGCGCTTCCTGTCCGCGCCGGAGCACCGGCGGCGGGGGGAGCAGTGGTCGGTGCCGAGGCCGGCACGCCCGGTTTGGCGACGTGCGAAGGCGCGGTGCTGGAGCAAGCGCCGAGCACCAGCGCGGCGCTCGCCGCCACCAGTCCGGCGGCGATGCCGAAGCGCGGCCGGCGCCCCTCGGGCCGTTCGGTGGTGGCGGGACGCTGCTTGCGGGCGGTGGTCGTCATCGAAGGCTCCTCTGGTCGCTTCATCCCCAGTGACGTCCAGGCGCCGCCCGGGTTGCAGTCTGGCCAACCCTCCCCGGCGGCGCTACCGCACGGGAACGCCGCCCAGGGCGGGTCCGCCGGGGATGACCACGGTGACCGTCGACGACCCCGACGGCGGCGCCGCGTAAAAGAGCCACGTGCTCGCCGTGGCGCCGACCGACAGGTTGCTCGGCACGTCGCCGACGAGCGCGACCCCTCCCGCGGTTGCCGGCGACCATGAGGTCGTGGCGGTCTGCACGCTGAAGTCGTCGATCTCGTCGTGGCTCCCCGAGGTGAAGTCGGAGCCCGCCGCGCACCCGCTGCTGCTGTCCGACCCTGCACACGTCACGCTCACGTCGAGCGCGGCCAGGGGACCATCGCGCCGGAGCGACCCGACGGCCACGTGGTAGGAGCTTCTCGGGTTGGAACCCGTCTGGCGGTCGAAGGTCGCCGGTGATGGCGTTGTGGCGCCGGCGGGCCGGGCGGGCGACGCCGTGGTGCTGACGGGGAACCGCAGGAGCCGGTAGCCGCCGGTGTCGCGACTGTTCGCCGGGCGGACGAACGGTGATGCCGGCGCCGAGGGCTGCCACGGCGTCGACGGGGTCGTGACCGGGACGTTGAGCACCGTCGGGCCGCCGCCGAAGAAGGCGATGGCGACGTCGTGCGTCGAGGACGGCAGCGCCGGGTACGTGACCCAGGCCGGCTGCTGGACGCCGGCGGGGATCGTGGACGGCAGCGTCGACGTCTCCGGCCGCTGCTGGCTGTCCTCCACCGGCTGGTACACCTGCTGATGGGCCGGGTCGATCATCCACACGCCACCGAGCGACCCCGACTCGGCGGTGTTGCCGTCGAACTGGGAGCCGCCGTCGCACCCCGCCACCTCGTAACAGCCGATTGACAGGTCGAGGCGGGCAAACGGCCCGTCGCGCACGACCGGGGCGACGGTGACCGAGTACATGACCGAACCGCCCGAGGAGTTGGGAACGCTGAACGTCTCGGCCTTCCCTACCCCCGGCGCCGGGCCCGAGGGGCCCGAGCCGGAGCCGACCAGGCCGAACGCGGTGATCCCCGCCGCCACCAGGATGGCGGCCGCGACCACAGCGAGGACGATCCGCCGCTTGCCGCGCCGCACCGGCGGGCCGCCCGGGGGCACGGCGCCGGGCGGCGGCGGTGTGGTGGCCGCCGCTGTGCCCGTCCATCCGCCCGGGGGCGGCGGCTGTTCCCAGGCCGTCGGCGCCGGTGGTGGGGGTGGCGGCGGTGGTGGTGGTGATGCTTGAGCCCACGGCGAGGAACTGGGCGGGGGCGGCGGCGGGGGAGGCGGAGCCGCGCCCGGCGGCCCGTGTCGCTCCGGCGGCAGCCAGCCCGGCGAGCAGCCCCACCGCCTCGCTCGCCGATGGGCGATCCTCCGGCCGTCGGGCGAGCAGGGGGCGAATGCCGGCAACCGCCGCTGGCGGAAGGCGCGACAGGTCCGGGTCGCGGTGCAACACGCGCAGCATCACGTGCTCGGGCTGGCCCTCCCCGAACGGGGAGGAGCCGGTCACCGCGAACACCAGGGTCGAGCCCAGCGAGAACACGTCGGCGGCCGGCCCCACCGCCGCGCCCCCCACCTGCTCCGGGCTGACGAAGCCGGGCGAGCCGACCAGGGCGCCGGTCACGGTGATCGGCGTCGCGTCCAGGGCTCGGGCGATACCGAAGTCCACGACGCGCGGACCGTCGTCGGCGAGGATCACGTTGGACGGCTTGAGATCCCGGTGCACGATGCCGGCCGCGTGGATGGCGGCCAGCGCCTCGGCCAGGCCGGCACCGAGCTCGAGCGTCGCCAGCGGGGAGAGCGGTCCCCCGTCGTCGACCCGCCGCGACAGCGGGGGACCGGACAGGTACGTCGTCGCCAACCACGGCCGCGGCCCGTCCACGTCGGCGTCGATCACCGGCGCCGTGTAAGCGCTCTGGACGGTCTGGGCAGCCCGAACCTCGGCGCGAAACCGGGCACGAAACGTGGAGTCGCCGGCGAGGTTCGGATGGACGAGTTTGAGCGCCACCGCACGCCCGCCGGGACTGCGGGCCAGGTACACCACGCCCATCCCGCCCTCCCCCAAGCGGGCGACGACGCGGTAGGCGCCGACCGTCTCGGGGTCGGCGTCGCCCAGGGCGGCGGGTGGCACCACGAAGCCGGCGCGGGCCCGCAACGCCTCCTGCAGGCGTCGGGCAGCCTCGTCGGTCACGACACGCCCCGGAGGTGACGCTCGAGGGTGTCCATCCCCCGGCTGGCCGCCGACTTGACGCCGCCGACGGTCAGACCGGTGAGCGAGGCGATCTCCGCCTCCGACATCCCGGACCAGTAGCGCAGCACCAGCACCTCTCGTTGACGGGAGGGCAGCGCGGCGAGGGCGTCGATCACCGCCCGGTGCTCTTCGCCGAGTACGGCGAGGGACTCGGGAGTGCGCGGTCGGGCGTCGCCAGGAACGGCGCGCTGGCGCGCCGTCTGACGCCGGCGCAAGACCGACCGGCTGCCGTTGAGGACCGATGAGCGCAGATAGCGCAGGGCCTGGTCGGGTTCGCGCAGCTCATCGAGGTGGGCCTGCAGGGAGGCAAACGCCTCCTGGACGACGTCCTCGGCTGCGGCGTCGTCGTCCACGAGCAACACGGCCAGGCGGGCCAGGCCGACACGGTGGTGGCGGTAGAGGGTCTCGAGCTCGAGCAGCGCGCCGGCGTCAGACACGGGCCGCCGCCGACTGCGAGCTGGTCGGGCGCCCTGGCGCGATCATCCGTGGCGTCCTCCCCCCGTCTCCGTGAGCGCCATCGTCGTTCCCCGCTGAAGATTCGGGCAGGCCTGGATGCTAGCTAGGGTGACACGGACCATGGGCACACCACGGGCGGCCGGCGAAGGCGAGCGATCGGCACTCGTCGTGCTCTCGAACCGCGGGCCGCTCACCTTCGACCGCTCGGCCGACCGCGGCCTTTCTGTCCGGCGCGGCGGCGGCGGCCTGGTCGTCACCCTCGGTCCCGGCGCCCAGCGCGCCGGCGCCCGCTGGATCGCCAGCGCCATGAACGAGGCCGACCGCGAAGCCGCCGGCGACGGGGTGGTGCGCAGCCACGGCTACGAAGTCGAGTTGCTCGACATCGACGAGCAGACCTACCGCGGCTACTACGACGTGGTCGCCAACGGTGCCCTGTGGTACGCGGCCCACGGCTTGTGGGACCTCCCCCGGCGACCCCGTTTCGACCGGCACTGGCACGACGCCTGGAGGGCGTACGCGTCGGTCAACCAGCGCTTCGCCGAGGCGGCGGCCGCCTCGGCCGCCGAAGATGCCACCGTCCTGGTCCAGGACTACCACCTCGCCCTGGTGCCGGGCACCTTGGGCCGGGTACGACCGGATCTGCGCATCGTCCTGTTCGTCCACACGCCCTGGCCGACGCCCAGCGAGCTGGCGGTCCTCCCCGACCGGGTCGTGGTGCCGCTGCTGGAGAGCATGGCCGCGGCCACCGCTGTCGGCTTCCACTCGAAACGCTGGGCGGCCGCGTTCGACGCGTGCTGCGCCGAGGTGCTCGGCACTCGGCCCCGCATTTTCGTGGCGCCGGCGGTACCCGATGCCAAGGACACCCGGGCCGTGGCTGCGTCGGAAGCCTGCCAACGGGCGCTGCGGACCCTGGAGGCGCAAGTGGGGCGGGACGGCCATGGCCGGGAGCGGCGGCTGGTGGTCCGGGTGGACCGCATCGAGCTGTCCAAGAACATCCTCCGCGGCTTCTTCGCCTTCGACGAGCTGCTCGGGCGACGGCCCGATCTGCGTGAGCGAATCGTGTTCGGCGCGTTCATCTACCCGTCACGGCAGGGACTGGCCGACTACCTCGCCTACGGCCAGGAGGCGCAGGGGCTGGCCCGGGCCATCAACGAACGCTGGGGCACGCCGTCGTGGACGCCGATCCTGCTGGATGCCGACGACGACTATCCCCGTTCCGTCGCTGCCCTCCGACGAGCCGACGTGCTGCTCGTGAACCCCGTGCGCGACGGCCTGAACCTGGTGGCCAAGGAGCTGGCCGTCGCCAACGAGCGCGACGCGGTCCTGGTATTGAGCAGGCAGGCGGGGTGCGCGGACGAGCTCGCGCCTTATGCCGTCACCCTCAACCCCTTCGACGTCGCGGCCACGGCGGACGGGCTGGCGGCGGCGCTGGACATGGACCCCAGCGACCGGGCCCGGCTGGCCGCGGGCCAGAGGCGGCTGGCCGATGCCCGGACGCCCGAGGACTGGTTCGACGACCTCCTCCGGGCCGCCAAGGCCTGAGGCCAGCTCAGGCCGCCAGGCGGTGCAGCCTGAGGCAGCTCAGGCCGCCAGGCGGTGCAGCACGTCCAGCACGCCGCCGGGCCCCTCCACGACGAGGTCGGCCCGCTCGATGAGCTCCCCGGGCGCCTCGTCGCTCTCGACGGCCACGGCGAGCGTCGTGACGCCCGCGGCGCGAAGGGCGTCGAGGCGATCGAACGCGGGCAGGTCGCCCAGGTCGTCACCGAGATAGCAGACGGCGGTGCAGCCGGCGGCCAGCTCGCCGACGACGGTGCCCTTGTCGGCCTCCACGGGTGGGCGCAGCTCGACGGACTGTCGGCCGTGGTGGGCCGCCAACCCGGTGGCGGCGGTCTGCTGTTTGGCGAAGCGGTCGACCCACTCGGCATGGGCGGGAGACCGCCGGAAGTGCAAGGTGACCGCCAGGCCCTTGCGCTCGACGCTGACGCCGGCGGGCACCTCACGGTCGGCGGCGGCGGCGACCGTCTCCACCGCGGGCTGCCAGGCGACCGCCTGGGGCACGACCAGCACCTGGTCGCCATCGGCCCGTTCGAGGCCGTAGAGGCCGACCAGGTCCAGGCCGGCGACGGTGCCCAGCCGGGCCAGGAGATAGCGCACCGGTCGGCCGGAGATGACGCCCACCCGGGCATAGCGATCAACCAACCGGCGCAAGGTGGGTTCGACGCCCGGCAGGGGGGCGGCCCGGTCGGGATCGGCGACAATCGGCGCCAGGGTTCCGTCGAAGTCGGTCAGCACCGCCGCCCGGCGGGGCGCGGCAAACAACGGTCGCAGCTGATCATCGAGACGCTCGACCCCCCCGGACAGCGGCGGGGTCATGTCGTCGAGGACTTCGCTCCGGTAGTGGTGGTGGTGCTGGATGCCGACAAGGCCTGCGACGAGATGTCCTTGCCGATCAGCACCACGACGTCGGGCGTGTCCTGCTTGATGAGCGCGGACGAGATCGGCGCGTTGGCGGGCACCGAGTTGGCCACGGACGTGGGCCCCAACCCGAGAGACTGGGCCACCTGGGTGCCCGACTTGCCGGGCGCGTTCACGTAGACCATCGTCGTGGTCACCGTCAGGCTGGTGGCGTCGCCCGGAGCCAGGGTGTTGTAGCCGGCGGCGTGCAGCTTGTTGGTGAAGTAGGTCGCCGCGTTCGGCGTGCTCGTCCCGTTGAGGACGAGGACCTTGATGGTGGCGGGGTTGGGCGGTGCCGTGGTGGTGGGCGTGGTGACCGTCGGGGCCGCCGCCTTGGTGGTGGGCACGTGGGTGGCCGGGCTGGCCACCTTGATCGCCTTGGACCCGGAGCCCACGTTCTTGAGCACGACGAAGCCGACGATGACCACGACGGCGACGAGGACCACCGCCTTGATCGTCTGGGTACCCGGATCGCGGCCGAACGAGCCGCCCCGACCGGACGAGGGCTCGTCCCGCTCGGGGCTCATCGACCCTGCGGCCGCGCCGGCCGCCGCGGGGGCCGGCCATCCCCACCCGCCGACGCGCCCTCGAAGCGGGCGCGCCGCCGCCGGTCGCGGGTGCGCCGCAGGCGACGGACGACGAGCGGGTCGTACGCGTCGGCTTCGCGGTTGTCGATCAAGCCGGCGAGCACCTGGTAGTAGCGGGCCGCGGACAGCCCCAGCCCGCGCCGAATTGCCTCCTCCTTGGGGCCGGGCACCCTCCACCAGGATCGCTCGAAATCGAGAATCGCCCGGTCGCGATCGGAGATTGGCATCCGGGTCACCCTGCCACCGCTACCGCCGCGGATCAAGCATCCCGATTCCCCGGGCGGCCATCGAGCGTTTCCCTGGAGCCCCTGTGAACAGCCTGGCGGGACCGCTTGCCACCAGCTGATAAGCACGCCTAATCTTGGCCTTGTGGGTGGCCACTACCGGTACGAGGGAGCGCTGGCGCCGGCGTTGCGCCGGGTCACGAGCGTGACCATCACCGTGTCGGCAGACGACATCGTCGCCGAGGTGCACGGCATCGGCCACCGCCATCCCGTGCACCTGCCGATCAACCTGGGCCTGGCCAGTTGGCTGGTCCGGGCGGGCGCGCCACTCTGCGTGCACGCCGATCACGGCTCGCCACCCTTGGCCGCGACCGGCGCGGCCACGCCCGGGTGACCGCCGAGGGCTAACCTCTCGGTCACTCTTCGCATTCTTCGCCTCACCAGGAGGTCGGGCATGGTGTCGCGGGGATCGGTCAGGGGACGTTCGCACCCCGAGCCGGTCGAGATGTCCTTGTCGTTGGGGCGGGTCGAGGAGCTGTTCGCCGCGCCCGACCCGTCGACCTTTCTGGTGGCGGGTCGGCTGCAGAGCGGGATGGAGGAGTTGATCCTGGCGTTGACGCCGCGTCGGCTGGGTGGGGGCGTGCGCCTGACGCTCCGTCTGCCGCAGTCGCAGGTGGGGCCGGACACGGAGTCGGTGGTCCGCGGCGCGGTCGGGCGTTACTGCGACCTGCGGTTGAAGGAGGCCGACCTGAGGTTGAAGAGCCAGACGCGCGAGGGGTTCGGCGCCCTGCCCCTGGGCCTCGTCCTGTTCGTCGCCGGGCTGATCATCTCGGCGGTGTTGACCGGGAGCCGGGTCCCCGAGACGGTGCGGATCCTGTTCGGCGACGGCGCCTTTCTGGTGTTGGCGTGGGTGGGCCTGTGGTATCCGCTCGACACCCTGGTGCACTACCGGCGCCCGGTCCTGCGCGAGAAGCGGGTGCTGGCGGCGTTGAGCGCCATGGAGGTGGTCGTCGTCGCGGAGGGGACGGAAGCGGTCCCCGGCGGGAACGGGCTCGGCGGGCGCGACTCGTACGGTGTGCGTTGACCGCCGCCAATACCTCCCTGCTGCTGCTCTGGGGATCGTTCCTCGTCGGCTTCGTGTTCATCCGGGTGAGCACCAGGTTGATCCGCGCCCAGGTGCGGTGGTGGCCGGGAAACTTCACGCCCGGAGGCCACCACATCCATCACGTGGTCTTCGGGATGGTCCTGGTGCTGATCGCCGGCTTCGGCTCCTTCTCCCCGCTCGGGCGAACCGGGGGATGGGAGGAGACATTCGCCGTCGGCTTCGGCATCGGCGCCGCCCTGGTCCTCGACGAGTTCGCCCTGATCCTGCACCTGCGGGACGTCTACTGGAGCGAAGAGGGCCGGAGCTCGATCGACGCCGTGGTGCTCGGCGTGGCGCTCAGCGGCCTCCTCGTGAGTGGCGTCCTGCCCTTCGGCCTGACCGCGGGGAACGGGTCCCACGTCCGGCTGTCGACGGTGATCTGGCTGGTGCTCAACATCGGGTTCGTCGTCGTCTCCCTGCTCAAGGGGAAGACGTGGACGGGACTGATCGGCATCTTCCTCCCCGGGCTGGCCCTGATCGGGGCCCTTCGCGTGGCCCGGCCCGGCAGCCCTTGGGGCCGGCGCTACCCACCGGACTCCAGGCGCCTCGGGCGCGCCCGCCACCGCGAGGTCAAGCGGGCTCGCCGGGTGGACCTTCGCCACCGGGTGGTGGAGCTGGTGAGCGGCGCCCCGAGCGCCGAGCCGCCGGCGGCTCAGGACCTGAGCAGCAGGCCCGCCGACGAAACCGCTATGCGCGAGTGACCTCGAGCGCGGGCTGGGCGGCCTTGTCCTGCTCACGCAGCACGCGCACGCAGATGAGCAGCACGAGGCAGACGAGAAACGCCCACACGGCTTGGAACGACTGATCCACGAACGCGAAGGGCTGGGCAACGAAGATCTCCACGAGCAGCGCCCGTTCCAGGAACCAGTAGGCGCGCGCCCGCCGTCCCCGGATCAGGTGGCGGAGGCCCATGGCCGCCAGGACCGCGGCCACCACGTCGGCGATCTCCTCGCCGAACTGGGCCACGGTGAACTTGAGGGTGATCGTGACGTCGGCGCCGAGCGCGTGGGCGATGGCAACCACGGGCACCAGCAAGAGGGGCCCGAGGATGACCAGCACCAAGACGGCGAAAATCACTACGACAACCGGGTTGAACCATTTCTTCCTCGACACTGCGCCGAAGAATCGCCGTACCCCGAGAACAACCCGACCGATCCGTCCGGGCTCCGAATCGGGCACGACCGGCAAGCTGTCGAGGAGGGTGCGCAGCTGGGGAACCATCGGGTGCCCGTCGGCCTGGGCCAGCAGCGACCGGATCTCCTGCTCCTCCCCATGGTGAAGGTCGGAAACGGCCGCCTGTGACAGCAGGTCGAAGGCGTTGGCCACGAACTCGCTGGGTTGGAGGTGCTGTCGCTCGCGTATCAGGCGGGCGCCGAAGTAGAGGACGACGAAGGTCAGGTACATGATCGCGGCCGACGGCTTGAAGAAATAGTCGTTGTCGGACGTCACGAACTTGCCGACCTCGTCGATGAACAATCCGAAACCGATCCCACCGACCACCGCCGCCGGCCACCGCATCCGTCGACCGGTGAACGAGACGAGGAGCCCGATGGCGATGACCATCCCGGCGCCCCCGTAGAGCATGTGGGCGATGTGCAACTTGCCGCCGCCGAGCTTGGGATAGTTCGTCGCCCACAGCTGGAAGCGCACCACGAGGATCGTGCCCACGGCACAGATGAAAAACGTCTCGTGCAGGCTGCCGGCGCCGGCATAGCGGGCCACGACGCGCCCGCTCAGGACCCACCGGCCACGAATGCGGGGACGAGATCGAGCCCCTTTTGCCCGTGCCGGTTCCGGCGCCGCCGCGACGACCATGACCCATCATGACACGCCGCGCCTCGGCAATTCCCGCATCTGAGGAAGGGAAGCCGAGCAGCCGCGCCGTCTTTGGAGGTAGCCACGGCCGCCCGCCGGACGCGGGCTGGGTCAGCTGCGGGTGCGCCGCACGGCGGTTGTGATGATAATGAGCGGGTGGATGGGGACGAAACGGCCGAGGCGGCGAAGGGCGCCTCGGTCGGTATGACCCGGGACGGGGCATCGTTGATCCTGTCGGTTGACGCAAATATGACCGAGGTGCTCGGCTGGCGGCCGTCGCAGCTCGTCGGTCGACCCTCGACCGAGTTCATCCACCCCGAGGACCAGGGCAGCGCGGTGTCGGCGTGGTGGGAGATGATCGATTCGCCGGGCCAGGCGCGGAGGTGGGTAGGCCGCTATCGCGACCCGGCTGGCATCTGGGTGTGGGTCGAGTGCGTCAACGTGAACAAGCTGGATGACGCCACCAATCCGGTTGTATCGACCACGATGCGACGCGTCACCGTCGGCCACGTGAGCCTGGCGGAGGAGCTCCGGGCCCAGGGAGAGCTCTTGAAGCGTCTTTCGGACGCCATGCCCGTCGGCGTGTTCCAGATCGATCTCCACCGGGCGGTGACCTTCACCAACGATCGCTTGCACGCGATCCTCGGTTGGCCGCCAGAGGCGATGGCGGAGGCGCAGTTCTCGACGGTCACCACCGAGGATCGGGTGTTGCTGGAGGCGGCGTTCGACGGGGTGCTCGACGACCGATCCGTCGACGACCTCGAGCTCCGGTTCCTGCCGCCGTCGGCTTCCGGTGACGAGCGGGTTTGCGTTTTGAGCATGCGCCCGCTGACCGACGGCGCCGGCCTGGTGGCGGGGGCGGTGGGCTGTGTCACGGACGTTACCGATCAGGTCCAGCTGCGCCGCCAGCTCGAGCTACGGGCGACGACAGACACCCTGACTGGCTGCCTCAACCGGGAGGCGGTCCTCGAGGCGCTTTCGGAGGCGATCGGGCGTGGCGACACGGCGGCGGGGACGGCGGTCGTCTTCGTCGACCTCTGCCGGTTCAAGGCGGTCAACGATCGGTTCGGTCATGCCGCCGGAGACCACCTCTTGAAGCGCGCCGGCGAATGCCTACGCTCCGCCATCGGCGACGGGGACCGGGTGGGACGTTTCGGCGGTGACGAGTTCCTTGTGGTCTGCTCGGGCGTGACTGGGCGCTCGGACGCGGTGGAAGCCGGGCGGCGGATCGGACGAGCGCTGAGCGGACGGGTCGACCTGCCGTCCGGCGCAGTCGAGCTGGGGGCCAGCGTCGGGGTGGCGTGGACCGACGAGAGGCTGGATGCCGACACGCTCGTCGCCCAAGCCGATCAGGCCATGTACGAGGCCAAGCGCACAGGCTCGACGCTCGCCGTATTCTCCGGTAGTGGTCCGCCGCTGGTCTTCGAAGCGGCGGATCTGGCGACGGGCTAGCAAACAGCGCGGCCCCCAGCGTGCCCCCGTGGCCCGATCCGCGATCGCGTTATCTTCGGTGCCAGCGGGGCAAACTCGCCCGAGTAGCTCAGTTGGCCAGAGCAGGCGCCTTGTAAGCGTCAGGTCGTCGGTTCGAACCCGACCTCGGGCTCGGGGAGACAGTGTCCAGCATTCGCGCAAAAGACGTCGAAGGGCGGACAGGGAAGGGCCCGACCTGGCGCTATCTGGCTACGCCGGGCCGGTAGGTGCCGAAGCACCACACGTTGCCTTCAGGGTCACGCGCCGCGTACTCGCGGGAGCCGTAGTCCTGGTCGACCAGGCCCATGACAATCTCGGCGCCGCCGGCGACGGCCTTGTCGTGGTGGGCGTCAGGGTCGTCGATCGCCAGGTAGAGACACACCGGGCCGAGGTCGAAGGTCGTGTCACCCACGCCCGCGGTGCTCAGCATGACCAGGCCGTTGCCCCAGGCCAGCTGGGCGTGGGCGACCGTCCCGTCGGGGCCGTCGTGGCGTTCCTGAAGGCTCAGGCCCAACACGTCGCTGAGGTAGGTGATGGCGGCGTCTGCATCTCGGTACCGCAACGTCGGGTAGATGCTCGGAAGGTTGGTGGCTTCTGGGGAATCGGTCATGGGGTCACGCTACGGCGGCGCCCTGGAGGCGGCTTGGACGAAATCGACCTCGGTGGCTCCAACCGATCTCGTCGGCCAGCACGCCGACACTCGCACGCCCTCCCGATCGTTCCAGCTGGGCCCAGGCCCAGGCGATAGCCGGATCGACCGCGACCCCGCCGAGCGCCCAGCGGGTCAGGGTGGCATCGAGCAAGTCGAAGCGCTCGGCCCATCCCGTGATGTTGCCCAGCCGCTCGGTCAGCGCCCTGACCCGGTATCCGCCCACCGCGTCGAGGTCGACGATCTGGTTGGCCATCAACTCCATGGACACTCCGAACAGGCGGTTGGCGCCAAGGGGGTGAAGGTCGATTGGATCTCCAGGGGACCGTCACACGCTGTGCTCGTGTGACCGCTGGGAGTGTGTAATGTCTGGCTAGTGAGGGTTGGCTAGTGCGGCGGTCAGTGAGGCGGTTGGGTGGGAAGAGGCGGTCGGTGCCGGTCATCGTCGTCATGGTGACGGCGCTGGTGGTGCCGGCCGCGGGGGTGGTGGGCGGTGAGGCGGGAGCCGGTGCCGCCGTGGTGCGACCGGCGCGAACGGTGGCACCCCGGGCGGCGGTACCCCAGGCGGTGGACGCTTCGACGACTACCGTGCCGGCGACGTGGACCGAAGCCGGCGGGTCGGGCGGGACGAATCCGGACACGGGGTGCGGCAACTGGTTCGTGACCACACCACCGGCCGGCACGTTGTCGGCGACCGTCGTTCTGAGCGGCGCCGGAGGCGGCGGAGGAGCCTACGTCGATAAATCGGGAAACCTGCCGGTCGGTGGCACGGGAGCGGAGGTCGACACGACGCTGAACGTCACGAGTGCGACCGGTCATCTGGCGGTCGAGGTTGGTTGTGGCGGTGGGTCGGGGGCCAACAACGCGCCGTCTGCTTCGCCCGGGGGGGCCGGCTACGCGACCGGCGGGAAGGGGCCCAATTCCCCTGCCACCATGGGAGGGTCCAGTGGCGGCGGGGGTGGCGCGTCTGGACTTTGCGTTGCTGGGGGATCGGGATCGAATGTCTCGTGCGGAACACCGCTGGTCGTGGCGGGCGGAGGCGGGGGATCGGGCACCGAGATCAGCTGCTACGTCGGCTCGGCAAGCGCCGGCTATGGCGGTGCCGGCGACGGAGGGTCATCGCAAACCGAGAACGGCGCCATCGTGACCGTCGGGGCTACTGGCGGCGACGGCAACGCCGGCAAAGGCGGTTCCGGCGGCCAGGGCACGAGCGGTGGCCCGGGCGGCGCCAGTGCCAGCGGCAGCAGCGGCTCGGGTGCCGGAGCGAACACCCCGTTCAGCTCGACGGGCGGCGACGGGGCACAGGACAACGGCCAAGACACGGATGGGGCCGAGGGTGGTGGTGGCGGCGGTGGGTACACCGGCGGCGGTGGCGGCGGCAGCGACTATTGCGATGTTGGGATAGCTGCGGGCGGCGGCGGTGGCGGCGGATCCTCGGCCGTGGCCTCGTCGTACGTGCAGGGCACACCGGTCCTCCGGTCGGGGGCTTTAGGCGGCTTTGGCACGACCGGCGGGACGCCGACCGGGGCCGGGACGGCGTCGGTCAACTGCTCCGCTCAGGGCGGCCAGAGCTATCCCAGCGGCTGCCCGGGCCATGTCACGGTCACCTGGACGCTAACCCCCTCCCCTCCGACGGGTACCACGGTGCCGGCGACTTGGACCGAAGCCGGCGGTGGCGGCAGTGACCCCGACACCGGCTGCGGCAACTGGTTCGTGACGACGCCCCCGCCCGGCGCGGAGTCGGCGACCGTCGTTCTGAGCGGCGCCGGAGGCGGCGGAGGAGCTTTCAACTACGGAAACCCGCCGGTCGGTGGCACCGGAGCGGAGGTCGACACGACGCTGAACGTCACTGATGCCACCGGCCGAGCTGGCGGTCGAGGTCGGTTGTGGCGGTGGGTCGGGGGTCAACGGCGCCACCTCTGACTTGCCCGGGGGTGCCGGCTACGCCCTCGGAGGGATAGGGCCCTTCAGCGGTCCCCTCGGCGGCGCCATTTCGGGCGGCGCAGGCGGCGGCGCATCGGGACTCTGCGTTGCTGGGGGTTCGGGGTCGAATGTCTCGTGCGGAACGCCGCTGGTGGTGGCGGGCGGAGGCGGGGGATCGGGCAGCGAGAACAACTGCAACCTCCTTTCTTCCGCAAGCGCCGGCTATGGCGGTAGTGGCGATGGAGGGTCGTCGCAGAATGAGAGCGCAGCTGTCGTGACCGTCGGGGCGATTGGCGGTGACGGCAACGCCGGCAAGGGCGGTTCTGGCGGCCAGTTCGCGAGCGGCGGCGCGGGCGGCGCCAGCTCCAGCACCGGCGTTGGTGCCCATACGGGATTGAACACGCCGTTCAGCTCGACGGGCGGACTGGGGGGACAGGACAACGGCAGTGAAGACTTGGTTTCGGCCAACGGTGGTGGCGGCGGGGGCGGGTACACCGGTGGCGGCGGCGGCGGCAGCGACGGTTGCGACGTGGGGAGTGCTGCGGGCGGCGGCGGCGGCGGCGGATCCTCGGCCGTGGCCTCGTCGTTGGTGCAGGGCACACCGGCCGTCTGGTCAGGGGCTTTAGGCGGCTTTGGCACGACCGGCGGGACACCATCGACGGTCAACTGCCCCGCTCAGGGCGGCCAGAGCTACCCGAGCGGCTGTCCGGGGTATGTCAGGTCACCTGGATGCTGCCAGGCACCACCACCAGCCTCACCTCGTCACCTGACCCTTCGAACTTCGGCCAGGCGGTGACGTTGACCGCGTCGGTCAGCCCGGCTGCCGGGCCGACGGGCACGGTCAGCTTCGTCGACACGGCCAACGGGCGGATAACCACGGTGGCCAGTGGCGTGGCGTTCGTCAACGGGACGGCGTCCACGCAGGTGGTGTTGCCGGCGGTGGGGGCCAACGCGTCACCGCCAGCTATTCCGGGGACAGCACCTATGGCTCGTCGACGTCGCCGGCGGTGACGGCCACGGTGAACCCGGTCGCCCACCAGCTGGTGGTCACCCAGCTGCGGTTTTCGGGTCCGGGGGCGACGGGGCGGGGCATCGACGACTGGTATGTGAACGTGGTGAACAACACCGCGTTCCCGCTGCAGCTGGCGGGTTGGATCCTGGGCGTGGCCTATAGCGACGGCGGGACCGGCGGGTTGGCCATGCCGGCGGGGCTGACCCTTCCCCCCGGAGGGGCGTATTTGGCCGCCGGCTCCGACTACAGCCTGGACCACGTCGCCGTTCCTGACTTTGTCCTTAGCGACCAGCTGAGCGCCGACATCATCGGCGCTCAGATCGTCCCGCCCAGTGGCGGCGCGGCGGTCGACGAGGTCGGTGATAGCAACGCGCCGCCCGGCTATCAGGGATCGGCGGGGGCGCTGCCCACCTTGACCCCTGCGGTTCCGTCTCCCGGGGTGCAGTACACGTTCGTGCGTCACGGCTCCCAGGCCGTCCCCGTCGACACCGACAACAACGGGGCGGACTTTTCGTTGGTGTCGGTCAACGGCGGGACCGTCGGCGGCCAGACCGCCATTTTGGGCACCCCCTCCCCGCTGTCCGACCGCTTCCGGCGTCCAGAGGCCAACGCGGCCAGGCCTTCTGCCCTGTTCGACCCGGCTCAGCCCGCCAGTGCGTGTCCCAACCGGATCTACACTCCCGGCACCGCCGGCGGTCCCGGCACGCTGGTGGTGAACCGCACGATCACCAATACCACGGGCAAGCTCATCACCTTGGGGGGGCTGCGGATCACCAGCCTGAGCGAACAGGGCGGCCCGCCCGCCACCGGTCATGCCTGGCTGCGAGCGGTGCCAACTACCGTTACCACCAGCCCCTGCGGCGGTACTATCGGCCAGCCCCTCAGCCTCAACGGGCCTGGCGGGGCCACCAGCGACGGCGGGCTGGGCACCACCCTCAGCCCCAACAACCCCTACTTGCCCCCGGCGGGTCGATCTCGGTGGCCTTCCAGTTCGCCGTTGACCAGGGCGGGCCGTTCACCTTCGGCTACGACGTCGACGTCCTACTGAGCTAATGGCTGCCCCCCTCCACGTTGGGGTTGCCAAACCGACCATCAAGCCGACAGCCCAGTGGTGGCACTGATCAACGTCTTCAGCAACCCCGAAGTCATCGCATACTTCAACGAACTCGGCGCCAGCGAGACACCCGCACCACCCCTCGCCGAAGTCGTCTCCGTCCACCACGCCTGACCCGAGACGGCGCCGTCGATGGCTCAAGGCCCGCGCCTTGGCGCAACGTGGACGGCATCCAGGAGCCAGACAAGGACCGCGTTCCAAGCTTCGGTCTCAACCTGCTCGAGTCCCACTGTCGCGGCCACCATCGACCCGAAGACGATCAGCAGAATGAGACGGCTCAGGGCCCGCGCATCGAGCGAATCGACGACTCCTCCGTTGGCCTGTGCGAGTCGAAGGGCGTCAGCGGTGGTGCGCTCCAAGGCCGTGAACTCGCGAGACACCACCTCAGCAATCTCGGGCTCACGCGGCGAGGTCATGATGATCTCAAGCATCATGGGGCCCATTTTCTCGGCACGCTCAGGTAAATCCGCCCCGATCTTCCCCAACAAGTCGAGGATCGAGCCTTGACCTCCGGACGCCAGGTGCTCGGCGACGAGGCGTGGTGTGCTCTCGCTGATGGCGGCGAGCAACAACTCGGATTTCGAAGCGAAGTGGCTGTAGATCGCCCCGGTCGACACCCCAGCTTCCTCTGCGATCTCTGTCGTGCGCAGTCCCGAGAAGCCACGCTGAAGAAGAAGGCGCATAGCGGCAGCCAGGAGCTCTCGCCGCGTCTCCTCCGGCGGCACTCCCGCCCGGCGACTCACAGAAGAAGCATAGGGATCAACTTGACAGCCACGTAGGCCAACGACCCGTCTCCGACCCTAAGCGTTGGAAGCCGCCCAGCTTTGTGCCTGCAGGGATGCGATGGTGACGAGCCGGTCGACGCCGAGGTTGAAGTCGAGCTCGTGGGTGCCGCTCAGGGGCACCTCACCAAACACGGGCGACCAGCTCCAGGGCACCGGGTTGTAGCGGAAGACCGTCGCACCATTGATTGTCTGGCACGAGCCGGTGTACTCATAGTCGCTCACCCATCTGGTGGGTTCCTGTGGGATGGTGATCAGGCCGTAATCCGTCGTCACTTCGAACCCGGTCCACGCCATGCTGCCGACGGGGTACATGTCCTGAGGGCGCGCAGGGACGGTCACACCGAAGTCGGGGCCCAGACCGCTGAGCACGCCGGGGTCGGTACACGCCACTGGATCGTTCGGGTTCGCCGGCGCCAGACCGTAAGCCGTCGACAGTCCGGAACTCGACGAATCGTCGGCGGGATTGCCGAATTCCGAGTCGACCAGGTTCGGATCGGAGTCGAACGTGGAGTAGGCGACGACGCACCCAACTGGCCCTTCGCGGTGCACACTGGCACGTTCTGGAAGTCGCCGCCCGTGGTCTGGCCTGGGGCGACCCGCACGTTTCCGCCAAGGATAAACGCCCCGACGAGAAGCTTACGCTCGGCCGGGTTGGTGTCGATCTGGGTCTTGATCAACTTGCGCAGCAGGAGCGCTCCTTGCGAGTGACCGATGAGAATCACGCCGCGTCCATCGTTGTCCTGCGCCAGGTACTCGTTCCACGCGGCTTGCACGTCAGAGAATGCGTCATCCACCGTGGTGTTGTTTCCGCCTGTGACCGCCTGACGGTAGGCAGGGTCGAACATCCGACACACGCTCGAGAAGTGCGAGGCCTGCCATTCGGCAACGAGGCCCACCGATGGGTCAGCGTATTGTCCGCTGATCGTCGTCTCGCTCGCTACCGTCGGGTACACGTAGAAGCAGTCGACCGGACGTTGGTTCTCCGGCGGCCGTGCTGGCGTCTGCACCGTCGTGGTTCCGTCCGGTGCGATGACCGTCGTGTCCAGTGGCGTCTCGCAGGGATCCGGTGTCTGGCCGGGGTGGCACACCCACTGAACGCCCGAGCCCCCATCTGCCCTCATCGCACTGGCTGGCGCTGCTGTCCCCGCCATCGTGAACAACGCGCCTGCCAACAAGGCGATCGCCGCCATGACCCGCGCCGCGGGGTGCCGCCCGCATCGGTTCCTCCACCCGGCAGCGCACGACTCGCCCGGCCCCTTTTCTTCCAGCATCTCCTTGCCCCCTGCGTTGAGCGCCGCTTCGGATGCCTCCAGCGGCGGCAACTATAGACCGTTCTGTATTTATACGACGGCGGCCATGGCTGTCAACCTCTGATCTCCGGACAGGTGCTCACCGACACACTCGGGCGCGGCCCAATAGCTCGCCGCCGCGACCTGGGGCGACATCTCCCGCCGTCGCCGGACCGTCGGCACAGGCCACGCCGTCGTGACCAGGCCGGCGCTAGAGTTGACGCTGCGCTGGTTGAGAGCCCAGCTGGCGTCTCCGGCTCGAACACCAGCTGAGCCCTGCGCCAGCTGGCCGCCTGAAGGGCGTATTTCCCTGAGCGGCCACGCGGTCCAGCCGGAGCACCCTTCTCCTGGGAGGAAAGGTGCCATGAACGGCAACTATCGCGGTTTGGCCGACATCCGCCAATGTGGCGACGACGCGTGGAACCGTGCCGTGGTGGTGATCGACCACCTCGACGATCCCCGCTGGAACGGGATCATCGAGCTCTACGATGCGAGCCCGGCGGTCGCGACCGTAGAGGGCCCGGTCGAAATCGAGCTCATCGACCTCCCGGCACGTGGCCAGCGGGCCGTCGCCCAGTTGCGTCGAGCAGCGAGCAGCGTGCTGCTCCAAGGACGGTCGACGTTTTCCGGTCCAGGAACACCCTCGACCCGAGTCCCGGACCTGCCATCGGCCTAACCCGCTGGTCACCGGGACGAGGAGCCGAGCCTCATGGCGCATCCCGAGGTCGTCGTCGTCGGCCAAGTGGCCCGGGACCTGGTACTGGCCGTGCCCCGGGTGCCCGATGGGGGCGGTAGTGAGACGGTCACCGAGCGCCGGGAGATGCTGGGCGGCAAGGGAGCCAATCAGGCCGTCGGGCTCCACCAGCTCGGAGTCGCCGTCGGGCTGGTCGGGGTGGTCGGCGACGACGACCAAGCCGGGCCGCTGATCGCCCAGGCGGACGCCGACGGCATCGACGTCCGACATCTGCGGCGGCGGGCGGGAGCGCTCACTGCGCTGGTCGTGGATGTGGTCGACGCCCAAGGCGCGTGGCGTTACCTCGAGCACGTGCCGCCCGAAGTGCTGCTCACCGAGGACGACATTGACGCGGCCGGCGACCTGATCCGAGAGGCCGACACCGTGGTAGTGCAGCTGCAGCAGCCGTCGAAGGCGGCGTTGGCCGCTGGCCAGCTGGCCCGGCAGGCTGACGCCAGACTGGTCCTTGATGGCATGCCCGCCGACGACAACCGGCGAGAGGAGATCCTGGCCATCGCCGACGTGCTGCGGGCGGACGCCCGCGAGGCCGGCCTCCTCGTCGGCTTCCCGGTTGTCGACGCTGATACCGCGCTGAGGGCCGCCCGTCAAATGCTCGACCGTGGTCCCCGCCTGGTGGCGATCGCCGCCGGACCCGACGGTAACGGGCTCGCCTGGCCAGGCGGAGAGGTCGTGATCCCGCTGCTCGACGTCGAAGCCGTCGACACGACCGGCGGAGGCGATGCGTTCATCGCCGGTCTGGTAGCCGAACTCATCCGTGGCTCCAGCCCGCAGCGAGCAGGCCAGGTCGCGACCGCGGCGGCAGGGCTGACCGTGGGCCATCTGGGCGGCCGGCCAACGCTCTCCCCCACGCGGTCGATGACGACCCTGCCGGCCGCCTACCGGCGTGACCGGGCATCAACGGTGTGCATCCCGGTTCCCTCCCGGTGGTTAGTCGCTGCCGCGCTGGCGGTGGTGGTTGATGAGACCGCCGGCCAGGACCATGGTTACCTGGCGGGGAGACAGCTGGTGGGTGACTTCGAAGCTCCACCCGCCGGTGCGGTCTTCGACCGGTATCGCCGTCCCGGCGCCGGCCGAGACGGCTTCTCGAAGTCCGGCAAGGGCGAGCACGTCGCCGTTGGCCACACGCTGGCGGTCGGCGGGATCGCGGAAGGTGAGGGCCAGAATGCCGAAGTTGGCCAGGTTTTGCCAGTGGATGCGAGCGAAGCTCTCGGCGATGACAGCGTGGACGCCGAGGAAGCGGGGAACGAGAGCTGCGTGCTCCCGTGACGAGCCTTGGCCGTAGTTGGCCCCGGCCACGACGAGCCCGCCGGTTCCGGCGTCGCGCCCGGCAACGGCCTTGTCATAAAAGTCAGCGTCGATCGCGTCGAACGCGAACCCGGCCAGGACGGCGATGTTCGAGCGGTAGGGCAGAGCGCGCGCTCCTGCGGGCATGATCTCGTCGGTCGACACGTTGTCGCCAAGGGTCAGCAACACCGGGGCTTCGATCGTGTCCGGCAGCGAGTCCATGTCGGGTAGCGAGGCG
Source organism: uncultured Actinomycetota bacterium (assembly GCA_963757175.1). Taxonomy (GTDB): domain Bacteria; phylum Actinomycetota; class Acidimicrobiia; order Acidimicrobiales; family Palsa-688; genus CAVWQR01. Next base: position 1,318,769 of record CAVWQR010000001.1, on the reverse strand, counting down.
ATGTTCGGCCCTTTGCGCAACTCCACCGCTCCCGAGCTGGGGGCGGACGGCGGCACGAGCATGGACGTGTTGACCCGATGCCTGTTCGGCAGATCGATCTTCGGGTAGGTCTGGCCGAGGGTGCGAGGGTCGGTGATCCGCCCGGTCAGGGCCGAGGCCGCTGCCGTTTCAGGGCTGCACAGGTACACCTGGTCTTCAGCGGTTCCCGACCGTCCCGGGAAGTTCCTGGGCATCGTCCGCAGGCTGATCTCGCCGCTGGCAGGCGCTTGGCCCATGCCGATGCAGCCGTTGCAGCCGGCCTGATGGATGCGGGCGCCGGCTTCGATCAGCTCGCCCAGCGCGCCCATGGTCGACAACATCTCGAGGTCCTGGCGCGACGTGGGATTCACGTCGAAGCTCACCCGGTCGTTGGTCTGGCGGCCGGCCACGATCGCCGCGGCGATGGCGAAGTCCCGCAGCCCGGGGTTGGCCGAGGAGCCGACCACGCACTGGTAGACCTCGCTGCCGGCGACCTCGGCCACGGGGACGACATTGTCGGGGCTGCTGGGCAGGGCGATGAGGGGTTGTAGTTGGGACAGGTCGATCTCGTCGTGGGTATCCCATTCCGGGTCGTCCTCGGCGACCAGTTCGACCCAGTCCTCGCCGCGCTCCTCGGCCTCGAGGAAGTCTCGCACCGCCTGGTCGGAGGGGAAAACGCTGGCCGTGGCGCCGAGTTCGGCCCCCATGTTGGCGATCACGTGACGGTCCATGGCCGACAGGCCGTCCAGGCCCGGGCCGTGGTACTCGACGATCTTTCCCACACCGCCCTTGACGCCGTGGCGGCGCAGCATCTCCAAGACGACATCCTTGGCGCTGACCCAGTCCGGCAACTCGCCGGTCAGGCGCACGCCCATGATCCGCGGGCATCTGCACGTAGAACGGGTCGCCCGCCATGGCCAGGGCCACCTCGAGGCCACCCGAACCGATGGCCAACATCCCCAGGCACCCCGCCGCGCAAGTGTGGCTGTCCGAGCCGAGCAGCGACGCGCCGGGCCGGCCGAAGCGTTGCATGTGCACCGGGTGACTCACGCCGTTGCCTGGTTTGGAGAACCAGACCCCGAACCGTTCGCAGGCGCTGCGCAGAAAAAGATGGTCGTCGGCGTTGCGGAAATCCACCTGCAACAGGTTGTGGTCCACGTACTGGGCCGACAGCTCGGTGCGAACCTGGTCGAGGCCCATGGCCTCCAACTCGAGCATGACGAGCGTCCCAGTCGCATCCTGGGTCAGGGTCTGATCGATCCGCAGGCCGATCTCCGAGCCGGGAGTCGCCTCCCCCTCCACGCGGTGAGCATCGATCAGCTGACGGGCGACACTTCTTCCCATTCGTTGCCCTCCTGGTCTGTCACAGGAAACCGCCCCATCGTCATCTCAGTCGTCCGGGTTCCTCGATGTCGCTCCGCTGATCTTGTCGGCGACCTTGGCCGCCGCCTTGCCGACCGGGGTGGGAATGATATGGCCCGGGCTGGCCTCGAAGCTGGATTCGTCGAGCATGTCCTTGACCATCTGCAGGGCGATCTGCTTGCGGTTGGGGGTGCCTTCGCGCAGGGCGTGGAGCAGGGGCATGACCTGGCTCTTCTTGGCCTTGGCCGGTATGGGCGGTTCGTGCTCGTTGACCACCGCCTCTATGACGACCGGGCCACGAAGGGCGAGCGCCTGGCGGATCTGGTCGCCGCAGCGGACGGGGTCGTCAATGTGCACGCCGGTCGCTCCGCACGCCTCGGCGAACTTGACGAAGTCCATCGGGGCGAAGTTCACCCCGTATTCGGGGTTGCCGAGGAACACCATCTGCTCCCATTTGATCAACCCGAGAGTGTTGTTCTTGACGACGACGATCTTGACCGGCAGGTCATGTTGGACACAGGTGAGGACGTCGCCGAGTTGCATAGTGGCCGAGCCGTCGCCGGTGAAGACCACCACCTGACGGCCGGGGTAGGCGGCGGCGGCGCCGATGGCGTAGGGCAGCCCGGCGGCCATGGAGCAGTTGGTGCCCGAGAAGCTGAACTGTTGGTTCTGGCGGATCTTGATCTGTCGGGCGACGAAGGTGGTGACGGTGCCCGAGTCGCCACAGATGATGGCGTCGTCGTCGAGCGCGGCGCTGAGCGCCCACGCCGGGACCTGTGGCCGCATAGGTGTGTCCGTGCTTGTGCCTCGTTCCTCCATCAGCGCCCACCATTCGCCCATGGCCTGCTGGGCGGTGGTGAGGAAGGAGCGGTCGGTCTTGCGGTCCAGGCGTTCGACCAGGGCGCTGAGGGTGGCCCGGGCGTCGCCGGCCAGGCCGACCGTGGCCGGGTAACGCAAGCCGATGCGTTCGGGTTTGTCGTCGATCTGCACGCACTCGGCCTGGCCCGGGGCGGGGTAGAACTCGATGTAGGGCATGGTCGAGCCGACGATGAGCAGCCCGTCGCAGCTCTCGAGGGCGTCTTCGGAGGGGCGGGTTCCGACCAGGCCGATCGTCCCGGTGGTGTACGGGCTGTCGTCGGGGACACAGTCCTTGCCCAGCATGGCCTTGATGATCGGTGCCGCCAGTTTGTCGGCCACCGCCTCCAGCTCCGCCCGGGCGCCTCGGGCGCCGGCGCCGGCCAGGATCGCCACCTTGCCGGCCCGGTTGAGCACGGCGGCGGCGGCATCCACATCGGACGGCTGGGGTATGCGGATGGGAGCTCGGTAAGCGGCGGTGGTGTGTCCGGCCACGTTGCGCATATAGCGGCTGTCGCTCTCGGCCGGGGCGGCCTGGTAGTCGATCGGGAAGCCGAGATGGGCCGGCCCTCGCTCGGTGAGCGCGCTGCGGCAGGCGTAGTCGACCATGTTGGTCACATGGGCGGGCCCCATGATGCGCTCGTTGAACACGGTGACGTCGTTGAACAGATAGTCGTTGTTGACGTCCTGGAGGTAGCTGGTGCCGATCAGGTCGTGGTAGGACATCCCCGTGATGGCCAGCAGGGGTGCCTGTTCGACGCGGGCGTCGAGCATGCCGTTGAGGAGATGGGCGGCACCTGGCCCGGAAGTGGCGAAGCACACGCCCAGGCGGCCGGTGAACTTGGCGTAGCCCACCGCGGCCATGGCGCCGACCTCTTCGTGGCGGACGTGGATGTAGCGGATCCGGTCGGCTGACTTGCGCAGGGCGTCCATGAACCCGTTGATCCCGTCACCCGGCAGCCCGAAGATGGTGTCGACCCCCCATTCCAGGAGGCGTTCGACCATCGCATCGGACGCGGTCGTCGTGTCACTTGCCATGTGGGCGCTCCTTACGGTCGGGCTCGGTCATCGGTTGGGAAGGGTCATGTCAGGTCAGCGCCCACGGCGCCACTTGCGGGTCACAGCCGAGGTGGCGGCCAGGACGGTGCCGATGCCGGCTGCCGCGCCAAGGCCAAGCCGGATGGATGAGAGTCGAGCTGCGGGTGGGGTGCAGGCGGTCTCGGGACGGTCACCTGGCGCGCCTGCGGGCCCGTGGTGGAGGGCGAGGGCCATGACCTGGGCCAGATGCAGCGGGGTGCGGCCAGTGGCCTGGGCGATCTGTTCCCGGCAGCTGAACCCGTCGGCCACGATGATCGTGTCTGCCGCCGCGTCGCGGACCAAGGGCAGGATGACCCGCTCCCCCGCGGCGATGGAAACGTCATACTTGTCGCCGGCTTCGTACCCGAAACTGCCGGCCATGCCGCAACATCCCGAGTCGGGACGGTCAACGTCCAGGCCGATGCGTCCCATAAGGGTGTCCTCGTCGCCCATGCCCATCACCGCGCTGTGATGGCAGTGGGCCTGGACCAGCGCCCGGCGGGCCAGCACGGGCGGATCGAAGTCCGGAGCTTTCTGGGTGAGGAACTCGCTGAGCGTGAACGCTTGCCGCGAGAGCCGCCGGGCGTCGGCGTCGTGGGGGAACAGGTTGACCAGCTCGTCTCGAAACACCGCCACACACGACGGTTCCAACCCCACCACGGGGACGCCAGCTTCGATGTCGTCGCGCAGCACCTCGAGGATGTGAGCCAGCCACCGCTTGGCGGTAGGGAGCATCCCATAGTCGTACAGAGGCCGTCCGCAGCACAGCACTCGTGGCGGAACCCGGATGGAGAAGCCGGCCGCTTCGAGCACCTCGGTGGCGGCGATGGCGACCTGAGGAGTGAAATAGTTGTTGAACGTGTCGGGCCACAACAGCACGGGCGGCCCGCCGCCCCGGTCGCGGCCGGCGAACCAGGAGGTAAAGGTCTGGGCGGCGAAGCCGGGGACCTGGCGTTGGTGGGCCACCCCGCCGGCCGCCTTGACCAGCCGGCCCAGCCCGGGCGCGGCCATGGCCGTGTTGACCAGCCGGGGCGTGTGACTGGCCAGGCGGGCCCAAAGAGGGATGAGCCCCATGGCGTAGGCGGCGCGGGGGCGGAGCCGGCCGGCGAAATAGTGCGACAGGAACTCGGCCTTGTAGCTGGCCATGTCCACCGACACGGGACAGTCGGTCTTGCAGCCTTTGCAGGCCAGGCACAGGTCGAGGGCGTCTTTGACATTGTCGTCACGCCAGACGTCGCTGCGCTGGTCGTCGTCAGACATCATCTCGAACAGCAGCCGGGACCGTCCCCGGGTGGAGTGCTTCTCTTCGCGGGTGACCATGAACGAGGGGCACATGGTGCCCCCCGACAAGTGCCGGCACTTACCCACCCCGAAGCAACGGTTGGTGGCCTCGGCGAAACTGCCGTGATCATCGACGAACGAGAAGTGGGTGGCCAGCTGGCGGGGCCGATAGTCGGTGCCCAGGCGGACGTTCTGATCAGGCCGGTAGGGGTTGACGACCTTGCCCGGGTTCATCCGCCCATCGGGATCGAAGATGGCTTTGAACTCGCCGAAGGCGCCGACCAGCTCCGGGCCGAACATCTTGGGGAGCAGCGCGGCGCGCAGCTGACCGTCGCCGTGCTCGCCTGACAGCGACCCGCCGTAGGCGACCACCAGATCGGCGGCTGCGTCGAGAAACGCCCGGAAGTTGGCCAGCCCATCGGCCGTGGCCAGGTCCAGGTCCAGGCGGTTGTGCACGCAGCCCTGCCCGAAGTGGCCGAACAGCACGGTGCGGTAGCCGAACCTTTCCACCAGGGCTTGGAAGTCGCGCAGGTAGTCGGCCAGGCGGGACGGGTCGACCGCCGCGTCCTCCCAACCGGCCAGCCCGGGATGCTCCCGGGGATACGCGTCGAGCCGATCGCCGCCCGTCGCACCTCCCAGATATCGCCCTCGTGGTCAGGGTTGTCGAACAGCTTGACGGTACCGGTGCCGCCCTGGCGAAGACGTTCGGCGAACTGCTCGGCCTTGGCGTCGGCGTCGGCCCTGGTGTCGCCGCCGTACTCGGCCAGCAACCAGGCTCGGCCTTCGGGCAGCTCGTCCATCCCCGGCAGGCGGGCGCCTTTGGCCTTCAGGTTGGTGACCACGCCCAGGTCGAAGAACTCCAGACCGATGACATTCGTCTCCCGGCCGGCGGGCACCGCTTCGGCGGCGCTGGCCCCGTCGGGGAACCCAGCCACCAGCAGCGCATGGTGGGGCGGGTCGGGCAGCAGACGAACCGTGGCTTCCAGCACCAGCACGCAGGTCGACTCGGAGCCGACCAGGGCCCGGGCCAGATTGAAGCCTTTGTCGACGGCCAGATCGTCGAGGTTGTAGCCCGACACCCGCCGAGGAATGTCGGGGTAGCGCGCCGCCACCAGGCCGGCGTAACGGTCCCGCAGGTCGGCCAGCTGGCGGTAGATCTCGCCTGGGCGGCCGCCGTCCGCCACCACCGCCTGCCATTCCTCCTCCGAGGTGGGCCCCACACGCATCCTGGTGCCGTCATAGGTGATCACCTCCATGGAGATCACGTTGTCGACGGTCTTGCCGCCCATGACCGAATGGGTGCCGCACGAGTTGTTGCCGATCATCCCACCCAGCGTGCAATGGTCGTGCGTTGCGGGGTCCGGGGCGAAGGTGAGACCGTGTTCGCCCGCCGCGTCGCGCAGTTGATCACAGATAACCCCCGGCTGCACCCGGGCGGTGCCCGCCTCGGCGTCCAACTCCAGGATGTTGTTCATGTACTTGGAGAAGTCGACCATCACCGCCACGTTGACGCTCTGGCCGGCCAGCCCGGTGCCACATCCCCGGGCCAGGATCGGCGCTCCGTAACGGTGGCAGCACCGCAGGGCCATCACCACGTCGTCCGCGTCCTTGGGGATGACCACCCCGACCGGTACCTGACGGTAGATCGACGCGTCGTTGGCATACAGATGCCGGGTGCCGTCATCGAAGCGGACCTCACCACGTACAACCTCGGCCAGCTCGGCCGCCAGCCCGTCACGATCCAGGCCCGCCACCGCCTGATCGTCGGCCGGGCGGCGGCCCGCCTGGCCGGAATCCAACGCCGCTTCCAACGCTCCCAATGCGGTAGACGGCGACGCGCTGGACTCGTTGTACTGGCTCATGCGCTGCGGTTCCTGTCCTCTCCCTTGGTCCGTATCTATCGTCACGCGATCCTTTACTGGTCGCATACCCGGCACCGTGGGCGCTAAACGGCCTCCGGCGACCGGTGGACACGGCGCCTCCCGCCGCGGCCGCGAGCCACCGGGCAAAGGCGCATAAGGCGTCCATGTCCGGGTACTCCGTAGGAGGGACCAAGGAGGTGCGATGTCGCCCGCTACTGAGCACGATCTGATCGGCCTGCTCCTGGAGGATTGCCACCAGGCCAAGGCGCACCCCTCCGGCCCCGCCGCCTTGCTGGGTCGCACCGGCCACGTCATCCCGGGCAGCTAGGGGGCCGACCGCGTGCTGCCCACCTCCGTCCTGTTTGCGGTTGTCGCCAGCGCGACGGGCACGCAATCCAGCGGGTCGTCATCGACCAGCGGGTGGGAGGTGCTCTGGGTGACCCTGGCCGCGGTCTTCTTCCTGGCCGTTGTCATCTTCTTCGCTGGCTGGCGCCGGACTCGCGGCCGTCGCCGGCGGGAGGCCGCCGCCGGGAGGGAAGTGCCGGAGGGCTGAGCACCAGGGTGGCTCGGGCACCCGCACTCCGTTCGATGGCCACGGTGGCCGGGTACTCGTTCCCCGTGGCCGTCGGTCGGATCGGGGAGCTGACGGTGTGGGGGCGTGATCGGCTGACCGCGGCCATCGGCGGTCCGGCGCGGCGCCGGGCCGTGCTCATCCTGGCCGCGGTGCTCGGGCTGCAGAGCGCGGACAGCGGCGCGGTGGGCGCCCTCGCCCCGCAGTTGGAGACGGCGTTCCACATCGGCAACACCCAGCTCGGCCTCATGGTCACGGTGACGGCCCTGGTCGGCGGGCTGGCCTCGGTGCCCATGGGCATTCTCACCGACCGGGTCCCGCGGGTGCCGCTGCTCGTCATCGCCATCGCCGTCTGGTCGGGCGCCATGGTCGCCACCGGTCTGGCCGTCAGCTACCTGATGCTGCTGCTCACCCGCCTGGCCCTCGGCGTGGTCCTGGCCGTCTCGGGTCCGGTGGTGGCGTCGCTGACCGGCGACTTGTTCCCCTCCAGTGAGCGCGCTCGCATCTACGGTTTCATCCTCACCGGCGACCTGATCGGCGCCGGGGCCGGCCTGTTGGTCGCCGGCGACCTCGGCGCCGCCGCCGGGTGGAGGTTGGCCTTCTTCCTGCTCGCCGTGCCCAGCCTGGCCCTAGCCGTTGTCGTGCACCGATTGCTGGTCGAGCCCGCCCGGGGCGGGCAGAGCTGGCTGTCCCCCGGCGCAACCGAGATGACGTCGGCGTCCGGCGAAACCTCGCCCCGGGACGACGGGGCACCGGGTGAGGTGAAGGGCGTGGCCGTGCCGTCGGATTCAGAGCTGCGTCCTCGGGTTCGAAGCCGAGGCGACATCCGCCCCCGGACCGCCTTGGTCCTGGCGGGGAACCCGGCCAAGATGGGTTTCTGGGCGGCTGCCCGCTACGTCCTTCGGATCCCGAGCAACCGGGTGCTCATCGGCTCGTCCGCCCTCGGCTACTTCTTCCGCTCCGGCTTGACCACCTTCGCCGTGTTGTTCGCCCGGGGCCACTTCGGGCTCAGTCAGGCCACGGTGAGCGTGATGGTGGTTGCCATCGGCGGCGGCGTCATCGTGGGAACGCTCCTCGGCGGCCGGATCGCTGACCGTCTCATCGGCAGCGGGCGACTGGACGCCCGGCTGCTGGTGGCAGGCGTGTGCTTCGTGGTGGCGGCGGTCCTTTTCGCGCCGGCCTTCGCCAGCGTCACGATCGCCGTGTCATTGCCGGTCTTCATCGTCGGCGGTGCCTTCTTCGGCGCCACCAACCCGTCGCTGGACTCTGCCCGCCTCGACGTCGTCCCCTCCCGCCTCTGGGGTCGAGCCGAATCGGTGCGCACCCTGGCCCGCACGTCGTTGGAAGCCACCGCCCCACTTCTCTTCGGGTTTGTGTCCTCCCAACTCGCCGGTACGACGGTGAGGTCCAATGTCGACGCCGCCCACGCCCCTGTCTCGCCCGCCGCCGCGTCCGGTCTGGAGGACACCTTCCTGCTCATGCTGGTACCGCTGGCCGCGAGCGGCCTGCTGCTGCTCCGCTCTCGGCGCGCCTATGTCCGTGATCTCGCCACCGCCGACCAATCCGAACGCCGGAGCGCCGACGCTGACCATCAAGGCGGGGATGCGGACTCGGCGGAATAGGCCCCCACGCCGAGGGGTAATAGACCGCTTGACCTCGCCGCGGCCTCGCCGCTGACGGCTTCAAGCTCTGGGTGGTGCAGGACAAATGTGGGACATCTACCAGATTCTGGGGCGGGACCACGACGAGATCCTCGGTCTGCTGGCTCAGCTGGAGGTGGACCCGCGCCGGGTCAGCGTCGACGCGGCGGCGCGCCGGCACCTCACCGACCACCTGGTCGCGGCCTCGTCGCGCCACGAGGCGCGCGAGGAGCTGGCGTTCTGGCCGGTCGTGCGCCGCTGGCTGGCGTCCGGTGGTGGCTTGGCCGACCGCGGCCTCGCCCAAGAAGGCGACGCCAAGGCGATGTTGGACGCCTTGCGGTTCGCGCCGGCGGACGAGGAGGCGGTTGGTCAGGTGCGGGAGCTGGCGGGGCTTGTTCGGAGCCACATTGCTTTCGAGCAGGACGAGGTGTGGCCGGCCCTGCGCCGTGCGACCGGCCGGGCGGGCGCCTGGTGGCTCGGGGCCAGGTTCCGCCTCGCCGCCAGGAACGCCCCCACCCGGCCGCATCCCCGCGGCCCGGACCGGCCGTTGGGCCTGGCCACCAAGGGCACGGCGGTGGCCATGGCCGACCGCCTCCGCGACAAGGCGACCCACCGCCGCACCCACCATCTGCGCCCCGCCGACGTGGAAGCGACGACCGACGCCATCTCGCTCCTGTCGGGCGACCACGCGCAGATCGGAGACCTGCTGAACCGGCTGGAGAAGACCGACCCGCCCGACCCGGCGGCCACCAGCGAGCTGGTCAAACAGCTTTCCATCCACGACGCCGTCGAGCGGGAGTTCTTCTATCCCCTGGTGCGCCTCCGGCTCGACGCCGGCAACGGTATCGCTGGGCGCAGCCTCGACGAGCATGGCGAGGTGGCCGCCCGGCTGGCCGAGGTCGATCGCCGCCCCGACGATGACCCGTACCGCCGCCACCTCCTCAACGAGTTGTCGCCGTTGGTGCGCAAGCACTTCGCCGAGGAAGAAGGCGACCTCTTCCCTGCGCTGCGCGCCCGGATGTCCGCTGAGGGTCTGGCCGAGCTGGGCGAGAAGATGGCGGCGGCGAGGGCCAAGGCGCCGACCCGCCCGCACCGTTGGTTGGGGGGCACGGGAGCGGGGACCCGGCTGTCGCGTCTCGTCTCCCGTCCAGTGGACAGGGCTCGCGACGCGCTGAGCGGGAGAACCTGACCACCCTCCACGGGCGTCTCGGCCCCCGGGATCCGCCGTTTAAGTTTCCTGGGAAGAGTGACGGAGCACGACGCCATTGAGGTCTTCGAGAAACCGTACGGCCAGGAGCTCGCCGTCCAGGTCGCCGTATCGGTGCCTGGCCTGCTCATAGGTGCGTTCGACCGCATCGGCGATAGGAAGGTTGAGCGCGAATTGCCGCGCCATGTCGCCGACCGCCTCAAGTTCCTCACAGCAGCGTGCGAAGGAGAAGGCGGGCAGGTAATCACCCTCCAGCAAGGCTACGGCGTCCCGCTCAGCAAACCGACTGGCCGCGCTGCTCGTCGCCAGCCCGGAACGGAGGACCTCCAGATCGATGCCGGCACGGTTGGCGACCATCAGTGCCTCCGCAGTCGCCAACGCTTGGCCGAACCACAACAGATTGACGAGAAGCTTGGTGGTGCAACCTGCGCCCGACGAGCCGGCGTGAACGATCCCGTCGGCAGCGGCGAGCACGGCCAACACCGCCCAACTCGATTCCAACACCGCGCCATCGCCGCCCACGAAGATCTGCAGCGTTCCGGTCTCCGCGGCTGCGGGACCCCCGCCCAACGGCGCGTCGAGCGCAGACACGCCGAGGGCCCGGGCCTGTTCCGCCATCGCCTCGGCCAGGGCGGGGGGACACGTGGTCATGTCGATCCATGTCGCTCCCTGTCGGAGCGCCCTCAGCGCGCCCACCGCACCGACCATGACATCCTCGACCTCTGCCGCCCCCGGCAGAACGGTGAGCAGGATGTCGACCTCAGCTGCCACTGCTCGAGCCGACCGCTTCCATCGCGCACCACGGGACTCAGCCAGCTGGGCGACTTCGTTCCTTCGGTCGTGGACCACGACCCGGTATCCCGCGCCCAGCAGGTTTCGGCAAACCGGCCAACCCATCCGACCTAGGCCGACCACGCCGAGGACCGGCTCTTGGACCATCCTGTGTGGAGACGCCACGTTGTGCAGCGTAGGGGTACTGAGTGGGCGGCGGGGCCGTAGTCCTCGACCCGTGGGGTCTGATTTCAGGCCAGCTTCTCGACGTTTTCCTTGGCGTCAGGCGTGGTCTGTTGAACCAAGCGCGAGTGGCTGAGTGCGGTGATGCCGGCAGCCAGGAGCGCCAGCCCCGCGACTTCCAGCCCAATCGCTGTCGGCTGGGAGCGGATGTGCTCATCGAACAGGGCGACGCCGATGGCCACGCTGATAAGAGGGTCGGCGGCGGACAGAGCCGCCTGGGCAGCGGCGACCGAGCCTCGCTGGAACGCGACCGCCGACAGGTAGACCGCAGCCGCGCCGGCCACCGCCACGGCGTACGGCCGCCAGGAGGTGAACAGCGCGGCCGTTCCGTTGAGGCTCAAGGCCGCGACCGACGTTTTGATCAAGGCGGCGGTCATGGCGAAGGCGATCGCTCCGCCCAACCCGAACGCCGCCGCCCGACGAGAGCCGCCGCTGACGGAGCCAACGACCACGGTGATGGCCACCGCGACGAGGGCGGCGAGCGCCGTCAATGACCAAGCGAGCGGGCTGGCCGTGGTACGCCCACCCGACGGCGCGGCGACGAACAGGAAGCCTCCTACCCCGACGACGATGCCAGCCGCACCCAGCCACTCCCACCGTCCGACCCGACGATGAAACCCCACCACCAGGATGGCCAGCACGAAGAGTAGCTCGAGGGCGACGATGGGCTGCACGACCGAGAGTTGGCCCTGGCTCAGGGCGGCGGCCTGAAAGCCGAACGAGGCGGTCATCGCTCCGATCCCGGCGAGCCACGCGGGCCGGCGGGCCAAGTCGATCACCAAACTGAGACGAAGAGCCTCGTCGGGGGAGGTTTTCTTCGCCCCTTGCTTCTCCAGTACGGAGGCGGTGGCGTTCGACATGGCCGCGCCGAGCGCGAGGATCACGGTCAGGGTCACCCCGCCCACCTCCCTCTACCGGCGCGGGTGTCGACAACGAACCGCCTGGAGAGCCCACAGCGACCCACCCGGCCACCTCCTCGTCCCGGTGATTACCCAGCTGCCAGGGCGATACTCGTCTTGGTCAGGCTCACCGTTCGGCCGGGTCCGCACCCTCCGATTTCAGCAGCTGTCGGCCGTGCAGCCAGAACAGGAAGAGGAATGAGGGGCCGACGAGCAGAGCCACGGCGGCGAAGACCACCACGATGGCGACGAGCGTGGCATGCGGCGCGGCGCCGTTGCTGAGGGTCAGCCCGGTACCCGGCAGAAGGGTCGGGTACTGCGCGACACCCCACCCCCAGACCACGGCGGCCACACCCAGGCCGCTGAGCACCCGCAGGCCCCGTGACCGCCCGGCCACGAGCAGGACGAGGACGACCACGCCGCTCGCCGCCGTCACCACGACAAACGGAAGCGCCGGGCCCGTCAGCCGGTGCTCGAGCGCGGGGTCGGAGTGGCGCAGTTCCAACAGGGTCACCAGTGAGAGCACACCGGAAACAATCCCGGCGAGTTCGGCGCGGAGGGTGAAGTAGTGCTGAAGACGACGGTCTCCACCGCGGGCGGCTTCGCCGACGAGATAGACGGCGGCCAGGTAGGCGCACACGGCAACGAAGAGCGCTCCGATCAGCAAGGAGGTGACTCCCGTCCACACTGTCAGGCTGGTGTGCCGGGCGTCGGGCGCGATCTTTCGCGCCGCCATGGCCCCGATGACCGTGCCCATGAAGAACGGGGTGACGAGCGACGAGACGGCGAAGGTGGCGCCCGTCAGTCGCCGCCATCCCACGGTCTCCATCTGGTGGCGGAAGGCGAAGCCCGCTCCGCGCAGCACGATTCCGAGGACAGCCAGCCACAGTGGAAGGGCGGCTGCGGTCATCACCGCGGCGAAGGCCGTGGGAAAGGCGGTCCAATAGATGACGAGGACGAGGATGAGCCAGACGTGGTTCGCCTCCCATACCGGGGTGATGGTCTCGTCGATGAGCTGGCGCGGCGCCCGACCCCGTTCGGTCCCGCCGGCGGCCAGGTCCCAGAGCCCGCCGCCGAAATCCGCCCCGCCCAGCGCGGCGTAGAGCGTCAACCCGGCCAGCAGGATGGCGCCGACGGCGTCGACGATCATGACCGGTCGCCCGTCGGAGCAGCCGCCGGCGTGGAGGGCGGACCGTAGGGGACCGTGGCGTCGCCCTCGGCGGGCGATCCGGGCCGTCGCCAGCGGCGCGCCAGCGCCCGCAGGATCACGATCGTGGCCAGTCCGAGGACGGCGTAGAGGACGATGACGGCAGTGAGGCTGGTAACGACGCCCCCGTTCGTCGTCGCCCCCTGCGCGGTGGTGAGCTGCCGGTAGACGACCCAGGGCTGTCGGCCGACCTCCGTTACGATCCAGCCGCACTCCATGGCGGCCAACGCCGCCGGCCCGCAGACCGCACCGAGATACCAGAACCAGCGCCGTTCGGGAAGGGACCGGCGGCGCCACCAGGTCCACAGCCCCCAGATCCCGGCGGCCAGAAGCAGGAACGCCATGGCGACCATGGCGTCAAAGGAGAGGTGAAGGAGAGTCGGGGCCGGTGGCCGATCGGCCGGGGCGACCGAGTCCCAGCCCACGACCTTGGTATTGGGGCCGAAGCCCACGAGAATCGAGTCGACGTCAGGGAGGCGCAGGCCGAAGTAGACGTGGCCGCCGGAATAGACGCCCCCGATGTACTCGGGGACGCCACGCGCCGTGCGAGCGACGTACTCCATGCTGGCGAACTTGACCGGCTGGTCGGCGGCGATCGACCGAGCGGCGGTGTCGCCCACCAGGATCTGGATGGGTGTGAGGATGGCGGCGAGCGCAAACGGGATCCCGAAACCGAGCCGGTGGTAGCGATCGCGTCGTCCTCGTAGGAAGCCCACGGCGTAGACCGACGCCACGCCGAAGCCCGAGACCATGTAGGCGGCGAGGATCATGTGGGGCGTCTCGTACAGCGCGGCGTGGTTGAAGAAGACGTGCCATGGGTTCACGGCCACCACCCGGCCGCCCCGGAGGGTGAAACCCCCCGGCTGGTTCATCCACGAGTTGGCCGCCATGACCGAGATGGCGCCGCCGATGCCGCTCAGCGCTACCGGCACGCCCGACCAGAAGTGCGCCCAGCCCGACAGGCGGTCCCATCCGTACAAGTAGATCCCGGTGAAGACCGCCTCCAGGAAGAAGAAGATCCCCTCCACGCCGAAGGGCAAGCCGATGACGTCGCCGAACCGGCGCATCAGGCCCGGCCACAACAAGCCCATCTCGAACGAAAGAACCGTTCCCGTCACGGCGCCCACCGCCACGAGCACACCGAGAGCCTGTGACCACCGGCGGGCGAGCGTCATCGCTACCCGGTCTCCCCGCCGCAGGCCCAGGTACTCGGCCACGAGCACGATGGTCGGGAACGCGATCCCCAAGCAAGCCAGGATGATGTGGAACCCGAGGGTGGTGGCCATCTGGGCCCGCGCCGGGACCACCTCCCGCCCGGACATCAGGACCAGGGTCATGGCTCCGCGCACCAGCCCCAATCGTCGCGCTCCGGCCAAGTGGGTAACGACTACTGGCCAGCATCATCAGCCAGCACCACGAGCGGAGGTCCCTCATGCCCCATCCTGCTCTCGAGTTCGGCATCTATCCCCTCAGCGCCGCCGGCACCCCCGAGGGTCTGGCCGTCGGCCCCCCCGACGACTACGCCAAGATCCGTCGTGTCCTCGACGATCTCCGCGGCCACGCCCGGATCCTGCGGCCCCGCACCTATCTGATCTCCATGGGCCCGGGCTCTGAAGCGGCCACCCTGGCCCAGGCCGACCGGTACCAAGCCGAAGGGCTCCTCGCCCACGCCACCCTGGGAACCTTGCAGGACACACCCTTCGAGCTGGGCAGCTGGCTCGATCTGATCCGCACGTTCGTCGACCGCTACGGCGCCCGGATTGCGTCGCTCCAGATCACCAACGAACCGAACCTCACCTTCATGGAGGGCGCCAAGCCCTTTATCGTCGAGGCGCTGATCCACGGTGTCATCACGGCCAAGAGCGAGGCGCGCCGGCGCGGTCTGCGTCTCGACATCGGCTTCGGGTCGGTGCCGGCCAGCCCGGTCGCCCTACCCCGGTTCTGGGATGACCTGGCCACAGCCGGACCGGAGTTCCGAGACGCGCTCGACTTCGTCGGCCACAATTTCTACGTCGACGTCTTCGAGGAACCCGTGGCCCTCGCCGAGGTGCCAGCGCGGGTCGAAGCCGCGCTTCGAGAACTGCGTCTCCGTGACATGGCCACCGCCGGCATCCCCCCGTCCGTTGCCATCCGGGTCACCGAGAACGGCTGGCCCACCGGCACCAATCCCCTGGCCAACACGACACGCACCGACGCCCACCAGGCGCAGGTGCTCGAGGCTCTCGTTCGCGCCGTCAACAACGTCCGCGCCGAGCTCAACGTCAGCCACTACATGCTCTTCGGGCTGCGAGACGCCGACAGCTCCGAGCAGGACCTCTTCCACCAGTTCGGCATCGTGCGGGACGACTACGAACCGAAACCGGCCTACGCCACCTTCAAGGGTCTGATCGGCGAGCTCGGCGCAGAGGGATGAGGGCCGTCGGTCGGCGCCGACCGGTGTCCGGCTGCAGTCGCACGGCGGCGATCACGGTGGCGAGCATCTCGTAGTGGCCCACGAGGAAGCACAGCTCGAGGACCTCTCGTTCGTCGAGGTGGACGCGCAGCGCATCCCACGTTTGATCGTCGACGTCCTGGCTGTCGTGCAGGGCGTCGACGGCGGTGAGCACGGCCCGCTCCCGGCCGGACCAGCCGGGGACGGACGGTCCCGCCGCCACCCGGTCGAGGTCGGCGGGGCTGAGCCCGGCCCGGCCGGCAAGTCGGGTGTGGTGGTCGAGCTCGTAGCGGCAGCGGCGAAGATGGCCGACCCGCAGGATGACCAGTTCCGTCTCCCGCCGGGGCAGCAGCCCACCGGGCATCAGCCGTCCGGCGAACCGGATCCACGCCCGGAACAGCCGGCGGTGCCGGCCCACGGTCAGGAACAGGTTGGGCGGACCCGTACCCACCAGACGCCCGCTCACGCCGGCCAGCACCCACGTCGCCCACCCCACCTGGTGTCGGGTACCAGGCGAGATCCTCGCTCCCGTCACCCTGGGGGGCCGGGCTGGGCCGTGGTGAGCGGCGCATTCTCCGTCCGCGCTGTCGCCAGCGCCGCCTCGACGCCCCGTCGGAACTTGGCGTCGACGGCCCGCTGGGCGAGCATCCGCAGGGGCATGGCGGCGCCGACCCAGCGCGGCGCGTAGATGCGGCGGGCCCGCCGGGCGATTCCGTGTTCCAAGGCGTCGATGGCCACGGAAAGCGGGCTGACCCGGGCGAACGGGCCCGACGTGTCCAGATGCGCCGCCGCCTGGGTGCGCATCCCCCGGCTGGTCATGTCGGTTGCCATCTCCCCGAAATAGGCCACGCCCACTCGGGCTCCCGACGGACGCAGCTCGATCCGCAAGCAGTCGGCCATGGCCTCGGCTGCCGCTTTGGACGCGGCATAGGCCCCCATGAGGGGGAGGTGGAGACCCGCGGCCGCAGACGAGGTCACCACGGCGTAGCCGCCGGCATGGCTGATGTGACGGCCGGCGGCGGCGAGGGTGTAGTAGACGCCGAGGGTGTTGACCGCGAGGGTGCGTTCCATCACCTGATGGTCGCCACCGACGAGCGCGATCTGGGCGCCGACACCGGCGTTGGCCACGACCACGTCCAGACCGCCGATCCTGGAGACGAGCTCATCGACGGTCCGGCTCAGGTCGCCACGCTGGGTCACGTCGCAGCTGGCGAACGGTGCGCCGTCGCAGTCGGCGGCGACCCGCTCGAGCAGGTCGCCTTCGAGCCCGACCAGGGCCACCCGGGCGCCGCGCCGGTGCAGGCGGCGGGCCAGCTCGGCGCCGATGCCGCGCGCCGCGCCGGTGATCAGCACCCGCCGCTGGGCGATCGACCCCTCCCGTCCGCGCATCGATCTAGGCGCCCAGCGCGGCGGGCAGTCCCGGCGCGCCGACGGTGGGCAGGGTCAGGAGGGACGCGGCACCGCCGAGCGACACCGTATTCACTCCGGGAAGGGCGGGGAGGTGGTCGATGCCGGTCCCGACGAGGTAGAGGCGGATGCGATCGCCGGCCGCGAACCGGTTGCCGATCGGGAGCATCTCGACCTGGTAGTCGCGCGTGACGCCCGGCAGGGAGGGATCAGGCGTCGAGTACACGTTGTACGGGTCCATCACGTCGCCCCCCGGGTCGACCAGCGACTTGGCCGCGTCCACGGAGGGAAAGGTGGTGCGCAGCTGGCCGGTTTCCACCGGGTACGCCGTTCCGTTCGGCTGGACATCGGCCAGGATGGCCACGATGTCGGTGTACGGCGAGGTGGAGGCCAGCGAAATGTCCAGGCTGGCGGGTCCGGTCGCGCTGACGGCGGTTGCGAGCGGCGCGCTCGTGTAGGTCAGCGAGGTCGGCTCGGACAGCGCCATGTCGGTCAGCCCGGGGAGCAGCGTGGCTGCCTGGTCGAGCCCGTCGGGACCGAGGACGGCGGCGGTGTGCGGGTCGGTCTCGGTCGGCTCGGAAGGCAGGAAGGGGTAGCTCTGGCGTGCCGGCGACGTCTGGGGATCGAGCGACAACGAACCATCGTTGAGGGAGTGGGCACTGCCGCTCGGCGCCGACGACAGGTACAGTTTGGTCCACTGGGTAGCCGGCAGTGGCCAGCTGGATCCGGTGAGGTGGGTGACGTTGCCGGCGAGGAACTGCTCCCGGCTGCCGTTGGAGAGATAGAGGTCCACCGGGGGTTGGCCGTCGACCCCGTTGGCCACGCCGCGCACGTAGTGGTCGAACCAAGCCACGTATTGCGGGAAGGGGCCCGGCGTTCCTGCCGGGAATCCGTCGTGTGCGCCCATTACCAGCAGGTGGCTGCCGAACTGCTTGGTCGCGTTGTAGGCCATGAACGGCCCGCGCTCCTCGACGTCGTAGAAGCTGGTGTCGGCCAGGATCGGCATCCGGTTGGCGTCACCGGTGAAGGTGCGCTCGTTCCAGTACGCGTCCTCGAGAGGGTTCCCGAGCACGTCGGCGGCGCTGGAGAGGTACGAAGGGCCGCCGGTGAGCGCGCTAGCGGGGTCCTGCTGCAGCCGGGCAGGCAGATCGGCCAGCCACTGCGCCCCAATGGCGCCTTCCACGAAGGCCCCGGCGGCCAGGTTGGGGATCCCGCCGATGTAGAAGAGGTCGCGGTAGAGGTCGACGGTGCCGGCCATGAGCGATGCCGTCCGCACGCAGGGCAGCGGCAGGTGCATGGCGTTGTAGACGACGATGGCGCTGGCGGAGAAACCATAGAGCCCGATGTTTCCGTTGCTCCACGGCTGCTGGCACGCCCAGCCGAGGAACTGGGCGAGGTCCTCCTGGTCACGCGTGCCCGTGGTGTCCAGGGAACCACCGCTCTCGCCGGTTCCTCGCCACTGCAGCTCGATGAAGTTGTAGTTGGTCCCCACCCAGTCGAGCGAGGTGACCGGGGGCGCGTAGGGGCTGTCCTCGACGATGAGTGGACGGTTGGCCAGGTTCCCGTAGCCGCCGATCGACGCGTGCAGCACCACCCCGTCGCTGGCCGTGAACGACAGGTCCTGGCTGACCACCGGAGGCGGCCCGGCCGCTTCGGCGGCCCGGGCGCCCACCGAGAGGGTGAGCCCAGTGGCGACCAGCGCGCCGGCAAGGACCATCGCCACCAACTGCCGCCCCCGCTCGGCCATGCCACTCCTCCCCAGGCGCGTTTCTTCCCGACCGCAGCACGGTACCCGACTCCTAGAAACGTTGTCAATCCTCTATACAGTAGCTTGCCATGCGGCCGGCCCTTCCTGACCCGGAGACGGCAACCCTCCCGCGCGGCCGGCACAGCCTGGGACGCAAGGAGGTGGCACGGGTGCAGCGGGGGCGCCTGTTGCGCGCCATGACCGACGAGGTCGCCGTACGCGGCTACGCGTCGACGACCGCCACCGGGGTGTACCGGCGCGCCGGCGTATCGAGCCGCGCCTTCTACGAGAACTTCACCGACGTCCATGACTGCTTCATGGCCGCCTACGAGGAGTGCGTCGAGGTCGTCCTGCACGCCACCCTCCGAGCGGAAGGGGCTACCCGACAAGACCTCCTCGCGCGCCTCGGCGCCATGCTCGACGCCTACCTGGGCCTCATTGCCAGTCATCCCAACGTGGCCCGGACGTTTCTCGTCGAGGTCTACGGGGCGGGCTCCGACGCGCTGCGGCGGCGGCTCGAGGTGCACGAGCAGTTCGTCAGCGGCGTGCTCACGATGCTCGGGGCGGCTCGCCCGCTCACCGATGATGAGCGGGTGGCGGTCGAGGCGCTGGTCGACGCGCTCACGTTCAGGGTGACCAGGCACGTCATCGCCGACGATCTCGATGATCCCGCCAGTCTCCGGGAACAGGTGCTCGTCCTGGCCCGCCGACTGTTCCCCGACCTGGCTGGCCCCGAGCGGGCTACTGGACAGAGTCTGTGAGTTGTGGTGTCGCGCCAGAGAGTGGGCGTCACTTTCGACTCCCGGCCCACTCGACGGCGTCGGCCAAGGTGGAAAAGACGTGGTGACGGCCGAGCCTGTCCAGTAGCCCGGTCGCGGCGGCCATCTCTGCCGCCGGCTTGTGCAGGTGGACTACGGCAACCAGGACGTCGCGGCGGTGAAGATTGGTAGTCAGCTTGTCCAGCTGCTCGGCGGTGGTGATGTCGATGTCGTCGTTGCCGTCGAGGTCGAGGACCACGGTGTGGACTCCGTCCGTGGAGCTCGCCGCTGACTCGACGAAGTCGCGTATGGACTGGGCGTTGGCATAGAACAGGGGGGCGTCGGGCCTGATCACCAACACCCCGGGCACGGCCTCGGCGTCGGGGTGGCGTTTGATGTCCTCGAAAGCCCCGGGGTTGGCGGGGTCGGATCCGAGGGTGGACACCGGGGCACGGCTGGCCCGGTAGATGAGAAGGGCGAGCGAGAACACCACGCCGATGATGAGGGCGGGGAGCACGTCGAGGGTGATCACCGCCACCAGGGTGGCCAGTCCCAGCCAGAACTCGCGGCGCTTCAGCCGGTAGAAACGGCGCATCTCTCCCACCTTCATGAGATGGGAGACGGCGTGGATGATCAGGGCGCCGAGCACCGCCTCGGGCAGGTCCTTGAATATCGGGGTGAGAGCGATGACCGTCACCAGGCTCAGGACCGCTGCCACCAGAGAGGAGAGTTCTGAGCGAGCCCCCGCCCCGTCGTTGACCGCGCTCTGCGACAGGCTGCCGCCGCAGGCCAGCCCGCCCAGGAGCCCCGATCCAAGGTTGGCCAGGCCGAGAGCGATCATCTCCTGGTTCGAGTCGAGCCGGTAGCCGTGCTTGTCGGCGAAGTTCTCCGCGGCACCAAGGGCCTCGCTGAAGATAACCAGCATCATGCCCAGAGCGCTGGGAATGAGCACCCACAGCTCGGACAGGCTGAGCCCGGGCCACGCCACGGAAGGAAGCCCGGTCGGGATCTTGCCGACGGTCTCCACCCCGTGGTGGGCGACATCGAGCCCGGCGCCGAAGGCGATGCCGAGGACGAGCACCACCAGCCCACCCGGGATCCGGGGGGCGAGCCGTTCCAGCCCGAACAGCACGACGAGGGCGGGCAGGCCGATGGCCAACGTCGTCAGGCTGGTGTCGCCCAGATGGGCGATGAGGTGGGCCAGCTGGGAGACGGTATCGCCGCCTCCCTTCTTCAGCCCGAACAGCTTGGGCAGCTGGCTCACGCTCACGAAGATGGCCAACCCGAAGACGAACCCCTCGGTGACGGGACGGGACAGGAAAGCGGTGATGAACCCGAACTTGAACAGCCCGGCCAAGACGAAGAACAGGCCGGTGAGCACGACCATGCCCGCCGCCAAGGTGGCGTAGTCCGCTGGGCTCTTCGGCCCCAGAGAAGTGACCGTCGAGAAGATGAGCACCGCGGATGCCGACGTGGCCGCCACCACCAGCTGACGGGAGCTGCCGAAGCAGGCGTACACCGCCAGGGACGCCAGCAGGGTGTACAGACCGGCTTGGGGAGGAAGGCCGGCCAGGCTGGCGTAGGCGATCATTTCGGGGATGAGCAAACCCCAGATGGTGAAACCAGCGATGGCGTCGCCCGGCAGCTGGGACAGCTCGTACCCGGGCAGCCACCGGACGATGGGGACCGCCTCGGTCACCCGGAGCGTGACCTTCGTTCGAGCGGTGTCTGCCATTTCCTAGTGACGCACCTTGCCGCTCACGGCGGTAGACGCAGCGGCCGGTCCAGCCCGCCGCTAGTGCCCGTGAGTGAGCACGGCCTCGAGCTTCTGGACGGCCTGGTCGATGGTGAAGCTGGCTGCCTTCTGGGCGGGCGGGAACTCGACGAAGGTCTGCAGGAACTCCGCCACCGATGCTCTGGGCGGCGTAGATCGATGTAGTCGTTGTTGAGCAACCAGTCGTAGTAGGTGTTGGAGGTGATGTCCGCCCGTTCGAAGGGGTCGGTGCGCAGGTTGAACAGCTTCGGGACCCGCAGCGGCACGAACGGCTCGGCCCAGATCTGCAGGGTTCCCGCGACTCGCTGCTCCATGAAGACCATCTTCCAGTTGTCGAAGCGGATGGCCAGGACGTCGCCGTCATCGGAGAAGTAGATCAGCCCCTGGCGCGGGCTCGTGCTCGACCTCCCCGGTCAGATACGGGCAGCAGGTTGTAGCCGTCGATGTGGACCTTGAAGGTCTTGTCGCCGGCCGTGTGGCCCTGCCTTCAGCTTCTCCACGATGTCGGGTTCGCCGGCGGCGGCCAGGAAGCGTCGGCAGCCAGTCGTGGTGCTGGATGATCTCGTTGGAGATCGACGCCGGCCTCGATCTTCCCGGGCCAGCGGATCATCTCCGGGACCCGGAAGGCGCCCTCCCAGTTGGTGTCCTTCTCGCTGCGGAACGGGGTCATGCCGCCGTCGGGCCAGGTGTTCATGTGCGGGCCCGTTGTCGGTGCGAGTAGATCGACGATCGTGTCCTCGGCGATGCCCGAGCTCATCGAGCTTGTCGAGCAGCGGCGCCGACGACCTTGTCGTGGTCGATCATCGTGTCGTGGTAGGGCGACTGCCAGCGGCCGGCCTGCCCGACGCTCTCGGGCTTGGTGTGCGTGCGCAAGTGCATGTGGGTGGTGTTGATCCACATGAAGAACGGCGTCGCCTCGGCCGTGCTGGCGCTCGATGAAGTCGATGCGCGCGCGTCGAGCGATCTCGTCGTCGATGGTCTCCATCCGCTTCTTGGTCAGCGGGCCGGTGTCCTCGATGCGCTGCTTGCCGACCCGGCCGTACCGCGGTCGTCCTCGGTGGGTCGTCCTCGTCGGTGGCCCAGCAGTGGAGGACGCCGCGCGGGCGCGAACCGCTCGTGGAAGCGCGGGAACTCGCTCGGCGCGGCGGGTAGTTCGGGTAGCTCGGGCTCCTCCTCGGCGTTGAGGTGGTAGAGGTTGCCGAAGAACTCGTCGAAGCCGTGCACCGTCGGCAGGTACTTGTTCAGGTCGCCGAGGTGGTTCTTGCCGAACTGCCCGGTGGCGTAGCCGAGCGGCTTGAGCAGCTCGGCGATGGTGGGATCCTCGGCCTTGAGGCCCACCGTCGCGCGCCGGGATGCCCACCTTGCTCAGGCCGGTGCGATAGACGCTCTGCCCGGTGATGAACGACGAGCGACCCGCCGTGCAGCTCTGCTCGCCGTACGAGTCCGTGAACCGCATCCCCTCGTTGGCGATCCGGTCGATGTTCGGTGTGCGGTACCCCATCAGCCCGTCGCTGTACCAGCTGAGGTTGGTGATCCCGATGTCGTCACCCCAGATGACGAGGATTTCGGCTTCACAGAATCGGCCACGGACGACCTCCCTTTCTCGGGCCAGCCTCCCAGCTCCCGGCTACGACTGACGTAAACCGTATCTCGCCCGCCGGTGGCCTACGCGGGAGGCGAGGTGCCTACTAGCTGACTTCCCTGCCTGCCTCCTCGACCGCTTTGTCGACATCCTTGGCGTCGATGTCGAGCTGTCGGGAGATCCGCTTCTCGGCCCTCAGCTCCGCTTTGGCGAGGGCAGAGCTCAACTTGCTCTCCCCGACCACGACCAACGCCGCCTGCCCCTCGTCGATGAGTTCGCCGAGCTCCTTGACATCCGCCCGCGACATCCCCCGCCACAGATGGCCCCCCACCCCTCCGACGGCGGCGCCGACCAGCGCGGTCCCGATGATCGAGGGCGGGAAGAGGATTCCGACCAGGGCTCCGGCTGCCGCCGCCCCCCAAGCACCGTGCCGGGTGGCCATCTCGTCCTTGTTCACGTGAACCTTGCCCCGCTGGTCTTTGGTTACGACCGCGGCGTCGTAGGTGCCCACCACTCCCGCGGCGTGCAGTTCCTTCAGCGTGGCGTAGTCCTCCCGAGCGGCCTCCTCATTCGGGTAGGTTCCGACAAACAGTACAACCCCGTCAGCTTTCGCCATACCTGACCTCCTGGGAGTCGAGCGGACCCTACCCCCCACCCCGGTATCGACACGACCTCGGGGCGCGGCCAAGCCCATGAGCAGGTTTCTCGGATTGACCGCGGACGGAGGGAACCCGAGAACGAGGGCCTCGGCTGCCCGCCTACGCTGGCCGTCGATGCCCGCCAGCGACCCGCTGACTTCCTGGAACGACACCAGCACCAGGGGCTCCATCAGCCAGTTTGTCGAGGACGTCACGCGGTCCGACGGGCCCAGCTTCGTACCACCTGAGCAACGGATCGCCGTGTTCGACAACGACGGCACGCTGTGGTGTGAGAAGCCCATGCCCATAGAACTGGGCTTCATCCTGCAACGCCTGGCGGCGATGGCCGACGAGGACCCCTCCCTTGCCGCCGCGCCAGCCCTGGCGTTCCGCACACGAGAAGGACTATGCCTGGCTCGGCCAAGCGGTCACCAGGCACTACCAGGGAGACGAGAGTCAGCTCAAGGAGCTCATCGGCGGCGTCGTTCAGGCGTTCGCCGGCATGACCGTCGAGGACTATGCGGCGGCGGCCGAAGCATTCTTGCGGGACGGGCGCCACCCAATGCTTGAGCGAAGGTACTGCGACTGCGGATACCGGCCGATGGTCGAGCTGCTCGCTTATCTCGAGGCCAACGGGTTCACCAACTACATAGCCTCCGCTGGCGACCGGGACTTCATGCGGCCCGTGACTCGTGAGATGTATGGCATTCCACCGGAGAGGGTCGTCGGCAGCTCCAACGCGCTGCGCTATCAGGAGACCGACGAAGGTGGCTCCGTCGTCTACCTCGATCAGCCCGACTACTTCGACGACGGGCCGGCCAAGCCCGTCCGGCTGTGGAGCCGCATCGGATCCCGACCGATCGTGGCGGTAGGCAACTCGAACGGGGACATCCCGATGCTCCGCTACACGTCGCATCAATCCCGGCCATCACTGAATCTGCTGGTCAACCACGACGACGGCGACCGGGAGTTCGCCTACGCCAGCGGTGCCGAGGAAGCGCTCAGCCAGGCCGCGCAACACGGTTGGCCGGTCATCAGCATCAAGAACGATTGGGCAGAGGTCTTCGCCACCTGAGCCTGCCGAACAGCGTGGTCACCCGAGGCGTCCATGGCGGCCCCGGAGCACCGCGATCGAGGTGTCGGGGATGCGGCGTTCGTTGCCCGTCTAGCCTTCAGGCGATGCCGGCGAGCGACCCGCTGACCTCGTGACCTTGCGAGGGGGGGTCAGGGCGTGGGTCGAGTCTTCCTCTTTGCGCTGACGGGAGCGCTGAATCCGTCGCTGTTGGCGGCAGTGACCATCATCCTCACCTTGAGCCGGCCGAAGCGGCTGCTGCTCGGCTATCTGGCGGGGGCGGTGCTGGTGAGCGTCACGCTCGGTCTGGTGTTCGTGTTCTCGTTGCACGGATCGAGCACCTCGAGCACGGCGAAGCGCACGGTCGACCCCGTCCTCGACCTCGTGCTCGGCGGCCTGATCCTGTTGATCGTGTTCGTGGTCGGGACGGGCCGCGACCGGCGACGCCGGGCCTGGAGCGAACGGAAACGTGACAGCCGCGAAAGACAAACCGCCACCGAGGTGGAAACGCCAGTTGAACAAGGGTTCCGCCCGAGACACGTTCGTGGTTGGTGCGCTGCTGAGCTTCCCGGGTGCTTCCTACCTCGCAGGGATGGATCTTCTCGGCAAGCAGCCGGTCAGCGCGGGCGTAAAGGTGCTCGTCGTCCTCGCCTTCAACGCCATCGCCCTCGTGCTGCTGGAGGTTCCGCTGCTGGGTTATGCGCTCAGGCCGGAGTGGACCGCCGCCACCATAAAGCGTTTCACCGCCTGGCTCGGTCGCAGCGGGGGCCGGGTGGCATTGATCGGCGGCGCCGTCATCGGAGTCGCCTTGATCGCACGCGGGGCCAGCAGCCTGCTGGGCTGAGGCATTGCATCATCTAAGGCCGCACAGCCCCGTGATAAGTTCCCGCGCCCGGATCACCGTTGTGGTTGGGCGCGCCGCACCTGTTCCGGCCAACCTTCCCAAAAGGAGCAATGATGCTGGCGTCCTCTTCGTATCCCCTCCTGGGTGCTTTTCTGAGCATTTTGGAGTTCTTCCTATTCTTCATCTGGCTCTACCTTCTGTTCGTCGTCTTCGGAGACATCATCCGCAGCCCTGACTTGGGCGGCGGGGCCAAGGCCCTGTGGTCGATTGTGATCATCGTTCTTCCCTATATCGGCGTCTTCATCTACCTGATCGCGCGAGGCGCCACCATGCACGAGCGGGCGGAACGGCGGGCCGAGCGCCAGGACGAGGCTTTTCAGCAGTACGTCCGCCAGGCGGCCGGCCCGGAGACGTCGACGTCCGACCAGTTGGCCAAGCTCGTCAACTTGCGAGATGAGGGCAAGATCAGCGAGGAAGACTTTCAGAGAGGCAAGGCCAAGATCCTCGGTTGACACCCGGTTCGGCACCACTGCCAGCGCGTAGCCACCGGCATCACGACGCAGGGATGTGGTCCTCGAACCAGGCCAGGGTGCGCGCCCACGCGTCGGCGGCGGCGTCAGCGTCGTACACCGAGGGTCGGTCGTCGCAGTTGAACCCGTGGTCGGCATTGGGGTAGCGCACGACCTCCACGTCGACCGAGGACCTCTGGGCTGCGGCCCGCAGCTGGTCGACCTCGGCCGGGGGAATGCCCCGGTCCCGGTCGCCGTAGGCACCGAACCAGGGCGTCAGCAGTGTCGGCGCCACCTCCACCTGGCTGGGGAGGCCGAAGCGGCCGCTGGCGATCCCGCCGCCGTAGAAGGTGGCGGCCGCACCCAGGCTGCGCTCGACGGCGGTGTAGAAGGCGACCGTCCCGCCCATGCAGAAGCCCACGATGGCGCAGCGCGCCGGCTCGAAGCCCGACGACCCGAAGTGGCCCAGACAGGCGTCCACGTCGGCACGCACCCCTTGGGCGCTGAGCTGCGTCACGATCGGACGGACAGCGGCGAAGTCGTCATAGCGCAGGACGGGAGCTCCCTGGCGGTGAAAGAGGGACGGGGCGGCCGCCAGCCAGCCGGCCGCCGCCAGCCGCCGGCACACGTCCTCGATGTGCTCGGTCACCCCGAACGCCTCCTGGACCACGACCACGGCGCCGCGCGGGGCCTGGGCGGGCGACGCCTGGTAGACGGGCATCGGGCCGTCGGCGGTCTGCACGGTGTGCTGGGAGGTCTCGAGGTCGTCACTCACGAGGCGCGACCCTACCGACCGCGGCGCATGACGACAACCCGTCCCCTAGGGTCGACGGCCCTGGGGGCGAGGGGCAGCGCGCATCCGGCAGGGGTTCCGGCCGCCGAGCCGACCTGAGCGGTCCCCCGCTGGGGTTCAGTGGCCGGTGACCGTTCCCAGGTGGTCGACGAGCAGCCCGGCGACGGCCTCCGGGTCCTCCTCCGCCAGCCAGTGGGACCGGCCGGCGAGCACCTCGTAGCGGTACGGACCGGTGACGAAGTCCTTGCAGTACTCGGCGGCCTTGCGGGTGACGTACGAGTCGCCGTCACTCCACACGAACAGCGTGGGCACACCCACGGGACCGATGCGGTCGGCGGCTCCGTACGGAAGGGCCCGGTACCAGTTGACCGGCCCGCGCATGGCCTTCTCCCGGGCCCGCTCGGCATAGCGGCGGGCCGACACCGGGTCGAGCCCGGCGCGCTCCAAGCCGGTGCGCATCAGCGTCCCGTGCCGGGCGGACAGGATGGCCTCGGGCAGGGCGGGCAGCTGGAAGAAGCCCATGTACCACGACCGCAACGCTTGGCTGCTGGTCAGCATCGACCGCTGGAAGGCGCTCGGGTGAGGCACGGAAAGGGTGGCGAGGGACCGGACCCGCTCGGGATGGACGGCGGCGGCGTACCAGGCCAGCGCCGCGCCCCAGTCGTGGCCGACCAGGTGGAAGGAGCCGGCGCCGGCCTGATCGGCCAACGCCAGCAGGTCGGCGCACAACAAGCGCAGGGTGTACTCGCGCCGGGCCGGGGGGCGGGCTCCCGGCGAGTAGCCCCGCTGATCAGGGGCGAGGCTCCGGAAACCGGCGCGGGACAGGCCGGCGACCACACCGTCCCAGCAGTGGCGGTCCTCGGGAAAGCCGTGCAGGAGGATCACCGGGTCGCCGTCGGCCGGCGGGGTGTCGCTGACGTCGAAGCGAAGACCGGCGTTGGTGAAGGTATCCATGGCGCGGGTCTAGCCGCTCGCGGGGGTGAAGGCGACCGGCAGACGGCGCAGCGTCCGGGTGAAATGGCCGGGAACGAAGTCGGGGCGCTCGACGACACGAAAATCGGGCAGGCGGCGGAGGAGCTCCTCGAACAGGACCCGCAGCTCGAGGCGGGCCAGGTTGGCGCCCAGGCAGAAGTGGGTGCCGAAGCCGAACGCCACGTGGTGGTTGTGGGTCCGGCCGACGTCGAAGCGGTCGGGGTCGGGGAAAACCCGGTCGTCGCGGTTGGCCGCCCCGTAGAGGAGCAGCACCTCGTCGCCGGCCCGCAGCGCCTGGCCGTGAAGCTGGTGATCTTCGGTCACG
Source organism: uncultured Actinomycetota bacterium (assembly GCA_963757175.1). Taxonomy (GTDB): domain Bacteria; phylum Actinomycetota; class Acidimicrobiia; order Acidimicrobiales; family Palsa-688; genus CAVWQR01. The sequence continues at coordinate 1,290,924 of CAVWQR010000001.1, read as the reverse complement.
GTTCGGCGCATGTTGAGGATCGGCGTGGCCCAGCGGATGAACTCCTCCACCGCCGTGGTGGCCAGCAGCGACGGTTGGTCGACGAGGCGCTGGCGCTGGTCGGGGTGGTCGGCCAGGGCGAGGACGGTCTGGCCGATCACCGAACGCGTCGTCTCCGCTCCCCCGTCGAGCAACAGCAGTGCTTCCTGCACGATCTCGCCCTCTTCGAGGGGCTCCCCGTCCAGGGTGGCGTGGGCCCAGACCGACACCAGGTCGTCCTCGGGCCGAGTCCGGCGAGAACCGAGCACTTCGAGCGTGCACGCGGCGAACTCCATGACCGCGTCCACCGAACCGGCGGGCTGGCGAGGGTCGCCGTCCAGGTACCCGGCCGAAGCCATGGTGATCTCCGACCACCGCTGGCAGCGTGACGCCATTGCGTCGTCGAAGCCGAGGAGCCGGCAGATCACCGCGGCGGGCAAGGGGGCGGCCAGGTCGGCGACCACCTCGGCCTCCCCTTTCCCCGCCACTTGGTCGATCAGGCGGGTGACCACCTCGCGCACGACCTGTTCGTGGCGGCGGACCGCCTTGGGCGTGAACCGGCTCGACACCAGCCGGCGCTGATCGAGATGCCGGGGGTCGTCCTTGTTGATCATCGAGTCGCTCATCTCGATGTGCGGCCGCGAGCCGCGCGCCGAGCTGTACCGGCGCGTGTCGCGCTCGACCGCCATCACGTCCTGGTAGCGCGACACGCCCCAGATGCGGTTGACGGCGTCCCAATAGGCCGGCGCCTCGTCGCGCAGCCAGGAGTAGGTCGGGAACGGGTCGCCGGCGTACAGGTCGGGTGCCAGCAGGTCGACCACATCCGCCCTGCCGGGCGATCGGGTGGAGGTCACTTGGGCTGCAGCCGCGCCCCGCCGTCGATGCGGATGGTCTCGGCGTTCAGGTAACTGTTGGTGATCAGCTCCAAGGCAAGGCTGGCGAATTCGTCGGCCGTGCCCAACCTCTTGGGGAAGACCACGTCCTTGCTCAGGCCCGCCTTGAACTGCTCGGACGCCTCGCCCCTGCCGTAGATGGGCGTGTCGATCAGCCCCGGGGCGATGGTGTTGACCCGGATGCCCACGACCCCCAGGTCCCGGGCGATCGGCAGGGTCATGCCGACGACGCCGCCCTTGGACGCCGAATAGGCGGCCTGCCCGATCTGGCCGTCGAACGCGGCCAGCGACGCGGTGTTGACCACCGCCCCGCGCTCGTTGGACGGCCCCAACGGCTCCGTCGTCGACATCGCCGTGGCCGCCAACCGCAGACAGTTGAAGGTGCCGATCAGGTTGATCTCGATGACCCGCCGGAACGCCTCCAGGTCGTGGGCCGAGTCGTACTGACCGTCCTTGCCGATCGTCCGCGCCGCCCAGCCGATGCCGGCGCAGTTGACCAAGACCCGCACCGGCCCCGCCTCCTTGGCCGTGTCGACCGCGGCCACGATGTCGTCGGTGCGAGTGACGTCGGTGTGGCAGAAGGGAATGCCCAGCGTGTCAGCGAGCGCCTTGCCCTTGTCGTCCTGCAGGTCGGCGATGACGGGGACCGCCCCGCGCTGGTGCAGGAGCCGCACGGTTGCTTCGCCCAGGCCGGAAGCGCCTCCGGTGACGATCGCTGAGGCGTTGGAGATGTCCATGGGCCTCAGCCCAGCACACGGCGGCGGGCGTCCGCCACCCGTGCCCAGCGGTCAGCGCCACTCCACTACCGAACCCACGGCCCCATGGGCAGGATGAACTACCAGAGCATTCCCGTTATCGCGCCCGCCAAAGGGAGAACAGCAATGGAGCACCACGTCATCGCCGCCGAAATGTCCGCGACCGGCGCCCAGGAATTGCTGGCGGCCACGTCGTCGGCCCACCTCGCCTACAACGCCGAGGACGGAACCCCGCGCGTGATTCCGGTCGGCTTCTTCTGGACGGGCAAGGAGTTCGTGATCTCGACGGCCACGACCTCGCCGAAGGTCGCCGCGCTGAAGGCCCGTCCTGACGTTGCGCTGTCGATCGATGGGGGTGATACGCCCGAGCAGGCACGGGCGCTGTCGGTGCGGGGGCGGGCGAGCGTCGAGATCGTCGACGGCCTGGTGCCCGAGTACCTTGCCGCGGCGCGCAAGTCGATGGGCCCCGACGCGGCGGCCGAATTCGAGAAGAACTGCCGCGAGATGTACGACCAGATGGCTCGCATCGCGATCGTGCCCACCTGGGTGCGCTTCTACGACTTCGGCGCGGGCCGTATGCCGGCGTTTCTGAAGCAGCTCGCCGAACGCAACCGGTCGTGACTGGTGGGGGACGGAGGCCGACTAAGCGACCAGAGCCGACTCCCCCATCTCCTGGCCCTGCATCAGGTGCTGATCCAACTTGCGCTTGATGCGCTGCAGGGCGTTGTCCACCGACTTCACGTGGCGCCCGAGATAGCTGCCGATCTCCTGGTACGACTTGCCCGAGACGTACAGGCGCAGGACGTCGACTTCGAGACCCGACAGCGCCTCGGTCATCGACTGCTTCATGGCCCCGATGCTCTCGCGCGAGATCACGTCGTCGGCGGGGTCGGCGGCCCGATGGTCGTCCAGCAGCGCCTCGACCGCGCGCCTCGGCGCTGTTGTCGCTGCCGCGCACGCCCGACAGGCTGGTGTAGGCGTTGAGCGGCTGATGCTTCTGGCGGTTGGCCGCCTTGATGGCGCTGATGACCTGACGGGTCACGCACAGCTCGGCGAACGCTCGGAACGGCGCCAGCCGGTCGGTCCGGAAGTCGCGGGCCGCCTTGTACAGCCCGATCAGCCCCTCCTGCTCGATGTCGTCGGCGTCGGCGCCCACCAGGAAGTAGCTGCGCGCCTTGGCCCGGGCGAAACCCCGGTACCGGCGCAGCAGGACCTCCAGGGCATCGGCGTCGCCCGTCTGGGACCGCACGACCAGCTCTTCGTCGGAAAGCTCACGCAACGTGGTGATCACGGCGGCAACGACCATGGGGACAGATCTCCGATCTCGGCTCCGGTTGGCGACCTCCAGGCGTGGCCACCGTCCCCAGGTGCGGCGGCCCTGCCCGAATCGACTGCCTTACTCGATGGTCACTTACTAGTTATATCTAGTCAGCCCACGCCACTGTGTCAACGGTCACTGGCTCATTCTGCCGAGAAAATTCCGCCAACGACCAGCGCAAATGGGACGACAAGGCGGAAGCGGCGGAGTTCCGCCGGCCGGCCGATCGGCTGATGACTAGTTCTTTCGGGGGATCAGGGCCGGTGGGGGGCTCGGCGGCGGGCCACCTCGAAGCAGGCCAGGGCCCCGGCCGCGGCCACGTTGAGTGACGAGAGGGGGCCGGCCAGGGGGACGTGGGCCAGCACGTCGCAGCGCTCACGGCCGAGCCGGGACAGGCCCCGGCCCTCGGCGCCCAGGACGACGGCCACGGGCTCGTCCCCGACGGGCAGCGTCCACAGCTCGTCGCCGGCGCCGGCGTCGAGGCCCACGGTCCAGACCCCGGCTTCGGCCAGGACGCCGAGGGCGGCGGGGATCCCGGGGACGACGGCGATGGGCAGGTGCTCGACCGCCCCGGCCGCCGCCTTGACCGCTGCCGGGCTGAGGTGGGCGGCGCGGTGGCGGCCGACGACCACGCCGGTCGCCCCCGCACCGGTCGCCGTGCGCAACAGGGCGCCGAGGTTGTGCGGGTCGGTGACCCCGTCCAGCACCAGGAGGAACGGCGCCGGGCCGCCCGACGGGCCACGCGCCAGAGCCCCCAGGTCGGCTTCGGGCACGGGGTCGGCGAAGGCCAGCACCCCCTGGGGCGCTTCGGTCCCGGCGGCGGCGTCGATGCGGCCGCGCAGCACCAGGCGCAGCGGGGTGCCGGCGGCGCCGGCCAGGTCCACGATCTCGGCGACGGCCCGGTCGGTCTCGGTGCCCTGGGCGACCCACACTTCGCGCACCCGCCGGGCCCGGGCCGCCAGCAGCTCGCGCACCGCCCGGCGACCCTCGACCTGCTGGCCGCCCAGCCCTTCTCCCGACCCGGTTGGCGCCCGGCGGCGCCCGCCGACCGGGAAGCGGCCCCCGGCCGGCTGCGCCCCCGGCCGGCCGGTTCGGGCCCGGCGGCGTGCATCCCCGCCACCCCCGTGGGAGGCGGGCTGGTCGCGACGCGGACGGTTGCCGCCGGACTGGTCGGGGCGGCGGCGGGGACCGCCGCCGTCATCCTTGGGCCCGGGCGCCCGGCCACGCGCCCTGCCGCCCCGTCGGCCCCGGTCGCGCCCGCCGGGTGGCGGCGTCACCGGGGCTCCAGCAGGGCGACGGCCAGGCAGGCGATGCCCTCGGCCCGGCCCAGGGCCCCGAGCGCCTCGGCCCGCTTGGCCTTGACGCTCATCGGCGCGCCCACGACCGCGCCGAGACGCCGCTGCATCTCCTCACGGTGGGCCGCCAGCCGGGGTACCTCGGGGATGACGGTGGCGTCGACGTTGGCCACCCGCCAGCTCGGCGCCACCTCGTCCACGACCCGCGCCAGCAACGTCATGCTGTCGGCGCCGGCGAAGGCGGGGTCGGTGTCGGGAAACAGGGTCCCCAGGTCGCCGAGGCCCCCGGCGCCCAGCAGGGCGTCGGCGACGGCATGGGCGACCACGTCGGCGTCGCTGTGGCCGGCGAGCCCGGCTCCCTCGAGGGTGACGCCACCCAGCACCAGCGGGCGGTCCGGGTCGTCGCTGAAGGGGTGGATGTCGAATCCCAGACCGACACGACCCCCGCCGCCCGCCGCGGTCACGGCCGGGCTTCCTGGGCGGCGTCGCCCGCAGCCAGGGCCGCGGCCAGGGTCAGGTCGAGGGGCGTGGTCACCTTGAGGTTGGCCGGGGATCCGTCGACGGCCACCACCCGGCCGCCGAGGCGCTCGACCAGGGCGGCGTCGTCGGTGGCGTCGTCGCCGCCCGCGTGGGCCCGGCGCAGGACGCGACGCGGGAACGCCTGGGGTGTCTGCACCGCGACCAGCCGGCCGCGGTCGAGCGTGGCCAGCGTCCCGTCCGGCTCCACCATCTTCACCGTGTCGGTGACGGCCACCGCCGGCACGGCGGCGTCCGCCCCCGCCTGCACGGCAGCCGACCACCGCCGACCACAGTGATTGCGGGGCCAGGGGCCGGGCGGCGTCGTGCACGACCACCACCTCGGCGTCCTCGGGCACCGACGGCCAGCCCGGCGCGCACCGACGCCGACCGGGTGGCGCCGCCCGCCACCACCGCTGTCGGCGTCCCACCGGTCGCCGCCGGCCACGTCGGCGACGGGCACGACCAGCACGACCCCCCGGCACGCGGCCCGGCCGGCGGCGCACGCCCAGTCGATCAGCGGGCGGCCGGCGAGCTCGGCGTACTGCTTGGGCCGGCCGAAACGGGCGCCGGTGCCCCCGGCGACCACGATGGCCCACGCGCCCGGCGCCACGCTCGCCTCGGGCTCGCTCACGGAGCAGGGAGCGTACTCGTCGGGCCCGGCTCCTCCCGCGTGCTACGGCAGCGCGTCGTCGAGCTTCTTCTCGGCCTCGCCCTCGTTGACCCCGATGGCGAAGGTCAGCTCCGACACGAGGATCTGGCGGGCCCGGTTGAGCATCCGCTTCTCGCCCGCCGACAGTCCCTTGTCCTTGTCCCGGTTGGAGAGGTTCCGCACCACTTCGGCGACCTGGTAGATGTCGCCCGACTTCAGCTTCTCGACGTGGTTCTTGTACCGGCGCGACCAGTTGGTCGGCATCCGCACGTCCTTCTTGCGCAGGACGGCGAAGACCTCTTCGACTTCCTCGTCGTTGATCACCTCGCGCAGGCCGACCTCGTCGGTGTTGTCAGCAGGGACCATCAGGATGAGGTCGCCGTAGGCCAGGCGGAGCACCAGGTACTCCTTCTTCTCGCCGAAGACCTCTTTGACCTCGCGACGCTCCACGACGGCTGCGCCGTGATGGGGGTACACGACCTTGTCACCGACGTCGAACGGCATTCTTCTCCCAAAGGATGAAGAAGGGGGGACGGTCCAGGGTACGGGGAAAACCGCCGTTGAGCCAGCCGACCACCGGCGGTTTCTGCTCCGGCCGCGTCGGCGCGGGTAGCCTCCGTCGGGATGGACGACCGCTTCCTGCTGGCCCGCTCCGACCTGTTCTCCGCCTTCGACGAAGGCGGTCTGCGGCGGGTTCTCGACAGCGTCGAGCCCCGCTCGTGCTCGCGCAACGAGTCATCTTCGAGGAGGGCGACGACGCCGGCGAGCTGTTCGTCGTCCGCAGCGGCCGGGTGGCCATCGGACGGCGCTCGCTCGACGGGCGGGAGTCGCTGGTGGCGCTCATGGAAGAGGGCGACCTGTTCGGCGAGATGCCGCTGTTCGACGAGGAGCAGCGCTCGGCGTCGGCCCGGGCGCTCGAGCCCTCCGAGCTGCTGGCCATCCCCTACGCGCTGGTGCGTTCGAGCCTGGACGCCCGCCCCGAGCTGCTGTGGGACGTCGTCGCCCTGCTGGCCCAGCGCCTGCGGTCGACGGACTCCGCCCTGGCCGACGCCGTCTTCCTCGACGTGACCGGGCGGACGGCCAAGCGGCTGCTGGAGCTGGCCGGCGAGGCCGACGACTTCCTCCTGCCCATCACCCAGGAGGAGCTGGCCGGGCTGGTCGGGGCGTCGCGCGAGCGGGTCAACAAGGCGATCGCCGCCTTCATCCGCCTGGGCTGGATCGAGCAGTCCGACCGCCAGTACCGCATCACCCAGCGCGACCGGCTGGCCCAGCGCGCTCGCTGAACCACCGCACCGCTCAGCTGTAGCGGTCGAGGATGCTGGACTCGGCCAGCCGGGCCAGGCCGTCCTTCACGGTGCGCGCCGCCGTCTTGCTCACCCCGTCAACGGCGTACAGGTCGTTCACCGTGGCGCGCCAGCAGCTTCTGCAGGTCGGAGAAGCGCTCCACCAGCCGCTCGCTCACCGCGTCGGGGACGCGGGGTACCCGGGCCAGCAGCCGGTAGCCGCGCGGCGACACGCTGCCGTCGAGGTCGCCGCCCGCGCCGTAGAGGTCGAGCAGCCGGGCCACCGCAGAAACGTCGAGCAGCGACTCGGTGGGCAGTCCGGCGAGGCTGTCCATGGCCGCGTCGACGGCGCGGGGCCCGTCGTCGTGGAGGTAGTCGCGGACCACCTGGCGGCGTTCGTCCTCGACCCCGGCCATCAGCTCCTCCAGCTGCAGACGCACCAGCCGCCCGTCGGTGCCCAGCTCGACGATGTAGCCCTCGACCTCCTCGGCGATGCGGCGCACCATCTCGGCCCGCTGGAGCACCGTCACCACGTCGCGCACGGTGACCAGATCCTCGACCTCCAGGGCGGACAGGGCGCTGGTGACGCTGTCCAGGCGGTCCCGGTAGCGCTCGAGGGTCTGCAGGGCCTGGTTGGCCCGGCCGAGCAGCCGGGGGATCGACGACAGCTGGTGCTTGTCCTCGCGCCGGTACATGGTGATGACCGCCATGTCCTCGGACACGGCGATGACCGGCACGTCGATGGAGCGGGCCACCCGCTCGGCGGTGCGGTGCCGGGTCCCGGTCTCCGAGGTGGGCAGGCGGGGGTCGGGCACCAGGTGCACGTTGGCCCGGGCGATGCGGCTGGCGTCGGCGGCCAGGATGATGGCGCCGTCCATCTTGGCCAGCTCGGACAGCCGCTGCGGGCTGAACTCGGCGTCGAGCAGGAAGCCGCCCGAGCAGATGGACAGCACCTCGGGACCGTCGCCGACCACGATCAGGGCGCCCATGTTGGCCTGCAGGACGCGGTCCAAGCCCTCGCGGAGGGGGCGCCCGGGGGCGATCTCCCGGAGCGCGTCCGACATGGTGAAACCCGGGCGCTCCAACACTTGTCGAGCCTAACGGATGGTGCCGGCCAGCGCCGGCGTCGGCTCCGCCCTCCCCGCCGGGCCGGGCGGGTTCGGGGGCGAAGGCGAGCGCCACCGCCTCGGCCAGGGTGGACGCCCGCACCACGCCGAGGGGACCGTCGACGCCGGCGGACGCGGGGACCACGGCGCGGCGGAACCCGAGCCGGTCGGCTTCCGCCAGGCGGCGGGCCAGGTGGCCGACCTGGCGCAGCTCGCCGGCCAGGCCCACCTCGCCCACGGCGACGAGATCCTCGGGCAGGGGGCGGCCGAGCAGCGACGACGCCAACGCCAGGCACACGGCCAGGTCGGCGCCGGGCTCGACCACCCGCACCCCGCCGGCCACCGAGACGTAGACGTCGGCGGGACCGACCTTCACCCCGGCCCGCCGGTCGAGCACGGCGAGGAGCAGGGCCAGGCGACCGCCGTCCACCCCCGAGGCCGACCGGCGGGGGGTGGCCAGCGACGACGGCGCGACCAGAGCCTGCAGCTCCACCAGCAGGCTCCGGTGGCCCTCCATGGCCGGGAACACCACCGAACCGGGGGCGCCGGCCCGGCGGTCGGCGAGGAACATGCCGCCGGCGTCGGCCACGCCCACCAGCCCGCCCTCGGTCATCTCGAACACGCCCAGCTCGCCGGTGGCCCCGTACCGGTGCTTGACGGCGCGCAGCAGCCGCAGGGCGTGGTGGCGCTCGCCCTCGAAGGTGAGAACGGTGTCCACGATGTGCTCCAGCACCCGGGGGCCGGCGAGGGTCCCGTCCTTGGTGACGTGACCGACGAGCACGGTGGCCATCCCGCTGCGCTTGGCCAGCTCCGCCAGGGCCTGGGCGCAGCCCCGCACCTGGGTCACCGAGCCGGGTGCGGACTCCAGCTCGGGATCGCGCACGGTCTGTATCGAGTCCACCACCAGCACGTCGGGGCACGACGTCGGCCACGGCCGCGCCGATGGCGGCGACGTCGGTCTCGGCGACCAGCCACAGGCCGTCGGCGGGGATGCCGAGGCGCTCTGCCCTGCGCTTGACCTGTTCGGGGGACTCCTCGGCCGAGACCAGCAGGGTGCGGGCGCCGGACGACGCCATCCCGGCCATGGCCTGGAGCAGCAGGGTGGACTTGCCGATGCCCGGCTCGCCGCCGAGCAGGGTCACCGACCCGGGGACCAGCCCCCCGCCCAGCACCCGGTCCAGCTCGCCCACCCCGCTGGGCCGGGGTCGGCTGGCCAGGGCGTCGACGTCCCCCAGCGGGACCGCCCTGGCCCCGCCTGCCGGCCGGCGCCGCCCCGGCCGGGCGGGGAGCCACGGCCTCCTCGACCAACGTGTTCCACTCGTCGCAGGTGGAGCAGCGCCCCGCCCACCGCGGGGCCGTGGCCCCGCAGCCCTGGCACCGGTAGATCGTGCGCGGCCGGCCCATGGGACCAACCTACGTACACGGCTGTGACCGCCAGGGGGACCGCGGTCGGGTGGGGGAGGCTCGGCGCTAGTCGCCCGAGCCGGCGCCGGCCATCTCCACCGGCGGAGGCTCGAAGCCCTCGATGGACCGGAAGACGACGGCCCGCTCGGAGTCCTCGCCCTCCACGTCGACGATGATGGTCTCGCCGGCGCGGAACTCCTTCCACAGGATCTTCTCCGAGAGCGGATCCTCGACCAGGCGCTGGAGCGCCCGGCGCAGGGGGCGGGCGCCCAGGGTCGGGTCGTAGCCCTTCTCGACGACGAAGTACTTGGCCTCCTGGGTGAGCTCCAGGCCCAGGCCCTGGCTCTCGAGCTGCTCGCGCACCCGCCGAGCCATCAGGTCGATGATCTCGGTGACCTCCGTCCTTGCTCAGCTCGTGGAAGACGATGACGTCGTCGACCGGTTGAGGAACTCGGGCCGGAAGTGCGCCTTGAGGGCGTCGTTGACCTTCTCCTTCATCTTCTCGTAGGTGATCGCCTCGCTCGTCTTGGCGAAGCCGACCGTCGCCTTGCGCAGGTCGGCGGTGCCCAGGTTGGAGGTCATGATGATCACCGTGTTCTTGAAGTCGACCGAGCGGCCCTGCGAGTCGGTCAGGCGCCCGTCCTCCAGGATCTGCAGGAGGGTGTTGAACACGTCGGGGTGCGCCTTTTCGATCTCGTCGAACAGCACGACCGAGAACGGCTTGCGCCGCACGGTCTCGGTCAGCTGGCCGCCCTCCTCGTAGCCGACGTACCCGGGGGGCGAACCCACCAGCCGGCTGACGGTGTGCTTCTCCATGTACTCGGACATGTCGAGCTGGATCAGCGCGCTCTCGTCGCCGAAGAGGAACTCGGCCAGGGTCTTGGCCGTCTCCGTCTTGCCGACGCCGGAGGGGCCCAGGAAGATGAACGAGCCGCTGGGCCGCTTGGGGTCCTTCAGGCCCGGCTCGGGTACGGCGGATGGCCTGGGACACCGCCCGGATGGCGTCCTCCTGGCCGATGACCCGCTTGTGCAGCTCGTCCTCCATCCGCAGGAGCTTGGCCGTCTCCTCCTCGGTGAGCTTGTAGACGGGGATGCCGGTCCAGTTGGCCAGCACCTCGGCGATGACCTCCTCGTCGACGACGTCGAACAGGTCGACGCCCTCGGCGCGCCACTCCTGCTCCTTGGCCGCCTTGCGCTGGAGGAGATCCTCCTCCTTCTCCCGGAACTTCTTGGCCGCCTCGAAGTTCTGCTTCTCGATGGCGACTTCCTTGTCCTTGCGGACCCGGACGATCTCCTCTTCGATGGCCTTGTAGTCCGGCGGCGTGGCCATGCGGCGGATGCGCAGCCGGCTGCCGGCCTCGTCGATGAGGTCGATGGCCTTGTCCGGCAGGTAGCGGTCGGCGATGTAGCGGTCGGCCAGGTTGGCGGCGGCGACCACGGCCTGGTCGGTGATCGTCACGCCGTGGTGCGACTCGTAGCGGTCGCGCAGGCCCTTCAGGATCTCGATGGTGTGGCTGAGGGACGGCTCGTCGACCTTGATCGGCTGGAAACGGCGCTCCAGGGCGGCGTCCTTCTCCAGGTACTTGCGGTACTCGTCGAGGGTGGTGGCGCCGATGGTCTGCAGCTCGCCGCGGGCCAGCACCGGCTTCAGGATCGACGCCGCGTCGATGGCCCCCTCGGCCGCGCCGGCACCGACGAGCGTGTGCAGCTCGTCGATGAAGAGGATGATGTCGCCCCGGGTGCGGATCTCCTTGAGCACCTTCTTCAGGCGCTCCTCGAAGTCACCGCGGTAGCGGGACCCGGCGACCAGCGCCCCGAGGTCCAGGGTGTAGAGCTGCTTGCCCTTGATCGTCTCGGGAATGTCGTCGGAGACGATCTTCTGGGCCAGCCCCTCGACGATGGCCGTCTTGCCGACGCCGGGCTCGCCGATGAGCACCGGGTTGTTCTTGGTGCGGCGCGACAGCACCTGCATGACCCGCTCGATCTCGCGCTCCCGGCCGATGACCGGGTCGAGCTTGCGTTCTCGGGCCAGCTGGGTGAGGTTGCGCCCGAACTGGTCGAGCACGGCCGAGCCGCTCGGGGTCTCGGGCGACGAGGAGGTGCCGGCGCCCGCAGCCGCGCCTTCCTTGGTCCCGCCCGACGAGTAGCCGGAGAGCAGCTGGATGACCTGCTGGCGGACCCGGGACAGGTCGGCGCCCAGGCTGACGAGGACCTGGGCGGCCACGCCCTCGCCCTCTCGCACCAGGCCGAGCAGCATGTGCTCGGTGCCGATGTAGTTGTGGCCCAGCTGCAGGGCCTCGCGCAGCGACAGCTCGAGGACCTTCTTGGCCCGGGGGGTGAACGGCGGCGAACCCGTGGTCGACGAGCCGGCGGGGCCGATGGTCTCCTCGACCTTCTCGCGGACGCCTTCCAGGCTGATGCCGAGCGACTCGAGGGCTTTGGCGGCGACGCCCTCACCCTCGTGGATGAGGCCGAGCAGGATGTGCTCGGTGCCGATGAAGTTGTGGTTGAGGAGCCGCGCTTCCTCCTGGGCGAGAACCAGGACTCGTCGGGCTCGGTCAGTGAAACGTTCGAACAAGGTGACCTGCCTCCACAGCGGCTCGAGACCTCGGGAACCCACCTGGGCGATCCGACCGTGCCGCCCACGTCGCTCCTCAGGGTGAGCTGATCACATGGCTCGGTCGGGTCGCGTCGGCAACCTCCTCTGGTCCTCCGTTCCCTCAGTGTACCCGTCGCCTCCCGGTTGAGGTCGCCACGCCTGCGGACCAGGTTCGTGCTTATCGGCGGGGGTGGCCTAGGGTCGCGCCCAGTGAACGTCGTGGATCAGCTGCATCTTCCCGGTTTGGACGGTCAGCTCGAACGGGTCGAAGATGCGCTCCTGGACGCCGTGGCCACCGATGACGCCTTCCTGACCGAGGTAGCCCGGCACCTGGTCCGCGCCGGAGGCAAGCGCATCCGGCCCATGCTGGTCCTCGGCGCCGCCCTGGCCGCCGGGGCCGACGTCGACGACGACGTCATCTCCGGAGGAGTTGCCGTCGAGTTGGTCCATCTCGGGTCGCTGTACCACGACGACGTGATGGACGAGGCGGCCGTCCGCCGGGGAACCGAGAGCGTCAACCAGCGGTGGGGCAACGTCGTGGCCATCCTCGCCGGCGACTTCCTCCTGGCCCGGGCGTCGGAGATCGCGGCATCGCTCGGCACCGAGGTGGCGGCGCTGCTGGCCCGCACCATCGGCGAGCTCTGCCAGGGCGAGGTGGCCCAGCTGGAGCATGCCTTCAGCCCCGACCGGCCCGAAGACGCCTACCTGCGGGCCATCGCCGGCAAGACGGCGGCGCTGATGGCGACGTCGACGCGCATCGGCGGCCTGGTGACCGGCACCAGCGGCGACAGCATCGAGGCGCTCACCGCCTTCGGTCGCGCCTTCGGGATGACCTTCCAGATCTGGGACGACATCCGCGACCTGGTGGCGACCGACGAGGAGCTCGGCAAACCGGCCGGCCACGACCTGGTCGAGGGCACCTACACCCTTCCGGTGCTGCGGGCCCTCGCCGTGCCCGGTCCGGGCGACGACCTGCGCGGCCTGCTCGGCGCCCCCCTGGACCCCGTCACGCGCGACAAGGCCCGCAAGCTGGTGCTGGCCACCGACGCCGTCGATGGTTGCGTGATCGAGGCGCGACGCTGGGCCGATCTGGCGGCCGAGCAGCTGGACGTCCTGCGCGCCGACGGCTCCGGCCACGCGGTGGACGCCCTGTCCGCCGTCGGCCACCGCCTGGTCGACGGCCTGGAAGACCGCTGAGCCGCAGCGGCTCACCGCGGGGTCGACGGTCACTGGCCCGGTTCGGGGCGCAGGGTGGGGAAGGCGATGACGTCGCGGATGGCCTCGGCGCCCGACAGCAGCATGACCAGGCGGTCGACGCCGATGCCCAGACCGGCCGTGGGCGGCAGCCCGTACTCCAGCGCCCGCAGGTAGTCCTCGTCGACCGCCATGGCCTCCTCGTCGCCGGCGGCGCGCGCCGCGGCCTGGGCTTCGAAGCGCAGACGTTGCTCGGCGGGGTCGACCAGCTCGCTGAACGCGTTGCCGAGCTCCCGGCCGGCCACGATGGGCTCGAAGCGCTCGACCAGTCCCGGCCGGCTGCGGTGGTCGCGCGCCAGGGGCGAGACCTCCTTGGGGTAGTCGGTGACGAACACCGGTCCCCACAGCTGGGCCTCCGTGGTCTTCTCGTAGATCTCCAGCAGCAGCTTGCCCGGTCCCCAATCGTCGCGGTAGGGGATGTCGCGGTCGTCGCAGATGGCGCGGAGCTTCTCGACCGGGGTGTCGAGGTCGACCTCGAGGCCGGCGTGCTCGGCGATCAGCTCGCTGATGGTGGCCCGCCGCCACGGCGCGGTCAGGTCGAGCTCCCGGCCGGCGTAGGTGAGGGTGGTGGTGCCGCACAGCTCGGTCGCCAGGTAGGCGACGAGCTCCTCGGTCAACACCATCAGGTCGGTGTAGTCGGCGTAGGCCTGGTACAGCTCGAGCATGGTGAACTCGGGGTTGTGGCGGGGTGAGAGGCCCTCGTTGCGGAACACCCGGCCGATCTCGAAGACCCGTTCGAACCCGCCGACGACCAGCCGCTTCAGGTACAGCTCGGGCGCGATGCGCAGATACAGGTCGACGTCGAGGGCGTTGTGGTGGGTGACGAAGGGCCGGGCCGCGGCCCCGCCGGGGATGGGGTGGAGCAGCGGCGTCTCCACCTCCACGAAGCCGCGCTCGTCGAGCCACCGGCGGATCAGGGCGACGGCCCGGCTGCGCAGCAGCAGCGTCCGGCGGGTGTCGGGGTTGGCCCACAGGTCGGCGTAGCGCTGCCGGTAGCGCAGGTCGACGTCGGCGATCCCCCGCCACTTGTCGCCGAAGCTCCGCCGGGCTTCGGCCAGCAGCACCCAGCCGTTCACCTGGACCGACAGTTCGCCGGTGCGGGTGCGCACCACCTCGCCGGTGGCGCCGATCCAGTCGCCGAGGCGAGAGATGCCCGAACTCCTCGAAGCGGTCGGTCCACTTGGCGCCGGCGAACAGCTGGATCTCGCCCGACGAGTCGCGCAGGGTGCCGAAGGCGAGCTTGCCCAGCTCCCGGCGCAGCATCAGCCGTCCGGCGACCGACACCACCTCGCCGCTGCCCTGCCCGGCCTCGAGATGGGCGTGGCGCGCGGCCAGGTCGGCGGCGCTGGCGGTGCGCTCGAAGCGGTAGGGGACGGAGCTCATGACCCGGCGATGATCGCCGACGTCGCCGGCGCCGTCCACCTGATAGTCACTTCCGCGCCCCGATGGAGCCCGGTTGTGGCCCCCACGCGCGCCGCCGGCGTCGATTCGGACCGGATTGCACACCCCCTGGGACAACCTGGCCACGTCCCTCCCGAATCCGGACAGAAAGGCCACGCCAAAGGCCACGCCGAGCCCACGCCAGCGGCGTCCCGTTCAGTGGTTGCGGCCGTAGATGATGCGCAGGCCTTCGAGGGTGAGCCAGGGCTCGTGGTGGTCGATGGTGGCGCAGTAGGGGCCGATGAGCCCGGCCAGACCCCCGGTGGCCACCACCGGGCAGGGGCCGACCTCGTCCTGCAGACGGCGGCACAGGCCGTCGACCTGGGCGGCGAAGCCGTAGATCACGCCGGCCTGGACCGACTCGACGGTGTTCTTGGCCAGCACGCTGCGGGGCTCGACCAGCTCCACGCGCGGGAGCAGGGCGGCGCGGGCCGAACAGCGCCTCGAGCGAGATCTCGATGCCGGGAACGATGGCGCCGCCCAGGTACTCGCCCTTGGCCGAGACGACCTCGAAGGTGGTGGCGGTGCCGAAGTCGACGACGATGGTCGGTCCGCCGTAGCTCTCGAAGGCGGCGACGGCGTCGGCGATGCGGTCGGCGCCGACCTCGTGGGGGTTCTCGTAGAGGATCGGCATCCCCGTCTTGACGCCGGGTTCGACGATGACGGTCTCCACCTTGAACCACCGGTCGGTCATGTCCCGCAGCGCGGCGCGGAGGCGGGGAACGACCGACGCCACCGCCATCCCGGTCACCGTCTCGGCCGGGTCCAGGCCCTGCAATTGGAGCAGCTGGCTCGAGCTGCAGGGCGAGCTCGTCGGCCGTGCGGTGGGCGACGGTCGCCACCCGCCAGTGGTAGAGCAGCTCCCGACCGCTGCCGGCGGGGCCGTCGCCGGGGGCGAACAGGCCGATGACGGTCTGGGTGTTGCCCACGTCGATGGCGACCAGCATGTGGCCTCCCCCACGTCCAGCCCGATGTCGAGGACGGGCGCCGAGTGGGTCAGGGCGCCCACCGAGATCAGGTCGGCGCCGGCGGCCGCGTAGGCGCCGACGGCATCCAGGTCGACGCGGCCCGACACCTCGACCGGAACCCGCCCGGCTGCGGTGCGCACGGCGACGGCGACCTCGGCCGGTGTCATGTTGTCGACCAGGATCATGTCGGCGCCGGCGTCGACGGCCTCGGTCACCTGGTCGTGGCGGTCGCATTCGACCTCGACCGTCTGGCCCGGCCAGCGCCGATGGGCGGTGGCGACGGCATCGGCGATCGTGGTTCCGGCCAGGTGGTTGTCCTTGACCAGGATGCCCTCGGAGAGGGAAGCCCGGTGGTTGACGCCCCCGCCGGCGCGCACCGCCGCCTTCTCCAGGGCCCGCAGCCCGGGTGTGGTCTTGCGGGTGTCGCGGATGGCGGCCCGGCCGGCGGCGGCGTCGACGTAGCGGCGGGTCAGGGTGGCGACACCGGAGAGGTGGCCGAGCAGGTTGAGGGCGGTGCGCTCGGCGGTGAGCACGCCGGCGAGGGGACCGGCGACCTCGGCGATGACGGTGCCGGGCGCCAGGGCATCGCCGTCGGCGCACGACCCAGCGCACGGCGATGGCCGGGTCGACGGCGGCGACCGTCTCGGCCGCCGCCAGCCGGCCGGCGAGGACGCCCCCGGCCCGGGCGACGATGGCGGCGCGCACGGTCGCCGACGGGGGCACCAGCCCGGCGGTCAGGTCGCCGAAGACGCCGAGGTCCTCGGCCAGCGCCCGGGCGACCACGTCCCGCACGGCGGGAAGGGGCGGGTCGACCCACGTGGCGGTCAAAGGACGAACCGCTGCCGCAGGGATGGGGAACGGTCGGGGAAATCGCCCCGCCGGTGCCCGCCCCGGCTCTCGCGGCGGGCCCGAGCGGCGGCGAGGAGGGCGGTCGCCACGGCCAGCAGGTTGGCCACCTCCGACCGTCCCGCGTGCCGGGCAGGTCCCGGGCGGTGTCACCGAGGCGGCCGGCCAGGTCCTCGAGCGAGGCGGCGGTGCGCAGCACGCCGGCGCCGGCGGTCATCGGCGCTGCAGCTCCTCCCGGCGCTTGGCGGCGTCGACGCCGCTGTTCCCGCCGGGGAAGGGGAGGAACCGGCGGTCGCGGCAACCGGGACGTGCCGATGGTGGCCGCCTCGGATGCCGGCGCGGTTCCCTCCGGCCACCCGGCCAGCAGGGGACGCAGCGCGCCGGTCGCCTCCGGCTCCCCTTTTCCCCGACCGATCGCCTCGACCACCCGGGCGCCGAAGACCATGCCCTCCAGCAGCGAGTTCGACGCCAGCCGGTTGGCGCCGTGCACGCCGCTGCACGCCGCCTCGCCCGCCGCCCACAGTCCGGGGAGGGCGCTGGCGCCGTCCAGGTCGGTCAGCACGCCGCCGCACAGGTAGTGGGCCGCCGGCGCCACCGGCAGCCAGTCGCTCGCCGGGTCCAGCCCGGCGGCGCGCAACGAGCCGGCCAACGTCGGAAAGCGGGCCGCGAAGGCGTCGATGCCGGTGACGTCCAGCCACAGGTGGTCCACGCCCTGCTCCAGCATGCGCCCGGTCATGGCCGCGCTGACCACGTCGCGCGGCGAGAGCTCGTCGACGAAGCGCTCGCCCCGCCGGTCGCGCAGCAGCGCCCCCTCGCCGCGCAGCGCCTCGGACAGCAGCGGCCGGGGCATCGCCGGCAGGGCCAGGGCCGTGGGGTGGAACTGCACGAACTCGACGTCGGCGCTCGGTACCCCGGCCCGCAGGGCCATGGCCAGACCGTCGCCGGTCGACTGGAGCGGGTTGGTGGTCAGGGCGAACAGCTGGCCGGCGCCGCCCGTCGCCAGCAGGGTGTGGGCGGCGCGCACCTCCACCAGCCGCCCGTCGGCGTCGCGCGCCCGCACCCCGCGGCACCGCCCGCCCTCGACCACCAGCTCGGCGGCGAACCAGCCTTCCCACACCGCGCTGGCCTGCCGGCGCACGGCCGAGACCAGCGCCCGCTCGATCTCGGCTCCGGTGGCGGCGCCGCCGGCGTGCACCACCCTCGCCATCGAGTGGCCGCCCTCGCGTCCGAGGGCCAGGCCCCCGTCGCCGTCACGGTCGAACACCGCGCCCAGCTCCACCAGCTCGCGCACCCGCGCCGGCCCTTCGCCGACGAGGAGCCCGACGGCGTCGCCGTCGCACAGGTCGGCGCCGGCCGCCATGGTGTCCGCCGCGTGCAGCCCCGGGCTGTCGCCGTCCCTTTCGGCCAGCACCGCGGCCACGCCGCCCTGGGCCCACTGCGTCGCCGACTGCGACAGCTCCCCCTTGGACAGCACCCCCACCCGCATCCCCGGCTCCAGGACCGCGGCGCGCACCACCGCCGACAGCCCGGCCACCCCGCTGCCGAGGACCAGCAGGTCCAGGTCGGGCTGCCACATTGGTTCGCTCGCAAGCTCGCTCACGGGACGGCCGCGACCGCCGCCGGGATGATCGGGGCGTTGGCGTCGTCGACGTGGACGATCCGGGGGGCGAATCCCTCCAGCTCGTCGGCGTCGTAGTCGGCGTAGGTGAGGACGATCACCTTGTCGCCCGGCTGTACCAGGCGGGCGGCGGCCCCGTTGAGGCACACCTCCCGGGTGCCGCCGGCAATGGCGTAGGTCTCGAAGCGGGCGCCGTTGTCGATGTCGAGGACCGTCACCTGCTCCCATTCCAGGATGTCGGCCCGGCCCATCAGGTCGGTGTCCAGGCTGATGGAACCGACGTAGTTCAGGTTGGCGTCGGTCACCGTGGCCCGGTGGATCTTGGATTTCATCATGCGGCGTCGCACGGGCATCAGTCTCCTCGAGGGTGGGGGGAAACGGCGTCAAGGTTGTCGATCAGGCGGGCCCGGCCCAGACGGGCGGCGCCGAGCAGGCGCACCTGCCCGCCCACCCGGCGGAAGGGGGACAGGTCGTCGGGGTCGGCCACCTCGACGTAGTCGAGGGTGAAGGCCGGCTGCCCGGCCAGGACCTCGGCCATGGCCCGCTCCACCGAGTCCGGGTCCCGTTCGCCACCTTCGACCGCCCGGCGGCCGGCGAGCAGGGCGTAGTACAGCGCCGGGGCCACCGCCCGCTGGCGCTCGTCCAGGTAGGCGTTGCGGCTGGACAGGGCCAGGCCGTCGACGTCGCGCACGGTCGGGCAGCCGACGATCTCGACCGGCAGCGACAGGTCGGCCACCAGCCTGCGGACCACGGCCAGCTGCTGCCAGTCCTTCTCGCCGAAGAACGCCCAGCACGCGCCGCACAGGGCGAGCAGCTTGGCCACGATGGTGGCCACGCCGTCGAAGTGGCCGGGACGGGCCCGTCCCTCCAGCCGTTCGCCGACCCCGCCGACCCGCACGGTCGTGGCCTGCCCATCGGGCCACAGCTGCTCGGGCGCAGGGGCGAACAGCAGGTCGGCGCCGGCGCTGGCGGCCAGCTTGGCGTCCTGCTCCAGGTCGCGGGGATAGGCGGCGAGGTCGTCGCCGGCGCCGAACTGGAGCGGGTTGACGTAGTCGGTGACGGCGACCACGTCGCGCAGCCCGGCCGCCCGCCGGATCAGGGAGAGATGGCCGGCGTGGAGGGCGCCCATGGTCAGCACCACCCCCACGTCGCGCCCGGCCGCCCGGTGTCCGTCCAGGGCGGCACGCCACTCGGCGGGATCCGTGATGCAGGGGGCGGTCATGGTCGGCAACGTTCCGGCCCCGCACCGGCGGGTGCCGTTCGTCTGCCTCAGAGCGTACCGGCCCAGCGGACGGCTTGCCGTCCGCCCGTGTCACCGCGGACGGCTTGCCGTCCGCCCGTGTCACAGCACGCCGGCGCCACGGCCGTCCTCGGGCACCAGGTCGGGAGCCAGATCGTGCAGGGGGACGAGGACGAACGCCCGCTCCCACAGACGAGGGTGGGGGACCACCAGGTCGGGCTCGTCGACGTCGCAGCCCTCGACCCAGAGCACGTCCACGTCCAGCGTCCGCGGCCCCCAGCGCTCGGCGCGCACCCGGCCGGCGGCGGCCTCGGCCCGGTGCGCCTCCTCCAGGAGCTGCCGCGGCGTGCGGTCGGTGTGCAGCTCCACCACGCAGTTGAGGTAGGGGCCCTGGCCGGGAGGACCGCCCACCGGGTCGGTCTCGTACACCGGCGACACGGCCGCCACGTCCGGCAGGCGGGCGACCGCCTGGCGCAGCGTGGCCCAGCGGTCGCCGAGGTTGGAGCCCAGGCCCAGGAACGCCCGGCGGGTCACGCCGGTCTGTGGCGCTCGATGGTGACCGCCGCCGAGGCCAGATCGACGGGCACCGGCGGGCGCAGCTTGCGGACCGTCACCACCACCCGTTCGGCGCCGCCGGCGACCCGGAACGTCTCGCCGGCGATGCGCTCGGCCAGGTGCTCGAGCAGGTCGACGTGGGGGCCGGTGACCACCGCCACCGCGGCCTCCGCCACCTCGCCGTAGTCGACCGTGTCGTCCAGCCGGTCGCTGCTGCCGGGCCGGCTCAGGTCGACGACCACGTCCAGGTCGACCTCGAAGGGCTGGGCCCGGCCCCGCTCCTCGGCCAGCGCGCCGTGGCAGCCGACGGCGCGCAGCCCGCGCAGCTCGATGCGGTCGCCGGAGCCGGACACTCAGGTGCCGAGCGGCTCGGTGGCGTGGCCGTCGAGGCGGGGGGCCAGCGCCACCAGCTCCCGGCCGGGAGGCCCCATCTGGCGGTGGAGGAGCTTCTCCACCACGGCGATGGTCTGGGGCCCGGAGGTGAGGATGCCCGACCAGCGCAGGTAGCCGGCGACCACGCCCATGAGCCGGTCGTTGACCTCCTCGGCGTGCAGCAGGATCCGCTCCCCCGCCGCCAGGCGCTCCCGGAGCTGCCCGTACAGCTCGGGCAGCACGGCGGCGGGGTCGTCGTGGGCGTCGAAGGGCACGTGCGACCAGGACAGCTCGAAGGTGTCGTAGGCGTGCAGGTTGTGGGGGGAGGCGAGCAGCGACACCACCCGGGTGAAGCCCTCGCCCTTGAGCCACAGGATCTCCTCCCGGCGCCGCACCTGGCGGTGGTTGCGGGCGTACCCGCCGGGCCGTTCGCTGACCGCCAGCTCCCCCTTGATGATCCACGCGAAGAAGCGGGGCGGGATGCCCTTGGCCCATTTGCCCTTCACGCCGGCGCCCCCTGCTCGGGAGCGCGCCGGATGATCGCCGAGCAGCCGCACCGCCTGGACGGTGGCGGCGACGTCGTGCACCCGGACCATGGACACCCCCTGCAGGAGCGACCACACCGCCGTGGCCACCGACCCCTCCAGGCGGTCGTCCGCCGGCGCCGGCGCCTCTCCGGGCGCTGCCGCCAGGCGCCCGAGGAAGCTCTTGCGGCTGGTTCCCACCGCGACCGGCCAGCCGGTGGCGACCAGGACGTCGAGTCGGGCCAGCAGGCGGCGGTCGTAGGTGGCGTTCTTGGCGAACCCGATGCCCGGGTCGATCCAGACCTCCTCGACGCCGGCCGCCGCCGCCCGTCCCGCCCGCTCCACCAGGTAGTCGCGGACCTCGGCGACGACGTCGTCGTAGTGGGCGAGGCTGGCCATGTCGGCCGGCTCACCCCGCATGTGCATGGCGATCCAGCCGGCGCCGCTCTCCGCCGCCACCGGCCACAGCGTCGCCGACACGTCGTTGACGATGGTGGCCCCGGCCGCCACCGCCGCCTCGGCCACCTCCCGCTTGCGCGTGTCGACCGACACCCGCACCCTGCTCCCCGCTCCCGGCCGCTCGGGCCGGCCCCCGCCTCCCGGCCGCTCGGGCCGGTGGGCCAACGCCTCGATGACCGGCAGGACGCGACGCAGCTCCTCGGCCGCGGCCACCCGGCCGGCACCGGGCCGGGTCGACTCGCCGCCGACGTCGACCACGTCGGCGCCCGCGGCGACCAGGTCGAAGGCGTGCTCGATGGCGCGGTCGTGCTCGAACCAGCGACCCCCGTCAGAGAAGGAATCGGGGGTCACGTTGACCACGCCCATCACCGTGCCGCCCGACAGCATGCCCACGGCCGCAGGATACCGGTCGGGCGTGTCC
The DNA here is from genome assembly GCA_963757175.1 of uncultured Actinomycetota bacterium. Lineage (GTDB taxonomy): Bacteria > Actinomycetota > Acidimicrobiia > Acidimicrobiales > Palsa-688 > CAVWQR01. The sequence continues at coordinate 1,269,388 of CAVWQR010000001.1, read as the reverse complement.
ACGCCAGCGGGTCCGCGTCGGGTCCGTCAGGGCCGCGTGGGAGGAGGGCGGATCGCCGCGTCGAGCACAGCGAGCACGCCTCGCGACGCGGTGGGATCGGCCGGGCCGCCGGTCTGGAGAATGGCCATGAGGCAGGCGGTCACCAGGGCCTCCAGCCCGTCGGCCACCGTGTCGACGTCGATGTCGGTGCGCACCATCCCCTCGGCCTGACCGCGGCGGAGCGCGCCGGCGATACCAGCCACCAGCCGGGCCTCGGCGGGCAGCTGGGCGAGACGTTCGGCCCCCCTGTCCTCTTCGCCGGCCAGACACCGACGGGCGAGGGGGTGGGCGGGGAGGGCGCGCAGTAGGCGTCTGAAGACCGCGCTGAAGTCGCCGTCGAACGACCCGGCGAGCAGCTCAGGTACCGCGTCGGCGATGAGCCCGGACACATCGGTGTCGACGGCGGTGTCGAAGAGCACCTGCTTGGTCGGGAAGTAGGCGTACACGGCGCTGGGGGAAAGCCCGGCTTCCCGGGCGATCGTCGGCACGGACGCCCCGCGCCGGCCGACGGCAGCGAAATGCGCGATGGCGCCGCGCAGCAGCGCCTGACGGGTTACCGCCCCCTTACTGGGTGCGCCTTCACTCGGTGCACCTTCACTCGGTGCACCTTCACCCGGTGCACCTTCAACCGCAACGCCCGGCACACTCTACTTTAGCCCGTACTGACGGATTGACAAGATCCAACTATTCGATGATCCTGGAGCCATGGTCTCTCCCGCCTCCTTGTCCGTCGAGGGCAGTGACGAGCGGATCGAGCGGCTCTCGGGAGCCTCGCTCCGCCGAGTTGTCGAGCCCGACACCGATGTTGTGGGGTCGGTCGGAGCCGGCATGGTGCTGCCGCAGGAGCTGTTGAGTGTCGCCGACCTCGACCTCCAGCTCGGCGAGGAGGAGTGGGCGAAGCTGTCGCGCGAGGAGCTGGCCTCGATCTTCGACGCCGGCATTCGGCTCGAAGCATCCCTCATGGCCGGGTTCGGCTTCATGCTGATGGCGCGGCCCAACCTGGTCGACCCGAGGGTCACCTACATCCTGCACGAGATTGGAGAGGAAACCCGCCACTCGCGGCTGTTCGTGCGGGTGATCGAGCAGCTATCGCCCGAGGCGGTCAACCCCTTCTTGCGACCGACCGTCCGGCGTGTCGACCGCTACCTCACCAGCCGGGCCGTCCTCCGCGGAGCCCTGTTCTGTGTGCTGGTGCTGACCGGAGAGGAGGCCCCCGACCTCCTCCAGCGGCGATCGAGTGAGCATCCCCATACGGATCCGTTCGTGCGCGAGGTCAACCGGTACCACCGGATGGAGGAGGCCCGGCACCTCTCGTTTGCCCGCACGCTTCTGCCCGAGCTGTGGCGGGACGCGTCCGGGCTGGAACGCCTCGTCATCCGATATGCGGCGCCGTGGGCGATGACCGGTTTGTTCGACAGCCTGGTCCACCCGGGGGTGTACCGGGTGATCGGGCTCCCCGGGTGGCGGACATGGAACCGGGCCCGGAAGACCGAGTCACGCCGCCAGTTGCGAGCGGAGGCGTTTCGACCGGTGTGCACCGCCCTGCGCAACGCCGGGGCTTTCAGCCGGCGCGGACGGCTCCCGAAGACGTGGCAGCGGATATGTCGGCTGGATGCCGCCGGCCAGCCGCGGACCGAGCCCACCGCCTAGCGAAGGTGGCGCTCGTGGATGAAGCCCATGGCCTCCTCGCGCGTGGCCGGACTGTCGCGGAACAGCCCCCGCACCGCTGAGGTCATCGTCCGCGTGCCCGGCTTGCGCACGCCCCGCATCGACATGCAGAGATGCTCGGCCTGCACCACCACCAGGACCCCCCGGGGCGCCAGCGTGCGCTCCACCGCGTCGGCGATCTCGCTGGTCAGGCGCTCCTGCACCTGGGGACGGCGGGAGTAGCCCTCGACCACCCGGGCCAGCTTCGACAGCCCCGTGACCCGCCCGTCCTCGTTGGGGATGTAGGCGACGTGGGCCTCGCCCACCCACGGGAGCAGGTGATGCTCGCACACGCTGTAGAGGGGGATGTCCTTGACCATCACCATCTCGTCGTGGCAGGCGTCGAAGGTCACCTCCAGGTGACGGGACGGATCCTGGTGCAGCCCGGAGAAGATTTCGGCGTACATGCGCGCCACCCGCGCCGGCGTGGCCCGCAGCCCGTCGCGGTCGGGGTCCTCGCCGACCGCGGCCAGGATCTCGGTCACCGCCCGCTCGATGCGGGCCAGGTCGACCCCGGTCAATCCGAGGTCTCGTGCCCCGGCTGGGGGCGGGTCCGAAGCGGCCGTGAGGGCGGGGCGGCGGGAGCGTCGCGTTGGCCGTCGGCTTCGTCACGCCGCGTGCGGGGGCTGAGGGGCCGGGGCCGGCGGGAGCGCCCGAGAGCGGGGTCGTAAATCGGGTCGGCCGGGGCGGCTGCGGGGCGGTCGTCGGAGGACGCCGGGCTGACCAGCGGCCGGCGCCGCCGCCCGCCGCGGTCGGGCGGGGCGCCCGAGCGGGCGTCGCCGGTGCGCCGGGGCGGCAGACGCGGGTGGTGGCGGCGGGGCGGGCATGCCCGGCGCGGGCCAGGACGCCAGACCGCCGATGATCGCCATCAGCTCGGGCGTGTCCAACGTCTCCTTGGCGACCAGCTCGCGCGGCCAGGGCGTCGAGGATGCGGCGGTGCTCAGCGAGGATGGCCCGGGCCCGTTGATGGGCCTCGTCGATCAGGGCTCGGACCTCGGCGTCGATGGTCGCCGCCACCTCGTCGGAGTGCACGGCGCTGGGGCCCGGTGACGTCCCGGCCGAGGAACACCTCGCCGCCGTGGGCCACCAGCTGCTGGGGGCCGATGCGGTCGCTCATGCCGTACTCGGTGACCATCGACCGGGCGATGCGTCGTCGCCTTCTCGATGTCGTTCTCGGCGCCGGTGGTGGGCTCGTCGAACACGAGCTCCTCGGCGGTCCGGCCCCCCATGCACATGGCCATGGCGTCGCGCAGCTCGCTGCGCGAGTGGTTGAACTTGTCCTCCGGGAGGGTGAAGGTCAGCCCGAGCGACCGGCTGCGGGCCACGATCGACACCTTGTGGATGGGGTCGGCGTGGGGCAGGACGTGGCCGACGATGACGTGGCCGGCCTCGTGGTAGGCGGTGACCGCTTGTCGTGCTCGGTCATGACCAGCGTCTTGCGTTCGGGACCGGCCAGCACCCGGTCGATGGCCTCCTCGCACTCGCGCATGCCGATCTGGCCTGCAGGTTGCGCCGGGCGGTGAGCAGGGCGGCCTCGTTGAGCAGGTTGGCCAGGTCGGCGCCGGTGAAGCCGGGGGTCCGCTTGGCCAGCGTCGCCAGGTCGACCGACGGGTGGAGGGGCTTGCCCCGGGCGTGCACGGCCGAGGATGCGTCTGGCGGCCAGCCAGGTCGGGGCGGTCCACCACGATCTGACGGTCGAAGCGACCGGGACGCAGCAGCGCCGGATCCAGGATGTCGGGCCGGTTGGTGGCGGCGATGAGGATCACGCCGCCCGACACGTCGAAGCCGTCCATCTCGACCAGCAGCTGGTTGAGGGTCTGCTCCCGCTCGTCGTGACCACCGCCCGACGCCGGCGCCCCGATGGCGCCCGACGGCGTCGATCTCGTCCATGAACACGATCGACGGGGCGTTGGCCTTGGCCTGCTCGAACAGGTCCCGGACCCGGCTGGCGCCGACGCCGACGAACATCTCGACGAAATCCGATCCCGAGATGGAGAAGAACGGCACTCCCGCCTCGCCGGCCACCGCCCGGGCCAGCAGCGTCTTGCCCGTGCCGGGAGGGCCGAATGAGCAGGACGCCGCTTGGGGATCTTGGCGCCCAGGCCGTGGAAGCGCGCCGGCGCCTCGAGGAACTCCTTGATCTCCTGCAGCTCGGCCACCGCTTCGTCGGCACCGGCCACGTCGGCGAAGGTGACCTTCTCGTCCTGCTTGCCCGCCGTCTTGGCCTTGGCCCTGCCGAACTGCAACAGGCGGGCCCCGCCCGCCTGGGTGGAGTTCAACAGGAACAGCAGCAGACCGAAGAGCAGGACGATCGGCAGGTAGCTCCCGAGCAGCGTCGTCCAGATCGACGTGTGCGAATGGGCAACCTGATAGGTGGCGCCGCTGCGGGCGACGTCGTTGAGCACGCTGGGCGTGGCCCGGTCGGGGAAGTTGACCGTGTAGGACTGTCCCGAGTGCAGCTTGCCGGTGACGGTGTCGGCGTTGTCATGGATGGTGGCCGTCGCCACCTGATGCTGCTGGAGCAGGCCCTCGTAGTCGCCGAGGCCGATGGACTGGGCGCTCGAACCGCTGCGCAGCACGCCGATCAGGATCAGGCCCACGACGACGGCCAGCCCCCCGTACAAGAAAGGGCTGCGCAGAACCTTCCTCATGGACGCCGAGGGTACCGCCTGACGAGACCGAGGAACGTTTTGTCCGGAATCAGCGGGCGGGGAGGTACTGGCGGACGTCGGTGAGGTTCCGGTAGCGCTCGTCCACGTCGAGGCCGTAGCCGACGACGAACTCGGGTGGGATCCGGAAGCCGACGTAGGCCAGGTCGGGATCGACCCGCTGCAGCCCTTCCTTGACGAGCAGCGCGCACACCGCCAGCGACGCCGGGCCCCGCGCCGCCAGGAGCCGGCGCAGGTAGGCGAGGGTGAGACCGGAGTCGACGATGTCCTCCACGATCAGCACGTGACGGCTGGGTCAGGTCGGTGTCGAGGTCCTTGAGGATGCGGACCACCCCGCTGGTCCGGGTGGCGCTGCCGTAGGACGAGACGGCCATGAAGTCGAACTCGACGGGGAGGTCGGTGGCGCGGGCCAGGTCGGCCATGAAGAGGAAGGCCCCTTTGAGGACGCCGACCAGCAGCGGCGGACGCCCGGCGTAGTCGGCGGTGATCGCCGCGCCCAGCTCGCGGATGCGGCGCTGGAGATCCTCGGAGGCGACGACCACGCGGCCGAGGGCGGGGTCGGGGAGCTGGCCCGAGCGGCCGAGAGCGGGGTATGAACCCATGCCGGCCAGACGTTAGTGGCCACCCGAAAACGAGCCGGGTCGCAGGGTGAGCCGGCCCGCCGACCGCCGCACGTCGGCGCCGCCCGGCAGCTCGCAGGCCACGACGTCGCCGCGAGCCACGGCCAGCACCCGCTCCACGGCAGCGGCCGGCGGCGGGTGATGCTCGTCGTCGGCCGCCTGGCGCAGCCAGCGCCGCACCGCCCGCCGGGCCAGCGGCGAGGGAGCCGCGCTCAGTGCGCCCGCGTCGGTCGGGTCGATCGACGCGGCCAGCTCGTCGAGCAGGGCGCCCTCGTCGCGCGAGGAGCTGTGCCTGGCGGGCGACGACGGGGACCACGTCCCGACCGGCGATCTCGTCGAGCAGGGGCAGGAGCCGGTGCCGGACCTGGTTGCGTCGGAACCGGAGATCGTCGTTGGAGGGGTCGCGGACGGGCTCGAGGCCGGCGGCGGCGCACAGCGCCGCCGTCTCGTGACGGCGCAACCCGAGCAAGGGCCGGCGCACCCGGTCGCCGGCGCCGCCGGGGGCCATGCCCCCGAGCCCGTCCAGGCCGGCACCGCGCAGGAGGTTGAGCACCACCGTCTCCGCCTGGTCGTCGGCCGTGTGGCCGACCAGCACGCCGGCGGGCAGGGCGTCGTAGCGGGCGCGCCGGGCGCGCGCCTCGAGGTCCGGGCCGGGCGCCACGGTGACCTGCCGGGTCTCGAAGGCGGCGCCGAAACGGGCGCTGGCGGCGGCGACCACCGCGGCCTCGGCCGCGGCGCCGGGCCGCAGACCGTGGTCGACGTGGACGGCGGTCACCGCCAGCCCGGCCTCGGTCGCCAGCACCAGCAGGGCCAGCGAATCGGGACCGCCGGAAACGGCGACGGCGACCGGCGTGGTGGCAGGCGGGAACGAGCAGCGGGCCAGCAGGTCGGCGGCCAGGTGCACGCGCCGGGTCAGGTGGGAAGGGCCACCGGCCCGGCGGCGGCGCGGGCGATCCAGCGGCCCGGCTCCCGGATCTCGGGCCAGCTCGGCAGCCATTCCGGTCCCTGCCACACCCGGGCCAGCAGATCGGGGCCGCCGGCGCCCTCCACCGAGGCGATGAACCGTTCCCCCTGCTCGTACTGGCGCATCTTGGCGTCCAGGCCCACCAGGCTGCTGACCACTTTGCCGACGCCGCGCTGACGACGGCGTTCGCGCAGCGTCTGGCTGAAGCGGTCGGCGTTGGGGATCCGGTCGGCGCCGGCTCGGTCCATGGTGACGTCGCCGTGGCCCTCGAGCAGGCTCATCAGCCCCCCGATCTCCTGGATGGCCTGGAACTGGTCGGGCGTGGCCAGCAGCGTCAGCAGGCCCCCGTCGTCGAGGGGGTTGCGGCCGGCCCGCACCGACTCGGCCGAGCGGCGCAGCGCTTCGAGCAACCGCTTCGGGTCGGGGTCGACGCTGCCGATCGTCGACGACACCAGCGACAAGAAGTGCTCGCGCATCCAGGGCACGCCGGTGAACTGGGCCCGGTGGGTGACCTCGTGCAGGGCGATCCACAGCCGGAACTCCCGGGGCGGGAAGTCGAAGCGCCGCTCGAGGGAAAGGATGTTGGGACCCACGTAGTAGACGAGATCCTGGTCCTCGGGGTGGTCGTCCTCGATGAGCAGCTGGTCGTACTGGCCCAGCACCCGAGTCGACATCCACCCCAGCAGCAGTCCGATCTGGGCGCCGCCGACGTTGCGACTCACGCCGATCGGCAGACGCATGGGTACGGGCCCGACCTTGGCCGGGTCCTCCATGGACGCGGCCAGCTTGTCCGTCACCGGCTTGAGCAGCCGGCGGAAGGAGGCCACGTTGGCGTGCACCCACTGGGCCCGGTCGGCGACCCGCGCTCGCGCCGGGCCGGCCAGGCTGCGCAGCCCGGTCTCGGCCGCCACCAGCTCCTCGGCTTCGGCCGTCAGCTCCTCGAAGTCGGCGGCCAGGGCCCGCAGCTCGTACGCCGGCGGCCGCTCACCGCGCTGGCCCACGCGGACAGCCAGACGCTCGGCGAGGTCCCACGAGATCGGCTCGGCCACGCTGCGATGGTATCCGTGGCCTGCGGCCGTTACCCGGGTCGGGCGTCAGGCGATCTTCTTGCCGCGCGTGCGGGGCACGGCCATGGGCTCGTGCTGGTAGCAGTACTTGCCGTTGTTGTAGATGGACAGTCGGGTCTGGCACCCGGGCTCTCGACACGTGCGGTTCTTGGCGAACGCCCGGCTGGGGCGCTCGCTGCCGCTCAGGGCGTGGCCTCCAAGAGATCGTTCGCTCATGGCTCCTACTTGGGCTCGCTGGAAGGTTGTTGCCCGGGCACGGCCCGGACAAACGTCATACGGAGTGGGACTACTCGTTGGATGCTTCGCGGAGGGCGCTCACCACCCGCTGGCGCAATCGATCCGGTACGCGGTCCCGGCAGTGACGGGCGATGACCATCTTCAGCTCGGCCTCGAAGTCGAACGCCTCCAAGCAGGGAGAACACTCCTCGAGGTGGTGACGGATCACCCGACGGCGTTCCTCGGTCAACTCGCCGTCGAGATAGAAGTACAGCGTCTCGAGCGCCTCTTGACACTCCGACGTCTCGCCGAGGCCGCCCGGGCTGTCGGCGTGGGGCTTGGATTCAGCGTCTTTGGCATCCATGGGTATCAGCTCGTGCGCTCGGCGACGGGGAGAAGGCCCCGTTCCATCGCAAAATCGTGCAACGCCTTTTGCAGCGCTCTTCTTCCACGATGGAGACGGCTCATCACCGTGCCGATCGGGACGTCGAGGATCTCGGCGATCTCCTTGTAGGAGAAGCCCTCGACGTCGGCGAGGAGCACGGCCATCCGGAACTGCTCGGGCAGGGCCTCCACCGCGTCCTTGACATCGGTCTCGGTGAAGTGGTCCATGACGTCTTCCTCGGCGCTGCGGCCGGCATTCACCGCCTCCAGACCTCCGAGGCGCCGGTACAGATACAGGTCCTCTCCCTCGTCGAACTCGGTCTGCTCGGGCCGACGTTTCCGGGAGCGGTAGGAGTTGATGAAGGTGTTGGTCAGGATCTTGTACAGCCAGGCCTTGAGGTTGGTGCCCTCCTGGAAGGTGCCGTACGCCCGGTACGCCTTCAGGTAGGTCTCCTGCACCAGGTCCTCGGCGTCCGCAGGATTGCGGGTCATGCGCAGCGCCGCCGTGTAGAGCGAACCCATGTGCTCCATGGCAGCAGCAGCGAATTGCGCACGGTCGGCCACGAGCCCAGGGTACCGGCCACCGGGTCACCCTCGGTAGGCCGCCCCGCTCAGGTGTCGCCGGCCATCGGCGACTCGAGTGTCGCCGTTCGCTCTCCGAAAGCGACGATGGCGCCGATGCTGAGGGGGTGGCGTTCGCCCGCCTCGAGCCGCTGCCAGGCCTGCTGCGCCTCGTCCCAGAGGAAGGTGCCGTTGGTCGAGGCCCGATCCGACAGCAGCACCTCCCAGCCGACCAGCCGCAGCTCGGCGTGCACCCGGGACATGCCCTCGCTCTGTCCCGACGGGCACAGGCCGACGGCGTGGCCGGCGGTCACCGCCGCGTCGGAGCTCGGATCGCGCCCCACCACGGTGTCGGTGGTGATCAGGTCGGCCTCGCCGTTGTCCCAGATCAGCTGGCCCAGGGGGGGACGTGCGCCCTCCACCTCGTCGCTGGGATCGTCGCTGAGCGCCAGCCCGCAGATCCGGCACCAGTGGTCACGCGGGGCGTTGAAGTGACCACGTCCGCAGTACCGGCCGGTCACGCGCACCCCTTCCTCGCCGCCGGCCGCCGGCGCCGGCTCGGGGACCGACGCCTCCTGGCCGGTCGGCTCGTCGGCGATGAGGGGCGGCGCCGGTTCGGGCGCCACCGCCACATCGGGCCGGCCACTGGTCGCCGCCGGTGGCGCCTCGGCCACGGCCGCCACGCCTGCGGGCCGGACCGGGCGATGGTGCCGCGGCCACCGGCTCGGCGGGACGGGGAGCCGGCGCGGCAGCTGCCGCAGGTGCGGCGGGCGCGGCGGCCGCCGCCGGCGCCGGCGCGCTCGCCCGGGCCACTGGTGCGGCCGAGGTGTCCACGGCCAGCAGCACCGCCCCCTGAGCGGGCGTGACCCCGCCGCGGAAGTCCGTCAGCCCGTTGAGCTCGACGACCGTCGGGACCTCGCCGAAGGACACCCGGCTGGCGCCGGGGACGGTGCGGGTCATCCAGCTTCCCCCGCCCTCGGCCGACAACAGCGCCTCGCGACCGTCGTCGCCCGTGACGCCCACTCGCGCCGAGCCGTGCACGAGCACGACCACACCGTCCTCGGTGGAGGTCACCAGGCCGAACGGCGGCCACGACCGGTCCGGGGCGCCCGACAGGCGGCCGACGACCCGGCCCAGGACCTCGGCCGAGCTGGACGCACCTTCGCACGCGTCGAGCAGCTCCCGCACCTCTCGCTCGCCGGACCCGGCGACGTACGCGACCGCATGCGGGACCCGGACCAGCCACCCGCCGGAACCGGCGAGGGGGACGAGCCGCCCGTTGGCAACATCGACTAGGGGCACCCCGCGACCGTAGCGAAGCTGGGCCGAGGGAGGCGTCCACCGGCGGGGTAGAACGTTCCCGTCGGAGGGAGACACATGGCGACACGGACCGAGGCGGCGCGGCCACCAACCGACGACAAGACCTGGCCGGCGCCGCCGGGCGAGCCGGTCATCTTCGTCAGCGAGGTGGCCACGCCCACCGAGCGCGAGCTCATCGACCGTTGGATCGCCGACCACCGGCCACCGGAAACCCGACCGGAACAGATCCGCACCGAGCACTTCGACCGGCCCCGCAGCGAGCAGGAGCTGGTCCGCTACGAGGAGCGAGTCGTCGACCTGCTCGGCTCCGGAGACGACCCGTGGTTCGCCACCCTGCGCGTCGCCTGGCTGCCCCGGGTGCACGCCGGCGGGACGGTGCGGCTGCGCGACGTGCTCGTGGTCGGTGACCCCCGCCGGCCCCGCCCCTGGGCCCAGCGATACCTGGCCCGCCAGCCCCAGCGCTCCACCGTTATCAATGGTGGAGCCGCCCGGGAATCGTGGCTGCGACGACGCTGGCGGCGCCGCACCGGGGGCGGCGACGACGGGGAGTCCTTTCCCCACTTCCTCCTTCTCCAAGGCGTGCTCAGCATGGAGCGGGCCGAAGCCGCACGGCTGGGCGCCCAGTACCGCGTGCCCCGACTGGCGCGCGAGGACCTGAGCTCCAGCACCCGATTCCAGTCCGGCCTGGCCGACGTGGCCGCCGAGCTGCACCGTCCCCGTGACGACGTCAGCGCCGAAGCCTCCCGCTACCTGGCCGAGATGGTCACCGGCTACGGCAGCCTGCTGATCGACCTGACCGCCCGTTTCGGCCGGTTCGTCTACCGCCAGGGCTACGACCCCGTCGTCGACTACGACCAGGCCCAGGTCGACCGGGTGCGGCGCGCCCTCGGCGATCACCCCGCCGTCGTCCTCCCCACCCACAAGTCCATGCTCGACCCCATGGTCATGCCCGCCGCCTTCCGGGAGCTCGGCTTCCCCCGCAACCACACCCTCGGCGGCATCAACCTGGCCTTCTGGCCCATCGGGCCGCTCATGCGCCGCTCGGGGGTGATCTTCATCCGCCGGCGCATCGCCGACAACCCGGTGTACCGCTTCGTCCTGCGCGAGTACATCGGCTACCTGGTCGAGAAGCGCTTCAACCTGGAGTGGTACATCGAGGGGGGCCGCACCCGCACCGGCAAGCTGCTGCCCCCCCGCCTCGGCCTCCTGGCCTACGTCGCCGACGCCTACTGGCAGGGGCGGGCCGACGACGTGGTCCTCCTCCCCGTCTCGATCGCCTACGACCAGCTGCACGAGGTGCGGGAGTTCGCCCACGAGGCGCGCGGCGGCTCCAAGCGCCCCGAGAACCTCAAGTGGTTGATCAACTACCTCCGGGCCCAGCGCTCGAACTTCGGCCGCATCTACGTGCGCTTCGGGGAGCCGGTGTCCATGCGCGCCTCGCTCGGTTCGCCGCCGCCCGTCACCGGGGGCACGGGCCGTCCCGATCAGCTGGCCCTGCAGAAGATGGCCTTCGCGGTGGCCGTACGGATCAACCGGGTCACGCCGATCACCGCCACCGCCCTGGTGGCGTTCGCCCTGCTCGGCGCCAACGGGCGGGCGCTCACCCTCCGCCAGGTCCGCGCCGCGTTGGAAGAGCCGCTCGAGTTCGTCCAGCAGCGTCACCTTCCCCTGGCCGAGAGCGCCCGGCGCCTGACCGAGGCGCGGGGCGTGTCCGCGGCGCTGGACGAGCTGCGCCGTCACGGCGTGGTCACGGTCTACGACCAGGGCCCCGACCCCGTCTTCCTGGTCGAGGGCAACGGCTACCACGCGGCGGCGTTCTACCGAAACTCGATCGTTCACTTCTTCCTGCTGAGCGCCATCGGCGAGCTGGCGCTTCTCCACGCCGCCGAGGCCGTCGAAGAGCCGGTCGAGGTGTTCTGGTACGAGGCGGCCCGGCTCCGGGACCTGCTCAAGTTCGACTTCTTCTTCTTCGAACGCCACGAGTTCACCGAGCGGCTGGCCGCCGAGATGGCCCGTCACGATCCGGCCTGGGAGGAGCAGGTCGCCGGCGGGCAGCACGCGGCGCGCGGGTTGCTGGGCACGTTCCGTCCCCTCTGCTCCCACCTGACCCTGCGCTCCTTCTTCGAGGCCTACCTGGTCGTCGCCGACGTGCTGGTGGCGTGGGGAGAGGACAAGGCGAGGACCGGCGCGGAAACGACCGGCACCCAAGCGACGGTCGGCGAACCGAGCGAGAAGGCGCTCCTGGCTGCCTGCCAGGCCCGGGGCCAGCAGTACCTGCTGCAGAAGCGCATCCACAGCCCGGAGGCGGTCTCCGCCCTGCTGTTCAAGACCGGTCTCCAGCTGGCGGGCAACCGTGGGCTGCTCGCCCCGGCCGGCGGGCGGCCGGGCCAGAACGGGGCGCGGTCACCGGCGGGCGCGCGGGTCGGACGCGCGACGGCGTGAGGACGAGGCGTCGGACGGCAGCGGGGCGGGGTCGGACGGCGAGCGGGCGCGGAGGTCGGACGCGCGAGTCGGCGCGGGCGAGGTCGGACCGCGATGGTGCGACGCCTGGCCGCCGACCGCCGGGCCCTCGCCGCCGAGCTGCGTTCGGTCCTGCGCACCCTCGCCATGGTCGAGTCCGTCGCCACCACGGAACTGGACGAGCGGCTGGGGACGCCCGACACCAGGCCTGTCGTCGTGCCCGCCATCCCCGCCGGCGTCGGGTCGGGACCCGGGTCCGGCTCCGGGTCGGGGCCCGGGGCCGGGTCCGGGTCCGGGTCGGGGTCCGGGTCGGACGACGGCGGCTGAACGCCGGCGGGGGCCGGGCCGGCGGGCCGGCGGGGGGGCCGGGGGCCGGCCGAGGGCGGGCCGGCGGGCTTCCGAGTGCAGAAAATCCACACGCGGAACGTTCCGCGTGCAGAAACACCGTCTATGGACGTTGTTTGTATCCGGGGAGCGTTCCGGGGGTGGATTTTCCGCACGCGGAACGTGCCGGGCACCCGGAGCATCCGCTCGCGGAAGCGGCCGTCACAGCACGCAGGGTGAGACCGACCTCGCCGAGAGCGGGCGACCTCCCGGTCCGCTACCGGCTCATCAGCTCCAGGAGCTTGACGACGGTGTTCCAGTTGCGGATGGTGATCGGGACCCCGAGCTGGCGGTCCAGGTAGGACGGAAGCTTCGTTCGGGCCATGCCGTCGGGAAGATAGAGGTAGACCTCCTCACCGAGCACGGCGAAGGTCTCGGGCGAGAATGGCGCGGCGTCGAGGCCGCTGACGACCTCGGCGGCCGGCGTCGCCGCCATGAAGCCCACGTGCAGCTTCGCCAGCTCCGTGCCGGCGAGCGGATTGTCCCGCACCACTCGGTTCAGCGCCGCCAGGTCCCGGACCACGACGGTCGTTTCGATGCCGAACCGGTCCAGGATCGATGCGGCCAGCTGCTCGGGAAGGACCGGCGGTCGACCGGTGAACACGACGTTCCCGCTCTGGATCAGGGTGGCCACCTGCGTGTAGCCGTGGGACTCGAAGAGCCGGCGCAGGTCTGCCATGGGCAGCCGGTTGCGCCCGCCGACGTTGACCCCGCGCAGCAGCGCCAGATTCCGAGTCGCCCGCTGAGGCGCCACGCGCTACCCCCTCGGTGCCGCGCCGGGGCGGCGGCGGCCGAGCAGGCCCGCATGCACCACGGCCGTCGAGCAGCGCTCGCCCAGTGCGGCCAGCCGCTCGGCTTCGTCGTCGTCGAGCACGTCGTACACCGGCGCAGCCAACTGGTTGGTGAGGTCCTCGACCCGCTGGCGCCGGCGGTGACCGGCCTCGGTCAAGACCGGCCGCCCCGCACCGCCTCCAGCCGCACCGCCGCCAGCCGCACCGCCGCCAGCCGCCCCGCCGCCAGCCGCACCGCCAGCCGCACCCGCCGCCTCCTCATCACCGTCGGAGCCCGAGGTGATCAAACCTTCGGCCACGAGGGCGTCCACCTCGGCATCCCACTCCTCGTCGGGCCACCGTCGGGTGGCGCGTAGCAGCAGACCGGGAAAGTCGCCGCTGGCGGCGTGGAGGATCAGCGCTTCGAGCGGTGCGAGGCCTTCGACGAGGAGTGCGGCGACGTGTCCGTCGCCCCGATGCTCCCGCAGGAGCGTCTGGGCGTGCCAGAGGACGAGAACGGGATCCTCCGGCCACGGCAGCCCGGCGTGACCGGCGAAGAGCGGTCGCCCGACGACGTCATCGGTGGCGGCAACGGCAGCCCGCCGGGCCAGGCCCGCGGCTTCGCTCACCTCGACGTCGGTGATGCCGCCGGCATCGAAGGCCACCCGCAGGGCCCGGCCGGCGGCCGTGTAGCGGGCGGCCAGGATCTGCGCCGGCGTCACCGTCTCCCACACCGCGGGGATGGCCTCCCGCACGGCCGTGGGACAGAAGTTGTAGAAGGTGGCGGTCACCAGCTCCGGGCCCACCGCGCCCATGGCTGCGCTGCGAGAACCGAAGTACGCCTGCCCCTGGTCGGTCACGCCGATGGCCGCGTACTCCTCCCGGGCCTGCGGGCAGAAGTAGATCATGGCGTGGACCGGGTCGAGGGCCCGTCGGATGTGCTGGGCACGCTGCGGATCGCTCATCCCGCCATCATGATCGACCGTGCCGCCGGCCCGCCCGGGCCGCCGACCGTCGATGTCGCAAACCCGCTAGGAGAGGTCTCCGGGCGCGGCCATACTCGACGACGTGCACACCGACTTCGATGCGTGCGTGCAGGCGGTGCGCTCACGGGACAGCCGCTTCGACGGGTGGTTCATCACGGCCGTGGTGACCACCGGGATCTACTGCCGACCCAGCTGCCCGGCGACGCCGCCGAAGGCGAGCAACATGCGCTTCTATCCGACGGCGGCGGCGGCGCAGGCCCACGGCTTCCGGGCGTGCAAACGGTGCCGACCCGACGTGGCCCCGGGCTCGCCGCTGTGGGACCAACGCGCCGACGTGGTCGCCCGGGCCATGCGGTTGATCGCCGACGGCACCGTCGACCGCGCCGGGGTGACCGGTCTCGCCGGCCGCCTCGGGTACAGCACCCGGCAGCTCGAGCGGCTCCTGCGCGCCGAGGTCGGGGCCGGGCCCCTGGCGCTGGCCCGCGCCGAGCGGGCCCGCACGGCGCGCCTGCTCATCGAGACGACGGCCATGACGATGACGGACATCGCCTTCGCCGCCGGGTTCGCCAGCACCCGCCAGTTCAACGACACGGTCCGGGCCGTGTTCGCCTCGTCCCCCACCGACCTGCGCCGGCGCAGCCGACATCAGGTGGGGACCCGGGGCACGGTCGCGCTGCGCCTGCCGTACCGGCGGCCGTTGTGCGCCGACAGCCTGTTCGGCCACCTGGTGGCGACGGCGGTGCCCGGGGTCGAGGAATGGCGTGACGGCGCCTACCGGCGCACCCTCCGGCTGCCCAACGGGGACGGCATCGTCGTGCTTCGTCCCGAGCACGACCATGTCGGCTGCACGCTCGCCCTCGGCGACCTACGCGACCTGCCGGCGGCGGTGGCCCGTTGCCGCCGGCTGCTCGACCTGGACGCCGACCCCGAAGCGACCGACGACGCCCTGTCCGCCGACCCTGCCCTCGCCGATGCGGTCGCGGCCGGTCCGGGGCGCCGCATCCCCCGGACCGTGGACGGAGCCGAGCTGGCCGTGCGCATCGTCCTCGGCCAGCAGGTGTCCGCCCGGGCGGCCATGACCCACACCGCCCGCCTGGTGACCGCCCACGGCACGCCGCTGGCCTCGCCCCAGGGCGGGTTGACCCACCTGTTTCCCGAACCGGCGGCGCTCGCCGACATCGAGCCGGACAGCCTCGGACTTCCTGCGGCGCGCGCGGCGGACCCTGACCGGCCTGGTCCGGGCCCTGGCCGCGGGGACGATCGAGCTGGATGCGGGCGCCGATCGGGAACGGGCCCGCGCCCAGCTCCGGGCCTGTTTCGGGCTGGGACCGTGGAGCGTGGAGTCGATCGCCATGCGGGCCCTCGGCGATCCCGACGCGTTCCTGGCGGGTGACCTCGGGGTACGCCTCGCCGCCCGACGGCTGGGGCTGGCGACGAACCCGGCGGGCCTGACCGCCCGCAGCGAACGCTGGCGGCCGTGGCGGTCCTACGCCGTGCAGTACCTGTGGTCGACCCTCGACCACGCCATCAACCGGCTCCCCGCCGCGTCGTGAACCCGACCGATGACCGAACCGAAGACTGAGAGGATCCCATGACCGCCGTCCGTCTCTCCCCGCCCCGCTCGCCGATCACCACCGGCGACTGCGTCCACTCCGTCGTCGACTCGCCGGTCGGGCCGCTCACCCTCGTTGCCGACGCCGGCGCGCTCACCGGCCTGCTGATGGCCGACGAGACACGCGCCACGCCGGCGGTTCCACGGGGAAGGCGCGATGACGACGCCCTGGCCGGCGTGGCCGAGCAGTTGGCGGCGTATTTCGATGGCGGGCTGACCGAGTTCGCCATCCCCCTGGCGCCGGCGGGCACGCCGTTCCAGCGACGCACCTGGCAGCAGCTGGGCGCCATCCCCTATGGCGAGACCGCGTCCTACGGCCAGGTCGCTCGCGGCTCGGACGGCCCAACGGGGCGCGAGCCGTCGGGATGGCCAACAACCGCAATCCCATCGCCATCGTCATTCCCTGCCACCGGGTCGTCGGCGCCGACGGCCAGCTGGTCGGCTACGGCGGCGGTCTCGAGCGCAAGCGCTGGCTGCTCGACCACGAGGCGGACCGCGCCCAACCCCGGCTCCCGACTTTCGGCTGACCGGATTCGGGTGCCGGCACGCCCCAAACAATCGGGGCGGCCAGCGATGCGGCCCCCGGTGGGCCCGCGGGGAGCGCTCAGCGCACCCCACTAAGTTGACCCCATGTCCGTCCGAGGGGCGCGCCGGCACGGGCCAACGGGCGGCGCACCCGAGCCGCCGGCCGTTGCCGTGCTGGCCTGTGTGGCGTCGCTGCTCGCCGGATGCGGGAGCTCGAGCAAGGCGACCGCGTCGTCGACGGTGTGGCTGTGCCGGCCCGGCATGGCCAACGATCCCTGCACGGTCAACCTGAACGCCACCGTGGTCGGCCCCACGGGAGCGCGGACTGCCCAGCCGGCGCAGCCGGCGGCCAACCCGCCGTACGACTGCTTCTACGTCTACCCGACCGTCAGCGCGGAGAAGGGGGACAACGCCGACCTGGCCGTGCAGCCGGCGGAGACCTTCGTGGCCATCGAACAGGCGGCCCGCTTCTCCCAGGTGTGCCGGGTGTGGTCGCCCATGTACCGCCAGGCCACCCTGCGCTCGATCGCGGACGGCAAGGCCATCACCGCCAACGTCAACACCATCGCCTACAACAGCCTGTTGTCGGGATGGCAGGACTATCTCGAGCACGACAACCACGGCCGGCCCATCATCTTCATCGGCCACTCGCAGGGCGCGGCCATGCTCATCCAGCTCCTGCAACGCCAAGTGGACGGCAACGCCGCCCTCCGGGCCCGCACCGTTTCCGCCATCGTGCTCGGCGGCAACGTGGTGGTCCCGACCGGAAAGACGGTGGGTGGCAGCTTCCAGCACCTGCCCGCGTGCCAGTCGGTCCACAGCACGGGTTGTGTCATCGCCTACTCGTCGTTCTCCACCACGCCTCCCACCAACAGCCTCTTCGGCCGGCCCGGACAGGGAGTCAGCCTGCAGGCCGCGCAGACGGACCGGGCCGGTCTCCAGGTGGTCTGCGTCAACCCCGCCGACATCGGCGGCAAGCCGGCGCCGCTCGACCCCTACTTCGGCGTGCCGGCGGCATCGCCCGGCGGCCAACCCAGCTGGTACACCTACCCCGACCTGTACAGCGCCGGCTGCACCACCGGCAACGGCGCCACTTGGCTGCAGGTCAATGACATCGCCGCACCGGGCGACAAGCGGCCGCGGGTCACCGCCGCCGACGGCCCGGCGTGGGGTCTGCACGTCGACGACGTCAACCTGGCCCTGGGCAACCTGGTGAACGACGTGCGCCAGCAGGAAGCGGCCTGGCACTCGGCCCACCACTAGGCCACCAGGCCCCGACAGCACGGCGGCTCGAGCTCAGGTGTAGGTGCCGGGCCAGTCGTCCAGGGTGTCGACGAACAGCTGGTGGACGCCGTCGATGTGATCCTCGAGCCGGTCGAGCTTCCAGTCGCTGACGTCGATCGGCGGCAGGACGACGACGTCGACGTGGCCAGGTCGGGGGATGGTGGCGTTGCGCGGTCCGAGCACGTCGGCGTTGCGGATGACGAGGGGAACGAGCGGGAGTCCTGCCGCCATGGCCAACCGGAACGCCCCCTTCTTGAACGGCTGCAGCGAGCCGTCCGGCGACCGCGTGCCTTCGGGGGCGATCAGCACCGAGATCCCGGAGCGGGCCATGTCGGTCACCGCACCCATGGATTGCATGGCCTTCTCGTGGTCGTCGCGGTCGACGAAGACCACGTCGGCCAGCCGCCCCACCACCCCGAAGAGCGGGTCGCGGGCCAGTTCCTTCTTGCCCACGCCGGTGTAGCCGCCGCGCACCAACTTGCCCACGACGAGCGGATCGAAGTTGTTGCGGTGGTTCCAGATGAACACCGCCGGGCGGTGGGAGAACAGATGCTCCTCCCCCACCACACTCGCCTCGACGCCGGTGCACGCCAGCAGCAGGTCGGCGCCGTGGGTCAGGGCCATGTCGATGGCCAGGCGCCGGTCGCGCCGCCACAGCCCGACGCCGAGCGCCACCGCGCCGGCCTGGGCGGCGGCGCCGAGCCCGACCGCCAGACGGGCGGCGTTGTCGACCCGGCGGCCGCCGCGGCTGGAGAAGCGCTGGATGGGCCAGCCCCGGCGCTTGGCGACGGTCGCCAACCGGCGCGCCGGGTTGGTGGGCCGGGGATGGCCGACCAGATGCATGAGGGCCTCGTCTTCGTCGCCGTCGGCGTAAAACCAGCTGGCGTCGAGGTCGAGCCCGTGCTCCTCGGCGTAGCGCTGCACGGCGCGGGCCTTGCCGGTGCCCCACATCATGGGCTCCAGCACCTCGCCGGTCAGCACGCCGTCGACCACCTCGAGACGGCTGCACAGCACCTCGGTGATGCCGAGGAACTTGGCCGTGGGCGCCACCTGGAAGACGGTGGCCGACGAGGCCAGCACCACGGTGTGGCCCTTGCGGTGGTGGGCCTCGACGAGCTCACGCACCTCGGGGTAGATGCGCGCCGCGATCTTCTCCTCGAAGAGCCGCTCGGCCACCGCCTCCACCTCCGACAGCGGCAGGCCCCGCCAGGTGGACGCGCCCAGGGCGATGAGGTCGGCGAAGGTGGCCCTGCCCGCCAGCCCGAGGGCGCCCAGGGCGACGGTGCGCGCCACCTCGTTGACCCCCACTTGGCGGCGGCGGTAGCGGTCCTCGGCGAAGACCATCGCCGTGTACCCGGCGACCAGCGTGCCGTCGAGGTCGAAGAAGGCGGCGACCTCGGGACCGTCCGGCGCGGCGGCGATCTCCCGCAGGGCGTCGGGCATGCGCCGGCGGTCACGCATGCTCGACAACCGCGGTGTCGCTTCGGGGTCGCCGGCTCGGGCGCGTCGGCGGCGTGCAGATGGCGGCGGCGTGGCGGGTGGGTGGTGTCGGTCACGGGACCTCCAAGGGCGGTCTGCCTCCATGATGGCGCGCCCGGGACGGCGGCGCGTCCCGACTACCCGGGGCGTCCGACCGCGACCACCTCGTCGAAGCCCCGGCGCAGGCAGTCGGCGAACAACCGGCCGTCCACGATGGCAGCCGGGTCGTAGTTGACGCCCACGTAGCACACGCCGGTCACCGAAAGCAGGGTGACCATGGCCGCCACGCCGGGAAGCGGCCCGAAGGGGTAGGCGGCCTCGACCGGGGCGCCGCCGAGGTAGAACTCGTCCGTCCAGCCGGGGACGTTGCTGGCCTGGACGTCGGTGCTGGTGACGGTCGCCGACAGCTCGCCGATGGCCCAGCGCGGCAAGCGGCTGACCAGGGGCGTGACCCGGCCGATGACGTCGACGCCGACCTGGCGGCGGGCTTCGTCGACGAGGGCGTGCACGGCGGCGATGCGCGCCCGGGGCCCGGCGATCCCCGCCGGCGCGGCGATGCGAGCGCCGGTCCAGCGGTTGCTGGCCTCCTCGTCCTCGTCGGTTCGCAGGCTGATGGGAAGGGCGAGGGGAAAGGCCTCGATGGGTGCGCCGAGGGCGTCGTGGTAGGCGGCCACCCCTCCGGTGACCGCGGCGAGATAGGCGTCATTGACCGACCCACCCACGGACCGCCCCGCGGCCTTGAGCTCGGCCAGGCCCACCTCCAGGGTGAACACCCGCCGGCCCGGGCTGCGGCTGCGCAGCAGCGGCGAGGGGCTGACCGACGGTGGCCCCAGCAGGCCGGCGACGGCGCGGCCCCACGTCGAGGCGGCATCGGCCGTGCGCCGGGGGTGACTCACGGCCCCAACCCCTGCTCGGGTCGCGCCGCGCACCCCGCGACGCACCCCGCCCGCCCATGCCAGCGGAAGCCTGGGCAGCGCGGCGCGTGCCAGGTCGGTGGGCGTCAGGTCCTCGGGAACCGGTTCGAGTGGCAGCGGCCGCTCGGGCGGGTCGGGTTCCCGGTCGAACAGGCGCCCCAGCGCCAGGATCCCGCCGATGCCGTCGAAGAGGGCGTGGCTGTAACGGCTGACGACGGCCGCCCGGCCGCCCTCCAGGCCCTCGACCAGGTAGGTCTCCCACAGCGGGCGGGCCCGGTCGAGCGGCGACATGAGCAACGGTTCGATGAACGCCAGCAGCTCGTCGTGGCCGCCGGGCGCCGGCAGCGAGGTCCGCCGGAAGTGGTAGTCCAGGTCGAAGTCGGGGTCGATGACCCAGCGGGGCGCGGTGACGTCGATGGCGGGGAACACCATGCGCTGGCGCAGCCGCTCGACCCGCCGGCTGGTGTGGTCGAGCCGGCGGCGCAGGCGGTCGGCGTCCGGCGGCCGGCGCAGGATGACGGCGGCGACGAACGTCGAGCGTGTTCGGGGCTGGTCCTCGCCCATGGCCAGCAGGGCGTCGAACGCGGTCACTTCGTTGGGCACCGCACTCATCTACCCGAACCCGGTTTCTCCTTGACGAGCAAGCAACTGCTTGCTAGAGTTAGCACGACCGAAAACGACCGGAGGTTTCCCCGTGAGCATCACCGATACCGTCACCGACACGGTGACCGACACCGTCAAGAACGTCCAGGACTGGTCGCTCGAGGCCCTCAAGGCCAGCGACGACGCCGTCCTCAGCGCGGCCAAGACCGTGGTCGACCGCCTCGAGCCCGTCGCCGACCGCCTCCCGGCCGCGCCCGCCGCCGACGCCCTGCCCGAGCCCAAGGATGTCG
This sequence comes from uncultured Actinomycetota bacterium, assembly GCA_963757175.1. GTDB lineage: Bacteria > Actinomycetota > Acidimicrobiia > Acidimicrobiales > Palsa-688 > CAVWQR01. The sequence goes on along the minus strand of CAVWQR010000001.1, from coordinate 1,248,534 downwards.
TGGCCCGCTGGTTCAACTACTTCGAGGCCGTGCTCTCCCAGCAGAAGAAGTTCAGCCTGGCCCTGGCCAAGACGCTGGCCCCGGCTCCGTCGACCAAGTCCACCTCCCACAAGGCGAGCACGACCCGTCGGCCCCGCGCCGCCGCCTGAGCCACCTCGCCGCACCGACCGACCGCCGGGGATCACCCCGGCGGTTTGTCGCGTTTGGAGGCGGTAGCGTCAGCGCGATGCGGGTGACCGTTCTGGGCGGAGGCTCCTGGGGCACGACGGTGGCGTCGATCGTCGCCCGGCGCAACGAGGGCACCTTGTGGGCGCGGGACCCCCAAGTGGCGGCCGAGGTGCGAGACAAGCACACCAACGGCCGCTACCTGCCCGACTGTGCGCTGACGCCGTCGTTGCACGCCACCGCCGACCTGGAAGAGGCGGTGGCCGAGGCCGACGTGCTCATCGTCGGGGTCCCGTCCCACGGCTTCCGCCAGGTCGTCGACCAGGCCCGTCCCTGGGTGCGCCCGTGGATCCCGGTGGTCAGCCTGACCAAGGGCCTGGAAGGCGGCTCCCTGCTGCGGATGACCCAGATCCTCGAGGAGCTGCTGCCCGGCCATCCCGCCGCCGCCCTCACCGGACCCAACCTGGCGCGAGAGATCCTCGACGGCCAGGCCGCGGCCAGCGTGATCGCCACCGAGGACCCGGGGGTCGCCGCCGCCCTGCAGGGCATCGTGCGCACCACCATGTTCCGCGTCTATCGCAACAACGACGTCATCGGCTGCGAGATCGGCGGTGCGCTGAAGAACGTCATCGCCATCGCCGCGGGCATCGCCCAGGGCCTCGGCGTCGGCGACAACACCCGGGCGGGCGTGATCACCCGCGGCCTGGCCGAGTTGACCCGGGTGGGCGTGGCCATGGGCGGCGACGCCCACACCCTCGCCGGGCTGGCGGGTATGGGCGACCTGCTGGCCACGGCCATGAGCCCCTACAGCCGCAACCGCACGGTCGGCGAGCAGCTGGGCCTGGGCCGGTCGCTCGACGAGATCCTGGGCGAGATGTCCATGGTGGCCGAGGGGGTCAAAACGGCTTCCACGGTCATGGAGCTGGCCAAGCGCCACGAGCTCGACCTGCCGATCTGCTCCACCATCTACCAAGTGATCCAGGGAGAGATCCCGGCCACCGAGGCGTACCGCGGCCTGCGCCGCACCCCGGGGCACGAAGCCGACCCGGGATGAACCCGGCCGGGTACCCGTTCCTCGACGCCCCCTTCATCGCCTTCGCCCACCGGGGCGGCAGCGCCGAGGCGCCGGAGAACACCGATGCCGCCTTCGCCCACGCCGTCGGGCTCGGCTACCGCTACCTGGAGACCGACGTCCACGCCACCGCCGACGGCGTCGTCGCCGTCATCCACGACTCGGACCTCGGCCGGGTTTCGGACCGCAGCGGGCTGGTGCGCGAGCTGGGCTGGCGGGAGGTGGCCGCCGCCGTGCTCCCCGGCGACCAGCGGGTGCCGCGCCTCGACGAGCTGTTGGCCCGGTGGCCGGACATCCGCTTCAACATCGACGCCAAGCACCCCACCGTGGTCGAGCCCCTGGCCGAGGTCATCCGGCGCGCCGGCGCCCTGGATCGGGTGTGCCTCACCTCGTTCTCCGATCGCCGCCTCGCCGCCCTGCGCCGGCTGCTGGGCCCGGGCGCCTGCACCTCGCTCGGTCCCCGCGGCGTGGCCGCCCTCCGGGCGGCCAGCTACCTCCCCCGCCCCGACGTCCTCGGCCGCCTGTGGGCCGGCGCCGCCGCGGCCCAGGTGCCGGCCCGGTCGCAGGGGGTCCCCCTGGTGGACCGACGCTTCGTCGCCGCCGCCCACGCCGCCGGCCTGGCGGTCCACGTGTGGACGGTGGACGACGAGACGGCGATGGACGAGCTGCTGGACCTCGGTGTGGACGGCATCATGACCGACCGGCCCACCACCTTGCGCGCCGTGCTGCAACGCCGCCAACAGTGGCAGGGATAGGCAGGGATCAGCTGGGGCGCATCCGGAAATCGGGGTCGTGCTTGCGGATCTCTCGGCGGGCGATGGTCATCTTGTGGACCTCGTCGGGGCCGTCGGCCAGCCGCAGGGTGCGGATGTGGGCGTACATCTCGGCCAGGGGGAAGTACTGGGTGACGCCCGCCGCCCCGTGCACCTGGATGGCCCGGTCGATCACCCGGAGGGCCACGTTGGGCACCGCCACCTTGATGCCGGAGATCTCGGTGGCGGCCGCCTTGTTGCCGACCGTGTCCATCAGGTGGGCGGTGCGCAACACGTACTCGCGGGCCATGTCGATGTCGATACGGGACTCGGCGATCCAATCCTGGATGAGCCCCTTCTGGGCGACCAGCGTCCCGAAGGTTGAGCGCTCCAGCGAACGTCGCACCATGGCCTCCAGCGCCCGCTCGGCCACGCCGATCGTCCGCATGCAGTGGTGGATGCGTCCGGGCCCGAGGCGGGCCTGGGAGATGGCGAACCCGCCACCCTCTTCACCGAGGAGGTTGTCGGCCGGCACCCGCACGTTGTCGTAGGAGATCTCGGGGTGCCCGCCGCGGTCCAGGTACCCGAACACCCGCGGCACCCGCTCCACGGAGACGCCGGGCGTGTCCATGGGCACCACGATCATCGACTGCTGCAGGTGGGCCGACGCCGACGGGTCGGTCTTGCCCATGACGATCAGCATCTTGCAGCGCTCGGCCAGGGCGCCCGAGCTGAACCACTTGCGACCGTTGAGGACGTAGGAGTCGCCGTCGCGCTCGATGCGCAGCCCGATGTTGGTGGCGTCCGACGACGCCGCGTCGGGCTCGGTCATGGAGAACGCCGAGCGGATCTCGCCCTCCAGCAGCGGCGCCAGCCACTCCTGCTTGACACGCTCCGAACCGTAGGTGTTGAGGATCTCCATGTTGCCGGTGTCGGGCGCCGAGCAGTTGAGCACCTCGGAGGAGAACGGCACCTTCCCCAGCTGCTCCGAGATGGGCGCGTAGTCGAGGTTGGTCAGCTTGGTGCCGGGGGCGTCGGGCGCCAGGTGGGGCAGGAACAGGTTCCACAGCCCCCGCTCGCTTGGCCGCCGCCTTCAACTTGTCCAGGATCGGCGGGTACCCGGTCGGGCCCACCTCTTCGCTCTCGGCGTAGTACTGCGCCTCGTTGGGATAGATGTGCTCGTCGAGGAAGCGGCGCACCTCTTCTTGCAGGGCTAGCCCTTGTTCGGTGTACGTGTACGGCATCGAGCCGACCCTACCCGTCAGAGAAGCGCACCTCCACGGTGACCTCCTCGACGCCGCGCACGACGACGACGGTGAGCGGAGCCGAGCCCTCCAGCGCGTCCAGGGCGGCGAAGAGGTCGTCGGGAGCGGCGACCGGGGCGCCGTTGGCGCTGACCAGGAGGTCGCCTTCGCGGATCCCTGCCGTGGCCGCCGGGCTGCCGTCCTCGACGGCACGCACCAGCACCCCGTCGCGCTCGGGCAGGCCGACCGCGGCACGCAGACGCCGGGCGGCGTGCCGAGGCGTCAGGGCGATCCCCAGATAGCGGTGGACGGGAGCCCGGCCCGCAGCCAGGGACTCGACCCGCTGGCGGAAGCGGTCGTCGGCCGGCACGGCGAGGTACAAGCCGTCGCCGAGGCGGTGGGTGTTGACGCCGAGCAACCGGCCCTCGGCGTCGACGAGCGGACCACCCGACGAGCCGCGCGCCAGGGGGGCGGTGTGCTCGACGCCGCCGGTCACCAGGCGGCCGCGCGGGCCGCGGAAGGACTGGCCCACGGCCGAGACGGTCCCGAAGGTGAGGCGCGTCCCCGCCCCCGGCGTGGGCGCGACCGCCCACACCGGCGAGCCCAAGGTGGCGGCGGTCGCCGGGTCCCCGTAAGCCAGCGGCGTGGCGCCCGGCGGTGGACACCCCCACCACGGCCAGGTCGCCCTCGATGTCCGCGGCCCGCACCTCGCCGCTGCTCGCTGCGACCGTCGGTGAAGCTCACCGTGACCTGCGGCCCCCGCAGGTTGTGGGCGCTGGTGACGACGACGCCGTCGCCGACCACGGCGCCGGCGCCCCGGCCGCCGCCGCGCCCGATGCGGACGGTGGCGGGCCCGGCGGCGGTTTCGAGCCCTGCGGCGACACGGGCGAAGGTGGCGAGTACGTCTGGGGTGGGCATGGCGAACCTCCAGGTAGAGTGACTTGTTATTTGCAAGCTACCACCCATCCACCGCGACGGCGGGCATTCCGGGCAAGATCGACGGGTGCCTCCCGCAGTACCCCGCTCCCGGCCGCTCGTGCCGGGGAACCGATGCGCTGGGCGCGGCCCTGGCCCAGGTCGGCGATCGCTGGTCGCTGCTGGTCGTCGACGCCCTGCTCGATGGGCCGCTGCGCTTCGGCGAGCTGCAGCGAGCCGTCCCCGCCATCGCCACCAACGTGCTGACCCAGCGTCTCCGCCACCTCGAGTCGGGCCGGGTGGTCATCGCCGAGCCCTATTCCCAACGCCCCGCCCGCTACCGCTACCGCCTCACCGCCGGGGGCCGCGACCTGGCCGGCGCCCTGCGGCTGCTGGCCCGCTGGGGCGCAGGCGCCACCGACGACACCGGTCCCGCCCACGCCGACTGTGGCACCCCGCTCGAAGTGCGCTGGTGGTGCCCGACGTGCGAGCAGCCCGTCGACGGGTCCGGCGACGGCCCCCCCGAGTTCATCTGAGTAGAACCCGGTTCTTGTTCAGCCGGTAGCATCCGCCGGCGTGAACCAGCATCCGGAACCCGCGGCCAGCCCCATCGCCCCGGAGGCGGCCGGCGCCGTTCCCGGCTGGGACATCGAGACCGACGTGGTGATCGCCGGCTACGGGTGCGCCGGCGCGTCGGCGGCGATCGGCGCCGCCACCGAGGGGGCAGGGGTGGTCGTCGTGGAACGAGCCGGCGGCCCGGGCGGGGCCAGCGCCATGGCCGGCGGGGAGATCTACCTGGGCGGCGGGACGCCGATCCAGAAGGCGTGCGGGTTCGACGACACCGTCGAAGCCATGCACGCCTGCCTGGAGACGGCCACGGGCCCGGGCGTCGACCCGGGCAAGCTGGCCCTCTACTGCGAACAGAGCGTCGAGCACTTCTCCTGGCTGGTCGACGTCGGCGTTCCGTTCAAGGCCAGCTTCTTCGCCGACCCGTGCTGGGAGCCGCCGACCGACGACGGCCTGGTGTACTGCGGCGGCGAGAACGCCTGGCCGCTCAACGAGCTGGCCACCCCGGCACCCCGGGGCCACGTGCCCACCATGACCGGCAAGCGGCCCGGGGAACGTTCCGCGGGCTGGAAGCTCATGGAGCATCTGTCCGCCACCGCCGGCCGTCTCGGTACCGGCGCCGAGCTCGACGCCCGGGTCACCCGCCTGGTCGTCGACGGCGACGGCGCCGTGGTCGGCGTGCTCGCCCAGCGCTTCGGCGACACGCTGGCCGTGCGCGCCCGGCGAGGAGTGGTGCTGGCCAGCGGTGGGTTCGGGGCCAACCCGGCGATGCTCGACCAGTACGCCCCGGCCCTCGCCGGCCAGTACCCGCTCGGCACCGACGGCGACGACGGCACGTCCATCCGCCTGGGCCAAGGCGTCGGCGCCGGGTTGCGCCACATGGACGCCGGCCAGGCCGCCTTTCCCAGCGTGCCCGCGCTCATGTACCCGGCGGTCATCGTCAACGAACAGGGTCAGCGCTTCATCAACGAGGACACCTACGCCGGGCGGGTCGGGCAGGCGGCGCTGTTCCACCAGCGGGGGAGGACGTTTCTGGTGACCGACGAAGCCACGTTCTCGTCGGTTCCCGAAGCCGACCGGTGGGGGGCGCAACCGACGTGGGCCGCGGCCACGGTCGCCGAGCTGGAAGCCGACATGGGCCTCCCCGAACGCGCCCTGCAGGCCACCGTCGACGTGTACAACCACCACGCCGCCGCCGGCCACGATCCCGTGTTCCACAAGCGACCCGAGTTCGTGCACCCGCTGGTCGCCCCCTTCGGTGCGATCGACCTGCGGCAACTCCCGTTCTCGGTGTTCACCATCGGCGGGCTGCACACCACCGTCGACGGCGAGGTGGTCGGCGCCGGCGGTGAACCGCTCCCCGGGCTGTACGCCGCCGGCCGGGCCAGCTCCGGCATCCCCGCCTGGGGCTACCTCAGTGGAACGTCGCTCGGCGACGGGACCTTCTTCGGCCGGCGGGCGGGCCGAGCCGCCGCCCGGCGTTCGCCGTGAGCACGGGGTCCTTTCCCCTCCTCGTCATGCGCACCAAGCGGGCGTAGGCGTCGTCGTCCCAGCCGTCCAGGAAGTCGGCCAGGACGTCCTCCAGCTCCGTCAACGACCGGAACGAGTGCAGCGCCGGCTGGAACCGGCTGATGTCATAGTCGGCGCTGGCCATCTGGGGCAGGTCGGCAGGGCGGATGTCCGCCTCCCGGTAGGCGTCCAGCTCGCCCACCGACGACAGCAGGCCGGCGCCGAACGCCCGGGGCCGGCCGCCTTCGTGGACCACGCCGAACTCGACGGTGAACCAGAAGACCTTGGACAGGGCGCGCAGTGCCTCCTCGGTCTCGCACCGTCCCACCGCCCGGCCCACCATGTGGTACAGCCGGGCCACCGACGGGATGGCGATCTGGTTGGCGTGGCCGATCACCTCGTGGACGAGGTCGGGCTCCGGCGTGTACAGCGGCGCCGACGGATGACGCAGGTACTGCGTCGACCAGAACACCCCGTCGGCGAACGAGCCGTAGAAGTCCCGCAGGGGCGCCAGCCCGGCCACGGGCAGGTAGCGGAACCCGCTGAGCGGCTGCAGCCGTTTGCTCACCTCGGCCAGCTGGGGCACGTGATCGTGGGGGAGGTCCAGCTCGGCGGCCGCCCGGCGAAACGCCATGGGGGCGTGCTCCCCGTAGCGATCGGCCAGGGCAGCCGAGACCGTCCGCCACAGCTCGTGCTCCTCGTCGCGGTAGTCGGGTTCGGGCACGGGCTCACCCGGCCGCCACGCCACGGCCAAGGCGGCCAGCTCGTCGCGCCGGGCCCGGTACTGCGGGTCACGAACGCCGGGATGGTCATCGGCGAGCAGCACGGTCGTGCGACCATCGCCGCCGCGCCCGACGGGCGAGTAGGCGGGGGCGCTCGGCGCGGTGTGGTTCGAGGGTTGCTCACCGTTCCGCCCCGGTGCCCCTTCCAACGGCTTCTCGAGATCTGCGGCTGGTGAACCTGCCACACCACCATTTTCCGCTCCCGGGAGGGGGATCGTCCAGCCGTTGGGGCAAAGTCGGGACGGGATAGTCTTTCGGGCGGCGCCTCGTTGCATCCTGTCCGAAGCGGGGCCGGAAAAGGGGGTCGGTGGTGGATGGACACGCCGGGGACCTGGACCCGCGTGGACCGGGCGCTGATCCAACAGCTGACCGTCGACGGTCGCTGCAGCGTCAACGAGCTCGCCGCCCGGGTGGGCGTGGGCCGGGCCACCGCCTACCAGCGCCTGGCCCGGCTGCGCCAGAGCGGCGTCATCGAGGGGTTCACCGTCCAGGTCAACCCGAAGGCGTTGGGCCTGGCCATCTCCGCCCTGTTGTTGATCAACGTCGAGCAGCGCGCCTGGACCCGGGTTCGCCCCCAGATCCTCGCCCTCCCTGGCATCGAGTGGATGGGCGCCACCGCCGGCGAGTTCGACTTCGTCGCCCTGGTGCGGGCGCCGGACGTGGACACGCTGCGCGACGTCGTGCTCGACCGCCTGCAGGCCATCGAGGGAGTGCGTTCCAACGAGACCGTGCTCCTCCTCGATGACGAGCGGGTCCCGCACCGGCCGTCCTAGCGCCGACCCGTCACAGCGCCGACTCGTAGCGCCGACTCGGAGGCCCGAGATGTGCAGTGGGTCGCGGTGTCCCTCACGAACTGCGTGGATGAGCGCGTGTACCGCGCCCTCCCACGCATCTCAGCCGATGCGGCGCGCCCATCCACGCATTTCACGGGGTCAGCTCCGGCCCCGGCTCGCGGCCCCGCTCGGCAGGCTCCGCTCGGAAGGCGCCCCCGTCACCAGCGGCAGGACCCGGGGCTGGATGCGGGTGGCCAGCACCAGCGACGTGGTCACCCGGCGCACCCCGGGGAAGCCGAGGATGCGGCTGAGCAGTTGACCGAGATGGTCGTTGTCGCGGGCGACCACCCGGCACAGCAGGTCGGACGGGCCGGTGGTCATGTACGCCTCCACCACCTCGGGCATGGCGGCCAGGTGTTCGTCGAGGGCGCGTTCGCCGCCCTGGGACACCTCCAGGTTGACGAACGCGGACACGGCGTAGCCCACCCGGCGCAGCTCGATGTCGGGCCCGAAGCCGGTCACCACGCCCCGGGCCACCAGGCGGTCGAGCCGGGCCTGGGCGGTGTTGCGGGCCACGCCGACCTCGGCCGCCAGCTGCAGCATCCCCGCCCGAGGATGGGCGGCCAGGGCGGCGATCAGCCGGCGGTCGATCCCATCGAGTCCCGCCGGGCGGTCGGCGGAGCCAGCGTCGGCAGGTCCTTGGGCGATGAGCTCAAGATAGCCGCCACTTCCTGGGCGATCTGCTCAGTCATCGAGCGAGATGTTGACGCCGGCGCCCGGTGCGACGTAGGGAAACGTCATGGCCGTCGTTTCCTCCGCCGCCACCGTCTCGCCCTCCGTCGCCGACCTGATCACCGGCTGGGACCACCTCGAGTGGTGGGTGGGCAACGCCCGGGCCGTCACCGCCTGGCTCACCTCGGGCTACGGCTTCCACGTCGCCGGCTACGCCGGGCCCGAGACCGGCGTCGCCGACCGGGCCTCCTACCTGCTCGCCCAGGGCGACGTGCGCTTCGTCGTGACCGCCGGCCTCCACCCCGACTCGGAGGTCGCCGCCCACGTGCGGCGCCACGGCGACGGCGTGCGCCACGTGGCCTGGGCGGTCGCCGATCCCTCCGCCGCGGCCGAGGCCGCCGCGGCGCGGGGCGCCGAGGTGGTGGCCCCGCCCACCACCGCCGTCAACGACGCCGGCTCGGTGACCAGCGCGGCCATCGCCACCTACGGCGAGACCCGCCACCTCTTCGTCGACCGCTCCGGGTACCACGCCACCTGGGCACCGGGATTCAGCCCCGACCGGCTCCCCCCTCGCCCCGCCGGCGCCGCGGTCGGCGTGAGCGCCATCGACCACGTGGTGGGCAACGTCGAGGAGGGTCGCCTGGACGACTGGGTCGGCTTCTACGAGGAGGTCCTCGGCTTCCGGCAGATGAAGCACTTCGACGCCGACCAGATCTCCACCGAGTACTCCGCCCTCCGCTCCACGGTCATGTGGAACGGCGGCGGCGATGACGGTTTCCCCGCTCCCGGCCGCTCGGCGGCGGGCCGAACGCACGCCCGTCAAGCTCCCGATCAACGAGCCGGCGCCGGGCAAGCGAAAGAGCCAGATCACCGAGTACCTCGAGAGCTACGGGGGGCCCGGGGTCCAGCACATCGCCCTGTCCACGCCGGCGATCGTGGACGCCGTCGACGCCCTGCGCCGTCGCGGCGTGCGGTTCCTCGACATGCCGGCCGCCTACTACGAGGACGCCCGGGTGCGCTGCGGCGAGTTCGACGTCCCCTGGGCGGAGTTGGAGCGGCTGGGGATCGAGATCGACAAGGACCAGGGCGGCTACCTGCTGCAGATCTTCTCCGAGACGGTCGCCGATCGACCCACGCTGTTCATGGAGATCATCCAACGCGAAGGCGCGTCGGGCTTCGGCGAGGGCAACTTCAAGGCGTTGTTCGAGGCGATCGAGCGCGAGCAGGCTCGGCGGGGGAACCTCTGACGACCTGAGGCGTCGCCGTGCCCGCCGGCGACCCCGCCCCGTCGCCGGCCCTGTCGCCGCCCGTCGCCGGCCCCGTCGCCGGCCCCGTCGCCGGCCGCCCCGTCGCCGGCCGACCCGTCGCCGGCCGACCCGGTCCGGGCGGACGACGACCGGGCGCGGCGGGCCGGCGCCAGGGTGACGGCGAGGGCGACGGCAACCCCGCCGGCCAGCCAGAAACCTGACGGATGCGAGCTGGACCCGACCTTGGCCGCGTAGGCGATCCCCAGGATGGCGATGATGGTGAGCAGGGCCAGGGCGCCGTTGTCCACGAACAGGCCCCACAGCTCGCGCGCTGCCGTACTGAGCCACGCCGTCGCCTTGGGACCCGAGGGGGTGGCGCGCCGGCCGGTCCGCAGGAAGGCCACGGCCGCCAGGGCGAACACCGCGTAGCAGCCCACCAGGATGGGGATGCTGGCGTCCTCGTGCCACCACCGCACGTGCAGCCCCTCGCCGGCGAAGAAGGTCCCGAACGCGGTCAGCATGATGCCCACCACGAACTTCAGGGCGTTCTCGGGGACGCGGGTGAGCGGCCGGCGCAACAGGATGCCGGCGGCCACGATCACCGCCAGGGCGGCGCCGGCGCCGAGGGCGGCGGAACCCAGCCCGTGCAGGTTCCCGAGGGCGACGACGATGAACACCACTTCGAGTCCCTCGAGGAAGACACCGCCGAACGCGGTCAGGAAGCCGGCCCGGTCGATCGACGACGCCGGCGCCGCCGCCCCTTTCATCTGTCTGCTCGTCGACTCGAAGGCGGCGGCCTCGTCGTGGACGGCCTTGAGGCCGCTGGCGCGCAGGATCGCCTTGTGCATCCACCGCACGCCGAAGAGCAGCAGGGCCGAGCCGACGAGGGTCCGGATGGTGGACAGGGCCGAGTTGTTGCCGATGAGCCCCGAGACCACCGTCGCCAGCGCGGCCAGAGCCACCGCCGCGGCGGCGATGCCGGCGAAGGCCGACCGCCAGCTGCGGTAGAGCCCGACCGCGAGCACGATCGTCAGCGCCTCGATCCACTCCACCCCGGCGGCGACGAAGGCGGAGCCGGCGACCAGCCAGTTCATGTGGCCGTTGCCGGCTCTGGGGCCACGGCGTGGCGCGCCAGGGCGAAGACCCCGACGGTCATCAGCGCCAGCCCGATCACCTCCCCGGTACGAGCGCCCGCGCCCGAGGCGATGTGCTCGCCGAAGAGCGCCTGACCGATCAGGATTGCCGTCAACGGCTCCAGCACGGTCATGATCGGAAGCGACAGCCGCAGCGAGCCGGCCTGAAAGGCGCTCTGGTTCAACAGCAGCCCGAGGGCGCCCACCACCACGAGCAGGTAGGGCGTCGAGGTGGTCAGCGTGTGCAGGATCCCGTGGTTGAGCAGGCGGCCGGTCCGCTCGGTGGTGGCCGAGGTGAGGCCGAACACGACACCCGTGGCCACGCCCAGAAGCAGCGCCCGCTGGCGCGAGAAGCGGGCCAGAAGCACGGCGCCGCCGACCACGACGGCGGACACCACGAACAGGGCGATCCAGCCGCTAGTGGTGGCGTGGGGGTGGCCCCGTCCGGGACGGGCGGCGGCGAGAAACAGGGCCAGGCCGACCACGATCACCCCCGACGACCACCACTCCGATCGCGTCGGCCGGCGGTGCTCGGCGTACGCCGCCCCGATGATGGAGAAGACCAGCCCGACCACGAACAGCGGGGTGACCAGGGCCAGCGAACCGGACCGCAGGGCGAAGAACATGAACGCGTACCCACCGATGTCGCCCAGGCCGCCGATGAGCCACAGCGGGGAACGGAACAGGGCGATGAGCAGGCCTGGCCGCAGCGAGAGCTCGGGCGGCTGCGCCGAGGCCGACTTCTGCTGCAGGACCGACGACACCGCGTAGCAGGCCGCCCCGAGCAGGGAGAAGATCACCGCCGCCGCCGGCACGTGCATCACATCGAGATCGAGCCGGATGTGAGGGATGTGCACGGCCAGGTAGAGATGGCTCATCGCGACAGATCCTCGGTGATCGGTCGATCCGGCGACGGCATGGCGCAAGGTTACGGCCTGACGCCGTCAGGATCCTCGGGAAGACCAGCCCTCCCCTCGGCTTTTCCTGATCTTTGCCCAATGGCAAGCTCCGGCCCCGAACGGTGGCCGGGCCATCCTTTAGGCTGCAGCGCCGATGAGCGACGGCCGCCGGGACCGACCATCGTCTCCTGGCGGAGCGCTCCCGGCGACGCCGGACGCCCCGAGCAGTCCGTCCCAGGTGGCCCGGGCGACCGGCGAGGAGACGGTGGGCGCCGTGCGCCGCCACCTTCTGCGCAACGCCGCCGGGCTGATCAAGCGCGACCCCGAAGCGGCCCGGCTGGCCGCCGAGATGGGCCTGGTCGACCAGCTCTGGCTCGAACACCCCGACACCGAGCCGCTCGCCCCGCTGGCGCCGATCGAAGTGGTGGAGCGCTTCCTCGAGCGCAGCGTCGAGCAACGGCCGTCCCGCCTCTCCAAGATCGGCCTCAGCGCCGTGCAGCTCCTCACCTCGCGCGCCAACCCGGACCGGACAGGGACCGAGCCCATCACCGTGATTTTCACCGATCTCGAGGGTTTCACCGCCTACAACGACCGCCACGGCGACGCCGCTGCCCTCGCCCTGCTCGACGAGCACCATCGAGCGGCGGGACCGGTCGTGCGCCGTTGGCACGGGCGCATCGTGAAGTATCTGGGCGACGGACTCCTGTGCGTGTTCGCCGCCCCCGAGCCGGGCGTCCGGGCCGCGTTGGAGCTGGTGAGGACGGCACCCGAGCCCCTGGCGCTGCGGGCCGGCGCCCACACCGGCGAAGCGCAGGTGAGCCGCACCGACGTGATCGGCCGGGTGGTCAACGTGGCCGCTCGGGTCGCCGAGCGGGCCAAGGGGGGGCACGTCCTGGTGACCGCCGAGGTGGCGGCGGCCACGGGTGACCTCCCCGGCGTGGTGTACAAGAAGCGACGCATCCGGCGTCTGAAGGGCATCTCCGAGCCGGTTCGGGTCCTGGACGCGTTTCCTGCGCCGGATAGCCGGCGTCGGGGCTGACCCGGGGCGGCTACCGTCGCCGGGTGACCGACTCTGGCCCCCGGGAGCAGGCAGGCCGCCCCGCCGCCCTGCCGGACCCCATCCCCCGCCAGGTGCTGTTCGGGAACCCCGAACGCACCGTGCCGCGCCTCTCCCCCGACGGGACCCGGCTGGCGTGGTTGGCGCCGCGCCACGGCGTGCTCAACGTGTGGGTCGCACCCCTCGACGACCTCGGTCGGGCGCGGGCGGTGACCGACGATCGCGACCGGGGGGTGCGCGCCTACGACTGGGCGCATGACGGCCGGACGCTGCTGTACCTCCAGGACCGGGGCGGGGACGAGAACTGGCGGGCCTACGGCGTCGACCTCATCTCCGGCGATCTGCGCGACTTCACCCCGTTCGACGACGTGCAGGCCCAGCTCATCGACTCGGACAAGCGCCACCCCGATCGCGTGCTCCTGGGACTCAACCGCGACAACCCCGAGCTGCACGACGTCTATTCGCTCGACCTGGCCACAGGGGAGCTGACCAAGGTCGAGGAGAACCCCGGATTCATCGGATGGGTCGCCGACGCCGACTTCGACGTCCGCGCCGCGGTCGCCCCCAAGCCGGACGGCGGCATGACCCTCCTGGTGCGGGACAAGGGCAGCGACGAATGGCGGCCGCTCCTCGACGTGGGCCAGGCCGACGCCCTCACCACCCAGCCGGTGGGCTTCTCCCTCGACGGCGCCAGCCTCCTCGCCGTCAGCTCGGCCGGCGCCGACACCGCCCGCCTGCTCCGCCTCGACCTGGCCCCGCAGGGGCCGGCCCGAGCGGCCGAGAGCGGGGTGACGCACACCTTGGCCAGCGACCCCGAGGCGGACGTGGGCGGGGTGATGGTCAACCCCGACACCCGCCGGGTCGAGGCGGCCACGTTCGTCAAGGAGCGCAGCCACATCGTCGTGCTCGACGACGCGGTCGGGGCGGACGTCGCCGCCCTTCAGGAGTTGCACCACGGAGACCTGGCCGTGGTCGACCGCGACGACGCCGACCGCCGCTGGCTGGCGGCGTTCGTCCCTGACGACGGCCCCGTCGCCTACTACCTGTGGGAGCGGGACGACCAGCGGGCGACCTTCCTCTTCGAGCACCAGCCTGCCCTGGCCGCCTACGACCTGGCGCCGATGGAGCCGTTCACCATCCCGGCGCGCGACGGGCTCACGCTGCACGGCTACCTCACCTTCCCCCGACACGCCGCCTCCCGCCAGAACCTCCCGGTGGTGCTCAACGTCCACGGCGGACCGTGGGCGCGCGACACCTGGGCCTACCAGCCCGAGGCCCAGTGGCTCGCCGACCGCGGCTACCTGTGCGTCCAGGTCAACTTCCGCGGGTCGACGGGATACGGCAAGGCGTTCCTCAACGCCGGCGATCGCGAGTGGGGCGCCAAGATGCACGACGACCTCATCGACACGGTCGACTGGGTCGTCGCCCAGGGATACGCCGACCCGTCCCGCGTCGCCATCTTCGGCGGGTCGTATGGAGGGTATGCCGCCCTGGCCGGCGCCGCCTTCACCCCGGACGTGTTCGCCGCGGCCGTCGACATCGTCGGTCCGTCCAACCTGATCACCCTGCTGCGTTCCATCCCGCCCTACTGGGCGCCCATGATCGCCCAGTTCCACACCCGGGTCGGCAACCCCGACACCGAGGAGGACTTTCTCTGGTCCCGGTCGCCGCTGTCGAAGGCGGAGGACATCCGCATCCCCCTGCTCATCGCCCAGGGCGCCAACGACCCGCGGGTCAAGCAGGCCGAGTCCGAGCAGATCGTCGCCGCCCTGGCCAAGCGGGGCATCGACCACCAGTACCTGCTGTTCCCCGACGAGGGCCACGGCTTCGCCAAACCCGAGAACCGGCTGCGGTTCTACGCGGCAGCCGAGGCGTTCCTGGCCCAGCACCTCGGCGGGCGAGCCGAGCCGTGAGGCCGGGCTGAGGGACGAGGCCCTTTCCCCAACCCCTCAGCGGGTCAGGGCGCTGTCGGCCGCGCCGGCATACAGCTCCACCGCCCGCCAGCAGTACCAGGCGACCACCGACCGGTAGGGGTGGAAGGGGTCCCCCAACGCCTCGAGCGCCTTGGGCGCCGGCATGGGGATCCTCCACGCCAGGCCGAACCCGCGGCGCACGCCGAGGTCCCCGGTCGGCCACACGTCCAGCCGGCGCAGCTGGAACATGAGGAACATCTCTGCCGTCCACCGGCCGATGCCACGCACCGCCGACAGCCGGGCGACGACCTCGTCGTCGCCCTCCCGGCGCAGTCCCTGCGGGTCGAGGACGACGGTGCCGTCCCGGACCTTGGCGGCCAGATCCTTGAGCGACGCCGCCTTGTTCCCGGACAGGCCGGCGGCGCGCATGGCGTCGAGGCTGAGCGCCATGACGGCGGCGGGGGACACGTCACCGCCCAAGGCCTCGATCAGCCGGCGGTGGATCGTCGCCGCCGCCGCTCCCGCCAGCTGCTGGTAGAGGATCGAACGCACCAGCGCGGCGAAATGCGTCTCCTGCGGCGGGCGGAAGCGCGGCAGACCGGCCTCCGCCACCAGGGCAGCCAGCACCGGGTCGCGCCCGGCCAGCTCCAGGGCGGCGGCGCGGTGGGAGAGACGGCGGGCCACGGCCGGGCAGTCTCTCAGAACCGCCGGCGGCTCAGAACCGCCGGCGACTCAGAACCGCCGCGCCCTCAGAAGTGGACGGGCAGGATGCCCCGGGCCGGCAGCCCGTGCTGTTCGCCGATCACGTGCATGACGGCGTTGATCAGCGCCAGGTGGGTGAACGCCTGGGGCATGTTGCCCATCTGCCGGCCGCTCAGGGGGTCGATCTCCTCGGCGTACAGGCCGAGGGAGCCGGTGAAGCTGAGCAGGCGCTCGCAGAGCTTGTCGGCCCACTCCTTCTCGCCGATCAGGGCCAGGGCCGAGACCAGCCAGAACGAGCAGATGACGAACGTGCCCTCCTCCTCGGTCAGCCCGTCGTCGGTCTCCTTCACCCGGTAGCGGAGGACGAGGCCCTCCTCGGTCAGCTCGTCGGCCACGGCGCGCACCGTCGCCTGGATGCGTCCGTCGTCACCGGGCAGGAAGCCGACGATGGGCAGGAGGAGCAGGGAGGCGTCGAGGGCGTCGGTGTCGTAATGCTGGGTGAACCCGCCCCGGGCGCGCACGCCCCGCTCGCAGACGTCGGCCTTGATCTCCTCGGCCACCTCCTGCCACCGCTCGGCGAGCTCGGGCTCGCCCCGCATTTTGGCCAGGCGTACCCCCCGGTCGAGCGCCACCCAGCACATCACCTTGGACGACGTGAAGTGCTTGGGCTCGCCCCGCACCTCCCAGATGCCGTGGTCGGGCTCGCGCCAGTGGGCGATCGCCTGGTCGACCTGGCGGAGGAGGATGGGCCAGATGCGGTCGTCGAGGCGATCCACCGACCGGGTGTGGATGTACACCGAGTCCAGCACCGCGCCCCACACGTCGTGCTGGTGTTGGCGGGCGGCGGCGTTGCCGACCCGGACGGGGCGGGCGCCGTCGTAGCCGCCGAGGTGGTCCAGGATCCGCTCGTCGAGGTCGGAGCTGCCGTCCACCGCGTACATGATCTGCAGCACCTCGTCGCGTTCGGCGACGTCGGCGAGGAACCAGAAGAAGTCGCTGGCCTCCCAGTCGAATCCCAGCGTGTGCAGCCCCCACAAGGTGAACGCCGAGTCGCGGATCCAGGCATAGCGATAGTCCCAGTTGCGGTTCCCGGAGGGGGTCTCGGGCAGCGACGTGGTCGCCGCGGCCACGACCGCGCCGGTCGGCGCGAACGTGAGACCCTTCAGGGTCAGGGCGCTGCGCTCCAGGTGGGTCCGCCAGGGATGGTCGGGGAAGCGGCCCCGCGCCAGCCAGTGCTGCCAGTGGTGCGCCGTCCAGCGCAGCCGCTCGTAGGCGTCCTCGAAGGTGTAAGGAGGGGCGTGCTCGCTCCAGCTCAGGGCGCAGAAGCGGGTGTCGCCCTCGTGGAGCATGGTGCGCGCCGTGGCCCGGCTGCCCTCGAACCCGATGCGCATGTCGGTGGTGAGGCGCAGCTCGAGGTCGATGCCCTCCGCCCGGGCTGTGCTGGTGGCCTCCGTAGCCGGCCGGGCTGTGCTGGTGGCCTCCGTAGCCGGCCGGGCTGTGCTGGTGGCCTCCGTAGCCGGCCGGGCTAGGCCCTCGTGGTAGCAGCGGTCGGTGAACGACCAGTCGGCGATGCGCTGCCCGTAGTCGAACACCGGCTCGCAGTCGAGCTCCACCTGCACCTCGCCGTTCACGCAGCGCACGGTGCGCAACAGGACGTGGTCGGCGTCGTAGTCGGTCGGGGCCCGCCGGTGGGACTGGGACAGCTCGGACTCGTGGTGCCAGGGGCCGATCAACAGGACGTCGCGGACGATGATCCAGCCGGTCGCCGTCCCCCAGCTGGTCTCCAGGATCATGGTGCCGGGGAGGTAGCGGCGGGCGGCAGGAACGGTCACGTCGTCGGGGCCGAGACGGAAGCCGCCGGCGTGGCGGTCGAGGATGGCGCCGAAGACGCTCGGCGAGTCGACCCGGGGCAGGCACAGCCATTCGATGTTGCCGCTGGGCGCGACCAGGGCCATCGACTCGCAGTCCGAGAGGAAGGCGTACTCGCCGATCCGGGGAAAGGGCGACTCCCCCGTCACCAGATCGCCGGCGTGGGTGTACATCGTGGAAGTATCGCGCTGCGCCGGGTTGGGTAGAAGGGATGGAGAAAGGGGCGGTCGCCCGCCGCCGATGCCGGCGGTGCCCGCTCGCTCTCCAGCACCGAGCTGTTCTCGTGGGAGGAACCATGACCGACCAACAGCGCCCGCCCACCACGACCGACGCCGGGATCCCCGCCACCAGCGACGAGTATTCGCTGACGGTCGGCCCCGGCGGGCCGATCCTGCTCCAGGACCACTACGTCATCCAGAAGATGCAGCACTTCAACCGGGAGCGGGTGCCCGAACGGGTCGTGCACGCCAAGGGGGGCGGCGCGTTCGGGACCTTCGAGGCCACCGAGGATGTTTCGGAGTTCACCCGGGCCGCGCTGTTCCAGAAAGGTACCCGCACCGAGATGCTCGCCCGCTTCTCGACCGTCGCCGGCGAGCGAGGATACGCCGACACTTCCCGGGACCCCCGTGGCTTCGCCCTCAAGTTCTATACGACCGAGGGCAACTACGACATGGTCGGCAACAACACGCCGATCTTCTTCGTCCGCGATCCGACCAAGTTCCAGGACTTCATCCACTCCCAGAAGCGCCGGGCGGACAACCACCTGCGGGACAACAACATGCAGTGGGACTTCTGGACGCTGTCGCCCGAGTCGGCGCACATGGTCACCTGGCTGATGGGCGATCGGGGCCTGCCCAAGACGTGGCGCCACATGAACGGCTACTCCAGCCACACGTTCATGTGGATCAACGCCGCCGGCCGCAAGCACTGGATCAAGCTGCACTTCAAGACCGACCAGGGCGTCGACCATCTCACCCAGGCCGACGCCGACGCCATGGCCGGCCAGGACCCGGACCATCACCTGCGCGACCTGCGCCAGGCGATCGATTCCGGCGACCACCCCAGCTGGACCCTGTACGTGCAGATCATGCCGTTCGAGGAGGCCGCCGACTACCGGTTCAACCCCTTCGACCTGACCAAGGTGTGGCCCCACGGCGACTACCCGCTGGTCAAGGTGGGGCGGATGACCCTCGACCGGAACCCGGACAACTACTTCGAGCAGATCGAGCAGGCCAGCTTCGAGCCCAGCAACATGGTGCCGGGGATCGGGCCCTCGCCCGACAAGATGCTCCTCGGACGTCTGTTCAGCTACCCCGACACCCACCTGCACCGCATCGGGCCCAACTACCTGCAGCTGCCGGTCAACCGGCCCAAGTCCGAGGTCAACAGCTACAACCGGGACGGGCCCATGCGCTACGCCAACCCGGGGGATCCGGTGTACGCCCCCAACAGCTCCGGGGGCCCGGCGGCCGCGCCCGAGCTTTTCGGCGAGGATCCGAGCTGGTCGGTGAGCGGCGAGATCGTGCGGGCCGCCTACGAGGCGCACAAGGAGGACGACGACTTCGGTCAGGCCAACGCCATGGTCAACAAGGCCATGGACGACGCCGCCCGCGACCGGCTGGTGTCCAACATCGTCGGCCACGTCCTCAAGGGGGTCGAGGAGCCTGTCCGGTCCCGGGTGTTCGAGTACTGGCACAACGTCGACGCAGCCGTCGGCGACCGGGTGAAAGCCGGCGTCCAGGGCGGCTGAACCGGCTCACGCACAAACCCTTCCTGGCCGATCCCGGTAGCGTGGCGCGGGACGATCGGCGTCAATGGGGTGCCCTCCCCACTCCTCTGGGCCTGCTTTCAGGGTCCTTTGTGGTCAGATTCACGAGACGGTAAGGATCGAGCTCTCTACTGGTCACCAGGTATTGGTCGACGCCAGAGAGAAGCGGACCCATGAGCGAACCACACGACGAGCACACCAGTGAGGGTGAGACGGTGCCGACGCCCGGCGCCGAGCCCCCCGCTCCTGACACCAGCGGGCCGACGGCTCCGCCGCCGTGGCAGGGGCCGCCCCCGCCCGGCGGGGAGCCCACCCGCGAGTTCGAGGGTCCCAGCTGGCCCGTCCCCCCGCCGGCCGCCCCCGCCCCGGGTGGCGCCCAGCCGGGCGCCGGCGCCTGGGCTCCGCCGCCATGGGCCTACCCGCCCGCGTCGGGATGGGGCTACGGCCCGTCCGACGCCGGCGGCGCTCACGCGCCCGGCGGTCCGGGCGGACCCGGCGGACACCAGCCGGGCCAGTGGGGATGGTCGCCGTACCCGTACCCGCCGCCGCGGCCCCACACCCGCCACACCGGGCTGTGGGTCGCGCTGCTCGTCGCCGTGCTGGCCCTGGCCTCGGTGACCGGCGTGGGCCTGGCCAACCGCGAGCAGCTCCAACAGTGCCGCGACCACGCCGAGCTCGACCACCCCGATCGGGTCCACCGGCAACGGCAACGGGCCCTCGACCTCCGAGCGCGTCGGTGGCGGCCATCGCCAACAAGGTCACGCCCGGGCCTGGTCGACGTGAACACCGTCCTCGGCTACGCCCATGACGAGGCTGCGGGCACCGGAATCGTGCTGACCTCCAACGGCGAGATCCTCACCAACAACCACGTCATCGAGGGCGCCACCCAGATCCGGGTCACCAGCCTGGGCAACAACAAGACCTACACGGCGTCGGTGGTGGGCTACGACCGCACCAACGACGTGGCCATCATCCAGGCCAAGAACGCGTCGGGGCTGCCGACGGCCCCCCTCGGCGACTCGAGCAAGGTGGCGGTCGGCCAGACGGTGGTCGGCGTCGGCAACGCCGGCGGCACCGGCGGGACCCCGAGCGCGGCGGGCGGCAAGGTGACGGCGCTCGATCAGCGGGTCACCGCCAGCGACCAGGCCGACGGCACCAGCGAGAACCTGACCGGGCTCATCCAGACCAACGCCAACATCCAGGCCGGCGACTCCGGCGGCCCCCTGGCCGACACGGCCGGCAAGGTGATCGGCATCGACACCGCCGGCTCCGCCGGCTACACCATCCGCTCCAACGCTCACCAGGGCTTTGCCATCCCCATCAACAAGGCGCTGGACATCGGCAAGCAGATCACCGCCATGAAGGCCAGCTCCAGCGTCCACATCGGGCCCACCGCCTTCCTCGGCATCGAGGTGCAGTCCTCGGCCACGCCCGGCTCCGGCAACTCCGGTTCGGGCAACAGCGGGGTCGGCAACAGCGGCAACAGCGGGGTCGGCAACAGCGGGAACAGTGGGGCCGGCAACAGCGGGAACAGTGGCAACACCGGCAGCACCACGGTGCCCTCGGGCGGCAACGGATCGGCGACCGGGACCCCGGTCGGCGGCGTGATCGCCGGCACCCCCGCCGCCACCATCGGCCTGGCCCAGGGCGACACCATCACCTCCCTGGGCGGTCACCAGGTGACCTCCCCCACCGCCCTCTCCTCCATCCTCGACGGGTACCATCCCGGCGACAACGTGGCCGTGACCTGGACCGACGCCGGCGGGCAGTCGCACACCGCCAACGTGACCCTCGCCAACGGACCGGCGGCCTAGCCCCGGGCGGCCCGCCGCCGCTGCGCTGGCGGCGGTGCCGTCACACCGCTTGGCTACCGTGCGGACGTGCTCAAGGTCCACCGGGCCGAGCGGGGTGACGGGCTCGTCGAGGGACTGGCGGAGCTGCTTCGCCGGCCCCTCGACGACCCTTTCACCGCCGAGATCGTCGCCGTACCCACGCGCGGGATCGAGCGGTGGCTGACCCAGCAGCTGTCGGGTCGGCTGGGCGCGGGTGAGGGTCGCGGCGACGGCGTCTGCGCCAACGTCGACTTTCCGTTCCCCGGGCGCCTGGTCGGCCAGGCGCTGGCCGCAGCCACGGGTGCCGACCCGCGGCGCGACCCGTGGTCGCCGGAGCGGGCCGTCTGGCCGCTGCTCGACGTGGTCGACGCTCACCTGCACGAAGCCTGGCTGTCCACCCTGCGGGCCCACCTCGCCGGCGCCTCGGACGGCAGGGCACCCACGGCGGGGTGGGTGGAGGCCCACGCCGGACGGCGGTTCGCCGCGGTCCGGCGGATCGCCGACCTGTTCGACCGCTACGGGGTGCACCGTCCGGCGATGCTGCGGGCGTGGGCCGCCGGCGACGACAGCGACGGGCTCGGCCAGCCCCTACCGCCGGACCTGGCGTGGCAGCCCATCCTGTGGCGGTTGCTCCGCCAGCGCCTCGGCGCGCCCGGTCCGGCCGAGCGTCTGGTGGCGGCGTCCGGACTGCTCCGAGCCCACCCCGAGCGCCTGGACTGGCCGCCGCGACTGTCGCTGTTCGGGCTGACCAGGCTGCCGGCCAGCTACCTGGACGTGCTGTGCGCGGTGGCGGCGGACCGCGACGTCCACCTCTGGCTCCTGCACCCGTCTCCCGCGCTCTGGGAGCGGATCGCCGCCCTGCCGGCCGCCGATCGCGCCGTGGGCTCCCGCCGCCGGGACCGAAGCGCGAGCCAGGCCCGCAACCCGCTGCTGGCCACCTGGGCACGGGATGCGCGCGAGATGCAACTGGTCCTGTCGGCCGCCACCCAGGTGGGCAGCGACGAGCTGGAGCCGGTCGAGCCGGCGCCGCCGACCCTGCTCGGGCACATCCAGGCCGGCGTGCGAGCCGACCGCGCCGTGTCCAGCGCAGAGCCCGAGAGCCGGCACCGGTTGGCGGCCGGCGACCACAGCCTGCAGGTCCACAGCTGCCACGGGCGGGCCCGCCAGGTCGAGGTCCTCCGCAGCGCCATCCTCCACCTGCTCGCCGACGACCCGACCCTCGAGCCGCGCGACGTCATCGTCATGTGCCCCGACATCGACGCCTTCGCCCCGCTCATCCATGCCACCTTCGACTTCGACGAGGCCACCGCCGCGCCGGACGGTGCGTGGCTTCCGGTGCGTCTGGCCGACCGCTCACTCCGCCAGACGAACCCCATGCTCGACGCCGTCTCCCAGCTGTTGCGGCTCGCCCACGCCCGGGTGACGGCTTCGGAGGTCATCGACTTCGCCGGGCTGCCTCCCGTCCGGCGGCGTTTCCGGTTCACCGACGACGACCTGGCGCGCCTCAACGAATGGGCCGCGGCCTCCGGGGTGCGCTGGGGCCTGGACGGCCGGCACCGGCAACCGTGGCTGCTGGAGGGCGTCGACGCCGGAACCTGGGCGGCGGGCCTGCAACGGATCCTGGTCGGGGTGGCCATGTCCGGCGACGATCGACGCCTGATGAGCGGCGTGCTCCCGCTGGACGACGTCGAAGGATCCGACATCGACCTCGCCGGTCGGCTCGGCGAGCTCGTCGACCGGCTCGGCGACGCCATCGACGGGCTCCGGGGACCCCAGGCCGTCACCGGGTGGACCGCCGCCCTCCGGTCGGCGGCGGACGGGCTGTGCGAGACGGGCGACCGGGACGACTGGCAGGGCGAGCAGCTCCACGGGCTGCTGGACGCGGTGGGCGACGAGGCAGGCCGCCACGCGTCAACCACCCGGGTGTCGCTCGGCGAGATCGAGTCCCTGCTCGCCGACCGTCTGCGGGGCCGGCCCACCAGAGCCAACTTCCGCACCGGGTCGCTGACCATGTGCACCATGGTGCCGATGCGGTCGGTGCCGCATCGGGTGGTGTGCCTGGTCGGGCTGGACGACGGGGTGTTCCCCCGCCGGACGGCGCCCGACGGCGACGATCTCATCGGCCGCGATCCCTGGATCGGCGACCAGGATCCGCGCAGCGAGGACCGCCAGCTGTTGCTCGATGCGCTGCTGGCCGCCACCGACACGCTCGTCATCACCTACGCCGGCCGCGACGAGCGCACCAACGCGCCGCGTCCGCCGGCGGTTCCCCTGGGCGAGCTGCTCGACGTGGTCGACCGCACGGTCACCACCGACGAGCGCGACAGCGGCGGCGGCTTCGTCGCCGCCCGCCGGCGGGTGGTGATCGAGCATCCCCTGCAGCCCTTCGACCCGCGCAACTTCACCGCCGGGGCGCTGGTCGGCGGGCGCCCGTGGGCGTTCGACCCCGCGGCCCTCGCCGGGGCGCAAGCCAGCGCCGCCACCCGCCGCGTCCCACCGCCGTTCCTGGCTGTGCCGCTGCCCGCCAGCCACGCCGAGACCACCGAGGTCGACGACCTCCTGCGCTTCGTGGCCCATCCCGTCCGGGCGTTCCTGCGATCGCGGCTCGGCGTCAGCCTTTCCAGCCGTGACGACGATCCCGCCGACGCCCTGCCCATCGAGCTGGACGCCCTCGAGAAGTGGACGGTCGGCGACCGCCTGCTGGAAGCCGGCCTGGCCGGCGTCGAGGAGTCCGTCGCCGTGGCCGCCGAGCGGGGGCGGGGCACGCTTCCCCCCGGCGTGATGGGCCAGCGGGTCCTCGACGAGATCGTGCCGCGGGTCACCCGGCTCCACGACGCCGCCCGGGCCCACGGCGCCGCCGGGCCGTCAACCAGCATCGACGTCGCCGTGGACGTGGCCGTCGCCCCCCGTCGCTCCCTCGCGGGAACGGTCGACGGCGTGGTCGGCGACGTGGTGCGCACCGTCACCTACTCCAAGCTGGCGGCCAAGCACCGCCTGGCGGCGTGGGTACGGCTGCTGGCCCTGACCGCCAGCCGACCCCAGCGACCGTGGCAGAGCGTGGTGGTGGCGCGCGGCGACGGCCAGCTACCCGACATCCGCCGCATCGGCCCCCTGGGCGCGACGCCCGAGCAGCGTGCGAGCCGGGCCCGGATGGCGCTCGGCGCCCTCCTCGACCTGTACGACCGGGGCATGTGCGAACCCCTGCCCCTCTACGGTCGCACCTCGGCCGCCTACGCCCAGGGCCGCCACGACGGGGGCGACGGCGTCGCCGAGGCCCGCCGGGAATGGGAGACGGCAACCGGATACCACCGGGAGGACGGCGACCTCGAACACCAACTCGTCCTCGGGGGCCGGCCGCCGTTCGCCGCGCTGCTGCGAGGCGCCGCCGGCGGCGGAGGAGTGCGGGGAGGGATGGGCGAGCGACGAAGGCCACCGGTTCGGACGGCTGGCGCGCCGGCTGTGGGACGAGCTGCTGGCCAGCGAGGTCGTCGTGCGATGACCCGGCGGCCACCGTCGACGTTCGACGTCACCGGCCCGCTCCCCTGGGGCCTGACCGTGCTCGAAGCCAGCGCCGGTACGGGGAAGACCTTGGCCGTGGCCGCCCTCGTCGCCCGCTACGTGGCCGAGGGGGTCCCCCTCGAGGAGCTTCTCGTCGTCACCTTCACCCGCATGGCGACGGGCCAGCTGCGGGCCCGGGTGCGGGACCGTCTGGTCAGCGCCGAAGCCGGCCTGCAGCGCCGGCTGGAGGGCGCGCCTGCCCGATCCGGGCGACGCGGTGCTCGGACTCCTCGCCGCCGGCGACGCCGACCAGGTCGAGTGCCGGCGGCGACGGCTGAGCACGGCGCTGGCCGACTTCGACGCGGCGACGATCGCCACCACCCACGGGTTCTGCGAACACGTGCTCGCCGGACTCGGCGTCCTGGGCGACGTCGAGGCGGACGTCACCTTCGTCGAGGACACCGGCGACCTGGTGGCCGAGGTGGTCGACGATCTCTACGTCCGGCACGTCCTGCGCCACGGCCATCCCGGCTTCAGCCGGGCCGAGGCGGGAGAGATCGCCGCCGCGGCCATGGCCAGCCCGGCGACGCCCGTCGACCCCGAGCGCGTCCCCGCCGGCTCGGCCTGGGACCTGCGGCGCAAGCTGGCGCTCGCCGTGCGCGCCGAAGTGGAGCAGCGCAAACGGCGGGCGAAAGTGATGACCTACGACGACCTCCTGTTCCGGCTGGACAGGACGCTCGCCGACCCCGCCCGCGGTCCCCTGGCCTGCGCCCGGCTGCGGGACCGCTACCGGGTGGCGCTGGTCGACGAGTTCCAGGACACCGACCCGGTGCAGTGGGACATCCTGCGCCGGGCGTTCGGCGACGGCGGCAGCACCCTGGTGCTCATCGGGGACCCCAAGCAGGCCATCTACAACTTCCGGGGCGCCGACGTCTACGCCTACCTCGATGCCGCGTCCTCGGCCCGGACGCACGGCCACCCTCGGGACCAACTGGCGCAGCGACCACGACCTCATCGCCGCCACCGGCGCCTTGTTCGCCAACGCCCGGCTGGGCCATCCCGACATCTCCTTCCGGGCGGCAGGGGCGGCGCCGGGACACCGTCTCGCAGGCCTCCGTGGCCCGGGCGCGGGACCGCCGCTGCGCGTGCGGGTCGTGTCCCGCCAGGATCCGCACCGTCGAGCTCACCCGGAAGGGGTACGTCGCCAAGAACTCCGGCGAGCAGCACGTGGCCGAGGACCTGGCCGCCGATGTCCTCCGCCTGGTCGGGTCCGGCACCGAGCTGCTCACCCGCGACGAGGAGGGCCAAGTGGTGAGTGCGGCACCGATCCGCCCGGGCCACGTGGCCGTCCTCGTGCGCACCAACCGGCAGGCAACCCGGGTCCGCGACGCCCTGGACGACGCCGGTGTCCCCGCCGTGGTGAGCGGCGCCGGCAGCGTGTTCGCCGCCCGGGTGGCCCAGGACTGGCTCCGCCTGCTCGAAGCCCTCGAGCGGCCGGCGTCGACCGGCCGGATCCGCACCGTCGCCCTGACCTCGTTCGTGGGGTGGTCGGCGGCCCGTCTGGCCGCCAGCGACGACACCGAGCTCGAAGCGCTCCAGGCCGAGGTGCAGGGTTGGTCGGCCCTGCTCGAACGGCGAGGGGTGGCGTCGCTGCTGGAAACGGTCAGCCGGAACCGTTCGCTCGCCCGACGGCTGCTGGCGCAGTCCGGGGGCGAGCGCCAGCTCACCGACCTGCGCCACATCGGCCAACTCCTCCACGGTGAGTCCACCGACGGGAGGCTGGGCCCGGCGGCGCTGGCCAGCTGGCTGCGGCGCCGGATCGCCGAAGCGGGCAGCGACGCCGCCACCGAGGAGCGCAGCCGGAGGCTGGAGTCGGATGCCGAAGCCGTCCAGGTGCTGACCGTCCACCGCAGCAAAGGCCTGGAGTTCCCGATCACCTACGTGCCCTATCTGTGGACCGACCAGTCGGTCGACCAGCGGCCGCCGGTGTACCACGACCCCGCCGACCGGCACCGGCGCAAGGTCGACGTGGGCGGCCAAGGGGGACCGGACCTGGAACCGCACAAGCGCCAGCGGGACCGGGAAGAGCGCGGCGAGGACCTCCGCCTGGCCTACGTGGCGCTGACCCGAGCCCGGCACGCCGTGGTCTGCTGGTGGGCGGCGTCGTGGGGCAGCCGGATGTCGCCATTGGGGCGCCTGCTGTTCGGCCGGGACGCCGACGGGGCGGTGGCGGACAAGCTCAAGCAACCGCCGGGGGATGCCGACGCGGTCGCTCGGCTCCAGGAGCTGGCGGCGGCGTCGGGCGGCAGGATCGCCGTCGAGATGGGCAACGGGCGACCCAGGGAGGCACCCGGTGAAGCGTCCGGCGGCGGACCTCGAGCTCGGTGTCCGGCACTTCGACCGTGAACTCGATGCCAGGTGGCGGCGCACGTCCTACACCGCCATCACCGCCGACGCCCACGCCGCCGGCGAGGCCGAGGTCGGCGTGGGAAGCGAGCCGGACAGCCGGGCGGGTGACCGACGAGGTGATGACCGGCGGGCTCGACGCCTCGCCGGCGGCGGTGCCGGACCCGTCGCCGTGGGCCTCCATCCCCAGCAGTGCCCGTACCGGGACGCTCGTCCACGCCGTGCTCGAGCGCAGCGACTTCGCCGCCGACGAACTGGTGCCCGAGCTGCGCGACCACGCCGACGAGGAGATCCAGCGTCAAGGGGCCGCCGACGTCGCCGGCGGGGACCTGTCCACCGCCCTGGCCGCCGTCCTCGACACGCCGCTCGGTCCCCTCGCCGGCGGCCGGTCGCTGCGCGACGTGTCCACCGCCGACCGCCTCGACGAACTGAGCTTCGAGCTTCCCCTCGCCGGCGGCGACCGTCCCGTCGGCGACGTCCATCTCCACGCGGTGGGCGAGCTGCTGCGCCGGCGACTGGGCCACGACGATCCCCTCGCCGGTTACGCCGACCGCCTCGGCGGCCCCGCCTTCGAGCAGCACGTGCGCGGCTTTCTCACCGGGAGCATCGACCTGGTGATGCGACTGGCGCCCGAGTCGCGCTTCGTCGTCGTCGACTACAAGACCAACCGTCTCGAAGGGCCGTCGGCCTACCGTCCGGAGGCGCTGGCGGACGCCATGCAACTCGCCCACTACCCCGTCCAGGCGCTGCTGTACTCGGTCGCCCTCCACCGTTACCTGCGCTGGCGGATGGCGGGCTATGACCCTGATCGGCACATCGCCGGCGTGCTCTACCTGTTCGTGCGCGGCATGCACGGCGCCGCCACCCCCCGGACGGGAGACCAACCGCACGGGGTGTTCGCCTGGCGTCCACCCCCGGGCTTGGTCGCCCAGCTGAGCGATCTGCTGGACGGGCGGCCGTGAGCACCACCGAAGCGTTCGACGTCCTCGCCGTGGACCGGGCCCGTCGCGCGCCCGGGCTGCTCGGCGCGTTCAGCGCGGCGGGCGTGCTCGGGGTCGCCGACGTGCACGTCGCCCGGTGCCTGAGCCGCCTGGGCGGCGAAGACGACGAGGCCGTCGCCCTGGCCGCGGCGCTGGCCGTGCGGGCCCCGCGCCTGGGGCACGTCTGCGTCGACATCGCCACCGCGGCGGAGACGACCATCGCCGAGGTCGAGGCGCCGGTGGACATCCCATCGCTGCCCTGGCCGGCGTGGCCGGAGTGGCTGGCGCGCCTGTCGGCCAGCCCGCTGGTGGCCTGCGGAGAGGCGGGTCCCGACGACCGTCCGTTGCGCCTGGTCGGGACGCAGCTGTACCTGGACCGCTACTGGCGTCAGGAGCGCCTGGTCGCCGCCGACCTGCGCCGGCGGGCGGCAGCCGTCGAGCCCATCGATCCGGCGGTGCTGACCGACGGGCTCGACCGGCTGTTCGCCGCACCCGACTTGGCCCGGCTGGCGGCGGCGGTGGCCGGGCAACGGCGCCTGTCGGTGATCGCCGGCGGACCGGGTACGGGCAAGACGACGACCGTCGCCCGCCTGCTCGCCCTCCTCGCCGAACAGGCGACCGCGGCGGGCGCGCCCGCGCCCCGCCTGGCGCTGACCGCGCCGACCGGCAAAGCCGCCGCCCGCCTGCAGCAGGCCGTCCACGACCAGGCTCCCCAGCTCGCCGTCCGCCCGGAGACGCGGGCGTACCTGCTCGGGCTGAGCGCCTCGACGGTGCACCGCCTGCTCGGCTGGCGCCCGGGATCGCGCAGCCGGTTCCGCCACGACGCCACCAACCGCCTCCCCCACGACGTGGTCGTCGTCGACGAGACGTCGATGGTCTCGCTCTCGCTCATGGCCAAGCTGCTCGACGCCGTGCGCAGCGACGCCCGGGTGGTGTTGGTCGGCGACCCCGAACAGCTGGCGTCGGTCGAAGCCGGCGCCGTCCTCGGCGACATCGTGGGCCCCGCCGCCCAAGGCATGCGCATGGAGCCCGCCTGGCGCCAGGCCCTGGCCGCCACCGCCGGCGCCGAGGTCCCCGCCGGGGCCGCGCCCCCGGGGGCGAGCATTGGCAACGGCACGGTGATCCTGCGCCGGGTGCACCGCTACGGCGGCGGCATCGCCGCCCTGGCCACGGCCATCCAGCTCGGCGACGAGGATGGCGCGGTGGCCGCCCTGCGCCGCGGCCACGAGGACGTCCGCTGGATCGAGGTCGACGCCGCCGAGGCGGGCGGCGATGCTACCCGGCTGGCGCCGCTGCGGGACGCCGTCATCGCCGCCGGCCGGCTCGTGTACGCGGCGGCAGCAGCCGGCGACGCCGCCGAGGCGTTGGCCCGGGTGGGCGCGTGGCGGGTGCTGTGCGCCCACCGCCGCGGTCCCTACGGCGTGGAGGCGTGGACCGAGCGGATCGAGCGGTGGCTGGGCGAGGCGATCGCCGGCTACGCCGCCGACGGGACGTGGTACGTCGGCCGGCCCGTCCTGGTGACCGAGAACGACTACGAGCTGGGCCTGTACAACGGGGACACCGGCGCGGTGATCGACGGGGGCGAGGGGAGAGCCGCCGCCGTCTTCGAGCGCCGCGGCCACGTTGCCCGCTTGGCGCCGACCCGCCTCCGAGCAGTGGAGACCGTCCACGCCATGACGGTGCACAAGAGCCAGGGGTCGCAGTACGCCGCCGTTGGCCTGGTGCTGCCGGAGCCGGCGTCGGCCATCCTCACCCGCCAGCTGCTCTACACCGGGGTGACCCGGGCCCAGCAGCAGGTCACCGTGGTGGGCTCCGAGGCCAGCGTCCGAGCGGCGGTGGCCCGGCCGGTCGCCCGGGCGTCGGGGCTGGCGGGACTGCTGTGGGGGACGGCGTCGCCCTGAGTCAGCCGGCGCGGTGGCCCGCCACCCACGCCTCGGCCGCCACCGACGTCGGCGCGGTAAGCGGCGGCGCGTCCGATTCCACCAGATCGGCGATGGCGCCGGCCACGCCCTCGGGCGTCTCCATCTCGATGCCCGGCTGTTCGCCCATCCAGGCGTACAACTCGTCCACCAACGTGGGCCGGGGATCGTCGGCCGCCCGGACCCACTCCCGGGACAGGTCGGTGTCGACCGGTCCGGGCTCGACGTTGGTGACCCGGATCCCCCACGGCGCCACTTCGGCGGCCAGCGCCTGGAAGGCGCTCTCGAGCGCCGCCTTGGACGCCACGTAGTGGCCGACGGCCAGGGGACAGACCGTGGGGACGAACACGCTGGACAGGGCCAGCAGGTGGCCGTGGCCCTGGGCGCGCATCCCGGGGAGCACCTGGCGGACCAGGTCCAGGGTCCCGAAGTAGTTGGTGTCGAACTGGGCCCTGGCCTGTTCCAAGGTGGCCTGTTCGATCCCGCCGATGAGTCCGAACCCGGCGTTGCTGACGAGCGTGTCCAAACCGCCCAGCGCCGCCCGCGTCTGCTCCAGTGCGTCCACCACCGACCCGTGGTCCAGAAGGTCGAGGAAGGCCACGCCGAGGCGATCGGCCACGCCGGCGGTCAGCTCTTCGTCGTGGCCGTGGTCGCGGACCGTGGCCACCACCCGGTGCCCGCGCTCGGCGAGGGTCCGGGCGGTGGCGAACCCGATGCCACGAGGTGACGAGCACCCCGTCACCAGGACCCGGCGGGACATCCCGCCTTTCTTAGCAGGTGCCGACCTCGTAGCCTTGGGGTCGTGGCCCGCAGTCGGCACGGCCCTCACTCCCACATCTTCACCGCCCGACGGCGGCGCCGGTGGCCGTGGGTGGTCGGCGCCGTTGCCGTGGTAGCGGTGGCCGGTGCGGGGGTCGGTTTCGCCACCCAGGGGTCGACGAGCAGCAGTGGACACGCGGCGCACGGCGGGCAGAGCGCCGGGTCCAAGGGCGTGTCCCCGGCGACGCTGAAAGCCGAGCTGGCCTCGGCCGTGTCCATCACGCCCGCCAACGGCGCAACCGGGGTGGCGCCCGGCTCGCCCATCACGGTGACCACCAAGCGAGGCCGGCTGACCTCGGTGCAGGTCACCTCCAGCACCGGGACCCCCCTGGCCGGGTTGCTCGACGCCACGGGCACGCACTGGATCTCGGGCACGCCCACCGCCCCGTCCTCCCATTACCAGATCAATACCGTCGTGTCCGGGGGCGGGGGCGTGTCGTCCTCCTCGTCCAGCTCGTTCTCGACGGTGACGGCCACGGCGGTCGTCGGCGCCACGCTGTGGCCCACCAGCGGGCTGAGCGTCGGGGTCGGCCAACCCGTGGTGCTGAAGTTCGACCAGCCCATCTCCGACCCGGCCGCCCAGCAGAGCGTGCTGGCCCACCTGCACGTGACCCTGTCGACGCCGGTCCCCGTCGGCGCCCACTGGTTCTCCACCACCGAGCTGCACCTGCGACCCGAGACGGTCTGGCCCTCCGGGGAGCAGATCACCGTGACCGACGCGCTCGACGGCTGGAACGCCGGCGGCGGCATGTGGGGCGAGGGGTCGAGCTCCGTGCGATTCAGCATCGGTGACGCCCGGGTGTCCACCGCCAACCTGGCCACCCACCAGATGACGGTGACCGACAACGGCCAGACCGTGGCCACGTACCCGATCAGCGCCGGCAGCGACCAGTATCCGACCATGGACGGCATCCACATCGTCCTGGACCGGTCGAGCGTCGTGCAGATGAACTCGGCGACGGTCGGCATCCCCGCCGGCTCGCCCGG
Source organism: uncultured Actinomycetota bacterium (assembly GCA_963757175.1). GTDB lineage: Bacteria > Actinomycetota > Acidimicrobiia > Acidimicrobiales > Palsa-688 > CAVWQR01. The sequence continues at coordinate 1,216,994 of CAVWQR010000001.1, read as the reverse complement.
CTCCTACGACGAGACGGTCTACTGGGACGTGCACGTCTCCGACAGCGGAGAGTACGTCCACGCCGCGCCGTGGTCGGTGAGCGCGCAGGGCAACACCAACGTGTCGCACGGGTGCGTCAACCTCAGCCCGGCCGACGCCCAGCAGTTCTTCGGCTTCAGCCGCATCGGCGATCTGGTCGAGGTGATCGGCGGCCCCCGCCCGCCGGTCGCCGGCGATCACGGCGTCATGGACTGGCAGACCGATTGGTCGGCCTGGACGCCGATCACCGTCACCTGACCGGCCTAGCGGCCGGGAGCGGGGTGGCGGCAAACGGGTTCGGTCCTGATCATTGCGTGCCGCGCCACTGGCGCTCGAACGGCAGCCGCCAGCGGTAGGGAGCGACCAACTGCTTGACCGCCTCCGGGCCCCACGATCCCTGCCGGTACAGCTGGGCTTCAGGCGGATTCTCCAACAGAGGGGCAGAAACCTCCCAGAGGCGCTCGACGCCGGCGGCGCTGTTGAACAGGGTGTGGTCGCCGCTCATGGCGTCGTGGATGAGACGTTCGTAGGCCTCCAGGGCGTCGGCTTCGTAGCCCGACTCTCCCAGGGAGAACTGCAGGCTCGACTTGTACAGGTGCATTCCCGGGCCCGGCTTCTTGCCGTAGAAGGAGAGCGAGACCCGAAACTCCTCCTGCATGTCGAAGGTGAGATGGTCGGGGCCCTCGGCGCCGGCGCCGGAGGGGAACATGCTGCGGGGGGGTTCCCGGAAGGCGATGGAGATGACGCGTGCCTCTTCGGCCATGCGCTTGCCCGTCCGCAAGTAGAAGGGGACGCCCGCCCATCGCCAGTTGTCGATCTCACAGCGGAGAGCGACGAACGTTTCCGTGTCCGAGCCGGGCGCCACTCCTTCGGTCTGGCCGTAGCCCTCGTACTGGCCCCGCACGACCTTGCCGACGTCGATCGGCTTCAGGCTGCGGAACACCTTCTGCTTCTCTTCCATGATGGCTTCGGACTTGAGCTCGGTGGGCGGCTCCATCGCCGTGAACGCCAGGATCTGGAACAGGTGGGTGACCACCATGTCCCGGAACGCCCCGGTGGTCTCGTAGAAGCTCGCCCGCTTCCCGACGGGCAGCGTCTCGGGGACGTCGATCTGCACGTGGTCGATGTGGTCCCGGTTCCAGATGGGCTCGAACAGGCCGTTGGCGAAACGGAAGGCGAGAATGTTCTGGGCTGCTTCCTTGCCGAGGAAATGGTCGATGCGAAACACCTGGTCCTCGTCGAAGACCTCGTGGACCTCGGTATTGAGCGCCCGGGCGCTCTCCAGGTCCGTCCCGAACGGCTTCTCCATGATGATGCGGGACCGCTCGACCAGGCCGGCCTTCTGCAGGATGCGGACCACGTCGCCGGCCGCCTTGGGCGGGATGCTCAGATAGTGCAGGTAGCGGGGTTCCCCGTCCAGGGCCTGGGCGGCCACCTCCACCGCTTGGCGTAGACCGTCGGGGCCCTCGGTGGAGCGGACGAAGCTGAGCCGGGAAACGAACCCTTCCCACGCATCGGAGGCCACGCCGCCCCTGGCGAACTCGTCGCAGGCGCTGCGAGCCGACTGGCGAAAGCTCTCGTCGTCGAAGTCGTCGAGAGACGTGCCGACGATGCGGAAGTCGGGCAAAAGGCCGGCTCGCATGAGGTGGAACATGCCGGGCAGGAGCTTGCGCCGGGCCAGGTCGCCGGTCGCACCGAACATCACGACGACTTGCGGCTCGAGGACACGATCGCTGCTGGAAGCGTCGGGTGGGGCGAGGGGCTTCTCCAGGCCTGCCATCCCCCGAGCATATGAAGCCAGCCGCGGAAGGCGTGAGGCGCCGGGCCGAGCGACTTGTTGCAACTGAGACGCAATTAGGGTTGACTGGCAGAGATTGACTAGCAGGGAACCGAACACCGACGAGGGGTCGCCGTGTCCGTGCTGAGCACTGCGGTACCAGTTGCTCGCCTGCGCGCCGCCCGCGACGGGCTGAGTGCAGCGGAGCGACGACGGGTATTCGGCATGTTCGCCGCCATCGCCGGGCTGCACGTCCTCGGCTTCGCACTCCTGTTCGCCGCCGTCAGCGGGCACTACCACCTCAACGGCAAGGAGACGCTGGGGGTGGGTACCGGCGTACTGGCCTACACCCTCGGCCTGCGGCACGCCTTCGACGCCGACCACATCTCCGCCATCGACAACACCACCCGCAAGCTCATGGCGGAGGGCAAGCGTCCGCTGTCGGTCGGGTTCTTCTTCTCGCTGGGCCACTCCACCGTCGTGTTCGTCCTCGCCATCCTGCTGAACTTCGGAATCCGGGCCCTGAACGGCCAGGTCAAGGACGACAGCTCCGGCCTCCACCACTACACCGGTCTGATCGGCACCAGCGTCTCGGGAACCTTCCTCTACCTCATCGCCATCCTGAACCTGGTGATCCTGGTGTCCGATCGCTGAGGATGTTCACGGCCATGCGCAGCGGCATCTACGACGACGACGAGATGGACCGCCAGCTCAACGCCCGCGGGATGATGAACCGCTTCTTCGGCCCCTTGGCCCGGCGCATCGACACGCCGTGGAAGATGTATCCCATCGGGTGTCCTCTTCGGGCTCGGCTTCGACACCGCCACCGAGGTGGCCCTGCTCGTGCTCTCGGGGACGGCGGTGGCGTCGGGCCTGCCGTTCTGGGCGGTGCTCAGCCTGCCCATCCTCTTCGCCGCGGGCATGTCGCTGCTCGACACCATCGACGGTTCGTTCATGAACTTCGCCTACGGCTGGGCGTTCTCCAAGCCGGTGCGCAAGGTGTACTACAACATCACCATCACCGGTCTGTCGGTCACCGTCGCCTTCGTGATCGGCACCATCGAGCTGTTGTCCAGTCCTCGGCGGCCAGCTCGATCTGCGCGGCGGGATCTGGGATTGGACGGCGAACTTCAACATCAACCACGCCGGGTTCATCATCGTCGGACTGTTCGTGGTCACCTGGGCCGTGGCCCTGTCGATCTGGCACTTCGGACGGGTGGAGGCCCGCTGGGACGAGGCGGCGGCCAGCACCGGCGGCGACGCCCGGTAGCGAGCCGCCCGGCCGGCAGGGCCGAGGTGAGGGTGCTGGATTACAGTGCCGTGGACGCTGGGCGGGTGGGAGGTTCGCCATGGCCGAGGCGGGGTGGTACCCCGATCCCTACACCGGCGGGGGGCAGCGATATTTCGACGGGGCGCAGTGGACCGGCGAGGCCCACCCCGACGGTGGCGCCCGCCCCGGCGGTGGCCCTGGTCCTGCGGCAGCGACGGGGCGCGGGCGGGCGGCGTTCATCGGCGTCGCCGCGGTGATCATCCTCGGACTCATCGTCAGCGGGCTGGTCTTCGTCCTCCGTGGCACCGCCCCGTCCGCGTTGACCTACCAGGGCAGGGCGATCGCCCAGCCGGCCCAGGCCCTGACCACGGCCGAGGCCAACCTGGCCGCGGTGGTCCGGTCGCGGCACGGAGCCGAGAACGGCAGCACCCGGTGCTACTACGAGCTGCCCAGGAAGCGGCCAGCAGGCGAGAAGACGAGCGACGTGGCCTCCTCACTGCTCTGCGGACCGGTGCTCTTCGTCGACGGCCATCCCGGACAGGCCTACCTGACCTTCGGCCTGACCAGCTCATCCGCGTCCGGCGGCCAGGTCGCGCTCTCCCCTTCGCCTCGGCCGGCGTCCGGCGACCCCGTCGCCTTGACGTCCCGCGTCACCCTCAGGCGCCCCGACGGTCGCCAGCCACCTGGCGGAACCGGCGGCCTCGCCGCCCCCGCCCCGCCTCCCGCGGAGCCCAACGTTCTGGTCAGCACCTCGCTCGGGCCGGCCACCATCCCCGCCGCCCCTGCCGGCGCGGTCATCGGATCCCTCAACGGCGGGATGCGGCTCGCCGACCTCGGCCGGGTGGGACGCTATGGCACCGGAGATAGTGCCCGGGCAGCACCCAGCGGACAGAAGCTGATCGCCTTCGCCGTCGTCGGTGCCGAGAACAACAACGGCGACATCGTCAGCCTGGTCGACTCCGCCACGCTGGTGGTCGACAAGGGAACGCCGCGTCGTCTGCCCCCGCCGACCGCCAAGTACTACGTCGCCGCGGTGCCGCTCGACGCCGCTTCCGTCGACGTGGTCGTCACCGACGCCGGGCACACCCAGACCCTGTCGCTGCTCACCGGCCGTCCCGGTCCTGACAACATCGCCGTACTTGCCCGCAGCCACCGCACCGATACCCGCCACAGCACCCAGGACGTGGCCCTCACCTTCTCCCAGCCGGTCCTCGAAAACGGGGCCAGCTTCACCTCGGAGACGGCATCGGTCACCGTGTCCGGCGCGGCCCTGCTGTTCTGGGCCCCCCCGAGCAACGCCACCCCCGCCAACTTGGCGTCCGCCTACCTGGTACCGGACATTGCCCTCACCGACCCCCACGAGCCGGGAACCACGTTCGAGCGCGCCGTCTCAGGCGATGACGTTCACCCCGCCGGGCAGTGCTGCCATACCGGCGACCAACCTGTCGACCACTCCCAACGTGTACGACAACGTGTTCCTTGTCCCCGCCAACACCACGTCGGGCACGCTGACCTTCTCCGGGAGCTTCACCGTGCCCTTCGCCGGTGGGGGCGGCGCCTTCACCACCACGATCACCACACCGGTGACCGTGCCGCTCAACTTCCCGGCGGGCTGAGCGTGGAACTCAGCGAAGCCGCCTTTGAACAACTCGTCGCCGACGCCCTGGACGCCATACCCGAAGAGCTCGGCCGGCGGATGGACAACGTGGCCGTGACAGTCGCCGACTGGCCGACCCGCCAGCAGCTCGGCGGACGGTCGGGCACGTTGCTGGGTCTGTACGAGGGCGTCGACCTGACCCGGCGGTCGCCGTTGTCCTACGGCGCCACCATGCCCGACCGGATCACCATCTTCAAAGGACCGCTGACCCGGCTGGCCGGCGACGAAGCCGAGCTCGTCCGGATGGTCACCACCACCGTCATCCACGAGGTCGCCCACCACTTCGGGATCTCCGATGACCGCCTGAAGGAGCTCGGCTGGGCCTGACGCTGGCGGAGTTGCGCGCCTATCCGGGGATGGTTTACTGGCCCGGTGAGGCGCAAGCCAAAGCCGTCCCTGGAGGACCTCTACGGGCGCATTCCCGCGGTCGACTGCAAGGGCCTGTGCGTCGACTCCTGTGGGCCCATAGCCATGTCCAAGGCGGAGGACGCCCGGCTCCGGGACCTCGGCGTGACCATCCCGCCCATGGCGGAGGCCGTGGCCGCGCTCGAACGGGGCGACGACTACTCCTGCCCGGCCCTCGACGAGGGACGCTGCCGCGTCTATCCGGATCGGCCGACGATCTGTCGTCTCTGGGGGGCGACCGAGTCGATGCCGTGCCCGCACGGTTGCACGCCCCCGGACGCTCTGACCCAGCCGGAGAGCCACGAGCTGCTGCGCCTGGCCGCGGCCGCGGGCGGCGGCATGGTCGACAGCTTCCCTACCAAGCGGCGCCGCCCGCGCCGGGGCCGGTAGGCGGCAGAACGACAAAAGCCCCCGGGTCGCTCGGCGGTGTTCGCGGAGCCCGAGATCGGAATCGAACCGATGACCTACGCATTACGAGTGCGTTGCTCTGCCGTCTGAGCTACTCGGGCCAGCTGGGATCTCTTACCCCAAGCCCTATTCCTAGCAGGGGTTTGGACATGCGTTTGGACACAGGGTCGTCGAGGAGGCGGGCATGCGGGATTCGCTGAAGGAGTGGGGTGGTGAGGGAAGCGGCAAGTGGCGGGTCCGTGTGCACACCGGCCGCGATGGGCGGGGTCGACCCACCTACGTGTGCGCAAGGCGGTCAAGAGTCACGCCGGTGTTGTAGCGACGCATGGCGAGCACCGGTGGACCGTCCACAAGACCGTCGTCCCAGCGCTCGGCAAGGTCGACTGGACCGCCTGACCGTCAGGGTCGCCCACTTCGACGACCTGGGCCGGCTCACCGCGTTCGCCGACAACCTTGCGCCCCGCGTGCTCGCGCTGGACGGCGTCTTGGTTCTCGACCCCGTCCTGACCGCCGCATCGACGCCGGTGGTCTGCTCGTCCACGACTCTCCCGAAGAGGTGGAGCTGCGGCCGTGCGCCCTGCACGCCGTGGAGCTTCTGGCCGCAGCCTTCGACGTGGTGCTGTCGACCCGCGGGGGGATCCTCGTTTCAAGGCCCATCCTCGTCCTCGGGCCCGCACCACCGCCTACTGACCCGACGATGTCGACGACGATCCCTAGTCGGACACGGCGGAAGGCGTTGTGGCGATTGTGTCGAAGGCGATCAGCGGGAGTTCGGTTCCGCTCTCATCGATACGTGCGCCCAGTGTCTCCTCGAGGACAGGGCGCAGCGCGGCCCAGGAGCGAGGATAGGCGGCGGCATAGCGCGAGAGCGATGCGGCCGCCGTGTCCGGATCGAGACGCTGCGCTCTCGCCGGTCTCGGCCTGCGGCCGCCAAGGTACAGGTGGACCTGCGGGTTGGCTACGACGTTACGGAACCATTGGGCGTGCTCGCCGAAGCCGGAGCTGACGACGTATCTGCCTGGCGAGGGACGGTCGAGCACTTCGAGGACGACGTAGCGGCGACGGCCTGATTTTCGGCCGACGTGTTCGAGCATTAGGAATCGGGTGCCGAGGAGGAAGCCGAGTCTGGCTTTGTAGATCCAGATGGGCGCCCGGACGAACCACCGAACCCGCAGCAGGGCCGCCGCTGCTCGAGCGATCGCGCTCGTGCTCCGCCTGGTCATAGCAGTCAGCTTGCCAGGCCCCTCTCCGACCCATCGTTGACACGGGTCGTGTAGCGAGGTCCAGCCCGGAGCACCGCCCGATCTCTTGGCGAGCTGAACCATGGTGGAACAGCACCGGTTGACCATCCCGCCGCGGTACGAACTCCTGTTGGCCGGCGGATGAGGGATTTGTCGCAAGGCGCTGGGCACTGTCACAGATGGCGCCTCTATCTCGTCTCAGAGGGGAAATGCGGCGAGAGGAGAAGTCATGAAGGTCTTCGTTGCCGGCGCCACCGGCGTTCTCGGCAGAGAGCTCGTCCCGCAGCTCGTGGCGCGAGGCCACGAGGTGGCCGGGATGACCAGGAGCGCGTCCAAGCGGGACCTGGTGCGCGGTCTGGGAGCCTGTCCGGTCGTGGCCGACGCTCTCGAACCCGACGCGGTCGCACGGGCGGTAGCGTCCGCCGAGCCAGAGGTGATTGTGCACGAGCTCACGGCGCTGTCCGGGCCGATGAGCGTTCGTGACGCTCGGCACCTGGAGCGTTCCTTCGCGTTCACCATGACCAACCGGCTGCGGACCGAGGCGACGGACCATCTATTGGCCGCCGGCCGGGCCGTGGGGGCACGGCGCTTCGTGGCGCAAAGCTTTGGGGCTTGGCGATGGGCCCGCACGGGCGGGCCGGTGCAGACCGAGGCCGATCCCCTCGATCCCGACCCGCCCGCGGCGCTGCGGCCAGCAGTGGAGGGGCTCCTCCATCTGGAGCAGGCGGTGACGACGATCGAGTGGGGTGAGGGTCTCGTGCTGCGCTACGGCGGCTTCTACGGTCCGGGGACGGCGATCAGCTTGGCTGCGGACGCGCAGATGGCGGCGCTGGTCCGCAAGCGTCGCTTCCCGATCGTCGGCGACGGTGGTGGCGTCTTGTCGCACGTCCACGTCGCAGACGCGGCGGCGGCGACTGTCGCCGCGGTCGACCACGGCCAGCCGGGTATCTACAACGTCGTGGACGACGACCCCGCGCCCCAGCGGGAGTGGCTGCCGGTGCTGGCGGCCGCGCTGGATGCCAAGCCACCGAGGCGTGTCCCCCGCTGGCTCGGTCGGTTAGCGGCCGGTGAGATGGCGACGGTCATGATGACCGAGGTGCGGGGTGCCTCGAACGCCAAGGCCAAGCGCGAACTCGGCTGGACGCCGCGCTATGCCAGCTGGCGGCAGGGCTTCGTGCAGGGACTCGGCTGAACAATGACGAGAACGAGTTCGACGAGCTCCGCCCGTCGGCGTTCGCCATCGTATGTGCGGTAGGGGTTCGGAGGCCGCCTGGAAGGTCAAACGAGCCTGAGAGGCCCCGGTCGGTCAAATAGGACCGCTTGTAACTCGCGGGTTCGGTGCCAGGGCTGCTCAAGCAGGCCTGTTGGGTGGACTGGTGAGAAAGTACGGTTGTCGAGGGCGTAGCTCGCTGCTGGGAGTTTCAACCAGGGCGTCAAGGTCGATGCCGGTGGCGAGGAGCGCTTCCTTGTTCTCCCAGCGCGAGTAGCCGACCAGGCAGGTGCCGTCCTCGGTGAGGAGAGGCGGCTCCACACCGAGGCAACCCGGTTGGCTTTCCATCCAGCCGCGCATCTGCGCCATGCCTTCAGCGAGAGCCCCGACGGCTTCGGCGGCCGGATAGTGCAGAGTCATGAAAACGAACACTTCAGCTCCGTTCGAAACGTCGTTTCAACCGACGAGGAGACCATCCGCGAGGACGTCTCGGAGCCTTATGGTGCCACCGTGCCTGGACGCTTACCGCCCGGTCACAGGTCAGGACCGGGCGGATCCCCTCGCCCGCAGCTTGCTCCGCCACCGGCGGAACCGCGTCAGGCCGCTCCGGCATGGCTCCTATCCCCGCTGGTGGCCGTTTCGCCGCCCGGACGGAGGCCCCTTGCCGTTGCCACTCCCCGCGGCATCATCGTCGTCGTCCTGGCGCTCAGGGTGCAGTCCACGCACCAGCCAATACATGGCCGACACGAGCGCGGCACCGCCGACCGCGAACGCCATCCCGGCCCAGAACCCCATAAGGAAGCAATACCCGAGTTGCGGCCCGGGGATACCGGCTACCAGGGAGCATCTGCTTGCCCAGTTCTCCGTCCTTGGTGCTGTCGGACTGCGCCTTGCGGAAGAACTCGGCCAGTTCGGAGTCGCCAGCTCGTTCGGCGTCAGTATGGGATTGGTTTGCGCCGGAGCTTGAATCAGGGGATCCGGACGTCGCGCCGGCGAGCAGCCAGTTCTCGGTCAGGGCCGCTGAGCGCTGCCTCTTTCACAGGCACCACGAGGGTCCAATGCTTCCCGGCCGGGCAACGCTGCACACGGGCGACGCCAAGATCCAGTCCCTTGAGCTTGACTCCCGGGATCCAGATGGTCTCGGAGAGGTGACCCTGGCGGCAGCGCACGACGGTGTGGAAGCCGAGCTTGTAGCCGAGGAGCCGTCCAACCAGTGTTCCGGCACCGGCGACCAGGCCCGCGATAACCAGGGCTCGCAGAGATCGACGCATGAGCACCAGTTTGGTCCACCACAGCCATTACCCGCCGGCCGTCATGCAGCCCGTAACCGGATCCCAGGAGCTGCGACCCGGCCACCACCGCCACCCCGCCGCCCGCTGCTGCAATGGTCACGCCGCGCTGGTGAGGGGCACGCTGGGGGCCAGGTCCGGCTCCTCGAGGTGACGCGGATGGGCGGCGGTGGCCAGGGCGGCGACCGCTCCGATCCCGGAGAAGACGACCGCGACCCACAGAGCGTGGGTGAAACCGTCGACGAAGGCGGTCTTGGAGGTGTACACCCCGTGGCGGGCGAAGACGCTGGCCAAGACGGCCACCCCGAACACGCCGCCCAGCTCCCGCAGCATGCTGTTGGTGCCCGAAGCCACCCCGGCCTCGGGAAGGGGAACCGAGCCCATCACCGCGTTGGCGACCGTCGGGAAGCAGCATGACGTGCCGACCCCCGCGATGGTCAGGGCCACCGCCACCTGGCCGTAGCCCACCCCCGGGCCGGCGATCAACGCCACCCAGGCAAGGCCGATCCCCTGCAATGCCAGGCCGAGGGCCATGAAGGGACGATTGCCGAAGCGGTCGGCCAGGGCGCCGGCGATGGGGGCGATCACCATGGGCGGCGCAGCCCAGGGCAGCAACCGGACGCCGGCACCCAGCGGCGAGTAGCCCAGGTAGGTCTGGAAGAACTGGGCCATCAGGAACAGGGCGCCGAAGAGCCCGGCGTACATGAAGAAACTCACCGCGTTGGTGCTGGCGAACGTGCGGCGGCGGAACAAGGCGAGGGGCAGCATGGGGTCCGGCGCCCGCCGCTCCCACGCCACGAAGAGGGCGATGACCGCCGCTCCGGCCACCATCGTCCCGATGACCTCGGCATTGTCCCACCCAACCGTGCCGGTACGCACCAGGCCCCACGTGATGCCCAGGGCGCCGGCGCCGGCGAGGACCAGACCCCCGACGTCAAGGTGCGGGCGGGGACCGAAGCTCTCGGTCAGCCGCGACGCCGCTAAGGGCAGCAGGGCCACGCCCACGGGAATGTTGAGCCAAAAGATCCAGTGCCAGCTGATCCCGCCGACGACCGCACCGCCGACCACCGGCCCCACAGCCACGGCCAGGCCGGTGATGCCGCCCCACAGCCCGATGGCCGCCCCCCGTTTCTCCGCGGGGAAGGCCTCGCTGATCAGGGTGAGGGTGAGGGGAAAGACGATAGCCGCACCGCCGCCTTGCACGGCCCGTGCGGCCACCAGCGTTCCCACCCCCGGTGACAGGGCGGCGGCGGCCGACGCCACCGTGAACACTGCGATGCCGGTGCAGAACATGCGCCTGCGACCGAAGCGGTCGCCCAAGGCGGCGCCGGTGAGCAGCAGGCAGGCGAAGGCCAGGTTGTAGGCGTTGACCGTCCACTCCAGGCCTGAGAGGCTCGAGTGCAAGTTGACCCGCAGCGCGGGCAGCGATGTGGTGACGACCAGGGTGTCGAGGGCCGTCATGAAGACTCCGAGCGAGGCGAGGACCACGGTCCAGGCCTGGTGCGGCCGGCGAAGGTCCGGCGTGGGTTCGGCAGCGTCGAGAACGAGGGTGGACATGATGTCGTCTCCTGGTCGGCTTCGCCGCCCGGTCCGGCGGCGTCACCAACGACGACGAATCGGCTTCGACGATTTCGACGCGCCGCCCGGAATTTCTGGCTCGACCGGCCGGATGATCCTTGACGACCGCCAGACGGGCGCGCAGCCGGCGGCACCGCCCCGAGGCACCGTTGGAGCTCGGCCCGCTCGACGTCGTTGCTGCCCAGGGCGATGGGTCAAGTCCCCGGTACCCGCTTGCGTGTACATGGGGGTTACCAGGCCTTTCGGGCTGTTCCGCCGGTTCCCACTCCACCTCCACCCCCCGCACCTCTGCAGTTCTGGTTGGCGTCGGAGTATCTGCCTGCGGCGGCTGAGACCCGACGCGGCGACGGCAAACCGTTCCGCGACGGTGACCGTATCTATAAATCGGGCGTCGCTGTCGATTCCGGCGCCGCTTAGCCGTCGAGAGAGTGAGCCAAGAAGTCAAGGAGGGCGAGATGGATATCCCACGAGTTGTTTCCCCAGCCGAGTGGCTTGATGCACGCACGGACCTGCTGGCCCAGGAGAAGGAGGCCACCCACGCCAAGGACGCAGTGGACGCGGCGCGCCGTGCGCTGCCGATGACCGAGGTGACCAAGGACTACACCTTCACCGGCCCGGGCGGGCGGGCGGGCCTGGCCGAGCTGTTCGACGGGCGCCGGCAGCTCATCACCTACCACTTCATGTGGCGGCACGCCGACTCCGGGTTCCCTGACGAAGATCAAGGCTGCCCGACCTGCTCGTTCCTGGCCGACGGCATCGGCCACCTGTCCCACCTGCACGCGTGCGATACCACGCTGGTGCTGGTGTCCCGGGCGCCGATCGCCAGCATCGAGCGGCACAAGAAGCGGATGGGCTGGCCGGTGCCGTGGTACTCCTCAGCCGGCAGCGATTTCAACTACGACTTCCACGTCAGCTTCGACGAGGCCAAGGCCCCGCTCGAGTACAACTACAAGGACAAGGAAACCCTTGAACGCGAGGCTCCCTACATCCGCTCCGGCGCGGACGGCCCTGGGGTCAGCGTCTTCTTCCGCGACGGTGACCGGATCTTCCACACCTACTCGGCCTACGAGCGCGGCCTGGACTCGCTGCTGAGCACCTACCGATGGCTTGAACTCACCCCATCGGGCCGGCAGCGGCACGTGATCGAGTTCCCTTACCACGACGCCTACGACGCGGGCTCGTGATAATCGGGGGGCTGACCGCCCGAACAGCAACGCTGCACATTTAGGGTGCGCCAGGCCTCCACGGAATGGGCGGATGCTCAGGCTGACACCCAGGATCGTGGCGGGCGTCGGCATCGGCATACCGTTTGTGTTCATTCCGCCCAGGCCGCGTCCATGGCTGACCCTCCGTTCCGTCGTAGGGAGGACGCGGTTGGCGGGGTGCCGTCCTGCTTGACATCATCCCGTCCGGTCTCGGCCCTCGAGCCATTCGGCGGTGAAGGTGGCGATTCGGCCGTTGTTGAGTTCGAGAGCCAGGAGGTGGCCGTTGCCGTGGATGCCGTGGTCCGCGAGGAGTGGCGTGGTCGACCGGTGACGCCTGCTTCGCGGAGGAAGTGCACGGTTCGGTGGTCGTAGGTCGTGTGGTATGAGGCTTCGGCTGTGACCACGAGCACGGGGAGGCCAGCCAGTCGGGCCAGGCGGTAGGGCGGTTCCTGTTTGTTGCACCCCGAGGTCGGAGGCGGGGGTCGTTGGTGCAGGGCAGACCGTCGGCGTCGGGATCGAGGGGAGGGTCGTAGCTGAGCGGGGTGGAGGTGATCCCGTAGGGGCGCGGGGGGGTTTCGGTGGTGTCCGCCACCAGGTCGAAGATTGGGGGGCCCCTTCGGCTCGAGGGCGACGATGCTGCGGACCAGGTCGGGTCGCTCGTCGGCGATGTGCCACCCGAGCGTCCGCCCAGTGAGTGGGTGAGGAGGTGGCACGGTCCCGATCATGTCGGCGAGGGCGGCCCCGGCGGCTCGAGCGGCCGGTTCGAGGACCTCGCCGGCGGCGAGATAGCCGACCTGGCTGGCGTAGAAGGTGTCGAAGACCGGGTCACCCCGGCCGCCCAGCGCCGGGCCATTGGGTGTGGAGGTTGGCGCCGGGCCAGCCGCCGTGGGTACGGCGGTGGCGGTGAAGGCCCGCTCGGTCAACTCGGCGCTGAAGTGGGTGAGGTGGCCGTGCTGGTCGTCGTGGTAGCGGGAGCGGCCGGCGCCTGGCAGGTCGACGACGTAGACGGCTCGGCCCTGGCTGGCGAGGAGGTGGGCGAAGCCGGGTCGCCCGTCGGGCGTGTGCTCCCAATGGGAACCGGTTTGGGCGCCGCCGTGGACGAGGACGACCGGCAGTCTGGCGCCGTCGGTGTCGCCGTAGCGGCGCACGTGCATCTGGTCGACCATCACGTGCTGCCACGTGCTCGTCGTCGACGATAGCGGCCCCCGACGTAGAAGCTGTCTGGGGCTTGACACGGCCGTCCTCCGGGGGTTGGTCAGGCCTTGACGCACCGGCCCGCCGTGTATGCTATAGCAAACAGGCAGCGATGACGAACTTGGACAGCCGGCCCGATCGCTCCGGCCGACCGCCCTCAGCACTGACATCGCCTGGAAGGCCGCCGACCTGGCGGCCGACACGAGCCGTTGGATCTACGAGTTCGCCGATGCGCAGCTCGCCGACATCGACGCCGCCCTTGGCAGCGAGCAAGGCGGCGGGGGCGACGATCGAGACATTGACCAGGGAGACCTTCCCGCTCGGGAGGCCCGCGGCGCCACTCGACCGGGGGCACCACGGCCTGGACCAGGTCTGGGGCTGTTTGTGCTGCGGGGCATGCCGGTGGAGCACTACAGCAAGGACGAGCTACGGCTCATCTACTGGGGTCTCGGTCTGCATCTGGGTGCGGCGGTGACCCAGAGCGAGAAGGGCGACGTCCTCGGCGACGTGCGCAACTTCGGCGACGACGTCTCGGCGGCGTCGCAGACCGGCCGGGGGTACATGTCGAAGGAGTGGCTCGGCTTTCACACCGACACCTGTGACGTGGTGGCGCTGATGGTGTTGCGAACCTCGAAGAGCGGCGGGCGGAGCATGTTCGCCAGCTCGGTGGCGATCCGGGACAAGATCGCGTCGACGTGGCCGCAGCTCGACGACGTCCTGCAGCAGCCGTTCTACTGGAGCTGGAAGGGCCAGGAGCCCGCCGGCGAGGCCCCCTACTATCAGCAGCCGATCTTCACCACCCACGAAGGCCGCTTCGCGTCCCGCTACATCAAGACCCACATCCTGTCCGCCCAGGAGTTCCCCGATGTGCCGCGCTTGACCGAGATGCAGCGTACGGCGATGACCGCGATCGACTTGCTGGCGATGGACCCCGAGTACCACTACTCGATGCAGTTCGAGCCGGGCGACATGCAGTTCCTCAACAACCACGTCACCTACCACGCCCGCACCGCGTTCGAGGACTACCCCGAGGCCGACCGCAAGCGCCACCTGCTGCGCATGTGGCTCGCCACCCCCAACACCCGGGCGCTGGCCCCGTCGATGGCGGCCATCTACCGCGACCAGACCGCCGGTGCCGTGCGCGGTGGGTTCCCGTCCCGGGCCGACGAGTTCGTCTTCGAGACCAAGGTCTCGGAGTTCTGAGCTGCCATGAACGCACCGAGCAGCGACGACCATCCTCGAGTCCCTGGGGCGCGCACCGCCGCCATCACCTTCGACCAGCTCGACGCCCACGGCGTCGACCTGGTGCGCACAGCGGTGGTCGACACCATCGGGGTGGCCTTCGCCGGGTCGAGCTTCGACGGGGCCGCGATCGTCCGCGCCGCTTCGGTCGCCCAACCGGCCCGGGCCGAGCCTGGTGCTCGGCACCTCCGAGCGTCTCGGCGCCCTCGATGCCGGGATGCTCAACGGTATTGCCGCACACGCCCTCGACTATGACGACGGCAACATCGTCATGGTCGGCCATCCCTCGACGCTGCTGGTGCCGGCCGTCCTCGCTCTCGGCGAGGAAGTCGGCGCCTCCCTCGAGGAGATCGCCGTCGCCTACGCGGCCGGCTACGAGGTCATCATCCGTGTGTCGAGTGGTGTCAACACCGCCCACTACGAGAAGGGCTGGCATCCGACCTCCACCATCGGGGTGCTCGGCGTGGCCGCCGCCGGAGCCCGGCTCCTCGGACTCGACGCTGGCGGACGGCGCGTGGCCCTGGCCATCGCCTGCTCGATGGCGTCGGGGATCAAGGCCAACTTCGGGACCATGGTCAAGGCCCTTCACGTCGGCCAAGGGGTGCGAAACGGGCTGCTCGCCGCCAAGTTGGCGGCGGGGGGGTTCACCGCCAACCCCTCCGCCATGGAGGCCGTCCAAGGGTTTCTCAACGTCTACAACGGCCCGGGCACTTACGACGCCGACGCGATCGTCGCTGGTCTCGACGGAAGCCTGGAGGTCAACCGGGGTCCAACCCGATCAAGGTGTACCCGTGCTGCGCCAGCACCCACTCGGGCGTCCGAGCCGCTCAGGACCTGCGGGCCGCCCACCACCTCGCCGCCGAGGACGTGGCGACGGTGCGGGTCGTGGTCGACGCCAAACGGATGCCCCACACCGACCGCCCGGTCCTCGCAAGAAGCCCTGTCGGGAAAGTTCAGCGCCCAGTACGTCGTCGCTCGCGCCCTCATCGACGGCCGGGTAGGGCTCGCCGATTTCGAGGGCGACGCCCACCTCGACCCTGACACCGTGGCGCTGATGCGCCGGGTCCAGGTCGTGGCGGCCCCGCCGGGAGGTCCTGACAATTCCTTCGCCGCGGATGTGACGGTGACCATGACCTCCGGCGAGCAGTTTCCACACCGTGGTCGACCCAGGCGCCGACCCGAGCCTTCTGGGCAGCGAGCAGCAGCTGTGGGAGAAGTTCGAGGACTGCGCCAGCCAGATACTGCCGCCGGCCCAGGTGCAGTCCCTCGCCGCCACACTGAAGTCCTTTCCTGGCAGTGACGGACGTCCGATCGCTGATGGCCCTGGCCGACAGCGGCCGCCACCCGGATGAGCCGACCGCAGGAGGCCGGCCGTGTCCGTTGAGGAGCATGACCGCCCCGCTGAGCACCGGCCCCAGCCTGAGCGACCAGGCCTACCGGGCGCTGCGCCAGATGATCGTGGACGGAAAGCTGTCGCCGGGGGAGCGCATCACCGAGCGGGCTCTCGGGTGAGCTCCTCGGGGTGTCGCCGACGCCGATACGCGAAGCGTTCCGTCGCCTCGAACAGGAACGGCTCATCGAGCGGCGTGACGGACGCACGGTCACCGTCGCCGCCCCCGGCCCGACGACCTGCGAAGAGTCAACCTGATCCAGGCCGCGCTGCGCGGCGTCGCCGCCCGGCTGGCGGCGGAAGCCGCTACCGACGACGAGCTGGCGGCCATCCGAGCCGCCCATGAACGCAGCCGGACCCGGAGGCCGTCAAGGCGTCGCCGGCGGACGCGATCGCCACCACCCGCGGGCTGCACGAACTCATCGACCGGGCCGCGCACAGCCCGGTGCTCAGCGACATGATCGCCACCGCCACCGCGTTCGACCTCGCCGAACGGGTCCATGCCGCGGAGACCCTGCGAGACCGGTATCCGACCACCGGCATCGACGAGCACGGCGAGATCGTCGACGCCCTCCTCGCCCGCGACGGTGACCGCGCCGAGGCGCCTGATGCGAGCGCATCTCGCTCGCACCGGCGAATTCTTCCTGGCCCTGCGCAGACGGTACCGACGTGCCCAGCTGCGACCACCAAGGCGCCGCCGATGACCGCTCCGACGACCAGACTGCCACCGCAACGGTGCGGGTACTGGTGCCGGTCGGGCATGCTCGGCGGCGGGTTCCCGCCGGCCACCATCGAGCGGGGGATCGCCCTCGGCGCCGATGTCATCGCCATCGACGGCGGCTCCACCGACTCCGGCCGCACTACCTCGGCACCGCCACGGCCAAGACCGCCCGAGCAGCAGTGGCACGCGACCTCCGCGCCATCCTGCCCGCCGCCCACCGGGCGGGATACCCGTGATCGTCGGCTCGTGCGGTACGTCGGGCACCGACGCCGGCGTCGACTGGGTTCACGACATCGCCGCCGAGATCGCCGCCGAGGACGGTCTGACCCTCCGGGTCGCCCGTATCTACGGCGAGCAGGACCCGGGACCCTCGAGGACCTCCTCGACGAAGGGACGGATCCGACCCGCTCGAGCCGGCCGGACCCCTCGATGCCGCCACGCTGCGCCGGTGCAGCCACATCGTCGGGCTGATGGGCCACGAGCCGATCGCCGACGCCCTCGACGACGGCGCCGACATCGTCCTCGCCGGCCGGGCCACCGACACCGCCCTCATCGCCGCCGTCGCCCTGCAGCGGGGCATGCCCGCCGGGCCGGTCTGGCACGCCGCCAAGATCGCCGAGTGCGGCGGCCTGTGCACCACCAACCCCCGCAGCGGCGGCGTCCTGGTCACCATCGACGCGGACGGCTTCACCGTCGAACCCCTCGACGAGACGGCCGCCTGCACGCCCACCAGCGTCGCCGCCCACATGATGTACGAGAACGCCGACCCGTTCCGCATGCGCGAACCGGCCGGCACCCTCGACACCACCGACGCCGTCTACACCGCCCTCGACGACCGCCGGGTCCGGGTCGAAGGATCCCGGTTCGAGGCCGCCGACCAGCACACCATCAAGCTCGAAGGCGCCGCGCCCGCCGGCTACCAGACCATGATCATCTCCGGCATCCGCGACCCGCAGGTCCTGGCCCGGCTCGACGAGTGGTGCGACCAGCTCCTCGCCTATCTCCACGACCAACATCCCCGAGACGTTCGACCTCGACGACCGGCGACTACGACGTGCGCGATGCTCCGCTACGGCCACGACGCCGTCCTCGGCGCCGCCGAACCCTGCGCCTCGAGCCACCACGGGAGGTCGGCATCGTCTTCATCGCCACCGCCGCCGATCAGGCCACCGCCACCCAGCTCGCCAAGTTCGCCAACCCGCTCCTGCTCCACGCCCCGCTGCCCGGCGACATCGCCCTGCCCGAGCTTCGCCTTCCTCGGCTCACCGGCCGAGACCGAGCGCGGCCAGATCCACGAGTTCGTGCTCCAACACGCGGTCGACGTGACAACCCCGACAGAGCTGTTCCGCACCGTCCAGCGACAAAGTCGGCGCATGACCACCACCACTCGGCGCACCTCGCCTGCCCAGGTCCGTTCCAAGAACGCCGGGCCCTTCTGGCTCACCATCGACGTCTTCTTCGACTCCGATGAGTCATACGGTCGCGCCGCGCGCTCGGCGCTCACCGACACCGAGGTGCTCGGCGCCCTCTTCGCCACGGCGGCCCGACAAGGTCCGCGTGTTCCAGCCTCGCCGCACCTGCGCGGCGATCAAAGTGTCGATGCCCCGCCCAGTAACCCAAGGATCTCGTCGCCGACCATGACATGCACGCCGGTCAGCAGTACGTCCCCCTCCTCAACCTCGCCATACCGTAAACCTCGCCAACCGGTTTACAAGCCTCGAGAGGATCCCCCGGCGGCGTCGCCACCGGAGCTAGAGGAGGCGGCACAGACGCGAGTGGCGGCGTCGTAGCGTAGGCGGTTGATGACCACGACATGAAATGCCCGGGTTCAGCTGGCGGTCACCACGCCGATTCAGCCGGTTGCGCACGACCAGACCTGACGACGCAGGGTATCGGCGCCACGCCGGCCAAGCTGGCGAAGGCGCCCTCCGAGCGGAACCGGCCCCGATGCGACCAGGCACGCAACACGGTGGCGGCCACGAGGGGCCCCACGCCGCACAGGTCGAGCAGGTCTGGGCGCCACGCTCGGACGACCTCCGTGACCGCCCGTCGTGGGCCTCAGTCTCTGCTTCGAGCTGTGCCACCCGACGAGCGAGTGACCGCAGGACGGTGATGGTCACCTCGGTCGCGGTGCGTGCTCAGCGCACACTCGGAGGCGACTGACCAGGTTCCAGACTTGCCGGCTACTCCTGCCCAAGGACCCGCACCGCCTCCGGGGCGGCAACGATCAGCGCATAGATCTGTCGCTGCGTGGCCGTGCAGGCCTCGACCGCCGAGCGCCGAGTGGCGCAGAACCGACAGGGCAGACGTGCAATGGGGTGGACGAGGTGCGGACCCGAGGGAATCTCAGCAAACTGCGGCTACTTCACGCTTGCCGCCGATGTGAGCGAAGTCGACGAAGCGATCCTTCTTTGTCACGCAATTCTCCCACGACGGCCACGTCGGGGTGCCACGCAAAGGATGCCGACGACCAGCCGGCGCAAATAGATCTCGGGACAGTCGGGGCGCGGGCCGGGAGCACGAGCGGGGTGGCAGCCTCGAGCCGGTTCCCGAGGGTTCCGGCACCGTCGGGCCCCAGTGCGCGGTGGTCGGCATGGACGGGCACCGCAGGCGGCCGGGCGGTGGGGGTGGGGAGGGCTCCCCAGCCTGCAACCCCCGGGACCGTCCGGACGTCGCTGGAAGTGAGAAGCGGCAGCGGAGGGAAAGATGATGGACGACGCATCGACGGCAGCGACGTGGCCCGCCCGCGGCAGGCCGTCCCCAACCCGACAAACCGACGGCTGGTGTCCCAACGGTCCGTGGTGCCCGGGCCGGCAGTGGTACGGATTCCCTCCGCCCCGGCGGACGGACGGTATGGCCCTGGCGGCGATGGTCGTGGGTGTCGCCTCGTTGTTCTGGCTGTGGGCGACCATCCTGGTGCCCGCGGTGGCAGTAGCGCTCGGCGTGGTCGGCCTTTCTCGGGTGCGGCGCAGCTCCTACCGGCTTGCGGGGCAGAGCATGGCCATCGTCGGAGTCGTGCTCGGCGTGGTGGGCGTGGCCGGCGGCGTCACCTTCTGGAGCTGCTTGGCCTCCGGGCTCAGCCGGTGGGGGTGGGCGGGGTGACCGGTTCCCCCGGCCAGTCGGCGGCCGGAGGAGGCCGGGAGTGGGTGTCGTGTCAGGACTGGGGCTTGCGCCGGCCAGCCGAATACCCGGATCCGTGGTTCGCTTTCCCGCCCCCCGCTGACCGGATGGCGCTGACGTCCATCGTGCTCGGTGCCGGCGGGGCAGTGTTGGTCTGGGCGGAGTTCGTCGCCAGTTTGGTGCTTACCTCACCCACCTACCCGGCCTGGTTCACCTGGCTGCTGCTGCTCCCCCTGGCGGCGACCATCCACGCCACGCTGTTCGGCACTGTCGCCCTGTCCCGGGCCCGGCACCATCCCGGCGGCGGTGGCAAGACAGCCGCGGTGGCCGGACTGGTCTTGGGCATCGCCGACGTGGCCTTGCTCGCCGCCCTGGCGTTCTGGACCGCCCTGCTGGCTTCCTTTTCCCACCTCGGTTTCAACTACTGAATGGAACATCCCGCCTCGCTCCACAACCGGCGGCGCCCCACCGAGGAGACAGCAATCGCCGCCTTGGTCTACGGCCTCTTCGCCATTGTCCTGTTCTGGTTGGTAGTGCCGCCAGTGCTCGCCCTGATATTCGGCATCGTCGGCCTGCGGCGCATCAACCGCAGCCGCGGCCAACGCGGTGGCTCGCGCCTGGCGGTGGCAGGCATCGTCCTCGGCACGTTCAGCTCGGCTGCGATGATCTGGATCGACGCAGGGTCGGCGTCCTCGCGCGTGTGACCACGGCGTTACCCGTAGCGCGGCAACGGAATCACGGACGCCGAACCAAGCTCGGCGACTCTCGCGAGAACGTGGCACCGACTCGAGTGGCGACCCAACAGGGCGCGCACTGGGCGGACCAGGCCGGACGGGGCTCGTCCAACCCTAACGGTCACGTTCCAGTCGGCCGAACCAGCCCGTCCGGCCGCGAACCATGTCAGTAGGCTGCGATCGACGCCCAGAAGCGGGAAGGGGAACATCCACCATGCCCACATACCTTTTGCTCAGTACCTTGACGCCAGAGGGTCGTCAGACGATGCACGCCAATCCCGACCGGGTCTTGGGGGTGAACACCGAGGTGGAGGAGTTCGGCTGCAAGGTGATCGCCCAGTACGCCACCCTGGGCCAGTTCGATTTCGTCACGATCGTCGAAGCCGCGGACGCGGAAACGGTGGCCCATCTGTCGATCGATCTCGGTGCGCGCGGTACGGTCAACGTGACGAGCATTCCTGCACTGTCGGTCGAGGACCTTCGGGCCAGGCTCAAGGGCCACGAGCAACTCGCTGCCGCACCGGTCGTGGGCGGAGAAGACGACAAGACGACCTCGTCCACGCGCCGAAAGAGAAAATAGGGAACCGTCGTTACCCGCAGCACCCGATCCTGGGGCGCCGAGGCCGGCTCACCCGTCCTGCAGCCATTGATGTGAACCCCAATCGTAGGTGACTGACCCGCCGCCGAGGAAACCCCAGGCGTCTTCGTGGGCCGATACCTGCGGGTTCGCGAGCTGGCGCAGGGCTGTCAAGGTCGCTGGTGGAACTCCGCCAAACCCGCTCCGAGGGGCGCCCCAACAGCTTGGTCAGGACTCCGTAAGCGATCGCCCCGTACGGCCATTGGGTCACCACCCGACCCGAGGGGGTCGTGTAGTAGTTGTTGGCCAGCACCCAGGAAGTCTTGGCAATGGCCCCTTGCAGCCATCGATTGCAGGCGACATAGAAGGTCGGGCGCACCTCGACCGCGGTGACACCTCGACGTCCCAGTCGCCGGATGGAGCGCACGGCGAACTCCGCCTGGCGCTCCAGCTGCGAGACAATCTCGCCGCCGTTGGTGTTGGGCCCGTACAGGATGTAGAAGTTCGGGAAGCCGGGGACGGTTATGCCAAGGAACGCCTGCGGCTCACCCTCCCACGTCCGATGCAGGCTCCGACCAGCGCGACCGACGACGTCGAGCGAGGCCAGGTAGTTGGTCGGCTGGAAGCCGGTGGCCAGCACCAGCACGTCGGCGGGGTGGGTGACGCCTCGAGCGTCGATCACGCCGTGCCGGGTCACCGAAGCGACGGCGTGGGGAACGAGTTCGACGTTCTCGCGCAGGAGGGCGGGGTAGAAATCGCCGGTGAGCACCGGGCGCTTGCCCGGATACGGATAGCTGGGCGTCACGGCCGCCCGAAGGTCAGGCCGGTCCTTGAAGACGTGGGCAATGTAGGCGCGACACTGTTGCTCGCGAAGGGTGTTCACCTTGGTTCCCGGCCGGTGGATGCTGCCCCGCAACTGGCCCTGCTCGATCTGCCAGAAGAGGCGAAGACGCTCCCGGCGACGGGCCCAGGGACTCTGGAAGCGGGCTCGCTCCTGGTCGGTGAAGTCCCGGTCACCCTTCGGGATCACCCATCCCGGTTCCCGCTGGAACAAGGTGACGTGGCCTGCCAGGCCGGCGATGGCCGGCACGATCTGGGAAGCGGTCGAGCCGGTGCCCACCACCGCCACCCGCCTGCCGGCCAGGTCGTGCTCTGACTCCCAGCGAGCCGAGTGGAACATCGGACCGTCGAAGTCCTCCAGGCCGGGCCAGTCGGGGTAGCGAGGCTGGTTGAGCAGTCCCACGGCGCTGATCACCGCCTCAAAGGGCGAAGCCGACCCGTCACTGGTCTCCACCCGGTAGGCCTGCGTCGGCTCCTGCCAAACCACGCGCTCGACGGCGACGTTGAAGCGGAAGTGGTCGCGCAGCCCGAAGTCGTCGATGACCTCTTCGAGGTAACGCTGGAGCTCATGCTGGCGGGCGTGGGTGCGGCTCCAGCTGTGGGACTTGAACGAGTAGGAGTACAGGTGCGAGCCGACGTCGACCTCGGCACCCGGGTAGCGGTTGTCCCACCACGTCCCGCCCGGACCGGCCGACTTCTCGAAGATGGTGAAGCTGCCGATCCCCGCCCGTTGCAGTTTCACGCCGGCGGCGATCCCGCCGAAGCCGCCGCCGATAACCGCGACTCGGGGACGTCCGACGTCAGCCGTCACGTCGCGTCGCTCTCACCTGTCAGGATCCTCCGCAGCTGCACCGCCCTGGGACTCACCGAACGCGTCGATGGGGCTGTGCAGCGATAGCCCACCGTCGCAATCGAGCACCTGGCCGGTGACCCATCTCATGCGATGGAGGGCGAGGACCGCTTCGGCGATGTCGTCGGCCTGACCAAGTCGGGCGAGCGGCGTGCGGCGTGCCACGCCGGCTAGCCAGCCAGAGTCAAGCGGGGCACGCCCCAGCATGGGCGTCTGGGTGACACCGGGGGCCACGCCGTTCACCCGGATGCCGTTTGGACCCCACTCGCTGGCCGCGACCTTGACGATCATGCTCAGGGCGGCCTTCGAGGCGCAGTAGAGGCCCATGGAGCGATCGACAAGATGGGCGCTCACGCTGGAGGTGGTCACGATCGACCCCGGCTCCGACGCCTGGATCATGGCCCTGGCAAACGCCCTCATCACCAGCCACGGCCCCCTGGCGTTCACGGACATCACCCGGTCCCATGTGTCGGCCGCCTCGTCGAGCAACATCCCGGCCTGTCCCACGCCGGCGGTGATCGTCAAATAGGGAGGAAGTCCCGTCTCCCGCACCATCTCGCCGACCGCCCGATCGATGGAGGCCGGGTCACTGATGTCGCACTCGACGTCGTAGCGCCCGTTCACGTCCCAGACGAGCACGGGCAGGTCGCGTGCCACCAGCGCCTTCACCACGGCGGCACCGATGCCCGATGCCCCACCCACCACCACCGAGGGCCGGACCGTTGCCAGATCATCGACCATGAGATTAGACTAGCAGTTCAATCTCCATGACTACTTCCGCGCCAGACGCTAGCTGACGACATGCGGCGAGCTCCCCCCAAGATGGCCTCCAAGCTGATGAAAGCCGCTGATCTGCTCGCCGAGCGCGGCCTCGACGCCACCAAGACCGAAGACATCGTCGCCGTGACGGGCATTCCCAAGGCGACGCTCTACTACTACTTCGAGGGCAAGGAGGAGGTGCTGTCGTTCATCTTCGTGGTGGTCCTGGATTCCGTGGCCTCCGCCGTGGCCGGAGCGATCGGAGGAGTTGGGACCGCGGCCGAGCGGCTGGCGTCGGTCGTCCGAGCCCACCTGGCGGTGTTCCGGGAATACCCCAAGGCCAGTCAGGCGCTCCAGTTCGATCTCGGCCGGGCCGCCCGGCGCCCCGAGATCGCCAAACGCGTCAACGAGGCCTACGTGGAGCCGGTGGCAGCGCTGCTCGAGGAGGGAGCGACGGACGGCAGCCTCCGCAAGGTGGACGACACCCGGCTGACCGCGGTGACCTTGCTGGGGGCCACCAGCACGGCGGCACTCAACGTGATCGCACTCGACGCTGACGACGACCTCAAATCGTTGTCGGAGGTCATCGTCCGGCTAATGCTCGACGGGCTGGCATCTTGACCGACCGATGAAGGTGCACCACACCGCCATTTGTACTCGGGACATCGGCGAGAGCCTTCGGTTCTGGCGCGACGGGCTCGGGTTCGCGCAGCAGATGGACGAGCACTTCGAGGGAGACTGGCCGGCCCTGTTCGGCGCGCGCCAGACGGTGCTCCGGTCGATCTTCCTGGGCGATCCGACCACCACCGACGCCGGCACCATCGAGCTCGTCGAGTTCGCAGGCGGGATCGACGATGCGTTGGGCGTAGGGGCGACGCCGCGGGTCGGGTTCTTTCTCGTGTCGGTGTACCTCGAGGTGGAATCCACTCTCGCCCGCCTCGAAGAGCTGGGTCTGGGTGGGCGCCCCACCCGAATCACCCTCGCCCAAGGCGTTCACATGGCGGTCGTGCACGATCCAAACGGGGTAGCGGTGGAGTTGATCGACCTTCCTTCTCGCGACGATCGGCCGCAGCCTGATTCGGATCGATGACGCAGACGAGCTGGTGGGAGTCCGCTGCCGTCTACCAGTTGTACGTCCGCAGCTTCGCTGACGGGAACGCCGACGGAGACGGCGACTTCTGCGGGGTACGCTCTCGGCACGCGAAACCCCATCCCAGTGCCCGCTGTCCGGCTTGAACGACGTCATTCGCGGCTCTCGTTGCCCGGTCCTCCGCGAGATCCCCCAGGACGACCGACGCGCCACATGCGGCAAGCTCACGGCCGAAGACGGCACCGATCCCTCCTCCGCCGCCCGTTATGAGCGCAACCTTCCCTTCCAGCCCGCCGTTCATCGTGACGATGGTTGCAGTCGGGCCACGTCGAACCCGAAGACGCGGGCTGCAGTACCGCAGACCATCGCCGTCTTTTCGGCTTCGGGTACGTCCTTGAACTGCTCATCCAGCGCCGCCGCGGAGTGCGGCCAGGTCCCCTCGGGATGGGGATAATCGTTGCCCCACATAATGGTCTCGATCCCGGTCACGTAGCGGTTGTTGATGGCGACAGGATCGTTCATGAACGTCGCATGCGCCTGACGGGCAATAAGCTCACTTGGCTTCATCGTCAAGCGATGCTTGGTGAACATCGAGTGCGCCTCGTGGATCAGATCGGCCTGGGTCATGATCCAGGCCAGCCAGGACGCCCCGGTCTCGACGGTCACGATGCGAAGGCTCGGAAACCGATCAAGCGCCCCACCGGCAGCCATGGCCAGTATCACCGACGGACCATCCACCTGGCTGCCGAGGATGTAGTTGATGACCTCGGCTCCGGGACCTCTCGTGATCCGAGGCTCATATCCAGTGCCCGAGTGGAAAGTCAGAGGCAGGCCGAGATCTTCCGCCACGGCCCAGAACCGGTCGTAGTCGGGGTCGTTGTACGGCCTGCTCGGGACTCGTGCCGGAAGGAAGAGCGCTCGAAAGCCGAGACGCGCCACCCTCGTCGCTTCAGCGATCGCGTCATCCAGGTCGATCATCGGAACCAGCCCCACGGGCAACATTCGGTGATGGCCGCCCAAGGACTCCATGGCCCAGTCGTTGTAGGACCTGCAGAGCGCGAGCTGAAGGCCGGCATCATCCGAGGCGAAGCAGGCTTGCAGGGCGAAGGTGGGGAAGATGACCTCGCCCGACACGCCGTCTTGGGACTGTTCCCGGAGTCGTTGTTCCGGGTCGGCGCCGCCAACCACCGCCATATCGAGCTCGCTCTCGGTCATGAGCTTGCGCGGTCTCAGGCCTTCGACGTACAGGGTGCGCCAGCCATCGGTGTTGGTGATCCGCGGGGCGCGGTCGCGAAAGGACGCATTCATGCGCTCGGCGTACAGCTCGATGGGTTCGGTGACATGCGAATCCGTTGATATGAGGATCTCGCTCTGGGTCGCCGTCATGAGCTAGCTCTCCTTGGTCCGGCGAAGTGCCGGGTCGGCGGGTCTGAAGCGGTAGACGGCGACGCCGTCGCCGGCGTCCTCCCAGACCACCTCGAGAGGCATCCCGATGGCAACGTCCCCAACGGCCACCTCCACGAGATCGGCCACCAGCCGGGCGGTGGGCGCCTCGTCGGGTGCCACCACGGCAATGACCATCGGCAGGTGGGCTCTCAGCGGGGGCGCCAAGGCGTGGCGGATCACCGTGAAGCTGTAGAGCGTGGCCCGCCCGGCCAACTCCACCCAATCGCTGTCCTGGGTGCGGCACCGGGGACAGAACGGGCCGGGCGGGTGACGAACGGTGCCGCAGGCGACACAGCGCTGGACGGTGAGCTGATGTTTCCCGGCTGCCATCCAGAACGGCTCGGTCCAAGAGTTGGGGGCCAAGGACACCATGGCCACCGGAGCCGCCACGGCGACATCGTCCAACGGATTAATGGCGCGCTCAGGCACGAGCCGCCTCCCGCTTCAGGACCAGGCTGCTCACCGGCAGCGGCGCCGGGCCACCCGTGACCAGCGCCACCTCGGCGTTGGCCACCTGGTTGATCGCCGTGCCCCGGAGCTGCTCCACCGCTTCCACGACGTGGGTGAACCCGATGATGTAGGCGTCGGAGAGGTTCCCACCGTGCGTGTTCACCGGTATCGACCCTCCCAGGTAACGGATGTTCCCGTCGGCCACGAACGGGCCGGACTCTCCGACGGGGCAAAACCCGTAATCCTCCAGCTGCATCAGCACCATGCCGGTGAAATGGTCGTAGATGAGGGCCACGTCCACGTCGCCCGGTCCCAGTCCCGCTCGCCGATAGAGATCATCGGCCACCGGTCGATGACCTGACGAGGCAAAGATGTCGTCAGGCATGCCCATCCACATGATGGCCTGCCCCCAGTCGCCACTCCCGCCCTGCGCGCTGGCGGTCACGTACACCGGCGGTTGGCGGAGGTCTCGGGCCCGGTCGGCGGACGTCGTGACCGTGGCCACGGCTCCATCGCACTCGAGGCAGTAGTCGAAGAGGCAGAACGGCTCCGAGATCATCCGAGCCTCGAAGTAGTCCTCCTCGGTGAGCGGTGAGCGCATCAATGCGGACGGCCGGTTGAGGGCGTTCTGTCGAGTGGAGATGGCCACCTCGGCCAGGTGGTGGCGGGTAGTCCCGTACTGGTACATGTGGCGCTGCGTGAGGATGGCGAACATCTGGCCCGGGCCCATGAGGCCGGCGTGGGCGATGAAGTCGGACTCGGGGGTGGCCGGTGCGGCGTAGGCACCGGGCTCCTTGCGGCCGAAGACGGCGCCGAAGCGCGCCGAACCGGGCTGCTGCATGGCCATGACGCTGACCACCACGTCGGCGTGCCCGGACACGATCCCGGCCGCCGCCAACCCGATGGCGCCGGCCGATCCGCCTCCACCACCGGTCAGGGTGGCGGCGAAGCGCACGTTGGGGATGCCGAGCACCTGGGCCAGCAACCCCGGGTCGAATCCGCCTCCGGTGTAGAGGGCGAACCCATCGACGTCGTCCGGGGTCAATCCGGCGTCGGCCAAGGCGGCCAGGACCGCCTTGCCGGCCAGCTCCAGGACAGTCTGTGGCGCCGACGCGCCCCGACGGTAGTACGGGGTCGCCCCGACCCCCACGATGGCCGTGCGATCCCGCAGGGAGCGGTCGTCGCCGTCAGGCACTTCGGTACCCGCCCCCGGGATAGCCGCCGCCGCCATACGCCTCGTCCAATGCGTCGTAGTCGACAACGAAACCCCGCATGGGCAACTCGTCGACGAACGTGACAGATCTCGGCTTCTTGTACGACGCGATCGAGCAGCGGCAGTGGTCGATGAGGGCGTCGGCATCGATGGACGCCCCCTCCTCGAGGACCACGATGGCCTTGACCGCCTGTGCCCAGCGCTCGTCCGGGACGCCGATGACCGCCGCGGCCCGCACGCCAGGGTGAAGACGAAGGCACGCCTCCACCTCGGCCGGGTAGATGTTCTCCGCAGCCGACTTGATCATCCGAGACATCGGGCCGATGAAGGTCACCGAGCCATCGCCGTGGCGACGGGCCAGGTCACCGGTGTGACACCAGCCGTCGCGGAACTTGCGGGCATTCAGCTCCGGTCGGTTGTAGTAGCCGTTCATGACCATCGGACCGCGGACCACCATCTCCCCAACCTCGCCCATCGGCACGTCGATCCCCTCCGGGTCGACCACTCGGAGCTCCATGAGCGGAAAGGGCCTGCCATGGAGGCCCTCGCCACCCAGGGCGGAGAACGTCACCAATCCGCCGACCTCGGTCTGACCGGTTCCCCCGGGGCGGCGCGCCCATCCACTCTCGTCGGGCGACACCATGGCATCCCACTCGGGAGTCGACGCTGGCCAGCGGAGACTGCGCAGGTCCAGGCCCTCCACCCGGTTGAGAGCCACCAAGTCGTCGATGGTCGTCGGCATCAGGAATGCTCCCGTACAACGGTGGTCGGCGATGACGCGCAGCAGGTGGCCAGCGTCGACCCGGGCCACGAAGACGTTGGTCGCACCCAACACGAAGGTGGCCGCGGTGCACATCCACGTCCCAAGGTGGAACAGGGGGCCCGAGTTCAAGAACACGTCATCTGGGCGTAGTTCGCGCACCATGGCATTGGCGATCCCCACGGTGACCACGGCCCGGTTGCTCAGACAGGCACCATGCGGGTGACCATCGAAGGCGCCGGTGTACAGCATCAGGAGGGCGGCATCAGGCGTAGTCTGAGTCATCACGGAGGGGGAAGGTCCCTTCGCCACAAACTCCTCGAAAGTCTCCTCCTCGGTGACATCGCCGTGAGCGTCGTGCCTGATCCACCGGATCGAGCGCCCCGCCTTGGCCCGGGCGGCACGTATCGTCTCGCCTACTTCCTGCTCCTGCCAGAAGACCACGGTCGGTTCGGCATCCTCGAGGACGAAGACCAGCTCGGCGGTCGACTGGCGCCAGTTGACCGGACAGAGGACGGCGCCGATCTCAGCGCACGCGGCCAGGGTCTCCATGACCCGGTGGCAGTTCTGGCCCATCCACAGGACGCGATCGCCGGGGCGAACGCCGGCGGCGTGCAACGCTCCCGCCAGTTGCCGTACCCGATCCCGGAGCTGACCCCAGGTCAGTCGGACATCGCCGCAGACAGTGGCCACGTCGTTCGGCCGGCTGCGGGCGTGCGCGCTCAGCACGGTCGGCAACGTGGCCTCGGCGGCGGCGGGGTGGCCGGTCACCCACGCCCCCCCGCACGACCAGGCGACGACAATTCGATGACCGGGCCGGATCGACCGCATGGGCAGACCGCCTCGCTCACCGTCCCATGCCGATGTGTGTCGAAGCCTTGAACCACCAGCGCCCGTGGAATCAGGCTGGACACCTGGAGCCTTCCGCCCTTGTCCTGAACCGACCACAGCAGCCCGTCGACATGCAGGCGCCGATAACGGCATTCGAGGGCCAAGGCCGGGCCGAGGAGCTCGAGGCGCCATGGATCCATGCCCATCCCAGCCAGCCGTCCATGGGCCGAACCCAGCGCCAGGACGACCGGGATCTCCGAGAACACCGTGCGGGGATCGACGCCCCCCTCCTCCATGCCGTCGACCATCTCGTCGTTGACTCCGATGACGGCGGCGATCGGCAGGAGCCGGGTGAACATGGCCACCCGCCCCGAGTCCATGGCCGACGCATCGGCGTTGGCCACGACGTGCCCCAGCTGGCGTGCGGCCTCCTGGACCGGGTGGAGATGGCCGACATCGGCCACCTTGGCGAGCAGCAGGATGATCGATCGGTCGGGCAGGCCCAGGCCACGGAGCGCTCGGGTCGCCGCCGCGGTGTCGTGCCTGATGTCGTCGTGGCTGAGGGGGAAGAGCTGGTCCTCGCCGTATCGTCCATAGCCCCAGGTGGCGTCGCCCGACGGTGCGAGTGGTTCGTCAGATCGCGCCACCGTCACGGGGACACCACCCTCGGGATCTTGTGCGGCGGTCCCTGACGAAGGAGCACCTCGTTGTCGACCAGGTCGATCTCCGGAGTGATGCCCGTCTCGGTGGCGATGGCCTCGATGAGATCGGAACGGACAGCGGCCGTCGACCGAGCGGTGCTGTCGGGATCGAATCCCACCCGGACTCTGAGCGCCGGCATCTCGCGTCCAGTCCGGACGACCTGAAAGTAGCCGGCAGCCGACTCAGGAACGGACTCCACCACGGGCCAGATGTCCATCGGGAGAACCGAGCGGCCGTCCACCACCACTTCGTCGCCTTTTCGACCAACCGGCCACAGACGCATGCCCGTACGACCGCAGCCACAGGGGACGGTCGTGGCCCGCACCAGGTCCTCGGAGCGGTACCGGACGAGCGGATTGCCGTTCCGTGGCACCAAGGTGGTAGCGACCAGCTCGCCCACCTCGCCCTCGGCTACCGGGGTTGCTCCGTCCGGATCGAGAATTTCGACCAATGCCGTATCCTCGCTGAAGTGCAGGCCGTCGTGTTCCCGGCATTCAGTGGCACTGCCCACGTCACCCAACGCAGTGTGAACAAACGGCTCGGCTCCCCAGCGCGCCAGGTCGGCTCGCGCCCGCACGCCCAGACGCTCACCCCCGATCACGGCGCCCTTGTAGCTGGAGAACACTTCACCGAGATCGCAGGGCAGCAGCCCGGCTTCCTCCATGTGAGCCATGGCCATGATGAGCGGACCGCTCAGCGTGTAGAGCAGCGCAGGACGAAGCTCGATCGATGCCCGACACCACCGGGCGAACTCGGCCGGGTGGTGGTCGAAGAGCACACAGGAGGCGCCCAGGGCATGAGGTGTGAGCCACGCCGGTCCGCGGAACGTGAACAGCATGAAGGCCACGGCATCGCCGGGACGAACCCCGATCTCCCACCAGTCCCGCGCCAGGCCACCACCGTCATGGGGGCCATAGCCGTAGCCGGTGGACAGCACGAGCGGGTCGCCCGTGGTGCCGGTATTGGAGGACAAGGTCGCAACCTGCTCCATGCGCCGCAGGCCTCCGAGCGGGTCACCAGCACGCTCCCGATAGGCGCGGATCGTGTCCTTGTCGACGAACGGCACCCGGTCCCGGAACTCGGTCATCGAGCAGATCTCATGGGCCCGAAGGCCAGACGAGCGCCAAACCTCGGCAAAGACCGGCGAATGAGCCTCGACATACTCGAGTGTCTCGAGGAGGCGCTGCTCCTGATAGGCGACCAAATCGGCGCGGTCCATCGCTTCGACCTGCGGATCCAGCATTCGACCCGTATCGACGGCAGCGTCGAGCTGAACCGAGGGTTCCATTGCGCCCACACGTTAGGGGAGTTGGCACTACAGTGTCAACGCGCCGGCGAAATGCCAGCCTGTGAGTTGCCAGGACGTTCGGCGACCAGCGCCGACATCGGGAAGGGCCGCGTGGCCGAAACCGCCTCATCGAAGCCAGCAGCGACACCGGCGGTTGCTCGCCCGCCTCGGGACGCCGGTAGCTCATGGTGACGGTTGCGGACCGCGCTGGTCCTGCCCGTCCGGTGAGTTCGTCGCCTCCACGAACCAAGGGTTCTGTCCGCCGCACCACCAGCATCGATTCAACTCGACCACTCGGGATGACCGGACCGATCGAGATCGATGCCCGGGCTCGTGACCTGGTAACGCACGAGGGCTCCGCTCCCGCTCGAGGAGCCGAGCAACAGCTCCGGGCCACCATCGGATTCGACCGGACCCTGCTGACGATCGAAGCCGAGCCCGCTGAGCTTCGTCTCTCCCGGCTGGTCGGAACGGTGGTGGGACCTGGGTTCCGAGCCAGAATGACCGAGACCATCGCGGACCACGCCGATCGCCGTACCCTGCTCCACACGCTGCTCGACGACCTTCCTGGCGCCGTTCTCGTGTCCGGCTATGCCACGCAGCGTGCTCAGCCACCGGCGATTGCCGGAAGCCCAACGCCCCACGGTGCGTTCTCGCAACACGTCAGGGCGTCGGAGAACATGTGCTCGGGCTGGGCAACCTCCGCCACCATCATGGTCACGTTCCGCTCGACGGGGACGATACCGACACCGCTGGGGCCCGAGGCTCCCCGGCTCGAACGACCCGGAGACCCACTCTCATGGCACGGCATGGCACCGCTCGCGCCAGAGGCCACCCGGCGGCGTCGGCGTCTCGACCTACTCCCGCCTTCAGCCGACCATCCCAATTGGACCTTCGATTCGCACTTTCGAGACAGTTACCGCGGTGCCGACGGGGTCGAGACGGCCATCCACGAGTACCTGGTCGACGGATGGCTCGACGCCGACCGTCGTCATATCGGCGCTGTGGGAGCCGAAGCCCGGGTGCTTCCCTGGATGGAGTGTCCGGCCGCGGTGGGAAGCGCACGTCGCATGGCGGGACGATCGTTGAACGGTTTGCGGGGCGAGGTACGCGCCGAGTTCGTCGGCACGACGACGTGCACCCATCTCAACGACTCGTTCCGGGTTCTGGCCGACCTCATTCCCCTGCTCGCTCAGGTCGATGCGGGGTGAGCCGTCGGTTCTGCTTCGCTCCTCGGACGAGTCGACCGGGCAGTGCGCCGGTCGACGAGCCGTGACGATGGGTGACTTCACCGGCGACGATCGTTGCGTCGTAACCGCTGGCCGGTTGACCGAGGCGTCCGCCACCGTTCGGCAGGTCACGAAACATCTCGGGTCGGTGAAGGTGGAGATTCTTCAGGTCGATGACATTGAGATCGGCGCGGCGGCCGACCGTTACCATCCCGCGATCGTGCAGGCCAACGGCTGACGCCGTCTGCCAGGTCAGGGCCTTCACCACGGTCTCAACGGGCATCGGGCCGCCGCCTGCATCCGACCAGCGTTCGAGCATGTAGGTGGGCAGGCTGGCATCGCAGATGACGCCACAGTGAGCCCCTCCGTCGCCGAGGCCCAATACGGTCGCACTGCTGGCAAGCATCGACTCAATGGCGGAGATGCTGTTGTCGGCGAAGTTCGCGGCCGGGACGTACAGGACGGCCTCGCCCCCGACGAGAAGGTCGTAGGTGAACGCCGCCGGGTCGGTAGCTGCTGCCGTGGCCCGTGCCTGCATGCTCTGCTCGGGTGAGGGCTCGTAGTCGTCGGCACCTGCGAGTTCGTACATTTCCGCAAAGTTCGTGATGGATGCGGCTGCGGGCCCGCGCAACCGCCCAGGGAACTCAGCGAGGATCCGTTGTCGGCGCTCTGGCCTCCGCAGCTCAAGGTGGCGAGCGGGATCCGGCAAGCGGGCGATCTCCCGATAGCCATCCGTGCCCATGAACGGGTTCCGGCCGACACTGAAACCCAAGATCATCCCGATCGGCCGGCCGCTGACCTGAGCCTTGATGTCAACACCCTCAGCTCTGGCCGACTCGATGTGATCGAGCACCCGACGCCAACGGTCCGCAACGTGGTGGAACTGCACGAGCGAAGCGGTCAGGGGTCGACCGGAGGCTTCGACCATCTGTCGGATGATGGCGAACTCGGCGTCGACATCGTCGAAGTCGGAGATGATCTGAAGCACGCCGAGATTCGGGTCGCGAAGTCCCCTGGCAATGCCCACCAACTCCTCGACGCCGGCGGAATAGCTCGGCGTGACGGTACCGTCCGATGCCCTGTGGTTGAGGCTACGGGAGGTCGAGAAGCCCAGCGCGCCGGCGACGACCGCCTCGGTGGTCAGCGCGCGCATGGTGGCGACGTCTTCTGGCGTGGCCGGCTCCCGGTTCACGGCCCGCTCCCCCATCACAAACAGCCGCAGGGGAGCGTGGGGAACCTGGGCAGCCACGTCCACGTCGAAGTGTCGAACAGCCAGCCGGTCGAGATAGTCGGGAAACGACTCCCAGTCCCACGCCAAACCGGCGGACATCACAACTTCGGGGATGTCTTCGACCCCCTCCATGAGTTCGATCAGCCGGGCGTGGTCCTGCGGGTGGCAGGGTGCAAACCCGACACCGCAATTCCCCGTGACAACCGTCGTTACACCGTGTTCGGATGACGGGTCGAGATGCTGGGCCCACGTGGCGTGGCCGTCGTAATGGGTGTGGATGTCGACGAACCCAGGCGTCACCGCCCGGCCAGTGGCATCAATCTCGAGGTCGCCATCCCCGTCCACCGCCCCCACCGACACGATGTGACCCTCGCGGACGGCGACGTCGCCCACGAAGGGTGTCCCACCGGTCCCATCGACAATGGTGCCCCCTCGGATTACGAGGCTGTGGTCCACGTTGTTCTCTGCTCCGATCCGCAGAAGCGACGAATCACGGGACGGTCAGGCCCGGCTCGGTCTCGAGCCGTCCCTGCGAGAGGCCGGCGCCCGGGATCGACCGGCCGACGGCCCAGCCATGGTCCGCTGGGCGCGGTCGAACTCCCGCTCGATGAGAGGTGCGAGTGGTGTGGGATCAGGAGACTCGAGCCATTGATCCATGGCCACCCGCAGCACGGCTAGGGCAATGGCTGCGGCCAGTCGGGCTTCCGGGTCCGGCTGCTTCAGCTTTCTCCGCTCGGCCAGAGCCCGCGCCATGTCGTCCTCGGCGAGGTTCCTGCGGTCGAAGTCCCGCCCCCGGAGGGCGGCCGACGATGACAGAGCGCTGCGTAGGTTGCGGAGCTGAGCGAACGCTGGCTCGGTGTTCGGGACGGTGAGAACCAGCGCGGCGCGGAGCACCTCGAGGTCACTGAGCGTCGGCGGCTGGCCGATGATCGCCTGGACCGCGCCCACGTTGTGCTCCAAGGGCAGGAGCACGTCCTCCTTCGACTCGAAGTACCGGAAGAAGGTCCGTGGCGATACGTCAGCGCGGTCGGCGATCTGTCCCACCGTGGTGGCCGGGTAGCCCTGCTCGGCGAACAGCTCCATGGCTGCTTCGGCTATGGCTCGCCGAGCGCGGTCCCGCCTGCGGGCCCGCCGATCGGTCCCGCCCGGTGGCGACGGTGTGACTCCTGGCTTCGCGGAGGCGGACGTGGCCCGCACGGGTATTCGGCTCCCTCTTCCTGTCGGACTCGCTCGATGCTACGTGCCCGGATCGTCTGGCACTGAGATGACCTGATGGCACCCTACTGCCAGATGCGCTATGGTGCCACGGCACAGCGGACCCAGGCAGGGCAAGGACGGAAGAGTGCCGTGCACCCTGCACCGGGATCTCGAGACTCCAGGCCAGTGGGGGAACGCAGATGCGACGTCGACATCACAACCACAGGACGGTGGGAATCCTCCTCGCCGGCACCTTGCTGGCCGGCTTGGCGGCGGCGTGCGGCAACACGTCCAATACCGCCACCAAGGCGGTGGCCGGCTCGGGTGTGACGTGCCAGAGCCCCGACGAGCGGGCCGGGGTGACCCCGACGTCGATCAACGTGGGCGGCATGGCGTCGGTCACCAACCCCGTGAACTACGACTACGGCGAGGCGTTCGACGGAACCCAGGCCTTCTTCGACATGGTCAACAGCCAGGGTGGCATCTACGGCCACAAGTTCAACCTGGTGGAGAAGAACGATGTCGGCGCGGCCGCCGATCAGACCGCGGTGCAAAAGGTCCTTTCCCAGCAGCCCGTGTTCGCGGTGGCGCCGGTCGCCGCCCTGCTCTTCAACGGCGCCCCGCTGCTGGCCCAGCAGTGCGTGCCCACCTTCGGCTGGAACATCAATCCCGAGTGGGCGTCGGGTCCCAGCCTGTTCGGCGACAAGGGGTCCAACCTGCAGTTCACCGCCCCAGGGTCGGCCACGGCCTGGCTGGCCCAGAAGCTGGGCAAGAAGAAGGCCGCCACCCTCGCCTACGGCATCACAAACTCCAAGGAGTGCGCCGCGGGCCAGGCGGCGACATGGAAGCGCTACCCCAACGTCGCCACCCAGGTGTTCAGTGACGACGCGCTGCCCTACCCGCTCACCGACGTGAGCCAGGACGTGTCCAAGATGAAGCAGGCGGGGGTGGACTTCGTGGCCGCCTGCGTGGATACCAATGCCATGGTCACCATCGCCAAGGAGATGCAGAAGCAGGACTATCACCCGGTGCTGGACTTGTTCGACGGCTACTACAACGAGGTCAAGCAGACCCCTGCGCTCAACGGGTCGTACGTCGTGACGTTCTTCACCCCGCTCGAGGTGGCCAACCCGCCGGCCGGCCTGCGCCAGTACACGGAATGGATGAACAAGACCCACGGGCGCATGACCGAACTGTCGCTGTCCGGCTGGGTAGCGGGCGACATGCTCTACACGGCCATCAAGGCGGCAGGCAAGAACTTCACCCGCTCCAGCGTGGTCGCCGCCCTCAACAGCATGACCAACTACACCGCCAACGGCATCCTGCCCGGCATCAACTGGACCGTCGCCCACACCAGCGCCTGGAACGCGCCGTGCTCGGCGCTGTCCCAGGTCAAGGATGGCACGTTCATGCCCATGTTCGGACAACCGGGCAAGCCCTTCGTGTGCTTCCCGCCCGCCACCCCGAGCGGCCCGCTGCCCAGTCCCACCCTCAAGTAACGATTCCGCCAGGCCGGAGCGCCGGTGCGCACGATTCTCGGAATCGTCACGGTGTCGCCGGACGTTCAGCGAGCGGACGAGCCGACAGCTCCGGCGAGGGGCTCGGCCGCCGGCGAGGCAAGCAGGATGTCGGTGGTGCGCGCCACGTGGGCGCGTAGCTGCGAAACGGCTTGCTCGACATCGCGGGCGAGGACGGCGGCCAGTATGCCGGCGTGCTCCGCGGCGATATCGCGGTTGGGATTGTGGTCGAGGGGCACTGACCATCGACGGTAGAGCTCAGCGGAGTCGCGCAGGGTGGCGGTTAGGCCTTTCAATCGCCGGTTTGCGCATCCGTCGAGCAGGGTGTGGTGGAACGCCGCGTGGGCGGCGACCCAAGTGTCGCTGAGGCGCTCAGGGTCTTCGGGATCGAGCTGGGAGGCGCGACTGAGACGATGGTGGGCGGCGGTGAGCCGCGACTCCCATTCGACGTCGCCGTCGGCGATGGCGTGGCGCAGGGTCAACGTTTCGAGCTCGCAGCGGGCATCAGTCAGATCGAGAAGGTCGGCGGCGGAGAGCGAGACAACCTGGAACCCCTGCTGCGGCTCGCCTCGCACCAGCCCTTGCTCGGCGAGGCGGAGCAGGCTTTCGCGCAGCACTCCCATGCTCGTCTTGTAGCGCTCGCACAGCTCCGTGTAGCGCAGCCGCTGCCCGGGCTGGTGCCGCCCGGCGAGGATGTCTGCCCGAAGCTGGGCGTAGACGCCCTCTGCCTTGGTCCGGCCCGTCGCCATGCTGCGTACTGTAGTCGAGCGCTCGTAAGTCGCCTCGTTATTCAGAGAAAGGGCGAAGTTTCGAGAATAGGTTGCGCTCACGAACAATTTGACGGTAAAGTCCGGCCGGTGCCTCGGCATCGGGACCGCTTCGGAAGGGGGACGGGTGCGCATCGCCAATGTCAACGGTCGGTTGAAGTTGCTGGTGGGTGGGGGAGCGGTGGACGTCGAGACCGCCAGCCACCGCCAGTTCGGCGCTGACCCCCAGGCCGTCTACGAGTGCTTCGCCGAGCTGCAGGCATGGGCGGCCGGCATCAGCCAGCCGGCCGAAGGGTTCACCCCAGAGCAGGCCGGACCCCCCGCTCCCGCCCCCCGCCAGGTATTCGCCATCGGCCTGAACTACCTGGACCACGCGGCCGAATCCGGCTTGCAGGCGCCCGAGGCGCCCGTGGTCTTCGGCAAATGGGTCAGTTCCTTCAGCGGTGCCGTGAGCGAGGTCGTCCTTCCGGACGGCTCCGTCGACTGGGAGGTAGAAGTCGTCGCGGTAATCGGCCGGACGGCGCGAGCGGTGCCGGTGGAGCGTGGCTGGGAGTACGTGGCCGGCCTGTCGGTTGGCCAGGATCTCTCTGAACGGG
This sequence comes from uncultured Actinomycetota bacterium, assembly GCA_963757175.1. Taxonomy (GTDB): domain Bacteria; phylum Actinomycetota; class Acidimicrobiia; order Acidimicrobiales; family Palsa-688; genus CAVWQR01. The sequence goes on along the minus strand of CAVWQR010000001.1, from coordinate 1,179,191 downwards.
TACTGCAACGCAGCGGCCCCGCACCGCAGTTCGGGTTGGCCAAGTCGTACCCCGGTTTTTCCCCCATGGGGCCGGATCTGGTCACCCCCGATGAGTTCGACCGTCCCGACGACCTCGCCTTGGGCTGTGCCATCAACGGGGAGGAGGTGCAAAAGAGCCGCACCTCGGACATGATCTTCTCGATCCCCCGCCTCGTGTCCTACCTCTCCGGGGTGGTCACCCTACTCCCGGGCGATGTCATCTTCACCGGGACCCCGCCGGGGGTGGGTATGGGGCGCACGCCGCCCCGCTACCTGCGAGACGGCGACCGGTTGCACAGCTGGGTCGAGGGCGTGGGCGAGTTGGAACAGCGCTTCGTGCGAACCCCGTCCCGAGAGCGTTCGGGGAGGGACGGCGCCTCGTGACCATGCACCAGCTGGTCAACCGACTACTCGAGGACTTCTGGTCCGCGGCAAGCCGCGACTGAGCACCTCCACTGACTATGGGAGGCAAGGTACCGATCGTTCCGTGAGGGTCCGCTCCACAGCGCGCACGCGGACTGAGCAAAGCCGGAGATACCTTTGCCGAGTACGGCTGCGAAGGCGGTCAGAAGGGGGAAGGTCGATGTCCGAGCCGACGCAATACGCTGCAGCCCTTCGTGCTGCCCGGTCGCCTCGGCGACCCGGGCATGTCACTGGCCACCGACCCGCGGTCGGATCCGAGGATGCTGGCGGCCATGACGCCCCTGGGCATGGACCAACCGGCGCCGGCGCTGCCCATCGGCCCGGATGCCCCGCTCGAGCAGATCCTCGAGTTGACCACGGTGGCGGAGGAGGGAAACGCGGTCGCCTTCGCCGCCCTCCTCGAGGGCCTGGCCCCAGTGGAGGGCGTGACGAGCGAGAAACGCCTCATCGAGGGCGAAGCCGGCAACGAGGTCACCCTGTTCATCCACCGCCCGGTCGACGGGCCGGCCCGCATGCCGGGCCTGGTCCACCTCCACGGCGGGGGCATGACGATCCTCTCCGCCGCCGACGGCCCCTACGTGCGCTTGCGCGACGAACTGGCCGCAACTGGCATGGTTGTCGTCGGAGTCGAGTTCCGCAACGCCGGCGGCAAGCTCGGCCCCCACCCCTTCCCGGCCGGTCTCGACGACTGCGCCGCCGCCGTTCGTTGGGTTCATGCCCACCGCGACCAGCTCAGCATCGGAGCCCTGCTCGTATCGGGTGAGTCCGGCGGCGGCAACCTGACCCTGGCGGTAACCCACCGGGCCCGGCGAGAAGGCTGGCTCGACGCGATCGACGGTGTCTACGCGCAGTGCCCCTACATCTCCGGCCTGTGGGCCGCGCCACCGGCCGATCTGCCGTCGCTGCGCGAGAACGACGACTACTTCATCGGCTGTGGCGTCATGGCCATCCTGGCCCGGGCCTACGATCCCGACGGCGCCCACGCCGACGACCCGGAGTGCTGGCCATACGCTGCCACCCTCGGTGACCTGGCGGGCATGCCGCCCCACGTCATCTCGGTCAACGAGCTCGACCCACTGCGCGACGAGGGGCTCGCCTACTACCGCCGGCTGGCGGCCGCCGGGGCGTCGGTCACGGCCCGCACGGTCAACGGCACCTGCCACGCCGGCGACCTGATCTTCGCCGGCGCCCTCCCCCAGACCCACGCGGCCAGCATCAGGGACGTGAAAGGCTTCGCCGACTCCCTCCACCCTCGGAGCCGTCGACCATGAACGGACGGCGGGGCGGTGGCAAGAGAAGATGGCCACACGACTGGGCGCCAGTCACCACTCTTGACCGGCCACCTGTCTGGTGGTGACGTTGAGGCGGTTCCAGACGTTGATGCTCGCGATGTTGAGAACGAGGGCAGCGAGTCCCGGTTCGTCGTAGTGGCGGGCCGCCTCGTCCCAGATCTCGTCCGGCACGGGGTCGGACCGGTCGCTGAGCCGGGTCACGGCCTCGGTGAGCGCCAACGCGGCGCGTTCGGCGTCGCTGAAGTAGGGCGCATCTCGCCAGGCCGCCACGGCATAGAGCCGCTCGTCGGTCTCCCCGAGCTTCTTGGCGATGCGGGAGTGCCCCACGGCGCAGACCCCGCACCCGTTGATCTGGCCGGCGCGGAGATTCACGAGCTCGAGCGTCTTCCGTGGCACACCGCCCTTCTCAATCGCCTTGCCCAGCGCTTGCAGGGCCTGCAGGGCGTCCGGCATGACCAACGCCGGGTTGTTCATACGTGCTTGCAGGGTTGTTGATTCCATGTCTGCCTCCTCCGGGGATCTGTTGGGGTTCTACGGCTATGACCCCCGGCGAGGAAGGAATGTGACCGCCTGGAAGGCGTTCTCATCGAGCCGACTTCAGTTCAGGTGGCGGCCCGGTCCAACAGGGTGACCACCGCGCCGGCCCGCTGGCTGCGCAGCTGCTTCCAGTTGGGGCCGGCAGTGCGGTCGGCCAGATCGCTGAGGAATGCCCATTCCGGGTTCGGATGGGTGTGCGCGTCGGCGGCCCGCTCCCACCGCGCCGCGAACTCTGCGTAGGTCGGGGCTTCGTTGATGGACCAACAGGAGCGCAACACCTCCTGGGCAATCGCACCGAACTCGAACCTTCCCCCGGTGAGCGACTTCAACAGGTCCAGCGTGGGGGCGTCGCCGTTCTTGTACTGTTCGAACAGGACCTTGTCAGACGCGACCGGCGGCCGCCCCAGCGGCCCGGCGGCGACGACTTGGCGCCCGAAGACCGTGGCCGGGACGACGATCCCCTCGCGCACGAACCGCAAGACCCGGTCCACGACGATCCCCTTGCGGTCCTGCCCCCCCGACCGTGTCCGCCTCCCGTCGGCTCTCTCGACCCAGATCGCGTACGGGATGTCATGTCGGTCGCAGAACCGGCGGAGCTCGCCCATGTTGAGGTACCGCATGTCTCGCACCACAAGCTCCGCCTCCTCGGCCGAGAGGGCGTCTAGCAGCGGGCGCGGCACGGCGGACACGGTAAGCGACGACCGGCACCCGGGTCGTCACCTAGCCTGGCTTCTCAGGATGCACCGTGCCTGACACCCCCATTCGCTTCGGGATCCTCGGCGCCGCCGCCATCGCGCCCAACGCCCTGATCAAGCCGGCCCGGCGGGTGCCGGGAGCGGTGGTAGCGGCGGTGGCGGCGCGCGATCCCGAACGCGCCCGCCGGTTCGCGGCGCGCCACGGCATCCCCCGGGTGCACACCACCTACGAAGACGTGCTGGCCGACCCTGACATCGACGCGGTCTACAACCCGCTGCCCAACGGCTTGCACGGGCGGTGGACCAAACGAGCGATCGAGACGGGCAAGCATGTCCTGTGCGAGAAGCCGTTCACGGCCAACGCCGACGAGGCCCGCCAGGTGGCGGCGATGACGGCGGCGTCCGACCGGGTGGTGATGGAAGCGTTCCACTGGCGCTACCACCCGATGGCCCAGCGGATGATCGACGTGGTGGGCAGCGGCGAGCTGGGACAGCTGCGACACCTCGAGGGGAGCTTCTGCTTTCCCCTGCTCAAACGGCACGACATCCGCTGGAACGCTCAGCTGGCGGGTGGGGCGCTGATGGACGCCGGCTGCTACCCGGTGCACATGCTGCGCACCCTGGCATCCAGCGAGCCCCGCGTCGTACAGGCCCACGCCGCCACCCTGGCCGGCGGTGTCGTCGACCGGGCCATGTCGGGGCGGCTCGAGTTCGCCGCCGGGGTGACCGGCGCCGTCACCTGCTCGATGCTGTCGCATCGGGTCCTCGCCCTCCACCTGAGGATCGTCGGCGACCGGGGCGAGCTGCGGGCCCGCAACCCGCTCGCTCCCCAGCTCTTCGGCGAACTTCGCGTGGTGCACGCCGACGGCTTCCGAAGGGTGGAGAAGCCACCCCGCACCCACACCTACGTCCACCAACTGGAAGCGTTCGTGGCCGCCGTCAACCAGGGGCGTCCTTTTCCCACCGGTGTCGACGACGCCGTCGCCAACATGGTCGTCATCGACGACCTCTACCGCGCCGCCGGCCTGGCCCCGAGGCAGCCCACGCCGCCGTGACCGGGCTCAGCCGACGAAGCGCGCTCGGCCTTCCCAGTACGGGGCGCGCAGCTCGCGCTTGAGGAGCTTGCCCGACGGGTTGCGAGGGAGGTCGGTGGCGAAGTCCACCGACTTGGGACACTTGAAGCCGGCCAACCGCTCCCGACAGAAGCCCATCAGCTCCGCCGGCGGCGGTCGGGCGGCGTCGTCCACCGCCACCACCACCGCCTTGACCGTCTCGCCCCACCGCTCGTCGGGGACGCCGATGACCGCCACGTCGGCAACGGCAGGGTGCTGCATCAAGGCGTTCTCCACCTCGGCCGGATAGACGTTCTCCCCGCCGCTCACGATCATGTCCTTGATCCGGTCGTGGAGGTAGAGGAAGCCCTCGTCGTCTCGATAGCCGGCATCGCCGGTCTTGAACCATCCGTCGTCGGTGAGGGCGGCCCGAGTGGCCTGGTCGTTGTGCCAGTAGCCGGCCATGACCTGCGGTGAGCGGGTCCACAGCTCGCCCACCTCGCCCTCGACGGCATCCTGGCCGGTCGCGGCGTCGACGATGCGGATCTCCACCCACGGGAAGGGGCGGCCGCACGATCTCAGCAACTCCGGGCGGTTCACCGGGTCGTGCTCCTCGGCCAGGAGCTGGGTGATGGCGCCGGTCGTCTCCGTCAGGCCGTACACCTGGACGAACTCGCAGCCCATGACCTCCATGGCCTGGACCAGCACCGTCGACGAGATCGGGGACGCCCCGTAGACCAGTTTGCGCAGTGAGGAGAAGTCCGTCTCGCCCACCTGCGGGGTGAGCAGGAGGAACTGGATGAGGGCCGGGACCATGAAGGCGTGGGTCACTCCTCCCTCGCTGATGGAGGCCAGGATCCGGGCCGGGTCGGCTTCCGCCAGCACGACGGTGCGGCAGCCGTAGGCCAGCCCGGCGACCGACCATCCCAGCCCGGCGATGTGAAACATCGGCATCATGGCCAGATTGACCGACTCCTCGGGGACGAACTCCCAGTACTGGTTGACCTGGTCGACCAGGGCGAACAGATTCCGGTTGGTGAGCATCACCCCCTTGGGGAGCCCGGTCGTGCCCGACGTGTAGAGCTGGAACGCGATGTCCTCCCACCCGGCGGGGCTGCCCGGATCTTCCGGCGGGTGGGCGGCGAGCCACTCCTCATACGGCGTCCAACGGTCGTGGGCGCCGATGCTCACGATGCGGCGCACCCGGCTCAGGCCGGCCTCGATCCTCTCCACGACCGGCGCGAAGTCGGGACCCACGATCAGCACCTCGGCCTCGGCATCATCGACGATCTGCGCCACTTCGGGTGCGGCCAGGCGCCAGTTGACCTGCACGGCGACGGCGTTCAGCAGGGCCGCTCCGAAGGTGACCTCGAACGCGGCCAACCCGTTGCGCTCGAGAAAGGCCACGCGCGACCGCTCCTTGACGCCCTCGGACTGCAAGGAGGTGGCCACCCGGGAGGCTCGCTCGTGCAGCTGGCCGAACGTCAGCGTCCGGTCGCCGCACTCGAGCGCCGGCGCGTCGGGGCGCTCGGAGGCGTGCACCCTGACCACGTCGGAGAGGCATCGCATCGTGGGCATGTCCCGAACGGTAGCGACCGCGGCGCCTCAGACGCCGAGGCGGCCGAGCCGCACCAGTAGGGCCTGCAGAGCCAGCAGCTCCCCGGGGTTGAACTCCAGCGCCGAGGCCTGCTCGTCGATGAGCGCCACTGCGGCCAGGACGTCGGCCGTCTGCCGGCCGCCGGTTGCCGCCGCCACCCGGTCCCGGTAGGCGGTGGCCAGGGCGGCCAACCCGGCGCGCAGCTCGTCGGTACGCTGCCGGCGCACTTCCCGGCGCTGGCGCTCCTCGAGGTCCCGGACGCCCGCCTTCACTCCGGCGCGACCCCGGCCCACCTTGCCGTTGATCTCCAGAGCCCGGGCGTTGGCCGCTTCCAACGCCGCCAGCTCGGTCTCGTGGCGCACCTGCAGCGGGGCCACGCTGTGGTCCAACAGGGCGACCAGCTCGTCGGCCAACCGCGCCGCGCTGGCGCCGTGCCCGTCGAGGCGGCCGGGCACGGCCCGCCACGCCTCCCGACGCTGCTCGAACTCGGGGTCGGACGCCAGCAGGCGGGCCCGATCCAGCCGGCCCCCCGCGGCCCCGGCCAGCTCCTCGGCCCGGTCCCGCGGCACCCCGTCTGCGACCAGGGCGGCGATCACGTCGGCGACGGGCAGGGGCCGGAAGTCGATGCGCACGCACCGGCTGGCGATCGTCACCAGCTCCGGGGGGACGTACTCGGCCAGGATGACGAAGACGACCGACGGGGGCGGCTCCTCGATGGTCTTCAACAGCGCCGGTCCCGCGTCCTTGACCAAATGGAAGTCGTGCAGGACCAGCACCTGGCGGTCGCCTTCCACCGGGCTGCGCGCCGCCAGCCGGGCCATCTCCCGAGCCATGTCGATGCCGATCTGCGGTCCCTCCCGCTCGACCACGGTCACGTCGGGATGGGTCCCGGCGCGCACCCGCCGGCACACCTCGCACGTCCCGTCGCCCCCGGCCGGGCAGAGAAGAGACGCGGCGAACTCGGTCGCCGCCATCCGCTTGCCTGTCCCCTGCGGCCCGACCAGGAGGTAGGCGTGCACCGGACGCGCCGCAGCCGCGCGCAAGGCGCGCACCGCGCCCGGCTGGCCGATGACGTCGCGGTACAACTCGTGGTCACTCACCCGCCGCGTCCCATACCCGTCCGGCCACCTCGTCCACGCTGCCGGCGCCGTCCACCACCCGCCACCGTTGGGGATCGGCGGCGGCCAGGGCTTCGTAGCCGGCGGCGACGCGGGCGAAGAACGCGGCGTCCTCCTCCTCCATCCGGTCGGCCGACCCCCGGCCGCCGAGGCGGGCGGCGGCCACTTCGGGAGCGACGCGGAGCAGCACCACCCGGTCGGGTTCCCGCCCCCCGGTCGCCCACGCCGACAGCCGAGCCAGCTCGGCCGGGTCGAGCCCCCGCCCGTAGCCCTGGTAGGCGAGCGTCGACCCCGAGAAGCGGTCGCACACCACGTCCCTCCCCTCGGCCAGCGCCGGCTCGATGACCTCGACCACGTGCTGGGCGCGGGCCGCCAGCAGCACCAGCACCTCGGTGCGCACGCCGATCGGCGGCAGCGACGGGTCGAGGACGAGTCGGCGCAGCCGCTCCCCCACCTCGGTACCCCCCGGCTCCCGTGTCAGCACCGCCTCCAGGCGTTGGGCCAGCAGGGCCGCCTGGGTGGACTTGCCCGTGCCCTCCCCGCCCTCCAGCACGATCAGCCGGCCCCGGCCGGCCGGCGCGTCAGCGCTCGTCACGCCGTCAGGCCTTCTTCTTCGCCCCGCTCGCCTTCTTGGCCGGACCGTCTTCTTCTTGGCCGCCTTGCGAGCACCGCCGGCCTTCTTGGTCCCGCGACCGCGCTTGGCCGGCGGCCCCGCCGCGCGGCGGTCGGCCAGCAGCTCGGCGGCCCGCTCCGGGGTGAGGCCGTCGACGGTGTCGCCCTTGCGCAGCGAGGCGTTGGTCGTCCCGTCGGTCACGTAGGGACCGAACCGGCCCTCCTTCAGCACCATGGGCTCCCCCGTCGCCGGGTCGGCGCCGAGCTCGCGCAAGGGCGCCTGGCTGCGCTGGCCCCGCCGGGTCTTGGGCTGGGCGAAGAGGGCCAGCGCCTCGTCGAGGGTGACGGTGAACAGCTGCTCCTCGCTGTCGAGCGAGCGGGTGTCCGAGCCGCGCTTCAGGTACGGGCCGTAGCGACCGTTGGTGGCCACGATCTTCTCGCCCGTCGCCGGGTCGGTGCCGACGATGCGGGGCAGGCTGAGCACCAGCAGGGCGTCGTCCAGGGTCACGGTGGCCGGGTCCATGTGGCGCAGCAGCGACGCCGTCCTGGGCTTGCCCTCCACGTCGCCCGCCTCGCCCACCTGCACGTAGGGCCCGAACCGGCCCGCCTTCACGATCACCGGCAGCCCGCTGTCGGGATCCTTGCCGAGCACCCGGTCGGTCGAACCGGCGTCGAGCAGCTCGATGGCCCGCTCCATGGTCAGCTCGTCGGGCGCCAGGTCCTCGGGGACCGACGCCCGGTCGTCGCCCCGCTGCACGTACGGCCCGTAGCGGCCGACGCGCACCACCACCGGTTCGCCGCCCTCGGCCATGCCGAGGGGATGGAGTTGATCTCCCGGGCGTCGATCTCGCCCAGCTGCTCGGACACCATTCGGTGCAGGCCGGTGCCGTCGGCCGGCGCCCCGAAGTAGAAGCGGGTCAGCCAGGGCACCGACTCGGCCGCGCCCCGGGCGATCTCGTCGAGGTCCTCCTCCATCGAGGCGGTGAAGCCGTAGTCGACCAGCTGGGCGAAGTGCCGCTCCAGCAGCCCGACGACGGCGAACGCGGTCCACGACGGGACCAGCGCCGACCCCTTCTTCCACACGTAGCCGCGCGCCTGGATGGTGTCGAGGATGCTGGCGTAGGTCGACGGCCGGCCCACGCCCATCTCCTCGAGCGCCTTGACCAGCGACGCCTCGGTGTAGCGGGCCGGCGGCGAGGTGGTGTGGCCCTCGGGCGTCCAGCGCCAACACGTCCAGGGCGTCGCCCACGGCCAGCGCCGGCAGCCGCACCTCCCGGTCCTCGAGCTCGGCGTCGGGGTCGTCGGTGCCTTCCACGTAGGCCCGCAGGAAGCCGGGGAAGGTGATCACCCGCCCGCTCGTGGCGAACTCGGCGTCCTCGCCGGCGGACGACGTCGCGCCGAGCCGCACCTGGACGCTCTGGCCGGCGGCGTCGGCCATCTGCGACGCCACCGTCCGCATCCACACCAGCTCGTACAGCCGGCGCATGTCGCCGCCCAGGCCGGTCTGCTCCGGGGTGCGGAACGTGTCGCCGGCGGGGCGGATGGCCTCGTGGGCCTCCTGGGCGTTCTTCACCTTCTTGTCGTAGCGGCGGGGCTTGGCGGGCACGTAGTCCCTGCCGTACAGCTTGGCCGCCTGGGCCCGGGCCGCGTCCAGCGCCTCGTCCGACAGCGTGGTCGAGTCGGTCCGCATGTAGGTGATGTAGCCCGGCTCGTAGAGGTCCTGGGCCACGCGCATGGTGCGCGCCGAGCTGAAGCGCAGCTTGCGCCCGGCCTCCTGCTGCAGGGTCGAGGTCATGAACGGCGCGGCCGGCGACCGCCGCCACGGCTTCTCCTCCACCGACCGCACCGAGAAGTCGGCGTCCGCCAGCCGGTCGGCCAGGCCCCGGGCCCCGGCCTCGTCGAGGCGCACGACGTCGCTGCGGTTGAGCTGCCCGTCCTCGCCGAAGTCCCGGCCCGTGGCCAGCCGGGCGCCGTCGAGGGCCACCAGGGTGGCCCCGAACGGCGTGTCGTCTTTCCCCTCCCCTGTGGCCGCAAACCGGCCGGCGAGGTCCCAGAAGGACGCAGCCACGAACCGCATGCGGGCCCGTTCCCGCTCGACCAGCAGCCGGGTGGCCACCGACTGCACCCGGCCGGCCGACAGGTTCGGCATGACCTTCTTCCACAGCACCGGGCTGACCTCGTAGCCGTACAGCCGGTCGAGGATGCGCCGGGTCTCCTGGGCGTCGACCAGGCGGCGGTCGAGGTCCCGCGACTCGTCGACGGCCCGCTCGATGGCCGGCCGGGTGATCTCGTGGAACACCATGCGCTTACCGGGACGCGCGGGGCCAGCACCTCGAGCAGGTGCCAGGCGATCGACTCGCCCTCGCGGTCCTCGTCGGTGGCCAGGTACAGCTCGCTGGCGTCCTTCAGCAGCGACTTGAGCTTGCGGACCTGGTCCCGCTTCTCGGGGGAGACGACGTAGAGGGGCTTGAAGTCGTTGTCGACGTCGACGCCGAGGCGGGCCCACGACTCGCCCTTGTAGGCGGCCGGGACGTCGGCGGCGTTGCGCGGCAGGTCCCGGATGTGGCCGATGGAGGACTCCACCACGTAGTCACGGCCGAGGAAGCCGGCGATGGTCTTCGCCTTGGCGGGCGACTCGACGATGACGAGAGGTCGGGGCATAGTGAGCGATGCGGGGGGGAAAGTCGCCGCCGCCGCCGGCAACCGACGCCGGCGTGCGGTCACGGTAGTGGTGCTGGGGGCCTAACACTCCGCCACGGACGGTCGGCATGTCAACCCCACCCCCTCCGGAGGATCGGTCCCGGTCAGGATTGGGCAAAGGTTCTCCCAGGTACGGCGGGGCAGCAGGAACCCGCCCGTACGCTGCCCGCCCGTGGGCGCGACCTCCATCCTGAACTGGTTCGGCACGCTGGCGCCGTTCGGCGTCGCCGTGATCCTCTTCGCCGAGACCGGGATCCTGCTCGGCATCTTCCTGCCCGGCGACTCGCTGCTGATCACCGCCGGTCTGTGGGCGGCCAACACCGCCGGCCATCACGCCCACCCCAACATCGTCGCCGTGGTGATCGGGGCGGCCATCGGCGCCCTCGCCGGCGCCCAGGTGGGTTACCTGCTCGGCCGCCGCGCCGGGCCCCATCTGTTCAACCGGCCCGACTCGCGGCTGTTCAAACGGGCCTGGGTGGAACGGGCCGAAGAGGTCTTCAACCGCTACGGGCCGGCGAAGGCCATCGTGCTGGCCCGGTTCATACCCGGTGTGCGCACCCTGATGAACCCGGTGGCGGGGATCCTGGAAGTGGACGGCCGGGTGTTTCTGACCTGGCAGGCCGTCGGCGGGCTCGTCTGGAGCGTCGGCGTCACCCTGGCCGCCTACGCGGTCGGCCAGTCCCTGCACAACCTCGACCACTACCTGATCCCGATCGTGCTGGTGATCGTGGTGCTCTCCCTGGTCCCCGTGGGCGTCGAGGTCCTGCGCGCCCGCCGGCGGACCCGCTCCCCCGCCGCCTGACGCCGGCCGGGGCCGGCGGGGCCGGCGTTTTGGGCGGGGGCCGGCGTTTTGGGCCTTTCCGGGGGCACTTTTCCGGCTTTCCGAGGGTGGAAAAACCACACGCGGAACGTTCCGCGTGCAGAAACACCGACTGGAGACGTCGTTTGTGCACGCGGAACGTTCCGCGTGCAGTTTTCTTACCCGCGGAAGGTCGAAGGCCCCCGGAAGGGACGCTGAGCGGGTAGCCCCTCAGTGCTCGGCGGGCGGTTCCTCGCTCGGCGGCACCGGCTCAGCGGGGGGTTCCCAAGGGCGCGGGTTCGGAGCGGTCACGTCGCCCGACGGCATCGTCGCCCCCGGGCGGCATCGTCCCGCCCGGCGGCCTGGCGCCGAGCGGGTTACCCCCGTTGGGCGTGGGGGGCGCCGGCATGGGCGGCTGCCAGGGCGGGGCCTGCCCGGGGACAGGACCGGGAGGGACCGGCGGCACGCGGGGAGCGGCCGGAGGCGGCGCCGGCGCTGGCGCCGGCGGCTGCCAGGGAGGCCGCGGCGGAGTACCCGAACCCTGCCCACCGGGACCGGGACCCCGGTCCCACGGCGGCGCAGGAGGCGCCGGCGGAGGCCCGGGGGGCGCCGGCGGCGGCCCGGGGGGCTGTACCCCCGGCGGCGGACCAGATGGCTGTACCCCCGGCGGACCCGCCGGGCTCTGCGGTCCGGGCCGCCCGGGATAGGGCTGCCACGGCGGCTGCTGCCCGGGCTGGCCCCCTGCGGCTGGCCCGGCTGCGGCTCACCCGCCTGTTGTGCCCACGGCGGAGGCGCCGGCATCCCCTGCGCCGGCCCACCCGGCGCCCCCGGCCCCGCCGGCGCACCCGGGCCGCCGGCCCCAGGAGGCGGAGGCGCCGGCATCCCCTGAGCCGGCCCACCCGGCGCCCCCGGCCCACCCGGCGCACCCGAGCCCCCGCCGGCGCCCGTACCGAGGAGCGAGTCGGCGCCGTACCCGGCGGCGCCCACACCCACGGCGACCGGACCACCGGTGCCGACGCCGGCGGGCAGCCCGTCGCTGCCGGCCCCGTCGACGGGGGCGTCCATGGCCCGGACCTTGCGCTTGGAGAACAGCACGCCGCCGAGGATGACCGCCAGCGCGGCCATGGCGATGACGTAGCGCAGCGCGGTGTTGTTCTGCAGGCTGATCACCGCCGGCAGGATCAGCAGGCTGACCAGGTTCATCACCTTGATCAGCGGGTTGAGCGCCGGGCCGGCGGTGTCCTTGAACGGGTCGCCGACGGTGTCGCCGATGACGGCGGCCTTGTGGGCCTCGGAGCCCTTGCCGCCCTCGTGGCCGTCCTCGATGTACTTCTTGGCGTTGTCCCACGCCCCGCCGGAGTTGGACAGGAAGTTGGCCATGAGCTGGCCGGTGAGGATGGTCCCGGCGAGGAAGGCGCCGAGGGCCAGGTCGCCGATGGCGAAGCCGACCACGACCGGCGACAGCACGGCGAGCAGCGCCGGCGTGGCCAGCTCGCGCTGGGCGGCGCCGGTGCAGATGTCGATGACCCGCCCGTACTCGGGGCGCTCGGTGCGGTCCATGATCCCGGGGTGCTCGCGGAACTGGCGCCGCACCTCCTGCACGACGGTCCCGGCCGAGCGGCCGACCGCCCGGATGGCCAGGGCGGAGAACAGGAAGGCGATCGACCCGCCGATCAGCAGCCCGATGAACGTCTTGGGGTTGGCCACGTTGATGATGGTCTGCGACACCTGGGTGAAGAGAGCGTTGCCCCGCACGCCGCCGACCCCCTTGGCGTTCTCGGCGATGGTCTGGATGTAGGTGGCGAACAGGGCCACGGCGGCGATCACCGCCGAGCCGATGGCGAAGCCCTTGGTGATGGCCTTGGTGGTGTTGCCCACCGCGTCCAGGCTGACCATGATCCGCTCGGGCTCGCCGTGGAACTCGCCGCTCATCTCGGCGATGCCGGCGGCGTTGTCGGAGATGGGTCCGAAGGTGTCCTCGGAGACCACGATGCCCGTCGTGGACAGCAGGCCGAGGCCGACCAGCGACACCAGGTACAGCTCGAGCTGGATGTTGCCCTGGCCGAGGGCGATGGCGACGACGATGGCCAGAACGATGGCGATGATGGCCGGCGCCGACGATTCGAGCCCGCTGCTGATGCCCGACAGGACGGTGGTGGCCGGCCCGGTCCGGGCCGACTCGGCGATGTCCCGCACCGGCGCCGTCTCGGTGGACGTGTAGTACTCGGTGATGCGGCTGGCCACCTGGCCCAGCACCACGCCGGTGAGTACGGCCCAGAACACCTTGAGGTCGTGGACGTAGAACTGGGCGACGAAGAACGTGCCGATGATGGTGAGCACGGCCGACACGAGAAAGCCGCGGTTGATGGGCGCCATCGCCGTCTTGTCCTTCTTGGTGGCCCGGACGAGGAAGACGCCGACGATCGACGCCAGGATGCCGATGGCGGGCACCGTGAGGGAGAAGGCCACACCCAGCTGCCCCTTCTGGGCGCCGAAGGCGGTGTTGGCCAGGATGAGGGTGGCGACGAGGATGACGCCGTAGGACTCGAACAGGTCGGCGGCCATGCCGGCGCAGTCGCCGACGTTGTCCCCGACGTTGTCGGCGATGGTGGCCGCGTTGCGGGGGTCGTCCTCGGGGATCCCCGCTTCTACCTTGCCGACCAGGTCGGCGCCGACGTCGGCCGCCTTGGTGAAGATGCCGCCGCCGACACGCATGAACAGGGCGAGGAGCGAGCAGCCGAAGCCGAAGCCGACCAGGATGTCGGTGGCGGTGTTCTGGGCGAGCATCACGATGACGGTCGCTCCGAGCAGGCCGAAGCCGACCACGAACATGCCGGTGATGGCACCGGTGCGGAAGGCCACCTTGAGCGCGGCGGGCAGCGAGCCGCCCCGAGCGGCGGCGGCGGTGCGCACGTTGCCCCGCACCGCCGTGCTCATCCCGATGAAGCCGGCCAGGCCCGACAGGGTGGCGCCGACGAGGAAGGCGATCATGCGGAACAGCCCCGCCTCCCAGTACGGCAGCTTCGTCTCGGGTCCGAGGGTGATGGTGCTGGCGGTGACGAACACGAGGATCGCCAACGGGACGACGATGATGCCGATGGCCTTGAACTGGCGGGCCAGATAGGCCTGGGCGCCCTCCTGGACGGCCTTGGCGATCTCGATCATCGACGGGGTGCCCTGATCGGAGGCGAGCATGCCCCGCACGAGGAAGACGCCGGTGCTGATGGCGATCAAGCCGCAGACGGCGGCGAAGATCATCCACCCCCACTCGGTGTTGTGCAGGTGGAACGACTGGTAGCCACCTTTGGCCAGGATGCGCATTACGCCAACTGCTCCTCTCTGGTCCCCGCAATCGGGGGCTCCCCGTTGCGGGCGGATCTGTCGCCGGGTGCCACGCCGGCGGATTCGCCGTCTCGCGCGCCGGCGGACGACGAGTCGTCCGGGCTGGCCGCCGACGGCCGGACGAGAATCTGACGGGCGACCTTGTCGCCGAGGGTGCGGTCTTGACCGGCGACGGAAAGGACCAGCGGCCCGTCGAAGGGATGCTTCTCGCGGATCTCGACTTCGACACCGGGGCGCAGGCCGAGCTCGTCGAGGAAGGCGATCATGGCCTCGTCGGTCGAGCCGGGAAGGGCGACGACGGCGCGGTCGCCGGCCTCCAGGCTGTACAGGCTGGGCATGCTCGGCAGGGCGTGGCCGCCCGCGTCAGGGATCGGGAACCCGTGCGGGCAGTCGGCCGGCCGGTCGAGGGCGACGTAGAGACGGTCCTCGACCTCCTGGGGCAGGGCGTGCTCGAAGGTGGGCGCCAGCCGGTCGGCTTCGGACCAGCCGTAGCCGAGCATGTCGGCGAGGAACCGCTCCACGATGCGGTGGCGGCGCACGACCCGCATGGCCAGCCGGCGGCCGGCGTCGGTGAGCTCCACGCCGCGGTAGGGGGTGTGGACCACGAACCGGCGTTCCGCCAGCCGCTTGACCGTGGCGGTCATGGTGCCGGGCGCCACGCAGAGGGAGGCGGCCAGATCGCCGGTGCGCGCCGCGCCGTCGGCGCCCTCCCGGGAGGTCAGCCGCCAGATCGCCTTCAACGTCTCGCGTTCGGATTTCGTGAGGGTCTCGTCCACGGTCGGCTCGGGCCGGGACCCTAAGTTTCCGCGCCCTGAAAGTCAAGAAGGAGGTAGGGAAAATGTTCCCGCCTCAGCCGGGGCGTCCGCCGGGATCAGAGCCCATCCCGGCCGTAGTCCGAGCGACCGGCGGCGACCTCCTCAACCTGAAGATCGGCCGGGCCCCCGAAGACGGTCATCCGGACCGTGGTGCCCTCGCTGGACGACTCGAACGCCACCTCGTCGACCAGGGTGCGGATGAGCCGGATGCCGAGGCCGCGCTCGAAGTTGAGCCGGTCGGGGTCGGTGACCGGCGGGTGGGCCGGCACCGCGGTGGGGTCGAAGCCCCGCCCCTCGTCGACGATGTCGACCTCGACCCGGTCGTCGTCCTCGAAGACGCGGACGGTCACGGGCTGCTCGGTGGCGGCGTCGTCGTGGGCCTCGATGGCGTTGGTGCAGGCTTCGGAGACGGCCAGCTTGAGGTCGTCGATGCGGTCGTCGGCCAGCTCCCGCCGGGCCGTGACCATCGACGAGACCACCAGGCGCACGACGGCGATGAACTCGGGGCTCGCCGGAATCTGCAGCTCGAGCACCCGCTCCATCGCCCGGTACTCAGCCGGCGACTGCGGCGTCTACCGAGTCGTGGATAGCGAAGACATTGGTCAGGCCGGTGATCTCGAACACCTTGAGGATGCGCTGTTGGGTGCAAACCAGGCCCAGGTCGCCCTCGTGGCTGCGCAACCGCTTGAGCCCGCCCACCAGAACGCCGAGGCCGGTGCTGTCGAGGAAGTCCACGCCTTCGAGGTTGACGACGATCTTCAGCTGCCCGGCGCTGACCAGCTCGACGAGCTTCTCGCGCAGGCGCGGCGCGGTGTAGACGTCCACCTCGCCCTTGACGGCAACAACCGTGTACGGCGACCGGCTCTCGTCGACCTCCAGCCCGAGCTCCATGAAAACGCTGTCCTCCTCATCGTGGCCGGCCGTCGGCACGACCGACCGCGCTGCCACGTTACTTGCCCGGTTCTGCCCTGGTGGTCAGGCCCGCGTCACCGCCCGGCTCCAGCTCGCCGCCGGCCAGGTAGACGACGCGGGCGGCGATGTTGACGGCATGGTCGCCCAGGCGTTCGTAGAAGCGGGCCACCAGCGCCATTTCCATGGCCACCGGAAGGCTCATGGCGCCGCCGGCCAGCTCGGCGGTCAACGAGCTGTGCAGGTCGTCCATCTCCTCGTCGCGCTCGTCGAGAAGGCTGGCCGCGGCGGAGTCGCGCTCGGCCCAGGCGTCGCCCGTCGCCCGCCACATCTCGGTGCCGAGGGCGCCCATGCGCTCGACCAGACCCCGGGCGCGGGGCGACAGCTCCTCGCGCAGCGCCTGGTCGGCGCGCCGGGCGATGTGCTCGACCAGATCGTGGCTACGCTCCAGCTCGGGGACGACACGCAGCACGGCCAGCAGGAACCGCAGGTCCTTGGCCACCGGGGGCCTGCAGGGCCAGCTGGGCGTTGGCCAGCCCTTCGACCTGGAGGTACACCGCGTCGATGAGGTCGTCGCGCGCCATGAGCGCGCGCGCCACGTCCCGGTCGCCGCTCAGCAGTGCGTCGGTAGCGGCCGCCAGCCCGTCGGTGACGAGAGCGAACAGTTGGGCGACCTTGGCGTCGATCTCCTCGAGCTGGCGGTGGTAGCGGACACGAAGCTCCTCAGCGATGGCCCCAGCTCCCCGCCGCCGCCCTGCTGGCGATGAACCTCAGCTGGAGCGAAGCTTCTTGGCGGCGACCAACCCGAGACCGGCGATGATGGCGAGGATCAGGATCTTCTTCATGCCGCTACCGTACCCGCACGGCGCCCGCCCCGCGCCCGGCGGTACCCTCGGCGGGCCGGGAGGTGTCCGGGCACCTGGTGGGCTCCCCCGCCTTCAAAGCGGGTGGGACGGGCGATCCCCGTCCGGCGGGTTCGATTCCCGTCCACCTCCGCCAGCCCCGCGGCCCGCCGCGGCCCCGAATTCAGCCGGCGAGGATGGACTCCAGCGCGGCCACGCAGCCGGCGGCCACGCCGACGACCTCCTCGTCGACGAGGAGGGCCTGCAGGCGCGCCTCGCCCTCGGCCCAGTCGGCCGCCACGTCGGTGGCCACCTGCCGCAACGTGCGCCGGACGGCGGCGTCGGCGACGGGCGAGGCGGTGTCGCGGTGGCCGCGGTAGGCGCCGGCCCGGCGGGCCAGGACCACCCGGTAGGCGGCGGCGAGGCACACCACGTCGTCGGCGTCACCGCCGTGGCCGAGACCGCCCATGGCCTCGACCGCCGAGGCCGAGGCGTCATCGGGCGGCTGGACGAGCGAATGGTGGTCGACCCCGGCCAGCACCGGGAGCCGGTCGCCCCACTGCGCCGCCCGCCAGGCGCAATGGGCGCTGTGCCGGTCGAGCAGCACCTTGGCCGACGGATCCTTCACCCGGGCCACCCAGCCCCCGAGCAGCTCGAACGCCGCCAGCTCCCACCACCGGTGGGCCCCGACCAGCCGCCCGCTGCCCTCCAGGTCCGGGGCGGTCACCGGAGCCGGAGCCCGAGCAGCAGCGTGTCGATGAGTTGATCGATGAGACGCTCGGGCGGCGGCAGCTCGAAGCCGGGGTTGGTGACCAGCAGGGACGTGAGTCCGTGGACGGCACTGAACAGCACGAAACACAGCTCGTAGGGATCGCGCTCGATCAGCGCGCCGACGGCCATGGCGTCCCGCAGATCGTCGGCCAGCGGGTCGAACCCGAGCCGGCGGGTGACCAGCGCCTGGTCGGCGTAGCGGGGCGGGATCTCGGTCGAGCGGGTCATGAGCAGGACCCGGTAGTGCTCGGGGTGACGCAGCCCCCACGCCACATACGCCCGGCCCCGGCAGATGATGCGCTCGACGGGGTCGGCCGCGGCGCCGTCGGCCGCGCTGTCCAGCTCCGCCTCCAGCTCCCGCCAGCGTCGGTCGCACACCGCGAACAGCAGCTCGTTGCGGTCGGCGAAGTGGAGGTAGATCGACGGCGGCGTGACGCCGACGGCTGCGGCAATGGCCCGGATGGACAGCGACGCGCTGTCGCCCGTCTCGAGGAGGATGCGCTCGGCCGCCTCCAGGATGTCATCGCGGAGGCGGGCGCCCTCGCCCCTCCGGGCGCGCGAGCGGCGCACGGGCGGGGTCCCGGTCGACGCGGCCATCGACCGAGCCTACTGCCGCGCTTCGCGGGGAGCGCCGAGCTGGTAGCGGTTGGTGATGGGGACCCGGCGGTCCTTCCCGAACGCCTTGGGGGTGACCCGCACGCCGGGGGGCGTCTGGCGCCGCTTGTACTCCGCCAGGTCGACCAGGGCGACGACCCGCCGGACCAGGTCCTCGTCGAAACCAGCCTCGAGCAGCTCGGTCGCGGTCAGGTCCCCCTCCACGTAGGCCTCGAGCACGGGGTCGAGCTCCTCGTAGGGAGGCAGGCTCTCGTCGTCGCGCTGGCCGGGCCGCAGTTCGGCCGAAGGCGGCTTGGTCAGCACCGCCTCGGGGATGACCGCCTGGCCGCCGCCGGCGACGGCGTGCTCGTTGCGCCACCGGGCCAGGCGGTAGACGAGGGTCTTGGGGACGTCCTTGATGACCGCGAACCCGCCGGCGGTGTCGCCGTACAACGTCGAATAGCCCACGGCCGCCTCGCTCTTGTTGCCCGTGGTCAGCACCAGCCAGCCGAACTTGTTGGAGAGGGCCATGAGCACCACGCCCCGCAGGCGGGACTGCAGGTTCTCTTCGGCCAGGCCGGGTTCGGCCGCGCCGAACGACGGCGCCAGCATGTCGAGCATGGCCGCGTGGGCGGGTTCGATGGCGACCGCGCGCAGGTCGACCCCCAGGCGCTCGGCCAGGATCTCGGCGTCGCTCCGGGAGTGCTCGCTGGAGTACCGCGAGGGCATGGACACCCCGTGCACGTGGCCCGGGCCGAGCGCGTCCGCTGCCACCGCGGCCACGAGCGACGAGTCGATGCCGCCGGAGAGACCGATGACGACGTCGCCGAAGCCGTTCTTGACCACGTAGTCGCGGGTGCCGACCACCAGCGCCCGGTACACCTCCTCCTCGGAGCCGAGCGGTCGGGCCACCGGGAGAGGAAGGCGGGGGGCGTCGAGCGGCTGGCGGGGCGCGGCGGTGACGGTGGTGACGGGGAGCGGTTCGTCCTGACGCCGGCCCCGCGGGTCGAGGAGCCGTTTCCGGTAGGCAGCGCGCACGTCGAGATCGACGGTGACCTCGCACTCCTCGAATTGCGGCAGGGCGACCAGCCGGCGACCGCTGGCGTCGAACACCAGCGAGGCGCCGTCGAAGACGAGCTCGTCCTGGCCGCCGACCGTGTTCACGTAGACCAGGCCACAGGACGCGTCGGCGGCCCGGGTGGCGAGCATGCGCTCCCGCTCGGCGCTGCGGTGGGCGTAATAGGGCGAGGCGTTGATGTTGACGATCAGCTCGGCGCCGCCCGACGCCTGGGCGGCGATGGAGCCGGACGGGTCCCAGGCGTCCTCGCAGATGGACACCCCGACGCGCACGCCGCCGATGAGATACAGGCGCCCGGCGCCGGCGCCCGGCGTGAAGTAGCGGGCCTCGTCGAAGACGCCGTAGTTGGGCAGCTCCCGCTTGTGGTAGGTGCCGCGCACCTCGCCGGCCGCGCAGACGGCCGCGGCGTTGAACAGGTCGAGGGTCTCGTCGACGAAGCCGACGATCGCCGCGCACCGGCCCGACGCCGCCGCCACCTTGGCCAGCGCGGCGGCGTTGTCGGCGACGAACCCCGGCTTCAGCAACAGGTCCTCGGGCGGGTACCCGGTGATGGCCAGCTCGGGGAACACGGCCAGGTCGGCGCCGGCCTCCTCCGCCCGCCCGAGGGCGGCGATGACCCGGGCGGCGTTTCCCATCAGGTCGCCGACCACCACGTCCAACTGGCACAGCGCCACTCGCAGGCGGGACATCAACCCGAGCGTACCGACCCCTAGCATGGGCTGATGCTCTGGCCACGCACCGCAGGCGGTGCTCAGTGACGGAGCCGGCGGGAGAGGACCGCATCGCCGAGGTGCGGTCCGAGGTGCGGTCGTGGCTCGAGGCCAACTGGCGCCCCGACCGAGACCGGCGGGGGTGGCAGGGCCGGGTCCTGGACGCCGGCTGGGCGGCGCCGTCGTGGCCGGAGGACTGGTACGGGCGGGGCTACCCCCCCGCCCTCAGCCGGGCGGTGCGCGAGGAGTTCGCCCGCGCCGGGGCGCCCGGCGCCGGCCACGACGTGTTCAACCTGTGGGCCAACACCCTGGTGGCGGCGGCCAGCGACACCCTGAAGGCGCGCTTCGTGCGCCGCCTGGTGCTGGGCGAGGTCGACCTGTGCCTGCTCTACAGCGAGCCGGGCGCGGGCTCGGACCTGGCTGCGCTGCAGACCAGCGCCCGGGCCGACGGCGACGATTGGGTGGTCAACGGCCAGAAGGTGTGGTCATCGGGCGCCCACGTCGCCCACTACGGGTTTCTGGTGGCCCGGACCAACTGGGACGTTCCCAAGCACCGGGGGATCACCTTCTTCCTGTTCCCCATGCGCCAGGCCGGAGTGGAGGTACGGCCGATCAAGCAGATCACCGGCTCGGCCGATTTCAACGAGGTGTTCATCACCGACGGACGGGTGAGCGACGACCACCGGGTGGGCGAGGTCGACGACGGTTGGAACGTGCTCCAGGTGGCGCTGGCCTACGAACGCCTGCTGATGGGAGGCGCCGTCGTCGCCCCTCCTTCCGGGGACAAGGGACGGGACGCCGCGCCGGCACCGGGCCTGGTCGGGCCGGTGGACCTGGTCGCCGTGGCCCGCGAGCTCGGGCGGGACCGTGATCCGCTGGCCCGCCAGGACCTGGCCCGGATCCACACCCTGCGGTCCGTCAACCAGTGGAACACGCGCCGGGCTGCGGCGGAGACGGCAAACGGGCGTTCGTCTCCGCTGGCCTCGCTCGGCAAGCTGGCCATGTCCCGCATCGAGCACGAGACCGGACGGGTGCGCGGCGCCCTGTGCGGGGCGGAGGCCATGCTCGGCGCACCCAGCTCGCCCCGCGGCGCGGGGGCGGGGTTCTCGTTGCTCAACGCCTACTTCACCTCGATCGGCGGCGGCACCGACCAGATCCAACGCAATATCATCGCCGAACGCGTGCTGGGGCTGCCCCGGGAGCCCGGGGTCGACCGGGACGTGCCCTTCCGCCTGGTGCGCCGAGCGTCGGTGGGGTGACCGCAGCTGACCACGATGAGCATTATCCTGGCCGTAACTCGGCGCTCAGGCCCCGCTTACCGCCCGGGTGGAGAATAGAACGCCGATGACGCCGACCCGCCCATGACGCAGACCGACCACCCCACGCCGGCCTACGGAGCCCTGGACTACCGGTCGCTGTCCGACCGGCCGGGCGGCGGGGGGACCGGCCGCCTCAGCACTCCCGCCGGGCCGGCGACGCTCGCCGGCGTCGCTCCCGACGGCGGGACCGGGCGGGGTCGCTCCTCTCCTGGTTGCTCGTCGCCGCGGCCACGGTCGTCATCGCCGTGAGCATCGTGTTCGGCTGGGGCCCGGTGGTGATGGGTGCCGCCGGCGTGGTGGCCGTCGCCGTCGGCTTCTGGGTACGCCGGGGATGCTGGTGGGGCCTGCCGACCGCCGCCGCCGGGGTGGTGCTGCTGTTCGGCGCCCTGGCCTCCCTGCGCCTGCTCACCGTCCTCCTGACCCTGGTGGTGGCCTTCGCGGCCGTCGGCGCCCTGGGCGCGCTCGCCCGGCGCGGGCTGCGGCGCGATCCGGTGCCCGAGCGGCTGGCGCCGTTCACCCGGCAGGTGCGACGGGCCTCCTGGCGGCTGGTCTTCATCCCGCCGGCGGCGATTGCCCTGGTCGTGGTCATCGCCCTGATCGGGGCGTTGACGACCCCCGGCAACGAGAGCCTGGAGGCCAAGTGGGCCGACTGGCTGCGCGCCCATCACGCCACCACCGCGGCCAACGATCTCGAGAACTTCTACTACACCCACAACGCGCCGTCGCGCGGCGGCCGCCCCGCCCATCTGAACGCCGTCCCCGCACGGGCGCCCGCCGTCGCCCCCCGCCAGAGCAAGCCCGCCGCCGCGGCCAACCCCCACCTGCCGGCGCCGCAACCGGTGCCGCTGGTCGTCTCCCCCGCCCTGCCCGGCGAGGGTCAGTGGACGCCGACGGGGCCGTCGATCGACGGCTCTCCCGCCATGTACGTCGCCCAGTTCCGGGCGGACACCACCTACACCAGCCAGATCACCTCGGCGGTGTGGACCGACCCCACCCGGCTGCGGGTCGCGCTCAACCCCGGCGCCGAGGAGCCGGGCGGGACGTGGACCCAACCGCCGAACATCCCCGTCTCGGAGCAGCCCTATGCCGTCGCCGCCTTCAACGGCGGGTTCCGGATGCAGGACGCCCACGGCGGCTTCTTCCTCGACGGCAAGACCGCCGTGCCCCTGCAGGAGGGCGCCGCCTCCATGGTGATCTACAGCAACGGGCACATCAACATCGGCACGTGGGGCAACGAGGTGACCGAGACACCGGACGTCGTCGCCGTGCTCCAGAACCTCGTGCCTCTGGTGGACAACGGCCAGACCGCGCCCGACGCCACCTACAACGACAAGGCGATCTGGGGCTCCACGCTGGGCTCCACCACGGTCGTGCCCCGCTCGGGGATCGGGGTCACGGCGGACGGCGCGCTGATCTACGTCGCCGGGCCGGCGCTCACCGCCCGCAGCCTGGCCGAGTCGCTGCAGCGAGCCGGGGCGGTGCGGGCCATGGCCCTGGACATCAACCCCGAATGGGTGACGTTCAACTTCTTCGTGCACCAGGCCAACGGCCAAACCGAGGGGGCCAAGCTGTACCCCTCGATGCAGCGCCCGGCGGATCGCTATCTCGGGCCGACGGCCGAGTCGCGGGACTTCTTCACCATCTCCATCCCCCACTGAGGCGACGCGCCCGCCCTCAGCGGGCGGCGGTGCCGGCCAGCTTGTCCAGCGCCACCCGGCTGAACGCCACCGCCTGGGTGACGTTGGGCGACCCGGCGGTGGCGTAGGCCATGAGCACCAGGGTCGAGCCCTGGCGCACGGCCACCACGGTCGTCGCCTCCGCCCGCCCCTTGGTCGGCAGGGTGATCGCCCACGCCGCCGTCTGGTTGCCGAGCGGCGGCACCGAGACGGGCGAGATGGTGGCCTGGCCGCCACCGGAGGCGGGCCCGGAGATGATCACCCGCTGACAGGCGTTGATCTCCCGCCGCACCGAGACGAAGGCACTGGTCGAGCCGCTGCCGCTGAAGGCGGCCACGGCCTCGTTGATGCTGGGCGGCGGCGAGTTGCCCATGGCCAGCTGCTCCTCGGCTTCGGCGGTCCGCTGCGAATCGACCGAGCCGGAGAGGCAGCCGGGGACGACGGAGGACGAGCCCCCGAAGCCGTCGGCGCCGGCGGCCGCATCCGTGGTCGACCCGAACAGCGTCCAACCGGGCGGCAGGTCGGCGGGGGCGAGCAGGCGGGTGGCCAGCTGCTCGCTGGCGCCGCGACTGGCCGTCTGGCGAGCAGAGCGTTGGTGTTTGCCCACGGTGAAGATGCCCACGACGCCCACCACCAGGGCGACGACCAGCACCACGGCAGCGGCGCCGACGACGTAACGGGAGCGCGGGCGGGGCGCGTCGTCGAGGAAGGGGTCGCCCATAGCGCTCCGAGGGTAGGGGGCGCGCCGCTCCCGGTGCGCTCGCCTGCGGTATCCGCGTCGGCCAAGCCAGACTTGTCGGGTGCGGCCATCCCGCTCCCGGCCGCTCGAGCCGCCATCCCGCTCCCGGCCGCTCGGGCGGGGGACGATCCTGCCCCCGGCCGTGACGGCGGACCTGGAGCGCTCGGCCGACCCGGCCACCGCCGGCGCCGTGCTCGAGCGTCTGGCCTCGGAACGGCCCGACGCCGGGGCGCGCCTGGACGCCGACGGCGAGCTGCGGCGCCGGGTGATCACCGTGGCCGCGGCCAGCGGCTGGATGGGCCGGCTGTGCATCACCGATCCCGCCGCCCTCGACGTGCTCGCCGACCTGGACCACCGCCCGCCGGTACCGGAGAGCCCGGCACCCGAGACCGGCGAGGCCGACGAACGGGCGGCGGCGCTGGCCGGTTGGAAACGACTGGAAATGCTCCGCATCGCCGGGCGCGACCTGCTGGGCATCGACGCCCTGGAAGCGGTCGGCTCCGCCCTCACCGACCTGGCCACCGACATCGTGCGCCAGGCGATCGTCATCGGGCCGGCGCCGGCGGGGCTGGCGGTGATCGGCATGGGCAAGCTGGGCGCGGGCGAGCTCAACTACGCCAGCGACATCGACCTGCTGCTGGTCGGCGCCGGCGACGTCCGCCCCGCGCTCGAGGTGATGCGCCAGTCGTGGCGGGTCGACCTCGACCTGCGGCCCGAGGGCCGTTCCGGCCCGCTGACCCGGACGCTGGCGTCCTACGAGGCCTATTGGGACCGCTGGGCGGAGACGTGGGAGTTCCAGGCCCTGCTCAAGGCCCGTCCCATCGCCGGCGACTCCGACCTGGGGGCGGCGTTCGCCGATGCCGCTCAGCGGGTATGGCGCCGGCCGTTCGGGGCCGACGAGCTGCGGAACGTCCGTCACCTGAAAGCGCGCGCCGAGGGGGAGGTGGCGCGGGCCGGGTTGAGCGACCGAGAGGTCAAGCGCGGGCGAGGCGGGATCCGGGACATCGAGTTCGCCGTCCAACTGCTGCAGCTGGTGCACGGGCGGGCGGATCCGGCGCTGCGCACGCCGGCGACGTTCGACGCCCTTCGAGCCCTGGCCGAGCGCGGCTACGTGGCGCCCGACGACGCCGAGGCCCTGGCGTCGGCCTACCGGTTCCTGCGCACCGTCGAACACCGGCTGCAGCTGTGGGAGGACCAGCAGGTGCACGCCGTGCCCGCCGACGGCGTCGCCCGGCGCCGCCTGGCCCGGGTGCTCGGCTTCCGCGACACGCCGGCGCAGAGCGCGGTGGCGGCGTTCGACCGCCGCCTCGTCGCCCATCAGGCGGCGGTGCGCGCCATCCACGAGCGCCTGTTCTTCCGACCGCTGCTGGAAGCGTTCACCACGCCCATCCCTCCTGACGGCGGGGATGGTCGCTTGCCGGCCGGGGCCGTGGCCGAACGTCTGGCCGCCTTCGGCTTCAGCGACGCGGAACGCACCCGCCAGGCCGTCCAGGAGCTCACCGCGCGGCCTGACCCGCTCCTCCGCGCTGATGGCCCAACTCCTGCCCTGGCTGCTCGACTGGCTGTCGCAGTCCCCCGACCCTGACCTGGGCCTGCTCGGGCTGCGTTCCCTGGCCGGCGAACGCCACCGCCGCGAGCAGCTCATGGCCATGTGTCGCGAGTCGCCGGAGGCCGCCCGCCGGCTCTGTCTGCTGCTTGGGGACGGGGACGCTGTTCACCCGCGAGCTCGAGTCTCATCCCGACGCCCTGAGCGGCT
The DNA here is from genome assembly GCA_963757175.1 of uncultured Actinomycetota bacterium. Lineage (GTDB taxonomy): Bacteria > Actinomycetota > Acidimicrobiia > Acidimicrobiales > Palsa-688 > CAVWQR01. The sequence continues at coordinate 1,153,795 of CAVWQR010000001.1, read as the reverse complement.
TGGCCGACGGCCAAGCGTTGGCCCGGTACCCGCGGGCCGAGCTGAGCGGACGCGTGGAACGGGCGCTGGCGTGGCGGCAAGGGCTCGCAGGCGCGCCAAGCCGGCCTGCGCCACTGGAAGAACGGCCAGCTGCTGCGCATCGCCGCCGCCGACGTCGTCGAGCGCACGTGGGGAGAGGGCGTGGGACGCGACCTGTCGGACCTGGCCGAGACCGTCCTGTCGGCCGCCTTGGACCTCGTCGACCCGCAGCTGCCGTTCGCGGTCGTCGGCATGGGACGGTTGGGAGGCGGCGAGCTGGCGTACGCGTCGGACCTCGACGTGCTGCTGGTGTATGCAGTGGAGAAAGGCGACGATCCCGCCGGGCCGGGCGGCGCGGCCGAGGCGGCCCGGGTGGCGGAGGCGGCGGCGACGTCGTTGCTCAGAGTCGTCAACGGCGCCACGCCGGCGGCGCGGGTGTACACCCTCGACGCCGGTCTCCGTCCCGAGGGACGGCAGGGGCCGCTGGCGCGCAGCATCGACGCCTACGCCACCTACTACACCCGGTGGGCCCAGGTGTGGGAACGCCAGGCCCTGCTGCGCGCCCGCTTCGTCGCCGGCGACGCCGACGTGGGCCGGCGCTTCGCCGAGGTGGCCGAGCGCTTCGTATGGGACCGGCCGCTGGACAGCGCGTCGGTGCGCGAGATCCGCCGCATGAAGGCCCGCGTCGAGAACGAACGGATTCCCGCCGGCGAGGACCCGCAGTTCCACCTCAAGCTGGGGCGGGGCTCCTTGTCCGACGTGGAGTGGACGGTGCAGCTGCTCCAGCTGCGCCACGGCATACGGGCGCCGGGGACGCTCGACGCCCTGCGCGCCCTGGTGGCCGCCGACGCGGTCGACCGCGAGGACGCGACCGTGCTCACCGAGGCCTATCGCTTCTGCGAGACCACGCGGAACCGCCTCTATCTGGTGCGCGGTTCGCCGAGCGACGCCCTGCCGGCGACCGGCCACGTGCTGACCACCCTGGCGCGCAGCATGGGGACCTCGCCATCGGAGCTGCGCGACTCTTACCGGCGCACCACCCGCCGGGCCCGCCGGGTGGTGGAACGGCTGTTCTACGGGCGGCCGGCCTGACCCAAACTCGGTTGACAGCGAATGATTCGATATGTAATCGTTTTTCCGTGGAGGAGTCTCTCGGCCGGAGCCTGGCCATCGCCGCCAAGTACGTCCACGCCGACCTCGACCAGCGGATGGCCGAGGTCGGTTCGTCGCTGTACACCCACATCGTGCTCCGCCACCTGGAGCAGCATCCCGGGCTGACGCAACGGGAGCTGGCCCAGCGCATGGCGATCGAGGGGCCCACGCTCACCCACCATCTCGACCGGCTGGCCGCCGACGGCCTGGTCGAACGGGTGCGAGGCGTCGTGGACCGGCGCACCATTTCCCCGGTCCTCACCGCCAAGGGTCGGGCCCAGCTACGCCGCAGCCGGAGGGTGGCGGAACGGGCCAACGCCGAGATGGCCGCCCTTTTCACCACCTCCGAACGCCGCACGCTGGAAGGCTGTCTGCATCGTCTCACCGAGCATTACGGAAGGGTGGAAGATGACCACGACCGCGTCCGTCATGGCTGACGGGTCGCCGGCAACGGCCGAGGTGATCCGCACCGCCGGCCTGACCAAGACCTACGCCGGCACCGACTTCAAGGCCGTCGACGGCCTGGACCTGACCGTCGGCGCCGGCGAGATCTTCGGGCTGCTCGGTCCCAACGGCGCGGGCAAGACGACCACCGCCGGCATGCTCACCACCCGCGTCATCCCCTCGGCCGGGCAGGCGCTCGTCGGCGGCATCGACGTCGTCGCCCACCCCGCCCTCGTCAAGCAGCTCATCGGCGTCGTCTCCCAGGAGAACACCCTCGACCGCCAGCTCAACTGCTGGGAGAACCTGTACTTCCACGGGCGTCTGTTCGGCATGCCGGCGCGCGAGTGTCGCCGGGTCGCCGACGAGCTGCTCGAGAAGTTCCATCTCGCCCGCTGGGGCAAGGCATCGGTCTACGCCCTTTCCGGCGGCATGGCCCAGCGTCTGATGGTGGCCCGGTCCATCTTCCACCGCCCTGCCGTGCTGTTCATGGACGAGCCCACCGCCGGGCTCGACCCCCAGAGCCGGCTGGCGCTGTGGGAGATCCTGGGCGAGCTCAACCGCGACGGACAGACCATCCTGCTCACCACCCACTACATGGAAGAGGCCGACCAGCTCTGCGACCGGGTGGCGATCATGGACCACGGCCGCATCCTCGCCCTCCACACCCCCGGCGCCCTCAAAGCGACCGTCGGCGCCGACAGCATCGTCACCGTCAAAGCCGACGGCGACCCGGCGAAACTCAAGGACCTGCTGGGCCGCGAGGTCGAGGGCGCCACCCGCCTCCGTGAGATCGACGGCGGCGCCGAGCTGCACATCAAAGGGGTGACCGGCGTGCTGCCCCGGGTGGTGTCCGCCGCCGAGCGCGGCGGCTTCCAACTGGCCGACCTCTCCCTCGCCGAGCCCACCCTCGAAGACGTGTTCATCAACCTCACCGGCAAGGACCTGCGCGACTGATGACGATCACCTCCGCCTCGGCCTCGGCGGCCACGCCGACCCGCACCATCGACCTCCACACCAGGCCGGCGACCACGGCCAGCTGGGTGGCCCTCGGCGCTCTCCTGCTGCGGGATCTCACCGTGCTGCGCAAGCACCTGGTCGAGTTCGTGCTGCGCGTCATCATCCAGCCGTTCCTGCTCGTGTTCGTCTTCCTCTACGTCTTCCCCCACATCGGCCAGTCGGTTGGCGGCGGGGCGGGCGGGTCGGCCGCGTTCGCCACCGTCCTCGTCCCCGGCGTGGTCGGCATCTCGGTGATGTTCCAAGGGGTCCAGGCGGTGGCGCTGCAGATGGCCCAGGAGTTCGGCTTCACCCGGGAGATCGAGGACCGCGTCCAGGCCCCGTGCCCGGTGTGGCTGGTGGCGGTGGCCAAGGTGTTCTCCGGGGTCATCCAGGGCCTGATCGCCGCGGTGATCGTGTTTCCCATCGCGGCCGTGGTCCATGCCCACGGCGTCAACGCCCACTTCCACGTGACCTGGTGGATCGTGCTCACCCTCCTCCCGCTGACCTGCATCGCCTTCAGCGGACTGGGGCTGATGCTCGGCTGCATCTTCGAGCCCCGCAACATCGGGCTCATGTTCGGCTTCATCGTGCTGCCGATCACGTTCCTCGGCGGCACCTACTACCAATGGACGCGGCTGCACGAGGTCACGATCGGCGGGTTCCCGTGGCTGCAGACCCTGGTCTGTGTGAACCCGCTGATCTACGTCAACGAGGGACTGCGCGCCGGGCTGACCACGGTCGACCACATGCACCTGTACGTCATCTATCCGGTGCTGATCGGGTTCTGCACCCTGTTCCTCGCCATCGGCCTGCGGGCCTTTCGCAAGCGGGTGCTGTCCTGAGCTAGGCGTCCACCGAGAGGTCGGTGCCGCAGTACTTGCACTTGGACGCACCCATGGCCAGGTCGTCCGAGAGGCACGCCGGGCACGTCTTCGCCGGCTTCGGGTCCCCGAACACGGTCACGCCGCGCCGGGCGGAGATGTGCTTGTAGGGAATGACGAGCACGAAGTAGATCACCGCCATGAACACGATGAAATAGATGATGGCGGAGATCAGATCGCCGAAGTTCAGAAACGTCGACTGCTGGCCGGAGTTGCCCAGCTGCACGCCCAGGCCGATGGAGTTCTTGCCCTGGGCCCGGGTGACGAGCGGGGTGATGATGTCGGTGGTGAACCGGGCGATGAGCATGCTGAACGCCAAGGCCACGACCAGGCCGATAGCGACCACCACCACATCGCCGCGCATGAGGAAGTTCTTGAAGCCTTTCAGCATGGTCCAACTCCTCCCTTGTCGGTTGCGGGGCCGAGGGTAGCGGTCAGCCCACGGCCCGCCAATAGATCACCGCGTCCCGGCCGGGACCGGCGCCGTCGGGCACGCGGCCCACGACCGACCACCCCAGCCGCTCGTACATGGCCCGCGCCGGATTGTCGGCGAAGACGAAGTTGAACTGGATGGCGTCGAAGCCGGCCAGAGGGGCCCGGCGGATCGAGTCCTCCACCAGAGCGGTCCCGATCCCCGTCCCCCGCCGGTCCCGGTCGACGAGGTAGCCGGCGTTGGCGATGTGGGCGCCGATACCGGGCTGGTTGGGCTTCAGGTAGTAGGCGCCGACGAGACGACCGTCGGCGGCGCCGGAACGGGCGGTGGCCGCCACCACCAGGCTCACCGTCCGTACCCAGGTCTCCTCGAAGACGGGTCGGGTCAGCGGTGGGGTGTGGGGGTACCCGTCCCCGCGCGCCACCGCGTCGGCGAACAGCCACTCCAGTTCGTCGCCCTGGGCGGCGCGGATCGGGGCGATCTCCACCACCGCCCCCTCTCCGACCCGTCGGCGACAGAGCGGCATCGATTCGCTCGACGGCGTCCATCAGAACGAAGTCCACACCTGGTCCATGAACGGGACCAGGTCGATGGTGGTGTAGCGCGCCGTGTCGGGCGCGGCAATGCGCTCGTTGACGTAGGCGGCGACGCCCCTGCGCACCTCCCCGGCGACGTCGCCCGCCCGTTCCAGGATCCGGGCTTGCAGCCCCCGGGCACGGATCTCGAACTCGACATCCTGGCCGGTGACCTGCTCGACGTCGATGACGATGGCCAGGGGCTCGGCGGTGGTGACGGTGAGGCGCAACCGGACCTCGCCGTTGCCCTCGAACACCGACACCGTGCCCACCCGGACCTTGAGCCGGAGCGCCACCGGCAGCCGGACCTCGAAGCGCAACGGCTCCTTCGCCACTCGCCTCACCGCCGGGTCGCCGACCCGGCCGCGCGCCCGGACCGTCGCCGCCCCCACGGGCCCGGCGCGGAACGGCCCGAGCTCGACGTCACCGCCGGCCAGACGGCGCACCGCCTCGCCGACGCGCTCGGGCGAGACGGCCGCCAGCACGAACGCGTCGCCGAACTCGGCGGAGGAGATGGCCCGGGCCATGGCCCGATGCTGCCACGATCCCCTCCGGCGGAGCGTGTATCGTGCCGGCCGATCCGGGGGGTGAGATGGCTACCACGATACGTGGGCGACGCATTTCGGCAGTGCTGGCGGCCGCCGCCCTGCTCGGAGCTTCGGCGTCGGCCTGCGGCGGAGGGGGTTCCAGCGCAAATTCGGTGACCGTCACGCGCGACAGCTACGGAATCCCCCACGTTCAAGCGGCCAACTTCCGGGCGCTCGGGTACGGCGAGGCGTGGGCGTTCGCCCAGGACAACTTCTGCACCCTCGCCCAGGGATTCGTGACCGTCAACGGCGAGCGCTCCAAGTACTTCGGCGCGGCCGGCACCAGTCCCAACTACTCAGCCGGCGCCGTCGATTCCAACCTGAACTCCGACTTCTTCTGGCAATCCGTAAAGGCGACCAACGACTTCGCCCAGCAAGCGAAACAACCGCCGCCCCTCGGCCCACTGCCGCAGGTGCTCCAGGTCAACCAAGGGTTCATCGCCGGCTACAACCACTACCTGAGCTCAGGTCAGCTCCACGACCCGGCGTGCGCCGGCAAGCCGTGGGTGCGTCCCATCACCCTCACCGACATGCTCCTGCGGGGCATCCAGATCGTCCTGTCGCCCTCGAGCGACCAGTTCCTCTCCGACGAGGTCAAAGCGACACCGCCGGCGGCGACGAGCAGTCACGCGCCACCCACCGCCACCGATCTGGCCGCGGTGAAGACGGCGTTCGGCGGCGGCGGCAGCGACACGCTCGGCTCCAACGGCATCGGCATCGGCTCGCAGGACACCGCCGCCGGCGACGGCATGCTGCTGGCCAACCCGCACTTCCCGTGGCGGGGGACCGAGCGGTTCTGGATGGCACAACTCACGGTGCCCGGTCAATACAACATGCTGGGCGGCACCCTCGAGGGCTTTCCCCTGATCGGCATCGGCTTCAACCAGAACCTGGCCTGGACCCACACCGTTTCCACCGACTTCCGCTTCACCTTCACCCAGCTCAAGCTGGTGCCGGGCGACCCCACCAGCTATCTCGTCGACGGCAAGGCGGTGAAGATGGGCACCGTCACCGTGCCCGTCGACACCGGCCACGGTATCCAGAGCCACACCTTCTACACGACCCGGTGGGGCCGGGTGCTCGACGTCGACCAGGCCGGCTACAAGTGGACCACCTCCACCGCCTACACCGTCGACGACTCGCTCCTCGGCGACACCTTCCGGGCCGAGAACGAGTACCTGGAAATGGGCCAGGCCACGTCGGTGCAGGATCTGCTGAACGTCGAGTCCCGGTACCTGGCGATCCCCACGTTCAACACCATCGCCGCCGACGACACCGGCCACGCCTACTACGGCGACGTGGGCAACACCCCGAATGTGCCGCAGTCGCTCATCACCGCCTGCACCCCCAGCGGCGCACCCCAGCTCGTCTACACCCTCGCCGGGGTGGTGACCCTCGACGGCTCCCGATCGGCGTGCGCCTGGCGGAACGACCCGGGGACGCCGGTGCCGGGAATCTTCAACGCCAGCCACGAGCCGCACACCATCCGCACCGACTACGTGGAGAACTCCAACGACTCGTACTGGCTGGCCAACCCCAGCGCACCGTTCCCCGCCTACTCGCGCATCATCGGACCGACCAACGTCGCCCAGGGCCTGCGCACCCGTTTGGGCAACCAGATGATCGCCCAGCGCGTGGCCGGGACGGACGGCTTCGGCCCGCCCAAGTTCACCATCGGCTCGCTGCAGGCGATGTGGCAGAGCGACCAGTCGCTCGAGGCCCAGCTGGTCCTCGGTTCCCTGGTCGACGCCTGCCGGGCCACGCCCAACGTCAAGGCGACCAATGGGACGGTGGTCGACCTGAGCGCGGCCTGCACCGTCCTCGCCGGCTACGACAAGACGGGGTCACTCGACGCCAAGGGCGGATGGCTGTTCTCCGAATGGGCGGCCCACGCGCCCAGCGCAGCGACGTCGTCCAGCGGCTTGTGGGCGGACTCGTTCAATCCCGCCCAGCCGCTCACCACCCCGTCGCAGCTGAACACGGCCAACCCGGCCGTCCTGCGGGCGCTCGCCGACGCCGTGCTCGAGCTCCAGGCCCACCAGCTTCCTCTCGACGCCGCCTACGGACAGGTCCAGCACGCCCCCCAGTCTCCGCCGCCCATCCCCATCCACGGCTGCGACACGGGCTGCTTCAACGCCATCTACGCGTCCAACGGCACCGGTGGGGTCCTCGACGCCGGCGTCTACGGCCAGGTGTACGAGGGCTCGTCGCTGGTCATGACCACCGAGCTGACCAAACACGGCCCGGTGTCCCAGGGCATCCTCACCTACTCGCAGGCCACCGACCCGGCCTCACCGTGGTACGCCAATATGACCAAGCTGTACTCCCAGAAGAAGTGGGTGCCGCTGTACTACACGCCCGCCGAGCTGGCGTCCGACCACGGCGCCACCACGGTGAAACTGACGGCAAACGGCGGATAGCGCCAAGCGGCGGACCCGGCCACTCGGAGTATCCTCTTGGCATGCACTTGTCGGAGCTGCTGGGCAGGCAGTTGCTCTCCCAGACCGGCGAGAGCATCGGCCGCCTGGACGACCTGATCGTCCGGTTGCGCGGCGGTGACTACCCGCTGCTCACCGGCCTGGTCGCCAAGGTCGGCAACCGGCGGGTGTTCCTGCCCGTCGACCGCGTCGCCAGCTTCGACGACGCCCAGATCTCCCTGCGCGAGGCCAAAGTCGACCTGCGCACCTTCGAGCGCCGCCCCGGCGAGGTCCTGCTGCGCACCGACATCCTCGGACACCGCCTGATCGACGTCACCGACGCCGACCTCGTCCGGGCCTGGGACCTGGAGTTGCGCGCCGGCCCCGACGGCCTGGAGCTGTACTGCCTCGACACCCGGCGACCGGCCCGCCTCTTCGGGCTCATCCGGCAGGGAGCGGGCCACCCGTGCAAGGACTGGAAGTCGTTCGAGCCGCTCATCGGCCACACGCCGAGCATGATCGCCCGCTCGGGATTCCGCCGCCTCCGGCGCCTCAAGCCGCCGCAGATCGCCGACCTGCTCGAAGAGGCGTCCCGCAACGAGGGCGAGGAGATCCTCGACGCCGTCCACGCCGACCCCGAGCTGGAAGCCGACGTGTTCGAAGAGCTCGACCCCGACGTCGCCAACCGCCTCTTCGGCGACAAGTCCGACGCCGACGTGGCGGACGTGCTCGCCCACATGCGCGCCGACGACGCCGCGGACACCATCGCCGAGCTGCCCCAGGACCGTCGCCAGCACGTTCTCGACCTGCTCCCGGCCGGCACCCGGACCAAGGTGCTCAGCCTCCTGGGCTTCAACGCCACCAGCGCGGGCGGGCTGATGGGCGTCGAGTTCCTGTCCGCTCCCGTCGAAGCGACGGTCGAAGAAGCCCTCCGCCGGCTGCGGATCTCCGAGTCCGTGCAGCCAGAAGCGTCGGTGACCGTCCACGTCATCGACGGCGACGACCACCTGGCCGGCGTGGCCACGGTCATCGAACTCCTCCGCAACGACCCGGAGAGCCAGCTGGGCGACGTGATGGACGGCGACTTCGTCCGGGTCGCTCCGGGCACCGACGCCGTGGACGTGGCCCTGCTCATGTCCGACTACAACCTGATGACCATTCCCGTCGTCGATCCCGACTGCGCCCTGCTGGGGGTCATCACCGTCGACGACATCCTCGAAGTCACCATCCCCGACGACTGGCGAAGACGAGAACCGGCCGCCCGGCCTGAGGCCCCCGAACCGACCGAACACCTCGACGCCCGGAGGTAACCACGGTGAGCGACCGCCCCGTCGCCCCGGAGGAGGAGACCCCCGGAGCGACTGATTCCGCACGCACGCCGTCCGACGGCGGCGGGCCGGGGCGCGCCCGATCGGCCGTCCTGGACCAGGCCCACCTGGGCGACATCGAAGGCGCCCTGGGTCGGATCCGCGTCGGCGACGTCGGCGAGCGCCACAGCTGGAAGCAGCGGGCGCTCACCCTGGCGGCCATCGTGGGGCCGGGGATCATCGTCATGGTGGGCGACAACGACGCCGGCGGCGTCTCCACCTACGCCCAGGCCGGCCAGAACTACCACACCAGCCTGCTGTGGACGCTCCTGCTGCTCATCCCCGTCCTCATCGTCAACCAGGAGATGGTGGTCCGGCTCGGGGCGGTGACCGGCGTGGGCCACGCCCGGCTGATCAACGAGCGCTTCGGCCGGGGCTGGGGCTGGTTCAGCGTCGGCGACCTGTTCCTCCTCAACTTCCTCACCATCGTCACCGAGTTCATCGGCATCTCGCTCGCCGCGTCCTACGCGGGGATCTCCGAGTACGTGGCCGTCCCGGTGGCCGCCGTGGCCCTCGTCGCCATCATGGCCAGCGGCAGCTTCCGCCGGTGGGAACGGGCGATGTTCGTGTTCATCGCCATCAGCCTCCTCCAGATCCCCATGTTCTTCCTGTCCCACCCCCACTGGGGCACGATCGGGCGCAACTTCGTCGTTCCCGGGATCAGCGGTGGGGTGTCGTCGGCCGCCGTCCTGCTCATCATCGCCATCGTCGGCACCACGGTGGCGCCCTGGCAGCTGTTCTTCCAGCAGTCCAACATCGTCGACAAGCGGATCACCCCCCGCTTCATCAGCTACGAACGGGCCGACACGGTCATCGGTTCGCTGGTGGTGGTGGCCGGCGCCGCCGCCCTGATGGTCACCGCCAGCTACGCGGCGACCGGGACCCCGGCGTTCGGCCACTTCACCAACGCCGCCGGCGTCGCCCACCTCCTCGATAACCGCAACTCGGCGCTCGGCGCCCATCTTCGCCATCGTCCTCTTCGACGCCAGCGTGATCGGCGCCGCCGCCGTCACCCTGTCCACCAGCTACGCCTTCGGCGACGTGTTCGGGATCCGCCACTCGCTGCACCGGGGCTTCCGGGAGGCCAAGCAGTTCTACCTCAGCTACAGCGCCATGGTGGTCGTCGCCGGCGCCATCGTCCTCATCCCCGGCGCTCCCCTCGGGCTGATCACCACCAGCGTCCAGGCGCTGGCCGGGCTGCTGCTGCCCTCGGCCAGCGTGTTCCTGCTCCTGCTGTGCAACGACCGCGAGGTCCTCGGTCCGTGGGTCAACGCCCCGTGGCTCAACCTGCTGGCCAGCATCATCATCGGCGTGCTGCTGGTGTTGTCCGGCACCCTGATGGCGACGACGGTCTTCCCCCACGTCAACGTCACCGACGTGGTGGTGGCCCTGGCCGTGGCCCTGGCCGTGGCCGGCGGCGCCTACGCCGCGGTGTTGCGCGTCATGTCCCGCCGCGGCGACCAGCCCCGGCGCGCGGCCAGGCCGGAGATGTCGACGGCCGAGCGCATGTCGTGGCGCATGCCGCCCCTGGCCCTGCTCAAGCCGGTGTCGTGGTCCACCGGCCGGCGCTTCGGCATCCTCTCCCTGCGCGCCTACCTCATCCTCAGCGCGGTGCTGCTCCTGGTCAAGGCGGTCCAGCTCGGCGGGGGGTGAGGCCGGGATTGCCGAGGGCCGGCGCGGCCCCTTGGTAGCGTGAACGGGCGGTGACGGCCCGGTCGACGCGGCACGACGGCGTGGCGACGGAACGGCTACGCCGTGGCCCACCACGCCCGGCTCTACGTGTGGACCAAGGCGGCGTGCCCGCCGCTCCAACTGCCGCTATTCAGCCCCGATCTGGGACGGGAGTCTTCCGAGTGCGACCAGTGGCGGGCCAACACCATCAGCCGCATCCAGGCGCTCAAGCCCTCGCTGGTCGTACTCGGCATCGCCCCCAACGACAACAGCGCCTACCACATCACCGAGTACGGGGCCCCGTGGCTGGCCGGGCTGACCTCCACCATCGGGGCCGTCCGCCAGAACGTCCAACCGTGGTTCTGCACCGCCACCTCCTGTCCCGCGATCGTCGGCAACCTCCTGGTCTTTCCCGACAACAGCCACATCACGGTCCCCTTCGCCAACTACGTCGCCCCTCTCATGGCTGACGAGCTCCAGCTGGCAGCGTCGAGTGGGTAGCGGTGCTCAGCCCGAGTATGAGCGAGCATCTGGAGCGATGGCTCCGTACCGGGCGACGAGGGCCAAGATGAGCCGGGCCCGGGGGCTTCCGCGGAAGCCCGGCATGTCCGAGGATCAGCCGAGGCCACCAAGGAATGCGAGGAGCGTCCGATTGAACAGCGCCGGCTGGTCAATGTTGGCGGCGTGGCCGGCGCCGGGGATGACCGCTTTGGACGCGCCGGGGACCTTGGCGGCCATGTAGTCGGTGGCGGCGAGGTATCCGGCGTCGTCGGCGCCGACGAGCACGAGGCAGGGAACGCTTATCGACGGCAGCGAGTTGATGACCCGGGCGTCGCGTTGGGCGAGCACGCCGCGGGCCGCGGCGGCCAGCCCGGCGGGGTCGGCGCTGGTGCCCCGATAGCCGGGACCGGGAGACAGGGTCTCGCTGTCGGACAGCGCCGACAGTCCCTGCTGTTCGAGCTGCGAAGCAATGCCGTCGGCGGTCGCGTTCCAGCGTCGACGAGCGGCGTCGTCCTTGAACCCGGGCCCGGTGTCGAACAGCGCCAGGGCCTGCACCCGCTCGGGAGCGGCCAGGTAGAAGGCCAGCGAAAGGTAGCCGCCCAGCGACAGGCCGCCCACGACGGCCCGCTCCGCGTCGCACGCGTCCAGGATGCCCGCCATGTCCGCCACGCACGTCTGTTCCGTGCACCGGGCGGGGTCGCGTACCGACCCGCTCCGGCCGTGACCGCGCAGGTCCCAGGTGATGACCTGCCAATCTTCGCTCAACGCGGCCACGTTGGGTTCCCACATGGCCGACGACGCCGCATAGCCGTGGGTGAGCAACAGAGGCGGGCGACGAGTGGGCACGCCATGGACGGCGTAGTGGATCCGCACGCCGTCCCGATCCAAGTCGGTCATCGTTTCTCCGCAGGCTCCTTGGGCAACCCGAGGATGCGCTCGCCCAGGATGGTTCGCTGGATCTCGTCGGTACCGCCGGCGATGGACACCGCCGGCACCGACAGGAAGATCTCGGCAATGGTCCCCTCGAGAGGTGCGTCGGCGCCGGACAGCATCCCCGACGCTCCCGCCACCACGCTGTGGGCGTGGGCCGCGGCACGGGCGAGCTTGCTGCTGGCCAGCTTGCCCAGGGATCCCTCCGGTCCCGGCGGCCGGCCCAGGGCGCGTGCCGCCGTCGCCCGCTCGGCGCTCCACCGGGCGACGCGGGCCAGGGCGATCACCCTGACGACCTCTTGGCGGACCAGCGGATCGGCCTGCCGCCCGGTGGCGGTTGCCCGTTCGACGACGAGATCGGGCCGACCGGCCCGCTGCGGGTACCACCGGTAGGGCTCGGCCGCCCGGGCCGCCTCTTCCGCCGCCTCGCGGCGGCAGCGACCCGGACCGCTGGGCGAACCACGCCGTCCGACGGCGAGACGGCGCTCGTGGGCCAGGGTGGTCAAGGCCACCGCCCAGCCGCCGTTGACCTCGCCGATCACGTTGGTGGCCGGGACCCGGGCGCTGTCCAGGAACACCTCGTTGAATGAGGCGTGCCCGTTCATCTGCCGCAGCGGACGGACCTCCACGCCGGGCTGGCGGACGGGCAGGACGAAGCAGGTGATGCCGCGGTGCTTGGGAGCTTCCGGGTCGGTGCGCGCCAGAAGCAGGGCCACGTCGGCGTGATGGGCGGAGGTGTTCCACACCTTCTGGCCGCTCACCACCCACTCGTCGCCGTCGCGCACCGCCTTGGTGGTCAACCCGGCGAGGTCGGAACCCGCCCCCGGCTCGCTGAAGAGCTGACACCAGCTGAGCTCACCGGCGACGGTGGGCCATACGAAACGCTCCTTGAGCTGCTGGTCGCCATGCTCGAGGATGGTCGGCGCGGCCAGGCTCATCCCGACGCCTTCGGGCACGCCCACCACGCCACCCGACGCGAACTCTGCGGCCAGCTCGTCGGCGGCGGAAGCCGGCAGCCCTCGGCCGCACCACTCGGGCGGCCAGGTGGGACAGCCCCAGCCCGAAGCCGCCAGCCGACGTCGCCACTCGGCCAGGCTCAGGTCAGGATCCCAGTTGGTCGCCAGCCACGCCCGCAGTTCGGCCCGGACCGCGGACAGATCGATCTTCGCCGGCATGACCGCCATTGTGGTGGATCGACGTGTACCTCGTGCTTCTCGCGGCCTACAACAGGCTTCCGCGGAAGCCCCACGACCCTTGACAGGGCGAACATATGTTCGTAGACTTCATGGTATGACATGTTCGATCCCTGGTGACGCCGAGGCGGCGGCGTTGGACGACGACAGCCTCGAGGCCCAGCTCACCTCGTATGCCTCCCGGGTGGCGGCGGCCACCTACCGCTTCTTGGTGGCCGTCGCCGAATACGACCGGCGCGAGGCGTGGGCCCGCTGGGAGTGCCGATCCATGGCCGGCTGGCTGTCCTGGAAGTGCGCCATGAGCCCTGCCGCGGCGAAAGACCACGTCCGCGTGGCCCGCTGCCTGGAGCGGCTCCCCCATCTCGCCGATCGCTTCGCCCGCGGCGAGGTCTCCTACTCCCAGGCCCGGGCCATCAGCCGGGTGGCCACCGCCGCCACCGAAGAGCAGCTCGTCGACCTCGCCCGGTCCATGACCGCCGCCCAGCTCGAAGCCGTGGTACGCGCCTATCGAGGGGCGCGCCGCGCAACGCTCGAAGCGGCCCAGAAGAATCACGCCGGCCGGCGCCTGGACTGGCACTATGACGACGACGGCTGTGTGGTCGGTACGTTCCGTCTCGCACCCGAAGACGGCGCCCTGGTCGCCAAAGCCCTCGACGGGCTCGTGGACGCCGAGGCCGTCGCCGACGCCGAGCGCGACGGCGCCGAAGATCCCGGCGGGGCTGCCCGCGCCGACGCCCTCGTCGCCTTGGCCGAGCGGAGCTTCGACCAGCCCGCCGCGGCCGGCCCCGACAGCCGCGACCGGTACCTGGTCACCGTGATCACCGAACCCGACGTACTCGCCGGCGACAACCCTGACGCCACCTGCCAGATCGCCGACGGCCCGGCCCTCGCCGCCGAAACCGCCCGCCGGCTCACCTGCGGCGACAGCCCGCAGGTCGAATTGGTCGAAGACCACCACGGGCGCATCCTCGACGTCGGCCGCCGGCACCGACAGGTCAACCGGGCGCTCAGACAGGCGCTGGACCGGCGCGACCACGGCCACTGTGCCTACCCCGGATGCACCCGCCGGTCCACCCAAGCCCATCACATCGTCCACTGGGCCCGAGGAGGCGCGACCCGCCTCGACAATCTCATCTCGCTCTGTCCCACCCACCATCGCCGCCACCACGAAGGCGGCTACACCATCACCACCAGCCACGGCCGTCCGTGCTTCCGTCGCGCCGACGGCCGACCCATACCCGTCGCCACACCCCTGCCCGTTACCGCCCACCCCGAACCCGACCCGCTCGCCCCACACGGCCAAGGTTGCAGCCCAGCCTGGGACGGCAGCCACCTCGACCTGCCAACCATCATCGACAACCTCCACCAAGACGAGGCGCTCGCCTAAGTTCTTTCCTGCAACGGAGGTTCTGCCATCGATGCTGCTCACCGTCGGCCACGGCACCCTCGAACTGGAGCAGCTGACGGATCTGCTGCACGGAGCCGGCGTCACCCGGCTGGTGGACGTACGCCGCTTTCCCGGCAGCCGCCGGCTCCCCCAGTTCCGCCGGGAGTCTCTCGAGACGAGCGTCCCGGCGGCCGGCATGGACTATGAGTGGGTTTCCGCCCTGGGCGGCCGCCGACGGGGACAGCCGGAATCGCCCAACGTCGGTCTGACCAACCCCGCCTTCCGGGCCTATGCCGACCACATGGCGTCCGCCGAGTTTCGGACGGCGCTGGCCCGTCTGGTCGACGAGTCCCGGGACGGGCAGCTGGCGGTCATGTGCGCCGAGTCCGTCTGGTGGCGCTGCCATCGGCGGCTCATCGCCGACGCCGCCGTGCTGGGCCACGGCCTGGAGGTGCTGCACCTGTTCCACGACGGCCGCCGCCAGCCGCACCCGCCCCTCCCCTCCGCCCGGGTCGACGAGCGGGGCGTGGTGGTCTACGACCTCGACCAGCCGCGGCAGTTCCCGGTGTGAAGCCGGCCTCAGAACGTCCCGGGTGCGGTGAACATCTCGCCCATGCGGCCGATGAGGCCGGCGTCGCCGGTGATGGTCACGTCGCTGTCCTCCAGGAGCAGCCGGGCGGGGCTGGTCTCGCCCGTCCCGATGGCCGCGAACAGTGCGAACGGCAGGCGCATGGTGAGCTTGGGCTCCGGGGCCGTACCCCGGATGGCGCGGGCGCGTTCCTTGTCCACCCGCAGGTACCACGAGCGCACGCCTCGCTCGGTGACGATGTGGTACTGGATGTCACCGGTCCAACCCACCGCCGACTCGGGACGGAAGCGGCGGGCGATGCCCCGGAAGGCGACGCCGAGGCCGGCGTCGCTGCCGATGGTCCTCTCCAGCATCCCCGGACTGGCCCGGTGCAGGGCGGCGGCGGCGCCCCGCCGGCCGGCGTGGCGCACCAGCGCGCTCACGGTCTCCGTGCCGCGCACGCCCCCTGAGCGCCAGGCGGGGGCAGGAGCCGGCTCGCCCGTGGTGGTGATGACGTAGTCCGGCGGAGCCGTCCTCGGTGGAGGCCGGCGGGCGAGGGCAGCGTCGACGTAAGGAGCGAGCCGGGCCGCCTTTTCCCCCTCCTTCTCCTCCAACCCGTCCACGAACTCGGGGAGCACGGTCTTGCCGAACAGCTCCAGCGACTCGAGGATGTGCTCGTGGCGGTTGTGGCCGGCCTGGGACACCAGGATCACCTGGTCCACGCCCGCCGCCTGGTAGCGCTGGAGCAGGTCGCGCACCTGGGCAGGCGTGCCGATGGCGCCCCGCAGCGACCCGAGCCCGCGCTGGAGCAGCTTGACGCCGAGCGGGCCTTCGTCGGCGGTGATGATCTCCCGGGCGAAGCCGCGCTGGTCCCGGTTGGCGAGGAACTCCTGCCACACGTCGGTCCGCGCCGGGCGGTGATCGCCGAAGACGTAGTAGTGGGCGAGCGAGTAGCCGAAGAAGTGGGCGCCGTCGATCCCCCGTTCGATAGCCGTCTGCTCGTCCTCGTGGCACATGAAGGGCAGGACGATGGCCACGTTGGGGTTCACGCTGAAGCCGGCGGGAACGCACTCGTCCGAGGCGATCAGCCGGTAGTACTCGTCGACCCACTCCTTGGCGTCCTCGGGTTCGACGAAGGAAAACGACAACGCGCCGATGCCCTTGCGCGCCGCCATGAGGATGGTGTCACGCCGGCTGCACGCCACCCACACCGGGGGGTGCGGCTTCTGCTTGGGCTTCGGGACCACGTTGCGGGGCGGCATCTTCACCCAGCTGCCTTCCGCCCCGGCGAACGGCGTCTCCACCATCATGCGGGTGACGAGGTCGACGGACTCCTCCCACTGCTCGCGCTTGGCCTCGCGCGGCACCCCGAAGCCACCCAGCTCGGACTGCGAGCTCGTCTCGCCGGTGCCGAACTCCACCCGGCCGCCGGACACCAGGTCCAGGGTGGCGATCCGCTCGGCCACCCTGGCCGGGTGGTTATAGGCGGGAGGCACGGCCACGATCCCGTGACCGAGGCGGATCCGGCTGGTCCGCTGGCTGGCGGCGGCGAGGAACACCTCGGGCGCGGAGGAGTGGGAGTACTCCTCGAGAAAGTGGTGCTCGACCTCCCAGACGTGCTGGATGCCGAGCTGGTCGGCCAGCTCCACCTGGTCGAGGGCGTCGCGCAACGTCTTCTCTTCCGCTCCCTCCTCCCACGGGCGAGCCATCTGGTGCTCAAAGAAGATGCCGAAGCGCACGGAATTCCCCCTCGTGAAGTGATCGAGCCGACGTCACCATACGCCGTCGAAGTCCCGCGCCCGGCGGAGGTAGTCGCTCAGGCGTGGCTCGTCGGCTCCGCCCAGCTCGGCGAGCACGCGGAACAGATCCCGGTAAGCCTCGGCTCCGACTCGGTCGCGTAGCTGGCGCTCGAGGCGCCGAGCCGCGTCCCGGTGAGCGGTCAGGTAGTCGCTGGCCCGGGGGCTGAGGAGAACGGTCTTCTCCCGGGCGTCGGTCGCCGAGGCGCCGAGAGTCACGTAGCCACGATCCCGGAGGCTGGCCACGATCTTGCTCGCTCCTTGGCGGGTGATCCCGAGCTCCCGCCCGATCTCCGAGATCGTCACCGGGATCGACCGCGAGCACATCCGCAGCACCCGTCCGTCGGGCAACCTCGAATCATCGAAGCCGGCGGCGGCCATCTCCTGGTCCAGCCGGCGCCGGTAGCCGACCCACGCCCGACGCAAGGCGGGCCCGAGCCGCGCCGGCGGTGCCGTCGCCTCTTCCCCCGGGTCGCTCATGGACATCCAGCCACGATATACGCAACCATAGTTGACATTCTAGACGGTGATCGCCGATACTGGGGCGATGCGCCGGCGACGTCGATCAACCGCCGTCACCGTCGGGATCGTCCTCGCCTTGGCCGGGGCTGCTGCCTCCTGCAGCAGCGGGGTGTCCGCAAGCGGCGAAAAGGCGGCGACTCCTCGTGCCGCCGGCGATTACGCGGTGCCGGCGACGCGACAGCCCTTGACCACCGACCCCCAGAGTCCGGTGGCCCACGACACCGAAACCGACGCCATCGTCGCCCACTCGGGGCGGCTGTTCGCGTCCACCGACCAGTGGGAATACCCGGGACGGGCGCCCTCCGGCCAGATTCTGGTGAAGGACTCGGCCACCAGCGGGTGGACGTTGTTCGAGCAGACCCAGTCGCTCCGGGTCGAGGAGGCGCTGAACTCCTTCCCCATACCCGCCGATCAGGGCCTCGGGCCGGGTCATTCCCTGCTGATCACCCACGCTGTCGTCGACGGCCGCTCGGAAATCCAGTGGCTGCTCGACGGTGCCACCGCCTTTGCTCCGTCCGACTCGTACGTCCTGCCGTCGAACGTTGCCGACGTCAGGTCGTTCGGCGCCCATCAGACCGGCGGGGTGTGGTCCGTCTACGCCGGCGTGGAACCGACCGGCGTCCTCCGGGCCAGTTGGTCGCCGACCAGACACACCCTGGTGTTCGACCCGGTCCCTGAACTGATCGCGGCCGCGCCGGGGTCGCCGGGCCTGCGGACGCAAAAGGCCACCGGGTTCGCCGACTGCGCCGGGGCGCTGTACGTCACCATCGACACCAAGCTGTTCCGGCGAAACGACGGTCCGCTCCCGGCCAGGGCCGGGCGCTGGACCCTTCTCTACCAGGGCCCGCCCGCCGGCGCCCACAACAGCGGGCTGCGCGGCCTGAGCTGCGTGACCGGCGAGGGCGCCCCGTTTCTTCTGGTGTCGACGGAGGGCACGGGAAACGTGTACCGCCTGGACCACCTCCCGGAGGGCCAGGTCGATGCCCCCGACTCCCTGGTCGCCACCATGGAGTTCTCGCCCGTGTCCGCCATCCGGCGGATGCTGGGCGCGCAGGGCACGAGCGTGCCGGCGAAGGGCAAGGGAGCGATCGACTACGTGATCGCCGCCTACAACAACTTCACCACCGTCGACGTCGGCGGCGTAACCCGCCAGGCCTTCGGCTTCGAATGGGCCTACCTCGGTGGTTGTCCGCCCACGCGGACGTGTGGGCCATCGGCGTTCGGCGCCGCCACGTTCGACGCGGCGGCGTGCTTCGCCGTGCGCACCGAACACGGACCGTCGCCCGCCTACGCCCTGCGCTGCCTCAGCGGGCCCGAGTTCACTGCGGTCGCCCACGGCGCCCCGCCGATCCGGTCCGGCCAGGCGTTCGTATCCATCCGCACCATGGCGGCTTCGCCTTTCCACGACGGCCGCCTCTACTACGGGGGCTACGACTGCAACTTCTACCCAGCTGACGGAACGGCGTGGATCGCCAGCTCCACGCTGAGCGCTCTGCAATAGACGGACGGTTTGAAAGCGGTGAAACCATGAACACGACCGAGCCCCGGCGATTGAGCTTCGACCGCAAGCGTAAGGGGGTCCTCGCCGCCCTCGCCCTGGCGGCGCTGGTCGCCGCCGGGTGCAGTGGCTCTTCGTCCCCCTCGTCGGCGCACGAAGAGCGGGTCAGCGGCGGACCCACCGGCACCTATATCGTCCCGCCGGGGGTGCACAAGATCAAGCACGTCGTCGTGATCCAACAGGAGAACCGGTCGTTCGACTCCTATTTCGGCACGTACCCGGACGCCGACGGCATCCCCATGAAGAACGGCAAGCCCACCGTGTGCGTACCCGATCCCTCGAGCGGATCCTGCGTGGCACCTTACGTCGACCACTCCGACGTCAACGGCGGCGGGCCCCACTCGGCACCGAACGCCACCGCGGACATCAACGGCGGGAAGATGGACGGGTTCATCGGACAGGCCGAGTCGGGGCGGAAAGGATGCCTCGACCCCACCGACCCGGCCTGCACCAACTCGGCCAAACCGGACGTGATGGGCTACCACACGGCCAGCGACATCCCCAACTACTGGACCTACGCCAAGGACTTCGTGCTCCAGGACCACATGTTCGAACCGAACGCCTCGTGGAGCCTGCCGTCCCACTTGTTCCTGGTGTCGGAGTGGTCGGCGTACTGCACCCAGGACAACAATCCGTCGAGCTGTGTGAACGCCCTGCAGACCAAGCCCGCCGAGCGGCCGGCGAACGCCCCCGCCGTCTACGGCGGCGCGGCGGGGCCGAAGAACTCGACCAACCCGAACAAGGCCGGAAAGAAGACCAGCGCCAGCGACCAGCCCATCTACGCGTGGACGGATCTGACCTACCTCCTGTACAAGGAACACGTGAGCTGGGGGTACTACGTGGTCAGCGGGAGTGAGCCCGACTGCGAGAACGACGCGGCCGAGACCTGCGCTCCCGTCGCTCAGAACGCCAACACGCCCGGGATCTGGAATCCGCTGCCGTGGTTCGACACGGTGAAGGCCGATAACCAGCTGGGCAACATCCAGGACGTCGATCACTTCTACGCGGCAGCCAAGAACGGCACGCTGCCGGCAGTGTCGTGGGTGGTGCCCTCGGGCGCGGTGAGCGAGCACCCGCCCGCCCCGGTGAGCTACGGGCAGAGCTACGTGACCAGCCTGATCAACGCCGTGATGCACAGCCCCGACTGGAACTCGACGGCAATCTTCCTCGCCTGGGACGACTGGGGCGGCTTCTACGACCACGTGGTTCCGCCGACGGTCGACGAGAACGGCTACGGGCTCCGCGTGCCCGGTATCGTCATCAGCCCCTACGCCAGGCAGGGCTACGTCGACCACCAGACCCTGAGCTTCGACGCCTACGACAAGTTCATCGAGGACGACTTCTTGGGCGGGCAACGCATCAACCCGGCGACCGACGGCCGGCCCGATCCGCGACCAGACGTCCGGGAAAACCAGAACGTCCTCGGCGACCTCGCCGCCGACTTCAACTTCAACCAGAAACCACGAGCGCCCGTCCTCCTGCCCGTCCACCCGCAAACCACGCTCACCGGTACACCCGGCCCCCATCAGCTTCCGCCCGGCGCCAACGCCCCCGACAGCGACGGGTAGACCAAGCAGGGCCTAGGCGGCCTCCGGCTCCCGCGTGCAGGCGTCGGCGCACGCCTGGTTGACCCCGGGCAGGATCTGGGTCTGTACGGGGGTGGCCTGGCGAACGGTGGCCCAGGCGACCACGCCGGCCAGCGCGCAGATCACCGCCGAGATGACCATGGCCCGGCCGAAGCCCGGACCCAGCGGGCCGGTGCCCTGATGGATGCCGGCGACCACGGGCAGGATGGCCACCGCCAGCAGCCCGGCCAGACGAGACACGGCGTTGTTGGTCCCCGATGCCGCGCCGACATGGGCTTCGGGGACCGACGCCAGGACGGTCGAGGTGAGCGGAGCAACGGTGATCGACAGGCCGAGGCCGAAGACGACCACGGCCGGCAGCACGGCGTCCAGGTAGGTGGCACCCGGGGTGATCCGGGCCATCAGCGCCAGGCCCACCCCGGCCACCACCGGTCCCAGGGTCATGGGCAGTCGAGGCCCGACCCGCTGGGCCAGGGCGCCGATGCGCGGAGACAGCAACAGCATGATGACGGTGATGGGCAGGAGCGCCACCCCGGCGGACACCGGCGAGTAGCGGAGCGACTGCTGCAACTGGAGGGCGAGCAGGAACAGCGCCCCACCCAAGCCTGCGTACACGCCCAGGGTGGTGAGGTTGGCCCCGGTGAACTGGGCGGAGCGGAAGATCGACAGCTCCAACAGGGGCTGGTCGGTCCGCGCCTCCACGAACGGGAAGGCCACCAGGGCGGCCACGCCCACCGCGACGGCGGCCACGGCCACCGGGCTCCACCCATGGGCGGGGGCTTCGATGAGGGTGTAGATGACCCCGGCCAGACCGGCGGTGATCAGCACCGAGCCGGCGAGGTCGGGACGGCCATGGGCGGCCGGGTCCCGGGTTTCGGACACGTGGATCAGGGTGATGACGATGGCCGCGCCGGCCAGGGGCAGGTTGATGAAGAACACCCATCGCCAAGACACCGCCTGGACCAGCCATCCCCCCACGAACGGCCCGATCGCCGAGGTCACCCCGGACATGCCTGCCCACACCCCCACCGCCCGACCCCGGTCCTCGGAGCGGATCAGCGCGTTGATCAGGGCCAGACTGCCCGGCACCAGCAGCGCCCCGCCCACCCCCTGGGCCAGGCGGGCGACGATCAACCCCGCGCCCGAAGGAGCCAGCCCGCACGCCAGGGAAGCCACCGTGAACCAGACCAGCCCGACCAGGAACACCCGGCGCCGGCCGTAGCGGTCCCCCAGCGACCCTCCCAACAACAGCAGGGCGCTCAGGGTGAGCAGGTAGCCGTCCAACACCCACTGCTGCACGGCCAGGCCGCCGCCGAGATCCCTGCCGATCGAGGGCAGGGCGACGTTCACCACGCTGCCGTCGAGGAAGGCGATGCCCGAGCCCAGCACCGTCGCCGCGATCACCCACCGCCCCCGCGCCGACGCGAAGGGCACCGCCGTGGCGGGCGGAGGCGGGACGGCTCCGGGACTTGCCGTCCCTGTCGAACGGGTACCTCGACGCGGGATGGGTGCGCCTTCCTTCTCGACTGCCGCTCACACCCTACGGCCGGTCGCGCTCGATCGCTTTGAAGCCGGCTATGACCAGGCCCGTCGCATGACCCGGCGGGCGAGCACCTCGCTCAGGCGGCGACCGCCACCTTCATCACCTCGGCGAGGTTGCCCCCCATGACCCGTGCGATGTCCTCCCTCGGCAAGCCCTCGAGCTCGTCGACGTAGGAGAGGGGCTCGGACATCCCCTCGGCGTGGGGGTAGTCGGACCCGAACACGACGCGGTCGGCCCCCATGAGCTCGATGAGACCGCGTGGGTCCTCCTCGTGGAACGGATGGATCCATACGTTGCGCTTGAGCACCATGAGCGGATCCTCGTCGTAGAGCTTGGCGTTGTGCGCATAGGAGACTCCGAGTGCCTCCACGAGCGGACGGACCCAGCCCGAGCCGTTCTCCACGGGCAGGATCCGCAGGGACGGGAACCGGGAGAGAAGCCCGTGTCCGATCAACGAGGCCACCGTGTCGAAGATCCCTCTGCCCTGGGTGTGCATGATGTCGAGAAACGCCGACGGCCCGGCGAAGGGCAGGTGCTCACCGTCGGGCTTGCCCTCCCACAGGTTGTAGTAGCGGGTCAAGCCGTCGTCCGACGAGTGCAGGCCGACGGTGAGATCGAGCTCGACCACCTTCTCCCAGAAGGGGTCGAACTCGGGCAGGGCGAACGACCGGAACCCCTCGTAGCCAGGGACCGGCGCCGGCCTGATCAGGATGATCTTCGCGCCCCGATCGGCCACCCACTCCAGTTCGGCGATGGCCTCCCGCACGATCGGCAGGGTGATGACCGGCGCGGGGAAGATGCGGTCTCGGTAGTTGAAGGACCAGTGCTCGTGCATCCACTGGTTGAGGGCGTGCACGACGACGTGGGTCGCCTTCGGGTCCATGCGCAGCCGATCCTCCAACAGGCTGGCCAGCGTCGGCCACATGAGGGCGCGGTCGAGCCCGAGCTCGTCCATCAGGGCGAGGCGGGGCTCCGGTGCGAAGAACGCGTCCGGCGCCCGCACCGGGTCGCCCATCAACTCCCGGGTGGACTTCCCCTCCGGGTTGCCGTGCTTGAAGTACTCCTCCCAAGCCCCCGGCCGTGCCACCACCTTGAAGGTCGGGTTGGGGATGTACTCGGAGATGACATTCCTCACCGCGATTTTGTCGCGTCCGTTGACCTGGACGTACTTGATCAGCCCCTGGTGGTCCGAGGGGAGGAACTTGGTGAAGGCGTCCGTCGTCTCGTACATGTGGTTGTCGGCGTCGAAGACGGGAAAGTCGACAACGGTCTTGGGCATGACCACCTCCCTGGCGCGCTGCGCCGTTACCCCGGGCAGGGCGGCGGCCGCCTTCCCGGACACTGCAGGACACTCCCACACAACCACATATCGACTTCGACGTCAATATTAGCGTCGCAAGGATCCGGCGGTGAGCTAGGTCCTCCCGAGCGTCTTCCCGCAGATCGGGTCGGCGCCCGGGATCAGGTGGAACGAGTTGCCCACGAACTTCGTCACCCAGAGGCAGTTGTCGACGCCCTGCGTGGTCGGGTTCCGGTTGTTGATGTCCAGGGTGCGGCCACCCCAGAGGCCCAGGGCGTTCCAGTTGTGGATGCCAGAGAGTGCCGAGATCAGCGAGGCGTGAGTCGGATTGGAACCCGCCGCCTTGAGACCCTGAACCAGCAGGCCGACCGACAGGTAGCCGTTGTACTCCGAATAGGTCGGCTCGCCCTTGACACCGGCCGCGGCCAGGTCACTCTGGAACTGTTGGGTGGCGGCGGTATGCATCTCGACCGGCTCGAAGGACAGGCCGAAGGAGACGTTCTGGGCCGTTTGTTGGGCGTTGGGGCCCGCTTGGAACAGGTCGCCGCCGTAGCCGGTCGGGAAGAGCGACACCTTGAGATTGACGCCCTGCTGTCTCAGCCCGGTGACGAAAGCGAAGGCGGTGTTCGGGTCCACGGTGGCGGTGAACGCGTCGACCCCGTTGTTCTTCATGGCGATCGCGTCCGGCGCCACATTGGTGCTGCCGAAGGGGAAGTTGGCGTTCAGGTACCCGGACTTGAGGCCTGCTGCCTGGGCGGAAGCGGTCGCCGCCCGGGCTGCCCCTGCCGAGGAAGGCGAGACGCTGTAGCCGATGGACCCCAGGCTGGTGCCACCTTGCATCTTGAAGAACAGGCCGTCCGTGGCCGTGACCAAGTTGGTCTCCAGAGGCCCGCTGATGGAGAACATGTTGGGATTCGTGGACCATTCGCCGGCGTCCTCGGCAAAGCCGACCACCGGAATGTTCTGCGACTTGAGGTAGGGGGCGGCGGAGAACAACAGGGCCGAGTGGCCGATGACGGCCAGCACGTGGTCCTGGGTGACCATCCTCTGCGCGGCAGCGAGGGCGGTTGCCGGCGAAGTGGCGGTATCACCGACCACGTACTTGATCGTGTACCCGTCGCGCTTGGCCAGCACGACACCGGCCTGGACGCCTTGAACTGCGTTCTTGTTCCCGGATGCCGCAGGTCCGGTGATGTCTGTTATCACGCCGATCGTGATGGTGCGGCTCCCACCACTGCTGCTGCTGTGCGACGAGCTGCTGCAGCCGGCAGCGACCAACACCGCGGCGGCCGCGGCCACCAGCCGCACCTTCTTGTGAGCCATCCGTCTGCCCCTCTTGTTGTCGGCCTACAGCTGCTTCTGTGAGGGATTATTTCCCGTGCGGGCCCTCTTGACAAGATCCAGTCGATCGATGGCCGGGGCGGGGCCGGTTGTTGCTCAGACCGCAGGGCGGATGTTCTGGTTGGTTCGGAACACGTTGTTCGGGTCGTAGGTGGCCTTGACCTGCGTGAGCCGGTCGTAGTTCTTCCCGTAGGTGGCTCGGACCCGATCTTGCCCTTCGTCGTCCATCATGAAGTTGGCGTAGGCACCGCCGGCCGAGTACGGGTGGGTCGCTTCCCAGTAGTCGACCGCCCACTGCTTGATGGCGGTTGCGTTCGCTGGGTCCGGGTCGACCCCGACGATGACCTGTGAGTAGGTGACGTCGCGATACGACCAGGCGGTCTCGTCGGCACCCACCCGGTTGACGGCTCCGTCGATGGGATAGAGATGCATGGCGGAGTGCATGGTGGGCAGCGCTTCGGCGTAGCGGGCGTGGGCCTCGACCGCCGCATCCGGGACGGTGCGGACGAAGTCGCCTCGCCAGTACCACTGCATGCCCGGCGGGTAGAGGCCGTCGAAAGCCGACTGGAGGCCCGGGTACGGTGCTTCGGCGATGCCGTCGAAGGCCGGCTGCAGGTCGCGTACCGGCGCCAACGCGTCGGCGGCGCTCGCCGGGTCTCCCAGGTAGCACCACACGACCGCACAGACCTTGTGGAGGTGGAACGGCTCCGGGAAGGCCTCGACGGGGGGCACGGTCATGGTGGCGAAGAAGCCGTAGAGATCCTCGTCCTGGGATGGCATGAACTCACGGAACCAGCTGAGGACGTCCGACGTGGCCGACACCGGCCAGGCGGTGGGTCCGCACACGACGTTGGCGACCGGATGCAGGCGGAAGGTGAACGAGGTGACGATCCCGAAGTTCCCGCCCCCGCCGCGAAGGGCCCAGAACAGGTCGGGGTGGTCGGTCTCCGACGCTCGCACCGTTGTGCCGTCGGCCAGCGTCACCTCCGCCTCCAGGAGGTTGTCGATGGTCAGCCCGTAGCGGCGGGACAGGTAGCCATGACCGCCCCCCAGCGTCAGGCCACCAACCCCCGTGGTGGAGATGATTCCCGCCGGGGTGGCCAGGCCGTGTTGGTTGGTGGCCGCGTCGACCTGGCCCCAGGTGACCCCGCCCCCCACCTTGACGGTCTGTCTTTCGGGATCGACATCGACCGTCTGCATGGGGGAGAGATCGATGACGACGCCGTGGTCGACGGTACCGAAGCCGGGGCCGCTGTGGCCCCCGCCGCGCACGGCGACCGGAGCTCCGGCTTGGCGGCCGGCTTCGAGGGCGGCGCAGACATCAGCGACCGTCCGGCACCGGGCGATCAGGGCGGGACGGCGATCGATCATGGCGTTGTACACGGCCCGAATCTGGTCGTACTCCGCGTCGTTCGGGCCGACAACGCCCCCGCTGATCCGGCTTCGGAATTCCGACGTTTCGGCGATATCAGTCATGGCAGCTACTCCTTGGGTTCCGGGCACCGTGGGCGACGAGCCAACGGCACCACGAGAACGATGACGGACGCGAGGCCAGCTGTCATGACCGAAGCTGACGTTTCTCATCTCGGTGAGGATGGTCAGGTCTGACTACGCGTGTCAGACGAGCTGGTGTTCCGCGGCGTACATGGCCGCCTGTGTCCGGTTGGCGGCGCCGGTCTTGACCAGGATGCTGCGAATGTGGTTGGCCGCGGTGTTGGCGCTGATGTGCAGGCGAGTGCCGATCTCGTGGTTGCTCAGCCCGGCGGCCAGCAGGCGGATCACCTCGAGCTCGCGCTCGGTGAGCCCTGCTGAACCGGCCGACGACGCCAGCTCTTCCAGCGTGTGCAGGATACGGACCTGGCCGATCGGCACGGCCAGGTCACGCGCCTGGCAAGCCAGGTCCCGCGCCCGGTCCACCTGCCCGACGGCCGCGGCGAACCGTGCGTAGTGAGCCAGGGTCTCTGCGACGTGGACGACCGACCGCATGCGCCGGTCCATGTCGAGGGCGGCGTCGAAGTCCCGCTCGGCACCGACATGATCGCCGAGGAAAGCCTTGACTCGCCCCAGGAACCGCTCGGTGCTGCCGAACGCGGCGATGAGCGTCCCGCTGACGAGGTTCATCCCCGCATACTCGGCCAGCAACGGGCGGAGGGTCCGGACGGCCTCGCCGTCCTGAAGGGCGAGGGCGGCTTCGACCATGAAGACCAGTTCCATCGGCCACTGGGCCTGCTCGGTTCGCCCCGTCAGGTCGCGGTTCATCAGGTGCTGCAAGGCCCGCCTGGCGCCCGGCTCCACGCCAAGCTCCGTGTAAAGGGCCAGCAGCCCGGGGATCCAGCGTCCGGCGAACGATTCTCGGCCGTCGACAAACGGACGGAACCTCCCGAGCCCGCCGGTCTCGCGGCGGATCATGAACATCTGGACGCCGTAGGGGCCTTCGGCAACCTCGTCGCCGAACGTGTCATTCTTCTTGAGCTCTTCGGCCCAGTGCTCGGCCTCCTCGAACTGACCGGCCAAGAAGGCCACCGAGTGGGCCAGGCAGCAGTAGACGTGGTGGTAGTAGGGCTGGCCTGTGCCCTGGACGGATCGGTGTCCATCGGACATGGCCGCGTCCAGGCCATCGGGTTGGCCGACCACATAGCTGACGGTGGCGGCGAAATTGGCGCCCGAGCCGAGCACCTCGTAGTCGCGCCGGTCCTTGGCCATCCGGCGCACCTCGGCGCTGCGCTCGAGCTGAAGTTCGGCGACGTCGGGAGTGGTCCCGTGCCACATGCTGGTTGTCAGAGCATGAAGCAGCGTGGCGTCGTCGCCAGAATGCTGGGCGTGATCGATGGCTCGGCGGCTGACCTGGCGGGCGCGACCGGTCTCCCCAGCCAACGCCAGTGCCCGCGCCAGGCTGCCCAGGGCGCGCACGTACCGCGGGTCGTGGTCGTCGAGGCCGCACTCCTCGAGGGCCGACGACAAGAAATCGGCGGCGCGCCCCCCGCCGACCCCCGGACGCCAGGTCGCCTCCTCGAACCCGATGGCGGCGGCCAGCCGTGTCTGCGGTTCGGCACTGGCGTCCAGACTCTCGTAGATGGCCCGCGCCTGGGGAAACTGGCAGGCCCGGACGTAGTTCGACGCCGTCGCCAACCGCATCTCGCCCCGGACGGCCGGAGGACACTCGGGCAGCGACGCCGCCCTCTCGAACCACGCCGCCGCGCCTTCGAAGGCCAGGCTGCGCTCTGCCAACTCGCCGGCTTGGCTGCTGTAACGCAGCGCCTTGTCGTGGAAGCCGAGCGTGTGGGCGGCCAGGTAGTGATGGGCCAGCAGCGGAACCAACGACGAGCTGTGGGGTTGGCGCTCCAAGGCTTCCGCCGCTCGGGCGTGCAGCGCGATACGTCGGGAGCGGCCCAAACGGTCGACCACCGCCTGGCGGGTGAGCGCATGCACGAAGGAGTAGGTACCGTCGTCGGGTTGCACCGCTTCGATCAATCCGACAGCCATCGCCGAATCGACAAACGCCATGGTCATACTGCGTTCGGCTTCGCTGGCCGCGACGAGGGTGGCCAGGTCGAAACTGTCGCCCAGCACCGCCGCCAACTCGATGACCTGTCGGACCTCGGGGCCGAGCCCTGCTACCCGCGCCGTCAACGTGTCGCTGATCGATGCCGGGACGCTGTGAGGAAACCGGAGGGCCGACACCCCGCCGCGTGACTCCAAGTCGGCCCACAGCTCGCGGAGGAAGAACGGATTGCCGCCGGTGCGGTCGCGCAGGAGCGCCGCCGGTGCCCGTGATGCGCTGACCGGCAGTCCGCTGCGCGAGCTCACGTACTCGGCGATGGCCTCGGTGTCCAGACCGCTCAGATCGATACGCCGGACACCGTCGAGGCGGTGAAGCTCAGCCACTCGGGCGGCCACCTCCTCAGAGCGATCCGGTGCGGTGGTGCGGAACGTGGCCAGCACCAGCAGCCGCGTCTGGGAGCATGCCTGCACCACGTGCTCGAGCAGAGCCAGGGTCGGAAGCTGCGCCCAGTGGAGGTCGTCGAGGATCAAGGTCAACGGACGGTCTTCGGCCAACATCTGGAACAACCGGGCCACGGCATCGAAGAGCTCGCGGCGGGTCTCGACCCCTTCGCGACGGCCACGATCCCCGGTGGGGCGGTGAAGCGCCACCTGCGACGACAACCGATCCAGCTCGGGGCCCCCGTGGGAGACGTGGTGGGTCAGGGTTCCAGGCGCAGCAGTGGCGAAGAGGTGATCCAGCATCTGGGCGAAGGGCTGGAAGGGGACGCCAGCCTCAACCTTGGAGGTACCCAGAAGCACGGCCACGTCGTTGTCGTGCAACGCGCCTGCCGCCTCCGCCACCAACCGGGTCTTCCCCGCGCCCGGCTCACCGCCGACGAACAGAACCTGCCGCCGTCCCTCCACCACCTCGGCCCAGGATCTCTCCAGCAACTCCAGTTCCGACCGCCGGCCGACCAGAGGAAGATGTCTGGCCGCGGCCAGCCAGGGTGGCAGGGGGGGCGCCACCCACGCCGGCCCGGTCACGACGCTCAGATCGGTGCTGATGCCCCATCGGGGAGGAGCCGGTCACTGACCTCCACGATGACATCGGCGGGAATATCCGCTCGAGACGCCGCCCGCCGGATCGTCTCCGGCGACGCCGCCTCGTACAAGCAATACGTCTTGCGCTTATCCGCCGCCAGAAACGAGTAGAGCCAGCGCACCCCCTCCTCGTCGTTGATCCGGTTGATCCCGTCGAGAACCTCCGCCCGCGCCTCCAACTCCTCAGCGAAGCCCCGCTCAACCATGAAAATCGGCATGCCCCTCCCCCTTCTCAGGAGAAGAAAGGATAGCCGCGGCGAAGCCGAACCGTGCGCCGCAGAATGTCGCTGTCGAGCCAGGCCTGAGCGCAGAGGCTAGATGTCGTAGTAGAGCATGAACGTCCTGAGGATTCTGGCTGATAGGCAGGACACGGCAAAAGCCTTGGTCAGCCGCTTGTGACTGGGCAGTCGGTGGGTCTGGAGGGCAGGAGCAGGCCGACGTTCTAGACGCGCATCTAGACGCGCGAAAGCGACGTCGGCTGGACTCAGCGAGACGGGTTTGCTGGGACAGAGTAATGACGCTAAGTGAAGCTCTTTGGGTCAGGTAGTCGGGCCACGCTGGCCGAGGAGCGCCCATTGGACGAGGTCGTCGGCTCGCAGGGCCGGCGCGAAGTGGTTAGTGGTGCGTTGGCAGGCGTCGCAGCCGAGCGCGAGCTGACGGTACTCTTCGGCGGCCTCGACCCCCTCGGCGGTGACTGTCATCGGAGGGTGTGGGCGAGCTGGATCACGCCGGGCGTGATGGCCTGACTGGCGGGGTCGGTGGCCAGCTCAGCGATAAGGGCCCATCCTGACGCGGGTCGATGGGAAAGCGGTGGAGGTGGGTAGGCCGCCCAGTACTCCCCTGCGGGCTCACACACCGGTCTGGGCTTCCACGGGTTTGGCGGACATCCACCACAGGGCCGAGGCCACGGAAGGGGCCAAGATCAGCCACCGTGGACCGCTGGCCCATCCGCGGGGCGCCCCCAGAATTCGAGTTCGAGTCGGACGGGACCGGTCACAAAGAGACGATGTTGCCTTCCGGGAGGAATGGGCTGGGTCGATCCAGCGTGTACTCGCAGCGCAGAGGTCGGCGTGCTGTCGGTTTGGAACTGGAAGCCGATAGTGCCGTCATGTACTACGAGGAGCCCCCATCGGCCTTCGGGGGTGCGATGGGCGCGTCGCAGGGCGTCGGGCAGCGAATCCTGGTCCCACGGGCCGGCTCGTCCGGCGATCGTCAGGCCTTCGGGTAGCTCGGCGCGGTCACAGAGAGAGCAGTCAGTGTCGGAGCCGACGTGCGCGGCTCGTCCGGCGGGGTCGAGCACCCATGGCCGCATTTGGAACGGCGGTCGGTGACGGACGTGCTGGCTGTGGTAGCAGGACAGCTCGGCTACCCAGTCACCGCCGCCGTCGGGATGGAAGCCGACGATGGAGCGAATCATCGTGCGACCATCAGATCGACTGGCGGTAGCCGAAGAACTCGTGGTCCTCGTTGTAGCCGCCGTAGCCACTGGCGATCTCGGAGTAGTGGGCGACGAACTCGATGCCTTTCAGCCACTTGACCTGTTTGAAACCGAGTTCGATCTCGTTTCGCAGCCGCAGCGGGGCACCATGGCCGAAGGACAGCGGTTCGTCGTTCATGTCGTAGGCGAGCATGGTGAGATGGTGGGACATGTGCTCGATCGGATGAGCGTCGTAGTAGACACCCTTGTCTGCTCCTTCGCCCAGGGAGTAGAAGACCACCCACCTCGCCTCGGAACGGGGTTGGACGAGCTCGAGGATGGTCCCCATCGACACCCCACCCCACTTGGCGACACCGGACCAGCCCTGGATGCAGTAATGCTGGGTGATCTGCTCGTGGTGAGGCAACGCCCGTAGCTGCACCAAGTCGAGGTCGACAGGGTTCTCGACCAGCCCCTCGATCCGCAGCCGCCAGTCGGCGAAGTGGCCGTCGAACAGCGTCTTGTATTCGTCGGAGTCGGGGTACTGACCGTTGTGCCAGAAGTACGGGGATATGTCCTTCTCGCGGTACTGGCCAGGTTTGGGGTCGACGTACTCGAAGAGGTGCTGGACCGGACCGATGATCGCCTGGCCCACCCGCTGTACGACCCGAGGATGGCGGAGGGTAAACGGCGTGGCCGCCACCCAGCCGACGACGACGACGACCATCGACGCCACGAACAGCCAGAAACCGATCCAACTGTGGTCATCGCGGCCCGCGTACATGTGGTTGAGATTGACGAGCAGGCCCGTCATGAACACCAGGGAAACGTGGATCACGATGAACACCAGGAAGTAGACGAGGACCACAAAATGGATCGAGCGGGCGACCTGGATGCTGAAAGTGCTGCTGATCCGCCTGAAGCGGGTCGACAGGGCCGGTGACATGCCCAGCCCGGTGATCACCGCCAGCGGGGCGGCAACGAAGATGGTCACGAAGTAGGCGAGCAGCTGAAGTCCGTTGTAGGCGGCCCAGGTATTGTCGACCGGCCAGTTCAACGACAGGTACTGGATCAGAACCGAGAGGGCGTTGGGGAACACCTCCCAACTCGTCGGCACCACGCGCTGCCACTGGCCGGTGCCGAACAGCAGGACGTAGAAGATCACCCCGTTGACCAGCCACAGGGCATCGACACTCAGGTGCCACCACCGGGCCAGGCCGATCGAGTGGCGAAGCCCGGGAAGCCCAACCTGGCTCGGCAGGCTGATCGAGTCCTGCTTGGCCGTCCACAGCGGATCGGACGGCACCGGTCTTTGGATGCGGAACCAATCCCGGCCGGGCGTGGAGTGCCGGGTCCAGTACAGGCGGGGATGGTCAGAGAGAATCTGGACGCCGGCGCGGATGATGAAGATCATGAAGAACAGGTTGAAGAAATGCTGCCATCGCTCCCAGGCGGGAAACCCGGTCGCCGCCTTGGGATGAGACGGGGCCAAGGTGCCCGGGTGCTGGCGGATGAACCGCTGCACGGACGGGTCACCGCGCAAACCTTTGGCGCTGGCAACCAGGACGATAAGCAGCACCAAGCCGAGGGGAAGCAGCCACAGCAGGTTGAACCACTTGCTATGACCGACGCGCACGCGGGGGGCGATACCAGTAACTTGCGGGACCGAGCCCGCCCAGGTGGCGGTGTCGATCACATCCTCGCCCGGTGTCAGCCCCGACCGCCAGCTGCGGACCGTGTCCGGTGAGACGCTCGACGGCGCCGGCGCCGGCAGATCCTCAGGGGCGGGTTCGGCGTCGGTGCCCATGGCGGGAAGCCTAGGAGCGACACTACCCACGCGACATAGTTACCCTGGCTCGTTGCGGTTGGGGTCGAAGGTGCCCCGAAAGCCGAACCCGAGCCGAATGGTCGTGCGCCCTGCCGGCCGTCTGCCTGCAGGCACGCCATGGTGTCCCGTATGACCCGCGCAACGAGGTCCGGTGACGGAGTGCGACACACGCGAGCACCGCCGAAGCTTCGCGGCGCGCCGCCCGCCCCCCGACGAAGCGACGTCCCAGGTTCGCTTCGTCGGGCGTGGGCGGCTACTCAGGCAGTAGCTGAGCCAGCCTCGACCGGCGCCCGCGAGGCGGCTTCGACAGCCTCGGCCTCGCTGCCCACGTGGGTGACCTCGACCTTGTGGGGCTTGGCCTGTTCGGTCACGGGGATGGTTATGAGGAGCACGCCGTCGTGGTAGATGGCGGTGATGTTGTCGCGGTCCAGACTTTCCCCGAGGAACAGTTGACGGCTGAACTCGCCGTGGGCCCGCTCTGCCACTTGGACCTCGTCACCCTCGGCTCGAAGCCAGGAGCGCCTGGCCCGGACGGTGAGGACATCGCGCTCGACGGTCAGCTCGATCGAGCCGGGATCCACGCCGGGCAGGTCGAGATCCACCTTGAACTCGTCGCCTCGCCGGTAGGCGTCGACGGGGACTTGTAGTGACCATCCCCCGGTTCGGCGGACGGCTGCGCTGAGGTGTGCCAGGAGCGACGTCTCTGACAACTCACCCGCGTACCCGAAACCCCTCGAGGTCGTCGCTCGGCTTGTCGGCCAACCCGGACGGCAACCCCACTGCCGTAATTCCCAACCCCGGCAGGTGGGCGGCACGAGGCTATTTCTTGGCCGGCTCGTAGTACGGGTTGGTGCCGGCGGCGTGGTCGGTCACGTCGACGATCTTGACGATCTCGGGGACGGACTCTTTGATGGCGACCTCGATGCCTTGGCTCAGGGTGACCGCGGCCATCCCGCAACCGGCGCAGCCGCCGCTCAGGCGCAGGTAGGCGGCGTCGTCCTCCACGGCAACCAGGTCGGCACGACCTCCGTGGGCGGCGATGGACGGATTGATTTGGGCGTCGAGGACCTGGATCACCCGCTGGGCCACATCGCCGCTCAGATCGGGCGGCGGTCCGGTCATCGCCGGGCTGGCCGGGGCGGGCGCCGGCGGCGGGTTGGGGTTGCGGATGCTCATCCCGCCGGCCAACAGGTCACGGTTGAGGTCGAGGATCGAGCCTGCCATCTTCGGTGCGCTCTCGGCGGGGACGACGATCGTCAGCCCGTCCTGAACGCCGGTCCAGTCCTCGGGCCGGGCGTCGCTCGCCGCCTGAAAATACATGTCGTAGCTATAGGCACTCCCGCTGATCCCGCTTACCTCGACCCACAGGGCCAGGGACTCGTCGGCGGACTCAGCGGCGCGCAGCTGCAGCACCTTGGCCAGTGCGGCGTCGGTCACGTTCAAGACAGGCACCCCGCCGGGCAGGCCGCTCGGATCGATCTCGGTCATGGTGGACTCGCCTCGTGCTAGTCGTGTCGCGCCATCCTAGAGAGGTGAGCCGCGTACTCCTCCTCCTGCCCACCGAGACCTACCGGGCCGCGGACTTCTTGGCCGCGGCCCGCCGCCTCGACGTCGAGGTCGTCGTCGGCTCCGAACGTCGCCAGGCGTTGGCCGGCGACGATGGGCGACCGGTCGGTGCTGGTGCCGCTGGCTGCGGTGGATGCCGCAGTGGACGCCATCGCTGCTCTCCACGAGCGCAGACCGCTTGACGCGGTGCTGGCGGTCGACGACCAGGGGCTGGTGGTGGCCGCCAGCCGCGTCCGAGCGTCTGGGGCTGACCCACAACCCACCCGACGCGGTGGCGGCCACGAGAGACAAGACGGTTCTGCGAGCGCGCCTGGCCGACTCGTCGGTGCCCCAGCCAGACCACCGGGTCGTGGCGGCCGGCGACCGGGTTGGCGCCGCGGCGGCAGAGGTCGGCTATCCGTGTGTCGTCAAGCCGGTGTCGCGCTCCGGCCAGCCAGGGGGTCATCCGGGTCGACGACGTGGCTCAGGCGGCCGCAGCCGAGGACCGGGTCAGGTCCATCGTCGGCACCGCAGAGCCGCTGCTTGTCGAGCGGTTCGTGCCCGGAGTCGAGGTCGCCGTCGAAGGGCTGCTGTGTGGCGGGCGGCTGGAGATGCTCGCCGTGTTCGACAAACCCGACCCCCTTGACGGTCCGTTCTTCGAGGAGACGATCTACGTCACCCCGTCACGCCAGCCCTCCGCGGTCCTCGTCGCCGTCGGAGGCGACGGTCGCCTCGGCCGCCGCCGCGCTCGGGCTGGGCGAAGGGCCGGTGCACGCCGAGCTGCGCATCGGCCCGGTCGGGTGAGCTGACCGTCCTCGAGGTGGCGGCCCGCTCCGTCGGTGGGCTGTGCGCACGGGCTCTGCGTTTCGGAGCCGGGGTCAGCCTCGAAGAAGTGATCATCCGCCACGCCGTGGGCGCGGGGCTCGGCGAGCTGAGCCGGGAAGCGCAGGCGTCGGGGGTGATGATGCTCCCGATCCGCTCGGCGGGGGTGCTCGAGGGGGTCTCCGGTCGCAGCGAGGCGCTCGCTGTCGACGGTGTCGTCGGCGTGGAGATCACCATCCCCGCTTGGGCGGCCGGTGATCCCGCTACCTGAGGGCGACCGCTATCTCGGGTTCGTCTTCGCCCGCGGGACCGACACCCGGCCGACGTCGAGGCCGCGCTGCGCCGGGCTGAGGCTTCGCTGCAGGTTGCCGTGCGCCCGGCGCCGGCGCCGGCCGCCCCCGACGGTAGCCTCGAAGGGTGAGGGTTCTGGTGGTGTCCACCTACGAGCTAGGCCACCAACCGCTGTCGGCGGCTACCGTCACCGCGGCGTTGTTCGGCAGCCGGCCACCAGGTCCGATGCGTCGACGTCGCCGTCGAGCGCCTCGAGGGCGGCGACGTCGACTGGGCCGAGGGGGTGGCCCTGTCGGTGCCCATGCACACCGCGATGCGCCTGGCGTTGCGTGTCGCCAAGAACATCCGTGCCCGTCGGCCGGCACTGCCGATGTGCTTCTTCGGCCTGTACGCAGCAACGGGTAGCGAGCTCACCGTGACGTCGCCGGCGGACGCGGTCATCGCCGGTGAGTACGAGCCTGGCGTGGTGGCGTGGGCCGACGGTCAGGTCCCAGGACCAGTTGTGCAGCTGTCCCGCTCCGAAGGTCGGCTGCCTGTCCGCCAGCTTCTGCCGGAGCTAGGGCGCTACACCCGCTTGGCCGTCGCCGGCGAACAGCGACTGGTCGGCTCCGTCGCCGCCAGCCGCGGCTGCTCGCACCGCTGCCGCCACTGCCCGGTGCCGGTGGTCTACGACGGGCGGGTCCGGCGTGTCGACGAGGCCGCCGTGCTCGCCGACGTCGATCAACTGGTGGCCGCCGGCGCCCGCCACATCAGCTTCGCCGACCCCGACTTCCTCAACGCCCCCCACCACTCCCGCCGCGTGGTCGGCCGCCGTCCACCGCCGCCACCCGGACCTGACCTTCGATGCCACCATCAAAGTCGAGCACATTCTCCGCTACCCCGACGCCCTGGCCGAGCTGGCAGAAGCGGGTTGCGCGTTCGTGGTCTCTGCTTTCGAGTCGACCAGCGACCGCGTCCTTGGCTGTCTGGACAAGGGCCACACCGCCGCCGACGCGTCGGCGGCGGTGATCGCCCTGCGCCGCCCATGGCATCGAGATCCGCCCGTCGTGGCTGCCCTTCACCCCCTGGACCACCATCGACGACCTCGTCGAACTGGTCGACTTCGTGATCACCCATGATCTCCTCGCCAACGTGGACCCGGTGCAATACAGCGTGCGCCTGCTGGTCCCCGACGGCTCGCTCCTCCTCGGCCAGCCCGCCATGACCGCCCATCTGAGCGGCTACGACCCGGCCCGGCTGGGCTGGACGTGGGCGCATCCCGACCCCGCAATTGACCGCCTCCAAGCCCAGATCGCCACGCTGGTCGAGCGGCGAGCCGGGCAGCCGCCCGAGCCGACCTTCCACAGAAATCGACGCCCTGATCCGTTCCACTGCCGAGGCACCATCGGCCCGTCCCGCCCGCGGAGCGGTATCGGTAGGCCCGACCGGGGACCGGGCTCACCTTACCGAGGCGTGGTTCTGCTGCAGCGAACCCACCGAGACGCAACTGGCCCCACTCGAACCCCTCGCCTAAGTGGCTACGCGAAGCGGCCGGCGTCCTGGGCCGCGTACCGCCCGACAACAGCGTCGACCTCCGAAGCCTTCTCGACAGCCTCGACGATCGAATCGAGCTGGGCGGCCGGCAGCGCGCAGCTCATCTCTTCGGGTCGCATACCGGTCCGCTGACGACTGAGCGCACAGCCAACACTCGCCGCAGGAACGCCCTGCTCTTTGGCCAGTGCCACGATATGACACTGTGGCTTCCCCTCAATCGACAGGCCCGGCAGAGCATCGGACAGCACCATCAGCTGGCGGGCGTTGACCCTCAACAACACCACGTCAGGCTCGACCGGTGTCTCACGGAGCGGCGCGTAGACGACCGAGCCTGGACGCCCAGACACCTTGGGCAGACGGTCCAACACCTCGGCGCCGACCCATCCCGCGCCGACCAGCTCGGCGAGGTCACTGTGGTCAACTACGTCCTTCGGCGCCAGCAGACCATGGGTGACGCTTCCCACGCTGCAGTTGCCGTGATCCTCAGGCGCCGTAGCAAAGGTCCGCTCGGCGCCATGCAGCCAAAACACGCAGCCAGCCGGAACCCGCCCTCTGCGACCATCCTCGCTCACCGAGACCATCGGGGCATCGAACCGCTCGACCCCCGGAGGCGGGGCGCCAGCGAAACTGATGGCCACCGGGACACTGGAGAGCCGAAGGACCGCCACCAGTCGCTCGGCGAGATCGGACCAGTTTCGCGGCATGATCGAAACCTACCGGTGTCAGTTGGCCTACGAGCAGGTTTGTTGGCCGCCTGGATTAGCTCCTGGAGGAGCAGGACGGGTATTGGACCGGCGCGCGTACCGGCGCTGCGCTGGTTGATCTCTCAAGGGCTGCGAACGGCAAGACGAGCGGATTCGTCGGACCCGGCAAGTCGAACACCTCGTTAGACAAGGCCAGCGCCCACTCGGCCCCCGAGGTACACGTCGTCGAGGAACACATACTGGGAGCTCGACGTGGCGAGCAAGCGGGGCCAACTAATCCTCGATGCACGGATGAACTTGGGCTGACGGGTTCTCGCGTCTCCACCAGAAATGCCTCCTGAGCAGGGCTGATTGCGATGTCTGAAGTCGCTATCAGCCCGGGCTCGAGCAGGCTTTTTCCGTGGCGCCAGCCTCGCGCCGTGCGGGGCGGGTGGCGATGGTATTCGACGCCTCGAATCTGGCGGCCAACGCCGGGCTGATCCTGGTGACAACGTTGGTAGGCCGGTTGGAACCCACTCTTGGTCACATCAACAGGTGCGATGAGCGGCTTGAGCAGTGCCGGGTCGATCATCTGGACCCGCACGAAGTCGTCTATAGCGCGATCGTCGGTGAGGTGGGTGGATCGGTGGTGACGCCCGCCGCTGAACATCGACCCGATCGAAGACTTCGGCCACCAAGCAGAGTGCAGACCGATCTCTACGAGGCCAGCGGCGAGCGATCGCCCGTTCAGCCACTCCTGGGATTGTGGATGCTGCTCGCGCTCGTCGGCGCGTTCGTGTGGTACTCCAAGGTCCAGACCGCCATCAACGACTTCTGGATCGCACGGGGAGTCCCGGCACCAGCTGAGGCTGACCACGGGCAGCTGGAGTGCTGCGTACCACCAGGCACCCAGACAGCTGTCCGCGCGGTACCGCCGGTGCGTGTCGGACAGCTCGGCGCTTCCCAGAGCTCGCCCCCGTCAGGAGTTTTACTGACCCCGGCAAGGATGAGGGGCATGGCGAGCTCGTGGATTAGCCCCAAGGCCCCTGAAGGAAATGCCCTGTGGTTGTCGCAGGGGGTGGCCTGCTCGCCGGCGAGGCGATCAGCAAGGACGAGGTGGTTGCCGTCAAGGCGGCCCCATCGTGACGACCGAGCAGCTGTGGTGCCTGCCCGGAGAGCTGCAAAATTCCGAGGTTCAGATTACCGACACCCTCGACCTGGTGGCGTTGGCCGAACAGGAGTACGAGGCGGTGATGCTGTTCATCAGCCACTCCTGCGAGCCCGACGTCGGTTTCGCCGGCAATGTCGTGTTGGTGGCCATGCGCGATATCGACGCCGGCGAGGAGCTGACCACGGGCTACGTTCGACGACCACGAGGGGTTTATGGACGGCGCGTGCGGGCGCCCGACATGCTGAGGGCGGGCGACGGGCGCGATTGGAAGCGACCCGAGCTGCAGGAGCGCTACTAGGGATACTTCTCCTGGTACCTCGACCGAAAGATGCGACACCACAGCTTCGGCCGCTCAGCGCCTGAATGCGGATAACGCTCTCAGGAGGGATCTTTGGGCTCACACAACGAGGGGAACCTGGGCGAGCGAAGGCGGCCACACGACGCGCTTTGCGCCTTCCCGCCACTGGACCACCAGCATGTCATGGTCGCTCTGTCGCCCGTCGGCGTCCAGCCCGAACCGACCGAAGAACGTCGAGCAGCGCAGGCCGCGGGCGGTACGCTCCACCGCGCCGTCGTCGCATCCTCCGGTTTCTTGCACACAGCGCAGGGCTATGACCGTCGCCGCGTAGGCCTGAGCGACCGGATAGTCGACCTCGCTCAGCGCCCGCCGGGCACCGAGAAACGGCATCACCCGCGCCCGCAGGGCCCGCATCACGTCGGCGGGGTGAGCACCCGTGTCGGCGTGGATGTGCACCCCTTCTTCCCATTGGGAGGGTGCGAGCACACCTTCGGCTGCTAGCTCCATCCCGAAGTCACCCAGCCCCGCGGCCACCACCGCCACCGCCGCCGGCCTCTTGCGGATCCTCTTCACCAGCGACACGTCGTCCCCGAAGTCACCGGCCGCCACCAGCACGTCCGCGTCCGGCTCGGCGGGCACCTCGTCGTGGCGGACAACGGCCAGCACCGTCATCCCGAGCGCGCTCGCAGCGCGCTGCGCGCCCGCAGCAGCCGAAGCCCCAAACCCCCCTCGGCTGGCGGAGATGAGCACCCGGGCACGCGGCATCTGCGGTGCCAGCGCCTCAAGCACCGCTGCCAGGTACCCGCTGGCAGGCGACGGCACCGACACCACACCCGGCATCTGCTGCACCGCATCCCCGCTACCGCCGTGGTTCCACAACACCCGACCATGCTCCTGGGCCCAGCGGGCGGCCTCGGCCACCAAGTCGCCCCCGTAGGGGCCCACGATCAGCTGCGCCCGGCTGGAGAGGTCAAGCGCCCGGCGCACGCCCTCCCGGCTGCTCGCGTCGTCGAACACGGCGACCTCGGGGGTAAGAACCTCTCCGCCCAGGGGTACACCGCCGCTGTGGGCGACGTCCTCCACCGCCTGGCGCACGCCCGCCGCGGCCATCCGCCCCTGGCGGGCGTAGCGGCCGGTAAGCGACATCGGTGCCGCCAGCACCAAGGAGCCGTCCCCCACGCTGCTGATCGCCATCGTCTGGAGCGTACCGAGGTGGCGATCAGCTCGATCACCTTGGCGGACCTGGCTGCCCGTCCCCATGCCACGGACGACAAGGAAGAGCGTGCCCGTCGCCAAGACCGACTACAGCGCACAGAGGCTGCGTTCGATCCACTCCCCTTCGACAGCGAAGCAGCGCGAACGCCCTCGACGTACCCGGCCGCTGGCCAAGCCCGACATGGTCAGCTCACCAAGGAACGTACAGCACCTCCCGGCTCGCCGTGCGCGACACCAGGGCGTGGGCGGTGTCGACGGTCCGCCCCTGGGCCCGGTAGGCGCTGGACGCGTAGCCGAGCTCCACGTGGTCGCCGACGTAGGCGGCGGGCAGGACCACCTGGCCGCCTCCCTTGGCTCGTGTCACGGTGATCGACCCGTCAGGGTGGGTGGCGGTAACAGTCCAGCGGTCGCCGTTTCGCACCCAGCGCCGGCCCGTGGCCAGGCTTCGGTTGTTCTGTCTGGTGATGACCTCGTCGCCGACCCCGGCGCTGTCCCCGCCGGCTATGGCCACCCCGTGGGCGGCGACCAGCCCGGCGGCTACTCGCTCGCCGCGGGCCCGGGCGTTGAGCTTGGCCACCGTGGCCAGGTCGGCGGCGATCATCAGACTGGTCAGGCCCGCTTCCACGTCAGTGCGCCAGGCCCGGTAGAGGCTGTCGAGCATGGCCGACCGTTCACCGTCGACGATGCGGCCGTGGCCCTGGTAGGCGTCGATAGCCTCCGGGCGGCCGGCGCGCAGGTCGAGGCTGGCCGTCTTCTCCCAGTCATGCTCGAAGCGGCGCACGTCGGTCAACTCGGGCGCCAGGCCCTCCCGGTCCGCGACCAGGGTGGCGAACATCCCGCCCGCTTCCACCCCGCTCAGCTGGGCGGGATCGCCGACCACCAGCACCTTGGCACCGGCGTCACAAGCGGCGGCGACCAGCTCGTCGAGGGCGAAGGTACCGGCCAGGCTGGCCTCGTCGATGATGACTAGCTGGCCCGCGTTGAGCTGCCAGCGGGCCACCTCAGCCTGGGCTCGGCCGAGACGGTCCACCAGCTGGCGGCGACCCGGAGAGTCGACGGGCAGTCTGGCGAGCCGGGCGCGTAGCGTGGTGATTTGGGCGAGCCGGTCGGGGTGGTGGCGGTGTTCGGTGAGCCACTTGGCGGTGTTTTCGGTGTCGACGCCCAGCTGGCCGGCCAGCACCTCGGCCGCCGCCGCGGAGGGGGCCAGGCCGACCACCGATCCCGGTCCGTGTCCGTGCTCCCACACGGTGCGCAGGACGGCCATGGCGGTCGACTTACCCGCCCCCGCCGGACCCACCAGGACGTCCAGGACCCGGCCGGAGGTGGCAACCTGTTCGATTGCGGCGGTCTGATCGGCGAACAGGCGGGAAGCTTGGCCGGACCGGCGGTCGTTGATGGTCGTGACCACGCTGGTGGCGGTGACGGCGGGTCCGTTCAGCTGGCGGCCGGCGTCGAGCAGCCGGGCCTCGGCCTCCAAGAGGGTGGCGGTGGTGTAGATCTCGTGGCCGCGAGGTCGTAGACGGGAGGTTCCATCGGGCCGCCGATATCGGTTCGGGGTGTGGCACAGCTCCGGGACGGTGAGGCGCAGCGACTGGCCGACAGCCAAATCCGCAGTCCGCTCGGCCACCCTGATTCGCTCCTGGGGGGTGGCGAAGCGGACCCCGTGTAGCTGGCGGTGAGCCTCGGCCAGCAGGTTCGCCCGACAGAACGTAGCCCGCCGCTCCGCCACCCCCTGAACGGTCACCGACGCGGTATCGGCGAGGATCTCGTCGGCCAGATCCGACGCTCGCAGCAGCGGCAGGTCGTTGCGGTCCTGAAGAGAGGCGACCCACGCTTCGGGCTCGTCGCCGACATAGCGCCGGGCCCGATGTCGCCACTCGACGGTCATCTCGGCCAGGCTGCGATGGCACTTGTCTGGTCGGGTCTCAAGGGCGGCCTGTTGGCGCAGCCTGACCGCTTCGACGGCCGTCGGCTGGCGGCCGTGGGCGGCCACGAACCGCTCGACGAGCACCCCGGCTCCGGTCTCGATCGCTTCGGCGCGCTGGGAGAACTCTCGTAGCAACGCGTCAGGCACCCCGGTCACCTCGAAGCGCGGGTGGTCGGAGTGGCGCCGTGCCCGACTATCCCAGCCCCAGCCCAGCTCGGCGGTCAACAGGTCCGACAGCACACCTTGGTGCAACTCCGACAGGCTCACCACCGCGGAAAACAGGCCCCGGCTATCCAGCGTTCGCCACTTGCCGTCGACGCTAGAGCGGGCCCGGTTGAGGACGACCACATGGTCGTGCAGCTGGGGGTCACCGGCCCGGCTGTCAAAGTGGGTGAAAGCGACGGCGACCACCCCGTCGATGTCCTCCTGGACGACGCCGCCGGTCCCCGAGCGGGAATGGAACACCTCCGCCTCGGCGTAGCCGAGCACGATGTCGATGGCCCGGCGGTGACACGAGTAGATCACCGACCTGGTCGCCTCGTCGCCCGCTGCCCATGTCACCGACACGCTCTTGGGCGGCGAGAAGGTCAGGTCGAACCCGGCCACGGGCGCCCGAAACCCGCCCGCCCGTGCCTGCTCCTCGGCCTTGATCCTGGCGACCATCTCCGCCCGCTTGTCGGCCGAGGCCGACGCGCCGACCCCCTCGAGCCGTCTCGCCACCCGGGCCGCCACGGCGCGGTGGGAACGGTTGGGCTGGCGGCCCAACGGCCGCCCGGTGATCGGATCGGCGCACATCCCCAGCATGTTGAACAGCTGCTCCTCGCTGACCGGGGAGCCAGCTTCGACCCCGTTGCCGTCGTCCAACCCGGCCAGCCCGGCGCCCACAAACACCCCGGGCGGGGTCCCCGACTCGGCGTAGTAGCGGCTCAGGCCGTTGGAGCCCGCCGGGTCGCCGTCACCAGCGGCGACGGACTCCATCAGGTACTTGTAGCCCGCCCCCAGGCTCATCCGACGAATCGAGATCACACTCGTCTCCGCTCCACGGGACGCGTCTCGTCCCTTTCCCACAAAGGCGAGGGGCGAGTCATTCTGCCCCGCACACCTCGGGGCTGGCGGCCCTGGGTGCCAGACGTGTAGTGAAATTGATGGGACTCGGCGCCGGGGCTGGCGATGACGGTCGACCGGGGATCCACGTGCTGCTGATGGGCAGATTGGCGGCACTCGCGCTGAGGGAAGGAAGGGTGCCCTGGCGGCTAGTTGTGGCGAAACAGCGACGGGTCTTGGGAGGGTCTATACGGCGGATTGCTCGGCGCGACCCGGTGGCTGCTCGTCCGGGCAGCACACGGCCAAGGCACAGTGAAGCGCATACCGTGGGCAATCACAGCGTGGCTACAGCAGTGACTACGCGACCAGCGGCAGGACGCCCACCCCCGTTTCGGTCAGCTCGCCGAGGACGGCATGACCCCATCGAGCTTGCCCACGACAAGCCCGCTCACCGGGGTACACGAACAGTACCTGGATCTCCGAACCGGCCGAGCTGGTTCTCGTCGCAGCGAGGGAGAATGACCTCGGCGTGGCCTTCGCGATGAGGAGCCCTGGGGGGTTGGACAGCGCCGAAGGAGGAAGGTCAGGATGAAACCGGTTGTACCGAGCAGGGCGCTCGAGGTACTGCTCAACGTCGAGGACACCGCGGTGCTGTCAGGTCAGATCCGTTCGTCGTTCTGCTGGGCCATCGACCGCGGTGACCGGCGGCTTCATGTCCTCACTATCAACTGCAGGCGGCGCATTCTCGACCGGTCCGTAGAACGCCTCATCGCCGGTGCCTCGCCGGAGGGCGAAGGACCCGTCAACGACGCCGAAGCCGGCGGGCAAACCGAGCGAAACACTCACAGCTTCACGAGTGAATATCGGCCCGGCCATCATGGGGATGTGCGGGCTCTGTGCAAGTGTTCGGCCGCCGGTTCCTGTCAACCCAAGACGCGGGCCATTTGTTCGGTCGCCCGGCGGTTGTCAGCGGTCACCGGGCCCGTGCACGCCCTCTCTGCGATCGAATCGCGAACTGAAGTAGCGGACGATGTGCATCAGCCAACCCGATGCGACTACCAGACAATCGAGTTAGGTCGGGCGACCAGTGAGGCCCAGAAGCACGCCGCTACCCACGACCCGTGGATGCCGACAAGGAACGTGACGGAGATGGTGCAACAGCCGCCATCGTGGGTTGCTTGCACTTACGGGCGTCCGCGTCACTCCCCCGTTCAGGCCGCGCCCATTGCCCGCTGGATGACGCTCGACCCATCCGGCGGCAATTACGCGTACACCAACGGCATGACGACCTGGCTGAGGTCGGGGTCGCCCTCGTCGATCCCGCGGAGCCCGGCCCGACTTTCGATTGCCCGCTTCGCTGAGCACCCTCGGATTCGCATGGGACGCAACGCCTGGGAGGACCAATGACGACAGTCCAAGGTGAGCGAGTGCCGGATGTCGCGTCCAGCTCGAGCAGAGACGTCGAGTTCATCAGCATTCCCGAGTGGTGCCGACGTGTTGGCTGCTCGATCGACAGTGGTTACCGAGCAGCCCGCCGCGATGAGATCCCGGGGCTCTTTCGCATTGGACGGCTGAAACGGATCAACTGGTTTTCCTTCCTGGCAACAACGGAGCCGACGGAGAGGCTGACGCCGCAGGATCGAGCAACGCTCCAAGCGTGACTGCGGCTTGGCGGTCCCGCTGCTCCAGGGCATGTGCGTAGACGCGCAGGGTGATGGTGGGGTCCCGGTGGCCGAGGCGTCCAGCAACGACCGCCAAGTCGTAACCGGCACCGAGCAGAGTGGTGGCCACCGAGTGCCGGAGATCGTGAAATCGGAGCGATGTGAGCCCGAGTCTCCTGGCCAGGCGGCTGAACCGGTGGGTCACGGT
Organism: uncultured Actinomycetota bacterium; assembly: GCA_963757175.1. Taxonomy (GTDB): domain Bacteria; phylum Actinomycetota; class Acidimicrobiia; order Acidimicrobiales; family Palsa-688; genus CAVWQR01. The sequence continues at coordinate 1,108,802 of CAVWQR010000001.1, read as the reverse complement.
ATCTGGCGCCAGGGGCGTTCGCCCTGTGGGGTCGTCGGTCAGGACATAACCCTTGTCGTGGAGGGTCACCCCTGCCTCCTCAGCCCAGCCCTGCGCTCGACGATGGTGAGTGTCGATGACTCCGAGCAGAACCGGATCGAGAGAGATCAGCCGCGTCTGGTGAGTCTTGGTCGGTCCAACCCTCAACACTCTCCCGGCCTCCTCCCGCTTGATGGCGCGCTCCACGCTGAGGACCATCCGGTTCCGATCGACGTCGGACCACCGCAGGCCCATCAGCTCCCCTCGTCGACAGCCGGTGAGCGCGGCCAACATGATCGCTGCGCTGAGCACGGGATCCTCGTCCTCGGCCTCCTTGACCAAGAGGCGCACCGTCTCCACGTCGGGGACCTGCATAGGTCTCGATTCGACGGTCGGCAAGGTAACGAGGGGAGCGACGGAACGACTGACCAGACCCCATTTGACTGCCTGGCCCAGCGCCGCGCTCAGCACCGCATGGTAGGACTTGATTGTCGCGGGACTCATCCCCGCCGCCAGCCAGCGCAGGTACAGCTCGTCGAGCTGCTGGGCACGGAGTTTGTCCAGGCGCACCGACCCGATCTCGTTGGTGAACCTCCCGCACCGGACGGCGTAATTCCGGGCGGTATCGGGCTGGCGATGGGCCCTGACGTGCTCCATCCACTGCGCAAGGTAGATGGCGAGCGTGGGGCCTCCGACCGCGGGCGGGTTGACGCTGTCGGCCTCGGCGACGAACTTCGCCAGCTCGCTCTGAGCAAGTCGCCGGGTCCCGCGCACGGTTCGGGACGCCTGGCGAGGCTGACCATCCACGCGGTAGCCGACGACCGCGCGCAGCCGCCAGACCCCGGGACGGGTCTCGGTCATCGTGCCTCTCATGGAGCCGATTCTAGACACTCCCTAGACACGAAGCCACTTTCATCCGGCAAAGGGGCTGCTCAGAGCGCCCATAACCTAGATGTCGTAGTAGAGCATGAACTCCCAGGGATGGGGGCGGAGGCGAACGGCGTCGATCTCGGACTCCCGCTTGTAGGTGATCCACGTCTGGAGCAGGTCGGGAGTGAACACGCCGCCGGCGAGCAGAAAATCCTGGTCCGCTTCCAGCGCGTCGAGAGAAGCGTCGAGGCTCCCGGGAACCTGAGGGACGCGGGCCAGGTCCTCGGGCGGCAGGTCGTAGAGGTCCTTGTCCACCGGGTCCGGAGGCTCGATCTTGTTCTGCACGCCGTCGAGCCCGGCCATCATGATGGCCGAGAACGCCAGGTACGGGTTGCAGGACGGATCGGGGCAGCGGAACTCGACCCGCTTGGCCTTCGGGCTCTTGGAATACAGCGGGATGCGACACGCCGCCGAGCGGTTCCGCTGGGAGTAGACGAGGTTGACCGGCGCCTCGTAGCCGGGCACCAGACGCTTGTAGCTGTTGGTCGTCGGCGCGGCGAAGGCGAGCACGGCAGGGGCGTGCTTGAGCAGACCCCCGATGTACCAGCGGCCCAGATCCGACAGCCCGGCGTAGCCCAGCTCGGAGTAGAACAGCGGCTCGCCGCCCTTCCACAGCGACGAGTGCACGTGCATGCCCGACCCGTTGTCCTGGAACAGCGGCTTGGGCATGAAGGTCGCGGTCAGCCCGTGCTGGCGGGCGACGCTCTTGACCACGTACTTGTAGAGCATCAGCTTGTCCGCCATGGTCGCCAACGTGTCGAAGCGCATGTCGATCTCGGCCTGGCCGGCGGTGCCGACCTCGTGGTGCTGGATCTCGATCTCGATGCCCAGCCGCTCCATCTCCAGGATCATCTCGGAGCGCACGTCCTGGTAATGGTCCATAGGAGGGATGGGAAAATAACCCTCCTTGTAGCGGGGCTTGAAGCCGAGGTTGGGTCCCTCGTCCTTCCCCGAGTTCCAGATGCCTTCGACCGAGTCAATCTTGTAGAAGGCCTCGTGGCTGTTCTGATCGAAACGGATGTCGTTGAAGATGAAGAACTCCGCCTCCGGACCGAAGTAGGCGGTGTCGGCCACGCCGGTCGACACCAGGTACTCCTCGGCCTTGCGGGCGATGTAGCGGGGGTCGCGGCTGTAGGACTCGCCGGTTACCGGGTCGCGGACGAAACAGTTGAGGTTGAGCGTCCGGTGCTGACGGAAGGGGTCCACCACGGCCGTGTCGGGGTCCGGGACCAGGAGCATGTCCGACTCCTGGATCTCCTGGAAGCCGCGAATCGACGACCCGTCGAAGCCGGAGCCGTCCTCGAAGGTGTCCAGCGTCAGCTCGTGCGCCGGCAGCGAGTAGTGCTGCATGAGCCCGGGCAGGTCCGAGAAGCGGAAGTCGACGATCTCGATGCCTTCGCTCTCCACGAGGCCCAACACTTCTTCGGGCGTGCGCTTGATGAACGCCAAGGTTCCTCCTGGGGGCAGGTCGCTACGGTCGGCGTGATTCTTGCAGCCTCCCCGCTGGCGTACCACCGAGCAATGTGAACACTCGATGAACGCCCCGCCGGCAGTCCGTCAGGCTCGTATCGTTGTGGGCGTGGAACGCGAAACCGACTACGTGCTACGGACCGTCGAAGAGCGAGGCGTGCGCTTCGTGCAGCTGTGGTTCACCGACGTGCTGGGCATGCCGCGCTCGTTCCACATCACCCCGGCCGAGCTGGAGAACGCCCTCGGCGAGGGCATGACCTTCGACGGGTCGGCCATCGACGGGTTCAGCCGTGTGCAGGAAAGCGACGTGCTGGCCATGCCCGACCCCAAGACGTTCCAGCTGCTGCCCTACCTCCCCGGCGATGCGCCGGTCGCCCGGGTGGTGTGCGACGTCGTGAATCTCGACGGCAGCCCGTTCGAGGGCGACCCTCGCCAAGTGCTGCGCCGGGCGCTCGAACGAGCCCACCAGCTGGGCTTCAGCTTCTTCGTCTCCCCCGAGCTGGAGTACTTCTACTTCACCCCTCCGGCCGACGGCGGCACGGACGGCTCCCCGCCCCATCCCCTCGACACCGGCTCGTTCTTCGAGCAGACCACCGACGACCTGGCCACCCGGCTCCGGCGCGACACGGTGCTGACGCTCGAGGACATGGGGATCCCGGTGGAGTACAGCCAGCACGAGGACGCACCCAGCCAGCACGAGATCGACCTGCGCTACACCGACGCCCTCACCATGGCCGACACGGTGATGACGGTCCGGATGGTGGTCAAGGAGAAAGCCTCCCAGGAAGGGGTGCTGGCCACCTTCATGCCCAAGCCGTTGTCCGGGGTGCAGGGGTCGGGGATGCACACCCACGTGTCGCTGTTCGACGGGGCCAAGAACGCCTTCTACGACGACGCCAACGAGTACCACCTGTCCGAGGTCGGCCGGCAGTTCATCGCCGGCGTGCTGCGCCACGCCCCCGAGATCTGTGCCATCACCAACCAGTGGGTCAATTCCTACAAGCGGCTGATCGTGGGCTACGAAGCGCCGGTGTACGTGTGCTGGGCGCGCAACAACCGCTCGGCGCTGGTCCGGGTGCCGCCGACCAAGGCGGGCAAGCAGGACTCGACCCGCATCGAGTTCCGTGCCCCGGACCCCTCGGCCAACCCCTACCTGGCGTTTGCCGCCATCCTCGGCGCCGGCCTGGCCGGCGTCGAGCACGCCTACGAGCTCCCTCCCGAGGCGTCGGCCAACCTCTACGAGCTGTCCAACGAGCAGCGCATGGCCGAGGGAATCGGCGCGCTGCCCTCCTCGCTGGGCGACGCCGTGGACCGGATGGAGCAGTCGGAGCTGGTCGCCGAGGTCCTCGGCGAGCACGTCTTCGAATGGTTCGTGCGCAACAAGCGCGCCGAATGGGCCGACTACAAGGCCCAGGTCACCGCCTTCGAACTGAGCCGCTATCTGACCTCGCTGTAGCCACGACATGGAACCCCTTCTCGTCTTCCCGGACCCTCCGCCGGCTTCGCTGGCCCAGGCGTTGGACCTGGCCGGCTACCCGTGGAAGCCGGTGGCCTCGCCCGACGGCGCCGACCGTCTGGAACCCGAGGACGGGTGGGCCGGCGCGGTCGTCGGGGGCGAGTCCGACCCCGAAGCGGCCTTCGCCCTGTGCCGTTCGTTGCGCAAGCGCGACGTCCCTTTCGAACCGCTGCTCCTCGTCGTCGCCGAGGACACGGTGCCGGAGCTGGAGCTGCGCGACGATCTCTTCGACGACTTCTGCGTGGCGCCGGTCGGCACCCGGGAACTGCAGGGACGCCTGGCTCACCTGTTCTGGCGCACCGGCCGCGGCGCCCGCCCCGAGCTGATCAACTACGGCCCCCTGGTCCTCAACCTGGAGACGTACCAGGCGGCGGTGGCGTCCCGTCCCCTCGACCTCACCTACATGGAGTACGAGCTGCTCAAGTTCCTGGCCACCCACCCGGGGAAGGTGTTCACCCGGGAAACGCTGCTGAGCCGGGTGTGGGGCTACGAGTACTACGGCGGGGCGCGCACCGTGGACGTCCACGTCCGCCGGCTGCGGGCCAAGCTGGGCGAGGAGCACGTCCACCTCATCTCCACCGTCCGCAGCGTCGGCTACCGCTTCGGGCAGAGCCGCTGGGCGATCTGAGAGACTGCTGCCGGTGACGAGCTCGGGGAGGTCCCACCCGGTCGATCGGCCGCTGCGGAGCCTGGACGTGGTGCGCTTCGTCTTCGACGCCAAGTACCGGTCCGATCCCTACCCTCTCTACGCCCGGCTGCGCTCGAGCGACCCCGTCCATCACTCACCGTTGTCCGTGACCCTGGTCAGCCGCTACGACGACATCGTGGCCGTGCTGCGCGACCCCACCATGTCGAGCGACGAAGCCAACATCGACCTGCGGTTCCGGGCCGGTCGCGAGGGGCGGGGAGTGGCAGCCGAGTTCCCCGCCCGGAGCCTGTTCGGCGCTGTACCGGCGCCGGGCGGGGCGCGCCGGACCCGACGGGTTCGCGGCCATGACCCGCCGGTTCCTCATCCTCATGGACCCTCCCGACCACACCCGGCTGCGCCAGCTGGCCTCTCGGGCGTTCAGCCCCAGGGTCTCCGAGGCGGCCCGTCCGATGATCGCCAAACTGGCCGACGAGCTCCTCGACCGGCTGGAGATGGCCGGATCAGCCGAGCTGCTGTCGAGCTACGCCTACCGCCTGCCCGTCCTCGTCATCTGCCGCCTGTTGGGCGTCCCCGCCGAGGACGACGTCCGGTTCCGCCGGTGGGTGGCCGACATGGTGGTGGGGCTCGATGTCGGGGGCGTCTTGTCCAAAGGGGCGCTGGGCCGCGCCGACGCCGCGGCCGTCGCCATCGACCGGTACTTCCGGGACCTCATCAGCCAACGGCGGCGCCAGCCGCAGGACGACCTGCTGTCCACGCTCATCGCCGCGGCCGACGGCGACGACCGTTTCAGCGAGGAGGAGCTGGTCGCCTTCGCCACCCTGCTGCTCGCCGCCGGGCACGAGACCACCGCCAACCTGATCGGCAACGGGCTGTGGCACCTGTTCGAACACCCCGACCAACTCGAGCGGTTCCGTGAGGCGGACCAACCGGCGCGGAGCCAGGCGGTCGAAGAGCTCCTGCGCTACGACTCGCCCGTGCAGATGGTCCAGCGGGCCACCACCGCGGAGGTCACGATCGGCACCACGACCATCCCCGCCGGTCGGGCGGTGATGGCCCTCCTCGGCGCCGGCAACCATGATCCCGAGCGCTTCGCCGACCCCGACCGGCTCGACATCAGCCGGGCCGACTGCCATCCCCTCTCGTTCGGCTTCGGCGCCCACCACTGCCTCGGCGCCCCGCTCGCCCGGGCCGAGGCAGAGATCGCCCTCGGGCACCTCCTCGATCGCTTCCCCCGCCTCCGACCGCAGATCCGCGAGCCGCGATGGCGACCCACCATGGTCTTCCGCGGCCTGCAGTCCCTACCCTGCGCCTTCTAAGGGACCCGGGCCCAGGCCTCGATCTCGACCCGGGCGCCCAGGGGAAGGCCGGCCACGGCCACGGCGGAGCGGGCGGGGCGATGGTCCCCGAACGCGGCGGTGTAGGCGTCGTTCATGGCCGCGTAGTCGTCGATGTCAGCCAGGAAGACGGTGGTCTTGACCACGTCGCCGAGGGACGCGCCCTCGGATTCGAGCAGGGCGGCCAGGTTGGCGACGGCCTGGGCCAGCTGGGCCGCCGTGCCCCCGTCGACCAGGCGCCCGTCGCCGACGCCGAGCTGGCCGGACACGACGAGCCAGTTCGCCGGCGCGCACCACCGGCGTGTAGGGGCCGACGGCCCGGGAAGCACTCACCGCCAGTGCCGGCCACCGGGGTGGCAGGCCCAGGGCGAGCCAGCAGGCGGCAGCAACGGCGGCCAGGGCGGCGTCCGACCCGTTGGTGGGCTCGGCGTCCTCGGGCTCGATGGTCACGTCCACATCGGGAGTGTCGCGCGCCCGCAGGATGCCGAACGAGCGGATGGTCAGATCCTCGGGCGTGCCGGTCTCGTCCACGGCGATCGCCTCCGAGCACACCCAGCTCACCGCCATGTGGGCGGCGCCGGTGACGTACGAGCGCAGCACCACCTCGTCCAACGGACGCCCGCACGCCACGCGGACGCCCACCCGCGCCGGGCGGCCGGAGGGGTCCAGGTCGACCTCGGCGCGCGCCCTGGCGCCCCCCGGCGAGCTGATCTCCACCGGCGCGTGACGGTCCGACAGGCCGCGGGCGGCGGCGGTCAGGACCGCCCCCTCCAGCCAGCCGGCGCCGCGGATGGCCGCCGACGTCGACGGGCCCGGGACCTCGACCGGCTCGACGCTGAGCCCCGGCGCGGCGGAGACCAGGGCCGACGCAACGCTCCAGCCGGCCGTCGGCGTTGGCCACCATGCGCACGACACCAGTGCCGTCGGCGCGGATCCCGGCGGCGATGGGCGGCCGCTTGGGGCCCAGCCGGACGACGTCCTCGCGGGCCAGCACCACGCGCACCGGCCGGCCGTGCTCGTCGGCCAGGCGGCGAGCAGCGGCCGGCGCCACCGACGTCGACTTGCCGCCGAAGGCGCCCCCGTTGGCGAGCGGCGATGCCGGCTCCCCGCCGGGCTCGCACCACGACGCGTCCGGCTCCAGGTAGCCGGGCTCCACCCACGTGGTCTGCAGGGTCAGGTCCCAGTCGCCGGGGGGCAGGGCCACCGGCCAGGTGATGCCGCGGCCGCTCCGCCTCCCCTGCACCTTGCCGGCGGCGGCCCGGGCCGCGGCCAACGTCTCGCCCAGCGCCCACTCGCCGCCGGGGGCGGGCACCGCCACCAGGCATCCGGCGGGGGCGGTGTCGTCGGCAAAGCCGCCCCGACCGCTGACGATGTCGGGGCCCACCCGCTGGGCGACCCCGCCCTCCAGAGTGGCTCGCCGGGCGGCGGCGGCCTCGTCGCGCCCGGCCACGGGCACGGGCCGGCAGGCGACGGCGTCGACCACGGTCCGCCACCCGGTACAGCGGCACAGATGGGCCAGCAGCGCCGTCTCCACCTTCTCCGCACTCGGCCGCTCGCCCAGGGCGGCCGCCCGGCACAGGATCCCGGGCGTGCAGAACCCACACTGGCTGGCGCCGGCGGCGACGAAGGCGCCGATCAGCCCGTCACGCACCTCCGGCTCGAGGCCGTCCACGGTGACGATCGACCGTCCCGCAACCCGCCGCAGCGGCGTGACGCAGGCGACGCGGGGGGACCCGTCGACCAGCACGGTGCAACATCCGCACTGTCCCTGCGGGCTGCAGCCGTCCTTGACGCTGCGTACGCCCAGATCTTCGCGCAGAGCATCGAGGAGCGATGCTCCCTCGCGGGGCTCGACGTCGACGGTGCGCCCGTCGACGGTTAGCTGAACGACTGGCCGCAGCCGCAGGTCCGGGAGGCGTTGGGGTTGTTGATGCTGAAGCCGGCGCCTTGCAGCCCGTCCTTGAAGTCCAGGGTGGATCCGCTGAGCAGGCCGGCGCTGGACGGATCGACGACAACCTTGACCGCGTCGAAGGAGAGCTTGACGTCGTCGTCAGCCACGTCCGTGTCGAAGAACATCTCGTAGCTGAACCCCGAGCAGCCACCGGGACGGACAGCGACGCGCAGAGCCAGGTCCGGGTTGCCTTCCTGTTCCATGAGCTCGCCGACCTTGGCGATCGCCTGGTCGGTGAGGGAGATGGCAGGTTGGGTCTCAGTCGTGCTCACGGATCCTCCTCTACGCAGCTGCTCCCCACGATGCTACCGGATGCGAACGCTCAGCGGTTCCGGGTGACGCAGTTCTGCACGCCGGCGTTCTCCTGGTTGCGGTCGGTCCCGCTGAGATCGTCGGCGGTGATCTTGCCCTGCACGAACTGGTTGAGCGACTGGGCGCTGCCGTATTGGTGCAGGACGCCGGTGATGCACCCCAGCTGCTTGGCGTTCAGGTTGAGCGCCTTGAACTCGGCGTTGTTGTCGATCGCCCGGCCCAGGACGCTCTCGCTGGGCTTGGCCGGGCCGCTGCTGCCGCAGCCGGCCATACCGCCGACGGCGAGGAGGGCGACGGCTGCGCTCAGCGAGCGGCGGACAGCTCGACGCGGCACGGATGCTCGTCGACCAGGGTGTCGAAGCGGCAGACGTCCATCCGGGCGGCGTCGGCGATGCTCTCGGTCACGCCGCGGTGCAGCTCGCAGATCACATCGGGAAACGCGGCCGCCAGCTCGCGGAACGGGCAGCGCACGAAGGCGATGGTGGCCAGATCCCCGTCCCCGGTGACCACGGGATCGAAGCCCAGGTCGGCTTGGCCCTCGACCACGGACTGCAGCCCGATGTGGGTCCGCCCGTCGGCCGCCGGGCGGTCGTCGAGGCGAGCGACGGCGCGCAGATCGTCGGCCGACAGGCCGGCCTTGGCGACCGCCTCGGCCAGCAGGTGGGCCAGCAGGCGGAAGGCGGACGGCTCGAGGCCGAGCGCCGGAGCGGAGGCCGCCACCGCCCAGCGGTGGGCGGGCCGGCCTACCGCACCGTGGGCATCGATCGACAGGTCCACCAGTCCGACCTCGCGGAGGCGGTCGAGATGGGCGCGCACCGTGTTGGGGTGCAACCCCAGCCGTTCGGCGATCTCGGCGGTGGCGACGGGGGCCGATTCCCGGGCCACGTCGGCGTACACGGCGTAGCGGGTGTCGTCACCCAGCGCCTTGCACACTGCCAGCCGGTCCACTGGTCCAGCCTACCCAGCCCTCTTGCTAGCTTGCGCGCAGTGGCCCTCGACGTCGGGCGGGCCCGGTCGGAGACACCCGGCTGCGAGCACGTCACCCACTTCAACAACGCCGGCGCGGCGTTGCCGCCGGCGCCGGTGACCGCGGCGGTGATCGACCACCTTCGCCTGGAGGAGGAAATCGGAGGCTACGAAGCGGCCGACGCCGCCCAGGAGAACATCGAGCACACCTACGACGCGGTCGCGGCGTTGCTCGGCTGCCGGCGCGACGAGATCGCCCTCACCGACAGCGCCACCCGGGCATGGGACGCGGCGTTCTACGCCTTCCGCTTCCGGCCCGGCGACCGCATCCTGACCTCCCGGGCCGAGTATGCGAGCAACGCCATCGCCATCCTGCAGGCCTCGGGGCGCACCGGGCTGCGGGTGGAGGTGGTGGACGACGATCGGCACGGCCAGCTCGACGTGGCCGACCTCCGGCGACGCCTGGACGACGACGTCAGGCTCATCGCCGTCACCCACGTCCCCACCCAGGGAGGGCTGGTCAACCCGGCGGCGGAGATCGGCGCCGTCGCCCGCTCGGCGGGAGTCCCGTTCCTGCTCGACGCCTGCCAGTCGGCCGGCCAGCTCCCCCTCGACGTGGACGAGTTGGGCTGCGACGTGCTCTCCGCCACCGGCCGGAAGTTCCTGCGGGCGCCGCGAGGGACGGGATTCCTCTACGTGCGCCGGTCGCTCCTCGAGGCGCTGGAGCCGCCCATGCTCGACCTGCGCGCCGCCACGTGGGTGAGCCCCGACCGCTACGAGATGCGGCCCGACGCCCGCCGGTTCGAGACCTGGGAAGCGTCCATCGCCGGGCGCATCGGGCTGGGCGTCGCCGTCGACTACGCCCGGTCCTGGGGGCTGGACGCCATCGAAGGGCGCGTGACCGCCCTGGCCGACGAGCTGCGGGCCGCGCTCGGTGCCCTCCCGGGTGTGGAGGTGCACGACCAGGGACTCCGGCGGTGCGGGATCGTCACCTTCACCGTCGCCGGCGTCCCCGCGGCCGACGTCAAGGCCCGGCTGGCCGCCCAGCGGATCAACACCAGCGTCACCAGCGCGGCGTCGGCGCAGTACGACCTGCCCGCCCGTCACCTCGACGAGATGGTGCGGGCCTCGGTGCACTACTACAACACCAGCAGTGAGATCCACCATCTGGTCGCCGCGCTCCGGGCCGTACCATGACGGGGTGCAACGGCCCACCCCCGACGCGGTCCGCGGCGCCATGTACGGCGTCATCGACCCGGAGCTGGCGGACAACGTCGTCGAGCTGGGGATGTACGAACGCGCCGAGATCGACGAGGCGAGCGGGGACGTCACCGTCCACCTGGCGCTGACCACCGCGGCCTGCCCGCTGCGCACCCAGCTGCAGCACGACATCACGGCGCGGGTGGGCAGCCTTCCCGGAGCGGGCGCCGTCCACGTCAGGACCAGCGAGATGGACGCCGACAAGAAGGCGGCGCTCATGGCCCGGGCCCGCTGGAACGCGCGCAAGGACGCCCCGGTCACCGAGATCCCGGGACGCACCCGCGTGCTCGCCGTGTCGTCGGGCAAGGGCGGGGTGGGCAAGTCGTCGGTGACGGTCAACCTGGCCGCCGCCCTCGCCGACCGGGGCTACACCGTCGGCCTGCTCGACGCCGACATCGCCGGGTTCTCCGTTCCCCGGATGCTCGGCATCGAGGGGCGACTCGAAGCCCGGCGCCGGGACGACGGCGACGGGCAGCCCCGCATGGAACCGCTGACCAAGACCATCGGCAGGGGCGAGGTCCGGGTCCTCTCCATGGGCTTCCTCTCGGCCGAGGACGAGGCGATCATGTGGCGGGGCCTGATGCTCAACCGGGCCGTCCAGCACTTCCTCGAGGACGCCGCCTGGGGCGACCTCGACTACCTCCTCGTCGACATGCCGCCCGGCACCGGCGACATCCAGATGGGGCTGGCCCGCATGCTGCCCCGCACCGAGATGCTCATCGTGACCACGCCGGCGCTGGCCGCCCAGAAGGTCGCGGTGCGAGCCGCCGACATGGCCCGCAAGGGCTACCTACGGGTGGCCGGGGTGATCGAGAACATGAGCGGGTTCACCTGCGCTCACGGCGAGCGTTACGAGCTGTTCGGCGCGGGAGGCGGCCGAGCGCCTCGCCGACGAGATCGGCGCCCCGCTCCTCGGCCAGATCCCCATCCAGGGTTCGATCGCCGCCGGCGGCGACCGGGGCGAGCCGGCGGCGCTGGGTGGTGGCGAGGCGGGCGAGGCGTTCGCCGCCCTGGCCGACCGCGGTGCTCGACGTCGCCCCCGTGGTGGAGATGGCGACGTGCACGGCCCGGCTGTTCGACGCGGTCGAGGCTGCCCTCGGCACCGCCCCGCCCAGCCCTAATCACTGAGGGCCTGCGGCTGCCCGGCTCGGGGCGCTCACACCCCGCGTGCGGGGGCGGCCACGGCCAAGCAGAACCGGCTCCCCCTTTCCCCCACGTCCTCGTACCACACCCGCCCGCCCATGGCCTCGACCAGGCCGCGCACCAGCCACAGCCCCCCGTCCCCGCCCTCGCCGGGCCGGCGCCACCGCAGCCCGCCGAACAGCTCGGCCACGTCGTCGGCGGCCAGCCCGGCCCCGTGGTCCGTCACCCGCACCACCACCTCGTCGGCGGTCTGCTCGGCCTCGATCCGCACCGGGGGGACCCCGTGGGCGAGGGCGTTGTCGACCAGGTTGGCGACGGCCTGCTCCAGCCGCCGGGGATCGGCGAGCACGGTCACCCCGTCCTCGATGGCCACCCCGACCGGCGGCCCGGGGCGCACCGACGCCAGGGCGGCGCCGACCACCGGCAGCAGCTCCACCGGCCGCAGGATCACCCGCAGCGTCCGGCCCCGAAGCTGGCCGACATCGTGCAGGTCGTCCGCCAACCGGGCGATGCGTTCGGCCTGCAACCGGATCGACTTGCCCGTCCGCCGGGCGGCATCCGGCGACAGCTCGCCGGCGTGCGACTCGAGCGTGGCCCCCAGCCCGACCACGGTCGCCAACGGGGCGCGCAGCTGCCCGCTGACCAGCTCGGTGAACGCCCGCCGGTCGTCGTCGAAGTCGGCCGCCGCCGTCTCGTCGCGCACGATCCCCTGAAACCCGGCGACTTCGCCGTGCTCCCGGCGGGTCAACAGCTCGATCGACAGCAACCGGCGCACGCCGTCGGGGCGGCGCACGGCGAGGGTGTGGCGGTTCAGTTCCGCGCCTTCGGCCAGCAGCGGGGCCACCGTCCGGTCCTCATCCAGCGGCCGCACCACCTCGGCCAGCTCGGCACCCTCGATCTCGCTGCGCCGGCGTCCCACCATCAAGGCGAACGCCTGGTTGGCGAACGTGATGCGCCCGTCGAGGTCGGCCTCGTACACCCCGTCGGACGCGTGCTGGACGACATGGGAGTACCGGGCGAGCGACTCCTCCTCGCGGGCCAGCACGGCCGCCCAGTGGCCCTGGGCCAAGGCGTCGACCAGACGGTCCATCGCCGGCAGCACCCGGGTGAGGAGCAGGGAGAGGGCGAGGGCGGCGTTGGCCCGCTCGGCGGCCAGCTGGACGGCTGTCTGCACGACCAGGTCCCGGGAGACGCGCAGGATCACCAACAGCTCGGGGAGCGGGGCACCGGTGCGGGCGGCATCGGCTCCCACCTGGCGAAGCTCGTCCACGAAGGCGGCGTCCACCTCCACGCCGCGCCCGGTCACGGCCAGGATGGCTTCGAATCGCGACTGGGCGTGGGCGACGAACTCCGCCTGCTCGTGCAGGCTCCAGCCGGCGGCGTCGGGAAGGGCGGTGGCGAGGATGTCGTAGGCCCGTTGGGCCATCTCGGGCGTACGGTCATGCAGCGCGTCGAGCAGCTCCTGGGGGCCCAGGGTGGCGTCGTCGTCGTCGGGGGTCGCCGTGGCGTCGTGGGCGGGCCCGGTGCGGCAGGTGGCTGGCCGCCAGGACGGGCCAGGTCGAACAGATGGCCGGAGCCGTTGTCGGCGTTGCGAGCCGAGAAGGCCTTGACGTCCGACAGCGCCAGCAGCGGACCGCCCGGTCCGTGGTCGCGGGGGACCAGGTAGCCGCCGGCAACCAGGGCGGCCACGGCCTCCTCCGACAGTCCGAGCAGCGTCGCCGCCTCGTCGAGTGCGAGCACGTTGGCGGGGCCGTTGGTGGGCATGATGCGGACGCAGCTCGCAGTGGCTCGCAGGGGACTCGCAGAGGACTCGCTTGTGGACCGAGGCTCCCAGGGTCCGGCGCAGAACAGGCCGGAATCCTCGGTTGCCCTGCTAGTTTCGCCGCCTCTGCGGAGGAGTCCTCCTGGTCCGGTTCCGGGGCTTCAGGTGGGCGCGGTCGTGATGGACGGGGGCGCGGACGGCCGCGCAGAGGGCGGAGCCGAGGCCGGCGCCCACCAGCGGGCGTCGAGCTCGTCGACGGCGGTGGCGACGGCGCGGCCCTCGGCGGCCAGCATCCGCAGGTGGGCCCACACCGAGTAGCGGGCGACCGGGTGCAGCTCGGCGGGGACGGCCCGGTAGATCTCGGCGACCAGTGCCTCGGTGGTGGTCCCGGCGCCGCCCACGGCGGCGAGCCCGGCCACCACCTGGGCTTCCCGTTGGCGCCGGTGGGCCAGGTAGTCGTCGAGTACCGCCACCGGGTCGTCGATCATCGCCCCGTGACCGGGAGCGATACGGGCCGGGACCCGCGACCGAACCCGCCGCAGCGAATCCAGGTACTCGGCCATGTCGCCGTCGGGCGGGCTGATGACCACCGTCGATCCCGACATCACGTGGTCGCCCGAGAACAGCACCCCGTCGAGATCGAAGCAGAGGTGGTTGGCGGCGTGGCCGGGGGTATGCACCGCGGTGAGGCGGTAGTCGGGGGTAACCAGCTGGTCACCGTCGGCGAGGCGGCGGTCGGGACGGAAGTCGAGATCGTGGGCATCGAGGCCGGGCGGCTGGGCCGCCGGCGGGTCGCCGTACGCCAGCACCTCGGCACCCGTCTCCGCCTTGAGGCGTGCCGCCAGCGGCGAATGGTCGACGTGGGTGTGGGTGACGAGGATCCACTGGAGGCGGCCCCCGGTTGCGGCGGCGAGGATGGCCTCCAGGTGGGTGTCGTCGGCCGGGCCGGGGTCGACCAGCGTCAGGCGGTCGGTGCCGATCAGATAGGTGTTCGTTCCTGGACCGGTCATCATGCCCGGGTTGGGTGCGACCACCCGGCGGACACCTGGCGCCACCTCCACCACCTCGCCGGGACGCAGGTCGGGGGGTGGGGCGGCTGCGGGGTGCGCTCCGGCCGCGGCGGGTGTGGGGGCCGCGGCGGGTGTGGGGGCCGCGGCGTGGGGGGCTGCGGGTGTGGGGGCTGCGGGGTCTGGCGGTGGCGTCATCGGTCGCCGGCGGGGGGAATCTCCGGGGGCCCGCCGGCAGGGGGTGGGCGGTCGCTAGGGGCCCGCGGCGAGGTGGGCGCGTCAGGGTCAACGGGGCGCGAGCGGTGGGTGGCGGCGTCGACGATGGGTCCACCGGCGTGGGCGGCCCAGGCGCCCGGGCGGCCGGCGATGCGCCGCCCGAGACGGTGGATCACCCCCACCCGGACGAGGGTCCGCGCCGGGGGGAGCAGCAGCAGCAGGCCGACGGCGTCGGTGATGAAGCCTGGCACCGTGATCAGCACCCCGGCCACCAGGAGCAAGGCGCCGTCGACCAGCTCGCGACCGGGAACCTCCGAACGCCGCACCCGTTCCTGCAACCGTCGCCAGGTAGCGAAGCCCGCCCGGCGCACCAGCCACGGACCGCAGGCACTCACGACCAGCAGCAGCACGATGGCCGGCAACACCCCGATCTGCTTCGCCACTTCGACGAGAACGGCAAGCTCCGCCACGGCAAGGAGGAACCCACCGACGATCAGGGTCACGCGGCAACGCTACCGAGAGCCGGCGCCATTCATCGGGCTGCGACCGTGGTTCCGAGGGCATCGGTCACCCTTCCGCGAGCAGAAAAATCACCCGCGGAAGGCTCCGAGGGTCATTTGTCCCACCGGGGACGGTGTTTTTGCCCGCGGAACGTTCCGCGTGCAGATTTTCCACTCACGGAAGCCCCGCCGGGTCCGCCCGCACCCGCCGGCACCCGCCCCGCCGGCACCCGCCCCGCCGGCACCCGCCGGGTCCGCCGGCGCCTCAGGAGACGGCCTCTCTCCCCCCGCCGCCCTCCTCGCTGCTCTACTTCGACTGCGATCCACGCCGGCTGGCCGGGAAACACCAGCGCCGGGACCGGCGTCATCTGCCGCCGACGGCGACGTCATCGGAGCTGCGCCACGATCCGCTGGTGGACGAGTGGGTGACGGTGGCCTCGCACCGCCAGGGGCGCACCTATCTCCCCGCCGACGACCAGTGCCCGCTCTGTCCCTCGACGGAGACGCGCGCCACCGAGATCCCGGCCTACGACTACGACGTGGCCGTCTTCGAGAACCGGTTTCCGTCGCTGACCGCCGACCCGAAGCCCGAACCCTCCCGCACCCAAAGCGCCGACGACCCGACGGCTACGGGAGCCAGGGCCCTGCCATGGCTGAGCCGTTCGCCTGGCGGGCCGGGCGTGGGCGGTGCGAGGTGGTTTGCTTCACGCCCGTGCACGAGTCGTCATTCGCCCAGCTCCGACCCGAACACGCGCGTACGGTTCTCGAGGCGTGGATCCACCGGGCCCGGGCCCTGGCCGAGATGGCGGACGTCGCCTACGTGTACATCTTCGAGAACCGCGGGCTGGAGATCGGGGTGACCCTCGGACATCCCCATGGGCAGATCTACGCCTTTCCGTTCGTTCCCCCGCGTGCCGCCCGGATGGGGGAGGTCGCCGGCCGGCACCTCCGTGCCACCGGCCGGTGCCTGGGGTGTGACGTCGTGGCGGCCGAGACGGCGGAGCAGCGGAGGGTCGTGGCGGGCAGCGTCCACTGGCTGGCGTTCGTCCCCTTTGCCGCCCGCTGGCCGTTCGAGGTGCACCTCTTTCCCCGCCGCCACGTGAGCCACTCGCTCGCGACGAGCTGAAGTTCCTCGCCGGCGTGGAGTCGGGCCGCTCGACGGCGCCTGCCGTGCTCGACTCACACGACATTCGCGGCTGGTCCCGCAGCGCCCGCGCCGCCGCCCTCCTGCGCGACCGCGGCTGACGTTGGGGCCATGACCGAGCCCGACCAGGCCGCCGCGACACTGGCCACGGCGGGCGAGCTGTTCGCCCGCCGCTACGCCAGGCCCGACGAGGGAGCGTGGAGCGCCCCGGGTCGGGTCAACCTCATCGGCGAGCACACGGATTACAACGGAGGACGGGCGCTTCCCATCGCCCTGGCCCAGTCGGCGACGGTCGTCGCCGCCCGCCGGAGCGACGACCTGCTGCGGGTGGTCTCGGCCCAGGAGGGCGACGCCGAGGTCAGCATGGCGGAGGTGGGTCGGGGCGCGCCGCCTGGCTGGCTGGCGTACCTCGCCGGACCGGTGTGGTCGCTCGCCCGCCGGGGCGGGGCCGTCGGCGGGCTGGACGTCGCCCTGGCCAGCGACGTCCCCGAGGGGGCGGGGCTGTCGTCCAGCGCGGCCGTGGCCTGCGCCACGTTGCTGGCCGCACGCGACCTGTGGGGCGGGCCGGAGGATCGCACCGAGCTCGCCGTCCTCGCCCAGCAGGGGGAGAACACGGTCGTCGGCGTCCCCACCGGCCTCCTCGACCAGCTGGCGTCGCTGCTGGGCGTCCCCGACCACGCCCTCCTCGTCGACTTCCGCCGGCTGCAGGTGACGCCGGTGCCGCTCGGCCTCGGATCCGCCGGCCTGGCGTTGGTGGTGATCGACACCAGGCAGCGGCGGGCGCTGGCCGACGGGGAATACGCCGCCCGGCGCCGCTCGTGCGAAGAGGCCGCCGCCGTGCTCGGCCGCCCGCTGTTGTGCGACGCCACCCTCCCCGAGCTGGAGGCGGCCCGGCCCCGGCTGTCGCCCACCGCCTACCGGCGGGCCCGCCACGTCCTCACCGAGGACGCCCGGGTGACCGAGGCGGTCGACCGCCTGCGGGCCGGGGCGCCCCGGGAGCTCGGCCCGCTGCTGGTGGCATCGCACCGGTCACTGCAGGACGACTTCGCCGTGAGCACCCCGGCGCTCGACCTGGCCGTGGACAGCGCCCTGGACGCCGGCGCCTACGGAGCCCGGATGACCGGAGGCGGCTTCGGCGGCTGCGCCCTGGCCCTGGTCGACGCCAGCGGAGCCAGAGGGCTGGGCGAGGCCGTCACCGCCGCCTTCGCCGCCCACCACCTGCCCCCGCCGGACGTCTTCCCGGTGCGGAGCGGCGCCGGCGCCCGCCGGCTGCGCTGACCTGCCCGGGCAAGGATCAGGAGTTGGGGAAAGTGGCTCCCGGCGCCGGCGACCGCCGAGTCAGCGCCATCAGGCGTCGACGCGAACCAGCACGCGGCCGTCGTCCACCCTGGTGGGGTAGGTGCCCAGCCCCCGGACGCGCCCGCCGGCGACCACCAACTCCCCTGTCGCCAGGGCGTACGACCACCCGTGCCAGGGGCAGGTGACGATCCCGTCGGCCACCGGGCCGTCGTCGATGGGATTGCCGTTGTGCCGGCACACGTTGTCGACCGCATACACCTCGCCATCGAAGGCGAAGACGGCCAAGGAGCGGCCGGCGACCCGCACCGGCCAGCCCCGACCGGCGGGAAGATCCTCCAAGCGGGCCACCACGTGCCAGGTCACCCGCGCCAGTGTGTCGCCCCCCGGAGAGAACCGGGGAGTGAATTGGCCGCCCGGTGGGCAAGAATGGGCGCATCCAGCACAGCACCAGCCCAGCGCAGTGGGCCACCCGACGCCCCGCCCGACGGCCAGGCCGTCGCCGGATCGGACGTCCCGGTCGGAGGGGTGAGCCCCCGACCGCCTTCGGTCGACGCCCTGGCCCGGAGCATGGCCGAGACCGGCCTGCCCCACGCCCTCCTCGTCGACGCCGCCCGCCAGGCCATCGCCGCCGGCGACCCGGCGTCAGCCGCGTCCCGAGCCCGGGCGGCCCAGGCCGCTCTCCTGCGACCGGTGATCAACGCCACTGGCGTCCTCCTCCACACCAACCTGGGCCGGGCGCCGCTGCCTGCGGTCGCCCAGCCGCCGGCCATCCGCTACGCCAACCTCGAGCTCGACGACGAGACGGGCGGGCGCGGCGACCGCCAGCGCCACGCCGCTTCCCTGCTCGCCCGCCTGGTCGGTGCCGAGGCGGCGCTGGTCGTCAACAACGGCGCCGCCGCCGTCCTCCTCGCCCTCACCGCGCTGGCGGCGGGCCGGGAAGCGGTGGTCAGCCGGGGAGAGCTGGTGGAGATCGGCGGCGGGTTTCGCATCCCCGAGGTGTTGGCCGCGTCCGGCGCCCGGCTGGTCGAGGTGGGCACCACCAACCGGACGCGTGTGGCCGACTACCGGGCCGCCATCACCGACGACACGGCGGTCATCGTCAAGGTGCACCCGTCCAACTACCGGATGACCGGGTTCACCGAGAGCGTCGACGTCGCCGCCCTGGCCGAGGTGGGCGTGCCCGTGGTCGCCGACCTGGGCTCGGGCCTGCTCGACGCGGCGTGCGGTTGGCTGCCGGCCGGACCGCCGGCGTGGCTGGCCGGCGAGCCCGCCGCCCGCCAGACGCTGGCGGCGGGCGCCGCCCTGGTGACCTTCTCGGGGGACAAGCTGCTCGGCGGGCCCCAGGCCGGCATCGTCGCCGGCCGCCGGGAGCTGATCGACCGCTGCGCCCGCCACCCGCTGGCTCGAGCCGTCCGCCCGGGCGGCCTGATCCTGGCTGCCCTGCAGCACACCGCGCTGGCCTATCTCCGCGGCGACGGGGCGGCGATCCCGTTGTGGGCCATGGCATCCCGGTCGGTGGCGTCCTTGCGGTCCCGGGCCGAGGCGCTGGCCGCCCGGGGAGCGGGGGCCCAGGCGACCGAGTGCCCGAGCGCCATGGGGGGCGGGTCGCTGCCCGGCGTCGAGATCCCCTCGGCCGGCGTGCGCCTGCCCGGCGACCGACGCGCCGCGCTGCGGGCGTGGGACCCGCCGATCATCGGCCGGGTGACCGAGGGGGCGACCATCCTCGATCTGCGCACGGTGGATCCCGCCGACGACACCGAGCTCGCCGCGGCCCTCGAGGCCGACCGCTAGCCGGTGCGCGTCGTCGCCACCGCCGGCCACGTCGATCACGGAAAATCCACGCTGGTCCTGGCGCTCTCCGGGACGGACCCCGACCGCTGGGCGGAGGAGAAGCGCCGGGGGCTGACCATCGATCTGGGCTTTGCCCATGTCGCCTTGCCTTCAGGACGGGAGGTCGCCCTGGTCGACGTCCCCGGCCACGTCCGCTTCATCCGCAACATGCTCGCCGGGGTGGGCGCGGTCGACGGCGCCCTGTTCGTCGTGGCCGCCACCGAGGGCTGGAAGCCGCAGTCCGAGGAGCACTTGCGCATCCTCGAGCTGCTGGGCGTCCGTGTGGCGGTGGTGGCCATCACCCACGCCGCGTCCGCCGGGGCGCAACGGGCGTCCGAGGTCCGGGCCGACGTCGCCCGTCGGCTGGCCGACAGCAGCGTCGCCGCCGCCCGCCTGGTAGACGTCGACGTCCCCGCCGGGGTCGGCGTCCCCGAGCTGACCGAGGCGCTCGACCACTTGGCGGCCGTGGCCCCGCCGGCGCCGGACCGGGGCCGGGCCCGGCTGTGGGTCGACCGGTCGTTTGCCGCCAAGGGAGCGGGGACGGTGGTCACCGGGACGCTGGCCGGCGGAACCCTCGCGGTGGACGATGAGATCTGCGTGGTCGGTCCCGGCCGCGCCGGTCGGCGCCGGGCCCGGGCGCGCGTACGCGGCCTGCAGACCCACCACGAGTCCCGCGCCACCGTCGGCCCGGGTGCCCGGGTGGCCGTCAACCTGACCGGCGTCGGCTACCGGGACCTGCAGCGCGGCGACGCCCTGGTGCACCCGGGCGAGTGGCACGTGACCGCCACGGTCGATGTCGCCCTCCGGGTGCTGGCCAGCCTCGACCATCCCGTGTCGCGCCGGGGCGCCTTCCAGCTGTACGCGGGCAGCGGCGAGCACCCGGTCGACGTGCGGCTGATCGGCGCCGGCGTCATCGAACCCGGCGCCGCGGGCCACGCCCGCCTCCGGCTGCCCGTCGGTCTGCCGCTCGTCCCCGGCGACCGGTTCGTGTTGCGCGAGAGCGGACGGTCGGAGACCGTCGGCGGAGGCGAGATCCTCGACGTCGAGCCGGTCCTCCCCGTCAGCCGGGCCCGGCCGTCCCGGTCGGTGGACCGGGTGGTCGCCGAGCGGGGCTGGGTGACCGCCGACGACCTGGCCCGCCTGACGGGAGAGGCCAGGGCGCCTGATGTCGCCGGCCGCTGGGTGGTCGAGCCCGCCGTGCTGGCGACGGCCAAGCAGCAACTGGAAGAGGCCGTCGCCGGCGCCGGCCCGTTGGGGCTGGACGTCGCCACCCTCGACGGGCACCAGCGGGCCCTGCTCGCCGAGCTGCCCGGCGTGGTCGTGGGCGACGGCCGGGCGCTCCCACGGGATCGGGGCGAGCCGGACGCCGGCGTGGCCCAGGACCCGTGGCTGGCCGAGCTGCGCCGGTTCCCGTGGCGGGCCGCCGATCCCGTCACCGCCGGCGTCGGGCGCGAGGCGCTCCGCCATCTCGTCCGCACCGGCCTGGTGGTCGAGCGCGACGGGGTGTGGTTCGCGGCCGAGACGGTCGCGCGCGGCCAACCGGGTGGTGGCCGATCTGCTGGCCCGCTGCCCGGAGGGGGTGACGGTCGGCGAGGTGCGCGACGCCCTCGGCGCCAGCCGCAAGCACACGCTGCCCCTCCTGGGCCACCTCGACGCCACCGGCGTGACCCGCCGGCGAGGCGACCGGCGGGTGGCCGGCCCCCGCCTGCGCGACCCGACCCCGCCGGCCTGACCGGGGTCCGCGGCCGCTCTCCGAGACCGACGCCCGCCACTTGCGCGCAGTTGTCGCGCCTTTCACGGCGGTCGCCGGCAAGTCGCGTGCACAACTTCACCCCATGGCGATGGCTTCTGCACGCAACTCAACAAGTGACCGCGACAACTGCGCGGAAACCCCGCCGCCCCCGACCACGAGGCCGGTCAGGACGCGGCCAGCGACCCCCCGGCGGTTGCCGAACGGGCGGCGTCGCGGGTGGCGACGGTCGTCGCCGCCCGCCGGCGGCGCTTGGCGCGCATGGCCAGCACGATGCGCGACAGCGTCCGCTCGAAGGTGTCGGGATCGGCGAGCAGCCACGAGTGCCGCCCCCGCACCACCTGCCCCTTGCAGCCGGCGGCATCGCAGAGCGCCTCGAAGCTGGACTGAGGGATGACGCGGTCGTGGTCGCCGGAGATGGCGACCACGGGTACCCGCCGACGCTTGATGTCCGCCAGCTCGGCGCGCAGGTCGGCGCTGCGGGCGAGCAGGCCGGTGCGCAGCACCCCCACGGGGTTGAACAACAGGTTGGGCGCCAGGTCTTCGAGCAGGATGGGCAGCAGGCGGGGAAGGTCCCGCGGGGGCAGCAGGTCGGCGGTGAAGGTCAGCCCCCAGTCCCACAGTGGTCGCTCCCGCATGAGCCGCACCTTGTCGCCCCTGCGCTGCCAGGCCCCACCGACGGAGTTGATCAGCACCAGCTCGCCCACCTTCTCGGGGTGCTCGGCCGCCAGGGCGATGGCCACCCCGCCGCCGAAGCTGTGACCGATGACCAGCGCCGGCTCGTCCACGCCGACGGCGTCGAGGAACTCGGCCACCCACGCCGCGTACCCGGCGAAGCTCAGCTGGCTGATGGGCAGGTTGGGCGTCCCCCCGAAGCCGGGCATGGCCGGCGCCAGCACCCGGCAGCCTTGGCTGACCAGGCGTTTGAGCGTCCGCTTGTAGGTGTGGTGGGCCATGGCCCACCCGTGGAGGAACACCACCGGGAGCCCGTCGCTGCTCGATCCCGCCGTGCCGTACTGCGCCCGGCGACCCTGTACCCGGGCCGTCTGGGAGGCGAGATGCTCGGCTGGTGGCTCGCCCCGGCTCACCGGATCCCGCCCGGATCAAGTCGGGGACATGAACACTTCGCACCGCGTCGGTTTCGGGACGCTGACGTCATGGTGATACCGAATATACCCACGGGCCACGTGGGCGCGTCAGGATGGTGGGGCGCCGGTACGCCTGTGGCGGCCGCCGGCCGCCCTTTTTCCCTCGGTTCAGCGAGCCAGCAGGGGACGCCGCTCGAGCTCGTTCAGGCCGCCCCAGATGCCGTGTGGCTCCCGGATGCGGACTGCGTAGTCGAGGCAGGGCCGCCGTACGGGACAGGTGGCGCAGATGGCCTTGGCCTGGCGTTCCCGGTCCTCTTTGTCGTCCTTGCGCTCAAAGTGCGCGGGCGGGAAGAACATCGCCGCCTGGGGCCCGCGACAGGCCGCCTTCACTTGCCAAGCGTCGTCGATTTGTTGTGCGCTCATCCAACCCCCCTTCCTGTCCCGGACGGTACTCGCTCCGGGGCCGGCCGACAAGAGCCTGACCAGCAGTTTCCCGCAATGACTAGGTTGGGCGAGGCGTGAGAGCGAGCGGCTTGTGAAACCAATCACGTTCTGCACCCAGGCGCGGGTCCTGATCGTCGCCGGCAAGGGGGGTGTGGGCAAGACCACGGTCAGCGCGTCCCTGGCGCGCATGGCGGCGTCGGCCGGGTTGCGTACCTTGGTGGTCGAAGTGGAGGGGAAAAGTGGGCTCCCGGAGCTGTTCGGACGCCCGGCGGCGCTCACCTACCAGGAGGTGCGGCTCACGGAGGCCCCGGCGGCCGGGCGGGGGGAAGTGCGCGCCCGCACCTTGACGCCCGACGACGCCCTGGTCGAGTACCTCGAGGACCACGGCCTGCGACGCATCTCCAAACGGCTGGCGTCCACCGGCACCCTGGACGTCCTGGCCACCGCCGTGCCCGGGATTCGCGACATCCTGGTGCTCGGCAAGGTCAAGCAGCTGGAGAGGGCGTCGGCCCGAGCGGCCGAGAGCGGGGAACCGGCCCTCGACGTCGACCCCTCCGCCCTGCCCGACCTGATCGTGGTGGACGCGCCCGCCGCCGGGCATGCCGTGCAGTTCCTGGCCAGCGCCCAGGGCCTGCTCGACGCCGTCACCGTGGGCCCCGTCCGCGCCCAGGCCCAGGACGTGGTCGAGCTGCTGCGGGACCCGGCCCGCTGCCAGGTCGTGCTGGTGACCCTGCCCGAGGAGACGCCCGTCAACGAGCTGGTGGAGACCGCGTACCAGCTGGAGGACCGGGCCGGCATCCAGCTGGCACCCATCGTGGTCAACGGCGTGTACCCGCCCTTGGACCTGGGCACCGACCCGGCGGCGGCCGCCGCCCAGGCGGGTGTGGCGCTGGAGGCCACCGACGCCGAGACGCTGGCCCGGGCCGCCGAGTTCCGCCGGCGGCTCCAGGATCTGCAGGCCGAGCAGGTGGACCGGCTCCGGGCCGAGCTGCCCCTGCCCCAGGTCCGGCTGCCGTACCTGTTCACCACCGAGCTGGGCCCCGCCGACGTCGAGGTGCTGGCGGACCAGCTGGCGGCGGGGGTCGAGGCCATCGACGTCCGGGAGACGGGAACCGCCACCGCCGAGCGGGCCGCCGGCCATGGCTGAACCGCCCGATGCGGCTGGCCGGCGCCGGCTCGGTGAGCTGATCGCCGAGCGACGCGTGCTGATCTGCGCCGGCTCGGGCGGGGTGGGCAAGACCACCACGGCCGCCGCCGCCGCCGCCGAAGGGGCGCGGGCAGGCCGGCGGGCGTGCGTGGTGACCATCGACCCGGCCCGGCGGCTGGGCGACGCCCTGGGCCTGGCCGACCTGACCAACGAGCCGCATCGGGTGGCCGGCGACTGGCCCGGTGAGCTGTGGGCGATGATGCTCGACACCAAGACCACCTTCGACCAGGTGGTGGCGGACAACGCCGCCAGTCCCGAGCAGGCCGCGGCCATCTACGAGAACCGTTTCTACCGGAACCTGTCGGCCGCCCTCTCGGGCACCCAGGAGTACATGGCGATGGAGAAGCTGTACGAGCTGCACGCCGGAGGCCAGTTCGACCTGATCGTGGTCGACACGCCCCCGACCCGCCAGGCGCTGGACTTCGTCGACGCCCCGAGACGGCTGACCCGCCTGCTGGACAACCGCATCTTCCGGCTGTTGATGCGCCCGACGCGCGCCAGCCTGCGGGCCCTCAACGTCGCCACCCAGATGTTCCTGCGCACCGTCAGTCGGGTGGTGGGGGGTGAGGTGGTCCGCGACGCCGTCTCGTTCTTCGAAGCGTTCGAGGGGATGGAGCAGGGGTTCCGGGATCGGGCCCAGGCGGTGTTGCGCCTGCTGTCCGAGCCGGTGACCGCCTGGGTGCTCATCGCCGCGCCCCGGCGCGACGCCGTCCAGGAGGCGATGTACTTCGCCCGCCGGCTCGAGGAATCCGACATCGCCATCGACGCCCTGGTGGTCAACCGCGTCTACCCGTTGTTCGGGTCGGTGGCTCCCTCGCTGGGCAGCGCCGCCGAGGCCGGCGACGGCAGTCGGGCGCTGGCCGACCTGGTGGCCAACCTGGGCGACCTGGAGCGGGTCGCCGAGCGGGAGGCGACGCACGTGGACGCCCTGGCCGCCCGGGTGCCGGACGCGGCGGTCGTCCGGGTTCCCCACCTCGACAGCGACGTACACGACCTCGACGGCCTGGCCCGCATCGGGGCCTACCTGGTCGCGCCTTCCTGAGCCGTCAGGAAGACGCCTCGTCGGCGCTCTTGTCCAGCGCCGCGCTCGCCTCCTCGACCGTGTCGGCGACGGTCACGATCCGGTCGAACCCGGTCGTGCGCAGGAGCCGGACCAGGGTGGGGCGGTTGCACGCCACCGCCACTTCCCCCCCGAGCTCGCGCGCCCGGCGGATGCCGCCGATGAGCGCCCCGAGGCCCGCCGAGTCGATGAACGGCACCGCCGACATGTCGATGAGCAGCCGGCTCTCGGACGCCACATCGGCCAGCGCCTGGCGGAACTGGCTGACCGTGAACGCGTCGAGGTCACCGACCGGCCGGCAGACGGCGTAGCCCTCTGCGGTCGCCTCCTGTTGGATCTCCAGCACACGTCCTCCTCGCCCCTTTGGCCGAGCAGCGTTCGGGGATGGTACCCACGACGGCGGGACCGGTACCCTCGCCCACGTGCCGGACATTCTCATCGCCACGGACACGCCCCACCTCTTCGACGAGTTTCGATCGGTGCTGGATGGGCCGGACACGACCGTGCGCTGGGTGCGCTCCGGCCACGAGGTGACCGCGGCGGCCGACCGCCAGCCCCCGGACCTCGCCGTGCTGGACCTGCAGATCGGCGCCATGGGCGGCATCGCCGTCGCCTTGGACCTGCGCCTGGATCAGGGCGCGGGACGGATCGAACGCTTCCCCCAGCTGGTCGTGCTCGACCGGCGGGCCGACGTCTTCATCGCCCGCCGGGCCGGCGTCGAAGGCTGGATCCTCAAGCCCCTCGACCCGATCCGGATTCGTCGGGCCACCGCCGCCCTGCTGGCCGGCGACACCTTCTACGACACGTCGTACCTGCCGAACCCGGTTGCCGTCGCGCCGGTGTCCGATAGCATCGGAAGCTCCGGGAAGTAGCGCAGCTTGGTTAGCGCGCAGCGTTCGGGACGCTGAGGTCGCGGGTTCAAATCCCGCCTTCCCGACGGAAGGCCCCTGGTCAGCGGGTTGCGGTCCTCGGCCGGCTGGGCCGGCTTTCCCAAGCTGCGAATGTCAGCGGCGACGCTCTCCCCATGAGGTCGTTCTCTCCACGCCTGGTGCGGGCTTTCGATCCGCTCCGACCGCATATTCCCCACGGAGGGCGGGAGCTGAACGGACATGCTGGAGCGATGAACAGCGACGAGGTCGCCGCCTCGCAACCGAGCGCAAAGGTTGCCGTCCGCGATTACGCAGCGAGTGACTACTCGGCCTGCCGGTTGCTGTGGGTCGAGCTCACCGAACATCACCGGCGGATCTACGAGGATCCCACGATCGGGGGCGAAGACCCCGGAGCCGGTTTCGACGACTATCTGGCAACACCGGGTCGAGTGTCGTCCTGGGTGGCCGGTGCCGCCGGGGCGGTCGTGGGTTTGACCGGTCTGCTGGACCACGGGCCCAGTGCAGAAGTTGAACCGGTCGTCGTCACCGGTGGCCTCCGAGGCCAGGGGGTCGGACGACTACTCATCGAGCGGGCCGTGACCGAAGCTCGCGTCCGAGGTTACGAGTACCTCGCCATTCGGCCCGTGGCCCGCAACGTCGAGGCCATCCAGCGGTTCTACGACGCCGGCTTCCGCACGCTCGGCGGGCACGTCGATCTCACCATGGATCTGGTCAGCCGGCGTCATCGTTGGCTGGAGGGCGCACATCTGCACGGGTTGGACTTCCGCTATTGATCCGGCGCCGCACCCCTAGGGCGCCGCGCACGTCTGCGCATACACGCAGACGTCGAACGACTGGCCGTCGGATCCGAGTGGCGAGGTGGTCGCCAGGTTGAGGAGTCCAGGCGATTCGTTGATGAGGGTTGGGTTACCCGCGGCGATGGGCCGTACCGTGCCTGCCTGGGTGTAGGTCGACGTGGGGCCGAAGTGCGCCGTGCCAACAGGCGCGGGCAGGGTCTGGACCGCGACGAGGGTCGGAGCCTCCTGGATCCACTCGGCCGAGGATCCCGACGACGTGTACTGCAGTTGGGTTGAGTAGGTCCAGTGACCCGTATCGGTGAGGCCGACGCTCCAGGTGTTACCCGAGACGTTGTGAATGTCGACGGTGACGTTGTCGCCGGGGCTGACGGTGCAGTTGGGATCCCCGGAGCACCCACTGATTTGCGTCTCGGACGCGGGCAGGATCTCGTACCAGGCGTAGTACTGCGGGCCGAGGAGGGGGTTGGACGGCAGGGACTGCTCTCCTACACCAGCCTGGATGAGGTCGGACGTGCTGTAGCCCCCGATGCCCGCCCAGGTCGCAGAAAACCCGGGGGGCAACAAGCCCGCCGAGGGGACCGTGAAGGTCGAGTTGACGGCAGTTACCCCGGCGCCCGGGGTGACGGCGTATCCCGCCCAGTTGAGGCTGTCGACGGTCCCACCGTGGAGCGGTAGCACCTGCTGGTGGTTGGTGGGCTGGAGGGCGCCAGACGTGAGGGCGGCGGCCGGTGGAGCGGCTGAAGCGAGCGCACCCACGGCGCCAGCCAGGCTGACCGAGACAACCGCACGCGTCAGCCGGGAACGTGACAGCAGACGCGGCAGCACCGACAAGAGCGACAACGGGGCACCTCCTCCGTTCTGGTTCTCCTCGGTTGATTCGGCGCCGAGACCCCGCTTGTCCTGCCCACTTTGGGGTCCGGGCAGGAGAACCTGTCCTGCCCGGCAGGCGAGCGCGCCCATGGCGGGCGGCCGTCGCTGGGGCTCCTTGACCTGCGCTTTTGTCACGGACAGGCAGGGTTCTTGACCGGACAGACCACCTTCATCGGCGCCGGCGTCACGGCCCCCCCTCCTCCCGCCTGGATCCGCCCACCGCCGCTTCAGCGGCCGACAAACTTGGGGTCCCGCTTCTCGAGGAAGGATCGGACACCCTCCCGGTGATCCTCGGTTTGGAACAGCCGGTCGAGTGTCTCGCTGACCCAACGTCCGAGTGTCGGCCAATCCGGGTCGAGGGCCTGCCGGAGGCCCTGCTTGATGGCCTGAACCGCGAGCGGCGGGTTGGCCGCGATGCGCGCTGGCCAACGCGCCCGCCTCAGCAAGGAGATCGTCGTGGGGCACAACTTTGCCGACCAACCCGATGCGGTGTGCCTCGGTAGCGTCGATCACGTCTCCCGTCATGAGCAGTTCGGCCGCTTTCTCCCGGCCGACCAGCTGAGCCAGGCGGCCGAAGCCGCAGGCGTCGCTGACGAGACCACGGCGTACGAAAAGCTCTCCGAACCGAGCCCTCTCGGAGGCAACTCGGAAGTCGGCCGTGAGCGACAGTTCCATACCCCATCCAACTGCGGCCCCGTTGACCGCGGCGATCACCGGGATATCCGTACAGAGCAGGGCGTCGGCCGCAGGCGTCAGCCGGGGAGTACGCCGGACCCTCTCTCGCTGCTCCCCCGACCCCATCGTGGCCCGGACGTCGTCGCCTGAGCAGAAGGCGGGATCGGTGCCGGTGACGATGAGGACTCGAGCCTGCAGACCGGAGGACGGCATCCTCGATCTCGGCGTAGGTCTGGTGGCGCAACGCGTTTCGTACCTCGGGTCGCCGCAAGGTGAGGACGGCGACGTCGTCCTTGACCGAGACGTCGATGTCTTCGTACACAGGACCCACGGTAGATGTCTCGAGACTCATGCTCGTTGCAACCTCGCTTTCCTAAGCCAAGGTGGGTAGCTCACTTGAGGTAGCGCGGGTCGGCGACTTCGAGCTTGGCCCGGACGTCGGGTTCCAGCGCAGCAGCGAGTTCGCTGATCTTGGCGTCGTGATGACCGGCTCGGATGGCGTCGACCAGGTCCTGGTCCGTGGCGTAACCCAGGGCGGCCAACCGTTCGGCGTGCTCGACGGACTGGGCCCTCCCCAGCTGGAGCTGGCGGGCAACCGTGTCGAGCACCCGGATCGTCACCCGGGTGTGGAACTGGGCGGCGCCTTCGGTGGCCGGAAGGATCTCCTCCGCCAGGAATTCGCGAGCGGCCTCCACCAGCTCGACTGCGGTCGGGTGGCCATGGAGCGCAGTTTCCATATCGATGCGCCCGACTTCGCGGTCGGCGTGAGCATGGAAGACGTCGGGGGTCGTCATGGAAGGGTCGCCTGCGGCGCGCTCGGCACCTGGTCGCGCAGTTCGCGCTTGAGAATCTTGCCTGCCGCGTTCTTCGGGAGCTCGTCCATGAACACCACGCCCCGTGGCTTCTTGTAGCCGGCCAGGTTCTCCTGGCACAGCCTGATGATGCCGTCAGGGTCCGCTTCCGCACCGTCGCGCAGCTGGACCACGACCATGATGCGCTCCCCCCAGGTCTCATCCGGGACGCCCACCACGGCAGCTTCAGCCACGGTTGGATGGCGATAAATGACCTCCTCCACCTCGCGGCTGTAGACGTTCTCGCCGCCGGTCACGATCATGTCTTTCTTGCGATCCACGATGTAGAAGTTTCCTTCCGCATCCCGCCGGGCGAGATCGCCGCTGTGAAACCAACCGCCGGCGAAAGCCTCCTTTGTCGCCGTCGGGTTGCCCCAGTAACCCATGGTGACCTGAGGGGCACGAACGACCAGTTCGCCCACCTCCCCCGAGCTCGACGTCGTCAAGCTGATCGTCCACCACCCGGACCGCGCCCAGTGGCATGGGCCGGCCGACCGACCCTAAGAGATCCGGCTCCCCGGCGAGCGCTCGCAAGTGGGCGTCGGGGGACTGGTAGAGGACGTTGCCGCCCAGCTCGGTCATTCCGAAGCCGGTGAGGAATCGAGCCTTCGGGAAGCGAGCCATCCCGCGCTTGAGCACCTCGAGCGGCATTGGCGCCGCGCCGTAGCCCACCCGCTCGACGCTGCTGAGATCGAACTGGTCGATCCTCGGATGGCGCAACAGCATGCTGAGCATGGTGGGCGCAACCGACGTGTCCGTGACACGGTACCGTTCGATGTCGCCGAGGAACGCTTCGGGCTCGTAGCTCCGCATCAACACGAGCGGTTGCCGGTTGGCGTGGGTGATGAGGACGCTGTACCCAGCGACGTGGCACAGCGGCCAGGGCATCAGGCTGATGGTGTCGGTCCCCCGCTCCCACGCCATGACGGAGTTGGACACGGCCGAAACCAGGTTTCGGTGGCTGAGCATGGCCCCTTTGGGCAGTCCCGTGGTGCCGCTGGTATAGATGATCCAGGCCAGGTCGGTGTCGCCAACCTCGACCGGGGGCAGCCCGGCGTCAGCTCGACCGATCAGGTCGTCGTAGGCGACGGTGTTTTTCCCCGCCGCCTGTGCCCCGTCGCCCGCTATCAGCACGTGACGCAGTGCCGCGGTCGCCCCTATTTCGCTCAACCGATCGTGGTATTGCGGTTCGGTGATCAGGATCCCGGCCCCAGAGTGATCGAGGATGTTGGCGATTTCGCGAGGGTGGAGGCGGTAGTTGAGAAAAGTCAGGCCCATCCCGGCGAGCGGTACGCCGTAGTACGCGTCGACGAACTCGGGCAGGTTCTCGGCAAGAATGGCGACTCTCTCGCCGGGCTGGGCCACCTCCAGCAGCCCGTTGGCCAGCCGGTTGATCCGGCGATCGAGTTCGGCGTACGTCGTCGTTCGCCCGTCGTAGATCAGCGCTGGGCGGTCAGGGTCGCGCAGGGCGGCAAAACGGACGATGTCGCTGATGAGCATGGTGTTGACCATCGGTCGCTCCTTCCTTCCGAATGTTCGTAGTGCTTCTCGGCCATCTCCTGCTCCCTCGTCAGCGGATCAGTCCTGAGCAGGTCCCATTCCTGCTCGCAGGTCCGGCGCCCGATCGCCGCCAGCTCAACCGATCGGACGGAGCCGTCGAGGTGCCTACGAGCTTGTGCGATGCAGCCCAGGCCCCAACGGAGGGTCCCCAGCGTCTCCCACCACTTGACGGTATCCAGGTCGACGGTTGGTCCCCCACCGGCGGCGTACCCCTCCAGGAGTTGTTCGTAGGAGCCGAAGCCGCCGACCGGGGCGCACGCGCCGAAACGCCACGCCTTGACGCACATCCACCCGAGATCCTCCGCCGGATCGCCCCAGTGGACGACCTCCCAGTCGAGAACCGCTCGGATCCCGTCGCGTCCGACGATCAGGTTGCCGTTGCGGAAGTCACCGTGCACAACCGTCCGGCGGCGGCCACGAGGCGGTCGGTTGGCGAGCAGCCAGCGCAGGCCCAGCTCGAGCACGGGATGGGGCTCGTTGAGGCCGCAAAGGGTCGACTCGCAGGCGGCCAGCGGGTCGGGTTCTTCCAGGCCGGGCACCTCCGCTCGGTCGATGGAGTGGATACGGGCCAAGATCTCCCCGCACTGATAGGCGAGGAATCCGCGAGCGGCCTCGAACTCGGGGTCTCGCAGGATACGCCGGGCAATCGTCTGGCCCTGGACGCGCCCCATGATCATGAACGGCGCTCCGAGTGAGGTCGAGTCGTCGCCGCACAGGAGCAGCTCTGGCTCGGGGACGCCCACGCCCGCGGCCGCCCGCAGCGCGGCCGCCTCGTTGGCCATGCCCATGGGACGGTCCGTCCCCGGTGGGTCCCGGCGCAGGATCAGCGGGAGCCGCCTGCCGTCCCCGGCGACCACATCGAACGACCACGTTTCCCGGCTGGCGCCCCCGGTGAGGCGACGAAGGCCTTCGACCCGCACGGCTGGGTCGTCCCACTCGGCTCGGAGCAATTCTCCGAGTTGCCCATCCAGGGCGGTTGCCGCGTCTTCAGCGACCAACAAACTGGGCTTCGCGTCGCTCGAGGAAGGCGGCGACGCCCTCCCGGTGGTCCTCGGAGGCAAAGCAGGCCGCCATCGCTTCCCGGCTGTGGGCCAAGTGGTCGGCTACACCGCGTTCGAGCCCGTCATAGATCAACTGTTTGGCCAGGTGGCCGGCGAGCGGGGAGCCCCGTGACAGGCTGCGGGCCTCGGCGCAAGCTGCGTCGACGACCGATCCGGGGTCGACCACCGCCGTGACGTAGCCGAGCTCCAGCGCTGCTTGGGCCGAGAGGAATTCGCCGGAGAGCACCAGCCGCAGCGCCGCCGTCAACCCGATCTGTCGGGGAAGCAGCCAGGACGCTGCGCCGGTGTCGGGGACAAGCCCACGGTGCACGAAGTTCCAGGCAAACCGAGCTGCCGTGCTGGCGATGCGCACGTCACACTGGCAGGTGAACTCGGCACCCATTCCCACGGCCGCTCCGTCCACCGCGGCGACCACTGGTTTGGCGCAGCGCCGAATCACCCACCCGGCCTGCCCGGTGTCGTCACCGCCGCGAGCGCTCCGGGCCTCTGCGGGCGTATGGGCCAGGTCGGACAGGTCGATGCCGGCGCAGAACGCGCCGCCCGCGCCGGTGATGACCACCGCCAGTGCAGCAGGATCGGCCGAAGCCCGGGTGACGGCTTCCTGAAACTCCCCGAGAACGGAATAGGTCATGGCATTCCGCTTCTCCGGGCGATCGATGGTCACGACCGCCACGCCCTCGTCGACGTGGTATCGGATGGCCTCGCTCCGAATCATTTGATCGCCAGCGGGTTGATCGGCGTGCCGACGGCCTTGGAGACCTTCAGGGGTGGGGCAACGAAGAAGAACTCCCAGACGCCGTCGGCGTCGCAGTCCGCCGCCAGTTCCTCGAAGTCGAGGATCTCGCCGAGGGTCATGCCCATGTCGCGGATGAGGACCATGTGCACGTTGAACACGACATCTGGCGACTCGCCGGGCAGCACCTCGATCGCCCAGTTGTCCGAGCACACCGCAGCGACGTCACGGCGGCGCAGCCACTCGCAGCAGTCCTGACCCAAGCCGGGCTCGCCGGCCATGAAGGCCGACGGGTCTTGCTCCCTCAAGAACTTTCGCCGCCATCCCGTCCGGAACAGCAGGATGTCGCCCGAGCCCACCTCGACGCCACCCTGGCGCTCGGCGGCCGCGTCGAGATCATCGGAGGTGATCGGGGTGCCAGCTTCCAACCAGTCCACTCCCTTCAGCGCGGCGATGTCGAGGAGCACGCCGCGCCCGGCGATGCCCTTGGCCTGCTTGTCGATGGCGTCGTGGCTGGCACCCTTGACGGTGACGTCGCTCGACGGGAATCCGTTGTAGAGCTGGTCGTCGTAGTAGACGTGGGCCAGCGAGTCCCACTGGGATGCGCCCTGCAAGGGCATGAAGATGTAGTCGTCCGCGTACCTGAAGCCGCCCGGGAAGACCTGCTCCTCGCCTGTCTCCGACATCAGATGGACGGGGTTGATGCGTCCGCCGCCGGGCTGCGGGCCCGCTTCGTCGAACGGGATGCCGAGGTCGAACACCTTGCCAGTCCGGATCGTCCGGGCGGCGGCAACGAGACGCTCCGGGCGTGATGAGGTTGGTGGTGCCGCGCTCGTCGGCGTCACCCCAGCGACCCCAGTTGCGCAGCCGCTCCCCGACGACACGAAAGTCCTCGAGCGATGTCTCCTGCTGGGTCATATCGGTCCTCCCTGTTGCGGTGGAATGGTGCAGCTCACCCCGCCGGCGGCAGCACACGACGCTCGATGAGCACGCGTAGCCAGTGCCGGAAGGAGTCCTCGGTGTCCCAGGTGTCGGTAAAGCCGGCCTGTTTGATCTTGACCGTGCTCACGAACGCAGACAGTGGTTCCCGGGCTCCGTAAGCGAAACAGAAGTCGGCGTAGTAGTGCGACTCGCCGAGCAGCTCACTCATGCTGTTGCTTCGCAACCCGTGACGGGCGACGATGCCGTCCCAAACATCGGCCTTGGACGGCAGGAACTCGCTCAGTCGCACCGGCTGATCCGGACCGGGCTTCACGCCCAGTTCGTCGGCGAAGGCCGGCCAGAGGTCACGCCAGGCGAACACCTCGCCATTGGTGAGGTTGAAGTGCTGGCCCGCGGCCGCGGGAGCTTCAGCGGCCCAGCGGATGGCGCCGGCGACGAGCCTGCAGTCAACGGCCTCCAGGACGGATGCGACACCGCCGGGAAAGCCGAACGGGCGGTCCTCCTCCTTGCAGATGGCAGCGAAGGCGCCGATGACCGGGGGGAGGTTCATGACCACGCCCGTGTTCGGCCCCACGATGATTTGCGGGCGCATGATCGTGAAGTCGAATCCTCTCGCCGCGGACGTCTCCCTGATGTAGTCCTCCTGCAGCCAGTAGAAGTTGGGGTGGTTATCGCGCGGGAACCGCTCCCGGGCCGGCACCGGTATGGGGTGGAGGTGGACTCCGTAGGCCTTGGTGCCCTGCAGCAGCGTCAGGTGCTCGATGTCTGCGACTTCGGTGAGCGGGTCCATGAGGTTGCGCAGCATCGCCAGGTTGGTGTCCATCTGGTCCTGCTCGCTCCACCCGGCGACCAGGCCCGGCTTCTCGTAGACCGCGGCGTAGACCACGTGGGTGACCTGAGAGAGGGGGCGCACGGCGTCACGGGCGGCGGCCTCGTCGCGCAGGTCGATCGGCAGGTGCTGGAAGGGCCTGTCGCTGAACACCTCGGGCCGGCGGCGGGAGACGGCGACGACCTCCCAGCCGTCGTCCAGGAACCTGTCAACCGTCGCCGCGCCGACCAGGCCGCTGGCACCAGCCACGAGGACCGTCGTCATGAGTCGCGGAGGGCGCGGCGCATGATCTTGCCTGTCGTCGTTCGAGGAAGGTCGTCAATCCATTCGATCTGGCGGGGCACCTCGTGGGCAGCCAGCCGGTCACGAACGTGGGCGCGCAGCTCATCGACCAGTTGCTCGGTGCCGGAGCAACCCTCTCGTAGCACCACGAATGCTTTGGGCACCTGACCTCGGCGCTCGTCCGCTACGCCGATGACCGCGGACATGGCGACCGCCGGGTGGGAGCCCAGGCAGTCCTCGATCTCGCCTGGGCCGATCCGGTAACCGGCGGAGTTGATGATGTCGTCCTTGCGCGATTCGAACCACACGTAGCCATCGGCGTCCATCGTCCCCAAGTCGCCGCTGAGCAGCCAGTCGCCGTGGAACTTCTTCCGGGTCTCCTCGGGATTGCGCCAGTACTCCAGCATGGTCAGCGGGTGGTGGCGATTCACTGCGATCTCCCCGCTTTCACCCACCACCGGCTCTCCGCCTTCGTCCAGCACGGCCACCACCGTTCCCGGTAAGCCTCGACCCAGCGATCCCGGCTTGATGGGGTAGACCGCGGCGCTGTTCCCGCAGATACCGTTCAGCTCCGTCTGGCCATAGGCCTCGTTGACCGGGCACCCGAAGAACTCCTGGGCCCATGCCAGCAGGTCGGCCCCGAGGGGCTCGCCTCCCGAGCAGATCGCCCGGTAGGAGAAGTCCCCGCCGGGCAGGCCACTGGCCCGGATCATCCGCAGCGCTGTGGCCGGCAGGAGCGTCAGGCTGATGGCGTGCTCCCGCATCAGCCAGAGGGCCCGCTCAGGGCTGAATGCCGTGTCCAGATCGACCACCACCGGCAGCCCGTAGAACCAGGCGGGGACCAGGATGTCCATGATCCCGGCGATCCATGCCCAGTCCGCCGGGGACCAGAGGACGTCGTGGGGCTGGGGGTAGAAATCGTAGACGGCCTCGAACGGTGGGATCTCGCCGAAGACGATGCGATGGGCGTGCAGGGCCCCCTTGGGGTCGCCGGTCGTTCCCGAGGTGTAGATGAGGAAGGCCGGGTCCTCCGCTGCGGTCGGCACCGGCTCGAATTCGCCCGGCGAGTCGGCCAACAGCGATTCCCAGGAGTACTCCCCTCCGGCCGCGTCTCCGCCGATGACTATGACGGGGACGGGCGCCCCGCCGAGAGCCTCCCGGACCTTCGGAGCGTTGGCAGCCGAGGTGATGACCGCCTTGGCCTCCCCGTGGTGCAGTCGATAGGCCAAGGCGTCGGGACCGAAGAGCCATGACAGGGGCAGAGCGATCGCGCCCATGCGGAAGAGGCCCATGTAGGCGACGGCCGTTTCCAAGGATGCCGGGTTGACCACCGCCACCACGTCGCCCCGATTGATCCCGATCCCGATCAGGGCATTGGCGAGCCGGTTGGCCTTCTCGCGCACGTCGTCGAAGGTGTAGTCATGTGAGGTGCGGTCGCGGGCGACGATCGTCAGGGCCCGCGCTGCGGGGTCCTGGTCGTCGACGCATGCCACGCCGAGGTTGAACGATGGCGGTATCTTCAGGGTCCGATAGTCGATCTGGCGCCACAACTCGTCATAGCTGGACACCCGTTTCAGCATCGGCTCTCTCACTGGACAGGCCTCCTTCCAAGAGCGCTCAGTAGGCACCCTGCCGTTCGAAGACGGCCCGGGGGTTGTCGACGAGCATCTGATGGATCTGCTCGTCGGTCACCCCGCGCTTCCTGAGGGCCGGCAGTACGTCGTGGGTGATGTGGAGGTAGTTCCACCGAGGGGTCGCCTGGGCCAGGACGTCGTCGTCCAGCCAATCGTTGTGGCAGGCGGCGTCGTGGGAGAGCACCATCTTGTCGGCGTGGCCGCGCTCGCACATACGAGCCACGGTGTCCACTCGCTCCTCGAAGGGCAGGATGACATCGATGCCAAAGCGGTCCATGCCGATATAGGACCCATTGCTGATGACCTCTTCCAGGTAGGAAACGTCCGTCGTGTCGCCGCTATGGCCGATCACCACCCGGGAGAGGTCGACTCCTTCATCTTCAAAGACGCGTTGCTGCTCCAGGCCCCGTCTCGTCACGGCGTGGGTATGAGTCGAGATGGGCACGCCGGTCTGGCGATGAGCCTGGGCCACGGCGCGCAGCACACGCTCCACCCCCGGCGTCACACCGGGCTCATCGGTCGCGCATTTCAGGACCGCCGCCTTGACGCCGGTGCCGGCGATCCCGTCATTGATGTCCCGAACGAACATGTCGACCATCTGCTCGGGGCCGCCGAGCAGCGTTCCCGGACCTCGGAAGTGGAAGTAGTGGGGCACGTCGTTGTAGGTGTAGACGCCAGTGGCGACCACGATGTTGAGATCGGTCTGGCTGGCGATCCGCGCAATGCGGGGGATATAACGACCGAGGCCGATGACGGTCAGATCGACGATGGTGTCGATGCCGGCCTCCTTGAGCTCGTCGAGGCGCACCACGGCGTCGGCTACCCGCTGGTCCTCCTCACCCCAGTCCTCGGGATAGTTCTGCATGATCTCAGTGCTGAGGACGAAGACGTGCTCGTGCATGAGCGTGGGCCCGAGCGCCGACGTCTCGATCGGACCTTTGACCGTTTGCAGCTGTGCCATCCGGGACCTCCCTATCGTGTTGTCGGATCCTTAGTCGGCCGCCGTCTGGCGAAGGGCCGTCTTGAGGACCTTGCCGCTGGCGTTGCGGGGCAACTCGCTCACGATGACCACCGAGGTGGGCTTCTTGTAGGAGGCCATCCGTTCCTTGGTGAACTCGATGATCTCTTCCTCGGTAGGCGGCTGAGCCGGATCGGCGGGAACGATCACGGCTCTGGGGGTTTCCACCCACCTGTCGTGAGGGATTCCAATCAGCGCCACTTCCCTGACCTTCGGGTGGGAATCGATAACGGCTTCCACCTCGGCGCAGTAGATGTTCTCGCCCCCCGAGATAATCATGTCCTTCTTACGGTCGACGACGTAGATGAAGCCCTCGTCGTCCATGCGGCAGAGGTCGCCGGAATGAAACCAGCCGCCGGTGAAGGCGTCGGCGGTGGCCTCGGGATTCTCCCAGTACTGCTGGAGGACAGTGGGTCCGCGGTAGACGATCTCACCGACGTCTCCGGGCGCCACGTCGGCCATGGCCTCATCGACCAGCCTGGCTTCGACGTTGACGACCGGCGTGCCGACCGAACCCATCTTGCGCACGGCGTCCTCGCCCTTGAGCACGCAGGTGACCGAACTCATCTCGGTCTGGCCGAAGGCGTTGTAGTTGGGAATCCCGGGGAAGGTGTCGGCCATGGACTGGAGCACCGAGGGTGGGGCCACCGAAGCTCCCCAGCTGAGGCGGCGAAGGCGCAGGTCGCGCTGGTTGATTCCGGGGACGGCGCAGATCGCCTGCCACTGGGTGGGCACGAAGTAGCACCCGGTCACCCGCTCGGCCTCGAGCAGGTTGACCACCTGGGCGGGATCAAACTGTCCTGAGGGGAGGATGATCGATGTGCCACCGGTCATCAGATAGGGCAGGATCCCGTTGAGGCCACCGATGTGAAACAGGGGCAGGCCGGAGAGCCAGACCTCGTCGTCGCCGGTGATGCCCATGGTGAGCATCATGTTGAAGGTGTTCATAACCAGGTTGAAGTGTGAGAGCACCGCCCCCTTGGGCCGGCCGGTGGTCCCCGAGGTGTACATGAGGAATGCCGGGTCGGTCTCGGCCACATCGATCATGAGCGGTTCGTCGCTCGCCTCTGACAGAGCCGAACCGTAGGCCTCCGCCCCCGGGCCCGCCTCCGACTCGGCCCCATCAGTGACCAAGCAGGCGCGGAGGGTGCCGACAGCCCCCCGCCCGGGCCCGGCCAACCGGGCCCGGACCGTGCCGGCCAGGCCCGCCAGTCCGGCGTCGACGATGAGGGCGGCCGCCCCCGCGTCCTCGATGATGTAGACGACCTCGTCAGCAGCCAGCCGGAAGTTGACGGGTACGACGACCGCGCCGAGGCGGCACCCGGCCAGGTAGGACTCGACCACCGCGAGACGGTTGGTCATCAAGACGGCCAGGCGGTCTCCCTGCTTGACCCCACGCTGACGGAGAGCTTGGGCCAGCCGGGTGACCCGGTGATCCAGCTCGGCGAAGGTGAGCACCTCGTCTTCGAACTTGAAGGCGATCGCGCCCGGTGTCTTGCGCGCCTGGCGGGCGAGTTGCTCGCCGTGGGACATGCGCCGGGCGGCGTTGAGCCCGGCTTCGGTGTCGATGGCCATGACCATGGTGGACCTCCGGTGTCTAACGGGTGGCGCCCGGCCACTCCGTCTCAGTCCGGAGGGTCGGTTTGAGCACCTTGCCCCCCGGGTTGCGCGGCAAGGGCTCGTTACGGACGCTGACGTACTCGGGGACCTTGAAATCGGCGAGGGCCCGATCGGCGAAGGCGACCAGGTCGGCGGGGTCGAGCGTCTCCCCGGGGCGGGGGACGACGACCGCTCCCACCTTCTCGCCCATCATCTCGTCGGGCACGCCCAGCACCGCCACCTCGAAGACCGCCGGATGGCTGGCCAGCACATTTTCCACTTCGACGCAGTAGACGTTCTCGCCGCCGCGGTTGACCATGTCCTTTATGCGGTCGACGATGGTGCAGAACCCGTCCTCGTCCACCTTGGCCACGTCACCGGTATGGAGCCACCCGTCGACAAATGTCTGCTCCGTCTGCTCGGTCTTGCCCCAATAGCCGACGACGACGTTGGGGCCGCGGATCAGCAGCTCGCCGGCTCCGCTCGACGGGTCCACGCCGGACAGGTCGAGCTCCACTGGCGACGCGGCGAAGCCGACGGTCTCCGGGCGATCCAGCGCGTACTCGTGGGGCAGGAAGGTCGCAACCGACGAGGTCTCGGTCAGACCGAAGCCATTCCCGAGCTGGGCGTTGGGGAACCGTTCCATCATGCGGGCCACCTGCTCGGGCGAGGTCGGCGCCCCGCCATAGGTGAGCCAGCGGACGCCACGCATATCGAACTCCGAGAAGTTCGGCTGGCTCATGGCCAGCCAGAAGATGGCCGGTACCGAGGTCAAGAGGTTGATGCGCTCCTCGACCGTGACCTGGAGGAAGGTCTGCACGTCGAAGGCAGGCAAGATCACCGTGGTGCCGGCCAGCCGGCAGGTGGGCAGCAGTTGGCTGTTGCAGCCGGTCACATGGAACAGCGGCACCGACACCAGGTTGCGGACCTCGCCGTGCGGCAGGTCCATGACCCGCCGGCAGGTCTCGACGTTGGACAGAAAGTTCTCATGGGTGGTCATGGCTCCCTTGGGAAAGCCCGTGGTCCCGCTGGTGTAGAAGATCGCAGCCAGGTCGGACGGCTCGAGGTCGTCGACCACGAGAGGCGAGCCTTCCGGCAGTTGCTCGCCGGGCATGAAAACGCGCGACGCACCCGAGTCGGTCACCACGTAGTCCACCTCCGCCTCGGTGAACCGGGTGTTGACAGGCACGACCACCCCGCCCGCCATGAGGGTGCCGAAGTAGGCCAGGCACCATTCGACTCCGTTACCCAGCCGGATCGCCGCTCGGTCTCCCCGCTGGAAGCCTCCCGCGGCCAGGCCCCCGGCCACCTGTGCCGAGCGGTCCCACAGCTCCCGGTAGGTGAGGCGCGGACCGCCCACCTCCACCACCGCTTCCTCGCCGCTGGCGGCGTCGACCGTCTCGCGCAGCATGGCCAGGACCGACCGGTGCAGGCCCTGGTAGTGCAGGACGTTGTCGCCGCCCCGCTGCACCCCCGACATGTCGAAGGGTTGGATGCGTCCCGGACGGCCCTCCTTTGCCACTCTGGCTTCCCCTGGCATGATCAGAACAGGTCCCAGTACTGATCGCGCTCGGCCATCTGGCTCGCGGTCTCCTCCAGGATGATCCTGCCCGAGCGCATCACGTAGACCCGATCGGTGATTCGCAGGGCCTGGCCCACGTTCTGCTCGACCAGAAGCACGCACAGTCCCTCGTCGGTCGCCAGCCCACGAACAGCGTCGAAGATGTCCCGAACCAGGCTTGGCGCCAGGCCGAGCGACGGCTCGTCCAGCAGCAGCACCCGAGGGCTGCACATCAAGGCCACCCCGATGCTCAGCATCCGTTGCTGGCCGCCGGAAAGAGTGCCGGCGCGTTGGGCGCCCCGCTCCGCCAGGATCGGGAACATGGCGTGCACCCGATCGGTTTGAGCGCGACGCATGTCGGCTGACCGCTGGTGCAGCCCGCCGAGACGCAGATTGTCGCTGACGGTGAGATCGCCGAAGACGTAGCGTTCGGAGGGGATCAAGGACATCCCGGCGTGGACGTGCTGCCGGCAAGAGGTGTGGGTGATGTCGCGGCCGTCATAGACCACCCGCCCGGCATGGGCCGAAAGCATGCCGAACGCCGTCTTCAAGGTGGTGGTCTTGCCCGCACCGTTGTGGCCGAGCAGGGTCACCACTTCCCCCGCACCGACGTGCAGGTCGACGTCGAAGACCACCCGCTTGCGCCCGTAGCCGGCGGACAGTCCCTGCAGATCCAGGATCGTCGCCGCGTCGTCACCACCGGCGGGCGCCGGGCTGTGAGCGGCCTCCGCCACCTCAAGCGGTTCCAAAGTATGCCTCCGCCAGTCGTTGGTCTCCGATGAGCGCCTCGAAGGAGCCCTGGGCGGTGATACGGCCCAGCTCCATGAAATAGGTGCGATCGGCCAAGCGGCCCACCACGTTCAAGTTGTGCTCCACGATGCACACGGTCCGACCCTGGGCCCGCAGCTGCTCGATCAGGTCGAGCATCACCTCCACCCATTGGTGGTCGATGCCGGACGCGGGCTCGTCGAGCAACAACACCTTGGCGTCGGTGGCGAGCACCCGGGCCAGGGCGACCAGCTTCTGCTGCCCGAACCCAAGAGCCCCGACTGGCGTCGCGGCCAGCTTCCCCAGGCCGACGAACTCCAGCCATCGCGACGCCTGCTCCTGGGTGGCCCGCTCCGCCCGGGCGACGTGGATCGGGCGCAGGAGGAGGTCGCCGGCGTGCTCACCGGGCTGCTGCTGGACCGCCAGCATCACGTTGTGCAGGCAGCTCAGCCGCGGGAAGATCCGGACGTCCTGGAACGAGCGGACCATGCCGAGGCGGGCGACCCGGTTGGGGGTCATGCCCGTGAGCTCGACCCCGTTGAGCCGGATCTCCCCGCGGTCAGGCCGGATGGCGCCGGTCAGCAGGTTGAAGACCGTGGTCTTGCCGGCCCCGTTGGGACCCACCAAGGCAGTAATGGTGCCCTGGTGCAGGTCGAGGTCGAGGTCCGACGCGGCGACGATGCCGCCGAAGCTCTTGGAGAGTCCGCGAACCTCGAGCACCAGATCCGCCGGGTGGTGCCCGCGGTGCCCGACCTCGCCAGCCGGGTCCGTGACTCCTCCACCTGCCGGTTGCGGGTCGGGATGAGCACGGGGGCCAGGGGCCGGGGAAAGCCCGGCGGGGGAGGGCCCGTTCACCGGGGCCGCTGCCGGATTGGCGTCCACGGCCACGGCGACGCTCGTTGCGGCAACGCCGCCCCGGCGCCAGAGGCGGCTCAGACCGAAGCCTTCAGGGATCAGGCCCTGGGGTCGGAGCAGCATGACGATGGCGATCAACAGCCCGTAGGCGACGAGGCGCCACTCCGACGCGAACTGCGGGCTCAGGTTGATGACGTCCTGGAAGAACGGCGTGGCGAGGACGATGACGGCGGCGCCGAGGACCGATCCGAGCAGGTTGCCCATCCCGCCGAAGATCACCATGGCGATGATCGCGGTGGACTGATCGAAGCTGAACGTCCCCGGCGAGGCCACCGTCCCCTGGACGACCAGCAGAGCCCCGGCCACCCCCGCGATGGCCGAGGTGATGGCGAAGACGCTCAGCTTGTAGGTGTAGACGTTCTTCCCGAGCGCTCGGGTCGCGATTTCGTCCTCCCGAATCGCCCGCAGGACTCGCCCGTAGGGAGACTCGCCGAAGCGCCAGCAAACGAGGAAGGCAAGCGCGGCGACGACAAGATCCAGCGGAAGCTGGTTGCTGGGCGAACGCAGCGGATGGCCGAAGATGCTCAAACCGCTTATGTCCTGCAGGCCGTAGGCGCCGCCGAAGGTGTTGATGCTGCTGGCCAGACCCACGATGATCGTCTGCACGGCCAGGGTGAGCAGGATCAACCATGGGGTATCGAGCCGCAAGGCCGGGAGCCCCACCAGCAACCCCGCCGCTCCGGCGACGCCGATGGAGATGAGCAGTGACCAGATCAACGAGGTGTGGCCGTGTATCCACAGGTAGGCCGTTGCGTAGCCGCCGAGCGCCCCGAACGCAGCCGAGGCGACCGATACCTGGCCGGCGTAGCCCATGAGGAGATTGAGCGACACCGCGAAGATGACGAAGATGAGGATCTGGTTGATGTAGTTGATCTGCAACTCCACCGGCCCCGCCTCCTCCCGTCAGGTGGCTGCCGCCATGGCGTGCTGGTGCCCGAAGAGGGACCGCAGCCGCACCGGGCGGGCCGCCACGTAGATGAACAGGATGACGAATACCACCAGGTCGGCGTACTGGCTGGTGAGGAACAGCCCGGACAGGCTTTGGATCACCCCGATGATCAGGCCGACCAGCCCGACGGCGACTGGGGCTCGGGCCGCCCCGGCGAGGAATGCCACGGTGAACGCGTAGAAGAGTGGGTCGAAGCCCATTTGTGGCGTGGCCGCGGTCTGGGCGGCCTCGAAGACCGCCGAGACGCCGCCGAAGAACGAACCGATGGCGAACACGGCAAGGAAGATGGCGCCCGGGTTGACGCCCACGACCAGGCTCATCTCCGGATTGACCCGCACGGCGCGCACCATCCGGCCGAAGTTTGTGCCTTTGATGGCGGCCGCGAGGAGGATGATCAGAAGCCAGCTGACGACAACCGTCTCCACGTCGAGCGACGTGAAGTCGATGTTGCCGATGTGAATCCCGCTGATGGTGATCCCCGAAATGGTCTCGCTGGCGGACCGGTGAAAGATGATGGCGATCAGGTTCTCGCCGGCGATCGCCATCCCGAGGGAGCTGACGAAGATCGTGAGCAGCGCCAACGCGCCGGCCCGTCGCGCGAGGGGCCGGTACACCACCAACTCCATCAGCACGCCGACGACAAGGGCGGCCAGCGCCCCCAGCACGACAGCCAACCAGAACGGGGCGTTGAACGACAGGCCAACCTCGGCGGCGATGAATGCCGCCAGCGTGTAGGTGAACGCGAACGCGAAGTGAAATCGACCGGTCACCGAGAGGATCAGGCCGAAGGCCACGCCCAGAAGAGCGAACCCCGATCCCTTGATGAGCCCGTTGACCAGGAGCTGCAGGAAGTTCTCGAGACTGACGTCGACGTGCATCAGGCCAGCCGGTAGCCCGCTCCACCGATGTCGAAGAACGCCAACGGCTTGTTCTGCCCGCCGTTGTAGGCGAACAGGCCCATCGGCCGCTCCCTCGGCGTGTGCGTGCTCGGATCGAGCGCCAGCGTTCCGGCGGTAGTGGCGTTGCCGCCGTAGACGCTCTTGAACGTGGGGTTGGCCTCCAAGGCGTTCTGCAGCGCCGACCCGCTGTTGATGTCCCCGCCGCTGGCGGATACCCGTCGGATCAGGTCCCACACCGCGAAGGTGTCCTCGTAGTAGTTGGCCGCGTAGAAATCCGGAGCCGACCCATATGCCTTCTGGTACTCGTCGACGAAGATCTTCGACCAGCCGCTGGGCGGGTTGGCCGCGTCGAAGTAGTCAAAGGCGTACGTGTACTTGTCGTAGGCCGATCCGGCCACCTTGGCCGCGTCGGGGGTGAGCTCGTAGCCGATCACTGGGACGTCGATTCCCGAAGTGGCGTACTGCTTCATGAAGTACCCGGGATCCAGCCCGTACAGCGAGACGAAAACCAAGTCTGGGTTGTCGGATTTCACCTGCTGGATCGGGGTCGAGTAGTCGGTGGCGCCGACGGTAGTGAGCACGACCGCGCCGGGCTGCAAGCCGACGTTTTTGAG
This sequence comes from uncultured Actinomycetota bacterium, assembly GCA_963757175.1. Taxonomy (GTDB): domain Bacteria; phylum Actinomycetota; class Acidimicrobiia; order Acidimicrobiales; family Palsa-688; genus CAVWQR01. Next base: position 1,064,499 of record CAVWQR010000001.1, on the reverse strand, counting down.
CTGCTGCTTGAAGTCGGCGATGATCGGAGCGTCCTCGGTGCCGAGGTTCCAGGCGACGAGCGTGATCTTCTTGACCTTCGGCATCTTCTGCTTGACGTATCTCGCCACGCCAGGGAACGGGTCGGTCGGGGTGTTGGCCCGCATCCCCCAGAAGAACGGCTTCCCGTTGCCGAACAGGCCCGTACCGCCGCCGCCGTCGAGGCTGAGAAGCTTGTACTGGGCGGAGCCGGAGAACATCGCTCCCAAGTCGTCCACGTACGAGGCCAACATGATCGGTGTGTTGGCGGTGCCGAGTTCCCGTACGGCGTTGGCTCCGGCGGTCGGGTCGCCGGATTTGTGGTCCTTGTAGCTGACCTGAAGGTTGGGTCCGCCCAGCGCGGCGATGTGCTTGACCGCCAGGTTGACTCCCTTCGTCATCGTCTGACCGTAGAAGGAGCCGGCGCCTGACAGGGCGAGGACCGAACCCATGGGGTAGTTCACTCCTCGGGCGGCATGGGCGGCGTCGATGGGTCCGATGAAGTTGGCGATGTCAGCGACTGCCGCCGACGAAGGCAGGCTCGAGCCGGCGGTGGCAGCGGTGGTGGAGGGCGGCGTCGCGGTCTTGTTCGAGCTGCTGCACACGTTCAGGAGTGGCGCGCCGGCCACGACGGCACCCCCGGCGCCCAGGAGCTTGAGCATCTGGCGGCGGGATACCGTGGAAAGTTGCTGGTTGTCGCCCACGACGTTGCCCTTTCGTTCGCTTCTTGGTTGGCTGCGAGTTACTTGATGACGAGCGGGTTGACCGGGGCACCGGTCCCGTTGACGATCTTCAATGGTCCCGCGGTGTAGAGGAAGTCCCATTGGCTGTCGTTCGCGCAGTCGGCGGCCAGGTCGTCAAGCCAGGCAATCTCGGTCAGGGTGACTCCGAGGTTGCGCATGATGGCGGAGTGGAGCGGCAGGACCACGCCCGACACTGGGTCGACGGTGACCTCGTTGGCGATGGTGTCGGTCACCAGGTTGGGAATCTCCCTGTCCTGGAACCACCGCACCAGCTCGAGACTGAAGGTGAGGCCCGGTTCCACGAAGTTGCCGTAGAACTCCTCGCGCGGAACCTTGTAGAACTTCCCGATCCATCCCGTCCTGACCAAGAGGATGCTGCGCTTGTCGATGGCTACCCCTTGGGCTTGGGCGCACGCTTCGAGGTCCTCGTGAGTGAATGTCTCGCCCACGTCGAGCACCGCCTTGTTGCGATGGCGGGCGATGTCGAGCAGCACCCCACGCCCGACCACTCCTCGTTCGGCGATGGGCAGAATGCCCGCCTTGGCCATCCCTCCGATCGTGGTCTTGGCGTCGTAGCCGTTCCACAGCTGGTCGTCGTACCAGACATGCCCCAAGGCGTCGTACTGGGTGGAGCCTTGCACGAAACAGGCCATGAAGTCGTCGGCGTACTCGCTGCCCCCAGCGACCTTTGGGCCCTTTCCCGCGAGGTAGTGACCCTTGTCGACGACGTTGTAGCGCTGGGCGCTCACCCGCCCCGGCCACACCGGGTCCCCCTCGGGGCTGGCCATCTCGACCTGGAGGGTGAAGACCTTGCCTTGGCGCACCAACCTGGCCGCCTCCACCACCACCTCGGGGGTCAGGTAGTTGAGGCTCCCGACCTCATCATCGGGCCCCCACTTCCCCCAGTTCTTGGGAGCGTCGCGCAATAGCTCGCCCGTCGTTGGCACGGCCTTGACCACGTCGGCCACCTCAGTCCCCCTTCCAGGCCGGCGTCCGGCCCTTCGGCACAGGCAGCCCCCAACGCTGGGACGCTGCCCGCTCAGCTAAATCTTAGGAAGAGTTGACATCGAGGTCAAGTCAAGTTGGTGGGCTTAGAGGCCCGGCGTACACTTTTCGGAAACCGGCGGGTCCGCCGATGGAAGTTCAGCGAGGGAGGGCCGATGGCGGTGGCAAGGAGGACCGGAGCGGGCGGGGCTGCCTCCGGCACATCGTCCGCTGTCCCGACCGAACGAGGACGCCGGACGCGTGCCGCGCTGGTGGCGGCGGCCAAGCGGGTCTTCGAACGAGATGGATTCCTCGAGGCGCGCGTCAGTGACATCTCGAGGCGAGCCAGGGTGGCGCACGGCAGCTTCTACACCTACTTCGCCTCCAAGGAGGACATCTTCCGCGAGGTCATCACCGAAGTCCAAGCGGAGCTGCTCGCCAGGCAGGTCCGCGACCACCGGGAGACGGTGGCCCAAACCGGCCCTGGGCGCGAGGACCCGATAGGGGGGATCGAGGCAGCCAACCGCGCCTACATCGCCGCCTACCAGCAGAACGCCAGGCTGCTCGGCCTGTTGGAGCAAGTATCGACCTTCAACGATGATCTGCGGCGAATGCGCCTGGACATGCGCCGAGCGTTCGTGACACGCGCCGGGCGGGCGATAACCCGCTGGCAGACGATGGGCCAAGCCGACCCCAACCTCGACCCGTGGTATGCAGCGAGTGCCCTCTGCAACATGGTGGACCGCTTCACCTACACCTGGCTGGTGCTGGGCGAGCAATTCGAGGAGGAACGGGCGGTCACCACCCTCACGCAGTTGTGGGTCCATGCCCTGCAATTGGAGCCGACCGCCGTGTCCTCCCCTTCGTAGACGTGCCCCCGAGCTGGGCTGGAAGCGCGGTCGCATGCTTCACGGGCGCCCGAAGGCGAAGAGGTGCTGACCGACCTTCCTCATCTGAATCTCCTCCGACCCCTCGGTGATGCGATAGCGGCGGTGGTGTCGGTAGATGTGCTCGAACGGCATGTGGCGGCTGTAGCCCACACCGCCGCAGGTCTGCATCGCCCGGTCGGCGGCGTCGCAGGCAAGCCTGTTGGCCCGGTAGTTGCACATGGCTACCTGGTGGGTGACCTCCATGTGGTTGTGTTTGTCCAGCTCAACGGCGGTGGCCCGGACGAGGAGGCGCAGGGCGGCAGCATCGGTGTGCAGCTCCACCAGGGGAAATTGGATCCCCTGGTTGGTGGACAGGCGCTTGCCCCAGGTCACCCGGTCGTTGGCGTAGCGCACGGCCTGGTTGATGCAGTACTGGGCGGCTCCCAGGGACGCCGCCGACTGGCGGATCCGGTTCTCATGGACGAAGTGCTGAGCGAGCTCCAAGCCGTGGTCGACCTGACCGAACACCGCTGCCTCCGGCACTCGGACGTCGTCCAGGGTCACCTCGGCATGGTCGGTGGGCATGTTGAACGTCCACCAGAAGAAGTCCACTGAGAACCCCGGCGCGTCGGTCGGCACCAGGAAGGCAGTGAGCCCGAGCGGGTCGCCCGGCTGGCCCGATGTCCTGGCGAAGATGATGTCATGAGAGGCGTTGTGCAGTCCGGAGTTCCAGCGCTTGTGGCCGGAAATCACCCATTCCGACCCGTCGCGGCGTGCGACGGTTTCGAGATAGGTGGCATCCGAACCATGGTTCGGCTCGGTCAACCCGAAGGCCAGACGTCGGGTCCCGTCAAGAAAGCCGGGCATCCATTCGGCCTGCTGCTCGATCGTGCCAAAGTCCCGCATCATGAGAACCGTCGGGAAGTTTCCGACGATGCTGGACTCGTTCTGGAGATCGTTGTGGAGGCCCAGACCCCGGGTGGCGAGGTGCTCTCGGATGACGGCCATCTCCAGGTTGGACGCCTCGTGGCCGCCGTACTCGGTCGGCAGCGCCCAGCGCAGCCAGCCGGCCGCGTCAGCGCGCCGGCGCATCTCCGCCAGTAGGTCCTCCCAGTCCTTGCGCGGCACGCCGCCGCCCTCCCAGTCGGTCCGCGCCCACTCACGACGTTGATCGAAGAACCGAATGTTGTCGTCCCGCTCCTCGAGGGGCCGAATATCGGAGTCGATGAAGCGATCGAGAGCGTCCAGCGTCGACTGGACGTCCGCTGGAATGGTGAAGTCCATCAGGGCCATCCCCCCTGTCTCCGACGAACCCGCCGGAAGATACCTTGACTTGACATCGACATCAAGTCAAAACGCCGCCATGGCGCCGCCCCCCGACTGGCCGCCCGCTCGACCGCCCGCTTCGGCCAGACTTCGAGGGGATCAGCCCCATGTCGACGAGCATGGCGAGGAGGTCGGGCCCTTGCCAATGCTCGACGATGCGACCGTCCTGCACCCTCACGTGATGAGTGCCCCTGATCCGGGTGACCCTGCCCGTGGCCGGGACACCGAGGAACGGCCCGAGATGCGTTCCCGAGCCCTCGAGTCGGAAGGAGAGCAGGTCTCCTTCCTCGATGACCGAGGCGAGCTCAACGTGGGCGTCGGGGAAACCTCCACGCACGTTCCTCAGCATGATCCCGATATATCCGCCTGGTCCGTGCACATCTCCCAACGCCCCGTGCGAGACGAGATCGTCGGCGACCACCGCCCGCAGTGCGCCCTCGTCCGCCTCGTCGATGGCGGAGATCAGCGTCTTCACGACTGCCTTGTTCGACATCAGCTTCGTCGCTTGGGCGACCAGCAGCGAGCAGGAGCTGCCATTTCTTCAAGTCTAGGAGGCTGCCAGACTCACCAGGTGGCCAGTTGGCGTCAGGTCGAGCGGGATGCGCCGGAGTTCGCGGCGCGGTACGCAACCGTTTCGACATCGGCACCAACAAGACCATCGCCACGCTGCGCCGAAACGGCGGCCCGCGTATCGAGCGCGTCCGAGCTCGAGTTCGCGGATGGAGAGGTCACCCTGGGGATGATGGGCGGTCGATGAAGCTCTTGGACGTGCGGCGCGATCCCCGGATCGCCGTGCACAGCCCGACCCTGGAACCGCCAGAGGACGAGCCCGACGCCTGGCCGGGCGAGGCCAAGCTGGCCGGCGCCGTTGTCGAGGTCGCGCCTCCGCCGACACGAACCACCAGGGAGCAGGCTTCTTCACGATCGATGTTGGCGAGGTCGTCTTGACCTACGTGGGGACTCCCGCCGACCACCTGGTGATCGAGTCGTGGCATCCCGACCGGGGGTGGCAGCGGCGGACACGGGCATGATCCTGTTGATCGGCCCTGCCCGGGCACGACAAGGTGGCAGCTCATCTCGACAGGATCCGGAGACGCATGCCGGCGCACCTCGATGCGGTCATCGACGAGCTGTACGGGCTGACGCCCGGCGAGTTCACCGCCACCCGTGACGCCCGGGCGGCGGAGGCGCGGCGCTCCGGTGACCGCGAGCTGGCTGCCGCCATCAAGCAGCTCCGTCGGCCCACGACCAGTGCCTGGCTGGCCAACAGGCTGGCCCGCCAGTATCGGGATGAAGTCGGCCGGCTCCTCGCCCTCGGCGCCGCCATGCGCCAGGCCCAAGCCCAGGTGGCGGGTGAGGATCTGCGGCAGCTGTCCAACCAACGCCACCAGGTCGTGGCCGCCCTCGCCGCGCAGGCACGACGGTCCGGTGCCGACGCGGGAGTAGCCGTGGGCGAGCAGGTCGTCCGGGAGCTGGAAGCGACGCTGAATGCCGCTCTGGCTTCGAACGACGACAGCGAGGCGCTCCGCGCCGGACGGCTGACGACGGCGTTGCAGTACAGCGGGTTCACTCCCGTCGACCCCGGTGCGCCTACGGCCGCAGCTTCGCCTCAGGGGAAGCGCGCCTCTCAGAGCCGTGCTCCGACCACTCGAGGGAAACGGGGCGCGCAGAAGCGGGCCGGCGACCTGGACGCCGCCGACGCGGCCGTCGAGGACGCCAGGGCAGCGGCGACCGATGCCCGGAACCTGGCCGCCGAGCGCGAGCAGCGCCGCGACGCGGCCAGCTCGGCCCACCAGGAGATCCGCCGTTCCATCACCGAGGTCGAACGCAGACTCGACGGGCTTCGTAAGGATGAGGCCGAGGCGGCGCCGAAACCTCCGCGACGCTGAGAAGGCCAACCGAGATGCACACCAGGCGGCGAAGAGGGCGGCCGACCGGCTGGCGCAGGCGGAACAGGCCCGGGACGGCCTGCGCGGCTGATGGTAGCGTGAGCCACGTTCAACTCCCGCGACGGGTCCACGAGTGAAAGGCGCCTTCCATGCCCTACGCCACTGCCCGGACCTACTACGACGCTGACAGCCACATCATGGAGCTGCGCGAGTGGCTGGCCGACTACGCCGACCCAGAGGTACGCCCGCACCTCAGGCCGCTCGATGTAGGCAAGGGCGGCGGCAAGCTCGCCGACGAGGCGCTCGCCGCGGCTGAAGCCCGGCGGGGCGACGCCTCGGCCTCGGCCTCCCTCGAGGCGCGGTTGATGGAGGCCAAGGGATGGCAGGCGCTGGGCGCCTTCGACCCGCGGGAGCGGTCGCGGGCGTTGGATCTCCTGGGCTTCGAGGCGCAACTGGTCTTCGCCACGTTCGCGTCGACTCAGTTCGCCAGCGACGACCTCGAGGTGCTCTACGGCGGGGCGCGGGCGCTCAACCGGGGCCTGGCCGACTTCTGCCGCGACGATCCCCGCCTCCTGGCCGTGGGCCACGTACCTCTGCACGACCCGGAGCTGGCCGCCCGTGCGGTGGACGAGGCGCTCGGCTTCGGCTGCAACGCCATCCTCGTCCCGTCGGCACCGCCGCCGGACCGGTCCCCGAGCCATCCCGATTACGACGTGGTGTGGAGCCGCCTGCAGGACGCTGATGTGCCCTTCATGCTGCACATCGGGGGAGGCGGGCAGCTCATGAAGCCACAGTTCCACCGCAACGGGCGCCCGGTCACCGACTTCCTCGGCGGGGGCGAGAACATCCGCTCGAAGGACTACATGGCGATTCACCAACCGCCGGAGGCGTTCCTGTCGGTACTCGTCCTCGACGGCGTGCTCGAACGTTTCCCACGGCTCCGTGGGGGGTGCATCGAGCAGGGAGCCATGTGGGTGGTTCCCTGGCTGCGACGCCTCGACATCGCCCAGTCCACCTTCGGCCGCACCGAGCCGGCCCTGAAGATGTCGCTGCGGGCGTCGGAGTACGTCCACCGCCAGCTGTGGTTCACGCCCTTCCCCACCGAACCGGTGGGATGGATGATCGCCGAGGCGGGTGACGACGTGTTCCTCTTCTCCTCCGACTACCCCCACCCCGAAGGCGGGAGGGATCCGCTGCGACGGTTCAACGAGAGCCTCGAAGGGTGCGCTCCGGGATCCGTCGATCGCTTCTTTTCGGCCAACTTCGCCGACATGATGGGTCCGGCGATGGGCTAGGTCCGCCGGCTCCGCATCAGGGCGGGCCCGGGCGGGACCAGCTCCGGTTCCGGCTCCGGTTCGGGTTCGGCTTCGGGCTGGGGCCTGGCATGACGTGGCCACCAGAACATGTGGCCCTCCAGGGCGGACAGGGCGGGTATGAGCACCGGGCCCATGGCGAAGGCGGCGATGATGATCCCCACGGCCACGCCGAAACCGAGCTCGGTGAGGTTGGCCACGCCCGCCAGCATGAGCGAGGCGAAGGTGAGAGCCAGGATGAGACCGGCGGCCGCGACCGTGGGCGCGTCGTTGCCAACGGCGATGCGCACTGACTCCCGGGGCGAGAACCCGTTGTGAAACTCCTCCCGCAGCCGCGCTGAGATCAGGATGTTGTAGTCCGTGCCGATGGCCACCACGAACAGATACAGGGTGATGGGGATGGAAAAGTCGATGCCCGAATAGCCGAGCCCGTGCAGGAACACCAGCACGCCAGCTCCCAGGGTCGCGGTGAACGCCAAGCCCACGCAGGCCAGGAGGTTGAGCGGGCCGATGACCGCGGACAGAAGCAGGCCGAGGATCACGGCGATGAGCACCGCCGCGACGGGGAACACCCGCTTGGTGTCGCTGTGAAGCTGGTTGCGGATGTCCACGAAGGTCGAGGTTTGCCCGCCCACCAGCACCTGCTCACCCGGCAAGGAGCTGTGCGCAGTAGCCCGGATCGGCCCCTCCACGTTGTCGATCGCCGCGTTGGAGTACGGATCGTCCTTGAGGATCACCGACACCAGCGCCGCTTTGCCGTCCGAGCTGATCGTCGGAGGGGCGACCTGGGACACCCCCTGGGTCTTGGAGAGATTGGTGATGAGCGGCTGCAGGGTGGCCTGGGAGACGGGCTGCGAGCCGGTGACGTAGACCTGGGTGGGGCTGAGCGTCCCCGCCGGGAACCCGGTGGCGAGGGTGTTGTAGGCGACCTGGGAGGCGGTGTTCGAAGGCAACTCGGCCAAGGTGTTGTAGGTCGGCTTGTAGCCGCCAGCAGCCACGGTGAGCGCGGCGAGGACAACCAGGAGCCCCCCGGCGATGAAGCCCGGATGGCGGGACACCAGATCCGCCTCGCGGCTGAAGATGCTACGGGTCGGAGTCTTCCCCGGACCGAACGGCCAGAACAGCGCCTTGCCGAGCAGGACGAACAACGCCGGCACCAAGGTCAGGGCGGTCAGGAGCATGACCCCGACGGCGACGATCAGCGCCGGCGCCAGCGTCTGCAGCGAGCCCAGCTTGGCCAGGAGCAGGGCGGCGAACGCACCAATCACGGTCAGTGCCGACGAGGCGATCACCACGCCCACGACGTGGGACGCGAACCCCACGGCTTCGTCGTGGGGCAGCCCGGCGCGTCGCCGTTCCCGGTAGCGGAAGAGGAGAAAGATGATGTAGTCCGTTCCCACCCCGAACAGCACCACCACCAAGATGGGGGCCACACTGTTGCCGACCTGGAAGCCGAACGCGTCCGCCAGATCGGCGGTGAGGCCCACTGCCACTGAGTGGACGATGCCGATGACCACGATCGGGAGCACGGCGATGATCGGGCTGCGGAACACCAGGCCCAGCAGCAGGATGATCAACACCACGGTGGCGATGGTGATGATGGAGTCGGCGTGGTTGTACGCCTTGGTCGTGTCGACCGAGATCGCCCCACTGCCCGTGAGCCCGTTCTTGAGCCCGCTGCCGGCCAGGAAGGCATCGGACTTGGAGCGCACGTCGCCCACCGCCGAGTTCACCTGGTGGTCTCCGGGCTGACCGCTGAACGCGACCTGAGCGCTCATCACCTTGCCGTTGGGGGCCAGCGCGTTCGGGGGAACTCTGAGCCCGGCCACGCCGGGGATCTTGTCGTTGGTCAACGTGGTGACCAGGGCGCCCACCTTCTGCTGGTCGGCGGTGGTGAGCTGACCGCCGTCAGGGCGCGAGATGACGATGCTGCCCGTCGCCCCCGACTGGGCGGGGAAGGCCTGGTTCCCCACGTTCTGCGCCTTGATCGATTCGAACGAATTGGGCAAAAACGACTGTTGATTGCTGGTCGTATACGACGACAGCTTGGGCGAGAAGGCGATGACCACGACCGCCGCCACCAGCCACAACACGATGGTCCGCCACGGGTGGGCGATGACGCTCTTGGCCAGGCTGGCGAACATGTCTGTCTGCTTTCTCCGACTAGACGGTGGGAGGGTCGTGGGTCTCGGGCATCGCACCGGGGACGAGGTCCTCGAGCACCTTGAGCAGTTCGAGGATCCCGGAGAAGCCGTGGGGCTCTTGGGCAACCGCCGAGCTGACCGTGCCGCTCAGACGGTTCTCCGAGTCCCGCGACACCTGCATGACGAGGTCTTGCCTCACTCGTTCTCCTTTGCCGCCGCGACAGCGGATGGACAAAGCGTCGCGCCGACAAGGCGGTCCTGACCCTAGGGATGTCCCTAAATGAACACCTAGTGCGGGGACTAGTGCAGCAGGGTGGCGATCGGGCCGGTGCGCATCTGGGCGCCCAGTTCCCCCACGTCGTGGTAGACGTGCAGCGCCCCGGCCTCCATCAGCTCGTGCTCGCTGAAGCCCCCGGTCTCCACGCCAACGCACCCGACACCGGCCGCCCTGCGCTGCGGCCACGTCCCATACGCTGTCGCCCACGCACAGGGCGCGCGACCGGTCGACGCCGCCGGCATCGACCGCGGCGTCGATCAGGTCCGGCGCCGGCTTGGACCGCCCCACGTCGTCCTTGGTCGTCACCGCGTCGATCGACGAGTCGGCGTCGAGGGCCTGCCTGGCGATCGTCAGCTCGTCGCCGGGCGACGAGGTGGCCAGCACGACCGCCAGCCCGGCATCGTGGACGGCGCCGAGAAGCCGTGCCGCTCCCGGAAAGGCGCGAACCTCTCCGAGGAGCTCGTGGTAGCGCCGGGTGCGACGCTCGGAGACCTCGGGCACCTCGCGGCCCAGCAGCCGGGGAACGAGCTGATCGCCACCCACGCCGACGAGACGGTGGATGGCGTTCATGGCGGCCCACTCCCCCACATCGGCGAGGGCCCGTGACCAGGCCAAGGTGTGCAGGTAGTTGGTGTCCACCAAGGTGCCGTCGACATCGAACAGCACCCCGGGCCGAAGCGGTTCCATGCCGCCCCCCTACCCACTCACCCGAGGCACACTGGCACCATGGTGGAGCGGGACGAGATCATCACCTGTATCGAATGTGGCGGCCGGGCCCATCTGCTGACGACATGGTCGGATGAGGACCCGCCCCAGCCCGGCGACGTCCTGGCCTACCGCTGCGAGGACTGCCTGGACCGCTGGGACGTCGAGGTCCCGGCCGAAGACGAGCCCTAAGCCGCGGCCCCCGAAGCCGCGGCTCAGGGAACCGGGCTCAGACCGCTTCGGCCAGCTGGAACTGCTCGACCAGCTTGGTGCAGAAGGCGGGCAGGTCGTCGGGCTTGCGGCTGGTCACCAGAGCATTGGGGCCCTCGTTGCAGACGACCACCTGCTCGTCGACCCACGTCCCGCCGGCGTTGCGGATGTCGGTTCGCAGGCTCGGCCACGATGTCAGCCTCCGGCCGCGTACCAGGTCGGCTTCCACCAGCGTCCACGGGCCGTGGCAGATGACCGCGGCGGGCTTGCCGCTCGCGAAGATGGCCCGGAGGAAGTCCACCGCCGGCGGGTGGGTTCGCAACTGATCCGGGTTGGCGACTCCTCCGGGAAGGACGACGGCTGCGTAGTCCTCAGCTCGAGCATCGCCGATGGCACGGTCCACGTCGAAGGTGTCCGCCTTGTCGAGGTGGTTCATGGCTTGCGCCGATCCGGACTTCGGGGCGAGCAGCTCAGGAGAGCCGCCCGCCGCCTTCACTGCCTTCCACGGCTCGGTCAGTTCCACCTGTTCGATCCCTTCGTTGGCCGCCAGGAAGGCGACCCGCACGCCGTCGAGCTCCTTGGTCATCACACGCTCCTCCCTGAACCGCGTCAGCGCTTCTTGGCCTTGCCGCCCTTGAACAACTCACGCCAGTCGTCCTCGCTGACATCGACGTCGAACTTCTTCGCCGCCCGGCGGATTCGTGACCACGCCTGGTCCCGCTCGCGGTCGCTGACTCCTTCGACCTGGTCGAACCGGGCGATGGCGTTGCGAACGTGGCGCGCGTCGTTCAGCGGCTCCTTTCGCTCCGCTGGAAACGCGAACTGTTCGTCGGCGAAACGGTTCTCCTGCGCCGTCGTCAGCCCTTGCGACTGGCGGGGCACCTGTTTGCCCTGCGCCCGGGCACTCTGTGCCTTGCGGGCCTTTTCCAGATTGGCCCGGGCCGCCTGCTTCTGACGAGTGGTAGCCATGCTTGGGACATACCCGGAGATGACCCTCACAAACGAACGGACGTGTCCCTGGCGGCCGGAGTCCGGCTCGCCGACCGCCCGAATCGTTCGACGGCAGCGCCCAACTGGCGGGCGTTGCGCGGGGCACACCCGTGGGCATCGTTGTTGAAGTAGGCATACACGTCCGCCGAAGCGGGCCAGAGCCCGGCCAGCTCCTCCGCCCACGTCATCAGGGCGGTCCGTCCGTAGCAGGAGGGAGGCTGGGCCCGCCCACGGTGGAACCGCACATAGCCCCAATCGGCCGTCCGCCAGCGGGGCGGTCCCTTGCCCTGGTTGTCCGCCAGGCACCACGCCGCGGCACGCCGTTCCATGACCGCCCGGGTAGCCGACGAATACCAGCTCGGGTGGCGGAACTCGACCGCGACCCGGACCCGTTCGGGGAAGGCAGCCAGCGTCTCGTCGAGGGAGTCGACGTCGGCGCGCAGGTTCGGCGGCAGCTGCAGCAGGACCGGTCCCAGCTTGGCGCCGAGCGCGTCGGTGCGCGCTATCAGGCGGTGCACGGGTTCCGCCGGCTCTCGCAGCCGGCGGACGTGGGTGAGGTAGCGGCTGGCCTTGACGGCGAACACAAAGTCCTCCGGCACTGAGTGGCGCCACCGCTCGAACGTCGAGGTCTCCGGCAGGCGGTAGAAGGCGTTGTTCACTTCGACGGTGGCGAAGCGTTCGGCGTAGTGGTCGAGCCACTGGCTCATGGGCCTCTCGGGTGGGTAGAGACCGCCTTTCCAGTGCTTGTACTGCCAGCCCGAGGTGCCGATCAACGTAGGCATACGACGGCAGCTCACACGCTCCGGCGCGATCCCTTCGCTGAGGACCGCGAGGATCCCCTACCCCGCCCCCCGCCCGAGCGTTTGCCGTCGCTGCGCTTTCGGCCTCCCCGGGCGGCAGCGATGCTCTCCTCCAGCGCCTTGGTGAGATCGAGGACGTCCCCGCCCGTCGGCGCTTCGGCCGCCTCCTCGACAGTGATCTCCTCACCTTCCGCCTTGCGCTTGATGAGATCCCGAAGCTCCTCGGTGTAGGTGTCGTGATACCTGGCCGGGTCCCAGTCCGTGGCCAGGGACTCGATGATCTGCCTGGCCAGCTTGAGCTCTTTGGCCGCCGGCTTGGCCTCGTCGTCCAGCGGAGCGTCGGCCGGCGGCTCCACGATCTCGTCGGCGAAACGCATGGTCGACAAGGCCAGCACCCCGTCGTGGGGTCGAATGGCCGCCAGGTGCTGCTTGTTGCGCATCACCACCGTTCCCACCCCGACCTGGTGTTCGTCCTCCATCGCCGCCAGCAGCAGCCGGTACGGCTCCGCCGCCTGCTCGCCGTCGGGCGCCAGCCAGTAGGTGTTCTCGTAGAAGATCGGGTCGATGGCGGCCAGGTCGACGAACTCGCCGACGTCGATGGAGCGGGTCATGCTCGGCCGCAGCCGTCCAGTTCGTCCGGATCGACGACCACGTACTTACCTCGCGACAGCTCGTAGCCGAACTCGATGTCGTCGGCGTCGAGCTCCTCGTCGGTCTTCTCCGACACCTTCCGGTAGCGCACCCGGGCGCCGGTCCCCTTCTCCAGCTGGTGGAAGTGGACCTCGTGTCCTCGCACCGCAGTAAACGCCTTCACCGGGACGTTGACCAGCCCGAAGCTGATCGCCCCGCTCCATATCGGCCTTGCCATGCTCGGTACCTACCCCGATGCTCGGGGAACAATGAGCGGGCGGGTCAGCTCAGGAAGGAGGTGATCCCTTGGGCGATCGAGGTCGCCGCCAGCGCCTGCCACTGGGGGCTGGTGGTCAGGTCGGCGTCGGTCGCGTTGCGCATGTTGGCGCACTCGATGAACACCTTGGGGACGGTGGAGAGATTGAGGCCGCCGAGGTCGTCCCGCGGTTGGATACCGTCGACGCCGTCGTAGCTGCTCACCGGCTCGCCTGTCCCGGCCGCGAACGCAGCTCGCAGGTCGGTGCCGAACACGGCGGAGGGAGCGATGATCGAAGAGTTGTAACTGTCGGCCACCGGCTCGAGGACGGCAAAACCCCGCCCCGTCGGAGGACCCCCATCGGCGTGGATGGACAGGGCGACGTTGGCGTGTGCGTCGTTGCCGATCGCCGCCCGCTGCGTCACGCACGGGCCGACCCCCGTGTTGGTGGTTCGGGTCAGCACGACGGTGGCCCCTTCCGCCCGCAGGTCGGCGGTCAGGTCGGAGGCGACGTTGAAGTTGAACTCGGCTTCGGTGTAGCCAGTGTCGGTTTCCGCGCCCGTCGTATCACAGGTCTCGTTCTCTCGACCGTTGAAGATGATCGAGTTGACGTAGCCGGGGTCGGTGAAGTTTCCGCCGTTGTGTCCCGGGTCCAGGGCGACGACCTTGCCGGTGAGGGGGCCCGTCGCCGTCGGCGGGAACGTCCCCGGGCCGCCGGCCGAGGACGGGGGAATCGTGGCCGATGCCGAGGTGGCTGGTGTCGAGGTGGCTGGTGCCGAGGTGGTCGATGCCTGGGTCGTCGGTGCCTGCGTACCCGCGGTGGACGGTGCCAGCGTCACGCTGGTCCGCGTCGGCGTGGTCGGGGAGTGCTCAGCGGCCACGGCTGCGTGGCTGCCCGATCCGCCGCAGCCGGCAGCCACCCCGGCCAGCAAAGCCATGCAGAACGTTGCTGCGACGATCCTCCGCACTATGGCGCGAGATGGTACCGGCCCCGACCGGTGCCCAAGGGCGGAGCCGGCGACTCCAGCAGCCGGGAGGAGCGACGTAGGCTGCGCCAGGACAGCTCATCGGTGAGCAGGGATTGTGACCATGGCGCAGGGCGGCAGTCGTAGGAGGTTCCGTCGGCGGTGGTGGGCGGGCCCGGCTGCCGTCGTGCTCGCCGCGGTCGGCGCCGGGTGCGGGTCCGCCTCCCTGGACGCGGCGACCGTGGGCCATGAGGTGGCCCAGCATGCGAACCCCCGGATGGAGCTGATCTCGGTAGCCGACCTTCCCAGTGGGTGGGCGGTCGACAACAGCTCGAGCGGATCCGACACCACCTGCGCCAACGTGGACCAGTTCCTGGTCCGCGACCAGCCGGCGCACGCGGCCCAGACGTTCAAGCGGGGCCTGGACGAGGAGGTCGAGGAGCTGGCCCTGGTTTACCCCTCGAGCGCCCAGGCGCGCGCCGTCAACGCCGCCGTCGACAACCACCTCGCCGCCTGCAAGAGGTTCACGGTTTCGGCCGGCGGCGCCCGCGCCACCTTCCACGGAAGTCGGTTCCCGCTGGCTCCGACCAGAGCCCAGTCGATGTCGTCATGGCGGTACACCGCGACCAGCGGAGGCCAGACGTTCAGCACCTACCTGGCGTTCGTTCAGCTCGACGACCGTCTCATCCTGGTCGGCTACACCGGACCGGGCACACCGGCGGGCAGCTTCCGCGAGCTGGTCGGCATCGCCTTGGACAAGGCCGGCTGATCAGCCATCCCGGACCTCGGGTCGCGTCTAGCGTTTCCGCCACCGGAGGGAGCCCATGACCGTGGATCGCGAACAGTTGAACCGGCTCTTCGACCTCGAGGGCCGCGTCGCCATCGTGACCGGCGGCACGCGAGGGATCGGGCGCGCCATCGCCGGCGGCTTCGTGGCCGCGGGTGCGTCCGTCGTGGTGGCCAGTCGCAAGCCCGAAGCGTGCGCCCAGGCCGAAGCCGAGCTGCGCGCCGCGGGAGGCGATGCCATCGGTGTGCCCGCCCACCTGGGCGACCTCGGCGACGGCCGCCGCCTGGTCGAGGCCACCGTAGAACGCTTCGGCCGTATCGACGTGGTGGTCAACAACGCGGCCACGGCGGTCGCCCAGCCCATCGGGCGCTTCTCGCCGGAGGCCTGGACCAAGGTCTTCGACGTCGACCTGCGCGGCCCCGTGTTCCTCGTCCAGGACGCGCTGCCGTACCTGCGCGACAGCGCCCACGCCGCGGTGATCAACCTCATCTCCCCCGGCGCCTACCTCTTCGCCGCCGACACCTCGATGTACTCCAGCGCCAAGGCGGGGCTGCTGTCGTTCACCCGGTCCATGGCCGCCGCCTATGCCCACGACAACATCCGCGTCAACGCCCTCTCGCCCGGCACCGTCGACACCGACATGGTGCGCAACACGTCGCAGGAGGCCCAGGCCATGATGGCCAAGGCCAGCCTCATGCGGCGCATGGCGTCGCCCGACGAGATGGTGGGGCCGGCCCTGTTCCTGGCCTCGGACGCGTCCAGCTTCATGACCGGCCAGGCGCTCCTGGTCGACGGCGGCATGGTCCCCCACTGAGCCCGCGATAGGCGCCACCGAGCGCGACGTGGCTACCGTGCGAGGGTTCAATCGGTCAAGGAGCGCAAGCATGGCAGGCATCTGCGAGGGTCGAATCGTCGTCGTCACGGGGTCTGGCCGGGGCATCGGCCGGTCACACGCCCTGGAGTTCGCCCGCCAGGGCGCCAAGGTGGTCGTCAACGACCTCGGCGCCGAGGTCGACGGCACCGGCAGCTCGATCCGGGCCCGCCGGCGAGGTCGTCGACGAGATCCGGGCCGCCGGCGGCGAGGCGGTCGCCAACGGCGACGACGTCTCCGACTGGGACGGCGCCCGAGCGCCTGATCGACACGGCCGTCGAGACCTTCGGCGGCCTCGACGTGCTCGTCAACAACGCCGGCATCCTGCGCGACCGCATGCTGGTCAACATGACCATCGAGGAGTGGGACGCGGTCATCCGGGTCCACCTGCGTGGCACGTTCGGCCCCGCCCGCGCGGCCGCCGGCTACTGGCGCGAGCGGTCGCAAGGCGGGCGAGGCCAACGACGCCCGGATCATCAACACCGCGTCGCCCTCCGGGCATCTACGGCAACGTCGGCCAGGCCAACTACGGCGCGGCCAAGGCCGGCATCGCCGCCTTCACCGATCATCGCGGCCATGGAGCTGGGCCGCTACGGCGTGACCGTCAACGCCATCGCGCCCGTCGCCCTGACCCGCATGACCGAGAACCTCGGCATGGCCGACGGCGCCGCCGGAGCGCAAGCCGGAGGAGTTCGACGCCGGGTCACCCGACAACGTGTCGCCCTGGTGGTGTGGCTCGGCAGCCCCGAGTCGCGGGAGATCACCGGACGGGTGTTCAACGTCCGCGGTGGCCACATCAGCGTGGCCGAGGGGTGGGCCGCCGGCCCCGCCGCCGACAAGGGCGACCGCTGGGACCCCGCGGAGCTGGGCGGCGTGGTCCCCGATCTGGTGGCCAAGGCGGCACCCAACGCCGACATGAGCGGCCGGCGCCCCTGAGTCCGGAGCCAGGGGCCGCAGAGAGCTGGCGGGAGGAGCTGATCTAGAGTTTCGCGTAGCGACGTCCCGGCCCCGTATCTGGCGAGGGTTCCTTGCGTGTCGGTGTGGATGTGATCGAGGTCGACGAGGTGGCTCGGTCGATGGCCCGTTTCGGCGACCGTTATCTCCGGCGGATCTACACGCCGGAGGAGATCGCGGACTGCGCCGCGCGGGCGCGACGCCGGACGTGACCGCCCGGGGCTGGCTGCTCGCTTCGCGGCCAAAGAAGCAATGGTCAAGGTGCTGCGCCCGGAAGCGGGTGCGCCCGATTGGCGGAACATTGAGGTATGGCGCGCCCGGGCGGTTGGCCCGAGGTGCGGCTCACGGGGACGGCGGAAGCCTCGCCCAGGCCGCGGGCATCAATACGATCTCTCTGTCCTTCAGTCACGCCGACCGGACGGCGACCGCCGTCATCGTCGCCGTTTGCCGAGGCGCGCCAGGGAGAGTGGGTTGAGCGACGAGATCCGCAGGATCCTGGCGGACCACGCCCGTTTAGGCGTAGACGTCACCGCGGTGGGCGACGGCGACGATCTCTACCGGCTCGGGCTCACTTCACACGCCAGCGTGAATGTCATGCTCGCGCTGGAGGACGCCTTCGACGTCGAGTTCCCCGAGCGTCTCCTGCGCAAGTCGACGTTCCAGTCGGTCGCCGCCATGCGCGCCGCCTTGAGCGAGCTCTCGATCGACTCGAGCACGTGAGCAAGAGACGCTGAGCGGAATGGCGACCGACCGAGCCGGCTTTCGCGAGCAGCTGCTGGCCGCGGGCCTGCTCGTGGACACCGGAGTCGACGGTCTTTACGGTCGCTCCGGTGAGTTTGAATCGATCGTGACTGGTATCGAGGGGGTGGTGCGACGCGCCGGCGCAGACCAGGACGCTCCGGTCCTTCGCTTCCCTCCGGTGATCCCCCGTCCCGTTTTCGAGGCCAGTGACTACCTGCGCTCGTTTCCGGAGCTGACCGGGTCAGTGCACACCTTCGTCGGGGACGACGGCCATCCTCGACTGCTGGCCACGTTGGAAGCCCAGGGAGACTGGACAGAGGCGTTGGTCCCCGCCGACGTGGTGTTGTGCTCGGCCGCCTGCCATCCCCTGTATCCCACCCTAAGCGGTGAACTGCCCACCGGCGGTCGACATTTCGACGTGTACGGCGTGGGTCTTCCGACACGAGCCGGCGCTCGACCCCGGTCGCATGCAGGCCTTCCGCCAGTACGAGTTCGTCTACGTCGGCGAACCCGACAAGGCAGTCGCCCATCGGGACCTCTGGGTCGAGCGAGCTCGAGCGTGCTCCGCGACCTTGGCCTCGAGGCCAGCGCGGAGGTGGCCAACGACCCGTTCTTCGGCCGCGCTGGAAGGCTGTTGTCGGCCGCTCAGCAGGCCGAAGCCTTGAAGTTCGAACTGACCTGTGCCATCGGTCCCGGCGAGGGCTCCACCGCAGTGGTGTCGACCAACTACCACAAGGAGCATTTCGGCGAGGCCTTCGCCATCTCCACTGCAGGCGGAGACCCGGCACACAGCGCCTGTGTCGGATTCGGCATGGAGCGCATCGCCTTGGCGATGCTGTACGCGCACGGCCGGGACTCCCACCACTGGCCGCAGTGGGTTTGCCAGGTCTTGTGGCCCTCGTGAACACGGACGCGCAATCCCGACCCGGCTCCCGCCGGCCGGGAGTAGGCTCCCCCGCCGATGAGTCCGGTGCCCTCGCCGCAACGGACCGCTGGTGGCGGTGGCGACCGGACCGCGCTCGGTGCCGGTCATGACGCTCGCCGAGGCGGCAACAGAGTGCTGCGACCTGCTGTGGCTGGTCGACGCCCGCCTGCCCGAGATGACCCAGACGATCCGGTTGCTGCGCCGCTTCGGACCATTCGTCGACATCGGAGGCCTCGATCGGCGCGCTGCTGCCGCCGCCGTCCGGCCCTATCGAGTCGACGGCCTGGCCACCTACTTCGACGCGGGAATGGTCGACCTCGCGTACCTCGCCGCCGACATCGGGCTCCCGTTCCACTCCCCTGCCACCGCCGAGGCGCTGGTGGACAAGGCCAGCCAGCGGCGAGCCTGGCGCGCCGCGGGTCTCGATGTTCCGCGCTCCTGGACGGTCGACTCGGGCCCGGTCGGCGGCGCCATGGCCAAGATCGAAGGCGAGGTCGCATGGCCAGCAGTGCTCAAGCCGAAGTCGGAGTCGGGAAGCCACCACACCTTTCTGGCTCGGGACCCCGCCCACGCCCGAAGGCTCGCTCGACGGCCTTGGCGACCGCCGGGGCATCATGGTCATCGAGGACTACCTGGCCAGCGGAGCCGACGCGGATGGCCCCTACGCCGACTACGTCTCGGTCGAGAGCCTCGTCAGCGGGGGAATGAGCAGCCACTGTGGCAGTAACCGGCCGCTTCCCGCCGGCAGAGAGCTTCCGAGAGACGGGTTTCTTCATCCCGGCGGTCATCACGGACGAACACGCCAAGGCCGCCGTGACCCTGACGGAGGCAGGCGATCCGGGCCCTCGACATCCAGACCGGATGCCTCCACACGGAGGTCAAGTTCACCCCAGATGGGCCTCGGGCTTATCGAGGTCAACGGGCAGGCTCGGTGGCGGTATCCCCGACATGCTCGAGCGTGCCGCCGGCATTGAGCTGCTCCGCGTCGTCCCTCCGCGTGGCCATGGGCGACGCGGTGCGGATCGACGGTCCCGTGGCCTGCGAACGGGTCGGCTATCGGTTCTTCCTGCAGCCGCCGCCGATCGTCGCTACCGTCACCGCCATCGAGGGGATCGACGCCATCGCCGACCATCCTGGCGTCGACAGCGTCAGCGTGCACCGGGGTCCGGGATCGGTGGTGGACTGGCGGGACGGGACGAGGACATTCATCCTTGACGTCGGTGGCTCCGCCAGCTCGCATGACGACAGTGCTGGCGGCCTACGACGCTCTCCACCGGGACGTCACGGTCCGCTACGACGAGATCACGACGTAGATGCCGGTCGTCGTCTTGCGTCCAGGCGACCCTCCACCCGCACCCATCGGCCGGGTGCGACCTTGACATCGTGTTGGTCAACAACATGCCGGACGGTGCGTTCTTGCGGACCGAAGGGCAACTCCTCGGCCTGCTCGACATAGCCTCCGGGCCGGTCACTCGTGCGGGTCCGACGCTTCAGCCTGCCCGGCATCGTGCGCTCGCCGCGGCTGACGAGCCAGGTCGCGAGGCGAGTACCTTCCCCTGGCCGACCTGTGGGCCACCGAGGCGGCCGCAGTGATCGTCAGCGGGTCCGAACCGCTCACCGACCGCCTCCGCGACGAGCCGTACTGGGACGAACTCGAGCGCCTCCTCGAGCTGGGCGTGTGATCGCACCGCCTCCGCGTTGCTCTCGTGCCTGGCCGCCCACGCCGCGCTTGTTGTCCTTCGACGGTCTGGACCGTCGGCCCATCGCCGGCGAAATGCAGCGGGGTCTTCCCCCAGCAGGTGGAGCCTCATTCCCTGACCGAAGGGCTGGCAGCCGGGCGTGGGCATGCCCCACTCCCGGTTCAACGAGGTGCCGGCTTCGGCGGTCCGCGACCACGGCTATGTCACCGTGCTCACCTCGCCCGAAACGGGCTGGACCATCGCCGCGAAAGACGCGTCGCGGATGCCTGGTGACCCTCCTGCAGGGTCATCCGGAGTACGACCCGACCAGCCTGCTCCGCGAATACCGGCGCGACGTCCGGCCGCTTCGCCGAAGGGTCACGAGCCGCCCCACCGGTGCTGCCCGAGGGTTGCGTGGCGGCGGCCGACGCCGCGCTCGTTGCGTCGGTTCCACCGACGGATCGCCAGCGGCGACCGAAGCCCGGAGGCTCAAGCCTCGTTCCCGTTCGACGAGGCCTGCACCCGTATCCCCTGGTCGTGGCGGGACGCGGCGACGGCCATCTACACCAACTGGCTGTCGGAGGTCCGCCGTCGCTCGCAGCTGTCGGCCTGGTCGCCGGGACCACAAGCAGACGAACAGCGAGGCTGAGTGCACGACGAGACCATCGCCATCCACGGCGGCTACCAGCCCGACGTCGACCGGGCCGTCGCCGTGCCGATCTACCAGACCATGGCGCAACGATTTCATCGACGCCGAGCACGCCGGCGCCGTCTTGGACCTCGAGGTGCCCGGCTTCCACTACAACCGGATCAACAATCCCACCAACGACGTGCTCGAGAAGCGCTTCGCCGCGCTCGAAGGCGGAACGGCGGCGCTCGTCGTCGGCGTCGGGCATGGCCGCGGTCAGCTACTGCGGTCCTCACCGTCGCCACGGCCGGGTCGCAACATCGTGGTCGCGCCACAGCTGTACGGCGCGACCTTCACCTACTTCGCCCACGTGCTGCCGACGCTCGGAATCGAGGCCCGCTTCGCCGCCGACGACGCGGCCGAGTCCATCGGCCGCCCTGATCGACGAGCGCACCTGCGCCGTGTTCTGCGAGACGGTCGGCAACCCGGCCGGCAACGTCGTCGACCTCGAGGCGGTCGCCGCCGTCGCCCACGTCACGGGGTGCCGTTGATCGTCGACAACACCGTTGCCACGCCGCTGATGCTCAAGCCGCATCGACCACGGCGCCGACGTCGTCGTGCACTCCCTCACCAAGTTCGTCGGCGGCCACGGCACGACCCTCGGCGGGGCGATCGTCGACGGCGGACGCTTCCCGTGGGCCGATCACGCGGATCGGTTCCCGATGTTCAACCGAGCCCGAGCCGGCCTTCCACGGCGTCGTGTTCGCCCACGACTTCCCCGAGCGGGCCTTCGCCGTCCAGGGCCGCAGCGTCGTCCAGCTGCGCAACACCGGCGCCACGCTGTCCCCGTTCAACGCCTTCCTGCTGCTCCAGGGCCTCGAAACGCTGGCCGTGCGCCTCGAGCGCCACGAGGCCAACGCTCGGGCGGTCGCCGACTACCTGGCCGCCGACCCACGGGTCGACTGGGTGAGCTTCGCCGGTTTTCCCGACCACCCCTACCACGAGCTCGTCGCAGCGCTACCTGCACGGCCGGGTGCCCTCGATCGTCACCTTCGGCGCCGCGGCGGCTACGACGCCGGGCTCGCCTTCTTCGACTCGGTCCAGCTGTTCAAGCGGCTGTTGAACCTCGGCGACGCCAAGTCACTGGTGATCCACCCGGCATCGACGACCCACCGCCAGCTGCACAGCGAAGAGCTCGTGGCGGCCGGCTATCCGGCCAGAGACGATCCGCCTCTCGATCGGACTCGAGCACATCGACGACCTGATCGACGACATCGACCAGGCGCTGGACAAGGCGACCAGCTGTCCGCTTCGAGCGGCGGCTATCCGACGATCTTCTCGACGCAGGCCTGAGCGTCGAGCACCGCCCGCAGCCGGCTCCGCGGCGACGGCAGGTAGTGGGTGAAGTACCGGACGCCCTCGGTGAGCACGCCGAGAAGCGAGAGATGTCGCGCTGGAGCCGGCCCTCCGAGTCGAAGGGATGGAAGTCCTCGCTGATCGCCACGCTGCCGACGGCCGTGTCGCCGTAGCTGAGTTGCGTGAGGCGCCCTTTTGCGGTAAAGGCGCGTGAGCAGGGGAGACGCCGAGCGGGCGAGCGAGGGCAGGTCGAGGTGCCCGCGCACGACGGCCGTCGACCGTTGCCTCGGCCGGGGTGGCTAGGCGCGTGGAG
Source organism: uncultured Actinomycetota bacterium (assembly GCA_963757175.1). Taxonomy (GTDB): domain Bacteria; phylum Actinomycetota; class Acidimicrobiia; order Acidimicrobiales; family Palsa-688; genus CAVWQR01. The sequence goes on along the minus strand of CAVWQR010000001.1, from coordinate 1,042,128 downwards.
CGGATGCGTGACCCGGCCATCGCGCGGTCGGGATCAGCTCGGGTGACGGGCCGAAGGGCACATGGACCACGCCGGCGTCCAGAGGGCCAGCAGCTGCTGGGAGCGCAGCGGGGGAGGACCCGCCTCGAGGCGGTTGATCCGGCCTCGCATGTTGGACTGGAAGTCGACGTAGGACTCGAGCGACGAGCCCGCCGAACTCGATGACCGAGCGGAGCTGATCACGCAGGATGCGCAGCACCTCCTGCGCCGCCTTCACCGGGCTGCCACCCGGCGCGAGCGCCTCGTCGAGATCGTGCTCGACCATCTCGTAGACGTAGCGCTCGTAGTCCTTGGCCGACAAGTGGTCGCAGCCGCCGCCGGCGAAGAGCTGGTCCGCGGGATCGAACGGACCGTGGACGGCGGCCGGGCGGCGACGACCTCCTCGGTAGCGCCCTTCCAGCCAGCCGGCGCACTAGCGCGGCCGGCCGCCTCCTCGGCGTCGGCGCCGCCCGCCAGGCGGGCGCGCGTGGATGTAGTACCGGGCCTGCATCTCGGCGAAGAGCAGAGGCAGGAGGTCGGCCGGAAGTCGGCTTGGCCGACCGGCCTGGAGCCCGCCACCGTGGCTCACGGCGGCCAAGACCTCCGGGTGTGCAGACCACCGGCTGGTAGTCGCCGGTGGGATCGATCCCGTGCGCCGACTTGGCGCAGTACGGGACGCCCGATCGGGAGTACAGGTAGATCTCCGGCTCCCGCCCGCTCGGCACGTACCGCTTGCGCATCCCGCTGTCGTCGAAGGACCCCCCCCGGCCGACGGTCAGCGCGGCGAGCAGGTCGAAGGCCACCAGTCCCATCCCGCCGATTGCCATCGGAGCGCCGGCCGGGGAGGCCAGCTTGCGAAGTAGTCGACCGGGTAGGGCCGCAGGTGCTGCCATGACCCGGTGGCCCGGCCCGGCTCCTCGTTGAAGGTGTGGCCGGAGGTGAGCACGACGTGGTCGACGCTCATCGCCGTCCCGTTCGTCGAGGACGCACCCGCTCCCGCCCAGCCGCCTCGCTGAGGATGTCGACGGCCCTCGTCTGTGGCGGACGACCTCCATGTTCGGGGGGGCGGCGGCGACCAGGGTCTCGTAGAACCAGGCCAGGTACTCGCCCATGAACCGCCGGGGCAGGTAATCGGTCCGGCGATCGGTATGCCTCCTGGGCCGATGCGACACTCGTAGCCGTCCCACCGGTAGCCCCGTCGCACGGCCCACTCGTAGAGGCCCAGCGCGTAGGGGCGGGGTTCGCCGTCGGGCGAGGCGTACAGCGAGAGCTGGCCGCAGGGGTTGTTGAGCACCAGGTAGTCCGGCTGGTCGACGCTGTAGACGCCACCGCCGCACGGCGTTCGGGCTCGACCACGTGCACCCGCACCCGGCCGGGACCGCCCGCGCCCGGCTGACGGTCCGCTCGAGGACGCACAGCCCCCACGAACCCAAGCCCGACGATGGCGATCTCGATCACGGACTGTCCGCCGCTGGGGGCAAGCTTCTCACCTCTCGACGTCGTTGACATCAGTCCGAACGTACCTGGACGCCCGCGCCGGGTCACGGGAAGCACCGGAGGGGGTTCAACGGGCGCGGCAGCAGAAGCCTCGCTCGAGGTTGCCGCCGGACCCACCCTGTTCAGGATCTCGGGTGCCTCCGCCAGCGTAGTACTCGTCGAAACGGTCCAGGGACCGTCGCGCCCTCTCGACCTGGCCCGGAGTCACCCATGGTCCAGACAGCACGCGCTGAGCTGGCCCGAAACTGGCGATAGGCAGGCGCGGATCCTCCGGGGCCGGGAACAGGACGGGCGCCCTCGGCGAGCCGAGGCCAGAGGAGAGCCCCTCGAGGGTGGGAATTGCCAGGCTGGGCTCGGTCCGGCTGAAGAGCCGATTGAAGAGGCTGATGAGCAGGAGCCGGAAGCGGTCGTCGAGGTATCCGGGGCCGTGACGCTGGAAGTAGATAGGTCGTGATGACGTAGTTGAAGTGCACGAAACGGTCGGCGTGTCGCATAGTCCACCCGGGACTGGGCGGTGAGCGCCTGCGGATACAGCGTCGTGTCGAAGGTGTGAGGCTCCCCGAAGAGGGTCCGTCGTGGCCCATGTGCAGGTGCGGGTGAACGACCGAAGCCAGAGGTGTCCGCGCACAGCTCCCACGTGGCCGCCAGGCGCCGCCCGTGCTGCTCGTACCACGGGTCCCAGACACCGCTCACACCGAAGCAGGCCAGTTGCCTCGCCGCGGCCCCGCGCTGGCCGTCGAACAGATCGTCGTCCATCGGGAAAAGGTCGGCGTCGTGGAGAAGGATATGCGTCGTCCGGGTCGCCGCCGCCCAGCCAGGAGTTGCAGTCCGTGGTTCCGAGAGCCGCTCTTGAGGTACGGGAGCAGCCGAGCGCTCCGGTGGGGGCAGGGGCCGGATCTCCAAGGGGCCCGCCCAATTGGCACGCCGGTCCCGCACGATCCGGTTGATCGCCTCAGTCGGGCGGTCGGGAATCACGAGCGTACGACGTCGGGCACGGTGCTCCTGGCGTTCGCAAACCTCGAGCGCCAGCTCGAGGAAGACCGGTATGTCCCCCGGCACGGGGACCAAGAGCGTGTAACCCTCTTGCGCTGTCCCGGGAACCGGGGCCAGGCCCGAAACCTGGTCCTCCAGTACCGACTCCCCAGGGACCGCTGATCGGCCCCGGCTCGCGTCGTTGTAGGAGCGGCTCGCTCACGGCGCCGGTCGATCCGTCAAGGCGCGGCGTCGTCGAGTTGCGGGGGCGATCGTGCTGTCGACGTACAGGTACGTGATCCGAGAAGCTACCCGACCTGGACACGGATGCCGTTGGCAGCTGGACAAATCGGGTAAGCAGTGGAGATGGGTATCAGTCGCAAGATCGCTCGACCCCTGCTGGCCAGCATGTTCATTGGGGGCGGGATGGACGCCTTCCGCCATCCGGAGTCCAAGGCCAAGGCGGCAGAGGTGGTGACCAGCCGGGTCGCGGGGAAGGCGGGCCTGCCGTCCGACACCGTGCAGCTGGTGCGGATAAACGGCGGGATCCAGGTTGGTGCCGGGGCCCTGCTGGCCATCGGACGGTTCCGCCGGCTGGCCGCCTTGGCGCTCATCGGCTCGATCCTGCCGACGACCTACGCGGGCCACCGCTTCTGGGAGGAGGACGACGCCCAGACCAGGGCGCAACAACAGGTGCACTTCTTGAAGAACCTCGGGCTCCTCGGTGGCCTGATCCTGGCCGCAGTGGACACCGAAGGGCGACCCTCGCTCGGGTGGCGCGCCCGCCGGAAGACCAGGCAGGCGGCGAGGGTCGTGCAGGTGGCGTCGACGGCCGGCGGGGCCGCCACCAGCGCGGCCTCGGCCGCGGCCGCGGCAGGCGCCGCCGGAGCAAAGGCCACCCGGCGGGCACGTAAGCGCGGGCGCAGGGCGGCCAAGGCCACCCGACGGACGGCGCGCCAGCACCCAGCGCCGGGCGGCACAGGCAGCCAGCGCAGCCTGAGTCGCGAAGTCGACTGGGAGGCGCTGGATCGGCCGGATCAGCGCCCGGCTGACGACGTGAGTGCCGCCCACCGACCGCCGCATGGTCACCGAGCGCCTTCCCGCGGCGGCCTGACTCCCAACGACCGACGAGGTGGTGCCCGCCCTGGGGTCCACGGGAACATTCCGGACCGGTAACGTCGCCGGCGCTCCCGGATGAGAAAGAGACGCTAGGTGGTTTGCGCTTCTTCGACGACCACGCTCGCTCTAGGGGCAGGGAACCGCGCCGTCAGGAGAAGTCGGGTAGTGCGGGGCTTGAGCACCGCGGCCGGTCGTTTGGTGAAGCAGCCGGCACGAGCATGACGGATTTCGAGTCTGGGGGCGATCCTTCCGAGCCCTCCAAGCCCGAACGGCGTCAACCCCTGATCATGAGGGGCATCGCGAGCGGGACGACCTGGAACCTGTTCGGACAGTTCGTCCCCACGATCATCACGATCTTCCTGACGCCGTACATCCTCCACGGACTGGGCGTCACCCGATATGGCCTCTTCGTACTTACTTCGAGCCTGGTGGGCTTCCTGGCCACCTTCGACGGGGGCATCAAGGGCACAGCCCAACGCTATTTCGGCGTCTATGCGGGTCAGGGCGACGTCCGCCGGATCACCCAGCTGCTCGTTACGCTACTTCTCCTCATTTCCGCTGTTCGGTGTCCTACTCAGCACGGCGGGATGGTTCGTGGCGCCGCTCATCGTCGACCACCTGAAGATGGCCGCAGCTCTCCGAACACAGACCGAGTTCCTGTTCCGCACGCTCGGGATCCTGGTCTTCTTCGGCCTGATCCACAACCTTTTCGTGAGCATCTTGCAGGCATTCCAGCGCTTCGCTTACATCACCAAGGCGGGGTTCGCGGTGTACGGCTTGTGGACCGCCGGTCTGATACTCACCGTTCACTACAAGTGGGGACTTCGCGGCATAGCCATCGTCTTCGTCGCGCAGCAACTCTTTCTCACGCTGGTCATCATGCCCGCCGCTCTCCGTTACGTCCGACGCTCCGAAGTCGGCCTGCTGCCTCGGGCGGAGATCCGCCAGTTTCTCGGTTTCGCCTGGCGGATCCAGGTGAGCAACCTGTCAGTGCTCATCAACACCGAGTTCGACGCCCTCCTCGTGGGGGTGGTCGTGTCAGTCCGCTCGGTGAGCTTCTACAACGCTGGGGCCAACTTTGCCGAGAATGTTGCGGGGGTGGCGAACAACGGTACCGACCCGGCCCTCGCGGCCCTCACCAACGCTTTTGGCCGAGACGGGCCAAAAGCTACGTTGGCATTGTGCAACCGGATCCAACGGATCTGGATCATCGGTCTCACTGGTTGGTTCGCGGCGGCAAGCGGCGCGGCCTGGTTCGCAATCACCGCCTGGCTGGGACCCCAGTTCAGCCTGGCTGGCCAAGTGGCGATCATTGCCTTGGCGGGCGCGGCGCTCTACCTCTACACCGGTATCCTGCGTTCCTACTGCACGGTCATAGGACGGCCTGGGCTCGAGAGCCGGTACGGAGTACTGAGTGTTGTCGCCAACCTGGTGCTCACCATCCCGCTCGTGTTCACTGGCGTTCTCGGTGTCATCGCCGCTACCGCCGCTGGGCAACTGATCGGGACTCTCTACCTGGTGAGGGCGGTCAGACGGCAGGTCTCCCCTGAGATCCCCAACCTGTTTCGTCTGGTTCCGGTCATTCCTGGCTTGGTGGCTGCCGCAGTGGCGGCCGGTCTGGAGCTCGCCATCCGCCCCATCGTTCCCGGAGGAGGCCTGGGGCTGATCGCCTGCGGTCCGCCGATCGTCGTAAGCATTGTCGCGTTCGGCATCCTCGTGTTCGGCTGGCGCCAGGTCTGGGCCCTGATGCGAGCCGTGACCAAGGGTCTCCGAGGCGGGGAGTTCCAGCTTCCCGCCTTCGACCTCCCCGGCGAGGGCTGACGGGTCGTCCCGATGGGCCTCCTACACTCGGTTTGATGCGGATCCTGGCGTCGCCGGCGGACAGCACGGTGGATTCCAACCCGTATATCCACCTGCTGTACCGGGGGCTACGGCGCCACCCCGAGATCTCGGTCGACGAGTGGGCAACTGCCGAGGTGACAAAAGGCCGCTGGGACGTCGTTCACCTGCATTGGCCGGAGCTGACCGTCAGCCCCCACAGCCCGCGCCGGCCCCCCGAGGTGGCGCGGTTCCTCCTCGCGCTCGGGTGGTTGCGCTCCCGCGGCGCCCGGGTGGTCTGGACAGCACACGACTTGCGCCCGCATGACAGCGGCGGCAAGGCGTGGGCGGAGCGCTTCTACCGGATCTTCTCGCACCAGGTCGATCTGTTGCTCGTCCTTTCGGAGCAGTCGGGCCTTGAGCTCCGAGAGCTGTACCCGGCACTCGAGCGGGTCCCAATGCACGTCACGCCCCATGGGCACTACCGCGGCGTCTACCCTGATTTCGGCGAGCATCGCTCCGTCGCGCGTATCCAGCTCGGCTTGCCTGAGCGCGGGCGTAGCTTGGCCTTCTTCGGACAGATCCGGCCCTACAAGAGCGTCCCGCGTCTGGTCGAGCGTTTCCTCCAGGTGGCGGGGCCGGAGCATTTCCTCGTGGTGGCCGGCGAGGTCCATGATGCCGGCCTCAGGAAAGCGATCGAACGCGCCGCCCATGGCCACAGGCAGATCTACCTGCGACTCGGCCACGTGCCCGCCTCGGATGTTCATCGCTACGTCCGGAGTGCCGACGCTCTCGTCTTGCCCTACCGGGCGATCCTCAACTCGGGAACGGCTCTTCTCGGCCTGTCCTTCGATCGTCCGGTCGTCGTCCCCGCGATGGGGTCACTCCGTGAGCTGCAACGGGACGTCGGTTCAGAGTGGGTCCGCCTCTACGAAGGGAGCCTTTCGGAAGACGTCATCCACCGGGTTCTGACCGACGACCTCCCCCTGGGTCGCCCGAACCTGGACCGCTACGACTGGGAGCGGATCGCGGACGATACGCTCGACGCCTACCGGTCGGCCCTCAAAGCACCACGAAGCGTCCTCCGCGCTCGTCGACGACCCGGTGCCGACGATCATCGCAACCCGGCGATGCCGTGACCCGCCGCTCCGACGAGCAGGCGGACGGCGAAGGGCAGATCCTGCTGCAGGTAGCGGCGGGACAGCCGGCTCGGCTCGAGGAGCAGCCGGTGGACCCACTCAAGACCGGCGCGCTGCATCCAGTTCGGGGCCCGGGCGAACTCGCCCGCGAGGAAGCCAATGGTCGCCCCGGCACCTACGAACCAGAGCTGGGGTAGGCGCCGACGGAGCTCCTCGGCGAAGATGTCCTGCTTGGGGAATCCAAGACCGCAGAAGCAGATACAGCGGCCGAATGCGCCCAGGTCGCTCTGGATCCGTTCGACCTCGGCCCGGCGGTGCTCGAAGCCGACCGATGGGCATGCCCAACCAACCCGCAACCCCGGGAACTCCTCGCCCAAGCGGTGCGAGGCTCGCTCGGCGCTCCCGGGGTTGCCCCCCAACAGGTAGATGCCGGGACCGTCCTCGGCCGCCCTGGCGATAAGGCGCCGGGCCAAGGACGAGCCGGCCACCCGCTCGGGTAGTGGCGTCCGCTGCAAGCGGGCCGCCCACACCAGGGGCGCCCCGTCGGCAATGACCAGGTCGGCGACGCGGAACAGTTCGACCAGACCCCGGTCGCGGCTTGCGGTCCGCAGGATATCGACGTTGGGCGTGATGACGTGGCCGCCCCTCCCGTCGCGAGCGCCACGCAGGATGAGGTCAGCGGCGGCACCCTCGGTCACCGCATGTATGGGGATGCCGCCTAGCTCGATGACCGCCGGAGCGGCCGTATTCAAGCCCTCGGCTCCGGTCATTCAGGCGGAGCCCGGAACGTCCGATCGGGCACGCGGCGGCGGTCGGCGCGCAGGTCGATGAGGGACGCGCCAGCGACCCCGATGACCAGGCCGGCCACCAAGCCGATGATGGCGCCCAGCTCAATGGCGCGCTTGCGGTCGCTTCCCTGGCTGGAGGCGGCGCCGACGGGGGCGATCACCTGCTCCTCCTGCTGGAGGGGGGTGTACTGCGTCTGGTACTGGTTCTGCACAGCCCCCGCCTGGAGCTGTGCGGTGCTGAGTTGGGTCTGGACGGTCGCCAGCCGGGTCTGCAGGCTCGTCACAGGGGTGCCAGCGCCGGTCGCCGAGGCGATCTGTCCTTGGAGCGATTGCTGCTCCTGCTGCAGCTGGCTGATCTGACTTTCGAGCTTCTGGTACTGGGTGAGCAAGTCGTTGAGCTGCGCTGTCGAGGACTGGTTGAGCTGATTCACCGCATTGACCAGCGCTCGGGAACCGGCGCTGGCCAACTTGACCGCCGTATCACTGCTCGAGGCCGTGGCATGGACAACGATCTGTGGCGAGTTGGGGATCTGGCTCGCGGTGAGCGTCCCGCCGAGGTCGCCCCGGCCCAAGAGCTGTTCGGTGTTCTGGACGACCGTCGAGGTGTTGATGAGGCGGGCGTAGTCGCCGGCGATCTGCGTGGCTGCGTCGGCAAGGCCCGGGATAGCAGCCGTGTTGTTCAGAGCAAGCGTCTTCCCGACGTAGAGGCTGGCGCTCGCCTGAAAGGTCGGCGGCCGGACGTAGCCAGCCGCCGCGCCTACGACCAAGCCGAGGATCGCCAGCACGGCGACGAGCGGCCAGTGCAGGAGCGCCGACCGTCCCGGCGCCACGTAGTCGGCTCGCTCGGCCGAGCCCGCGCCGTCGCCACCCGCTCGCCTGACCCACCGCTCGCCGACGGGTGGGACGGACCCGGCGACGTCGGGGCGCCTGCGCTGACTTGGCCATCGACCACGAAGAATACCCAGCACGAGCCTCGAGGGCTCTGCAGGGCTACCGCACAAACGTACCCGGAGACGAAAAGGCCACATGCGCCGTGACCAGGAGACCGGGTCGCGATAGCATCCGCCAGGTGAGGTCCGCTCCACGGATCCCTCCTAGACAGAGGATCCGAACCCGGGCCCCCATGACGGGAAAGCGCGAAACGGTGGCGACAGATATCCCTTCGGACACCGCAAGGTCGTCGTCAGTCGTGGCCGCCGACGCCGAGCAGCTCCTCGCCGAAGCCGGCTTTCCTTCGGATCTGAGGATCCACCCCCTCAAACGCCGCCGGCCCCGACGCCACTTGTGGAACTCGGCCTTGCCGGTCCTCCTAGCCCTCGACGTGGCGACCCTTGGCGTGGCGATCGTCGGCGGTTTGGCGCTCGACCGCCTGGCTGAAGGGCAGGACGTCACCGGCGCGGACCTTTGCCGCGACCGCCTACATCGTGGTCTTCGTGACCGTGATGGCCTTTTACGGGTTGTACCGGCGCGGGCGCCGTCGCTTGGTCGGCTCGTCCTTCCCGGACTTCAGCCAGCTGGTCCACAGCCTGATCATCGGCAGCGTGTTGGTTCTCCTGCTCGCCGGTCCGCTCCATCGCGGAATCGGACTACCCCCGATCCCTGTGGGCGCCGCCGCCTTCACGATCCTGCTGGGCGTGGTGGCAGTGCCAGCGGGTCGGGCCATCGCCCGTGTCGTCGTGCATGCCTCCGGCCGGGGCCGATCCCGGGTCCTCGTCGTGGGATCCGGTCTCGTGGCCAGCCGGGTGGTCCAGCGACTCGAACGGGTCAACGGTCTCGAGGTCGTCGGCTGCGTCGATGACAACGCGCACACCGGGGCGGAACCCTGGGAGCAGCTTCCGCTCATCGGCGGCCTCGACGACCTGCCGCGGCTCATCGCCGACAACGACGTCAATCACGTCGTCGTGGCCTTCAGCCCCGCCACCGGAGCCAAGCTCGCCGGACTGTTGCGGTCCCTGGCGGGCGACGTGCAGATCTCGCGTCGTTCCCCGCTTGTTCGACCTCCTGACCGTTCGCTCCAACGTGGACGACCTCCACGGCTTGCCCGTCGTCGACGTGGCCGCGGCGTCGCTCGGACCGGTGGCCCGGCTGGCCAAGCGCGCCATGGACCTGGCTGCCTCGACGCTGGGCCTTATCGTCCTGTCGCCGCTGTTCGCCGTCGTCGCGGTAGCCATCAAGCTGACGTCGCCGGGCGCGGTATTCTTCCGCCAGCGACGGGCCGGCCGCGCGGTCGCGGTTCTTTCATCTTCAAGTTCCGCACCATGCGGGTGGGAGCCGAAAGCGAGCGGGCGGCTCTCACGTCCGAGATCGACGGACCTCTGTTCAAGGTCCGCGACGATCCCCGGGTGACGAGGATCGGGAGCGTTTCTCCGCAAGACGAGCATCGACGAGCTTCCCCAGCTCATCAACGTGTTCAAGGGCGACATGAGCCTGGTCGGGTCCGCGGCCCTTCGTCATCTCTGAGTCCAGCGAGATCGCCGGCTGGGCGGCGCGCCGTTTCGACGTCCGCCCCGGCATCACCGGCCTGTGGCAGATCTCGGGCCGCAACGACCTGCCCTTCGACGAACTGTGCCGTCTCGACTACTCCTACGTGGCGTCGTGGTCGCTCTGGTGGGATCTTCGCATCCTGTGGCACACACCAGGGATGGTGTTCCGCCGCCACGGCGCCTACTGAACAAGCGTTACGAAGGAGCAGTTCCCTAGAGTACGGGCACCATGCCGGGCACCGAAACAAGCCGGACGAGCATCGACGTGGTCATTCCCACCAGGAACCGCGCCAATCTCGCCGTCGCAGCCGCCTGCAACGCCCTCCAGCAGACTGGCGTGGACGTCCGGGTCATCGTTGTCGTGGACGGAACCGAGGACGACACGGCGCATGCCGTGCACAGGATCGGTGACGACCGCGTCTCCGTGGTCGAACACCCAACTCGGAGGGGCCTGGCCGCCTCGCGCAACGACGGGATCGCCCATGGCAGTGCTCCGTGGATTGCCTTCCTCGACGACGACGACCGGTGGGCGCCGGACAAGTTGCACGCCCAGGTGGCGGCGCTGGCGAAGGAGCCGCCAGCGGCCTGGGCCGTGACCGGCTGCGTTCGGACGGACGGCGAACTGCGGCCCCTGACCACGTGGGGGATCGCGGAGGGGGGTGGGGAGATCTTCGATCGGCTCCGCAAGGAGTGCCTCATTCCGGCAGGGGGTTCGAGTGTCATGGTGTCCCGGTCCATGTTGGAGCGAGTGGGTGTCTTCGACACCCATTTCGGCGCCGTCGAAGACTGGGACTTCTGGCTCCGTCTGGCGCTCGAGTCCCCGATCGCCTATGTCGACCGGCCGCTGGTCGCTTACCGGCGTTGGGACGGCAACATGTCGAACGACCTGCCCGCGATGGGTGAGCACCAGGACGCGCTGAAGGCAAGGTACGCCGACAACGGAGAGACATCGGCCGAAAAGCGATACGACATCGGATGGCAGCAGTGGATCGCCCGTCGGGCCCTGTACGACGGCCACCGCTTCCACGCGGCGCGAACCTATGCGAGTGTGGCCTTCAAGGGACGCAGCCCGGGCCAGCTCCTTTACGCAGCCGGGGCGGTCACCAGCCCCCGGTTCGTGCGCGCCCACCTCGACGCCCGAGACCGCGCCGCTGCTCGGACCGAGTGGCTCGAGGAAGCACAGAAGTGGCTCCGCGACGTCCCCCACTAGGAGGCTCGCCGTGCCCGCTCTTGGTTGTCTCACCCCACTTGGACGACGCCGTGCTCAGCTGCGGGCGTCTGCTGGCGGCGACGCCCGGGGCGCTAGTAGTAACGGTCTTCGCCGGCAGCAGGGCGGACTGGGCAGTGGTAACCCCCTGGGATCGGTTGTGCGGATTCAAGCCGGGTCGTGACGTCATGGCGGCGCGCCGGATCGAGGACCGCCGCGCCCTGCGAGTGCTCAAGGCAACCCCACTTTGGCTGGGCGGCCTTGACCGCGAGTACCGAGAGGGCTCGCCCGACGTCGAGGCCCTAAGGCGAGAACTGACAGAAGCGCTGGTTGCTGTCGACCCGACTCAGGTGGCCGTGCCGTTGGGCCTCTATCACGAGGACCACCGCTGGGCGTCGGACATAGCGACCGACGCGGCGGCGCGCAGTGGCCGAACTGGCTGCCTCGTCTACGCCGACTGGTACCACGTCACCAAGCCGGAACTGGTGGCGCAGCGCGCGGGGACGCTCGCCGCCCGCTACGGCCAGCTGTCAGAGTCGCCGGTGCGCCAGGGGGCCGAGTGGACCAAGCGGCGTTCGATCTGGCGCTACCGGAGCCAGAGGCGCGGTCTGTCCCGCAATGTCCACCGATGGGGTTCACGGATCCAGGAGCGCTACTGGTTTCTCGCGCTGTCCGCCTGAACCGTTGGCCGCCGCTCGCCGTCGTCAACATCCCTCCGCGTTGCGAAGTGGGCGAGGAGGTGCTCTGTCACGGTCGCACAGACCGCAGCCCGAGAGTCGGTGTCGATCAGGCCGTGGTCAAGCCCTGGCAGGGTGATGAGCGCAAAGTTCGGCTTGCACGCAAAGCGCCGGAACATCCAGCCCAGCGTCTGGCGGGCCTTCCACAAACCGAAGTCGTCGTCGCCGTACACCAAGAGTACGTCAGCACCCGAGCCGAGAAGGCGACCGAGCTGGCGGGGCGATTCGGGGCCTCGCCCGACAGCCGTGCGGAGGCGCCAGACCCCCTGTGGGAGGAGTGCCTTGAGGCGGCGTCGTGCGCGGTGGTCCCGGTTGTAGCGAACGATCGCCGGCGGGTTGGGGAGCTCGGGCGAGGCCTCTTGCAGGATCTCCAGCGGTATCCCCAAGGGCGGATTGATGGCGATTACGCCACGCGGGACCCGTCGTGTCCGCAGCCTCGATGGCGATCCTGCCACCCGAGCAGACGCCAACCACAACGGCGCCGCCGTGGCCGCCGAGCTCTGTAGCCGCCTTCACGTCGTCGAGGGCCCGAAGGGGATAGGGTCGATCCACGGGCTGGCCCGGCTCGGCCGGACTGTCACCGAGCCCCGTGAGATCGAGACGTAGGACCCGAAACCCTTGCTCGGCGAGGGAACGGCCACAGTCCACCCAGAGCCGGCCGGGACCGACGTGATGGTCGACGGAGTTGTTGAGACACACGAGGAGCGGCCGGCCAGCGACCGGGTTGCACTCGGTGAGGATTCCGAAGAGCCCGTGGGGGCCGACACTGACGACCCGCTCGCTGAGCTGACGGCCGTGGGAGCCGAAGTGAGTCGCCGGCCCGTCCGGCACCTTCAGCGGCACCCGCGTTACCGGGAACTGGTCCGGCAGCCACTCGACCAGGGCCGCCAGGGTCCTCTGGGGTACGCGCGCCTCGAGCGAATCGCCGTCGAGCAGCGCAGGCTGATCCTGTGCCTCCCACCACGTGACCCGATCGGGGTCGCCAACGAGCTTCTGGAGCCGTCTTGTCGAACGATCCGGACGGGCCAAGACCAATAGGTTCCCCAGGTAGGCCGAGCCATCGGGTGCAAACGCTTCCAGCGCCTCTACGGTCGGTGCGTCCAGCATCAGGGTGGACGCATCCAGGCCGCCAGGGTTCACGGCGGCGGTCCCATCACTGACCGAGGAGACGGACGCGAGCGTACGTAGCTCCCGCACCCAGGCGCGCCCGGATGGAACCGGATCCCAGAGCACGAGCGTCTGGATCCTCCGGTACCGGGTCGCCTCCAGGGCAAGCGTGGCCCCGAAGCGCATCCCAACCGCCGCGATTGGGATCCCGGGAACAGGGAACCAGTCGACCGCGTCGACCACACTCTGGGTCCAGGCGGTCAAACGTTCGGGGTCGATGCTCGACCCGGCCGAGTCGCCGATCCCGTCGTAGTCGAAACGCAGGGCTGCGCAGCCACGGGCGGCGAGAGCCTCGGCCAGGCAACGGAGGGTGCGGTGCGAGCAGGTGTACTCGTAGCCGAGGGGCGGACAGATCACCACGCCTCCTCGGGCCTCCCCGCCGGGAGGCAGGTGCAGTTGCCCGAAACGTGGACGGCCGGAGGCCCCGAACCACACCGGGTGGGTGGAGTCGACCACGACGGGATGTTACCGACGCCCCCCGTAGGCCAGGGCGCGGTTGCCTGGATGCTAGAGAGGACGACTGTGGCCAACGACCGTGAGGGGACCGACATCACCGTTGCCATCCCGGTCTACAACCGGGCGGCGATGCTGGCGGCGGCTCTCGCCGGTGTCCGCGCCCAGGACACCCACGCGACCGTCGAGGTCATTGCCGTCGACGACCGCTCGACCGATGACAGCGTCCGGGTGCTGGAGCGCTTGGGGGTGCCCACCATCCGTCATCCCGAGAACCGGGCGCGGGAGCAGCTCGCAACACGGCTATCGAGGCGGCCCGTGGCCGGTGGATCGCGTTCTTGGACTCCGACGATCGCTGGGCCTCTGACCACCTGCGAACTCTCTGGAACAGTCGGGCGGGTGTCGAGCTTGTGGCTTCCTCCGCGCTTACAGTCCACGGTGGTCGGATCCGGATCGTAGGCAATCCCTTCTTGCGTCCCATCGACCTGGCCCGTCCCGCGGACGTCTTGCGACCCGAGAACGTCATCACCACCAGTGCCTGCATGGTGCGAACTGACAAGGCGCGCGCCGCCGGCGGCTTTCCTACCTCCCGCTTTTCGGAAGACCTCGAGCTGTGGATGCGTCTGCTGGCGCACGGGCGGGGGCGGCTCCTCCCGCGCGTCACCGTGGCCTACCGGTCGCACGACTTGCAGATCACCAGAGCGACCGATTCCCCCGCCGAAGCCGACGCCCAGCTTTGCGAAGCGCACCAGCGCGGCTGGCTGCCGCCAAACACCGCCACTGGCATCAGCGTTACCCGACTGTGGGACGACGCGAGGCACGCCGGCGTTGGCGCAACGACGACGCTGCGCCGGGTGTCCCTTCGATCTTGGCCGGCACTCGGACTGATGCTCCTGCGGCGGGCCGAGCGGCGCCACCGCTGGCGGCTGCAGGCTCGCCGGGCCCTTGCGGTCGCCACGCTCCTCACCGACGGAGAGGAGTGAGCGGACAGAGAGCAGCGAACCTCTCTGCCGCCTGGCGGGCGCATTCGGTCACCTCGAACGCCGATGCCACCATGTCGTGCCCGGCGTTCCCCATCGCGGCCCGACGGTCAGGATTGCCGATCAAGTCGTCCAAGGCGCGCACCAACTGGTCGACGCGGCCGGGACGGACCACGTAGCCGGAGCGCCCGTCCTCGACGAGTTCGGGGATGGCGGCGATCGCGGTGGTCACCACGGGAAGACGAGCCGCCATGGCTTCCATCAGGACGATCGGGAGACCCTCGGTGAAGCTGGGTAAACAGAAGATGTCCGAGGCGGCGTAGATACCGGGAAGCTCATCCTGACCCCTCGCCCCGGCGAGCTCGACGACCTCCTCCACACCCAGGCGCCTGATCACCGCGCGAAGATCATCCTCGGCCGGCCCCGCCCCGACGATCATGAGCCGGCAGGAGCGCCCGGCCCCCAACAGTTCGGCGACCGCTTCGACGGCCAGCGCCTGGCCCTTCACCGGATCAAGGCGACCGACGGTCAGGATGCGGACTGGTTGGCACGGGTCGGGGAGGGCCGCCCGGCTGTCGGCAAAGCGGTTCAGGTCAATACCCATGTGCACCACCACGATGCGGTCCCAGACATCGGCGCCAACCAAGGCCATGAGTTGCGACCGGGTGAAGTCGCTGATGCAGAGCACCAACGAAGCGGCCTCCGTTTTCCGCCGCAAGTTGAAACGCTCGACGTGGGCAAATTCGGTCGAGCCGTGCATGGTCATGCTCCAGCGCCACGTTCCCGACCCGTCCACGTGCACGCCGAGGTCCGCTGCCAGCCACGCCAGGTCGGCGCCGACATTGGCAAAGTGAGCGTGCAGATGACGAATGCCCCGCCGTCGGCACTTGTCCCAAAGGAGCACGGCCTGGACGAAGTAGAAGATCTGCCACAGGGTTGCACGCGCACCCGGGGGCGACTGGCGCAGTGCGGTCACCAGGGTGCGCGACCAGGCAGCGAGGATGA
The DNA here is from genome assembly GCA_963757175.1 of uncultured Actinomycetota bacterium. Lineage (GTDB taxonomy): Bacteria > Actinomycetota > Acidimicrobiia > Acidimicrobiales > Palsa-688 > CAVWQR01. The sequence goes on along the minus strand of CAVWQR010000001.1, from coordinate 1,026,745 downwards.
CGGCAGAGCAGCCCAGCATGAACCCTCAGGAGAGCAGCCAGGCTCACCGGGCGTATCCACTGGGTGCGGGCCGCCTCGGCCCGATCCGCCTCGGAGAGGTGATCCGCCGGTTCCGTCCGCACAACCGAGAAAGTGGCTACATCAACGCCCGCAGCGCGGAGGGCCGTGACCTCTCGAAGCACGAAGGTGTGCGAGATGGAAGGGTAGCGAGAGATCACGTAGGCCACCGCGGGCCGATCGGAGAGGCCCGCCTGCCACGGGCTGACGTAAGCCGGCTTCTGGCACTCGCGGCCGCTCTCGTCTCGCTCCCACCCCCGACCGGGTGGGAACGTCCCGCCCTCCACGTGGCCGCCAAGTTGAGCCCGAGGTAAACGGCCAGCGCGGGAAGCCATGCCGGCCTCCGGCACAGCCGAAGCAGAGCCTCACGGCGCCCGCCGGTGGGGCCAACAGACGTGACGTTGCGACGGGCCAGCTCGGCGTTGCCCCGGTACACCCTCGTCCGCATTTGGAGCAGACCACCCAGCCGGGTCGGTGGGTGAACCAGGAACCGGGCGGCGGGGATCGCCCGGCGTTCGCTGGTGTCGAACTGCTGCATGACGAACTGGTCGTCGGCAGTCAGGTCAGGAAAGGTGCCGAAGCGCCGGCGCCCCAACTCGCTCAGGGCGTAGACCCCGGACCCCACCACTTCGTCGTTCAGGTACGGCATCTCTTGCCACACCTGGTAGAACGCCCGGATTGCCCACGGCCGCCCGTCGAGCACGAAGCTGGGCTGTGGCGCCGCGCACAGGATGGCGCCTTCCTCAAGGACCGTCGCCACGGCGCGGAGGTCGGCCATCGTGAGCTCAATGTCGGCGTCCACGTAGAAACGGGGAAAGCACGTCGCCCGCTGATCGCCAGCGTTCAGGGCTGCCGACTTGCTGGCTACCTCGAGCTCGATGACCGAGGCAGTGGGAATCGTGGCGCGCGCCACTCGGGCGGTCGAGTCCGTGCACCCGTTGCAGACGACGATCACCTCGAGCTCGCCGGTCGCCGCTGATTCGGCCAGCGCGTCCAGCAGCCTCCCGATCACCCGCTCCTCGTTGTGGGCTGGGATCACCACCGAGAGCCGCGCTCCCGTGTCGCCTCGGTCAGAACGATCTCCAGGGGCATCGTCGGTTTCCTCGGCCACGTAGCTCTGCTCTCCTAGCTTTCAATGTGCGAAGTCGGCTGTCGGCGGTTGCTAGCGTACCCAGCGAAAAACCGCGGCCCTCCGGACCTCGGTAGAGAGAACAGGTGAGGGGCCCCGGCACCACCAGATGGACAAGCCTCAATTGCGCGGCGCCTCGGACGAGGTCAGCCCGGACGCAGCTTCCGCAGTGCCGGCTTAGACGTGACTATCTGGAGCACGATCTGGTCCGACGACGAAGCCTTCAACCAACGGGCCACCGTGCTCGACTACCGCCGACTGGGCTGGATGGGCCTCATCCGCTCGCTGGCTCACCTGGGCGCACAGGATGTAGTGATTGTCAACGGGGCCCTCGGTTATGGCGACCGCTGGCGCGACCTCGTGTGCGCCATCTTGGCGCGCGTGCTCGGCGGGCAGATGGGGATCGTGGTGTCGGACGCCACCTGGCATCCGAGGAGCGTGCGCGAGGAGTCCCGGTCGGGGGCGCGCCTTCGCCGTCCACGCCTCCATCGGGCGCGGCCTCCTCCGGGTCCTGCTCGGCGAGCGGACGATCGTCTGCTTCCTCTCCCGCCACGAGGTCGAGCGCTTCCTGGCCGAAACCGGCCAGCCAACCACCCGAGCCGTGTTCACGCCTTTCACGATTACCGTTCCCTTTGCGGACGGACCCGTTCCCAAGACGGCCGCCACGCCCTACGTGTTCACCGGCGGGGACACCTTGCGCGATTGGGAGCTGTTGACCGCGCCCTGCGGGACGTTGCCGTGCCGGTTCGGGTCGCCACCAGGCACCAGGATCGCACCTGGCCCGCCAACTTTCGGGTTGGACCGGTGGCAAGTGACGAGTTCTTCCGAGCGGCCGCGGGAGCTGCTGTCGGCGTCGTGGCGCTGCGCAGCGACGTCGACCGGTCGGCCGGGCAGCAGACCTATCTGAACCTTCTCGCCCTCGGCGTTCCGGTGGTGGTGAACGATGCGCCCGGCGTCCGTGACCACCTCGACGGCGTCTCCGGAGCCTTCGTGACGGGCGCCCAGGACGCTGTCGCGATGCGCGACCGCGTGGCGTGGCTGCTCGACGAGGCCAACGCTGGCGAAGTCGAGCGTGTCGTGGCCGCCGGCCGCGGTGCGGTCCTCGATCGCTACGGAGCGCAGGCGTACCTGGGCCGTCTCGTCGACCTCGCCGCCGGGTTGGAGGAACGCCTCCGGTAGTCGGCCACTCAGTCCAGGTGTCGACGCTTGATCCGTGCCGGCACGCCCACGGCGGTGGATCTCGGCGGGACGTCGCCAATCACGACGGCGTTGGCGCCGATGCGCGCCCCGTCGCCCACGGTGAGGTCACCGAGCACCTTGGCTCCGGCGCCGATGAACACGCCGTCCCCGATTGTGGGCTGACCGCCTCCGTAGTCCCACCCGATGGTGACCTCGTGGTGGATCCAGCAGTTCTTCCCGATCCGCTTCGCCGACAGGATGGTGCCGTGTCCGTGGGAAATGACCAATCCGGAGCCGATGTCTTCGCAGGAAAAATCGAGTGTGGCCACCGGTCGCCACAAGCGCTGGGCGACCTTGGCCACGAGGTCGGCCTCGGATCCGAGCCTGCGAAGGCGATAGTAGAGAAGGTTGCGAAACTCGGGAAAGGCGAGCATCAAGGTCAGAAAGAGGTCCTCGTTGTCGGTTGCCGCCACCCGGCGAATGTTCGCCCACTGGTCGAGGTCCTCGTCGATCACGCAACTCGGCCGCACCCTCCGGTACACGCTTAGCAGCGGACGGAGAGAGTTGCGACGGGCGTTGTTGGACAACCCTGTTGGCGATATCGTCCGCCCCGGAACGGTCGGCTGCGGTGGGCGCGGCCGATCGCCCTCCGCGAGCTCCGGCATGGCCTGAGGCTATACGCCGACCGAAGCGACCGGACCGCGGGGCGCCGACAGCAGTTCGACCTCCTCGGACACTCGCACCACACTGTGCCGGTCCCGAGCGACAATTCCTGCCATCAACCACAGGATGAGATTGGGGAAGGGATAGCTGAGCGGACCGAGGTTGGCGACGACGAGATACATCACGAAGATGGCGACGAGACCCAGCCGCCATGGGGCGAGCTCGGGTGGGCCCCTGCGCAGGATCGACCCCCCGATGCCGGTAAAAAGGGCGATGGCCCAGAGCAGAGAGCCGACCGATCCCAGCTCCGCCAGATGGGAGAGAAACACGTTGTGAACCTCGAGCCCCACACCGGTCAGGGGGTAGGTCCCCGCTTCGCGCATGTAGTCGGTCCCCTTCGTCTCGAATGTCTGCCAGCCGATGCCGAACAACGGGTGCGCCTCGGCGGCACGGATGGCCGCCGTGTTGGTGTTGTACCGATCCCAGACCGAGCTCTCGGTGTTCACCCGGCCTTGCGCCTTGCTGGACAGCCCGGGGACGAGAACGAATGCCGAACCGACTCCGAGGGCGCCAACCACCACCACGACCGGGAGGTAACGCCGCAGCCTGGCGCTGACGAGCATGGCCACCACGAGGGCGACGATCGAGCCCAACCACACCGAACGGGTGAGGGTGAAGACGATGCCCAGCGCGGCGAGGACGTATTACCAGGCCGCAGGCCAGACGCGCCACCGGTCGGCGCCATACCGTCAGGGCGATAGCGGCAAACACGCCGCAGTCGAACAGGGCGAGGCCCATCGCGTCGGCAGCCAGGAAGGGTCCACGGGCTCGGCCCTGCGTGATGCCAAGTGCCTGGTTGTTGATGTAATGGGGAAAGACCAGGGCGTGAATGCCCGGCGCCCTCGAAAAGGGCGTCGACAGCCGAGGTAAAGCCCCAGCATGACCATGGCCACCAGCAGGATGTTTCGTTGCTTGCCGTGCCGAACACCAGCGGCGCCAACGTGAACAGCAGGAACGGGATGACGCCCGAGCCGGTCCAGCAGGGCGTAGAGCCCGTAGGAGCTCCCGAGCGAGCCGGCCCACAGAGCGTTGGCAATGACGTAGGCGGTCACCGACAGCAACAGGAAGTGGATTGGCCGGAGTACCAGCCGACGATCGCTGACTGCGGCCGCACCCCGCAAGATCAGCACAACCGCACCGAAAGCCAGCACAATCCGGTCGAGCGGGACATTTACGGGGCTGTACTTCCAGTTGCCGGAGAACACCTCGAGGGCGATCCCCAAGCTGAGGAGTGTGGTGACCCGCCAGCGGGCCAGGAACCAAATGATCCCCGGCACCGATGACGAGGACACCGACCAACGCCACCAGGTGCGTAACCGACGGGTGCTCGTAGAGCTGCGTCAGCGAGTGGAGGCGATGCACCGGGTCACCCTTCTTGCCGGAAGTCGACGATCTCAGATTGTCGATTGGCCGAAATTGCCGGCAGGAGAGTCGGCGCCGTGAGTGGAACTTCCCACGGTGATGGGTTACCGTCCGAAGGTGGGCGCGAAAAGCTGGGATTCGATGGCCCCGAGCGCGGAGCCCCATGACGAGACGCCTCGCTCTGCTCGCCGCGTTGATCGCCGGCATCACCTGCGCCGGGTTTTGGGGGCGACCACCATGCCGCGATCGCCCGAACGTCGAGCAGCGGAGCCGTCGCCGCTCATCCAGGAGACGCAAGGCTGGCATCTTCGCTGCTTCCGTGGCCGCTGTCGCTCCTACCTCCGCCGCTCGGGACCGGATCCTCGCCGCCGACGACCACGCCGCCGCCGTCGACCACCACCCGTCGCCGCACGCCGCCGCGACCACCACGCCACCGTCGACGACCACCCCGCCCACGACCGCTCCGCCGCCGACCACCACCCCGCCCGCGACCGCCCCGCCGTCGACGACTGTGCCGTCATCTCCGACTTCGCCGTCGACGAACACCTCGGCGGGGACGACGCCGGCGTCGCAATGGCCTACGTCGATGTTCTCGGCCCGCTGGCAACAGGAGCCAAAGCCGACACGCCAACTCGCCAAAGCGCGGTGTACACCAACGACGTGGTGCAGGACTACCACAACAACTACGGCGCCGTCGGCGTCAACGGAATGCCCGTCTGGACCGTCGACGCCAACCAGCCGCGGTCCGCGTCGCGGCCGGCGGCCAACTGCAACGACTTCACCCCCAGCACGGGTACGAGCATCCCCATCCCTGCCAACGCCGCCACCTCGTCGGGCGACAGCCCACTGGTCGATCTTCCAGCCCTCCAGCCACAAAGCCTGGGAGCTGTGGCAGGCCCACCAGGCCTCCCCAGGTTCGTGGACCGCATGCTGGGGCGGCGAGCTGTCCACCGCCACCTCCGACGGTGTCTTCCCCGCCCCCTACGGGCTGTCCGCCTCGGGGATCAGCTACCTGGCCACGACCATCACCGAAACCGACGTCGCCTCCGGCAGCATCAACCACGCCCTGTCGATCGCCATCCCCAGGTGCAACGCACCCCAAGTCGCCCCCGCCGACCGCACCGACTGTGGCAGCGACCCCGGCCAGCCCCCCGAAGGAACCCGCTTCCGCCTCCCGCCCAACCTGGCCATGCCCGCCGGGCTGACCCCCTTCGCCCAAATGGTGTTCCGAGCACTGCAAACCTACGGCATGGTCGTAACCGACCAGGCCGGAGCGGTGATGATCAGCGCGGAATCACCCAGCGACTGGACCGCCCAAGGCCACCAAGGCACCGACCCCATCACCGCCTCCTGGCAAGGCCAACCCGAATACGCCACCCTCAACGGCATCCCCTGGTCGAGCCTCCAAGTCATCAACTGACCCTCAGGCGTCATAGGGTGTGTGGGCGAATCGAACCTTTGCTCCAGTTTTGGGGCTTAGGTGCCGATAGATACCCATGGCTCTCCGCGCGTGGGACGCGGCGGGTACTCGCGATGACCACCGGCACCCACCAAGCCGCCGGTGGAGACTGGCGCTCGTAACGCTCGCCATCGCGGGGCTCGCCACCGGCTGCAACCTGCTTCCGCCCTACCCCGGGGCGGCGACCGCCCCGCCGTCGACGACGTCTGTGCCGTCATCTCCGACTTCGCCGTCGACGAACACCTCGGCGGGGACGACGCCGGCGTCGCAATGGCCTACGTCGATGTTCTCGGCCCCGCTGGCAACAGGAGCCAAGGCCGACACGGCCAACTCGCCGAACAGCGCGGCGTACACCAACGACGTGGTGCAGGACTACCACAACAACTACGGCGCCGTCGGCGTCAACGGAATGCCCGTCTGGACCGTCGACGCCAACCAGCCTGCGGTCCGCGTCGCGCCGGCGGCCAACTGCAACGACTTCACCCCCAGCACGGGTACGAGCATCCCCATCCCTGCCAACGCCGCCACCTCGTCGGGCGACAGCCCACTGGTGATCTTCCAGCCCTCCAGCCACAAAGCCTGGGAGCTGTGGCAGGCCCACCAGGCCTCCTCAGGTTCGTGGACCGCATGCTGGGGCGGCGAGCTGTCCACCGCCACCTCCGACGGTGTCTTCCCCGCCCCCTACGGGCTGTCCGCCTCGGGGATCAGCTACCTGGCCACAACCATCACCGAAACCGACGTCGCCTCCGGCAGCATCAACCACGCCCTGTCGATCGCCATCCCCAGGTGCAACGCACCCGAAGTCGCCCCCGCCGACCGCACCGACTGCGGCAGCGACCCCGGCCAGCCCCCCGAAGGAACCCGCTTCCGCCTCCCGCCCAACCTGGCCATGCCCGCCGGGCTGACCCCCTTCGCCCAAATGGTGTTCCGAGCACTGCAAACCTACGGCACGGTCGTAACCGACCAGGCCGGAGCGGTGATGATCAGCGCGGAATCACCCAGCGACTGGACCGCCCAAGGCCACCAAGGCACCGACCCCATCACCGCCTCCTGGCAAGGCCAACCCGAATACGCCACCCTCAACGGCATCCCCTGGTCGAGCCTCCAAGTCATCAACTGACCCTCAGGCGGGGAGGCGCCCCCGCTCGAGGAGCACCTCGGCGATCTGCACGGCGTTGAGCGCCGCCCCCTTGCGCAGGTTGTCCCCCACCACGAACAGGGACAGCCCGCGCCCGCCGTCCACCGTCGGATCCTGGCGCACCCGCCCGACCAGGCAGGCGTCGGCGCCGGCCGACGTGCAGCGGGGTGGGCACGTCGACCACCTCCACGCCCCCGGCGCCGGCCAGCACCTCGCGAGCCCGGCCCGGGGCGAGCGGCCGGGCGAACTCGAGGTTGAGCGACAGCGAATGGCCGGTGAAGACGGGGACCCGCACGCAGGTGACCGCCACCCGGAGGTCGGGGAGGCCGAGGATCTTGCGGCTCTCGTTGCGAAACTTCAGCTCCTCGGTGGTCTCGTCCTCCACGAACGTCCCCGCGTGAGGAAGGACGTTGAACGCCACCGGACCGGGGAACACCTTCGTCGGCGGGAAGCTCACCGCCGAGCCGTCGAAGGTGAGCGCCGACGCCTTGTCGCCCACCGACCCCACCTGCTCGTCCAGCTCGGCGACCCCGGCCAGGCCGGCTCCGGAGGTCGCCTGATAGGTCGACCCCACCACCCGCACCAGGCCGGCTTCGGCATCCAGCGCCGACAGCACCGACATGCAGACCATGGTGGTGCAGTTGGGATTGGCGACGATGCCCTTGGGGATGCGATCGAGGGTGCGTGCATTGACCTCGGGCACGACGAGAGGGACGTCGGGGTCCATGCGCCAGGCGCCGGAATTGTCCACCACGACCGCACCGGAGGCGGCCACTTTTTCCCCAAACTCCCTCGAAGCACCGGCGCCCATGGAAAACAACGCGATATCCACGCCGCGGTGATCGGCAACGGCCACGTCCTCGACGGTGATCCCGTCGATCTCGCGTCCCGCCGAGCGCGCCGACGCAAAGAGTCGCAACGAGGAGACGGGGAAATCGCGCTCGTCGAGCAGGGAACGCATCACCGTGCCCACCTGTCCCGTGGCCCCGTAAATGCCGACGGCGACGCCCATCACTCACCGCCCAGATCGAATGCCTTGTGGAGCGCCACGACCGCGGCGTCCGCCAACGACGAACGCACCACACACGTCAAGCGGATGGACGAGGTCGAGATCATCTCGATGTTGATGCCCGCACCGGCCAGCGTCTCGAACATGGTGGCGGAAACGCCGGCGTGGGTCTTCATCCCCGCGCCCACGATCGACACCGTGGCCACGTCGGGATCGGCCAACACCTCCGCCGCCCCCAACTCGGACCGCAGTCCCGCGCTCACGTCGCGAGCCACCGTCAGGTGCTCGTGGGGCACGGTGAAGGAAATGTCGGTCGTGCCGTGGAGAGACACGTTCTGCTCGATCATGTCGACGTTGATCGACCGGTCTGACAGGGCGCGAAACAGACGGGCGGCGACACCCGGGCGGTCGGGCACGCCCGCCACCGTCAGCTTTGCCTCCGACTGGTCCGACACCACCGCCGACACAATGGCCTGCTCCACTCCCGGATCCTCCTGGTCGATCCACGTGCCCGGCTCCCAAGTGAACGCCGACCTCACGTGCAGCGGCACCCCGTGGTTCCGGGCGAACTCCACCGAGCGCATCGCCGGCTTCGGGCAACCGGCGGCGCACATCTCCAACATCTCCTCGTAGCTGACCCGCCCGATGCGGTGGGCGGTCGGCACCATCCGCGGGTCGGCGGTGAACACCCCGGACACGTCGGTGTACAGCTCGCACGCCTCGGCGCCGATCGTCTTGGCCAGCGCCACCGCGGTGGTATCCGAGCCGCCCCGCCCGAGAAACGTGACGTCACGATCGACCGACACGCCCTGGGCGCCGCCCACCACCGGCACCCGACCCTCTTCGAGGGTCTTGCGGACGCGATCGGCCCGCACCTCGAGAATCTTCGCCCGGGTGTGGTCGGTGTCGGTCACGATGCCGGCCTGTGACCCGGTGAAGCTGTCCGACGGCAACCCCAGGTCGTGCAAGGCGATGCACAGCAGCGCCATGGCCTTGCGCTCACCGGCGGTGATCAGCATGTCCATCTCGCGTCCCGCCGGGGCCGTCGAGACCTGGCTGGCCAGGTGCAACAACTCGTCGGTCTCCTTGCCCATGGCCGAGATCACCACCACGACCTGGTCGCCGCGCCGGCGCGTGCGCGCCACATAGTCGGCAACCGTGCGGATGCGATCGGCGTCGGCGACCGACGAGCCACCGAACTTCTGCACGACCAGCGACACGCAGGCAGGGTACCAGCGGCCTCTCTCGAGCCCGACGCCTTTGCCCGGCCGAAGTCGGCCAAGAGCCGCGGCCGGCTAGTTTCGCGGCCCGTGCCCTCAGAGAAGCGCCTCCGCCAGCGGGCGAACAAGCAGGCCAGGATGGCCGACCTTCGCCGCGCCCAGCAGCGGCGCCGGCGGCTGCGCGTGGGCGCCATCGCCGGGGTGATCGTGGTGGTCTTCCTGGTCCTGGCCATCCTGACCGGCAGCGGGGTCATCGGCGGGAGCAGCAAGAAGAAGCCCCCAGCGGCGGCGGCCTCGACGCTCAACGCCCCCGCCGGCGTGGGCTGCCCCAACCCCAACGGCTCGTCGCCCCGCTACACCCACTTCACCGCCGCCCCGCCGATCTGCATCGCCCCCACCAAGACCTATACGGCGACGGTCACGACCGACGTGGGCACGTTCGCCATCGCCCTCAACGCCAAGGAAGCGCCCAAGGCCGTCAACAACTTCGTCTTCCTGGCCGGCTACCACTTCTATGACGGCACGTCCTTCTTCCGGGTCATCCCCGGCTTCGTCAACCAGGGCGGCGACCCGACGAACAGCGGCACCGGCGGCCCCGGCTACCAGTTCGCCGACGAGCTGCCGGCGAGCGCCAGCCAGTACGTCGCCGGATCGGTCGCCATGGCCAACTCGGGGCCCAACACCAACGGCAGCCAGTTCTTCGTCGTGGTGGGCAACGGCGGCGCCCAGCTCGGCGCCAAGTACTCGCTGTTCGGCCAGGTGACCACCGGCATGGACGTGGTCACCAAGATCAACCAGGACGGCAACGCCGACCCCAGCGCCAACGGCACGCCCCCCAAGGTCACCCATCACATCGTCACCGTCACCATCGCCGCGTCCTGACGGGCGCCTCTCGATTAGGAGAATCCCATGCCCACCCCGTGCCCGGCCGCCGACGGATCCAGCCCCCAGCAGCGGTCCTTCGACGGCCCCCCGCCCATCTGCATCGACGCCGACAAGCGCTACAGCGCGGAGATGGTGACGTCCAAGGGGACGCTGACCATCGCCCTCGACCCGGCCGCCGCGCCCAAGACCGTCAACAACTTCGTCTTCCTCGCCCGCTACCACTATTTCGACGGCATCGTCTTCCACCGCATCATCCCCGGCTTCGTCCTCCAGGGCGGTGACCCCACCGGCACCGGAACCGGGGGGCCCGGCTACCGCTTCGAGGACGAGCTGCCCAAGGCTGGCCGCTACGAGCTCGGCTCCCTGGCCATGGCCAACGCCGGGCCCGACACCAATGGCAGCCAGTTCTTCGTCATCAGCGGGCCCAGCGGGGTGCAGCTGCCGCCCCAGTACTCGCTGTTCGGCAAGGTCGTCGCCGGCTTGGACGTCGTCGCCGCCATCGACGGCATCGGCTCGCCGTCGGGCAAGCCCAGCGAGACGGTCACCATCGAGTCGGTGACGATCACCGAAGCGGACTAAGGAGCGACGGCTACTCGGCCGCCGCCGTCCCGGCCGCGGGGGCCGGGAAGGCGTCGGGGCCGGCGGGGAGGGAGTCGAGGCCGGCCGGGTGCCCGTCGAGGAACACCGTCACCCGGCCCGCACCCTTGGCGTGCCAGCGTCCCGACGGGTCGCGCACCAGGGCGCTGCGCTCGTCGACGGCCACGATGCGCAGGTGCCCGGTCGCCAGTTCCACGGTGCGCTGGGCTTTCTCGTGCGACCAGGTGTCGGCGTGGGGCAGCACCGCCAGACCCGACACCAGCCCCAGCCCGAGGGTCAGCGCACCGCCCCGCGGGTCGACCATGGTGTTGCCGAACACCATGGCCCCGGCGCCGGAGCCGGCCAGCACCGCCCCGTCACGCCACGCCGCCACCATCGCGTTCCAGACCACGCTGTCCTTCAGCACCGAACGGAGGTGCAGGGGCGAGCCGTCGCCCAGGTAGATGAACCGGGCGCGGCGGGCCACCTCGGCGTGGACTTCGGCTTCGGCGTCGGCCCGGCTCAGGACGGGGAGCTCACGCACCTCGGCACCCAAGCCGGCGAACCACTTGCGTGCCGCGTCCACGCTCCGCTGCGGATGCTCATAGGCGGCCGCGGCCGGCACGACGAGCACCTCGGCGGCGCCATCCGGCGCCTCTGCGTGCATCGCCTGCAGCAGTTCGGCGTCGAAATCGCACCCTTCCTGCCACGCCTCGCCCCCCACCAGCGCCAAGGGACCGGGCGTGGGGGCTTCTGCGCCGGCGCCCGACGCGGGATCGACGACCATGGCCTGCCACGGTAGCCCCGTCGGGTCTGAATGAGCCGTCGGCCTCAGCGAGTGCTGCCACGGTAGCCGTCGGGGCTCAGTGGCCGAGATGGAGCACGGCGCGCAGGCCCGGCCCGGTGACCGTGCGGGTCGCCACCCCGTTCCCCCCGGCGGCGGGCGCCGCGGAGGCGGGTGGCCGGAGGCGGGTGCCGGCGGCGGCGCCCCCACGGCGGGGATGCCGCCGGTATCGGGCCCCGCCGCCCCTCCCGGCTGCCCGGGCGGCGTCGTCGCCCGGCGGTCGGGGCGGGCTTCGTGGAGCTCGATGACGGCCTGGTTGCGCTGCGCCAGCTGGGCCACGATGGCCAACCCCAGTCCGCTGCTGCCACCCCGGTGGCCGGCACCCTGCCAGAAGCGGTCGAACGCCCGGGCCCGCTCGTCGGCGCTCATCCCCGGCCCATCGTCGACGACGCTCACGTCGATACCCGACGCCGATGCGCTCGACTCGATGGCGACGTGGCCACCGGCCGGTGTGGCGTCGAGCGCGTTGCCCAGCAGGTTGTCCAGGATCTGTTCGAGATCGCCGGCGACGAGGGGCACCTCGGAACGTCCGATGGTCGTGGTGTCGGCTTCGAGCGCCACGCCGCGCTCCTCGGCCAGCGGCCGCCACGCCTCCATCCGCTCCCCGATGACCGCGGCCACGTCGACGGGCTGGGGCCGGGGGGTCGTCCGCTCGGTGCGGGTCAGCGTCAACAGCCCGTCGACCAGCCGGGACAGGCGCTGGACTTCGCGGCCGGCCGCCGCCACCGAAGCCGCCGTGCCGTCTCCGGCACCCGACTGGCTGCCGTCCTCCAGCGCCACCTCCAGGTTCTCCAACCTCAGCCGCAAGGCGGTCAACGGCGACCGCAACTGATGCGACGCGTCGGCCACGAAGCGGGTCTGCACGGTGACCAGTTGCTCGATGCGTTCGGCCATCCGGTTGAACTCGGTGGCCAACGCCCGCAGCTCGGAGGGCCCTTCCGCCGGCGCCCGCTCGGAGAGGTTGCCGGCGCCCAGCCGCTTGACGGCGGTGCTCAGGGCGGCGACGGGCCGGGACAGGCCGCGGGCGATGGTGGCGCCCAGCACGAAGGTCAGGGCGAGGACGGCAACGGCGAAGATCCCCAGCGCCACCCACACCTCGTGGATCCGGTCGATGGCCGTGTCGGCGGGCAGGAACAACACCACCGCGCCCTCCACGTTCGGGGCCGTCACGGTGGCCCGCAGGGGCACGACGGCCACCGCGTACTGCCGCCCGCCTTCGTCGGTGTGCCACCCGTTGACATCGCGGCCCTGCCTGGCCGCGGCGACCAGCGGCTGCAGCCCGGCCAGGTCGGCGCGCCCGTCGCGCTCGGAGGAAGCGGTCAGCTGCCCGGACGGGCCGGCCACCAGCACCTCACCGCCGGCCTGGCCGTGGTACTGCTCGACCAGCTGCTGGAGGGCACCCGGTTGCCCGCTCTGCTGTCCGACGGCGGCGAGCACGGCGAAGCTGGTGGCCTCCTCGGTCGCCTGGGTCTGCAACAGCCCCCGCTCGTGTCTGTCGGCGAGCACGGCGAGGGGAATCTCCAGCAGGACGAGCACCACCAGCACCACCGAGAGGTAGGAGAGCAGCAGCCTCCGGGTCATCTTCGGCCCACCCCGCCGCCCTGCGAGGGTCGGCGCACCGGGCTCAACCGGCGGTGGTCGGGCCCAGCCGCAACCCGACTCCGCGCACCGTCTCCACCCATTCCGGATGGCCGAGCTTGCGCCGCAGGGAGGCCACGTGGACGTCGACGGTCTTGGTCGGTCCGTACCAGTGCGGGTCCCAGACCTCCTCGAGGATCTGGGCGCGGGTGACCACCGCGCCGGCGTCCTCGGCCAGCAGGGCCAGCAGGTCGAACTCCTTGGGGGTGAGTCCCACCTCGCTCCCCTCGACCAGCACCCGGCGGGTGCGCCGGTCGACCACCAGCCCGCCCAGCTCCTGGCGCCCGTCGCCGGCATGGCCGCCGTCCGCCACCCCGTCGGTCTCGCTGCGCCGGCGCAGCGCCCGGATGCGCGCCACCAGCTCGCGCAGGCCGAACGGTTTCACCAGGTAGTCGTCGGCCCCCAGCTCGAGTCCGACGACCTTGTCCACCTCTGCGCCCCGCGCCGTCACCACGATGATGGGGACGGGACCGCGGGCACGCAGCTGCTGGCAGACCTGGTAGCCGTCCATGTCGGGCAGCCCCAGATCGAGGAGCACCATGTCCACGTCCCGGGCGGCGAGCGCCTCCTCGCCGGTGGCCACCCAGGTGACGGTGAAACCCTCGCGCCCGAGTCCCTCGACCAGCGGCTCGGCGATGCTCTCGTCGTCCTCGACCACGAGCAAATGCACCGCCCCAGCATGGCAGGCCCACGCTCAGCGCGGAGTGCGCGTCCGGTCAGCCGCCGCGGTCAGCCCCGCGGTCGGGGCGCCGCCCGCAACGGGTGCGCCCGGGAGTGGGCTCACCCGTCGCCGGGCAGAGGTGGCGTCCCCTTCTCCGGCGAGCATGGTAGCCGGGCCCGCCGGCCGGCGCCCGGGGGGCGCAGACGGCCACGACGGCCGGCGCAGGTCTGGTGGAATGATGGTCCGGTGACCGACAAGCCGTGGCTGATGCGCACCTATTCAGGCCACTCGAGCGCCCGCGCCTCCAACGCGCTGTACCGGGCCAACCTGGCCAAGGGCCAGACGGGGTTGTCGGTGGCCTTCGACCTCCCCACCCAGACCGGCTATGACCCCGACGCGCCGGAGGCGGCCGGCGAGGTGGGCAAGGTCGGCGTGCCCGTCGCCCACCTCGGCCACATGACCGAGCTGATGGACGGCATCCCGTTGGAACGGATGAACACGTCGATGACCATCAACGCCACCGCCGCGTGGCTCCTGGGGCTGTATGTCGCCCACGCCGAGAGGACCGGAGTCGACCTGCCCTCGCTCAGCGGCACCACCCAGAACGACATCGTCAAGGAGTACCTGTCGCGGGGCACCTACATCTTCCCGCCCGGACCGAGCCGGCGGTTGACGGTGGACACCATCGCCTGGACGGTTCGCCACACCCCCCGGTGGAACCCGATCAACGTGTGCAGCTACCACCTGCAGGAAGCGGGCGCCACTCCGGTCCAGGAACTGGCGTACGCGCTGGCGACGGCGGTCGGCGTGCTCGACGCGGTAAAGGAGTCGGGGAAAGTCGCCGCTTCGGAACTGCCCGACGTCGTGGGGCGTATCTCGTTTTTCTGCAATTCGGGAATACGTTTCGTCGAAGAAGTCTGCAAAATGCGGGCTTTCACCAGGATGTGGGATCGAATTTGCCGCCAGCGCTATGGCGTCCAGGACGAGAAATTGCGGCGGTTCCGTTACGGCGTCCAGGTCAATTCGCTCGGCCTGACCGAGCAGCAACCGGAGAACAACGTCCCGCGCATCGTCCTCGAAACCCTCGGCGTCACGCTGTCGCGCGACGCCCGGGCTCGCGCCATCCAGCTGCCGGCGTGGAACGAAGCCCTCGGCCTCCCCCGACCGTGGGACCAGCAGTGGTCGCTGCGCATCCAGCAGGTGCTGGCCTACGAGACCGACCTGCTCTCCTACGGCGACATCTTCGCCGGCTCGCACGTGATCGAAGCCGAGACGGACGCCCTGGTCGACGCGGCCGGCGCCGAGCTGGACGAGATCCTGGACCGGGGCGGCGCCTTCGAAGCGGTGGACGAGCTCAAGACCCGGCTGGTGCGCTCCCAGGCGGAACGTACCCGCCGCATCGAAACCGGCGAGCTGACGGTGGTCGGCGTCAACCGGTTCGAGACCACCGCGGACTCGCCACTCGGGGGCGAGGAGTCCATCCTGCGTGTCGATCCCGCCGAGGAGGCCAACCTGGCGGTCGAGGTTGGTCGGTGGCGGGAGACGCGGGATGCGGCGGCCGTGCAGCGCGCCCTCGACGCCCTGCGGCGCGCCGCCGAGGGCGATGACAACGTCATGCCCGCGACCATCGCCCTGGCCCACGCCGGCGGTACGACGGGCGAGTGGGCGGGTGCGCTGCGCCAGGTGTGGGGCGAATACCGGGCCCCGACGGGCGTCGCCGGCGCCGCCGGGACGAGGACCGGCGAGCTGGCCGACGCGCGCGCCCTCGTCGGCGCCCTGTCCGCTCGGTACGGCGCCCCGCCCCGCCTGCTGGTGGCCAAGCCCGGCCTCGACGGGCACTCCAACGGCGCCGAGCAGATCGCCGTGGCCGCGCGCGACGCCGGCTTCGAGGTGATCTACCAGGGCATCCGCCAGACGCCCGCGCAGATCGCCGCCGCGGCGCGGGACGAGGACGTCGACGTGGTGGGCCTGTCCATCCTCTCCGGGTCGCATCTCGACCTCGTCCCCGACGTGGTCAGCCGCCTCCGCCAGGCCGGGGTGAGCGCGCCGGTGGTCGTCGGCGGCATCGTGCCGCCGGAGGACGCGGTCAAGCTGCGCGAGGATGGCGTGGCCGCCGTGTACACCCCCAAGGACTACCAGCTGGCGCGGATCATCGCCGACCTGGCCGGGCTCGTCGCCGCCGAACCCGTCGCTGGCTAGTCTCGGCCCTGGCTAGTCTCGGCGCCGACGGTGCCTCGAGAACAAGGCGGCTCGTGACGTGAACACCTCGGGTGGGACCCAGTCGAAGAACCTGATCCTGGCGGCGATGATCTTCGCCGTGGCCATGACGTTCATCGACCAGACCATCGTGTCCATTGCCGCACCCCAGATCCAGAGGGAGCTCGGACTCACGGCGACGGGGGTGCAGTGGGCGATCAACGCCTACCTGCTGTCGCTGGCCGCCCTCTTCGCCTTCGGCGGGCGCCTCGGCGACATCGTGGGCCATCGCCAGATGGTCGTCCTCGGCGTGGTGGTGTTCGCCATCGCCTCGGTGATGTGCGGGCTCACCCCCAAGGGGAGCGGCGCCGAAGCGTGGATCGTGACGTTCCGGGCCATCCAGGGCGTCGGCGGGGCGATCATGTTCCCGTCGGCGCTGGCCGTCGTCGTCAACACCTTCGAGCTGCGCGAGCGCGGCCAGGCGCTGGCCGCCTTCTTCGGGATCGCCGGAGCCCTGACCGCGGTCGGCCCCATCCTCGGCGGCTACCTCACCCAGTGGACGTGGCGGGCCATCTTCTGGGTCAACGTCCCCGTGGCGATCGTCGCCCTGGTGCTGATCGCCGTCTCCAAGCCCAGCACCGAGCACCGACCAGCCCGCATGGACTACCGGGGTCTGGTCCTCATCGCCGGCGGCGTGGGGCTCAGCGTGTTCGGGTTCCAGCAGTCGTCGCTGTGGGGGTGGCACAACCCCGCCACCGGCCTGTGCATCGCCGCCGGTGTGGTGTTGATCGTGACGTTCGGGTTCGTCGAGCTGCGCACTCAATCGCCGCTCATGGAGGTGCGCATCTTCCGCATCCGGGCCTTCCTGTTCGAGAATCTGGTGCTCGGCATCTGCATGCTGGCCTTCATTCCCGTCTTCTTCTTCGCCTCGGAGTACGCCCAGATCGCCTTGGGCAAGTCGGCGTCCAACGCCGGGCTCTACCTCCTGTACTTCTTCATCGGCTTCGTGGTCGCCTCCCAGATCGGTGGCCGCCTCCTCGACTCGAGCGGCGCCAAGCTCCCCGTGACCGTCGGCTGCGTCCTCGGCGCCGTCGGCTTCGCCCTGTGGGCCAGCAAGGCCACCGATCTGAACCTCAATTCCCAGATCTGGTACGTCATCCTCGCCGGCGCCGGCATGGGCGCCATGCTCACTCCGGCCAGCACCGACGCCGTCAACCGGGCGTCGCGCCTGTCCTATGGCGAGGCCACCGGGATCACCCAGACGGTGCGCAACTACTCGTCCACCCTGGGCCTCGCCGTCCTGGGCACCATCTCCGTCTCGGTGATGCGCTCCCACGTCGACTCGTCGCTGCGCGCCCAGGGCGCGCCGCCCGGGGTGGCGTCCCGCCAGGCAGCGAGCATCTCCCAGCTGCACAACAGCGGGGGAAGCACCAGCACCATCCCCCACTTCATCCGCCTCGACTTCGCCTATGGCATCCGCACCGTCCTGTTCGTCATGGCCGGCGTGATGGCGGTGGCGGCGATCGTCGCTGCCTTCGGGCTGCGCGCCGGTGTCCAGGAGGAACCGACCGAGGAGGCGGCCACGCCCGCCACCGAGGGTGCCTCGGGGGCCCAAGGGGCCAGCGGCACACCCACCGACCGTGAGGAGGTCTGATATGCCCACCGTGACCATCGACCGGGACGACGTGACCCAAGATGAGGTCGTGAGCGCCCTGCAGAACCAGCTCGGCAGCCGCTACACGGTCGAAGCTCGTCAGCACGGCACCCGCGAGCTGGTTTCGGTGAAGCAGTCGACGCTGGCGTTCGGTTCGGTCCACCTGGTTCACGAGGGCTCCACCACCAAGCTGCACGTGCACGGCGGCGGCCTCCTGATCGGACGGCTGGTCAACGAGCTCACCCTCGCCCGCAAGGTGGCGACCGCGCTCAAGGCCGAACCCGGTCTGGCCGGCAGCAGCTAGCGCCTTCCTACCTGCGCTGGGTCAACCAGGGACGGTCCCGCCGGGCGGTCATGGGGCGCGCCCACCACCGGGCCGAAAAGCGCCACACCGGCGCCGGCGCCGGCTCCTCCACCACCGCGGCCGGGCGGGGCCACGCCGCCTCCACCGCGGCGACGATCGCCGCCAGCTCCTCGGACGACGGGTCGCGGTTCACAACGGCACGTTTCCGTGCTTGCGCTTGGGCAGGTCCTCGCGCTTGGAGCGCAGCACTTCGAGGCTGCGGGCGATGACCGTGCGGGTCTCGGCCGGGTCGATCACGTCGTCGACATAGCCCCGCTCGGCCGCCAGATAGGGGTTGGCGAAGCGCTCGGTGTACTCGTCGACCAGCTCGGCCCGCCGGGCGACAGGATCGGCGGACTCGGCCAGCTCCCGCCGGTACAGGATCTCGACCGCACCCTGGGGCCCCATCACCGCCAGCTCCGCCGACGGCCACGCGTAGGCCAGGTCGGCGCCGATGGACTTGGAGTTCATGACCACGTACGCACCGCCGTACGCCTTTCGGGTGATGATCTGAATGCGCGGCACGGTCGATTCGCAATAGGCGTACAGCAGCTTGGCGCCGTGGCGAATGATCCCTCCGTATTCCTGGTCGGTGCCGGGCATGAAGCCGGGAACGTCCACGAACGTGACCAGCGGGATATTGAAACTGTCGCACGTGCGGACGAAGCGGGCGCCCTTTTCCGAGCTGTCGATATCGAGGACGCCGGCGAGGACTTGGGGCTGGTTGCCGACCACGCCGATCACGTGCCCGTCGAGCCGGGCGAAGCCGCAGACCAGGTTCATGGCCCACAGCGGGTGGTACTCGATGAAATCCCCGTCGTCGACGATGGCGCCGATCACCTTGTGCATGTCGTAGGGCTGGTTGGGGCTGGCCGGAATCAGCTCCGACAGCTCGGGCGTGCTGCGGTCGGCCGGATCGCCGGTGTCGGCGTACGGCGGCTCTTCCATGTTGTTGGCGGGGAGCAGCGAGAGCAGGTAGCGGACGTCGTCCAGGCAGCCCTTTTCGTCCGGCGCCACAAATGTCGCCACACCCGATTTGGTGGCGTGGGTCATGGCCCCGCCGAGCTGTTCGAGGCTGACCTCCTCCCCGGTCACGGTTTTGACCACGTCGGGTCCGGTGATGAACATGTGCGAGCTCTCGCGCACCATGAAGATGAAGTCGGTCATGGCCGGGCTGTACACCGCCCCGCCGGCGCAGGATCCCATGATCACCGACAGCTGGGGGACGACCCCGGAGGCCTCGACGTTGCGCTTGAAGATCCCGCCGTAATAGTGGAGACCGACCACGCCTTCCTGCACCCGAGCCCCGCCCCCGTCGTTGATGCCGACCATGGGCACGCCGAGCGACGACGCCAGGTCCATGATCTTGTGGACCTTCTCGCCGAACACTTCCCCCAGCGACCCCCCGTTCACGGTCGCGTCCTGGCTGAACAGGCACACCCGCCGGCCGTCGACGGCACCAAACCCGGTAATGATCCCGTCGGTGTAGGGCCGCTTGTCGTCGGGCAGCCCGGGAGCCCGGGTCCGCGCCAGCATGTCCAGCTCCTGGAACGACCCCTCGTCGACCAGGTAGTCGATCCGCTCGCGTGCGGTCATCTTGCCGCGCTGGTGCTGGCGTTCGACCGCGTGCGGGGATCCCGCGTGCAGGGCCGCCTCCTTGCGGCGGGCGAGCTCGGCCAGTCGTTCGGTCATCGGGTGCTCGGACATCGTCTCGCAGGGTAGTGAGGTGGCGGCCGGCGCGTGGAGGAAGGCGGCGCCCGGCGGCCAGACTGCGAGGATGCCGAGCGCCGTGGAGCCGCCCCCCTCGTCGTGGGCGTTTCCGGCGTCGGTGGCCGAGGTGGAAGCGGCGGCCGCCGGCGGCGAGGTGGTGGGCGTGGGCGCCGACTTCGAGCCCGGCACCATCCTCGCCGCCTACCGGGCGGGACTGTTCCCGATGCCGGTGCCGCGCGGCCGGGGGCGCAAGGCCAACGCGCTGGCGTGGTGGTCACCCGACCCCCGGGGCATCATCCCCCTCGAGGGGCTCCGAGTGAGCCGGTCACTGCGCCGGTCCCAGCGCAACTTCACCATCCGTCTCGACACCGCCTTCGATGAGGTGGTCGACGCCTGTGCCGACACCCGCCGGCGGGGAGCGTGGATCAGCGACGACGTGGCCGCCGCCTACCGCCGGCTGCACCAGTTGGGTTGGGTGCACAGCGTGGAGGCGTGGGACGACGCCGGCCTGGCCGGCGGCCTCTACGGGGTGTCCATCGGCGGGCTGTTCGCCGGCGAGTCCATGTTCCACCGCCGCACCGACGCCTCCAAGGTCGCCCTGGTGGCGCTGGTGGGGATCCTGGCCGGCGGGGGCGCCAGCCTGCTCGACGTCCAGTGGGCGACGGACCATCTCCGCTCGCTGGGAGCGGTCACCGTCAGCCGGCGCCGCTATCACGAGCTGCTGGCCGACGCCCTCCGCCGCCCCCAAGTGCCCGGTCTGGGCGGCTGAGCGCGCCCTTTCTCAGCGGGCGGCGGCCAGGCGTTCGGCCCGGGCGGGCAGGCCGGGCGTACCGAGACGGGTGCACAGGGCGGCAAACTCGGGCGCCGGACCCCGCCACCGCAGCTCGTCGACCGGCGTCACCAGCGCGGGCTCGATCCGCAGGGTGGCCAGGTCCTTGTACAGCGCCGCTTCGGCGCGCTGCCCGCCCAGCACCGCCGCCAGCTTGTCCGCCCCCCGGACGGTGACCTCCCACTGGCGCGGCGACTCGGGGATGGCCTCGATGTGGCTCCACCGGGCCAGCAGAGCGGCCGCCGTCTTGGCGCCGAACCCGGGGAGCCCGGGAAAGCCGTCGGCGCTGTCGCCCACCAATCCCAGCCAGTCGGGAATCGACGCCGGTGCCACGCCGAACTTGGCCCAGACCCCTTCCTCGTCGATGATCGTCCGCCGCCGCCGGTCCAGCTGGACCACCCGGCCGTCCACCACGCACTGGGCCAGGTCCTTGTCCGGCGTGCAGATGATCACCCGGTCGACTCCGCTGGCGCCGGCCGCCACCGCGGCCGCGCTGGCCAGGGCGTCGTCGGCCTCGAGCTCGACCATGGGCCACACCACCACACCCAGCGCCCGCAAGGCGTCCTCGAGCAGGCCGAACTGGGCCAGCAGCTCGGCCGGCACCCCCTCCGAGGTCTTGTACCCGGCGTACAGCTCGTTGCGGAACGACTCGATCACGTGATCGGTCGCCACCCCCAGGTGGGTGGCGCCCTCCTCCAGCATGCCGAACACCGAGGACACCACGCCGGCGACCGCCGCCACGCTGTCGTCGGCCGAGGTCCATTCCCGCGCCGGCGCGAAGAAGTAGCGGAACACCTCGTAGGTGCCGTCGACGAGATGGACGTCGATGGTGTCGCTCACGAGTCGGGGAGGGTCAGGACCTCGGCGCCGCCGCCGGTGACCACGAGCATGTGCTCGAACTGCGCGGTGCGCCGCCCGTCGCTGGTGACCGCGGTCCAGCCGTTGTCCCACATCTTCTCGCGCCACGATCCCAGGGTGATCATCGGTTCGATGGTGAAGGTCATGCCCGGCACCATCTCCGTGGTCGCCCGCGGGTCGAAGTAGTGGGGGATGCTCGGCGGGGTGTGGAACTGCTCCCCGATCCCGTGACCGACGAAGTGGCGCACCACCCCGTAGCCGTGGGCGGTGGCGTGATCCTCGATGGCCCGGCCGATGTCGGAGATGGGGCGACCCGGCCGCACGGCGGCGATGCCGAGATCCCGGCACTCGCGGGTGACGTCCACCAGACGGCACGACTCCTCGTCCACCTCACCGACGGTGTAGGTGGCGCTGGTGTCGCCGTGCACTCCGTCGAGGTACGCGGTCACGTCGATGTTGACGATGTCCCCGTCGGCCAGCGGCCGATCGTCGGGAATTCCGTGGCAGATGACCTCATTGACCGACGTGCAGACCGACTTCGGATAGCCGTGGTAGTTGAGCGTGCTGGGATAGGCGCCCCGGGCCAGGTAGGCGTGGTGAGCGACGACGTCGAGCTCCTCGGTCGTGACTCCCGGGGCCACGGCGGCCCCCGTGACCGTCAGCACCTCGGCCGCCACCCGGCCAGCGGCGCGCATGCGCTCGATGACGTCGGACGGCTTGACCATGGCCGCCTCCACCGGCGCCGGCGCACCCCCGTCGGCGTAGTCGGGAGCGGGGATGCCGGCCGGCACCGAGCGCATGGGACTGACCCGGCCCGGCAGCACGCGACCCTCGAGCGGGCGATGGCAGCGCTTGTACTTCCGGCCGCTACCGCACCAGCACGGGTCGTTGGCCTTCAGGCCGCGATCCGAGCGCGGTTCGCGTCACTCCTGTACCAGCTCGATGAGCGTGCCGAACGAGGTCTTCGGATGCAGAAAGGCGACGGTCGTGCCCCGTGACCCGGGGCGGGGGTGATCGTCGATCGCCCGGGAGCCCGAAGCCTTGGCCGCTTCCAGCGCCAGCGCGCAGTCCCGCACCCGGTAGCCCACGTGGTGCAGCCCCTCTCCCTTGGTGTCGAGGTACTTGGCGACGGTCGAGTCCGGCCGGGTGGGGGTGAGCAGCTGCACGTAGGACTCGGCCACCGCCAGCAGCGCCTCCTCGACGCCGTCCCGCTCGACCACCTCCCGGTGCACGACGGTGGCGCCGAAGTTGGCTCCGTACCAGGCGACGGCCGCGTCCAGGTCACGCACCGCGATGGCCACGTGGTCGATCTCGGTCAGCAGACCGGTGCGCTGGTCGTCGCTGGTGCTCATGGCCGTCGAGGCTACTCCTGGAAAACGGCTCCTAGACTGAGGTCCATGCCGGGTTCGATCATCGCCGCCGGGGCACGCACGCCGATCGGGAAGCTGTCGGGAGCGCTGGGATCACTGAGCGCCGTGGAGCTGGGCGCCCAGGCCATCACCGCCGCCCTGACCCGCGCCGGAGTGGCCCCCGAGCAGGTCGACTACGTCTACATGGGCCAGGTCGTGCTGGCCGGCGCCGGCCAGAACCCGGCCCGGCACGCCGCCCATCAGGCCGGCATCCCGCTCAGCACGCCGGCGGCGACGATCTCCAAGGTCTGCCTCTCCGGCCTCAACGCCATCTACCTCGCCGACCAGATGATCGCCGCCGGCGAAGCCGACATCGTCGTCGCCGGCGGCCAGGAGTCGATGACCGCCGCCCCCTACCTGCTGCCCGGCGGGCGCAGCGGCTTCCGCCTGGGCCACGCCACCGCCTACGACGCCATGCAGTACGACGGGCTGGAGGACGCCTTCAGCCACGAGGCCATGGGCGCCACCTCGGAGCGGGATCTTCCCGCCCATCCCGCCGTGACCCGCGAACGCCAGGACGCGTGGGCGGCCCAGTCCCACGAGCGGGCCGCGGCCGCCATCAAGGCGGGGCGCTTCGACGAGGAGATCGTCCCCGTCTCGGTCGCCCAGCGGCGCGGCGAGGCGATCATGGTCGACACCGACGAAGGCGTCCGCCCGGGCACGACAGCCGAATCGCTGGGCAAGCTGCGTCCTGCGTTCGCCCCCGGCGGGTCGATCACCGCCGGCAATGCCAGCCAGATCTCCGACGGCGCCTCCGCCGTGGTCGTCATGTCGCCGGCCGCCGCTTCCGGGGTGGCTGGGGCGGGGCCCCTCGGGGAGGTCGTGGGCTACGGGCAGGTGGCGGGACCGGACACCTCGCTCATGCTCCAGCCCGCCCGGGCCACCACCGCCGCCCTGGATCGCGCCGGGCTCTCGCTCGCCGATGTCGACCTGTTCGAGTGGAACGAGGCGTTCGCCGCCGTCACCCTGGCCTCCATCGACGACCTCGGGGTGTCCGGCGACGTGGTCAACGTCAACGGCGGCGCGGTGGCCCTCGGCCATCCCATCGGCGCATCGGGCAACCGTCTCGCCCTGACCCTGCTCCACGAGCTGCGCCGGCGGGGCGGCGGCCTCGGCGCCGCCGCCCTCTGCGGCGGCGGCGGGCAGGGCGACGCCCTCCTCGTGCGCAGCCGGTAGCCGGCGCCGGCCCCGCTGGCGCCTCCGGCGCCGGGGCCCGCCGGGCGCTTCCGCGTGCGGAAAAACCACACGCGGAACGTTCCGCGTGCAGAAAGGACACCCCCGCTCGGCGTTTCTGCCCTCGGAACGTTCCGCGTGCACTTTTTCCACCCCGGGAAGGATCGCGGCTGCCCCTCTTGACGACAAGGTTTAATGTATTTACCGTATATTCCATGTATCTCGATGCACTCTTTGCGCTGCGGGCTATGGCGGAGCAACAGGGCGGGCTGTTCTCCCTGCGCCAAGCGCGCGGCGCCGGCGTGGACCGCCGGACGCTCGAACACTGGCGAGGGCGCGGCTGGGTGCGCCAGCTCCGCTCGGGGGTGTACGCCTTTGCCGGTGCGCCGCAGAGCCCGTGGACCCCGGCGGTGGCTGCGGCACTGGCCATGGGACCCGACGGCGTGCTGTCCCACCGGACGGCGGCGGCCATCCACCGCTTTCCCGGCCTCCTGGCGCCGGCTCTGCCCGAGATGACCGTCCCTGCGGGCAACGCCCACCGCCTGCAGGACGTGGTGATCCACCGCACCGGTCCAATCGACGCCCGCGACCAGATCACCCGCCGGGGCGTTCAAGTGACGGCGCCCGCCCGCACCGTGGTCGACCTGGCCGCCGGCTGCAGCCCGCTCCTGTTGGGAAGGATCCTCGACGAGGGCGCGGTCCGGCGGCAGTTCACCTTCGCGGAGGTGCTGGACAGCCTCGACCGCCAGCCGAGAAGGCGGGTCGGGGCGAGCGTGCTGCGACGCCTGCTCGCCTACCGCGCCGGCGAGGAGAGTCCGGACAGCCCCCTCGAGCAGCGGGTGATCCGCGACCTGGCCCCACTGCGGCCCTTCGAGGTGCATTACGAGTTGGTGCTCCCGGACACCATGACCGTGCTGGACGCGGCCTGGCCGTGGTGGCGGGTCGGTGTGGAGATCGACGGGCGCAGCTACCGGACGACCTCCCGGACGGCGCACGACCGGGAGAGCAGGAAGCTCACCGCGCTGGCGGCCACCGACTGGAGGATCGGCCATCTCACCTCGACCATGTCCGCCCGGGCCTGTCTCGACGCCGTCCTGTCGCTCATGCCCTCGGAGGCGTTCCCCGAGTTGCGCCGGGATCTCGCCCTGCGCTGATCAGCCCGTCAGCTCCCGACGCCCTTCCAGGGCGCGCCCCAGCGTGATCTCGTCGGCGTACTCGAGGTCCCCCCCGACGGGGAGGCCGCTGGCCAGCCGGGTCACCTTCACGGGCACGCTCTTCAGCAGCGACACCAGGTACAGGGCGGTGGCTTCGCCTTCGTGGTTCGGATTGGTGCACAGGATCAACTCGGTGATCCCCTCGTGCTCGATGCGGGCCAGCAGTTCGCGGATGCGGAGACGGTCGGCGGTGATTCCGTCGATCGGGCTCATGGCGCCTTGGAGGACGTGGTACAGGCCGTTGAACTCGTGTGTCCGCTCGATGGCCACCAGATCACGGGGCTCCTCGACGACGCAGACGACCCGGGCGTCGCGTCGCGGGTCGCGACAGATGCTGCACTCGGCGTCGTCGCCGCCTTGGGCCACGTTGAAACAGCGCCGGCACCACGAAATCCGCTCCTTGACGAGGGTGATGGCCTGGGCGAGCCGCAGGGCGTCCTCGGCCGGCAGCTTGAGGAGATGGAAGGCGATGCGCTGCGCCGACTTGGGTCCGATGCCCGGCAGCCGCCCGAGCTCGTCGATCAGCTCCTGGACCGCGATCTCGTACATTCAGGCCCGGCCGGCTTCGGGTCCATTCCCCCCGACGTCGCCACCGAACAGGCCGCCGAGCTCACCGAGCCCGGCGATGGGGTTGGCGGCGCCGAGCGCGTTGCGTTGCACCTCGTTGGCCCGCTCGATCGCGTCGCGAACGGCAGCGAGCACCAGATCCTGCAGCAGCTCGATGTCGTCCGGGTCCACGACTTCGGGCGCGATGGTGACCGACTCGAACTCGAGCCCACCGCTGACCTGCACCCGCACCGCGCCGCCGCCGGCGGTGCCCTCGACGACCTCGGACGCGACCGACTCCTGGGCGTCCTGCAGCGACTGCTGCATCTCGCCGATCTGGGAGAGAAGCCCACCGAGGTCGAACCCGCCCGCCGCGTCGCCGGCGGAGGGAAGGGAAGGCTCCTGGCCGGAGTCCGGCGGTTCGCCAGGGGACGTCACGGGTTGACCTCCTGGGCTCCGGGGAAGGCGTCGAACAGGCGCTGTTCGGGCGAGACTACTGCGCCCTCCGCGTCCCGAAGATCATCCAGGTCGTAGGCGCCGGGTTCGTCGGCCTCGGGGCCGGCCGGCGCGGCCGCGTCAGGCTCCGAGCCCCGAGCTGGGCCCGGGCCCGGCGGGCGTCGGCGGCCGGGCGGCCTCGTGGGCCGGGTCGGCGACGGTCGCGGCGCGCTCAACGGGGGCAGAGGCGGTCCGGCCATCGTCGTGGCGGAACCGCAGCGCGATCCGCCGGCCGAAGTAGGCGGACAGCGCCTCTTCGGCCTCGGCCTTGACGTCCTCCGCCCGGCGCAGCAGGGGGCCGTCCGGCAAGCCGAAGATGGCGTCCGTTCCCTCGACGGCGATGAACCTGCCGCTGCCCAGATAGGCGCGCACCGGCGGGCGGAGGTTGGTGAGGATGGCATCGCCCCAGGCCGCGGTGAGGTCGTCGCGTGTCGGCATGGGCCGCTCCCGCTCGTCCGACGGGCTGGGCGCGACGGGAGCCGAGGAGGGCGCGGGCTCGGGACCCCCCGGCGACGGCGCCGGCGCCTGCCCGCCGGGACGGTCCCGCCGGTGGGCGCCCAACGTCGGGCGACCGGCCACCCCACCGCCCGGCCCCGCACCGCCCGGCCCCGCACCGCCAGGCCCCGCACCGCCCGGCCCACCCCGCGGCGGCGTCGGGGGCGCGGCGACCGAACGCGGGCCGGAGCCGCCCAGGTCGGCCACCCGCCGTTCCAGCGCGTCGAGGCGTTCGGCCAGGGCGGCCGGAGTGGTATCGGCGGCGGGCAGCGCCAGGCGGACGAGGGCCACTTCGAAGGTGACCCGGGGATCGACGGAGTCCCGCATGTCGATCAGGGCCTGGCCGATCACTTCCATGGCCCTTACCAGGGCGGGAAGGCCGATCCTCCGAGCCCGCGCTTCGGCCTCGGCGGCGGCGTCGTCGGCCAGCAGCACCAGCTGGCGCGCCTGGGTGGCGAGGAATCCGTCGCGTAGGTGGCTGACCACGTCCGTCGCCAAACGCCTCGGGTCCCGGCCGGCGGCGACGGCCTCGGCCACCGCTTCGAGCACCCGCCCGGCGTCCCGATCGGCCAGGGCGTCCACCAGTTCGCCCACCGTTTCCGCCTCGTCCTCGAAGTCGCCGGCGGCCGACACCTGGTCCAGTACCGACAGAGCGTCGCGAGCCGAGCCGTGGCCCCGCCGCAGCACCAGGTCGATCGCCTCGGGCGCGACGCCGAGCCCGGCCGCGGCGTTGACATCGCGGAGCAGGTCCCCGAGCACTTCGGCGGGCAGCAGGTGGAACTCGAAGTGCTGCGTGCGGCTGCGGATGGTGGGAAGCACGCGCTGGGGGTCGGTGGTGGCGAGCACGAAGACCACGTGTCCCGGAGGTTCCTCGAGCGTCTTCAGCAAGGCGCTGGCCGCGTCGGCGGTGAGCTGGTGCACCTCGTCGACGATGTAGACCTTCCAGCGCCCGGGCGTCCCGAGCGCCACACGCGTCAGCAGGTCGCGCATTTCGTCCAGCTTGCGGTTGGACGCCGCGTCCAGCTCGTGTACGTCCACCGACGCTCCCCGTCGGATCTCCACGCACGAGGGGCAGGTCCCGTCGGGCTCGCCGTCCTGGGGATGCTCGCAGTTGAGGGCCATGGCCAGGATCCGCGCCGTGGAGGTCTTGCCCGTGCCCCGAGGCCCGCTGAACAGGTAGGCGTGGGCCACCTTGCCGTCGCGGACGGCGTTGCGCAGGGCCCGGGTGACGTGATCCTGCCCGCGCACTTCGGCGAAGCGCTGGGGCCGGTAGCGCCGGTACAGCGACTGGTACGGCGCGTCAGGCGCCCCGCCGGACGTGCCCGCTCCGGAGGCGCCGGTGCCGGCGCCCCCTGAGGCCTCCTCCACCGACGGTCCTAGTGCCGGCTCCTGCGCTGCCACCTGCGCCAGCCTACCGGCGGGCCGGCGTCATCCCCCTCGTCATCCGAGTGGGCGTGAGGGCCGGCCCGGTCCAGGTAGAAGTGGGCCGACGAGGAAACCAGGTAGTCGTCGTCTTGAACGTGGTAGAGGCTGAAACGACTCGTGGTGGGCTGGCCACCCTCGTGGTCGGTGTAGAGGAGATCGAGGGTGAGGGCCGTGCGTTCCGCAATGGCGTCGGTCACGGTGGCGAAGTACGGCTCACTCGGATCCCGCATGGCACCCTGCCAGAACCCGGTTTCGCCAGCCGGGACATAAAGGTCGCGGCGAAGCCGGCGGAACGCCTCGACGGGCGCTCGTGGGTCGTCCGACCGCTGCTGGCCGATGTACAGGTACCACGATTGGAGCACGGCGATCCCCGCGCCCACGTTGCGCAGGCCGAGCGACAGGTAGATGGCCGAGTCGGATGCCTGGGCGACGGCGTGTCCGCCCCGGAGCATCACCCAGTGGTGGTCCTGGAACATGCTCTTCTGATCCGGGTCCTCGGGGCGCGCCGGCGCCAGCACCGGCCGCAGATTGATCTGCAACGCACGCTCCGCCACCCGGGCCGACCGGTTGGCGGAGCGCACCGACCCGAAGGTGGCCACGGCCAGCACCAGGGTGCCGGCACCGGTGGCGAAGGAGGAGATGGTGGCCCAGTCAGCCATCCGCCAACTGTAGGGACGCTGGCGTCACCCCCGAGGGAGACGGGCCGGGCCCCGGCGTCCGGCGCGGCGGTCAGGCGGTCTGCGGCACATGGCACGATCCGCTGAGAGCTGCTGCCGTCAGGCCCTGACTCGGTTCACGGGGTTCCATTGCGCAGGACCCAACCGCCGCGCCCGGCTCCGGGGCCCTCCGGTCCCACGATAGCGTGGCGGGGACGAGGAGGGGTGCGAGAGCGGCCGAATCGGCACGATTGGAAATCGTGTGTCCTTCACGGGACCGTGGGTTCAAATCCCACCCTCTCCGCCATAGAAGCCCTGATCAGTAGGCGTCGGGGTCGTCCTGCACCGCGGTCGGGACGTCGTGGCGGTACAGGGAGGCGGCGTTCTGCCAAGTGATCCGCCGGATGTCGGCGGCGGGAAGACCGCCGATCTCGCGGTGGACGGCCTCCTGGGTGTCGGGCCAGGTGGAGTCGCAGTGCGGGTAATCCGACTCCACCAGGATGTGATCGACGCCGATGCGGTCGGCAAGGGCGAACGACGACGGGTCCTCCACCGCGCAAAACCAGAAATTGCGCTGCAGTACCTCGGCGGGGGTAAGGCCGATGTCCGCGGTCCACGTGCCGTACATTTCGTGGTAGCGGAGCATGTGGTCGAGCCGGTCGAGCAGGCCGGCGACCCATCCGATCCCGCCTTCGGACATGCAAATCCGCAACTGCGGGTAGCGGACCGGCAGCAGCGAGTACAGCCAGTCCACCGCTGCGAACATGGCGTAACCGAAGAACAGCACTCCCACCGTGTCGGCCGGAGCGTCGTCGGCGGTGGAGGGCGAGGTGCCGGAGGAGCCGATGTGGAGGTTGACGACCGTACCCGTCTCGGCGCACGCCCGAAAAAACGGTTCCCAGTAGCCGGAGTGGAGGGACGGCAGCCCGAGCCGTTGGGGGGCCTCGGAAAAGGTGACCGCCTTGAACCCTCGCGGCGCGTTGGCGCGGATCTCCTGGGCGCCGACTTCGGGGTCGAGCAGCCAGGGGATCTGGCAGGGGATGATCCGATCGGGGTAGCGCCCCGCCCAGCTGTGGAGATGCCAGTCGTTCCAGGCCCGGACGGCCGCCAGCGCCAGGTCGCGGTCGTGGCCGAGCTGGAGTCGCTGGCCGGCGAACCCCGGCAGGAAGGAAGGAAAGTTCACTGAGGCGTACACACCGTTGATGTCCATGTCGGCGATCCGGGCCGAGATGTCCCAGGCCCCACGGCGCATCTCGTCGAACCGCGTCGGCTCGAAGCTGTATTCGCTGACGGGGCGGCCCACGACCGCGTTGAACCCCACGTTGGGAATCTCCTGCCCGTCGAAGACCCACGCGTCGCTTCCGTCCGGCCGCCGGGCCACGTGCGGGGCGCGCTCGACCAGCTTGGCTGGCATGCGGCCGGCGAAGGTGTCGGGCGGCTCCACGACATGGTCGTCGGCGGAGATCACGGTGTAACGGCGCCTGCGCCGGGAGGGCTCGGGAAGAAAGGTGGCCCGGCCATCCCGCTTGCCTCCGATCGTAAATCCGCGGTCGGCGGTGAGGTCGTCGATATTCACGCTCATCGGCTGATCACCTCCGGTTCGCTACGCAGCCTCGCTAATGGAGAAAAGTAGAGAAGTCAAGGGCGAGCTCAACCCGCGTCGCTGCCAGCCGGACGGTCACGTCCCAACTATCGTGGTAAAGGCGCGGAGATCCTTGGCGTGACCCACCCCGATGACGAGTTTCACCCCCCGACAAGTGCCGACCCGTTCTGGACGGAGACGTGCTGGTTCACCTTTGCCGCGCCCGCCCAGCGGTTGTCCGGCCAGCTGTACCCCTTCTTCCGCCCCAACCAGCAGGTCTGCGCGGCGGCCGCCTACGTATGGGACGACACAGGCGACCAGCCGTGGAACGTCCGCTACGCCAAGAACTTCTGGCATCTGCCCATCCCCGAGCAGCCGCTGTCAGACATCCAGCTGAGCAACGGGATCCGCTACCGGTGCCTCGAACCGCTCTCGACCTACGAGATCGCCTACACCGACCCGGACGACGGCGCGCTGGAGATCGACCTCGTCTTCCGCGCCATCTGCCCGCCCAACCGCCTCGGCACCTCACACCTCGACCAGCCCGGCCGCTATACCGGCCGGATGACCCTTGAGGGAACCGTCATCGAGGTCGACAGTTACGGGATGCGCGACCGCTCGTGGGGACCGCGCTCGCAGTTCGGCGCCACCATGCACGGTGCCACCTGGGGCGGCTACAGCTACGCCACCGCGTCGGAGCGAAACGGCTTCCACGCCATCACCATGGACTTCGGCCAGGGCTGCAACGCCATCCACGGATACGTGCTCAAAGACGGTGAATACGCTCGCGTCACCTCCGGCCGGCGTGACGTGCTCGGCCGGCAAGGTGGCGCGCCGTCCCACGTGGCCCTCGAGCTCACCGACGAAAGAGGACGGGTGCTGCGGGCCGAGGGGCATCCGGTCAATCGCATCGGCGTGCACTTGAACCCCAACCTCTTCACCTGGAACTGCCTCACCCGCTGGACCTGGGATGGGGGCACCGGGTGGGGAGAGGACCATGACAACTGGTCCGCGGCCGGCGCCCGGCGCTTCTTCGCACACGCCGAGAACCGGGACACGTGAGGCTCGACCGGCTCGGCCCGTGGCTCCGTCCCCGGCTGGGAGCCACTGGCCCGGTGCGGATCACCGAGGAGGGGCGGCCGGCCGCCATCGGATACTCATCGGAGACGATCATCTTCGGCGCGTCTTACCGGACGGCGGCCGGGCCCGTCTCCCGACGGTTCGTCCTCCGGGCGGAGACTCCCGACGCGCCCGTGTACCCCGCCCAAGCGCCTGGTCTCGACCTGGAGATCGACATCCAGCGGCGGATCATGGAAGCGGTCGCCGCCTTCTCAACCGTCCCGGTGGCACCGGTCATCGGTGCCGAGCCCGCCCCCGCGGTGATCGGCGCACCCTTCTTTGTCATGGCGTTCGTCGACGGCGACGTGCCCACCGTGTCACCGCCGTACACCAAGACGGGATTCTTCCTCGACGCCCGACCGGAGCAGCGGGCAGCGATGATCGGTGACGGCCTGCGGGTGCTCGCGGCGATCCATCGGATCGACTGGGCCAGCGCCGGGCTCGGCTGGCTCCTCGGCCCCGGTGCGACCCCAACCGTCGCCCGCCAGCTCCAGTTGTGGACGGCGCAAGCGCAGGCCGATCTGGGCCGGCGCCGCCACCGGGACATGGAGGCCGCTGCCGCGGTGCTCGGGCGGCACCTGCCCGCAGGCTCTGGTCCGGTGCTGTGCTGGGGCGATCCCCGCCCGGGGAACATGATCTGGCAGGACTGGCGCTGTGCCTGCGTCACCGACTGGGAGGCCGCAGCCATCGCCCCACCGGAGCTCGATGTGAGCTGGTGGCTGATGTTCGACCGTTGCAGCCACGAGGTCGTCGATGCCCCTCGCCTTGACGGCGAACCGACCCGCGAGGAGCAAGCCGCGGCCTACGAGGCGGCAGCCGGTTGGGATCTCGGAGACCTCCGGCTGTACGAGCTCTTCGCCGCCTATCGGTATTGCGCCACGGTGATCCGCGTCACCGATCGTGAGGTGCAACGAGGCCGACTTCCCGCCGATCACACCGTCTGGTTGGAGAACCCGGCCAGCACCTGTGTCCAACAGCTGCTCGCGTCCTAAAGGGCTGGAGGGAAGATCAGAGTGAGTCGTACACCGCCCGCACCAGGCCGTCCGACCGCTCGTCTCCGGAGACCCCGAGCTTCATCTGATTCATGGCGTAGCCGAAGGCCACCCCGCGCTCGGGATCGGCGAAGCCCAGTGACCCGCCCGCGCCCGGATGGCCGAAGGCGCCGGGCGGACACGACGCCCCGAGCAGGGGAGTGAGGGCGAACCCGAGCCCGAAGCGGGTCGGCACCCCCAGCACCCGGTCGGTGTCGTCGCTCTGCACCGTCCGCGCCAACTGGACGGTGGCGGGGTCGAGCAGGCGCACGCCGTCGACCGCCCCGATGGTCGCCGCGTACATGCGAGCGATGGCCCGGGCTGACGCCACCCCGTTGGACGACGGCATCTCCGCGGCCAGGTAGGGCCGGGTGTTCCAGCGGTCGTCGTAGGCGAACAGGTCCGAGGGACCGCTCATCACCCGGCCCAGCAGGGTGCCCGGTCCCATCATCTCCTCCATGAGCTCTCGCAGGGCGGGATCGGCAGGCGGGTGGGGGCCGAGCATGGTGGCCGGTTCGACGGACGCCGGCAGGCCGATCCACCAGTCGAGACCGAGCGGGCCGGCGACCTCCTCGGCGAAGAACCGGCCCAGCGAGCGGCCGGTCACCCGCCGTACCACCTCACCCAGCATCCAGCCGAAGGTGCGGGCGTGATAGCCGTGCGCGGTCCCCGGCCGCCACTCGGGGCGCTGGGCGGCGACAGCGGCGACCACGCCGTCCCAGCCGACCACGTCGTCGAGGGTGACGGGGGCGTCGACGGCGGGCACGCCGACGCGGTGCGACAACGCCCAACGCAGCGGAACCTCGCCCTTGCCCTCGGCGGCGAACTCGGGCCAGTAGCTGGCGATCGGCGCGTCCAGATCCAGCGCGCCCCGCTGGACCAGCCGGTGCACGCACAGCGCGGTGGCGCCCTTGGTGGAGGAGAACACGATCACCGGCGTGTCGGCCTCCCACTCCGCTTCCCGGTCCGGGAAGGCGACACCACCCCAGAGGTCGACCACCCGGCGGCCGTCGACGTAGACGCAGCACGCCGCGCCCACCTCGCCGTGCTCGGCGAAGTTGGCGGCGAACGCGTCGGCCACGGCTCCGAAGCCGGCCTCCACCTTCCTTGAACGTCGGACACTCGGTCGCTCAGCGTAGAAGCCCGGCCCGCCGCACCCTAGGATCCGGCCATGCATGACTCGGTGACCGTACACATGGCCGCTCCCCCCGATGCCGTCTGGGAGCTGGTCAGCGACGTCACCCGGATCGGAGAGTACAGCCCGGAAACCTTCGAAGCGGAGTGGCTCGACGGGGCGACCGGTCCGGCGGTCGGCGCCCGATTCCGGGGCCACGTCAAGCGCAACGGCAAAGGCCCCGTCTACTGGACGACGTGCACGGTGACGACCAGCGAGCCGGGGCGGGAGTTCGCCTTCGGGGTGGGGTCCGAGAACAAGCCGCTCAACGTTTGGCGCTACCAGTTGGAGCCCGCCGGTGATGGCACCGACGTCACCGAATCCTTCCAGTTGGCCGACACGCTGCCGCTGCGCATCTACTGGGCGTTGCTCGGATGGGCGCGGGGCAAGACCAACCGCGACGGGATGCGCACCACCCTGGAACGCATGAGAGCGGAGGTGGAGTAGCCCTCCCGCGGCCACGGCGCCGCGGCCGACCAACACCCCTCCCCTGCCCCCTGATCCGCCTCAGCCGGCGACGCCGGCACTTTCACCGCCTCCTGCCGTTCGGGTAGATTGTCGGAAACCGCGCCTGCCTGGGGCAGGAGAACTGGGGGTTTGTCCGCGTGCGAAACCTACGTCGAACCTGGGTCGCCGCCGGCGCCGCCGTGGCTCTGGCGTGGGCGGCGACCGGCGTGCTCGCCGATACGGCGGCCGCGGCCACGCCGCCGGCGGGCCGGGCGGCCACGGGCACGGCCGCGGCGCCGATCAACGAGCCGTCCATCGGTGCCCTGGCACCGACCACGCCGATCCACGTGGCCGTCGCCCTCAAGCTGCCGAACCAGGCCGGGCTCGACCGGGCCATCGCCGCCGAGTACACGCCGGGGAGCGCCGGCTACCGCCAGTTCCTCACGCCGGCGCAGTTCAGCGCCCAGTACGCGCCGTCGCCGGCCGCCGTGGCCCAGGTGTCGTCGTGGCTGCGCTCGCAGGGGCTGACCGACGTGGCGCCGTCGGCCAACCGCCTCCTGGTGTCGGCATCGGGAACGGCGAGCCAGGTCGAGGCCGCCTTCGCCACGCCGCTGGCGCGGTTCCCGTCCAGCGCGGGGACGGTTTACGCCAACACCGCGGCGGCGACGGTCCCCGCCAGCCTCGGGGGGATCGTCAGCTCGGTGCTGGGGCTGGATGACATCCGGGTCACGTTGACGCACGTGCAGACGGCGGCGGCGGCTTCCCCCACGCTGACCCCGCCGCAGTTCGCCCAGGCCTACAACGGCACCTCGCTGGCGCCGGCCAGCGGGCAGAGCATCGGCATCATCACCGACGGCAACGTCAGTCCCGTCATCACCGACCTGCGCACCGAGGAATCGGCCAACGGACTGCCCCAAGTTCCCGTCTCCGTGGTCCAGGCCGGCGCCGCGGGCACCGACACGACCGGCGTCGACGAGTTCGACCTCGACACCCAGACCTCGACGGGCATCGCCGGCACGAC
Source organism: uncultured Actinomycetota bacterium (assembly GCA_963757175.1). Classification (GTDB taxonomy): domain Bacteria; phylum Actinomycetota; class Acidimicrobiia; order Acidimicrobiales; family Palsa-688; genus CAVWQR01. The sequence goes on along the minus strand of CAVWQR010000001.1, from coordinate 991,488 downwards.
CGCCGACGTGACCCTGTTCAACGCCACGTCGCTGGCGGACAGCGACATCGCCGCGGCCGTCAACGCCTTCGCCACCCAGAGCTCCGTCAAGGAAGCCTCGGCGTCGCTCGGCGAGTGCGAGGTGCTGGCCAACGCCTCGGGCTTCGAGTCGACGGTCGACGCGTCGCTGCAGGAGGCGGTGGCCCAGGGGCTGAGCTTCTTCGCCTCCAGCGGCGACAACGGCGCCGCCTGCCCGCTGCCGGTGATCTCGCAGAACGGCGTGCCCCTGCTCGGGATCCCCGGGACGGTCGAGTACCCGGCGTCGTCCACGTGGACGACCGGTGTCGGCGGGACCACCCTCAACCGCGACGCGTCGGGCAACTACGCCAGCGAGACGGCGTGGACGGCCGGCGGTGGCGGTTTCGCCCTCACCTCGGCCCCCGGCCCGTGGGTCGGCAACGCCCCCAACAACGGGCTCGGCGCGGTCATCTTCACGTTGGCCAAGACCCTGGGAGGCGGCCGCCCCGTCCCCGACGTGGCCATGGACGCGGATCCATCGACCGGCGCGGTGATCTACTACGAGGGGAAAACGGAAGCGGTCGGCGGCACCAGCCTGTCGTCCCCCCTGGCCCTCGGCGGCTGGGCCCGAGTCCAGCAGGCCGACGGGGGCAACCTCGGTGACGCCGCTCCGGCGTTCTACAAGCTCTACAACGGGAATCCGCCGGGCCAGACCCCCGGGTTCCACGACATCACGTCGGGCACCAACGGGCTGTACCTGGCCGGGACCGGGTTCGATCCCGTGACCGGGATCGGCACGCTCAACCTGGCGCCGTTGGCCGCCGCCCTCTGACGGCGCCTGCGGTCAGGGGGCGGCGCTCGCCTCCGCGGCGGGAATGCGGTCGTAGCGCAACAAGGACCACACCAGCTGGCTGGCGCCCGGGGTGTCGGTCATTCCGGTGGGCCAGAAGTGTCCGGGTTCGTCGTAGAAGGCGTAGGTGACCTCGCCGTTGCCCCGGCACGTGTCCCACGCCTCGGCGGTGGTGATGCCGATGCGGCGCGTCTCCGCTCGGTCCCGGCAGCCGTCGAGGCGGCGCCACTGGGAGACCACCTCGTCCACGTTGAGCTCCCGGTAGCCCTGGATGACCACCGTCCGGGAGTGGCTCACGCTGAAGTACGGGTCCCGCGGATTGGCCACGATGACGATGGGCACGGGCCTGTTGAGCGGGCACGGCGCCGCCGGCACCGCCTCCACGGCGGCGACCCCGGCCCACCGGCCCGGCACCCGGCACGCCATCTGGTAGGCCATGCGAGCGCCGTTGCTGAACCCGAGCATGTACACGTCAGTGCCGGTGGCGTCGGGCTGGGAGGCCACCACCTGGTCGACCACCTTCGACAGGAAGGCGATGTCGTCGATTCCGGCCCGGTGCGCCGCCCCGCAGCAGCCGCCGGCGTTCCAGCTGCGCCCGTACCCGGCCGGGAAGACGAGGATCGCCGGCCCGGTGACCCCCGGCAGGAGCGGTGCGCTGCTCGATCACCGCCGGCGTCTCGCCTCGGCCGTGGAGGACGACGACGACCGGCAGCACCTTGGAGCTGGTCTCTGCCGGGCGCACGGTCAGGTAGCTGCGGGTGAGCCCGCCGATGGAGAAGCGGTGCACGGCGCTCGTCCAGCCGGCGGGCACGCCGGCGAGGGGCCCCATGGCCCCGGGCTCGTCGCCCGCCGCGTCCACCACCGCTTGGTGCCCGGACGTCGAGGGAGCCACCTGCACGTCAGCCGGACCGGGCGCCGAGGGACCCTTCTGCACGGCGGCCACCCCGCCGGCGTTGCCGGCGTGGGTCGCCTCCAGGGCGACGACGATCAGCAGGCCCACGACGCCGATCAAGAGTGCGAGCAGACGACGGCGACGGGTTCTCGGTGCGAGGACCACCGTTCGGGATGGTATGCGCGTTCGAGCTTGGAGAAGGTATCCGGAGTCTGCGCTGGACGCGGCGCGACTCGGAGGTGCCAGAGCACATCAGGTGCTAGACCGACCGCTTGGCCAAAGCCAACCCTGAGGAGTAAAAGCAGATGTTAATTCCCTGTGGCGTCGAGGCTGCCGTCCGTTTGCCCGAAGGAATTCGGAGCTTCCGGGCGAGGTACGACGGATCACCGACGACGGCAGTTCTCGGGCCCGTAACCGTCACGGTAGGCGGATCCGCGCCAAGAATCGCTTGGTCGGTCGCCAATGCTGATCACGGTAAAGTCAGGCTCGACTCCATCACACTTGTGGCTGAGCTCATCGAGCCTTCTGAACCGGTGCGGATGCTCCGGCACGGCTATCAGTCATGGTCGCCCACTGATGTGGCCACCCTGGGAGTCGACACCGACCCGTCGGCGGTAACAGATATCGAAGCACTACAGGCCCTTCACCACGCCGACCAACGGACTGTCGCGACGGGCGAGCTGCGCTCCGAATGGGTAACCCTGTTGGTCGACGGCGCCGCCTACCCCGTCGAGCGGCCACTGCTAGTGGGCTTCGAAGGTGGCGGCGTCCATGACGGCACGATCCGGCTGCGCATCACTGACGAGGACCGCGTTGAGATACGCGTTGAAGCCTTCATGGGTGGTGCTGAGCTGGGCCCCGGTGCTGTGCGAGAACTTCATGGGGTGGTGTACGACGACGGCGAGAGCGATGCCGCTGGCAAACTCGCCCGTTGGGCTGACAGGGTCGGAGAGCTGGGCAGAGCCCGCACGGAGTCCCCCTTCCTGGCGGGATGGTGCAGCTGGTACCAGTACTTCCATGACCTGACAGAGTCAAACGTCCGCAGCAACCTGGCTCAGGCGTCGTCATGGCCCTTCGACGTCATCCAGATCGACGACGGCTATCAGCAGGGAATTGGCGACTGGCTCAACACCAACGCGCGTTTCCCCACCCCGCTCGACGGGCTCGCCGACGCTATTGCTTCCGCCGGCCACCAGCCGGGGCTTTGGCTGGCGCCCTTCCTAGGCGCGCCCAACTCCGACGTGGCGAAGCGTCACCCCGAGTGGATCGCTCGCCAGTTGGTGGATGGGGAGGATGCCGGGCCTTTACGCACTTGCTTGAACCCGTCATGGGGGGGAGGAGAGGGCGGAGCGATGTACGGTCTTGACACCAGCCACCCCGAGGTGCAGGACCACCTCGCCTCAGTCGCCGCGGACCTAGTGGAAGCCGGATTCTCGTATCTAAAGCTTGACTTCGCCTACTCACCGTCGTTGGAGGGCGGCTACTCCGATCCTTTACGTTCGCCCGCTGAGAGGGTGCGCGACGGGTTCGAAGCAATAAGACGTGGGGCAGGCGACGACACCTTCCTCCTAGGCTGTGGCGTTCCGCTCTCGCACGTGGTCGGTGTGGTCGACGCGGTGCGAATCGGCCAGGATGTGGCCCCAGCGTGGTCAGCCGACCCGGCCGATGCGCCAGTCCAAGGATACTTTGGGATGCTGCCGGCAGTCGGCCATGCCGTAACGTCGACTCTCGCTCGAGCCCCGTTCCACCGCAGCTTGTGGCTTAACGACCCCGACTGCCTGCTGCTTCGGACGAGACACACCCGGCTTGCTGCAGAGCAGGCTATGACGTGGGCGAACGTTGTGGGGATATCTGGTGGCATGGTCCTCGTCTCGGACGACCTGGCCCTCCTCGGGGGCCGAGAACGCGGACTCCTGGAGGAGACTCTCACGTTCGGGCGCACGAGCGACGAGGAGGCGAGGGCTGGCAGGCCCCCGAGATGCCCGGACCTGTTTGCTCCGAACGGTCCGTCCCGTCTGGTTGGCGGCGGTCGGGAAGTGACATGTGACCTTGCGAGTGGACATTCGACGACCCAAATCCGAGCCAAATAGTTTTCGCCCGCCGCACCCGCCTGCGGAGTACAACCGAGCGGGGCAAGGTCAGCGGCCGTGACTCCTGGAACCACTGAGTCCCGCTCGACGTGTATGAACGGCTAGGCGTCCATCCCCCTGCTGGTCGGAGATAGTCCAAGCGAAATGACTAGGGTTCCTCCTACATAAGATCCCCGGTAGATGGCACAAGGGCCTGTAGCTCAGTGGTCAGAGCGGGGGACTCATAATTGCCTGCGGGGCGTCCAACCAGATCGGTCGAGACGAAAAAGACCAGGTCAGGAGGGGTACGAATCTAAAGTAGTTGTGTCGAGAAGGCGGCTTTTGGCGCGAGTTCTAGTCCAAAACTAGTCCAAGATCGGTGGCCGTCTCCCCTACGACTGCCGCTCCGTGATCAGCTCCAAGCCCGGCGTCAGGTCGAAAACACTGTCGTGGCTGACCAACGGGACGCCGAGGCGGATCGCCGCCGCCGCCACCCATCGGTCGTCATCATGAACCTTGTCGGCAAACGCATGACCGACCCTCTGGCACCCGTGGCGGAGACGGGCGCAGATCGTGGCCAACTCGTCGTCGGCTTGCACAACCGTCAGCTGTGCGATGTTGCGATCGAGCCTCCAGCGGCGAAGTTCGCCCCAGTTGGCCCGCAGGGCTCCGAAGCGCAACTCCATCACTGTCTGAAACGCCAAGGTGATTGATCGCCCTCCGATGAGGGCCTTGTACACCTCGGCGTACGGCGGTTGCTCCGTGAAGATCCAGCTGACCACCATGGTGTCGAGGACGACGCCCGCTTGGCGGGCATCGCTCACAGCTCAGCCAAAGCGTCCAGGAAGGCGCGTCGCTCGTCGTCCGTCAAGCCCTCGATCCGCATGTCCTCACTGACAGGAAGAGGACGGGCGCGCTTCAGCGCTTCGTCGGGTGGATAGAAGCGGCCGGTCGGCTCCCGCGGTTCGTCAACAGTGGACACGCCGGTCAGTCTACGAGGGACAGGGGTTGGTCGTCTCGCGTAGGGCAGCAACAGCCAGACTGCCCGAGCTGCAGCCATCGTTGCACTGTGCCCCGCCTCCCAAGTCCTATTCCGCCCACCGCGAACCGAGCCACCCGACGAGGCGGGCGCGTCATGGTGGAGAAGGGTTGGCAACGCTGAGGCCTCTGCTCCTCACCCTGGCACTGTCATGTCGCCGGTAAGGGTCAAGGGTAAGGAGCAGCGGGAAGGAGTCAGCGTTACCTCGGTGACCTCGCCGACTATTGGCGGGGGGAACGCCGACGCGTTGCCAATTTCCTCGTACCCAGTTGCGTTCGGTAGCTCGGTCGGGGTGAGTCCACTACCGATCCACTACCGCGAACCCGGACCATCTCCGCCGAGAAAGCCCTGGTCGAATGGTGGCGCTGATGAGCGGTCATCCGAGGGGAGCTGTGTGGCCAGATCGATGAGCTCTCGGAAAAGCTCTTCGGCGATCTTCAGCCGCCGGGGTCCCATACGTTGGCGGAGGGCTTGCTCAACTGCGTCGTTGGTCTCACGAACGGTTCGCGCAGCCAGGCGTCCTCGTTTCGTAAGGGCAACGACCCTTCGCCGTCTGTCATTTTCGTCGACCGTCATTTCGCAGTAATCGCGGGCCACCAAAACTTCGACCAGTTGGCTGGCAGCCTGTGGGGAGATCCTAAGATCCTCGGCCACGTCGATCACGTTCGGACCATGCCGCGCCATGCCGCCGATGAACCTCACGCCGGACTCCGGCAGGTCATCAAAGCCGGCGTTGGTCAAGGCGGCGCGGAGTATCGAGCCGTAAGCCCGGCGCCCCGAACCGAGCAATGCGCCCAATGGGACCTCCCGCCTGCGTCTGTCGTCCTACTCGTCGACGACCCTTACTCATACAGATACCAAAGCTACTTGATCATCAAGGTACTTGTGGATAGGGTCCGAGGATGCAGGGAGCTCGAGACCTGCGTCTATAGGCACCGAGCGCGCTGGAGCCGACCCGCTTCGGCACGCCCCGTTGGAGATGGCCACTCCAGATTCTGGCGGCGGCCCATACCTATCTGGACCGAGTGCTCAGCTGGTGGCCCGAGGTCGTGGTCACCTTGGGATCGTTGCTGATTTTCGGCTGGCAGCTCGATCGAGATGGTTTGGGCAATCAGTTCTATGCGGCCGCGGTTCGCTCGATGTCCCTGAACTGGCACAACTTCGTATTTGGCGCCTATGACCCAGGGGCCTGGAGTACGACCGACAAACCCCCGCTCTCCCTTTGGCTCGGTGCAGGGCTCGCTCGGATCTTCGGGCTATTCGTCATGGACCGTTCTCCTCCCGTCTGTTCTCGCGGCCGGGCTGGCGGTTTGGCTGCTCATGTCGACGGTGCGCCGTCCATGGGGACGGAGCGCTGGACTGATCTCGGGAGTGGTCTTCGCCTTGACGCCGATCGTGGTCGCCATGTCCAGATCGAACAATCCCGACATGGTCTTGGTTTGTTGCTGCGTTGCGGCCGCTTGGGCTGTCGGGCGCGGTATCGCTGACGGCCGGACACGTTGGATGCTCCTGGCCGGATTGTTCTGCGCCGCCGGCGTTTCTCTCGAAGCTTCTCGCAGTGGGCATGGTGATGCCGGGGCTCTGGCTGGCATACCTGATTGCGGCACCTGGCTCATGGGGCCGTCGGGTCGTCCAATGCGTTTACGGTGGCCTCCTGTTCATTGCGGTGGGCGCAGCGTGGATTGTGGGAATCGATCTGGTCCCTCTCTCCCAACGGCCGTGGATCGGAACCACCACCGACGGAAGCGCTCTGAATCTTGTCTTCGGGTCAAGCGGCTTCAATCGACTGGCGGGCACCAGCACCGTGAGTCAGTCGCAAATCAACGCCCTCGCCAAGCTGATCTCCCCAATCAATCAGCTCGGAGGGGATCCGGGGATCTTCCGTCTCTTCAACACAGGAATCGGCGACCAGATTATGTGGCTGTTCCCGGTTGCCGCCGTGAGCGCGATCGGTGGAGGCATCGTGGCTTGGAGACGCCGAGTCCGTGACGCCCGCCTCGGATCCCTTGTCGCTTGGGTCGGCTGGGCGGTCGTCACTTACCTGGTGCTTGCCTTTGCGCGGGGTGTATTCCACAACTACTACGTGGTACTGCTCGCACCCGCCTTGGCGGCGCTGTGCGGCATCGGGCTGACCTTGGCGCGTGAAGCTGACGCACTAGGCCGACTTGTGGCCGCGGTGGCGCTCCTCATTGGAGTCGCATTGGAGGTTGTGCTCCTTGGCCGTGTGTCAGCCTGGCAGTGGCTGCGCTTCGCCCTGCCCGTTGTCATCGTCGCCGTCGCCGTGATCTGCATCGTCGGATCGTTCGGTTCTCGCACGAGTGGACGGGTAACACTTGTTGCGCTCCTTTTCGGCGGAGCCGTTCTGGTCGTCCCTCCGGCACTGTGGTCGTCATATGGGGTGCGAACTCCGCAAATCGGTGGCCTTCCTCAGGCTCGCCCGGCCTCGTCGTCCGGCGAACATGACTCAGCGGGATCCTCCAGCCCGCCTATCGCGATGCTGAACTGGCTTCGCCTCAGGCGTGGCGGAGCCACTTGGGAGGTGGCGGTTCCAAGTTCCTTCAGCGCCAACGTACCGATTATCGATGGCTACTCGGTGGTGGCATTGGGCGGGTACTTGGGGACTGACTCCTCGGCCAGCATGGCGCGGGTGACCGAGGCCGTCCGAGACGGCAGCCTGCGCTACTTCTATCTCGGTGAAGAGGGGTTCGGTGCCGGAGGAGCGGAGATGGCGAAGCTCACTGCAGATGTGGCGTACTCGTGCACGCAGGTCGCCCCCTCCAAGTGGGGAGCACCGTCGACGTCCAGCTCGGCCACCGGTTCGGGCACGCTCTATGACTGCGTCGGGAAGGCCGCTGCACTGCAGCACGCTGCTAGTGAGAAGCAGCTGCCCAGTCCGGCCACGCCAAGCGCGACCAGTCCATTCGACTCGATCAGAAGCGCTCTTGTCAGGGAACGGTATCCGAGCCGTCATTATCCGCAAATGTCTTGCTCAGCAGGGTGTCATTGTGAATGTCGACGGCCAAACACAAGAGTTCAGCAAACTGCGTCAGGCCCTCTTAACATGCAAGAGGACTCTCGGAGGACATCACCCCTCTCCGAGTGGTTCACCATGAGCGATCTCCATGCCGACCCTTCGGCACTCGCGAGCAGTGTTGAGCAGAAATCCTCCGGTGGCGCGAGGCCGTGATCATGAGTGCCGACCCGGTCCTGGAGCTTGTCATCCCCGCTTTCAACGAGGGGAAGCTCATCGAGCACACCGTACGCCGAACCCGTTCCTATCTGGACCGAGATTTCGGCTACACGACGGTGCTAACAGTGGCCGAGAATGCCAGTACCGATTCGACCTTGGCCATTGTGCGGGGCCTGGCCGCAGAACTCGACGGTGTGCGGGTCGTCCATCTCGACGTCAAGGGCGGGGACTGGCGCTGCGCACGGTCATGGTCGGCCAGCTCGGCCCAGGTGGTGGCCTACATGGATGCCGACCTCTCTACTGACCTGGCCGACCTCGACACGCTCGTCTCCCCCTTGGTGAATGGGAATGCGGACGTGGCGCGTCGGGAGCAGGCTGGCCTCTGGGGCCCATGTGACCAGAGGGCTCAAGCGGGAGCTCATCTCTCGTGGTTACAACCTCATCGTCAGGCTGGCCCTGCACTCCGCCGTCTCCGACTCTCAGTGCGGCTTCAAGGCACTTCGTGCCGAAGTGGCCCGCAAGATCGTGCCCCTGGTTGAGGACGACGAATGGTTTTTTGACACCGAGCTGCTGTTACAGGCGGAACGGCGGTGTTTGCGCATCCAGGAGGTTCCGGTGCATTGGGTCGACCGACGAGAGTCCACCGTCCATCTGAGCAGCACCGCCGTGGCCGACCTGCGGGGCATTCGCCGGCTGCGCCGGGGCGTCCCATAGCTCTGCCGCCGAAAGCGCTCCTTCGGCTTGAGCTCGTAAAGAAGATCATCACACACCGCCCGTGCGGGGCGTGGGGGCAGCCCAGGCGGCTGGCGGCTTGCTGGCGTCTGCGGCTCGGGGATCAGGGCCGGCGCCCGCAGGGCGCCGGCTCCCGGAGATGACCACCAATAGAGTGCTCGTCGCCGGGAGCCGGACGACTCGGTTGGGGAACCGGTCGGTGTTGCCATCAGCTGAGGCAGCGGTGTGCATGGTGGTCCGCAGGCCGTCGGTCGCCGCGGCTCAGCGGGCCTGCGGCTGGTGTTGGACGATGACGTCCGTCGCCGAGCTCGAGAGCGGCGGGCTCGGCAGCGAAACCGGCCAAATCGATGTACAGCCGGGCCGCGGCAGTGCAACGGTGTTCTCGAAGCGCCCGGCCAGCCACACGCCGGGTCGGCGAGCACCTGCAGGCTGTCGCCGGCGTGAAGGGGATGGTGGCCGGCGTAGTAGCGGCACCGCCACCGTCGTCGCCCAGGCGCAGCCGGCAGAGACACAGGGCTGCGGGGCGAGCTCCCAGCCCCGGCGCAGAGCGTCCGGGCAGGTGGTGTCGTAGTCGTCGTTGCCGGTCCCGGTCCAGCGGCCGTGGTGGGCGGCGGCGCTGATGCGGGGACGCTCCGCGGTGCCTGACCACATCACCAAGTAGTCGTCGCCCGGGTCGATCTCCTGGCCGCAACCGGCGCAGACGGGCGGGGTGCCGTAGCGCCAGCCGGTGAGGCAGCCGACTCGGGGGATCTCGGTCCCGTCGTGGCCGGTGGTGGTCGGGATGCCGGTCATGGGGGTGCTCCTTGCCCTGGATGGAGCCTCGGCCCCTGGTTGGGCTCGAGGCGTCGAGCACATCTGGGCTCGACGCCCTACCTGCGCTCTTGCCGGGCCGGCGCCGGTGGGTCAAGAGCAGCCCGTAGGGCTGTCCCGTAGGGACGCGGAGCGCAGCGGAGCGCAGCGTCTTGACGCACCGGCGACGGTCTGGCACCCGGTATCGCAGAAGGAGCCCTTCCCGCCCTTGTCAGGCTCGCTCGAACGCAGCGACCGGACACAGACGGTACGGCGCCGGGGATGGACCTCGCGTCCGGAAGCGGGGCAGAGCCCGGGCAAGCTGTCCGGACAAGGCGTCGGAACGGCCCGCGCCGACACCGAATGTCGCCTCGACCTGGGGGTTCTTCTGGTGGGGTGCCGGCCGGCGGGGGTGAAGATTCTCGGAGAAATCGCCGGAATCCACGTGGTAGTCCACGTTCGGGTCTACGTGGGGAGCGCAGGTTGGCAACACCACAGCCCACCCACGCTTTGGGAGTGACTCATGGCTGATCCCGAGTTCATCAGCATCCCCGAATGGGGACGGCGGCTCGGCATCTCCAAGGAGAGCGCCTACAAGGCCGCCCGACTAGGCCAGATCCCCGGCTGCTTCTGCATCGGACGGCTCTACCGGGTCAACTGGGCGGCCTTCGTCGAGCGCAGCGGCCTTGCTGGCGGTCATCAGAGCACCGAGGAAGTCGGCAGCGTCCCGGTCGCGCCCTTCGACCATGTGGGAGTAGACCCGAAGCGTGGTGGTCGCATCCCCATGACCTAGACGACCGGCGACCGTACGAACATCCCGACCCGAGGCGACCAACACCGAGGCGCTGAAATGGCGCAGGGTATGCAGCGACACCCCGCTGACCCCCTCGGCGCGACACAGGCGCCCGAAGGCCTGGCCGAGCGAGTCCGGCTTGATCGGCGTCGTTCCGGACGGATCGAGGGTGAGCAGGTAGGCGTCGGTGCCCAGCTCCACGCCGGCGTCGGCTGCCCAGCCCTCGGCCCGAGCCCGGTGCTCACGCAGCACGGCCAGGCTGAAGGCATCCAGGGTGATGCTCCGCTGCTGGTGGGTCTTGGTCGGCCCGAGCACCCATCCCGGCCCGTCGTCGTGCTTCAGCGCCCGGCGGACGTGGAGGCACGCCGCGTCCATGTCGACGTCGTCCCAGCGCAGACCAAGCAGCTCGCCGCGCCGCACGCCGGTCGTCGCCGCCAGCGCCACCGCCGCGGCCAGCACCGGCTGGCCCCGGTCCTCAGCGGCCGAGATCAAGTGTTGAATGACCTCGGGGGTGGGCACCTTGACCGGATGCGGCCTGCGGGGTGGCGGGGTGGCACGAGCCGTGGCCGCGTAGGACACGAGCCCCCACTTCACGGCTTGGCGAAGCGCCGCCGAGAGAACCCGATGGAGGTGGTGGACGGTGCTCGGGATCGAGGCCTTCGTCGAGCCATTCTCGATAGGCCCGGTCGACGTGCTGGGCCGTCAGCTTGTCGAGGTTGACGCGGCCGAGCTTGCCGCCGATGCGCTTGATCTTCGATCGGTAACCTCGGCGGTGGTGGGTGAGCGCGTCGAGGTGATGTGGTCGAGCCACGTGTCGAGGTATTCCGAGAGGGTCGTGGACCGGACAAGCGGTACCTGGCCCTTGAGCACCTCGGTCGAGAAGTTGCCAATGCGGTGTCCGCTTGCCTCTTGGTGCCCCTGAAAGTGCGGCTGACCTGGCGGGGGTTGCCGGTGGCAGGATCGGTGCCGATGTACACCCGCAGCCGCCACACCCCGGGTGACCTTCTCCGCCTTGGTCCCTCTCATGGCGCCTCCCCGAGACGAATGAGCCTACTAGTCCAAAACTAGTCCAAACGAAAGTCTGCTAGGGTTGCACTGTAGGTAAAACCCCAGCTAAGAACAGTCATCACGGGCCTGTAGCTCAGTGGTCAGAGCGGGGGACTCATAATCCTTTGGTCGCAGGTTCGATCCCTGCCGGGCCCACTCCGACGCTCCTTTCGCGGTCCCGACGGCCGCCTTCAGACAACCCACCGCCGGCGCCCGTCCGCTCTGACGAGCCGTCCGAACGGAAAGGTCGGGGAAATGGCCTGCCGTGGCGAGGGTGCGCTGCCCTCCAGCTCCGGTTCAACGCCGTCCACGTCCGCGAGGCCAAGGCGGGGTCCACGTCGAACAGCGCGCCCCACTCGTCGTCCACCAGCTCCACCGGGCAGTGGACGACGTCGCCGAGCAGGAGGGCCCGCTCGGCACCGGCGGAAGCGACGATCACGCTGCTGCCGGGCGTGTGACCCGGACGCTCAGGGCATCGATGCCGGGCAGGAGCGTCGTGCTGCTCTCCCAGGTGGTGAACCGGTCCCCTGCCCGCCGCAGCTCGGCCTCCACGCCGCGCCGCTCCACCATGAAATAGTCCCAGTCGGCGGAGGAGCAGCGGTAGGCGGCGGGGGAACCGCGGCCGGCCCGCGTAGTCGGCCGCCCAACCGACGTGATCGAAATCCAGGTGGGTGAACACCACGTCGGTCACGTCCCCGGGCGCCACGCCCAGCCGGTCGAGCTCGGCGAGGAATCAACCCCCCTCGATCCCCAGGAACTGCTTCCGCCAGACCGAGATCGACAGGACCGTACGGCTCTCGCCCCGGATCAGGAACCCGCCCATGGAGAACTCCAGCAGTCCGTCGTCATCGAGCAGGTCCCGGTGCAGCGCCCACTGCTCGTCGGTGGTGCCCCGGAAGCTCTTGGTCGGGACGAATCGGCCCGTTCCGTCGATCACCGGATCGATACGGAGATCCCCCACTTGCATAGCGAGGACTGTACCGAGCGGCGGCACCCCGGGTCAGCGAGGTGATGGCTCCCCTACCGCTCGGCCATGAGGTCGTCGAGCAGCGCCCGGACCCAGTTATCGATCTCGTCCCGGATGGGCCGGACCTCCTCGACGGTCTGGCCGGCAGGGTCGGCGACGTCCCAGTCGAGATAGCGCTTCCCCGGATACACGGGGCACGTGTCACCGCAGCCCATGGTGACGACCACGTCGGCGGCCCGGGCCATTTCGTCGGTGAGCGGCTTGGGGAACTCCTCGACAGGTCGATGCCCATCTCGCCCATGGCAGCGATCACCGCCGGGTTGATCTCCTCGCTCGGGTCCGAGCCCGCCGAGCGGACGTCTACCCGACCCGCGGCATAGTGGTCGAGCAGCGAGGCTGCCATCTGGGAGCGTCCGGCGTTGTGCACGCAGACGAACAGGACCTCGGGCACGTCGTGCGGGGTCGCCGATCGGGGTGGTCGTTCATCGGAAATCGTGGCTGGCTTCTGGTGCCGTGCTCGGTGGTGCCGTTCGGTGCCTCGCCGTGGGGCACGACCACGTCGGCGGCCGACTCGGCCATACCGGGGTACAGGGCCTGTGACGGCCAAGCGCCAGCCCGCCGACGATCTGGGCGGCGATGAACACCGGCGGCGGCGGCGGGAGCGATGCCGGCGAAGGTGTTGGAGAACATGCGCCCGATGGTGATGGCCGGGTTGGCGAAGCTGGTCGAGCTAGGTGAAGAAGTAGGCGGCGCCGATGTACGCCCCGACGGCGCGGCGCCGCGTGGTGACCCTGGCCGGTGCGGGCCAGGGCGAAGATGACCAGCAGCAGCCCGAGCGTGGCCACGACCTCGGAGAGGAAGTGGGCGCCGGTGGCCCGATGCTTGGTCGAGATCGTACCGCCGCCTGGGAGAACATCAGGTTCGCCAGCACCGCCCCGCCGACGCACCCGGCGACCTGGGCGGGCAGGTAGGCCAGGGCGTCGCGCCAGCCGATCCCGCCGAAGGCGGCGTCCACGAAGGAGATCACCGGGTTGAAATGGGCGCCCGAGACCGGGCCGAACATCAAGGATGAGGGCGTAGAGCCCGGCCGCGGTGGCCGCCGCGTTCTCGAACAGCTCCAGCCCGATGTTGCCCGGCGAGAGCCGCTGCGCGGCGATCCCCGAGCCGATGACCACTGCGGCCAGCAGGGCGCTGCCCAGCAACTCGGCCAGCAAGGCCGCCACCACCTCCGACCCGTCGCGCATTCGGCCTGTCCGTTCAGCAGCAGGACGAGCCGAAGCGGATCCGGTCGCGGCCAGATCGGGCGGTCGGCACAGCAGGCGGCCCCGCTCGGAGCAGCCGACCGCAGTCTGGCCGTCGGGCGCCTCGGCGTCGGCCAGCACGGTGTAGATCTCCCACGGCTCCCCGTCCGGGCCGTCCACCCACACCTTGTCCTGCACGGCGTAGCAGCAGGTCGTCTCTCCTCGACCGCCGGGCAGGCCCCGCCGGCCAGGCGGGCCTGGGCGGCGGTACCTCGTCGGTGGTCTCGACCTCGACGCCCAGATGGTTGAGCGTGCCGGCCCTGCCGCGGCGTCTTCGATCAGGACCAGCTTGAGCGGCGGGTCGGCGATGGCGAAGTTGGCGTAGCCGGGCCGGACCTTGGCCGGCTCGGTCGCGAACAGCTTCGAGTAGAACTCGACCGCCGCGTCGAGGTCGGCCACGTTGAGGGCCAGCTGGACACGGGACATCGTCCACCTCCGGTAGCATCGACGATCGTCGATGCGTCTGATCATGGTCGATGCATCGACGTTTGTCAATGGGAGAATCGTCGATGGCCAAGAGAGCCATGGCCAAGAACCGCGCCTCATCGGGCAGACGGTCGACGTGTGCTGCCCGTCTGTCCTCGCCGCGCCGCTGGACGCCGCGACGACGCCGCCGAGCTGGCCAAGGGTTCACCGCCCTGGCTGACCCGGTCCGACTGCGGGTGCTCTCCATGCTCGCCGCCGCCCCCGAGGGCGAGGTCTGCGTGTGCGACTTCGTCGAGCCGCTCGGCAAGTCCCAGCCCACCATCTCCCACCACCTGAAGATCCTCGGCGAGGCCGGCCTGGTCCACGGCGACCGGCGAGGCAAATGGGTCTGGTACCGCCTCGACCGTGAGCGTCTGGCCCAGCCCGCGCGGCCATGACGCCTGAGCCGGGGACAAGGCTCATTCGCGCCGCCAACTCTCCTGCGGGAAAGCCGGACAGAGTACGCTCCCGTTTCCATCCGCCATGGGCATTACCGACGCAATGCGGTTTAATCGGGCCAAACGTACTCAGACCCCCTCAGGAGGGATAAATAGCCGTGTTTCTGTCCACGACGTCGTACCCACTCCTCGATGCATTCTGGACCATTCTCGAGATCTTCCTCTTTGTCCTGTGGATCTGGCTGGTCATCGCCGTTTACATCGATGTGTTCCCGAAGCCGGGACCTGTCGGGTTTGGGAAAGGCCCTCTGGGTGCTGGTTGACCCTGATCCTGCCGTACATAGGCGTTCTCATCTACCTGATCGTCCGTGGCGGCCAGATGCACGAGCGAGCCGTCCGCTCGGCGCAACGTCAGGATGATGCGATGCAGTCCTATATCCGCGACGCAGCCGGCACCCCCAACATCGGCGACGAGCTTCGACATTGGCCGGCCTCCACGACCGGGGAGTCCTCTCCGAACGAGGAGTTCGAGCGGGAAAAAGCGAAGTTGCTCGCCCAACCTCGGTGACCTGATCCAGGGATTGACCCTCGCGGTCACGGGTTCTCGTCTGCCAGGTACGGCCGATGCCCGGCTCGGCTGACCGATGCCCTGCCGATCCGGCATGGCGGCCTGCCTCCGGTCGAAGGGGGTCTCGAACCTGGCCACGTTCTCATCGAGCGCCTGCAGGCGCTCGATGACCACGGCCTGTCGCGGCGCGGGAACATCGGCGGCCAGGTCGGCGAGCAACGCCCGCAGCCGACGGACGACCTGGAGCGACGACGCCCCGGCGATCCGTATCTCGTCGAGGGCGAGGGAGACGAACACCTCCCAGTTGGGGGCTCGGTAGCGGACTCGGGTCACGCCCGACCCGTCCACGATCTCCCCGTTGCCCAACGGGCGCGAAGCCAGCCGGTGGAGGAGGTCATCCAGCTGGTCGAGGGTCTGCACGGCCGTCGTCGGATCGTTGACCGCCGGCGAGAGGGCGCGCACGCCGACGTCGGCGAGGAGACGGAAACCGTAGGCGGGATCCTGGTTGAGGGTGCGCACCGCGCCGATGTGCACCAGGCGGCACAACGTCTCGGTGTCCGGCGGCCCGGAGGCGGCGGAAACGGTCGCCAGTCTGGATCCGGTCGGTACGAAATCGCCGACGACCACCTCGAACTCCACCACCGCGTCGAGCGAACTGGCCAATTGCACCAGCTCCTCCTCGTCGAACGACTGGAAGACGCCGGGTGCGATGCAGGTGGTGCAGAGCGACCAGATGGCGCGAAGCGCCGAGCGGACACCGGCTCGACCGCCTCTTCCCCCACCGCCGGATAGAGGTCTTCGAAGGCGGTGCGCAGCTCGTTGCCGATGGTGCGCACCAGGCCGCCTGAAGTCAGGCGGGTGCGCAGCGTCGCCAGCAGGCGGAAGAACGCGCCCACGCACAGGAGGACGAGGGCGATGGCGACGTAGACGCAGTCGCCGGGGACGTGGTTGCTGCGCACCCCGCCCAGCACGACCAGTGCGTAGGTGAACGTCCCGGCGAAGAGGCCGAAGACCATCGGCGTCCGGTCGACGCGGTCGATGGCCCGAAGGAGCCGGGGCGACTGGGTCTGGACCGTCTGGATCACCAGGGTGACGGCGGTGAACACGAATCCGGTGAGGGTGATCATGCCGCCGGCGATGGCGGCCAGCGTGGCTTGCGCAGTGGAGACGTCGAACGTGTCGGTGCTCGGCCAGTTTTCATGCCCCTCCAAACGGGGCAGCCCCCACCCGGCAAGGACGCCGAGCGCCACCAGGAGCACGGCGAGCGCCCAGTGATGGGACATGACCCACCGGGCGGCGTGGTGGCGCCGGGAGATGGGCACCCGGCGTACGACCTGAGCCGTGGGGGCCAGGGGGGTCATCCCATCTCCCAGGACTTCTCCCATGACGTGCATCTTGGCCCACTCGGCCTCTCCGCGCCGGGACCTTGACCTCAAGCCGCCTGAGGTCACGGTGGGCCGGTGACTTCCGTTCGGCACGAGCATCGCCACCTCGACGTCGTCTGCCAGCTGGGCAGGCCGACGGCGGCCAGGATGACCGAGTGGCAGGCCTGCGAGGGGTCCTGGATTCGATGGCGATCCAGGAGGCGTACGCTGTGGCTCCCGGCGACGGCGGAGTCGCCGAGACTGGCCGCCGGGAGGCCGAGTGCTGCGGCTTCCTGGACATCGAGCTCGCCGGCGACGGCGAGAGGCTGCGCCTCGACATCACCTCCGCCGCCCCCGATGCCGCCCGATCATCGCCGCCATCACCGATCCACCGTGAATCGTCAGCCGCGGCGAGATGTCCTCAGGGCGGCGATCTCGAGCTAGCCATGGCGTCGGGATCGGCGAGCGCCTCGATCTCGACGATCCGCCCTCACGAACCTTTGGCCGCAACACGAGGAGCAGCCGGCCGGCGCGATGACAACTCCCACCTCGCCGTTCACCAGCGCCGGCCGGGCCACTCGGGCACGGTGGACGAGGGATGCGGCGGCGACCGCCGGGGCACCGCGGACCGGGCTCGACGCGCCCCGGGCCATCGCCGTCTGGTCGACCCGGAGCACGACATCCGGGTCGAGCACCGCAAGCAGCGCCTCCATGTCACCGCTTCGCGAGGCTGCGATGAACGCGTCGACGACCTTTCGCTGGCGGGCGAGATCGGCAGGCGGAACCGCCGCCGACCCGCGGATACGGCGGCGCGCGCGGCTCGCCAGCTGCCGTGCCGCTGCCGGCGTCCTCCCGACGATCGGCGCCGATCTCGTCGAAGGGCACTGCGAAGGTGTCGTGGAGGATGAAGGCGAGCCGCTCGGCCGAAGTCCAGGGTTATCGAGGACGACCAGCAGGGCGAGCCCCACGAAGTAGGCGAGGATGGCTTCGTGCTCCGGATCGGTCCGCAAGTCGGAGTCGATGGTAAGGCGACCCCAGGCGGCCTGGGCATCCAACGGCTCCTCTCGCCGCAATTTTCCGCGGGGCTCGGAGCATGTTCAGGCAGACCCGGGCCACGATCGTGGTGAGCCATCCACCGAGGTTCTCGACCCCACCGGCGCCTGACCGGCTCAGCCGCAGCCAGAACTCCTGGACGGCATCGTCCGCCTCACTGAGCGAGCCGAGCATCCGGAAGGCAACCCCGCGCAGAACATGCCGCCGGGGCTCGGCCTCGAATCGTTCCGCCAGCCACTCCGGTTCTCATTCATCGGTCACATTCCCTCATTGCGGCGTGTCATCCCAGTGACCCGCGAAACCCCACCACATGTGACCACGAGGTCGAATTCAACTGAGTTTCGCCCGAAACACTACGCGAGGAGTTCGTGCATGACGACCCCAATCCCCCCTGGTCACCGGCGGCAGCGGCACACTCGGCCGCCACGTCGTTTCACGCCTGCGCGCCGCAGGGCGCGACGTTCGGGTGCTCAGCCGTCGCACCCGCAAGTTCCGAGGACGGTGCCGCTCATGTTTGTTTTCGGTGACCTGCTCAACGGCGAGGGCATCGACGCCGCTGTCGCGGGAGTGGACACCATCGTCCACTGTGCGGGCAGTTTCAAGGACGACGTCGGTCAAGATGACTGAGACCCTTGTCGGCGCCGCGTCGCGGGCCGGATCGCCGCATCCATCAAGTCTACATCTCGGTCGTCGGCACTGACCGTACTCCGGTTGTCGGTTTTTGTCTCGGCCTCACCTAGTTCCTCTACTTCCGCAACAAACGGGACGCAGAAGCGAGTCGTCTCTCAATCCAGCTTGCCATGGACCACGCTGCGCGCCACGCAGTTCTTCGAGCTCTTTCTCATCACCGCCACGGAGGGACTGACCAAGCTTCCGGTGGCGCCGGTGCCCTGCCAGCGATTTCGCTTTCAGCCGCTCGATGTTGCCGAGGTATCGGGCCGCAAGGCTCGTGGAACTCGCCCTCGGCGAGCCGGCGGGATACGTGGGGCCGGACCTCGGCGGACCGCGTGTCTACCGGATGGTCGACCTGCTCCGCAGCTACCTGCGAGCTCGTGGCCGGCACCGGCCGATCGTGTCGTTGCCGCTCCCAGGCCAGGCGGCCCGCGCCGTCCGCAACGGGGCCAACCTGGCCCCGGAACGGGCGGTGGGCCGCCGGACCTGGGAGGACTTCCTGGCCGCCGAGGTGGGCTCCCCGGGCGGCCGCGGCTCCGTGGCCGTCTAGCCGGTCGGCGCCGGGGCTGCCGCGTCCATGGCCGGATTGCGCCTGGCCATCATGATTCCCACCACGATCACCCAGATGGCCGTACCGATCAGGGCGATGAACCCGAGGAAGAACGTCAGCGCGGCCACGGCCAGCACCCACGACGCCCACGCCAGCCATCCGGGCAGGACCTTGGTCCGGCGGATGATCACGCCGGCCGCGAAGTACATGAGCGCCAATCCGATGCAGGTCAACGGGAAGTTGAGGTCCTGGTTCAGCGTGTTGAGAACCTGGAAGGTGTCGGGGCTCAGCGCCTTGGGGTTGTCGATCAGCGCCGCGCCCACGCCGGCCGCGACGCCCCCGCTGACGGCGAAGACGATGGCCCCGCCGAAGAACACCGATGCCATCCAGTCCGCGCCGCCACGCCGGCGGAAGTAGGTCCAGAGGTAAATGAGAAAGAACAGTCCGACCACCACCGCACAGCAGCGTCAGGAGCGTGGCCGCTCCCACTTGGCCCTTGTGGTCCAGATACCAGCGCTGGATCTTGGCCGGGCTGGATTTGGTGCCCGGCGCGCCCGAGGTGAGGAGGACCGCCGGAACCAGCAGCACGGCGAACAGCACGCCGGTCAGCGCGGCCAGCCGCGTCCATCGGGTACCGGTCGCACCGGCCGTGTGTCCGCTTCAACCGGGTGCCGGCCGCCGCGCCATCGCCGACGGCCATGTCTCTCTCGGTCATGTCACCAGTGGTCATATCGCCCGTGGTCATCTGCCCCTCCATTTTCTGAGGTTGTCGCCCGATCAACGACCGGGACGGGTTGTTGCTTGGATCGCTTGCCGCCATCACGGCTTGACCAGCTCGAACGTGCCCCCGCCCGCCTTGATCCCGCTCCCGCTGCCGGTGGCGGCGTAGCTGGAGTTCTGGGCGGCAATGCCTTCGGAGGCGAACAGGTAGAGCGGCTTGCCGTTGTACTTGACCTGCGTGACGCCCCCCGGGCCCTTGAGGGTGCTCACCTTTCCTGCCGAGAGGGCCCGGGGTCACCCCCGGGTGGCACCGGCGGTCAGCAACGGCGGCCACGCTGCGGCACAGGCCTCAGTGCGCTTGCTCATCAACGACGAGTCCTTGCCGTCGGGATACCGGCGGGAAGTTCGCCCCAGCCGATGCCGGTCTGCATGGTGGCCGCCAGCACCGTCTCGTTCTTGATCGTCACGGTCGTGAGCGTCCCCGCCCAAGGGAGCGCCTGACCGGACGGGGCGAGGGCGCTATTCATCCGCATGCCTGTCTCCTTTTGGCGTCGACGGCGGTTCGAGGAGGCTGAGGAGCTCGAGCCATCCCGAGAACGAGAGGGTGGTGTGATCTACCTCTCGGTGGACGCGCCCCTCGACACGGTTGGGCCGGGCCTCGTCCATGTCGATGATGAAGCGCATGCTGGAGTTCCTTGTCTCTGACTGAACGAACCTACGGGTCGGGCCGCGGCGTTCGCCCCGGTGATCTCCCTAGTCCTGCGGTGGCGGCCCTAGGGTTCCCGTCGTGGACCAGCGTGGGCATGGTCACCCGGAGGCCGAGTCTTGGTCGGACGGCGAGCGGAGCTGGCTGCGGTGGAGGAAACGGGACGAGAAGTGACGGGGGGCCGCCCGCTGGTCCTGGTGACGGGTCCACCCGGGATCGGCAAGTCGTCGCTGCTGCGGGCGTTCCTCGCACGCCCGAGGGCTTTGCCGTGCTTCGCGCCAGCGGCGACGAAGCCGAGCGGACCCTGGACTACGGGCTGCTGGACCAGCTGTTGAGCCCGACCGAGCTTCGGGGGAGGGGGCCGTCGACGCCGACGCGCTCGACGTCGGCGCACGTCTGCTCGGCTTCCTGACTTCCCAGGCGGGCCCCCACGGCGTGGCCCTGCTCGTCGACGACGCCCACTGGGCCGACCTGCGCTCCCTTCAGGCGTTGACCTTTGCCCTCCGCCGGCTCGCGGCGACCGCGTGCTGACCGTTATCGGCTGCCGCGACGAAGCGGTTATCAGCCTGCCGCCGGGCCTCCAGCGGCTGGTCGAGGAGAGCGGCCGCCAGCTGGCCCTGGGCGGGTTGGACGACGCCGCCCTGAGCGCCCTCAGCGTGGCCGTTCGCCGGGAAGGCCTGACGGGGCCCGCCGCCCGGCGTCTCGGCCGTCACACCGACGGCAACCCGCTTCATGCCGTCGCCCTGCTGCAGGAGCTGGGCACCGACCAGCTGGAGGGCCACCCCGGCGAGTCGCTGCCCGCGCCCCGTTCCTTCGCCAAGTTGGTGGCGGGACGCATGGTCCGCTGTTCGTCTGAGACACGGGCGCTGGTGGCCGCCATGGCGGTCCTCGGCCGGCACTGTCGGCTCGACCACGCCACCGAAGTTTCCGGTGTGAACGATGCCCTCGCCTGCCTCGACGAGGCATCGACCGCCCGTCTGCTCAGCGTCTGGCAACCCGGCGAGGACGTGGTTTTCGCCCACTGGTTGGTACGCGCCGCCGTGTACTTCGATCTGAGCGCCAGTCACCGGTCCCGCCTTCACGCCCGGGCGGCCGAAGTGGTCGACACCGAGGACGAGGTCCTCCACCACCGGGTGGCGGCCAGCGCCTCGGGCGACGCCGCGCTGGCCAGTGAGGCGGCGACCTTGGCGGTCGGCGAGTAGCGGAGGGGAATGGGCGGCGGCGGCCGAGGCCTTCTCCGCGGCCGGGCGCCTGGCCACCACACCGTCGACCGCGAGGGCTGGATCCTCGAAGCGGTGCAGTGCCTGATGATGCTGGGCAATGCCGCCGAGGCGGCCGCCTACCTGCCGCAAGTGGAGGGCTTCGGACCCAGCCCCCGCCGGGATTATGTGTGGGCCGCTTTGCCCTCTTCACCGGCGCGTCCGAAGAGGCCAGACGGCTCCTTGACGCCGGCTGGGGTGCTTGTGGGCCCGACGAGACGGTCCTGGCGGCGCGGATTGCCATCGATATCGCTCGCTTGGCCGTAACCGCGGCCATGGCGAGGAGACGTCAAGTGGGCCCGACGGGCCCTGGATTCGGCCGAGCAGCACGCCGTAGCCGACGCCACCTCGGTGCTGTGTCTGGGCCTCGGCATCTCCGGCCGTCCTGACGAAGGACTGGCGCTGACCACCCCGCCGCCCGACAGTCGGTGGGCCGCGGCATCCTGCACCTGTGGACCGACGACCTGGCCGCGGCGCGCGCCGAGCTGTCGCAGGCCGAAGTGGGTTGCAGCGTCACGGCCCCCTGCATCTGCGGGTGGTCGCCCTCTTCTATTGGCCGACGCCGAGTACCGAGCCGAGGCGTGGGCCGAGTCCGTGGCCCACAGCCAGCTGGCCGTCTCCCTGGCTCGTGACGCGGACCAACGGGCGCACCGGGGCATGGTCAACGCCGCGGCCGCGTTCCCACTCGCCGCCCAGGGGGACTGGGACGCGGCCGAAGCCCACGTCGCCGCGTCGCGGCAAGGGGCCGAGGAGATGGGCGACGTGGCCAACATCTTGTTTGCGGGCACGGCCGGCGCCCGGCTGGCTCAGGCTCGGGGCGACGCCGCCGCATCTCCGTGCCTGGGGCCGGTTCGAGCGCTGGGCGACGCCGACGGCGTCAGCGAGCCGGGTATCCAGCCGTGGACGACGTTGTGGGCCGAGGCCCTGATCGCCACCGGACGGCACGACGACGCCGAGGAGGTCATCGCCGACCTCGCCCGTCGACTCGCCCGACGATCACACCCGACCGACTCGGTCCGCCTGGCCCGGCTCCGGGGGCTCCTGGCCCTCGCCCAGAAGCGTCTCGCCGACGCCGACACCATCCTCGCCGAAGGCGCCGAGGTCGACCCGCAGTGCCGCGACCCGCTCGAGCGGTCACTCCTCCTGATCGCCCTCGGCGCGGTACGCCGACGACTCGGGCAACGCCGAGCGGCCTCGGCGTGCCTGGACGCCGCGGCTGTGACGTTGGTGGAGCTGGGCGCCACGCCGTTTCTTGAGCGCTGCCGGCGGGAGCAGGCGGCCTGTGGCCTCGATCCCACGCCCCGGAGGGAACGGGCCCACGACCGGCTCACGCCCCAGGAGCGGGCGGTGGCGACCCTGGTGGTGTCGGGCATGAGCAACCGGGAGGTCGCCGAGGAGCTCATCGTGAGCGTCAAGACCGTCGAGTACCACTTGGGCAACATCTACGCCAAGCTCGGAGTCAGCTCGCGGGGCCGGCTGGCGGCCAAGCTCTCGGCTAGGGCACAGCGTCCCGATCGGAGTCGCTGCACCATGTGGACACCGATGAGTTCGTGAACCACTCGCCGTCTTCACGGCATGCCATCGCTGCCCTACGCCGCCGCCAGCGCGGATTTATCCGTCCTCCAGCCGCGGGACCGGCAGGTATCCTGCGGCGTGCCCACCTGGACCGGACCGGCCGTCGTCGTCGACTCGCTGGTCAAGACGTTCAAGGGCGGGGTGCGGGCGCTCGACGGGGTGAGCTTCGAGATCCCCGCCGGCACGGTGCTCGGGCTGCTCGGGCCCAACGGCGCGGGCAAGACGACCGCCGTGCGGGTCCTCACCACCCTGCTGCGCCCGGACTCGGGACGCGCCGTGGTCGCCGGCATCGACGTGCTGGCCAACCCGGCGCGGGCGCGCACGGTGATCGGCCTGGCCGGCCAGTACGCGGCGGTCGACGAGGGGCTCACCGGCATGGAGAACCTGGTGCTGGTCGGCCGGCTCAACCACCTGCCGCGCGCCGAGCGGCGAGCAACGGGCCGAAGAGCTGCTGGAGCAGTTCGGCCTGACCGACGCCGCCCGACCGCCAGCTGAAGACCTACTCCGGCGGCATGCGCCGGCGGCTCGACCTGGCCGCGGCGCTGGTCGCCCGCCCGCCGGTGCTGTTCCTCGACGAGCCGACCACCGGGCTCGACCCCCGCAGCCGCATCGACCTGTGGGGCGGTGATCGACGGCCTGGTCGCCGACGGCACCACCCTGCTGCTGACCACGCAGTACCTCGAGGAGGCCGACCGGCTGGCCGACCGCATCTGCGTGATCGACCACGGCCGGGTCATCGCCGAGGGCACCGCGGCCGAGCTCAAGGCCCGGCTCGGCGGCACCGCCGTGGAGGTCGTCCTGGCGCGACGACGCCACCGCGGCCAAGGCGGCGGCCTGCCTCGACGGGGTCGGCGACGAGGACCGCCGCGCTCGACGGGCTCACCGTGCGGGTGGCCACCACCTCCGGGCTGGCCACCACCGCCGAGGTGGTCCGCCGGCTGGAACGCACCGGGCTCGACGTCAGCTCCCTGCAGCTGCGCCAGCCCAGCCTCGACGAGGTGTTCCTCGCCCTCACCGGCCAGCCGCCGACGGCCAGACGGAGCGCCGAGGAGCGAGCCAGCGCCGACCCGAACCGGCCGAGAGGGGGACCCGATGAGCGTCGCCGCCGCCCGCACTGAACACCCGCGTCGGGCTGCGGCATCGGCGACAGCGCGGCCATGGCCGGGCGCAACGTGCGCCGCCTGCTGCGCGCCCCCGACCAGGTGGTGTTCACCCTGGTCTCGCCGATCATGTTCACCCTGCTGTTCCGCTACGTCTTCGGCGGCGCCATCAGAGGCCTCGGCGACATCAACTACGTCAACTACCTGATCCCCGGCATCGCCGTGCAGACCGCCATCTTCACCTCGGGCAACAGCGGCTTCGCCCTGGCCGAGGACCGCAGCAAGGGCTTCATCGACCGGCTGCGCTCGCTGCCGATGGCCCGCAGCGCGGTGCTGGCCGGGCGGGTGGCGCCGACACGCTGAGCAACGCCGCCGGGCTGCTGATCATCGTCGCTGGTCGGCCTGGCCGTCGGCTTCCGGCCCCACAGCGTCCCCGGCCTGCTGCTCGGCTTCGCCGTGCTGCTGGCCTTCACCCTGGCCACGTCGTTCCTCTTCGCGCTGGTCGGGCTGTACGCCAGCAGCTCCCAGGCGGTCAACGCCGCCACCTTCCCGGTCATCTTCCCCCTCACCTTCGCCAGCAGCGCCTTCGTGCCCACCGCGACCATGCCCAGCTGGCTGCGGGCCTTCGCCAACCACCAGCCGGTGACGCACGGTCATCAACGCCGTGCGGGACCTGACCCTCGGCAACGTCACCGCCGCCCAGCGCCAGCAGCTGTTCGCCGGCCAGAGCACCACCTCCCTGGTCGTCCAGTCGCTGCTGTGGACGCTGGCCATCGGCGCTGGTCTTCGGCTACCTCGCCGTGCGCCGCTACAACTCGACCGCCTCGTAACGCCAGACTGTCCCGTGTGAGCACCCCCGAGCCCCGCCGGCGCCACCGGTGGATCCGTTGGCTGGTGGCCGCCGTCGTGGTGGTCGTCGTCCTCGCCGTCGGCGGACCGTTCGTCTACATCCACTTCATCGAAGGCAAAGCGCCCAAGAAGCTGACCCTGCCGACGGCCACCACCAACCCGGGCGCAGGCAGCGTGGCGTCGTCGGCAACCATCGCCGGGACGTGGCACGTGGGATCGGGCTCCGTCGTCGGCTACCGGGTGAACGAGGTCCTCTTCGGTCAGAACAACACCGCCGTGGGGCGGACCAGCGCGGTCACCGGCCAGGTCGACATCGCCGGCACCACCGTGATGTCCGGCTCCTTCACCGTGCAGATGGCGACGGTGAAGAGCGACCAGTCCCAGCGCGACAACCAGTTCCGGGGAAGGATCATGGATGTGAGCAGCTACCCCACGGCGACGTTCACGCTCACCAAACCCATCACCCTGGCCGGCGTCCCCCGGGACGGGGTGGCCACGCCGGCGACGGCCAGCCGGTCAGCTGACGCTCCACGGCCAGACCCGGCCCGTGACCATGTCCCTGGAGACCGAGCGCACCTCGTCGGGTTTCGACGTCCAGGGCGACGTGCCGGTGAAGTTCTCCGATTACGGGATCCCCAGCCCCAGCCTGGGCGGGACGATCTCGGTGACCGACCACGGAACCATGGAGTTCCTCCTCGTGTTCGCCCCGGGCGCAGAGGCCGCGGCGCCGACCACGGCCACGACCGCGCCCGGCGCAGTCCAGCCATCGGGACCGCCGAGGGCGTCGCCCACCACCGTGCCCCCGCTCACCCTCAAGCCTTCCTCCGGCTGACGACCTCGTCGCCGGCGTGCTCAAGGACGGGCAGTGGGTGGCCGGCGGGCGCGTCCGGGGCCTCCGCGGCCGCTAGGTTCTGGCCGGTGCGAACGGCGGAAATCGGGTGTCGCGCCCGCTGGCGGGTCTTGGGCGGCAAGTGAGGCGCGGCCTCGGTGCCCTGTTCGCCGGCGGCGCCCTGCTGGTGGGCGTGGGCGTGACGCCGGCGGCGGGGGCGGCGCCGGCGGCGGGGGCGCCTTCCGTGATGCGGGCGCTGATCGTGGGCGACAGCGTCACGGCCGGCGTGGCGTCCAACGGCCAGCTCCCCGCGCTGCAGGCCGCACTTCCCGGCTGGTCGGTGACCCTCGACGCCCAGGAGAGCCGCAGCACCGAGGCGGGCGCCAGCACCATCGCCGCGCACGACCCGGCCAGCTTCGACGTGGTGGTGGTGGAACTGGGCCTCAACGACGCCGGAAGCGTCGCCACGTTCGACCAGCGCGCTCAACAGGTGCTGGCCGAGCTGGCGGGGGTGAAGCACGTGTACTGGCTGACCATTCCCACCACGGGCACGGCCCAGGCGCGCTACCGGGCCGACTACCAGTACGCCAACCTCGACCTGGCACAGCTGGCGGCCCATCACCCCAACCTGACCCTCGTCGACCTCGACCTCTTCTTCGCCCAACATCCCGGTGACAGCATCGACGGCCTCCACCTGAACGCCCAGGGGGCCAAGGACTACGCCGGCCTCCTGGCCCAGGTCATCCTCGGCCACAGCCCGCTGGTGGTGACCACGACCACCACCTCGACCAGCACCACGGTGGCGGGGGCCGAGGCGAGGAGCCCGGCGGATCGGGCGCCGTTCGCCGCCGGCGCCGCTTCCCGGGCGGGACCGGGCGCCGGGTCCGGCAGCGGCGGCCTGGTCGTCGCCGGCGTGGCCGCCGGGGTGGTCCTCGCCGTCATCGCCGGCGCCGTCGGCGTGGTCGTTCGTCGCCGGCGGCGGGCCGGCGCCGGCTAGCGGGGGCTGACGGCGGCGAGCGGCGGCGCTTCGGCGGCGCTTCGGCGGCGCCTCGGCGGCGCTTCGGCGGCGCTTCCGCGTGCGGAAAAACCACCCCCGGAACGTTCCGCGGGTCGAAACCCCGACCCTGGGTGTCCTTTTTGCACGCGGAAGCTTCCGCGTGTGGATTTTCTGCACGCGGAAGCGGCCCAGCAGTGGGACTTTCTGCACCCGGAAGCGGCGCCGGCCGCCGGCCGGCCGCCGGCGCCCGCCGGCCGCCCGGTCAACCCGCCATCACGTCCGTTCGACGGTCGCCTGGAACCCGGCGGCCCGCAGCCGATCGAGGAGCACGCCGCCCATGGCCGTCGCCGGCGTGAGCACGCCGGCGCGGTCAGGAAGAGCGCCGGCCGTGCCGGCGGTGCCGGCGTCGTCGGCCAGGCACAACGCGCTCTCGCCGAACATGACCGCGGTGGCCGCGTAGCCGGGATCGCCCCGGGCGGCAACGACGCCGTGGTAGCGGGCGCGTTCGGCGGTGTCGGCGTGGAGGTCCATGCGAAAGTGGCCGCGGGCGCGCACCGTCTCGCTCGGCCCCGACCCGGGCTTGGGCAGCACCCGGTCGAGGACCCTGCGGGCGGGCGAGGCCATGGCGAGGGCCAGGCCCGCCTGGCCGCCGGCGACGGCAGCCGCGGCGGCCGCGCCCAGGGGGCCGGCGCCGAACGCCATGACCTCCCGGTACCGGAACGAACGGCCGTAGGCCCAGTCCTGCAGGGCGTTGCTGCGCCGGACGATCCGGGAGTTGAACGGGGACATGACGAACGGGGCCGCCCATCCGTGGACCATGGGCTCCCGGCGGGGGCTGACGCCGTCGGCGTCGGCGCCGGCGTCGGGTTCGGCCCGCCGGTCGGGGCTCAACGAGTAGGGATCGTGGACGATCTTCTGCTTGGCCGGGTCGGCCCGCATGGCGTTGACCTGGGTGCGCATGGAGTCGATGGTTCCGCCGCTCAGCCCGCCGCGCAACGTCGCCGCCAGCACCGTTTCGCCCAGGTCGCCGGCGCCGTCGGCCCGCGCTCGCTGGTGGACCATGAGCACGCCGAGATCGGACGGGATGGAATCGAAGCCGCACGCGTGCACGAGGCGGGCGCCGTTGCGCTGCGCCTCCTGGTCGAAGCGGTCGATGCTCTCGCGGATGAAGAGCACCTCACCGGTGAGGTCGGCGTAGTGGGTCCCGGCGGACGCGCAGGCCCCGAGCAGCGGCATGCCGTACTTGGCGTAGGGTCCGACCGTGGTGGCGACCACTCGGGTTTCGCCGGCCAACGCCCGCATGGCGGCGGAGTCCTGCGAGTCGGCCACGATCAGCGGCCACTCCGCGGCCCGGCCGCCCAACTCGTTGCGCACCGCCAGCAACCGGCCCCGGGACCGGCCGGCGATGGCGATGCGGGTACCGGCGGGCGCATGCTCGGCCAGGTAGCGGGCCACCAGGCGGCCGACGAACCCGGTCGCACCGAAGAGCACGATGTCATGGGCCCGGTCGTCGGCGGTCATCTGCGGAACGCTAGCGCCCGGGCGCTCGGCAGCCGCCCCCGGCCGGCGGCCGGCGACCGCCTCAGACCGAGTCTCCGTCGGCCGACAGGCCGTCGTCGGCCAACAGCCCGTTGGCCGCGGCCAGCGCGGTGGCGGCGCGCACCGCTTCCTCGTAGACGGCCACGAAGTGGGCCTCGGCCAGGCCGGGGCGCACGGGCAAGGGGCGGGTCGCCCAGCGATCGGGGCAGGCCACCCGGCTCCGGATTGGGTCGGATCAGCTCGGGCGGACGGTCGTCGCCCTGCCCCCGCCCTCGCCCTGCTCTCCGCCCTCGGCAGCCGGGACGCCGATGCCCCACCACGCCCGCACGTCGACGGGCTGTTCGGCACCACCGCGGCCGTCACCCCGGCCCCCGGCGTGGGAGTCGCGGTTGGCGGCCCGCCGCCGGCGATTCACGCCGCCTCCCCGGGAGACGAACCGGCGTCCGAACCGTCGGCGGCCAACCCGTCGCCGCCCTCTTCCACGATGACGTCGTCGGACAGGCCCAGGGCGGTGCGCAGCTGCTGGCGGTCGATGTCGCCGAGCGAGCTGGCCGCCGGCAGCACCAGGCTGGCGATGTGGCGCTTGCCGGCCACCACTTCCTCGACCCGCTCGTCGATGGTCCCGGGGCAGACCAGGCGGTGGGAGATGACGGTTCGCGACTGGCCGATGCGCCACGCCCGGTCCCGGGCCTGGTCCTCCACCGCCGGGTTCCACCACCGGTCGTAGAGCACGACGTGGCTGGCCGCGGTGAGGTTGAGCCCGGCCCCGCCGGCCTTGAGGGAGAGCACCAGGGCGCCCGGGCCGGAACCGGACTGGAATTCCTTGACCAGCCTGTCCCGGGTGCCGCGCGACAGGCCGCCGTGATAGCAGGCGATGGGAACGCCGGTGCGCTCGGTCAGATACGTCGCCATCTTCTCGCCCCACGTCGCAAAGTGAGTGAAGACCAGGATCCGCTCACCGGCGGAGAACACGCTGCTGACCAGCTCCTCCAACCGCTCCAGCTTGCCCGAGCGGCCGACCAGGGAACCGTCGTCGTCGTGAAGATAGGCGGCGGGATGGTCGCAGACCTGCTTGAGGTGGGTGATGGCCGCCAGGACGTGGGCCTTGCGTTTGGCCACGTCGTCCTCCAAGGGCCCTTCGAGCAGCCCGTCGATGATGGCCTGGTACAGGCCGACCTGTTCCGGGGTGAGGGTGCAGTGGTCGAGCACGTCGATCTTGTCCGACAGCTCGGCGGCGATCGCCGGCTCGGCCTTGGTCCGCCGGAAGACCAGCAGGCCGTTGAGGGCGCGCAACGCCTGCTCGCCGGCCGCCCCGCCCTCGCCGGCGGAGCTGGTGCGGGACAGCTGCTCGATGAAGTCGTTCCTCGGCCCGACCAGACCGGGGTTGGTGAAGTCGAGGATCGCCCACAGGTCGCCGAGCCCGTTTTCGACCGGCGTTCCGGTCATGGCGATGCGGCTGCGGGCAGGGATCTGGCGAAGCGCCTGAGCGGTGTCGTTGGACGGGTTCTTGATGGCCTGGGCCTCGTCGACGATCACCCGCCGCCAGTCGATCGGCGCCAACAGGTCGACGTCGCGCATGGCCGTGGTGTAGGTGGTCAGGACCACGTCGGTGTGGGTCGCCAGCTTGGCCAAGCCCGCGGCCGTCGCCCGCTGGGTGCCGTGGTGCACCTCGACGCGCAGGCTGGGGGTGAACCGGGCCGCTTCCGTGGCCCAGTTGCCGAGCACCGCCGGCGGGCAGACCACCAGCGCCGGCCCTTCGCCGCGGGTGGCGAGCAGGTGGGCGAGCACGGTGGGCGTCTTGCCCAGACCCATGTCCATGGCCAGGCACCCGCCGAGGTCGGCCCGGTCGAGGAACGCCAGCCACCCGGCCGCCTCGGCCTGGTAGGCGCGCAGCTCGCCGCCGAAGCCGGGGGGCGCGGGCAGCGGCCGGGGCGGCTCGTCGGTCGTCCCCCGGATGAGGTCGACGGCCCAACCGCTGCCGGCGATCTCCACCGGTCCGCCGAGCGTCCCGCCGTCGAGGCCGACGGCGGCGCGGACGATGGCGCCCCCGGACATCTGCGTGGTGTCCGCCCGCTCCCGTAAGGCGGTGGCAGCGGCGGCCAGGTCGGCCTGGTCGACGGCGACCCAGCGCCCGTTGACCTGGACGAGGGGACGGGCTTCGGCCGCCAGCCGGGCGATCTCCTTGGCGTCGAGCTCGGTGTCGCCGAACAGGACGGACCAGCGCACCTCCGACAGCTGCCGAACCCCGACTTCGCTCGGGCGGCCGGAGTCGTCGGCGAACAGCCGGAGTTTGGGCCGGGGACGACGATGGGAAAAAGCGGGCAACCGGACGTCGAAACCGGCGGCGCCCAGGCCCACCGCGCCGCCGAACAACAGCTCGGCGGCCTCATCGCCGGACAATACGACTTGCCCGCGGCGGGTGCTGGGCCGGCGCAGGGCGGGAACGAGGCGCTCGGCGCGCTGCACCATGTGCTCGATCTCGCGCATCTGGCCCCGGGTGACGGCAGTGAGCGCCCGCTCGACCGGCAGCGGGGTGCGCTCCACCCCGGTGACCTCGGCGGCCAACAGCCACCCGCCGTCGGCTTCGGGCGGATCCAGGCGGATGAGCAGGCCGAACGGGCTGTCGCCGGTCACCGGGCTGCTCCACTCCGACAGGCGTTCGCCGAGCGACGCCGCCTGGTCGACGCCGGCGCTGAACGGTGTCCCGTCCAGACCGGAGAGGATGGCCTCGGCCACCTCGGTGCGGGAGCGGGCCATCTGCACCGTCGCCGGGGTGACCAGCCGGCCCGCACCGGCGCGGCACACGGCGTCGACCACGAGTCCCAGCAGCGTCCGGCATACGGCCTCGGGCTTGGCCGTACGCTCGATGGCCAACACCGCCCCGGGCATCCGGGCTGCCGTGTCGGCCAGGCGGCGGGAGTCCACCAACGCCGGGACCCAACGGACCCGGTAGCGCTCCAAGGGGCGCTTCCCGCCGCCGCGCGCCCCGGTGGCCCGCCGCAGGGTGGGCACCATCCGCCCCTGGGCGACCAGCTCGGTCCCCCAGCGGGCGACGTCGCTCATCCACCGGAGGCTGGGGCCGACCGGTGAGTCGCTCGCCGTGCCCACGCCGACCAGCCACCCCAGGGCCTCCTCGACCGGGGCCGAGCGGGCCGACGCGGCGGTGGCTGGCGGTGCGGGCGCGCCCGCCGGCGCCACGGGGGGAAGGTGAACGTCGGCCGTGGGCTTCCACGGAACCGACGACGCCGCCGTGGCGCCGAGCAGCTCGTCGAGCACGTCCAGCCCCCGCCCTCCTGAGCCGGGCGCCCCGGCCCACACCACGATGCGCCCCGCCGCCCAGGACGCCTGCAGGACGGGCTCGGTCGGTAGCTCGGCCAGGTCGACGACGGGGCCCGGCTGGCCGGTCTCCTCACTGGGAGCGGCGCCGGAATCCTTGGCCGCGCTGACCAGCCGCCGGCGCTCGCCGTTGACGCGGTACAAGGCGTCGGCGAAGCGGCCGAACTCCCCCCGGAAGTCGGCGACGACCTGGTCGCGCTCGACGCCGGGCAGCACCTCGGCCGCGGCCAGCCCCTCCTCGCTGGCGGTGAGGAGGCGGTACAGGGCGTCGACCCAGCCCTCCCGGTCCGCTTCGAGGATCGCCACCTCGTCGGGGGTGGCCCACCCGCCAGCCTCGTCGGCCGCCAGGGCCTCGAGGTTCGTCTCTCCCACTCGCCCTCCGGTTCCTCCCGACCCCGTTGGCCGGGTCCCTGGCCCCTTACCGGGCCTCGGGTGCTGCTTGCCGCCTGGGGCCTGCCATTGGCCCAGGACCCCTCGCTCGGGCTCGACGGCCGCACGGGCGGCCGGAGCTCTTGGCCGACAGTGTATCCGAGCAGGGAGCTTGGGGCGGGGACCGGCGACGTGACACCCGCCACTCGGCCGCGGACGCGACGGCACCGGGGCCGAAAGCCCCGGTGCCGGTACTGCCGTCGACGACGGTCGGGTCAGACCCGCCCGAAGCTCTGGGGCGGTCCGTCGTAGGTGATGGACTGGGTCTGCACGTTGGTGCCGGTGGTGTTGGCGGAAACCACCTGGCCGCCACCGATGTACATGGCCACGTGGCTGTCGCCGCTGTAGAACACCAGGTCTCCCGGTTCCAGTTGGCTCTCGGAGATGGGCGTGGCGTCCGCAGCCTGGGCATACGAGCTGTGGGGCAGCGACACCCCGACCGACGCGTAGGCGTACTGGACGAGGCCGGAGCAGTCGAAGCCGCTCGGGCCGGCGCCGCCGTACACGTAGGGCTTGCCGACCTGGGCCAGCGCGGCGCCGACTGCGCCGCCGCCCGAAGGCGCGGGAGCCGCCGACGTGGTCGTGGCCGCGGGGGCGCTGGTCGCCGCCGGGGCCGACGCCGTCTGCACCGGCGCGGGCGTGGGAGCGGGCGCCGGGGTAGCAGCAGGAGCGGGCGTGGGCGCCGGGGTGGCGTAGGTGTGCAACACCTGGCCCACCTGGATCGAGTTGGCGTTGGACAGGTTGTTGTCGGCCATCAGCTGCGACACCGTCATCCCGTTGGCCGCGGCGATGCTGGACAACGTGTCGCCCGCCTTGACCGTGTAGCTGCCGTCGACCGCCTTGGGCGACGTCACCACCGGAGCAGCCGCGGTCTGCACGGGGGCAGCCGCCACCGGAGCCGGAGCCGGCGCCGGCGTCGGTGCCGGGGTGGCCCACATGTGCAACACCTGGCCCACCTGGATCGAGTTGGCGCTGGGCAGGCTGTTGACCGCCACCAGGTTGGCCACCGTGGTGTCGTTGGCCACGGCAATGTTGTACAGGGTGTCGCCCGCCTTGACCGTGTAGACCCCGTCGACCGCCTTGGGCGCCGCAGTGGTGACCACCGGAGCCGGAGCCGGCGCCGGCGCCGGAGCCGGCTGGGCCGACAGCGAAATCACCTGGTTGACGAAGATCAAGTTGGGGTCGGGGATGTGGTTGATCTGGGCCAACTCCTGATAGGTGGTCCCATAACGGGCGGCGATCAACGCCAAGGTGTCGCCCGCCTTCACCGTGTAAGTGCCTCCCACCGACGTCACCGTGCTCAGCGTCGATACCGCCGGGGCCACGGTCAGCACCTGGCCGACGGTGATCAGGTTGGGGTCGGCCAGATGGT
This sequence comes from uncultured Actinomycetota bacterium, assembly GCA_963757175.1. GTDB lineage: Bacteria > Actinomycetota > Acidimicrobiia > Acidimicrobiales > Palsa-688 > CAVWQR01. Next base: position 958,041 of record CAVWQR010000001.1, on the reverse strand, counting down.
TGGCCGCGGCCAACGCCGCCACCGTGGTGTTGTTGGCCGCGGCGATCTTGGCCAGCGTGTCGCCCGCCTTGACCGTGTACTGGCCCGCAGCCGGCGCGGCATGCGACACCGCCGGGCTGGCCCCCGCCGCCCCCGCACCGGCGATACCAGCAACCGACGCCACCCCCGCGCTGGCCACCAGCGACAAACTCAACGCCTTGACCGACTGGTGACGGCCATAAGCACGGACCTTGACCAGCTGGGCCAGCCAACGACGCCGACGGCTATCAGCACGCGACCCGCCCGCCAGCTGCTCCAGCACCACGATCGCCGGGCTCAACAGCCAGCCCAGCGCGTAGGCACCCACGAAGCGCACCAGCGCCCAACGGCCCAGCTCCACCTCCCCGCCGCCCGCCTCGAGCGGCTGGTGGTCGCCGACCTCGGCCGCGGCCGACTTGAACTCGGCCTCGTCCAACGCCAGACGCCAATCGTCCCACCGCCAATCAGTGTGGTTGGCGGCCACGTCGAACTCCCGCTCCGCCATCAAATGGCGGACCCGGCCCAGCAACGCCAGGTAGGCCGCGCCCAGCAGCCCAACCGCGGCGGTGACCCACCAGGCGGCTCGCAGACCCGGCAGCAAGCCCATCACCGCCGTGGCCGCAAACGCCGTAGCCAGCACGGCCAACACCCGACGGCGTCGCACCGTCACATGAACCCTGGTCGCCGGGGCGCCCGAAGCGGGCACCCCACCGCTGTGTCCCACACCGCTGTGTCGTACTTCGGTCTCGGTTCGCACCGGGGCGGTCAACATCTCAGCACCACCCCCGCACACTCACAGCCACAACCTCATCCAGGACGTGCACGTCTATCACGCTGTCTCCTTCCCTAGCCCCCCGGCGTTGCGAGGACGTTAGCAGGCTCATCGCAGGGGGCCGAACATGGGGGGTCTATTCGCCGCCCGCGCCGCCATGGCCTCCCTCAGGTCGTCCCCCTCGAACGCCTCGTACATGTACCCGAGCGCCTCGTCCAAGGCGTCGGACAACGGCCGGTGCAGGTCGGCGTACACCTGGCGCTTGATCACCGCGAGCGAATGGGGCGAGCAGGCGGCGTAGCTCTCGGCGTGGGCGTGGGCGGCGTCGAGCAGCTCGTCGGGCGCGTACACCCGCTGCACGACTCCCAACGCCAGCGCCTCGTCGGCGTCGATGGTGCGCCCCGAGCACAGCAGATCGATGGCGGCGGGCAACCCGATCTGGCGGGGCAGCAGCCAGCTCAGCCCGTACTCGGCGACCAACCCCAGGCGGGCGAAGGTGGTGCCGACGCGTGCGGTTGACGAGGCGAAGCGGATGTCCGTGCACGCCATCAGCGCGAAGCCGATCCCGGCGACGGGCCCGTTGACCGCAGCCACGACCGGTTTGCGGATCCGTAGGGCGTGGGCGGGCATGACCGCGGTGCTCGGAACCAGCTCTCGCAGGGCCTCGGGGCCGGCATTGACCACCTCGAGATCGGCGCCGGCGCAGAATGCCCGGCCGCCGCCGGTGACCACGACGGCGCGTACCGCCGGGTCGGAGTCGGCTCGATCGAGGGCGTCGATGTAGGCCAGCTGCATTTCCAGCGTGAGCGCATTGAGCTTGTCCGGCCGGTTCAAGGTGATGGTCGCGGTCGCTCCCGACCGTTCGTAGAGCACGGTGGGATCAGCCTCCACGCCCGTCATTTCCCCTCCTCTTTTCCTATCCTCCCGAATGCCAGGCACCAGCACAGGGCGGTGACCGACAGCCCGTCAGTGACGCGTCCGGCGGCCAGCTCGTGGCGCACCTCGGCCACCGGCAGCCACGCCACCCGCTCCGACTCGTGCCAGTCCGACGGCGATCCCACGTGGACCGCGCCGCGCGCCAGCAGGAGGTGGAAGGTCTGGTCGGTGAGCCCGTTGCTCGGATGGCAGCGCGTCAACGGTTCCAGGGGACCGGGGCGCCACCCCGTCTCCTCGAGGACCTCGCGCGCCGCGCCCGCTTCCACCGTCTCGCCGGCTTCGATGCGGCCGGCGGGCACCTCCCACCCCCAGCTGTCGGTGATGAACCGGTGACGCCAGAGCAGCAGCACGCCCTGATCGGGGTCGGCGACCACCACCCCCGCCGCCGGCGCGGGCAGGCGCACGACGTGGTGGGCGATGCGGCGCTGGTCGGGGAGCTCGACATCGGCCAGACGCAGGCTCAGCCACGCGCTCTCGTAGACGACGTCCTCACCGTGGACCGTCCAGCGCATCGCCGGCGAGGCTAGCGGGACTGTGTCTTCCGACCGGACGGCCCCAGCGCCGCCCGAACGGTTTCGTGAAAGTGCAGGAGTCTCTGTTGCCGTTGTTTGATTCGGCGGCGGAGGACGATCTCCTCCATCCAGCCAGCCGTTGGTACCGTCCCCGGCGTGGGTGACGACGAGGCCATGGCGCTGGCCCTCGACCAGGCCCGCGCGGCCGGCGCCGCCGGCGAGATCCCGGTCGGCGCGGTGGTGGTTGCGGGCGATGCGGTGCTGGCGCGCGCCGGCAATGAGCGCGAACGCAGCGGCGATCCCACCGCCCACGCCGAGATCGTGGCCCTGCGGGAGGCGGCCGCGGCTGCGGGCGACGGTTGGCGCCTGTCCGATGCGACCGTGTACGTGACGCTCGAACCGTGTCCCATGTGCGCCGGCGCCCTCCTCGCCGCCCGCGTGGGACGGCTGGTGTTCGGCGCCGCCGATCCCAAGGCCGGCGCCTGCGGATCGCTCTACAACCTGTGCGCCGATCCGCGCCTCAACCACGAGCTGCCGGTGGTTCCGGGAGTCCAGGAGACGGCGTGCGCGGCGGTGCTGACCGCCTGGTTCGCCCGCCGGCGCTCGGGGGCGTGAGCTCCGGCGGGCTCGGGGGTCGTGGTACGAACCTGACACACATGTCAGACTCGCCCCGATGAGTACCAGCGCGGTGGTGGTCGGCAGCGGGGCGGGGGCGGCGACCGCGGCCATGGTGCTGGCCGAAGCCGGCTTCCGCATCACCATCCTGGAGAAGGGTCCCAACTACATCGGCGACGTCACCGAGGCGGCGCCCTCGACCACCAAGTGGTCGAGCGACGAGCTGAAGCGGGCCCGCTACTTCGGCCGCCCCTACCCGGACGCCGAGCCTCGCACCTACCGGTGGTCGAGCACCGACGTCAAGCCTCGCTATCAGGGCGACATCCAGTCCCTGCCGCAGACGGTCGGGGGCGGGACGGTGCACTGGGGGGCGGCCACCCCGCGCTTCTGGGACATCGACTTCGCCAAGCTCAGCCTCCTCGGCCCCGTCCCCGGCGCCGACGTGGCCGACTGGCCGTTCACCTACGAGGAGCTGTCTCCCGTCTACGACGAGGTCGAGGCCCTCATCGGCGTGCAGGGCGACATCGCCCAGCTTCCTGCCCATCCGACGCTGGCCCACGCCCCGCGGTCCCGTCCCCTGCCGATGCCGCCCGGGCCGCCCCAGCACTCCTCGCTGTTGGCGGCAGCCGGCTGCCAGAAGCTGGGGCTGCACCCGTTCCCGGTGCCGACCGGCACCAACAGCCGGCCCTACGGCGGTCGCCCGGCGTGCGTCAACTGCGGATTCTGCGACAGCTACGGGTGTCCGATCCACGCCCGGGTGGGGGCGCTGGCCGCCCTGCGCCGGGCGGTCAAGGCCGGCGCCGACCTGCGGGCCAACGCCCAGGTGGTCGGGCTGGACGTCCAGGGCGGACGGGTGACCGGACTGACCTGGCTGGACGAGCAGGGCCACCGCCAGGAGGAGAAGGCGGACGTGGTGGTGCTCGGCTGCATGGCGCTCGAGACCGTGCGCCTGGCCCTGCTGTCCCGGCTGCCCGACCCCAACGCCACCCTCGGGCGCCACCTCATGTTCCACTGGCACAGCGACGCCACCGGGATCTTCCTCTCCGAGCGGCTGCACGCCTACCGGGGGCGGACCTTGTCGCACATGGTCGACGACTTCGCCGACCCCGACTTCCCCGGCGCCCGCCAGGCCGCCAGGGCGGCCGGGCTCCCCTACCTCCGGGGCGGAACGGTCGAGCTGGGCGGCACCCAGGACGTGATGGACGAAGCCCACACCTACGCCTACCTGCTGACCGTCCTGCAGCACGACAAGCCGTTCGGCACCGCGTTCAAGCAGCTCATGCGGGCCAGCATCCTGCGTGACCGCAACCTGGGCATGCAGCTGGTGGCCGAGGACCTTCCCTACCGGACCAACCGGGTGGACCTCGACCCCGTGGTCCGGGACTACCGGGGCCTTCCCGTCGCCCGGATCACCTATGCGCCCGGTCCCCACGAACTGGCCGCCCAGCAGTTCTACCTCCCCCACCTGATCGACATCCTGAAGGCGGCGGGCGCCGACGTGGCCACCGCGGTGCCGGAGATCGCGTCGGCGGCCACCCCCGTCGCCGCCGGTCCGGCGCCGGCCAGCTTCCACGTGATGGGCGGGATGCGCATGGGCCGCGACCCCACCGTCAGCGTCACCGATCCCCAGGGGCGCTATCACCACCTCGACAACCTGCTGGTCGCCGACGGCTCCGTGTTTCCCGGCTCCGGCGGCCACAATCCGACGCTCACCATCATGGCCACCGCGTTGCGCAACGCCAGGCTGTGGGCCAAGGCGTACTGATGGCCGACTCCGAGCCCATGGCCGACTCCGAGCCCGTCTTCACCCGCCGTTCGGTGCTCGCCGGGGGCAGCCTGCTCGCCGTCGCCGTCGCCCTGGGGATCGACCTGTCGGCGTGCAGCTCCAGCCCCGCCCACCCGGTGCTCGACGACCATGAGTTGGCCGTGGTCACCGACGCCACCGCCCGCCTCATCCCCGGCCCCACCGACGATCCGGCCGAGGCCGGTCATCCCGGCGCCCGGGAGGCCGGCGTGGCCCTCTACATCGCCACCATGCTCGGGGCGCTGCAGCACGACCCGCCTCTGGTCTACGCCGGCGGGCCGTTCAGCAACCGGGGGGGCGAGCACCACGACGACATGGCTACGTTCGTGACCATGCCGGCCACGGTGCGCGCCCAGTGGGAGCGCCGGCTGGCCGACCTGGCCGACACCTACCACGCCGGCATCGGTCGGCTCGACGATTCGGCCGGCGGCGACTTCACCCGGGTGCCCGCCGCCCGCCAGGACGAGGTGCTGGCCGCCAACCCGGGCGGGTTCACCACCGTGCTGTTCCAACACGCCATCGAAGGCTGCTACGCCGTCCCCGAGTACCGGGCCAACGCCGACCTGGTCGGTTGGCGCGAGGTCCGCTTCCCCGGAGACACCCAGCCGCGCGGCTATCCCGACGAGCTGGTCACCGACTCCGACGGACCCGACCCCTTGGCTCCGCAGGGGATCGTCAACAAGGCCCTGCAGCTGCTGGTGGCGAGCAGCCCCGGTTCGGTCCTCAAGCCGAACATCGTCGGCCAGACCGGGGGCGGTGGCCATGGCTGAGCGCGCCGGGCGCGGCGGCCCGGAGGCGCCGACGGCGACGTGGGCCGCCGGCTGGCCCGGCTGGAGGCGATCCAGGCCATCGAGCGGCTGAAGTACCGCTACTGGCGGGCGGCCGACGGCAAGGACCCGGATGGGATGAGAGATTGCTTCGTCGAGCACGGCGCCCACATCGACTACGGCCCCGGGCTGGGCCCGTTCGACGACCGCGAGGGGCTCATCGAGGCCTACACCCGGTTGGCTCTGCGCCAGCGTGAGGGGAAGTGGCTGATCCACGACGTCCATCGGGGCGGCCATCCCGACATCGAGCTCGTCGACGACCGCACCGCCACCGGCCGGTGGACCTTCTGGTTCCTGCAGGTCAACCTGGTCGACAACGTCGTCAACCAGGCCTCCATGGAGTACGAGGATCGGTATGTGGTCGAGGACGGGGCGTGGAAGATCCAGGCCTCGCGCGTGGTGCCCATGACGGCCATGCAGTACCCCCTCCCCGACGGGGCGCGCGTCGCGCCGTGGCCGGCGTCTTGACGGCCGGCGGGTAGGTTCTCCCGATGGCTCATCCCCGCACCTTCCGCTTCGGTGTCCAGGTAACGGGCGCGGCGAGCGCCGAGGACTGGGCCACGCTGGCCGGCAAGGCCGAGGATCTGGGCTACTCGAGCCTGATGCTCCCCGACCACTTCGGCGACCAGTTCGCGCCCGTGCCGGCGCTGGCGGCGGCCGCCGCCAGCACGACCCAGCTCCGCCTCGGCGCCCTCGTCTTCGACAACGACTATCGCCATCCCGTGGTGCTGGCCAAAGAGGCGGCGACGCTCGACGTGTTGTCGGGTGGCCGGCTGGAGCTCGGGTTGGGCGCGGGCTGGATGACGACCGACTACGAGCAGTCGGGGATCGCCCACGATCCCGTTCCCGTTCGCATCGAGCGCATGGTCGAGGCGGTGGCCGTCCTCAAGGGCCTCTTCGGCGACGGGGAGTTCTCCTTCTCCGGCGAGCACTACACCATCTCCGGGCTCGACGGGCGCCCGAAACCCCGGCAACGGCCCCACCCGCCGCTGCTCATCGGCGGCGGGAGCCGGCGGATCCTGTCCATCGCCGGACGCGAAGCGGACATCGTCGGCATCAACCCGGCGCTGGCCAGCGGCGCCGCCGACGCCGCCGCCGCCCGCAGCGGGGCCCCCGCCGAGACCGACCGCAAGCTCGGCTGGGTCCGGGACGCGGCGGGCGACCGGTACCGCGACCTGGAGATCAACATGCTGGTCTTCGGGGTGGTGATCACCGACGACCGGGCGGCCGCCGTCGCCCAGGTGGCGCCGCTCTACGACGTCGACCCGGCGGAGTTCGACGACTTCCCGCACGCCCTGTTCGGGACCACGGCGCAGATCGCCGACCAGCTCCAACGGGCGCGGGACCGGTGGGACGTCTCCTACTGGACCGTCCAGGCCGCCGCCCTCGACGCCATGGCACCCGTCGTCGCCGAGCTGGCCGGGACCTGACCGGAAGGACCGTAGGGTGGGTCGGTAAGACGACGAGCCCTGAGGGGGGACGATGAAGACCAGCACCGAGCGCATCCTCACCACCCACACGGGCAGCCTGCCGCGCCCCGCCGGGCTGCCGACCGACGGCACCGCGTCGGAGTCGGCGGTGCACGAGGCGGTGGCCCAGGTGGTCCGGTCGCAACTCGATGCCCACGTCGACGTCATCAACGACGGCGAGGCGAGCAAGCCCAGCTATGCCACCTACGTGACGACCCGCCTCACCGGCTTCGGCGGCACCGGCGTTCCTCCCGCCCCCGCCGACCTCGCCGACTTCCCCGAGTTCGCCGAGCGCCTCTTCGGCGATCCGGACCTGGCCTCGTCCCTCATGAACCCGGCGTGCATCGGGCCGGTGACCTACGAGGACCGCGTTCCGCTGCAGCGCGACATCGAGAACCTGACGGCCGCGACCAAGGGGTCCTCGGCCACCGAGGTGTTCATGTCGGCGGCGTCGCCGGGCGTGATCACCGTGTTCATGGCCAACCAGTACTACCCCAGTGAGGAGGAGTACCTGGCGGCCCTGGCCGACGCCATGAAGGAGGAGTACGACGCCATCCACCAGGCCGGGTTCGTGCTCCAGCTCGACTGCCCCGACCTGGCCATGGGCGCCCACATGGCCGAGGGCGGCACCGACGAGAACCGGCGGCGCGCCCAGCGCGTCGAGGCCATCAACCACGCCACTCGGGACATCCCGCCCGACCGGATGCGGATGCACCTCTGCTGGGGCAACTACGAGGGACCGCACCACCGCGACGTGCCCCTGGCCGACATCCTCGGGGAGGTGCTGCGGGCCCGTCCCTCGGCCATCTCCTTCGAGGGGGCCAACCCTCGCCACGAACACGAGTGGACCGTCTTCGAGGACCACAAGCTGCCCGACGGCAAGGTGCTCATCCCGGGCGTGATCGACTCGACCACCAACTACATCGAGCACCCCGACCTGGTCGCCCAACGGCTCCGGCACTACACCGGGCTGGTCGGCCAACCCAACGTGATGGCAGGCAGCGACTGTGGCTTCGCCACGTTTGCGTCCTTCCTCAGCGTCGACCCCAAGATCACGTGGGCCAAGCTGTCGGCCATGGCCGAGGGGGCGCGTCGGGCGTCGGCCTGACGGCGCCGGCGCCGGCGCCGGCGTGCGCGGCGGCCGGCGTGCGTCGGGCCGGCTTCCGCGTGCAGAAAATCCACACGCGGAAGCTTCCGCGTGTGGAAAGGACGCCCAGGGTCGTTGTTTCGACCCGCGGAACGTTCCGAGGGTGGTTTTTCTGCACGCGGAAGGGCTGGAGCCTCTGGCGGGGTGCGGCTGATCCCGCCGGGGAGCCTTACTCGGCCTCGGCCGCCGCCTTGATGGCGGCGAGTGTCGCCGGGATCCCCCGCTGCGCGGCCTCGCTGCGATCGGCGATCTGCGCTGCGGCGTCTTCGCCGAACCGCTCTTCGAAGACGGCGATGCCGCCGGGGAGGAACTCCCACGACTCGGTCACGCGTGTTCCGCCGTCGACCGCGGCGAAGGTGTATCCCCAGCGCACCCAGGAGCCGCCCACCACGAAGGCGAACTCGCGGCCCGGATCGGCCGCCACGACCTGGGAGCGCGTCTCCCAGGTCCGCTCGGGTAGCTCGTTTCGACCCGTGAACCACGCTCCTTCTCGGGGCCCGTCCCCCTCGTCCCACCAGCACGCCTTGCAGACCGGACTCCATTCGCCCATCCGCCTCACGTCGGAGACCATGCGTAGAGCGATTCCGCCGGGCGGGCGACGACGATCGACTGGGAGAAGGAGAGGTCGGGCAGATCGGCCATGCCCGCAGTCTTCCCGACTGGCGCCGACCTACCCGTCGGATCGGAAGGTTGGCTCCGGTGGATCACCGTCCAGAGGCTCAGGGCGCCATCCCCGAGTCGGTCCAACGGGCGAACACCGCGATGCGCTCGGCGGGCCATGGCCCGTCGCAGGGCATGGTCCCGTCGCCCAGGCGGGCGAGGATCGCCCCGGCGTGCGTCGTCACTGCGCTGCAATCCCACAGATCGAACGCGAAGGACATCGAGCGGCGGTCCCGTGAGCGGAACAACGGCCTGATGTGTCGGGCGAAGGAGACCTCCTCGTCGGGGGCGGGGACGACAACGGGCTCGGCGCTCTCCTCTTCGGGGGCGTCCAGCGCGGATACCCGTGAGCCGGGGGGGCCGGCCGCCGTGGTCCAATCCCAGCGAGGCATGGGCATGTTCTCCGGCGGCCGGGCCCCGGTCTGGGAGTTCTCGACAGCCAAGCGCGATCCCCACTCGATGTAGGAACCGAAAGCGGAGCGGAACTCGGCGTCGTTGGGGAGTCCGGCTTCCTTGGCCGATAGCAGCAGGAGCTGCACCCACCGCGCCCGTTGCTCCTCGGTGAGACCTTTGCCGACGTGCTGGGACACCATACGGGTGTAGCCGCCGTAGTCGCGGCTGTAGGCGCCGGGCCCCTCGAAGACTTCGCCCAGCCATTTGGCCACCCGTTCGGGATGGTCGGCGCTCATGTCCGCGAAGAGCGGAGCCAGCAGATCGTCGCCCGGGACGTACTTCTCGTAGAACAGTCGGGTCATCCGCGTCAGTGCCGGCAGGCCTCCGGCCCACTCGAACATGGTGGGCGTGACGTCGGGGTCGGCGACAGGATCGTGAAAGTCGACATACCAGTGCATGCCCGAGCAGAACGGTTTGTTGCGGGAATGACCACAACGGCACAGGGCGTAGTGCTCTCGCGACGCCCCTGCGTTCCGAGCCACCGGCGTCGCCCGAGCTGTCGACCAGGTCGACATCGCCGGTCACTCGGTAGGGGCCGTCCTTGGTTATCTCGATCGCCGGCGGGCGGCGGTCGTGATGGTCGACATCGGCTCGGGCCTCGACTCCGTCGATGGCGAAACTGAGCGCCCCCGACGGGCAGTCGCGAACCGCCCGGATGATCTCGTCCATCCTGCCCCCGCTGGGGGCGACGAACGGCTCGGACGCCAGCCGGAAGACGGTCGCCAGGCGGTCGGTGCACAACCCGGAGTGCTGGCAGGTGCCGCGGTTGTCGATGATCGTCACCTGCTGGCCGACATAGGTATCGAGGTGGTCGGCGACCCGCTCAGGATCTTTGGCGCCGTTGAACCCGTTGGTCAGATGACTGTCGTCGCACCATGGCTTGGTCTTCGACCCTCCGCAGCGGCACAGCCGCGCCGTGCTCGTCGCTTCGTCGCCGTCGGGCACGGGAACCGGCTGTCCGAGCCAGTCGACAAGGCTCACTTCAGCCGACACTTCGTAGGGCCCGTCGTCGGTCACCTCGATCGTCGGGCCGCGACTGGCGTCGGTCGTGTCGTGGTCGGTATGCGGGGTCACAGAGTGCTCCTCAGTGTCGGCGATAACAGCAGAAAGTCCGACTGCTGGGTCGTGAGAGTCAGTCATTGGCGCCGCCGGTCGGATTGCTTTGCGGTACCTGGCCGCCGACGGCTCGCCACACGAGAGCGGCCGTCCGATCGGGCCACCGAGGCGGGCGCGGGTCGCCGGCCAACGCTCGTCCGTACCAGGATCCGGTGCACATCGTCACCGCCACTTCGAGATCAGCGTCGGAATCGATGACTCCGGCCCGTTGCGCGGCTTCGAGGATTGCCCGCAGCCGTCGCCGGCGCGGGGCGACCACTCGGGCTCGGTAACGGGAGGCGACGTCGACGTCAGTGGAATCCTGGAGCATGGTGCCAACCAGCGACAATCGACCGGGTCGCGATACGCCTCGTTGAAAGTCCTTCAGCTCGGCAACCAGGGCCCGGTAGAGCCCGTGGCTGCTGGTCGTGGCGGCGCTCAGCTCGCCGGTGTCGTCCATGGTGGCGATCACCGCCGCGGCCAGGCCGGCCTTGTCCGGCCAGCGGCGGTACAGGGCCTGGCGGCTCGTGCCGGCCTCCTCCGCCACCGAGGCCAGCGACATGGCCTCGTAGCCGCGCATGGCGAGTTGTCGGGCGGCGACGGCCAGGACCCGACCGTCGATCCCAGCATCACGCGCTTCTTCCGGCCCGCCTGGTGGCGCCCAGCCGTTCGGAATTACCCTCCACAACAGGAGTGTATCGTATCTGGGACGCGGCCTGCCGGTGGGCCGCTGACTATCCTGCCCTCGGTCACTTGGAACCCTGGACTGGTGTCAGCCAGTCCAGGGCTAGCCTGGTGGGTAGGTCGGGCCGGGCAAGCAAGGCTCGGTCTGCGTAGGAGGGATGCGAGAGCGGACGAATCGGACGGTCTCGAAAACCGTTGTGGGTTCTGCCCACCGTGGGTTCGAATCCCACTCCCTCCGCTGGTCAGAGGCCGTTTTTGGGGTGAGGCGGCCGAGGCTCCGGAGGCGGGATATCCCTCACAAATCCCGACAAAGTCAGCGGGTGGTGCGGGAGCGCCAACCGGGCGTCTGGGAGCTGCGGGTCCGAACCGGGCGTGATCCGCTCACCGGCCGCTACGGGCAGGTCAGCCGGACCGTCCGCGGCGGCAAGCGCGAAGCCGACCGGGCGCTGGCCCGCCTCAGCGCCGAAGTGGCCGAGGGCAGGCACGCCGGGACGGGCCAGACGGTGGCGGTCCTGCTCGACGCCTGGGTCGACCACCTGACGGCGCAGGGGCGCACGCCCAAGACCATCGACGGCTACCGGTCGCTCATCACCGCCCGCCTGCGTCCGGGCCTGGGCCCGATCGAGCTGCGCAAGCTGACCCCCGCCCACCTGGACGCCTTCTACCGAGCCCTTCTGGCCGACGGACTGTCCCGCATGTCGGTCCGCCACTGCCACGCCGCCGCCTCCAGGCGAACACCCAAACCCGGCGACAGCACAAACAACGACGGGTGACCCGCCTTGGCCCTCGATCCGACTCGACGATCGGCCTGCGCGCCAGCCTCGCGTCTTACGTTTCGTGCCACGTTGGGAGGGACTACCTGTGGAGGCGCCGCGACTGTCCGCGCTGCGGCTCGCGGTCAGGCCCGGCGGCTCAGCCGGTCGAGGCGTCCACGTCATAGGCGAAAGAGAACGCCCCGCCCTGGTCCACCGCGAACTGGAAGGCCACCGAGAGGGACTGCCCGTTGGGGAGGCCTCCCTTCTGGGTCAGCCTCGTCCTCAGGGTGGTTCCGAGTCCCCCGTCGCTGCCGGCCGGGGTGTTGAGGACCAGGTCCTGGCCCATCCCTCCCGCACAAGTGGTGTTGTTGGCGGTGGTGGGGACCACCCGCAGCCAGGCGTGGGGGGTGGAGGGTGGCCCGTTCTTTTCGGTCAGGCCGGTGATCCGCAGCCACAGCTTGGTGATGGTCTTGCCGGTGTTGTTGGTGATGGTCCGGTTGATGAGCAAGGTGCCCGGTGAGCCCGGGGTGTAGATGCGGTTGGGGCAGCTGGAGGCCGACACGCTCGGGTCATAGAGGGTCGAGGCGGCCTGGGCGTTGATCTGTTGGGGGGAGGTGGACGACAGCGGCGAGGGCGTGCCGAGGATCGACTGGACCCCGCCCACCACCGCCCCGGTGGTGGAGACGAGCGAGAAGTCGCTTCGGTTGTCCCCGGTGTTGACCGGGGCGGCCTGGGTGCCGTGGCGGATGAAGGCGTACTGGCCGGCCGGGGTGCCCAACAGGGTGGGGAGGCCGGCCCCGGCGTAGTAACCGCTGTTGATCGGGTAGCCCACCTGGTCGGTGGGGCCGTCGCCCAGGCCGTCAGGGGGCGGGACCACCTGGACCCCTACCAGCGAGGCGCTCGGCAGCGCGGGCAGGTCGGGGGTGGCCACAGCACCTAGCGAGTAGGCGCTGCCGCCCAGCAGGTAGGCCGCACCGGCAGGAAGGCTGGCCCCGGAGGGGAGGGCCACGCTGGTGCCACTCGAGGGCCCGGTGGCCAGCCCCACGATCCATCCGGCCAGCGGCAAGGGGGCCGAAGACGTGTTCACCAAATCCACGTAGGAGTCCTGCGCCCCTCCCGGCCCGGAGAAGCGCACCTGGGTCACCTCCAGCTGGTGGAGGGTCGGCCGCACCGAGACGTCGACCGGGCTGCTGGTCGAGCCCCCGTAGGTGCCGTCGCCGGAGTAGGTGGCGACGATGGCGTTGACCCCCACCGCCGGCGGGGTCACGATCGCGGCGGCCACCCCGGAACCGTTGAGGGCCACGCCTGAGGCCAGGGTGGTGGTCTGCCCGTTGGCGGTGTCGGTGAAGGTGACCGTGCCGGTGGGCACCGGGTTGGACGACGGGCTCACCTGGGCGGTAAGCGTTACCTGGCTCCCGAAGATCAACTGGGTGGGGGTGGCGGCAATGGTGGTGGTGGTGGGGGTAGTGAACGGAGAGCCCGGGATCCAGGTGTCGTTGAGATATCCGCTGCTGCCATAGCCCCCGAACAGCACCAGCTGGCCGGTGCCGGGGTCGTAGGCCATGGAGGCGTCGCTCGCGGGCCGGGGGGCTTTGGGCCGGCCTGGCCTGGGTCCAGGTGATGCCGGTCCAGGTCCAGGTGTCCCCGAGGTCGCTGACGTTGTTGGCACCACCGAAGAGCACCAGCTGGCCGGTGGCGGCGTCGTAGGCCATGGAGGCGCCGAAGCGGGCCGAGGGGCTGGTGGTCGGGGACTGCTGGGTCCAGGTGGTGCCGGTCCAGGTCCAGGTGTCGGCGAGGAGGCCGGCGTCGCTGGACCACCGAAGAGCACCAGCTGGCCGGTGCCGGGGTCATAGGCCATGGAGGCGGCGCCGCGGGCAGAGGGGCTGTGGCCGGGCTGAGCTGGGTCCAGGTGGTGCCGTTCCAGGTCCAGGTGTCACCGAGGTCGGCGTGCCGTTGGCACCCGCCGAAGAGGACCAGCTGGCCGGTGGCCGGGTCGTAGGCCATCGAGGCGCCGTCGCGGGCCGAGGGGCTGGTGGCCGGGTTGAGCTGGGTCCAGGTGGTGCCGTTCCAGGTCCAGGTGTCACCGAGGTAGCTGCGGTGCCTGACACCGCCGAACAGCACCAGCTGGCCGGTGGCGGGGTCGTAGGCCATGGAGGCCCCGGCGCGGGCCGAGGGGCTGGGGCCGGGTTGAGCTTGGTCCAGGTGGTGCCGGTCCAGGTCCAGGTGTCGCCGCGGTCGCCGCCGTTGTCGTTACCGCCGAACAGCACCAGCTGGCCGGTGCCGGGGTCGTAGGCCATGGAGGCCCCGGCGCGGACCGGGGGGCTGGTGGCCGGGTGGAGCTGGGTCCAGGTGGGTTCCGCCGTCGCGGCACCGACCGGGGGTGCGGTGGCCACCAGGGGGATGACCACCAACGTGGTCAGCGCGCAAGTGGTAGCCGTTATCGCCGTGACCAGTCGCCGCCTCAGACCCCGCCCCTCATGGTCCGCCGTCAACTCCTTGCCTCCCATGTTCTGTTCGCCACATCATGCCAGGTTCCTCAGCCGCCGTGTATTCGTACTCTGCGATAACTAGAGCTCAAGACCAAGGGGTCATGAGTGGCGACCACTTATTCTTGGTCCGGCAAAGATGAGCCTGGGGTGGGCACGGTCTGACGGACATCCACCGAGTGGGGCTGACCCTCGGAAAGGATGCCCAGAATGGAGAGCATGCGGGACACTCGGGTGCTGCCCCCATTGAAGATTGGGTACGCCCGATGTAACAACAATCCCGACGATTGAGAAATCCACGGCCAAGCTCGGTTCCGAACTCGACCGGATCTACACGGGGACCGCATTGCAGGTGCTCGAGCCCCGTTGGAAAGAGGGCCATAAAGCGGGTCACACAGTTGCACCGAGATGCCGGGCCGGCATTTGGCGGGCCTGATCACGATGTCGCCGGCGCAAGCGCCGGCGTTCCTGACCGCCCCTTCAGGGCGGCCAGGGTCGACCGGGGCTTGGTAGGGCGTCTTCGCTGAGCGGACCGAGCCAGTCTCCTCGTCAGCGACAACTCCGTGGCGAAACGAGCCCACCGGTTGGCGAAACGGGGCCTGTCGAGGTGCGGTGGGGACCTTTACCTTTTCGCCATCGGGCCCTTACACGACCTCTGAACGTGGACGATGCGGCGAACCCGGCGGTCGGAAAGTTCGAGTGGACCAGGCTGGTGCTGCTCGACATGGCTCAAGGGGCTCCGCTGTGCCCGATGCCGACACCGACGACACCTGCTCGGGCCGTGCCGTCATGCCCGCCCAGGCACGAGCATCCGAACTCCACAGCGTCGACGGGCTCCGGACGATGGGCACTTGCTGGTTGGCATCTCCGCGGCCGGCGCCCTGCGGGCGCCGGCGTTGAACCGGGACGACAAGGCGATGGCACTCCGAGCAGCCAACCCGACGGCCTCGTCGCGAAGGTGGCGTCGTCAGCGCCGCGTGTGATGATCTCCTTCACATAGAGATCAAGAGCAGGAACGACCGGCGCGACGTTCCGGTTCAGGCAACGCGAACCGTCGTGGTGCCGGCTGCGGTCGGCGCCGGCACCGTCTCACCATGCTCCCGCAGGGACGCGATGTGGAGCGGAACCGCCTCGGCGATCAGCTGCTCGACCTCTTGGCGACTATCGCCTGCGGCGACACAGCCGGGAAGGTCGGGCACGTAGGCGCCCCACGCATCACCGTCCTGTTCGATCACCACCACGTACTCAGTCATGTCCATCACCGCTCTTGCGTTCCGGCTTGCCGCCAGATCGATGCCAGCGTACCCCTCGGAACCTCGGCGCTCGGCTTGCCAGCCACCGTCACGGTGCCTGGGCGGCGGGGGTGACGGAACTGACGATGGGAGCCCGTCTGGCGATCGAGCCGCCAACCGTCCCGTTCCAACGCTTTGATCACGTCCCGCACCTTCATCGGCCAGGGAGCCTACGAAAGGGCTCTGACAGACTCGCCCAGACCGGCACCCAACGGTCGCGACCGTTGGGTCAGGGGCCGGGATCCATCCCTCATTTCATCCCTCAAAGTCGGTGAACAACCCCGGACGGGCCCGGACGCCGACGGACGCCAATCCGAGAAACGCGCCTGCTCAGACCGACAACCTGGGACCCCCTTGAACGCCCTCGGAAGCCTCCCGTCCATCTCGAAAACCGTTGTGGGTTCTGCCCACCGTGGGTTCGAATCCCACTCCCTCCGCTGGTTGGGCTTGAACAAAAGGGCTAGTCCTCACTTCGGTGTAGTCCGCGCCGGTACCGCCGTCCTGCGCAACGCGGCCGTCGACCGCCTTGCCCACCTCGTCTCCGTCGGCTCTACGCTGGTCGAAGCTCCCGATCTGACCACAAGCCGATCGGCGAGCGGACCCTCTCTCATCGCCGTCTGAGTCGCTCAACGCCTGCCGCGTAGCGCCAGTGCACTTCCGACCTCGTGCGGCGGTTTTCGGGGTGTCGACGAAATGGTTGCCTGGCGATTCGGTTGCTCGCGCGACTGTTGGCTGACATGAGGACCGCCCCGGAGGGCATGCACGCAGAAGAGCTGGCTGCCGCGCTCGACCATCACTGGGGTCTGGCGATCGATCGGATGGACTACCTCCCTGCCGGCGGCGGCGCCTACCACTGGACAGCGCGAACCGGCAATGACCAGCGGTGGTTTGTGACCTGCGACGATCTGGACACCAAACCATGGCTCGGTTCGGACCGGGTGTCGGTCTTCGCCGGACTCTCAGCCGCCTACCGAGCGGCGATGGACCTGCAGCGACGGGCGGGTTTGGGGTTCGTCGTCGCCCCTCTCCCTACTCCCTCGGGCGACAGTGCCCTCCGTGTCGGGCCCCGATACAGCTTGGCCTTGTTTCCCTTCGTGGAGGGCAAACCCGGGCGCTGGGGCGAGCCCATCGATCCCGCCGAGAGGACCGAGCTGATTGGACTCCTCGCCCAGCTGCACCAAAGCGCCTCGGCTGCCGGCGCCGCGCCTCGGCGTGGCCCCGAGCTACCCGGCCGTTGGGGGCTGGAGGCAGCCCTCGCCGAGCTTGACCGCTCCTGGGAAAGCGGGCCGTTCTCCGAAGCGGCCCGCCAGCTGCTGGCGAGGTACGCCGATGTCGTCGTCGGCTGGATCGCCGACTTTGACCGGCTGGGGTCACGGCTGGCCTGCTCAACCAGCGAACCGGTTGTCACGCATGGCGAGCCACATCCCGGAAACCTGATCCGCACCGGGGAAGGACTGGCGCTCGTGGATTGGGACACCGTCGCCCTCGCCCGCCCAGAGCGCGACCTGTGGATGCTGGACGACGACACCGGCCTCGCCTGGGAAACCTACCGACAGCTGACCGGTCGTGTGGTCGACCCTGACGCCACGACGCTCTACCGCTCCGGCTGGGCACTGGCGGATCTGGCCGCTTTCATCAAACGGCTTCGCGCACCACACAAGCAGAACGCCGACACCGAAAAGGTCTGGGCGGCGATCCGACAAACCTTGACATCACAAGAACCTTCGCCATACAGCAGCCAGCCCACTGGGCATCCCTGATGAGTGGTATCAGTGGAGACACCACCCATTGCGGTGCCGCCGGCGACACGAGGTCGAGATCAGTTCGCCAGGCTCGTCGATATGGTTGGCCTGTAAGCCGAAGGCGACGCCGAGAGCCTCCCGGAAGCGGGACCCGCACCGCAAGCCGATGGTCATTCGAGGCGGCCGGAACCTCCTGAGCCAAAGCCGTCAGCCCTATATATCCCTTTCCCGCGCTGTGGGCGGACAGCAGAATCTGCCCAGTGGCGGCCAACGGCGGCTGCCCACTCACGGCCATCTCGCCGCGGAGCGTGGTGGTAGCCGACGGCCATACCGCGCCGACGCCCCATCACCTATCGGCACCATCGGGATAGCTCTCTGCGGCGTGGAGACAGTGCCCCGGATCAGCGCCAGGGTCACCCCGCGTACCCACGATCGCCGGGCATGGGTCGCACTTTGACTCCCGCGGCAGTGAGGAACTGGCGGATCTGCGAGGCGTGTTCAACAACGTGCAGCGGCATACGGCCGACAATCACTCCGTACAGCATGTCGTGGTATCGATGGGCGCGAGGGAGTGGCCGAGCCGCCGCGTTCTCGGTGAGCGCGTCAAGCGTTCGGCGCACCCTCCCGCGGCAGTAGTCGATGTAACCGAGCAGTTCGGCCTTGGTAAACATACGGTTGGGAAAGGCGTAGGTATTCTCATCAAAGGGTTGTGGCGGGTCCCACGGCTCGAACTCGGCGCTGAGGTCGTAATCGAGGGTCAGCAGCGCGTGGTATCCAAGGAACCAGGGGGCTGAGCCGTGCAATCCTCCATGCGGTGTCGGACCCGTGGGCGCCTCGTCCGGCCACAAGTCCGTCTCCCACAGATCGTCGGGACAATCCGTCAGCGCCGCCTCCATCAGCCGTAGCGCTTCCTCGAAATTGCTGGCCATGCTCTGCACAAACGGGTTCACCACACTGTGCGTAATAGCGCATATCGACCGATCTTTGGGGAGCGGCAGCTGTCCCTTGACGCGGCCTCCGACATCGGTGCTGAGGGTGTCTCCGTCCGCCGGCTCGGAGGCCGGGGTCGAGGCCACGACCTCCGATGCCCTGACCGCTCCGCGTGGTGCCCGGCATTGGTCACTCAGTGGCCGCCCGCGGGCAGTTTCCAGTGGCCACCGACACCGCGCCGCCGAGCGCGTCCTGCTTGGATTGGTGACTGCGCAGCGACGAATGAGGAGGTTTCATGAACATCGAGTTCCTCGCGACCGTGGCCATGATCGCTCCCGATCCGATCAAGAGCCGCAGCCTGTATGTCGAGGCGCTGGGCCTCCCGCTGCAGGGCGAGGGTGAGGGGTATTACCACAGCGAGCAGATCGCCGGCTGCAAGTCGTTCGGGATCTGGCCGCTGTCCCAGGCCGCTTATGCGTGCTTCGGAACCGACCAGTGGCCCGCAGAGCGGCCGGTACCGCAGGTCAGCATCGAGTTTGATGTGGCTAACGCCGCCACGGTCGTTCCGGCGGCACGAGAGCTCGAGCAGGCCGGCTATGAACTACTGCATGGAGCTCGCGAGGAGCCATGGGGCCAGACGGTCGCTCGGCTGCAGTCACCCGAGGGCGCGATCATCGGCATCTCCTACGCGCCCGTGCTGCACGACTGACCCCAGCCCACGAATCCGGCAGTCCCATCGCCCAGCGGTAGCCGAACCCCGTATGGGGCCAGGACTGCCCTCGCGACTCGCAAGCAGGTGCCCGCAGAGGATCGTGCTGCGCGAAGAGGCGTCTCTGTCGTCTTAGTCGTCTTACACCGGCACCGTCCCTATGGCGCTCACTTTCTGGCCGATGAGCACTGGAGTCGAAACGCTATCGACCAGGCGGAGCAGCTCAAACGAGTCCTCCGGATGGGGGCGGCGCTCGGCCCTCTTGTCGTAGGCGCTCGTGAGCGCTAATGCTGCCGGTAGTGAGGGAGAATGGAGCGGTGGGCGACGAAGAGTTGCTGGCCGAGCAGCGCTCCTTCTACCGGGCTCGGGCACCCGAATACGACCAGTGGTGGCAGGGCGTCGGCCGTTACGACCGGGGACAAGATGACGCGGATGAGTGGAACCGCCAAGTCGCCACTCTCGACGCCGTACTGGCCGCTTTTGGAGCGAGAGGCGACGTGTTGGAACTGGCTGGTGGAACCGGCTGGTGGACCCAGCGTCTGGCTGCCAGCGCGGAGCGACTCACCGTGGTCGACGCGTCGGCGGAAACGCTCGCCATCAACCGTGACCGCATCAAACGTCGCGACGTCGATTATGTGGTCGCCGACCTGTTCTCATGGCGGCCTGAGCACCGCTACGACGTGGTGTTCTTCTCTTTCTGGCTGTCACACGTGCCCCGGGCCCGTTTCGGGGCCTTCTGGGCGCTGGTGCGCACCTGTCTGGCACCGGGTGGGCGGGTGTTTTTCATTGACAACCGCGACGACCCGCTCTCAGGCCCTGAAAGCCACGATCCCCTCGTGGTCGAGTACCGCCCAGATCTGCACCTGCGCCGCTTGGACGACGGTTCCGTGTATCGGGTCGTGAAGGTGATGTACGAGCCCGACGAGCTGCGGCGCCTGATCGACGCCGAGGGATGGCGCGTCGAGGTCGACGCCACCCGCTGGTTCGTCTTCGGGTCAGCCTCCACCAGCGCGCACCACAAGGCATAGCCGACGACTCCATGCGGCTTCGCTTCCGACCCCATGGCGCACGAACTCCGAGGACAGCGACCCCGAGCGCCGGGCATACTGCCCGGATGGAATCGGGACGTTCGCGGTGAGCCGGGTCCTGCCCGTGTTCCCGCTGGGAACGGTCGTCCTGCCCGGCGCCGCCGTGTCCTTGCACGTTTTCGAGGAGCGCTACAGGGTGCTCATGCATGAACTCAGAGACGGGACATGGGACCCGGCCGAGTTCGGAATTGTCCTGGTTCAGCGCGGCTCCGAGGTGGGTGGCGGAGACGAGAGGGCGACGGTGGGGACGGTGGTCGGGGTGTTGGCCAGCCAGCAGCTCCCAGACGAGCGGTGGCTGATCCTTGCTGGCGGCACCCGCCGCTTCCGCGTCGTGCGCTGGCTGCCCGACAGCCCCTACCCCCGTGCCGACGTGGAAGAGCTCGCCGCTGAACAGTGGAACCCGTCGTGGGCGACGAGCCTGGAGGAGGCGGGGCGCCAGGTCCGCCGGGCACGGGCGTTGGCCGTGGAGCTGGGCGACGCCTCAGGCGGCCTGGCCGTGGAGCCGGGCGAGGCCAGCGGCGAGCTGGCGGTGCTCAGCGGGGACGCCCGCTTGGCCGAGATGTGGCGGCTGTGCGCGATGGCGCCGCTGGGGCCGTTCGATCTGCACGAGCTTCTCGTGGCGGCTGACCCGGGCGCCCGGCTGCAGCGGCTGAAGAGCCTGGCCGCGGATGCTGCCGACGCCTTGGCGTTCCGCATGGGTGCGGGACCGTGAACGGCCAGTGACCGTCACCGGTCGTCATTTGCCGAGCGGACCCATCGGCACCCAATCGCGTCCTAGGTGCCCAGGCGCTGAAAGTCTGCCGCAGGCAGGTCGTCGACCTCTTGATTGCTGATCGACAGCCGGACGCCATCTTGGTCGACTGACTCTACGTGCGCTATTGGTATCGCCACCTCCTGATGGGCGAAGAGATGACCCTCTTTGAGCAGAAGATGGGTGACGTGCCGGTTGCGGCGATCGACGATCAGACCCTCAACCTGTCCGATGCGCCCGTCGGTCGCGTACACGTCCTCGCTACGCCGGACAGCCACCTCGCCGACCGGTAGTGAGTCGACGACGACGGGCACACTGGTGTTGCCTCCGAAGTAGGGCCACCGGAGCATCTGCTCGGCGTCATAGCCGGGATCGCCCTCGGCGCCTGGGAGGAAGCGGACCTCTTCGGCTGTCTCGAGCCTGTCGAACTCTGCCCTGGTGCATGCCAGGTCGACCTGGTCCCTGCCGGACTTCACGCCCTCGATCGGGACCAGCCGGCCGAGTCCCTGCCGGTGCTCCGGCTCGACGATCAGGTGCGTGACCTTGTCCTCGATCGGGTCGATCACCACCTGGGTCACCCGGCCACAGATCCCGTCGGTGCAGCGAGCCTTGGCTCCGATGGTGAATGGAGTGGATTCAGCCACGGCCACCTCCTCTACCGGCAACTCTAGGGGCCGCCCGCACCCCGGTACTCCAGGTCGAGCTGACGGCCACGGCCGGACGTCGACTTGGCCGGCGAAACCGCCCGACGAGGCGCCGACGCTGGTGGCGGTTGACCTCGTCGAGTGCCTGGCGCTGCCGGAGCAACCGGCGGCCGCGGCCGCGAGCGCCCTGACGCGGCCAGGCCCCCCATGGGAACCGCCGGCTTCTGGCTCACTAGGGCATGCCCTCGCGGTCGAGAAGACCGAAGAAGCGGAGGCGGGTCGCCAGGGAGTCAACCCACTTGATTGGTGTTCCGCCTCCGGGTAAGGGGATACCCGCCTCGCTGCGCCACAGGGCGTCGCCGAGCACGGTGAGCACGTGCCAGGCCATGATCCGTGAAACGTCGAGGGTCCGGCCCGCCGCCGCCTCGTAGTGGCGAATCACAGCGCCGGCCCAGTCAGGCGTCGCCGCCTGCGCGGGGAGGTAGCGAAAGTCGAACTCGGCGTCAGCCGGCCCGGCCGTCTCCCAGTCGACCAAGGCGCGTAGCTCGCCGAGCCTTTCCGACCACACCTGGTTGTGACCGTGGAGATCTCCGTGAACCAGAGCCGGGTCGAGCTTTGGGACGGCCAGGATGCGGTCAACCCATTCGCACCAACTGAGGACCTGGTCGAACTGCGGAGGCTGCACCCGACGAGGAAGCCCCTCGCGCAACATCCCCGTCGTCGCCTGCGCCCGCGGTGGCGCCAGATCCACGATGGCTGCCGCTCGTTCGAGCAGTGCCGGCGAGTGCAGCTGGGCGAGAACCTCGGCCATGACGCCTGCCACCCGGTCGGCGTGGCGCCGGTCGAGGGCGGCGATGTTCTCCAAGGTGAGCGGCTCGCCAGCGACGACGCGGGTCACGAGGAGGACGGGTGTGCTGACCACGGCGACGAGGTCGGGAACGGGTAGGTCGGTAGCTCGGAGCAGCTCCAGGAGCGCGCCCTCGCGGGCGAGGCGCGTCGCCGCCGCTTCCGACCAGGCGAACTTCAGGATCCGGTCCTCGTCGACCAACGCCGCCGCGGCTGCCCATTCCGCCGGCGCGTCGGGACGCACCCGGGTCAGATCGAGATGCTCGAACTGGAGATCCGGAAGCCCACGAGCGAGAGCGGCGCGGACGGCCGGCTCGCTCGGCTGGGCGAGCCAGGAGGCGGACATAGGAGCGTCATTCTCGTGCCTCGGAGGCCCGAGATGTCGCCTCAGCCGGCGATGAGCGCCCAGGCCAGCTCACGGGCTGCGGACGGACTCATGTCCAGCGACAGGTAGGGGTCGATCAACTCCAGCTCGAGCACGACCGGCCGCCGGTGCGGCCCGGGGATCAGGTCGACCCGACCGTAGGTGGGTGGCCGGGCGAAACGGTCCGAGACGAACCTCATGGTCTCGGTCGCCACACCCAACTGCTCAGCTGTCGGCGAGGTCAGGCTCGGCTGTGCCATCCGCTCCCACGGCCGGGGCAGGACGCCGTCGCCGGTGCGCAAGGCGGCCTTCTTCAACACCGCGTGACTGAAGCGGCCGTCGATGAAGACGACGTCGACCTCTCCATCCTCGTCGACGGCCGAGTGATATTCCTGGACCATGACCGTCTGCCCGCCACGTTGCAGCATTCGCACGTGATCGGCCGCCGCCGGATCGCCGTTCGCGTAGCGCGCCGTGCTCCTTCCGCCAGCCGAGACCGACGGCTTGACCACGATCTCCGGTGCCGACGGTGGCTCCCAGAGGTCGCCGGGCCCAACCCACGTGGTCGCGATGACGGGCACGCCGGCGGCCTCGAGCTCGCGCAGATACACCTTGTCGATGTTCCACTCGAGCACCGGTGCCGGATTCACCAGCCTGGTCACCTCGGCTACCTGTCTCGCCCAGGTCAGGTACTCCCCCGGCCGGTCGACGCTGTCCCAGGTGCTGCTCAGGACGACGTGGGAGAACGACCCCCACTCCACGCTGGGGTCGTCCCAACCCACGAACCGGGCCCGACCACCACGGCCGCGCAGGGCCTCGCCCAGCGGGCCGGCGTCGGGGTCCGGGTACAAGTCGGTCGGCGCCGCGTCATCCGAGCGTCGGCAACCGGCGATCGCAACGTGCGCGTTTCTCACGTGACCCAGCCTCAGTCCAGACCGGTCCCAGCGCCAACGAAATTCCGCCGAGCGCGCAGACGGTCACGGCCCCCGACGGGTACAACGAGGAAGTGAACGAGTCGCATCTCAAGTTTCTCGCCAGCCCCGAGTGGGCGGCCATGTTGGAGACCGACCTGCTGCCCTGGATCGAGGCCGCGGGGGAGCTCGGTGATGATGTCTTGGAGATCGGACCGGGCCCGGGCCTCACGACCGACCTTCTTCGCCAGCGGGTGGCCCGCCTCACTGCCCTGGAAGTCGACGCCGCCTTGGCCCGGCCGCTACGAGACCGCCTGGTGGGCACCAACGTGGAAGTGATCTGCATCGATGCCACCGAGTCAGGCTTGGACTCGGAGCGTTTCTCCGCTGCCACCTGCTTCTCCGTGCTGCATCACATGCCGTCGCCCGCCCATCAGGACCGCCTCTTCCGAGAGGTCAATCGGGTCCTCAGGGCCGGCGCCATGCTCGTCGGTACGGACTCTCGCGATCTGGAGGCGATCCGGGCCGGCCATGAGGATGACGTCTTCGTCCCAATCGACCCCGACACGCTGGACGACCGGCTCACGACCGCCGGATTCGTCGACACCCGGCTCGAAGTAGGCGAATATCAGATTCGCTTCGCCACTCGGAAGCCGCGCCGGGGGCCAAGTCGGTCGTCCGTCAGAAGGCCACGGCGTTGACAACCCGGTCGACGGCTGCGTCTCGTTCTTCGGGGGGGAGGTCGCGCAACGATCCATCGGTGCACCGTCTCGGCCTGGGCCGACCGCGACCCACTCGCCCGTCACGCGGTCAGTAGGTGTCCGCAATCGTCGCTACCGTCGCCGACGTGAGCGACAACCGCCCAGCAATGCGGCGCCGAACGATTCGGAGCGCAGAACTGGCCATCTGGCAGTCGGGAAGCGGCGAACGCGACCTCGTGTTCGTTCACGGCTTCCAGAACGACCACACGGCATGGCAACCGCTGGTGGAGCGGCTGGATGGCGACCGCTACCGGTTCACGCTCTTCGACCTGCTGGGTTGTGGTGCCAGCGGGGGTGCGGACACCTGGGAGCGCTGCACGATCGACGAGTACGGCGCCGACCTCGCCGCCCTGTGCGACCTGCTCGACGTTGATCGACCCGTCGTGGTTGGCCACAGCCTCGGCGCCGCCGCCGCCATCTGCGCTGCGCTCGTCAACCCCGGCCGGTTCGCGGGCCTGGTGCTCGTCGCTCCCGCGTCGACGAGCGGTCTCGACTTTCTGGCCGATGAGGCCAGTTTCGAGGTGCTGGCGCACCCGACACCTGAACAGCAGCTTGCCCTGGCCCGATCCGCGTTCCGTCGGCGCCCGGCCGAGGAAGACTTTCGGCAGCTCATGAGGGTGATCGGCGCCGCGTCACCCCAGCACATCGAGGGCGCGGCCCGTGCCATGCGTACGTTCACCTGCCAACCGGATCTCCTCCGGCTCGAGACGCCGTCGATTCTCATCTGCGGCGACCGCGACCGGCACGTACCGCTCCGTAACCATCTGGCGACCCAGCAGGCCATCCCGCGATGCGGGCTGCAGGTGTACTTCGACGTCGGCCACGTGCCCTTCGCCGAGACTCCAGAGCGCTGCGCCGCCGACGTCGAGCGGTTCCTGGCCACGGTCGGGTGACCGTCGCCCGGCCGAGCTACCCGTGCACGAACCGGATGCGCAGCGACTGCTCCGTCCACCCCGAGTTGCGCCAGAAACCCATCGCCGTGGGTCGTCCTCGACCACGATGGCCGCCAGCCGCCTGGCGCCTTGGGCGTGCAGGCGAGCCTCCGCCTCCTGGAGCAGGCGCTGGGCGAGGCCTCGCCGGCGGTAGCTCGGAGCAACCACCAGGCGATAGACGGAGCCCCGCCAACCATCCCACGCGGCAATCACGGAGCCGACCAGCTGACCATCGTCGTCGGCGACGATCAGCGCCTGGTCATCGCGGCGCAGGAGCCGGACGACGCTGTCGAGTTCATCAGTAGGCGTTGGCTTGGCACCCGACGCTGTCCACAGCGCGAGCACGGCGCCGGCCTCGCTCGGCGCGCACGGCCGGAGGACGATGGGCATGACGACAACGGTATTGACCGAAGGTTCGGTTACTCGTTGGCCGTGGGAGGATCGTGCTCGGCCAGCTCGACCACCACCCGTCCGGGCCCGTCGAGAAAAACCAGCTTCCGGTCGTGGTACTCGAGGACCTGGTTGCGGGCCCGAAATCCGTTGGCCTCCATCATCTGCAAGGTGGCGGCGAGATCATCGACCGTCAGGCACACGTGATTGAGTCCGAGCCGGTCGAGATGGCCCGGCGTGTCGTCGGGCTCCAGCACCGGGTGGTGAAACCGGAGGAGCTGGATCTCCTGGTGGCCTGGCGCGTTGGGCAGGATGAAGGTGACGTGATCCGACTCCCAGCCGGGGATGTCCATGTAACGAGCCATGTCGTCACCGGACGCGATGACCGCCACGGTCTCCTTCAGTCCCAGCAGGGTGAAGAACCGACGGGCCTCGTCGAGGTCGGTGACCACGATGGTCACGTGGTCGATGCCCGTGGTCATGTGTCGCCCAGCCTACTGATCCCCGGGCACCGGCGCGGCCGACCCAGATCCCGTCGAAGCCGGCGACTCGCCGCGGGCACCCCACCACGAACTGGCCCGGGCGACGACGATCAACAGCAACAGGAGGTATTTCGAGGTGTCCACCGAAACCCACGCCACCGCGGTCGAGATCACCATGACCACCGTCATCCCGATGGACCGCATCCGTCCGGCCGCCAGCTCCCGCGGGTCGGCGTCGCGAACCATCAGACCGCGCCGGCGGGCGTAGGTGACGACCGCCTGGGTGGAGAGGCTGGCCAGCAGCAGGTTGGCGCTGAACATGGCCGCGGCGAGCGGGTTTTCGCCAAGACGTCCCTGGACGTTGCTGGTGAACGGCACCAGGGTGATGGCGAAGAGGTAGGCGAAGTTCCACCAGGCCAGTCCCTCGTCGTGGCCCCGCACCAGGCGGAACGCCCGGTGGTGGGCCAGCCAGAAGCTTCCGATCACGAAGAAAGAGACGACATAGCTGCTGAGCTGGTCGCCGATCTTGGTGCTGCTCAGGAAGGAGGCAAGGTCGCTGGCCGAGTTTGCCTGGCGGAGGTCAGAGGACACGGGCACCTGCAGGCCCAGGACGAGCAGGGTGAGGGCGATGGCCACCACGCCGTCGGACAGCGTCAGCAGCCGTTCGACGCCCGGAAGCTCCTGCTCACGCTTGTCGCCCGCCCTCGCCACTGGTGTCAAGCCTTCCGGTGCTCCACCGTTGCCACGGTACCGGCCGGGCCGCGTCCGATCAGGAACCGGCCACGGGCGGAGCAGCGTGCGACCGGTCCCCAGCCGGCCGCCCCGGCCGCGGGTCCTCAGTCCGACAGAAAGCTGAGTCGCACGTTGCGGTCCGGATTGTCCACGTTGGTGTCGACGAGACAGACGGACTGCCACGTGCCCAGCGCCAGCCTTCCGCCCAACACCGGCACGGTGAGCGACGGCGAGACCAAGGCCGGCAACACGTGATCGCGCCCGTGACCGGGTGAGCCGTGGCGATGCGTCCAGCGCCCGTCGGCGGGCGCCAGCTGGTCCAGCAGGGCCAGGAGGTCGTGGTCGCTGCCTGCCCCGGTTTCCATGAGGGCGAGGCCGGCCGTGGCGTGGGGAACGAACACCGAAAGCAGTCCGTCACCCTCCCCGCCGACGAACCGGTGGCAGTCGGGAGTCAGGTCCCGCACCTGGCTCCGACCGCCCGTGGTCACCTGGATGATCTCGCTGCGCATCCCACCAGTCTCACCCGCCGAGGCTACGAAGGCTGGTATTCCCCCGGAGTCATACGGGACGAGATGGCGATACGGTTCCAGCCGTTGATGGCCACGGTCGCCCCCACGACCGCCGCCAGTTGCGCGGGGCTGAGGACGGCGGCGGCCGCGTCCCACACCTCTTCGGAGACCTGGCCCTCGGAGACCAGCGTCACCGCCTCGCAGAGCGCCAGGGCGGCGCGTTCCTGGTCGGTGTAGTGGGGCGCTTCGCGCCAGGCGTCGAGCAGGTAGATGCGCTCCTCCCGCTCCCCGGCGTGCCGGGCGTCCTTGCTGTGCATGTCCAGGCAGAAGGCGCACCCGTTGAGCTGCGAGGCGCGCAGCCGGACCAGTTCCAGCAGCGCGGCGGGCAGGCCGGCGGCGGTGAAGGCCTCGGCCGCCGCCCGATCGAGGCCCGCCTGGGCCCGGTACACGGCGGGCGCCAGGGTCCCCACTTCCAGGCGTGGATCGGTGACCGGAGGGATCGCAGTGCTTGCCATGCCCACAATGTTGCTACGTGGCGGCCGCCGGCACCTCCGCCGGCACCAGGTAGCGGCTGAACAACGCCGCCACCACGCCACCGACGAGGGGGGCGACGATGAACAGCCACACCTGGCTCAAGGCCGTGCCCCCGACGACCAGGGCGGGGCCGAGGCTCCGGGCCGGGTTGACCGACGTTCCCGTGAGCGGGATGCCCAACAGGTGCACGGTGCTCAGGGCGAAGCCGATGGCGATGCCGGCGACGGTGGTGTTGCCCAGGCGGCTGTTGGCCATGAGCACGACGAGAACGAAGACGAAGGTCAGCACCACCTCGGTCCCGAACGCGGCCGAGGCGTTGAGGTGGACCAGCGACTTGCTGTCGAAGCCGTCGGTGCCGAGACCGGTGCCGCTGCGCGTGTAGCCCGGCACCCCCGAGAACAGCCCCCACAGAACCAGCGCGCCGGCGATCCCGCCGATGAACTGGGCCACCCAGTAGCCCACCGCCTCGCCGAGCGGCATCCTCCCGTGCACGAGGAAGCCGATGGTGACCGCCGGGTTGATGTGGCAGCCCGACGTGGGGCCCAGGGTGTAGGCCAACGCCAGCAGGACGAGCCCGAACGCCAGGGCGGTGGCCGTGACGCCGGCGGCCACGCTGCCGCCGTCGAGCTTGAAGCCGAAGCTCAGCGTGGCCACCCCCACGGCGATGATCACCAGCAGCATGGTCCCTACCGCTTCGGCCACGAGCTTGCGGGTCATGGCGCGAAAAATACCAACGGTGGTCGCCGGATCGGGGGATGCACCGAGCGAGCTCCTCGCTCGACGCCGGTCGCTCAGTCAGCTGACGGTAAGAGCGTTGTCGACGGTGTAGACGGCGCCGGTGACCGACCGCGCTTCGGCGGACGCGAGGAACGCGAAGACGGCGGCGACCTCTTCTGGCTCGGTCAGGCCTCGTAGGCCCGCCATGCGCCGGGCGAGGTCGGGATCCATGTCGGCCGGGAACGACGTGGTGGCGGCAAGGTTGGTGTTGGTACCGGCCGGGGCGATGGCATTGACGCGGAGCGGCGTCTTGATGAACTCCACCGCGAGCGACCGCGTGAGCTGCACGACGCCACCTTTGCTCATGCAGTAGGGCGCCGAGTACGGCACCCCTTGTAACGCCGCGTTCGACGCAATGTTGACAATATTGCCGCTGCTCTCGAGCAGGTGCGGGATGGCCGCCTGGGCGAGGAAGAAGTAGGCGTCGAGGTTGATGCTCATGATCCGGCGGTAGTCCTCGCGCGTCACGTCCGTGGTGTGCTCGGCGAGGTAGATGCCGGCCACGTTGCCGAGCACGTCGAGACGGCCGAACTCCTCGATGCAGGCGGCGACAACGTCGCCGCACGCGTCCGGCTCGGCGAGGTCGGCCTGCGCGATGGCTACCGGACCCACGCTGAGGCGCTTCGTCTGCCCGAGCCGGTCGGCGTCGATGTCGACGGCGAACACCGCGCCCCCTTCGCTGGCGATCCGCCTGGTAATGGCCCGGCCTATGCCAGAACCGGCGCCGGTGATGAGCGCGATCTTGCCCTCGAAGCGTTCGGTCACGACCGGCATGCTTAGCGGACGCGGACCGGCGTCCGGCCGCCACTGCGCCGGGTGGCGACGAGGCCGGCGTCGCGGACCCGCTCCCCGAAGGCGCCGACCTTGGCGGCAGAGAGGCCGGGCTCGACCCCGAGGAGGGTGAGCGACACGATGGCCTCGCCGCCAGGCGCGAACACCGGCGCGGCGATCATGGTGACGTCGTAGGTGCGGCCGTCGTCGAGCGCGCCGACGGCCTCGTATTCGGTCGCCGGCGGGTTTCCGAGCGACACCGCCCAGCCCCGGGCGCGCACGTCGGCCAGTACCGCCTCCAGGGCAGCGCGGTCGTCGGCCTTGGCCAGCCACGGCTCTGGGTCGTGCCAGGCGACGAACACGGCACCGACGGGCGGCACGATCGGTATCCGCTGGCCGACCTGCATTCCGATGTCGCGGGGCCGGTGTTCGCCGACGCGGGACAGAAAGACGATGTCGTCGCCGGCCAACGCGGTGACGGCGACGCCGAGGCCCAGCTCCCGGCTGAGGCGCCGGGCCTCCTGCTGGGCATGGTCGATGGCCGGGTGTGGTTGGAGGGCGGCGTTACCGAGGGCAACCAGCGACGGTCCGAGCGAATAGGTGCGCAGGCGTTGGTGGCGCACGACGTAGCCGGCGTCGGTCAGCACGGCGAGGATCGCATGGGCGGACGCCAGGTTGATGCCGAGGCGGTTGGCCAGGTCCGAGAGCGTGAATTGGTCGGTCGCGTTCGCGGCCAGGAAGTTCAGGATGGCAAGGGAACGGCTAGCGCTCAAGGCGGGACGCGTCATAGGCTCCTACCACACTACGAAGAAGTCTTCCACATTACAAAGGAGACTCCATGAAGCTCGACGTCCTGTACGAGTTCCAACCCAAGGTCCGGCCGTGGGCGAAACCCCACCCCTACGGACAGCGGGACGCCGAGCAGCGCACGTACGACGAGGCGATCGAGGAGATCCAGTACGCCGACAAGCTGGGCTTCAACGCCGCCTGGGTGGTGGAGCACCACTTCCGCGACGGCCGGTCGGCGTCGCCGTGCAGTGAAGCCGTCCTCGGCGGCCTGGCGCTGAGCACCGAACAGATCAAGCTCGGCTTCGGCGTCACCCTGACGCCGTTCGGCTTCATCCACCCGGCACGTCTGGCCGAGAAGGTCGCGACCGTCGACGTCCTCAGCCACGGCCGGGTCGAGTGGGGCACCGGGCGGTCGACGCCGATGGAGCAGGCCGCATTCGGCGTCCCCACCGATGACACCTCCCGTGACCATTGGCGCGAGGCCATCGAGATCGTGGTGCGCATGTGGGAGCAGGAGCGATTCTCCTGGGAGAGCGCCAACTTCAACTTCCCCGAGCGGGTCCAGACCCCCAAGCCGTTCCAAGACCCGCACCCCCCGGTCTGGCAGGCGGCGGCCAGCGAGAAGAGCGCGGTCAGCGCCGGGGAGCTCGGACTCGGCCTGCTGTCGTTCGCACTGCTGCAGCCGGTGGAGAAAATGGCCGACCACATCCGCGCCTACCGGTCCGCGCAGGCCTCGGCCCGCCCGGGCGACATGCTTACCCGAGTCAGGAACGACCGGGTTGGTGTGTACACGCTGGTGCACGCCTACGAGGACGCCGACGAGGCCGCCGCCTACGGCCTGTGGGACTCGGTGAACTGGTGGTACAAGAACCTCGCCGAGTTCACCCTGCAGTGGGAGCTGGCCATGCTCAGCGAGGAAGAGAAGGCCAAGGTCTTCCCCCGCCTCGACAACGTCCTCAAGGGCGAGACCCCGATCGATCACTACCTGAACGAGGACATGATCATCATCGGCACCCCTGAGGAGTGCCTGCAAAAGATCCTGCGCTACGAGTCCGTCGGCGCCGACCAGCTGCTCTGTTATGTGCAGTTCGGCGACCTTCCCCACGACAAGGTGATGCGGAACCTCGAGCTGCTGGCCACCCAGGTCATGCCCAAGCTCGAAGGGCGCGGCCACCACGCCGCCGCCACCGTGTCGGTCTAGTGAGGCCACACACGAGGAGAGACCAATGAAGGACCTACTCGGCTTGGAGGACCAGCCGACGCTCGTCGTCGGCGGCGGTTACGGCATCGGGCGGGCCACGGCGATCCTGCTGGCGCAGGCCGGCGTGCGCCTGGCCGTGGCCGATCTCGACCGCGACCGGGCCGCGGCGGTGGCCAAGGAGGTCGAAGGCCACGCCATCTGCGGGGACGTGACGACGGAGGCCGGCGCCACCGCCGTCGTCGACGAGGCCCACGAGGCGCTCGGTGGGCTGACGCGCCTGGCCAACGTCGTCGGCCGGGCCAGCTTTGCACCCTGGGCCGAGACCGGCTTCGGCCACACCGAGTCGGAGCTGCGCCTGAATCTCTTCCAGCACATGTGGACGGTGCAGGCGGCTGGTCGGTATATGCGCAACGAGGGCGGGGGCAACATCGTCATGATCGCGTCGGTGAGCGGCATCTGGGGCGCCCGAGCCCATGCCGCCTACGGAGTGGCCAAGGCTGGGGTGATCTCGCTGGCCAAGTCCCTGGCCGACGAATGGGGTCCCTACCGCATCCGGGTCAACACGGTCGCGCCCGACATCATCGCCACCACCCGCCTCGTGGAGGCTCGGGGCGTCCCCGCCAGGGACGCCGAGGCGGAGATGGACGCCCGGGCCGCCAACGAAGGCGTGCCGCTGCGACGGTTCGGCCGTCCCCCCGAGATCGGCGGACCAGTCTTGTTTCTCCTCTCCGACCTGTCGTCCTTCGTCACCGGGCAGAACATCGTGGTAGACGGCGGGACGATGGCCCGCTTCCCACACGCCGCGGTCGGTTCACCGACCCAGGTCACCAAGTAGGCCGGGTCGACTGCTCCGTGTCGTCTACCCGTTCCCCTCAACTGGCATCGACTACCGGGAGCCACACATGGAACCGCCAACCAAGCTGACATTCTTCGACACCGCCCAGTTGCCGGGCTACACGATCGCCGACTTCGCCGGCGACGGCCCGGAGGCGCAGGAGATGATCGAGTTGTTCGGGCGCGATCTCGTCACCAAGACGATCCTGCGCTCGCCGAGGCTCTCCGTGTACCACGAAAAGGCCAAGCCGGGCGAACGGGTGAAGCCGCACCGACACGGCACCCTACAGGTCGACTACGTGCTCAGCGGGGAACTGGTATTCGGCAACCAGCGGGTTACGGCCGGCATGGGTTACGTGATCCCGGACACGCTGTACTCGTGGCAGGCAGGCGACGCGGGCGCCGAGTGGATCGAGATCCACGCCGGCGAGGCCGGAATCTTCACCGATCGCAACGGGTCGTAACGGGCGTCGGGTCCCCGTGGCTGGTGATGGGTGGAAGCTTCCAAAGCTTCGCAGGGGCACCTACCCGGTACCTCCCGACCTGATCGAGCGGCGGTCCGCCGCCGCGTCCGCCCCGGCGGCCGCGCCCGACCCGGGGGTCGCGGTGCGCCCGGCGGAGTATGGCGGCGTCGGGTGTGTCGTTTGTGAGCCGGCGGCTGCTCGCTCGCTGACGATCTATTTCCATGGGGGCGGCTTTCGGCTGGGCTCGGCCGAGCGGTCGACGGCATTGGCGACGAGGTTGGCGCGGGCCACGAGGACGAGGGTGGTTTCGGTCGAGTACCGCCTTGCCCCCGAGCACCCCTTTCCCGCCGCCCTCCACGATGCTGCGGCGGTGTACGGGCACCTGCTCGACCGGGGCGACCGAGGGATCGTGGCTGCGGGCGACTCGGCGGGCGGGGGGCTGGCCGCCGCCTTGACCCTCGCGGCGTCGGCGAGTGGCCAGCCGTTGCCCGCCGCGCTGGTCCTCATGTCGCCGTGGCTGGATCTGACCTGTACCGCTTCGACCTATGCATCCCGGTCGGAGACGGATCAGCTGTTCTCGCTGACGTCCGCCTGTCAGGCGGCCGAGATGTACCTCCAGGGCCACGAGGCGACGGACCCACTCGCCTCGCCGGGGCTGGCGACGCTGGACGCCTGGCCCCCCAGCATGGTCGTGGCCAGCACGGACGAAGTTCTGCTCGACGACAGCGTCAGGTTCGCCACCGCCCTGGCCCTGGCCGGCACCCCGGTCACCGGCCGCTTCGAACGAGGCGTCCCGCACGCCTGGCCGGCGGTGGCGCCGGACCTGCCCGCCTCGACCGCCGCCGTCGAAGACATCGGCAGGTTCGTGCGTCGCGCCCTGGTCTGAGCACCCTCGACACCGCACTTGGTGGTGTCTGGTGGACGCTGAGTGACCGATAGTGCCCACCACGCTACCCACGCTCCCCCGAGACGGTGGCGGTGGCCGGTTTGCCGGGTGTGACCAATGTCGCCTTTACAAACCCATACTGATCGGTAACACTGATGACAGCTCCGGTTGGTATCCCCCCTGCCGGCCGTCGAGCTGAGTGCGAAGGACCCGTCCCCCCACGGGTCCTTCGTCGCGTCAGCGGGTCGGTACGGTGAGCGGCGGAAAGCCGCCAGCTGGTCGAGCAGGGCCATGGTGGCCCGGGTGCTTCCCGACCCGTCCTGAGGCCGCCGGTACGTTTGAGGGGTGGGACGCAGCACCACGGGAGGCAGCGGACGCGGTGGTACCGCACGGCCCCTGACCCTGCGCCAGGTGCTGGCCGACGGCGAGCTGCGCCGGGTCGGCGTGGTGCGCCGGCCCCTGAACCTGGCGTGGGTCGCGCTCGGCGTTGCCGTCCTGATCGGCGCCATCGTGTTGCTCGCCGGCCACGGCGGCTACGACGGCGCCCTCGGCATCGTGATCGCCTTCGCCGTGCTGGTGGGCGCGGCCGTGGCCATCCAGCGGGTCACCAACCCGCGCGTCGCCTTCGGGTTCAACCCCGATGGTGTCTACGACCGGACCCAGGGCTGGATCCCGTGGGCCCAGGTGCGGCGCATCGAGGTCCGCCGCTATCGACGCCTCCTCGGCAGCCAGACCGTGGTTTGGCTCGCCTACCAGCGTCCCGCCGGCGACTCCCCCGCCGACGGGGAGGGCTGGGTGGCGGTCCGCCCGGGATGGGGCCCGAAGCGCACCACCGAGCTGGCCGCCCGGCTGGAAGCGCTCTGGACGCAGCGCCCAGGCACGCGGCTAGCGGCCGCCGGCGGGCTTTGCGCGCAGTTGTCGCGGCCCGTTGCCGACGCCGGGGATGGTTGTGTGCAGTTCTTCGTCCTATGAGCGACGGTTGTGCGCGCAACGCGACAACTGCGCGCGACAACTGCCCACAAACCCACAACCCCACAAACCCACAACCCCGCAGACCCACAACCCACAGACCTCAGTCGGGGACCCAGCTGCCGTGGAAGCCGTGGGGCACCCGGGCGGGCAGGGCGACGCTCGCCACCGTGGCCAACGTGCCCGCGTCGAGCACGACCAGGTCGCTGCGATCGCGTTCGGCGTCGTAGACGAGGCCGACCAGGGCGCCGTCGTCCTCGGCTGCGTCGGGGCGGCGGGGAACCATGACGAACTCCCCTGTCCGACACGACGGCCCGAAGGCGCGGACCTGGCTGGTCCCGGCGGCCAGGTCGTACTTGGTCACCGTGTCGTCGAGATCGTCGTGGCCGTTGAATCCGACGGCATAGCCGTAGCGATGACGCCGGCCCACCAGGCGCTCGTCGACGCGCGGGAACTCCAAGCCGCGGTCGTCGAGGCGCTCCTCGCGTACCTTGCCGGCGGCCGGGTCGATCGTCCAGCGGTCGAGGGTGGGCGGCCCTTCGGCCGGGCCGAGCTGCTCGGTGGCGAACGTCTTGGGGTGCCGCACCACGTCCAGGACCACCCCGTCGGGGCCGTCGAAGGCGTTGACCGGGTGGTACACGTAGCACGGCTCGACGTCGTACCAGCGGATCGAGTCGCCGGGCGCCTCCCGCTCGAGCACGCCCACCCGGGCCCGGTAGGTCGGGTCCCACGAGTAGGGGAACGCCCCCGACGCCCCCGACCCTGCTCGCCGGCTGACCACGCTGGCGACCGGCGCCGGCAGGCCCCGGCGGAGGAGCCGTTCGATGCGCCGGTTGGCCCGGCTGGCGCCGCGCACCTTGTCCAGGTCGAAGGTGACGGGGAGGTCGTAGATGACGACGTGCTTCTCGGTCAGCGAGAAGGCGTGCATCATCGGGTTCCCGCCCACTTCGATGGTCGTGCGCCGGCGGATGCGCCCGGCGGCGTCGAGCACCGAGTACTCGACCTTGTTGCCCCAGCCCCAGAAATAGGACACGGCGTGCAGCTCGCCGGTCGCCGGATCACGCAGGGGATGGGCGGTGTAACCGCCGCGCAGCGTGCCGTCGAAGTCGCACGGCCCGACCGTGTCGAGCTCCGGCGTCAGCTCGTAGGGGAGGGCGCCCGCCTCCACCAGGGCGAAGGTCCGGCCGGCGTGCCCCATGACGTGGGTGTTGGCCGCGAAGTCCATGCCGGCGTGGACGGGCCCGGGCCGGGCCGGCTCGCCCAGGGCGGAGGCGACGGCGGCGGAACGCACCCACCGGTTGCGGTACCACCGTGCTCGTCCGCCGTCGAGGGCGATGCCGTGGACCATCCCCGCGCCCGTGAACCAGTGGTAGGTGGCCGGGTCGGGGTCTCCCTGCGGGTTGGGCCCGTTGCGCAGGTAACGCCCGGAGAGGAAGTCGGGCAGGGTCCCCGACACCGGCAGGTCGGTCTCGGTGTGCTCCACCGCCACCGGGGCGAAATTGCCCTCCAGGTAGGGGTTGGGGCCGGCGGTCACCGGTGCCTGGGTGGTCATGGCTGGTCCTCCGATACATAGCGGCGATATGCATAATGGATAGCACTGCTATGGCACACTGTCAACCGTGAGTCCCAAGGTTGCCGACCCGTCGGTCCGCGCCGCCCTGGTGGAGACCGCGGCCCGCCAGATCACCGCCCACGGCACGTCCGGGCTGACCCTGCGCCGGCTGGCCCAGGAAGCGGGCACGTCCACCATGGCCGTCTACACCCACTTCGGGAGCATGACCGAGCTGCGACGGGAGGTGCGCCGGGAAGGGTTCGCCCGCCTGCGCGCCCACCTGGCGGCGGTGGCCACGACCGACGATCCCGTCGCCGACCTCGCCGTTCTCGGCATCGCCTACTACCGCAACGGGGTGACCAACCCCCACCTCTACCGGGTGATGTTCCAGGAGGCCGCCGAGGCCGACGGACGCCGGCGACCGCGAGGGGATCGGCCTGGACACCTTCGCGTCCCTCGTCGCCGGCGTGCAGCGCTGCTTGGACGCGGGCCGCTTCGCGCCGGGCGACGCGTCGACCCTGGCCGTCCAGGCGTGGGCCATGGCCCACGGCGTCGTCAGTTTGCAGCTGGCCGCCATGTTGACGCCGGACCAGGCGCTCGACGCCCTCGCCGGCACCGGCTACCACCTGTTCGTGGGCTTCGGCGACCAGCCCGAGCGGGCGGCGGCGTCAGGGGCGGCGGCCGCTCTCCGCATCGCCGAAGCCGGCTGACCGCCCGGCTGACCGCCCGGCGGCCGCCGCCGGCCCCAAAACCGGCGCGGCGAAGGCGAACGCCAGCGGCGCCACCAGCCGGCGAATGGCCAGCGCCGGCTGCTCGGGCCCGCCGTCGTGCAACCCGAGCACCGGGTCCAGACCGGCGACGAACGGCGCCAGCGCCAGGTGGTTGGAAAGCAGCACGAGCAACGCGGCCAGGGCATCCAGATCGGCGTCGGCGCGCAGGTCGCCCCTGTCCTGCGCCCGGTTGAGCAACGGACCCAGCACCTCGAGGAAATGCCGGTCGCAGATCATGCGCACGGCGGCGCTGGCCGCGTCGGACTGCAGCTCGGTGGCTGCGGTCAAGGCCCGTTCGCGGGGATGGTCCCCGAAGTAGGCCACCCACGACTCGAACACGTCGACCAGGAACTCGAACAACGGGCGGTCGGGGTCGAGCTCGGCCATGCGCGCTTCCATGTGGCCGCGTATGCGCCGGCTCACCTCCTCGCCCAGGAACACGCACAGGTCGGTCTTGTCGGCGAAGTACTGGAACAGGCTGCCTTTGGCCACGCCGGCCCGGCGGGCGATGACGTTGAGGCTGCCGTCGGCGAAGCCGTGGGCGCCGAACTCGTCCTCGGCCGCCTGGATCACCCGGGCCCGCCGCGCCGGGTCGAGCCGGTACCAGGTTGACGTGGGCACGCGGGAACGCCGGAGCTAGGCGGACATGGGCTGCTCGACCTGCATCCGGGTGTACTCGGCGCCGGTGTCCTCCCAGTCCTCGTACTCCAGCACGCCGAGCTCGCCGAACTTGGTCCGCAGCCAACCGTCGCCGGCGTCGAGCAGGCCCAGCTTCTTCAGGTTGGGAACGATCTTGGAGAACAGCACCTTGCGGAACTCGAGCTGGATGCCGTTGTGCATCATGATCTCGGTGCACTCCTTGACCGGCAGGCCCAGCTCCTCCCACACCTCCTGGGCGAGGAACCGGTCCCGCATGCGCACCGCCGCCTCGTAGCAGAACTCCTGGCGCTCCCGGATCTCGGGGGCGGTCAGGTCCTGGTAGGCCTCCTTCAGCGACAGCACGCCGAAGGCGACGTGACGGGCCTCGTCGGACATGACGTAGCGGGTGATCTGCTTGAGCAGCGGGTCCGGGCGTGAGCTGGTACTGGAACCCGAAGGCGGCCAGCGCCAGCCCCTCGATCATGATCTGCATGCCCAGGTAGGTGAAGTCCCAGCGCGAGTCGCGCACCACGTCGTCGAGCAGGTCGCGCAGGTGGACGTTGACGGGGAACTCCCACTCCAGCTTGTCGTGCAGGTACTTGGCGTACACCTCGACGTGGCGCGCCTCGTCCATGACCTGGGTGGAGGCGTAGTACTTGGCGTCGATCCAGGGGACCGACTGCACGATCTTGGCCGTGCAGAGCAGCGCCCCCTGCTCGCCGTGCAGGAACTGGCTGAGGGTCCACGCCATGCTGGCATGGCCGAGCCGGGCCCGCTCCTCGTCGTTCATCTTCCCGAAGACGCCCTCGTCGGTGGCGCCCAGGGTGTTGAGCGGGTTGTTGGGATCGCGGGCGATGTCGATCTGGCCGCCGATCGACCAGTCGATGTCCTTCTCGACGTTCCACTGGGAGGTCTTGGCCTTCTCGTACAGGGTGTTGAGCTGCTTGCGCTCGCCCTTCTCGTAGTCCCACGTGAAGAGGGTGTCGAACGTGCCCTCGACCGCCCGGATCAGCGCCTTCTTGTCTGCCTCGGAAGCGGTGCGAGCCAGCTCCTCGATCGTCCCGGACTGCATGTTGCCGGTGGAATCGGTGACCGTCATGGGGCTTTTCCTCCCTGATGTGACCACTGGTCATGCTGGCACGGAGGAGGGGAAAGGTCAACCCCTCGGGCGCCGGCCCGTCGCGGTCAGTGCGGGTGCGGGTGCGGCTCGGGAGCGTCCGCCGCCTTGGTCTTCTCCAACCAGCGCTTGAGCCCGGCGGCGTTGGAGTGCACCCCGTTGAGCGTCTCCAGCTTCTCGCGCTTGGACTCGTCCAGCCCGGTCAGATCGGAGGCGAACGCCTTCTCCAACGCCTCGGCGATGTCGTCCCCCTGCCGCCAGGCCCGTTCGGCCACCTCCGCCCACTGGCGCAGCGTGCCCTCGGCTTCGTCCAGGATGTCGACGGGATCGGGGACGAGGCCGTAGTGGGCCAGGGCGATCCCCGCCGGCCGCCGCTCCCGGAAGCGGGCCAGCGAGTGCAGCGCCTGGTCGAGATCGAAGTCGGCGGGCGGCGTCGCCGGCCGCAACACGCCGGCGTCGGGCAGGCGCACCCCGACGGCGTCGCCGGCGAAGAGGATGCCGCTCTCGCTGTCGTGGAGGGCGAGGTGGTGCTTGGCGTGGCCGGGCGAGTCGACGGTGGTGAGCACGCGATGGGGTCCGATACGCAGGTCCTCACCGTCGGCCAGGACGTGGATGCGCTCGGCCGGCGTGGGGTCGAGTCGCCCGTAGAGCGAATCGAGCAGGTCGCCGTAGACCAGCGCCGCCGACTTCACCAGGCGGTCGGGGTCGACCAGGTGCCGGGCCCCGCGCTCGTGCACGTAGACGGTGGCGTTGGGGAAGGCGCGGGCCACGTCGCCGACGCCCCCGGCGTGGTCGAGGTGGATGTGGGTCACGGCGATACCGGCGAGCGAGTCGGGGCTCACCCCGTGGGCGTCGAGGGCGGCGAGCAGGGCCGGCGCCGAGGTCTGGCTCCCCGTCTCCACCAGGACGGGAGCCGGGCCCTCGATGAGGTAGCCGGCGGTGACCCGTCGCCAGCCTCCGAGCAGCGTGTCGATCTCGAGGACACCAGGCGCGAGATAAGGCACGACG
The DNA here is from genome assembly GCA_963757175.1 of uncultured Actinomycetota bacterium. GTDB lineage: Bacteria > Actinomycetota > Acidimicrobiia > Acidimicrobiales > Palsa-688 > CAVWQR01. The sequence goes on along the minus strand of CAVWQR010000001.1, from coordinate 918,414 downwards.
CCGACGCTACCGGAGGGCCAACAGGTTGCTCCTCAGCGCGTCGAGCTGGGCACCGCTCACGCCGGCGTGGCGCAGAAAGTCCTCGGCGCCGCCCCACCGGCGTCGGACGCGGGCCAGGAAGTCGGTCATCTGCTCCGGCGGCGCCCGGACGATGTCGGGGTTGATCTTGCTCCGGTCGACGTCGCCGAAGCCCAGCACGTCAGCGTCGGAGGCGGCCAGCTCGGTGAAGCGGTCGCGCCGCTCGTCGGTAACCGCGTAGTCGGCCACGATGACCTCGTCGGGTGATCCGAGCACGTCGAGGAGCAGGGCGGCGGTGATCCCGGTGCGGTCCTTGCCTGCGTAGCAGTGGAAGAGGAGCGGCAACCGGCGGGGGTCGGCCATGGTGGCGAACATCGCTGCCAGGTAGTCCGCGTTGGCCTCGACGAACTGCTCGTACAGGTCGCCGAGGGGGACGAAGCTCATCTCGGCCACGCCGCCGACGATCGTCGTCACCACGTTCGGGGGGCGCCACGGCGTGAGCATGATCTCCGCGTCGGGGGGCAGCGGGGTGGGCGCCAGGCTGTCGACCTCCTGCGGGCTGCGCAGGTCGATCACCGTCCGCAAGCTGTCCAATCGTTTGACGTCCGCCGGCGTCCAGCGGTGGGGGCTGTCCCCCCGGAACACCAGGCCCGGCCGGAGGCGCGTCCCGTCGGCGGCGGGCAGACCGCCGAGGTCGCGGACGTTGGCCGCGCCCTCGAGCTCGACCCAGGTCACGCCAGCGCCACCAGGTCGAGCATCTCCTCGCTCCAGGCGTCACCGGTGCCCTCGGGCATCAGCAGCACCCGGTCGGGCTGGAGCTCGGCGACGAACCCGATGTCGTGGCTCACCAGGATCATCGACCCCGGCCATGACGCCAGCGCCCGGCCGATGGCTTCCCGCGACGGCGGGTCGAGGTTGTTGGTGGGCTCGTCGAGCAGGAGCAGATTGTGCTGTCCAGCCACGAGTTGGGCGAGAGCCAGCTTGGTCTTCTCCCCCCCGGAAAGCGTCGCCGCATCCTGGAAGGCAATTTCCCCAACCAATCCGAACATCCCGAGCAATCCCCGCAGTTGGGTCTCCGGCGCGTCCGACTGCTCTCGCAAATGGGCGAGGACGCCCACGCCGCCGCGAATTCCCTCGTGCTCCTGGGCGTAATAGCCGGCGCTCACGCCGACGCCGGCACGAAAACTGCCGGCGGTGGGCGCCAGCTGCCCGGCCAGAATCCGCAGCAGGCTCGTCTTTCCCGCGCCGTTGAGTCCCATGATGAGCAGGCGCTCGCCCCGCTCCAGGGCGAAGCCGACGTCGGTGAAAACCGCCGGGCCGCCATAGGTTTTGGCCAGGCCTTCGGCGTCCATGGTGAGCCGCCCCGAACGCGGCGGTTGGGGAAAGCGCACCCGGTAACGGCGGTCGCTGCGCTTGGGCGCGGCGGTCGCGGTGGCCTGCAAACGAGCCACCCGGGTATCCAGGCTCTTGGCCGCGCGCGCCCGCTTGGCCGTTTGGTGTCGCATGGAATCGGCCAGGTCGGAAAGGCGCTTGATCTCCGCCGCTTCGCGCTCGGCGACCTTGGTCCTGCGGATCTCGTCGCGGGCACGGGCCTCGCGGTACTGGCTGTAGGTGCCCTTGTACTCGACCAGTTCGCCGTCGTCCAGATGCAGCACCCGGGTGATGGCCTCGTCCAACAGTTCGAGGTCGTGGCTGACGACCAGCAGGGCGCCCCGGTAGGCGCGCAGGAATCCCATCAGCCAGTTCTTGGCGTCGCTGTCGAGGTGGTTGGTGGGCTCGTCCAGCATGAGCACGTCGCTCCCCGCGAAGAGGATGCGAGCCAGCTCGACGCGGCGGTGTTCGCCACCCGACAGCACCCCGAGGGGGAGGTCGACCCGGTCGGCGGCCAACCCGAGGCCGGCGGTGAGCGCCCGCACCTCCGACTCGGCCGCGTACCCGCCGGCCGAGGAAAAGGCGTCCTCGGCCCGGGAGAACCGGTGGATCGCCCGCTCCGAGGGGTCTTCCTCCATGGCCAGGCGGAGCTTTTCCACCCGCTCGGCGGCCGAGTCGATGCCCCGGCCGGACAGCACGTGGGCCAGCGCCGTGTTCCCCGGCCCGATCCTCGCGCCCCGAACGGCGTGGCTCCTGGGAGAGAAAGCCGAGCTCGCCCTGGCGCATCACCGTCCCCCCGGCGGCGGGGGCGTCGCCGGCGATCACCTTGAGCATGCTCGTCTTGCCCGCCCCGTTGCGACCGACGAGGCCGACCTTGTCACCGGCGCGCACATGAAAGGACGCCTCCACCAGGGTGAGGCGCCCACCGACTTCCACGCTCAGGTCACGAACCTGGAGCACGCCCCCATGATGGCCGGCCGGTGGCCGCAGCGGCGAACGGCTTTGTACCGTTCATCGACGGTTCAAGCGGGCGTGGCGCCGTCGTCGCCCCCGTCGGGCGGCGCGGTCGTTGTTTCGGGCGGCGGGACCAGGTGGGGGCGCGCCGGGTTCTCGGGCGGTCGGTCGCCGGCGGGATGGTCGCCCGCCGGGTGGTCGGGGCTCGGCCTCCCCCGGCTGGCCGCCGTCTCCGCCCGGCGGATCACCTCGCGCACGGGAAGGCCGAGCAGGCGAGCGACCCGCAGGGCGTCGTCGTGCTCGGCCTTCAGGCGATGGGCGCTGCGCTTGACCCGAACCGGGTATCCCCCGATCTCGACTTCGGTCACTTCGCGGCGCTGCCGGCCAGCGGGTGACGGGCTGGACACGCACCCCCAACGTCCCCGTCTCCTGGGCGAGCAGGCGGCGGACGGCGTCGACGTGCACGGGATCGACCACCGCGCTGACCACGTAGGCCGGGCGCCCCTTCTTGGCCACCACCGGAGTGACCCAGGCGTCGTGGGCGCCGGCGCCCATCAGGGAGGCGATGGTGTCGGCCAGGATCTCGCCGGTCACGTCGTCGACGTTGGCGTCCAGCACCAGAGCGGGCTGTCCCGGCCCCGGCGCATCGGCGGCCACCGCCTCGCCGATCACCACGTGCACCGCGTTGGGCATGTCGTCGAGCTCCCGCGACCCGGCGCCGAAGCCGCTGGTGCGCACGGTCATGGCCGGCTGCGGGCCGAACCCGCTGGCCAGGGCGGCGACGAGCGCGGCACCGGTCGGGGTGGTGAGCTCGTGGTTGATGTCGGTTCCGTAGGTCGGGGCGTCGCGCAGCAGCTCGACCACGGCGGGGGCGGGCACGGGCAGGTGGCCGTGGGCGCTGCGGACCAGCCCGCGCCCCTGGGCGACCGGGCTGCAGCGCACCTCGTCGACCCCGAGGACCTCGAGGGCCGCACAGGTGCCGACGATGTCGAGGATGGCGTCGAGCCCACCGACCTCGTGGAAATGGACCTGCGCCGGCGGTCGGCGATGGAGATGCCCCTCCGCCTCGGCGAGCAGGGCGAAGGTGGCCAGCGCCCGTTGCCGCACCCGCTCCGGGAGGCGGGCTTCGGTGATGAGCCCGACGATGTGGGCGTGGGTGCGCACCAGGGCGGTGTCCTCGGCCCGGACGACCGCCCGGGTGCAGGCCACGCCGGCGCGCAGGACGGGCTCGGCCTCGATCGACCAGCCGCCGATGGGGAGGGCGGCGAGCTCCCGCTCCACCGAGGCGAGATCCGCGCCCGCGTCCAGGAGGCTGCCGAGGGCCATGTCGCCGGCGATGCCGGCGAAGCAGTGCCACCAGGCGACCGTTCGCCCCAAGGGACCGTCCGGTTCGGTCACGGAGTCGCCTCGGCCCGTTCACCGGCGGCCTGGAGGATGCGAGCGGCGGCGTGGGCGGCCCCGAAGCCGTTGTCGATCCCCACCACGACCACGCCGGCGGCGCAGGAGGCGAGCATGGCCAGCAACGCCGTCACCCCGGCCAGCGACGCGCCGTAGCCGACGCTGGTGGGCACGGCGATCACCGGTGCGCCGGTCAGGCCGCCGATCACGCTGGCCACCGCGCCCTCCATGCCGGCGACGGCCACCACCGCGTCGGCGCCGGCGATCTCGTCGGCGTGGGCCAGGAGCCGGTGGAGCCCGGCCACCCCGCAATCGGCGAGCACCGGGGCCGGGAAGCCGAGGGCGGCGAGGGTGGCCCGGCACTCCTCGGCCACGGGCAGGTCCGCCGTGCCCCCGGTGACGATGAGGACGCGCCGGTCGCACGCCGGCGCCGGCCGCCACGTGACCGTGACCCCGAACGGCGTCGGCCCGCTGCGTTCCCCGCCCGGCGCCGCGGCCAGCGCCGCCGCCACCTGGCGGTCGTCGGCCCGGCTGAGCACCACCGGTCCGCTCTCGGGTTCGGCCAGCAGCTCGGTGACGAGGGACGCGCACTGCTCGACCGTCTTGCCTGGCGCGTAGACGGTCTCGGGGAAGCCCTGCCGCAGGCGGCGGTGATGGTCGACCCGGGCCCAGCCCAGGTCGGCGAACGGGAGCCGGCGCAGCCGGCGGACGGCCTCGTCGGGCGCGACGGCGCCGGAGGACACCTCCTCCACCAGCTGGCGCAGCGACGCTTCATCCATGGCGCCACCATCGTGCCCGGCCCCGGCGCGGCGGCGCACCCCCGAGGGCTTCCCGGCCACCAGGATCACTATCCTGCCGGGATGGATCCCGCCGTCGACCCCGAAGCGCGCATCGCCTTCCTGGGACCGTCGGGGACCTTTACCGAGGAGGCGCTGCGCAGCCAGCCCGACCTGGCCGCGGCCCGGCCCACACCGCACCGTTCCTTCGTCGACGTCCTGACCGCGGTCGAGTCCGGCGCGGTCGACTACGGATTCGTGGCCCTGGAGAACTCGATCGAAGGCACGGTCAACGTGGCCCTGGATCAGCTGATCTTCGAGCGGGAGCTGCTCATCGGCCGCGAGGTGGTGCTGCCGGTGACCCAGAACCTGCTCGCCCCTCCGGGCACCACCCTCCAGGACGTGCGCCGGGTCGTGTCGTTCCCCCACGCCACCGGCCAGTGCCGGGCGTGGCTCACCGAACACCTCCCCGACGTCGAGGAGGTGGCGTCCACGTCGACGGCGGCGGCCGTCCGCCAGGTGGGCGAACACCCCGAACCGCAGACGGCAGCCATCGGCACCACCCTGGCCGCCTCCCTCTACGGACTGGACGTCCTCGCTCAAGGCATCGAGGACAATGCCGACAACGTCACCCGTTTCGCCCTGGTCGCCGCGCCCCGCACGGGCATCCCCGCGCCGACCGGTCATGACAAGACGAGCATCGTCTGCTTCCAGTCGGCCGACCGGCCGGGGAGCCTGCACCGGATCCTGGGCCAGTTCTCCGCCCGCGACATCAACCTGGTCAAGCTGGAGTCCCGGCCCACCAAGCGGGCGCTCGGCGACTACTGCTTCGTCATCGACCTGGTCGGCCACATCGCCGACGAGATCGTCAGCGACTGCCTGCGGGACCTGCACGCCACCCTGCGCCGCCTCAAGTTCCTCGGCTCCTACCCGGCGGCGGGCGACGACGGCCACGAGATTCGCCGCGACGCCCACGCCGCCTGGGCGGCGGCCGACGACTGGATCCAGGACCTGCGGTCGCGGGTGCAGCCGGGCACGGCCGGCGACAGCCGGTAGCGTGCGCGCCGTGGACACCGCCGTCACCGACCACCTGCTCGCCACCACCCGCTCGGTGCGCAAACGCCTCGACCTCGACCGGCCCGTCGAACCCGAGAAGATCCTCGAGTGCCTGCGCCTCGCCGTTCAGGCGCCCACCGCCAGCAACGGCCAACTGTGGCGGTGGCTGGTGGTCACCGACGCGCCCGCCCGGGCCGAGCTGGCCCGGCTGTACCGGGAGACCGGCGAGGACTACCTCCGCAACGCGGCGGCCAAACGTGACGGGGACGCCCAGACCCGTCGGGTGCACGAGAGCGCGCTCCACCTGGCCGAGGTGCTCGACCGGGTACCGGTGCACGTCATCCCCTGCATCGAAGGCCGGCCGCCGGCGGGCAACGCCGCCGCCTTCTACGGTTCGATCATTCCCGCGGCGTGGAGCTTCGCCCTGGCCCTGCGCTCGCGGGGGCTGGGCACGGCGTGGACCACCCTTCACCTGTTCCGGGAAAAGGAGGCGGCCGACTTGCTGGGCATCCCCGACACGGTGACCCAGGTCGCCCTCCTCCCCGTCGCCTACTACACCGGCGAGGATTTCCGGCCCGCCCAGCGCCCGCCCGTCGAAGGCATCACCTACTGGGATCGTTGGGGCCAGCGCACTTCGTAGCGTTCACGGTCAGTGCGATCGGACCGGAGCCAGCTCCAGCACCCGGGGTGAGGCCATGGCCGCTCGGGCGTCGGCCGGCTGCGAAGGAAAGGCGGAGTACGAAGCCCACAGCTTTCCGTGATGGTCGACGAAGGTGTCGAAGCCGCCGGGCGACACGGCCGTGGTGGTGCTGGCGAGCAAGGGGGCCTGCGCCGGCTCTTTGCACGGGCCGGCCACGGTGGCGCACCACGCCACCCCGGTGTCGTAGGTGTCGGACTGCCAGGTGCCCCCGGAGTAGAACAGCCACCACCCGCCCCTGGTGTCGGACAACATGGCCGGGCCCTCGATGACGTGGTGCTCCCAGGCCTGGTCGGCGCCGATGAGGCGCACCGGCCTGCCCGTGGTGGAGCGGCCATCGGGGGTGAGGGGCTGCTCCCAGATGCTGACCGGCTGGCCGTTGGCGTTGCCGTCGTTCTTCCACACCAGGGCCAGCTGCCCGGGCGCGGGCGCCACCACGCTGGGGTCGATGTCGCCTCCCAGGGCGGCCTGGCAGACCACCGGTGCGGACGAGGTGTCGGTGAACGGGCCGGTGGGACTGGTGGAGAACGCCGCCCCGATGCATTCCCTCCCCGTGCTGGCTTCCTCGGTGCTGTAGTAGAGGGTCCACCCGCCGGCTACCCGCTGCACCGTGGGTCCCCAAGTCATGGTCGACACCCCGGCCGGGGCGGGCCAGGACGGGGGCGGTCGCACGACCTGCGCCCACGAGGGCAGGGTGGGGAGCGAGTCGGCCACCCGCCGCCAGTGGACCAGGTCGGTGGAGACCGCGGTCGGCACGTTGGCCGCCCAGTCGGTCGTCCAGTACAGGACATAGCCGCCCGGCACCGGGAGGATGGAGGGGTCACCGACATCGTTCAGGGCCGGGTTGTGGACCTCGACGGCGAGGGCGGGGCCAAGGGTCGGCAGGCCGGCGGCCGGGAGGTGGGCGGTGGGCGACCCCGAACCCACCGGTGGCCGACCGACGTGCTGACCCGGCCCGGACTGACTGATGAGGACCCCGATCACCGCCGCGCTCGCGGCCAAGGCGAGCCAGACCGGACGGCGGGTGAGCCACCATCGGGACCCCCTCCGCTTGGGTTCCCTCCCTCGACGGCCGGGATCATCATCGACCCGGACACCGGAGGTGATCGCCACCCCGGTGAGCGTAGGGTCGGGCGGCTGACTACCGACCGCGGGCCAACGCAGCTCGGAGCGTTACGCTGGCGCCGCCGGGAGGGATGGCAGAGCGGCCGAATGCGAGGCTCTTGAAAAGCCTTGGGTGATGAGCCCCGGGGGTTCGAATCCCTCTCCCTCCGCTGGTCAGAGGGGGTTTTGGACAGTCGCCCACGTTCGGCAAGCCTCCGTTTGTCCATAATTTGTCCATAATCGGTCGGCCGATTCGGGCTAGGCCGAGGTCGTGCGGGGAAACATCCGGGAGCGGTCGCCGGGGCACTGGCAGGTGCGGGTATCGCTCGGACGCGACCCCGAGACCGGCCGCTATCGCTACGCCGCCCGTGATGTCCGCGGGACCAAGCGCGTCGCCCAACGGGTGGCCGCCGAGCTGGTCGCCGAAGCCGAGCGCGGGCTCCTCCGCACCCGGGGCGACACCACGATCGAGGTCCTGCTCGAGCGGTGGATGGCGCCGCGTCGTAATGGAATCACGTCCGACTCGATCACTGGGCCAGGCGCTTACCCGCTGAGCCGATCAGGTCCAGAAAGTTGTCGCAGTAAAAGGCGTGGCGGACCGCCGCGGGAGCGTCGCCCAGCGACGCTTCGAAGCGTTCGATCGGCCGGCGCCCGCCCTCCACGTGCGGGTAGTCGGAAGAGAACATGCACACTTCTGGCCCGCTCTGCTCGATGATCCACCCCACATCCTCGGTCGGATAGGGCGTGGCCCGCACTTGGCGACGTACGTACTCGGCGGGACGGAGAGAGAGCGCCCGCAACCGTTCCTCGTGGCGGCCGAACGCCTCCACCGCCGACTCCATCTGACGCAGCCACGACGGCAACCACGCTGCGCCCTGCTCGATGACACCGATCCGCAACGTGGGAAACCGGTCCAGCACGCCGTCGAAGATCATGGTCGCCAGCGTCTGCATAGGCGGGTAGGGGATGGCCATGTAGTCGACCGAGCGGAAGTTCTCCTCCCCGCCGTGGAAGTCGTGCGGGATGGGCCGGCCGTTATGGAAGTAATTGCCGTCGATCAAGTCACCGGTGCCCCCGACATGAAAGACGACAGGGACGCTGGCCTCTTGGGCCTGGGCCCACACCCGGTCGAGGGCGATGTGGCTGGGGGAGTGCCCAGCGGGGCAACCGGAGGCGACGAGCAAGGCAGCGGTGCCAGCGTCGATCGCCTCCCCGGCCATGGCCGCCGCCATATCGAAGTCGACCAGCGGGACGTAGCAGGTGGGCAGTAGCCGGGGGTCGACGGAACAAAAGTCCAGCATCCCCCGGTTGTGTGCGCGCGCCACCCCGTAGGCGAAGTTGAGATCGGGACCGTGTTCCCAGTCGTACAGGCGCCGGTTGTGGAAGGTGTTGAAGAGCAGCTGGCTGGAGAACCCGAGCAGATCCAGGGCCCGGCCGCGGTCCTCTGGCAGGAACGAGCCGGTCGCCGCGAAGTTCTTGCGCAGCATGATCTGTTCTGCCTCGTCGGACTGGTAGGCGTCCGACCGCTGCCGTTCGGCCAAGTGCTCGAACGCGGTATCGAGGTCACGTTGCTGTTCCGCCGGATCGCCGGTCTGGCGCAGCTCGTTGCCGCCCGGGTAGCGCAGCGGTGGGATCCGGTCGCGAATCGACGCGTCGGCGTACTGCCTCAGCCAGTGGGGTGTCTCCATAACGTGGGCGTCGGCGTCGTGCACGACCCGTCCCGGTTGCCGGTTGTACGGCACGTGCGCTGCGGTGTCCTCGGTCGTGGTCATCAGCTCAAGTCTCGCGCTGCCAGGCCGCACTTCGGGCTCCGCTCCGACTCGCCAACGGCTCTGCCAGGTTGAACCTGGCTTCGCTCACTCCGCCTTCGATCGCTCGGCGATAGAGGGCGCCGGCCTCTTCGGTAGCGCCTTGGTCCGGTAAGGACGTTCGCCAGGTTGTTCGCCGCCGCCAGGTGACCAAGGTCGATTGCCCGGCGGTGGTGGCCTCTGCCTCAGCCTCTCGGCCCGGCTGCTCGGCCTGGAGACTTGCTAGCCCAAACAGCGCCTCTCGATCCCCCCCGGGTGGCCCCCCTCTCGTAGCACCGCGTCCACTTCGCTTCCGCGCCGGGCTGTTTCGAGAGCAATTCCGCGAGGTTGCGCGGTTTCCGCTGGCCGTCGACAGTTGACAAGCTCCTACGCCGCAACGACTTTTAGGTCTCAGGCCAAGACAACCGTTGTGACATAACAGACCTTGACGCCCCCTCATCTGCGGTCCCGTCCCGTGCCGGCGACGCCCAAAATCGGAGCGTGCTGCTTGATGCTCGGGTGGCCCTGGAACGTCCGCAGCTCGCCGCCGTAATCGACGGAATGCGCGATCGCGGCCTGATCGGCGATGACGGTTGGCTCAGCGAACAGGGTCGGGCTGTCAAACAGCGCGAAGGACGGCGGCGACCCGCTCCGCGAGGGCCGGCGTGTCGACCGGGCGGGTGGTGTCGGCGTCGATGACCGGCCATCCGCCGTGCAGCGGTCGCATGGTTTCTTCACTCCACAGCTCGGCGGGACCGGCGTGCTCGGGTACGTAGCCGGGCGGACGGAACCGAACGGCGTACCTCGCTTTAAGGATTCGAAAGTCGCATCGGCAGAAGACCTCCACCAACCGGCCGTCGAGCCGTCGCAGCCCGTCCACTTGGCCCGAACGCCACACGCTGTCGAGGACCGCCCCAGTTGGCATCTCTGCTGCTAGGGCTATCAGGACGGCTACGGCGGTCTGCCCGGCCCGGCGAGCGGCCGGTGGGTCAGACACCGCGAGGGCCGTGGTGATCGCCGTCTTGACGGTGTCCTTCGCCAGAAGCGGTAGGTCAAGCTCGGCGGCCAAGGCGCGAGCCAGGGTGGTCTTTCCGCTGGCGGCGGGACCGGACACGACAACGAAGCGGGGCTCCACGCCTCCATTGTCGTATCCGAGCGGGATGGTCATGCCGTCGCCGGGTCTCGTCCAGCCTCGCCGTGGGCGGCGAGGAAGGCAGCACGTGCAGCCTCGCCAGCGCCGGCGCCCCAGACTCGATGCGGTCGCCCGGATGGAACTGCAGCTCGTCTTCTCTACCCTTGCTGGTCGGCTCCCGGGGATGCACCTGGCGATCCCAGCGGACGAGCTGGCCTGGCGACGTTCCGAGCTTTTCGGCGATGAGCGGCCGGAGACAGTCCCTATGTCCTGGTAGCGGAGCCCCGGGTGCGACGCCCTCGCCGCTTGGCCATAGCGTGGGGGCTCCGGTGGTCTTCCTGCTCGAGATCGGCAATCACGGTCGTGGCGCTCGTAACGGCAACTACCGATGGTGTGTTCGATCTGTTCGCGGCGCGTTCAGGCGCACTGGACGCGGGCTTCTCAGTGCCGCCGTGAACGAAAAGCCGTCGTTGGGGTGCCGGGCTGATGCCGGTACCTCTAGGTCGCCGCTGCTGCAGGCTGAACGCCCTCCACGAACATCAGCAACCGACCCCTGAAGGCGGTTGCAGCCACGGCACGCGCCTCGACATTTTCGGGCGCGTCATACCAGGCCCTTGCGTCGTCCATCGAGGGAAACTCCACCATCGAGACGTGGCGCAATGTCGTCTCGCCCTCCACAACTAGTGGCTCGGTGTTCGATACGACGAAACGACCGTTGAATCGTTCTATCGCAGGTCCAGCAAGTTCGCCATAGCGCCTCACCGTGGCCTGGTCCACAAAACCCTCCACTGCCGAGATCACATAGGCTACTGATGGCTTAGAGTTGGCATTCATTTCAGTGCTCCCTATCTGTCCACCCTGCCGGAGCAGACCCGGAGGATAGCGTTGATTTGCTGCATGAGGGCCGGACTATCGAAGGGGGCCAACATGTCGGTCACGATGCCGTCCTTGAGCCCGTAGAAGATGTTCCCGTAGAAGATGTTGTGGCCCCGATCGGGTTCCGAATCGTCCCGCCTGTCGCCCGCCAGCAGGACCGGAAGCACCGTGAGAGTAGGCCCACCTCGGTCTGGCTTAGAGCTTTGGCATGAGCCGGGCCCAAGGTTTGCCCTAGACCGGCGCACCGTCGGCTAAAGAAACTTCCCGCCATGGCGCGCCTGTCAAGGCGCCATCGTTGTCTTGGGCCACGCGCCGCTCCGGTGTCCAGTTCTCGCCGTCGGGGTTGAAGCTCCCGTTCGTATTCGTATCTGGGGACGAAACGGGCTCTGGGCACCGATAGCGTTAGCGAAGCGATCCACGAGTTGGCGCCAACGCCTCCGTCCGAGGCAACCAGCTGGCCTCGGAGTGGCTGATCGCAGATCGCCCCGGGCCGACCGGCCAGGCGGTGCCCCAGTCCGGCTGCCGGCTGTACGGAGTCGACCGTCCCGTTGCGCCGGTTCGAGTTGTGTGCGCCGAGGATCGCCCTGGGGAGGGAACGTAGATGGTGGTCCCGGGTCGGCGTGGCTGGCGACCTGGGCCCACTGTTGATGCGTGGCAGTGTCAGGACTCCACGATCTCGCCGACCTCGACGCCGCCACCTTGACGCAGCCCGGCGAGTCCTCGGCCAGCGTGGTGGCGCCATCGAGGCTGTCGGCGTTGACGACCACATATCCGGTCAAGGTGTCGGCCAACGGGGCGGAGCCCACGACCCGGGCCTGGCCGACCCGGTTGCCGGCGTCAGCGATCGAGGGGCCGGTCTGCTCGAACCATCGGCCCCAGCCGCCTCGTCTTCGGCCGTGGGCTTGCGGCCGGGTCGGCCCCGGAACGAGAACACGTACTTGGGCATCTGTCTTTCTCCTTTTGTGTGCGTGTCTGCGGTCACCGGCCCTGGCCGGCTCGGAGAGTTCGACGAACAGCAAGGGCGTCAATCGACAAAGGCGTCTCAACCGAAACGGCGCGTTGGGGGGCGGAACCCGTCTGGGTCGGGAGGGGTGCGAGCCGTCTCGACCGTTTCGGCCAGCGCCGCCAACAGTCGCCGATGGGGCGGGCGTCCCTCGCCTGGAGCTGTCGGGCTGCTGGGGTGGTCGATTCGACCGGTTCCTGTCACTGGGGAATCGGTGATCGTGACGTCTTCGAGGTCGGTTCGGTGCCCGGCAGGCTGCGGGCGTGGCCGTACGTCTCGATGATGGTGCGGTGGAGGTCGAGCAGTGTGGGGGCCTCGGCGGCCTCGGCGCGGCCCATGCCGCATTCGGTGCTGATGCCCCACTCGGGCAGGTAGCGGTCGATGAGGCTGACTTGTCGTGCGGTGGTGTCGGGTGCCTGTTCGTCGGGGTGGTAGGGGACGATCCCGAAGTAGACACGGGTTGGGGCGGGGTCGAGGTCGGCGAGGGGCTGGAAGTAGGTGTCGGCGTGCTGGTATTGGGGCACAGTGAAGGCGACGCGATCGATGCTGCGGCGCGCCTGGCGGCGGGTCCGGGTGAGCACGTCGATCTGGGTGTGCAGCGAGGTCGGTTCGATGAGATGACGGTGCTTGTAGTCGCCGTAGCACAGGTGGAGGCCGACCGGTACGTCAGCGGGCACCTGGTCGACGCAGCGGGCCAGCCGTCGGGTCAGTTCCTCGGTGAGCGGCGCCGACCCGGTCTGTTCGATGGTGACGATCTCGACAGCGACGTCCCACTGCAGTTGAACTTCGTCGTGGGGTAGCTGGTCCAGCAGGTGGGCGAGATCGTCGAACAGGGCCCGCTCGTAGCCGGCCAGGACACGCTCGTGGTCTGCTGGGTCGATGTGGGCGGTGAGCACCGCGGTGGGGGTGGGATACTGGACCTGGAAGCGGGTGCCGGCCGGGATGACCCGCTGGTCGCGCAGCCGCCGGAAGGTCTGGTAGCTGGCGGCGTAGGCACGGGCGTAGCCCACATCGCCGAAGTCGAGGGCGTCGACGTTGACGCCGTCCGCGACCCGCAGCTGGGGGAGTTGGTCGCCGGCCACCGTCTGGGAAGCGGCCCGAACTAGGCCGTCGACAGCCGCCAGGTGGGGCCCTTGGAACAGCACCCAATTGGCCCGCTCGCCGGTCTCCCCGTCGGGGTACGCGTCCGCCAAGTCGCCGACGCGAGCCGCCAGCTCGCGGAACACCGTCTCGGTATCGGCCAGGTTCACGCTCCCGTTGAAATGCACGCCGTCGGGTGGCATCACCACAGCTCCTCTCCATCGAATCTTCAAGGGCTTCGCGGGGCGGCGCGGAATATCGGGCCGACCGTCCCCGCCCACTACTACGAAGGGCCGGCCGATTCGGATCTCGCTGGACGGCGCGTGGCGAGCCCGCGTCTGCTCACCCGGGCGGCGCCCGCCTACGTGGGAGTCGCGACGCCACCAGGATCCGACGCCGCCCCCAGAATCGCTGAGGTGCGTGCCGCCGTCGCCCCGGTGATCGGTGATGCGCTTCAGCGGCCGTCCGCGGTGGCGGGGGCGAGCCCTTCGGGCGTGAGGGTTGGGAGGCGCCGGTTGAGGCGGCTCGGCAGCCACCAGTCGGCCCGGCCGAGGACTCGCGTGATGGCCGGGACGAGCACCATGCGGACCAGGGTGGCGTCGACGGCGATGGCGACGGCAAGGCCGAGGCCGAGGCCGAAGACGTCGACGATACGCAGGGTATCGCCGATCACGAACGAGCCGAAGACGCAGACCATAATGGCGAGCGGTTCTTATACGCCCTTCGAAATACTTCTCGACCAGTAGCCCGGCGTGTAAACCTCGGTATCTGCGGCTGCTCGAAGGTACGGCTCGATCAGGCTGCTCGGGCGGGCGGCGGGCCAGCCCGCTCCCTTGCGGTCCAGCCCCGAACGGCACGTCCGGTCCTCCCGTCCTTGTCGGCGGGTCACGGTGTGTTGAAGCCGCCCTGCCCTCTCGGCAGTCGGCTTGCGCCCAGATATTGTGTGGCGCATAATTGGAGCTGCAGGAGGTTCCGTTCGCAAACTCGGCTGGCCGCCACCGCGTCGGCAAAGCCCACGCCCTGGCCGCCCTCGAGGATGCCGGACAACCGACGGTCGTGCCCACACCGTCACACGAACTGGACGACCGGCTCGTGTTCGTCGGCACCGACGACCGCGGGATCGAGCTGGAGATCATCGCCATCCAGCTACCGGAGTTCCTGTACGTGATCCATGTGATGCCCACCGAGTTCCGGAGGTAGGAAGGATGACCCGCAAGTACAAGCTCGGCCCCGATGTTCGTCCCACCGACACGGTGCGGGACTCCAAGGGCAACCTCATCGACGAGGACTACATCGAACGCGCCGTCGAAGACGTGCACCGCCAGCTCGGACGCGGTCGCCCCTCGCTCACCCAGCCCGGACGAGTCTCACCGGAACTCAAAGCACGGGTCCCCGCAGAACTAAAACACCGCGTCGAGCAACAGGCCCGACGTCAGGGCAAGTCGCTCTCGACGTTCATCCGCGAAGCGTTGGAACAGCACCTCAAGGACGCCAGCTGACGCCCCGGGGGTTCGAATCCCTCTCCCTCCGCTCTGTGGGCTTGCCTCCCTCCGCTGGTCAGAGGAGGGGTCGGTGAGCCCACATCGAGGCCAACGGCCGGTCGCCGGCGACCTTGACGTGTTACCGCTCGGCTACCCGGCACACATCCTCCTCCAACTCGGGAAGAAACCGACTGGACACCTCGCTGGCGCCTAGACCAGACCAGTCCCAAATACGCATGCCACCCGGCGCATCGGACCGCCGCCACGGCGTCTTCGTCCCAACAGGCATTCGACGACACATCGCGCGGCGCGGCATCCCGCTCGGCTGGCCCAGGGGCCGACAACGCTGGCGACACCCCTGGACCGGCCGTCGGGACATCCCGATGGAACCTCAGGACTCGATGGTTTCGCCGATCTCCACGGCGCCGCCCTGGGCGAGAGCGGGACAATCCGCTGCCAGGGTCGCGGCGGCGTCGAGGGTCTCGGCGGTAACCACCACGTAACCCGACAACTCATTCGACCCGGGCCCGGCCGCACCGAGCACCCTCCCGGGGCCGACCCGGTGGCCGAAATCAGCGACGGACGAACCGATCGACTCGAACCAGCGCATCCAGGCGCTCTCCTCCTCGGCCGAAAGCTTCCGACCCTTCTGGCCTCGGAACGAAAACACGTAACTGGGCATGACCTCCTCCTTCCATGGGTGCCGGCCCGGTGCCGGCCTCCACCAACACCGACGATCGGCGTCCGTCGCCATCGACAAGACTTGGGCTTTCGCCAGAAACCCGCCCTTCAGGAGAAGACCACCAGGCCCTCTACTACGCCGCTCTGCTCTCCTACCACGTCGACAGCGGGAGCTGACCGGACCGGACCACTACGCCACAACAAATACGTCGCTGCCCGTGCGACATCCCCCAGGCGGTCACCACATCGTTTTCCCAGCGATGATCTGGGCCCCCGTTCATCCGGCGGTGTGGAACGTCCGGCGGTAGGCGCTCGGCGACGCCTGTACTACTTCGGCGAAGCGCAGGCGCAGGTTGGCGGCGGTGCCGAGGCCGCAACGCAAAGCGATCTCGTCGACGCTCAGATCGGTCGCCTCCAGCAGACGCCTGGCCAACGTCACCCGCTGCCGGGTCACCCAGCGGTGCGGCGTCTCCCCGGTCGCGGCACGGAAGCGGCGGGCGAAGCTGCGAGGACTCATGGCCGCCCGGCCGGCCAGACGGTCCACCGAAAGCACCTCGTCCAGGTGCCCTCGAGCCCACTCCAGGCTGTCGGCAAACCCGTCCGTCGTGGTGGGCTCGGGCACGGGCATTTCGACGAACTGCGCCTGCCCGCCATCGCGGTGCGGCGGCACCACCAGGTCGCGCGCCAGCGCGTTGGCCACTTCGGCGCCGAAGTCGGTGCGGACGATGTGCAGGCACAGGTCGATGCCGGCCGCGGAGCCAGCCGAAGTCATGACGTCGCCGTCGTCCACGTACAGCACATCGCGGTCCACCTGCACCCTCGGGTAGCACGCCTGCAGCTGCGCCGACGACCCCCAGTGGGTGGTGGCCCGCCTTCCGTCGAGCAGACCCGCTTTGGCCAGGACGAAGGCGCCGGTGCAGATGGACACGATCCGCGCCCCCCGGCGGTGCTCCCGCTGGAGGGCAGGGAGCAGGCTGGGCGCGGGCGGCTCGCCGTTGATGGGGGGAACGACAATGGTGTCCGCCCGGCGCAGGGCGTCCAGCCCCTCGCCGACCCGGACGCCCAGCTGCCCCACCGGCCGCACCGGCCCGGGGCGGGCGCTGCACACGACCAGGCGGTACCAGTTGCCGACCCCGGGCGGCGGAGTGTGACCGAAGACCTCGCACACCGACGCCACCTCGAACAGCGACTGGCCGTGCTCCACCAGGACGGCAACGACCGGTCCTCCACGACCGGACTTGGCAGGATCCTTTCGCATAAAGGCTAGTCTGCCACTTTCCTGATGGGCCGTCGAGGCCGACGATGGAGCAGTGAACCCCGAACTGGTACTTCGTATGAACCTCCTCCGGCACAAGGAGCTGCAGCGGCTCAGCCCGCTGGCCGCCGCCGCCTCGGCCGGCTGGGAATACGGCCGCCCGCGCCGTCGGCGCCGGAGGTCCTCCCGCGTGGTGGCCGTCCGCAGTCGTCGTGTGATCAACCATGGACGTGCTCGTGGTCTTCGGTTACTCCCGGGTAGCCGAGCCGGTCTGGCAAAGCGAGAGGCGGAGGCCGACGATTGCACCGCCCGGGGCTGCTTCACGCCGAGCGGATAGGTGAGCCCGGGTGACAGTCTTGTTGCCATGAACTGAACGGTCGGGCGACGGGTCGACTTCGGGCAGCGACCCGGAGGTCGACGCCGATCATCGGCCCTGGCAGCGTTCGCGAGGCGCTGAGGCACCGGGGCGGAGAGGAGCAACTGACATGCGCGTGACCGGGATCAATGCGAACCTTCGGGTCGCCGACCTCGCCACAGCCAAGGGCTTCTACCAGGAATACCTCGGGCTGAGCGTCGAGGAGTTCAACCTGGGCTGGGTGGCCAGATACACGACGCCCGACGGACTCGCCTCGGTGCAACTGGTGACCGCGGATGCCACCGCTGCCGAGGACTCGACCATCTCCGTCCACGTCGGTGGCGGCGTCGACGACGCCTTCGCCGAAGCCATCCGTCATGGCTTCGATATCGTCCACCCGCTCAACGACGAGCCGTGGGGCGTGCGGAGATTCTTCGTCCGCGCCCCCGACGGGAACGTGCTCAACATCGTGGGCCACACGGACGACTAGTCCCGAGCGTTACTGTTTCCGGATCCCGTTCCGGGCACCGACAGGCCCTTCGCCCAGCTCGTCTTCAGGCAGGGTGGACGCTGCGCCGACCGTGCGCCTCTCAGTGGCTGTCGTATTCGTCGTGGCGTCGGAACCACAGCCCGGTCTCGTTTCGTCCGCGTGGAGCACGGTCTAGCCACTGGTACATGCCCCACAGGCCGTCCAAGCCTCGGGCGTACGCCGAATAGGTGTGGTAGGTCTCTCCGCCGTCGAGCACGAACGAGCTCATCCCTGGCGATTCTCGGCTGTAGGTCGCCCAGTCGGTTCCAACCGGCGATGCCAGCTCGGGGCCCCGGTCGCCTTCCGCCGGTCGTGGATCCCATGGGCCGAAGTTGTACTCGCTTACCCCCGCTTGTTGCTCTTGGGCGGTGTGGGCGACGTGGAAGTCATAGTTGAAGTCGCTGCCGAAGGAGGAGGCCCAGGGGAAGGTCCAACCCATCCGCTGCTTGTAGGCCTGGATTTTCGCAAGCGGAGCTCTTGACACGGCGTACATGGAGACGTCGTGGTTGGCGAGGTGCACGACGAAGCCGTTGAAACCGTCAGCGATCGCCGAGCAGGCGGGGCATCCCACCTGATACTCGGGTCCGAACATGAAGTGGTAGACGAGCAGCTGGGAGCGTCCTCGGAACAGATCCGACAATGACGACGGCCCCTGGTCGGTGTCGAACTGGTAGTCCTTGTCCACTCGCACCCAGGGCAGCTCTTGGCGACGCTTTGCAAGCTCGTCGCCACGCCGCGTGTGTGCCTTCTCGGCTTCGAGCAGCTCCAGCCGCGCCGCGTGCCACTGTTCGGGGGTTCCGGTCTGGTGACTCGTCATCTCTTCTCCCGTTGGTTGGTCACATCGTCGGCTTGGCGTGCATCGCTGGTGTAGTAGGCGATGAGGTGTCGGCGCCCTTCGAACGCCTCGAGCAGGGTGTCTGGCCCGTCCGGTCCGATCAGCGTGAGGTCGACGTCCACCTCGACCATGGGGAGGCGCCGGCGGGCTGCGGCTATGGCGTCGCCTTCGCGGGTGTGCGCTTTCTCCCAGGCCCGCAGGGCGTCCGGTTCGGCCTGAAAAGCTGCCCGGTCGACTGCCTCGGGCATGTTGTCCGCGATCCTCATGCCACGTCCTCCTGTCCTTGGGCACTCTGCGGCCGAGACTCGGCCAGGGATACGCCAGCGGCTGGTGTGGCTCATCGGCCGGTCTCCGGATCGCAGCGGGTCTCCTTCTCACGTCTCGCTCCAGCGATCAGAGGACCGGGCGGCCGGCCTCTGGCATTCAACTGGTATGTGAAATATCCGGTCCGGCTTCCTATCACAGCAGGATGGTATGGTCAACAAGATGGTTGAAGATCAGGTGCTGGACCGCACGTACGCGGCGCTGGCCGATCCCACCCGCCGGCGTCTCCTGGTGGCCCTGCGCAGCGGGTCGGCACGCATCAGCGACCTGGCCGAACCGGTGCCCATGTCCTTCGCCGGCGTGTCCCGCCACGTCGGTGTCCTGGAGGCGGCCGGACTCGTGAACCGAGAGGTGCGCGGTCGGGAGCACTGGGTGTCGGTCCGACCCGAAGGCCTGGAGCGCGCCGAACGATGGATCACCGGACAGGCGTCGTTCTGGTCGCAGCGCGCCGACGCCCTGGCCGCCCGCCTCGAACGCAAGCGGCACCGAGCGTGACCGACGCCGGGCGAGCCGCCGTGGTCCGGCGCGTCCTGCCCGCGCCGCCCCAGGCGGTCTACGACGAGTGGACCGACCCCGAGGCCATGGCCGAATGGATGTGCCCACGTCCCGTCCGCGCCACCCGTATCGAGCTCGACCCACGCGTAGGCGGGCTGGTGCAGATCGACATGGACGACCGGGGGCTCATGTTCTCGGCCACGGGCGAGTATCTCGAACTGGACCCTCCCCACCGGATCCGTTTCACCTGGACCTTGTCGACCTGGGAGCGCACCGATCCGCCCAGCATCGTCACCGTCACCTTCGAAGGCCACCCCGACGAACAGACACTGATGACCATCCACCACGAGCAACTGCCACCCCACACATTCGACGACCACCAGCAGGGCTGGGACCGCATCGCCCAGCAACTCGACACCTTGCTCGGCGAGCACCGGCGCAACGCTCAGTGATCCTCGGCACCGCGAACACCGGTCTCGTCGTTGACGAAGCCCGACAACTTTGTGACTTGGACAAGACCGAATCGTCAAAGGCGCCGCTCTCACACGGCACGCCCGCCCGTGACCTTCCACCGCCGCGTCTGACAGGCCTAGCTGTCCCAACACCGCTCATGTGAGGATCCGGAGTTGTTGAAGTTGCGGAATCCGTCCGGAGGATCTGGCAACCGGCGTTACTTTGTGGGATCGCGCCCAGCGATCACCACGTAACTCCGGCGCCGGAAGGCGAAGGTAAGGCGCCTGGAAAAGGGATTGGGTGACTATCCCTTGACGCCGATGGCCATCCGTGACTCGGGAAGCACAACGTCGATGAGCAGCTGCCTCGACTCGGCAACCAGCTCGGGTGCGTCATGGTGCACGGGACCGACCATGGCGATCCGGTCGAGACCGAGATGGAAAAGTCCGGTGAGCTTTTCCACGCAGTAATCCGGCGGCCCAGCAACCGCAAACCGGTCGATGAAGTCCTCGTCCAATAGGGCGACGTGGGCGGCGTCGGAGCGGGCGTGGCGAGACATGTCGTAGTTCTCGCCCAGGGCTTCGATCACCGAGGCATCGGCCGGATCCAGTTGGTCGACGGGATGCCCGGGCATCGCCGAGAACCTGGCGTAGGTGGCAACCACCCCGCTTACGAGCTCATGGGCAACCTGGCGGTCGGGGTGGGGCGCGATGTTGAGATAAGCGCCGAGTGAGAGGCCTTCCTGCGGCGCCCCGGCCTGGTGCCGGGCTTGTCTCGCAAGCGTTATGGCACGGCTGAGGCGAGCTCGGTCGGCGCCGACGTTGAAGGTGACCCGCTCCGCCAGCCTGGCACCGAGCGCGATCACTGCCGGGCCGGTTGCTGCTACGTCGACCGGGACCTTCGGTAGCCCCAGTTCAGGCAACCACTGCAAGCTGCTTCGGTGGCCATCGATGTCCACCGCCTCACCAGAGAGGTATCCCTGGACTCGAGCGAGGTACTGCTCCAGCTGCTTGACTGTCGCTGCTCGCAGGCCGACCTTGGCGACCGCGGAGTCGCCCCGCCCGATCCCGAGCACCGCCCTGCCTCCCGATTCAGCGTGCACGCTGGCAATGGCGCCCGCCGTGACGGCCGGATGGCGGGTAAGAGGATTGGTGACCCCGACACCCAGCTTGACCCCGCTGGTGACCTTGGCCGCCGCAGTCAGCCCGACGTAGGGGTCGACGTTGATGCACTCGGTGTCGCCGAAGGTGAGGCCGTCGAAACCCTCGCTCTCGATGCGCTCGGCTATCGATCCCGCTTCACCGGGCCTGCATCCACCGGCGTTCCAGAACTCGACGCCGGTCCTCCCTGTATCGTCAGTCGCCATCACGTCAGTCCTTGCCCGACCGCCGACGATGCTTCACCTGCGGCGAGTTCGGTCAGGCTAGACCAACGAGAAAGGCGTGGCGGCGGTGGACAGCTTCCCGCTCCGTGGATACGGTACGGGCTCACCGCAACACCGGGCTCGGTGCCCGCCATGGTGCGCCAAAACGGAGGAGCTGGACAAATGGGTGGAATTAAATGAGTGACCTCGTCGCCATAGGGTACGACAGCGTGGGCACCGCTCAAGAGGTCGCCTCGAATGTCGTAGAGCTGCAGAAGTCGCACGTCATCGAGCTCGAGGATCTGGTGGTTGTGGAGCGTCAAGCGGACGGCAAGGTGAAGCTGCACCAGCCGTCGACGGTTGGAATTGGCGCAGCCGGCGGCGCACTATGGGGCGGCGTTATCGGCCTGCTTTTCCTCGCACCGCTGGTGGGGATGGCGATCGGGGCCGCCGCTGGCGCGGCCGGGGGTGCGTTGCGCGACTACGGCGTCGATAACAAATTCATGGAAGAACTCGGCGCGGCGCTCGAGCCTGGCGCGGCCGCAGTGATCTTGCTCGTCCGCAAGGTCTCGGTCGACAAGGTGCTGCCGGAGATCAAGATCCCGGGGCGGGTCATCCAGAGTTCGCTCAACAACGAAACCGAGCAGCGCCTGACTGATGCCTTGGCCGCTGCGGGGCGCTCCTGAGACCGGCGTCCAGCCCGCCGCACGACCGACGGGTACGGCCTGATCAGATCTGAACGACGACGAGTACGAACAACAGCACCCCGAGGATCACGCCGGCCACCGTCAATGACACGAGCACGGTGTCGTCGGGGTACTCAAAGCGGCCGTGCCGGACCGCATTTCGTACGGCGCGCTGACGCAAAAAGCCGTAGATGATCGCAACGATCCCGATGAGCGCGTAACCGGCACCGAGGACCGCATAGGGCCACCGAGTCTCATGCGTCAGGCTGGGAACGACCCTGCCCACCCCTACCCCGGCGGCGAGCGCCCCCAATCCGCTCCGCCACCAGGCCAGGTAGGTACGTTCGTTCGCCAGATACGTCCGGCGCGTCCCATCGCCCGTTGGGTCGCTACTCGCGGCCACGCCCTGGGCCGATGTTCGTGCGCGAGACCACGCCCACCGACTCTATCCATGGTCCTTGACTCGATTTCGCGACGTCAGATCCCGTTCACCAGCGCTCCCACCGCACGACTTCGTCAACGTGGCGGCGGCCTGTCGGCAGCGTGGGCCTGGAGCGCTCGCCGGGTGTCGGATGGCCGACCGCGATGGCGCCGATGGGCCGATACCCATCGGGCACCCCCAAGGCGTCCATCAGCGCCCTCTCGCCCTGGAATATCCCGAAGAACAATGCACCCAAGCCGAGGTCGACGGCCGTGAGCAGGATGAGCATGACGCCGAAGCCGGTGTCGATGTCCCAGTAGGGCGCCGGCCAGTGCTCCGCCCGGTACAGCGGGGTGTGGGCCTTGTCCGGAAGGGCGTAGCGGTCGAGATAGGCCTGCTTGTGGGCCAAGGGCACGATCACGACCGGAGCTCGGGTCAGCGGCTCGGACTCGGACTCGCCTCGCCATTCCGGCCCGCTGGTCGTCTCCCAGAACAGGCGGCGTTGACCGGGGTCGGTCAGCACGACGAAAGCGAAGCCCTGGCTGAATCCGGCCGACGGGCCGCGAGTTGCATTGGCGACGAGCTGTTCGACAAGCGGGCGGGCGACGGGTTCGTCGGAGAAGTCCCGCACCATTCGCCGACGCAGCACCGCGTCCTGAAACTCCATCGTTCCCACCGTAGCGGGCGGCGATTTCGGCCCGGACTAGTGTGACCTCCTCAGGAGGAGGACACGGTCTTGCCGGGCAGGATGGTGCGCCCCGCTGGACCATGGTGAAGCCCGCCGAGTGGCTTCCGTACAACCCGGCCGTGTCGTAGGGCATGATCCCTAGCATGGCGTTGATGAACGACGCCTGGCTGGGTCGGCGCCGGCGGCCCTGAGGCCAGTGACGAAGCCGTCGATGGACGCATAGCCCAGGTAGAGGCCCACGTTGACGGACTGGCCGGTCGGGAGCCCCCCGGCGGGCACAACGGTTCCTTGGAGTAACGTCCACGAGGTGAACCACAACGGGCAACCGGTTGGTTGGAAGGACCTGCCCGGCCGCCCGCCCAACGAATCGGCTCCTCCGAGTAGACCCCGGTGACCGACTTCTCTCACGTGGCCGACGAATACGACCGCATCGGCCATCACTACCAGGACTCCAAACGGCTTCCGTTCCGGCACTACGTGGAGGAGCACTCCATGTTCAGCCTCCTTCCTGACCTGGCCGGGCGCTCCGTCATCGACTTGGCCTGCGGCGAGGGCATCTACTCCCGCCAGCTGAAGCGGGCGGGCGCCGCCCGGGTCGTGGGGGTGGACATCTCGCCCGAGATGATCGCCCTCGGCGAACAGGCAGAGGCGGCCGAGCCCCTCGGCGTCCGCTACGTGGTCGCCGACGTCGCCACGCTGGAACTGGACGAACGCTTCGACATCGCCCTGTGCTCATATCTCTTCAACTACGCCCGTAGCCAGGCCGAGTTGCGTACGCTCGTCGAGGGCGTGGCCCGTCTCGTCAAACCGGGCGGCATGGTCGTGGGGTGCAATGACTACCCCGACAACCCGCCCGCCCACTTCGATCGCTACCGCCCTTATGGGTTCATAAAGATCGGACGGGCTGACCAGCGCGAAGGCGACACGATCACCTACCGCTTCTTCAACCCCGACGACACCGTGTTCGAGATCGACAATTACTTTCTCCCGAACGAGGCCTATCGGCACGAGTTCGCCAGGGCCGGGTTCACCTCTTTCGACTGGGTAATGCCTCAGGTGTCACCAGAGGGCCTCGCTGCCTTTCCCCCCGGATTCTGGGACGTTTACCTCGACTCGCCCCCGATCGTCAGCTTGACGGCAGCGGCAAAGGCGACCTGAGACCGTTTCCGACGTAGGTCGGGCGGGATCGGAGATCCTCATCCCTTGAGTCCGGCGACGGTGCCGTCCAGCGGCCTCGAGCCTCGACCGTGGATGATTGAAATTCAGCCTGGTCGAGAGCAGGGCCGTCGGCGACGGCGGCGTCCTCGTCCAGACCTACGCCCGTTTGCCTCGCTGACCCGGCCCACGATCCCGAGAGTCCGCTTGAGAGGGGCCTGTTGCGGACGGCAGAGCGAGCCAATGCGCCTACGCACAGAGCAGGATCTCACGTAGCGGCGACGCGGCCGTAGTTGGGCCATAGTGAGCGGATGAACGAGAGACACAAGCAGTGCGGTAGCGACGAGTGGCGGGCGCGGATCCGGGACACCATCCTCCCCTGGGCACTCGGCGAGATCGATCTCGGCGACGACTTGCTCGAGGTGGGGCCGGGGTACGGCGCCACCACCGACGTACTGGGGGAATCGGTCGCGAAGCTGACGGCAGTGGAGATCGACGCCGACCTGGCGAGGATGCTGGCCCGGCGGTTCACGGGCAACCGTGCCGTGGTCATCGTACGAGGAGACGCGACGGCTCTTGGGTTCCCTGATGGCCGCTTCAGCGGCGCCGCTTCGCTCACCATGCTTCACCATGTCCCGACGACAGCGCTCCAAGACCGCCTCTTCGCCGAGGTGGCACGGGTCCTGCAACCGGGAGCGGCGTTTGTCGCCAGCGACAGCCTGCCAAGTTCTGAGCTCGAGGCGCACCATGAGGGCGATACCTACAACCCGGTCGATCCCGGCGGCCTGCCTCAGCGACTGGAGGCGGCCGGTTTCCGAGAGGTGGAGGTGAAGACGAACCCGTTCGGATGGGCCGCCGTGGCCCGAACTAGTTGATCGGCAATGATCACCGTCGCGAACTCGTCTCCCATGTACACTTCCGTTAGGCGGAGCGGGAAGGAGCACTTCCATGAGCACGGGTGACGTGCCGAGCGAGAGAACATCTGCGCCGCCGCCGAAGTCTTCCCGCCTGGATGGGAGGCTCGTCGGGGGGGCCATCGCGCTCAGCCTGCTCATGATCGGCGCTGGGATCGGCATAGGCGCCGCCATTTGGTCTGGAAGCTCGTCCACGCCCACCGTTCCCGCGGCGAGCAACGCAGCCCCGGCAAGCCCTCAACCGAATTCGGTCGACATCAGCCTCACGTCCACGTGGAACAGCATTCCGCAGGGAACCCATGTATCCATCGACGTCAACGGTCCGTCCCAATGCATCGATCAGGCCAGAAACCAGGCCTTCGATCCAAACCCCGGGAGCTCCACCCGGACCGACGTCGTCTTTACCGTCGTGCGGTCACTGCACTGCGACACCGTCGGCTACAACTCCTGGATGACGGTGACCGCCAAAAACACTTCCGGGACGGAAATCCGCCGTATAAACCTGTACAGGCCGTCCAATACACCGACGTATCGCGTCAACTGCGACGGGCCTCAGCCGGGAAAGAACCTGAGCTGCCTGGCTACCGGAATGGCGTCGGCTGGAGGTTCCGTTTCGCTGCGGTGGACCTGATCGCTCGTACCCATTGGGGACTCGACAATGACCAAGAGGAGAACCCGTGAGCGCGACTGACGGGCCCACCGGCGAAGCGCCGAAGGCGCGACGCCGGTCCTCTCGGCCCGGGTGGATCATCGGCGGTGCCGTCGCCCTCTCGCTGGTCATGCTCGGCGCCGGTATCGGCATCGGTGCCGCCATCTGGTCTGGCGGCTCATCCACGACGACCGTCTCCGCCGAGAGCAACGCCGCGCCGGCGGTACCAACCGAGGACAAGGTCGGCATTGACCAAACCTGGAGCGTCCCGGCGGGAACGCACGTGACGATCACCTACAAGAGCGGAAGCGGCCACTGCACGAAGGAGGAGAAGTCCTTGGCGTTCGACACCGGCTCACCGCCCTACCGGCGAAACGACAACCTCTACACCCGCAACATCGCGGGCGTTTGCAGTGTCCAGCTATCGAGCGGAACGTTCGCGGTGAAGACCTCCACCGGCCAGACTCGTGACATCAGCGTCGCCCAGACGTCCCTCAAAGGCCTGTACTGGACGCAATGCGGCGGCGGGAACCTGCCATGTCGTGACTCCGGCGGAGCGAGCAGGACGACAACGCCGCCGATCAGCCTCGGCTGATCGCGTACGACCTCAGACCGATCCCGCCTTGGAGAACGGCCACGCCAACTGCCGCAGGTAGCCGTCGGGAATCGGCTCGTCAACCCCGTAGCCGGCCGGCATGGCTCGGGCGGGTAGGTGGAGGGTCCCGAACACCAGATCAAGCCAGGGAAACTCGGCGGAGAAGTTGGTGTTGTAGGCGGCCGGATCGGACGAGTGGTGCCAATGGTGGAACTCGGGCGTGCCGATAAGCCAGCGCAGCGGTCCGAAGCGAAGGCGCACGTTGGCGTGGATGAAGAGGGCCTGGAGGGAGAAGAACACGAGCACACCACCAAAGGTGCCCTTCGAGAAGCCGAGGGCGAAGAGTGGCAGCAGTGCGCACGATCGGGTGAAGGCTTGATCGACGGGGTGCAGGCGGCCGGCGGCCAGCCAGTCCATTTCGGCGATCGAGTGGTGGACCTTGTGGAACCGCCACAGCCAAGGGAAACGGTGGGAGGCCCGGTGGCCCCAGTATTGGCCCAGTTCGGCGATGAGGAGGGCGGCCGCCACCTGAACGCCCTGCGGTTGGCGGGCGATCCCGCGGCGCAGCGCCTCCGGTACGGCGGCGTGGAGACCAGAACCGACGGAGACCACCGCGATCCCGAGGAGGACCAAGGTGAGCAGGTTGTTGACCACGAGGTGGACAAGGTCGCTGCGCCACCGGCGACGCAGGACGCGCTGGGGGCGCAGGGCAAAGATCCGTTCCAGAGGAACGAACACCGCGGCCAGAACAATCAGGCCCACGACGAAGCTGCTCCTTACGGCGAGCGCCGCGACCATGAGGGCCACGGTGACCGCACCCAGGGCGAGACCGGTCAAGCTGACTGGGGTCCGCTCACGTTGCAAAGCATTGGCATCGACGCCCACTGTGAACGAGGGTAAACCCGGCACCGTGCCAGTGGCGCAAAGCTTCATGAAACCCTCACATATCGGCGGCCAGTACGGCGAGTACCGCCGGGAGGGCTGACTTGGCGGCCGAGTGGCACACTTCCAGCTTCCGATCAGGACACGGAGGGGAAGATGATCGTGCTATCCGTGCTGGTGCGCCGGCTGCGAGAAGGCAACACGTACGAGGACTTCCGTCAGGCATGGCTACCCGAACAGCGCTTCGGGTTCCCGACGCGTGTAGTCAGCGCACAGCGCGTCGACGACGAGCAGGAGATCATCACCATCGGCTTCAGCGAGCTGAGCGAGGAGGAGGCTGAGGCGCAGCTCGTTCGCATCGGCCCGCAGGAACAGCGGCGTCATGACCAGATCGACGCCGTCATCGAAGCCGACGCAACCCGGGCGTTCTACGTCCAAGTCGCCGAGGACCGCTTCTCCTAGGAGTCTTCGGATCTTCTCCTAGAGGTCATCGGTCGGACACCCGCAGTTGCAACGATTCAGCTGTTCCCGGTGTTGCCGCTGTTCCCCGTGGGCAGCTTGCTCGAGTACTGGGGGCAGAGGGTCTTGACCGCGGCGCCGACCAGGAAGCCGGCATCGTGGTCGGTCAGGACCGCGGGGTTCCCATTCTTTGTGTCGTTCGAGTTGATCTTGTTCTTGGCATCGATGGCGTCGGACGCCACTGCGTTGAAGCTCGACCCACCCTTGAAGTCCGAACAAACACCCCGACCCAGCCTGGTCAAGGCCGAGTCGCTCAAGCCGACAAAATGGGGCTGCGTCTTCATCGCGGTCAGGTAGGCGGACGTGTCGCCGCCGCCCGAGTTCCCCGAGGAACCGGTCGACCCGGACGAGCCGCTGGAGCCGGACGAACCGCCGGAGTTGCCGGACGAACCGTTCGAGCCGTGGGTGGTCGTGGTGGAGGCTTGGGTGGTTGACGGGGCCGCCGTTGTGGACGTCGCCTGATGCGAGGACCCGCCGCAGCCGGCGAACACCAGTCCGGCGAGGGCGGGGCCGGCGAGCACAATGGTGAGGCTCTTGACGTTCATCGTCGACGATCCCTTCGATTGACCGCCCCGAGCGTGCTCGCCGACCTCACCTTGTTGGTACGACCCATACCCCGCCCTCTCTCTCGTGCCCGACAGAGTGTGCCTTTTCGCCGGACCGAGGGCTATGGCCCAACCGGGCCATTCGCGCCGCCCTTCGGGCTAGTCACTCTCCGTGGCAGGCGCACGAGTACTCGCCATGCCTCACCCGACGGCCACCGCTGGACCAGCCGCGGGCCGGGCCCGCCGGCCGTCATGCTCGGCCAACCTCGACAGCCGACGACCGAGGCTGGCACCATGCCCCCCATGGGTCGGCGGAGCCATTTGCGTCGGAGGCTGGCTTGGTATCCGGTCGCCCTATCGGTCGGAGTGCTGGCGACGGCAGCCATCATCGCTCCGGGCTGTTCGTCGTCGAGTTCGGTGACGGCATCGCCCACTCCCGGGGTGATCGCAGTAGAGGGCCCCATGAGCGGTTCGCAGTCCTCCACCGGCGTCGACATGTTCCGGGGGGCCCAGCTGGCCGCCGACCAGCTCAACGAGGCCGGAGGTGTCGACGGCGTAAAGGTGCGGCTGATCCGGGCCGATGACCAGGCGTCGCCGGCCAAAGGCGCCGCCACCGCCAAACAGGTGGTATCTCAGCACGCGTTCGGTGTCGTGGGTCCGTTCAACTCCTCGGTGGGCGTGAAGGCCCTTCCGGTCTACCGGTCCTCCGGCGTGGCCATCGTCCGTCTCACCAGCGCCAGCCCCACCCAGGGCTACGGCGTCACCACCCAGCCGATGGATGTCCAGGTGGCACCGGTCGAGGCCGAGGAGATCACCCAAGTGCTTCAAGCCACCCGAGTGGCGATGATCTACGACACGTCGACCTACACGGCGGGAATCGCCACCCAGTTGCGAAATCTCCTCGCCGCCACGGGTCATCCGGTGGTGACCTTCCAACCCATCAGCGAAGGCCAGCACGACTTCTCGGCCGCCGTCTCGGCGGCCGCGGCCGCCCACCCCGACCTCCTGTACATCGCCGCCTACGGCCCTGAGGCGGGACAGGTCGCACGCCAGGCGTCTCAGGCCAAGGTCACCGGCGGCTGCTTCGTCGACCTGGCCGCGCAAGGTCCCGACTTCGTGAGCGCGGCGACGTCGCCGGTCGCGCAGCGGTGCCTCAACAGTGGTGTTCCATCCGCTCAGCAGTTCACCGGGGCAGCCCAGTATGTGACGGACTACCAGAGCGCTTATCACGCCACCCCCGGCATATGGGGAACCTT
Source organism: uncultured Actinomycetota bacterium (assembly GCA_963757175.1). Classification (GTDB taxonomy): domain Bacteria; phylum Actinomycetota; class Acidimicrobiia; order Acidimicrobiales; family Palsa-688; genus CAVWQR01. Next base: position 889,081 of record CAVWQR010000001.1, on the reverse strand, counting down.
CACCTACGACTCAGTCAAGATGCTCGCTCGCGCCGTGCAGGACGCCGGCGGCTGGCACGAGGGCGCGGTGCGGTCCCGGCTGGATCAAACGACGAACTACCCGGGCATCACCGGGACCATCACCATCGACCCCAAGACTGGGAACCGGGCCAACAGTCCCGTCGTCATCCTCGACATCAACTCGGCCGGCGACTACCTCATCAACCCCACCTGGGCCCATGCCGCCGGGTTCCCGTTGCCAGCCACGCCGCCGTCGCCCTGAACTGACCGCAACCATCGACGGCTCGGGGACGGGTGAAGCTGAGCCTGGGCGATCCACCGGATGCGGGAGGCGGTTCGGCACGTGCCCTTCCGCGTGTAGAAAAACCACCCGCGGAACGTTCCGAGGGTCAAAACAACGACTCTGGGTGTTGTTCTTGCCCGCGGAAGGTTCCGCGTGTGGATTTTCCACCCGCGGAAGGCCGGCCGGCCACCTGGCCGTATCGCCGAGAGGGTGGCACCGGACCGGGTGATCTCGACGGTCGACCCCAGGCCCGCCACGTGCGTGACCCCAGAGCCGGCGTTCCGGGACGGTCGCCCCACGGACGACCATCTCGTGGACGAGAGCCCTCTGACACGAGAGCCCTCTAGTCAACTGTGTCGCCAACAGAACTGTCGCGGCTGCGTCTACCAGTCCTGGGCGGCGAGGAGCAGGGCGGCGAGCGGCTCGAGCGTGGCCATGAGCTCGTCGAGCTCGCCCGGCTCGAGGCTTTCGTAGGGCTTCGCCGCGAGGTCGTCGGTGAGCGCCTCGACCCGCTGTTTGACGGCGCGACCCTGTTCGCTGAGCCAACCGTCATCGCCGATCAGGCCGCGATCGCGCATTCCGTCGATTACGGCGGCGAGCTGCGCCGCCGGGAGGTGGTGGATGCGTCCGAACTTCTCCGCGGGCATGCCCATGTCGAGGGCGAACAGGACGTGAGCCTCGAGGCCGCCGACACCCTCGATCATCAGGGCTGCGATGTGTCCGTCGCCACGGTGCTCGCGCAGCAAGGAAGCGGCATGGAAGAGGCGGGCCACCACGTCACGGGGGATCGGGATGGCGCGCAGAGCGGCGTACATCGGCCGGCCCTCGAACGGTGCGCTGGTCGCGGCCTTGGTCAACAGTTCAGCGGCGCGGGCGAAGCCGGGAGAGTCGACGTGATCGCCGAGGATCCGCCGCAACGCCTTCACGCAGCCCGCCTGGCGAGCGGCGATCGCCGCTTCGGGTGTGGTGGTGCGCCACACCTTGGGAATGTGTCGGGCCACCTCACCGGGAGCGAAGTTGTAGAAGAGCGCGTCCACCACCTCCGCTGTGGCGAGGCCCAGGGGCGCCGCCCGTCCGGCGAAGTAGGTGTCCCAGTAGTTGGTGAACCCGAGGGCGAACATCGCTTCGTTGGGTTCGTCGGCTGAGTAGGGGATGACACCGATCGGCTCGACCAGCTCGAACATCCGGCGTGCCATCGAGTTCATGGTGCACTCCTCCTGCTGCAGCCCCGGCGTCCCTCGCGGACACTCACGATCAGTTGGACGGTTGCGGGCAGCCAATCTCATCGCCCGACGACCTCGATCACCTGGGCGCACATTCTGGTTCTCCTGTGCCACGGGAGGAGCGCATCTTCGCTCGCCGCGTCCGCCTGATTAACTTCAGCGCATGGAGCCGTCGGCCAGCCGGCCGCACATGCCGGGATACGGGGTGCTGCCCGCCGAAGAAGGCACCGGCCTCCTGCCCTGGTCCTGGGTGGAGGAGCGGCTCATCCGCTCGCATGACTACTGGTTGGCGACGGTCACCCCCTCGGGGGCTCCGCATCTCATGCCAGTCTGGGCCGTCTGGTACGGGGCCAAACTCTGGTTCAGCAGCTCGATTGGCTCGCGCAAGGCGCACAACTTGGCGCAGGAGGCCCGCTGCACGATCTCCACCGAAGAGCCGCTGGAGCCCGTGGTGGTGAGCGGCCAGGCCCAGCGTGTGACCAACCGCCGCGACCTGGAGGCCATGATCGCTGCCGTGAACGCCAAGTACGAGACGGATTACACGTTCGAGATGGTGGATCCGGTGGTCAATAGCGTGTACGCCGTGACCCCGGAGTGGGTGTTCGCCTTGGACTCCGACGACTTCGTGGGATCACCGACCCGTTTTACCTTCACTGGTCCACCGTCCCGGTAACCCGGAGGAACGGAACTCAGGGTGCCCCCGAGGTGCCGTTGGAGGACAGGGCAAACGTTGCCTGACGCGGCACCCGCCCCCACGCCGGCGACCCGCTCCGGCGCCGGCGACCCCCCGCCGGCAGACATGAGAAGCTGAACGGGTGACGGAAGGATTGAGGGGGAGGCATTTCCTGGTCACCGGCGCGGCGAGCGGGATCGGGGCCGCGACCACCGAGCGCCTGGTCGCGGCCGGCGCCCGGGTGGCTCGGGTCGACCGGGACGGTGAGCGGCTGGCGGCGAAGACGTCAGGGCTCGGGGAGTCGGACCAGACCCTCGCCTTCACCGCCGATGTCGCCGACGAACGCCAGGTGGCCGAAGCCGTCGACGCCACCATCGCCGCGTGGGGGAGCCTGCACGGCGCCGTCACCAGCGCCGGCATCTTCGACCCCGGCGACCTCGTCGACGTGGAGAACGTCGACCTCGACGTGTTCCACTCGGTCCTCGCCGTGAACCTCCGAGGAACGCTCCTGGTCCTGCGGGCCGTGCTCCCCCACCTCGGCGCCGGCGGGGCCGTCGTCACCGTGGCGTCGACGGCCGGCCTGCGCGGTCATGGCATGGGACCGAGCTACACGGCCAGCAAGGGCGGGGTGATCGCCCTCACCCGGTTGGTGGCCTTCCAGTACGGGCCCCGGGGCGTCCGCGCCAACTGCGTGTGCCCGGGCGCCACCGCCGGCGAGGGCATGGGCTCGACCTTCGCCGACCCCGACGTGGCCGCCCGGACGGCCCGCGGGATCCCGCTGGGCCGCGTGGGCACCGCGTCGGACCTGGGCGCCACCATCGCCGCCCTGCTGAGCGACGAAACCTCCTATCTCAGCGGCCAGGTCATCGCCGTCGACGGCGCCGCCACCGTCCGCTGAGGAGCCGACCTGGACCGCGCCGCCGCCGCCGCGCCTCCGCACCGACGCCGGCGTCGATCAGGGCGCCGACGACCTCGTCTGGCCCGGCACCGGGCCCGCCCCGGGAGGGACGGGGAAGTTGCCCATGGTCGAACGAGCGATGGTGAGGCTCTGGGGCGGGGACAGGTCGACACCGTCGGGATCGTTGAGGTAGCCGGGCGTGGAACCGGACACGCCGGTGTGGCCGTACTGCCACACGATCTGGTTGGTGTGGGGATCGATCACGATCACCCGGTGGTTGTAGTCGTCGTTGGCCAGCACGTCGCCGTTGGCCATGGGCAGGGCCAGCGACGGCTTGTTCATGGGCGGCTGGCCCGGGCCCGGGTAGCGCCACAGAAGCTGCCCGGTGGGGGTGAACTCCTCGACCTGTCCCGGCGTCGAGTAGTCGGCGGTGAGCAGCACGCCGTTGCTCACCTCGATGGTGTCCGACGGGTAGCTGACTCCGGGGGGATGGGTGGAAAACGTCACCTGGCCGCCCAAGGTGAGGCCGTCGACCCAGTTGTCGTTGATCTCGGTCACCAGGTAGTCGCCGTTGAGCATGGGGAAAGCGCCGTTGGGGCTGCCCCAGTGGTCGGGTGGGCCGTGGCGGCAGTCCGTCGTCGTCTCGCCGTAGATGTGCAGCGGGTCCGGGGATCCCGGGCGGAGGATCAGGATGCGGCAGTTCTTGATGTCGGCGGTGATGATGTTGCCGTCCGGCATCATCATGGCGTCGTCGGGATTGCTCACCTGGTTGGGCCCGGACCCGGGCACCCCCGGGGTCCCGTAGCGCCACAGGATGCGGTGGCTGGCGACGCTGATCAGGCTGATGACGGCGTCGTCCTCCTGGGTGGCGATGATGTTCTTGCCGTCGGGGGTGAAGAACGCATCGTCGGGAACGAGGAACGTCTGTCCCGGAGCGAGATCGCCGGGCCGGGGGAAACTCCAGGTGGTCTGGCCGTGGGGATCGACGATCAGGAGGCGGTTGTTGAGGTGGTCGGCGATGAGCACGGGCCCGGGCAGGACCGAGGGATCCGAGCCCGGCTGCAGGTTGGTGGTGGGCTCCGCGGTGGTCGTGGTCGCGGGATTGGTCGACGCCGGGGTACGGGCCGGCGCCGGCTGGGCCGCAGGTCGGGCCGGCTGCGACGAGTCACAAGCGGCCAGCAGGAGGCCGAGCGAGCACGCCGCCACGAGCACGGCCGAGAAGGTCCTGGGCATGGTCTACCGTAGCCAGGCCCGCCGCCGCCCAACGAACCCGCGGCCCTCCGGAGGATCTTTGGCCTCGCCCGCCCGTCGCGTCACCCTGGCCTCGACCGCCCTGGGGCTGGTCGTCACCCTGGCCCTGTGGTCCGGCTGCGGCGGGTCCAGCCACCCGAGCGGGTCCAGCCACCCGAGCGGGTCCAGCCAACCCACCGGGTCCAGCCACGCCACCAACTCCACCCCCGCCGGCGCCCCCGGCCAAACCGACCCCAATACCAACCCGCCGCCGAGCACCAGCGCTCCCCCCGCGGCCGCGCCCGTGCAGACGGCACTGGCGCCGTGGCAGCTGCCGGCCGCCGTTTCCCGCGAGGTGGTGCTGTCCGACGGCGGCAACCTCATCGTGCTGGGCGGCCTGGACGCCAACGACACGTCGGTGAGCACCGTCCTCTGCGTGGCGCCGGCCACCGGACAGGCCCACCAGATCGGCGCCCTGGCCCAGCCCACCCACGACGCCGGCGGGGCGACCCTCGACCAGCAGGACCTGGTCATCGGCGGTGGTGCGGCCCAGGAGTCCCGGTCCGTGCAGGGCATGCCCGCGCCGCCCGGGCGCTGCACGACGAGCGGAACCGCTCCGACGTCTCCCACGTCCTCCTCGGTCGTCGCTGCTCTCCCCCAGCCGCGCGCCGACGTTTCGGTCGCCCAGGCCGGGGGGACGGCCTTCATCGTCGGCGGCTTCGACGGCCAGCGACTGGATCCGGCCGTGCTGGCCACCACCGACGGAAGAACCTTCCGCACCCTGGCCCAGCTCCCCGACCCCGTCCGCTACGCGGCGGTGGCGGTGGTCGGGGGATCCCTGTGGGTGCTCGGCGGTCACCCCAGTGCCCAGGGTGACGGGCCGGACACCGCCACCATCCAGCGGATCAACCTCGCCACCGGCGCCGCCGCGGTCGTGGGCCAGCTGCCGGCACCCGTATCAGGAGCGACGGCCATCGTCCTCGGCGGTCGGCTGTTGGTACTGGGTGGGGAAAAGGACGGCCGGCCCAGCTCGGACATCGTGGCCGTCGATCCCGCCTCTGCTCAGGCGAGCCTCGCCGGCCACCTCCCTGAACCGGTGACCAACGCCGGCGCGGCCGTGGTCAACAACACGGGCTGGCTGGTCGGCGGCGAAGGGCCGCAGACGCTGCGCAGCGCGGTTCGGATCAGCCTCGGCTGACAGCGAGGAAAGTAGCCTTCGCGCCCGTGTCGCCGATCCGACCGGGCGCCCGGAAGCTCGCCGTCGTGGTGGGGGTGATGTCGTTGGCGGCGGCGTGCGGGTCCAGCGCCCACGGTCGCGCCGCTGCCCACCAGTGCGCCGACAACCCACCCGGTGGTCACCACCCCGGCGCCCACCACCGCGCCGACGACCGTCCCCACTACCACGACGGTCGATCCCGGACTGCTGCCCCAGACCCCCACCCAGCCCGCCGAGGACGCCCGCGTTCCAGCAGCGCATGGCCCTGCTGTGGCAGGCCATCGTCACCGACCAGCCGACGAACGCGGCGGGGGCCTTCTTCCCCGAGTCGGCCTACGCCCAACTGAAGGCGCTGTCGGACAACACCGCCGACTGGACCAACCGGTTGTTCGCCCACTACGCCCTCGACATCGGTGCCGCCCATCAGCTTCTCGGGGACCAGGCGTCCACCGCCCAGTTGGTCACGGTCAACGTGGGCCCGGCCCGCTGGGTCAGCCCCGGCGGGTGCGACAACCGCATCGGCTACTGGTTCACCCCCGGCGCCCGGGTCGTCTACCAGGTCGGCGGGACGACGCACTCGTTCGGGATCGCCGCCCTGGACTCGTGGCGCGGCGAGTGGTACGTCATCCACCTCGGCTCGGAATCGCCGCCGTCCTCGGAAGGAGTGGTGGACTCCCCGTCGGCCGGTACCGGCTACGCCGGCTCCGGCGGCGGCTGCTGACGCCAAGCGCCATAATCGGGGCCGAGGCGCACGTCGCTGAAGGAGTGAAGATGAGCCAGGCCGCGGTTTCCTACAATCCGTTCCAGCCCGGATTCACCGACGATCCGTATCCGCACTACCAGGAGCTGCGGGAGGCCGATCCCGTCCATCGCAGCCCCATGGAGGTGTGGATGCTGTTCGCCTACGCCGACGTGTTCCGCATGCTGCGCGATCCGGGCTTGAGCGTGGAGGACCGCAACGCCCACGCCACGCCCCTCTTCGACCTGGCCGAGGAGGTGCTGGGGGACCAGGCGGACAATGGCAGCGACGCCATGCTCAACCGGGACCCGCCCGACCACACCCGGCTGCGCCGGCTGGTGTCCAAGGCCTTCACCCCCCGGATGGTGGAGCGTCTCCGTCCCCGCATCGCCGCCCTGGTGGACCAGGCGCTTGGGGGAGGCGACGAGTCCTGAGTGGGACGTGATCGAGGGCCTGGCCTTTCCCCTGCCGTTCCAGGTGATCAGCGAGCTGCTCGGCACCCCCGAGACCGACACCGCCCAGCTGCGGGAGTGGTCCGGGCTGCTGGTCCGCAGCCTGGAGCCGGTGCCCGACCCCGACCTGCTCGTCGCCATCGCCGACGCCTCCCGCCACATGGACACCCTGGTCCGCGAGATCATCGTCTGGAAGCGGGACCACCCGGCCGACGACCTGCTGTCCGGTCTGATCGCGGTCGAGGACGACGGTCAAGCCCTGTCGGAGGAGGAACTGGTCAGCCAGGTGGCGTTGCTGTACATCGCCGGGCACGAGACGACGGTCAACCTGATCGGCAACGGCACCCTCGCCCTGTTGCGTCACCCCGACCAGCTCGAGCGCCTGCGGGCCGACCCGGAGCTCATCACCAACGCGGTCGAGGAGCTGCTGCGCTTCGACAGCCCGGTGCAGATGTCCCGCCGCATCACCCGCGAGCCGATGGACCTCGGCGGCAAGGTGATCGAACCGGGAGCCTTCGTGGTCCTGGGCCTGGGCGCCGCCAACCGGGACCCCGCCCAGTGGGGAGACGATGCCGACGAGCTCGATCTCGGCCGTCCCCACGCCGGCCAGCATCTGTCCTTCGGCGGCGGCCACCACCACTGCCTCGGCGCCGCCCTGGCCCGCCTCGAAGCCCAGATCGCCATCGGCACCCTGGTCCGCCGTTTCCCTCGTCTCGAACTGGCCGGCGAGCCCGATCGCAACGGGCGCATCAACCTGCGCGGCCTCCAGCATCTCCCCGTCATCGCCCGCTAAGACTGACGTCAGGACCGGGCGAACCGCTCGAGCGTCCAGGGCTCGGCGCCGGGCGGGCGGTCACCGCCGGCGATCCACCGGGCGAGCAGCTGTCCCGTCGCCGGCGCCAGGAGGATCCCGACGCGGTAGTGCCCGCTGGTCAGCCAGGCGTTGTCCACCCCGGGCACGCGGTCGATGACCGGGAGCCCGTCGGGGTGGTGGGGGCGGAAGCAGCACCAGCGGTGCGTCACCTCCAGGTCGGCGGGCAGCGGGCAGGGCGGCCACCAGTTGGGCCCGGATGGTGTCGATCACGTCGGCGCGGACCTCGGGCGTCCGGTCCCCGGAATCGAGGGTTCCCCCGGAGAGAAGGCTCCCGTCCTCCAGCTGGGTGGCGAAGGGCGGCACGATTCCCGGCAGGCGGAAGGGCGCCGGCTCGGTCACCAGGAGATGCCCCTTCACCGTGTCGGCGGGGATGTCGAGGTGCAGCCCGTCCAGCGCCGGCGGGGTTCCGGTGGCGAAGACGACCGCCCCGGGGGTGATCGTCCCCGCCGTGGTCTCCACCGCCGTGACCCGGCCGCCGGTGGTGCGCACCGCGGTGGCGGCGACTCCGGTAGCCACCTCGGGAAGCCCGCCGGCAACCCGGGCCAGGGCCCGCACCGGGTTGAGACGGGCCTGATCGGCCAGGCGCGCCCCGGAGAGCCCCGGGGCCACGCCGGGAACGAGCCGGGCCACCTCGTCGGCGTCCAGCCACTGCACGGCGGGCGAGGGATCAGCCGCAAAGCGATCGTCGAGCGGCGCCAGGCCCAGCCAGTCCACCGGGAGCAGGCCGACGCCGCCCGGCCGGTCGGCGTTCCACCGCCTCCAGGAATCGAGGCTCGAGCGGCCCAGCGCGACCAGCTCGTCGGGATCCCGACCGTGGTGGGCGTCGGGCATCAGCAACCCGGCCGCGCCGCTCGTGGCGCCGGCGCCGAGGCGGTCCGCCTCGATGAGGGCGACGACCCCGAGGCCGGCGTCGTGGCAGGCCGCCGCCGTGGCCACCCCGAGGATCCCGCCGCCCACCACCAGCACGTCGGGGCGTGGTCACGGTGAGCGCGCCGGCGCCGCGCTGCAGCGCCGCCCGCTCCTCGGTGTTCAGCTGGTCGAACCAGACCGAGTTCACGCCGGTCCGTGCGCCCACGGCCGGTGGTGCTCGGCCAGCACCCGGCGCCGGCCCGGCCAGAACGGAGCATCGAGCACGAGGAGCAGCACGAGGGCGACCCCGGCGGCGCTGAAGATGTACCAGGGCCAGGGGCCGAGGACCCGCAGCAGCGTCCATTCGCTGGGCGGGCTGCGCAGGAACATGTAGTCGGCGCCGATCGCCGCGTCGACCAGCCCCACGAATGCCGTGTAGGCGGCGGTGATGGCGAACACCCGGGGCACGGCGCCGGGCCTCGGCGCCAAGCGCATGCCGATCACCAGGAAGAGGGCGGCGAGCACGATCCCCAGGTGCCCGGTCAGGTACTCGAAGAACTCGAGGTGGGGAAAGGTGACACTGAGGTCGGGGGTGAGGACCGCCTGCAACGTGCCGGCCAGACCCCAGAAGTAGGTGAGCTCCACCAGCAGCGGGATGGGCCACCAGCAGGCGACGGCCGCGACCAGCAAGCCCACGTCGCACAGGGCAAGAGGCAGCGAGCTGGACGCCGACCACGTCCCGTCCACGATGGGGCGGACGACGAAGGCGACGGCATCGATCGCCAGCACGGTACCGATGACCCGGGCGGCCACCACCCGCCACGGCCCCGGCCGGCGGCGGGCGACGGCGCACAACGCCACGCAGCCGGCCGCGGCCACCACCACGACCGACCAGTACGCACCCGGGGACACCACCGCGGTCACGCTCCATCCTCTACCCGTGGGCGCCGAGAGGGACCGCGGCCAGCTGGAGGCGCGTGGTTCAGGCCGAATCGATACCGGCCGGGCCGGTGATGACCACCGGGCACGGGGCGTTGCGCAGGACGTGGTCGGACACCGACCCGAGGAGCGCTCGTCTGATTCCTCCCCGTCCCCGTGAGCCCATCACGATGCCTCGGGCGGGAAGGTCGGACGCCAGGCGGCAGATGGCGGGTCCCGCGCCTTCGCTCTCCAGGATCCGGGTCTCCGCGTCCGGGAGGCCGAGGGCCTTCGCCGTGCGGGCCACCTCTTCGCCGGCGGCCGTCTGCGCCGTCTTGGCCGCCCGGTCGTACTCCGCGCCGGTCATGGTCCCGCCGGCGATGCCCATGCCGGTGACCATGGTGGGATCGAGGGGCTCGAGGACGGTGATGATCAGGACCTTGGCGCCCCGCACCAGGTCGAGGCCGCGCTTGGCCGAGTCGATGGCGGCCGCGGAGCCGTCGGTGCACACCAGGATCTCGTCACTCATGCCAGCAGCCTGACACACGGCGACCCGTCAGCTGAGCTTCCAACGTCCCGTCTGCTGGAAGCCCTCGCGTCCCGCCCACCCTGAGCTGCGCCAGGCCAGAACGGCGTCGGGTATCACGACCGTCAGCGGCCCGTAGGTGGCCGGGTCGTAGGTCCAGTCGTACTTGCGGTCGTAGGCGGCAATGACCCCAGGGTCCTCGGCCGGGCCCGCGGAGCGCCCCTCGACCACCACGACCTCGGTCCCGCTGTCGAGGTGCACGGTGACCACCGGATCGGACGCCAACGCCCGGATTGTCGCCGGCGTTCCGATGCTGAGGAACAGGCGCTGCTGGCTCCACACGCCCCACACCGGGCGCGGATGAGGATGCCCAGTCGTGCGGGCCACGACCCAATAGGTGCCGGCCGCCTCGAGTTGGGCGTCGACCCACGCCCACTCCAACGCCGGCGTGTCGCTCGGCTGGCCGTAGAGCCGCAGCCGTGCTTCGGGAGGCATGGTGGCGAGCGTATCCAGCGGCCGCGTCGCGCGCAGTTGTCGCGTCCACTTCTCGCGTTGTGGTCACAAGCTGCCACATGCGGGCAACCAACTGCCCACAAACGCCGCTTCAAGGCATCCACGTCGCCAACTACTGCGCGCAAACCCCGCTCACCCTGAGCATGCTCAGGATTCGCGTCCAGCTGTCATCACGGGCTGCCTGGTTGAACGCGTTCGTTTCGGGCCAGAAATAAGCGTGTTCGGCGCTGGGATAGGTGACCATCTCGTGATCGACGTGGGCGTCTTGCAGGGCGGTGCGGATCTGACCCCGTTGCTCGGCGTCGATCAGGGCGTCGTCTTCGCCGACCAGGTACAGCACCCGCCCGGTGATACCTGGGGTGAGGTGCAGGGTCGGGGTGGGCCGGCTCATGGGGATGTCGGTGCTGGGTAGCCACCCGCCGTAGATCACCGCCGCGCTGGTGATCGGTAGGCGACAGGCGGCCAGATAGGCCAGGTGACCGCCGGCGCTGAAGCCGATGATGGCGGCGCGCACCACGCCGGACTGCGAGCGCAGCCAGGACAGACAGGCGTCCACGTCAGCGACGGCCTGCTCGCGTTCGACCCGGGCGAGCAGAGCGAACCCCTCCCGGCGGCCCGTGTCGTCGCGTTCGAGCCAGCGGCCCGGCTCGGCGTATCGGTGATAGAACTCGGGCGCGACGGTGAGGTATCCAGCGTCGGCCAGACCATCGGCGACGCTACGGATGTCGGGGTTCACGGCGAAGAGCTCGTGGGCCACGATCACCCCGACTGGGGCGACGGCCCCATCCGGGCGGGCCAGGTAGGCGGCCATAGTCGTGCCGTCGGCGACGGGGATCTGCACGGTGGTGGACGTAATCGTCATGCCACCAACCTGGCCGCTGATAAGCAGTGGTAACCACAGCAGACCTTTACTGGTATCGACATGCGTAGGCTGAGGGACATGGCGCCGAGCGGTGAGACGCACGCCTTGGGCCAGCTGCTGAGGTCGCGACGCGACCGCCTGGCCCCCGAGCAGGTCGGACTGCCCGCCGGGAGCCGTCGGCGTACCCCGGGGCTGCGCCGCGAGGAGGTCGCCCAGTTGGCGAACCTGTCCACGACCTACTACACGTTTCTCGAACAAGGCCGTCCGGTACGACCGTCAGGTCAAGTTCTCGACGCCCTGGCCGCCGCATTGCGGATGTCCGCCGCCGAACGCCACTACCTCCACGTGCTCGCCCACGGCACCGACGGTGTGACCAGCCCCGACAGTCTCGCCCCGGCGCCGCCCGAGGCGGTCGATCCCCGAGTAGCGGACCTGGTTCAGCGGCTCGAGCCGTACCCGACATTCGTCAAGGGACGCCGCTGGGACGTGCTGGCGTCGAACCCCGCGGCCAGAGAGCTGTTTACCGACTGGGAGACGCAGACTCCCGACGAGCGCAATCTGGTGCGGTGGATGTTCACTGCCGAGCGCCCTCGGGAGGTCTACTTGGAATGGGAGGCCGAAGCCCGGGCGATGCTCAGCCGGTTCCGACTCGCCGCCGCCCGCCACCCCGACGACGCCGACTTCGACGCATTGATCGCCGAGCTGCAGCGCGACAGCCAACACGTCCGAGCCTGGTGGCCCGGCCACGACGTCGCCGGCGTCGGCAATGGAACGAAGAAGCTTCGCCACCCCGAACTCGGCCCAATCGACTACACCCACGTCGTCCTCCAAGTCGCGGACGACCCTGACCAGCTCCTGGTGACCTACTCCCCGACACCTGGTGACGGACCTATGGCTCGGCGGCGGATACCGCCGGCGGCCTCAGGACCAGCTCTTGGAGCGGCGCTTGCGGGAGGAGAGGATGAGCAGCCCACCCAGGCCGATCGCCGCCGAACCGACGACCGTGAGCGCCACCGCGTCGGTCCCGGTAAAGGCCAAGCCGGAGCGTGGAGGTGGGGCTGGTGGAGACGGCGCTCGGGCTGACCGAGCTCACGCCGGTCGGGCTGACCGAGCTGACGCCGGTGGTCGTCGCCGCAACCACGGTGAGGCCGGCGGAGGCTGACAGTCCGGCGTTGGCGCCGGTAGTCCCGTCGGTCACGGTGACGGTGTGCTGGCCGAGGGCGGCATTGCCGGGAACGGTGAAGGTGATGGAGTAGACCCCGTTGGCACCCGCCGTGGCATGGCCGACGACCACCGGAGCGCTGGTGAAGGTCAGGGTGAGCGGGTCGCCGGCGCTGCCGCAATGTCCGCTGGCCGTGTCGCTGCTGCCGGCCACGACGACGGTCGAGCTGAGGGCGATGGTGCAGCTGGCTGTCGGCCCGTATGGGGGCGCGGCCGACGCCGAGCCGGCGAAGGCGACGACGCTGCCCGATACCGCCAGGGCCAACGCCGCCGGCGCCACCAGCAGTCGCCCTGCCTTTCGAAGAGGGGAACGCGCGCTCCGTCGCGCCGTCCCCGCGCCCGCCTGATCCACCGCTGTGCGCATGGTCTCGATAGTAGCCCATCGCGTCGGGCCTGTCATCAAGGGCGACGAAATAGCCGCCGGTGACATGGACCGCTGACGCAATCCGCCACCCCCCTACCAGTACCATCGGCTGATCCGAGTGCTCTTCGTCTGCACGGGCAACCAGTGTCGGTCACCGATGGCCGCGGGATTGCTCAGCGCTCGGATGATGGCTCGCGGATGCCGGGTGGAGGTGGCGTCGGCCGGCCTGCTGGAACCGGGGATCCCGCCGCCGGCGGAGGTCGTCGAGGCCATGGCCGAGCGGGGCGTCGCCGTCTCGGGGCATCGCAGCCGCCAGGTGGGCTCGCCGCTCGTGGAGGGGGCCGACCTGGTGGTCACCATGACCCGCCAGCAGCTCATCGAGGTGATCACCCTCGCTCCCGACTCCTGGTGGCGGTGTTTCACCCTGGTCGATCTGGTCCGGCGCGCCGAGGCCATCGGGGCGCCGTCTGCCGGCGAGGAGGCGCGCACCTGGGTGCGGCGGCTCGGTGGTGCTCGGCAGCGGGCCGGCCTGCTGCGCCTCGACGCCGGCGACGACATCGAGGATCCCATGGGCGGCCCCCGTGCGGGTTACGACCGGGTCGCCCGGCAGATCGACGCCCTGGTGGACAGCTTGGCGGCGCGACTGTGCGCCGCCCAGTCGGTCGAACGTGCCTGACCGGCTCGTGGCTAAGGTCGCCGGCCCGTGACCGACAGCCGCGTGGCCCGCGACCGGCACCGCTCCTCCTCGACCCACCGCCGGCGGCGGAGGCAGCCGCTCTCGTCGAAAATCGTGGTGTGGAGCCTGGCGGCCGGGGCCGGGGTGGCCGGCGCGCTGGCCGGCGCCCACCCCACGGGAACGAGCGGGATCGACCCGTTGTACGCCGCCGGCTTCGCCGTGCTGCTCACGTTGGCGTGCTCGTTGGCATCGAGGTCGACGTGGTTGGTGCTGACCGTTGTCGGCGTGGGCATGAGCCGCAGCTGGTTGCTCGTGCCCGCCCTGGCCAACCTGGCAGTCGCGTTCGGGGCGGTTTTTCCCCGCCGCCGAACACGCCGCGTCGGGGCGTTGGTCGGCGCGCTGGCCAGCCAGGTCGTCCTCCGTTGGCCCCACGTCGGCTTCCAGGGTCTCACCGCCATCGTCGCCATCCTGGCCGTCGCCCCCGTTCTGATCTCCGCCTACCGCCGCCTGGGCCGGCGCGGCCGCCGCCGGACGTGGATCGCCCTGGGCCTGGGCGCGGGCGCCATCGTGGTTCTTGCCGTGCCGGTCTTCGTCGGCGGCCTCCTGGCCCGCCGGCCCGTCAGCGCGGGCATCGCTGAGACCCAGGCGGCGCTGCAGTCGGAGAGCGGCGGGTCGTCCTCGACGGCGACGGCCCAGCTGCGCAGTGCCACCAACGAGTTCGCCTCGGCGTCGTCGGACACCGGGAGCTGGTGGACCAGGGGCGGCGGGCTGATCCCGATCGTGGCCCAGCAGGGCCACGCCCTGCGGCAGGCGACGGGGGCGGCGCGCAACCTGACCGCCGCCGCCCAGAACGAACAGGTCGACGTCAACCTGAACGACCTGCGCTACAGCGGCGGCCGCATCAACCTTCCGGCCGTTGAAGCGCTGGGCCAGCCGCTCGACCAGTTGACGGTGCAGCTGGCGTCGGCCCAGCGTCAGCTCGGCTCGACCGGGTCCCCGTGGCTGGTCGAGCCCATCCAGTCCCGGCTCCTGCGGCTCGGCAACCAGCTGACCAAGGCCCGCCACAGCACCGACCTGGCCACCGAGGCGGTGAAGATCGCCCCCGGACTGTTGGGGGGCCAGGGCACCCGCCATTACTTCGTCGCTTTCGATACGCCGGCCGAGAGCCGGGGCCTCGGCGGGTTCATCGGCGCCTATGGGCTGCTCACCGTCAGCCAGGGCAAGATCAGCCTGACCACGTCCGGTCACACCACCAACCTGAACGCCGGCATACCCAACGGTCAGCGCCGCATCCTGGGCCCGCCCGGCTACCTGGCCCGGTACGGGAACTTCCAGCCCAACAACAACTTCCAGGACCTCACCTACTCACCTGACCTGCCCACCGTCAGCCAGGTGATCGACCAGATGTACCCGCAGTCGGGCGGTCAACCCATCGACGGGGTGCTGGCCATCGACCCGATCGGGCTGGCGTCGCTGCTCCAGTTCACCGGCCCGGTGTCCGTGCCCGGCCTGGCCACTCCGCTGACCCCCGCCAACGCCGCCGACATCCTCCTCAAGACCCAGTACCTGCAGTCGACCGCCACCACCCAAGCCGAGATCGACCGCCACGACTACCTCCAGTCGGCGCTGAGTCAGGCGTTCAACCAGCTGCTGGCCGGCTCGCTGCCCGGGCCTCGGACCGTCTCCGCCGACCTCGATCCCACCGTTCTCCAGGGCCACCTGCTGTTCTGGAGCAACCATCCCGCTGAGGAACCTCTGCTCCGTCAAGTGGGCTTGGCGGGTGCGTTCCCGCCTGCCAACGGCGGCGACCTGCTGGCGGTGACGACCCAGAACGCGGCCAACAACAAGATCGACAGCTACCTGTCGCGGACCATCGACGACTCCGTGACCTACAACCCGGCGACGGGCGGAGAGGACTCCACGGTGACCGTGGCCCTGCACAACGCGGCGTCGGCCAACCTGGCCCCGGACATCTCCAGCAGCTACGCGGGGAGCGGGTTGCCGCCCGGTACCAACCAGACCTGGATGTCGGTCTACAGCCCGCTGCTGCTCACCGGCGCGACGGAGGGGAGCGCGCCGCTTCCCGTCGGTTCCGGCAACGAGCTCGGCGTTCACGCCTACAGCGCCTACGTCAACATCCCCCCAGGCGGGACGGTCACCGTCGTCCTCCACCTCACCGGCTCGGTCGCTCCCGGGACCTACCACCTGAGCCTGCGCCAGCAGCCCATGGTCATTCCCGACCACACCACCGTCGAGGTGCACCCCGCCAACGGCTGGTACAGCACAGGGCCGGACACCTGGGCGCCCGGTCCCGACGTCGACCAGAGCCAGACCGTCCGCTTCGGCCGGGTGCGGTGAAGCGGACAAGGTACGCGAGGTCGTGACGGTCGGGCTGAATCAGCCGGACCAGCGCATGAGGTGGCCACAGCGGTCAGGCACCGGCGTCGACGGCGGCACGCTCGACCACCCAAGTCATTGGGCCCTCGCGAGGGTCGATACCCCGCCCATCCGGGGCGGTCGCATCATCAGCCGCCGGTGGGCGTGGAGCGCCCCGCCCTTCGGCGGTCATCACAGGCGGCACGGCCCGGACCGCTGGGCGAGCCCTCCCGTCGCCGGCCGCTGGCGGCGTCGCCGTCGGATGTCGGCCCGCCATCTTGTTCCGGTACATGTCCTGGTCGGCCGCGGCGACCAGCGCTGGAACGTCACGGTCGCCACGGGCCACGGCCAGCCCGATACTCACTCTGACGGCCGTCGGCGTGGCGTTGAGCAAGCGGGTGGCGAGCACCCGGGCCTGAGTCTCGTCGGTGTCAGCGAGCACGGCGAGAAACTCGTCACCGCCCACTCGGGCGAGTAGGTCTCCGGCACGTAGCTGGGAAGACCACGCCGCGGCCGCAGCTTGCAGAAGCAGGTCGCCCCCGTGGTGGCCGTCGCGATCGTTGACCGCCTTGAAGCCGTCGAGGTCAAGCATGAGCACACTGGTCGTACCGGCGGCACGGCCGGCCCTAGCCAGCACGGCGGCAAGGGCGTCCATGACAGTCCGGCGGTTGGCCAGACCGGTGAGCTGGTCGGTCGCCGCCAGAAGTTCGGCGCTGCCCTTGAGTCGCCGAAACTCGGTGTACATGGTGATCATGACGAGTCCTGCGCCCAGCAAGGTGAGGCCACGGCCGGCGTACCAACCCACGGTGTAGCGGTAGTGGGCAACGTAGATCAACACCAGGTCGCAGAGACAGACCGCGGCGGCGACCACGACCCAGCGTTCGGGTCCGACCCGACGGCGGTTGCCGTGCCAAATGGCCCAGATAGCAAGCATCACCAAGGGGAGGGCGACGGGGGCGGTGACAACGGTCAAGCCTCCTGTGTCGAGGCCGTTGATCAACACCGGCAGCCGGTCAGCGAAATCGACGACGAATGCCACGACGCCGAGGCTGACCACGGCGACGATCGAGGTGACCAGGTAGAGCGCAACATGGCGATGACGCCGGGTGCTACCTCGGGGCGGCCGCTCGGGCCACGGGGCCCACGCCGCGCCCAGCAGGACGGGGAAGCCGACGTGCCAGCCCGCCCACAGCCACGGGGCGACCGAGGGCGTCGATGCCAGCGGATCATGCGGTATGACTCCGGGAAACGACAGCGTGTATCCCCCCATGAGGATCAGGGACCACACGAAGGCTCCAGCCGTGGCCAGCAGCCGCCGGTCCCCGCTGTCGAGATAGTCGGCGGCGAGCACCACGACCGAGATGACGTCGAAGCACGCCACGATGCCAAGCACCGCGGGTAGGAAAGACGTCGACAGCCCAACTTCGTGTTGGCACACCGGGAGAATCAGCAGCGTGGCCGCGATGGCGACGCCGGCCACCACCAGCGGGGCCCGCCGTGCTCCGAGCCGGGGCGACGCCGCCAAGGGTCGTAGCTGCCGTACCCCGCCAACCGCCGTCACACGGTCAGCCACACCCGCACCCTAGCCCGATTTGAACGCGCTTCGTGGCAACACGCTCGGTGGTCAAAACAGGGGAAATCCCTGGAACTCTGCGGATAAGGCTAATTGGACTCCGCCACGCAGGGTGATATGCTATACTGAGCACCACACAGGGTGAGGGAAGCTGAGAACCTCCGGCGATCGTTGGTCGTGTAGCCGGAGCGGAGCAAATCACGAACCCCACCTCGCCTGTCGAACCCCGGAAGGGGGACAGGTGACGTTCACAAAGGTCATTCGTGCCAGGCGAGGGTCGAGGTTTCAATGGTGGTCGACGAGGTGCGCCGCCCTTCTCGGTGCGGTGACCTTGGCCGCGGCCATCTGGGCGGGTTGCGCCGCCCCCGCCGGCCCATCCAAGACCGGGGTGGCCCCCGCGCCCACAGCCCCGCCGACCACGACGGTCCACCACCAAAGCGTCCCGGTCGCCCCCCGACCGGCTCCCACCGTCCCCACGCCCGCCACCACCGGCACCGCCCCGATCGTTGCTGCGCCTCCGAGCACCGCACCGCCCGCCCCCGCGGCCACCACGACAGTTCCCCAGCCGCCGCCGACCACCGCCACCGTGCCCGCGGTCCCGGACAGTTGCACGGTGGCCCTTGCCTACCTGGCCGCCAACGCCGCCGGCGGCTTCGCCCACTACTGCCGGCCCGGACCGCTTCAGGTGGGAGGCAGCGCAGTCGCGGCGTACACGTGTTCGCCGGGTACCCGGGCCTCCTGCCCCGACGGGGTCGCCGAGATCGTCATCGGCGATCCCACCTGTGCGGCCAGCTATGAGAACGAAGCCTCCAACTCTCACTGGGACTTCTCCCAACCCGGCGTCATCGAGGCCGGCGCGGTGCAAGACGGCCGAACCTGGGATCCTTTCGGCGCCTGCCCGGCAGCCTGAGGCGACGAGGTGCCGCTTCCCTCTCCGGCAGGCTTGATTGTCGGATGACTGAGCTGTCGGAGATCCTCGGCCAGGCCACCGATACCTTCCCCGACGATCAGGACGTAGGGCACCGCGCTCCGTCGGCTCGTTCCGATCCTGACAGCATCACGAGCGCGGTCTCGCTCTCGCCGATCCACCCTTCGTCAAAGAGCCTGCGGGCGGCGGCGGCCGCTGCCGCCGACGAGCTGCACAGCGGGACGGCTGCCGCGGCCGACACGTTGCGCTTGGCACCGGCGATCTCCCCGCTGTCGACGGCAACGAACCGTCCCCCGCTGCGGTCAACGACGCGTTTGACGTACCGGTAGGAGTCAGACGGGTCTCCAAGCAGGATGGCCGTGGCGACACCGGTTGGGTCGGCCACGATGTCTTCGCAGCGGATGATCGAGCTATTCGCCGCAGCGGCCGTCACCATGGGCGCGCAGCCTGCTTGCTGGACGCCGACGAGCCTTGGCCGCCGTCCGTCGCTCAGGACTTCCGCGGCGATGTCGACCGCCCGGGAGCAAGCAAGGAGACCCATCCCGCTGCTGACTGCCTGCAGCACGACATCCGGGAGCCGCCCGAGTTGCTCGAAGGCCTCGAGGTACGCAGTCTTGAGGCCTTCTCGCCGGCCGACGTTGAAGAAGCCGCCCTCGTAGGCGCAGCCGACCTGCTTGGCGAAGCGACGGGCGGCCCGTTGCGCCGTCACGTAGTCACCGTCGATGGCGTGGACCGTCATGTTCGGCGGCGGTTCGAAGGCGGCCGCCGGCAGAACGTTGGGCACGAAGGAGGCGGCCCGCAGGGCGGGGAAATGCCGCATCCCCCAGGCAAAGGCCGAGGCACTGTTGCCCGTGCTGCTGAAGCTGAAGTGCCGAACCCCGCGCTCTTGCAGGTACTGGAGCGCCACGACGGCCATGCGATATTTGGTTGAGCCGGTCGGGGTGGCCGTCTCGTCCTTCAGTACTACCCTCGTCGGTCCCAGCCCGGATCGGATCCCGTCAACGTGGTGCAGCGGGGTAAGGGCACTGGGGACCGCAGGGAGCTTTCCGACGGGCAGCAGGTGCCGGTAGCGCGGCAGCCAGCCCATCGCCGTGGTGTCAATCGTGGCGGCCGCCGGGTAGCGCGCCTCGAGCAGCCCCCCGCAGGCCCGGCAGGCCAGGTCGTGGCCCGGGCCTGCCAGCTGCCTGCAGTTCTCGCACTGGATCCGAGCGCCGGAATCGACCGCGTCTCGTGGAGCCCGGTCTATGGGGAGGGGACGGACCTGGCGCTGAGGCGGCGACCGTCGCTCAACGGCGGACGACACGCCGCTTCGAAGCTGACCTGGCGAAGAGGACCAGGTCAGCACCGAGCATCAAGACAGCCAGGGCCAGGAACGTCATCATCTTGGAGTCCGAACCGGTGCCAGCCAAGCCGGTCGCACCGATGCCGCCAGTACCAGCCGAGCTGGTCGCACCGACGCCGCCACGAGCCGAGGACACTTGCGAGCCCGTGCGAAGACTTGCCGCCGAGCTGGTGGCGAGCGCCGATACCTTCTGGGCGCTGGCTACGAGACGTACCGTCGAGCCGCTGCCGACCAACCCAGTTCGGCCACTCAATCCGGCGCCACCGCTAGCGCCGCCGGTCCCGCCGCCGCCGGTCCCACCGCCGCCGCCAGTCCCGCCACCGCCGCTACCGGTTCCGCCACCACCCGGTCCGGTGCCAGCCACCACCACGGTCCGGTGCCGCCACCACCCGGTCCGGTGCCGCCACCACCACGGTCCGGTGCCGCCACCACCCGGTCCGGTGCCGCCACCACCCGGCCCGGTGCCGCCACCACCAGGTCCGGTGCTGGTGGTGACGTTGTTGGTCACCGAGACGGTGCAGGTCACGGTGGCGCCGCCTCCGTTACCGGAGCCGTTGCACTGGTTCACGACGACGGGCAGCGCCGAGGTCTCTGTCGACGGGTCGACGGTGCACTGCACACGCATCGTGCCGCCCCCACCGGTGCCCGACCCGTTGCACTGGGTGATCATCGGCGTTGGTGGTAGAGCCGATCGGGGTACACACCACGGTCGGCTGGGTGCCGCCGCCTGTGCCCGATTCGTTGCACTGGTTGACCGTGGCCGGCGAGGTGGTCACCGTGCCGGTGATGTTGTTGATGATCGCCACCGTGCAGGTAACTTGCCCGCCGCCGCCGTTACCCGAGCCGTCACACTGGGTTACCGTTGTCGTCAGCTGATCGGACGATGACGTGGTCAGGGTGCACGTAGGCGGAGCGTTGGCCGCGCCGTGGCAAACGTCGACCGTCACGGTGGAGCTGGTGACCCCGGTGGCGACGTTGAGGTTGTTGGTCACCGTCACCGTGCAGGCGGTCTGCTCGCCGCCGACATTGTCCGTGCCGTTGCACTGGTTGACCGCGGCCTGCGCGGTGGCCGACGCCGCCTTGACCAAGGGGGCGGCGTGCTGGGCTACCACCGGGTCGGCGGTGGTCGGGCTCGTCGCTGTCGGCGCTGCCGGCCCGTTAGTGACGGGACCAGTTGCGACTGGAGCAGTCGTGGTTGGGGCAGTCGTGGTGGGAGCGGCCGCAGGTCCGACCGTTCCTGTGGGCTGTTGCGGGGCCGCTGAGGTTGTAGGAGCCGTTGAGGTCGTCGGAGCCAACGAGGTTGTCGGGACCGTTGGTGTCAGCGGCCGCGCCGGGACAGACGACGGCTTCACAGACGAGCTTGGCGTAGTCGTGACGCTCGGACTGGTGACCGGAGCGACCTTTGACACGGGCGCCGTCGTCGGTGTCGTGTGCCCGCCCGACGCAACGGTCGTCGTCGGCGTCGTGGCGCCGGCGGAGACAGGTCTCGACGTCGGCGCAGAGGTAGCGCCGGTTGTCGTCGAAGGCGCTTGAGCGGTGCGATGGGCCACAGAGGTGGGCAGCGACGTCGGCGTGTTGACGTGCACGACGGGAACCGCCTGGGAGAGCGGCTTCGGTTTGTTGGCGGCAGACGCGGGCAAAGCCATCCACGCAAAGAGCGAGAAAACCGCAAGGAGCAGTGTGATGGTGACAGCGGCCCCCCGCTGCGGTGTCCACCCCTCCCGGATGACGCTAGGAAGAACTTTCCGGGCATTCTCGGTTGTCATGTGCCGCCAGCTTCGTGGTAATGGGCGCCCAGCGCCCTGAACAGGCCCTCTACAGAGCCGTGTCCGAAGTCTGGAGACACTGCCGAGGAGCCCGAGATTGGCCCCTCTGCCGCGAGTATCGGCATCTCGGAGGCGCGACTTGAGGGAAAAGTTGTCGGATCTGGCTACCGGGCTGGCGTCGCTGCTCCAGTTCACCGGCCCGGTGTCCGTGCCCGGCCTGGCCACTCCGCTGACCTCCGCCAACGCGGCCGACATCCTCCTCAAGACCCAGTACCTGCAGTCGACCGCCACCACCCAAGCCGAGATCGACCGCCACGACTACCTCCAGTCGGCGCTGAGCCAGGCGTTCAACCAGCTGTTGGCCGGCTCGCTGCCCGGGCCTCGGACCGTCTCCGCCGACCTCGATCCCACCGTTCTCCAGGGCCACCTGCTGTTCTGGAGCAACCATCCCGCGGAGGAACCTCTGCTCCGTCAGGTGGGCTTGGCGGGTGCGTTCCCGCCTGCCAACGGCGGCGACCTGCTGGCAGTGACGACCCAGAACGCGGCCAACAACAAGATCGACAGCTACCTCTCGCGGACCATCGACGACTCCGTGACCTACAACCCGGCGACAGGCGCAGAGGACTCCACGGTGACCGTGGCCCTGCACAACGCGGCGTCGGCCAACCTGGCCCCGGACATCTCCAGCAGCTACGCGGGGAGCGGGTTGCCGCCCGGTACCAACCAGACCTGGATGTCGGTCTACAGCCCGCTCCTGGTCACCGGCGCGACGGAGGGGAGCGCGCCGCTTCCCGTCGGTTCCGGCAACGAGCTCGGCGTTCACGCCTACAGCGCCTACGTCAACATCCCCCAGGCGGGACGGTCACCGTCGTCCTCCACCTCACCGGCTCGGTTGCTCCCGGGACCTACCACCTGAACCTGCGCCAGCAGCCCATGGTCATCCCCGACCACACCACCGTCGAGGTGCACCCCGCCAACGGCTGGTACAGCACCGGGCCGGACACCTGGGCGCCCGGTCCCGACGTCGACCAGAGCCAGACCGTCCGCTTCGGCCGGGTGCGGTGACGGAAGTGTCTACGCTCGACCGTCGAGATGCGAGTATCGACGGCGCCGCCGGAATCTGCCGCGATGGGCCGGTTGCTTCTCGAACAACTTCCGGCCGGGCGCATCCTCAATCTTGGAGCCGGCTCGGGAGTACAGGACACTCGGTCTGCGCTGGTCGTAAACGTCGATCACGTCGCTCCGAGCACGGCGCCGAGCGGATTGTTCCTCGTCGCTGAGGCAACCCAACTGCCTTTCAAAGAGGGAGCATTCGACGGCGCCCTCCTCAAGGATGTGATTGAGCACCTGGTTGATCCGATAGCGGCACTTGTCGAGACCCGGCGCGTTGTTCGCTACGAGGGCGTCTTGACCGTGGAAGTACCTCGAGCGATTCCGCGCGCCGTGTGGGCGGATCCAACCCACGTTCGCGGTTTCACCAAACGGGCGATAACGCTGGCACTCCAGATGGGAGGCTGGAGCTATGGGCCGGCCCGGCGCATGGGTGGATTCCCCGGGGCCGGTCGCTTGGGCCTCGAGCCCCATCTGCTGACGCTTATGCGCATTCCCGGTTTCGGGCACTGGTTCGGGACCAACTGGATCGTCCGTGCCCGCAACGACGAGCACTCTGGCTAGCAGGGGCTCGCACACCAGAGTCACACCCTCCGCGTCGCCCCGATTGACGCGGAGAGTCACAACCCTTGTCAGGCAGCGGGGGCGCCCCTATCATCGGCGCCGTTGAACCGATAGTCCCCGCGGGTGTGTCCGGCTGGGCTCAGGCGGCAAGGGCGGGTTTGGATGGGGCGAACGTCGATGGTGGGACCAGCGAAACAGAGCGGCCGGACCACGGGGCAATCGGGCTCGTCACGCGCTGTGCCGCGGGCCTATTGGGTGCTGCAGCGACGAAGGTGGGCGGTGGCTCCGGCAATCGACGCGGTCATCTGGGCGGTCGCGTTGAGCGCAGCGACTTCCTTGCGCTACGACGGGAAGTGGCCGCCCAACCTGGCGAACCGCTTAGCGTGGCTCATTGGCGTCGCTCTCGTGGCCCAAGTGGTCATCGGCGTTGTCACCTCGCTGTACCGGGTGCGATGGCGCATCGGGAGCTTCGAGGAGCTGGTCCCCCTCGCCGAGACCATGATCGGCGTGACCATCGTCCTTATCGTCTTCAACCACCTTCGCCCGGGCGACGCTCTGGCGGCCAGTGCGCTGGTAAGCGGCGGTGCGCTGGCGCTGCTGATCTCCGGTTCGGCTCGGTCGGTCTGGCGGGCGAGCTGGGAGCGGCGTCTCCGCCCGGGACCCAAGGCCGAGCGCGCAGTCGTCTTTGGCGCCGGCGACGGCGCTATTCAGGTCATCAACTCGTTGCTAACGAGCCCGGACAGCCCGTACGTGCCGGTGGCACTCCTTGACGACGACCCGTCGAAGCGCCACCTGCGCGTCCGGCACCTGCGCGTGAGCGGCGGTCGCTTCGACCTCGGGGAGGTGGCTTCCCGGGAGCAGGCCGACACACTGATCATCGCTATTCCCAGCGCCGGGTCGCCGCTCATCCGGGAACTCTCCGAGCTGGCCGGGAAGGTCGGGCTCACGGTGAAGGTGCTTCCACCGGTCTCCCGACTCTTCGACCTGCCCGTCGGTGTCGAGGACATCCGACCGATCGCCGAGGCCGACCTGCTCGGCCGCCGCGTGATCGAAACCGCGATCGAAGACATCGCCGGCTATCTGACCGGCCGGCGGGTCCTGGTCACCGGGGCGGGCGGCTCGATCGGCTCCGAGCTGTGCCGCCAGATCACCCGCCTGGCCCCGGAGCGCCTGATCATGCTCGACCGCGACGAGTCGGGTATCCACCAGGTACAGCTCTCCGTGGAGGGCCACGCGATGCTCGACGACCGGTCCCTCGTCGTGTGCGATATCCGCGACCGCGAGGGTCTGACCGCCGTCTTTTCCGAGACTCGTCCGGACGTGGTGTTCCATGCTGCCGCCCTCAAGCATCTCCCCCTGCTCGAGATGTGGCCGACCGAAGCGGTCAAGACGAACGTCTGGGGCACTCAGAACGTGCTCGACGCCGCCATCGCCGCCGGGGTCAAGCGCTTCGTGAACATCTCCACGGACAAGGCCGCCAACCCCTGCAGCATCCTGGGCTACACCAAACGCTTGGCCGAGCGGCTCACCGCAGGAGCCGGGACGCGGGCATCGGGCGCGTACATCAGCACCCGCTTCGGTAACGTCCTCGGCAGCCGCGGGTCGGTCCTGACGGCATTCCGCGCCCAGATCGAGGCCGGCGGGCCGGTGACCGTGACCCATCCAGACGTGACCCGGTACTTCATGACCGTCGAGGAGGCGGTGGAACTGGTCATCCAGTCCGGCGCCGTCGGCCAAGACGGCGAGGTGCTGGTCCTGGACATGGGCAGCCCGGTTCGCATCGCCGAGGTCGCGGAGCGCCTCGTCCTGGAGTCGTCGAAGCCGATCAAGGTCGTGTACACCGGCCTTCGACCGGCAGAGAAGCTGCACGAGCAGCTCTTCGGCGACGACGAAGTCGACGAGCGACGAGCCCATCCCCTTATCTCCCACGTCACCGCGCCCGGGATCAGCGCCGCAGTCGTGGCCGACCTCGACGTGACCCGAGACCCAGGAGACCTCCGCCGCGAACTCCACCAACGCTGCCAGGTCCTCGGGACGCCCCACGCGTCGAGTCAATGAGGGTCCGGGGTTCAGGGCGCTTCGTCGGAGCAGGACCGTAGCCGTCCCCTTGGGCGTGGCCGTCGACGTCCCACACAAGGCTCTGAGATGATCCTAGGGCGGATGATCGAGATCGACAATCTGCCACCGACGTCTTGCCAGTCGAGCCCTACTGCGACCGAATGAATCGACTCGGCTTTAGTGACCTCTCGATCCCTTGAGGGATATGGAGTCAGGTCGAAGCGGCCCGGCGGCTCGGCGGAGCCAGTGGAGGTACGGGAGCGGTAATGCGAAAGAATTTCTCTAAGAGTCGTTCCAACCAACCGGGCTGCGACCCCCGGGTTCTATTCCGATCTGGCGGGCGCGCCTGTCGATGTGGACCGCGTCGCTCAACTGCTTCGGTAGGGTGGGAACCAGCCCGATGCCGGTGCCCACGACCGACCGCGCCGCGCTTCCCAGAGCCGGCGTCGCGCCAAAAGCTCGTCGACGACGGCAGTATCTAGGATCCGCTCGGCAGTGCAGAAGGGCACCCGGCCTTGGGGCGCGAAGCTGCGCTTGTAGCGGAAGATGCCGTCCCCGGCCTCCAGTCCACCGCCCAGGCAGTATGCCTCGCGGCCAGTCTCTGCAAGCCACTCGATAATGCGATGCTTCAGCAAATCATTGGGACGGAGAGAAAAGGCATCAGCGCGTGTCCCGCCCAAGAACGAGTAGCCGCGGCGCCTCGAAGCCAGGACGAGTTCGCTAGAGACCACGACGCCACCAACCCGAGCGTGAAACATGGCGTAGCTCCCTCCCAGACCCGCCAACAATGACGAAAAGAACTCGGAATTCCAGCGATAAAAGGGCTCGAATGAGCGCCGCTCTGCCGTGGTCTGGTAAACGGAAAGGAACTCATCAAGGGTGGACATATCACGATGGACTGTCACCTCGACGCCTCGCGCTTGGGCACGCTTGACATTCTTACGTACCTTGTGCTCATATTCCATCCACAGCGTATCGATGGGAGTATCGAGGGATCGGACGATATTGTCGGATCGCGGAATGATTTTTCCCGGCATCGGTAGCAGGTCGTCCGGAAAGACCGACAGGCGGTCGAAGGAGCTCACTACCCTTCTAGACTTGGCCCATGCATCGAAGCGACCCCAGAAACGCCTGTCTTCGAGGTCGTAGTTGCCGTAACAGTGGGCTCCTCCATAGCCATACGGGCTTAAGAGGTCGCATGCGTCCTCCGCGTCGCTGGTCCACGGCAGAGCCGAGAGTTCCCGAAGGGTCACAGGATAAAGGACCGCACCGCTTGGCCCGGCGTCCGAGACGAGATAGGCCGTGGTGTTGTCGTCACAGAAGGACTGGACGTAGTGGGGATGAACCCAGGGCTCGCCCTGCGCCCATCGGTCCCACAGGTCGGCCCACTCAGCTCGATCCGCGCTGCTGGACGCGTCGAGTACGCGGAAGCGGCTCACGACTGGACGTCGACGCCCCGCAGGCCCAGCACCTCGGCCAGGAGACGCGCTCCTCCAACGATGTCGTCGTCATCAACGTCTTGGTGGACCGGAAGATTAAGAATTCGTCCCGCAAGGAGGTGGGAGACCGGGAACTCCTCGCCAATCGCTGACACGAGCGTGTGGTAAAGCGACACCACACCAAGTCCTCTGGCGTTAAGGACGTGGTAGAGACGGTCCCTCTTATTGGCGGGTACGATCACGGGGAGAGCTGAGGCACCTCGTCCGCGCTCCAAGTCTTCCACAGTGGGTCGACGGCGCCGGCGAGCGGGCGAAGGTGTCGCTGCCAAGCGGCGAGGTTCTCGCGCCGGTGCCGGGCAATCTCGACCAGGTCGAAGTCGGCCATCCGAGTGTCACAAGGCGAGTTGGGTGTCGACGCTATCGGAGCACCGTTGAGCACGAGAGTGCCGCCGTTGGGAAGAGGAAGGAGCTTGTGGAGGGAGAAGATGGCCGCTGCGCCCAACCGTCCACATGCGCCCCCAACGAGGTCGCTCAGCCAGGCGTGCGCCTCATCCTCGATCAGGGCAACGCCGAAACGATCGGCCACCCTCGCTAGACGTCCGGTGCTCGGCTCCGACGGCCAAAATAGTGGATGACTAAGGCGGCGATGAATTGCCCCGTCGCGAGGAGGTTCGCGAAGTGATCGACGTCGCCGCGCCCGCGTCCACTCTATCGAAGTCATCGGGGCAGCCCAGCTCCTCGACTGGATCCAACACGCCAGAGCCCTCGTTCTGTGACCAGCCCACGTAAGCTGGGAGGAACGAGGCGCCGCTCGCCGTGGACCCACATCCCGCATTCGAGCAGCGCACGCAAAGCTGCCCGGGCGTTCGAGTGCGGCTCGAGCCTCCGTCGGAACCGGGTCGGGTCCTCCGGCCCCTTGCTCACTACCTTCCGCTGCATGATCAATGGTCTCCTCGCCGCGTCGTGGCCGCCAGCCGTTCGGCAACAACGCCTGGTTGGCGCGCATCCGCAACATGGCGACCTCGTAGCCAGACGCACCGGGGACGCGGGCATCCGAACTTCGAGAGACAACCAACAGCCGCCGGGCGGGGTCGAGGTATCGGAGAGTCCCCAGTAATGTCGGGTCACGCATGGCGGCGGGGTCGCCGAGCCGAAACCAACGGGTCCCGAGCCGACCGACCGTCCAGACCCCCTCGTCGCCGATGATCCTCAGCTCTGAAAAGCCGAACGCATCGTCGCACACGCTAGCCTGGGGCAGGTTGAGGATCCTCCCACGGTCTGTGCTGTCGGAGGGAGCCCGGCCGGGGACCTCCCACCAAAGTCGTCGCTCGACCGTGACGAAACCAAGGCGCTCGTACCACCGCAAGGCGGGGTTGGCAGGCCGAACGTCCAGCTCGAGCGGTGCCGAGTCCGTTACCCCGGCCCGCCAAAGCACGTCGAGAAAGAGTCGGCTACCCCATCCGCCGCCGGTCCGTTCGGCCAGGAGGGCGATGTAACTCAGCACCCAGGACTCCCCAACTGGCATGACCTCGCAATAGCCGGCCACGTCACCGCCGTCACTCCGGGCGACGATCCGGCACCCGAGACGCAGCTCCGGCGGAACCTCCAGCTCGGTACGAAGGTAACGCTCGACGCCCCGACAGCTATAGATCGACCGCTCGATCACCGAGGGGGCCAATCGCTCGCGCAAGAGGCGAACGATGGCCCGCGAGTCTGGCTGGCATCAGCTGGACCGATGATCATCTCTGGGGCCGTGCCCCCCGGGCGTAATCCAGGTCATCTAGCGCACGAGGTTGGCATCCTCCACCACCCGCCCCGCGTTATGATCCGGAGGGCTGTCAACAGCAGGATCTTGAGATCGACGAACAGGCCGCGGTGCTCGATGTACCACACGTCGAGCGCCAGGCGCTCGGGCCATTCGGTCCGATTGCGCCCGTGGACCTGGGCCCAACCGGTCAGACCCGGCCGGACCTCGAAGCGACGACGCTCCTCGTTGGTGAAGTAGTCCTCGTAACGCAGGAGTAGGGGACGAGGCCCTACAAGACTCATATCACCCCGAAGAACATTGACAAACTGGGGGAGTTCGTCGAGGCTGAGTCGTCGTAGGATACGACCCAATCTGGTTAATCTCTCCCGCGTCGGTACTGAAGCCCGCGAGGGGATCCTCTAGTCGCATGGTCCGAAACTTGTAGAGCATAAAAGGGATCTGTTTGCGACCCAGCCGGAGTTGGCGGAACGGAACAAGACCGGCCTTCCCATGCGGAGGCGGATCGCAACACCGACGACGACCATGATAGGTCCGCTGAGCACCAATCCGATGGCGGAACCGATCACATCGATGGCCCGTTTGACGGTGTTAAATCTGGATTCGGTCACGAATGGACGAGCGTAGCCACACTTGGTTCGGCTGGGTCGAACTCAATATCGTCGGTCCGACCGGGGATGAAGCTTAGTGGCGTCGACGCCCGGCCGTCGCGCAACCTCCCCGGACATATAGCGATCCTCCCACGAAAGGGTTCAGCGAGGACCTCGCCGCCCACGACCACGTGACCGTTCCCCAGCCCTCACGAGAGGTCAGCCATGTCATCCTGGAGTCACTGGCGAGCCGCACCCACGTCGCGGACTAGCGACGACCACATCTGTGGGGCTATCTGGGTGCTGCCAGCCGGTGTGACCGGCGCTGGAGCAGCCTGCTGCCTTCGGGCCCACATTGGAGGCGGAGTTGGCGATGGACCGAATGTGGGCGTGATGTCCGCAGGCGCCACGAGGCTAGCCTCGGTCTCCATGGACGACGGCGGAGCCACACAGCGGCCCAGCGCTTGCTCCTCTTCCCTAATTAGCCCAACTCTGAGCGGCCGCCTACCTCGCGCTCCCCGAATGAGAATACTGCTCCTCACACAGTTCTTCGACCCGGAGCCCGCAGCTATTCCGGGGATGCCGTGGGCTGACTGGCTGACCCGGCGAGGTCACGACGTCGAGGTCGTCACCGGGTTCCCCAACTACCCTGCGAGCCAGCATTATCCCGGCTACCCGCTGCGCTGGTTCCAGAACCAGACCAGCACGCCGGGGTACGGATCAACCGAGTGCCGTTGTACCCCAGCCACGACCGTTCGGCACTGCGAAGGGTGGCCAACTACACCAGCTTCGCCCTGTCTGCTGCGACCCTCGGGACGGCGGCCAGCAGTAAGCCCGACGTCGTCTACGTTTACCATCCCCCTGCCACGGTGGGCCTGCCCGCTCTTGTTTGGAAAGCCATCCGGGGGACACCGTTACTCTGTACCACGTTCAGGACCTGTGGCCAGAGTCGGTGCTCAATTTGGGGATGATCCCGCCCGGGTTACTGAGTGAAGCCGCCAGAGGGTGATTGGATGGTGGTGTAGGAAGCTCTACGCTGCCGCCGGGGCCATAGCCGTGCTCTCCCCCGGTTTCAAGAGTCTGCTCATCGAACGGGGCGTTAAATCCCTCCAAGGTGCACGTGGTGCCCAACTAGGCGAGCAGAGGAGCTGTTCCACCCTCGACCACGGGACGAGCGTCTGGCCCGAGGTCTGGGCCTGGCCGGGCGTTTCAACGTGATCTACGCCGGGAATATTGGCCACTTCCAGAACCTAGATGTCGCCGTCCGCGCTGCCGGAAGGGTACGCCATCTCAATGGTTTCCAGCTTGTCTTCATCGGCGGAGGACAAGCCCGTAGCGACCTCGAGCACTTGGCCAGCAAAGTGGGTGCTAGCAATGTGCGCTTCCTCGAAAGGCTTCCGCTGCGCGAGATGGGGCCTGTGACCAACCTGGCCGACGCCCTCCTGGTCAGCCTCAAGGATCTGCCCTTCTTCGCCGCCACCATCCCCGGCAAGACCCAGGTAGCACTGGCCGCCGGGCGGCCGAGTGATCATGGCCGTCCACGGCGACGCCGCCGAGATGGTGCAGGCGGCCAGCGCCGGTGTCACCGTCCCACCCGGTGACGAGGCAGCCTTGGGAGCGGCCTTCCAACAGCTCTACCGACTGGAGCCAGAGCGACGACGAGCCATGGGACAGTCCGGGCGGGCTTACTACCAGTCCGAGTTGGCCCTCGACCGGGGCGCCGCTGCGCTTGAGCGCCTCCTCGTCCGCTTAGCACGATGCTGAGGTCGGGTGCCCGTTCCGGTACCTTCCACATCCAAACTAGCGATGCATTCCTCAAGAGGGATGGGTGGTGCCGCAAACCGAGCTCGCCTCTCACCCCGGCGTTTCGACGAGCTCCATCGACAGCAATGCCGCTCGACCCCGACGCGCATTGCGAGGCCGGGCGTGCGGCTCGCCGCGAAGCCGATCGCCTCAGCGGCAAAGGAGAGGCCGGCGTAGTTACCGTGAGCGCAGGCTCGCGCCCGGCAAAGGGACGCGGGGAGTGGATAGAGCTGCCCGCCCGGTTTGTTAAGGAAGCCGGTGGCGACCTCGACGCCCGGTCACGGCCGGCCAACCATCCCTCCTTCCGGCATACCGGGTATGGCTGCCGGCTCGAGCCGAGAGCTGGATCAGCAGTTACCGGACCAGCATCAGCGCCTTGCTTTGGCCCATCCATCGCTAGACCCCGTGAGCATTCGGCAGGCGCCCCGCTTCCCGTCGCTCGGTCATGGCCATCCGTGAGGATGCTAAGGAGGCTGCCGCCACGGACATGATCCTCAGCTGCGCATCGTCCATTGCAACGGCTTCCTCTATCGCCTCTCGGAAGGCTAGCCGGGCCGTCGAGGGAGAGATCCCCGAACCCGCACCGGCCTCGACCAATCCCCGCCACGGCGTCTGGTCGCTGATCAGCACCGGCCTTCCCACCGCCAAGGACTCAAGGATCACGTGGCCAAAGTTTTCGTGCCGAGTGGGCAAGACCATGAGATGGTGACCGGCCAGCTCGTCGGCGACCTTGTCGTGGGGTACCTCGCCCCGATACCGCACGACGATGGCCGGCGGCAGCTGCTGGATGGCGGCCAAGCAGCGGCGCCAGTAGGCCTCGTCCTCGAGGGGGCCGATTACGTCGAGTTCGATGTTCCCCGTCACTGAGCGCAGCACTTCCAGCAGCCAGATCAAGTTCTTGTGGGCGACGATGCGTCCGACGAATATGGCTCGCAGAGAGATCCCGCCGCCTTCGGGGGTGGGTTGCTTGTCGCGGGCGGCCGCGCATGCAGGTTGCTGGCGCGCACGACCTTCGCCGCCGGAAACGCCCGGCGAATCTCCTTCATTTCCTCGGCTGTCGTTGCTTGCCAGATCACGTCAGAGAACAGTCTGCTTGTCCGCGCAAGGGTGAGAAAGATGGCTTTCTTGTACCACCGGCGCCGCAGGGCGGCGCCGTTCAACTGACCACTCGGGGCCAGGACCCGCCGCAAGGGTACCCCCCACCGACGAGTGTGCGCTCGGGCAGCGAGCAGGGGAAGGACGGCAAAACGGATGGAGAAGAGGGTGTTGAGGTAGATGGTGTCGGGCCGGACTTCCTCGACGATCGCGCAGAGGGCCCGGTAGCCATAGGCCGGGCGAGGCAGGTAGCGCACAGCGGCCTTGCCGAGGGGGACCCAGGAGCCCGTTCGGATGCCGGGATAGGGGTGGGTGTCCCCCGAGAGTCGCGATCAAGCACCATCACGAAGAACTGCAGCTCGTCGCCAAGGTGCTCCACGATGCCTTCTACAGATCGAACCGGCCCACCCCCCTTGTATCCGGGAAGATATCGGACGTAGGCACCAGGAGTACCGCGTTCGCTCCAGCTGGTTCACGGCTCCGTCTGCCTGGAGCCCACGGCCTCGAGGCGCAGCTCGAGCGGATGCGGGAAGTCTCATGCCGCCGAGCAGGCTCAGCACCTGG
Organism: uncultured Actinomycetota bacterium; assembly: GCA_963757175.1. GTDB lineage: Bacteria > Actinomycetota > Acidimicrobiia > Acidimicrobiales > Palsa-688 > CAVWQR01. The sequence goes on along the minus strand of CAVWQR010000001.1, from coordinate 856,591 downwards.
CGACGGTAGCGCTCCGGGTTGAACTCCGCGCCCGCCCCCAAGCTCGGGCGTTCCTACCCAGCTCGGTGAGCCGCTCTGGATGCGCGACTGCCCAGGCCAGCGCCCGGGCCGAGAGCGGCGGGGATTCGTCCTCGGCGCTCACGCCGGTCAGGCCCGGGCGAGAGAGCAGCCGCCGAGCCACCGAACGCCGGCGCAATACCGGTCGCCCGGCCAGCGCCGCTTCGGCCAGCACGATCCCGAAGCCCTCGCCGGACGCCTGCTTCCCGCTCCGCAGCCGGGTGGCAAGCACGAACAGGTCGCAGGCCACGTACAGCTCCACGAGCGACCGCTCATCGGGCGAGGCGACGATGAGCCCACTCTTGGCGTGCTCCACGGCGTCCACCAAGTAGTCGGGCGCAGGCCCGACGCCGGCCAGGACCAGCCGAGCTGAGCGCCGTCGCGACGGGCGTGGTCGGCAGCTTCCAGCAGCACGATAGCCCCTTTCGTCTCCGCCTGCTGCAGGCGGAAGACCGACAGGACATTCACGGGATCGCCCGAGCGGGGAAACGGTCTCGATGGCCCGTTCGGAGGGAGTGGTAGCGTGTAGCAGGAACACCGGGGGCAAGGACGGCGGCGGCCCCAAGCGGGCGAGCGCCCCGGCGGTAAAGGAGAGAGATGGTCGTCCAGGTCGATGCGGCCCCGTCGACAGACCGCGCCGGGTCGCCACGCACGGTCCAAGCTTCCGAGCCGTAGAAGAACAGGCGTGGCCGGGGTTGAGATGTGCCAAGGGCCGCGCTGACCAACAAAGACAGCAGCAAACCAGGGGTGAAGACAGCGGACGAGCGCCGGCGTCGGCGGCTCAGGGCCAGCGCGGCGGCGACGGCTCGGGCGCAGAAGACCATTTTGTCCCTAGGAGCCGGCTCGCCGTCGGCCAGCCGTCAGCGAATACGCAACGCTGGACGTCAGGCCGCTGTTGTCCGCTGCCTCCAGCAGGGCGTCGGCGTAGGCCTCGATGCCACCGCCCAGGCCATTCGACGGAAGCAGGGCCAGCACCGCGGCGGGCGGTCGCCATCGCATCCTCCATCACGCGCGCAAAGGGAAGCCGGACTGCTTCGCCGGGACTCAGCGACGAGGGCGAGGGATGCGGCGGACGGCGCACGGGGCGGAGTATGACCACGGCTACGATTGGCCGAGACCCTGAACTGCAGCATGCCGGCGACAGCGTCGGGGAACGCCTCCTCGGCCGCCAGCATCGTGTAGACCAGCCCTGCGAAGAGAACGAAGGCCAGCGGCCCCCGATGGCGGACGAGCAGCGCACCCACGGCGGTGATGGCCATGGTGGCCACGACGAAGCCGCCGTAGCCGTAGAGGAACCAGAGTTCCCCGAAGGTGGTGAAGGTAGTCGACGGAGCCGCTGCTACCAGTGAGGGCCACATTGATCTGCGTACCGGTGTTCAAGTCAGGTCGGTTGCGGTCCAGGGCACGAGGTACCAAGCCGGAGCGGATCACCAGGCCCCAACTGGGAATGCCGGGGATGCTCACCCCGGCCGACTTCGCCAGCGGCGCCTGGGCCATCAGCTGGTCGAAGTCCAGCCGCGTCTGCGCCCCCGCAGCCGTGGCGTAGGCAAACGACACGGCCCCGGTCTTCGCACGCGCCTGGTTACGAATGGTGTACAGCGTGGGCCACGCCAGGGTGAGCAGAATGATGAAGAGGATCAGCCACCACGCCCGGAACATCCCGCCCAGAGCGGCAGCCACGCCGAGAACGAGGAGGAGGGAGTACAGGGGACCCGTCGCGGCGCTGAGGATGGCAATGGCGAGGGTCACCAACACGGTGACGGCGGTGTAGGCCAGCACCCACTTGTGGTCCCGGGGTTGGTTGCGCCACGAGTAGATGGCGAGCACGAGCCCGATGATGGGCCACGTCTGAAAGGGTGTGAGCAGGGCGCCGAAATGGGAGCCGGAGCTGGCGCTCGACACCGTCGCTGACCCATAGACCCCGAGGCCCACGCTGTAGCCGACAAGCTCGGCCGCCGCGCCTACCAAGGCGATTCCCCCCGCGATGTGGACGTTGATCCGCTTCACCTGCCCCCACCTTGGCCGAAAGCGGGCGAAGACCAGTTCGACAACGAAGGCGGCAGCCAGTCCCAGGAGCGTGAGGCCGTAGACGAAGGAGCGCTCGGGGTTGCCATCGTGGGTGGCGGGGTACAGCACGAGGGCGCCGTACTGCAGGCCCAGGGCCAGGGTCACCGGAAATCGTCGGACCCACCTGCCTGTCCGCTCAGCGTTGCGGCGCCACCCAGGTGCTTCCCGAACGCCGGCGTCGGGCTCTTCGCCTGCCCACGACACCCGTGGTGCCGCAGGGCGCGACCGGACGGAGGGCCCCTTTGCTCGGAGAAGTCAGGCTCGGGGATCGTCCATATGACCTCGTTCGCCACGGGCCAGAGAATAGTGGTCCCCTCTCCGCAGCGATTCCCGGCGGCCTTGCTAATGTCCGACAGGAGTCAGTCCGGGGCGGAACCTCAGGGAGGTGGTTACGCATGGTAGGCGAGCCCGGGCCTCCCGGCGGCAGTCCCGAGGGAACGATCGCAGGCATGTCGGATCGGGCTGTCCTCATCACCGGCGGGACAGGCTCGTTCGGATCGACCATGGCTGCCAAGCTCCTGGCGGGTGACGTTGGCGAGGTCCGCATCCTGAGTCGGGACGAGGCCAAGCAGGACGAGATGCGCCATCGTCTCGACGATCGGCGCCTCCGCTTCTACCTCGGCGATGTGCGGGACACCTCCAGCGTCGAGCAGGCGGTGGCGGGGCATCGACTTCGTCTTCCACGCGGCTGCGCTGAAGCAGGTGCCGTCCTGCGAGTTCTTCCCTCTGGAGGCCGTGCGCACCAACGTGGTCGGGAGCAGCAACGTGATCGAGGCCTCCCACCGTGCCGGCGTGCGCACGGTGGTGTGCCTGAGCACCGACAAGGCGGTCTATCCGATCAACGCCATGGGGATGAGCAAGGCACTGATGGAGAAGACCGCGCTGGCCTTCGCCCGCAATCACCCCGAATCGGCGACCACGGTCTGCGTGACCAGGTACGGCAACGTCATGTACTCCCGCGGCTCGGTGATCCCCGCCTTCGTTGCTCAGCTCAAGCAGGGTTGCCCCCTCACGGTGACCGAGCCACAGATGACTCGCTTCCTGATGAGCTTGGAAGAGTCCGTCGCCCTGGTCGAGCACGCCTTCGCCCACGCCCGCTCGGGGGACGTGCTCATCCGCAAGGCGCCCGGCGGCGACCATCGAGACCCTGGTGTCCGCGCTGAGTCGCATCTTCGACGTCCCACCGCGAATGGAGGTCATCGGCATCCGTCACGGGGAGAAGTGGCACGAGAAGCTGGCGACCAGCGAGGAACTGGCCCGGAGTACCGACAGCGGCGACTACTTCCGCGTCGCCCTCGACGCCCGCGACCTCAACTATGCGCCCTACGCCGATGAGGGCGAGCCCGAGGTACGCAAGCTCGACGACTACGGGTCGGACTCCGCCTACCGCCTCAGCGTGGAGGAGACCGAGGACCTGCTCCGCGGGCTCCCGGAGATCCGACGGGAGCTGGCACTGGCCCGGCCGTGACGCGCGTCGCCATCACCGGGGCCGACGGCTTCCTCGGCTGGCACCTTCAGGTCCTGCTCCGGGCGCGAGGGATCGGTCCCGTGGTAGCAATCGGCCGAGGCGGCCTCGCCGATCCGGCCGGCCTGGCGCGCCAGTTGCGAGGTGCGGACGCCTTGGTGCACCTGGCGGGGGTGAACCGCGGCGACCCCGAGGCGGTGGAGTCAGGCAATCCGGCGCTGGCCCAACGGGTCCTCGAGGGGCTCGACCTCGCCGAGGCGGCGCCAGTCATCGTTTTCGCCAACTCGGTGATGACGGGCACCGACACCCCCTACGGGCGGGGCAAGCGACGGGCCGCTGAGTGTCTTGCGGCCTGGTGCGACGGGCGAGGGACCGCCCTGGTCGACGTGGTCCTGCCCAACCTGTTCGGTGAAGGCGGCAGGCCGGACTACAACTCCTTCGTGGCCACGTTCTGCCATCGCCTGGCCTCGGGCGGAGTCCCCCGCGTCGAGGTCGATCGTCCCGTGGAGCTGCTCCACGCCCAGGTCGCCGCAGGGGTCATCGCCGACCACCTGGCCGGGCCTGCTGCGTCGTGCACCGTGCGCCCTTCCGGGCGGTTGCACCGGGTGAGCGAGATCCTGGCCCGGCTTCAGGAGCTGGCCGCCGTCTACGACACGGGACGGGTGCCCGATCTGAGTGAACCGTTTGCCGTCGAGCTGTTCAACACCTACCGCTCGTACCTGTACCCGCAGATGTTCCCCCGGGCGCTGGTGGCCAAGGCTGATGATCGCGGCGCCTTCGTGGAGACGGTGCAGTCCCTCGGCGGCCAGGGCCAGGCGTCGTTCTCCACCACCCGCCCGGGGGCGACTCGTGGCGAGCACTTCCATCTGCGCAAGGTGGAGCGGTTTGCCGTCGTGTCCGGGCAGGCCCGCATCGCGGTGCGGCCGGTTGCCCGAGAAGGCATGATCACCTTTGACCTGGACGGCGACCAACCGGCCTTCGTGGACATGCCCACCCTGCACACCCACAACATCACCAACACGGGTGACCGCCAACTGCTCACCATGTTCTGGACCAACGAGGTCTATAACCCGGCTGACCCGGATACCTACCCGGAGCCGGTGGCGTGACCTCGCCGATGCGCGTCATGACGGTGGTGGGAACACGGCCCGAGATCATTCGCCTCTCACGCACGCTGCCCCGCTTCGACGCCACCTTTGCCCACACGCTCCTGCACACCGGTCAGAACCATGACTACGACCTGAACGGCGTCTTCTTCGACGAGCTGGGTTTGCGCCCTCCCGATGTCCATCTCGGTGTGGACACCGCAAGCCTGGGCCGGGTTCTCGGCGAGACGCTGATCGGCGTGGAACGGGCGCTGCTGGAAGTCCGCCCCCACGCGGTCGTGGTGCTCGGGGACACCAATTCCGCCATCGCCGCAGTCATGGCCCGGCGGCTCCAAGTGCCCGTGTACCACCTGGAGGCGGGAAACCGCTCGTTCGACGCCAACGTGCCCGAAGAGGTGAACCGTCGCCTGGTGGACCACGTCGCCGACTTCAACCTCGTCTACTCCGAAGCCGCCCGGCGCAACCTGCTGGCCGAGGGCCTGGAGCCGCGTCGGGTGAGTCTCACCGGGTCGCCCATGACCGAGGTGCTCGCCCACTACGCCGGCGCAATCGAGCACTCGGGCGTCCTCGGGCGCGTTGGCGTCCAGCCCGGTCGGTTACCTGGCGGTCAGCCTGCACCGGGAGGAAAACGTGGACGAGCCCGAGCGTCTGGCTTCGCTCATGCAGGCTCTCGGCGCCGCCCACCGCCTCTACCGCTGCCCCGTCGTGGTCACGACCCATCCGCGGACGCGCCAACGCCTGGAGCGATTCGGCCTCGCTCCCGAGGAGGGGGTGACCTTCCACCGCCCGTTCGGATTCTTGGACTGGGTGAAGCTCCAGCAGCATGCCCTGTGCGTCCTGTCCGACAGCGGCACCGTAAGTGAGGAGTCAGCCATCCTCGGCTTTCCGGCGGTCACCCTGCGCGACGCCATCGAACGCCCCGAAGCTGTCGAGACGGGGGGGATGATCACGACCGGGGTGAATGCCGACGTCGTCGTGGACGCGATCGGACAGGTGGTCGCGCAACGCCGGGCCGGGGAGCAGCCGCCCCTCCCTGAGGAATACCGGATCCACAACTTCTCTCAGCGGGTGGCCAACTTCATCCGCGCCACTGCCCACGCCGCCCACGCCTGGGCCGGGATGCGGCCCCGGTCGCCTGTCTTCCAAGTGGAAGACGCGGCGTCGCCATGACCACGGGCGAGGGGCGCCCCGCGCCGGCCCCGCCCGTGAAAGCGTTCGGCAGGGCCTGGGGGATTGGCTCGGGGCTCGGGCGGACGATGGCGTTCGCCTCTGGCATGACCGTCGCCGCGACCGTTGCATCCGCCCTGACCGGTCTCGCCGTAGCCCGCTTCCTTGGCCCGTCGGTACGGGGCGAGTACGCGGCGGTGACCGCCTGGTACGGCATGGCGCTCATTGCCGCCGAGCTGGGCCAGCCCGCCGCCATCTGTTACTACGTGGCCCACGACCCCGCACGGGCGCGCCACTACGTCGCCACGTCGCGCAACTTGATGCTGCTGTCGGGGGCGGTGGTCGCCCTGGGCGGCTTCTTCCTCGCGCCTGCCCTGGCCGGCGGCAAGCCCAGCGTGATCTTCGGATACCGGTTGGTCTTCGGCGTCTGCCCAATCGTCTACGCCGGCGGCAGCTACCTGTTCGCCCTCCAGGCCCGCAGCATCCGCCAATGGGTCACCATTCGGCTCGCCCAGCCCGCCACCTTCCTGGCCGCCGTGGCCGTCTTGGAGGCGGCCGGGCAGCTGAGCCTCCGCAGCGCGGTGGCCGCCCTGGTCGGCTCCAGCGTCCTCGGCGCCGTCGTCGCCGCCGGGGTGTGCCGGCGCTGGGACCTGGTCGGCGGTCATTCGAGGCGATCTCTGCGCCGCAAGCTCGTGCGTTACGGGGTGAGCCAGGTCGTCGCCACCACCCCGACCACGATCAATGTGAGCCTCGATCAGGTCGTGCTGTCCCAGACGGTGGCGTCGGCCGACCTGGGCCGCTACGCCATCGCCGTGTCCCTGACCGCCGTGGCCTGGCCGCTGGTCACCCCGATCGGCTCCGTGCTCTTTCCCCATATCGCCGCGGCACGCCGGCACGGGGACGCCGATGCCGGCCTCCAGGTCAGGGCCGTCCTCCTGAGCGCCGGGCTGGCGGCCGTCCTGATGGCCGCCGTTTCGGCCGCGGCGCCCTGGTTGGTGCCGCTGGTTCTCGGTAGCGGGTACAAGGCGGCGGTTCCACTGGTGTGGATCATGGCGCCGGCGGGTGTCTTCCTCGTCACCAATCAGGTGATAGGCGACCTGCTTCGCGGCCGCAACCAGACCCTGGCCGTAGCCGTAGCGCAGGGTGGCGGGGCCGTGGTAACCGTCGCCCTACTCGGCGCCCTGATCCCGCCGATCGGGGTCACTGGCGCCGCCGTGGCCACTTCCGTCTCCTACGCCGTCAGCCTCGTCATCCTGCTTCACGCCTTCCGAAGCCGCCTCCAGACCACGGGAGCACAGACCATCATTGCCGCAGCGCCGTGGCCTGAGCCCGGAACCATCGTCTACGTCCTGATGAGTCTATGAGTTCATGACCGTTTTCGTCGGACCTGAGCGGCGAGCTGGCTGCGGCGATCACACGTCTGCCTTGCGGAATACCGCCTCGTGAGTGCCCACACGCGGTCACCGCAAGGTCCGATGCGACATCAGTTCGTATCCCCTCTGCGCCAGGAAAGTGATCGCCGCATGAGGGCTCGATCGACGCCCACGCGTCCCAGTCCGATACCAAGTACTCATCCAGGTTGGGCTGCCAGAGGACTAAAATCCAGAGGGTCAAGCTGGCGACTCAGTCGCCGACCAAGCTCTCGCCTGATCCTGCCAGGTAGCGAGGCCAATGCTCGCCAAACCAGCCGGTCTCCGAGTAGCACAGATGCCTTTGCGAGCCGGAGTCGCCAGGGCAGCTCTCCGTAGGCCTTGACGTGACCCCCGTCGCCGTCCATCTCTCCGCAGTTCCACCGCTGGAGCGAGGCAGGCCTTCCACCGGCTTGAGTACTCGGTCCATTTCATCCAGTGCTGCATATGTTTCAGGCACGTGTCTCCAGGGCTGCGACAGTCACATAGGTGTTGAGTAACAGTTTTCAGTGGCATATCCTGAGCGTCTGTGCACACGCACATTCGCCCTGCCAGTTGACTCAGAGCTGGGAATGATACGTCACAAACGAGGCTGGTCCCTCCCACGAACTGCAGTGGTCCGATGCCGCAACCGACCTCCAGCACAAGCCCCGGATTCTGCCGAAGCCACCCGGAAGGGGTGTCACGCTCGCCCTCACTGCCCCACCGCCTCGGATCGCGCTGTGTTGTAGAATTCACGGTGACGTCGGACCCGGACACTCGCCCACATCTCCCGCCGGCCCCATTCCAGACACATACTAGTGTTTTGCCTCTCGGCACGCCCTACTGTCAACGTTCCAGGTAAGACGCATGTCCACAGGAAGCTCGCAAATTGCTGATCTCCTATCGCGGATGGGATCAACACCGCGGGTTTTTTGCGCCGCGCCGCGGCGATCATCCCCGTACCCGACGAAATGGTTTTCGGTCAACTCGGCGATCGGCGCCGACACAGGTTCGAGCTCACCCCCCGAATACCTGCTCAGAACGGTAATTGTTACCGGTCGACCGATAAACCTCTTCATCACGAGCACCGCGGTTACTGCTCGTGCGTACGCTTCGGCCACTCTCGGAAGGGTCTTCTCGCGCCCGATGTGACGCGACTGCTGGGACATGCGTGCCCGCAATACCGGATCACCTGCCAGCCTCGCCGAGGGCCTCGGTAAGCCGTCGAGGCGACAATCGAGAGGAAAGATGAGAGCGTTCCGGTTGAGGCCGAACGTCGTCCTCGAAGCCTACGCTTCCTAGGTTGTCCGAGCAGACTATCGGAAGACCACAGTACACAGCCTCGCTTATGACCAGCGGATGGTGGTCAGTCGAGGCCGAGTGCACTAAGAAATCGGCAGCGCGATAGTACTTCGCCGAGCTCCGGCGGCGGCTGAAACCCGACGACGCTGACCTTCCGGCCGGGTAGCGCCGCCAACTCATCGTCGGCCGGCCTCGCCGGTCCGTCCCCTACGAAGGCGAGGTTGAGCGGCAGCGACGGCGGCAGACATCGCAGTCCTTCCAAAATGACCCGAGGGAGTCTTTCGTCGGGACGAGCTTTGCCGACGACGATCGCCAGCGGAACCTCGGGAGTCAATGCCCAGCCCGGGAGCGAAACTCGCTCCGGATCCACACGAGTTCTGTCCAGGAGCTCGCTATCGACCGGAAGGGCGACGCGGAAGAGCTTGGAGGAGGGGCACACCGAAGGTCCGATAGTATCGCTCGTTTTCGTCGCCGATGGTCAGCGCGCCGTCGAGGAAGCGACATACAGAGGAGGGAGAACCAGCGACCGGCGGATGGCCGTGAAGCGGCGAGACGGCAGCTCGCAGCTCCCCGTCGGTCACGACCAAGAGCTTCCGCCGACAGCGACGAGCCCAAAGAGCCGCTGGCCATGCCTCCGAACTCCTAAGACCGTAAACCTGGCACGACGTCTGGATCGACCATTCGCAAGAACCGCCATACCGCTCGAGGCGGAGTTCGACCGTGCAACCTCCGTTCAGGCGCCCCCGACAGTGGCCGATAATTGAACCCTCGCAGAAGAGTCAGGCCCCATGTCAATCGCTGACCGAACCCCGAGTCGTAGTACGGCTCTGCCCCGGCGAGAGACGCGAATCCGACGATGACGTCGAGGTCGGATCGTGCATCGAGGGCGGCGTAGAGAGGACAGAAGTGCTGAATCGGATGAGAAGCGACGATGGCCAGCCGAGTTGGCATCTTAGCGTCTACGACAGGCCAATGGCCCGGCGTAGTGCCGGCAATGTCATCGGTCATGCGAGCACGACGGACAGCCGATCCGATACTTACCTTCACTGGCCATCAACAAAGGGCGCCGAGCAGATCTGCCAAGCGCAGGTCATAGGTGTGGTCGGCATGAGCCCGCTCGGCTGCTGCGTCCCCCATAGCGGTTGTATCACCCGGACGAGCGAAGACCCACCTCGCCTGGTCGACGCAGCTCATCGAAGCTCGAGAAGGTCATTACCTCCTGTCCCCGCTCGAAGAGCTCGCCGAGCACTGGTCGATCCTCGCACAACACCACCGCGCCGCACCCGGCGGCCTCGAACAGCCGGCAATTGACCCCCGTCTCGGCCGGATGGAGGTTGTTCAGGACCGCGGCGGCCCGACGAAAAGCGGCCGCCTTTTCATGTCGAAAGACCGGCGGCAGGACTGGAAGTCTTTGCACCTCGAAGCCACGTACCCACCGCGGGAATCCAGAGCCGCGCAGCTCCAGCGGTATCCCAGCGCGATAAAGCCGATCGAGGAGCTGGAGTCGCGACGGATAGAGATTGCCGGCTACCAGCACCACCGGATCGACGTCCACCCGAGACCGCGGCTGGTGCCATGCCGGGTTGCAGGCTTCGGGCAGATAGGAAGTGGGAACGTCGGTGAGCGCCTGCAAGCGTTGGACTAGTACGGGGTCCTTCGAGAAGATCCGGCTGTACGGAGCAGCGAGCATCAGCTGGCGGCCCAGGTTGTCGACGCAGTCCGGGAACCACAGCGCAACGACAACACCCTCTTCTCGCAAGCGCCTGACCGCGGCAGGCTGAAGCCTGCCGTCGACGCAGAGGAGCATGCCGACGCCTTCTTGTACCGCCCTTCTCACGAGCCTGGCCTGCCATCCGTCCGTCACGCTCTTGGATAGCGACACCGCTTTGCCATAGGCCGCTCGTAGCCGTGGCCCGTAGGTGGTAGGAGCGGCCGGGCCGAGTGCCACCGCCGGGTAGACCCATCCGCACGAGACTTGACAGAATGTTGTCGGCGAACTCGTCGGGTCCCGTCGGACCCACGACGCCGATGCGGCGGAACCCGCTTGCTTCGTTGCGCCCCACCATGGATATTGTGAGATTGTAGCGGCAGCCCTCCGAGTGACGCGTATCGAGACTCGCCGATGGTTGCGAACCGGCCGACCCTCAACCCAAGCCGGTGTGCTCTCGCATCCAGTCCACCCGAGAGGGCTCGACAATCAGCACATTCTTCTGCAAGCGGGGACGCCGCGCCACCTCGGCCAGATCATCGCTCACCTCCCAGCGGCCCTCGTCCCGCCAGAGTATGAGCCCTTCGCCGACCTCGGCCGCCAGTTCCTCGACCGAGATGTTCGCATCTGCGAACAGGCCCTGGTCCAGCTCCAGCATCCATACAGGGTGATGGGATTGCCGAGTCCGACGTGCCCCACGAAGGACCTGAAGCTCGCCGCCCTCCACGTCGCATTTCACGAGATCCAGCGAGTCGGAGGACGGCCAAAGGTCGTCCACCCGCATCGCTCGGACCACCACCGGGCTTCCGACGGCTCGAACTGCTGAGGAAAGGTCGCTCGACGTCGCTTGACTGAAGCGCACGTAGCCCGGCTCGTCCAAGGCGGCCGCGTGCACGGCCGCGGTCTGGGGAAGGTCGGCAACGCTGCGATCCAGACAGGCGAAGACGGCTTGATTCGCTTCGACGGCGACGCGACGGCCGTTCGGCGGCATGAGTTGGGCAGCCAGTCCCGTGTAGAAGCCATAGCTGGCCCCGACATCCAAAAAGCCGTGAACGGACGGAAGCAACCTCCGGAAAACCGCGGTCTCCTGAGCCTCATGGAGGCAACCTCGCAACAGGAGGCTTCGTGCGGCCCGGTCCCTTGTTGCGAGGAGCAGCCTTCCCCCCTCGGTGTCCGTCCACACCAGCTCGGGCCCCGTCCAGGATGCCGGTAGTCGGTCGATGATCCCGGCTCCACGCCGAAGCGCTGTGTGTCGGTAGACGCCCTGCATCAGCCTCACCAGCAGACCCACCTCACCGCCGTTGGGTCGCGCGGGCGGGCTCACCCCAGCGCCTTGGCCAGCGAGCTGACCACGTCCTTCAGCTCGGCCGGTGTGAGTCGGGCGTGGAACGGAACCGAGAGGATGTGGTCCGCCACCTCCTCGGTGACCGGGAGACTGACGGCCCGCTCCGGCGAAGAGCGGCTGGCGATGGACTGGCGGGAAATAGATCCGGCCCTCGATCCCGTCGTCCAGCAACGCCTCGAGGACACGGTCGCGGTCGCGGTCGATCCACAAGGTGTAGAGCATGTACACCGCTCCGACGTCCTGGGCGACCCGGGGGGGCGTCAGGCCGTCGACGGCGCCCAGACGCTCAGCCATCCACGCCGCGTTCGCTCGCTTCTGGGCGATGATCCCCCGTAGCCGAGTGAGCTGGACCCGGCCCATGGCCGCCTGGAGCTCCGACAGTCGCCAGTTCCAGCCGAGCAGCTCGTGGCGGTAGAGCGCGGTCTGGCCGTGGTTTCGCAGGAGACGCAGTTGGTGGGCCACTTCGGGTCGGCGGGTGGTCACCATGCCCCCCTCGCCCATGGTGATGTTCTTGGTGGGCGTGAAGCTGAACATGCCGGCAGCGCCCCAGCCTCCAACCGGTGTGCCCCTGTAGCTCGCCCCATGGGCCTCCGCCGCGTCCTCAATAAGGTCGATACCGGCGTCGTCGGTGAGGTCCCGCAGCGCGGGCAGCTCCGCCGGTTGCCCGCCGTAGTGCACGACGAGGACGGCCCGAGTGCGGCGCGTGATACGAGGGGCGACGTCGGTGGGATCGAGGTTGTAGGTATTCGGATCGACCTCGGCGAACACGGGCGTGGCGCCCACGTGGAGGACCGAGGTGACCGACGAGATGAAGGTCAGCGAGGGGACGATGACTTCGTCACCCGGGCCGATGCCCAGCGCCAGGTAGATGGCGGCAAGTGCCACCGTGCCGTTGGCCATGGCCACGGCGTGCTCGACCCCGTGGTAGTCGGCGAACTCGCGCTCGAAACTGCATGTCTCGGGTCCGTCGGTCAGCCGACCCGAATTCAGCACCCGTCCGAGGGCATCCAGCTCCTCGTCACCGACGATGGGACAGGCCAGCCGGATCCGCAGCGCCGGGTGCGACACTGGAACGCGTCTACTCGGGCTGACCGTTGCTCGGCGTCGATTCGGTCCGCTCGGGCGTGGTCAGGCCGAAGTCATCGAAGCTCGGCGCCTTCGGCTCGCGCCCCGGGTCGGTGGCGTCGGTCCCTCGGTGGCGCGCTTCGCTTGTCACCAGACGCTCGACGAGGATCCGGCGGGACTCGTGCTCGGCGTCGGAAGCGGGCACACGGGGCGGGACGGCGCTGGGGGCGGCGCCATTGCTGTTTTCAACGCCATAGCCATAGCCGTAGCCGTACCCATAGCCATAGTCAGTGGCGTACGCGCCCCGATGCGGCACCCGGTTGACGATCGTCCCCCGCACCGGAGCCTGGACCTGGCTGAGCAGCTCGCAACTGCGCCGCAGATCACCCTTCTTGGTGACGGCCGCCACGGTGACGAGGAGCACGGTGTCACACAGGCGGGAGATGAGTAGGGCGTCGGTCACGGGGAGGACGGGTGGGCAGTCCAGCAGGACGACGTCGGCGTTGTCGGCCAGGACCTCGACCAGCTGGCAGATCCGCTCGAGGGAGAGGATCTCCGCCGGGTTGGGGGGGACCGGCCCGGAGGGCAGTACGCGTAGGTTGGACTCTCCGGGCACCGGCCGCAGGGCCTCACGCAGGGTGGCCTCGCCAAGAAGGACCGAGGTGACGCCCTGGTTGTTGTCGAGACCGAAGAATTGGTGCAGCCGCGGTCGCCGGAAGTCGCACGAAACGGTCACCACCCTCTGGCCGGCGCGAGCGAAGCTCACGGCCAGGTTGGCAACCGCCGTCGACTTGCCCTCGCCCGGAGTGGCGCTGGTGATTCCGATGACTCGCTGAGTCTCGTCGAGCCCGAGAAACTGGATCGACGTCCGCAAGGTCCGGTACGCCTCCGAGACCGTCGACGCGCTGTCCTCGATCAACGCCACGTGTGCCTTGGAGGTGTTGCGCCAGTCGTCCACCACGGGAATCGTCCCCATCACCGGGCGACCACCCGAACTCTCCTCAATGTCACTGATGGAGCGCACCTTGACATCGAGGCGATCGCGGAGGAAGGCCAGAAGGACCCCGAGGACCAGGCCGACGAGAAGCGCAAGCAGACCATCGCGCACCGGTCTCGGCGACGAGGGCGAACTCGGCGGGGTCGCCGTCTCGACAACCGACGGGCCGGTTTGGGCGGCCACCTGGCTGGCAGCCTGGGCCTGCTGAAGCGACGCCGTGATAGACGCGATCGAGGCCTGGGCGCTCTGCTGCTGCTGACTTCCTGCCGGTGAGGTGGCGACAGTCTGCTGGAGCTGGGCAATGCTGGCTTGCAGGGCAGTCACCTGCTGGGTGTACTGGCTGACCTGGTTGTTGCGATTCGCGGTGATGTAGGCGTGGGCGTAGGCATTGGCGACCGCCGCCGCTTCAGTCGGGCTGACGTTGGTGGCGGTGAAGGTGAGCACATCAGCGGTGCTGGACGCTCCCACCGAGACCGAAGCCGGGTGGTGCAGGATGTTGGCCGCGGCCGCGGCTGTCTGGTCCCCCTGAGCGAACTTCTGGGCGTCCACCAGGGTCCGCTGCAGGGTTAGGGGATCCGGCTGTTGCTGGTTGGCGGGCTGCAGAGCGGCGGCAGCCGGTTGCATGGGAATCAGCAGCTGGGCACTGGCCTTGTACTCGGGCGTCTTGGCCACGGAGTAGGCCAGGGTCAGACCCACGACGATCACCGTGGTAAGGGCGATGGTCAGCTTCCTGCGGTTGAGGATCCGCAAATAGCCGCGGATGTCCTGGCGGCCTGGCGCTTCTCGAAGTTCCATGTCCTGGGGCATCGACCATCCCGCTGAGCTGCATTTCCACCAAGGCGACGGCGGACCCGTTGCCGATCCCGCCGCCCCAAGCCTGGGCCGTCACAGACTAGCCCTCCGGCGCCCTGCCACCGACGCGGATCCGGCCCCCGACGCCTGTCCGGTACCGGGTCCGTTGGGCATAATCGAGGCCATGAAGGTCGCGGTGATGGGGCAGGGGTACGTCGGCCTGCCGATCGCTGTCCGGTGTGCCGAGGTCGGGCACCACGTCGTCGGCTACGAGGTCGACGACGACCGGGCCCGACGGCTGGAGCGGGCGGCGTCCTACGTCGGCGACGTCAGCGACGCCGAACTGCGCACCGCGCTGGACAGCGGCCGCTACCTCCCCACTACCGACGAAGAGGCCCTCTCGGGCTTTGACGTGGCGGTGATCACCGTGCCCACCCCCCTGCGAGACGCCGCACCGGACCTCTCCTTCATCGACCAGGCGGCCAAGACGCTCGCCGGCTACGTCAGCCCGGGCTCGATCGTCGTACTGGAGTCGACCACCTACCCCGGCACCACTACCGACCGACTCCTGCCCATCCTGGAGGCGGGGTCGGGCCTGCGCGCGGGCGCCGACTTCCGACTCGGCTACAGCCCCGAACGAATCGACCCCGGGAACCGCGCCTGGCGTCTGGACAACACGCCCAAGCTGGTCTCCGGCATCGACGGCCCCTCCCTCGACGCCGTCCGGTCCTTCTACGACTCGCTCGTCGACACCACCGTGGCCGTCTCCGACCCCAGGGCGGCAGAGCTGGCCAAGCTGCTCGAGAACACCTTCCGGCACGTCAACATCGCCCTCGTCAATGAGCTGGCGATGTTCGCCGACGATCTGGGTGT
Organism: uncultured Actinomycetota bacterium; assembly: GCA_963757175.1. Classification (GTDB taxonomy): domain Bacteria; phylum Actinomycetota; class Acidimicrobiia; order Acidimicrobiales; family Palsa-688; genus CAVWQR01. The sequence continues at coordinate 841,256 of CAVWQR010000001.1, read as the reverse complement.
CGACGTGTGGGAGGCCATCGATGCCGCCTCGACCAAGCCGTTCGGCTTCATACCCTTCCGCCCCGGCCCCGGGGTCGGCGGGCACTGCCTCCCCGTCGATCCCTCGTACCTGTCATGGCAGGTGGAGCGGTCCCTCGGCTTCCAGTTCCGCTTCATCGCATTGGCCAACGATGTCAACGACCACATGCCGGATTACGTCGCCCGGCGGGTGGCAGCCACGCTCAACCGGCGGCAGCGGGCGGTCAACGGTTCCCGGATCCTGGTGCTCGGGTTGGCCTACAAGGCGAACTCGGGCGATGCCCGCGAGGCGCCTGGCCCCGTAATCTGCGATCGCCTGGCGGCCCTCGGGGCGTACGTCGAGGCCGTCGATCCGCACCTGGTCGAAGCGCAGTTCCCGGAATCTGCAACTCGCGCCGAGCTGGACGCCGAGCGCGTAGCGGCCGCTGACCTCGTGGTCGTTGTGACCGACCACGATGACTTCGATTGGTCCCTGGTGGTTGCCCACGCCCAGCAGGTCTTCGACACCCGCCGTCGCCTGCCCCCCTCTTCGCACGTCGAGTACCTCTGAGCAGGCGCCGTCGCTCTCGCGGTCAGCTCGACGTTCCGAATCCCCGAGCCCGTCCCCGATCCTCGAACCATCGCAGGTAACGGCTCACGACCAGGGCGCGCAGCATCGCCGAGCGGTAGTTGTCGATGACCTCGGGGTCGGCGCTGCGCGTCGGGTCGGGCCACGCCCTGAGCAACTCGGCCAGGCGCTCTGTGTCGATGAGGCTCCGGGACAGTGGGTGCTCGCGAGTCGCGTCGAGTTCGGAGGCCAGCTCCGACCGGGCATCGGTCATTCGATCGAGCCAATCCGGTAGCTGTTCCCCCCTTCGGGTGCGCCACACGATGGCTGCAGGCAGGCGGTCGGCCATGGCCACCCGGGCCACGGCACGGTCCCAGCCGTCGTGGCGGCGAGCCCATTCCGGCTGGTGGAGGGCCAGTTCCAACACTCGTCGGTCCGCGGTCGGGTCCCGATGGTCGAGGCCGCGGCGTGCCGTCAGCGCCGCCACCGTGTCGGCCTGGCCAGCAGCGTCCGATATCGCCGCCCACAGTGCCAGGCGGTAGGGGAGGCGACGGCCAGGGTCAAGGTCGGGATGGGCGGCTATCACCTCCTTGGCCTCGACGGTCCCGGGTCGCAACGCCGTGGCCGCCAGCCAGTCGACCACCGGATCGGCGACCCCGGTGCGCCATCGTCTGAGTCGTCGGACGATGAGCGGCGCGGCGGAAGGAGCCAACTGGTGACGCAGGGTGGCGGCCCAGTGCTGCTCGTGATGGCGGCCCCAGCTCCTTGTCTCCGACATGAGCTGAGAAAGGCGGCCACTGCGCAACAGTGACCACAGCCACTCGGGTCCGTCGGCGCTGAAGGCGAGGTTGCCCATGGCCCCACTCAGCAACGTGGTGATCCCGTCGGCGGCGGCTCGTTCGTCGAGGGCGTCGATCCATGTTTGGTTGCATGGGTTGCGCGGCGGCCCGCCGCCGAGCTCCCAGGTTGGCTCGTAGCGCCCTTCCAACAGTGCCATCCCGCTGATGTCGACGAACGAGGGACACAGGTTGGGATACCGGGCAGCCAGCTCCTGCACAAGGGAGGACTCGTCGGCGTCCCAGCCTTTTCGAGCCGCTCCCTGCCACCCAGGAGGAGGCACCGACGTGTAGGTCCGCAGTGGCGCGGGGGCCAGCAGTTGGCCCGCCGTGGCCGCCACGGATGGTGAGTCCAAGCCGCCGCTCACCAGGGCTCCAACACTGCCCGTGCTCCGCAGCTGGGCCCCGACCGCTTCGTCGAACACCGATCGCAGCGCCTCGGCGTGGCCCTCGGGGGAACCGAAGTCCACAACCCCTCCCGGGTCGGGTCTCCACCACTGCCACCGGCGCACTCCTCGGTCACCCACCCACACCGCCTGCCCCGGCTGCACCCAGCGCACACCTTCGACGAAGGTGCGATCCGACGAATAGGACAGGAAGAGCGCCTCGCGGGCCCGCCGCTCGTCCAGGCGATGGCCCACCCCCTCCAGGCCCGTGAGGGCCAGCGCGTTCGAGGCGAACGCCACCAAGCCCCGACGCTCATGGATCACCAGCGGCCGGACGCCCAGGCCGTCGCGGGCGAGGAGCACCCCGCCACGTGGCCGGTCCACCACGGCCAGGGCATATACCCCTACCAGGCGGTCGAGGCAGCGGAACCCCCACTTCTGGTAGGCGGCGAGGATGAGTCCACTGTCCGGCTTCGACGTCCAGTCGAAGCCACCGAGCGCCGCCACGAGATCGCTCCGGTTGTCCAGCCGAACGTCGGCCACGACCACCACCGACCCATCCTCGCTGGTGACCGGCTGCCGGTCGACCGTGTCTTCGGGCGTGCGGTGAGCAAGTGCCGCCGCCACCGCCACCCGTGCGCGGCCGCACCCCCCACTCCAGTGGCCGCCGCCGTCCGGGCCGAGGGCGGCGAGCACGTCACGCACCCCCGCCAGCTCTCCCGGCTGCCACGGCCTGCCGTCAAGACCCACCACCCCGCAGATGGCGCTCACTGCCGCTCCAGAGTGGTCACGACAGCTCGCAGCGGAGAACGGGCCATGGCCTGGGGAGGATAGTTCTCGCCCCTGTACGCCAACGCCGCCGAGGCCAGACCGGCTGCGTGGCATCGGAGCTCCCACCCACGGTGCTGAGTACCATTTCCCGCGTGCTTCCCCGCCAGCTGCTCGGGGCCCCTATCCAGCGGGGGACCTCGACCGTCACGGTCGACGAGCCTGTAGTCGATGAGCCCGCGTTCGGTGGCGGAGGCTGGCTCATCGCCGATCGACAGGTCGCGCGCCTGGCGGTCGACGGCGTCGGCGTATTCGCAGTCGAGGGCGGTCGGCGCATCGGGGTCGACTTGGAGCGCGATGCGGACCCGCTGATGGTGGAAGCGTGGCTGTACGGCACCTTCGCTGCGCTGGTCCTGGGCCAACAAGGTCGTTTCGCCTTGCACGCCACCACGGTCGAGGTGGACGGCACAGGCGTCGCCGTCGCCGGGCACTCCGGCGCGGGCAAATCCACAACCGCACTCGAGCTGTGCCGCCGGGGCCACCGTCTGATCGCAGACGACGTCTCCCCTCTGGACATGGGCAAGAATGGGTCGGCGACCGAGGCGGTGGTACAGCCCTTCGGCCGGCCGGTGCACCTGTGGCCCGAGACCGCTGACGCCCTGGGCGTGGAGCTGTCAACCGGAGCAGCGGGCCATGCGCTCGGGCAAGCTGGTCCTGCCCCCGCCTCCGGTATCGGAGCCGGCCGGTTTGGGTGCCATATTCGTCTTGGGCTCTGATCCCGAGATCACTGCCTTGACCGACCGACCAGTTGGCGCCGCCGACGCGGTGCTAGCGCTCGCCAACTACCTGTACCGAGGGTTGGCGACCCGTCGGATCTGGCCGACCGAGGCGTTCCGGTGGGCGGCGACCGTCGCCAGGCTCCGTACCCCTCCACGAGGTGACCCGCCCGGCCGGCTCGTGGAGCGCAGTCGAGGTGGCCGACCTCATCGAGGAGGTTGCGGCTGCCCACCCGATACCCGCGCTCCCGTGACTCGCCCTGGCGGGGAGTCTCGACTAATCCGATCGGACAGGGCCAGACGAGCCCGGGCCGTGGTGGTCGGAGCTGACCTTCGGCACCGACCATCCTGCCGCTCGTCTGACCGGCCTGGCCGGCTTTGGTCTGTTGACCGGCTTCGGCGAGTCGACCACCATCCTGCTGCTGGTGGCACTGGCTTCGGGGCATCACCGCTCCAGCAATTCCCTGGTCACGGCTTTCCCCTCCTCTACCTGGGTCCTCGCTGGTATCACCATCGCCGCCCTTTTGGCGCTGGCCGGGGTCCACGTGGCGTCCGCCAGACTGACCGCCCGGGTCGGCGCCGACTCCATGCGCCGGCTGCGGCGCCAGCTCGTGGACGCCTATCTGACCACCTCGTGGACGGCCCAATCCTCCGAGCACGCCGGCCAGCTCCAGGAGCTAGTCATGGGGAATGCCGCTCAGGTGGCGTATCGGCACCGAACAGGCGGCGACCGGCGTCACCGCTGCCCTCAAGCCTGGTCGTGGTCGTCGCCGCCGCCATCGTGGTCAACCCATGGTCGATCGTCGGCCTGGCGGTCATCGGCCTGCTCACCGTGGCAGTGGTCCGCCCTTCGCGGGCAGCATGCCCGCCGTCTGGCCAACCGCTCCGCCGACGCCTCGTCCGCTCTGGCTCTCGGGATCAGCGAGACGGCGTCGCTCGGCCCGGGAGTTGCGCGCCTTCGACGCCTCCGACGCCGCCGGCGAGCACCTCAGCCGGGGGATCGACACCACCGCCGACGACCTAGCCGCCAGCCGCTTCGCCTCTCAGGCGATCCCCAACCTCAGTCGCGACCTCACCATCGCCGTACTCGCCGTGGGCCTGGCGGTGATCGCCAGCTCGGGCGACGCCTCGCTCACCGAGATCGGCGCCAGCGTGGTGCTGCTGCTGCGGGGGCTGTCCCAGGCGCAAACCATCTCCACCGTCGCCCACCAGCTCACCGAGCGCACCGCCAACCTCGAGCGCATCAAGGCCTACCTGGGGCGGTGGCAGTCCCAGGTCCCCCCTGCCGGCACCCGGCCGTGCCCCATTCACCCCGCTGTCGCCTTCGACGGCGTCTCGTACCGGTACGCGGCGCCGGGCGGCGAAGGAGCCGGTCCCCAGCTACTCGACTCAGAGCATCAAGAGACGGCGAAGAGCGGCACGCCGGGGCGAGCATGCCGTCTGTGGCGAACGGGACCGGAAGAGCAGACGAGCCCGCCCTCCAGAACGTCACCCTGCGCATCGAGGCGGGCGAGCAGGTCGGAGTCGTCGGGCGCACCGGTGCGGGCAAGAGCACGCTCGCGGGCATCCTCCTTGGCGTGCTCCAGCCCGAGCGAGGTCAGGTGCTGGTCGGTGATGTTCCCCTGGAGGACCTGGCGCCGCATGAGTGGCACCGCCGGGTGGCGTGGGTGCCCCAGGATCCTGGTCTGCTCACCGGCACCGTCGCCGACAACATCCGGTTCTTCCGCCCCCAGCTCGACGATTCCACCCTCGAAGGCCGCGGCCCAGGCCGCCGGCTTGGGCGTCGAGTTGGCGTCTTGGCCCGAGCGCTTGAACCGGCGTGTCGGCCCCGGTGGGGTGGCTCTGTCTGGCGGCCAGCGCCAGCGGGTGACCCTGGCCCGAGCGCTGGCGGGGTCTCCCGACCTCATCGTGCTCGACGAGCCGACCAGCGCCCTTGACGCCCACACCGAGGCGGCCATACGAGCGTCCCTGGCCGCGCTGCGGGAGCGGGTAACCGTCGTAATCATCGCCCACCGCGCCGCCCTGCTCGAGGCGTGCGACCGGGTGGTGATGCTCGACAGTGGCCGCCTGGTTGGCGCTGGCCCGCCCGGCGCGGTACCGGTGCCGCCTGCGATGAACGAAGCATCGGCGTCCGAGCCGCAGGTACGCTCCGCAATCGAGACGGGAGGCGGGATGGTTAGGGTGAGGGGCGAGGACCTGTTGTGGACCCGCGTCGGCGACGAGGTCGTGCTGCTGGACCAGCGCCGCGACTTGTACCTGGGTGTCAACCCGGCGGGGGCGCTGCTGTGGCAGGACCTGGTGGACGGATGCAGTCACGCCATGATGGTCGAGCGCTTGGTGGAGCGCTACGGCATCGAGAAGGCACGAGCAACAGCGGACGTCGAGGCCCTCCTGGCCGGACTACGCGACGAGGGCCTGCTGGTCGAGGGAGAGGGCGCCAGCCCGAATCGTAGTAGGCAACCATCTACACTCGGTGCTACTGTAAGAGCGTCACCTACATCGGCGGGGGTTTCCGTGAGCATCCATTCCGAACCGGTCGCCAGCGAGCGCCCGAACTACCAGCCTCCGGCCGTCCGTCGCATCGGCACGGTCCACGATCTGACGCAGTTCGGCGGCCATCGTGGCCACGACTTCTTCTCCCGCTCCTAGACACTTGGGCTGGTTCTTGTCGCCTGGCCACGGTGACCGCGGTCAGCGCAGCGGCCCGTCGACATTTCTAGGTGCCGTTCAGGATGGTGACGTCCACCGGGCCGTTGCTCGTCGGGACCGACAATGGGGTGCCATTCCCGCTGAGCGTGACGGTCGCCGGGTCGCCCAGTCGCACCCATACGGGACCAAGGAAGTTCTCGCTCTCGTCGGGCTGAAGGTTCTTGGCGAACACGACGGGCCCCTGGGCGTTGCCGGTGCGGACCAGGGCCCAGCTGGGTGCGGTGGCCTTGAGCGTGAGCACGCTGCCCGAGGCGAACGAGTAGGTCACCCCGCCGTTCGCCGAAGCAACGCTCACCGGCGGCGCCGGGAGACTCGACGGGGTGGTGGTACCAGTGCCGCTTGGAGCCGGTGGTGTCGACGGCGCCGTGGTACTGGGAACTGTCGCGATCGATGATGTCGTGGTGCTCACGGCGGTGGCCGGCGTGCTCCCCGCGACCTGGACATGGCGGACCAGCCGGTTCTGGCGCCAGTAGGCCACGCCCAGGAGGACCACCACCACGACGACGGCGACCACCGTGGCGATACCGCTCCATCGCCGTCTATCACGGTGCCGGCCGGCCGCCGAGCCCCGCCTCCAGTGCATCACGCCGAGCATTCTTGTAGGCGCTGGAGGGAAATGGTGGATGGGGCCTGCGTCACCGACACCGGGCGCGCCTCCCGGGTAACGTCCCCTGAGGTGACCGGCGCGGCGTCTGCAATCGACCCAACGCCCTCCCTTCATCACCTGCTGCGGGCCGCCCTGGCCCTTGAGCGCGGCACGGCGACCGCCGGAGCGCCGGCCGGCATCGCCGTCGACGGCACCCAACTACGCAGCGCGGTGGTCGCCCACCGCCTGGTGCCGACCTTGGCGCCGTGGCGCCACCAGCTGGGCCTGGCCGACGCCGACGTCGACTGGCTGGAGCACGCCCAGGCAACCCATGCGCTGCACGCTCTGGCCCGCGCCGACGCGGCCGTCGCCGTGCACCGGCGGCTGCATGAAGCGGGCGTGCCCGCCATCTCACTGAAGGGGTTGGCGCTCGCCGTGCGCACCACTGGCCGTCTGGACGGCCGCGTCTACGACGACCTCGACGTGCTGGTCCACCCCGACGACCTGACCCGAGCCGACACGGTGTTGCGCGCCGCCGGCTTGCAACCCGCGGGCCGTCGCGCGACCGACGCGGCGCGTCACGTGCGCTGGACCCGGTTAGTCGACAACCAGCTGGCCTATCGGGGCGACGGCCTGCCAGTCGAGCTGCACTGGCAACTCAGTAAGTTCCGGCTGCTGGAGCTGGACTTTGCCGGCCTCTGGAGCGAGAGGCAGCTCGTGTGCGTCGGCGGAGAGGCCCTGCCCACTCTCCCCCCGGTGCCCGAGCTGCTCTTCGTCGCCACTCACGGCGCCAACCACCAGTTCCGCCGCCTGCAGTGGCTGGTCGATGTCGTCCGGCTGCTCCGGACCGTCACCGACGTCCAGTGGGCCGAGGTCGTCGAGCTCGGCCGCCGGCACCGGATCCTGCGGCCGCTGGCTGTCGCTGCCACCTTGGCCGGTCGTCTGGAGCCGCACGGCCGGACCGTGCCTCTCGGCCGATGGGACACCCGCATGGTCGAGTGGCTGAGCGATCGGGCCTGGCACGCAGCGGCCTTCCCGGCGCGCTCCGAAGCCCGACCCTGGCCGCCCCCGGTGTGGAACGGCGGCCAGTGGGACGAGGTCCGAGCCGAGCTGTGCATGAAGCCCGACCCCGGCTACAAGCTGCGCCTGCTCGCCAGCATCGCCGTTCCCGCCGCCGTCCTCGAAGACGTACGGCTGCCCACCGTTCTGGCCTTCGTCCGCGTCCCCCTCCGGGCGTTGGTGCCGCTGCGCCGGGAGCCGCCCCACGCCGAATCGAGGAATGGTTACCGTCCTGGCGCTCGGCCTCGGTCTTCGAACCAGCGCAGGTAGCGGCTGACGACCAGGGCGCGCAGCATCGCTCCCCGGTAGTCACGGATGACGCCGATCTCCCCGCTGCGACCAGGCTCGGGCCACGCGGACAGAAGTCGGCCCAGCCGCTCGACATCGATGAGACGTCGCGACAGCGGATGGTCGCAGGCAGCGTCGAGCTCGGCGCCCAGCTCGGGCCGGGAGGCGGTCATGAGCTCGAGCCAGTCGGGAAGCTGCTCACCTTTGCGGCCCCGCCACACGATCGACGCCGGCAAACGCTCGGCCATGGCGGCACGGGCCGCCGCCCGGCGCCAACCGTCGTGGCGGCGAACCCATTCCGGCTGGTGCAGGGCCACCTCCCACACCCGCCGATCCGCCGTCGGGTCGCGATGGTCGAGTCCCCGGCGTGCTTCCATCGCCGCCGCCGTGTCCGCCTGCCCGGCGGCGTCGGCCGACGCCGCCCACAAGGCCAGCCGGTGGGCAACCCGCCGATTGGTGTCGAGCTGGGGATGGCGGGCGATCACCTCGCCCGCCTCGACCGCGTCGGCGCGCAACGCGGTGCCCGCCAACCACTGATCCACCGGCTCCTCAACGCCGATCTGGCGACGCCGCAGCCGCCGCAGCGTCGGCGAAACGAAGTAGGGGACCAGCTGTTCCCGCACCGTACGCGTCCACCGTTGGCCCCGGTGCCTGCTCCACGCCGCCGTCTCCGAGGACAGCTCCCCCAGCCGGCCGGCGCGCAGGAGGGACCACAGCCACTCGGGTCCGTCGGCGCTGAAGGCCAGGTTCCCCAGCGCCCCGGTCAGCATCGTGGTCACGCCGTCCGCTGCCGCCCGTTCGTCGACGGCCTCGATCCACAGGACGTTGCAGGGGTTGCGTGGCGGGCCGCCGCCCAGCTCCCAGGACCGCTCGAGGTGTCGTCCCAGCAGCGACGCGCCGCCGACGTCCACGAACGACGGTGTCAGGTTGGGATGCCGGGCGGCCAGGTCGCGCACCAAACCGGACTCGTCCGCGTCCCACCCCTGCCGCGTCGTCCCCCGCCATCCCGGCCGCGGCACCGACGTGTATGTCCACAGCGGTTCCGGCGCCAGCAGCTGGGCGGCGGTCGCCGCCACCGACGGCGAATCCAAGCCTCCGCTCACCTGGGCGCCCACCCGACCCGTGGTCCGCAACCGGGCCCGGACCGCCTCGTCGAACGCGTCGCGTAGGGCATCGACCTGCGCCCCCGCCGACCGCCGCTCCGCCACCCGTCCAGGGTCCGGCTGCCACCACCGCCACCGCCTCGCCCCCCGCACGCCGACCCACACCGCCTCCCCCGGCCCCACCCAGCGCACTCCTTCCACAAACGTGCGGTCAGAGGAATAGGAGAGGGAAAGGACCTCGCCGGCGTGGCGCTCGTCCACGCGGTGGCCCACACCCTCCAGGCCGGTGAGGGCCAAGGCGTTTGACGCGAACGCAACCACACCGGGCCGCTCGTGGGTCACGAGGGGCCGCACGCCCAAGGCATCCCGGGCGAGCAACACCCCGCCGCGGCCCCGGTCGACGACAGCCAGGGCGTACACCCCCACCAAACGGTCGAGGCAGCCCAACCCCCATTTCTGGTAGGCGGCGAGGATCAGCTTGCTGTCGGGCTCCGCCGACCAATCGGGCCGGCCCAATCCGGCGAGAAGGTCGCACCGGTTGTCGAGACGGACGTCGGCGACGACCACCATTTCCCCGTCCTCGCTGATCGCCGGCTGACGGTCGCCGGCATCCTCCGGGGCGCGGCGGGCCACCATGGATGCCACCGCCACACCGAAGCGGCCGACCTGCCCGCTCCAGTCGCCCTCGCCGTCGGGACCCAGCGGGCGGAGCACCTCGACCACCCGGGTCAGGTCCCGCCGCTGCCACGGCCGGCCGTCGAGGCCGATCACCCCGCAGATGGCACTCACGACGGCTCGTACCCGAAACGGGCCATGACTTCGCCGTGGTCTTCTGCCACCCGGCGGGCCAGCGCCGCTGGCAGCTCGTCGCGCCACCCGCCGACCTGACCCCGGCGGAAGAACGCACTGCGGTTGACGGGCCGTTCCTTGAATCCTCCCGCTTGCTCCTCGGCTCGTAGCCGGGCGAATGACGACCGCTCGACGGCGGCGGCCACCTCGGCGTCGGTGACCTCCAGTCCTCCGGCGTGCAAGGCGGCGGTGAACGTGGTCACCGGGTCAGCGGCGCAGTCCTCGTAGCGCACCACGTGGACGGGAAACCACGACTGGTCCACCCAGCTGCGGACGTGGTCGGACCAGGTACCCAGCCGCTGCCGGACCTGGGGGTCCAGCGACCCGTCGCTGCTCGCCGCCGCTGCTTCGGGATTGCTCAACTGTTCGACGGCCCAGGCGACCGTGCGATCCATGTGGTGGGCGTACGAGACGGCGACGTCGCGGGGGTCCCGGAGCAGATAGACCGCCGCCCGGGTAGCGGCAAGGGACACGATTGGCTCGCCGGCTGGCCCGGGGAAGAGCGCGTCGTGGATCTTGCGCCAGCCGGGCGCGGTGGCGTCGGCGGTGATCGCCTCGTCGGCTCGCGGCCGCAGGAGGTCCACTTCGTCGGCGGTCAAGAGGGAACTGGGCAGGCCGATGGCGGCGTCGAAGGCCCGGCGGTCGGAGCCGATCGGATTGCCGTCCAGGTCGTTGAGATCCGGTGGGCAACGACGTCGCCACGCCGTGTACACCGCCCGCAGCCACGTGCTGCCCGACTTCGGGTAGGAGGCGAGCCACACCGTCTGTCCGGTCAACGCAGGACCTTCTCGGTCAGCTCGGACAGGACGGCCCGCAGCGGCCGGCGGGCCCGCCGGGCCAGGAGGATGCGACTCCGGTTGTGCAAGGGACGTGGCCCACTCGAAGTGCTCGCCGGCCAGCCCGAGCGGGCCGAGCATCTGGGCGTACCACTGGGCGCCCAGCAGGGCACTGATCCGACGCGCCGCCTCGAGTTCCTCGACCTCGACGAGCTGCGGGCAGTCGTCCAGCCGTCCGTCCACCGCCAGGACGACCAGCGCCCCGAGGGGCACGCTCGCCGGTGCGGCCGGAAAGGAGTGAACGCGCGCCGGCAGCGCCGGTCGGAGAATGCGGCCCTCGCTGAGCCCGAGGTCGTTCGCGACATCCGGCCACAACACCACGTCAGCCCCGGTCGGCTCCACCGCCATGCTTCGATCCACCAGGACCACACTGTCGCCGAGCACCGGATGGCCCCGGAGCGCTAGGGCCGCGGCCAACGACGACGACCCGGTCCCGGCGCCGCACACCACGAGTGCCCTGCCCCCCACGTCGACTGCGGCGCCCCGCAAGGGAAAGCGTCGGAGCGCCGCCAGCGCCTTTCCCGGCCCTTGCACGAAGCAGCTGACGTCCTCGTCGGTCGCGCCGGGTGCCCGCTCCACCACGACGGGTCGTCCAGGTCGCACGAGAAACCGCCCGACGGTGGCCAGGCGCAGCAACGCTTCGTCGGTCGACGCGTCGATGAGCGCCGACCGGTACTGGGCGCGCGCCAGCCGGCGCGGCACTGCCCCCGGCTCCCACGACATGGATCCGAACCCTACGGGCTGCGGCACTGCCGCCCTCCGCCGACCTCCCGGTCGGCTCCGGTTGCCCTACCGCCCCTCCGGTCGCTGCGCTCCCTCCGGGTTGGTGTCAAAGGAAGCGGTCACACCCTGTCGGTAGGTTGCATGGTGTGAGCGTGAGTTCCAGCGACATTCCTGTCGGCGAGCGGGTGGCGGGGGCGGTGGCCGCCCTGGCCGACGCGGTGGGCGACCTGGACGCCGCCACCCTGGCCGGCGTCGACGCCGAGCGGCTCATGGAAGAGTTCACCAAAGCCGAACGGGTCGCCCAGGCCGGCAAAGCCCTGTGCGCCGCCCGGGCCGCGGCGTGCGGGGCGTGGCGGGCCGCCGGGGAGCGTTCGCCGGCCGGGTGGCTGGCCCGGCGCACCGGCAGCTCCACCGGCGCGGCGGCGGCCACCTTGTCCACCGCCCAGCGCATGGCCGACGGACCCGACGAGGTCCGCCACGCCTGGCAGGACGGGCAGGCTGTCGGCCGAAGCCGCCGGGGAGATCGCCGCCACCACCGAAATCGCACCCCACGCCGGCGCCCGTCTCGTCGAGCACGCCAGCACGCGACACCATGGCCGGGGTGCGCGACGCCTGCCGTCGGCTGCCCGCAGCGCCGCGGCCGACGAGGCCGACGAGCAGCGCCGCTACCAGGCGGTGCACCGGGCCCGGTCGCTGCGCACCTGGATCGACGGGGACGGCGCCGGGCGCGTCGACGCCCGCCTCACCCCCGACGCCCTGGCCCGCCTCCGCGCCTGTCTCGAACCCTTCGAACACCAAGCCGCGCGCCACCGGCGCCCGACGCGGGAACGCCACGACGCCCACGCCGCCGACGCCCTCATCGCCATGGCCGAAGCCGCCAACCGCGGACCGGCGACGGCGACGGGCGCCGCCCGCCGGCGCAGGTCATCGTGCGCGTCGACCACACCGCCCTGGCCCGCGGCCACACCATCGACGGCGAAACCTGCGAACTCGACGGCGCCGGGCCCATCCCCGTGGCCACCGCCCGGGCCATCGCCAACGACGCCTTCCTCGCCGCCGTGGTCACCAACGGTATCGACATCCGCACCGTCGCCCACCTCGGCCGCACCGTCACCGCCGCCCAGCGCACCGCCCTGATCGCCCGCGACACCGAATGCGTCGTGCCCGGCTGCCACGCCCGCCACCACCTCGAAATCGACCACATCACCGCCCTGGGCGGCCACCCACACCACCCGCCTCGACGACCTCGCCCGCCTCTGCCCCTTCCACCACCGCCAGAAAACCTACGACGGCTGGACCCTCACCGGGCCACCCGGCCAATGGGCCTGGCACCCCCCACCAAGGGCAGCGAACCCCGAGGCCCCGTCAGGGAGGCAGGGTCAGCTCGTCGATGCTTCGACGTTGTAGGCGAAGCTGAAGCTTCCGCCGCGCACGACGTGAAAGCCGATGCCGATGTTGATCGACGCCCCCGGCGCCAACCCGCCGGGGGGCAGGGTAACGGTGACGCTGGAGTCGAGCCCTCCCCTTGCCGGCGCCGACGGCGGGGCGTCGAGCGTGGTGGGCGCGATCGGATATCCGTCGATAATCCCGCCGGGCTGGGCCGAGCTGGTGAGCTCCAGGATGGCCTGGCTGGGGGTGGTGTTGCCGTAGGTGGTCATGCCGGTGATCCGCAACCGCAGGCTGGTGATCGCCACCTTGGAGGTGTTGGTGATCGTCCGGCGCACGACCAGGGATTTGGTCGTGGGGTCGTAGCTCCGGTTCGGCGGCGCGCTGGCCGCCACCTTGGGATCCAACAGAGTCGAGGGAGCAAAGGCGTTGGCGTTGACCGACGACGCCAGTCCCGCCGGTCCGGGAGCGCCCAGGGTGGCACCGGGCGTGCCGTGGTCGATGGTGGCGTTGACATCGGTGGCCACGAATCGGAAGTCGGCGGCGTTGTTGTTCGTGTCGACGGGAACCCCGGCGGCGTAGACACGCACATAGTCGGATTGCGCCCTCGTCTGGACGGGCACCGTCAGCGGGGTGCCGGCGTGCAGATCCGGCGGCGAGCCGGTCATGCCCACCGCGTCGGTCACCGTCCCGTCGCCCGCCATCACCCGCACCCCCTGATCGGCCGACGCAGCCAGGCCACCGGTGTCCGACGCCGCGTACGAGACCAGGCTGTAGCCAGATCCGGTGACCAGCAGATGACCAGCGGCGGGGACCATGACCGCCGGCAGAGCGATCGACCGCTCCGTGCCCGGATTGACTCCATACACGAGAGACCAGCCCGATGTGGATAGCGGCGCGCCGGTCGTGTTGTACAACTCCGCGTACTCGTCGTCGCTGCTTCCGACCGGCCCCGCCAGACGCAGCTCCGAGACGATCAGGGCATGCGGTGGCGGGGGCGGCCCGGGCACGACCGCGTTGGACGGCGCCGACGCCGGGCCCGTGCCCACCTTGTTGGTCGCGGTGACCGTGAAGGTGTAGGTGTCGCCGTTGGTCAACCCGGTGACGGTCAGCGGACTGCCCGCACCGGTGGCCTTCTGGCCCCCACGGGCGGCGTCGGTGTGGTCGGTTGCCGTGGCCGTGTAGAAGATGACCGGCGACCCGCCGTCAGAGCCAGGCGGGGTGAAGGTTGCTGTGGCCTGGGCATTGCCCGGCGTCGCCCGGCCGATCGTCGGGGCGCCGGGTACCGTCGTTTCCGGGGTCGCCTGGCCTGAGAGCGGCACGGCATCGGGGCTCGTTGGGGTATTGCTGGTGAAAGCCAGCGAGGCATTGCGGGTTCCAGGCTCCCCCGGGGCAAACCGGACTTTCACCGTGCACGTCTGGCCCGTGGCCAGAGTCTTTCCCGTGCATTCATCGCCACCGTTGGCAACGAGAAAGTCCGAGGCATCCGCCCCCGTGATCTTGACGCTGGCAATGGCCAGGCTCTGGACCCCGATGCTGGTCACCGTCACCTGGACGGGGGGGCTGATGGTTCCAACCGTCCGGCTGGGGAAGTTCAACTGGGGGGGCTGGAAGGAGATCCGGGGACGTTCCGACGACTGCACCTCGAACGCCCCGATATCCGCTCCGTTCCCGCCCGGCGGGCGGGGGAAGCCAAAGGACACGGGGCGGGTGAGGCCCCGCTGATCGGTGGTGGGCCCGCCCGTGCTGTTGCCCTGGTCGATGGCAGGGCTTCCCTGCAGAAGCGCCCGTGGTCTGAGTGGGGCCCCCGTTCTTGGCCAGGGGCCCGAGCTTGGGGTCGGTGTTGGGCTTGTCGCCCACCGCGGCGAACTTGCAGCTGTTGGCCTGCTCCAGGTTGTAACCCTGGGAGGCCATCTCCCGGCCCGCGCAGTTGTCGGGGCTGCCGCCCGCCACGATCGTGTTGCCAAACGCAGTCTGCGCGTTCCCTCCGCTGAAAACCGACCCCGCGGACTGAGAAGCGCGGTTGGCGGTCACCGTGACGAACCGCAGGTACAACGTCCCGTCGTTGTACGCCCCTCCCCCTATCCCCGAGGCACCCGATCCGCCCTTGGCCAGGTTGCCGTCGATGGTGCTGTTGCCCAAGGTCAGGAGCCCCGAGGTGAAGATCCCGCCGCCCCGTCCGTCGCCGGCGGGAGGACCATAGTTCCCCGCCTTGTCGCCGCCGAGCGCCTGGTTGCCGGAGATGGTGGACGCAATCACCTGGCGGCTGGCGGTGGACGGGCCGGACGCATAGATGCCGCCGCCGAGCGAGGTACCGGCGGCCGCATATCGGTTGTAGGTGAGCCCGCTGTCGGCCACGTTGTCGCTGACGGTGCTGTTCTGGATGGTCATGTCGCCGGGGTTGCCGTTGGCCCCGTTGGTCTCGATGCCGCCGCCGAACCCGTCACCGCCGCCGCCATCCGCGCCCGAGTTCCCGCCCTTGGCCGTATTGCCGCTGACCGTGCTGCTGTAAACCACAAGGTCCTTGGTGCTGTAGACGCCGCCACCATGCCCGTCGTTGGCCCGGCCGTCCGGGGCGTTGCCCCCGATGGATGCGTTCTTGGTCATCGTCGACTCCAGGACCTCGAGGGTCCCGGTGTTGGCGACTCCCCCTCCGTAGGCGATGCCTCCGTGACCGAAGTAAAAGGCGCTGTCGCCGCCGGAGCCGGCCTTGGCGGTGTTGTTCGTTACCAGGCTGCGTTGGATGTTGAGCGCGCCGAGGTTACGAATGCCTCCACCCCAGGCCGCGCCACCGGTCCCTACGTAGCCGAAGGTGCCACTCGAGTCGCCCCCCTCCGCCCGGTTGTTCGTCACCACCACCCCGCTCAGGGTCAAGGTGGCCCCTGCGCCGTTCAGGATTCCCCCTCCTACCCCGGCACCGGCCTCTCCGGAGCTCTCGTCGCTACCCCGGTTCAGTCCCTTGGTGATGGTGAGGCCCGTGATCTGGGCGGCGACGTTGGGGGCGACTTCGAAGACTCGGCTGCGGGTGTTCCCCGACACGGTGATGACGCCGGAGCCAGGGCCCTCAATCGCCGTCGTGCTGCGGATGGTCAACTGGCCGCTGGTCAACAAGATCGTGCCGCTGAGCCCGGTGGCGAACCGGATGGGGGAAGCCTTTTGGTCGATGGCCTGCCTGAGCGAGCCGGGGCCGGAGTCGTTCAGGTTCGAGACCACCACCGGCGCCGCCGCTCGTACCTGCGCCCCCGCCGACGGCGTCCCCACGGTGCCCATCGTCCCTGCCAGCAGCACCGCCGCGCCGGCGAACACGATGCCTCTCCATCTCGCGCTCATCATGGCCCCGAGCGCTTTTCCGCCATCCTGCGAGTCGCCCCTACCGGTTTTCTGCACAACCAGCCTCTCGAGAGGTGGGGACATTAGCGCTTTCCACGCGTGCTCACTTACCCAGCATTCGGCGAAGGGATCGTTTCGCCCCGCTCGAGCCGCCTGAGCGAAGAGCGAATTCCGTCACCTTGGTCGCTTTCGTGGCGTTCCGCGGAACTCATATAATCGCCGTTTCTCCGTGAGGCTCACGGATCTCTTGTCCGGCGCGAAGGCGGAGGCTGGAAGGGTGCGCATCGAGATCGAGGTCGAAGATGGCCATCCACCCATGGGCTGGATGATCGTCGGAGGGCGCGACCCAGCCGATTTCACCGGCTGGCTAGGTCTGCTGGGCTTGCTGTCCGACGCTCTCGGCGTCCCGCCGGCGGGCAGCCGCAGCGACCGCCAGCTCCACCCGGGACGAAACGCCCAGCTTGGCCAGGACGTGGGAGACGTGGCTTTCCACCGTGCGCCGGGAGAGGAATAGCTGACGGGCCACCTCCGGGTTGGATAGCCGCTGGGCGACGAGGTCGGCCACCTTGGCCTCGGTGGGAGTGAGGGCTTCCCACCCACTGACCGGACGGCGCCGCCGACCTCGGGCCCCAGCCGCCACCCCGCCGTCTCGCAGAACGGATCGAACCCGGGAGAGCTCCCAGCCCGCCCCCAGTTCCGTCCACAGCTCGAGACCCTCGCTGGCGATGCGCTGGGCTTCCTCTCGGCGACCGTGGCGTGCCAGGGCGAGGGCGGCATCGACCGCCGTCGCCGCGTGCTCGGGCCGGCGGGGACTCTGCCGATAGTCAGTCAGGGACACGAGCAGCAGATCCGGGTCGTCGTGCGCCAGTCCTCGCGTCCGCCGGGCCGCTCCCTGCAGGCTGGCCACTTCCGGATTGGCACCCGCCACCTCCTCCACCTCGGCGGCCACCTCGATGGCCAACGATCGCTGTCCCACTGCGGCCAGGGCGGCGAGCGGCGGCCCGAGAAGTCGATACTCGAGGGCCAGGCCCGCGCCCCGGCACGCGTCCCAGGCTGCGCTGAGCGTCTCCAGCGCGGGCGCGGGAAGACCTCGGCCCACCAGGCATGCGGCCCGGGCCCAAGCGGTCCACACGCCCCGGTACGCGTAGGCGTTGGCGCCCGCCTCGGCCCGGGTCAGCCACGGTTCCGCCTCATCGGGACCGTTGCGCCACAGCGCCACCAGGGCGGCGGCGCACAAGGCGGCGACCTGGCTTCCGTGGGTGCCGGTTTCCTCGGCCAGGGATGCACCGGCCTCCAGCTGAGCGAGTGCATCGTCCCATTGCCCGCCGAGGAATGGCCCGTAACCCCCGACCAGATGGGCGAAGACCAAGCCGGCCTGGTCGCCGAAAGTCTCGGCCACCTGCCTGCCCCGCCGCACCGCCTCGCTGGCCTCGATCAGCCGATCGCCGTCGGCGAGGACCATGCTGTGGACCAGGTGCGGCACGCCTTCGTTCGCCTCCCGCGAGCCGTCCGCTTCGGCCAGGGCGGCGGCGTGAGCCGCCAGTGCCTCGGCTTCGACCAGCTCTGAGCGGTTGTAGGAAACCAGGGCCCGGGTGAGCGCGCCGCGTATCTGGGCCGCGACCGCTCCCGCCGCCTCGGCCGCTTCCTCGGCCCGGCACGCAGCCGCTACCGCCGCGTCGAAGTCACCGGCGAAGAGCGGCAGCAAAGATGCCCACCCCAAAAAGGTGGCCCGCTCGGATCCCGACAACGCTCCCGACGCCAGGGCGCGCTCGGCCTCGAGCCGGGCCGCCTCCACCTGACCCTGGCCCAGGGTGGCCTGGGCCAGGCAGTAGCGCAGCGCACCTTCCGTTCCGGGCGGTGCACCCTCCTCGAGGATCCGGCGGCAGGCCGCTGCTCCAGTGACGGCTTGCCCGGAGTGAACCAGAGCCAGGGCGAGGCTGGTGGCGAGCTGGCAGCGCACGGGGTCGGATGGTTCGGCCAGCTCCAAGGCCCGCTGAGCCAGCTCCACCGCCACGGCCGGGGCCCGGGGCGCGGCCTCCTCGGCCGCCCGGTGCAGCCAGGCCACGGCTTCGGTGTCGCCCGGGGTCGCCCCCCACAACAGGTGCTCGGCCACGCGGGTGACCGGCGCCCCGGACTCGGCGAGCGCTCGGGCGGTCTCGGCATGCAGCGCGGTGCGCATGGCCACCGGAGTGTCCTGGTAGAGCGCGTCTCGGATCAGCTCGTGGCGGAACATCAGCCGGTGCTCGTCCTCGCCCAGGACTCCAGCGTCCAGTGCCTCCCTGATCCTCGGACTCAGCGTGACCGCGCCCTCACCGGACACCAGGCTGAGATCGCTCACCGAGAAGCGGGAGCCGAGCACTGCCGCCAGGGCCAGGAGATGACGGGTCTCGGCATGCAGCGAGCTCAAACGGCGCAGGATGGTCATCGACAGCGATGGCGCGCGCACCGGGCCGGCGAGGTCGGCCCGACCGTCGGGACCGATGCCAATCACTCCATCGGCCAGCAGGCCGCTGACCAGCTCGGTCAGATACAGCGGGTTGCCGCCGGCCCGCCTGGCCTGGGCGACCAGCTCGGGGCCGGGCCTGGACCCGACCAGAGCCTCGACCAGCTCGTCGCGGGTGTGCTCGGGCAGCGGTCCCAACGCCACGGCGGCGGCACCTCCGTCCGCCATGCTGGTCAGCAACTGCTCCAGCTCCGGCCGGCGGGGATGCGGGCGGCTGGTGCAGATGAGGGTGCAGGACAGCTTCGGTAGGGCCCGGGCCAGACGGTGGAGGACGATCAGGGAGGCGGGGTCGGCCCAGTGCAGGTCCTCGGCCACCACCGCCACCGGACCGGAGGCGGCCAGATCGTCGACGAGGGCCACGATGGCCTCGCTCACACTGAACGACAGAGCCTGGGAGTCCTGGCCGACCGGTCCCGGCCCGAACAGGAGATCGGCCAGCGGGCCTCCACGGGAGGCGCGCACGTCGAAGGCGTCGGCGACGACGCCGAAGGGGCGGTGTCGCTCCATCTCCTCGGCCCCGGCCCGAAACGTCCGCACGCAGGAGCTCCCGCGGTGGCTCAGGGCGGCGTCGACCAGCGCCGACTTGCCGATGCCGGCTTCGCCGTTGATGACCACGACCCGATCCGCCTTCGGCGCTGACCAGTCCAGGGCGTCCACCAGCAGGCCGAGCTCTGCCTCGCGCCCCACAAAAGCGCGACGTTTGCCGTCCCGGTCGTTCCCGCCTGGTTGCACCAAACAGCGAATATAACCGTATTCGCCACCCATTGCCGCTCAGCGCGGCGAGCCCGCTACTTTGAGCAGGGGCGGCTGGAGTGATCCTCTGGCCACAGTGTGCCGCCTCTGGCGCCACCTCCCAGCCTTCGGCAAGCGGGTCCGGACAACATCCGTGAAACTCACGGATGTTGTGAGCAGCACCGATGGGAAAGATGGGCCTCGGCTCACGTTGAGCTGTTACCAAAGAGAGGCGGGAAGATTCCTCATGGAAACTAGGACGCATTACTCCACCACCGCAGTAGGCAAGACACGGGGTCCTTGGATGGTCCTGTTGCTGTCGATTGTAACGCTCGGCATCTATAGCTTGTACTGGCAATATGCCTCGTTCAAGGAGATGAAGGAGTACTCAGGGACCGGAATCGGGGGCCCCCTCGGTCTCGTCCTTGCCATTCTCCTGGGTGTGGTGAACCTGTTTCTGATGCCGGCCGAGGTTGGCGACCTGTACGCGGCAGAGGGAAAAGAGAAGCCGGTCAGCGGTGTCACAGGATTCTGGGTGCTTCTGCCCATCCTGGGCTCCTTCATCTGGCTGTTCAAGACCCAGGGCCGGCTGAACGATTTCTGGCTGGCGCACGGCGCTGCGGCCTGACCACGTCAGCGCGGCCATGACTAGCGGCGCAACACCGACTAGCCGATAACCACCCTTCACACTGGGGGGCAGGCCTACATTGGATGAGATGGCGGAGGGAAGTGGCGCGGGGAAGCGGCGGAACCTCGTCCTTCTGATCATTATCCTCGTGATCTTGGCGGGCGGCTATGCCGCCGGCGTCGTCTTCTACGTCAAGTCCCAGAATGCCGTCGCGGTGACCGTCCTCAAGAACGAGGAGGTTCCGGCCGACCACCTGACGGCGGTGATCAGCACCATTTCCATCGATCCCACCAAAGGCACCATCGGCCTTCGAGTGGAGGTCCGGCCCCACGGCGCGCTGGCCCGGCCCGACCGGATCAGCGCCACACGCCCGTTCACGGTGAACATCGATGAGGGAGTCGGCAACAACAGTTACCGGGTGACGAGCCAGCGGTTCGCGCCCGGAACCCCGATCACTACCGTCGACGGCACCATCAACGTCGACAGCGGCGACATCAACTCGTACCCGTTCGACTCCTACACCGCCCAGACGGAGGTTTCCGTCGAGGCATCGGGTTCGCCCGGACCGTCGGGGTCGGCTGCTGTCCCCACCACTTTGCTGTTCGCCGGGCAGCTCAACGGATACAGCGTGGACGCCAACCCGCTCCCCGGTAGTGGCGCCGCCAATGCCCTACCGTTGGGGCTGACGGTTCACCGAGCGACCGTGAGCGCCCTGTTCGCCGTGCTCCTGCTGGTGTTTCAGGTGCTGCTCGCCGCCGCAGCCACGGCGTTCGCCATAAGGGTCTGGTACGGCCGCCGCCGAGTGGAGATGCCGATGATGACGTGGCTGGCGGCCCTGCTGTTTGCCATCGTCCCGGTGCGCAATGCCATGCCCGGAGCACCGCCAATCGGTGCCGAGGTCGACGTGCTGGTGTTCTTCTGGGCCATCGCCCTCATCGCCCTCTCGCTCGTCACCGTGTTGGTCACCTGGCTGCGCCAGCCCGGCCCGTCCCGATGACGGGGAAGGAGAGTCTGGGTCGCCGTGTTATCCGGCGCTCGTCGCCGCAGCCGGGGGCTGGAGCCCCTTCAGCCCGTGCGACTGGGCGTAGGTCTTGATCGCAACAAGCGGAGAATAGGCGTCGAAGAATTGCTCTTTTTGTGTCACCCCGCTTGGCACACCTGGGGTATTCATCACGAAGGCGGCAAATGACTCGGCGATATCCTCGACAGGACTGGTGGCGGCATACGCCCTGGTGAAGTCGTTCTTGTAGGTGTTGTAGAAGGCTTCGATACCCGAGGGCCCCGCCTTTTGGGCCTCGACCCACTGGGGAATGATGCTCACCCAGTACTTGGTCACGAACGAGGCCAGATAGGACCCGGGCCGGGGACACCCCTGCGGCGCGGGGAAGCTGTCACACTGTTCGGCGGGGACTGCTGCGTCGACCTGCTGACCCCCGAGGGACAACGTGTGCATGGTTTCGTGGATGAGCGTGTCGGCCAGATCCCATTCGCCCCCCGGAGACTGCGGGTCGACTGCGAGAATCCATGCTGATTTCGTGTCGTTGAGGGTCACGTAGCCAGCCGTGCCTTGGCTTTCCCCCTTGGGAACGTACATGGCGAAGACACCGATGGACTGGCGGTCGTTGGGCGGCATCAGTTGCGTGTAGAAGTTCCAGATGGCCCGGTACTTGGGGTCGTCTGTCCCACTCACCAGACTCGAAAGATTCCCGTTCGTCACCGCGTACTTGGCCACGACCGTCTGGTCGGCCAGGGTCTGGGTGCTGTTGGTGGTGTCGCTCTTCCCCGGGGCGTCCAGGTTGGGCAGGGGCGGCTCTCCCGGTGGCTGTGGTGAGGCCGTGGTCGCCGTCGGTGTGGTGGTCGCCGTCGGCGCCGTGGTCGACGCTGGGGACGACGACGGCGTGCTGCTTCCGCAGGCGACCGTCGCCATCCCGAGGGCCACAGCAGCAACGCCCAGCCCCGCCGCCCTCCACGCTCGACCGATCCGCCGTCCGGTGGGTGCCTTCCCGATTGAGCTCACGCACGTCTCCTTCTCGCGCTGACGTCCCGAGACGTCACGTCCACCTTGGCGGGACGAAAACCGCGAAACATCAGTGAGGCTCACGGATCCTTTGTCGAGCTCGGGGGCACCGGGGGGCGGGATAGCCGAGTCGACGATCTCGTGCGAACGGTGCGTTCGAGGTCGGTCAGCTCCCGGCGGCGTCGTAGGCGGCTCGCAGCTGATCGCTGGCACGCGGTGCGTCCGGGTTGGGGCGCGGGACGCCGAGGTGGAGTTCGCGCAGTTCGTCGATCATCGCCCCGACGAGCTCGGGGCCCCCGTCGCGAAGCAGTTCGGCGCGGACCCGTAGGCGGCGCTCACCGCTGCGATGCGCCAGACCCCAGTTGCCGAGCGCGACCATGACCGGAAGCACCTGGATGCCCGCTTCGGTGAGCGAGTACGCCGCCCGCTGCCCACGGCGGGCGGCGTCGCGAGTGAGCAGCCCGGCGGCCACGAGCTGCTTGAGGCGGCTGGCGAGGATGTTGGTGGCGATGCCCTCCTCGGAGCCGGCGACCAGCTCGCGGAAGTGGCGGCGGTTGCCGAACATGATGTCGCGCAGCACGAGCATCGCCCACGGGTCGCCGAGCACCTCTACGGCGGCGTTGATCGCACATCCCGAGCGTGGGGCAGTGTCCATGAACGCTCCTCCAAGTGCTTGCGCTCTGCAAGTGCCTCGGTTAGGTTAGCCTCAACCAGTTGCATATCGCAATCACCCACCCTTCGGAGGCCGCCATGTCCCAAGTCCGAGTCCACAACTTCTCGATCTCCCTGGACGGCTTCGGGACCGGCGAGGGCATCACGTTCGACGCCCCCTTCGGCCACGCCGGCCATCGCCTGCACGAGTGGTATTTCCCCACCCGCTTCTGGCACTCGATGGTCGGCGATGCCGGCGGCACCGTCGGTGTCGACAATTCCTTCGCCGAACAGACGAGCTCGGGTTCGGTGCGGAGATCATGGGCCGGGGCAAGTTCGGTGCCCAGACCGGCCCGTGGACCGATGTCGGCACCAACGACGAGTGGCGGGGCTGGTGGGGGCCGAACCCGCCGTTCCACACCCCGGTGTTCGTGCTGACCCACCACCCCCGCCCGCCGATCGAGATGGAGGGCGGCACCGTGTTCCACTTCGTCGACGCCTCTCCCCACGACGCGCTCGACCTCGCCCGGGAGGCCGCCGGTGACCTCGACGTGCGCATCGGCGGTGGCCCGACGGTCGTCCGCGACTTCCTCGCCGCCGACCTCATCGACACCCTCCACGTCGTCCAAGTGCCGATCCTGCTCGGCCGCGGCGCCCGTCTCTGGGACGGCCTCGAAGGCATCGAGGAGCGCTACAACCTCGAGGCAGTCTCGTCACCCAGCGGCGTCACCCACCTGACCTTCACACGCCGATGACCCGATCCTGCCGACGAGCTGACGATCTGCCCCCGAACCGCCGGCTCTGCGCCCTCTGGGCGGCGCTCACTGGCCTGGACTAACGGCTGAGTTGCCGCCGAGAACGCCACAGGGCCAGGCCGACCACCAGCACCAGCAACGCCAAGGCGATGGCCGGGGCGATGAAGGCTGTCCACGACGACCCGGTGGCCTTGACTGACGTGGCCGTGGAGAGGTGCCCGGGTTCCGCGGGATCGGCAACCGCTGGGACGGTGTCGCCCGCAGCACGAAGCCCGTTACTCCCGCCCAGCAGATCTGTATAGCGGTGGCCGTCGAGCACGAAGGTGGCAGTGCACCGGAAGCCCGATTGGGTGACGCCGGTACCAGACGCCAGGCCGACACATCCGGTCACGGTGGCGTTCACCGGTACGCCGCGTTGCCGTAGGTGGCTGCTGCGAACGTTCCCGTTGATCGCGGAGACCGTCAACACGATCACCAGGACGGAAAGAACGACGATGCAGAACCCGATGACGAGACGGGCGGCCCGGCGGCGGTCGAGGACTCCGCCCCCGCCGCGGATGTACTCGACCGGCTCCTCGGTTTCACTGGCGCGAGTCGTGCCGGAAGCGTAGCGGCGACTCGCCGATCGTGGCCTACAGCCTGCGGATAAGCAGCTCCTGGGCGGTGGAGAGGCACAGGGCACCGGCGCTGTCGTAGAGGCTCCCTCGGACCAAGCTGCGAGCGCCGTGGTTGACCACCGCTTGGAGGGTGTAGAGGAGCCATTCGTCAACCCGGAAGGGCCGATGGATCCAGATGGCGTGATCCAGGCTGGCATCGGTGTGGTGACCCCAGTCTTCCAAGCTGAGAGGCCGAAACGAGCTGCCCGTCATGTCCGAGAGGTACGCAGCCAATGTGGTGTGGAGCTCCGAGCCGTCGGACAACTGCTCGGGGTACCGGAGCCACGCCCGGCGGGTCCAGCGATAGGTGCCATCCTCGGCCACGACCGGTCCAGCCTCCCGGCTCTCGAAGGGACGGTCCCACTCGTTGGTGGGCAGATTGTTGGGTCGGTCCACGGTGGCGTCCATGGGAAGCTGGTACTCGTCCCCCGGCTCGTCGATGTGGAACGAGACCGTGGCCGCCATCACCCGCCGGCCACTCTGGCGCATCGTGACCTGGCGAGTGGCAAACGAACGCCCGTCGCGCCACCGCTCGACCTCCAGTTCGGTCTCCACATCAGGCCGTACTGGCGCCAGGAAGCAGCCATGCAAGGAGTGGGGCCTCAGGTCCTCGTCGTCGACGGTCTTCAGGGCGGCGTTCATGGCGTGAGCGAGTACCACACCTCCGAAGACCCGGTCGCTGTCGAACAGCTTGGGGGCGACGGCCTGGAACCGGTCCCGATCAACAGGCACGACCTGGAGGCCGCGGAGAAATTCCTCGCCCGCCCTGGTCACCGAGACGGGACTCTACCGAACCCGGTTAGGACCACACTTACCGTCACCCGCCGCCCGGCGCCACGCGAGTACCGGTGCGCGACACTGACCTGGTGAGGTCCCTGTCGACGGCGTCGCGCCAGCGGTTGACGCTGCTGGCGATGTGCGTGTCGCAAGCGATGATCCTGCTCGACATCACCATCGTGAACATCGCCTTGCCGTCGATCCAGCGTGACCTCCACATGTCGCCGGGTCGTCTCGAGTGGGTCGTCAGCGCCTATGCCCTGAGCCTTGCCACCCTGATCCCGTTCGGAGGCGCCCTGGGTGACCGTTACGGTCGCAAGCGGCTGTTCGTGATCGGGTTGGTGGTATTCACCGTCGGCTCGGTGGGCTGCGCGCTGTCGCCGACCGACGCAGCTCTGATCGGTTCCCGCGTCGTCCAAGGGGCGGGCGGGGCGGTGATGTCGGCGCTGACCCTGTCGATCCTGACCGAGACCTTCCCACGGGAGACTCGCGCCGGCGCCATCGGGACGTGGGCGGCCGTGGCCGGGCTCGGTTTCGGCGCCGGCCCGGTGGTCGGCGGGCTGCTGCTGGGCGTCTTCGGCTGGTCGTCGATCTTCTGGGTCAACGTCCCGTTGGGCGCCGCCGGACTGGTGCTGACCGTGCTCGTCGTGGGCGAGTCACGAGACCCGGTCGCCAGACCGTTGGACGGCCCCGGGGTGCTCACCAGCGCGCTCGGTCTGCTCGGAGTGACCTTCGGGCTGATCGAGTCGTCGTCGCACAGCCGGTCTTCGGCGACGGTGCTGATACCGCTCATCGCCGGGGGCGTTCTGCTGGCTGTCTTCGCCTACTGGCAGCATCGAACGCCGTCTCCGATGTTGCCGCCTGGCCTGCTCCGCGCCCGCAGCTTCGCGACCGGCTGCACGGTCTACCTCCTCGTCTACCTGGCCTTGACCGGGGTGATGTTCTACGTGACCCTGCTCTATCAGGACATCGAGGGGTGGTCCGCGCTCCGGACCGGCCTGTCCTGGCTGGCGATGAACATCCCGTTCCTGGTGATGGCGCAACTGGCCGGAAGGATAAACCGCCGCCTCTCCAGCAGCGTGATCGTCGCTGCCGGCTGCGCGGTAGGAGCGGTCGGCATCCTGGTGCTGAGTCGGGTGGGTACGACAACACCGTTCCTCGTCGCCGGGCTGGGCTACCTCCTGCTCGGGCTCGGTTACGGGACGCTGGTGCCGGGGATCACCAACGTGGCCATGCGAGACGTCCCAACCGGCGTCTCCGGCGCAGCTTCCGGCATCTTCAACTCCGCCCGTCAGGTCGGCACTTCGGTGGGGTTGGCGGTGTTGGGTGCCATCGGGGTCAGCGTCGCTGTCTCCCACTGGACGGCGAAGCTGGGTGGCTTCCCGATCTCCGTTCGTGGTGCCGCCACCCAGCAGGCTCAGAACGTGGCCGGGGCTCGGATTGGCTCGGTCACCAAGTCCCTGGGAGCGACCTACCGGCAACCCGCCGTGCAGTCGTTCCTGCAGGGGTACCACATCGCCCTGGCCATCGCCGGCCTGTGCGTGCTGGCCGCCGGGGTGATCTCGTTGCTCGCCCTCCGTCAGCCGTCGGCCGCGGCACCGGAGGCTCCGACCCTCGAAAAGCCGGCTCCGTCGATGCCCACCTGACCGGTCGGGTCAGGCAGAGGCCTTCTCCAGCAGCACCTCGCCCTCGAGGCCGTCGGGATCGCGGAAGAAGATGCTGAGGGCCTGGCCGAAGTCGTTGACCTGCCCGTCACTTGCGCCCGTTTCCACGAGCCGGTCGCGAATCTCGTCGAAGGCCGCTTGCGAGGCCGCCGCCAGCCCCACGTGATCGATGCGGCCCCGACCGAACATGGGCGTCTGGTGATCGGCTTCGTTGTTCCCGTCGATCACGAAGATGTTCAGCCGGGTGGTGGGACCGATGTCGATGACGGTCATGGTCTCGCCCCGCCCGTGTTTGCGCGTCCGCCCCACCTTGGCGTCGAACACCCGCTCATAGAACTGCCCCAACCGCTTGACGTCCTTCGAGATCCAAGCGATGTGGTTCACCCCGTCCAAGAGCATGTTCGACTCCTTCCCGTGACGCTTCCACGGTAACGGTCGGGGACTCGGGCGGTGCTGCCCGCGGCACGTGACCACGCCTCCCGTCCGTCTGCCACCTGCCGGCCGTGCTAGATGAAGGAGCAGGAGGTATCGAGAATGGTGCAGGTACGAAACGAGGACCTGTTGTGGGCCCGGGTCGGCGACGAGGTCGTCCTGCTCGACCGACGGCGCGACGCCTACCTGCGGGTCAACCCGTCCGGTGCGGTGCTGTGGCCGTCGCTGGTCGACGGCTGTCGACCCTCCGAGCTGGTGGCCCGCCTGGTCGACACCTACGGCATCGACGCGCACCAGGCGGCGGCCGATGTAGATGCCCTGCTGGCCGGCTTGGACGACGAGGACCTGCTTGTCGCCGACCCCGACGACGCTTTCCCCTCGTCCGAATCGAGCTAACGTGCGGGCAGTGACTAGCGATTCTGAGCCTGCCCCGCCGAGCGCCCGGCCTACCAGCCACCCGCCATCGAGCGCATCGGCACGCTCCATGAGCTGACCCAGGGCGGGACCGTGGGCCCCGCCGACGGCCATGGCGGTGCGGGCAGCTCCGGCACCATCTGATCAGTGCTCCGCACGGGACGGCCGTGAAGCTCCGCCTCGGCTTCTGCGCCCTTGTCCTGGGTGCGGTAGCCCTGATCGCGGCCTGCGGGAGCAGCGCCAAGGCTCCCTCGACCACGACGACCTCGAAGACCCCGGCGTCGGTCACCTCGACCACCAAGGCCAAGGTTTCCACGACGGCCACCACCAAGCCGTCCACCACCACCAGCCGCTCGTCGACCACGACCAAGCCCTCCTCCACCACGGCCTCGACGACGACCAGCGGCTCCTCGTCCACCAGCAGCGGCGCCAACGGAGACGCGGGAACCGTCCCCTGAGCTGAGCGCAGCGCGCCGGAAGTTCATTGACCTCGAGGTCTCGAAGCGCGGCCTGTGCGTCAGCGCTCGGCAAGAAGCCTCTCTGCGATCACGTGGTCCAATCCTCACGGAGCCTGTGCAGATAGTCGGATCCGTAGGCACCCGTGAGAATCCCGCTGTGCTGGCGCACGGCAGCAAGCCGGCGGCGCCGGCGGTCGTCATCCTCGCGTTGCGCGGCCTGATGGCCTTCCAGCGCCAAGCGCAGGAGGAGCTGCGTCCGGCTCAAATCGGGCCAGCGCTCGGCCGCCGCATCCAACGCCGCAGCCAGGTCGTCGGTCTCGGTCACGAAGTGACGTCGGCGGGTGGTGGGCATGAGTGCTACACCCCCAAGGAGAGAATCGCGGGCGCCATCAAGCCCCACGGGGTTGGCGGGCTGCGCCGCGGGCTGGAGCCGGGACCCGCCACAGCTCCACGAAGCGCGGGTCGACGCGTTCGCCGTCCAGCCAAGCGTGGGCTCGGAAGCCGCCGCCCGGTGCGGTCACGCCGACCACCACATCAGTCCGGTCGCCGGCGGCGGCCGCCCACGACTGTCGGACCAGCGCCTGTTCGAGACACGTGCGACGGCTGAGGGCGAGGGCCGCCCCCACCGCCGTCCCGGCGCGCCCGGCCCGGGTGCGATCCACCACGGGGGCGGTCGGAACCACGACCCCGTTCGGCCCGCGAAGGGCGAGCTGTCGGTGGACCGTCCGCCCCGCTCGCCACGCCCACCAGCCGGCCCGCACGACCACCGTGTCCCCCCGGGCCAGCGCCCGCAGCTCAGCCGCGGCGACGATCGCCACCCGCCGCATGGGGACCCTCACGAGCAAGAAGCGTAACGGCGAGGGCGGCTGCCAGGTTGTCAGCTGGCGTGGCGGTCCACGTACTCGTCGAGCGCCTCCCGGCTCACATCGGCGAGACGCCGACCCTGAGCGGCGGCAATGGCCTCGAGTGCGGCTCGGGTCCGCGTGGTGACGCGAACCCTGACCTGCATCGAAGGTCCGTCGCCGGTGGCACCGCCGACGCGCGGCCGGCCGCCAAGCCGTCGGCGTATCTCGGCCGGATCGGCGAGGACCTTCGCTCGTCCGGATTTCGCCTCGGCGGCCATTCTGTCGGCATACTCGTCGGTGGCTGCCTTGGCGGCCTCTCGCCACGTCCACGCCGGTTCAGCAGCAATCTCCTCGGCGGTTGCGCCGAGGAGCTCGGCAACCTCTCTGTCGCTCATGCCGTCGATCTCAGCGATCGTCATTGGCGCCAAGCGCTCGGCCAGCGTCGGCTTGGGCTTATGGGGCGCGGAATGGGCCTTGGTCACGGCAGGTACCTCTTGGCATTCTCGGGGCGTAGCGGCATGGCGTGGAAGACGACGAGGTCACCAGTCTCAGCTTCTACAGCAAGGAGCTCGAGCATCTGTCCGGACATGTCGGCACCGATGACAAACAGGCCGTCGTCGGTTTCGACCAACCGCATGGCATTGGCGACGGCATGGCGAATCGCCTCGTCATTAACGCCGTGGCGCCGAGCCGACCGAGTGATCCTCACCCATGTTCTGTACCACACTAGCGGCTGGACCCGTGACACCGTCCGCGGCCGTGGGTGCGCAGAGAGTTTGCCGCTCTAGCCCTCCAGCAGCGGCGACGACGTCGCCAGCGGCGCGTCGGCAAAATGACGGGCCAGGTCGTGGCGCGTGGACACGCCCAGCTTGCGGTAGGCCGACGCCAGGTGGGTCTCCACCGTCTTCATGGTGACGAACAACGCCTCCGCCACCTTCCGGTTGGTCAGACCCGAAGAGGCGAGCTCGGCCACCCGACGCTCCGCCGGCGTCAGGGAGTCCAGTCCGGTGGTGGCTGACCGGCGAGGACGCAGGCCCAGGGCGCGCAGCTCCTCCCTGGCCTGGGCGACCAGCGCGCCCGCGCGCATCCCGTCCGCCAGCGCGTAGCCCCGCCGCAGCGTGTCCGTGGCCGCGGTCAGGTCCCCGGCGCGCCGAAGGGCGGCGCCCAGCTCGACCAGCACCGCCGCCCGCTCCAGCGCCGCCGGGCTGTCAGCGAGGATGCTGTCGGCCTCGCTCAGCAGGTCCAGACGGCGGCCGTCGCTGGTCACGGTGCCGGCAGTGCGCAGGGCGTGGCCCAACGGCCGGGGAATCCCGCACCACCGAGCCCGCTCGAGCGCGTCTTCAGCCAGCCGGCGGGCCTGGGCGTCGTCGCCGATGCGGAGCGAAGCCCGGGCGGCCACGCAGCGCCACTGCACCAGGCCGGGATGGTCCATGCCGAACCCCGAGGCCAGGACGTGGCCGGCGCGCTGCGCGGTTTCCGCCGCCTCCGCCGGCCGGTCGGCAGCCAGCGCCCACAAGCTGCGGGCGTAGAGGGCCATGGGATAGTCCAGCGAGTCGCGGTCGACCCTCCGACCGATGGCCGCGGCCAGACTGGCGGCGTCCAGGTCACCGCGTGCCAGGTGGACCAGCGTCAATAGCTCGGCGTGGAACCCTTCCGCGCCCCTCCGGCCGTCGTCGCGGTGGAGCATCGCCTGCTCCAGGTCGGCGAGCGCCTCGTCCAGCGCCCCCCGGTGGTAGCGAGGAATGGCCCGGTGGTAGCTGGCCACGGCATGGGCGACCGCCGCGCCGCGCTCTTGGGCCGACACCATGCCGGCGTCGGCGGCCCGTTCCGCCGCGTCCAGCTCGTCGACCATGCACAGCGCCTGGACGACGAGGCTCAGCGGCATGGCGTGGGCCGCCGGGTCGATGAGCGGATCCTCGGCCAGCGCCGCCTCGCTGTAGGCCCGCACCTCGGCAGGCGCCGACCCGTCGAGGGCGGCACGCAGGGCGAGATGGGCGAGCAGGGCCGGGTGGGCAGGTGGATGCCCGGCGCGCGCCTGCTCGACCAGCCGGGCCAGATGCGGCTCGGTGCGCTGGTGGGCGGGGCCGTGGAAGGTCCCGGCCGCCAGGTAGCCGCTGAGCAGGACCTGGGTCGCCGGATCCTCGGGGTTGGCGTCGGCCAACGCCTCTTCGGTGGCTTCGGCAAAGCCGGGCAGGTCGCCCTCGGCGTAGGCGACCCGGGAGCGGGCGATGACCGCCCGGCGCCGGCCATCCGGGCTGGCGGCCAGGGCCATGGCCTCCGCCACCGTCTGGCGCGCCGAACGGTCGGCGGCCTGGGCCTCGGCCTCCGCCAGGGCAGCCAGGACCTCGACGCGCTCGTCATCGTCGGCGGGCGGCTCGGCCAGCGCCCGGCGCAAGAGCCGGACCGCCACCAGAGGCTCACCTCCTGCCAGTGCCTCGCCCGCCGCCCCGCACAGCACGCCGACGGTGGCCTGATCACCTTGGGGATGGGCCAACAGCAAATGGCTGGCGACCCGACCCGGGCTGTCGTCCGCCAAGAGATCGGCGGCCCGCCGATGGGCGCGGGCTCGGGCGTGGTCGGGCAGATCGGCGTGCACCGCCGCGCCCAGGAGGGGATGCTCGAAGCGCAGCGGCTCGCCCGGCAGCAGCACGTGGGTGGCGGCCAGCGTGTCCGCCGCGTCCTCGGCCACCTCCAGCGGCAGCTCGGCCAGGGCGGCGGCCAGCCTGACCGGAACCTCGGTGCCGAACACGGCAACGGCGATCGTCAGACGCCGCGCCGCATCGGGCAGTCGGGCCAGGCGGACGAGTACCGACCGGGCCACGGATGCGGGCACGAAGCGCTGGACGAGCGGCACCGACCCGGCCGACGGCTCGACACCGTCGGCGCCGAGCGCCCGGGTCAACTCGTGGACGAGGAACGGGTTGCCGCCCGTCACGTCCGCGCACGCCCGCACAAACGCGGGATCGGCCGGCGGCAGCGTGCGGTCCACCACCCGGCCCACCGCCGCCTCGCTCAGCGGTGTCGGCCGCACCACCTCGACCCCGGCCAGATCGGCCAGCGGGTCGAGCAGGTCGTTCGGCGCGTCCGGCTCGCCGCTGCGGACCCCGACGACCACGCCCACGGGCAGGCCCTCGAGCCGGCGGGCGAGATGGGCCACGAACCGCAGCGACGGTCGGTCAGCCCACTGGGCGTCGTCCACCGCGATGAGCAGGCCGGGCCCACGGCTCGGATCGCTCTCGGTCGCCAACCGCACCGCCAGCCAGTACAGGCCGCGCACCACGCTGTCGGCGTCGCCCACCCCCGCCGCGTCCTCGAAGAGCGACCGGGCCAGACCCGCCTGCCCGGC
The DNA here is from genome assembly GCA_963757175.1 of uncultured Actinomycetota bacterium. Classification (GTDB taxonomy): domain Bacteria; phylum Actinomycetota; class Acidimicrobiia; order Acidimicrobiales; family Palsa-688; genus CAVWQR01. Next base: position 809,178 of record CAVWQR010000001.1, on the reverse strand, counting down.
GAACAACTCCGCCGCCACCGCAGGGTCGCTCACCGCCGCCCCGAAGAGCTGGGCGGCCACGCCGAAGGGACTCTGGTGGTCGAGCTCGGCGCCGGCGGCGCGCAGGACACGGAGATTGCCGGCCGTCGCTTCGGCGCACGCCGCCTCGATCAACCGGGACTTGCCGATGCCCGCCGGCCCCTCCAGGATGACCAACGCCGGGCCACCGCCACGGACCGCGGCGACCGCGCCACGCAACTGCACGAGTTCCTCATCGCGCTCGAACAACTCTGTTGGTGTGACGTCCATGGACCCCAGCCTCGCCGCAGCTGTCCCCGTCAAATATAGGGGGGTGACGACCCAAACATCAGGGGGGCAACCCGTTGATCGCCAACCGGCCGCCTGAGACGATCGCTCCGTGACCGCCACCGCGCTCGTCCGGCTCGTCGTCGAGGTCGATCCGTCGGCCGAGCCGGTCGCCGGCGTGATCCGCCGCGACGGTCGCGACGCCGAGGCCTTCGCCGGGTGGATGGCGCTCACCCAGGCCATCGACCTGCTGCTGAAGGAGTCGGCATGAGGCGTCGAGGGGGCATAACAGGTGTGGTCGCCGCCCTGGCGATGGCGGGAGGGCTCGTGGTGCCGGTTCTGGCCGCGAGACCAGCCGGGGCGACGACCACCACCACCTTCAACTACTCGCCGAATTACCAGTCCTACACCGTCCCCGCCGGGGTCACCAGCCTGCACGTGGTCGTGGCCGGCGGGTCCGGCGGTAACGGTGGGGGCAACTACAGCACCGGGGCCGGCGCGTCGGGTGGGCAGATAACCGCGGACATCGCGCGTCACGCCCGGCCAGGTCCTCACCCTGTGGGTCGGCGGCGCCGGCCAGACCGGCGGCGGGGCGGGCTATGGGAACCCGAGCCACAACGACTTCGAGGGAGGCTCGGGCGGCAGCGGGTACGGGATCACCACCGGCAACGGCGGCGGGGGCGGGGCGTCCAGCTACATCCAAGCCGGCGGGAAGATGTTGGCGCTCGGCGGCGGAGGCGGCGGAGGGGGCGGGGGGGGATCGTCACTGGCGCTTCCGGCACCGCCGGCGGCGACGGTGGCAACTTCGGCGGACTGCGCTCCAACGGCTACGACGGCAACGGGAACAACGGCACCCAGGCCAACCATGCCTACCCCGGACTGATCAACTCCAGCAACAGCAACAACGGCGGCGACGGCGGCAGTGCGGGCGCCCAAGGAGCATATGGCGGTGGCGGTGGCGGCGGCGGTGCCGGCTACCTGACCGGTGACGATCAGCAGGAGGGCTTCAGTCGGGGGCGGCGGCGGGGAGGGCAACGGGCCCTTCATCGACGGATCGGGCGGCGCGGGCGGTGCGGGCGGCAACTCGTTCGGCGACGTGTCGCTGACCAACGTGACGTTCGCCTCCAGCGGCTTCTCCGCCAGCACCGCCGGGCAGATCACCATCACCGCGCTCAGCAGCAGCGCCACCACCGTCACCGCCAACCCACCGACCAGCGGCGCCGGCTCGTCGGTGAGGTTCGTCGCCTTCGTCAGCCCCTCCGACGGAGGCGGGACCGTCACCTTCACCAGCGACGGCACACCCATCCCGGGCTGCTCCGCCCTGCCCCTGACCACGGGCGGCGGAACCGACTGGGCGACCGACTGCACCACCTCGTCGTTGCCGGTGGGCACCCACACCATCACCGCCACCTACTCCGGCGACGGCGCCTACGCCGGCAGCGCCGGGAGCACCACCGAACAGGTGTACCAGAACGCCACCAGCACGTCGATCAGCGCGTCGCAGACGAGCGTGGGCGTCAACACCGGCGTGAATTTCACCGCCAGTGTGTACTCCAGCGACGGTGGCGGGACGGTCACCTTCACCAGCAACAACGTCGACCTGCCCGGCTGCATCAATGTCGTGATGACCGCCAACGGCGGCGCCTACCAAGCCCAGTGCGGCGCCTCGTGGTCGCAGCCCGGTACCTACACCATCGTGGCCGCCTACTCCGGTGACGCCAACTCCAGCTCCAGTTCGGCCAACACCACGGTCCACGTCTACCCGGCCCTGGCCGTGACCACGACCAGCCTGCCTTCCGGCACGGTGGGCCAGGCCTACTCCGCCACGCTGGCCGCCTCCGGCGGATCGGGGAACTACTCGTGGTCAGTGGCGTCGGGCTCTCTGCCCGACGGCTTGGCCCTGTCCACCTCGGGTGCCATCACCGGTACCCCCACCCGGAACCAGACGGCGTCCTTCACCGCTCAGGTCACCGACACCACCAGCGGGCAGACCGCCACCGCCAACCTGTCGATCACCGTCGGCGGGGGTAGCTCAGCGCCGCTGATCATCCAGGGCGTGCGCCTGGCCGGGCCGGGCGGCCCCGCCGATGACTACGTCGAGCTGTACAACCCGACCTCCGGCCCGGTCAACCTGTCCGGCTGGCAGCTGGGCTACAGCGGCGGCGCGGTCAGCCTGCCCGCGGCGTCGCTGCCCGCCGGCGGCCACTACCTCATCGCCGGCGCCAGCTATTCCCTCGGTGCCTATGAGAATCCCGACTTCGCCCCGGCCGGACTCGACCTGCCGAGCGACGGCGGGGTGCAGCTCATCGCGCCCAACGCCACCGTCACCGACGCAGTCGGCATGACCACCGCCGCCCCCGCCTACCGCGAAGGCGCCGGCCTGGTCACGCCCAGCCAGACGGGCGCCCAGCTCGCCTATCAACGGCGCATGAGCGCCGGCGTTCCCGTCACCGACAAGACCGACAACGCCGCCGACTTCGTGCTGGTCGCCACCGACGCCAACACCACCGATCACGGCGCCGGCGCCGTCCTCGGCGCGCCCGCCCCGCAGAACCTCACCTGGCGCATCGACGCCAACGACGTGGCCCAGTCCTACCTGCTCAACCCGAGTGAACCCGCGAGCGGTGCCGACAACCGCACCTATAACGCGAGCACGGGCACCCTCACCGTCCGGCGCACCATCACCAACACGTCGAACACCCAGACCATCACCGCCTTGTGGGTCCGCTACACCTCCATCACCACCTACGGGGACACCACCGCCAACCAGGCCCTCCTCACCGCCCAGACCGCCACCGGCGGCGAAACCGTCGACGGCAAGTACATCACCGGCACCACCGTCGACCAGCCCCCCAACCAGCCCAATGGCGGCGGGCTGGGGACCAGCCTGCTCATCGACGTCGGCGACGGCGGCCTCGCCCCCGGACAGTCCATCAACGTCGACCTGCAATTCCACGTCGCCCGCGGTGGCAGCTTCTCCTTCGGCTACAACGCCGAGATCTACACCGGCCACTGACCACCGAGCTGGGCCCTCAGGTCATCGCTCGGAGCCGGAGTCCGGATACCGCCTCGAAGTCCTTCTTGTTGCGAGTGACCAGACCGAAACCTCCCTCGAGCGCGGTGGCGGCGATCAGCGTGTCCGGCAGTCGCAGGCCGGCGTCCCGGCGGATGCGCCCGCCAAGTTCGGCGATGGCGCGGTCGACGGGGATCTCTCCGAAACGCCGCGAGGAGCCGGGCCGCGAGAGCAGTACCAGAGGTACCCGCGAAGAGCTCAGCTCGGGTGATGACCGAGTAGTGAAGTCGGTGTCGGCCCGGCGAGAGCGCCCTCGCTCCGCGGAGGTGGTCGATGAAGATGTCCGTGTCGACGAGCAGGTCAGCCACGGTCCCACTCGTCCCGGCCTGGAGCGCGGGCTTCGGGGTCGGCCCCGAAGGTGGCAGCCAGCGCGGTACCCGGGTCGAGCTTGTCGTCCTCCAAGTAGCAGTCGAGGGCGCGACGGATGACTTCGGCCAGGGTGACTCCCTCGGTTCGGGCGATCGTGTCGATCCGGTGGCGCTGTTCGGCGGTCAGATAGACCTGCGTCCTCGTGGCTGACATACAGCACGATTATACAGCATCCGCGTCTCGGCCGCCGCCGACCGGCGATGCCTGCGCCGATCAGCATTGAACGCCGCCGGGGACCCGTGGCCGCCTTCGGAGCTCTACCCTCCCATCTTGAGATCCTCGACTTGCGGCTGCTCGTTCCGGCCATGGCTGTGCTCGCCCAACACCTCGCGGTCAACCAACTCGCGGCCGAGGCCGTCGCCGCCGCCGCCTATCTGGAGACGGCGATCGACACGCCCCAGATACGAGCTGCGGCCCGCTCCGCACAACTCGAGTACCACGTGACCCCAGGCGCTGACCGAGGGTCCCGAAGCTACGCCCGGCGTCCCAGGAAGTAGAGGAACTCAGTCTGGATGTCCGCCCCCGGAGGTGGGTCCAACTTCGGGCCGAACACGTTCGGCTGGCGGATCATGGCGTCCATCGGCTTGAGCGTCTCATAGGCGTCCCGGACGGACTGTTCGTCGAGCCGCTCGTCAGCTCCGACCGCCCGGGCCAGATCCCAGGTGTGAACCAGCATGTCCATGCACACGAACTGAGGGAGCATCTGCTCGAGGGGCATCGGTCCCATCGGGCCCTGGACGGAGCGGGTCATGGCCTCGGGGTCCTCCGTGAGCTGGCGCATCGTCGTGTATGCCGATGTCCACGCCGCCTTCGGGTCCTCGTCCGCCGTCATCGGCTCGGACTCGACCCCCGCTACCTCGCCGATCAACCGCCGATGATTGTCGACCACGTGGGCAACGACGTCGCGAGCTCTCCATTCCGTGCACGGGGACTGGCCGTTCCAACTGTCCGGAGGCGCGGCCTGCACTCTGGCGTCGAAGGCCCCCGCGGTCAGTCGGTAGCGTTCCTGGGCTTGGCTCACGGGACCGAGTGTAGGCGGCGAGGCGCGAGGAATGACCTCGTGACCTGAGCCGGTCGACCTATGGCGTGGCCACCATGCACCGCAGGCCCGGGGCCCGGCCGAGACGGCGGTCCAGGGTGACGAGTGTCGAGCCGGTGAGCTCCGCCAGCGCCACGTAGCTGGCGTCGTAGCTGGAGAGATTCCCGCGGAGCTCCCAGGCGCGCAACGCCAGGAGGTCGTAGGGCCACTGCTCGATCGCCAAGGCGAGTAGATCGGCATGGGCCTGCATGGCTTGGTCGGTCGAAGCCAGCCCCGCCAGTTCGAGGCGGCGGATGATGTTGGCGCACTCGAACGAAAGGAGGTGGGGCGCGGCGAGCTCGGCTCCGGTGAGTGCATGCCGGTCGCCCATTCTCCGTCTGGCCCACTGTCGAGCAGCAGGGCGATCACCGCCGAGGCGTCGCAAACGATGCTGGCGCTCACCGCCTGTCAGCGTCTCGCGCCGCCAGGACCGATTCGGCGTCGACGCGCACGCCGGTGGTGGCGACCCGCGCCCGAGCCCGAGCGATGACATCGTCGAGCGGCACTCGAGCGGCGCGGTCGACGAGCATGCCGCGGAGGTACTCCTGCAGGGACTTGCCGGCGCGTGCGGCACGAGCGGCCAGCTCATCCCGCACCTCGTCGGGCACGCCGCGGATGGTGATGGAAACAGCCATGCAGACAAACTAGCAGCAGTGCTGCCAAAGTGCAGGCACTCGCGAGAGGCTCAGCCGGTGCCGTCGGGGTGCAGCTGGCGGGCGAACCCGGAGAGCAGACCGGACAGCTCGGCCGGCACCACGAACTTGGTCGCCGGCGACGCCCCCAGAGACTTGAGCGCCTCGAAGTACTGCAGGGTCATGGTGTTGGCGTCCACCCCCTGGGCCGACTGGTAGATCTGGCGCAGGGCCATGGCGAACCCTTCCGAGCGCAGGATGGCCGCCTGGCGTTCGCCCTCGGCGGACAGGATCGAAGACTGCTTCTCGCCCTCGGCCACGGTGATGGCCGCCGACTTGGTGCCCTCGGCTTCCAGGACGACCGCGCGGCGGGTGCGCTCGGCGGACATCTGGCGGGTCATGGCTTCGAGGATCCCCGGCGGCGGGTTGATCTCCCGCACCTCGACGTTGGTCACCTTGACCCCCCAGCGCTCGGTGATCTCGTCGAGCTTGACCCGCAGCACGCTGTTCATCTCCTCCCGCTTGGACAGCACGTCGTCCAAGTTGAGGTCGCCGACCACCGACCGCAGCGTGGTGGCGGCGATGTTGAGCGCCGCGCCGCGGAAGTCGGCCACGGCGAGAACGGAAGCCACCGGATCCATCACCTTGTAGAAGATGATGAAGTCGATGGAGATGGAGGCGTTGTCCTCGGTGATCGCCGCCTGGTGGGGGATCTCCAGGTACTGCTCGCGCAGGTCGACCACCCGCACCCGGTCGGTGATGGGGTTGATGAGGATCAGCCCCGGCCCCCGGGCGCCGCTGGCCCGGCCCAGGCGGAAGATCACCACCCGCTTGTACTCCCGCACCACCTTGATGCCGGCGGCGACGGCGGCGAGCAGTGCCACCACGACGACGGCTATGGCGACGACAACGGCGATCATGGCTGATCCTCCTCCGGTTCGATGGCCTCCACGCCCGGCACGGTGCCCTCCTCCGACCACACTTCGAGACGCACGCCCCGCACCGAGGCGACGTGCACGGGGGCACCAGCCGGCAGGGGCCCGCTGAGCGACACGGCCGTCCAGTGCTCGCTGTTGACCCGGACGACCCCGGCCGGGTCGAGCGGGGTGACGGCGGCGCCGGTGGCATGAAGAAGTGGGGAAAGGCCTCCCCAGGAGCTGCGTAGGCGTTGGCGCAGGGCGGTGCCCGCCACCACCACACCGACGGCCGACGCCGCCGCGCAGGTGGCAACCAACCACCACCCCGCGGCCTGGTCGGAAGACCCGGTCGCCAGCCACAGCACGCCCAGGGCGAGGGCAGGGAGGGGAACGAACCAGGCGTGGCCGCCGGCGTGGGCGCACAGGGCACCGGTCACCACGACCAGGGCGACGAGGACCGCGCCCGTCGCCCAGCGCAGGTCGTCGCTGACCGCCACCGAAGAAGCCGCGAAGCCGATGGCGCCGAGGGCGACGGCCACGGCAACGACCACGATCAACCGGCCGGCGCGCCGCACCCGCGCCGCCCGCACCAGCTGGCCCACCTCGGGTCCTTCCACCGTGACCGCCCGGCGCAGGCCCGCGGCTGCCGCCCGGGCCCGGTCGTCGAAGTCCCGCCCGGTCGTGCTCATCGCTCCGCCTCCCCCAACCGGCTCTCCAGCGCGGCCCGGCCGCGGTGCAGATGGACCCGGACGGTGGCCGGCGCGCAGCCCAGGATCTCGCCGATCTCCTCCGCCGAGCGGTCCTCGAGGTAGTGGAGGGCCAGCACCTGGGCCTGGCGGCCCCCGAGGCTGCGCACCGCCCGCCAGAACTGGGCGTCGGGCGGGTCCAGCATGGAGCCGTCCGCCTCCCGCCGCCCCACCATCCGCTTCAGGGCACGGGCCTCGGCCGCCCGGCGCCGGCCCTGGGAAACCGCCATGTTGGCCACCACCCGCCGCACGTAGGCGCCGGGCTTGTCGTAGCCGCCCACCGTGGCCCAGTGCTGGTGGGCGACGAGGAACGCTTCCTGGGCCACGTCCTCCGCCGCCCCGGTGCGCCCGGACAGGGCGTAGGCCAGCGCCACCACCGCGGGGTACTCGCGTCGGTAGAAGGCTTCGAACCCGGCGGCCTCGGCCGCATGCGTGGTTTGACGTGTCGGCACCGGTACCTCGACCACCACGACCTCCGGCAGCGAGAAGATAAGTGCCTCCACATACCTAACACGTTCCAGCCGCTATGCGACGTTTACCGGCTGTGGCCAGCGACTCCAGAGGTTCACGGCTGGCGGTTGATGAAGTCGTGCATCCCGGGGACGGTGAAGGCCAGCAGCCCACGTTCGGGTGAGTAGAGGAGGCCTTTCTTGATGAGCTCGTTGCGGGCGACGGAGAGATCGGAGCTGCGTGCCTTGCCCATGGCCGCGGTGAGGTCGGCGATGGCTGCGGCGTCGTCTCCGCCGACATGGGCGAGCGTCCGGGCCAGCTCGCGTTGCGCTGGCGTGGCCCGTTCCCAGCGCGACCGGTACAGACCGTCGTCTACCTCCCGGCGTGCCTCGACGAGACCGATGTCAACGTCGTTGGCGCTGATCGGGCTGGTGCGGGCGTTGTCCCAAACGTGTTTGCCTATGGCTTGAAGGAAGTACGGGTACCCGCCGGCGGCGGTGACCGCGGTGACGAGGCCATCCTCCGCCCAGGTGACGCCGTGATCCTCTCCGGGCACCGTGAGGGCCTCCCGGGAGGAACGGAGGTCGAGAAGGCCAATGGGACGGAAGTCGTAAAGACGCTCGGCATAGCTGGTCGCGTCCGCCAGCTGGGCTGGGAGAGAGGGCAGCCCGGCGCCCACGAACATCACGGGTAGAGGTATATCGGCCTGGCCGAGGTGATGAGTGGCGGTATTGATGGCTGCCAGCTCGTCGACCGACGCCTCTTGTAGCTCGTCGACCAGAACGAGGACGCCGATGCCCAAGTCGCGGGCAGCCGTTCCCAGCTCCTCGAGCAGAGCGGCGAGGTCTTCAGCGAAGCGACCCGAGTCGGCCACCCCACCGATCGGGTCGACTTCAACGCCCAGGGCGACGCTCCCGGAGGGGTCCACCTTGAGACTGAAGGCCTTGAAGACGCCGAGCAGACGGCGCAGACGAGGCTCCGGGTGGATCCCCTGTGGCGGTGCGCATCCCGCGAACCAGGGCCTGGCTGCAGCGCGACGCGCAAAGACCGTGATGCGCCCGCTTCGACCTTGGCCGTGATCCAGCCACGGGTGGTGACCTGGCCGAGCAGGTCATTGAGCAGAACGGTCTTGCCAACGCCGCGCAAGCCGTTGAGGACCCAGGGGCGGTCAGCCCTCACCTCGTTCCTCGTAGCGTCGCCGTATGATGTCGAACGCGTCAAGGAGCGGGCCGCGGCCGGCGAGCAACGGCTGGTCGCCGGCCAGCCCCCGGGCGGTACGGGTTGGCGACCGGATCCATCTCTAAAAGACTATCCGTTCGTATAACCAACTCCCATATACGAGTGGACCAGCTGTTATAGGCCTGCGCAGCGGGCGCCGGCGCGGCCCGGGCCTAGGGTCCGGGGATGCTCTTTCTCCACGAGACCCACTCGGTCATCGGCCGCTGCGAGGACGAATTCGAGGAGGCATTCCGCGGTCCGGGCGGCTTCATCGAGCGGCTCGGCGGCGATGGCGACGCCCGGCTCCTGTGGTACCTCGACCATGTCCACGGAACGGGACCCGCCTACACCGTCGTCACCGTCACGGCGGTGGCCGACGGGGCGGCGTGGGAGCGGCTGTCGGACCGGGTCCGTGACGGCGACCTGCGGGAGTGGACCGGTCGGGTGGACCGCCTCAGGCACGACGCCCACAGCAAGCTCCTGCATCCCTTGCCCTGGTCCGAGCTGCAACACGTGGACCTGAAGTCCGTGCCCCTCGAACCGGCCGAGCACGAGCTGGTGCTGTTCATGGAGGACACGGCCCACCCCCACGAAGGGCTGGTCCACGAGTACATCGCCAGAGCCGGGGAGCAGTACGCCCCGAGCCTGCGGCGGCCCAACCCGCTGCTCCAGATGGTGGCCGCCTTTCAGCCCGCTTTCGGCACCGGCCGCCGCCGGGAGATCGTCCTGTGGCAGAGGGTCGCCGACCACCAGGCCCTGCTCCGGCTCCTGACCGCAGCCGTCCCGCCCGAGGTCAAGGCGCCGGGGACGTGGATGCACGACGCGTTGGCGGTCCGGGATCAATGGACCAGCCGGCTCCTGCGCACCTCCAGTTGGTCCCCCTGGACCTGACCACACCCGGCCCTCGTCGCCATCCGGGACGCGGCCATGGCGACGAGGGCGGTGCCGGCGAGGGCGGCGGTGGTGACGGCGAAGGCGTGGGCGGCGAGACGCGGTCCGGGGTGGGACGCCACCGACAGGTAGACGGCACCGAAGCCGGCCACGGCGACGGCGCCGGCGATCTGCATGATGGTGGTGGAGACGCCGCTGATGTCGGCCGCGTAGCGCACCGGGGTGGCGTTGGCCAGATGGGCGATCGTGGCGTTGAACTGGGTTCCCAGCCCCAGCCCGCCCATGCCGAGGAGCACCACGAGGAGGGCCTCGTCGTGGGAGCCGGCAAAGGCGGTGGCGCTGATCAGGGCGTAGGCGACGGCGAGCACGAGGCAGCCGGCCGGCCCGGCCAGCGCCTTCCTCTCGTCGGGGAGACGGCGGACGAGCTGGCCGGCCAGGCCGAAGGCCGCCACCCACGACACCAGGGTCAGACCGGACACGAGCGGGCCCAGCCCGAGCCCCTGTTGCACGTAGAGGGCAAAGACGAACAGCAGGGCGTAGTAGGTACCCGTCGCCGCGCCGACCGAGGCCAGACCCCACGACACCGCGGGCCGGGCCACCACGTGCAGATTGATCAGCGGGGAGCCGCCGCGCGCCGCGGTGCGCCGCTGGGTGGCGACGAAGATGGCGACGGCGGGGACGCTGGCGGCCAGGCACACCCACGCCCACGTCGGCCACCCCTCGGACTGACCGACGACCAGCGGAGCCACCATGGCCAGCACGCTGACCGAGAGCGCCGCCACCCCCCGGACGTCCACCTCTCTGGCGTCACCGCGCCCGTCCGCCGGCAGGTACCGGGCGCCGGCGGCCAGGACGGCGAGGCCGACGGGCACGTTGACGAAGAAGATCGTCCGCCACCCGAGGCCGGCGGGATCGGTGGCGATGAGCACGCCGCCGAGGATCTGGCCGGCGACGGCACCGGTGGACAGGGCGATGGCGTACAGCCCGATGGCCCTCGTGCGCGCCGCGTCGCGGAAGAGCAGCTGGATCCCCGTGAGCGCCTGGGGGAACATCAGCGCTGCGCCCGCGCCCTGGGCCAGGCGGCTGACGATCAGCATGACCGGATCGGCGGCCAGCCCGCAGAGCAGCGATGCCGCGGTGAAGACAGCGATCCCGGCGAGGAACACCCGGCGGTACCCGTGGGTCTGGCCGAGGCGGGCGCCGGTGATAAGCAGAACGGCGAACGCGATGATGTACCCGCCGATCACCAACTCCAAGGCGGCGCCCGACGCGCCGATCCCGGCGTGAATCGACGGGGTGGCCACGTTGGCGATGGTGACGTCCACCTGGGCCATGAACGGGGCGGCCAGCAGGATGAGCAGCGTTGTCATGGCCCACCCGACGGTCGGGGAGCTCCCGGCGTGAGACGCGCCGCCACCTCACATTCCGGCGGCCAGCCCCGTCTGGTTCCCCAGTGAGACTCGCTCCCTTCGAGAAGGTGGTCGAGCGCCACGGCGTCGACGTGTGGCGCTTCGCCGTGTCCCAGGTCGGCCCTCACCGCGCCGACGACGTGTTCCAGGACACCATGCTCGCCGCCCTGGCCGCCTATCCCACGCTGCGCGACCCGGCGGTGGTGCGCTCGTGGCTGCTGCGGATCGCGGCGCGCAAGGCCATCGACCTCTACCGGGCCACCGACCGGGCCGCGGTTCCCGTCGCCGACCCGGACCCGGCGCCGGCGACCGACCACGACCCGCCCGACGACCAGCTGTGGCGGCGGGTGCGGGCCCTGCCCGACAAGCAGCGCCAGGCCGTGGGCCTGCGCTTCGTGCTCGACCTCGACTACCGCGGCATCGGGCGGGTGATGGACACCACCGAGGCGGCGGCGCGCCGCAACGTATTCGAAGGGCTCCGGGCCCTGCGCGGCCAGTACCAGACCGAAGGGAGCCAGCCATGACCACCGTCGCCGAGCGCGTCGCCGCCCTCCCCTGGCCCGACCTGCACGCGGCCCTGGACGCCCACGGGTTCGCCCACACTTCGACGGTGCTGACGGCGCGGGAGTGCGGCGAGATGGCCCGGCTGTATGACCGCGGCCGGTTCCGCAGCACCATCGACATGGGCCGCCACAACTTCGGCGCCGGCGAGTACAAGTACTTCGACCGTCCCCTGCCCGACCTGGTCGGCGAGGCCCGGGCCGCGCTCTACCCTCCGCTGGCCGAAGCCGCCAACCGGTGGGCGCAGCGGCTGGGCGAGGACGCCACCTACCCCGCCGAGCTGGACGCCTTCTTGGACCGGTGCCACCGCGCCGGCCAGAACCGGCCCACGCCGCTCATGCTGCGCTACCGCCCCGGCGGCTGGAACGCCCTGCACCAGGACCTCTACGGCGACGTGGCCTTCCCGTTCCAGGTCGTGACCCTGCTCGACCGTCCCCAGCAGGACTTCACCGGCGGCGAGCTGGTGCTCGCCGAGCAGCGGCCGCGCGCCCAGAGCCGGGCGCATGTCTGCCCCCTGGGCCGGGGCGAGTTGTTGATCTTCGCCACCCACCACCGGCCCGTCCGCGGAACGCGGGGCTACTACCGCACCGCCATCCGCCACGGCGTGTCCACCGTGACGTCCGGGCAGCGCACCACCTTGGGCGTGATCTTCCACGATGCCCGCTGACCTCACGCCACCCGGCGCCCGCCCGTCTGTAGGGCGAAAGCTCGCCTCCCTGAAAGGCTCGGAACGATGACCACCGAACACCCCGAATCCCTCGAGCGGCGACTGGGCGGAACCATCCCCGCCCCGTCCCCCGATCGTCTGGCCGCCGGCCGGGCCCGGCTGGCCGAGACCGCCGCCGCCGAGCGCCTGCTCGACGTGGCCTACGCGCCCGTCGCCAGCCCGCTGGGCACGCTCCTGGTGGCGGTGACACCGGCCGGAGTCGTGCGCCTGGCGTTCGACACCGAGTCCACCGACGACGTCCTCACCGACCTGGCCGCTCGGGTCTCGCCTCGCGTGCTCGAGGCCCCGGCCCGCCTCGACGCCGTGCGCCGCGAGCTCGACGAGTACTTCGAGGGGGCGCGCACCGCCTTCGACCTGTCTGTCGACTGGGCGCTCTCGGCCGGGTTCCGTCGCCGGGTGCTGGCCGCCACCGCCCGCATCCCCTACGGCCGCACCGGGACCTACCGCTCGGTGGCCACCGAAGCGGGCAGTCCCGCGGCGGTGCGCGCCGCGGGCACCGCCCTGGCCACCAATCCCGTGCCCATCATCGTCCCCTGCCACCGGGTGCTGCGCTCCGACGGCGCCCTGGGCGGCTACCGCGGCGGCCCGGCCCGCAAGCAGCAGCTGCTCGGCGCCGAGTCCGCGGCTGCGTGACAGGATGGGGCGTGCCCTACGCCCATCGCCCCGGAATCGATCTGTTCTACGACGTCACCGGATCCGATGACGACGCGCCCCTGCTGCTGATCTGCGGCCTGGGGATGCAGTCCATCGACTGGCCGGAGGAGGTCGTGAGCGCCCTCGTCGATCGGGGCTTTCGGCTCATCACCTTCGACAACCGCGACGTCGGCCTGTCCACCCAGGTCGACGGGCAAACGGGTGGACCTGGAAGCGGCCATCGCCCAGGCCATTGGTGGAGAGCCGTCGCTGGCCCCGTACCTGCTGTCGGACATGGCGGAGGACGCCGTCGCCGTGCTCGATGCCGTGGGGGTGGAGCAGGCCCACGTGGTCGGGGTGTCGATGGGCGGGATGATCGCCCAGCAGCTCGCCGTCGACCACCCGAGCCGGGTGCGGTCCCTGACGTCGATCATGTCGACGACGGGCGACCCCGACGTCGGCCAGCCCCAGCCCAGTGCCATGGGGGCGCTGCTGGCGCCGCCGGCGAGCGACCGGGCGTCCGCCATCGAGCAGGCGGTCAAGACGGGACGGGTCATCAGCAGTCCCGAGTGGTTCGACGAAGCCCGCGCCCGGGAAGCGGCGGCGGCGGCCTACGACCGCTGCTTCCGGCCCGACGGTGTGGGCCGTCAGCTGCTGAGCATCATCTCGTCGGGCTCCCGCTCCGAGGGCCTGCGCCGGGTCTCGGTTCCCACCCTGGTGGTGCACGGGGCCGCCGACGTGCTCGTCGACCCCAGCGGCGGACGGCGCACGGCCGAGGTGGTCCCCGGCGCCGAGCTGCTGGTCGTCGACGGGATGGGCCATGACCTTCCCGTCCAGGTAACCCCCCAGGTCGTCGAGGCCATCACCGCCGTCGCCGCCCGAGCCGACTAACGCGCCTCGCGGGGTGGCTTGGTGACGGCCCCGGAACCCCGGTGGGGCGAGCCGGCCGAGACGGCGCCGGCCGTCAGCCGCACGGCTCCTCAGCCGTCGGTCGACTTGGGCGCCGGCGTCGTGATCCGGGCGGCCTGGCATTCCGTTCGCCAGAGTTGGCGACGCATCCTGCTCGCCGCCGCCTGCATCTTCGGAGCCCTGGCGCTGACCGAGACGCTGATTCTCGCCTTTGTCCCCGAGGGCGGCGTCTTGGGGACGGTTTTGGACGTTGTGGAGGGGGCCGAGGGCATCGTCGCCCTGCTCTTCTTCACCAGCCTGCTCGTTGCCCTGGTCGGCTGGTCGGAGCACGACCGACCGAAAGCCACCATCCGATCGATCGCCCGATCGATTCCCTACGGGAAGCTGGTCATCGTCGCCCTGCTCGTGGGCGTCATCCTGGTGCTCGGCTTCTTGGCTCTGGTCGTCCCCAGCCTCATCCTGTTCACCCTGCTCGCCCTCGCCGGGCCGATCCTGGAAATCGAGCACACCACGAGTGTCGGCTCCCTCCGCCGCTCGAGCCAGCTGGTACACCCGCACTTCTGGCTGGTCGGTGCCCTCGTCACCCTCCCCTTCGTGGTCGGAGTCGCCGGGGTGTCGGTCGCCATCGATGTGTCTCAGCACTTCCACCTGGTCCTGGTGTTCCTCATCAGCGCGGTTGGGAACGCGCTGGTCGAGGTGGTCACCGGGCTGCTCGCGGTGGAGCTCGCTTATCGGCTCCCGGAACGAGCCCGGGAACGCCGGCGATTGGAGACCTCCGGACCGGCGGCGTAGCTGACCTTTGCCGTTCGTGGCGCGAACCTCCCGCGCTACGCTGCGTTGTAGTCGCTCTGGACCCCGGCGACTTCGAGCCGGGGAGGTCCGTGCGATGGCAGATGACAGGGACGAGGTCTATGCCGGGTTGGCCGACCACGTGGCCAGCGAGATCCGTGAGCTGCTCGCCCAGGTCACCGAACCCGAGCGGCGCGCCGTCCTTCTCTCCTATTTCGCGGGCGATGACCCGCCCGGCGGGAAGGAAGTGACGTGATCAAAGCCGTCGGAGTGCGGATGCGCGTGTAGTTCCCGCCGCCGGCTGACTGGCGCCACCACGCCGGCCACGTGCAGGGCGGCGGTCACCGTCCACAGCCCGAGCGTCACCCCGGCGACGACGTCTCCCAGTCTGGTGATGGGCGCGGCCTGTTGAAGGCGTCCGACCTGCAGGGCGCCCAGGGCGAACACGCCGGCGGAGAACGTCGGCGGCCACGGCGGTGAGAACCCCGGCCGCCGTCGGGCCCACAGGAACCGGAGGCTGGCCGGCACGATCACGAGCAGGAGGAGAGCGGCGATCGACCACGACGCGGTGGCCGCCCACCGAAAGCCGGGGAGCCAGTCGAGCCGGATCCCCGCGGGAGCCGTCTGGCTGACCCTCCCGAGGGCGGCCGCGGCCAAGCCACCGCAGCCGGCCGAGATCCACCAAGCCGCCCGCGCCGTGCCGGCGAGGCCGGTGCGCAGGGCGCGGAGGACGGCCAGCACCAACACCGCGCCATAGCCGACCAGCCCCAGACCACAGGCGACCAGGGCCACCCACCAGAGGCCGCCGGTTCCGACGTGCTGGCTGGAGATCGCCGCGGTGGCCACGGCCAGCGCCAGCAGCGCGGCCGTGGCGAGAAACCATGCCCCTTCGACCGCGGCCAGCGCCGGCCCACGTCCCGCCCGGGTGACGACGAGCAGTCGTCCGGCGAGACCCAGGGTGGCCACCCAAGCGAGGACGAGGAACAGGGCGGCGAGGAAGCGGTCGACGCCTCCTGACTGGCTGGTCAAACCGGTGGCGACCACGGCCAATCCCACCGGCACGCTGAACAGCCCGAAGTGCTCTTCCTCACGCAGCAACCGGACCTCGCTGCGCTGGCGTGTGGCCTGGCTCCGGCGCCGGACCGAGCCGAGGAGCGGGATGGCCACGGTTTCGGCCACGGTCAGCCACAGCAAGGGGGCGGTGAGCCAGTCCACCCCACTCGGACCGGCCAGCTGGGACGCGGCGCCGGTCGCCATGACCGCCCCGAAGGGCAACCCGGAAGGCAACCGGACACGGGCGACGGCCGGCGGGACGGCGGTCACCAGGGCACGACGGACAAGCGGGGCCACAGCTCGGTCCACCGTTCGCACTTGGCCTCGTACACCGACCGGTCGACCAGCGCCTTGTTGGGGCGCACCACCATGGCCAACAGGTCGGCGAGCCCGAAAGGCGCGCACACCACCAGCCTCCCGTTCTCGGCGCGCACCCCGACGCTCGTCGCCGTGGTCGGCCACGTGGCGATGGCGTCCTCGGTCGACCGGTAAGGGGCGATGGCCCGGCCGAAGCGCTCGCCGTACCACTGGTGCACCCGCGCCTCGTTCTTCACGTCGACCCGGACCCCGAGGTCGGCCAGCACCCGGCCCGCTCGCTCCTCGGCCGACCGCTCGCCGTCCGCGCTCAGGTCGTGGGGGTCGAAGTAGACGAGGTCGTAGTCCTTGATCCCGTGCCCGGGCTCGAAGCCGTGCCGCTGGTTCCACACCGTCTGGGCCACGCCGCCGGCGCCCAGGTACCACGCCGGCAGTCCCAGTTGCGGCGCCCGCTCCAGGATCGCCCCGGTCACCGGATCGGACCGCAGGGCCCGCTCCATCCCCGCCTCGGGGGAGTCGTCAACCACGCCGGTCGAGGACGGCCGCGGTCGCCATCCAGCCTTCGCGGGCACTGGCGAAGCGCGGCGCCCATCCCGTGGTGGACCGGAACCTTCCGTTGCTGACCCGCAGCGAACGGGTGAGCGAGGTGAGACGGTCGCCGAGCAGCAGCGCCGCCCGTCCCGGCCCCCGCACCCACATGGCCCGGCCCGCCGCCGCGGCCAGGGCGGCGGCGTAGTCCCGCTTGGTCAACGGCTCGTCGTCCACCACGTTGTAGGTCCCCGCCGGCGCCCCGAGGGCGGCAACCACCGCGGCGGCGCCGTCGGTCATGTGGATGGAGGAGAGGTAGCCGTCGGGCGGCCCCAGGACCATGCCGATGTGGCGCCGGGCCTGGGCGAGCATCTGCTCGCTGTGGGCGGCGCCGGGTCCGTAGAACCAGCCGAAGCGCAGAACGACGCCGGTCCCACCGGCCGCCGAGAACCGGTCGGCGCTCGTCTCGGCGGCCACGTTGGCCCGGGCCATGGGGAACACGTCGATGGGCACGTCCTCGTCGATCCAGGCGGATCCGCGGTGCGGATAGAGCATGCTCACCGACTCCTGCACCAGCCGGCCCACGCCGGCGTCGAGGGCGGCGTCGACCACGGCCGCCGAGCCCTCGGTCCGCACCCGGTCGTTGGCCTGCCAGGCGCGGGCCAACAGGAACCGGCTCATGGGCGGGATGGCCGAGGTGAGGTTGGCGACGGCGTCGTGGTCGGCGAACGCCTTGGCCAGCGCCTGGCGGTCGAAGATCGACACCGCCACGGCCGTCGCCCCCTGGCGCTGCAACGTCGCCGCCTTCTCCGGCGTGCGGGCCAGGGCGCTGACCGTATGTCCCTCGCCGACGAGAGCGGGGATCACGTGCCCGCCGATCGCCCCCGTTCCTCCGGCAACGAAGACCCTCACGGTGGAATGTCGACCTCCTGGTTGGTATATTACGTCCGCTTCTTGGATGTGCTCGCCCAGACCCTGCGAGGCCAGCCGGGGCCTGAGCAGAGGAGTCTGAGATGCACTGGTGGCGTTCTCGCGGGACAGCCCGCTACCAGGATTTGGTCGCCGGGGCGGGCGACGTGACCGCGGTGATGAGTCGCGATGGCCTCTACCGCTACGTGTCCCCCGGCGCCAGCCGGATGTTCGGATGGACGCCGAAGGCGATGACCGGCAGCGCCGAGGACTCCTTCGTCCACCCCGACGACGTGGCCGGTCTGCGGGCCAGCCGCAGCCGCCGCTGCCCGGAGCGGGTGCTGGCCCAGACCTACCGGCTCCGCTGCGGCGACGGCTCCTACCGGTGGGTGGAGGCGACATCGATCCACGGCGGACCCGGCGGCGGTCGGTGAGCCCGGGCTGGTGGTCTCGACCATCCGCGACATCACCGCCCGGCGGGAGTCCACCGCCGACCTGCAGCGGCTGGCGACCACCGATCCGCTGACGGGAGTGGCCAACCGGACGCTGTTGATGGATCGCTTGGGACAAGGTTTACGCCGCCTGGGACGGGGAGGCGGCGTTCTCGTTGTGTTGTACGTCGACTTGGACCGCTTCAAGCGGCTCAATGACTCGCTCGGCCATCGCGTCGGTGACGAAGTCCTGCTCCAGATCGCCGGGCGACTCAACCGCCATGTGCGTCCTCCCGACACGCTGGCCCGGTTGGGAGGCGACGAGTTCGTGGTCGTGGTCGAGGACGCCGCCGACGAGGCGGCTGCCGTGGAGCTGGGCAACCGCCTCATCAACGCCGGACGCAAACCGATGCGGATCGGCAACGAGGAAGTGACCTGCACCTTGAGTGTGGGCATCGCGTCCACGGGTGATTCCCGACGGGACCCCGACGAGCTGTTGCAGGAGGCCGACCTCGCCCTGTACCGAGCCAAGGGTTGGGGCCGCGATCGGGCCGAGGTGTTCGACGAGGGGCTGCGCACCAAGGCCGTCGACCGCCTCAGGACCGAGCGCATGCTGCGGCGCGCCGTCGACGAGAAGCAGCTGGTCATCGAGTACCAGCCCATCATGGACCTGCGAACCCGGGACATGGTGGCCGCCGAGGCCCTGGTGCGAGTCCGCGACGACGAGTTGGGCCTGCTGCGACCGGCCTCGTTCATCGAGGTGGCCGAGGAGACCGGACTGTTGATGACCATCGACGAGCACGTGCTCAACGAGGCCGTCGTCTTGGCCGCGGGCTGGCACGGCCGGTCGGTCGACGGCACCGCGCCCGGGGTGGCCGTCAATGTGACCGGGCGGCAGATGGCCTCCGCCCGGTTCCCCGAGACGGTCATCGACCTGCTCGACGCCCGCGGCCTGCCCCACGGATGCCTGCAGCTGGAGCTCACCGAGCGGGCGCTGATGGAGGCCTCTCGGTCGGCCCTGAGCGGGCTGCGGATGCTGCGAGACGCCGGGGTGAAGGTGGGCCTCGACGACTTCGGCACCGGGTACTCGTCGCTGGCCTACCTGCGCCAGTTTCCCCTCGATTTCGTCAAGATCGACCAGTCGTTCGTCGCCCAGCTCAACGGCGGGGGAGCCGAGCGGTCGATCGTCGCCGCCATCGTGTGGCTGTCCCATGCCTTGGACCTGACCGTCATCGCCGAAGGCGTGGAGACCCCGCGGCAGCTGCATGCCGTGGAGGAGCTGGGCTGCGACCGGGCCCAGGGCTTCGTGTTCGGCGAGCCCGTCGAGCCGTCCTCCCTCGACGACTTCCTGGGCGAAGAGCCGGACGCCACCGCCGTCAGCTGACGTCACCGCTTGTCCCGACCGTCAGCCGGCACCACCTCTCCAGGAGAGGGGCCGCAGGCCCGGCGGGTCGGCACCGAGGTCGAGCTCGCCGATGCGCAGGGTTCGTTCGCCGCCGGTGGCGTAGCCGATGCGCTCCGGGTCCCAGGCGTGGTAGGCGAGCAACGTCCGGCCCCCGCCCGCCGGCGTCTCGGAGAAGATCTCCTGGCCGCCGGGGCCGGCCGCGGTGGCGTCGGATGACACCCACGCCCGCCGGCGGGTGAGCTTCTCCCACGGCCCCAAGGGATGGTCGGCCACGGCCACGCCGATCCCGTAGCTGTCGGACTCCCACCAGCCGCCCGAGTACAACAGCCAGTACCGGCCGCCGGCCGCGGCCATGGTGGGCGCCTCGATGAGCGGCCGTTCCCAACGGCGGTCGTGGCTGAGCAGGACCACGGGCTCGTCGACCAGGGCGTCGCCGTCTTCGTTGAGGCGCTGGGCCCACAGTGTCGAGGCCTGGCCGATGGCGTTGGCATCCGCTTTCCACAACAGATAGGCGCGGCCGTCGACGTCGACGAACGGGCTCGGGTCGATCGATCCACCCAGCTCCAGCTGGGCCAGCGCCGGGCCGTGGCTGCGGTCCTGGAACGGCCCGCCCGCCTCGTCGCTGCGGGCCACGGAGATGACCTGCCGTCCCGAGCGCGGCTCGCGCACGACGTACCAGAGCACGTGGCCGCCGGGCCGGGCCAGCACCGCCGGCGACCACGTCCAACCGGGCACCGCCCAGCCGGCGACGCGGGGAAGCACGTCGGTGCTGGCCGACCACGACCGCAGGTCGGAACTGGTGCGCACCTGGACATTGGTGGCGCCGGCGTTGGTCCCGTAGGCAACGTAGCCATGCGGCGTGGCCAACACGAACGGGTCGGGGAAGTCGCCCGGCGCCGCCGGCGGCGAAAGCACCCCGGTCACACGGCGAGGCGCTGCTCGAGGGTGTCCACGACCAGCCGCACCAGCGCGCCGAGGCGCCAGTTTTCGGGGACGATCACCTGGTCGAGCCCCTCCTCGGCGGCGACGCCGGCGCACACCGGTCCGACGCAGCCCACCAGCACCCGGTCGTGGCAGGCGGCGACCAGCTCGTCGGCCAGTCCGACCGACCGGGCCAGCGCCATCAGGTTGCGCACCTGGGGCCCGGCGGTGAAGGTGATGGCGTCGACGGTCCCGTCGCAGCACCCTTCGATGAGCGCCAACGCCGGCGCGCTGTCGGCGGGCAACGTCCAGCGGTACACCGGCAGCTCGATCACTTCCGCTCCGGCGCGGCGAAGAGTCGGGGAAAGTTCCTGACGGTCATCGCCGTGCAGCTGCACGACGACCGTGGCGCCGTCCACGCCCTCATCGACCAGACGCTGGCCGATGCTGGCCATTTTCTCGTCCGGGGCCCGCCACCAGATCTCCAGCCCCGCGCTGCGCACCGCGGCGGCCGCCTTGGGGCCGCGGGCGGCGATGCGGGTGGATCGCAAGGCGTCGACCAGGCGGTCGGCCAGCCCCCACTGCTCGGCCAGGCCCATCCAGCTGCGCATGCCCAGGCCGGTGTTGGCCACCAGAAAGTCGGGCGGTGCGGCCACCACCGCCTCGGTGAGGGTGCGCAGGCGGTCGTCGTCGGCGTGGTGGCGGGTGCCCAGGGCGGGGCCGTGCACCACGTTGCAGCCGAGACGGCGCAACATGATCACCTGGTCCTCGCCCCTCCGGTCGGCCGTCACCCCGACCGTCGGCGGTGGGCGGCTGGCCATGGCCTCAGGTTACGGCCTTCACGAAGTGGCGCTCTTCGGTGTGGCTGAGGTCCCCCAGGCGCCGGGTGCGCCCCGTGGGCCGGTAGCCGAGTGAACGGTAGAGCTGGTGGGCGTCGACGAAGCGGGTGTCGGACCACAACTCGATCTGCGACGCGCCGCCGGCGCCGGCTTCTCCTTCGACGAAGGCGACCAACTGCCGGGCCAGGCCGTGGCGCCGCACCCGGCGGGCCACGTAGAGCTTCTGCAGCTCGACCGCCGGCCCGGGGCCGGGGGCCATGGCTACCGAGGCGACGATGGCACCGGGACCGTCGACCACCCACAGGCGCCCGCCCCGCGCCTGGTAGGCGGTGGCCGGCGCCAGCAGCTCGGGGCATTCGCCGTGCACGTCCATCACGCAGCCCGGGTACTCCGACCAGCACGCCGCCACCAGGGCGACGAGGTCCCACCCGTCGTCGTCGGTCACCGGTCGGGCCGACCACGCCGGCGGCTCCAGGACCAGGCCCATGATCAGCGCGTCCCACCGTTCCCCGTTGCGCCGCCGGTAGTGGACCCGCCGGCGGCCCTCGACGACGAACCCGGCGCGCTGGTACAAGGCGACGGCGCGCTGGTTGTGCGGCCACACCTCCAGGTCGACCTTGTGGGCGCCGGCCTGGCGGGCCCAGCCCACGCCGGCGTCCAGCAGCGCCCTTCCGGCACCCCGGCCCCGCCAATCGGCCAGCAGGAACATGCCCACGTCGGCCACGCCGTAGCGGGCCAGGCGGACATGCAGCTCGCCGACCACGCGCTCGCCGGCGGCGGCGACCAGCAACTGGCCGTCGTCGGCGTCGAGCAGCTCGGCCTGTCGGGAGCGCAGCCGGTCGCGGTCGAACGGCACCTCCATGCCGATCCACACCCCCTCGGCCGCCACCTGCCAAGCCAGCTCGACGACCGCGTCGAGGTCCGCCGGCGTCGCCGGGCGCACGGTGAACTGTTCGGTCATCCCGTCGGACCGAAGCGTTCCACGCGGATCTGTCCGGTCGACAGCCCGGCGTCCATGAGCAGGCCGGTGGCGTGGTCGGCGAACCCCGAGGTCCCGCACACGTAGACGGTCACATCGGGCGACCAGTCGGTCGGCAGGTCGGCGGGAGCCAGGCGCGCCGGCGGGCGGGGCCAGTCCGGCGGCGCGTCCGCGCGTGTAGACGATCGTCGTCTCCGGGCCCGGTAACTCCGTCGCGTAGTACAGGTCGGCGGGGCGGCGGGCGGACACGACCAGACGCACCAGCTCGCTTCGGCCATGGCGCCGGGCCAGGCGCAGCATGGCCATCAACGGCACCACCCCCGAGCCTCCGCCGACCAGGAAGGCGGGAGTGTCGCCCCGCCACACGAACCACCCCCCGATGGGACCGCGAACCTCGATGGTGTCGCCGACGGCGGCCACGTCGTGCAGGAACGAGGAGACCTCACCTTCCTCGAGGCGTTCCACGGTGATCTCGATCTCGGCCGCGTCGTCGGGCGCGGAGGCGACGGAATACGAGCGCGACGCGGTGTAGCCGTCGGGGGCGGTGAGCCGCACCACGTAGTGCTGGCCGGCGAGGTGGGGCGACGGTTCGACGAGCGCCAGGCGGAAGGTCTTGGCGGTGGCCGTTTCCGGGCGCACCTCGACGATGGCCGCCGGCTGCCACGGTCCCGGCCGGGGGAATGCCGCCGCCGTGTCAGTCACCCTGGTAGCGCTGCTCGCGCCACGGGTCGCCGAGGTCGTGGTAGCCGTTGCGCTCCCAGAAGCCGGCCTCGTCGTGGTCCATCAGCCGCAAGCCGCTCACCCACTTGGCGCTCTTCCAGAAGTACAGGTGGGGCACGAGCAGCCGGGCCGGTCCGCCGTGTTCCACGGCGAGGGGCTGGCCGTCGAAGTCCCACGCCACCCAGGCCTGGCCGCCGGTGACGTCGGCGAGGGGCAGGTTGGTGCTGTAGCCGGTGTGGGACTCGGCCATCACGTGGGTCGCCGACGCACGGGGCCCGGCCGCTTCCAGCAGGACGTCGACGGACGCCCCCTCGAACGTCACTCCCAGCTTGGACCAGGTGGTGACGCAGTGGATGTCACCCTGGTAGGTGGAGTGCGGCACGGCGTGGATCTCGTCCCACGTCCAGGTCGTCGGTCGCTCGACCAGACCACCGACGCGGAAGGTCCACGTCGCCGTGGACAGCGTCGGGGTGGCCTCCGCCGTCAGCACCGGCCAGTCGTCGCCGATGTCGTACTGGCCGGGCGGCAGCCGCGGATCCCGCTGGCGGCGGCCCTGGAATCCACGCGTGAAGCTCATATCTGCCATTCTCCCACCATGCCCGGGACCGCCCGCCCCAACATCCTGTTCATCGTGTCGGACCAGGAGCGCCAACGGAGTTGGCTGCCGCCGGCGGTGTCACTTCCTGCCCGCCAGCGGCTGCTGGACGAGGGCCTGGAGTTCACCAACCACTGGACCCACTCGTCGCCGTGCTCGCCGTCTCGAGCGACCATGATGACGGGACGGTACGTGCCCCAGCACGGGGTGCTCGACAACGTCATCCAACCCCGGCACACGCCGCTGTCCACCGATATCCCGACCATCGGCAGGCTGCTGCGCGACCACGCCGGCTACCGGTCGAGCTACGTGGGCAAGTGGCACCTCGACTACGGCCCCACGCCGGACATGCGCGCCCACGGCTACGACGACTGGTCGGGCAACGACCTGCACTTCATGGGCTGGGCGGGCACGGGGGCCTACTTCGACCCACTGATCACCGACCAGGCAGTCGAGTGGCTGCGTACCCGGGCGGCGACGTCCGGGGATCCGTGGTTCCTGACCGTCGCCCTGGTCAACCCCCACGACGTCATGTGGTTCCCCATGGACCAGTCGTGGTACCAGGAGGCCCACCCCGAAGAGGTCGAGCTGATCAAGGCCATCCTCATCGCCGCGGCGTGGAAGGAGGGCGACCCCATCCCCTGCTTCGACCAGGAGTTCGGCGAGGTGACCGACCGGCTACCGGAGAGCTTCGCCGACGACCTGCACGACAAGCCCGACGCCCATCGCCAGTGGCGTTGGGACCAGCAGCACGGCGCCTACGGCTACCTGGACCCGGCGGACGAACGGGGATGGCGGCGCTACCTCGACTACTACGTCAAACTGCACGAGCTGGGCGACCGCAGCCTGGCCGCCATCCTCGACGCCCTCGACGGCGTCGGGCACGGCTTCCGACACGGTCGTCGTCTACACCTCCGATCACGGGGAGATGGCGGGCTCCCACGGGCTGCGCTCCAAGGGTCCGTTCGTCTACAACGAGATCATGCGCGTGCCGCTGTATGTGCGGGCCCCGGGCCGGACCGCCGCCGGCGCCACGAGCAGCGCCCTGTCCAGCAGCGTCGACCTGGCCTCCACCATCGCCGGGATCGCCGGTCTCGATCCCTCCGACCAGCCCACCCTCTCGGGCGTGGACCTGGGCCCGGTGCTCGACGAGCCGGACCGGTCGGTGCGCGACCACGTCCTCTTCGCCCAGGACAGCGCCCACACCCTCAACCTCCGCCACACCCGCTACGCCCTGCGGGGCATGTTCGACGGGCGGCACAAGTACGCCCGCTACTACGGCTTCGGCGGCGGCAAACCCAACGACGACTTCAGCAACCGGCCATCGCAGAAGCTCTACGACGTCGACGCCGACTTCGACGACCAGGACCACGAGCTCTACGACCTGCACGAGGACCCCCACGAGCTGGTCAACCTGGCCCACGACCGGGGCCGCGGTCAGGAGCTGCGCAAGCGCTACGCCGAGCTCCTGGAGCTGGAGGCCACCCACTTCGCCTGACGTTTTCGACCCCCGCTGATCTCGAACATACGTTCGGCTAGGCTGGCGCCGATGGGCGATCCGGCCACGATCCTCCATGCCGACCTCGATGCCTTCTACGCCTCGGTCGAGCAGCTCCTCGATCCGTCCCTTCTGGGCCGGCCCATTGCCGTGGGAGCAGGCGGCGGGGTGGTGCTGGCCGCGTCCTACGAGGCCCGCACGGCCGGGGTGCACGCCGGCATGCCCGGCTGGCAGGCCCGCCAACGCTGCCCCGGCCTGCGCTTCGTCGGCGGCCACTTCCGCGACTACCAGCGCCTCGCCGACCGGGTGATCGACGTCTTCCGCGACTTCACCCCGCTGGTCGAGCGCATGTCGATCGACGAGGCGTTCCTCGACGTGGCCGGCGCCGTGCACCTCTTCGGCCCGCCGGCCGAGATCGCCGGCGCCATCCGCCGGCGGGTGCGGACGGAGATCGGCCTGCCGGTGTCGGTCGGCGTGGCCCGGACCAAGCACCTGGCCAAGGTGGCCTCCCAGGTGGCCAAGCCCGACGGGCTGGTCGTGGTCGAGCCCGGCCGGGAGCGGGCGTTTCTCGACCCCCTGCCCGTCGAGCTGGTGTGGGGCGTGGGCCCGGCCACGCGCGCCCGGTTGGCCGGCGTCGGCATCCACACCATCGGCGATCTGGCCGCCACGCCGAGCCCCGCCCTGGGCGGCCTGCTCGGTGAGGGTGCCGGCGGAAAGCTCAATGCGCTGGCCGCCAACCGGGACCCCCGCCGCATCGAGACCGCCCGTCGGGCCAAGTCGGTCGGCGCCCAGGCCGCGCTGGGACGCCGCCAGGCCACGCCCGATCTGCTCCGGGTCACCCTGGCCGCCCTGACCGACCGGGTCGCCGGACGGCTGCGCGCCTCCGGTCACGCCGGCCGCACCGTCACCGTGCGGGTGCGGTTCCCCGGGCTGCGCGCCGTGACCCGGTCGGTCACCGTCCCCGTCGCCGTGTCCGCCACCTTGACCGTGACCGAGCTGGCCACCGAGCTGGCCGGCGCGGCCCTGGCCGACCACCCGGGAGAACGGGAGATCACGCTGCTGGCCGTCTCCGTGTCCAACCTGGTGGACGAGCCCGCCCTCCAGCTCGAGCTGCCCCTGGCCCTGGCCGTGGGCGACGACCGGCACCGGCCGGGGACGGCGACGGGTGCGGCGCGCTGGGCGGTGGACCGCTCGGTCGACGCCATCCGCCGCCGCTTCGGGCGCCAGGCGATCGGCTACACCACCGTCGTGTTCTCCAACCCGTCGCGGGTGCCGGACGCCTTCCGGGAGCTGGCCGAGCGTTAGCGTGGCCGATGGTCCGGAACCGGGGGGAGCTCGTGCGACCGAAGTGGTGGCCGCTGGCCGTAGGTCTGGGGGTGATCGCCATGGTGGCCGGGCTGGCCGCCTGCGGGTCGTCGGCATCGACCACCCCGCCGGGCGCCGCCCAGCAGTACTACGTCTCGCTGGGCGACTCCTACGCGGCGGGGGCCCAGGCCACGAGCAAGACGGCCAGCCACACCACCCGCAACGGCTTCGTCTATCAGATCCCCGGCCTGGCCGCGGCCAAGGGCTACCACCTGACGGTGGTCAACTTCGCCTGTTCGGGCGCCACCACCACCTCGATGCTCAACCGGAAGGGCTGCCCGGCCGACGCCCTCGGGCCGGGCGAGGCCGACTACCCGGGACAGACGCAGCTCGCCGCCGCCCTGGCCTTCTTGCACGCCCATGCCGGGCACGTGGGCCTGATCACCGTGTCGATCGGCGGCAACGACGTCATCCCCTGTGGCGCCGACCCCCAGCCCGTCGCCTGCGTCACCACGGCGATCGGGAAGGTGAAAAACAACCTGGCCGCCATCCTGGGCCCGCTGCGCACGGCCGCCGGCCCCGGCGTGCCCATCGTGGGCACGACCTATCCCGACGTGCTGCTGGCCGACGACCTCTCTCCCAAAGCCAGCGACCACCAGCTGGCCACGCTCTCGGTCACCGCCTTCCGGGCCATCATCAACCCCGCCCTGGCCGCCGCCTACCACTCGGTCGGCGGGTCGTTCGTCGACGTGACCGCCGCCTCCGGCACCTACGGCCCCTTGACCGCCACCACCTCCCTGGCGCCCTACGGGACCATCCCCGTGCCCGTGGCCAGGGAGTGCGAGCTCACCTACATCTGCCAGTACGGCAACATCCACCCCACCACCGCCGGCTACCGCCTGATCGCCGGCCTGGTCGTCGGCGTCCTGCCTCCCCGAACCTAAAGGCGCCTCAGTGCTGATGCTTCGCACCGCAAGCGGCGCTCAGTCGACCAGCACTTCCTGGCCCGCCCGCAGGAGGCCTTGCAACCGGACGAGGGTGGATTCGAGGTCGGGGAGGTGGCGTTCCACCGCGCCGTCCGGGGTGAGGAACACGAAGACCACCCGCTCGACCCTCTCGCCGGTGGTGGCGCTGACGGCGAGCGCGTAGGAGGCGCCCTGGAGGCGGTAGCCGTCGACCCGGCGGTCGAGCTCGGCGGGATCGGTGGTGGCCGCGGTCTTGTAGTCGACCACGACCAGGCCGTCGTCGGTGCGGTAGAGCAGATCGATGTAGCCCTCGAGGAGGCGGCCGTCGGCGGCGGGGGTGCAGGCGTAGACCTCCCGCCAGTGGGGAAGTCGGGCGGCGGCGGCGACGGTGGGCGAGCCGAGGGCGTGGCCGACCAGGGCCCGGACGGTCTCGGCCCGGTCGGGCAGCGCCTCCGCTTCGCACTGGGCGGCCACGGCCGCGTCCAGGCCGGCGCCGGTGGCCAGGTCGACGGTCTGGAGCACGCCGTGGACGGCCCGGCCGAGCGTGGTGCCGTACCGGCCCTTCAGCCACGGCGGCAGGTCGAGGTCGCGGGGCCGTTTCTTCAGGCCGGGGTCGGGCCCCCCGGCCGGGTCGTGGGCGCCCTCGTCGGTCAGGGCGGTGGCGGCGACGGTGGTGGGCGAGCCGGCCCGGCTCAGCGCGCCCGTCCGTTCGTCCTCCCACGCCGCCCGGGCGGGGACCGGCGCGCGCACCGGCTCGGACGCAACCGGACCGGCCACCCCCTCCGATCCGCCCGCGGCATCGTTCAGGCCGGGCAGCTGCTCACCGATGCCCTCGACGAGCAGCTCGGCGTTCGTCGCCTTCTCCGGCGGCGACGGACCGCCGGCTCGGGCCTTGCGATGCAGGGACACCACCAGGTGGTCCCGGGCCCGCGTGCAGGCGACGTACAGCAGCCGGACGCGCTCGTCCAACGCCATCTGCTCGTCGATGGGCGCCCAGTCGGTGTACTCCGGGGTGGAGGTCCGGCCCACCCGGTACCCGACGGGCCGGTCCGGGGGGAAGACGACCTCGGCCGGGCTGCGGCGCACCTGAGGAACCGTGGACATCCCCGAGACGATGGTGATCGGGAACTCCAGGCCCTTGGCCGCGTGGATGGTCATGATCCGCACCGCGTCGTGGTCGGGCTCGGGCAGGACCGGCTCGGCCACCCGGGCGCCGTCCGCCGCTTGCCGGTCCACCCACGACAGGTACTGGCGCAGGGTCCCGCCGCTCGCCTCGCTCCACGCCCGGGCCTGGTCGATGACGAAGCGGACCCGACGCCAGCTGTCGCGGGGGCGGCCGTCGGCGAAGGCCAGCTCGAACACCCGGCGCTCCCGGCCGATCCGGTCGAGCAGTTCGGCGGGCGAGAGCCACGTTCGCTCCCGGTGGAGCCGCCGCAGGTAACGGAGACCGGCGCCGACCGGGTCGTCGTCGGGAAGGCTGTCCGGCTGTTGCGCCAGGTAGCTCCAGCGGCCGTGGCGCTGGTGGCGGAACCGGAACAGGTCGTCGTCGCCGCAGCCGAGGAGCGGGGTGCGCAGGGCGCCGACGATACGCAGGTGGTCGGTGGGGTCGTCGGCGGCCCGCACGACCATGAGCAGGTCGCGCACGACGCGGGTGGCGTACACCAGGCTGCTGGCCTCGGCGCGGAACGGGATGCCGCGATCTTCCAGCGCGTCTTCGAGGAAGGGAAGCGACGTGCGGGCCGGGACCAGGATGGTGATGTCGCCCAGCCGGGCGGGCCGCCATCCGGCTGCGCCCCCGACCGAGGCGCCGTCGTCGACCGACCAGCCCTCGGCGACGGCGCGGGCGACGGTGGCGGCCACGTCGGCCGCCTCGAAGGCCCGCATCTCGTCCGCCTTGGTCCCTCCGGGCTGCGGGCTGCTGCCCACCACGGCCACGGCGGGCCCGTCGGGGGGCGCCGGGCGGGTGGCGTCGAGGGCCTGGTACGCGGGCTGGGAGGGCAACGGCATGGCCTGGTTGACGGGCAGGGCGAACAGCTTGGCGAAGGTGTGGTTGACCCAGGCGATCATCGGCTCGACGGTGCGGAAGTTGGCGCTCAGCCGCACCGTCCCCCCTGAGGTGCCGAAGCGCTCGGCCGCCTTGAGAAAGGTGGCGATGTCGGCCCGGCGGAACCGGTAGATCGACTGCTTGGGGTCGCCGACGACGAACAGCCGGCCGGCGCTGACCGCCACCTCGTCCCAGGCTCGGGCCCCGGCGCCGGCGCCGGCCGGGTCGGCGGCGGCGATGCGCACCGCCAGCTCGATCTGGATGGGGTCGGTGTCCTGGAACTCGTCGAGCAACAGCCGTTGGTACCGGGCGGCCAGCCGTTCCCGCACCTCCGGCCCGTGCTCGGGGTGGCGCAGGAGTCCCCGGGCCACCACCAGCAGGTCGTGGAACTCCAACCGGCCCGCCCGGCGCCGGGCCTCGGCGTACTCCAGGGTGAAGCCGCGGATGGCGACGCCGAGACGGTGGGCGCAGGCCGAGATCACCGCGTCCCTCACCTGCCTCGAGGGCTTGGCCGGCGGCGGCCATGTCCGTGCGGACTTCGTCGATGTCGACGGACCACGCCTTCCTCTGACCGCAGTTGCCGACCTTGAAGCTGGGCCCGCCTTCCACCAGCGCCTCGAGCAGGTCGGCTTCGTCGTCGATGGCCCGCAGCCGCGCCGCGTGCTCGGCCAGCTCGTCCAACCGGCCGAGCAGCCGGTCGTCGTCCCTGCGGCAGTGGACCCGCTGGGCGCACACGGCTTCGAGCGGGGCCAACGCCTCCTTCACCAGCGGCAACACCGGCGGCGGCTCCTCCACCCGGTCGGGGATCCGGTCGGCGACCAGGTCCCAGTTCTGGTCGAACGCCACCGCCAAGGTGCGCGCCGCCTGGTCGCTGACGCCGCCCGCCTGCAGCAGCACGAGGGTGCGGGAGAGATCGGGGTCGGACAGCAGCTTGTCGCGGAACAGGCTCCAACGCTCGTCGAACTCGATCCCGGACGTGACCTCGTCGAGCACCTCGACGCGCGGCGGCAGACCGGCCTCGACGGGATGTTCGGACAGCAGCCGCTGGGCGAAGGCGTGCAGGGTGCCGATCGGCGCCCGATCGAGTTGGACGAGGGCCTGGCGGCAGCGCTCCCCCACCGTGGAGCCGGCGTGGGCGGCGACCTGGTCCTCCAACCGTTGCCGCACCCGGTCGCGCAGTTCGGCCGCCGCCTTTTCCGTGAAGGTGATGGCGGCGATGCCCTCCAGCTCCGCCTCGCCCCGGGAGACGAGGGCGACCACGCGGTCGACCAGGGCGGTGGTCTTCCCCGACCCGGCGCCGGCCTCGACCACCACGGTGGCGTCCAGGTCGGAGGAGATGCGCGCCCGGGCGGCGTGGTCGGGGACGGCCGGAGGCTCAGCCACCGTCCGCCACCACCAGGTCGGCCAGCGGTTCGGCAACGTCGGCGTAGGTGGCGAGCAGCGGGTCCCGCCGCTTGCGCTCCCAGCTGCGGCGCAGGTCACTGACGCCGAGGCCGTCCATGTCGCAGTACTCGCAATCGACCCACGGCGAGGTGCTCGCCGCGGTGGGGTGCGCCGGGAACACGCCCGCCTCGATCCCGGCGACCATGGTGGCCACCGTCTTTCCCACCCGGGCCAGGAGGTCGTCGGTGACGGCGTAGCCGATGGGCGTGAAATCGCCCTTGCCGGTGACGAACCAGTACCGTGGCGTACACCGGCGCGTCGGGCCGGGCCGCGTGCACCCGGGCGGCGAGGGCGTAGACGGGCAGCTGCAGCCTCCGTCCGCCCTCATCGGGGTTGTCCTCATTGAGCGACCGGTAGCGGTCCGGCTTTCCCGTCTTGTAGTCGATGATCAACAGGGCACCGCCGTCCACCTGGTCGACCCGGTCGCCTTTTCCCCTGAACCTCACGCACCGGCCGTCGGGCAGGCGCAGCGCGGGTGCCGCCACCGCGGAGCCGGCGAACCCGAACGGCAGCTCCACGGCGATCGGCCGGGTCCGCTGCGCCCGGCGATAGGCGCTGTCGCGGTCGAGGAACTCGTCGAGGTCGCGCAGGATACGGCCGCGGTCCCGCGGCCAGTAGACGGCCCGGCCGGTGCGCCCCCGGGCCTCATAGTCGGCGCACAGCTCCTCGCCGATCGCCCGCATCCGCCGGCGGTCGTCGGCGCCCCACGCCTCGTCGGGGCCGGGCTGGGCGGCGACCGGCCGGTCGAGGACCTCGGCGATGAACCGCTCCAGAGCGGCGTGGACGAGCTCCCCCCGGTCGATGGGCGTGATGCGCAGCTCGTCCTCGGGGTGATCCAGGGGGCGGACACCGAGCAGGTCGCCGATGAGGTAGGAGAAAGGGCAGCCCGCCCAGTTCTCCAGCCGGGTGGGCGAGGTGACCCCCTCGGTGGGAGAGGGGATCGGCTGCCCGGCCAGGTTCCCGTCGTAGCGGGTGAAGCGCGTGCTGCGCCGGGCCGCGACCATCCGGGCGCCGGCGGCCAGAGGTTCGTCTGCACTGCCGGCCAGCGCCGACGCCCGCCGGTCGGGGGCGGGCACGGCGAGCAACTCGGCCAGCCGGTACTCCTGATCGGTGGCGGGGAACGCCACCCGGCGCAGCCCGGCGTCGAACGACGCCACCTGCTCCAGCCACGGCGCCTGCATCGTCAGCAGCTGGTGCGAACGCACCCGCCGGGCGGCGAGGGTGGATGCCGCGTCGAGGACCCAGCGCGACGGCATCCGGTCGCTGCTGCGGCGCAGGTCGCCGCGCGGCACGCACAGCACCTGGCGGCCGGCGCCGGCGAGGGCGCCGAGCAGCTGACGGTGCTGGCGTTCCACGCCTTCCCGGCGCAACGGGAGCCGGCCCGCCACCGCCTGGCGTTCGTCGTCGGGCAGCAGCGAGTCGTCGTGCACGAGGGTGGGGAAGGTCCCCTCGGCCAGGCCCAACACCACGACCACATCCAGGTCGAGGGCCACGCCCAACCCGACACCGCCGACCAGAACCCCGTCACCCAACCGCCCGACCCGCCCCAGGTCGGCATCCAGCTCGAGCTCCAAGGTGCGGGCGAAGGTGTCCAGGCTGACCGGGCCCTCCACCCCGTCCAGCGCAGCCAGGCGGTCGAGGGCGGCGTCCACCCGATCGGCGGCGGCGCGCTCGACGGGCGGCCAGCTCGCCTGTTCGGGCGAGCCGCCGAGGAGCCGGTCGAGCAGGGCGCGCGCCCAGCGGGCGTGTTCCGCCCACCGGCGCACCTCGCCGGCCGCCCCGGCGAGGTCGTCGATCAGCTCGAGCACGAAGGCCCGCAGGTCGCGGGCCCGCTCGGCGTCGACCTGCGCCCGTTCCCTGCGCCACGCCGGCCGGTCGGCGTCGCGCCCGGCGGCGGCATCCTCCTCCAGCTCATCGGCGAGACGGGCCAGCCGGGTGTCCCACTGCCGGCGACCGCTGAACACGGCCGCGTCGCGCGACAACTGCTCCCACGCCGTTACCGGTATCCGTCGCCGTTGGTGGCGCAGGGGGGCGCCCGCCAGCCAGGCGAACACGTCCGGCCGGCGAAACCCGTTCTGCGCCAGGGCGAAGAGCTGCAACAGGCTGCGTCCGGCAGCGCGGGCGGTGAGCGGCACCACCGCGGCGCCGTTGGTCTTCACGCCGGCGGCGGCGAGCTGTTCGTGAACCAGGCGGCCGTAGGGGTCCGGGCTGGCGTAGAGCACGGCGATCCGGTCCAGCCGGGTGCCGTGGCGCACCGCGTCGACCACCGCCCGGACGGCGACGCGGACCTCCTCGTCGGCGTCGGAAACGACCACGATACGGGTGCGACGTTCGTCGATCGGAATCGGGACCGGGCTGTCGGCCCCGCTACCGGGGTCCTGGTCGATCCCCAGGCGGGCGACCGACGTGACCACCTCGGTGTCGGCGCCGGCGTCGCCGGTCGTGC
Source organism: uncultured Actinomycetota bacterium (assembly GCA_963757175.1). GTDB lineage: Bacteria > Actinomycetota > Acidimicrobiia > Acidimicrobiales > Palsa-688 > CAVWQR01. The sequence goes on along the minus strand of CAVWQR010000001.1, from coordinate 776,095 downwards.
CGGCGAGGACGACGACCTGGTGGCGGCGGGCGAGGGTCCGCAGCAGGCGCCCCCCGTGGAGCGACAGCTGCTGGGGCAGGTACACGACGATGGTGCCGAGTTCGGTGGCGGCGCCGTCGTGCGGGTCGGCGTCGAGGGCGGCGGCAGCCGAGTCGATGAGGTCCTCCTCGTCGTACCAGCCGCCCACCAGCGCGGTGCGGGCGGCACGGCAGAGGCGCACGACGTCGCCGGCCCGGCGGCTGCGCCCGGCGACGGCGGCCAGGTCGTCGTCGGGCAGGTCCCGCAGCTCGCGGTAGGCCTGCACCAGCGCCATCTCGGTGGCCGGATGCTCGGCCACCGGTGCGAACACCCCCGCATCGGCGGCCAGCGCCCCGCGCAGGGCAGCGGCGACCACCGGGGTCGACACCGGCCGGCGCCCGGAGCCGGCCAGGGCGGGGGCGCCGTAGAGCTCGGCCAGCCGGTAGACGGTCAGGAAGTCGACGGCGATGAGGCCCGTGCCCCGCCCGCACACCGGGCCCAGCGCGCCCGATGCCAGCCGCCGGCGGCTGGCCACCCCGACGTGGTTCGACGGCACCACCACGGTCACCGGGGCGAGGGGATCGTCGCCCTTGGCGCCGGCGATCACGCCGCGCAGCGACTCGGCCGCCGTCTCGTAGCTGACCCAGCTGACCTGCATCCCCATTGCGCTCAGTAGGAGATCCGCGGCTCACCGGTGACGAGGTCGGCCGGCACGGTGACGTGGCCCCGCCGGGCGATCCGGTGCGCCGACCACGCCGCCGCGGCCGCGTCGAGGACGTCATCGGGTGGGACGACGCCGGCGGGGCCGAGATCGTCGGGCAGCGAGATCCCCTGGGACTCGAGCAGCCGGCGCCGGTTCGTCTGGCCCGCCCACGATTTCTTGGACGGCAGCTGGGCGGAGGCTCCCATGGCGTGGAAGCACACCTCCGGGTGCACCTCGTGCAGCTCTTTGCCGTCGTCGACCAGGCGGTTGGCCTCCAGCAACTTCTCCCGCAGCCCGAAGGCCTGCCGCGAGAGTCCGGACCCGGTCAGCTGGCGGCACCGATTCGTGGCATCGTCATAGGTGTCGGACTCCCAGACCGGGCGGGGCGGGATGCGGAACACCGTCATCCACCGGCGTCCCAGCAGCGCCCGGGCGCCGTCGTCCGCTCTCCGCCATCCGTTGTCCGGGAACCCGATGGGGATGTCGACCGCCACCGCCGCGGCCTCCGGGTAGCGGTCGACCATGCGGGCCAGGTCGGTGTCCGCCGTCGCCTCCGCGAATCCGCCATCCTCCAGCGCAACCGCGACCCAACCCCACTTGTAGGCGTCGATGCCAACAACCTGCACCACGTTCACCTCCCGCCGGCTGAGGGCGACGACCCCTGCTGGACGCTAGCGCGGCCCCGGGACCGCCGGCCGGGTCCTCGGGTAGAGTTCGGGCCCAAGGAGAGGTGCGAGAGCGGCCGAATCGGACGCACTGCTAATGCGTTGACGGGGGATGACCTCGTCCGAGGGTTCAAATCCCTCCCTCTCCGCTCGTGGGCCACCGGTTTCGGGACGCCTACCCGGTCTTGCGGAACAGCGTCCCCTCCACCGGGTCGGTGATCTTGGACGCGTGCCGGGGCTTGACCGTCCGCACCTGGGTGAACTGGGGGTCCTGGAAGATGTCGGTGTTGACCGCCACCACCTCGGCCTGCACCGTGCCGGCGTAGGGCTTGGGCGTGCCGCTGTTGGCCGGTCGCATGGTGTTGACCAGCAGGAGCTCCCCGCCGACGGGGACCGAGTGCAGCACCGCGGCCAGGTCGGTGGTGGGATCGGCGTTGAACAGCCGGGTCGGGAGGCGGTCCCAATTGACCACCCGCGGGTCCTGGAGCACGCCGAGGGGCGTGGCGTAGCGCAACCCGGGCGGAAGGTAGTAGGCGATCACCGGCATCTCCGACAGGGCGGGGGTGATGACCAGGTCGCCGGGCCGGAGGCTGGCGCCCAACTGGTGGGCGACGGTGGCCACGTTGCTCTTGGAGTCGGCGGCCGCCGGCGGGTCGATGAGCACGGGCACGGTGGTGAGCGCCATGGCCAGGGCCACCCAGGGCAGGAGCCGGCGTCCCAGGCTGGTGGCCATGAACGTGGCCGCCAGCAGCGCCACCGCCGGCACCAGCCCTACCCCGAGATAGCGGGGCGCCCACGAGTGGATGAACTGGCTGGCCGTCCAGCCGAGCACGCCGACGAGCACCGCCGCCAGCCACCCGAGCCCGAGGGGCGAATGCACCAGCCACGCCCCCCGCACCCGCGACCCCGCGCCGCCGCCCGACTCGCTCGCCGCCGCCCGCCGGCGCCCGTCGCGGTGGATGGCCCACATGGCCACCAGCAGCCCGATGATCACCGGCGGGAACGCCAGCCCCAACCCCGTCCACACCGGGTCGGCGATGAAGTCGAGCACCCCCGGCCGGGGCGCCCACGGTGCGCCGGTGTAGCGGATCTGCCACAGCAGGCTGGGCACCCACGGCGCGTAGGCGGCTCCGACGACGACGAAGTAGCCGATGGTCCGCCGCATCCGCACCCGCGCGGGCTCCGCCGGTGCTGCGCCGGGCGCACAGCACCCCGGCGATGACCAGCGATCCGACCAGGAACAGGCCCCAGTTGTGCGTGTAGATCAAGGCGATGGAGGCCGCGGCCGACAACGCCAGCCAGCGCCGGGCCGGGTCGCCGGCCAGCACCCAGCCCCGCCACCCCCCGACGCCCTCGGCCGGCGCCTGAATGGCCTTCACGAATCCGGTGAGGGCGACGACGGCGAACAGGCCGACGAGCACGTACATCCGCGTCTCGGTCCCGTAGTAGTTGAGGTACGGGAAGACGGCGCCGAGCAGCGCAGCCGGCCGGGCGGCACGCGGACCGAACAGGCAGCGCGCCGACCACCACAACAGGGGGATGATGGCGAGGGAGATGAGCAGCGACAGCGTGTGGGTGGCCGCTTCGGACGTGCCGAACAGCCGCACCCAGAAGTGCAGCAGCACGTAGTACAAGGGCGGCGACCCGTCGAAGCGCAGATAGTTGGGGATCTGGTGCAGCGAGCGGGTGGCGATGCCGAGGCTGGTGGCCTCGTCACCCCAATAGTGGATCCACAGCCGGGGAATCCGCAGCGCGGCGGCCAGCGCCATCATCCCCAGAATGAAACCGGCCTCTCGACGGGGGACGATGGCGTCGGGTCGTTCCGCAGGGCGAGCCGATGTCGGCGCAGTCAGAGTCACACGCAGCAACTCGATGCTAGATGACGGAGATGTGGGGAAAGGCCTCGCCGGCCCGGCCACGACCGGGTCGGGAGGCGGGCACGCAGCTCAGCTTCGGCCCGACAGGCGCGGCGGCGAGAGGTTCAGCGGAGCTTCGCCCCGGTCGTGGTCGACCTGCAGGGTGGCGTGGTCGATGGCGTAGTCGTCGTGCAGCACCCGGCGGATGGCGTGGCTCACGTCGTGGCAGGGCGTGTCCGTGCCCACCAGGACGTGGGCCGACAACGCCAGCCGCTCCCCGCCCAGGTCCCACACGTGCAGGTCGTGGACCTGGGTGACGCCTTCGACGCCCGTCAGGGTCCGACCCAGGGCGGCGGGATCCACCCCCGAGGGGGCCGCCTCCAGGAACACCCGGCCCGACGCCCGCAGGAGCTTGACGCCGGCCAGGACCATGAGGCCGGCGACCACGAGGGAAGCGACCGCGTCTGCCCGGTTCCACCCGCTGAGCAGGACGACGGCGCCGGCCACGGCCGTGGCCACGAACGCCCAGAGGTCGTTGACCAGGTGGGCGACCGCACCCTTGACGTTGAGGCTGTGGGTCCGGTCGGCGCGCGACGCGGCCAGGGTGGCGGCCAGGTTGACGGCCACGCCGACCACGGCGGTGACGACGACCACCCCGCCGGTGACCGCCGGCGGGCTGACCAGGCGGCGAACGGCCTCGACGACGAACCCCACCGCCAGCAGCACGAGCACCAGCCCGTTGATCTGGGCGGCGAGGGCGTCGACCCGGCCGAAGCCGTAGGTGTAGTGGCCGCGCGCCGGGCGCTCGACGACCCGGGAGGCGACGATGGCCAGGCCCAGGGCGGCGGCGTCGGTGAGCATGTGGGCGGAGTCGGACAGCAGAGCCAGCGACCCGGCGACCAGGGCGGCGACCACTTCGCCGACCATGAACGCCACGATCAGCGCCAGCGCCACACCCAGCCACCTCCGGTCCTGCCGGCCCCGCTCGCTCACTGGCCCTCGCTCACTGGTTCGCCGCTCGGGGTGGATCAGCTCGGTGTGCTCCAGGTGGGCCAAGCCGACGTCGAGCAGGGTGCGCACGTGGGCGTCGCTGAGGCGGTAGAACGCCATCCGCCCCGCCCGCCGCACCTCGACCACCCGATGGGCGCGCAGCAGGCGCAACGAGTGCGACACGCTGGACTCGCTGGCGCCGGCGATCCTGGCCAGGTCCCCCACCCGCAGCTCGCCGTCGCGCAGCGCCAGCAGCAGCCGCAGGCGGCCGGGGTCGCCCAGCAACCCGAAGACCTCGGCCACATCTTCCAACTGCGCCACGCAACGAATCTATCACATATGAACAACTGTTCAACTATCCGGGGAGGTCGCCGCCTTGGCTTCGTGGCCCCTGTGTCCGGTATCCGGGTCGGTTGTGGCCGCGCGGGCCGACCCCTCGTGCCAAACAGGCCACGAGCCGGCACCAATCAGCCGCAGAGGCCACACCCGGGTCAGTCGGAGGGGGCGGAGCGGCGGTGGACGAGATGGGTCCGGGCCTGGTCGCGGGGCCGGACGACCAGCTGGTCGATGTCCACGTGGCTGGGCCGGGTGACGGCGAACACCACGCACGCGGCGACGTCGTCGGCGGTCAGCGGGGTGATGCCCTCGTACACCTGGGCGGCGCGCGCCTCGTCGCCGGCGAAGCGGACCAGGGAGAACTCGGTTTCGGTCATGCCCGGGTCGACCTCGGTGACCCGGACGGGCTGGCCGACCAGCTCCATGCGCAGCACGTCCATCATGGCCCGGGTCCCGAACTTGGCCGCGTTGTACCCTGCGCCGCCGGGGTAGGGCTCGATGCCGGCGACGCTGCCGACGGTGACGACGTGGCCGTCGCCCGACGCCACCAGCCGGGGGAGCAGAGCGCGGATCATGCGGGCGGCGCCGGCCACGTTGGCCTCGTACATCAACCGCCAGTGGTCCTCGTCGAACTCGGCGACCGGTTCGAGGCCCAGGGCCCCGCCGGCGTTGTTGACGAGCACCCGGCACTCGGGCACAGCGGCGGCGAAGTCGTTCACCGATTCGGTGTCGGTGACGTCGAGGGGCAGGGCCCGGGCCGCCCCTCCCAGGCCGTCGGCCACCTGGGCCAGCCGGTCGGCCCGGCGGGCGCCGATGACCACCTCGAAGCCCGCCGCCACCAGCTGGCGGGCGACGGCCGCCCCGATCCCGGCGGACGCGCCGGTGACCACGGCGACGCCGCCACCGCCCTCAGCGGCCATCGGCGACGTGTTCGGCGAAGAAGCGCAGGATGCGCGCCCACGCGTCCTCGGAGGTGGCGTGGTCGTAGCCCAGCCCGACGGCGCGCATCACGGGCGTGAACGGGCCGACGTTGAAGCGGTCCAGGAAGCTGTGCCCGACGCCCGGATACTCCTTGACGTCGTGGGGGACGCCGGCGGCCGACAGCGCCGCTTCGAGCTTGGGCGCCGCGCCCTTCAGGGCCAGATCCCGGGCCCCGTAGCTGGCGACGATCGGGCAGGCGCCGGCCAGCGCCGCGTCCAGATCCTTGGGCAGCTCGCCGTAGTTGGGCGCCGACGCCGCGAACCCCCGGTTGGCGCTCATGAGGGCGAAGCCGCCGCCCATGCAGAAGCCGATGATGCCGACCCTGCCCGTGCAGTCGGCGCGATCGGCGAGCCACCGGCGCACGAAATCGATGTCGTCGAACGGGCGACCCTGCCCCCGGGCGAGGGACCGGAAGGTGTCCTTGACGCAGCGGCGCAACCCGCCGCGGCTGTAGAGGTCCGGTGCCACCGCCACGTACCCGGCGGCGGCCAGCGTGTCGGCGTGGATCCTGGTCACGTCGCCCAGCCCGATGGCGTCGTGGATGACCACCACCCCGGGCCACGGCCCCGAACCGACCGCCGGGGTGGCCAGGTAGGCGTCGGCGGCGGTGGCGTCGGGGAGGCTGAGGGTCACATCGGGCACGGGCGCTCCTGGCTCAGCACTGGTTGACCGCCTACTGGTCGGCGGACGCGGTCCCGGCGACGGCCTGGGCCAGGGCCGCCATCTGGCTGGTCACCTCGACCTGGCGGGGCAGCCGCTCCATGGCCTCGGCCAGGGCGTCGGGGCTCCACACCCCGTCGGTGCGGACCTCCTCGGCGATCGACCAGCCGGCGTAGATCCCGACCGATCCGCCGTAGACAGAGAAGACCTGACCGTTGAACGGACAGTCGGCGCGCGCCAGATAGGCGACCATGGGGGAGATGTTGGCCGGGTCGAACACCGACGCCCCCATGGCCTCGCCCATCCCCGGGGTCTGCAACGTCAAACGGGTGCGGGCGATGGGCGCGATGCAGTTGGCGCGCACGCCGTAGCGCTCGAGCTCCAGGGCGTTGACGATGGTCATGGCCGCGATCCCCGCCTTGGCCGCGGCGTAGTTGGTCTGGCCGGGGTTGCCGTGCAGCCCGGCGCCGGACGCGGTGTTGACGATCGCCCGCTGGCCGGTATGGCCGTCCTTGGTCCGCTCGCGCCAGTACCCGGCGGCGTGGCGGGTGACGTTGAACGTGCCCTTCAGGTGCACGCCGATGACGGCGTCGAACTCGTCCTCCGCCATGGACACGAGCATCCGGTCGCGCAGGATGCCGGCGTTGTTGACCACCACGTCGAGGTCGCCGAACGCGTCCACGGCCGTCTGGATGATCTGCCGGGCGCCGTCGAAGTCGGTGACGCTGTCGGTGCTGGCCGCGGCCTGGCCGCCGGCGGCGACGATCTCGTCGACCACCGCCTGGGCGGCGGACGTGTCGGCCCCGGTGCCGTCGGGGGCGCCCCCCAGATCGTTGACGACGACACGGGCGCCCTCGCCCGCCAGCAGCAGAGCGTGCTCCCGTCCGATACCTCGTCCTGCGCCGGTGATGACGACGACGCGTCCGTCGAGGGTCGTCACGTGGTCTCCTTTCCTGGCACGAGCGGCGGGGGCACCCTAACGTAGCCAGCGCTATCCGATGGGGGGACCGACCGTGCCCGAGCACAATCTGTGGACGCTGTTCGAGGCCGTCGCCGGGGCCGTGCCCGACCGCGAATGTCTGGTGTGGCGGGGTCAGCGCCGGACCTTCGCGGAGACGATCGGACGGGCTCGCCGCCTGGCCAACGTGCTGACCGACGCCGGCCTGGGCATCCACGCCGACCGCCCCTCGCTGTCGCCGTGGGAGTCGGGCCAGGACCTGGTCGGGCTGTACCTGCTCAACGGGCCCGCCTACCTGGAGGCCAACATGGCCGCCTACGGGGCGCGCACGGCGCCGTTCAACGTCAACTACCGCTACGTCACCGAGGAGCTGGCCTACCTCCTCGACGACGCCTCCCCCGCCGCCCTCGTCTACCACGCCCGGTTCGCGCCCACCCTGGGCGACGTCCTCGGGCGCCTGGCCACGCCGCCCCGGCTGCTCATCCAGGTGGCGGACTCCTCGGGCCAGGGCCTGCTCCCCGGGGCGGTCGACTACGAGGAGCTGGTGGCCGAGCCCGACGCCACCACCACGGCGACGGGCCACGACCCCGACGACCTGTACGTGCTCTACACCGGCGGCACCACGGGCATGCCCAAAGGAACGTTGTGGCGCCAGGCCGACATCTGGAAGGCGGCCATCGGCTTCCTCCAGGCCGAGTCCACCATCGAGCAGGTCTGCGCCGCGGCCGTGGAAAGCGGGGCCGGCAACCGCCTTCTGCCCAACGCCCCGTTCATGCACGGCGCCGCCCACTGGGTGGCGCTCAACACCCTGCTGGCCGGGGGCACGGTGGTGATCAACGACACCGTCGACCGCCTCGACCCGGTCGAGGTGTGGACCACGGTGCAGCGGGAGCGGATCACGGCCATGCTGCTGGTGGGCGAGACCTTCGCCCGGCCGCTGCTGGCCGAGCTCGACCGGGGCAGCTACGACGCCTCGTCGCTGCTGCTGATCGCGTCGGGCGGAGCCGTCCTCTCGCCGGAGACCAAGGACCGCCTGATCGAGCGGCTCCCCCAGGTCGCCGTCCTCGACGCCGCGGGGGCGTCGGAGACCGGGGCCGCGTTGCACGCCATGAGCACCAAGGGGGCGGCGGCCGAGGGCGCGTTGTTCATCGCCTCGCCGGCGGTGGCCCTGTTGGACGACTCCATGCGTCACAAGCTGGCCGTCGGCGATGAGTCGGTGGGCTGGTTCGCCAAGTCCGGCGACATCCCCCTCGGCTATCTGGGCGACCGGGCCAAGACCGAGGCCACGTTCCCCGTCGTCGAGGGGGTGCGTTGGTCGGTGCCGGGCGACCGGGCCCGCTGGCAGGGTGACGGCCGCGTCCAGCTGCTGGGACGCGATTCGGTGACCATCAACACCGGTGGGGAGAAGGTGTTCGCCGAGGAGGTCGAGCAGGCCGTCCTCCGCCACCCCTCGGTGGTCGACGCCGTGGTGGTGGGTCGGCCCAGCGAGCGTTGGGGCAACGAGGTGATCGCCATCGTGACCGTGACCGGCGACGTCACCGACGACGACATCGTCGCCGTCGCCGCCGAACGGCTGGCCCGCTACAAGCTGCCCAAGGCCATCGTCCGGGTCCCGTCGGTGGTCCGCAGCCCGGCCGGCAAAGCCGACTACCGCTGGGCCAAGGTCACCGCCGAGAGCTGAGCGCCCCCGACGGGGGACGGACCAGCGGGGAGATCAGCCGGCGCAACGCCCGGCGGGTGCGGTCCTCGTCCTCGACCACGATGACCGAACCCGGCGAGAGCACGAAGGACACGGCCAGGCGGACAAGGGTCTCGGCCACCAGCTCGGCCGCGGCGGCGTCGCCGCCCGGTTCCAGCGCCCGGTACTGGTCGACCATCGCCCGGCGGGCGACGGCCACCACGGGCTCGGCGGTCAGCAGGGCCACGGCGACGCCCGGGTCGGTCTCGACCAGCCGGGGGATCAAGGAACGATGGGCGGCGCGCAGCCCCACCACGAAGCCCTCGACCAGCTTGTCCTCGAGGCGGGCCACGTCGGCCACCTCGGAGGCGATGGCGGAGAAAAACCGCTGAATGTCCCGTGCCAACACGGCGTGGACCAGGTCGTCCCGGCCGTCGAAGCGGCGGTAGACCGTCGTGCGGCCCAGCCCGCTGCGCTCGGCCACGTCGTCGACGCTCCAGCGCCGCACCCCGTAGGCCGACACCAGGTCGGCGGTCGCGTCCAGCAGCGCGGACGTGGCCTCGTCGCTGTGGTCGACGCCGATGCCGGCCAGGATGGCGCCGGCGTCGAGGGCGGGACTGCGGCGGGCCATGCCGGAACGCTACGCCGCCGCCGCCTCGGGGCGACGGGCGGCGGCCGACAGGCGGCCGGAGGCGGCGCGCGGGTGGTAGCGCAGCGGGAGGAAGCACGAACCGCCAGCCCTCGCGCACGGCCATCTGCAGGAGGCGATACTCGACCTCCTCGTCGGGTCGCCACGGGATCCCGAAGCGACGGCGCACGTCGGACGGGAGCCCGCCGATCGCCGTCAACCGCAGCAGCGGAGTGAGGAAGAAGCGCTGCGCCGGCGCCGTCCACCACGGCATCTCCGGCAGATCGGACCGCTTGGCGTGCAGGGCGGTGTCGACCGCCCGCTCGGCGGCCGGGGTCAGCTCGAGCACCTCGCCCAGATAGCGGTCCCACTTGGCCACGAACGCTGGTGATCGGGAGGAACGGGCCGCATGCTCACCGCGTAACGCCGGTACCACTCGACGCCGTCGAGGTACAGCTCGTCGCGGTCGGCGTCGGTGAGCCGCCGCCGGTCGAAGCGGTCGATCAGCGTCTCGACCGCCCATTGGAAGGTGGCGTGGGCGTACCAGAACGTCTCCGGGGCCAGGGCGCGGTAGCGCCGGCCCCGGTGGTCGGTTCCCTTGATGGTGCGATGGAAGTCGCGCACCCGCCGTCCCGTCGCTTCCGGCTCGACGTCGTAGATCACCCCGAGGATCTCGGGCATCGACCGCTGGATGCGCTGCCACGGCTCGGTGAAGAACGCCGAGTGCTCGGCCACGCCGGCGCCGATGGCCGGGTGCATGAGCTGCAGCATGCCCGTGGACAGCCCGACGAACCCGAGCCGCTGGTCCCCGGCGTAGCGCCACAGCAGCGAGCCCGGGCCGACCGCCCGGGGCGAGGCGTGGGACATGGGGACGACTTTAGTACCATTACTCAGTCATCGAGGGTCAATCCGGCGGCGAGAGCGGCGCCCAGCTCCCGGCAGGCGTCCAGCTCGTCGCCGTCCGGTTCGCCGGAGACGGTCAGGATGGGCTGGGCCCGGCGCCAGCCCAGGCCGGTGGTGATGGTGTCCACCGCCCGCACCGCCCCGGTGGCGTCCAGGTTGGAGTGGAGGTAGACGCCGAACGGGCGCCCCTGGGTGGCGTCCAGGCACGGGTAGTAGATCTGGTCGAAGAAGTGCTTGAGCGCGCCCGACAGGTAGCCCAGGTTGACCGGCGAGCCCAGCAGGTAGCCATCCGCTTCGAGCACGTCGGTGACGGTGGCGCCCAGCGCCGGGCGGAGCACGACGTCCACGCCGGTGATCGACCGGTCGGTTGCGCCCTCCTTCACCGCCAGCAGCATGGCGTGGGTCGCCGGCGAGGGGGTGTGGTGGACGAGGAGCAGCCGGGCCATGCGTCCAGCATCCCGCAGCCGCGGCTACGCCGGCGTGGCCCAGACGATCACGTTGTCCTCGTAGTGGCCGGTGCTGGAGTCGAACGGACCCCCGCAGGTCACCAGGGCCAGCTTGGCCGGACCGCTGTTGACCCAGAGGCTGGACGGCAGGGCGCTCTTGATGACCACGTCGGGGGGCTCCGAAACGGTCCAGGTGGTCTGCTGACCGCCCTGGCCGTAGACGATGACCGATTCCCCCGGCTTGGCCGAGTCCAGGTTGTACATGGCGCCGTTGCCCGCCGCGGCCGAGTTGACGTGGCCGGCCAGCACGGCGACGCCCGGTGCGCCGGGCTGGGGAACGGCCTCGTCGATCGTGCCTGTCGGCGACTGCCAGACGCCGTCCCACCAGCCGACCACGTGGACGTCACTGGGGATGATCAGGCTGCCGCCGTTGGGCCCGGAAGAGCCCGTGGCCACGACCGGGGCGTCCACCTTGAGCGCGGGGATCACCAGGCGAGTCGGGCCCACGCCGCCTGACGAGGCCGTGGTCGGTGGCGCCGTCGTCGGCGCGGTCGAGGGCGGGTCGGGGACGTCGTAGGCCGCCCCGGTCGTGGTCGACGGGGGCGCCGGCGCGGTGGTCGTGGTGGAGGGCGGCACCGTGGTGGAGCTGGTGGTGGCGACCTGGGCCGTCGACAGCTTGGCGTGGCCCCCGCCGGGCTTGAGCACCAGCCAGCCGATCAGGCCGGCGACGAGGACGGTGACGACGAGGGCGAACCACTCCCCCCGTTTCACTACCGGTTTGCTCTCCGCCGCAGCTTGAGGGGAATGATGCCGCCGAGGACGAGCACGCTCACCGTGGCCAGCCCGCCCCAGAACAGCCAGTTGGTGGACGACTGGCGAGCCGGCACGTAGCGCCCTTCGTCGGTCTGGATACCGGAGAGGGCGACCTCAGAAGGCGAGGTCTGGGCGGCCGGGGCGGCGGTGGTCGCCGGTGTCGTCGTGGTGGGCGCCAGCGGCCCGCCGTTGGGTCCACAAGTCACGGCGCCGATCTTCAGATCGAGCACCGTGCCGCCCAACAGCGTGAGCTCGAGCGAGGTCGCCGACGTCGTCGGCCCGGTCGGGCTCGTCTGGTTGAGCTTGATGTTGACGAGGCTGCTGAACGGCGCAGGCAGGCCGTTGAACGGCATGCTTCCGTTGAAGGGAAACGTCTGGCTGAAGGCAGGGATGGATGGGAGTGGCGGCGGGAGGGTCACCGCCGGGAGGTTGAAGGACAAGGTGCCGTTGGCGATGGTTGAGGCAGCAGAGAAGCCGGTGGTCCCACTGGCCGGACCCGCGGTGCACACGGCGTAGATGGCGGAGAAGTTCAGGGTTATCGAGCCATTGGGAAGCGGCGGCAGGCCGGGAATGGCCGCGAGCGCCGCAGAAGTCAGGTCGATGGCCGCCGAACCATTGAGGCTCGACGGATTGCACTGGCCGTTGTTGCCGAGGTTGCAGGGTGGCGCCGGGCGCAACGATCCCGGCACAGGCACCCGAGGTGCCGTTGCTGTTGGCGATCGCTGTCTGCGCGTAGACGCCGGTGTTCGCCACACCCCCGGTCGGGATGGCCAGGCACCGCACCCGACGTGGTCTGGGTGACCGTTGGCGTCGAGCCGTCGTTGACGGCATTCTCGCTCGGAATGGGCGTGGCGTGCCGCCGATGCTGAGCTGGAGGCCGGCGGCGGTCGACTGGGATACCGGGGTGGTGGCGGCGCCGGCCGAGGGGGCGCTCGTCGCCAGGCTGATCAGGGTCACGGCGGTGCCGATGGGCACCAGCCAGCGGAGACGGCCGAGCCTGCTCCTTGGATCCCACCTCTTCGTTTTCACCCAGCCCCACCTTTCAACCTGGCCGCGCTCCGCGCCAGACCGCGATCAGCGCGAAACATACACCTCAGTTCTACTCTGAGCAACCAATGTCCTCCTTATCGCCCTGTACCGTCCGGCCCTTCGCCGAGGCCGACCAGCGCGAGGCCATCGCCGTGCTGGCCCGGGCGTTTTCCATCGACCCGCTGTTCGACTTCTTCAGCCGCGACCTGCTGCACGAGCACCGGCTGCTGCCGAAGATGTTCACCGCCTACCTGCACGAGCTGCGGGCCGACGGACGGTCGTGGATAGCCGAGGTGGCCGACCGGCCGCTCGGCTACGCCGGCTGGCTCCCGCCCGCCGCTTTTCCCCGGTCCGCCCGCCAGGAGCTGGCGGCCGCGCTGCGGGCGCTGCCGGTCGTGCTCCGGGCGCGCCACGCCCTGGGCGCCGCCCGCCTGCTGGCCGAGACCCAGCGCCGCCACCCCCGCGGCGAGCACTGGTACCTCCAGCTGTTGGCCGTCGACCCCACCCTGCAGGGGCGCGGGTGCGGCGCCGCCCTCATCCAGCCCGGCCTGGACGCCGCCGACGCCGACGGGCTGTTCAGCTACCTGGAGACGCAGAAGGAAGCCAACCTGGCCTGGTACAACCGCTTCGGCTTCGCGGTGACCGACACCATCGAGCTGCCGGGACTCCCGCCAGTGTGGTGCATGACCCGTCCCGCGCGCTGAGGCGATGACGGCCACCGACGGCCGGTGGGCACGCAACCGGTCCGCCCACGACACGGTCGGCTCCTTTCCCCAACCTCCTCCTCACCCACTGGCCTTTCATCGCCGCCTCCCCGGCTACGCGCCAACGCCGTTGCGCTCCGTCCCCGCCCTCGCCAGGCGCGCCGGGCTGGCCCAGGTCTGGGTCAAGGACGAGTCGAGCCGCCTCGGTCTGCCCTCGTTCAAGATCCTCGGGGCGTCCTGGGCCTCCTACCGGGCGCTGGTCGCCCGCCTCGGCCTCGACCCGGCATGGTCCGGCATCGGCGAGCTGCGCGCCGCCGTCTCCGGGCACCGGCCCCTCGTCCTGGCCGCCGCCACCGACGGCAACCACGGCCGGGCCGTCGCCCGCTTCGCCGCCCTGGTCGGCATCGACGCCCGCATCTTCGTCCCCGCCGGCACCGCCGCCGCCCGCATCGACGCCATCGAGTCCGAGGGCGCGGCCTGTGTCGTGGTGGACGGCAGCTACGACGATGCCGTGGCCCGGTGCGCCCAGGAAGCCGGCGACCGCTGCCTGGTCATCTCCGACACCTCCTGGCCGGGTTACGAGCAGATTCCCCGCTGGGTGATCGACGGCTATTCGACGATCTTCTGGGAGATCGACGACGCCTTGACCGCCGCGAGCGGCTCGCCGCCCGACGTTGTCGTCGTCCCCATCGGGGTGGGCGCGTTGGCCGCGGCGGCGGTCGAGCACTACCGGCGCCGCGGCCTGGTCCGCCCGCCGGTGCTCGTCGGCGTGGAGCCGGAGGACGCCGCCTGCATGCTGGCGTCGGTGCGCGCCGGACACCGAACCACCGTCCCCGGGCCCCACCGCTCGATCATGGTCGGGCTCAACTGCGGCACGCCCTCGCTCGTCGCCTGGCCGGTCGTGGCCGCGGGCATGGATCTCTTCGTCGCCATCGCCGACCAACGTGTGCGGTTGGCCATGCGCGCCTTCGCCGACGCGGGCATCGCCGCCGGCGAGACGGGCGCCGCCGCCCTGGCCGGGCTCGACGAGATCGCCGCCGGCGAGCTGCGAGGCATCCTCGGTCTCGGCCCGTCTTCGTCGGCCTTGGTGATCTGCACGGAAGGGCCCACCGACCCGGCGGCCTACCGAGCCATCGTCGGCGGGTGAGGCCCGATGCCTGACGCCGGACAGCCGCCGAGCCTCCTCGAAGTCGAGCGGCGGGGCATCGACTACATCCCCGAATCGGAGCGTTGGGGCCAGCCCACCACCCTGTTCGGCATGTGGGCCGGCGCCATCCTCAACATCGAGTTCGTCGTCTACGGCACGCTGATCGTCGCCACCCTGGGTCTCTCGTTCGCCCAGGCGGTCCCGGTCATCATCCTGGCCAACCTGACCTACGCCCTGACCGGCGTGGCCAGCCTCCAGGGGCCGGGCGCGGGGACCACCACCTTCACCATCAGCCGGGCGCCTTTCGGGCGCAACGGCAACCGGGCGCCGGCCCTGTTCAACTGGATGACCCAGGTCGGCTTCGAGACCGAGGGCGTGGCCCTGGTGGTCCTGGCCGGCCTGGCCCTGGCCACCAAAGCCGGGTTCACTCCCGGCACCCCGCTCAAGATCGTCTTCGTCGTGGTGGCCGCCGCCATCCAGATGGTCCTGCCGTTGCTGGGCCACGCCAGCATCCTCAGGGTGCTGAAGGTCCTCACCGTCCCCTTCATCATCCTCTTCGTCCTCCTCGCCGTCCTCACCGCGTCCAAGGCCGACCTGCACGCGGCCAGGCACGGCGCCGGCTGGGGCTCGTTGTTCGTGGCCGCCGCCCTGCTCATCTCCGCCGGCGGCCTGGGCTGGACGGAGAACGCCAACGACTACTCGCGCTATCTGCCCCCCGAGTCCGGTCGGAGGGCGATCGTGACGTGGGTGGCGCTCGGCGGGGCCATCCCGTCGATCCTGCTCGAGATCCTGGGGGCGGCCATCGCCACCGGTGTCCCCTCGTCCACCGACCCGATCAAGGGCCTGCCCCACGCCTTTCCCGGGTGGCTCCTGGTGCCCTATCTGATCGTGGCCATGGTGCAGCTCTTCGCCATCAACACCCTGGACCTGTACTCGTCGGGGGTGACGCTGCAGAGCCTGGGGGTGCCGTTCCGCCGCTACCAGGCCGTCATCTTCGACACGGCCGTATGCGGAGGCCTCGCCGCCTACGCCGTGTTCTCGTCCCGGTTCAGCCAGCTGCTGGCCGACTTCCTGGAGTTCATCATCGTGTGGCTGGCGCCGTGGTGCGCCATCTACCTGGCCGACTGGGTGATGCGCGGCCGGCGCTACCCCCGCAGCCTGCTCTTCGGCGACGCCCCAGGCGCGCCCGCCGGTTGGGCGGCGGTCAACTGGCGGGCGCTGGTCGCCCTCGGCCTGGGCATGATCGCGTCCGCCCTGTGGCTGGACGCGTCCACGCCGTATGTGTCCTGGCTGTCGCGCCGGTTCGACGGGTCCGATTTCAGCGTGTTCACCGGATTCCTCGTGGGCGGCATCGCCTACGTGGCCCTGGCCGGCGGCCGCCTACGCCGGCAGGCGCGGGCGCCGGGTGGCCGGATCGGGACGAGGGCTAGGGTCGGGCCGATGTCCGAGGAGGCGCCGTGACCAGCACCGTGACCGAGCTCGACCTGCCCGAAGTCGACGTGCTGGGCATGGAGCGCGACGAGGCGGCCGCCGTGCTGGGCGCGGCCCGCCAGCAGCACTGGCTGGCCCGCTCCCCGGTGGGCTACCTCGTCACCCGCCACGAGGACGTGGCCGCCATCCTGCGCGACCGGCGCTTCCACTCCGCGCTCTCCCTGCTGCCGCAGATGGCCGGCATCACCGACGAGGAGTTCACCGCCCGGCAGGCGCGCTCCATCCTGGCGTTGGAGGGCGAGGAGCACACCCGGCTGCGGCGCCTGGTGTCGGGCGCCTTCACTCCCAAGTCGGCCGATCCGTTCCGCCCGTTCATGCGCTCGGTGATCGAGGAACTGGTGGACCCGGTGGCGGGGCGGGGATCGTGCGAGCTGGTCGGTGACATCTGCGAGCCGTATCCGATCCCCATCATCTGCGAGCTGTTGGGCGCGCCGCGTCGGGACTGGAAGCTGTTCTCGGCCTGGGCGACCGACATCTTCCGGATCTTCAACTCCGATCTGGTCAACGACCTGCCCCGCATCAAGCCGGCGGTCCGGGCCCTGGACGACTACGTGCGAGCCCTGATCGAAGCGTCCCGCTCGCGACCGGCGGCCAACCTGTTGAGCGACCTCATCGCCGCCGAGGAGGCGGGCGACCGGCTGTCCACCGACGAGCTGGTGATGCTGGTCGAAGCGGTGCTGATGGCGGGCACCGACACCACTCGCAACCAGCTGGCGTGCTCGGTGGCCGTGCTCATCAAACGGCCCGAGCAGTGGGCGGCGATCGGCTCCGACCCGACACTGGCCGCCGGCGCGGTCGAGGAGACCATGCGGGTCCTCGGCGCCGTCCGGGCCACCGCCCGGGTCGCGTCCTGCGACATCGAGTACCGGGACACCGTCTTTCCGACCGGCACGCTCGTCGCCACCTCGTTCGTCTCCGCCAATTTCGACCCCGACGTGTGGACCGATCCCCAGGACGTGGACATCGCCCGGCAGACCCGCACCAGCCACATGACCTTCGGCAGCGGGATCCACTTCTGTCTCGGCGCGTCGCTGGCTCGGGCCGAGTTGCAAGAGGCGCTGCCCGTCCTGGCCCGGCGCCTGCCCGGCGCCCAGCTGGCGGGAGCGGTGGAATGGAAGCCGGCGACCCAGGGCATCTGGGGCCCGGCCCGGCTCCCCCTCCGGTTCGAGACGGCGGGCGGCGAGACGCGGACGTGAGCTTCTGCCAGGAGGCGTGGCGCCGCACCGGACCGCTGCAGCAGGCCATCTGCGACCATCCCTTCAACCTGGCGCTGGCCGATCAGAGCCTGGATCCCGAGCGCTTCGGGTTCTATCTGGCCCAGGACGCCCGCTACCTGGTGGCCTTCGCCCGGACGTTGGCCGCGGCGGCGACACGGGCGCCGGACCCGGCGACGAGCGCCTTCCTGGCCGGCAGCGCCCGCGACGCCCTGGCGGTGGAGGGCGAGCTGCACCGCGGTGAGCTGCGAGCGCTCGGCACCGACGGCCCCGCGGTGGCGACGTCACCTACCTGCCTGGCCTACAGCTCCTACCTGGCGGCGACCGCCCTGACCGAACCGTTCCCCGTCGTCGTCGCCGCCCTGCTCCCCTGCTTCTGGGTGTACCAGCACGTGGGCCAGGTCACCGCCGACCGCAGCGGGCCGCTCGGTGGCCACCGCTACCGGGCGTGGATCGAGACCTACACCGACGAACGCTTCGCTGCCGCGGTGGCCGCGGCCAAGGAGACCGTCGACCGCGAGGCGGAGGGGGCGCCGGCGCCCGTCGTCGAGCGGATGTTCGCCGCCTTCGCCCGGGCCACCGAGTACGAATGGCTGTTCTGGGACAGCGCCTGGCGCCGCGAGACCTGGCCGACGGCCGAGTTGCGATCCGCCGTCCCGACGGTCGACGCCTGAGGCCTTTTCGGGTCGCCGGGTTGCGGGTCGGCCCCGCCGCCGGTCAGCCCCAGACTTCGGCCGCCGTCTCCACCACCAACCGGAGCTTGGCCATCTCGTCGTCGACGGTGAGTTCGTTTCCCTCCACCGTCGACGCGAACCCGCACTGCGGAGACAGGCAGAGCTGATCGAGCGGCACGTAACGGGCGGCCTCGTCGATGCGGCGCTTGAGCTCGTCCTTGGCCTCCAGCTGAGGACGCTTGGTGGTCACCAGCCCCAGCACCACCCGCTTGCCGGGCGGGACGAAGCGCAGCGGCTCGAAGCCGCCCGAGCGGGCGTCGTCGTACTCCAGAAAGAACCCGTCGACGTCCAGGTCGTTGAAGACCGCCTCGGCCACGAAGTCGTAACCCCCCTCGGCGGCCCAGGACGAACGGAAGTTTCCCCGGCACATGTGGGTGGTGACCGACAGGCCCGGGGGCCGATCCGCCAGGGCGGCGTTGATCTGGCGGACGTACTGCACGTGTTGGCGGTCGGGGTCGCCGCCCTTCTGGGCGATCTCCGCCCGCTGGGCGGGGTCGTTGAGATAGGCGAGGCTGGTGTCGTCGAACTGCAGGTAGGTGCAGCCCAGCTCGGCGACGGCCCGGACCTCGGCGGCGTAGGCGGCGGACAGGTCGTCCCAGAACTCGTCGAGGTCGGCATAGACCGACGGGTCGATCGCCGCTCGGCCGCCGCGGTAGTGGACCATGCTCGGCGAGGGGACGGTCAGCTTGGGCACCGCCGCGCCTGCCTCCCGGCGGAGGAAGGCGAAGTCGTCGCCGAAGATCGTCTGTTCGAGGTGCAGCTTGCCCGCCACCTGCAGGGCGGCGGGGGTGAACTCGAGCTCGCCGGCGGGGTTGCGGAAATGGACGGCGATCTCTCCCTCCGTGCGCACGATGCCGCCCAGCTGGTAGATGAAGTCCATGTGCCACGACGCTCGACGGAACTCGCCGTCGGTGGCCGACGAGAGGCCGACGTCCTTCTGCAGTTGAATGACGTCGCGGATGGCGTCGTCCTCCACGGCACGCAGCTGCTCGGCGCTGATCTCCCCCGCCGCCAACGCCCGTCTCGCCTCGTGCAGCTGCGGCGGCCGCAACAAGCTGCCCACGTGATCAGCGCGAAACGGCGGTCGGTCGGCGGATGCCATGTTCCTTCCTTTCTCGGCGCGGCCCCGCGCCGATGTACGACCAGACTGGCCTCCATGGAATCGGATCCCCCGCCCATTGAGCGCATCAGCGCGGTGACGCTGCTCACCGACGACATGGACAGGGCGGTCGCCTTCTACCAGGGGCTCGGCTTCCAACTGGGCTACGGCGGAGGGGAGGCGGCGTTCACCAGCTTCCGGGTGGGCACGGGCTTCCTCAACCTCCAGGCCGGCGGGGCGGGCTCGACCCGGCGAGGCGACTGGGGCCGGATCGTGTTCTGGGTCGACGACGTGGACGCCATGCACCGGCGCGCCCTGGGCCTCGGGGCCCTCGTCGAGAACCCGCCGGCCGACGCCCCCTGGGGGGAGCGCTACTTCCACGTCCGTGACCCCGACGGCCACGAGCTCAGCTTCGCCCGCCCCTTGAACCGGGGATAGCTACGGAGTCTCCTCGGGCACGCCGAGCGCCCGGCGCAGGCCCTGGAGGTCCGACGAACCAAACACGATGCGGGTGTCGGTGGCGAGGTAGAGCAGGTCGAGGTTGATGCCCGCCTGGGCGACCTTACGGGCGAGATCGGCCAGCACGCCGGGACGGTCGTGGGCCTCGACGACGACCACCTTCCGCTCGTGGCCGACCGTTACCCCGGCGGTGGCCAGGGCGTGCTTGGCCGCCTCCGGATGCTTGACCAGGATGTGGAGGGCGGCGATGTCGTCGGGTCCCGTGCAGGTGGCCGCGGAGATGTTGACACCGGCGTCGCTGATGGCCACCGCCGCCTCCGCCAACGCCCCCGGCCGGTTCGGCACTTCGATGAGCAGGTCAGTGGGCATGGCGTGACCTCCAATCAGCCGGTCGGACGAAGACCGGCCTGGTCTCAGGATGCCAGAGGCGGCGCCGGTCGGTCCCGGCGGGCGATTCTGGCCAGCCACGCCGGCAGGTCACTCCCCGGGGTCCGAGCCCTCCACCGCCTCGGGAAAGGCGCCCAGGATTGCGGCAAAGCGGGCCTCGGCGACGGGCCGCTCCCCGGGATGGGTGACGATCCAGAACTGACCGGAGCGGATGGCGTCGAGGACCCGGGCGGCGACCTGCGGGGGCGTCAGCCCGGTGGGCCCGGTGAACGAGTCGCGGATCCGCAACCGGACGGCCTCGGCCGCCTCGCTGCGTCGCTCCGCCCCGAGCGCCTGCGGTCGCCCCCGCTCCGATTCCATCACCCGGGTGTCGACCGAGCTCGGGCAGAGCACACTCACCCGGATGGGGAGTCCGGCGAGGGCCAGCTCCTGGCTCAGCGTCTCGGAGATGGACACCACGGCAACCTTGGTCATGGCGTAGGGCCCGATGTAGGCCACGCCGCTCAACAGCCCGGCGATGGAGGCGGTGTTCACGATGTGGGCCGCCGTCCCCTGCTCACGCAGGATGGGCAGAAAGCTCTCCACACCGTGGACAACTCCCCACAGGTTGACCCCGACGACCCAACGCCAATCGTCGAGTGTCTGGTCCTGCAGGAGGTTGAAGGTGGACACGCCGGCGTTGTTGCACAACACGTCCACCCGCCCGAAGCGGGCCATGGTGGCGGCCGCCAGGGCCTGGACCGATGCCGCGTCGGCGACGTCGACCACGACCGCCTCGGCTTCCCCACCCCCGCCCCGGATGCTCGCGGCCACGGCCTCGGCGCCGGCGCCGTCGAGATCGGCGACCACCACGGCCGAACCCGCCTCGGCGAAGCGCTCGGCCAGCGCTCGACCGATGCCGCTCGCCGCGCCGGTCACCACGGCCACCCGGCCAGGGCCGACCACCTCCCCCGGCCCGTTCGTCGGGTCCGCTGCTGTCGGGTCTGGTGCCCTCGGTCTGGTGTCATGTCTGCTCTCTCCCCCGGGTCGTCCCGGACGCGCTGCCTTGCTCGGCCGCCAGGGCTAGATTACGCTGTGATTTGACCATTATCACACCTCGGGAGTCGGGCGTGGCATGGGACTTTGAGACAGACCTGGCCTTCGCGCCGCAGCTGGCGTGGATGCGAGCGTTCATCGACCGGGAACTGATCCCCCTCGAGCCCGTGTTCGACCAACTCCCCCGGGACGAGTGGCTCGTCGTCTTGCGGCACCTGCAGGAGCAGGTCAAGGCGCAGGGGCTGTGGGGCGCCTTCCTCGACCCCGAGCTCGGAGGCCCCGGCTTCGGACAGCTGAAGCTGGCCCTGATGTCGGAGATCATCGGCCGGTGCATGATGTCGATGAACGTCTTCGGAGTCCAGGCGCCCGACAGCGGAAACATGGAGCTGCTGGCCCACGGCGCGACCGACGCCCAGAAGGAGCGTTGGCTGTGGCCCAACCTGCGCGGCGAGATCATCGAGCGCCTTCGCCCTCACCGAGCCGTTCCTGGCCGGCGCCGACCCGACCGTGATCGCCACCACCGCCACCAGGGACGGCGGCGAGTGGGTCATCAACGGCCACAAGTGGTTCATCACCAACGCGTCGGTGGCCGACATCGTGCTGGTCTTCGCCGAGACCAACCCGGAGGGACGGCCCGCATCGCCACGCGTCGGTGTTCATCGTGCCCGACGGGCACGCCGGGGATGGAGATCGTCCGCGACATCGGAACCATGGCCCACCCGAGCGTCGAGTACGGACGCCCGGGCAATCACGCCGAGCTCGTCTTCCGCGACTGCCGGGTACCAGACGACCACCTCATCGGCCAGCCCGGCGACGGGTTCGTGCTCGCCCAGCAACGGCTGGGCGGCGGCCGGATCCACCACGCCATGCGCTGGCTCGGCCAGGCCCAGCGGTCCCTGGACATCATGTGCGAGCGCGCCGTGTCCCGCACCTCGCACGGCAAGCTGCTGGCGCAGCACCAGATGGTGCAGGACTACGTGGCCACTGTCCCACATGGAGATCCAGGCGGCCCGGCTCCTCGACCTTCCAGACCGCCTGGAAGATGGACCGGTACGGGGCCGCGGCGGTGCGGACCGACCTGGGGATGATCAAGGCCCACGTGTCCAAGGTCGTGCTGGCGGTGCTCGACCGCACCATCCAGGTGTGCGGCGCGCTCGGCTACTCCAGCGATCTGCCGGTGGAGGCGTGGTATCGCAGCACCCGGTTCGGGCCGATCGGCGACGGTCCCGACGAGCTCCACAAGTCGGTGCTGGCCCGCACCCTGCTGAAGGGGTACAAGCCGGTGGAGGGTTGGCCGACCGAGCACATCCCCAGCCGGCGCCCGGCAGCCGAGGAGAAATGGGCCGAGCTGCGGGCCGCCGCAGGCGTGGCGTGACGCCGGTGAACACGCCGTACGCCGCCGTCTTCTTCGACTTCGCCGGCACCCTGTGGAGCGACCGGGCGCTGCGGGACGTCCACCTGGCAGCAGCTCCGTTTCGTCGCCGAGTCGGCCGGGGTGGCGGGGTCCGATCAGGAGCTGCGAGCCGCCTACCGCGCCGGAATGGCCGTGGCGGCCGGAGAATTGAGCGACCGGGCCGTGGTACCGGCACCGAACCCTGTTCGCCGCCGCGTTCACCGAGATGGCCGCAGCCCTCGGCGGCGCCATCGACGAGACGACGGCCGACGCCGCCGTCGACCGCCAGTACCGGGCCACGATCGACGCGGCCAGGTTGCGCCCCGACGTCCGGGCGACACTGCTCTCCCTCCGACGGGCGCCGCTCCACGTCCAGGTCGTGTCGAATATCGACGACGAGCAACTCGAACCGATGCTCGACCGGCTCGAATTCGCGCGAGGCGATCGACGGCGCGACCAGCTCCGAGGCGGCCGAGTCGTGCAAGCCGGATCCCGCCATCTACCGCGCCGCCCTGACGAAGGCCGGTTGCGACCCGCCGCACGCTCTTGTTCGTCGGCGACAGCCTGCGTCACGACATCGAAGGGCCGGCCGCGGTGGGCATGCGGACGGCGTGGCTGGCCGTCGATGCCAAGCCATCCACCGGGCTCGGCGCCGCCCGGCCGGACTTCGTCATCCACACCGCTGTCCGAAGTCCTCGACATTGTCCGCCCGGCGAGCGGCCAGCCATGACCGAGGCCGCACCGACCGCGCTCAAGCGCTACCTCGACCACGCCATCGGCGATCAACGGGATCTCGGGATAACCCCGATGGCCGGAGGCGGTTCGTGCGACGTGTTCGCGCTGGATCGCGGCGGCTCCCGCTGGGTGTTGCGTCGCGCCCCTCGCCACGCCAGCTCGGCCTCCGCCCACAACGTTCTTCGCGAGTTTCGCATCCTCGACGCCATCAAGGAGCGGGCCGTACCGATCGCCCGCCCCGTCGTGGCCTGCGGCGATCCGGAGGTGTTCGGCGCTCCGTTCTACGTGATGGAGCGCGTCGACGGAACGCCCATCCGCAGCAGCGTCCCCCAGGCCTGGGCGTCGATGCCCGAGTCGCACGGCGCCGCGCTCGACCAGCTGATCGATGCGCTGGTGGCGATCCACGCCGTCGACTGGAAGGCCTGCGGGTTGGACGACGTGGCCCACGCCGGGCCCTATCTGCCCCGGCAACTGTCGCGGTGGTTGGCCCAGCTCGACTCGTACAACGGCCGTGACCTGCCCGCCGCCCGGGTCACGGCGGCATGGCTCGAACGAAACCTCGTCCCCGAGCGGCCCCCGGCGCTGTGCCACGGCGACTACAAGCTCGACAACGTGTTGTTTGCACCGGAGGCGCCACCGCGGCTGCTGGCCGTCGTCGACTGGGAGATGGCCGGCATCGGGGCTCCGCTCGTCGATCTGGCGTGGGCCCTGATCTTCCATCCCCGGGAAGGGACGATGCCCCTCGGGATGGGCCGCCACCCGGGTTTCGCTCTCGAAGGGGTCCCGAGCCGCCAGGATCTCATCGACCGCTACGCCAGCCGCTCGGGCCGGGACGTGGCCACCATCGGCTGGTACGAAGTGTTCGCCCGCTGGAAGCTGGCCATCGCCCTCGAGGGCAGCTACGTCAAGTTTCTCCACGGCCTGTCCGACAAGCCCATCCACGAGTTCTTCGGACGCCAGGCCGACCTGCTGCTGGAGAGCGCCACCACCATCATCGACCGAGGAGTCCCGGCATGAGCAACGGCATCGCGCCCCCCGTCCTGTCGCTCGAGGGACGCACCGCCCTGGTCACCGGCGGCGGTACGGGACTCGGGAAGGCCACCGCGACGGCTCTGACTGCGGCCGGGGCCGACGTCACCATCTGCGGCCCAGACCTCGACGTGCTCGAAGCCGCCCGGGCCGAGCTGGCCACCTCGGGCCTCCACGGGGTGCAGACGGCGACGGCTGACATCACCGACGAGGCGCAGGTCGAGGCGGCCGTGGACGCGGCCGCGGCACGACACGGCACGCTGGACATCGCCGTCGCCAACGCCGGCGTGGCGTTCCCCGGGTCGCTCCTGCATCTCGACGCCGCTCAGTGGATGGGCCCGATCGGGGTGAACGTGGTCGGGACGGCTCACACCATCAAGCACGCGGCCCGCAGGATGAAGGCCGGCCGAGGCGGCTCGATCATCACCATCTCGTCCATCGCCAGCACCCGGCCGGCAGCCCTCATGGGTACCTACTCGGTGAGCAAGGCCGCCGTCGACGAGTTGACCCGGTTCGCCGCCGGGGAGCTCGGGCGCTTCGGCATCCGGGTGAACGGCATTCGCCCGGGCTGGATGCGCACCGAGACGGTGGAGACGACGACCAACGAGGAGAACCTGGCCATGATCCGGCGGGACACGCCGCTGGCCGCCGACAGCCCGCTCGGCGAACCGGACGACGTTGCTCGGGCCGCGGTGTACCTGGCCTCCGACTACTCGCGCTGGATCACCGGCCAGCTCCTCGGTGTTTGCGGCGGCTCGTCGCTGTCGCCGCCGTCGGGCGACTTCTCCCACATCGCACGGATGCTCTTCGCCGATGATATGGACCGCGACTTCGGCACCGTCGGGCGGCCGTGATGCGCGGCTGGCAGGTGCAGGCCCATGGGGAGCCGATCGACGTCCTGCGCCCGGTGGACCTCGGCGCCGCCCCAGCCCGGGCCCGGCCAGGTGGCGATCAGGGTGACGGCGGCGGGGATCGGACTGCCCGACGTGTTCATGTGCCGGGGCACCTATCCGCTGACCCCGCAACTGCCGTTCGTACCGGGCCAGGAGGGGGTGGGCGTGGTCAGCTCCGTCGGCGCCGGCGTCGACGTGCCCGTCGGCTCGCGCGTCATGGTGGTCACCGCCTTCACCGACGGTCACGGCTCGTTCGCCGAGCACTCGCTGGCCGACGAACGCTCGACCTTTGCCGTACCCGATGGCCTGAGCGACGGCGAGGCCGCCGGCTTCTGGATCCCCCATCTCACCGGCTGGATCGGCCTCGTCGAGCGCGGCCACCTGACGTCAGGAGAATGGTTGGTGGTGCTCGGCGCCGCAGGTGGCAGCGGCATCGCCGCGGTACAGCTCGGTCGCGCCCTCGGCGCCCGGGTCATCGCCGTGGTCGGCGGCGCCGAGCGGGCCGCCTTCTGCCGGGAGCTCGGCGCCGAGGCGACGGTGAACCGGAACGACGGACCCCTGGCCGCCGCCCTTCGGGACATCACCGGCGGGCACGGAATCGACGTGGTGTACGACCCGGTCGGTGGACCGGTCGCAGTCGACGCGGCCAGGGCCATGGCCCGCGACGGACGGCTTCTGGCCGTCGGCTTTGCCAGCGGATCGTGGCCCAGCATCGAGCCTCACGAGCTCGTGGTGGCCAACACCTCGCTCGTCGGGGTGTTCGCCGGCGGCTACTCGCGTACCGAACTCAACCGCATCCACGAGCAACTCTCGGCGCTGATCCGGGATGGGCGGCTGCGCAACGCGGTCACGGCCACCGTTCCCTACGACCAACTGCCCCAGGCGGTTCAACGGGTGGCCGACAACGCCGCCCTCGGCAAGCTCGTCGTCGACGTCGCGCCCGGGCAGGAAGGCTGATCCGTGGCCAAGGCACCCGAGTTCGACCTCGCCCCCGAGGACATCGTCACCGCCGCCGTCGACATCTTCCGAGAGGATGGTCTCGATGCGGTGAGCATGCGCAGCGTGTCCGCCCGGCTCGGCGTGTCGCCGGTACCCCTCTACAGCCGGGTGGGCAACAAGGACGCCCTGGTGGACGCAGTGGCCGACCGGCTCCTGGCCGACGTGGCGCCACCGAGGAGGAGGGACGAAACCTGGACTTCCTACGCGGCGCGCTGGGCGGCCGCGCTGCGGGCCCGGCTGGCCGAGACGCGCGACAGCCGGCTCATCCTGTCGCCACGGCGGGAGGCCTACGTGGAGGCGTCCCGGCCGCTCGTCGAGGCTATGCGCCAGGGAGGAATGGCCGCCGACGCCGCCGTGCAGACCTGTCGCCTCATCATGTGGGCGACGATCGGCTTCGGCGCGGTGGAGGGCGGGGCCGAGCCGCCCGCTCGACCCCGGAGGCGGGGCCGCTCGGGGGGCGACCCGGGAGGCGTCACCCCCGGGGAGGTCAACACCCTCTTCAGCCTCCACATCCGCTACCTGATCGAGGGCGCAGCCCGTGAAGCCCGAGCCCCCACCGCCGCCAGCCGATGACCATCCCCAGCCTGAGCGCGGCAGGCAAGGTCGTGGTCGTCACCGGGGCCAGCAAAGGGTTGGGCCGGGCCATGGCGCTCGGCTTCGCCGAGGCCGGGGCCGATGTCGTCGTCTCCAGTCGCCGCCTGGACGCCTGCGAGGCGGTCGCCACGGAGGTCCGGGATCGGGGCCGGCGGGCGCTGGCCGTGCGCTGTCACGTCGGCGACTGGCAGAGCTGCGAGGAGCTGGTGGCAGCAACCGTTGACGCCTTCGGTCGCATCGACGTGCTGGTGAACAATGCGGGGATCGCGCCCGTTCCTCCGTCCCTGAGGGAGGTCACCCCCGAGCTGTTCGACAAGACCATGGCGGTGAACCTCAAGGGGCCGCTACGGCTCACGGCGCTGGCCGCCGACCACATGCCTCCGGGCGGAGCCGTCATCAACATCAGCTCCAAGGCGGCGCTTCACCCGTCGCCGTTCACGGTCGTCTACGCCGCGGCCAAAGCCGGGCAAAACGCCCTCACCCAAGCAGCGGCGGAGGAGTTCGGCCCCCGCGGGATCCGGGTCAACAGCATCGTGTGCGGCACCTTTCACACCGAGAGCTTCCACCGCTCGGCGCCGTCCGAGGCCGTACGGAACCAGATGGCCGAGCGCACCAGTCTGGGCCGGATCGCCTCCGCCGACGAGATCGTCGGTACCGCCCTGTACCTGGCCAGCGACGCGTCGTCGTACCTGACCGGAGAACTGGTCGTGCTCGACGGTGGCGGCAGCTGACCGAAGTCTTCCGGGGCCGCCGGGGGGCCCGGATCCGTCGGGTGCCGAACCGCGGGCCTCCCTCATGTGGGGTCCGTAACCAACGACACGATTTCGTCGACGGTTTCCACCGGCCGCTCCTCCGCGATGAAATGCCCGCAGTCGAGGGCCCTGCCTCGCAGATCAGGGGCGCGCTGCTCCCAGATCCTGGTGACGTCGTAGGAGTCGCCGATCCCGCTCTTGCTCCACAGGACGAGCGTCGGACAATGCAGCTGCCGGTCGGCATCGGCGGCGTCGTGGCGGAGGTCGATCGTGGCCCCTGCCCGGTAGTCCTCACAACTGGCGTGGATCGTGGAGGAATCGAAGCAACGGACGTACTCGGCCATGGCGTCGTCGCTTAAGGCACCGGCCGTGGCGCACCACTCCCCCAGGGTCCAGCGCAGGTAGCCCTCGCGATCGGCACCGATCAGCCGTTCGGGCAGGTCGTAGGGCTGAACGAGGAAGAAATAACGCCACACCGTGGTAGCTCGGGCCTGGTCCAGGTGACCGTAGATGGTCGCCGTGGGCACGATGTCGAGAATGACCAAGTGCGAGACCGCCTCGGCATGGTCGAGCGCCAGACGCAACGCCACTCGCGCCCCCCGGTCGTGG
Organism: uncultured Actinomycetota bacterium; assembly: GCA_963757175.1. Classification (GTDB taxonomy): domain Bacteria; phylum Actinomycetota; class Acidimicrobiia; order Acidimicrobiales; family Palsa-688; genus CAVWQR01. Next base: position 748,157 of record CAVWQR010000001.1, on the reverse strand, counting down.
CCGGCGACGGCGAAGCGGTCGAACCCCAACCCCCGCATCATGGCGAGCTGGTCCTCGGCCATGGTCCGCTTGGCGTACACGGCGTGCGTGTCGTCGCCAGCCGGTTTGTCGCTGTCGCCATAACCCCGCAAGTCGGGACAGACGACCGAGAACCTCTCCGCGAGCGCCGGCGCCACGCGGTGCCACATCGCATGCGTCTGCGGGTACCCGTGGAGAAGGAGCAGAGGTGGTCCCTGCCCGCCGCGCCAGACCTGGAGGGAAACGTCCTCCGTCGTGATCCGCTCGGTCGCGAAACCGGAGAACATCCCCCGTGTCCTACCCCACCCTTCCGTCCATGATGTCCGGCGACGTCGCCAGCGGGCGTCTACTCAAGCGCGCGGCGAAGGCCTTCCAGCGCCTCGACGATGCGGCCCGCCTCGCGGCCCACCAGCCACTCGTCCCGCACTTCCTCGGCCAACAGTGTCACGCCCTGGCTGCCCGATTGCACCTCCTCGACCCGAGCGAGTCGGCGGGCCTCCACGTGAGCCTGCAGGACGGCTGCGGGCGCCTCAGGATCGGTCTGCTCCTCCTGAGCCAGCGGACTGGGCTGGGCCGGTGGCTCGGCGGGGTTCGTCCGGGCCCGCAGGGTCGACACCGCGTCGGACAAGATGCGGTCGATGCCTCTCGAGAAGGCAGGAAGACCTGGGAGGCGGTGCTTCCCGGTGTATGCGTCGAGATGGGCTTCGAGAGCGGAGAACGACGCCAGCAGGCGTCGGTTGGCGCTGAGGATGCGCCACATCATGGCCACATCGCCCCTTTTGTGTGCCGGCTCATCCAAGAGCCGCTGGAACGCGGCGGTGGCGTTGTCCGCGGCGAGGGCCGCCCGCCGGTGTGCCTCGACGAGGTCGGACCGAGTCCCGGCACCCTCGTACATGGCGATCAGCGTTCCACTGAAGGCGCGATCAGCATCCAGCGCGTCGGCGATCCGAAGCGGAGCTTGGACTCGGTCCGAGGTCGGCCAGAGCAGGTAGCTCCCGGCGAGCGCAAGAGCGCCCCCGACGATGGTGTTGATCACCCGGGCCACGGCCACCTTCCAGTCGCCCGGATGGTCGAGGTCCAACAGCAACACCACCAGCGGGGTGATCAGCACGACGGCCGCCCCGTAGTTCAGGGGGATCAGCGACAGGGCGACCACCGTTATCACGAGGATGGCCGCGACCATCGCCGCCGGGTTCCTGAGTCCTGCCAGCAGCGCCACCGCCACCAACCCGCCCAGCACGGTGCCGCCCACCCGCCACGCGGTTCGCTCCAGGGTGACTCCCAGGTAGGGCCGAAGGATGATCAGGACGGTGAGCGGTACCCAGTAGCCCTTCGACAATCCAGAGCCCATAGAGATCCCGACAGCGATGGTGGCGACCGTGGCGACCCGCAGCGCGTGCCGGCCGACCGGCGAGCGGGGGCTGCAGTTTTCCCGCAGGCGCGCCAACAAGGCCTGGTAGGTCAGACGCAGCCCGAGCGGTGCATCGGGCTGGGTACCAGGAGGTGCAAGGCGGCTCCGCACTCTCCCACTCGCCCTCTCCGCCGCTTCACGGCATCGGTCGGCGATCGAGTCGAGACTCACAGCGATCGGGCGAAGGGTGATCACGATGCTGATGTCTTGTCTGTCCGCTTCGATGCGCGAGTGTTGGGCGCTGAGCGCGATGTCCACATCACGCACGGCTGCGTCAAGCGGAGAGGGGCCGACATTGCCACCCCCCTTCGAAGCCCGGCGTATTGCCGTGGCGATGGACGTCATGGCGTCCTGGAGCGCACGAACGGCCCTCTCGAGTTGCGGCTCGACGAGTCCGAGCAGGTCATGGCTTCCGACGTCGTCGATCTGCTCGCCAAGGGCTAAGACGCGGTCGAGGATCGTCTCGGCCGTATCGGTCAAGTCCACCAACGCCATTGCCGCCTGGTCTTCGCCTGCTCGAGCCGTCCTCGTCTCCCGCAGGACCTTGCGGGCGGCCTCCAGCCCGGCCCGGACCTCCTGCCCCGATATCGGCATCTCCTCGTCGACCGCGTCGCCGTGATGGCCATCGTTTCCGGCCGGCCGCCCGGCCCCGACGAGCGACGATCGGGCGACGGAGGCAAGCAATCTCTGATCAACCAGTCGGCCCAACCCGCGGTAGCAGGCGGCCACGGCCTGTTGGGCCGGTTCGAAAGGTCTCACGGGCCTCAGGACCAAGCCCAGCACCGTCGCCAAGGCACCTCCGGTGAGACACAGCCAGAAATGCTGCACTCCGAGTGCCGCATCGCCAGGAACGCCCAGACCGAGGACGAACAACACGGAGCCAAGAAAGCCGTTGTTGGTCGCGACAGTGCCGAACCCGGCCGCCATCCCGCTGACGACGCCGACCGCGAACATCGACGGAACGGCGGCCCACCACGTCTGGCCGGCCACGGTGCCCAAGAAGAGGGCGATGGCGTTGACCACCACTGCGGTGCCCATCCCAACGGCGCGTGTTCGAGTTGCACCTCCTGGATCTGCGAGCGCCACGTTCAGTGCTCCGAGGGCGGCTACAAGCCCCAGGTCCACCCGGTCCGACAGCAGCCCGACGGACAAGGGCAAAGCCATGGCGGCAGCGGCCAAAAATCCCAACGCCCATGCCGGTCGGCCCCGCTCGACGTGGAAGGCGCGCGCCAAGACTTGGGCGCGAGAACCAGGACCATGGCTCACCCGGTCCCTCAGGCGCACGGCTGCACGGTAAGTGCACCCAATTCCGCGGTCAAGTATGTCGAGAGCGCCAGGCGCCCAGTGCCTGACCACGGGCATCGCGCCCTGGCGGTCAGGCGACAGCTCCGAAACGGCGTCGGTAGTACTCTGTCCTGCCTCATCGACCACCGCCACGAGCCGTACCCGAGTTGCGTTCGACCGCGAAGGGATCCAAATGGCAAATGACAAGACCGACGCTTCCAAGCTGATAGACGAGAGGATCAGGGAGTTGGGCGACTGGCGCGGTCAGACGCTCAGCAAGGTACGACGAATTATCCAGGAAGCGGATCCCGATATCATCGAGGAGTGGAAGTGGGTGAAGCCCACGGCCCCCGGAACAGCCGTCTGGTCCCACAACGGTGGTATCTGTACTGGTGAGACCTACAAGAACGTGGTCAAGCTCACATTCTTCAAGGGTGCTGCTCTAAACGATCCTTCCGGCCTCTTCAACTCCAGCCTCGGCGGGAAGGTCAGGCGTGCCATCGACATCAAGGAGCATGACTCGATAAACGAGAGTGCCCTGAAGGACCTCATCCGGAATGCGGCAGCACTTAATCCCACGCCCAAGAAGCATTCCGGTTGAAAATACCCGACAGAGCGTGCGATCGGCCGCTTGCTTAGACCGGTTCTGTCCCGATGATGCTGGCCCGCTCCATAACCCTGACTGACGGCCAGTAGTCGCTGCAGGCGTAATGTTGGACAGCTCTGTTGTCCCAAAAGGCCACCGAGTCTGGCTCCCACTGCCAGCGACACTGGTGCTCGAGCAGCTCGGCCTGGCGGCACAGGAGGTCGAGCAGAGCGACGCTCTCGTCCCGGTCGACCCCGACCAGGTGGTCGACGAAGATCCGGTTGACGTACAGCAGCTTGCGTCCGGTATCGGCGTGAGTCACGACGACGGGGTGCGTGACTTGTGGGTAGCGGGCGCGCGTCTCTTCGAGCTGGTCGGCAGGGACCTGGGCACCGAAGGACATGGCGAAGTCGTGCACCGCGGCGAGGGGATCGATACGGGCCCGTGTGGCCGCGTCGAGCCCGTCATAGGCGGCGTACATGTCCGAGAACAAGGTGTCGCCCCCGGTGGCGGGAACCTCGATCGCATGCAAAACGGTCCCCATCGAGGGAACGGCGCGCCAGGTGACATCGCTGTGCCAGACATTCTCGTAGCCCGACCGCCGCCGACTTGGCAAAGTGGACCAGTTCGGGATGGTTCGGGTTGCCCGGTATGAACGGGTGCACCTCTAGCTCTCCGAACCGGCGAGCAAAGGCGACGTGCTGCGCCGCTCTCCTTTTTCCTTTCTTTTCTCCTTTCTTTCCTTTTCCCTTTTTTTTCCTTTTCTTTTCTACTTCTTCTTTTTTTCTTTCTTTCCCGCGTGAGAGGCTGGTCGCGAAAGAACAACACCTTGTAGTCCAGCAGCGCCCGGCGCAGCTCAGCGACGATACGGTCGGGAAGCCGGGTCCGCCAGCTCGATGCCGTCGACGACCGCTCCGATGGTGGCACCCAAACGGCGGACGTCGAAGTTCTCCCACCGCAACCGGTCCATTCGCTCCCGCTCGGCTGCGAGGTACCCGAGCGGCCCCACCTGCACGTCCCACGGTTCGAGCTTGATCCGCTTGGCGTCCAACGCCGCGCCGGGGTCATCGACGATCTTCATGCTTTTACGCTTCCCTTCGGTAGAGGTTTCGAGATCTGCCGAGCGGTGTCGTCCGACATAGGCGCCTCGATCACGGCGACCGCACAGTCCACGACATCCGCCGCCAGCAAGGAGCTCGGCAGGCGCGACTCTTCCCGTCGCCATATGCGCCTCTTGGTCCGCCAGGGCGTTCACGATCAACTGGGTCACGCGCAGCAGGCGCTGCATCCGCACTGGCTCTGGAAGGTCCCGCAGATGCTCGTTGAGGCCGTCGATGACCGCCCGCATCCCGCCGGTTACCATGCGCCTCGGCTGGGCAAAGGCGTCGAAGTCCGGATCGAAGATGACCTGGCGGAGGAATCGGGCGTACCAACTCACTCCTTCGTCGTGACCCAGGGATTCGGCGAGCGGGAACACGAACGCCTGCACCAGCCCACGCAGATCGGGAGCATCGCCCAGGTCTATGAGCAGCGCCCGGCGCCGTTCGTCGATACGGGCCATCCGCGCCCGTGAAAATGGCGTCCACCAGCCCGTCCCGGGAGCCGAAGTGATAGCGCACCGCTGAGTTGTTGGCCTGCCCGGCGGCGACCGCCACCTCTCGGAGCGACACCGCCCCGACCCCGCGTTCGCCAAAAAGCCTCTCCGCCGCCCCGATCAAGGCTTCCCGACTGCCAGCGCTCACCACGACCTTTCCGAGGATTTGCTTTACGAGCACGCTCCGCCCCAGGTGTCCATGCCGCGCGTCGGTCGGGGGCTCGGAGCCGTCGCTCCCACAGGAGGCGACGAACGGTCCGAATCGCCTGGTGGCGGCGATCTTCTGGCCGCAATGGGCGATGCGGCCGCCGCCGGGAATCGCGATGAGCTGCACCGTCTCAAAGCACAGTTCGCCGCCCAGCACGTCGACCAGCAGGGACCGGTTGGTCAGCCGACCCCGGGGAGCGCATCGGGCTCCGGGGCCGCCGAAGACGTGAACAGTCTGCAGAAGCTGGCCGACCTCCACGCCAGCGGCGCTCTGACCGACGCTGAATTCGCCGCCGAGAAAGCGAAGATCCTGGCCCAGAGCTGATCCTGACCGTATGCGCAGCGATCGATTGCGGAACCGCGATGATGAAGCTCCATACACTGGGTCTTCCGGGCTGGCCAAACCCACTGGAACCTGGATTTCGAACCCGCCCTGGAGGTGCCCGGCCGCAGACCTGCGTCAGGCGCTTGACAGCGGCATAACAACGACGACCTTGCCTTTCGCGCGTCCCTGCTCCACGTACGCCAGAGCATCGAGCGTCTCGTCGAACGGGAAGGTGCGGTCGAGCACCGGACTCAGGGTCCCCGAGTCGTAGCGAGCAGCCAGCGCCTTCAGTTGCATGCCATCGGCCCGCATGAAGAAGAACGAGTAACGCACCCCGAGTTTGTTGGCCTGCGCCCGGACCTTGTGGCTCATCAGGGCCATGACGGGCTTCAGCAGCGATTGGCCGATCTGCTCGGCGAACGCCGCGTCCGGCGGGCCGACGACGCTGATCGCCAGACCACCAGGCTTGAGCACGGTGAGCGACTTCGCGAGGTTGTCGCCGCCGAGGGAGTCGAGTACGACGTCGTAGCCGGAGAGAACCTGGGCAAAGTCTGTCGTCGTGTAGTCGATGACCTGGTCCGCGCCGAGTGTGCGCACCTTCTCTGCGTCGTTGCCGCGCGCGGTGGTGGAGACGAACGCGCCCAGGTGCTTGGCGAGTTGGACCACGGTCGAGCCCAGCCCACCCGCGCCAGCGTGGACGAGGACCTTCTGGCCCGGCTTGACCTGGGCGACGTCGACCAGCGCCTGCCACGCGGCAAGTGCCACCAGTGGGACCGCGGCGGCCTCTTCCATCGTGAGTGAGGTCGGCTTGAGGGCGAGGTCGGCCTGGCCGATGGCGATGTACTCAGCGAAAGTGCCGATGCGCAGGTCGCGGGGTCGGGCGTAGACCTCGTCGCCGGCCTTGAAGTCCGTGACGTCGGCACCGACCCGCGTCACGACGCCCGCCAGATCGTGTCCGAGCACAAACGGGGTCTTGTACTTCAAGAGCCGCTTGAACTCGCCGTTGCGGACCATCTTGTCCAGCGGGTTAACGCTCGCAGCACTGACCCGGACGAGAACGTCACGGCGCCCGACGGCGGGTTCGGGCACCTGGGCGGCGCGGAGGCCGTCCTTTCCGTACTTCTCGACGACGAATGCCTTCATGTCAGCCAGCCTTCTGTGCGGAGTTCTCGGCGGCCTTGCTCGCGATCGGCGCGGTGTCTCCGTTGCCGGCACGGTTCGACCCGGGTATAGCGACACAGACGACCGACGACTCCATGGGCATCGCGTCGAGGGTGGGCTCGACGCGATTGGGCGCTCGGCGGAGTTCATCCCAGGCGGATCCCGGCCAGCTGTGTGCCCTGGGCTATGAGTCGCCCGCCGCTGTCCCATACGAAGCAAGCTTCATCGACGCGCTGAGCTTCGATCAGCTGCGCCCGCTGCAGGATGCGCACCGGCCCGGCGGCGGGCAGGGCTCGAACATAGGCGGTGAGTTCCAAGGTGGGCACCCATCCGCTGAACTCGATATCGAAGGTGGCGGGTGGGAAGGAGTCGATGGCGAAGAGCAGCGAGATCGGATCGAACGCCTCCCCGCCTGGAAGGGCGAGCCATCCGCGCAGCTCGCCTCGCCCGGTCGGCTGACCGGTGGTGAACCTTCGGGTATCCGGTTCGAGGCGGACATCGATCTGTTCCATGATGGCGGCGGGCTTGCCATTGGGCAGGAGCGGCATCACGCGGTCGCATTCTTCGAATCTGCCGCGGCTCGCCTCGGGCAGCCCCCGGCCCCAGTACGGTTCGGTGTCCCTGTCGAGGTGGGAAGCGGTGAACAGGGCCTCCACGCAGGACCGGTCGCCTTGGCTCAGGCGGGCGCGTACCTGAGACGCCGACCGTCCGGCGCGCAACATCTCGGTATCGATGGCCACCGGACCGGGTTCGGGAGAGCGAAGGTAGTGGGCGCTGGCAGCGATCACGTGGTCGTGGACACCGATACGGGTCGCGGCGAGGCCGAGCATGGCAAGCAGGTAACCGCCGTTGGGCTTGCCGCCGATCGTCCATTGCGGGTGGACCTCAGCGTCGAAACGGCCCGGTCCAGTTGGGCGGACATCGCTCACCTCGCTGAACAAACGCGGGAGCGCGCTTGCCACTGTGACCGTCATCGTTCAGAGCTTCGCTCGCTGGTCCGACGCCAGAGCGGCGGCGGAGGCGGAGGCCGACTGATCCCCGGTAACGGCTTCATCGGCCCATGCCGGGTACAGGCCGGGGACGCCCTCGGCCAGCAGGGCACGCACGGCGGCACTGACGTCGTCAGCGATGATCTCGGTCTCGCCGTGCGCGATGCCGTCCAGAGCGATGCGGGCTATGTCGGCCGGGTCGCTCTTAGCGTCGCTGATCCCGGCGGTCATGTCGGTGTCCATGTAGCCGACGTGGAGCGCGCTGACCACGGTCCCTTGCCCGGCCAGCTCTTGGCGGATGGCGTTGGTCATCGACCAGGCGGCGGCCTTGGCGGCGCAGTAGGCGCCGGTCGCCGGGAAACTTACCCATGACAGCACCGAGAGGATGTTGAGGAGGGCGCTCTCCCCGGCGGCGGCCAGCTGGGGGGCGAACGCCCGGGTCACCATGAGCGAGCCGAGATAGTGGGTGTCCATCTCGAGGCGGATGTCGGCCACCTCGCCGGTGAGGAGGGAGCTTCGGGTCGACGACCCGGCGTTGTTGATCAGGATCGACACGGCGCCGGTCGCCTTGGCCGCTTCCGTGATGGACTGGTGGTCGGTGAGGTCGAGGGGTAGCGGTTTGACGCCGGGCAGGTCGACCGAGCCGGGATTGCGGGCGGCGGCGTACACGGTGGCGCCCCGGTCGCGGAGCTGCTCGGCCAGGCAGCGGCCGAGACCGCGGTTGGCGCCGGTGACGAGGGCGGAGCGTCCTTCTATTTGCATGGTTGGTTACCTCTTCCGTTGATCTGATGGGGGGAGGGTGGCGATGGCCCGGGGTTCGCGGCGGCGGGCTGGATCGTCAGGCGGGAGCTGGTGCGGGCGTTCGCCTCGGCATGAGGCCGAGGGCGGGTACGAGGCCCAGCAGGGCGATGCCCGCGATGAGCCACCACGCGTGTTGGAAGCTCGCAAGGGAGGGGCTGTGCTCTGCGCCGGTGCCGAGCACGGGAACGAGGATGGCGACACCGAGCACGATGCCGGTCTGGCGGAGCAAGTTGATCACGCCTGACCCGGTGGCGAACGCCTGGGGAGGCAGCGACGCTGAGGCGGTCGCCATCATGGTGGGCAGCGTGAAGCCGACGCCGATCCCGGTCAGGAGCATCCCTCCGAGCAGGCCGGTGACGTAGTCGGGGTTGGCGGTCACGGCCAGCGCCCACCACGCCGCGCCGGCGGCGAAGGTCGTGGTGCCCAGAGCAACGACCCGCGCCGCCCCGTAGCGTGCGATGAGGGGGCCGGCGACACCGAAGGAGATCACCGGCACCATGATCGGCCCCGGGGCGATCGCCAGCCCGCTGCGCAAGGCCGACCAGCCCCAGGCGCCCTGTTCCCACAGCACGATCGACAGCAGCATCGCCCCGAAGGCGACGGAGAAGACCACGGCGACCAGCGACGCGCCGCTGAACTGCTTGGACCGGAAGAGGGAGGGGTGGATGAGTGGGACGCGGCTGGCGGCACAGTGGGCAACGAACAGGCCGACCAGGACCACCCCACCGACCAGGGCCAACACGGCCGGCGCAGACCCCCAACCCCAGCTGCCGCCCTCCACCAAACCCAGGGTCAGCACCCCGATGCCGGCGATGGCGAGCACAGCGCCTAGCGGGTCGGGAGGCTCGACCCGATGACCGGGGACGTGGGGCAGGCGGCGGTAGCCGACTATCAGGGCGCCAACTCCGATCGGCACGTTGACCAGGAACACCAGGCGCCAGTTGGAGGCCACCAGCAGTCCGCCTACCACCGGGCCCAGGGCGGCGGCCAGGCCGCCGGTGGCGGTCCACGCTCGCACCGCGCCGCCGCGGCGCTCGGTTGGATAGGAAGCCATCAGCAGCCCCAGCGATGTCGGCGTGAGCAGGGCCGCGCCAGCCGCTTGGATCAGGCGGAACGAAACCAGCATCTCCACGCTGGTCGACGCTGCGCAGGCCGCCGACGCGGCGGTGAAGACGGCGACGCCCACCAGAAACGCCCGGTCGCGCCGGTGGCGGTCGGCCAGGCGGCCGAAGAAGACCAGCAGCGAGGCGTAGACGATGGCGTAACCGTTGAGCACCCACGACAGCTCACCCAGGTTCGGGGCGTGCAGGTCTCGGGCTATCTCGGGCAGCGCCACGTTCACGATGAACAGATCCAGGCTCGCCAGCACCACCCCGGCACACACGATCACCAGCACTTGGCGAGGATTGACTCCGGGCGGGCTCTGCGGGTCGGAAACTTCGCCGGCGACCGGAGTAGGTCTCGTCATGCTACTTACCCTAGATGATTGCGTTCTACGATGCAACTGACTATCTTGGAGTCGTGGAACGCAAGAGCTTCGCCGACATGGCCTGCTCGGTCGCCCAGTGCCTGGAGGTCGTCGGTGAGTGGTGGTCGCTGCTGATCGTCAGGGACGCCTTCCTGGGCGTCACTCGCTTCGACGACTTCCGTGAGCGGCTCGGGATCTCCCGCAACATCTTGAACCAGCGCCTCAGCGGCCTCGTCGAGGCGGGCGTCCTGTCAAAGGAGGCTTATAGCGAGCACCCGCCCCGCTACGACTACCGGCTCACGGCCAAGGGCCGGGACCTGTGGCCGGTCCTCACCACCATGCGCCAATGGGGCGACCGCTACGCCGCCCCCCAGGGACCGCCCCTGTATGTGCGCCACAAGAGCTGCGGCCAGATCGCCGACGCGGTGATGGTCTGCTCCTCCTGCGGCGAACCGCTCCAGGCCCGAGACGTCCGAGCCGAGCCCGGACCGGGCGCCGGCGAGCCCTTGGTCGCGACGGCCGGGCGATGACCTCGCCATCGCCCGAGAATGGCTTCTGCCAGGGAAGCGATCGTGTCTCGACCCAGCGGCTGACTCGCGTTTCGGATGTGCCGTGGCAGTGCCGAGTGGCGCGCTCGGAGGGATTCGAACCCCCAACCTTCTGATCCGTAGTCAGATGCTCTATCCGTTGAGCTACGAGCGCTGGGAGCGTCGATTCTATCGAGTGGTGGGTGCGCTCGACGGTGCCGTGGCGGGGGGCATCACGAAGGCCAGGCTGGAGGTGTTGTTGCCCGTGTCGGTCTCGCCCGGCGACGGGGGCATGGACACGGTCAGGGTCACGGTGGGGCCGATGGGCGGGTGCAACGGACCGAGCGTGAGCGTCGCTACCTGGCCCGGTTGGAGAGTGACGGGCTGGCTGACGCTGCCCGGGGGGGATCCGGCCGGGGAGATGGACGCGGTGACGGCGACGCCTTTCTCCTCCACATTGCCCACGTTGCTGACCGTCGCCTGCACGGTGAGGGCGGCGGACGGCGCCAGCACCTGGGTCGTCCCGTCGACGCTCACCGCGGCGGGGGACGTGGTCACGGAGACCACGGCCAGGTCGGGCGCCGACGCCAGGCCGCTGCCGCGCCGCACCGTGGTCAGGAAGCTCGTCAGCGCCGGCTGCGAGTACGCCGCCGGCATCGGATCCCAGGTGGACGCGGGCCAGCCCACGTGCAGGTTGGGCATGGACTTGACGAAGAGCTGGTAGGCCTGATTGGCCACGCCGAACTGGGCGACGGCGTTGCTGATGGCCGTCACGGCCGCCGTCGGGTCGGTGCCGAGTGGGGCGGCAAGGAATTGCATGACGGCCTGCCAGATCGTCGTCGCCGCTTGAGCCCGGGTTTGCAGGCAGGCCGTCAGCAGGCCGTTGGCGACGTTGACCTGCGCCGGCGGGCTCAACCCCTTGACCGTGGACAACGAGGTGTTGGCCTGCTGGACCACCTGGTGGTACTGGGCGGTGAGCGCGGTGGCGTTCATGCCCGTCCCGTTGGCGCGCAACTGGTTGAGCTCGATGCCCTGAGACGTCGAGTCGCCGATGACGGGCAGGACGCGGTCGGCCCACGCGTCGGCGGCGAGGGTGCGACCGGGGCCGGCGGGCCGAGCCTTGATCGACGCGTCGACGAGGAGGACGAGCAGCGTGGCAACGACACCGGCCACCAGCCACCATTTTGCGTTCCCTCGCCGGCGGGAGCGTCCAGCGAGCGGCATCGGAGCGACACCCTAGCGGTCGCTTCGGTTCACTGATTCGCGTCCGGAACGCCACTCCGGCCAGCGAAAACGCCAGGTTCGGGGGCATGCTGGGGTATGCGCTACCGCCAACTCGGGGCCTCCGGCCTCACCGTGTCCGTGGTCGGTCTGGGTTGCAACAACTTCGGGTCCCGCCGCGACCTGGCACAGTCCCGGGCGGTGGTGGACGCGGCCCTGGAGAGCGGCGTCACCCTGCTCGACACGTCGGACACCTACGGCAGGCGGGGCGGCTCGGAGACGTTCCTCGGCGACATCCTGCGGGGCCGGCGGGACCAGGTGGTGCTGGCCACCAAGTTCGGCGGCGACATGGGCGGGGGGCCCGGCGAGGCACGAGGCAGCCGGTGGTACCTGCGCCGAGCCCTCGACGCCAGCCTGCGCCGACTGCAGACCGACCACATCGACCTGTACCAACTCCACCGCCCGGATCCCCGCACCCCGCTCGAAGAGACACTGGCGGCGTTGGATGAAGTGGTGAAAGAGGGCAAGGTGCGTTATGTCGGGTCCTCCAATTTGCCCGCCTGGCAGATCGCCCATGCCGAGTGGGTGGCTCGCACCCAGCACCGCACCCGTTTCATCTCCGCCCAGAACCACCTCAACCTGCTCGACGGGCCCGCCGAACCGGACCTCATCCCCGCCTGTTCGGCGTACCGGGTCGGGGTGCTGCCCTACTTCCCGTTGGCCAACGGTCTGCTCACCGGCAAGTACCGCCGGGGCGAGCCGGCGCCGGAAGGCACCCGCCTCGCCGGCCGGGCCATCGACGACCGCAGCTACGACCGCCTCGAGCAACTGGCCGCGTTCGCCAAGGAGGCGGGGCACGGCTTGCTGGACCTGGCGTTCGCCGGCCTCCTGGCCACCGACGCGGTGGCATCGGTCATCGCCGGCGCCACCCAGCCCGAACAGGTACGCGCCAACGTCGCCGCCGGCGAGTGGGAGCTGGACCCCGACGAGCGCGCCGCCCTCGACGCGCTCGCCTCGTAGGGACCCGCTACTGGGGCAGCTCGATGGTCACGTTGGTGGCCTTCATCGACGCCACCGCGGTAATTCCCGGGTCGAGTCCGAGCTCGTCGGCGGCCTCCCGGCTCAGCAACGACACGAACCGGAACGGGCCCGCCTGCATCTCCACCTGAGCCATGACCCGGTCACGGACCACCCGGGTGACGATGCCCACCACCCGGTTGCGGGCCGAGTGGCCGGGGGCGGGGACCAGTTCGCTGCTCTCACCCAGCGAGACGGCGAAACGGGCCAGGTCGGCGCCGTCGATGACCCGCCGGCCGGCCTCGTCGCGCGTCACCGACAGCCGGCCGCTGTCCGTCCACCGCCGCACCGTGTCGGCGCTCACCCCGAGCAGCTGGGCAGCCTGACTGATCCGGTAGGACGGCACGGGACGAATGTATCCGGGGGCCCGGCGCCGGCGGGCCGGCGCCGGCGTGGGCGGCGCCGTGCCCGGCGGCGTGGCCTCTCTGTCCGGTCCCGGCGCTCACGTGGACCGTTCGTCCCAACCCCTCTGCCGCCGCGGCCACAAAAGCTCGCCGGCCTGCACGAGAGGCCACAACCGCCACAACCCGCCCCGTCCGCCGCCGGCGCCGGCCCGCCCGGAGCCCGTGGCGTCATAACGTTGGGACGTGACTGCTGTGGACGAGCTGGTGCGCTGGCAGGCCGAGGGGACGAGGGCGGCGTTCGCCCGGGTGATCGGACTGGAGGGGTTCTCCAGCTGGTCCGGCGACGAACTGGTCGGCGTCAACGCTGCCGGCGAGCTGAGCGGCGACATCCTCGGCCGCCTGGGCGCGGAACGCATCGCCTCCGCCGGCACCGAGCTGCTCGACGGCCCCCGCACCCTGGTCCCGGTGACCATCGAGGTTCAGGGCAAGCAGGTCGCCGAGGCCGGGCTCAGCTGCGGCGGGTCGGCGCACCTTCTCCTCCAGGCGGCCGACGCGGTGCCGCCGGTCCTCTGGGAAGCGCTGCGCCGGCGCTCGTCGGTCGCCCTCGTTACCCGGCTCGACGGCCCGGAAGCAGGCGCGGGGACGGTGGTCGTCCACCCCGACGGGAGCCTCGAAAGCGCCGGCGCCACCGCCACCGCCCCGGAAGCGGCCGTCGCCACCGCCCTCGAGCTGCTGGCCTCCGGCCACACCGGGTCACGCCGGGTGGAGGACCCGGCCGGGATGCTGCTCGTCGAGGCGTGGGTGCCGGCGCCGCGTCTGATCATCGTCGGCGCCGGCGAGCTGGTGGCAGCCCTGGAGAGCCAGGGCGCCCTCCTCGGCTGGGAGGCACGGAGCACCGAGGACGCGTCGGCGCTGGGCGAGCTGTTCGCATGGGGCGGGGCGGCCAGCGCCTTGGTCGTGCTCGCCCACGACGCCCACGTCGACGTCCCGGCGCTGGCCGCGGGGTTGGCCGCCGGCGTCGACTACGTGGGCGCCATGGGATCGCGCCGCACCCAGAGCCGGCGGCTGGAGCGGCTGCGCGCCGATGGCGTCGCCGAGGCCCTCCTCGACCGGATCCACCGGCCCATCGGGCTCGACCTCGGCGGCCGGGGCCCGGCCGAGATCGCCCTGGCCATCTGTGCCGAGATCCTGGCCAGCCGCTCGGGACGGGATGGGCGTCCGCTGGCTCAGCGCGACACCCCGATCCACGACCGGCCCGGCGCGATCACGACTTCGTAGCCGGGCTAGGGTGACCGCGTCACCCGTCGGTGCCAGCGAAGTCCGGTGCGAGTCCGGCGCTGTCCCGCAACTGTGAGACCGGGGAACCGGTCGAGCCAGATCGCCTGACCGGCGGGGCACGACACGAGCTCTCGAGGAGAAGGGCCGTCGTGCCGTCAGGGCCCGCCCTGGCAGCCGCGCACCTCCTACTCGACCAACAGGAGGTGTGTATGCGATTTCGCAAGTTGTCCGTCGTGCTCGCCATCGCCGGCCTGGTCGCTCTCGCCGGCTGTGGCAGCAGCAGCAAGCCGGCGTCCAGCCCCACGTCGGGCCCGCCCACCCGCATCGTGTCGCTGTCGCCCACCGCGACCGAGATGCTCTACGCCATCGGCGCCGGACCCCAGGTGGTCGCCGTCGACAAGGACTCGGACTATCCCCCGCAGGTTCCCCGGACCAAGCTCGACCCGCTCAATGTCAGCGCCGAGGCACTGGCCACCTACCACCCTGACCTGGTGGTGGTGTCCGACAACAGCAACAACCTGATCAAGCAGCTGGCCACCTTGAAGATCCGCGCCATCGACGACCCGTCGGCCAACACCCTCAACGACACCTACAACCAGATCAACGGCCTCGGGGCGGCGACGGGCCACCCGGCCGCCGCCGCCAACCTGGTGCAGCAGATGCGGTCCAGCATCGCCACCACGGCCGCTCAGCTGCACCCGCAGGCCAAGGACCTCACCTACTACTGGGAGCTCGACCAGACGTACTACACCCTGACGTCGCACACCTTCGTCGGCCAACTGATGTCGATGGCCGGGGTGCACAACATCGCCGACGCGGCGCCGAACGCGGCCGGCGGCTACCCGCAGCTGTCCTCCGAGGCGATCGTCCATGCCGATCCCGATCTCATCTTCCTGTCCGACACGCTCTGCTGCGGCCAGTCGGAAGCGACGGTGAAGGCCCGCCCCGGGTGGAGCACCATCCGGGCCGTGCAGACCAACCAGGTCGTCGGGCTCAACGACGACATCGCCTCGCGCTGGGGGCCCCGGGTGGTGCAGCTGTTCCAGCAGATCGTCCAGGCCGTCAACGCCGCGCCGGCGCCCGCGCCAACCGGGTCCGCACCCGCCTGACTCGAGCCCATGACCGTCGCCACCCACGAGACGACCGACGCGGCCGAGGCGCGGCCCCGGCCGCGCCGGCGTCCCGGGGTGTTCGGGGTCACCGTGGCGTTCACCGTGGTGGCAGTGGTGGCCGGGCTGGCCGTGGGGCCCGCCGACATCAACCCGTGGCTGATCGTGCGCGACGCCGCCAGCCACCTGCCCCTGCTCGGCGTGCACGCACCGCTGTCCGCCACCCAGTCCGCCATCGTCTGGCAGATCCGGGCGCCGCGCGTCGTGCTCGGTCTGCTGGTGGGCGCCACCCTGGCCGTCGCCGGCAGCGGCTACCAGGGCACGCTGCGCAATCCCCTCGCCGACCCCTACCTCCTGGGCGTGGCCGCCGGCGCCGGGCTGGGCGCCACCGTCGGTTTCGTCGCCCTGGGCAATGAGCTGGGCACCGTGCCCGACGCCGTTCCCGCCTTTGCCTTCGCCGGCGCCATCCTCGCCGTGTCCGTGACCTACGGCGTGGGCTCGGGCGGGGCCAACCGGGGGACGGCTTCGCTGCTGCTGGCCGGGGTGGCGGTGGCCACCTTGCTCACCGCCGCCCAGACCTTCCTCCAGCAACAGGACCTGGAGGAGCTCAACCAGATCTACGTGTGGTTGCTGGGCTCGTTCGCCACCGCGTCGTGGCACGACGTGGCCCTGGCCGCCCCCTACGTCGTGGTGTGCGCGGTGGTGCTGCTCGCCTCGGGACGGCAGCTCGATGTCCTCGCCGTCGGTGACGTCGAAGCCGCGTCGCTGGGCGTCGCCGTCACGCCCCTTCGCCTGGCGGTGATCGCCGCCGCCTCGCTGGGCACCGCCGGCGTCGTCGCCGTCAGCGGGCTCATCGGCTTCGTCGGCATCATCGTGCCCCACACCGTCCGCCTGCTGGTCGGCACCAGCTACCGGCGTATCGTGCCGCTGTCGCTCATCGGCGGCGGCGGCTTCCTCGTCGCCGCCGACATCGCGGCGCGCACCGTCCTGGCCCCGAGCGAGCTGCCGATCGGCGTGGTGACGGCGGCCGTCGGCGCCCCCTTCTTCATCTTCGTGCTGCGCACCCGGCGCCTGGGCGCCACGTGACCAGCGACATGACCAGCGACATGACCAGCGACATGAGCAACGACGCCGCGCCGCTCTCGGCCCGGGCCGTCACCGTGGACCGCGGCGGCGTCACCGTGGTCGACGGCGTGTCGGTGGACGCCCACCGCGGCCAGTGGCTGACCATGATCGGTCCCAACGGGGCGGGCAAGACCAGCCTGCTGCTGGCCCTGGCCGGACTCATCGACCACGGCGGAGCCATCCACGTCGGCGGCGGTCCCGTCGAACGGCTCGGGCGCCGGCAACGGGCCCAACGGGTCGCGCTCGTCCCCCAACACCCGGTCATACCGCTGGGGATGACGGTCAGCGACTACGTGGCGTTGGGCCGCACCGCCCATCTGCCGCTGGTCGGGGCGCCGTCCACCCGGGACCAACGGGTGGTCGACGACATCCTCGACCGTCTCGAGCTGCGCCGGTTCGCGGCGCGCGGCGTGACCACCCTGTCCGGGGGCGAACGGCAGCGGTGCCTGCTGGCCCGGGCCCTGGCCCAGGAAGCCGGCCTCGTCCTGCTCGACGAGCCGACGACCGGGCTGGACATCGGTCACCAGACCCAGGTGCTGGACGTGGTCGACGACCTGCGCGCCGAGCGGGGCCTGACCGTGGTGGCCACCATGCACGACCTCACGCTCGCCGGTCGCCACGCCGACCGCCTGCTGCTGCTCGCCGAGGGGCGGGTGGTGGCCGCGGGCGCTCCCGCCGAGGTCCTCGACGCCGGCGTGCTGTCCGCCTGCTACGGCGCCCCGGTCCGGGTCATCCACGACCAGGGAACGGTCGTGGTCGTCCCCGCCGCGCCCGTGCCCAAGAAGGCAGGAAGTGTCACGGCTGGCGAGCGGCGCGGTAACGACGGATGAGGGCGTTGGTGGAGCTGTCGTGGTCGAGGCGGGGCTCGGCTTCGGAGGTCAGCTCGGGGACGATGCGCTGGGCCAGGGCCTTGCCCAGCTCGACCCCCCACTGGTCGAAGGAGTTGATCCCCCAGATCACGCCCTGGGTCAGCACCTTGTGCTCGTAGATGGCGACCAGCTCGCCCAGCACCCGGGGGGTGAGCGTGGGGGCGAGGATGGTGCTGGTCGGGTGGTTGCCGGCGAAGGTGCGGTGGGGGACCTGGGCGGCGGGAACGCCTTCGGCGGCCACCTCGTCGGCGCGTCTTGCCGAACGCCAGCGCCTCGGTCTGGGCGAACAGGTTGGCCATCAGCAGGTCGTGGTGGGGCCCGACGCGATGGGCGGGTTCGAGGAAGCCGATGAAGTCGGCGGGGATGAGCCGGGTGCCCTGGTGGATCAGCTGGTAGTAGGCGTGCTGGCCGTTGGTCCCCGGCGTGCCCCACACGATGGGCCCGGTGTCCAGGTCGACGGGAGTCGCCGTCCAGCGGTCACCGACTTGCCGTTGCTCTCCATCTCCAGCTGCTGGAGGTAGTTGGAGAAGCTGCACCAGGTAGTGGTTGTAGGGCAGCACGGCGTGGGTCTGGGCGCCGAACAGGTCGTTGTACCAGACGCCGATCAGCCCCAGGAGCACGGGCAGGTTGCGCTCGAACGGCGCCGATGCGGAAGTGCTCGTCGATGGCGTGGAAGCCGGCGAGCATCTCGGCGAAGGCCTCGGGGCCGATGGCGATCATGAGCGACAGCCCGATGGCCGAGTCGTAGGAGTACCGGCCGCCCACCCAGTCCCAGAAGCCGAACATGTTGTCCGGGTCGATGCCGAACTCGGACACTTTGGCGGCGTTGGTGGACACGGCGACGAAGTGGCGGGCGACCGCGTCGGCGTCGGACGCGGAACCCAGGCCGGCGAGCAGCCACTCGCGGGCCGATGGTGGCGTTGGTGATGGTCTCCAGGGTGGTGAAGGTCTTGGAGCTCACGATGAACAGCGTCTCCGCCGGGTCGAGGTCGTGGGTCGCCTCCCAGATGTCGCTGCCGTCGACGTTGGAAACGAACCGCACCGTCAGGGAACGGTCGGCGAAGGTCCGCAGCGCCTCGTAGGCCATGGCCGGGCCCAGGTCGGAGCCGCCGATGCCGATGTTGACCACGTTGGCGATGCGCTTGCCCGTGCGCCCCCTGCCACGCGCCGGTGCGCACCCGCTCGGCGAACGTCGGCCATCCTGTCGAGCACCTCGTGGACCTCGGGGACGACGTCGGTCCCGTCGGTGACGATGCTTCTCGCCCTCGGGGGCGCGCAGGGCGACGTGCAGCACGGCCCGGTCCTCGGTGGTGTTGATGTGCTCGCCGGCGAACATGGCCTCGATGCGCTCGGCGCAGGCCGGCCCGCTCGGCGACCGCCACCAGCAGGCCGATCGTCTCGGCGGTGAGGCGGTGCTTGGAGTAGTCGAGGTAGAGGTCCTCGACGGCGAGGGTCAGGTGCTCGCCCCGTCCGGGGTCGTCGGCGAACAGCTGGCGCAGGTGGGTCCCGGCCAGGCTGCGCTGGTGGGCGGCCAGGGCCTTCCACTCGTCGGTCTCGGTGATGCGAACCGGGGTGATGTCCATGCGCCATGCTCTACCCGATGAGCCCTTCGGTCCGCCGGCTGGTGCTGTGGGACCTCGACGGCACCCTGGTGCACACCGCCGGCATCGGCGCCGCCGTGTTCGACACCGCCCTCGAACGGGTTCTGGGCCGGGCGCCGGCCGAGCGGGTGCGCATGGGCGGCATGACCGACCCCCAGATCGCCCTGGCCTACCTCGACCTCATGCACGAGGACCCCGCCCACCTCCCCGCCGTGCTCCGCCACCTCGAGGAGGGACTGGAGGCGGCGGCCGAGCAGCTGGCGGCCGACGGGCGGCCCATGCCCGGCGCCGACGCGGTGCTGCGCCGCCTCGCCGGCGATCCGCGAGTCACCTCCACCGTGCTGACGGGCAACCTCGCCCCCAACGCGGCAGTGAAGCTGGCCGCCTTCGGCCTCGACCGTTGGCTCGACCTCGAGGTGGGCGCCTACGGCAGCGACGACGCCGACCGCGACGTGCTCGTCCCCCTGGCGCTCCGCCGGCTGGCCGAGCGGCGGGGGATCGAGTTGAAGCCCGACGCCACCTGGGTGGTGGGCGACACGCCCCGCGACCTGGCCTGCGCGACCGCGGCCGGGGCGCACTGCCTGCTCGTGGCCACCGGCGGGTTCGGCGCCGACGCGCTACGGGATCTGGGCGCCGACGTCGTCCTCGACGACCTGACCGACACCGAGCGCGTCCTCGCCGTTCTCGCCGGCGACGACTGAGGGGGCGGCCCACGCCCGCACCGGGGGCAGCCGGAGCCCGACCACCTCGTCGGGGATCAGGGCCCCGGCGGCCGGGTGGGTGCTGGTCAGCACCACCCCGCCGCCCAGATCGAAAGTCGTCTCGGTGAACCGCCCGTGGTCGACGACGTCCACCACCCGGGCCCGCACCGGCGTCGGCGCCGGCGGAGAGGGAGCCACCGCCTCGGGCGGCACGCTCCACAGCAGCGAGACGCCCGGCTGGAGGGGCGCCTCGGAGGCCAGGCGCAACCCGTTCGCCGCGGCCACCCTGCCGTCGGCGAGCGTGCGCCCGGGGAACACGTTGGGCACGCCCAGCAGACGAGCGACGTGGCGCGAGCAGGGGTAGTCGAACAGGCGGCGCCGCGGGCCCGCCTGCAGCACGCGACCCTGGTCGAGGACCACGATCTCGTCGGCCAGGACCGCCGCCTCCTCGGGATCGTGGGTGACGATGACGCTGGTGAGACAAGTCTGGCGCTGCAACCTCAGCAGTTCGTCGCGCAGCTGGTGGCGGGTGGGCGTGTCCAGGGCCGACAGCGGCTCGTCCAGCAGCAGCAGGCGGGCGTCGGCGGCCAGGGCCCGGGCCAGCGCCACCCGCTGGGCCTGCCCGCCCGAAAGCTGCGACGGGAGGCGAGCCTCCAACCCGTCCACGCCGAGCCGGTTGAGCCACCACGCCGCCCGCCCCCCGTCGGCGGCCACGGCGAAGGTGGCCTGGCGCCACACGTCCAGATGGGGCAGCAGCCCGCCTCCCTGGGGCACGTAGCCGACCCCCCGTTGGGCGGCGGTGCGGCCGTCCAGCTTCTCCGCGCCCAGCCGGACCCGCCCCCGGGCGACCTCCTCCACCCCGGCGATGGCCCGCAACGTGAGGCTTTTCCCCGCCCCTGACGGACCGAGCAGGGCAACCCGCGGCGAGGTGGCGGCGTGGGCGGCCGACAGGCGGAACCTGCCGACGTGCACGTGGACGGCGAAAGCCAGCGGCGCCGCCGACGCGGTCAGAGCCGGCGGCGTTGGCGACGGCAGCGGGCGGGGCGGGCGCCGGCGGACGTGGACGTGGCCGACCGACACCGCCACCAGGGCGATGCCGATGGCCACGATCACCGGCACGTCCGTGGCCGGCACGCCCGTCTGGCCGAACTGCACGTAGGTGTACACCGGCAGCGAGTAGGGGTGGTAGGCGAGCAGGACGGTCGCGCCGAACTCGCCGAAGGCGCGCAGCCAGCACAGCATCATCCCCGCCCGGATCCCCGGCGCCGCCTCGCCGACGTCCACCCGGAAGAACCGGGACCAGCCCCCGTGGCCGAGGGTGGCGGCAACGTTGTCGAGCTCGGGGTTGACGGTGGCGAACGCGCTGCGGGCCGCGACGACCAGGAAGGGACCGGCCACGAAGGCCTGGGCCAGGATGATGCCCCACAGCGTTTCGGTCAGCCGTTGCCCGCTCAGGCGGCCCAGCCACGTGTACGGCCCCACGATGCGGATGAGCAACAGGCCGCTGACCAGCGGGGGCAGCGCCAGCGGAAGCTGCACCAGGGCGCCGACGACGTTGTTGACCCGTCGGCCCCACCCCGGCGGCCGGTCCCGGGCCAGGACCCAGGCCAGAGGGACGCCGAGGACCACGACCAACGCGGTGGCCACCGAGCTGGCCAGCACCGAGGTGACGACGGCGTGCCACAGCTGCCGGTCGCCGATCCCGTTCCAGTGCCCCGGCCCCACCCGGGCCACGACCAGGACGACGGGCACGACGAAATAGGCGGCGAGCAGTCCGCCCAGCAGGGGCAGCGGGGCCCGACGCGCCCGCCCGATCACGGCACGATCACGGCCCGATCACGGCCCGATCATCGGGTCATGTCGCCGGCGCGCTCCCGCCAATGCCCAGCGCCGGCTGCAGGGCGGCGGGTACGGCCGACGTCGGCCCGGTCACCACCGGCGGCGAGGCCAGGGTCAGGCCGGCGTTGCGCAGGATGGTCTGGCCGGCCGGCGAGTAGAGGTAGGACACGAAGGCGACGGCCGCCTGCTGATGGGGCGCCCGGTTGACGACCGTCACCGTGTAGTGGGCGGACAGGTTGACCGGCGCCAGCGACACGGTGGGGATGCCGGCCGCCTTGGCTTCGTTGGCGTAGAAGAAGCCGGCGTCGAGCTGGCCGGACTGCAGCTCGCCGACCAGGCTCTCCTCGGGGAACACGTTCGAGCTGGACGACAGCACCGCCGCCAGCCCGCTGGCGTGCTGCGTGCTCTCCGCCTGCTGGATGGCCTGCACCGTCAGCTTGCCCTTGGGGTCGTTGGCCGGGTCGGTGCGCCCCACCCGGAACCCCGGTTCGTCAATCACCTGGTACCACGGCTTGGACTTGAGGTCGGCGGCGAAGTGGCTGTTGGGGTTGTAGCCCAGGACCAGGGGGGCGCGGGCCAGGGAGCTGTACCACGACACCCAGTCGCCGTTGGCTGCGCCCTGCAAGGTGGTGTTGGCGTCGGGCGCGGCCGACAGAAAGACGTCGGCGGCCCGCACCTTGCCCTTGATCTGGCTGGCCAACTCGGTGGAACCGGCGGGGAAACCGCTGAAGGTGGCGCCACTCGCCGTTTGGAATGCGGGGGCGATCGTCTTGTTCATCAGGTCTTGGAGCGACGCCGCATACAGGACGTCAACGGGACCGCTGGCCTTGAGGGTCGCCGACGGGTTCGTCGTGGCCGGGCTGGCCTTCTTGGCCGACGAGCCGCAGCCGGCCATCAGGCCGGCCACGGCCACGACGGCGAGGACGACGGCGCCGATCCTCCCTCGCACTCCCAGTTTGGCATTCACGAAGGGCGAGTGTAACGGCCTCCTGGCGTCTGCCGCCCCCTCGCCCCTCTTGCTACCGCAACTGCGGTGTGGTCAGGTCGACTGGCGGCGGCCGACCAGCGCCAGCGGGATGACCGGCAGGATGGTGCGCTTCCAGGTGGCGTTGGTCACCCCGGCGAACGACGCGTACCACGCGATGGCGGCGGTGACGAGGCCGGCGTAGCCGCCGGCGTGGACCAGGCTGGTCGACTGGCTGAAGTTGCCGATGGCGAGCAGCATGTAGGTGACGGCCAAGGCGATGAACACGCCGGCCACCGCCGCGCTCGACGCGCAGCGACGCCAGGATCATGTAGATGGTGAAGATGGCCCAGGCCAGCAGGAACAGGCCGACCGCCTGGTTCGCCGTGGTCTTGGGCAACCCCGGAATCACGAACTTGGCGTAGGCGGCGTAGGCCAGCCAGAACCCGCCGTAGGAGCTGAAGGCCACCGCCCCGAACGTGTTGCGGTTCTTGAACTCCCACATCCCGGCCAGCAACTGGACCAAGCCGCCGTAGAACAGGGCGAGGGGCAGCACGGTGCCGGCCAGCTTGCCGGTGGGATCGGTGATGATATTGGCGTTGAACACGCTCAGGACGAACGTGGTCATGGCGAAGCCGGCCAGGCCGAGCGGGGCCGGGTCGGCGACGGTTGGCACCTCGGCCGCTACGGCCTGGGCCTCGGGATGGTTGATCTGAGCCATTCGCGCTCCTCGGGTTGGGCACGGACAACCACGCGGGTGGGCGGGCGGTCACCTTCTTCCCCCGTCCATCCGGCCGCTGCTCGTGCTCGGGCCGGATTGGATACGAAGGACTGCTACCCGAACCCGCCGATTTGACTCCCCCTGCCGGCGCCAGCCCAGACGATCAAACAGAGATGGGGGCTGCGCCCGTCCTCCGACAACCTCCCTGACCAGCGGGTTTGCGTGGGCGAGGGGGGACTTGAACCCCCACATCCTTTCGGACACAGGAACCTGAATCCTGCGCGTCTACCAATTCCGCCACTCGCCCGAGCGGGTGCATGACGCTAGCTGACGTGCCGCCGGACGCGCACCCCGTCCGAGTACGATCAGCGACGACCATGGGACTGCAGCAGTTCGAGCGCCGCTTGGAGCGACTCGTCGAGGGCGTCTTCGCCAAGGCCTTCCGCAGCGGGTTGCAACCCGTCGAGATCGGCCGGCGTTTGGCGCGGGAGATGGACCTGCGCCGGCAGGTCGCGCCCAAGGGCACCCTGGCCCCCAACTCCTTCGTGGTGTCACTGTCCCCTGAGGATCGGGCCCGGTTCGAGCCCATCGAGGAGGAGCTGATCGCCGAGCTGGTGTCGGTGGCCAAGGACCACGCCCACACCGAGTCGTACGGGTTCATCGGCCGGGTGGAAGTGGCGCTGGAGACCGACAAGGACCTCTCGCCCGGCATGCTCCTGGTGGCCGGTGACATGGCCCGCAGCCAGCGGCCGCGCGATTCGGGCGCGGGCCGGAGTCGCCCCCGATCCGGCCGGCCGGCGGCCAGCAGCCCGGATCCCCCGGGCCGGCCCCGCCCCCGCCCGGGCGGCGCGCCGGGACGCACCCTCCGCCGCGATGAGGTGGACGAGAGCAAGGCCGACAACGAAGGCGGCCAACCCGAACCCCAGCCGGCCGAGGACTTCGAGGACTTCGACCACAACGACGAATCCGACGAGCCGGCCGGCGCCACATCCGGCGGCCGCGGCCCGGGGTCCGAACGACGCCGGGACGACGCCACCCTGGTGCTGCCCGACGGGCGCCGGCTGGTGCTGGGGGCCAAGGGTCTGGTCATGGGGCGCCTGCCCGAGTGCGGTCTGGTCCTCGCCGACCCGAACGTCAGCCGGCGCCACGCCGAGGTCCGGCCGGCGGGAGGCGGTCGCTTCGAGGTGACCGATCTCGGCAGCACCAACGGAACCAAGGTCAACGGGACCAAGGTCCGCGGGGTGCAGCTGCTCCAGGACGGGGACGGGGTGACCGTCGGGGCGACCACGCTGCGCTTCGAGCAGGGCTGACCGACCGTGCCCAGCTCGTTGTTGACCTTTCTCAAATACCTGTTCCTTGCCGTCCTCTACCTCTTCTTCCTGCGCGTGCTGCGGGCGGTGTGGACCGAGCTGCGCGACCCGGCCGCGGCGCCGGCCGGCGCCGACTCCGACCACGGCGGCGAATCCGTCCCCCCTCCCCCGCCGCCCGTCGCCCGTCCCCAAGCGGTGCAGCAACTGCTGATCGTCAGCCCTCCCGACCGCGCCGGCGAACGCCATCGCCTCGGGGGTGAGATGACGGTGGGCCGGGGTGCGGGGTGCGCGGTCTCGTTGCCGGCGGACACCTTCGCGTCGGCGCTGCACGCGCGCGTCTTCCGGCGCAACGGCGAGTACTTCGTCGAGGATCTGGGAAGCACCAACGGGACGCTGCTCAACGGTCAGAAGGTGACCGCGCCGGTTGCGCTCCGCGGCGGTGACCGCCTGCAGGTCGGCAAGACCACCCTGGAGCTGACCCAGTGAGTATCCCGTGAGCAAGGTTGCGGTGGGCGTCCGACCGGCGCCCGGTCAGCGGTGACAGCGCTGCGGGCCGGGGCGGCGACGGACGT
Organism: uncultured Actinomycetota bacterium; assembly: GCA_963757175.1. Classification (GTDB taxonomy): domain Bacteria; phylum Actinomycetota; class Acidimicrobiia; order Acidimicrobiales; family Palsa-688; genus CAVWQR01. Next base: position 723,055 of record CAVWQR010000001.1, on the reverse strand, counting down.
CGGCATGGTCCGCGCCACCAACCAGGACAACCTGTTGGTGGCCACGCCGCTGTTCGCGGTGGCCGACGGGATGGGAGGCCACGCCGCCGGCGAGGTGGCCTCGGAAGTCGCCGTGCACGCGCTGGAGGACGCCTACGACGGCATGGGCGAGGGCTCCTCGGACGGGCTGGGTGAAGCGACCCGCGCCGCCAACCGGGCGGTGTGGGACCGGGCCCAGGCCGACCCCGATCTGCGAGGCATGGGCACCACGCTGGTGGCGTTGGCGTTCGTCGACGACGACGAGCGACTGGCGATCGCCAACGTCGGTGACTCGCGGGCCTACCGGTGGCGCGAGGGCCACCTCGAACAGTTGACGACCGACCACAACCTGGTGCAGGAGCTGGTCGACGAAGGGCTGGTGACTGAAGAGGAGGCACCGTTCCACCCGCAGCGCAACGTGGTGACCCGGGCCCTCGGCGTCGACCCGGACGTCGACGTCGACATGATCGAGGCGGTGCCGCGGCTGGGCGACCGGTTCCTGCTCTGCAGCGACGGGTTGGGTCTGGAGGTCGAGGAGGACGAGGTGGCGGCGGTGTTGGGCCAGGTCGCCGATCCCGGCGAGGCGGCCCACCACCTGGTGCGCGAGGCGAGGGACAACGGCGGCAAGGACAACATCACCGTCGTGGTGGTGGACGTGGTCGCCGACGAGGATGCCGGCGAGGAGAACGAAGCGGCGGGGAAAGAGGGGGCCACCACGGCCGAGGGCGTCGCGCCCCCGCGCCCGTGGGCACCGAACAGGGCGACACCCAAGCCGTCCCCGTGGTCACCGTCGCGCCCGCCGACGCGGCCGACGACGGAGACGAAGCCGAGGACGCCGCCGAACCCGCGCCCGCTCCCGCGCCGGCACGACGGCCGCGCGCCATCACCCTGCGCGTCGTGCTGTTCGTGGTCGCCCTGCTGGTGGTGCTGGCCGCGGCCGCCGTCGGCGTGGGCTGGTACGCCCGGGGGAGCTACTTCGTGGGCCTGGCCGGGAATCAGGTGGTGATCTACCAGGGCCGGCCCGGCGGGCTGCTGTGGTTCCAGCCGACCGTCGAGCGGCGCACGTCGGTGACGGTGGACCAGGTGCTGCCGGCCCGGGTGAGCACGCTGCGCGCCGGGCAGGTGGAGAGCAGCGTCGGCGCCGCCCAGCAGTACGTGAACCGTCTGCGTTCCGAGGCGGCGGTGGCCCGGGCCCAGGACGCCACCGGCTCGACGACCACGACTCTGCCGGTGCCGGCGACCGCTCCGGCGATCTTCCCGCCGGCGACGGCTCCGTCGACCACGGTGACGCCTCCGTGAGCGCCATCCTCGCTCGCGCCCCGACCCGCCGGTCCACTCGGAGGCGCACCGAGCTCGGCTTGATCGTGTTGGCGGTGGTGCTCACCGGCGGCCTCTACGCCTTGACCAGCCTGGGCAAGACCGGGTCGTTGCCGGCGAACATCGGTCCCTTCCTCGCCGTGATCTTCGGTCTGCTGCTCGTCGCCCATCTGGGGATGCGCTGGCTGGCCCCGGAGGCCGATCCCATCCTGCTGCCGGTCGCCGGCCTGCTCAACGGCATCGGCTACGTGTTCATCGCCCGCATCGACAAGCACCTGGCCGGGCTCCAGGCGGTGTGGACGGCCATCGGGATCGCCGCCTTTCTCCTCGTGCTCGTCTTCGTCCGTCACGCCCGCGACCTCGAGCGCTACCGCTACAGCTTCGCCCTTCTCGGCGCCGGGCTCCTGCTGCTACCGCTCGTTCCCCACGTCGGCGAGGACATCAACGGGGCCCGGCTCTACGTCCACTTCGGCCCGGTCAACTTCGAGCCGGCGGAGATCGCCAAGATCTTCCTCGCCATCTTCTTCGCCTCGGTGCTGGTGGAGCGGGCCGAAGTGCTGCGGTCGGGCACCCGGCGCATCGGACGCTTCCTGGTCCTCGACCCCAAGTACCTGGCGCCTGTCCTGCTGGCGTGGGGGTTCTCGTTGGTGGTCCTCACCGCGGAAAACGACCTCGGCTCCTCCTTCCTCTTCTTTGCCCTGTTCATCGGGATGCTGTGGGTGGCCACCGGCCGCTACGCCTACCTCGTCCTGGGCGGCGGACTGTTCGTCGCCGGCGCCGTCCTGGCCCTCAAGTTCATCGGCCACGCCCAGTCGCGCGTCCAGGGGTGGCTCAACCCGTGGCCCCACTTCAACGGATCCGGCTACCAGATCATCCAGGGGTGGTTCGGCATCGCCGACGGCGGGGTGTTCGGCGTCGGCCCCGGGCAGGGGTCGCCGGCGCTCATCCCCGAAGCGCCCACCGACTTCATCTTCGCGGTGATCGCCGAAGAGCTGGGCCTGGTCGGTGCCACCGCCCTGCTCATCGGCTTCCTGCTCATGGTCGGCGCCGGCCTGCGGGTGGCGGTACGCACCCGGCGGCCGTTCGAGAAGCTCCTCGCCACCGGTCTGGCCCTGATCCTCGGGGTGCAGACCTTCGTGATCGTGGGCGGGGTGACCCGTCTCATCCCCCTGACGGGCATCACCCTGCCGTTCGTCTCCTACGGCGGATCGTCGCTGGTCGCCAACTACATCCTGCTGGCGCTGCTTCTGCGCATCTCCCATGACACCAACCTGGAGGCCGGGCCTGCCGGCCGTCCCGGACTGGCAGCCGGCATGAACCGTCAGATCCGCCTGGTGGGCATCGGCATCATCGTGCTGTTCGTGGGCGTCTTCCTCCAGCTCAACTACCTGCAGGTGTTCCACGCCGGCGCCATCGACGCCAAGCCGCAGAACTCACTGCGCATCACCGCCGAATACGACCATCCCCGCGGGCAGATCCTGACCTCGGACGGGGTGCAGCTGGCCTTCTCCCATCCCGACCACCGGGCCGTTCAAGTACCAACGGGTCTATCCGCAAGGGCCGTTGTACGCCGGCGTGACCGGGTACTACTCGTTCACCTACGGCAGCGACGGCGTCGAGCACACCTACGACCGCTTCCTCACCGGCGCCAAGTCCTCCTTCCAGCTGCCGAGAAATCTCGGTGACCTGCGCAACGACCTCACCAACACCAACTCCGCCCAGGACGTCACCCTCACCATCTCGGCCAAGCTCCAGCAGGTGGCGGCCCAGGCGCTGGGCAACCGCAACGGCGCGGTGGTCGCCCTCGACCCCACCACCGGCGCCATCCTGGCCATGTACTCCAACCCGACGTTCGACCCCAACCAACTGTCGGGAAGCAACCAGCAGACGGTCCAGGCCAACTACCAGACCCTCCTGCACGCGTCCGGGGAACCCGCTGGCGCCGGCCGCCTACCGCGACCGGTTCCCGCCCGGCTCGACGTTCAAGATGATCACCGCATCGGCCGCCTACGACCGCGACCCGTCGCTGGTGACCAAGACCTATCCGGTGGAGCACAGCCTGACCCTGCCCCAGACCAACGGCCAGATGCTGAACAACTTCGGCGGTGAGAGCTGCGGCGGCCAGCTGCCGGCCAACTTCACCGTGTCGTGCAACACCGCCTTCGCCAACATGGGCCTGGACCTGGGCGCCGGCAACCTGGCCGCCCAGGCCAAGGCGTTCGGCTTCGACCAGACGCCGCCGATCGACCTGCCCTCCGCCGCCCAGGCCTACTTCCCGCCGGCGTCGAGCTTCGCCCAGGACCTGCCCGGCCTGGCCAAGTCGGCCATCGGCCAGGAGAACGTCGCCTCCACGCCTCTGGAGATGGCGCTGGTCGCCGCCGGCCTGGCCAACAACGGCACCATCATGGTCCCCCACGTCCTCGACCACGTGACCAACTCCCAGAACCAGGTGGTGAGCACCTACAAGCCCAAGCCGTGGATCCAGGCGACGTCGGCCCAGACGTCGGCGGCCGATGACGAAGCTCATGCAGTCGGTCGTGAGCAGCCCCAACGGCACCGGCACGGCGGCGGCCATCCCCGGCGTCCCGGTCGCCGCCAAGACCGGTACCGCCCAGACGGGCCTGGGCACCATCGACGCGTGGTTCGCCTCGTTCGCTCCCGCCAACGGACCCAAGATCGCCGTCGGGGTCCTGGTCGAGAACCAACCGTCGGGCGACCAGTACCAGGGCGGGACCATCGCCGCGCCGATCGCCAAGGCCTCATGCAGGCCGACCTGAGCGCCACGCCCTCGACATCGACCCCTAGGCTCTGACCGGCATGTCCCAGCAGCAAGTGTTCAGCGATCGCTACGAGCTGGTGCGCCACATCGCCCGCGGCGGCATGGCCCAGGTGTACCTGGCCATGGACCTTCTCCTCGACCGGCCGGTGGCGCTGAAGGTGCTGTTCCCCGAGCTGTCCGTCGACCGCTCGTTCGTGGAGCGCTTCCGGCGGGAGGCCCAGGCGGCCGCCAACCTCACCCACCCCAACATCGTCTCCATCTACGACTGGGGCCAGGGCGAGCACACCTACTTCATCGTCATGGAGTACGTCGACGGCCACACCCTGTCGTCGCTGATCCGCCAGGGACCGCTCGACGCCGCCCAGCGCCGCCAGCATCGGCGCCGACGTGGCCGGGGCGCTCGAGTTCGCCCACCGCCACGGGGTCATCCACCGGGACGTCAAGCCCGGCAACGTCCTCATCGACAAGTCGGGCCGGGTCAAGGTGACCGACTTCGGCATCGCCCGGGCGGTCGGCGCCAAGGAGGGCCTGACCCAGACCGGGCGCGGTGATGGGCACGGCGACGTACTTCTCGCCCGAGCAGGCCCAGGGCTTCGCCGGTCGACGCCCGCAGCGACGTGTACTCGCTGGGCGTCGTGCTCTACGAGATGGTGGTGGGCCGCCCGCCGTTCGACGGCGACAACCCGGTTTCCATCGCCTACAAGCACGTGCGCGAGGAGCCGACGCCTGCCCAGCCAGGCCAACCCGGCCGTGCCCAAGAGCTTCGAAGCGGTCGTCATGCAGGCCATGGCCAAGGACCCGGCCGACCGCTACCAGACGGCCGAGGAGCTGCGCGCCGACCTGCTGCGCTTCCAGCGGGGCGAGCCGGTGCTGGCGCCCGACCGCCAGCGCAGTGGCGGCCACCAACATCCTGACCACGGTCAACGAGGCGGAGCCGGACAGAGGAAGACAACGTCGCCGCCGCCGGTTCGCCGCCCTGCTCGTCGGCCTGCTGGTCATCCTGGGCGGTGCTCGTCTTCTTCCTCGGCCGGGAGCTCGGCGCTGTGGGACTCCGCCGACGTCAAGACCCTCACCGTCCCGCCGAACCTGGTCGGCCAGCAGTACGCCGCGGCCAAGGCCGAGCTGTCCAAGGCCGGCTTCAGCAAGGTCTCCGAGGTGGACCGGCCCAACGTCGCGCCCCAGGGGGTGGTCCTGGGCTCGGTCGCCGCCGGCGGGAACGGCGATCAAGTCCAACGCCAAGCTGGTGCTCTCGGTCAGCAGTGGTCCCGCTCAGGTGAGCGTCCCCGACGAGACGGGCAAGACCCAGGCGGCGGCGGTCGCCGACCTCAAGTCCAAGGGCCTCGTTCCGGTGGTGAGCGGCCAGGCGTCGAGCTCGGTCCCCCAGGGCTCGGTCATCTCCACCAACCCGTCGGCGGGCACGACGATCCTCCAGGGGAACAAGGTGACCCTGGTCGTGTCGACCGGCGTGCAGTCGGTCACCATCCCCAGCGTGGCCGGCGAGGACCCGGTCACCGCGGCCAGCAAGCTGACCAGCGCCGGCCTCGTTCCCCAGCAGGAGGCCAGTACCCTCGACGGTGTCCAGCGGCAAGGTCATCGGGACCAACCCGCCGGCGGGCACGGTCGTCTCCGCCGGCAAGACCGTCTACATCCTCGTGTCCCAAGGGCCCAAAGCGGTCATCGCTCCCGCCGTTGACCGGCAACACCGTGGCCCAGGCCCAGGCCACGTTGAGCAGCCTCGGCCTGTCGGCCAGCGTTCAGCCCACCCCGGTGACCGATCCCACCCAGAACGGAATCGTGCAGTCGACCAGCCCCGGCGCCGGCTCCCCGGTGACCCCGGGCTCGACCGTGACCCTGGCCGTCGGTCAGTTCACCGCGCCGACGACCACCACCACCACGACCGCGCCGACGACGACCACCACCGCGCCGACGACCACGACGACCACCACCACCGCGCCGGCGCTTACCCCGCCGTCGTCGTGACCGGCTGACCGCAGACGGCCAGCCAGTTGGCCAGGAGCAGCCGGCCGCCGTCGGTGAGGATCGACTCGGGGTGGAACTGCACCCCCTCCACCGGCAGGTCCCGGTGGCGGAGGCCCATGACGGTGCCGTCGGCGGCCCACGCCGACACCTCCAGGGCGGGCGGCGACGGTGTCGGCCTCGACCACCAGCGAGTGGTAGCGGGTGGCGACCAGCGGGTCGGGCAGCCCGGCGAAGACGCCTCGCCCGTCGTGGGTGATGTCGGAGGTCTTGCCGTGCATCACCGTCGGCGCGCGCACCACCCGGGCGCCGAAGTGCTGGCCGATGCACTGGTGGCCCAGGCACACCCCGAGGACCGGCACCCGCCGGCCAGGCCGGCGATGAGCCGCCAGGGACTGACGCCGGCGCCCTCGGGCCGTCCCGGGCCGGGCGAGATCAGCAGCCCGTCGGGCCGAGCGGTCAGCGATGCCGGCCACGTCGATGGCGTCGTGGCGGAACACCACGGGCTCGGCGCCCAGCTCGCCCAGGTACTGGACCAGGTTGTAGACGAACGAGTCGTAGTTGTCGATCACCAGGATGCGCACGCCCACCCGACGGAGCCTACGCTGAGGACGATGGCACGACGGACCAAGGACGCGCCCGACCCAGACCAAATCGGCCGGGCGGCCGCGCGCCAAGACGCAAGGGCGGCCGGGTCACCCCCAAGGGCGGACCGGCGGCGCGGGCGGCGGCCACGCCGGGCCGCTACACCGCGCCCGTCCCCGCCAGTACCGCGTCCAGCCCGTGGTGGGTGCCGGCCCTCATGGTCGGCCTTCTTCACCCTGGGGGTGCTGTGCATCCTGCTCAACTACCTCAGCGTGCTGCCCGGCGGGGCCAGCAACGTCTACCTGCTGGGCGGGCTGGGCCTCATCGTCGCCGGCTTCATCGTCGCCACCCGCTGGCACTGACCCGCCACCGGGTTACGGCAGGTGAACGGGCAGCCAGCCGGAGTTACAACGATGTGACACTCCCCAAGAGTTGTCCACAGCCTGGGGACAACGCTCGGTTGGTCAGCCGAGGCGCTCGATGATGGTGGCGTTGGCCATGCCCCCGCCCTCGCACATGGTCTGCAGGCCGTAGCGGCCGCCGGTGCGCTCCAGCTCGTTGAGCAGGGTGGCCATGAGCTTGGTGCCCGAGCAGCCGAGGGGATGGCCGAGGGCGATGGCGCCGCCGTTGACGTTGACCTGGTCCATGTCCGGGTGCTGCTCCTTCTCCCAGGCCAGGACGACCGAGGCGAACGCCTCGTTGATCTCGACCAGGTCGATGTCGTCCAGGGTCAGCTTGGCCCGCTCCAGCACCTTGTGGGTGGCGGGGATGGGCCCGGTGAGCATCATGACCGGGTCGACGCCGGCCAGGGCGAAGGCTGTGGAAGCGGGCCCGGGGGGTGAGGCCGAGCGCCGACGGCCTTCTCCTCGCTCATGATCAGCACGGCGGAGGCGCCGTCGGTGATCTGCGAGCGAGTTGCCGGCGGTGACCTTGCCGTCGGGCTTGAAGGCCGGCTTGAGCTTGGCCAGCGTCTCGGCCGTCGTGTCCCGGGCGGATGCCCTCGTCGGCGGTGACCTGCTCGCCGGACTCGATGACCTTGCCGGTCTCCTTGTCCTTGACCTTGGCGTCCACGGGCGACGATCTCCCGCTCGAAGCGGCCTTCCGCGGTGGCCTTGGCCGCCAGTCTGCTGGCTGCGGGCGCCGAAGGCGTCGAGGTCCTCGCGCGACAGGTCCCACTTGTCGGCGATCATCTCGGCCGAGATGCCCTGGGGGACCAGGCCGCCGACCGGCTCGTAGCGCAGGCCGACGCTGGGCCCGAAGGGCAGCCCGACGTTGGGGACCATGGCCGAGGCGCCCATCGGGACCAGGCTCATGACCTCGACGCCGGCGGCGACGACCACGTCGTAGGCGCCGGCCATGACGCCCTGGGCGGCGAAGTGCAGCGCCTGCTGGGACGACCCGCACTGGCGGTCGATGGTGGTGGCCGGGCACCGACTCGGGCCAGCCGGCGGCCAGGACGGCGTTGCGGCCCACGTTGACGGCCTGGGCGCCGACCTGCATGACGCAGCCCATGATGACGTCCTCGACCAGCGCCGGGTCCAGGTCGTTGCGCTCGGCCAGGGCCTTGAGCGTCTCGGCGGCCAGGTCGACCGGGTGCCAACCCGAGAGCTTCCCGTTGCGCTTGCCTCCGGCGGTGCGGACGGCGTCGACGATCACGGCGGTGGTCATGGTGAGCTCCTCGGGGCGATTCGACTGGGCTGTCAGGGTACCGGCGCCGGGGACGCCCGCCGCGCCGGCGGGCGCCCCTTTCCCCGACTCCTACTTGTTGGGCTGGGGCGTGAGGCGCAGGTACGGGCGGGGGGCCGTCCAGCCCTTCGGGAACTTCTCCTTGGCCGCGTCGTCGCTGACCGTGCCGGGACGATGATCACGTCCTCCCCGTCCTTCCAGTCCGCCGGGGTGGAGACGCTGTAGCCTGGCCGTGAGCTGCAGCGAGTCGAGGACCCGGAGGATCTCGGCGAAGTTGCGCCCGGTGCTCTGCGGATAGGTGATCATCAGCTTGACCTTCTTGTCCGGGCCGATGACGAACACCGAGCGGACCGTGACGGTGTCGCTGGCGTTGGGGTGGATCATCCCGTAGAGGTCGGCCACCTTGCGGTCCGGGTCGGCGATGATCGGGAAGTTCGACCGTGCGTGCCCTGGGTCTCGTTGATGTCGGTCACCCAGCCCTTGTGCGACTCGATGGGGTCGACGCTCACGGCGATGACCTTGGCGTTGCGCTTGTCGAACTCGCCCTTGAGCTTCGCCACTGCGCCCGAGCTCGGTGGTGCACACCGGCGTGAAGTCCTTGGGGTGGGAGAACAGCACGCCCCACCCGTCGCCCAGCCACTCGTGGAACTGGACCGTGCCTTCGGTGGTCTCCGCAGTGAAATCGGGAGCCTCGTCACCGAGTTGCAATGCCATTCGCTGCCTCCTTTTGAGGTCCGATCGTCCTCATCGCCGGTCCGTTCGAGGGTACCGCAGTCGGCGACTAAAGGCGACCTGACAACTCAGCTTTGAGCGCTCAGCTCTGGGGAGCGTCGATCAGCTCGAGACGGTTGCCGAACGGATCAGCGGTGAAGCCGCGATGGACGCCCGCCAGCTCGTCGTCCCACCGCCAGGGACAGCCGGCCGCGGCCAGACGCTCGACCAGTTCGTCCAAGCCGGCCACGAGAAGCGCGGGGTGGGCCTTGCGGGCGGGGCGGAAGTCCGTTTCCACCCCCAGATGGACGACGAGTCGCCCCCCGCTCGAACCAGCGTCCGCCCCGGCGGGCCAGCGCCGGGGGTTTGGCGACCCGCTCGAGGCCCAACAATCCGGCGTAGAACGCATCGGCGCGCCCTTCGGCCTCCGCGCCCTCGGGCATGGCCAGCTGCACGTGGTCGATGCCCACCAGCGCGGCCCGGCCGGACTCAGCCACCGATGTCCTCTGGCCCCGCTCCCGGCCACTCGGCGCTGCCCGCCGCGACCGCAACCAGGCGGGGAGACGGGAGCGGCGGGGCGGCTCGGTGCTCGAACGCCGGGTCGGCGGCGGCGCCGGGGCCTGGCGGTCGGCCACCGCGGTGGTCGAGGTGGTGCTACCCAGGGCAGCGGCGCCGCCGGCGTCTGCTGGGCTGGGGTCGATGCCGTCGCCCGGGCTGGTGGCCGGCGTGGCCCACGCCAGGCCGCGGCGACGGAGGCCCTCGAGGATCCGGAGCCGCAGCTCGCGCGTCACGCGCAGGTGCACCCCCGGCGCGGTCCGCACCATGACCCGCATGGTCACACCGTCGGCGTCGACGTCGGCCACGCCGGCGAACGTCGGCGGGCCCAGGATGAGCGGCGACCATCCCGGATCCTCGGACATGGCCCGGGCCTCCTCCTCGGCCACCCGGCCGGCGGCGACCAGGTCGGTGCCGAGCGGGACGACGACCTCGACCAGGGCCTGGCTGTCGCCTTCGGAGTTGTTGCCAACCGTGCGGATGTCGCCGTTGGGGACGTACCACACCACCCCGTCCACCGAGCGGATTCGGGTGACCCGGAGGGTCACCCCTTCCACCGTCCCCGTCGTCGAGCCGACCACGATGTTGTCCCCCACCCCGTACTGGTCCTCGGCCAGGATCAGCAAGCCCGACAGGAAGTCCTTGACCAGGGTCTGGGCGCCGAAGCCGAGGGCGGCGCCGATGATCGTGGCCGTCGCCACGAACGGGGTCAGGCGCAGGCCCAGCTCGCCGAAAATGGCCAGGATGGCGACGACCCAGATGACCGTCCGCAGGACCGCCGACACCACGCCGGCGAGGGTCTTGGCTCTGGCCCTGCCGCGCGGTGTCCCTTTCCGCAGCGACGGCCCCAGGCGCATGCCGCTGACCATGCGCCGGGCCAGCCGCGACTCGAGCCGGGTCAGGACCAGGGCGACCACCAGGATCACCACCACCTTGATGGGCCCGGCCGTCCACTGCTGGACGGTGTGCGCCGTGTTCGAGCTGACGCAGCAGGCGTTCAGGAACTGGTGGATCAGCCCGTGATCGTTGGCCGCGGACGGTGAGGTGTCCGCCGGGAAGTCAACCATCGCCGCTCGCGCCCTCGGCGGGACGAGGCAGGCGTGGGCGCGGCCTGGGGAACCGGCCGCACCTCAATGACCCTCGACGAGGATGACAGACCAGATCCGCCGCCTCCTTCTCTCTCGCGGAAAGTGGTTCTTCGGCGGCCGCTCAGGCGACGCTGACACCGACCAGCCGGCCGATGGCGAAGGCGACGCCGGCTGCGAGCATACTGACGGCCAGTTGGCGGATCGACGACCGCAACGCCGACCTTCCCGTGGCCCGGGCCAGCCCGAAGCCGATGAGCACGGCGGCGACCGCGGCCAGGCCCAGCGACAGGGCCTCGCCCAGGCTCCCGGAGGTGAAGAACCACGGCAGCAGCGGGATCACCGCGCCCACGGCAAAGCTGACGAAAGACGAGGCCGCGGCTCGGTAGGGCGACCCGAGCGACTTGGGGTCGACGCCCAGCTCCTCGCGGGCGTGGGTGTCGAGCGCCAGCTCCGGGGTGCGCATCATCTCCGACGCCATGTCCTCGGCCAGCTCCGGATCCACCCCGCGGGACTCGTAGATCTTGCTCAGCTCCCGGTGCTCGGCGCCCGGTGACCGTTGCAGCTCGCGCTCCTCCATGGCCAGTTCCCGCTCGAGCAGCTCCGACTGCGCCCGCATGGACACGTACTCGCCGGCGGCCATCGAGCAGGCGCCGGCCAGCAGGCCGGCGAACCCGGCCAGGCGCACGTAGGAACCGCCCGTCTGGGCGCCGGCGACGCCGATGATGAGCGACACGTTGGTGACCAGGCCGTCGCTGACGCCGAACACCGCGGCGCGGGCCGTCCCGCCGGTGACGTTGCGGTGGTGGCTCTCGGGGACCCCGGGGCGAGTTCCCATGCGGTGTTGTCTACCCCATGCGCACCCGTCAAGCGGTTTCAGGGGCCCTCAGTGCTGGCTGCCTCGCACCGCAAGCGGCGCTCAGTGCTGGCTGCCTCGCACCGCAAGCGGCGCTCAGTGCTGGCTGCCTCGCACCGCAAGCGGCGCTCAGTGCTGGCTGCCTCGCACCGCAAGCGGCGCTCAGTGCGTGACGGCGAGGACGGCGACCACCAGGTTGAACAGGCCGTGGCCGACCATGCTCGAGCCCAGGCGCCCGGTTTGGCGGACGGTGAAGCCGAGCACGAGGCCGACCCCGGCGATGGCCACGATGACGCTGACGTTGCCGAGCCCGTTGCCCGGCTCGAAGTGGGCCAGTCCGAAGAGCCCGGCCTGGGCGACGACGGCCACCGCCGGCCCCAGGCGGGACGCCAGCGCCCGCCGCAGGAGCCCCCGGAAGAAGAGCTCTTCGAAGAACGGCGCTCCGATCGCGACAATCAGGGTCACGACCACGAAGCCGGCCCGGTCGTGGCGCTGACCGGTGAGCAGCTGGGTGTTGCTCCCGTGGAAGCGGGTGTGCAGGAAGATGGCCCCCACGACGAGATCGACGAGGAAGGCGGCAAAGGCGGCCAGGGCGCCGATGGCCAGGTCGACCGTGCGGAACCGCAGGAGCAGGTCGCGTTTGAGGGACCCGGTGGCGTAACGGCGGCTGACCACCACGCACGCGGTGAGCATGCCGGCCCACAGGCCGAACTCGCCGATGAGGGTGAGCGGGGCGCTCGTCGTCAGCTGCGACGAGGGCGTTCCGGTGGCGACGGCCGCGACCGCCGCCATGATGCTCCCGGCGATCTCTCCCGCCACGAAGCCACCGAACGCCCACCACACCGCCCGCAGCGGGATGGTCGGAGCCTGGGCGTCGGCGTCGGCACCCGGGGTCACCCCCGCGGTCGCCTTTGCGCTCGGCGCCGCCGGCAACGGGTAGACGTGGTCGGTCCACGCCGCCCCGTTCCACCACCGCGCCGTGTCGGGCGCCCCGCTCGGATCCCGATACCAGCCGGGAGGCGGCGGGGCGGGCAGCCGCAGCTCGGGCCGGCTCACGCCACGACGCTACGCCGAGCGCGCCTGCGCCGGCGGGCGGGGGCGGTGACGGCGGCTGGCCCCAGGGGCGTTCCTGCTCTACCCTGGGATGGAGCCGTCGGGCTGCTTCGCGACGCGCGCCGAGAGCGTCCGCCTCAGGCGAGGGAGCGCCAGATGGAGGACCGAGGAGGCGATGGGTGAAGCGTACGTACCAACCGAACAACCGGAGACGAGCGAAGCGTCACGGCTTCCGTCACCGCATGTCCACCCGGGCGGGGCGAGCGATCGTCAAGGCACGGCGGCGCAAGGGGCGCAGTCGCCTGTCGGCCTGATCTGGCGGGTCCGGGATCGGCGGACCTTCGCCTCCCTGCGGCAGGCACGCCGGGTCCGGTCCGGCCCGGTGACGGTGGCGTGGGTGGACGACGGCTCCGTTCCACCCCGTGTGGCCTACGCCGTCGGTCGGCGAACCGGACCGGCGGTCCGGCGCAACCGGGTGCGGCGCCAGCTGCGAGCCATCGTGGCCCGCAACAGCACCGACCTGGCGCCCGGCGCCTACCTGGTCGGTATGGCGTCGGCCCAGCCGCACCCCAGCCTCGAGCTGGAAGGCCACCTCCGGCGCGGGTTGGAGCGCGTGGGCGCCGCCTCCGGCGGCAGCTGGTCCTCCCCGGTCGAGCGCCCGGGAAGCACGTCGCCATCGTGACCACCTCGCCCACCGCCGTCGCCACGCCGCCCCCCCAGCGGTCGGCCCCCGGCGCGACCGGCGACCGTCCGGTCGGGCCGGCGGGGCAGTCACCGCTGGGGACGGCGGAGGCGGCGAGCCGCCCATTGCCAGACCGACCGTCGGTCGGTGTCCGGGTGATGGTCGTGCTGGTCCGCACCTATCAGGTGGCTCGCGCCGGCCGGGTGTCGCCCTGCCGGTTCACCCCTACCTGCTCGCAGTACGCCGTCGACGCCGTCAGCCGCCACGGGCTGCGCCGAGGTCTTCGCCTGACCCTCGGCCGCCTGGCCCGCTGCCGTCCCGGTGGTCCGTTCGGGGCGGACCCCGTTCCAGACTGAGGAAAGCATGAATCTGACCAACATCCTGAACCCGATCGCCAAACCGATCGCCGACGTCCTCGCCGCGTTCTACGCGGTGATCCCCAACTTCGGCGTCGCCATTCTGCTGCTCAGCGTGGTGTGGATGATCATCATCTCGCCCCTGACGCTGAAGTCGACCCGGTCGATGCTGGCCATGCAGGCGCTGCAGCCCGAGCTCAACCGCCTGAAGGAGAAGCACAAGAACGATCGTCAGGCGTTCGCCCAGGCCCAGATGGACCTGATGCGGGAGCGCAACGTCAGCCCGTTCGGCGCCTGCCTGCCATCCATCCTGCCCCTGCCGGTCTTCATCGCCCTGTTCCGCGTCATCGACGGGTTGAGTCACCACGCCGCCAACGGGACCCCAGCCCCGCAGTACCTCAACCCGCACACGGCCATGTACCAGGCCATCCAGCATGCTGGCGGTCAGATCAACGCCTTCGGCGTGGACCTTTCCAAGAACGCGCTGAGCCACCACTCGTCAGTGGCCGCGGCGATCCCCTACTTCGTGCTGCTGCTGGTGATGATGGGGACGCAGTACTGGCAGACGTCGATGATGATGAACCGCAACCAGGCGGCTCAGCAGAACCCGCAGATGAAGATGATGAAGTACCTGCCGCTCGTGTTCGGCATCATCTGCATCCGCTTCCCCGCCGGCGTCATCCTCTACTACGGCATGTCCAACCTGTGCCGGATCCTCCAGCAGTGGGCCATGTACCGCTACGACCCGAAGGTCAAGACCCTGGTTACCCAGGAGGTCAAGGAGGTCGAGGCCAAGACCCGCGAGATCGACGAAGAGGAGGACGCGGAGCGTCGCAACCGCCGCCGCCAGGGCGGCACGACCAGCGGGTCGGGGGGCAAGCCCGGGGGTGGTCGGGCCAAGCCGGCGGAGCCTCCGCCCAGCAGCGGTCGATCTCGCCTGCGCGAGCTGCTCGCCGGGCCGGCCGCGGCCGGCGGCACCAGCGGGTCGCCCGGCGGCACAGCCGGCACCCGGGCCGGAAGCGGGACCGGCAACGGATCCGGGAAGGGCGCCAGCGGCACCAAGGGCGCGCGTCCGCCGGCCAAGGACCGCCCGCCGGCAACGACCAAGAAGAGCGGTGGCGCTCCAGATTCCGCCTCCAAAGACCGGACGCGGCGCAAGCCCTCGGGCGACGCCGAAGGCGCGCCGCGGCGCAAGACCCCCGCCAACCGCGGCAACAGCAGCGAAGGCACTGGGTCCGATCAGCAGGCCAGCAGAAACGGGGCGGACAGCGCGGCCAACGGTGCGGAGGGCTCCGGCAACGCCAACGGCGCCAAGCCGGAGGCGGCACCGAGCCAGAATGGTGGCAAGACCCCGCCGGCCCGCACCGGCGCGCGCACCGGCGCCAGCGGCGGATCGTCTGCCGGGACCGGGAGCACTTCCAAGACCGCCGGGACCGGCGGGTCGGGGAGTGGCGCCGGCAACCGGGCGGTCCAGCCCAACAAGCCCAGCACCGGCGGGCGCAACATCCCCGCCCGACCCAACCGGTCCAAGCGCCGGCGGAAGGGGCGCTGAGCAGTGGAATGGGTGGAGACCACCGGCCGGGATCTCGACGAGGCCAAAGAGGCGGCCCTTGACGAACTCGGCGTGGACGAGTCCGACGCCGAGTTCGAAGTGGTCGCCGAAGCGCGCGTCGGCCTGTTCGGCCGGCTGCGCTCCGAAGCACGGGTCCGGGCCCGGGTGCGCCCCACCGCCCCGCGCGCCAAGGATGACCGGCGGGAGCGAAGGCGCCGGCGTCCGGGCAGCGCCGAAGGGGATCAGGCGACCGGCAAGACCGAGGGGCGGGCACGAGCCGAAAAGGTCGCCGCCAGCGGCCGGGGCAGCGATCAGGAGCCGTCCTCCTCGACCTCTCCTGCCGACGGCGGGGCCACGTCGTCGGAGCGACCGAACGGATCATCCGGTGGCCGGCGTCGCCGGGGTCGTTCGGGCGCACGCCGGCCGGTCCCGGCCGGCGCCGGGCGAGGCAGGTGGCGCCGAGGCAGGTGGCGCCGAGGCGGCCGATGCCAACGGGGCGGCCGGCGGACGGGAACGACATCGCAGCAGTAACGCCGAGGAGGTCGGACAAGTGGAAGTGGCCATGGACGAACAGCGTCAAGTGGCGGAACAGTTCCTGCAGGGCCTGGTCGAGCGGGTGGGCGTGACGGCCACCATTCGGGCCGACGCCAAAGACGAGGAGACGGTTGAGCTGGCGCTCGAGGGCGACGACCTCGGCGTGCTGATCGGCCAGCGGGGATCGACCCTCCTGGCGCTGCAGGACCTGACCCGTACCGTCGTCCAACGCCAGACCGGTGCGTCCAACGGACGGCTCCTCGTCGACGTCGGCGGCTACCGGGCCAAGCGCCAGGTCGCCCTGGCCCGGTTCGCCGAACAGGTGGCCCGTCAGGTCCAGGCCTCCGGAAGCCGGAAGGCGATGGAGCCCATGAACGCCGCCGACCGCAAGGTGGTCCACGACACCATCAACGAGATCCCCGGCGTGGAGACCACCTCCCAGGGGGAGGATCCCCGCCGCTACGTCGTGGTCCTTCCCGCCGAAGACTGAAACCCGCCGCTTCGCTATCCAGCGCTGACGGGCGGCGAGGCAGCGAACCGGGAGCGACCCGCGGCGAGCGACCCTAAACCGGCCAACGGGCAGGACGGCACCGGCTCGTCGTCGGCGCCGCTGCCGCCGGCGGCGCGCTCGGCGATCACCGAGGTGCTCCTGGACGCTCGGCGCCTCGGCTTCTTGGGCCCGGGAGACGTCAACCGCCACGTCGACCACGCCCTGGCCTTCCTCGACCTGTGGCCCGTGGGCGTCAACCAGGCGTTCGACCTGGGCAGCGGCGGCGGGCTCCCCGGCCTGGTGCTCGCCCTGGCCACCCCCACGGTCGCCTGGGTGCTGGTCGAGGTCAACCACCGGCGAGCCGCGTTCCTCGAAGCCGCTGCCCGCCACCTCGACCTCGGCGGGCACGTGGGCGTGCAATGCCAGCGGGCCGAGCAGGTAGGGCGAGGCCCTTTCCGCTCGACGGGAGACCTCGTCGTCGCCCGCAGCTTCGGCCCGCCGGCGGTCACCGCCGAATGTGCCGCGCCGTTGCTGCGAGTCGGCGGCGCCCTCATCGTCGCCGAGCCCCCGGGTCCGGCCAACGACGACGGCGCCGATCGCTGGCCGGCGGAGGGACTGGCCGCGCTGGGCCTCGACGCCGACGCCGGACGAACCGCGCCGCTCGCCCTGCGCCGGTTCCGTCAGGTCGAGCCCTGCCCGGAGCGCTACCCCCGCCGGGTGGGCATCCCGGCCAAGCGGCCTCTGTTCTGACTGTTCTGACGCCGGCGTTTCACGTGGAACGTGAGACTTGCCCGGCCGACCAAGGGGACCAAGTCGAGGATTTGAGCTCCTGAGACGTCGGGCGATCGGAGCCGAGAACCCTCCGGACCGGGGAACATCCCGAGGGCGGGCCAAGGGGCCGTGGGGAGCTCGAGCATAGCAACGGCGCCCTGGCGAGCGGTGGGTCGTCGGCCGGGGCCTGGCGGCCGACCGTCTCAACGGCGCCGGACGAGGGGGGTAGGGCGCCCAACGAGGGATCAACGAGCAGGCCCTCGCGCCCGGCGCCTTGCAGCAAGCTCCTCGTGTCGGCACCGACCCTTCGGCCTTGGCGCAGTCGAGGACGAGGCCCGGCAGGTGTGACCAGATCGTTGGGCACGAAGCCAGTTGGTTCCAATGGCCGACCACGTCCCTCCTGCTGCTCGAACGCTCGGCTTCTGGGGCCGGTTCCACGATCGAGGTTGGTGCTGGACTTCGACGCTCGTGCATGCGGCGCTCGATGCTGGGCGGAGGGTGTGAGCTTTCCCGTGTGACCAAGGCGGCGCGGACGAAGAGTCGCCGGCGGCTGGGCCGAACCGGCGCCTCGACGACGCGCGGCACGACCGGCCGGCATCTTCCTTGCTCGTCGAGCCGGTGAATCGTCTGCACTAGGTGGAAATGGCCGCTGGCGCGATCAGAGCCGGCGGTGTCGCCATGCTCACTGGCTTCGCCGCCGGTGGCCCCCGAACGCCGCGGCCTGTCGCGTCAGTGCGCTGTACCACGACGAGCTCGTGCCGCGGACTTTCCCGCCGAGGTGTCCGTCGCCGCATATAGGTCGTGTGAAAGCGGTCGGCCGCGGCGCATGGGCGATCGTGGCCGGTCGTCCCCCGGCTCGCCTCCGAAGCGCCTCCGGCCGCGGGGAAGAAGCGCTCGGAGCGGTGGTGGCGGCAAACGCCGGAAGTCGCGGCGGGCGCGGGAGCCCTGCCGAGCAGGACCGCCGGAGCAGAGTGGCCGGCCTTCCCTGGGCAGATAATCCGCACGCGGAAGGTTCCGCGAGCAGAAACAACGACCCCAGGTGTCCAAAGTGCCCCGGGAACGTTCCGAGGGTGGATTTTTCACTCTCGGAAGCGAGGTCAACCACCCGGGAAAGGGAAGGCCAGAAGCGGCGCCGATCCCGCCGGCGCCGGCAGTCAGCGGTGCCCACCCTGGTCACGAAGTCCCAACCCGTGGTCCACGCCGTGTGCCACAGGAAACGAGCAGCGGGCCGGCCACGCCACCGGACCCAAAGGGTGCCAGGGTTTCACGTGAAACCGCCCGAGACGCGGCTGAACACGGGGCGCCATGGTCGAGGGTCCTTGATCCGCGCCGCGTCGGGCGTCACCATGGGGACGTGACGGAACCCGACGACGAGCTCCGGGAGCGGGCGACCTCGATTTTCCGTCAGCTCCGACGCCGCTCTCCTCGCGAACCGGAGTCGGCCGACGAGGCAGACCCGGACCAGCACGACGGCGCGGCCCACCGACGGCGCTCCCCCCGAGCCCACGGACCAAGCCCACGAGCCGACGCCCAACCCCGTCGGCGCCAGGCTGCGCGGCGACGAGGTCGCCAACGGCCGCCATGGCGGACGGGCCGAGAACAGGAATTGGGGCGACGACACCCCCGCGGAAGGCCTGGTCCCGCCACCCATGCCCGGCATCGACGCCGCCGGGCTGGGACCGAAGGACGCCGGAGCGGGCCCGGCCTCATCGTCGGCTCCCTTTCCGGTTCCGCCGTCGGGAGACCCGGGAGAGGAGGAGCCGCTCGGCGGCCTCTCGCTGAGCGAGGCGGAGCTGAGCGTCCTGGCCCCGAGCACCCCTTCCGCCGACACTGACGGCGGGACGTCCCGGGGCCATCCCGGCAGCGAGCGCCCGCTGCCTCGCACGCTCGCCGTGGCCAACCAGAAGGGTGGCGTCGGCAAGACGACGACCGCCGTCAACCTGGGCGCGTCCCTGGCCGAGCTCGGCTACCGGGTCCTGCTGGTGGACCTGGACCCCCAGGGGAACGCCACCACGGGCCTGGGCGTCAACCCGCGGAACCTGGACGCGTCGATCTACGACGTCCTCCTCCACGACGTCCCCGTCGAGGACTGCATCGAGCCCACCAGCCTCCGCAACCTGTTCATGGTGCCGGCGACGATCGACCTGGCCGGCGCGGAGATCGAGCTGGTCCCGGTGTTCAGCCGGGAGCTGCGCCTTCGCCGGGCATTGGAGCCCGTCCAGGAGGACTTCGACTTCCTGATCGTCGACTGTCCCCCGTCCTTGGGGTTGCTGACGGTCAACGGGCTGGCGGCGGCCGGCGAGGTGGTGGTGCCCATCCAATGCGAGTACTACGCGCTGGAGGGTCTGGGTCAGCTGCTGCGCAACGTCAACCTGGTCAAGAACAACCTCAACGCCAGGTTGGAAGTGACGACGATCATCCTCACCATGTACGACGCCCGCACGCGCCTGGCCGAACAGGTCGTCGCCGAGGTCCGGCAGCACTTCGGCGACCGGGTGTGCCGCAACATCGTCCCCCGCACGGTGCGGCTGTCGGAGGCACCGTCCTACGGCCAGCCGATCATCGTGTTCGACGCATCGTCCCGAGGCGCAATCGCCTATCGGGAACTCGCCAAGGAGGTCAGCGGTGGCGCGGCGCAGCGGGTTGGGTAAGGGCCTGAGTGCCCTGATCCCCAGCGAGGTAGTGGGCGACGGCGCATCGTCGCTGGTGGAGATCCCGGTCAGCGCGATCCGGCCGAATCCCCATCAGCCGCGCACGCACTTCGACGAGGACACGCTGGCGGCGCTGACCGCGTCCATCCGCGAAGTGGGGATCCTCCAGCCGGTCCTGGTCCGGCCGCTGGCCAACGGGGAGTACGAGCTGGTCGCCGGCGAGCGCCGCTGGCGGGCCGCCCGGCGGGCCGGCCTGCCTGCCGTTCCCGCCATCGTCCGAGACGTCAACGAGGTGACCAGCGTCGAGCAGGCGCTGGTGGAGAACCTCCACCGCCAGGATCTCAACCCGCTGGAGGAGGCCAGCGCCTACCAGCAGCTGATCGAGGACTTCGGTCTGACCCACGAGCAGCTGTCGAGCCGGGTGGGCCGCAGCCGGGTGGCGGTGACCAACGCCCTGCGCTTGTTCCAGCTCCCGCCCAGCGTGCAGAAGCTGGTGGCCGACGGCCAGCTGTCGGCGGGTCATGCCCGGGCCCTGCTGGGCACACCCGACCGTGCCTTCCAGGAGGCGCTGGCCCGCCGGGCGGTCACCGAGCAGCTGTCGGTGCGGGCCGTGGAGGATGCGGTGCGCCAGCGCGGCGAGAGTGGCGGGCCGGTCCGCCGCCTGCCGCCCGCCCCGACCGCGGCGGAACAGCGCCCCGCCGGCCTGCTCGAGCTCGAGGAGCGCCTGTCGGCCCATCTCGACACCCGGGTCAAGGTCGACATGGGGGCGCGGCGCGGCCGGGTGGTGGTGGACTTCGCCACCCTCGAGGACCTGGAGCGCATCTACCGGGCGATGACCGAACCGGGCGCCCCGGAGTCCTGAGCCCGCCGGCACCCGTATCCTCCACCCGCAGCGGCCGGACCGACCCGACCGTGATCGGGCCGGCGGGACAGCAGACCGACCGTCGGTCGGTGAGCCAACCGGCTGGCTCGGCCGGTGCTGGCGACGTCGGGGTCGCGGATCCACCAGGCGGAGTCCGAGCTTGGCGCCGCAGCCGTTTTCCCCACAAGCAGAGCAAATGCCCCCAAAACCTCCGGCACAATCTCAGGGCCGGCTTGAGGCCCGAGGCGGGGCCGGGGGCTGCGCCGCGGCCCGCCGGCAGACCACGAGCCAACGGTGGACGCTGATCCTCATCCACAGCCTGTGCATCAATCTGTGGACCACCTTCGACGTACTTCAAGGGTTGAGAGAGGGTTCTCGGCCGCCACCCGCGGCACCATCGGGTCAGGTCCTACCACGCACGGCGCAGATGCGCCCACGGCCAGCGCCGGCGTCAGGCCCCGCCGAAGGGGTCTGCCACCCACCGGTCCAGGGCACCCTCCAGGGCGTCGGCGACCTCCGAGGACCGCATGACCAGGACCGATGCCGGGCCCAGATCGACCACCATGGCGGGCATCCGGGTCTGGCGGAGGATGGCCCGGCGCGTGCCCCGGCACCCTCGGGGGGCGATGCCCAGGCGGCCCGTCACCACGTCGTGGGCCAGGCCGGCGAGGTGCCGCCCCGCCTCCGAGCAGAAGCCACTGTGGCCGAGGAAGTACGAGGTGCGGCAGCCGTCCAGGGTCGGGTCCAGGCCAACCCCGAGGTAGACGTCGACCTTGGCCGCGTTGGCCTGGTCGGCCTGGGCGGCGTCGTCAGGATCGTGGAGGGTGAGCACGTCGGCGCCGCTGCGGACCAGGACCCGGCGCGTGGCCTCGACCGTCGCCGCCAGGCCGCCGGTCTCGCCCACCGCGATGCGCCAACCCCGCAGGGTGCGGGGGGTCTCGCTGAGCCACACCCGTTCGCGCACGCCGGCGACCAGCACCCGGCCGGTGATCCTCGTCGAATACCTCGACAGGGCCTGCACCGTGCTCGGCCCGCAGATCCCGTCCTCCGGCAGGGCCACGTTGCGTTGAAAGTCGCACAGCGCGGCGTGGGTCTGAGGCCCGAAGATCCCGTCGGGACGTCCGGCGTCGAAGCCGAGGGCGCCCAGCATGCGCTGCATGGACGCCACGTCGTCGCCGCGCACCATGGGGCGGCGGTAGTACAACAGCCGTTCGCCCAGCGTGCGCCCGGCCTCGACCAGGGCGTTCCAGGTCAGCCAGTCGCACACCCCGTCGGGGCGCAGCCCGTGGCTGGCCTGGAAGCGCCGCACGGCCTCGGCCGTACCGGGGCCGAAGCCATCCTCGGCGTCAGCGCCGATCGACTCACCGAGGGCTCGCAGCCGTTGCTGCAGGTCGCGTGCCGCCGAGCCGCTGCTGCCCTCCACCAGCGGCAGCTCGTCGCCGGGTTCTACAGGAATGGATGGAGCTCCTGGAGGAGCTGACCCTTGCCCTTGGCCCCGATGATCCGCACCTGGGGCTCGCCGTCCTTGAAGAGGATGAGCGTGGGAATGCTCATCACGTCGAAACGGCGGGCCAGATCCAGGTTCTCGTCGATGTTGACCTTGCCGATCCGCAGCTTGCCGGCGTTGTCGCTGGCGATCTCGTCGAGGACGGGTGCGATCATCTTGCACGGGCCACACCACTCGGCCCAGAAGTCCACCAGGACCGGCTCGCCGGCGGCGCCGATCTCCTCGTCGAATGTTTGATCCTTGAGCGTAAGTACGCCGTCAGCCACGGCTATCGACCTCCTGTCGGGCGGGGCAACCGCCCCGCGCCTGCTGTAACGCCCGCCGGCGCGAAGCGATTCCAACCGTGTCCCAGACGCTAGCGAGCCCGGAGCCACCGCGGGACGCGCCAGCCACCCGGCGGACGCGTCAGCACCCTGGGCACACGACCGCATCCCGAGAGGATCAGTCGCCCCAGTTCTCGGTCTCGGCCACCTCGTCGGGACCGACGCCCTCCAGCCAGCGTTCGGCGTCGATGGCGGCCATGCAACCCGACCCGGCGGCGGTGACCGCTTGGCGGTAGGTGTGGTCCTGGACGTCCCCGCTGGCGAACACGCCCTCCACGTTCGTCCGCGATCCGGTGGTGGTCAGCAGGTAGCCGGCCTCGTCCATGTCCAGCTGTCCCCGGAACAGGTCGGTGTTGGGGGAGTGGCCGATGGCCACGAACATGCCGGTCACCGGCAGGGTGTCCTCCTCGCCCGTAACCGTGTTGCGCAGGCGGAGGCCCTCCAACCGGGTGTCGCCGACCAGGTCGGTGACCACCGTGTCCCACCGGAAGGACAGCTTGGGGTTGGTGAAAGCCCGGTCCTGCATGATCTTGGACGCCCGCAGCTCCTTGCGCCGGTGGATCACGGTGACGGTGTCGGCGAACTTGGTGAGAAAGTTGGCTTCTTCCAGGGCCGAGTCGCCCCCGCCCACCACGGCGATGTTCTGGCCGCGGAAGAAGAACCCGTCGCACGTCGCGCACGTGGAAACCCCGTGGCCGATCAACCGGGTTTCGCCTTCGAGGCCGAGCATCAGCGACCGGGCTCCAGTGGACACGATGATGGCGCGAGCCGCGGTGCTCGACCTCCTCACCGGTGGCGGGATCCGTCGCCCACACCCGGTGGGGGCGACGGCGCGTCCCGGCCGAGCCGGGGGCGTCGGCCAGCTCGACGCGTATCACCCGGGCGGTGAGCAGCTCGGCACCGAAGCGCTGCGCCTGGGCCCGCATGTTGCCCATCAGCTCCGGGCCCATCACCCCGTCGACGAAGCCGGGATAGTTCTCCACCTCGGTGGTGAGCATGAGCTGGCCGCCCGGCTGGTCGCTCGTGGACGACGGTTCGCCCTCGATGACCAGGGGGCGCAGGTTGGCGCGCGCGGTGTACACCGCTGCGGTCAGGCCCGCCGGGCCCGACCCGATGATGATGACGTCGCGCACCGGGTTTTCTGCCTTCTCAGCCACGCCTCACTTCCGATCTCCCCGAGCTGTCCGTTTGCTCCAACAGAACAACCCGGCGAGCGTGAATATTGCACCGAGGATGGCGTAGCCGACCCACACCTGGCGGCCGACGGGGTGGAACGGCAGATACACGTGCAGGCGCACGACGGCGATCACCAACAGGATGATTGCGGCCACGGCCAGGACGCCGGCGAGCAGCCCGAACACCACCGCCCGGCCGGCGAAGGTGATGGGCACGGTGGTGCGGTCTCGGACACCGTCGACCACCGAAACGATGCGATCGGTGACGACCTCCGGCCAATCGCCACCGAGCTCCGGGCCCCGTTCGCCCTCCGACGCCACGGGTCCGGCGGCGGCCGGCGGCGCGGGAGCGACGGGACCCGTGGCCGGTCCGCCCGGCGCTGTGGTGTCAGCCATTGGCGTACGCTACCAAGCCCTCAGCCCGGCCCCTCGTTCTCCGCCGGGGCGGCGGGTCAGCTCACCCGGAGCTCGGAGACGGACACCGTCAGGCCCGGTCCCGTGTTGGTCAGCCACAGCAGCACCCAGCTCCCGCTGCGACCGGCCAGGGTGAAGGTCGTGGAGCCGCCGATGTTGGACTTGGTGTCCGTCGCCGCGCCCCAGGAGGCCCGGGTCGTTCCCTTGGCATCCGAGACGTAGGTAGTGGCCGCCCAGCCCCGGGTCGGCGACGTCACGGCGAGAGTGTGCAGCTGGTAGTTGCCCTTCAGCTGGATCGCCAACCCCTCGCCGCCGTAACCACCGAAGTTGCTGCTGGCGTAGTGGTCCGTCGACCAGCTGGTCGCCGGGTTGCCGTCGAAGGTGGCCTTCACCTCTCCCGGGTTGTCGGGGGAGTGTTGCGGCGGGACGATCCACACCGAGACCTGGCTGATGCCGATGGGAGAGAGCTTGCCGGTGCCCGTCCCGCCCACGTTGTGACCGTGGCCGCTGCCGACGAGCAGGGCGGCGACGATCACGCCGGCCACGGCGACGGCGGCCACGATGAGGCCGGGGACCCGGCCGCGATGCCGCCGCCGGTCCCGCTCGCGCCGGCGCCGGAGGACCCGGCGGTCCCGGGCCGCGTCCGGCTGGGGGAACGGGGCCCCTCCCCGCCGGCGGCAACGGCCCGCGCCCCGCCGGTACCGGTCCGCGGGCCGGTGGCCCCGTCCCGCGCCCCGGGGGGACCCGTCCCGGTGCCGGCTGCCCGCGTCCGGGCGGCGCCGTACCCGGCGGGGGCCCGCCCGGCGCCCGGCCACGGTCGGCGACCGTCCCGCCGACCGTTTCGCCCCAGGTCGCTCCCGAGCCGAAGTTGCCGGCGACGGTGCCGGCCAGGGGCATCGTGCCGCTGTCGCCCCCGGCGCGCAGGGACGCCAGCTCGTCACGCAGGACGGTCGCGGTCGGGATGCGCTGGGTGCGGTCGGCGGCGAGCAGACCGGCCACGATGGCGTCGAGCGCCGGAGAGAGCTCGGGGCGGATCTGGCGGATCCTCGGCGCCGGCTGGCTGAGGCGGGCCATGGCCATGGCCATCTCGGTCTCGCCGCCGAACGGCGAGCGCCCGGTCAGCGCTTCGAACAACACCACGCCCAGGGCGTAGAGGTCGGCGCGGGCGTCGGGTTCCTCGCCGCGGATCTGCTCGGGGCTCAGGTACCGGGGCGTTCCGAGCACCAGCCCGGTGGTGGTGAGGTCCAACCCCAGGCCGGCGGCGGCCTTGGCGATGCCGAAGTCGGTGACCTTGACCCGGGGGATGCCTTCCTCGTCGGCGCAGAGGAGGATGTTGGCCGGCTTGATGTCACGATGGATGATCCCGGCCCGATGGGCGTGGACGAGGGCGTCGGTGATCTGCGCGGCCAGGGCGATGGCCAGCTGCGGGGGGAGCGGGCCGCGCTCGGCCAGGTACCGGCGCAGGGTATCGCCGCGTACCAGCTCCATCACGATGTAGGTCATGGGCCCGTCGGCGCCGGCGTCGTACGTGGCGACGACGCCCGGATGGGCGAGGCGGGCGGCGGCCACGGCCTCGCGACGGAACCGCTCGAGAAACACCTCGTCGCTGGCGTACTGGCGTTGCAGCACCTTGACGGCGACGGCCCGGCTCAGGATCTGGTCGTGGCCCTCCCAGACCTCAGCCATCCCGCCCCGGGCGATGAACCGGACCAGTCGGTACCGACCGCTCAACACCTGCGGAGTGGTCAACGGCGCAGGGGCTTCGGGTCTACGCACGGCGCCCCAAGGGTAGCCCCGCCCGACCCCCAGACAGTGTCAGCCGCCTCGCACCGCAAGCGGCGCTCAGTGTCAGCCGCCTCGCACCGCAAGCGGCGCTCAGTGTCAGCCGCCTCGCACCGCAAGCGGCGCTCAGTGTCAGCCGCTGGCGAGCAGCATGGCCACGCCGACGGCGCCGGGGCCGGCGTGGGAGCCGATGACCGGCCCGATGTCGTCGACCAGCATGGGATGTTCGGACTGGACGTCGCTGATCAGGGAAACGAGCGTGTCGAGGTCGGGGGCGTCGGCACCCATGACCGCCAGGCGTTCCAACCGTCCGGCGTGATGGACCTTGTCGGACAGATAGCGCAGGGAGCGGCTGCGGGTCCGCTGCTTGGATTCCTCCTGCACCTCGCCGTCGCGCACCTGAATGACCGGCTTGATGCTGAGCAGCGACCCCAGCATGGCCTGAGCCCCGCCGATGCGTCCGCCCCGGTGCAGGTTCTCCAGCGTGTCGATGACCCCGAACACCTGCAGACGGCCCTGGGCCTCCGTCACCGCGTCGGCCACCGAGTCGAGGCCTTTCCCCTCCTCCGCAGCCTGGGCGGCGACCAGCACCTGCAGCCCCAGGCCGAGGGTGACCGACAGCGAGTCCACCACCCGGACGGGGAGCTTGCCCTCGAGCTCGCGGCCCGCCTGCTTGGCCGCTTCGATCGTCGCCGACAGCTTGGACGACAGGTTGACGCAGACCACGCCGTCGGCGCCTTCGTCGGCCATGCGCTCGAAGGCGGTGCGGAAGTTGCCCGGCGACGGCGCCGCGGTGGCGGGCAGTCCGTCGAAGGCGCGGGCGCGCATCCAGAACTGCTTGGTGGGCAGCTCGTGGCGGTCGACGAGCTCTTCGGAACCGAAGCGGATGTGCAGCGGCACCAGGCCGATCCCGTGCTCGGTCAAGAGCTCGTCGGAAAGGTCGCAGGCGCTGTCGGTGACGACGCGGATGCCGGTCAAGTTCCCCCCTCGGGTGGCGCGGTGACAGCTGGTCGATCATCCGACCGCCGGGTGGCGCGAATGGTGACAACCTGCCGGACCTCCCCGATACCGAGCCACAGCGCGGTGACGACGTAGACGGCCGCGCCGATGATGGCGAGAATCACCACCCGGACGACGAGCACGAGAATGGACCCGCTGTCGGGGAGGACGAACGACAAACCTTCCAGCACGAGCGCCATGGCCGCGGACGCGAGCAAAACGCGAAATGCAGCGGTGAAAACGGTCGACCCTTGCAGCCCGCCCGTCTTGTGCCCCAAGAGCGCGAAGCTGATGAGACCAGCCAGGGTGTAGGCGCCCACCCAACCGACCACCAGCCCTCGTACACCAAAAGCGGGAAACAGGCTGATGCCGACCGCGAGGGTCAGGCCATTTTCGATGCAATAACACCAGAACATCGAGCGCGTGTCCTTGATGGCCTGAAAACCGCGCATGAGAAACAGGAACACACTGAAGCCGGGAAGCCCGAGGGCGAAGATCGCCACCAGCGTGCCGGTCAGGTGGGCCTCGCCGACCGACACGTGGCCGTGGCGCAACGCCAGACGCAGCAGGGGCTGGGCGATGATGGCGTAGCCGATGCCGGCAGGAACGAGGATGGCAACGGTGAGACGCAGCCCGGCGCCCATGCGCGCCCGGAACGCCCGAAACTGGCCTGAAGACCACCGCTGGGCCAGGTCGGGCGCGATCACCGAGGCGATGGAAACGGCGAAGATGGCGTACGGCAGTTGGAAGAACTGGTAGGCGTAGTTGAACGCGCTGACGTCGCCCCCGTGGTTGCTGGCCAGCAGTTGGATCACGTAGAAGCTGATCTGATTGGTGACCACCGCGCCGAGGGTCCACAACGACAGGCGCAGGACGGTGCGCACCGCCGGGTGATTGGGCTGCCACACGGGCCGCAGCCGGACCTTGGCCGCGATGAGCGACGGAATCTGGGCGCCCAGCTGGGCGAGATAGCCGGCGGTGGTTCCCAACCCGAGGATGATGATGGCGGTCTCGTCCCGCTCGAAGGAGCTGAGCGTGAGGCTCTTGGCGACGGCACCGGTCACCACCACGGCGGCGACGGTCACCACGTTGCAGAGAATGGGCGAGAAGGCGGGCGCGGCGAACCGCCGGCGGGCATTGAGCAGCGCCGTGGTCAGAGCGATTCCGCCGAGGAAGAGCAATTGCGGGACGAAGAGACGGAGAAGATGGATGGCGACCGCCCGTTCGGCGGCGACGCTGGCGCCGTGGTCGCTCACCAGCAGAAGGTCGATGATCGCCGGCGCCACGAACCAGAACACCACGCTCAACACGACCAGCACGGCCATCACCGCGCTGACCACCGCCGAGATCGCCTGCGCAGCCTTCCCGTCGATTCCGCCTGGCCATTTCCTCCACGAATATGGGGATGAGCGTGGCGGAGAGCACGCCGCCCAGGATCAGGTCGTACACGCTGTTGGGGAGGTTGTTGGCCAGGTTGTAGGCGTCGCCGAGACGGTCCACCCCGAGGACCCACGCCAGGGCCAGCACCTTGCCGAACCCGGTGACTCGAGAGAGAAGGGTTCCCGTTGCCATCAACAGGGTGTTGCGCGAGAAGGACGACTCGTCCGCCTGCCGGGCGCGAGCGGCTTCGGCGTCCTCCTCGCTCCCGTCCCGGTCCTCTGCGATGGTCAGCGGGCCCGCCGGCGGGGCGCCTGCCGAGGTGGCGCCGTCGTCGATCAGCGCCGTCTCCGAGCCGGCGAGCGCCGCGCCCGTCGCCGCCATGGTCGGCCGCAGGACGGAGCCGGGACGGCCCACCGGAGGCGGTGGCGTCGCTCGCGGCCGCCGCCGAGGACGGGCGCGCGACGGAGCGGTCGCCGGCGCCGGCTTCCCACCGCCCGCCGGGCTGGCGGGTTGTTCGGCAGGAGCGGGAGCCACGGTCACCGCCGGGTCGGCTGGCGGGGCTGACGAGGGTGCCGCGGTGGTCGGGAACGCCGCGCTTCCGGGCGGCGGCGGGATGGCCGGCAGCGGCGGCCTCTGCCGGGCCGGCTCGCGGGGAATCCGCTTCGAGGTCTCGACCGGCTCCTCGTCGGGATCCAGGATCCGCACGCCCGAACTGAGCCGATACCCGGCCCGGGCGGGCGGCGCCGGCGGCTCCTCCGGCGGCTCCTCCGGCGGCGGGGCCGGATCCGGCTGGTCGGCATTGACCTCGGGATCGGGCACCGCGCCGACGTCGGGATCCTCGCCGTTCGCCGGCTGCCGGCTCACGGCCGCGGCTCCGCTCGGCCGCCTGCGGACCGGGGCTCGCTGGTGGTGGCCGGCGCCGGGTCGGCGAAGTCCGGAGGGGCGGAGGCAAAGAACTCGGCGACGTCCGAATCGACATCCGAATCGACATCCGAATCGACGTTCGCGTCGAGGTCCGAGCCGGCCAGGTCCTCTCGTGCCGAGCCGTTGCCGGGCGGAGACGCCGAGGCCAGGTCGTCGGCGCCGGCAGCCGGAGCCTGCTCGGGCGGCGCCGGGACCAGCTGGCGGGCCCGGCGGCCGTGGCGGCGGTCGCGAATCCACCAGGCGCCCAGGAGGACGGCCGCGCCGATGGTCAGGCCCAGCGCCACTCCGGAGATCGAGGTGTTGCGAACCGTGTAGCGCGCCTGGCCGATGAGCACGCTGCCGTCACTGGTGTAC
The DNA here is from genome assembly GCA_963757175.1 of uncultured Actinomycetota bacterium. Lineage (GTDB taxonomy): Bacteria > Actinomycetota > Acidimicrobiia > Acidimicrobiales > Palsa-688 > CAVWQR01. The sequence goes on along the minus strand of CAVWQR010000001.1, from coordinate 693,677 downwards.
AGGGTGAGATTGAGGCCGAACACGCCGGTGGCCCGCGCCTCGACCGGGAGGCGCAGCAGGGTCGAGGGCCCGCTCAGGGTGAGCAGGCAGGATTCCGTCGTGCTGCTGGTGACCTGGCACGAGCCCCCCGGCGGGGTGAACGGCCGGAACGTCAGCTTCTGGCTGACCAGCATGAGACGGACGTGGGCGTTGGCCACGCTGCTCTGCACGGTGATGGGCACGGTGCCCGAGTTGGAGGTGAGGGTCACGGACACGTTCTGGGGGATCTGGATCCCGGCCAGCCCGTTGCCCAGCTCTCGCTGGATGGACCCGAGGGCCGCGGCCCGGCCGGGCGCGTCGAGGTCGGCCGATTCGCTGACCAGGAGGCGCTGGTCCAGTCGCCCGACCTCCCCGCTCACGCCGGGCAGCGTCTGACCCAGGGCGGTGATGTGGGCCCGCAACGAGCGCACGGCGGCGGCATCGGTCGGCGACATGGCCGGGGCGCTGGAGCTGACCAGGGTGCGCGTCACCGGTGTGGCGCTGCTCGTCGTCGCCGCCGGCACGTCGGCAAACAGCTTCTGGGCCGTTACCGGCGCCACCAAGGGGTTGCCTTGGAGACCGGACAGGACGCTGTCCAGGAACGCGGGGGTGGGCTGCCAGTTGCTGGGAGGAAGGACAGCGACGCCCCGCTGGAGGCTCGGCTGCTCGGTCTCGATCATGGCCAGCTCGGCCAGAAACTGGTTGGCCTGCAGCACCTGGTCGCCACCATTGGTGAAATGCGCCGGCAGCTCGGGGTCGGCGCCGAGGACCTCGACGGGGGAGCCCGCCAGGCGGGTGGGATGGGCCAGGGTGTTCTCCTGCAACGCGGTCGGCAGCGGGCTCAGCGATCCGTCGGGGACGATCAGCTGGGTGGCGCCCCGGGCCCGCAGATCGGCGACCGTCGCCGCGTCCACTGATCCGTTCAGGGCCCAGGTGGTGGTGCCGACCGACGAGTGGAGCGTGGCGGACAGCGTCGAGGTGCCGGCGTCGATCTGCGGGGTGATCTCCCCTCCGAGGCCGGCGGCCGACATCCCGGGCAGGTCGAGGCGAACGTACGGTTCCGGCAGGGTTTCGTCGCCGCTGGCACCGATCGCCGACGCCAGGCCGGCGAGAGTCGCCTGTTCGGGCTTCGACCCGCCCGCCAGGGCGTTGAGGGTCTGCGGCGTCGCCGCCAGCGACAGCGGGACGGCAGGGTGCCGGTTGAGCTGGTTGGCTTCGGCCTGCAGGGCGCTCGCCGTGTCGGCGGGCAGGGGAGCGGGATCGCCGGCCTTGGTCAGCGGCGGTGCGGCGTGCACGGGGAGCATGAGCGAGACGTCGAGCTTCGGCGAGCCGCTCGTCATCGGCACCCACACCAAATAGGTGGTCACCGGCTGGCCCACCGTCTTGCCGTCGCTGTCCACCGCGGCGATCTGCACCGGGAACACGCCGTTGGCGTCCGACGACATCTGGACAGGCGGGAGCGTTCCCGGCGCCGCCGGGGACCCGGCGGTCGAAGACGAAGAGTTGACCGGCAAGGCGAGGCTGACCGCACCGTTGTTGCGAGGCAGGGCGCCGATGGACAGGGACTGGCTGTAGCGGATCTCACCGTGGTCGCGGCCGGACAGCGACGAGTCGAACAGCGTTCGGCTCCGAACCTGGGCGTACACGTTGACCTGGAGCTGGCTGGCGGCGGACGCCGCCCGACCGAGCCGGAGGCTGATCTTGAACGCGGCGTTGGGCGTGTTGCCCACCCATGAGGTCTGGCTGGCGACGGTCAGGGCGTTGGCGGCCGTGGACGCCGACAACGGTGGAGGAGCGGTCGTCGTGCTCGACGTCGATGACGGCTGCGAGCCACCGCTACCGTCGCCGCCCGGCCCGCCTGGCCCTCCCGGCCCCCCTGGCGGGGTGGCGCCGGCCGTCGGCGCCGCTGCCGAAACCGCGCCCAGCAGGATCACGACCAGTGTCAGCGCGACCGACAGCGGGCGCCCGACTCGGCGGGCCGAGCTCACGACAGACCCGCGGACAGCACCGAGAGGCCCGTCGGCCGGTCGCGAAAGCCGATGCCGTGGTAGAGGCCGAGGGCCACGTCGTTGTCGACCTGGGTGTTGACCACCGCGTGGCGCGCCCCGTGCCGGCGCAGCCAGTGGAGCCCGTCGAGCAGGAGGCGCCGGCCCGTCCCCCGACCCTGCTCATCGGGGACGACGGCGAGGCGCTGGACGTAGCCGCGGCTGCCGGCCCGCCCGCAGATGGCGTAGCCGACCAGGCGTCCGTCGTCGGTCTCGGCCAAGCGGAAGCGGGTGCGGGGGGTGGCGCCGAGCGCCTCGTCCAGCCCCCGGTCGTCGAAGCGCCAGAACGTGGAGAACGCAGCCCGGTCCACGGCCAGCACCTCCGGCCAGCGCCGCCGGGAGGCACGAGCGAGCCGCAGGCCGGCGGGCACCGGCGCCAGGCGCTCATCGAGATCGAGACCGAGCAGGTGGAGGCGCTGCTCGACCGCAAAGCCGGCGGCGAGGAACCCGGTCTGTTCGAGCGGGGAGAGCGCGCCGGTCACCACCTTGCGGTAGCCCTCGTCGGCCAGCGCGGCCAGGCAGTGCCGGAGGAACTCGGGCGACGGCGGCCGGGAGTTGGCGACCGGAGCGAGCAGCGCGACCTCCCGCTCCCCCCGCCAGTGGCCGGTGCGGGCGCGCTCGCCGCCCCAGCGCAGGACGCCAGGCGACGTCGTGCCCATCACGCGCCGGCGGGCCCGGCCCGTCCGGCCGAAGGAGTTCTGCGGCGGACACTCACGGCAGGTACCGAGCGTAGTGCCCGGGTCGCCGCCGGAAGGGCCGCATCGCACCCCAGCCAGGTAGCCTCGGATGGATGACCGCAGGAACGGTGCTGCTCGTCTCGCACCCCTGCTGCGCCGAACACGACGCCGGCCGGCGCCATCCCGAGTGCCCGGCGCGGCTGCCGGCCGTCCTCGACGGCGCCCACGCTGCCGGCGTCGACGACGCCCTGGCTGCGATCACGTCCCGCCCGGCAACCCGATCCGAATTGGAGCGGGTCCATCCCGCCCAGTACCTCGACGCTCTGGAGGCCTTCAGCCGCTCCGGCGGCGGGGCCATCGACGCCGACACCGTGGCGTCGGTCCATTCCTGGGACGCGGCGTTGTGCGCCGCTGGCGCCGGCGTCGACGCCATCGGCCGGCTCCGGGCAGGTGAGGGCGACGCCGCCTTCGCCGTCGTGCGACCGCCCGGTCATCACGCCACCGCCACCCGGTCCATGGGCTTCTGCCTGGTCAACAACGTCGCCGTCGCCGCCGCCGACCTGGCCGCTGCCGGCGAACGGGTCCTGGTCGTCGACGTCGACGCCCACCACGGCAACGGCACCCAGGACATCTTCTGGCGCGAGGGTCGGGTGACCTACGTCTCGTTGCACGAATGGCCGCAGTACCCCGGCACCGGGGCGAGAGAAGAGATCGGCGCCGACGCCGGCCTCGGCGCCACGGTGAACATCCCCCTGCCGTCCGGCGCCACCGGCGACGTGTACCAGGCCGCCTTCGACGAGATCATCGTTCCCGTCGCCGAGCGCGTCCGGCCGACATGGCTCGTCGTGTCCGTCGGCTTCGACGCCCATCGCGACGACCCCCTCTGCGGCCTGGGCCTGTCGGCCGGCGACTACGGCGACCTCACCGCCCGGCTGTGCGGCCTGGTCCCCCCGGGACGCCGCTTGGTCGTGCTCGAGGGTGGCTACGACCTCCCGGCGCTAACGGCGTCGGCGGGGGCGACCGTCGCCGCCCTGGCCGGCGTCGACGGCGACGCCCGGCGCCCGGAGCGACCCACGAGTGCCGGGCCCGGCCGCGACGCGGTGGAGGCGGCCCGGCGCATCCACCTGGCCGACCACCAGCGCGAGCTGGCCTGACCGGCCGAACGCCGGCGAACCCTCAGGGGCCGGCGGGGTGCCGCCGGTACGCTGGATGACTGTGATCCCCGAGCGGTTGCGTCCTCTGGTCGACGAGACGCGCGAGCTCGCCGACCTGTTCGAGGCCGCCGGTCATCGCCTCTACCTGGTCGGCGGGGTCGTGCGCGACGCCGTCCTCGACCGTCTCGACTCGACCAGAGACCTGGACTTCACCACCGACGCCACCCCGGACCAGACCGAGGCCATCCTCGGCGCCTGGGCCGACGCGGTGTGGACCCAGGGCAAGGCCTTCGGGACCATCGGCGCCCTGCGGCAGCGCGCCGGCGTCGAGCGCCGGGTGGAGATCACCACCCATCGGGCGGAGGCCTACCACCCCGATTCGCGCAAGCCCGACGTGGTCTTCGCCACCGCCATCGAGACCGACCTTTCCCGCCGGGATTTCACGGTCAACGCCATGGCTCTGTCGCTGCCCGATCTCACCCTGATCGATCCCTTCGACGGGGTCGGCGATCTGGCCGCCGGGCGACTCCGCACCCCGCTGACCCCCGAGGAGTCCTTCGACGACGATCCCCTGCGAATGCTGCGCGCCGCCCGATTCATCGCCGGCTACCACCTCCGCCCCGAACCCGAGCTGCTCGACGCGGTGTCCCGGCAACGGGGCCGGATGGAGATCGTGTCGGCGGAGCGCATACGCGACGAACTCAACGAGCTGGTGGTCGTAGCCCGGCCCGGCGAAGGCCTGTGGTTCCTGGTGCGCACCGGCCTGGCCGACGAGTTCCTCCCCGAGCTGCCGGCGCTCGCCCTCGAGCAGGACCCCATCCATCACCACAAGGACGTGCTGGCGCACACCATCGCGGTCATCGAGAAGACGTCACCCGATCGCATCCTGCGGCTCGCCGCCCTGTTCCACGACGTCGGCAAGCCCAAGACCCGCTCGTTCGGTCCCAAGGGCATGGTGTCGTTCCACCATCACGAGGTGGTCGGCGCCCGGCTGACGCGCGATCGGATGCGCGCCCTTCGCTATCCCGCCCACGACGTCGAGATGGTGACCAAGTTGGTCGAGCTGCACCTGCGGTTCCACACCTACCGCATGGGCTGGACGGATAGCGCGGTGCGCCGCTACGTCCGCGACGCCGGCCCCCTGCTCGATCTCCTCAACGAGCTCACCCGCTGCGACTGCACCACGCGCAACGCGGCCAAGGCCCGCGCCCTGGCCCGGCGCATGGACGAGCTGGAGGCCCGCATCGCCGACCTCCAGTCACGTGAGCAGCTGGCAGCCATCCGCCCCGACCTGGACGGCCGCCAGGTCATGGATGCCCTCGGTGTGCGCCCCGGCCCCGTGGTGGGTGAGGCGCTGGCCTATCTGCTCGAGCTCCGCCTGGACGAGGGGCCCCTCGGACCTGAAGAAGCCCGTCGTCGCCTCGACGAGTGGTGGGCCCGGCGGTCGGGGGTGGCGCGGTCGGGGTGGCGCCGGCGAGGCCGGCTTCGCGGGCTGATCCCCTCTAATTGCCTTCCTTGCGCGCCCGGATGATCAGGGTGCGGGGAACCATGGTGAACGTGTCCCGCCAGAACTGGCTGCGCGGTCCGGTGGGCAGCGGCTCGGGCTCGAGCACCAGGTCGACGCGGTAGCTGGCGCGCACCAGGCTCATGTACAGGTCGGCGAAGGTGTGGCGATAGTCGGTGAAGCCGATCCCTGCCCACTCGTAGTCGATGGGGCGGCGGTCGAAGTACGAACGGCGCACGAGAAGGGGAGGGTCGGCGTCGTCATCGATCATGTCGTATGCCGGGTGGGGAAGGCTGAAGACGAGCGGGGCGCCCAGCCGCAGGACGCGATGGACCTGGCGGAACACCCGGTCGAGGTCCTCGACGTAGCCGAACGTGTACGCGGAGAAGACCAGGTCGATCGAGTCCGCCCGCAAGAAGGCGAGATCGGCCAGGTCCCCCTGGCGCAGCTCGAGCCGGGCCTCCTCGCGCTCGCAGAGCCGGCGGGCAAAGGCCAGCTGCTCGGCTGAGAAGTCCACCCCGATGGCGGTGGCGCCCGCCTTGGCGAAGGCGATGGAGCACTGGGCGCCGCCGCAGCCCAACTCGAGCACGCGTTTGCCCTTCACGTCACCCAACAGGTGCAGCTCGGCTTCGGTGGGGATGTCCGGGCCGTAGTGGGCCGTCGAGGTGGGTAGCTGCGCCCCGGCCTGGTAGATGGCCGCGTAGCGATCCCACGCCGCGGCGTTGTCGGTCGGCACCCGTGCCTAGCTGCGCCCGGCGGCGAAGTCCTCGACCAGCTGGTGCGCCTCGTCGTCGTGGTACTGCACCGGCGGCGACTTCATGAAGTAGGCCGAGGGCCCGAGCAGGGGGCCACCGAGACCGCGGTCCTTGGCCAGCTTGGCGCAGCGCAGGGCGTCGATGATCACGCCGGCCGAGTTGGGGGAGTCCCACACCTCGAGCTTCAGCTCGATGTTGAGCGGGACGTCGCCGAAGTTGCGGCCTTCGAGGCGGATGTACGCCCACTTGCGGTCGTCGAGCCAGGCCACGTGGTCCGAGGGTCCGATGTGGACGTCGTCGGTCCCGATGCCGTTGTCGATCTGGCTGGTCACCGACTGCGTCTTGGAGATCTTCTTCGACTCCAGGCGTTCCCTCTCGAGCATGTTCTTGAAGTCCATGTTGCCGCCCACGTTCAGCTGGTAGGTCCGGTCCAGCACCAGCCCGCGATCCTCGAACAGCCGGGCGAGGATGCGATGGACGATCGTGGCCCCGACCTGGCTCTTGATGTCGTCGCCGACGATGGGCACGCCGGCCTCGGTGAATCGCTTGGCCCACTCCGGGTCCGAGGCGATGAACACGGGGATGGCATTGACGAACGCCACCTTGGCCTCCAGGCAGGCGGCGGCGTAGTGCTTCTGGGCCTCCTCCGAACCCACGGGCAGGTAGGAGACCAACACGTCCGCCCGCGCCGCGCGCAGGGCCTCGGCCACGTCGACGGGCTCGAACAACGACTCCTCGATGGTCTGGCGGTAGTACTTGCCCAGGCCGTCGTAGGTCGGACCCCGCTGCACGGTGACCCCGAGGTCGCCGACGGAAGCAAAGCGGATGGTGTTGTTCTGACCGGCGAAGATGGCCTTGCCCACGTCCAGGCCCACCTTGGCGGCGTCCACGTCGAAGGCGGCCACGACGCTCACATCGCGCACGTGGTAGCCGCCCAGCTCGACGTGCATCAGCCCGGGGACGGCCTCCTCGGGGTCGGCGTCACGGTAGTACTCGAGCCCTTGGAGCAACGAGCTGGCGCAGTTGCCGACGCCGGCGATGGCGACGCGGATCGGGGTGCTCATGACTGGGGGACCTCCGTGGAGTGCATGGGGGCGCTGGTCGCCCCATGGTGGATGGGACCGGATGTCCCACCGCTTGGGGTCGGGGCGGGCTCGCCGCCACCGTCCTGCTCGCCGCCGCCGGTTCCGGTGGAACCCGTCCCGGCGGAACCCGTCCCGGCGGCTTGTCGTCCCGAGCGGGCCACCCGCTCGGCGGAGATGAGGCGCTCGAGCCAGGAGATGTCCTGCGCCACGGTGGCGCAGTCATGCTCGATCAGGCTGCTGGCAAAGGTGTCGCCGCCATCCCGGGCGCCCTGACGCTGGCCGAGGCGCGCCAGGCGATCGACCAGTTGGAGACGCCGGCGCTCGAGCAGCCCGATGCGCACCTCGCTGGTCAGGTAGCGGCCGAACAGCATGCGCAGGGTGAACAGCCGGTCATCGTCACCGGGGTGGGCGTCGGCGGCCAGGAGGGCGTCGAAGCGCGCCTGGCCCTCGCTGGTGATGCCGTACACCTTCTTGCCCCGGCTGCCCCGTCCCGCCGACGCCCGGGCGCGGAAGGCGGCCAGCTCGCCGCCGAGCGACCCGGTCTGGGGGATGGCGCCGCCGCGGCGCGGCGCCGACTCCACCGCCTTGACCGCGCCGGCCGCCTCCAGGCGAGCGAGGGCCGGGTACAAGGACCCGAAGGACACCCCGCTGGCGAAGCCGAGCGTGTCCGAGAGCCGCTTCTTGAGCTCGTAGCCGTGCAGTTCCTGCTCCTTGAGCAGGCCCAGGATCGCCAGCTCCAGCACCGCGCTGCGCTCGGGTCCCGACTTGGCCATGGACGTCACTGTAGCACATCGTTACGTCGTTTCGATATATCAGCTCGATATATCGAGGATTCAGCGGTGGCGGCCGCGGTCGGTCGGCGGTCGGCCTCCCGGGCGCTTCCGGGTGCAGAAAATCCACCCTCGGAAGGCTCCGCGTGTACAAACACCGAGCCTGGGTGTCCAAACTGCCCTCGGAACGTTCCGCGTGTGGATTTTCTGCACCCGGAAGGCGGCCACCCCCGAAGGCGGCCACCCCCGAAGGCGGCCACCCCCCGAAGGCGGCCGCCCCCGAAGGCGGCCACGCGATCGCTCACGGACGGCGCGCCGAGACGGCCGGGGACGCTTCGGCGGCCTTCCGGGTAGGGTTCGCCACTGATGAGCTTCCAGCCCGAGACCATGCGGGGGGCGCCCGGCGACGGCCACGTGGTCGGTCACATCGACTACCGCTTGGCCCGCAACGCCATCATCAACGATTTCCGCAAGGGCCGGCTCTCTCGCCCCGAGGTCTGCGACGCCCATCCCGAACTGCTCCGGGCGGCCATCAACGTCGGTGAGCCCTCGCGGGAGGACTGCCCGATCTGCGAGGGGGACAAGCTCCGGTTGGTGTCCTACGTCTTCGGCAGCCGGCTGCCGCCCAGCGGCAAGTGCATCACGTCCCGTCGCGAGCTGGCCAGACTGTCCCGCTCGACGCGGGATCTGGCCTGTTACGTGGTCGAGGTGTGCCCCACGTGCTCGTGGAACCATCTGGCCCAGACGTTCGCCATCGGCGCCCGCAGCTGCGCCGAGCACCCCGGACAAGCGCCTGCGGAACTGACCGGTTCGGCGTCGAGCCCCTTGTCGGGCCCATTGTCGAGACCCGTGTCGAGCCCATTGCTTGGCGCGCCGTCCGCGCGCCGTTCGCGCCCCGGCCCGCCGCTAGGCTCCAGCCACCCCGATGGCTCCCGACCCTCGATCGACGCGCCGTCCGCCCGACACCCCGAACCTCTCCTGCCGGGCCTGTCGACGGAGCGCACTCGGACCGGCGCCGCACCCGGAGCAGGCCTGCGATCCATCGACCGGCGGCCACCGCGTCGCCCGCACAGAAGCACCGAGCGCGACGCCCCCGCGCCCGCCTGGCCCCGCCCGGTGCCGGTGGCCGCCCGCCGCGGCGCTCGGGCGGCGGCTCCGGACGCCGCCCGCCTGGCCGGAGGCCGGGGGCAGCCGAACGGCCGGCGGGGTCGGCCCCGTTGGTGGCGGATCCGCCGCCCGCTGTTCGTCGTCGGCTTTCTCCTCTTCACCCTGATCGCCGCCAGCGTCTACTACGTCGCCGAGCTGCCGCTGCCCAAGGCGCCGGCGTTGTCGCAGACCAGCTTCGTCTATGACGCCAAGGGCAACATCCTGGCCTCGTTCTCGGCCAGTGAGAACCGCATCAACGTCCCCTTGAAGCAGGTGCCGCAGGTTCTGATCGACGCCATCGTCTCCACCGAGGACCGTCACTTCTTCACCGAGGGCGCGCTCGACCCGCTCAGCATCGCCCGCGCCCTGCTGAACGACATTCAGGGAGGCAGCCTCCAGGGCGGGTCGACCATCACCCAGCAGTACGTCAAGCAGACCTACACCACGGGTCAGCGCAGCCTGCTGCGCAAGCTGAGAGAGGCGGTGCTGGCCGAGAAGGTGCAGCGCAAGTACTCCAAGACGGAGATCCTGCAGGACTACCTGAACACGATCTACCTCGGGCGGGGGGCGTACGGGGTCGAGGCCGCGTCGCAGACCTACTTCAGCAAGGACGTCGGCCAGCTCAACCTGGCGGAAGCGTCGCTGCTCGCCGGCCTCATCCGAGACCCGGAAGCCAACGACCCCGCCTCCTCCCTGCCGACCGCCCAGAAGCGCCAGGCCACGGTGCTGGCCGGCATGGTGCGCGACCACAAGATCACCCAGGCCCAGGCGCAGGCGGTCGAGGCCAAGCCCATTCCCTCGTACACCAACATGAACCCCAACTCGGGGGCCGGCGTGGTGATGAACGCGTCCGAGGGCGACAAGTACTTCATCGAAGCGGTGCGCGAGGAGTTGATCGCCAGGTACGGCGCGGCGAAGGTGTACGGCGGCGGGCTGCGCGTGACGACGACCCTGGACCCGGCGCTGCAGGCGCAGGCCTATTCCACGGTCTACCAGGGGCAGAACGCCCTCAACCCGGCGGCGGGCGATCCCGCCGGGGCGCTGGTGTCGGTCGACGACCAGGGCAACGTCCGCGCCATGGTCGGCGGCCAGGATTACAACGCGTCCCAGGTCAACCTGGCCCTGGGGACCGCAGGAGGGGGAAGCGGGCGGCAGGCGGGCTCCACTTTCAAGGGTTTCCTGTTGGCACAGTTGGTGAAAGAGGGGTACTCGGTGGAGTCGCCGGTCCCCGCTCCCCAAGAGGTCCTCGTGGCCCACGGCAACGCCAACGGCACGAATTGGGACGTCAAGAACTTCGAGGGCGAGGCGCCGGGGGGAAACGTCTCCGTCATCCAGGCAACCGCCGACTCCATCAACACGTGCTTTGCGCAGTTGGTCGAGAAGATCGGCCCCGCCGCGCTGGTGCAGAGCGCCGAGAGCATGGGCATCGACCCGAGCGAGATCGGCCCCTACCCGTCGCTGGTCCTGGGGACGGCCGACGTCTCACCGCTGGAGATGGCCAGCGGGTACTCCACCTTCGCCGCCAACGGCGTGCACTACTCCCCGACCCTCATCGCCAAGGTGACCGACGCCAACGGCGCCCCCGTCGCCTGGCCGGTTGCTCCGCCGCACGAGGTGCTGACTCCCGCGCAGAACGCTGTGGTGACCTACACCCTCCAGCAGGTCGTCCTCCAGGGCACGGGCAGCAAGGCGGCACCGAACGTGCCCGTCGCCGGGAAGACGGGGACGACCGACCAGGCGACCGATGCGTGGTTCATCGGCTACACGCCCAAGCTGACCACCGCGGTGTGGATGGGCTACCCCGGAAGCAGTCGCTCACTCAACGGCTTCCGCGGCCAGGCCAGCTACCAGGGCGGCGATCTGCCGGCCCAGATGTTCCGCACCTACATGATCAACGCGGTCAAGGCGGAGCCCGACGTGGGCGGCCAGGGATTCCCCTCGCCCGGTTCGCTGAAGGGCACGCCACTCAACCTCACCACCGCCAACGAGCCGGGCGTGACCTTCCCGCAGGGCACGGGGCCGGCGACGGCCACGACCACGACCACGCCGGCCAACGGGACCACGACGACCACGACGCCGTCGGGATCCCCGCCGTCCTCCTCCCCCACGGGCACGGTGTCCGGGACGGCGTCGAGCGGGTAGCCTGGGCCCACCGCCGGCAGCCGAGTGGCGCTGGACGGGAGGAGGTGCCGATCATGGCTGGAAGTGGGGCCGTCCTGGAAATGACTGCGCCCGCCCTGCGCGCCCGCAAGCAACGGGGGGAGACGTTGGTGATGGTCACCGCGTACGACGCCCCCGGCGCCCGTATCGCCAGCGCGGCGGGAGTGGACCTGATCCTCGTCGGCGACTCGGTGGCCAACACCGTGTTGGGATACGAGGACACCCTCCAGGTCACCGTGGACGACATGGCCCACCACGTCGCCGCCGTCCACCGCGGCGGCCCGTCCGCCATGGTCGTCGCCGACCTGCCCTGGCTCAGCTACCACACCGGACCGGTTGACGCCGTCCGCAACGCCGCCCGCCTGATTCGCGCCGGCGCCGCCGCGGTCAAGCTCGAGGGCGGCCGCAAACGACTTCCCGTCATCGACGCGCTGGTGGACACCGAGATCCCGGTCATGGGCCACCTGGGACTGACGCCCCAGTCGGTCCACGCCATGGGCGGCTACCGGGTCCAGGCCCGCCAGGCCCAGGACGCGGCCGACCTGCTCGCCGATGCCGTGGCCCTGGCCGAGGCCGGGTGCTTCGCCGTCGTCCTCGAGGGAGTCCCCGAGTCCGTGGCCCGGGTCGTCACCGAGACGATCCCCGTGCCGACCATCGGTATCGGGGCGGGGCCGCACTGCGACGGCCAGGTCCTGGTGTTCCACGACGTCCTGGGCTTCGACGACCGGATCGCACCCAAGTTCGTGCGCCGCTACGCCACGCTCAAGGCCGACGCCACCGCCGCGCTGGAGGCGTGGGTGGGTGACGTACGCAACGGACGCTTTCCCGTCCGACGCCGAGAGCTACCACTGCCCCGAGGACGTCACCCGCCACATGACGACTGCGGTCGGCGGCCTGCGGCGGGTGGGCTCCGGCTGACGCCAGCGCCGGTTTACCGCGTCGGTGGAGGGGAACACTTCTCTGGTTACCCAAAACAACCGAGGAGACAGCCACCGATGTCAAGCAGCGACGAAGCCAAAGGCCGGGCCAAAGAGGCGGCCGGCGCCCTGACCGACAAGGACGACCTCAAGAAGGAGGGCAAGTCGGACCAGGCCAAGGGCAAGGCGGGCGAGGCCGTCGACAAGGTCACCGGCAAGGTCGACGACGCCGCCGACCGCCTGAAGGACAAGATCAAGGACCGGTGAGACGCCGGGCCCGGGCGGCGCTACTCGACCCGACGGGGTCGAGCGCGCTGCTCGAGGTACCGCAGCAAACCGTTGACGATCTCCCGCACGAGTGTGGCGCTGGGGACGATCAACACCGGGGCGCCGCCTCGGCCGGGCGGACGGCGCAGGGTTTCCTGGGCGTCGACCAGGCGGCGAAAGGCGGCGGCGTCGCCCCCCCGGTCCGGGTGGGCGTGGCGGACCTGGGCCCGGAAGGCGGCGTCGATCTCGCTGCGGCTGGCGCCGGGCGCCAGGCCGAGCACGCGGCGGGCGGTGGCGCGGTCCACGCCGGCGAGCCTACCGAGGCCGGCGGCGTCGTCGGCCCTCGCCGGTAACGGTCCCACCCCGGCGCGACCCTGGCGGGGATGAGCACCGCAGAGCAGCGCCGCGACCTGGGCTACCATGTCGGGTGCAATCGAACCCCTGCTCCGGACCGTCCGGGGCCCCGAGCGCTGGCGCCGGGACCAGAGGGAGGTGGTGAGCCGCAGTGCGGCCCTACGAAGTCATGATCATCCTCGATGCCGGTCTGGAGGACGACGTCATCCGGACGACACTGGATCGGGCGACCGAGCTGATCAGCCGCCCGGGGAGGCACCCCCGGCAAGGTGGAGCGTTGGGGCAAGCGCCGGTTCGCCTACGAGGTGCACCACCGCAGCGAGGGGTACTACGCGTTGCTCGAAGCGAATGCCGAGCCCGGCGTCATGGCCGAGCTCGACCGGATGCTCAACCTCGCGGACGAAGTGGTCCGCCACAAAGTGATCCGGCTGCCCGACAAGGTCGCCGGACGAGCGCGACGGCCGGCCGCCCCCGACGGCGCACCGGCGGTCGCCGACGCGAACGGAGCGTGAGCTAGCCATGGCCAACGGAAACAACGTCACCATCGTCGGAAACCTCACCCGGGATCCCGAACTCCGGTTCACCGCCAGCGGCCAGGCGACGGCCAGTTTCGGCGTGGCCGTCAACCGGCGCTGGCAGAACCGCCAGACCAACGAATGGGAGGAGGCGACGTCCTTCTTCGACGTCGTCTGCTGGGCGCAGATGGCCGAGAACGTCGCCCAGTCGCTGAGCCGGGGATCCCGTGTGGTGGTCAGCGGGCGCCTGGACCAGCGCAGCTGGGAAAACAACGAGGGCGAGCGCCGCTCGAAGATCGAGATCACCGCCGACGAGATCGCCCCCAGCCTGCGCTGGGCCACCGTCGCCATCACCAAGAACGAGCGGCGCAGCCCCGATGGCGGAGGAGGCGACGGCGGCTACCGCAGCGTGGCCAACGACCCGGCGCCGAGAGGCAACGACGAACCCCAGCCCAGCCATTCCGGCGGCGGCACGCACGACGAGGAGCCCTTCTAGCCATGGCCCGCAACAACGACCGCGACCGCGGCAAGCGGGCAACCAAGGACACCCGGCCGCGCGGCAGGAAGAAGGTGTGCGTGTTCTGCAAGGAGCACGCCGAGTGGGTGGACTACAAGGACGTCAACCTCCTGCACCGGTTCATGAGCGACCGGGGCAAGATCCGGGCCCGGCGGGTGACGGGCAACTGCGCCCAGCACCAGCGGGACGTCGCCATCGCCATCAAGACGGCTCGGGAGCTGGCGTTGCTCCCCTACGCCCGACGGACCGTCAGCGAGCGCGGGCCCGGGCGGGGTTCCTCGCGCGGCGGCCCCCGGCCCTCGGACCGCGAGCCCAGGCAGGAGGCGGTGCCCGTCGACACCGATGACGCGGCCGTCGGGCTCGACGGCAGCGGCGAGGACCTCGAAGGCGTCGAGGATGTCGAGGATGTCGAGGACGTCGAGGAGGCCACCGAGGCGGAGGCGGAGGTGGCGCCGTGATGCAGGTCGTGCTGCGCACCGACCTGGACAACCTGGGCAAACGGGGCGACATCTGCGACGTGGCCGACGGCTACGCCCGCAACTACCTCCTGCCCAAGGGCTACGCCATCAAGTCCACGTCCGGGGTGGCCAGCCAGGCCAACGCCATGCGCCGGGCCCGGGACCTGCGCGACGCCCAGGACCGGGAAGCGGCCGAGACCGTCGCCCGCACCCTGGTGCCCATGGTCATCCACGTGTCGGCGCGCGCCGGGCGCGAGTCGAAGCTGTTCGGCTCCATCACCGCGGCCGACATCGTCGCCGCCGTGGCCGAGCAGAGCGGCGTCGAGCTCGACCGGCGCCGCCTGCACCTCGACGAGCCCATCAAGACGCTCGGGACGCACGAGGTGCCGGTGAAGCTCCACAGCGACGTGGAGTTCCGCATCACCGTCGACGTCGCCCAGGGCTGACCACCACGCCCGGCTCTCCCGCCGCCCGGCCTTCGGGTCGTGGCGGCGGGGCGGCGCGTCCCGGCCCCATCCCCGGTTACGGTCCCACCCGCCGGGCATGCTGGGCAGCCATGTGGACAACGGCCCTTCCCGTCCCCAGCCCGGCGGCCGATATCCACCACACATTCCTCGTCTGCCCACTGGCAACTCCACAGCCCCAGGCGACCATGGTGAGCGTCCGGATGGTTCAAACGCTCGCCGACGCCCCCAGACGCGCCCGCCCGGACGCGACGAGGGTCCCGCCGCACAACCTGCAAGCCGAGGAGTCGGTGCTCGGCGCCATGCTCCTGTCGCGCGATGCCATCGCCGCCGCAGTGGAGATCTGCGAGGCCGAGCACTTCTACAAGCCGGCGCACGGCCACGTGTTCGACGCCGTCAAATCGCTCTACGCCCAGGGGGAGCCGGCCGACCCGGTGACCGTCGCCGACGAGCTGCGCCGGGCCGAGCTGTTCGACGCCATCGGCGGCATGCCCACCCTCATCGCCCTCCAGGCGGGTACCCCGTCGACGGCGAACGCCTCCCACTACGCCCGCATCGTCGAGGAGCACGCCCTGCTGCGACGGCTGATCGGCGTGGCCGCGGAGATGGCGGAGATGGGCTACGCCGTCCCCGACGACGTCGAGTCCACCCTGGACCGGGCCGAGTCCATGGTGTTCGAGGTGGCCGACCGCCGGGTCACCGAGACCATGAGGCCGCTCCGGGACCTGCTGGGCGACAGCCTCGACCGCATCGAGGCGCTCTACGGCCGGGGGGAGTCCATCACCGGCGTCCCGACCGGCTACACCGACCTCGACGAGCGCCTGTCGGGCCTGCAGAAGTCCTCCCTGGTCATCGTGGGGGCCAGGCCGGCCATGGGGAAGGCGCTCAGCCTGGACACGCCTATCCCGACGCCGACCGGTTGGACCACCATGGGCGCGGTCGACGTCGGCGACCGTCTCTTCGATGAGCACGGCCAACCGTGCCCGGTCACCTACGTCTCGCCCGTCCAGCGTCAGCGCCGCTGCTACCGCGTCGAGTTCGACGACGGGTCCGAGCTGGTGGCCGACGCCGACCACCAGTGGTTGGCGTACGACCTGCCGGCGTGGAAGGGGGCCCGGGAGCGTCACCGTCGCCTCCGTGGCGGGGCGCCGGACCATCCCGCCCTGGCCCGTGACCAGCGCGCCCGCTGGAAGCAGCCGCGGGTGGTGACCACCCAACAGATGCTCGACGAGGGCGTGCGGGCGGGGAGGGGCGATCGGCCCAACTGGTATCTCCCGTTGACCTCGGGCCTCGACCTCCCTGAGCAGCCGCTCCCCGTCGATCCCTACGTCCTCGGCTGCTGGCTGGGAGGAGACCAGGAGCCAGCCACCAAGCACCTTCCGCGGCCCTACCTTCGAGGGTCGTTCAAGCAGCGCCTCGCTCTGCTGCAGGGCGTGATGGACACCGACGGGGGTGTGACCAACGGCAACGGGACCGTCGAGCTGTGCCTGGCCAACCGAGGCCTGCTCGCCGAGGTTCGCGAGCTCGTCTGCTCGCTGGGCCACAAGCCGGGCTCGATCCGCCACCGGAGGGTCGTGCTGCCCGACGGGCGCCCGGCCGGCGCCTGGCGATTCGCGTGGACACCGCTCGACCCTGTCTTCAGGCTGTCTCGCAAAGCGGCCAGGCTCGAGGCGACCCGGAGCCATCGGCGCTTCGGAAAGATGACCCGGCGCGCCATCAAGGCCATCGTGCCGGTCGATTCGGTCCCCGTCCGCTGCCTGACCGTGGACGCACCGAGCCATCTCTACCTCGCCGGCGAGTCGATGATCCCCACGCACAACACCTCGTTCGCACTGGGGATCGCCGCCCACGCGGCGATGGAGGCGCAGCAGCCCGTCCTGTTCTTCTCGCTGGAGATGAGCCACTCCGAGCTCACCCAGAGGTTGCTGTGCGC
Source organism: uncultured Actinomycetota bacterium (assembly GCA_963757175.1). Taxonomy (GTDB): domain Bacteria; phylum Actinomycetota; class Acidimicrobiia; order Acidimicrobiales; family Palsa-688; genus CAVWQR01. The sequence goes on along the minus strand of CAVWQR010000001.1, from coordinate 676,938 downwards.
CGAGGCGCGCGTCGACTCGACGCGGGTGCGCACCGGCCGGCTGCTGGAGACCGACTGGAGCAAGATCAGCCACGCCATCGGCCGCCTGGGCGAGGCCCCGCTGTTCATCGACGACAACCCCAACCTGACGGTGATGGACATCCGCGGCAAGGCCCGACGGTTGAAGAGCGCCCAGGGCGGGCTGGGCCTCATCATCGTCGACTACCTGCAGCTCATGTCGGGGCGCCAGGCGGCAGAAAACCGCCAGGTCGAGATCTCCGAGATCAGCCGGGGCCTCAAGATCCTGGCCCGCGAGCTGGAAGTCCCCGTCGTCGCCCTGTCCCAGCTGTCGCGCAACCTGGAGATGCGCGCCGACAAACGACCCATGCTCGCCGACCTGCGCGAGAGTGGCTCGCTCGAGCAGGACTCTGACGTCGTCATGTTTATATATCGTGATGAGATCTATAATCGGGAGTCGGCGGAGAAGGGCACGGCGGAGATCATCGTGGCCAAGCACCGCAACGGGCCCACGGGATCGACGTCGCTCGCCTTCCTCGACCACGTCACCCGCTTCGTGAACATGGCCCGGGTCTGAGTCCAGCCATGAAGACGGGCGAGCCGTCGGTCACCGCCCAGCGGGTGGCCGCCCACCGGCTGGGCTTCGACCGGGTGGCGACCCCCTACGGTGATCCGGCCGCCGAGGACCGGTTGGCCGCCGACGTCGCCGCCGGCGTGGGGGTGCGGGCGGACGGGCCCATGGTCCGCTATCTGGCCGCCCGCACCGCGTTCTTCGACCGGGAGGTGACCGCGGCGATCGACGGTGGGGTCACCCAGGTGGTGGTGGCCGCCGCGGGCTACGACGGCCGGGCCCTGCGTTACGCCAAGCCGGGGGTGCGGTGGTTCGAGGTCGACCATCCCGACACCCAGCGCGACAAGCGGGCGCGTCTCGACCGTCTCGGCCTGGCCACCGGCCGGATCAGTTTCGTTCCCGTCGACTTCGGCACCGACGAGGTCGGCCCGGGACTGATCGGCGCCGGGCTCGACCCGGGTGTTCCCTCGCTGCTGCTGTGCGAGGGGATCGCCGTCTACCTGGACGAGCCGGTGCTCGCCTCGCTGCTGCGGGCCCTGCGGGCCGTAGCCGCGGGGGAGCCGGTTGGTCATCACCTTCTCCGTCTCGTCCGACGCACCGGGGTTGGCCGCCCGCCGGGCCAGCTTTCAGGCGAGGGTGGCGGCGGTCGGCGAACCCGCCGGCACCGTGCTCACCGCCGCCGAGGCCGCCGCCCTCCTGGCCGCCGCCGGTTGGCGGGTCGCCGCGACGGAGCAGGCCCGACACGCCGGGTTCGTCACCGCCCTTCCTGCCTGACCCGCACGCCGGCGCGGGCATCACCATGCAGGCTCGGCGGATTCCCGGACCGCGCCGGGCAGGGCCACCTGGACCATGGCGGGCTCACCGCCGGTCGTCAGCACCCCCCGGCCGGCAGGCATGCGACCGGTCATCCCCCGGGGCAGCCGGGTGCCGACGAGGTCGCCGTCGAAGCTGGAGGAGGGGCTGAACAGGATCCCCGCCCGGCTGCGGCGAGCCTCGACGACCAGGCCGCGCAGCTCGTTCTTCAACTCCTCGATGGGACCGGCGACCACCACCCCGACCGGCGCCGTGGAGGCGCGCAGCAGGTCGTCGGATGGCGGTGTCCAGGTTGCTGCGGGCCACCACGTCGGCGTCGTCGACGAGCACGGCGAGACGGCCGCCGGCGCGCCCGGCGGCGTCGGCGAACCCGGCCGCGTCGGCCAGGTCGGACAGCGTGGCCAGCACGCCGGGAGCGCCGGCCAGGTCGCCCAGCGGCGACGGGCGCGGGCAGACGGCGATCACCTCGGTGCCGCCGGCCAGCAGCGAAACCGCCATGGTGCGCAGCGTCGTGCTCCGCCCCGTGCGCGGCGGGCCGGCCACCACGAAGCCGGGAGTGGCGACCAGGTCGACGCCCAGGGCGTCGAGCTCGTCGCCGCCCACGCCGAGCAGGGCCCACATCCCCGATGCCGATCCCCGCGCCTCGGCCGGCAGCTGGGAACGGCCCCCGCGCACCATCCCGGCCACGGCTCCGAGCTCGATCTCGGCGGGCATGACGTCGACCCGGATGGGCCGGTTGGCGTGCGGGCCCGGCCACCGCTGCTCGGCGCCGGCCGCCACCGCCCGCAGCGCGGCCGCCTGGGCCGGACCGCCCGGATCGGGCCCGACCCCGTCGGCGGTGGGCGAGGCGAGCACCGCGACCTGCACCTCGGTGCCCTCGCCGGCACGGAACGCCCGGCCGGGGCCGATCTCGGCGCGCAAATGCCTGGGGTTGAGACCGGCCTGGCGGTAGTCGTCCCGGTCGTTGAGCCGCAGCACCAGCCGGTCCTCGATGTGGGCGGTGATCCGGTCGGTGAGCAGCGAACGGTCGCCGCTGACCACCAGGCGGACCCCCGCCGCCGGGCCTTCCCGCGCCAGGCGGGTGAGGTCGGCGGGCAGGGTGCTGCCGGACTCGACCGGGTAGGCCGAGGCGAAGCCTTCCCAGCGGTCGAGGAACACGACCAGGTACGGCAGGCGGTCGTCGGCCGCCACCGCCGCCCGCTGTTCGCCGGCGTCGGCGAAGCCGCCGCGGGCCAGGAGCTCCTGGCGACGGACCAGCTCGTCGATGAGCCGGGCCAGCAGACGCTCCACCCGCTCGGCCTCCGAGCGGGCCACCACCGCCCCGCAGTGGGGGAGGGCGGCCAGCGGGAGCAGCGCCCCGTTGCCGAAGTCCAGCCCGTAGACGTGCACGTCCGCGGGCGAGATCGTCGCCGCCAGCTGACCGGCGAGCGTGCGCAGCAGCGTCGAGCGCCCGGAGCGGGCCGAGCCGGCCACCACCAGGTGACTGCCGTTGACCAGGTCGAAGCGGGCCGGGACCTGCGCCTGGTTCGCCGGGGCGTCCTCCACCCCGAAGGCCACGGCAGGAAGGGCCGGGCCTTTCCCCTCTTCATCCCCGGCTACCAGGGTCGACGTGTCCAGCAGCGTCGGCAACGGCGCCAGCCACGGGCTGCGGCCCGGGGGCAGGCCCAGTCCGGTCGCCGCCTGGTTGACCACCGCCACCAGGGCGTGCAGGTCGGTGGCGTGGCTGCGGACCTCGTCGCGGGCGGCGACGATCCCGGTCGGGTAACCCAGCCGGGCCCAGCCGATGACCTGGGCGCGGGGCGGAGGCAGGCCCTCGCTCGTCCCCTTGCGCCGGCCCGCCACCCGCGCCGACTGGAACTGGACCACGGACGCGCCGCCGCCCGTGCGGGCGAACGCCCGGCCGGGAGTCGAGCGCGAGATACCCGCGGCGTGGGGCGACTCGAGCACCTCGGTGCTGTCGGCCGCGTCCTCCATCCGCAGGCCGACCCGCAACCCGGTGTTGGCCCGCATCTCGCCCGACACCACGCCCGTCGGTCGTTGGGTGGCCAGGATGAGATGCACCCCGAGGGACCGTCCCAGCCGGGCGATGCGAATCAGCCCGGTCACGAAGTCAGGCAGCTCGTGGACCAGCTCGGCGAACTCGTCGATGACCAGCACCAGGCGGGCCAGGCCGGCGGCGGCCGCCGCTGGCGGGTCGCGCTCCCACGCCACGTCGATGTCAGGGGCGCGCAGGACCTGCAGCTCCCGCTCCCGGCGGCGCAGCTCGGCGTCGAGGGAAGCCAGCGCCCGCTGGGTCTCGCCTCCGTCGAGGTTGGTCACCATGCCCACGGTGTGGGGCAGATCGGCGCAGTCGGCGAAGGCGCTGGCCCCCTTGTAGTCCACCAGGACGAAGTTGATGGCGTCGGGACGGTTGGCCACCGCCAGGCTGGCCACCAGCGTCTGCAGGAACTCGCTCTTGCCCGACCCGGTCGTCCCCGCCACCAGGGCGTGGGGCCCGTCGCGGCGCAGGTCGAGGGCGAACGGGCCGTCGATGGACACCCCGACGACCGCGGAGGTGGTGCGCCCGCTGGCCGACCACCGGGCGGTGACGTCCTCGGGGCTGTCGAGGTCCACGCCGAGCAGATCGGTGAAGCGCACCGCGGCGGGGATGGTGGCCCCGCCCTCCTCGCCGCCGGCGTCGCGCAGCGGCGCCAGGCCGCGCGCCACGCCCTCGGCCCACGCCGCATCGACCTGGTCGAGCAGCACCGCTTCGACCGGCGCCTGACCGTCGATGCCCACGGTGGCGAGCAGGCCGTCAGGGTTGATCACCACCTCGGCCCGGCCCTCCTCGGCCAGGCGGGCGGCGTCGTCGTCCAAACCGATGGCGTAGATGCCGTGGCGGGGCCCCTCGCGCAGCAGCCGGGGGACGCCGGGAAGCGCCCGCAGCGCCCGCACCCCGTCCAGGACCACCACCACGGCCGGAACCCACGTGTCACCCGCGCCCCGTTGGCGCTCGGCCGTCTGCTCCGTGCGCTGCTCGAGCAGCTTGAGCAGCTCCTTGATGCGTTCGTCGCGGCTGCTGGGGTCGTTGCCGATCTGGCCCACCGGCGCCCCGGGGACGTCGAGGCGGGCGTGAGGCAGCCACCGCAGCCACGACCAGTCGGCCTCGGCGTCGGCGCTGCTCAGCACCACCACCTGCACGGCGCGCGGCGTGTGCCACACCGCCAGCTGGCCGACCAGCCACCGGGCCACCGCCCGCACCCGCCCCGGCGGTCCGGCCACGCCCAGCACGCCCGCCGCCTTGAGGCTGACCGGCACCGGCATGGCGTGCAGCGTGGGCACGAGCAGCGGCGGCTCGGTGAGCAGCTCGGCACGCGGCCCCCGCGGCCGCCGCCGGCCGTGGTGGGCGGGGGCGGACGGCCCGTAGGCGTCGCGTTCGTCGACCGTCACCTGGGCGGGGCGGTCGGCCACCCCGACGCGCAGGACCAGGGCGTCGAGGTCGTACTCCCGCCGCTCCCAGATGCGCCGGCCGGGAGCGGCGACGGTCTCGGCCACCACGGCCGGGTCCGACCATCGCCGGCGCTCGTCGTCGACCTCCTCGGCGACGGCATCGTCGATGCGCTTGCGGGCCTGGGCCATGCGCTCGCGCCAGGTGCCGATGTCGCGCTGGCCCCGGCGCCGGCCCTGACGCCGGTTGGTGAGCGTGCTCGACAGGATGTAGATGGGGCTGAGGCCGATGAACAGCAGCGTCTCCACGCTCTTGGTCACCGCGTAGAGGACGGCGCCCATGGCCAGCGGGGCCAGGGCCCCGATCCACGGGAACGGCATGGGCTCGGTGTCGGAGGGTGGCGGCGGCGGGGACACCTTGACGTTCTGGCGACTCCGACCGAGACGGGGCGGCCGGTTGAATGCCAAGGTGGCGTCGTCGCCCGGGTGCACGTCGGCGTCCGCCGGGACCGGCGGGCGGACCTCGAGGACCGACGAGCCGACCTCGATCACCGTGCCCGGCCCCACCGGGGCGGGACCGTCGATGCGAGCCCCGTCGACCCACGTGCCGTTGACCGACCCCAGATCCTCGATCAGCCAGCCCACCGGACCGGGCCCGGCCGAGGCGGTCGCCCGCAGCACGGCATGGCGGCGGGAGCTGGCGGCGTCCTCCAGGCGCACGTGCGCCGACGCGTCCCGACCGACGACCATCTCGGGACCGGTGATGGGAAAGGTCCGCCCCGCCGCCGGGCCGCCCGTCACCGCTACTTCCAGCGCCGCGTCCCCTCGCCGAGCGCCGCGGCCCGGGCCATCGGAATGCACGCCGGCGGCGTGGCCGGAGGGCACGGTCGGCGGGGGGAGCAGGTCATCGTGGCGCGTCGGGGGCACCACGGTGACCACGGTTCCGTCCCGCAGCACGCTGTCGCCCACCCGGCCGGCGCCCTCGACGCGGGTTCCGTCCACCCACATGCGGCCGGGGCGGATGCGGCCGAGCTCGGCGACGACGTCGTCGACGGGGGTCTCGGGGTCGGCCTCCAGGATCACGTCGTCGCGCCCGCCTGCGGGCGCGGGGTCGGCCAGGGTGAGCTGCAGCCGCACAGAGGGAGGGTATCCACCGCCGGCGACGGTGGGCAGGGGGACGGCTGGCCACCTGCCGGGGCGGTGGGGCGGGCCGGAGTGGGCAGCCCTGCCCGTTTTCGGGTCGCGAATGTCCTGGTACCGTCGGTACCTGAGGCGCAAGCGGGCCGGCATTCTGCTGACCTCGCGGCTCCGAGCGGGCCGTGGCGCCCCGGTGAGGAGCGCCCTGGATGACCGACGCTGGGTGACGAGGACGTGCGGGCATGCGATTGGCAACACTGATCGGAGGTTGGCGGTCCCGCCGGGTGCTGGGCGCGCTGGGCGCGTTCGCCATCTGTCTCGCCGCGGTGGCCGGACTGGTCCTGACGGGGTCGCGCGAGCCCGCCGCCGCCGTGCGCCTGCTGTCCGGGGATGCCTGGCTGGGAAACAGCGCCAACGGCACCGTCACCCACGTCAACGGCCTGGCCCGACAGGCGGGGGCGACCAAGGGCGTGGTCCACCCGGGCGACCCCTTCGTGGTGGTGCAGGGCCCCGACGGGGCGCTCATCCTGGACCGCAAGACGGGCGCGGTGGAGAAGGTGGGGACCGCCGACGAGGACGTCACCGCCACCGGCCACGTGGCCGACCCGGCAGGAACCCAGATCGTGACCGGCGGCTCGACGACGTGGAGCGTGGACGGATCCTCCGGGGTCGTGCAGCAGCTCAACCCCACCACCCTGAAGCCGCAAGGCCCGCCCGTGCCGCTGGGCGGGCCGACGGGCACGGCCGTCGTCGACCCCAACGGCACGCTGTGGGTACCGGTGCCCGTCCAGGGCGCGGTGTGGCAGATCCCTCCGGGTCCGGGCAAGGCCGTGTCCCATCACGTGGGCGCGTCCGGCGACCAGATCTCGGTGGCGTTGGTCGCCACCGGAGCCTGGGCGGTCGACCTCACCTCGGGGAGCGCGGCCGCCCTGCCCTCCTCGGGGGCGGCGGGGCCGTCGGTATCGAAGGTGTCGTTCGCCCCTGCGGCCGGCGCCAGTGATCATCCCGCGGTGGGATCGTCACCCACCAGCGGCGACGTCGTGGTGGTCGACGGGTCCAACGTGGAGATCATCGACACGGGCAGCTCGGCGTTGTCCACCCTGGCCGACCAGGCGGTCAACGGGGTCACCCAGCTGGCGGTGAACGGCACCACCGCCTACCTGCTCAACACCGTCACCAACCAACTCATCACCGTGAACCTGAGCACCTCCACGGCGGGAACGCCCGTGACCCTCGGCCCGGGGCCCAACCAGATCGTCACCGACGCGGCCAACAACATGGTGTTCGTCAACAGCCCGAACACGCCCAACGCCTACATCGTCGGGCCCAACGGCCAGCCCATCCCCATCACCAAGTACGCCACCGACCCCAACGCCGCCCCCACCCCCACGCCGAGCCCGGTGGTGTCCCCGGCGCTCACCCCCGTCGGCACCCCGAGCCCGCTGGTCGGCTCGCCGGCGCCGGGGCTCAGCGCGCCGGTGTCCGGCCCGACCGCCCCGGTCGCCGGCCCCGGCGCGCCGGCCGGCCTGGTCCCCACGGGTTCGTCAGGCGCCGCCGCCGGACCGGCCGCGGTCGTGCCGGTGGGGTCGTCGGGGTCCCCGTTGGCGCCGGTGGCGGCGCCGAGCCCCGCACCGGCCGCGCCGGCGCCGGCGGGTCCAGCACCGGCGCCGGCCCCCTCGCCGCCGCCCACCCCGAGCGTCGGCCCGCCGGGGGCGCCCTTCGTCAGCGCCGGCCCCGCCGCCGGGGCGATCGTGCTGACCTGGGCGGCCCCCGCGGCCAACGGCTCGCCCATCACCGGCTACGTGGTGCACGGACCGACCGCCGCGTCGGCCAACGAGACGGTCAACGCCCTCACCGTGACCATCAGCGGCCTGCCCCCGGGAACCCAGGCCTGCGCCACCGTCCAGGCGGTCAGCGCCGCCGGGTCCTCGCCGGTGTCCAACCAGGCCTGCGCCACGCCGGCCTCCGGCCTGCCTCCCGCGCCGGCCGCCGTCCAGGACTCGTGCTCGGGCCTGACCTGCACGGTGAGCTGGTCGGCGGTGAGCGGCGCCACCGGCTATGTGGTCAAGGACAGCGACGGCCAGTCCCAGCAGGTGGGGGCGGGCACGCTGACGGCGTCGTTCCACGGAGTCGCCGGCCACCAGTACTCCTTCACCGTGCAGGCCGTCAACCAGTACGGAGCGGGACCGGCCGCCCAGGGGAGTGCCGTGTCCACAGGAAGCGCCCCCTCACCGGGCCAGCTGGCCGCCGACGCCGGACCCGGCCAGATCGAGGTCCACTTCAGCGCCGGCAGCGATACCGGCGGGGACCCCATCACCTACGCCATCGTCCTCGACGGGTCCACGGTCAAGTCCGGGGCCTCGCCCGGCCAGGAGTACGACCTGACCGCCTCGGTCGGCACCCACAAGGTCGGCCTCATCCTCACCAACGCCGAGGGCAGCACGCAGACGTCGGCGATCGACGCCACCTCGTTCTCCACCGACACCATCACCGAGTGCGAGAACACCAACGCCGCCCTGGCCGGCAACTACTCCTATGTCAACATCAACCAGCCCAACTGCGTCAACAGCTTGGCGCCGACGCAGAACAGCGGCGTGAGCTTCAAGGTGCCGGCGTCCGGCAGTCCGGTGAACGGCCTGGAGCGGGTCACCGACTACCAGGGAACCTCGCCCTCCACCGGCGAGCAGACCAACGCCCTGAGCGCCAGCGGCACCCCCAGCTCCCCCGCCGGCTGGTCATGGGAGGCGCACGCCAGCTTCTCGGTGGCGACCAGCGCCCAGCCCGGCGCCAGCGTTCCCGTCGAGGAGTACCGCAGCGGGATCGGCCAGTACCGCTACGTGCCGAGCGGGGTCAACCCGAGCTTCCTGGGCAGCGGGTGGCAGCGCGCCGGCGTGGCCTTCTACGTCTGCTCCACCTAGCGATGGACGCCGGCGGGGGCGGGAGGTCCTCGGAACCCGGAGGCCACAGGTTTCCGGCCGCTTTTCGCCCGGGCAACGCCTTCCGCGGGTGGAAAATCTGCACGCGGAACCTTCCGCGTCCAACTTGGCACCCTGGGGACGTTGTTTCTGCCCCCGGAACCTTCCGCGGGTGGAAAATCTGCACGCGGAACCTTCCGCGTGCAGATTGGCACCCCGGGGACGTTGTTTCCACCCTCGGAACCTCAGAGACCCTCGTTTTTCACCCCCGGAAGGCGCGACAACTGCACACAAGAGGCCCCGACCGTCCCCCGAACAGCGACCACTATCGTGACCACGACCCGGAAACCCCGAGAACGGCGAGACCGACCATGACGGGATCAGGAACCAACGCCGGCGACCGACCCGCCGCCACCACCCGAGCCGCCAGCCCCGCCGCGCCGGCCCGGCCCACCGCCGCCCGAGCCACCAGCCCGCCGCCAGCCCGGCCCACGCCAGCCCGGCCCACGCCGGCCCGGCCCACGCCGGCCGGGCGCGGGCCCGGTCCTCGTGACTGCGGCCACGCCGCCCCGCCCCGAACCACCGCTGGCGGCGGCGGACATCGCCTGGGTGGCCGACCAGGCCGAACGTATCGGCCGCAACATGCAGCAGGTCATCCGGGGCAAGCCCGACGCGGTGGCCCTGGCCATCATCGCCATGCTGGCCGAGGGCCACATCCTGGTCGAGGACGTGCCCGGCGTGGGCAAGACGTCGCTCGCCCGCTCCCTGGCCGCGTCGATCGATGCCAGCTGGCACCGGATCCAGTTCACCCCCGACCTGTTGCCCTCGGACGTGACGGGAGCGACGGTCTACAACCAGCACGACGGGACCTTCAGCTTCCACCCCGGGCCGGTGTTCGCCCATGTCGTCCTGGGCGACGAGATCAACCGGGCGTCGCCCAAGACCCAGTCGGCGCTGCTGGAAGTGATGGAAGAACAGCGCGTCACCGTCGACGGCACCCCCCACAACGTGCCCCGACCCTTCCTGGTCCTCGCCACCCAGAACCCGGTGGAGATGGACGGGACCTACCGCCTGCCCGAGGCCCAGCTGGACCGGTTCCTGGTCCGCCTGTCCATCGGCTATCCCGACGCGTCGACCGAGTCCGACATCCTCGCCGCCGACGGCGCCGAGCTGGGCATCAGCATGATGCGCGCCGTGGTCAGCGCCCAGGACGTCGCCCGGATGATCAACCGGGTGCGGGCCATCCGCATCGCCCCGGCGCTGCGCGAGTACATCGTCTCGCTGGTGGCGGCGACGCGCAGCCTGCCCGACGTGCGCCTGGGTGCGAGCCCCCGCGCCAGCCTGTCGCTGATGCGGGCGTCGCGGGCGCGCGCGTCGATGGCCGGCCGGGACTACGCCACCGCCGACGACGTCAAGGCCCTGGCCCATGCCGTCCTCGGTCACCGCATGCTGCTGTCATCGCAGGCCGCGCTGGGCAGCGTCACCACCATCAAGCTCGTCGACGACCTGCTGCGGGCGCTGCCCGTGCCGACGTCGGCGGCCAGCTGACGGCGGGCGGCCAGCTGACCGCGACCCGCCAGCTCACCGCCACCCGCCAGCTGACCGCGACCCGCCAGCTGACCGCGACCCGCCAGCTGACCGCGACCCGCCAGCTGACGGCGAGCAGACCGACCCGGGACCGGGCCCGAGCGTGCGCCCGACCCTGACCGGCTGGAGCGCCCTGAGCGCCGGCGTGGTCCTGTACGCCGCCGGCGTGGCCCTGGGCTACCCCGAGCTGGTGGCCGGCGGCGCCGCCCTGCTGTTGCTGGTCGCCGCCGCCTTCGGCTGGGTGGTGCGGCCTCCCCACCTCGAGGTCAGCCGCCACGTCGAACCGGGGAGGGTCCGGCGCCGGGACGCCTGTCTCGGGTTGGTGGAGGTGACCAACACCGGCCGTCGCCGCTCCCCCCGCCTCCTCGTGGAGGACCGGGCGGGAACGGCGACGGTCACCCTCGAGCTGCCCGCCCTCCCGGCGGGCGGCCGTCATCAGGCCACCTACCGGATCCCGACACACCGGCGGGGCATGTTCCAGATCGGCCCGTTGATCCTGGCCCAGAGCGACCCGTTCGGGCTGGTGGCCCGCCGGCGTCCCGTCGGCGAGCGGGCACCGCTGTGGGTCCATCCCCGCAGCTACCCGATGCCGGCGGCGCCGGCGGGCGCGTCGCTGGAGGTCGACGGGCCCATGGACGACACCGCCCCCGAGGGCAGCATCGCCTTCCAGGGGCTGCGCCCTTACGTGGTGGGCGACGACCTGCGGCTGGTCCACTGGCGCACCACGGCGCGCACCGGGACGCTGATGGTCAAGAAGCACGTCGACACCAGCCGGCCCCAGGTGGCGGTGCTGATCGACGACCGGGCGGCCAGCTACCCCGATGCCGACTGGTTCGAGGAGGCCATGGACGTGGCCGCCTCGCTGGTGGAACGGGCGGTGCGGGGTGAGGCGCCGGTACGCATCGACGTGCTCAGCGGCGCCCGGGCGGAGCCCTATATCCCCCTCGGCGTCACCGACGCGCTCGATCATCTGGCCGGGATCGAGCTGCAGGAGGGTCCGGCGGGGACGCTGGCCCAGACGGTGGCCAAGCTCGGTGGTGAGCTGGGCGGCAGCGCTGCCCTGCTGGTGAGCGGGGCGGGGCTGCGCGACAGCGTGACCGGGCTCGACCAGCTGGCGGCCCGTTACCGCCGGGTCAGCGCTCTGCTGGTGGCGTCGGAGGAGCGCGGTGCCAGGCGGGTGGGGCGCCTGGAGGTGTGCCGGGCGGGCCACGCGGCCGAGGTCCTGGCGGTGTGGCGGACGTGACGGTCGCCGCCTTTGGGGAGGGGAAAAGGGCGACCGTGGGCGCGTGGCGCTCCTGGGTGCCGGCGGCCATGGCGTTGGGAACGGTGGCCGCCGCGGGAGCAGCGTTTCAACGAGTGTTCGGCTGGGGGAACGTGGCCGGGAGCCTGGCGCTCGGCGTGGTGGTGGGCGGGGCGGCGGGCGGCCTGGGCCATGTGCTGGCCCGGGCCGCGCTCGTCCCCGAGGGCCGGGTGCGCATGGGGGAGTGGCACCCCGAACCTGCCGCCGCCGAACGGCGGACGTCGGGTCCCGGCGCCCTGCTGGCGGCCATCTTGGTGGTCGCCGCCGCCGCGGGCGCGGCGGTCGTCGACGCCGTGGCCCTGGCCACGCCGGCGGGCTCGGCGGGCGACGGCCTGCAGGCCGTCGTCGACGGTTGGGACCGGATCCTGACCACCGCCGTACCGGTCCCGCCCACCCCCGACCGCCTGCCGCTGGTGGCCGCCCTGGTGGCCGTGGCCGGGTCGCTGGCCGTCCTGGCCGCCTTCCGGGACCGGCCCGGGCTCGTGCCCCTGTTCCCCGGCGGGGCCCTGCTGCTCGCCGCCCTGGTCCTCGGCGTCGGCGGCCCGGGGGCGCTGGGGACCGTCGTCGCCCCGCCGGCGGTGCTCGCCGGCGGTTACCTCCTCGTGGTGTCGCGCCCGGCGGGCGAAGGCGTGGCCTGGCTGCCGCCGAGACGGATCGCCGCCGCCGCGGTCACCGGGGCGGTGGTGTTGACCGTGGTCGTCGCCGTGGGCGACCGCTTCCCGTTGGCGACCGTCCGCTCACCGGTCGATCTGCGCCAGTCCCTGTCCCGGCCGGTCGACCTGGGCAACGCCCCCAACCTCCTCGACCAGCTGCCCGCGGTGCGGGCCATGGGGTCGACGCCGATGTTCGACGCCCGGGTCGACGCCACCTGGCTGGCCGACCCCATGCCGTGGCAGCTGGCCACCCTGGACACCTACAACGGCGCCGGGTGGGGGACCGACGCCCGGGCGGTCAAGGTCGGCAACGTGCTTCCGGTGGCCGCCGCCTCGCCCGGTCCCACCGCCCACGTGCAGGTGCACGTCTCGGACCTGAGCGCACCCTGGGTCCCGACGACCGGCGTGCCCGTGTCGGTCGCCCCGGCCGACCTGAGCTACGACCCCACCTCCCAGATCCTGGTCGACAGCGGGCTGCGCCAGGGGCGCACCTACTCGCTGGGGGCCGTGCTTTCCGCGCCGTCGCTGACCGCGCTGGACAGCGCCGGCATCCCCGACACCCCGGCGGTGGTCGGGCTCACCCGGGTTCCGTCCTGCTTCGCGGCTCTGGCCGGCCCGCTGCGCCAGCTGGCCGCGTCCGCCGTCACCAACCTCGCGCGGCCCGTCCAGCAGGCGACGGCCATCGAGACGGCGTTGCGCGCCGGGCACGGCTACACCCTCGACGACAACCAGGCGTCCGACGTGACTTGTGGTGGGCTGGCCAAGCTGGCCAGGACGAAGGTGGGCACGACCGAGGACTTCGCCTCCGCCTTCGCGCTCATGGCGCGCAGCGTCGGTCTGCCGACTCGTCTGGCGGTGGGCTTCCGACCCGGTGTGCCGACCGGCGCCCGCTCGGTGACCGTGCGGGGCGGCGACGCAACCGTGTGGCCGGAGGTGGACTTCGCCAAGATCGGGTGGGTGGCCTTCTCGCCGTTCCCCACCGCCACCGGGCAGGGGAACGGCCTGGCCAAGCTGCCCCAGACCCACCAGTCCCCGTCGGGCATCAACCGGGTTCGCCAGACCATCGCCGGGGGAGCGAGCACGACTGCGCCGCCCGTGGCCACCACGGTGGCCCCGGCGACCAGGCGACCAGGGGGCGGGCCCGGCGGGCTGTGGTGGTGGCTGGCTCGTGCCTGCCGTGCTGGTGGCTGCCGCCGTGGGTGTCGTTGCCGCCCGAGCGGCCGCCGGGCGGCGGCGGAGATCGCGGCGACGCCAGGCGCGCGCTCCCGCCGCTCGGGTGGTGGGCGCCTGGCAGGAGGTCCTCGACCGGCTGGCCGCCTTGGGCAGCCGGGCGGCCGTGCTCACCCCCGCCGAAGTGGTCGGGGAGGCCGCCCGGCTGGCGCCGGCCAGCCGGACGCCGGTCGCCCAGGTGGCCCGGGCCGTCGACGTGGCTGTCTACGCCGCCGCGCCCGACGAGGAGCTGCGTCCGCTGGCCGACGACGCCTGGCGGGCGAGCGACGCGGCCCGGGCCGCGCTGGACGAGGCCATCCCCGCCGGCTTGCGCGTCCGCCTGGCGCTCGTCGGCTCAGGGAACCCCGGCCGGCGCGCTCGTGGGCGGTGACGGTGGGGGGTTGCTGTAGCCGTTGCGGATGCACCCGGCGTTCACGTAGCGGGTGTTCGTCACGCCGGAGATGGTGCCGATGGAGAAGCAGTAGCCGCCGCTGGGAGCGAGGTTGAACACGACCGTCCGGCTGGTGGCCTGGGTCTTGCTCGGGTTCTCGTAGACGACCTTGCCGCCCGAGGTGTAGCTCGTCTGCACGACGTAGGCGCAGATGGAGCACGGCGGCGGCGTCCAGCACACCGTCGCCGTGGTGGGGGTCTCGTTGCAAACCTGCGCTCCCGAAACCTGGAAGCCGGCGGGAGGCACCGTGGTCGCCGGCGGCAGGGGGTGGTGGTGATGGCCGCCCGAGCCCACCACGACGAATCCCACCACCACGAGGACCACGACCACGGCGACGGCACCCGCCGTCCACAGGGTCTTGGGCCGCCAGCCGCGGCGGAGGCAGCTGGGGCGGCGCCGGCGGCGGTTCGGGCCGCGGGCGGGCGAAGTGCTCGGTCTCCTCCGTGCCGGGAGGCGCCGCTGCCTGGCCCGGAGTGACGGCCCCCGCCCACCCCGCCGCCGCGGGCGACGGTGGTGAGTCGATAAGCGGCGGCGGCGAAGCCCACGGGTCGACGGTCGGGGGATCGGCGGGTGTGGCGCCGCCACCCGGTCGGCGCCGGTCCCAGTTCTGGGTGTCGCCGTCGGCCACCCGGTCGGAGGGAGAGGGAGGCGGCGGGGGCGGAGTGGCGAAGCGCATGCGTTCCCTGGCCGGCTCGGGCGCGCCCGCTGGTCTCCGTCGCCCGTAGCCACCAGGCCCGCGACCCACGGGGAGGCGGAAGGCGCCCTGGCCTCGACGTCGACGTCGAGCGCCGGAGCAGCCGGGGGCGGTTCGGTTCCACCACCCAGACCCATCGTCGGCATCGTTGTGGGACCCCAGCCCTGGGCCCGCTCGACGCCCTGGAGCGCCCGGCCGAAGTCGCCGGCGTCGGGCCACCTCCCGCCGGGCTGCTTGGCCAGGGCGCGCTCCAGGACGCGGGACAGGGTGGCGGGGACATCGGCCCGCGGGATCGGCGGGACCGGGTCGTTGAGGACGTGGAGCATGCCCGCCAGCAGGCCTTCGCTCTCGACCGGTGCGAACGGGGGTCGCCCCGAAAGCAGGGTGTGCAAGGTGCTGGCCAGCGACCACTGGTCGGCGGCGGGGCCGACGGTCTGGCCCTCCAGCACCTCGGGGGCGGCGTGCACCGGCGTCAGGGAGTGGGTGGCGGCGGAGGCGTCCACCGCCAGCACGGCGATGCCGAAGTCGGACAGCGCCGGCTCCCCGAAGCGGGTGACGAGCACGTTGCCGGGCTTGACGTCGCGGTGCACGATGCCCTGCTGGGCGGCCAGGTCGAGTACGCCTGCCAGCTTGATGGCGATGGCCAGGGCGTGGGGGACCGGCAGCGGTCCGGCGCGTGCCAAACCGTCGGCCAAAGAACCTCCCGAACAGAAGTCCATGATCACGTACGGGCGCCGATCGGGGAGGATCCCGCTGGCGTAGACGGTGACCACGTTGGGATGGCCGCTGAGCCGACCGCTGAGCGCCAGCTCCCGTTCGAAGCGCCGCTGGGCCCGCTCGTCGAGCAGCGGCGTGGTCAGCACCTTGACCGCCACGTAGCGGTCGAAGCCCACCTGGCGGGCCCGGTAAACCACGCTCGATCCGCCCGACGCGACCGGCACCGCGTCGCTGCAGCCGATCGCCGCGAAGGGATCGCTCGTCTCTTCGCGCCGACGCCGCGCCATGGCCACAATGATGGCGCAAATCCCTTCCTGACTCGCCCGTGGCCGGTACGCGCCGGTGCTCGGCGGTGCTAGCTTCTCATGACCACGCCGGACATTCGGCGCCGGAGACCGGTCCCTTCCCCGGGGGCGCCGCGCCAGCGCCTCGACCGGGTTCTCCACAACATGTGGACGATCTTGTGGACGACATCAGGCGGAGATGCAAGAACACCAAGTAACCGACGCCGAGGAGCTGTGGAGAACCTGTTCGAGGAACCTGCGGCTGCAAATGTCGGACGCCACATGGAGGGCGTGGTTCGCGAGCGTCGAGGCGGTCGACGTCACCGGAGACGTCCTGTCGCTGTCCGTACCGAGCGCCACCGTTCGCAACCGCATGGAGACCCGGTTCCTCGCCATGATCGAGGACACCCTGGTCGACCTGGCCGGTCGGGTGCTGCAGATTCGCCTACAGGTCCGCCCAGGCGGACCGGAACAGCTGGACGATGACGACGACTTCGAACTGAGCGAGGCGGACGTGACCGCCACCGTGCCCGATGAGCAACTGGGCGGACTGACAACCAACGGCGGCGTTCGCCCGGAGACCGCCTCGTTGAACCCGCGTTACACCTTCGGCGCGTTCGTCACCGGGGCGTCCAACAGCTTCGCCCTGGCCGCCTCCCAGCGGGTCGCCGAGACCCCGGCCCGGGCCTACAACCCGCTCTTCATCCACGGTGACTCCGGCCTGGGCAAGACCCACCTGCTGCACGCCATCGGCCACTACGTCCTGGAGAACTTCGGCCGGCTCCACGTGCGCTACGTCTCCACCGAGACGTTCATGAACGACTTCGTCGACGCCATCCGCAACCACGGCCAGCCCGCCTTCAAGCGCCGCTACCGGGACTGCGACGTGCTGCTGGTGGACGACATCCAGTTCATGGAGGGCAAAGAGGGGCTCCAGGAGGAGTTCTTCTACACCTTCGACAGCCTCCACCAGAGCGGCAAGCAGCTGGTGTTGTCCTCCGACCGACCGCCCCGGTCCATCGCCACCTTGGAGCACCGGCTGCGCAGCCGCTTCGAGTCGGGCCTGATCACCGACGTGCAACCTCCGGAGCTCGAGACCCGCCTGGCCATCCTGCGCAAGAAGGCCGAAGGCGAGCGCACCCCGATCCCCGACGACGTCCTCGAGCTGATCGCCACCAACGTGCGCGAGAACATCCGCGAGCTCGAAGGCGCCCTGATCCGCGTGTCGGCCTTCGCCAGTCTCAACCAGGAGCTGATCACCCGGGCCAAGGCCGAGGTCGTTCTCTCCGACATCCTCGACGCCCACCGGCCCCGCCAGATCACCCCGAAGGGGATTCTCGACGCCACCTCGGCCATGTTCGGCTTCAGCGTGGACGAGCTGTGCGGCCCCAGCCGCCGGCGTCCGCTGGTCATGGCCCGACAGATCGGGATGTACGTCTTCCGCGAGGTCACCGATTTCAGCTTCCCCGCCATCGCCCGTGAGTTCGGCAACCGCGACCACACCACCGTCATCCATGCCGTGGACAAGATCGGCGAGCTCATGGGCGAACGCCGAGACGTCTACGACCAGGTCACCGAGCTGATCCTGGTCATCAAGGGCGGTGGGTGACCGAGTGGACCAGCTGTGTCGGACCGATGTGATTCCCGGGGACAGGACCGCCGCCACCCACAGGCCTCCCCGTAACCGTCACCGGGGTGTGCGATCCTGGGGACAGCCGGCGCAGCCGACCCGACGCTGCGACCAGGACAATCACCGCATCGTCCACAATCCACAGGACCTACTACCGCTATTACCAAGATTCCTTTCTGTAGAGAAGAAGTAGGGGAAACCACCCGTGAAGCTGCGATGTGAACGAGATGTCCTGTTGGATGCGTTGGGCACGGCCGGGCGGGCAACCGGGCGCAGCGGCTCGGCGCCGGTCCTCTCCGGGGTCCGCCTGGAAGTGAGCGGCGACACCCTCCGGGTCACCGGGACGGATCTGGACCTGACGATCAGCGTCGTTGCCCAGGTCAACGGCAACGGGGACGGCGCGGTGGTGGCGCCGGGGCGGCTGGTCACCGACATCGTGCGGGCCCTCGAACCCGGGGCGGTCACCCTCGAGGACGACGAGGACGGGGTGCGGATCACCTCGGGCCGTTCCGTGTTCAGCGTGCGCACCCACCCGGTCGAGGACTTCCCGCGGGTCGCCCGGCCGACCGACGATGCCGTCACCCTTCCGGTGGAGGGCCTGGCCGACGCCCTGCGGCAGGTGGTGCGGGCGGCGTCGACCGAGGAGTCCCGACCCATCCTGACGGGCGTGCTCGTCGCCGCCGAACACGACGGGCTGCGCATGGTGGCGACCGACTCCTACCGATTGGCCGTGCGCGACCTGCCCGGCGTCGGCGTGCTACCCGAGGGCCAGAAGGTTCTCATCCCGTCCCGGGCGCTCGGCTGAGCTGCAGCGCCTGCTCGGCGCCGCCGAGTCGGAGGTGCAGCTGCGGCTGGGTGCCCACGATGCCACCTTCGAGCTGGCGTCGGTGCATATGACCACCCGGTTGATCGAGGGCGAGTTTCCCAACTACCGCCAGCTGATCCCGGCCAGCTATCCCAACCGGCTGGTGGTCGGGCGCGAACCGCTGCTGGATGCCGTCCGGCGGGTCAAGCTGCTGGCACGCGACGCGACCACGCCGGTGCGTATCGCCTTGCGGGCCGAGGGCATCGAGCTCACCGTGATCACCACCGACTATGGCCAGGCCACCGAGGACGTCGACGCCAAGTACGAGGGAGCGGAGATGGTGGTGGCGTTCAACCCGAACTATCTCATCGACGGCATCGAAGCCATTACCGGCGACGAGGTGCAGCTGGACACGCTCGACGCTCTCAAGCCGGCGACCCTCCGGCCGGTCGAGGGGACCGACTACCTGTACTTGCTCATGCCCGTCCGGGTCTCCTGAGCCGCCGGCGGCCCGCTTTCCGCCCTCCCATGCGCGTCGAACATCTGTGGCTGACCGACTTTCGGTCCTACACCGCCGCGGAGCTGGAGCCGGCGCCCAAGGGCCTGACGCTGGTGGTGGGGCGCAACGGTGAGGGCAAGACGAACCTGCTCGAAGCCGTGGGCTACCTGGCGACCTTGCGGAGTTTTCGGGGCGCCCCCGGCGAGGCCCTGGTGCGCAGCGGCGCCGAGACGGCCGTGGTGCGTGCCGAAGGGGAACGGGAAGGCCGGCGGTTGCTGATCGAGGCCGAGTTGCACCGCGCCGGGCGCGACCGGGTCCAGGTCAACCGCCAGGCTCTGCGCCGCACCCGCGATCTGCTCGGCGCGCCTGCAGACCACCATCTTCGCTCCTGACGACCTGCGTCTGGTCAAGGGCGGCCCGCAGGAGCGCCGGGAGTACCTCGACGACCTGCTGGTGGCTCTGCATCCTCGTCACGACGCGTCCCGCACCGACGTGGAGCGGGTGTTGCGCCAGCGCGGCGCGTTGCTGCGCTCGGCCCAGGGCCAGTCGCATCCTGCTGCCGATGTCGTCACCACCCTCGACGTCTGGGACCAGAAGCTGGCCGCCGCTGGCGAGGCGCTGGTGCGGGCCCGGGAAGGTCTGGTCGCCGCGCTCGCCCCTCGGACGGCGAGCGCCTATCTCCACCTCGTCCCCGACCCGCCCCGCCCCGGCCGCCAGACCGTCGAGCTCGAATACCAGCGCAGCTGGTCGGGCCCGTTGCTCGACGCGCTCGGCGCGGCGCGCGCCGACGACCTGCGCCGGGGGGTAAGCACGGTGGGGCCGCATCGCGACGAGCTGGCGCTCGCCATCGGCCAGCTGCCGGCACGGAGCCACGGCTCTCAGGGCGAGCAGCGCTGCCTCGCCCTGGCCCTACGACTGGCCGGCCACGACGTGGTGACCGAACGGGTCGCCAGCCCGCCGGTGCTGCTGCTCGACGACGTGTTCTCCGAGCTCGACGCCGAGCGGGCGGCGGCGCTGTTGGACGTGCTGCCTCCGGGCCAGGCCATCCTCACCACCGCCAGCGGACCGCCGCCGGGAGCGCGACCCGAGGTCGTGGTGGGCGTGGAGGGTGGCACCCTGCGGTCCTAGGCTGGCCCGGTGCCGTGGCGTCCGCTCCCCCGCGACCGGGCCCAGGAGCCGCCCCGACCGGTCTCGGAGTCGCTCGGTCGGCTGGCTGCCTCCCTCGGCGCGCCCCCGCCCGACGTCCTGCAGGCCGTGTTCGCCCACTGGGAGGCCATCGTCGGCGCCGACATCGCCGCCCACGCCCGGCCCATCGAGCTGCGCGGCGGCGTGCTCGTGGTCGGTGTGGACCAGCCGGCCTGGGCGACCCAACTGGGTTTCCTGCGCCCCGAACTGTTGCGCTCGGTGGCCGCCGCCGCCCAGGCCGATGCCGTGACCGACATCCGTTTCCGGGTCGACGGCGCTGCCCGTTCCTCACGCGCTCCCGGGCGGCGCTGAGCCGGGCCAGGAAGCACAGCCGGTCGCACCCCTTCTGGTAAACTACAGCCATCGCATTTCGCGCCCCTGACCAGCCCGAACGCGCGCAAAACGCAGGGCGGAGGGTGCCGCAGAGATGCCTCTTTCTCGAACCGTGAAAGGTCGCGCCCATGGCGATGCAAGTGAGGTCGGACGATATCGGCGACGAGGCCCGGGAGCGGGCCGGTTCTGCCTACACCGCGGCCGATATGTCCGTTCTCGAGGGCTTGGAGCCGGTCCGTCTCCGCCCGGGCATGTACGTCGGCTCGACCGGGCCGTCCGGCCTCCACCACCTGGTGTGGGAAGTGGTGGACAACTCGGTGGACGAGGCCATGGCCGGGTTCTGCGACCGCAT
Source organism: uncultured Actinomycetota bacterium (assembly GCA_963757175.1). Classification (GTDB taxonomy): domain Bacteria; phylum Actinomycetota; class Acidimicrobiia; order Acidimicrobiales; family Palsa-688; genus CAVWQR01. The sequence goes on along the minus strand of CAVWQR010000001.1, from coordinate 656,380 downwards.
CGACGTGACCCTGTTGGCGGACGGCGGCTGCCGGGTGGTCGACAACGGGCGGGGCATCCCGACCGACATCAACCGTCAGCACAAGCTCTCCGGCGTCGAGATCGCCCTCACCCGCCTGCACGGCGGCGGCAAGTTCGGAGGCAAGGGCTACAAGGTCTCCGGTGGGCTGCACGGCGTCGGGGTCTCGGTCGTCAACGCCCTGTCGTCCCGCCTCGTCGTCGAGGTCGACCGCAACGGCCAGCAGTACCGCATGGCCTTCCGGAGGGGCGGCAAGCCCGAAGGCAAGCTCGAGGTGGTGGGCCCGTCGCGCCGGGGACGGCAGGGTACCGCGGTCACGTTCTGGCCCGACGGAGGGATCTTCGAGGAGGTCGAGTTCCACGCGCAGACGATCATCGAGCGGCTGCAGATCTACGCCTTCCTCAACGCCGGGCTGGAGATCCGCTTCCGCGACGAGCGCGGCGAGGACCCGGCGACCGTCACGTTCGTCTACCGCAACGGGATCCAGGACTTCGTCCGCCACCTGAACTCGTCCAAGGAGCCGCTGTCCAAGAAGGTCGTGTACTACAAGGTGGCCGAGTCCCACAGTGAGGTCGAGGTGGCCCTGCAGTGGAACACCGGCTTCAACGAGGGCCTGCACGGCTACGCCAACGGAATCTCGACCATCGAGGGCGGGACCCACGTCGAGGGCTTCAAGAAGGCGCTCACCAACGTGGTCAACAAGTACGCCCGGGCCAAGGGCCTGCTCCGGGAACGCGACGACAACCTGCTGGGCGAGGACGCCCGGGAGGGGCTCACCGCCATCGTCTCGGTCAAGCTCAGGGATCCCGCAGTTCGAAGGCCAGACCAAGGCCAAGCTGGGCAACACCGCCATGCGCTCCATCGTCGAGCGGGCGACCAACGAGAAGCTGGCCGAGTGGCTCGAGGAGCATCCCACCGAGGGCCGCAGCATCGTCCGCAAGGCCAGCCAGGCGGCCCAGGCCCGTATCGCCGCCCGCCAGGCGCGCGACGCCACCCGGCGCAAGTCCCCCCTCGAGGGAGCGGGCATGCCCGGCAAGCTCACCGACTGCCGGACCCGCAACGCCCGGGAAGCCGAGCTGTTCATCGTCGAGGGCGACTCGGCGGGCGGCTCGGCCGTCCGGGCCCGCAACCCGGAAAACCAGGCGATCCTCCCCATCCGGGGCAAGATCCTCAACGTCGAGAAGGCGCGGATCGACAAGATGCTGAAGAACAACGAGATCCAGGCGCTGGTCTCGGCCATCGGCGCCGGCATCGGCGAAGAGTTCGACGTGGCCAAGATCCGCTACGGCAAGGTCATCGTCATGGCTGATGCCGACGTCGACGGAAGCCACATCCGCAGCCTCCTGCTCACCTTCTTCTTCCGCCAGATGCGCGGCCTGGTCGACGAGGAGCACGTCTATTGCGCCCAGCCGCCGCTGTTCTCCACCGCGGTGGGCAAGGAGAAGGTGTATTTGAAGGACGAGGCCGGGCGCACCCGCTGGCTGGCCGAGCATCCCGGCCACAAGGGCGAGTTCAACCGGCTCAAGGGCCTCGGTGAGATGGACTGGGCCGACCTGGGCAGCAGCACCATGGATCCCCGAAAGCGCACGCTGCTGCGCGTGGACCTGGAGCAGGCGGCCCTGGCCGACCAGGTGTGCAGCATCCTGCATGGGTGACGACGTGGAGTCGAGGAAGCACTTCATCGTCACCCGGGCCGGCGACGCCTTCCTCGACGTATGACCGACACCACGCCGCCGACGGCGGCCGGTGGGAGCGGCGACGGGACCGGCACCGACTTCCCCTCCATCGAGCCCATCGAGATCCAGGAGGAGATGGAGCGCAGCTTCCTGGATTACGCCATGTCGGTCATCGTCGCCCGGGCTCTGCCCGACGCTCGCGACGGCCTCAAACCGGTGCACCGGCGCATCCTCTACGACATGCACGTCCAGGGGTACCGCCCCGACCGCCTCCGAGCCAAGTGCGCCAAGGTCAGCGGCGACACCATGAGCCGTTTCCACCCCCACGGCAACCAGGCCATCTACGACGCCCTGGCCCGCATGGCCCAGCCGTTCAGCCTGCGCGAACCGCTGATCGACTTCCAGGGGAACTACGGCTCTCCGGACTTCCCGCCGGCCGCCGAGCGTTACACCGAGTGCCGCCTGGCTCCGCTCGCCATGCACATGGTCGAGGGCCTCGACGAGGACACCGTCGACATGGGGCGCAACTACACCAACGAGGAGGACGAGCCCACCGTTCTTCCCGCTCGGTTCCCCAACCTGCTCGTCAACGGCGCCCAGGGGATCGCCGTCGGCATGGCCACCAACATCCCCCCCCACAACCTGGGCGAGGTCATCGACGCCACCGCCCATCTCGTCGACCACCCCGAGCTGGTCGGCAGCCCCACGGGATCGGACGAGCTCATGCGCTTCGTCCAGGGTCCGGATTTCCCGACCGGCGGCCTGATCCTCGGCCGTCAGGGGATCCTCGATGCCTACCGCACCGGGTCGGGGTTCTATCCGTATGCGCGCCAAGGCGGAGGTGGAGGAGACGAGGGCCGGCCAGGTCCAGATCGTCGTCACCGAGCTGCCCTACCAGTCCAGTCCCAAGTCCATCCTGGAGAAGATCGCCGAGCTGGTCAACGCCCGGGAGCTCGACGGGATCCGGAGCATCGACGACCTGTCGGCGGGCGACGACACCCGCCTGGTGATCGGCCTGAAGCGCGACGCCAACGCCAACGTGGTGCTCAACAACCTGTTCAAGCTGACGCCGCTGCAGACCAGCTTCGGGGTGAACCTGGTCGCCTTGGTCGACGGTGTCCCGCGAACCCTGACCCTCGTCGGTGCCCTCGCCGCTTACGTCGACCACCAGATCAACGTCATCCGCCGGCGCAGCCAGTACCGCCTGGACCGGGCCCGGGCCCGGGCCCACATCGTCGAGGGTCTTCTCCGGGCGCTCGACATGATCGACCAGATCATCGCCACCATCCGGGCGTCGGACGACCGTCCCGCGGCCCGCGGCGCGCTCATGGCCGCGCCGTTCGAGTTCAGCGAGATCCAGGCCAATCACATCCTGGACATGGCCCTGGCCCGCCTGACCCGGTTGGGGCGCAGCGACCTCGAAGCGGAGATGGCCCAGCTGCGCGAGACCATCGCCGACCTCGAGGCCATCCTGGCCGACGAGGGGCGGCTGCGTCAGGTCATCAAGGACGAGCTGGCGGCGGTACGCGAGGAGTTCGCCACCCCCCGGCGGGCGCAGCTCACCTTCGACCCCGGCGACATGGACGCCGAAGACCTCATCGCCGACGAGGAGCTCGTCGTCACCATGACCAAGGCGGGTTACGTGAAAGCGGTTCCGTCGTCGGTGTTCCGGACCCAGGGCCGCGGCGGCCGGGGCGTGCAGGCCGCCCGGCTCAAGGAAGAGGACCTGGTCACCCAGGTCATTCACACCAGTGCCCATGCCCACCTGCTGTGCTTCTCCAACCGGGGCAGGGTGTACCGGCTGCGGGCCTACGAGGTGCCGGTGAAGGAGCGCACCGCCCGCGGGACCGCCATCGTCAACCTGCTCCCGCTGGCCCCCGACGAGCGCATCGAGACCCTGGTGTCCACCACCGAGTTCCCGGCCGACCGCTACTTGCTGTTCGCCACTCGGGGCGGACAGGTGAAGAAGACGACGTTCTCCGAGTACGACAAGTCCCGGAGGGAAGGGTTCATCGCCATCAGCCTGCGCGAGGGCGACGAGCTCGTCGGGGTGATCGTCACGGGCGGCGGGGACGACGTCTTCCTGGTTTCCCGTCGGGGTCTGACGATTCGCTTCGCCGAGGGCGACGTGCGGGCCATGGGTCGCGACGCCGCCGGCGTCCGCGGCATGCAGCTGCGCCAGGGGGACGAGGTCGTGTCCGCCGACCTGGCCCGCGACGACACCAGCATCCTGATCGTCACCGACGCCGGCTACGGCAAGCGCACCCAACTGCACCATTTCCACCGCCAGGGACGCGGCGGGATGGGCGTACGGGGCATCCGGTTGACCGCGCAGCGTGGCCGGGTGGTGGCCGCGTTCATGGTCGGGCTCGATGATGAGATCCTGGTGATCTCGTCTGCGGGGGTGACTGCACGCATGGCCGTTCGAGAGATCTCCAGCCAGGGCCGGGATGCCACGGGTGTGCGCGTGGTCAGTCTCGGCGCCGACCAGGTCGTCGCCTCGGTGGCGCCCGTTCTCGCTGTGGAGGACACCGACTGATGCCCGATCCTGCGCCTCCTGCGCCGACCGACTACGGAGCCGCCAACTCCGATGGCGACCGCCACGACCCGGCGACCGTCTCGCCGCCTGGAGGCGAGGAGCGCCAGCACAAACCGTTGGCCTCGCCCGCGCCGCCGGTGGGACCCGGCTCGGGTACCGCCCCGGTGGCGCGCGGGTCGTGGCCGACGGAGCCGGGCCGCGGATCGACCCCAGCCGGCGACGCCACCGCGACCAACGACGCGGTCGGCTTCCCGACCGTCAATGCTCCGGCGCCCACCGAGCGCTCGGCGCCCCGCCGAGGCCCGGCGGCGATCCCCCGGCCCCCCGTGGCCCGGGCGGCAGACCACCGCGGCGGCCGGCGTCGGCAGGTCGAGGTGGTCCGGGGCCGGCGATCCCGGCGCATCGTGCGCCGGGTGGACACGTGGACCGTGCTCAAGGTGTCGGTCGTGTTCTACCTCTGCGCGCTGCTCGTGGTGGTGGTGGCGACGGTCCTGCTGTGGTACATCGCCAGCGCCTTCGGCACCATCCACGACATCGAGAAGTCGGTGCGGACGTTGTTCGACTACAGCACCTACAAGCTGCATCCCGGTGCCGTGTTCCTCTACACCGCGCTGGGCGGCCTGGTGCTGACCGTCTTCGGCACCCTGTTCAACGTGCTCGTGGCCATGCTGTACAACCTGATCAGCGACGTGGTCGGCGGCCTGCAGATCATCGTGCTGGCCGACGACGAGCAGCTACCTCAAGGCTGAGGGCGCCGCCTCGTCGGTTCCCGCCGCTTGGCTAGGGTGGTCACCCGCACGGGCGCCGACCCGCCCCCGGGGCTATAGCTCAGCCGGTTAGAGCGCAGCACTGATAATGCTGAGGTCGGTGGTTCGATTCCACCTAGCCCCACCGGAAAGGTCACGGCGAAGGGTCGCCGCTATGACGTGTGCCGTCGGTAGCGATGGCCAGCCCGTTCGGAGCATGCCCCACCGAGATGGCGGGGCCGGCGGTGCCGGTGGCGGCGCGACCGACGGTGCCGCCCAGGCGACTGAGCCACGTTCGTGGTCATCAGCGCCACCAGCCCGCCGACTGCCACCGCTCGCGGCGCCACCCGCCCGGCTGCCCACCGCTGGAAGCTAGGAGCCGTCATGGCAGGCCCGTGGCCTGAGCCAGTCGCTCGGGGTCAACCACGCCTCAGCTCCCACCACTTCCGGTCGGCCGATCGCCGGTAGTTCCGCTCACCTGGTCAGCCCGCTCTCAGCTGGCGTCGACGTCGTATCCGAAGCTGAACGGCCCGCCTTGGTCGACGGCGAACTGGAAGGCAACCGAGATCGACCCGCCGGGGGCCACGGTGATGGGGGTGGTGGGGCTGAGGGTGGTGCCCAGGCCGCCGCCGTTGGCTCCGACGGGGGTGTTGGGGCTGAGGGCCACGGCCCCGTTGTTGGCGGTGCTGGCCACCACTCGCAGCCAGGCGTGGCCGCCGGCGGGGGGCCCGCCTTGTTCGGTCAGGTCGGTGATCCGCAGGACCAGGTTGGTGATGGTCGTGCTGGTGTTGTTGGTGATGGTGCGGTTGACGACCAGGGTGCCCGGGTCGCCGGGGGTGTAGATGCGGTTGGGGGACTGGCTGGCGGCCACGCTCGGGTCCAACAGCGTCGAAGGAGCCCAGGCGTTGACTTGTCGGGGGGAGGTGGTCGACAGCGGCGACGGGCTGCCCACTATCGAGGGCACGCCGCCGACGGTGGCGCCGGTGGTGGAGACGAGGGAGAAGTCATTGGCGTTGTTGTCGCTGTCGACGGGGGCGGCTTGGGAGCCGTGGCGGACGAAGGCGTACTGGGCGGTGCCGGTCGCCCCCAGAGGGGTCAGACCACCGTCCGCCCCCTGGTAGCCGGCGGGGGCGGTGGCGTAGCCGACAGCGTCGACCGGCGCGCCGGCCGGCGAGTCCACCTGGACTCCGAGGGTGTCAGGTGGCAGGGCGTCGGCCTCATCGGCGGCGGCGACCACGGTGGGGGCGGCGTCCAACGAATAGTCGCTCCCGGTTACCAGCAAGCTCTGCCCGGGCGACAGGGTCACCGCCGCGGGCAGGTCGATGGTGGTGGGGGTGCCGCCCCCCGCCGAGGCCGCGTTGAGGGTCCAGCCGGCCAGCGATATGGGGACGGTGGTGGTGTTGGTCAGGTCCACATACGAGTCTGTCGGGTCGCTGCTGGCGGTGCCCGGCCCCGAAAAGCGGGCCTGGGTCACCACCACACTGTGGCGTCCGGCGTTCACCTGCTGGTCGAGGGGGGCGCTGTAGCCGCCGGGGTAGGTGCCATCCCCGATGTAGATGGCGGTGATCTGGTGGCTGCCTACCGCCAGCGACGACACGGTCAAGGTGGCCTGTCCGTTGCCAGCAACCACCGCCAGGCTGGCGGTGCCGATTGTTGTACTCCCGTCGTCGAAGAACACCGACCCCGTCGGGGTGGGCGACCCCGACATTGTGGGCACGGTGGCGGTGAAGGTCACCGGCTGGCCGAGCAGCGACGGGTTGAGCGAGGAGGAGAGGGTGGGCGTGTCGGGTGGACGCTTCACCACCTGTACCAGCACCGCCGAGGTGGAACCGGCGTAGGTCCCATCCCCGCCATAGACGGCGGTGATCGAGTCGGGGCCCCCGGGGAGCGACGAGACGGTCAAGGTGGCCTGATCGTTGCCTCCCACCACCGCCAGGGTGGCGCTGCCCAACGTGACGGTTCCGAATTCATGGAATGTCACCGTTCCGGTCGGCGGGGGTGACCCCGACAATCCCGACACCGTGGCGGTGAAGGTCACCGGGTCGCCGAAGTTCGACGGGTTGGTCGACGAGGCGAGCGTGGTCGCGGAGGCCGGCCGATTCACCAGCTGCACCAGCACCGCAGAGGTGGAACCGGGGTAGTTGGCATCCCCGCCGTAGACGGCGGTGATCGAGTCGGTGCCCTCCGGGAGCGACGAGACGGTCAATGCGGCCTGGTCGTTGCCACCCACCACCGCCAAGCTGGCGGTGCCGATCGTGGCCGTCCCGTCCAAGAAGGACACCGTCCCCGTCGGCGCGCCCCCACCGCCGGCAGCCACCGTGGCCGTGAGCGTCACCGGCTGGCCGTAGCTCGAAGGGTTGGCCGACGAGGTGACGGCGGTCGAGGTGGGCGCCACCGTCCAGGTGAGCGTCACATACCCCGGACAACCGCTCGGGTAGGACGTACCCTGCGCCGGGCAGGAGACCGCATTGATGGAGCCCTTCCCGATGGCTGACCACTGGTTGGAACCCTCCCCGCCGGCTGCCCCTGCCTGCACGGTTGGCGTGCCACCGACCAGGGTCGTGGCCACGGCGGAAGACCCACCGCCCCCGCCGCCTCCGGCATCGGGGGAACCGATCTCGCAGTAGTCGCCGCCGCCGCCGCCCCCGCCCGTGTACCCCCCTCCGCCGCCGCCGCCATTGGCATTGTTGTCGTGGGAGGTTACTGGCGAGGCGGCGCCCCCTGTCGAGCTCCACGGTGTATTCCATCCCTCAGCGCCGGTGTACCCCTCAGTACTGCTGCCGGCGGCTCCACCCGTTGTGCCCTGGCCCCCACCACCGCCCGTGTCCCACCCGCTGTAACCGGCTTGGCCCATACCCCCGTTCGTGACCACGGCACTGCCCTCGGGCTCCGACAAGGCGCCGGCACCGGAACCGCCGTTGCCCGCGCTCACGTTGCCTTTGCAATTGTTCTCGCCGCCGGAACCGCCGCCGCCCCCGGCGACGACCAGCGGCGTGCCGCACGAGGTGCCCGGTCCCGATCCCGCCGCCACGCACAGGCCCGAAGCCCCGCCGCCACCACCGCCGGGGCTCTCAGAGACGCTGGACGGGCTCTGGCCTCCGGTCGCGTAGCCCGCCCCCCCGGCCGAAGGCTGGGCGTCAAACGGATAGTTGGAAGCACCGCCACAGCCGACCTCGACCGCCACCGGGCCAGTGGCTTGTGTGACATTCGCGGTGGCGTCGACTTCGGCACCGCTCCCACCGAGGGGCTGCCCCCCCAGGGAATAGCCGCCGCCCCCGCCGCCCCCGCCGCTCAGCGTGACGGTCGCCGACAGGGTGTCGGGCGGCGGGGTCGTGACGAACCAGTTGCCGCACTCGGTGCCCGGGTTCGTGCCGCCCGACCCGTTGGCTTCAATCCATGTCGCCGGCAGGGTTGTCGCGGACGACGTCACCGTCCAGGTGACCCTGACATATCCCGGGCACCCGCTCGGGTAGCTCTGCCCGCCCTGCGCTGGGCAGGCGAGCTCGTTGATCTGGCCGACGGCGGAGTTGGAGCCCTCCCCGCCCTGCGCCCCTGCCTGCACGGTAGGCGTACCAACGACCAGGGACGTGTCCACGGCGGAAGACCCACCGCCCCCGCCGCCGCCGGCGGCGCTCGTGAACTCGCAGTCGTCGGCGCCACCGCCACCGCCGCCGGTGTAGCCTCCCCCGCCGCCGCCACCGTTTCCCGTCGAGAAACCACTATTGGCCACGGCCGCCGCTCCGTCGCCTCCCGTCGAGCTCCACGGTGTATCCGCGCCGTCAACGCCATCGGATCCGTTGACACCGCTGCCACCACCACCGCCACCGGTGAACCCCCCGTAGCCGCCGTGGCCGTCGTTGCCCGTATTGCCCATGCCCCCGCTCGTGACCCGGAAACCGCCCCCGGACTCCGACGAGCCGCCGGCACCGGAACCACCGTTGCCAGCGCTGACGCTGCCGAAGCAGTCGTGCTCGCCGCCGGAACCGCCGCCGCCCCCGCCGACGACAAGCGGCGTGCCGCACGAGGTGCCTGAGCCCGATCCCGCCGCCACGCACAGGCCCGAAGCCCCACCGCCACCACCGCCGGGACTCTCACTGGAGGACGGGGGTTCGCTGATGGCGGTGGGCGGGCCTTGGCCTCCCGTTGCGTAGCCCGCCGCCCCAGGCGAAGCCTCCTGGCGTTGCGGATAGCTGGAACCACCGCCACAGCCGACCTCGACCGCCAGCGGGCCAGTGCTTGGTGAGACCGCCAGAGTGGTGTCCACCTCGGCACCGCTCCCGCCCTGGGGCTGGCTTCCAGCTATATAGCCGCCACCGCCCCCACCGCCCCCGCTCAGAACGACGGTCGCCGACGACGTGCCCGCCGGTGGTGTGGTGACAAACCAGTTGCCGCAGCCGGTGTCCGCATCCGTGCCGCCCGACCCGTTGGCTTCGGTCCACGTCGCCGGCACCGTAGTCGGTGCGTCGCCGGCCGCCTGGGGCGAGGCGACGGCAACCCCCCGCAGGCCTGCCGCCGTGCCCGCATCTCGCACCACGGCGGCACCTGCGCCCGCCGCACCGCCCACCACCGCCATAGTCGTCACCACCAGAGCCGCAACCAAGACGACCGTGACCGGCACCGACCGCACCGGCCGCCCCTTCCCACCTGTCCGCCGCACTAGCCAACCCTCACTAGCCCGACATTACACACTCAGTGCGGTGGGATCACCACGATTTGTGAGGCTCCCAGGAGACGACCTCCCAGTTGCCTCTCGTGGGTTTCGTGTCTGCGGAAGAGCACCTGCACCCCCCAACCACGCGAACTATGGGCGAGCCGGCCGCTCGGGTGGGGTCGACACGCTCCTGACGTAACACGACAGGTAAGTCAGAAAACCGCCCGCAGACCGATCCCTATCCGGACGGATCGTCTGCGGTGAAGAACAGGATCGGGCAGGGACGTCACGATCGCCTCGGAACACAGCGCCACGAGATCCCCGGGTGGCCCGAAGCCCCGCTGATCCGACGTCGGGCACTCAACGCCTGGTCTCGTACCTGGTCAGCACCACGCCGTCGGGAAACGTCCGGGTCTCCACGAGGCTCAGGTTCACCCAGTTGTCCAGGGCCGTGAAGAACGGCGTGCCGCCGCCCACCAGGACCGGATGGGTGACGATCGCGTACTCGTCGATCAGCCCGGCCCGCATGGCCGCCGCCGCGAGTGTGGCACCGCCGATGTCCATGGGGCCGCCGTCGTCGGCCTTGAGCCTGGTGATCTCGCTGACCGCGTCGCCGGTGACCAGACGGGTGTTCCAGTCGACCGTGCTGGTCGTCGAGGAGAACACCACCTTCGGCATGTCCCGCCAGCGGCGGGCGAACTCGATCTCCGCCGGTGTGGCGCCGGGCTGCTTGTCGGCGGTCGGCCAGTGGGAGCTCATCGTCTCCCACAGCTTGCGCCCGTACAGCGCCAGACCTGTCGCCCCCACCCGGTCGGACCACCACTGGAACAGCTCGTCGCTCGGCACGCTCCAGCCGAGGTCGTCGCCGGGCGCAGCGATGTAGCCGTCCAGGCTCAGGTTCATGCCGAACGTCAGTTTCCGCATGGCGTCAGCCTCCCGTGAGTCGGTATTCGGCGTACAGACCAGCACGGCGCGCAAAGAATCATCGGTCAGGCCCACCCAGGGCCAGTCGCCCACGACGCCAAGCAGATGCTCCGTACCGAAAGGAAACGACTTACGGGGACAACAAAGCGGTGTCTGACGCGGGGAGCGGCCGGCGTCCCGCAGCGGTCCGCCCTGCGGGACGCCGGTTGGTCAACTCTTAGCTGGCCACGGGCGCGGCCCTCTGCGCCCCTGTCGGTCGGCGCCTGGTGTCGCTGGCGTGCGATGGCACGGTAAACGGTCGAGCGGGCGACGCCGAAGAGGTCCGCGACCTCGCCGGTGCTGTACCCGCCGCTGCGCACCAACGAGACCAGATGTGCCTCTCGGCGCCGGTTCACTCAGCGGCAAGGTCACGCCGGTACAACGTGCCCTGCTTGCCGCCGACCTCGTTGGGGTCGGCGGGGCCGACAGGAATGAACCCGGCCTTGGTGAGCACCTTCTGCGACGCAAGATTTTCGTAGGAGGTGGCCGCCGTCAGTGCACAGAGCCCGTATCGCGGCGCCGCTAGCCGGCACAACTCTTGCACGCTCGTGGTCGCCACCCCGCGACCGGCGACATGTTGGGCGACCCGGTAGCCGAGCTTCGCGGTCGCGCCGGTGAACTCATAGAGGTTGAACCGGCCCAGCACCGAGCCGTCCTCGTCAACGAGCACGTAGAAGGCACTGATGCCGGCATCTTGCTCGGCAAGCAGAGCCCGGTGTCGCTCCGTGAACTGGTCGAAGAACTCGTCGCCGCGGTCGGAGATCGAGGCGGCGAAGTAAGCGCGGTTCGCTAGCTCAAAGGCCAGGACCGCTTGTTCATGATCAGCGCGGAGGCGCTGCAGCTCGAGCACTTCCAGACCTTATCCACGTGGTCCGGCGGGCCAGCGGACTCGCACCGGTAGCCGATCGCTTAGCGGGACAGTGCTGGCGCCGAACCGTGGCGGCAGATAGTCGCGGGGGTTCGGCGCTACGTCCCCCTGTCCGGTGAAGCCGACCCGAAGATGAACCACCGGGTCAGCAATCAGATAGTCCACATCGCTGCGTCGGACCCGATCACGGTTGATGGCCAGTGTCTCCGCCGATGCGTCGACCACGGTGAGACGTTCTGCGCTGGTCGCCAGCCGCTGCGTCCACCGGCCCGTGCCGCCAGCCAATTCCAACACGTCGCCTCTCGCCTCGAACCGGGCCAACGCCGCGTCGAGCGTGGCGACCTGACGGCTCCACTCCCCGGCGTGTCCTCCCTACGTTCGTAGAGACCGACGCCGTCCCAGCACTGGTCGTACTCGGGCGCCTTGGCTCGGTAGTAGGAACGCTGCTCGGCCAGCAACTCGTCTTCGCTCACGGCCACAGTCTTCCGCACGACCCGGCAGCCTCGTCGGCCACGATGCGTTCGGCTCGCAGGCGCCACCCACCCCGGTCGGAAGCTACCTGGGCGTCCGCCCACCGCTCGCCCACCTGGCTCTACACTCCCGGCTCAGACGTGGTCGTTCTTGTTCCAGAGCTGATGGGTGAGGCCACTCGGCGAGGAGACCGACTCGACGGTAAAGCGGTCTTCGGCGCCGCTTGATCCTTCCCACAGGGATACGCCGCAACCAAGCGTGATTGGCACGATCACCAGGTGCATGAAGTCGATCAGGTCGGCGTGCAGGAACTGTCGGATCATCGACGGCCCGCCGCCGATGCGGACGTCGCGGCCGTCCGCGGCCTCCTGGGCTAGGCGAAGCACCTCATGCGGCGGCCCGTCCACGAACCGGAAGGTCGTACCGTTGGGAAAGTCAATCGTTGGATGCGGGTAGTGACTCAGGACGAATACCGGTGTTTGGAATGGTGGCTCGTCGCCCCACCAGCCCCGCCACCCGTCTCAGGCCAATCGCCGACCTGCGGTCCGAATTTGCGGCGTCCCATGATCTCGGCCCGATGCCCTCCCACATGCTGGTCAGGCGCGGTCGAGCGCGAAGGGAGCATCCACCTTGTCGACCCCATGAATGGCACGGCCATCGAACCAGTTGAAGAGCCGCTCGGCACCGCCGATCGGGGCATCGAACGTCACGTACTCGCCGGCCGCGTAGCCGTCGAGGGAGATGTTCAGGTTGTGGACCCGGGTGCGGGGCATGGCTACTTCCTCATGATCGGGTTAACGCACGGGACTGCACCGCAGGGAATCCCTTGCGGTACCGATACCCGTTCGCCTCGGTGGCACCCGCAAGGGCTGCTCGCCGCGGGTTGCTGTGACTGGGTCGTCTACTGCGGCTCCAGGCTGATCAGCGCCTGTCCGGTGGCGGGATCAAAGGGCACCGACTCGTGGTCGTGCACGATGCGCCAGCGCCCGTCGGTGCGACGGCAGCACAGCGTGGCGCGCACCCACATGTTCACCTGATCTCCGGTCTTGAGCGTGCCGCCGACGTGGTAGAGGAATGAGCAGAAGCCGAGATCGTCTTGAGCGTTGACCTGCACATCGTGTGCGGAGTAGTCGATGGGGCCGTCGTAGCCGTCGAACCAGGCCTGCAAGTGCTCGACGGTGGCTTGGCTGCCGCGCGAGTTGAGCGGTGGCAGCACGTCGAAGGTGATGACGTCGTCGGCCGGCCGGGCGGCCAGCGTGGCGCTGTCGCGCTCACGGACAGCACGTACCCGCTCCTCGACCAGGTCGCGCAAGTCGCGCTCGGCGTTCATGCCTGCTCCTTCAAGACGGTCGCCAGGTTGTCCAGCTGGGAACTCGTGCCACTGCGCCGGGAGTCGGGGGTGTCGAGCCCGTCGAGGTACGCGCCCTGCTCGGTATAGACCAGACGGGTACCGGCCGGCGTGGCCTTCAGCTCGATGGTGGCCACTGACACCGACATCCGCCGGCCGTCCATCGACATTTCGTAGGTCGTGACGATCCGCTCATCCTCGACGATGTCGCGGTACTGCGCGTCGTAGGTGAACTGCGGGCTCGCGCCGGCGGGTGTGCGGAAGCTCTCGGTGCCGCCGACGCGGAAGTCGCCGTGATAGTCGGGGTCGTCGTTGCCGGACAGGTCGAACCAGCGCACCTTGACGCTCGGGTCCGACCAGGCCGCGAACACCCGCCCGGGCGGGTGCGGGTAGTCGCGTTCGATGCTCCAAAAGGTGTTGTCCACGCTCACGTGCTGCGTCCTCGCTTCCGTGTCGCCGGTGGGGGCCCCGGTAGTGCCTGTTGATCCGCAACCTGCTCGTCCAGGACCACGCCGAGCCGGTCGAGTCGGCGCTCCCAGACAATGCGGCGGTCGGTGAGCCACTGCTCGACCGAGCGCAGCCCGTCCTCGTTGATGGAGCACGTGCGCACCCGGCCCGCCTTGCGCGACTCGACCAGCCCGCTCGCCTCGAGCACCTGCACATGCTGAACGACCGCGGCGAGCGTCATCTGCAGCGGTCGAGCCAGCTCGCTGACCGACCCCGATCCCTCGGCCAGCCGGTCGAGCATCTGCCGGCGGCTGGGGTCGGACAGTGCGTGGAAAGCGCGGTCGAGTGCCTCCGAATGATCAAGCACCTACTTGACCATAGTCCCCGACCGGCAAGACAGTCAAGTGTTCGCTTCAGCGTTCGTTTCCAAAAGCCGAAGGGCACCCGGAACGCGGCGCGGCACGACAGAGTGACCTGGCTCAGCCGTGCCGGGTAACGCAGCTGCATTCACCACCCGTGGCAGGGTCAATCAATCGTCGGCCAGACGAACTCGTACCACGTTCCTGGCTACGTGGTACGCGCCGACCCCGGCCTGCTGCTCGGTCAGCAGCGGCACGGTACCGCTCGGTGAACTGTTCTCTGGCTACTGCCGCCAGACCGCCAGCTTGGCGCCCAGACGAGAAAGGGTCCGCCGCACGCCCGATCCGTCATGGCCCGGGGGGCCACGCCGACTTCGGGTGGCGCCTTCAGCGATCTCACTAGGGACCGTGGTAGGCCAGGCCCACCACCAGCGCGGCCAGGGCCAGCAGGAAGAAGGCGGCCCAGTTGGCCCAGGCCGGGAACCGGGTATCGCGTGCGCGGATGTGGGCGCCGGCTGCGCACAGGAAGTAGACGACGAGACAGCAGGCGGCGGCCGTTCCGAGCGCGGGCACGGCGAACCCGGCCACCAGCCCCAGCGAGCCGGCGCCGAGCAGGCAGCCCAACCAGACCATCCACGACACCGGCACGCGCAGCCTCACGGCGGTCTCGGTTATCGACCGGTTGTGGCTGAGGCTCAAGGCCGCAGCGTAGGCGTAGGCGGTCGCGGCGACGAGGGTGACCGCGGCGTAGGCAGCGAGCACGGTGGCCTCCTCGGCCGGGGAAGGGGTCACTGCCTTCCCGGCTACTAGCTTGCCATCGAGTAACTTCATGGCAGGCTACCACTCGGCATTAGCTTGATGTCAAGCTAAACTTCCCGCGTGAAGAGTGACTCCGTAGACCGCATCATCCAGGCGTGGCGAAAGCGTGACCCCGGCCTGGATTCGAGCACGCTCGAAGTCACTGGGCGCTTGCTGCTGTGCGCCGGATACTACGAACGCACTGTCAGCACGGTCCTCGAGCGATTCGGTCTGAGCATCGCCGACTTCGACGTCCTGAACACGTTGCGCCGGATCAGTGACCAGCACGGCAGCAAGCCCAGCGACCTGGCCCGGTCCTCCCTGATCACCACGGGGGCCATGACCTCACGGCTCGACCGGCTCGAACGAGGCGGGTTCATCCACCGCACGCCCGATCCGGGCGACCGGCGCGGCGTGTTTGTCCGCCTCACCCCGCAAGGCAGCAGAGTCGCCAGGCAGGCCCTTCATGAGTTGATAGCCACCAATGAGGCATTCCTCGAACCGCTCAGCGGACCGCAACGGGACGCCATCGCCGCCGCGCTCAAGCAGCTACTTCTCCACCACGAGACGCAGTAAAGGCCGTCATCGCCGTTTCTGCCGCCTGCGAGCCATGTACCGTAGCTACTGATCGAACCGGGGGGACGCACATGACCCGTGCCGCGAGCTGCTACCGGCGACCGGCGGGCCTACGTCGATGGGCTGCCGCGGCAGTGACCGCGTTGGCCATCACCGCTCTGTTGGCGGCGTGCGGATCGTCATCGGCCCCGTCCTCCGGGGCGCAAGCCAGCGCGGCCAAGACGGTCTGGCTGTGCTTGCCGGGACAGAAGAACGATCCGTGCTCACCGTCGCTGACGACCACGCTTCTGTCCGCGACCAACCAGGTGCTCGGCACCAAGACCATCCAACCGGTCGCCGACCCCAAGATCGACTGCTTCTACGTCTACCCGACGGTCAGCGATCAGAAGACCAGGCAGGCCAACCTCGACATCGACCCCGAAGAGCGCTCTATCGCCCTGTACCAGGCTGCCTATTACTCCCGCTACTGCCGGGTGTTCGCGCCGATCTACCCGCAGCTGACCTTGGGAGGGATCGGCGCAGTCCCCTCTTCATCGACGACTTCGCCGACAACTTCGCCGACGACTTCGTCAGCGAGCCCAGCGGCCGCGCCGACCAATCCGTCCAGCGCCTACGCCGCCGTACTCCAGGCCTGGCAGACCTACCTGAAGTACTACAACCACGGTCGCGGGGTGGTGTTCATCGGCCACTCCCAAGGCTCCGGGGAGCTCGAGCAGCTCATCAGCCAGCAGGTGGACAACAACCCCTCGGTGCGGAAGCTGCTCGTCTCGGCCATCATCTTGGGCGGCAACGTCACCGTGAAGACGGGCCAGGACGTGGGCGGGACTTTCAGTCACATCCCGGCGTGTCGCTCCGACAACCAGATCGGCTGCGTGGTGGCCTTCTCCACCTTCGATGCACCGGTACCGCCGGACAGTCTGTTCGGTCGCTCGTCCACACCGGGCCTCCAGGTGCTCTGCACCAATCCGGCGAAGTTGAGCGGAGGCTCAGCGGTCCTCGCCTCCGTCTTTCCCAGCGCCCCGTTCGCGCCCGGGACCATCATCGGGGAGGCGACGCCCCTCATCGGCGTGAACCCGCCCAAGGTCCCCACGGCATGGGTCGAGTACAGCAATGCCTATCAGGGAGCGTGCTCGTCCGCCGAGGGGGCCGACGTCCTGCAGATCCAGGCCATCAACGGGGCGCCGACGCCCCATGCCGTCCCCAACCCCCAGACGGGACTGCATCTCCTCGACGCCCAAATCGGCCTCGGCAACCTCGTGCAAATGGTGGGCACCCAATCGGCCCAGTACGCCAAGCAAGCGGGACGCTGAACAAACCGCGGAATCGGTCACATCCCTCCACGAGAGAGGAGACCCGTCATCGGTGCACGTCTCGATCCCTTCGGAACCAAGGTGCCGATGGCGTTCATGAAGTACATCAACTCGGCCGGCAGGGCGGTGACCGATTCCTCCCTGCCCGCCGCCACCCAGAACCTGGTAAAGATCCGCGCCAGCCAGATCAACGGCTGCGGCCTCTGCACCGAGATGCACACCAAGGACGCGGCCCGCCACGGTCTTCACCGATGCCGAGCGCGCCGCGTTGGAGCTGGCCGGGCAGGGCACCCGGATCGCCGACGCCGCTGGAGGCGTCACCGACGACGCGTGGGCGAACGCGGCCAAGCACTACGACGACGAGCAGCTGGCCGCCCTCGTGTGCCTCATCCGGCGACTACCAGCCCGGCCAGTGGGGATGATTGGTCACAGGGAGCGGAGGCCGTGCCGAGATCACGGCTCCAGCAGCACCCGTCCGAAGGCTTGGCGGCTCTCGATGTAGGCGTGGGCGTCGCCCGCCCGGCTGAGGGGGAAGACCCGGTCCACGACCACCGAGAGGTCGCCGGCGGCGATGTCTTCGAGATGCCGGGCGATCATGGCATGGGCCCGGGTACCCAAGACGAGCTCGGCGCCGAGGAAGTAGCCGACGAGGGTCTGATTGTTCTCTCGCATGGTCGAGACGTCGAGGCGGTTGGGGCTGCCGCGTCCGGCGTCGCCGAAGTTCACACAGCGGCCCCGATAGGCGAGGCAGTGGAGGCTCTTCTGGAGGTTGGCGCCCCCCACCGAGTCGACGATCACGTCGGCGCCCCGTCCCTGGGTGAGCTCCCGCACCGCCTCCACGAAGTCGGTGGCGACGTAGTCGATGCCGTGGTCGAGCCCGAGGTCGGCCAGGCGGGCCAGCCGCTCGGAGCTGGAGGCGGTGGCCAGCACCCGCGCCCCGGCGCGCTTGGCCAGCTGGATGGCGGCGATGCCCACCCCGCTGGCGCCGGCATGGACCAGTGCCGTTTCGCCCGCCTGCAGCCGGCCGAACTCGAAGAGACAGTCGTCTGCGGTGCCGAAGGGGACGGGCACGCACGCCGCCTGCTGGGTGGACAGGGCCTCCGGTATGGTCCACCAGAAGCCGCGTCCGACGGCACGCAACTCGGCATGGGAGCCGTCAACGCCGACGGTGACCACACGGTCGCCCTCGGCCAGGTCGCCGACATCGCTCCCCGTCGCCACCACCGTGCCCGCGCACTGGTAGCCGACGACGTGCGGGGTGCGGTTCATCACCCCTCCGGCCCGGTTGAGCGTGTCGCCCCCCTCGATGCTGACGGCTTCGACCCGGACCAGGACGTCACCCGGGCCTACGACGGGGTCGGGTACGTCCTCGTACCGGAACACCTCGGGCCCGCCCGTCTCGTAGTACACCGCTGCGCGCATGATCCTCCCGGGCCGGCTGGGGACTCACGGTAGTAGGCGCTCGCTGCACGGCGGCGCCTGAAGCATCCTGGAGGCGACTCGCGTTCACCCCCGACCGCGAGCAGGAGGAAACGATGGGACCCCACGACCTGCCCGGCGGTGTCTACCGCCTCGGCGATCTCGAGCTCACCCGGGTCGGCTACGGCGCCATGCAGCTGGCCGGCCCCGGCGTGTTCGGGCCGCCCAAGGACCGCGAAGAGGCGATCGCCGTGCTGCGGCTGGCTGTCGATCTCGGCATCAACCACATCGACACGGCCGACTTCTACGGGCCGCGCGTCACCAACGAGATCATCCGTGAGGCGCTGGCTCCGTACCCGGACGATCTGCACATCGTCACCAAGGTCGGCGCCCGTCGCGATGAGCAGGGCGGCTGGCCGCACGCCCGTACGCCCGACGAGCTGCGTGCCCAAGTCCACGAGAACCTGGACCACCTCGGGCTCGACGTCCTCGACGTCGTCAACATGCGCGTCGGCGCCATCGAGGCGCCCGAGCCTGGCTCGATCGCGGTCCAGTTCGAGACGCTCGCCGAGCTCCAACAACAGGGCCTGATCCGGCACCTCGGCGTGAGCACGGTCACGGCTGAGCAGCTCGCCGAGGCTCAGTCGATCGCACCGGTCGTCTGCGTGCAGAACCTCTACAACATCGCCCAACGCGGCGACGATGAGTTGGTTGACCTCACCGCCCGGCAGGGCGTGGGCTTCGTCCCGTACTTTCCGCTCGGCGGCTTCTCGCCGCTGCAGTCGGATGCGCTGCAGGCGGTCGCCGACCGGCTCGGTGCCACCCCGATGGCTGTCGCCCTGGCCTGGCTGCTGCAGCGGTCACCGAACATTCTGCTGATCCCCGGCACGTCGTCGGTGGTGCATCTGCGCGAGAACGTTGCTGGCGCCGGGCTCGAGCTGCCAACCGATGTGAAGGCGACGCTCGACGACATCGGCCGCTGAACCGGCGACGCCCGGCCCATCAGGGGTCCGGTTCCGTCCGTTGGCGCTCGCCGTAGTCAGCGAAGGGCCGGTCCCGGTCTCGCACCGCTTGGCGCCAGCCGATCTGCTCGGCGTTGGCCACGAAGTCGAGTCCTTCCTGGGTGTGGCGGGCTACGCCGTCGAACAGGAACCCGAGCAGGCGGCTGGTGTCGGGGGCGTACTGGTGGTGGGCGACATCGTTGAGCGACCACTTGAGCATCTGCAGCTGGTTCAGCGGCAGCAAGGCCATGCGGTGGGCCAACTGGACGGCCCGGTCGAACAGCTCCTCGTCGGGGACGCATTCGAGGATGAGGCCGACCTCGGCGGCCTCGCGGGCGGGGATTTCGTCACCGGTGAACAGGTAGCGCTTCGCCCGCTCGAGACCGAGGCGGGCCACCCACAGCCACGGCGCTTCGGGGATGCCCCATACCCGCGCCGGTGGGTAACCGAAGCGGGCCGAGTCCGCGGCCACGATGATGTCTGCGTTGAGGACCATGTCCGTTCCCCCGGCCACGCACCACCCCTGGACGGCGGCGAGTGTTGGCTTGGAGATCGAGTTGAGCTTGGCGAAGGTGTTGCCGAACGAGCCGATCATTCTCACGTCGGCGACCGAGTCCCAGACGCGGCCGCTGCTCTCGCTGGACGCCTGAGATCGAGTCGACCAGTCGAGGCCGAAGCCGGCGCAAAACGCTCGGCCCTCGGCGCGGAGCAGCACCACACGCACGCTGCGGTCCCGCTCGGCATCGTCCAGTGCGCCTCCCAACTCGTCGCGAAACTGCGGGGTGATGGTGTTGAGCTCCGCGGGGCGACAGAGCACGACGTGGCGGACGGGTCCGTCGCTTTCGGCTCGTATGGCGTCGGTCATCGGTCTCCTCCGTCAGACTGGCGGATGGAAGCGTAGGAGGATGTCATGGCCATGTTTGCCGTCACCACGGCCAAGGGACCGGCCTGGGACCCCGCCCGCGGAGTCCGCGACCAGGAAGGGTGGGACCAGCACGCCAGCTACGCAGACCGGCTTGTCGACGAAGGCGTCATCGTGCTGGGCGGGCCGATCAGCAGCCCGAGCGACGAAGACGTCGGCCTCCTTGCCGTCGAAGCCTCGGACGAGAGTGAACTGCGTTCCATCTTCGCTGGCGATCCGTGGGCGACCAACCAGGTCCTGCGCCTCAGGAAGGTGCAGGCGTGGACGATCTGGCTCGACGGTCGGTAGTGGGGTCACCAGCCCGACCGCTGAGTCCCGACCCTGGTCACAGTGCGAATGCCCCCCTCACCCGGTCGGCCAGGTCGTCCTCGGTCATGGTGGTGTCAACTTCGATGGCCGGCAGGTCCAGGCGCCTGGTTTCATCGCGGAGGCGGTCGGTGAACAGCTGATCCCGCTCGAGCAGGTTGCGCATGGCCCGCTCCGGGCTATTGGTCCTCCGGGCGATCGCCCATGACGAACGGCGACGCTCGAAAGCAGCCCGACGGAAGGCCGGAGTGGGAAGGAGCCAAACGGCGTGATCGGGGCCGGCGAGGAGGGGCTGGACGAGCGACGGCAGCAGCCGGAAGCCCTCGGCGATCACCGCTGGTTCCTTCGGGAGGCCGAGGAGATCTTCGATGATCAGGCCGAAGCCCTCCCCGAGAAACCAGGGGAACGTCTCAAGCATGGTTTCCGGGGATCGGTCCACCCATCGCTCGTCCATGTCCATGGCCATGAACGTGGTCAGCAGCGGACTGTCCTCGGGTGTGCTCCGACCGGCGTGGTCGGCCATCACGTCGTCGCTCGCGTAGAGGCGTAGACGGTGCCGAGCGGCCAAGCGACGGGCCGTGGTCGACTTGCCTGAGCCGCTTCCGCCGCCGATCCAGTAGACGTGTCGCAGGTTGGCGTCAGCTGGGCCCGGCGTCGCCGTCATAGGAGAAGGAAAACGGGCCCGGCTGGTCGGCGTCGAACCCGAAGCTGACCGAGATTGTCGCACCCGGGGCGAGTCGACGGAGCCGGGTCTTGCCCCGGCCCCACCGACAACGTATAATACTCAGTATGCTACTCGGGAGGGAAGATCGATGAGCGTGCGCCACGCCCTGTTGGCCCTGGTGAGCGAGGGCCCGAAGTACGGGCTCCAGCTCCGAGAGGAGTTCGAGGCACGCACGGGTGACGTGTGGCCGCTCAACATCGGCCAGGTGTACACGACGCTCCAGCGACTGGAGCGGGACGGCCTGGTGGAGTCCGACGACCAGGGCGACGACAGCCCCCAGAAGCGCTACCGGATCACGGCCGAGGGTGCGGAGGAGCTGGCCACGTGGCTGCGCACCCCGCCCGACCTGAGCCTGCCGCCGCGCGACGAGCTGGTCATCAAGGTCCTGGTCGCGCTGCGGGTACCGGGCGTGGTGGTGAGCGACGTCATCCAGGTGCACCGCCGTTACCTGGTCGAGCTGATGCAGCAGTGGACGCGGCTGAAGGAGGACGAGGCCCGCTTCGACGTGTCTTTCGCCTTGGCGGTCGACGCCGAGCTGTTCCGGCTCGACTCGGTCATCCGCTGGCTCGACTCGGCGGACGGCCGGCTCAAGCGGGCAGCCGTGCAGGGGACCCCGCCATCGACGGACCTGCCTCTGCCCACGAGCAGGCTGCGCCGGCGCGTGGGGGTGCCGCGATGAGCTTTCTCGAGTTGCGGAACATCACCAAGACCTACGGCGACGGACCGAGCGAGGTGCACGCCCTCCGAGACGTCGACCTTTCTGTGGACGCCGGTTCCCTGGTGGCGGTGATGGGACCGAGCGGCTCGGGCAAGAGCACATTGCTCACCATCGCCGGCAGCCTCGAGGACCCCTCCGCCGGCGACGTGGTGGTCGGTGGAGCGGAACTGTCCGCCTTGTCCCGTAACGGCAAGGCCCGACTTCGGCGCCGGTCGATCGGCTTCGTGTTCCAGGACTTCAATTTGCTCGCCGGCCTCACCGCCGCCGAGAACGTGTCGCTTCCCCTCGAGCTCGACGGCGTCTCTGCCCGCCGGGCACGAGCCGACGGTGTCAAGGCCCTCGAGACCCTGGGGCTCGGCAGCCAGGCCGCTCGCTTCCCTGACGAACTTTCCGGCGGGGAGCGTCAGCGGGTGGCCATCGCCCGCGCCATCGTCGGCGAACGCCGCCTGTTGCTGGCCGACGAGCCCTCGGGTGCTCTGGACTCGGTCAACAGTGAAGCCGTCATGCGCCTGGTGCTTGCCGCCTGTCGCACCGGTGTGGCCGCGGTGGTGGTGACCCACGACGCCCAGCTGGCGTCGTGGGCGGACAGAGTGGTGTTCCTCCGAGACGGCCGCGTCGTCGACCAGACCCTGCCGCCGCCGAGGCCCGAGTCGCTCCTCGAATCCAGTCCACCAACATGAGCGTCATCGCCCTGGAGCGCGGGCAGCAAGGCCGCCTCGTGGACGGAGGCGCCCCCGCCCGGCAGGCCATGGTTCGCTGGGCGTGGCGCCTCTTCCGTCGCGAGTGGCGCCAGCAGTCCCTCGTTCTCGCCCTGATCACCGTGGCGGTGGCCGCCGCCATTCTTGGTGCCACCATCGGCTCGAACACCACCAGCTCGGCCAGTGGGACCTTCGGCTCGGCCAATCACCTCGTCACCCTGCCGGGCAGCGATCCGCATCTGGCCGCCGACATGGCCGCCATCAGGACCGAGTTCGGCACGGTCGATGTGATCGAGGCCAGCAATCTCAATACCGGCTCGGCCAATCCGGTCCAGGTCCGAGCCCAGAATCCCTACGGCCCGTACGGCCGGGCCATGCTGTCGCTCGTGTCGGGCCGGTATCCGACCGGGCCGGGCGAGATCGCCGTCACCCGGCAGCTGGCGTCCCGCTACAGCTTGCACGCCGGCGCCACTTGGGCCGCCGCGCCGGGAGGGCCAAAACGGGTGGTCGGTCTGGTGCAGAACCCGCAAAACCTGCTGGACACGTTCGCGCTGGTCGCCCCCGGCCAGTTGAGCGCCCCCAGTCAGGTCACGGTCCTGTTCGACGGCACCCGATCCCAGGTGCAGTCGTTCAGCTTTCCCGCCGGCGCCACGCCCCAGACGCGACCACCGCCCGCCAGCGGGCTCACCAAGCCGACCGTGGTGCTGATCCTCGCCGCATTCGGGCTCATCTTCATCGGCCTGGTGTCGGTGGCGGGCTTCTCGGTCATGGCCCAGCGCCGGCTCCGCGCCCTGGGCATGGTCGGCTCCCTCGGGGCGACCGACCGCGACGTCCGCCTGGTCATGGTGGCCAACGGCGCCATCGTGGGCCTGGTCGCCACCGTGATCGGCGCCGCCATCGGCTTCGTGGCCTGGTTTGTCTACGCCCCGCATCTCCAAGCGAGCGCCAACCACGTGGTCGACGCCTTCGACGTGCCCTGGTGGACCATTGGTACGTGCATGGGCCTGGCGGTCGTGACCGCCACCCTCGCCGCCCGCTGGCCCGCACGCGCCGTGGCTCGGGTCCCCGTGGTGGCCGCCCTGTCCGGTCGCCCGGCGCCTCCCAAGCCGACGCACCGCTCGGCGGTACCAGGCGCCGTCCTGCTCGTGTTTGGCCTGGTGCTGCTGGCCGTGAGCGGCCCGGGTACGGGTGGTACGTCGAGGACCCCGCTGTTCCTCCTCCTGGGCATCCTGGCCACGGTCTCCGGCGGCCTGCTCTTCTCTCCCCTCGCCATCACCGCGCTGGCCGCCGTGGCTCGTCGTGCACCGGTAGCTGTGCGCTTGGCCTTGCGTGATCTGGCCCGATACCGGTCCCGCTCGGGCGCCGCGCTCGGCGCGGTCAGCCTGGCGGTCACCATCGCCGTGATTGTCTCCCTGGCGGCGTCGACCCGGGCCGCCAACGTCCTTGACTACGTCGGCCACAACCTGGCCGCCAATCAACTCGTCGTGGGCGTGCCGGGGCCGGACGAGAAGGGGCCGGGGGCGGCGGTGCCCACCGAGCAGTTGACCCAAGCCCAGATGCAGGCGCGGGTGAATGCCATCGCCTCCGCCGTCGGCGCCCGCAGCACGATCGGGCTGGTTTCCGCGCCGGCGACGTTGTACCGCACGACCGACCCCGGCTTTCAGAACTTCAACGGGACCGTCTACGTCGCCACCCCCCAGTTGCTGCAGCACTACGGGATCGCGCCGGGCGCCATCGCGCCCGGCGCCGACATCCTCACCTCCCGCCCCGGCCTCGACTCGGTCGCCCACCTGAGCCTGATCAGCGAGCCGGGGGCGGGCGGGGTTGGGCCGCGTTTCTCTCCACCCCCGGACCGGTCGACCAGCGGCGCTGCCTGTCCGCCGGCCAGCTGCATCGCGCACCCGGTGATCCAAGAGAGCAGCCGCCTCCCCACCGGGACCGCCGCTCCGAACGTGGTGATCACCGAGCACGGACTACAGCGCCTCGGGCTTCAGGCCGGTCCGCCCGACAGCTGGCTGGTCGAGACGCCGAAGGCTCTCACCGCCACGCAAAAGAGCACCGCCCAGGAGTTGGCCGCCGCCAGCGGGATGACCGTCGCCACCCGGAACGCCGAGCCGTCGCTCGCCACCCTCGAGACCTGGGCGACGGCGGGCGGGATCCTCCTCGCCCTCGGCGTGCTGGCGATGACCAGCGGGCTCATCCGCAGTGAAACGGCCGGCGACCTGCGCACGCTCACCGCCACCGGCGCCAGCAGCCGGGTACGCCGCACCATCACGGCTGCCACCGCCGGGGGGCTCGGGCTGCTCGGCGGCGTGCTCGGGGTGGCGGTGGGCGTGGTCGGCGTCTCCGCGTTCTACCGCCACCACCTCCACGACGTGTTCACCCAGCTGCCGGTCAGGGACCTGCTCGTGCTTGCCGTCGGCTTACCCGTGGCCGCGGCCATCGGTGGGTGGCTGTTCGCCGGCCGCGAGCCGCCCGCCATCGCCCACCGGCCGCTCGAGTAAACGCCCGCTCGGCCCTCTACAGCCACGCCTCGCGGCGTGGCGGACACCGAGCGGACCAACCCCCGAAGCCAGTTCGACCGGACGCGAAACTACCGTCGGGACCCCCGCAGCTCATGTCCCCCAGGATCTCGTCCAGCGGTCTGCGCAGATTGGCTGTCGCAGTCGTCGTCGCCGTCATCGCGGTCGTCGTCTCGGTTGCGGTCGTGAACCGTGGCAGCAGCCGCGTCCGTCCCCTGTGCCAGGTGACCGCGCCCTCGGGCCGCTACCAGCTCGCCCTCGACCAGGCGGCCAACGCCACCACCATCGCCGCGGTGGCCAAGGCCGACGGCCTGCCCGACCACGCCGTCACCGTCGCCCTGGCCGCTGCCCTCCAGGAGTCGGGCTTGCACAACCTGCCCGGGGGCGACCGCGACTCGGTGGGGCTCTTCCAGCAGCGGCCGTCCCAGGGCTGGGGCACCCGCGACCAGCTGCTGCAGCCCCGCTACGCGGCCGCCGCCTTTTTCAACGCGCTCAAGGCTCTCCCGGACTGGGCCGGTCTGCCGGTGACCGAAGCCGCCCAGCTGGTGCAGCGGAGCGCCGCGCCCGAAGCCTACGCACCCTGGGAGCAACAGGCCCGAGCCATGGCCGAGGCGCTGACCGGCGAGACCGAGGGTGGCCTGGCCTGCCAGTTCGACGCCAGCAGCACCACCTCGAGCTCCGTCTCGCTGGCCGACGCCATGCAGAACGAGCTCGGATCGGCGTCGTTCACGGCGGCCGACGGCGCCCAGCAATGGCTGATCGCCCAATGGCTCGTCGCCCATGCCAGCAGCTACCGCATCGCCTCCGTCACCTTTGGCCAGTGGAAATGGGCCAGCAGTCATGCCGTCTGGACGCACGGCGGGACCGACTGGCTCCCAGCTCGCCGTCACCGTGACGGGCCAGTCCGCTCCCGCGTTCACGGCCGAGGCCGTCCACTGACCACGAGCGCCGTCAGCCGGGAAGGAACTGGAGGTGGCCGTCGGCGGTCGAGCCGGTCACCACCACCTCGCCGGAGCCGGGATCGACGGCGACCGTGTTCGGCTGCTGGACGGTGGCCCGGGTGCTGCGGTTGGTCACCTTGGTGCCGGCGAGGGTCAGACCGACGAGCTGGTTGGACCCGGTGAGCGTCACCCACAGGATGTGGCGGGCCGGGTCGTAGGCGATTCCGTAGGGCTTGGAGCCGGCCCCGGTCGGGATGGTCGCCACCTGCTGGGGTCCGTGGGCGGTGAGGCGGAACCCCAGCACCGCCCCGCCGTTGGTGTCGTTGACCCAGAAGAGGCCGTCGCTGCCGGTGACGACGTGGGTGGGGCCGGCGCCGCAGTTGGCGCTGCCGATGACGTCGCCGTCCGCCCGGTACTCGGTGATGCGCCGGCCCCGGACGCCGACACCGACGACGAACCGGCCGTCGGTGGACGCGGCGCCGCCTCCCGGCTGCAGCGGGGCGGCGACGACCCGGACGACCTCGCCACCGCGCACGATGTGGAAGGTGTTGGCCAGCTCGTCGGCCACCCAGAAGGTGTCGGCACCGACCGCGAAAGCCTCGTGCGGCTGGCGGCCCACGGGCACCGAGTCGAGGACCTGCCCGCCGGGGAGGGCGACCTGGAGGAGCCGGTCGTCGGACTCGTCCGCTACCAGGGCGGGCCCGTCAGGTCCGCCGAGGGTCAGGTGGCGCGCCGACCCGCCGAGCGCCACGAAGCGCGGCGGGGTCGCCGGCTCGGAGGTGGAGATCGGGAAGATCACCAGTCCGTCCGGGTGGCGGACGTTGACCGCCACCGTGCCGCCGGCGGTGACGGCGACGCCCTCGGGCGCGCCGGCCAGCGCCATCGTCGTGCCCGGCGGGTGCGCCACCGGGGGAGGGGAGACGGCCGGTTCGGGCGCGGCAACCAGGGGCACGGCGGGCGACGGTGAACTCGAAGCGGTGCAGGCGCCCAGGACAGCGGTCAGAGCGCAGAGGAGGACGGCCGCCGGAGGCGGCGGGAGCCGCTCAGCGGGGGCCGCGGACGAGGCGGCCGGGACGGGCGCCGGTGTCGACGCCGTGGCGGCGGGTGACCTCGCCGCTGACGATGGTGGCGACGTAGCCGTCGGCCTCCTGCAGCAGGCGGGCACCGCCGGCGGGAAGGTCGTGGGCCATGTGCGGCATGCGCAGGGTGAGACGGTCGAAGTCGATGATGTTGACGTCCGCCTTCTTGCCCGCGGCGAGAACGCCGCGGTCGCCGAGCCCGAAGAGCCGCGCCGTGTCCGAGGTCTGCTTGCGCACCGCGTACTCGAGCGGGAGTCCCGGGCCGCGGGACCGGTCCCGGGCCCAGTGGGTGAGCATGAAGGTGGGCACCGACGCGTCGCAGATCATGAAGCAGTGGGCGCCACCGTCGGAGAGGCCGGACACGCCGGCGGGGTGGAGGAGCATCTCGCGGATGGCATCGTGGTTGCCGTAGGCGAAGTTGAAGAACGGCGTCAGCAGCAGGTGGCCGGCGTCCTGCTCCAGCATCACGTCGTAGAGCTTCTCGGTCGGGTCGACTCCGTCGGCTTCGGCGAGGGCGGCGATGGTGCGCTCGGGGGTGGGCTCGTAGTCGGGCGGGTCGCCGAGGGCGTAGAGGTGGTCGGGCGGGACGTGCATCGGCATGTCGTGCGACAGAAACGTGGCGCCGGGCGCCGGCGGCAGGTCGGACTCGGCCAGGATCGCGGGCGCGCACCGCCGGCGTGGCCAGCTCGGCGGCCAGCTCCTCGGGCGAGCAGCGCGGCTTGCAGCGCCCGGAAGGTGGGGCGGGCGGCGAAGGCGTGGCGGCCGGGGAAGCCGATCAACAGCCCGAACGGCCGCGCCGCGACCTGGGGGTACACGGGCGCGCCCCGGTCGATGGCCGCGATCGACTCGTCCATGAGCTCGCGCCACAGGTCGGGTGCCCCCTGCACCTGCTCGAGGGCGAAGGAGACGGGCATGCCGATGTCTCCGGCCAGGCGGCACATCCAGTCCATCTCCGCCTTGGGCGCCACCACGTCCTCGCCCGCCGCGCCCATCGGCGCCAGTTCGAACACCCCGCCGCCGCCCGCGGCCATGGCCCGACCCAGCCCGAACAGCTCGTCCTCGGCGGCGAAGGTGCCGGGCACCGGTTCGCCGTCCATGGCCCGATGGGCGAGCGTGCGCGACGTGGAGAATCCCAGGGCGCCGGCTTCCACCGCCTGGCGCACCAGGCGGGCCATGTTGTCGATGTCCTCGGGGCTGGCGGCCTCGTTGGCCGCGCCCCGCTCGCCCATGGCGTAGGCGCGGACGGCGCCGTGGGCCACCTGGGTGCCGACGTCGACCGCGAGCTGGCGGCCGTCGAGGGCGTCGAGGTACTCCGGGAACGTCTCCCAGCTCCAGTCGATCCCCTCGGCCAGGGCGGTGCCGGGGATGTCCTCGACCCCTTCCATCAGCCCGATCAGCCAGTCCTCGCTCCCCGGGGCGACCGGTGCAAAGCCCACACCGCAGTTCCCGGTCACCACGGTGGTGACGCCGTGGCCCGATGACGGCTCGAGCAGGGGGTCCCAGGTGGCCTGGCCGTCGTAGTGGGTGTGGATGTCGACGAAACCCGGAGTGACCACCAGGCCGGCGGCGTCGACGGTTTCGGCGGCCTCCGTGTCGAGCCCGCCCCGCTCGACGGCGACGATGACGCCGTCCTTGATCCCCACGCCGCCCACGAAGCGCTCGGCCCCGGTGCCGTCGACCACCGTGCCGTTGACGATCTTCAGGTCGAGCACGGTGCATCCCCCCTCGGTGAGTCGTGAGCGAAGCTAGGTGAGCAACGGTTTCGCTGCGCAACCGGCGGCTATTCTTCCCGCCGAGGCGGCGTACCGCCGCGTCGGCCGAGGAGGCGAAACCGATGGCAGACACCCCGAGCGGCGGAGCTCCCTGGGGCCAGCAACCTCCGGGTCCCTACGGTGGCGGCCCGCCGCCTGCCGGCCCTCCCGGCCCTCCTCCCGGCCCTCCCGGCTACGGCTCGCCGCCGCCGTACGGCAGTCCGCCGCCTCCACCCCAGTACCCGGGTGGTGGGTGGGGTCCGCCCCAGGGCCCGCCGATCGGCGCGAGGGGTGGAACCCGGCTCAACCGGTTCGCCGGCTGGTCGTTCGGCCTGGGCCTGGGCTCCCTGCTCATCGGGATCCTGGGCATCGTGGCCATCATCTTCGGCATCGTCGGGTTGGTGCAGATCTCCAAGGACCCCTACCAGCGGGGCCGGTGGCAGGCGATCACGGGCATCGTCACCGGGGTGATCCTTGGCCTGGCCAGCATCCTCATCTACGTCGGCGTGATCATCGGTGCCACGCACTTGAGCACGTCGCAGGTCGAGACCGAGATCAAGTCGGACATGCAGAGCTCGAACAACCCCGTCTCGAGCGTCTCCTGCCCGAACAACATCCCCAAGAAGACGGGCCACGTCTTCTCGTGCCAGGTGACCTACGCCGACGGCTCGTCGCGGACGGTGCAGGTGACCGAGCTGGGCAACAACGTGGTGCGCATCGGCGGCTAGTCGGCATCCCTGTGCTCGCCGCCTTCTCCATCACCCCGCTCGGCGGCGACGCGTCGGTAGGCGCGGCCGTGGCCGAGGCCGTCCGTCTGGTGCGCCGATCGGGGCTGCCCAACGAGACCAACGCCATGTTCACCAACGTGGAAGGTTCCTGGGACGAGGTCATGGGACTGTTGGAGGCGTGCGTGGCCCGGGTGGCCCAGGACGCGCCGCGCGTGAGCGTGGTGGTCAAGCTCGACGTCCGGCCCGGCCACGACCACGCCCTCACCGAGAAGGTGGCGTCGGTCGAACGTCACCTGGAGCGCTGATCGAAAGCTGATCGGGGTCATTCGGCACCGATGGCGCCGAGGACGTCGAGCCTGGCCGCCCGCCGGGCCGGTCGGATCCCGGCCAGCACCCCGGCGACGGCGCCCACCACCAGGATCACCACCAGCTGGGTGGGCGGGGCGGTGAAGGACGCCATCCCCTCGGCCGTGCTCGCCGCGTCGGCCAGTCCCCAGCCGAGGAACACGCCGAGGCCCAGCCCTCCGATCGTGCCGAACACGGCGAGGATCATCGACTCCCATCGGATCATGGCCCGCAGCTGAGGGCGGGTCTCACCGACGGCTCGCAGCAGGCCCAGCTCCCGGGTGCGCTCGTGGATGGAGAGCGTCAGCGTGTTGGCGATGCCGAACAGGGCGATGATGATCGCCAGCGCCAGCAGGGCGTAGATCAGCCCGAGGAGGGTGTTGATCTCCGACCCCGCCGAGCTCAGGTAGGCCGATCGATCCTGGACGGTGGGGCTGCCGTAGGAGGCGGCGACCGTCCGCACCGCGGCCAGGCTGGCGGGCACGCTGGCGCCGGCGTCGAGCTTGATGAGGACGGCCGAGTCGAGAGTCTGCACGGCGTGGGGGGCCCACTCGGCGCTGGTGAACACATAGTCGCCGAGCAGGTCGCGGGAGCGGTAGATGGCACCGACGGTCAGCGTGGTCCGGGTTCCGTCGGGGTACGTCACCGCCAGCGGGGTGCCGATGTTCCAGTGCTTGCTCTGCGCCGTCTTCTGCGACACGGCGAACTGGGTGTCGCTCAGGGTGGACAGCGAGCCCGCGGTGGGATGAAGGTCGAGCACCGCGCCGACCTGGGGCGGGTCGACGGCGCGGACGGTCTCGCTCTTCCCGGCGATCTGGGCGTTGCCTTTGGCCACGCCGGCGGCGGTCTGCACCCCGGGAAGGCGGCCGATGGCCCCGGCGAGCTGCGGGGACAGGCCACCGTCGCCGTAGCTCGCGGTGGAGATGGCGAGGTCGCCCCGGAAGGAACCGGCCAGGTTGTCGTGCATGGAGGTCTTGAGCGATGCCGCGAACACGGTGAACAGGGTGACCACGGCGACGCCGACCATGAGCGCCGAGGCGGCTGCCGCGCTTCGGCGCGGGCTGCGCATGGCGTTGCCCCGGGCGAGGACGCCGGGGGCGCCGCGCAGCCGGGCCAGGGGCCAACCGAGGATCCGAGTCGCGGGTACCGCGACCATGGGACCGAGCACGACGAGGCCGACGATGGTGATGAGGGCGCCGCCCCCGGCCATGGCCAGCACGCCGCTGCCAGTTCCGGTGACGGCGAAGAGGACGGTGGCCACGCCGGCTACGACCAGCACGACGGCGGCCACCGCCCGGCCGATGGTGAGGGCACCGGCCTCGCTGGCCGAGTCGCGCAGGGCGGCGAGCGGCGGGATCCTCGAGGCGCGGATAGCGGGCAGGAGGCCGGAGGCCACGGTGGTGAGCACGCCGACGACCATGGAGACGGCGATCGTCGTGCCCGTGACCACCAGGCCGCCGGCGGGAAGACCGAACCCGAAGGCATTGAACACGGCCTTGAGCAGTTCGGCGATGCCCAAGCCGCCGACCAGGCCGGCCGCCGAGGCGACCAGACCGACGGCGGCGGTCTCGGCCACGACCGAGCCCAACACCTGACGGCGTGAGGCGCCGACGACGCGGAGCAGCGCCGATTCCCGGCTGCGCTGGGCCACGAGGATCGAAAACGTGTTGTAGATGCTGAAGGTGGCGACGAGCAGGGCGATGCCGGCGAAGACGAGCAGGAAGGTGCGGAGGATGTTGAGAAATTCACCGTTGAGATCGCTGATGTTCTCGTGGGTGAGTTGCGCGCCGGTGGTCGCCTGCACACCCGGCGGCAGCACGCGCTCAATACGGGAAACCAATTCGTTCTGGCTGACACCCGGCGCCGCCTTGACCAGCACCTGATTGACCTGGCCGGAACGGCCGGTCACGTAGCGCTCGGCGCCCGAGAGGCTGAAGGCGGTAAAGGTCGTCTCGCCCATGGCCCCGGCCGTGGCGAAGTCGGCGATGCCCACCACGCGCACCGGCACCGGCTGGGGGGTGTCGACGGTGGTGCGGTCACCGATGCGGAGCTTGCCTTTGGTGGCTGCGGCCTGGTTGATGACCACCTCGTTGTCGCCCTGGGGGGCCCGGCCGGCGACCAGCTTGTAGGCGTTGAGCGTCGGGTCGGTGATCCAGTTGCCGGCCGTGGTCGGCCCTTTGGAGTCGAGCGCTTTGCCGTTGGCTTGGAGCAGCTTTCCCGATCCGGTGATGGACGGCTGGGCGTCGGCGACGCCGGGAACGGCGGCGACCCGGCCGACCAGAGACGCGGAGATCGGCACCCGCTTCGAGTTGATGCCGGAACCGAGGGCGGTGTCGCTGCGGACGATGGCGTCGGTGCCGGCGTTGGCGTTGGCGAACAACCGGTTG
Organism: uncultured Actinomycetota bacterium; assembly: GCA_963757175.1. Taxonomy (GTDB): domain Bacteria; phylum Actinomycetota; class Acidimicrobiia; order Acidimicrobiales; family Palsa-688; genus CAVWQR01. Next base: position 624,069 of record CAVWQR010000001.1, on the reverse strand, counting down.
AAGTTCGATTGGACCGTGCTGCCCAGGGTGAGGGCTCCGGCCAGGAAGGCCACCCCGAGGAACACGGCGACGATCGTCCCGACCAGCCTGCGCTTGCGGGACCAGCTTCCTTTGAAGGCAACGTTCAACATGACCGCCGCCTCACGATCCCAGAGCCTTGAGGCGGTCCAGGACCGCCTCGGGGGTGGGCGCCGGTAGCTCGTCGACGACCCGGCCGTCGGCGAGGAACACGACCGTGTCAGCGTGGCTGGCCGCCACCGGGTCGTGCGTCACCATCACGATGGTCTGACCGAGTTCCCGCACCGCCCGGCGCAGGAAGACGAGCAGCTCGCCGCCGGCCCGTGAGTCGAGGTTGCCGGTCGGCTCGTCGGCGAAGATGACCTGGGGTCGGCTGGCCAGGGCCCGGGCCACGGCCACCCGCTGCTGCTGACCACCCGACAGCTCGGCCGGGCGATGGGTCAGGCGGTCGCCGAGGCCGAGGGTGGCGACCACCTCGTCCACCCAGGCGCGGTCAGGTCGGGTGCCGGCCAGGAGCGTCGGCAAGGTGATGTTGTCCTCGGCCGACAGGGTGGCGATGAGATTGAACGACTGGAAGACGAAGCCCAGCCGCTCCCGTCGCAGGAGGGTGAGGTCGCGGTCGGACAGCGATCCCAGCTCGACGTCACCCACGAACACCTGGCCCGAGGTGAGCTCGTCGAGCCCGGCGAGGCAGTGCAGGAGCGTCGACTTGCCTGAACCCGACGGGCCCATGATGGCGGTGAACTGGCCGTCGGGAACGGCGACGCTGACATCGTCGAGGGCCCGCACCGCGGTGTCCGTCGCCCCGTAGATCTTGGTGGCGCCGACCGTGCGGGCGGCGCGGCGGTCGTGGTGGTCGTGGTGGTCGTCGGAGTCATGAAGCCATGGTGACGACCGATCGCCGTGGGGTCGTCGTCCGCCGGGCGGGTTGTCGGCTACTGCGCCCGCAGTAGATCAGTCAGTCCAACCGGGCCGGACCAGGCCGGACTCGTAGGCGAACACCACCAGCTGGGCCCGGTCGCGGGCGCCGAGCTTGATCATGGCCCGGCTCACGTGGGTCTTGGCCGTGAGCGGGCTGACGAAGAGCCGCCCGGCGATCTCCTCGTTGGAGAGCCCCTCGGCGGCCAGCGCCACCACCTGGCGTTCGCGTTCGGTCAGCGTTCCCAGCCCGGGACTCTGGCTGGGCTGGCGGGCCCGGGTGGCGAACTCGCCGATCAGGCGCCGGGTGACGCCCGGCGACAGCAGGGCGTCACCGGCTGCCACCACCCGCACGGCTCGGATGAGCTCGACCGGTTCGGTGTCCTTGACGAGAAAGCCGCTGGCGCCGGCTCGCACCGCTTCGAACACGTACTCGTCGAGCTCGAAGGTGGTGAGGATGATGACGTGCACGTCGCGCAGTCGCTCGTCGCGACAGACCCGGCGGGTCGCTTCCAGGCCGTCGACGTTGGGCATCCGGATGTCCATGAGCACCACGTCCGGCTGGTGCCTGGTGGCCAGGGCGACGGCACTGGCACCGTCGTCCGCTTCGCCGACGACGGAGATGTCGGGTTGAGCGTCGAGCAGGGCCCGGAAGCCGCCCCGGACGAGCACCTGGTCATCGGCGAGCACGACGCGGATCACGAGTCGTCTCCGAGTGGCAGCCACGCCCGTACCCGGAACCCGCCGCCGGGCCGGGCGCCGGCCGACAGCTTGCCGCCGAGGGCGGTGGCTCGCTCGCGCATCCCCGCCAGCCCGTTGCCGCCGGAGGTCCCGTTGCTGGGGCCGACTCCGTCATCATCGACCTGCACCACGATGTCGTCCTCCCGGTAGGTGATCAGCACGGTGGCGTGGGGGGGCGGGCTTCCGCCGTGGCGGGTCACGTTGGTCAGCGCCTCCTGCACGATGCGGAACACGGCCAGGTCCACGCCCGCCGACAGAGGGCGCGCCGTCCCGCCGGTCTCGAGCCGGGCCTGCACGCCGGCGGCGCCGGCCCGTTCGACCAGCTCGCCGAGCACGCGCCGCGCCGGGCGTGGGCGCGCGCGGCGCCGCCTCGTCGACCTGGCGGAGGACCTGCAGCACCGACCGAAGCTCGCCGAGCGCCTCCTTGCTGACGTCCTTGATGGCCGACAGGGCGTGGCGGGCCCGGTCCGGCTCGTCGTCCATGAGGTGGAGGGCGGTGCCGGCCTGCACGTTGATGAGCGAGATGCTGTGGGCCAGAACGTCGTGGAGTTCCCGGGCGATCCGCAGCCGCTCCTCGCCGGCTTGGCGCCGGGCTTCCTCCTCGGCCAGCCGCCGGGCTTCGATGCGCCGGTCGTGGCGCACCCGGGCCAGCTCGGCCAGCGTCAACAGGACCACCAGAAGGGCGCCCACGCCCAACACGGACACGGCCGTCGGCCCGCGGCGCGTGCCGAAGAGTTCCCCGGCCCAGTTGGAGACCACGAAGCCCACGAGCAGCGACACCTGGGCGGCCCGGCGATGGCCGGCGACCACGGCAGTGAAGAAGGCGATGATCAGCGAGGCCCAGATGGGCCCGCTCGGATACCCGATGGCCGAGTAGGCGAGGGTTACCGCCGATACCACGGCGAGCACGGCCACCGGGTAGCGGCGCCGGGCGATGAGGGCGAGGGGCCCGATGACGAGGAGGGCGTAGGCGCCGCCGTTCAAAGGGCGGACGTGGACGTGGTGGCGGGCGGCGAGGTGCGTGCCCGCCACCTGGATCACCAGGGCGAAGACCACCCAGCCGACATCCACCATCCGATTCCGCGAGGTGACGCCGGTGGAGCGCATCGTCACCAAGGTACGTAGTCGGGATCGCCACTGCGTCGGCTGCGGGGCGTCGCCTTGGCTACTCCGGCCGCGGTAGTCGTGGTGGAAGGATGAGATCCATGACCGCCACCCCGCCGAGTTTTCTGCATCCCTTCGCCCGGCCCGCCGCGGACGCGAGCACCTTCATCACCGTGGTGGGCGCGGACGGCGCCGAGGTCACCGACGCACGGGGCCGCACGTACGTCGACGCCCTGGCCAGCCTGTGGTACTGCAACGTGGGCCACGGCCGGGTCGAGATCGCCGATGCGGTCAGCCGACCAGATGCGCCGCCTCGACGTGTTCCACACCTTCGACCGGTTCACCAATCCGGCGGCCGAAGCGCTCGCCGAGCGCCTCGCCGGCCTGGCGCCGATGCCGGACGCGCGGGTGTTCCTCGCCTCGGGCGGGTCGGAGGCGGTGGAGACCGCGGTCAAGCTGGCGCGGGCCGCCCAGGTCTGCGCCGGTCACCCGGAACGGACCGTGATCGTGAGCCGGGTGCCCTCCTACCACGGCGTGACCTACGCGGCCATGACGGCGACCGGTCTGCCCGCCAACCAGGAGGCGTTCGGACCGCTCGTGCCGGACATGGTGGCGGTCCCCTTCGACGACGCCGGCGCCCTGGAGACCCTGGCCGAGACCGGCGCCGGGCGGGTGGCGGCGGTGGTCGCCGAGCCCGTCGTCGGCGCCGGCGGGGTCCACCCTCCGCCGCCCGGCTATTTCGAAGCCTTGCGGGCCTTCTGCGATCGCACGGGCGCCTACCTGATCGTCGACGAGGTCATCTGCGGGTTCGGGCGGCTGGGACGGTGGTGGGGCGGCGAGCAGTTCGGCGCCCGGCCCGACCTGGTGACCTTCGCCAAAGGGGTGACGTCGGGGTACCAGCCGCTCGGCGGGGTGTTGGTGGGGGCGGCCGTGCGCCAGGCCATCGAGTCGGACCCGTCGTACGTGCTGCGCCACGGCTACACCTACAGTGGCCATCCCGTTCCCGCCGCCGCCGCCCTGGCCAACATCGAGATCCTGGAGCGCGAACGCCTCGGCGACCGCGCCGAGGGAATCGGCGACCGGCTCGGCAAGGGGCTGGCCGGCCTGGTCGACGGCGAGCACGTGGTCAGCGTGCGCGGGGCGATGGCCATCTGGGCCATCGGGCTGGGCCCGCGTCTGGCCGCGCCGGCTCTGCGTGACGCGCTGCTCGACTTCGGCGTCATCGCCCGGCCGATCGGCTCCGACGCCCTGGCCTACTGTCCCCCCCTCGTGATCAGCGACGGGCAACTCGACCGCTGTGTGGAAGCCACCAGCCAGGCCATCGCCGCCGTGCTCGCCGCCTCGCCGCCGGCGTAGGCTCGCCGCAATGCGAACGTTGCGCCGGGCCCTGCTCGCCGTCGCCGCCACCGTCATCGCCGCCGGCATCATCCGCCTGCGGGGCCTGGGCGGGACGCCTCCCCGGCGGGGCGGGTGGCGTGAGCTGAGCGAGGCGGAGCTGGGCGAGTCGATGCCCCCCACCGGCGCTGCGGACCAGAGCTGAGCATCGCCCGTGCGCGTCGCCGTGGCCGGTCTGGGAGCGGTGGGGCGCAGCGCGGCCGGCCAACTGGCCGCCACCGAGCAGGTGCGACGCCTGACGCTGGTCGACCCGGAGCCGGCACGCATCGACGCGGTCGCCGCCGCCCTCGACGCGCCCGACCGGGTCGGGTGCCGTCCGGCCGACCTCGCCGCGCCCGGCAACGCCTACGCCGGCCACGACGTCGTGGTGCTGGCATCGGGGGGGGACCTGTGGCCGTCGGCGGCAGCGGCGCTGGCGGCCGGCGCCGATGTGGTGGCGGCGGTGGACGACCCGGTGCGGGCCCGTCCCCTGCTCGGCCTGGAGGCCGAAGCACGCGAGCGACAGCGGACGGTGGCGGTGGGGGCGTGCATGGCCCCCGGCCTCACCTGTGTGTTGGCCGCCCTGCTCGCCGCCCAGCTGGACCGGGTGGCCGAGATCCACGTCGCCAGCTTCGGGACGGGGGGACCGGCCTGCGCACGACGCCGGCACCAGGCGCTGTCGTCCATCGTGGTGGACTGGCGGGAAGGGGCCTGGCGTCGGTACGCCGGCGGGTCGGGCCGCGAGCTGGTGTGGTTCCCCGAGCCGGTCGGCGGCGCCGACTGCTACCGGGCGGCCATGGCCGATCCCATGCTCCTGGTGCCGGCGTTCCCGAAGGTACGACGGGTGACGGCCCGCCTGGCCGCCACCCGCCGCGACCGGATGACGGCCTGGCTGCCCATGTTGCGTCCGCCTCACCCGGAAGGAACGGTCGGAGCGGTGCGCACCGAGGTGCGCGGCTGGCGCCACGGCGTTCCTGAGGACCGCATCCTCGGTGCCGTGGCCCGCCCGGCCCTGGCCGCGGGAACCGTCGCCGCCCTGTGCGCCACGTGGGCGGCGGAGGGAAGGCTCGCCGGACACGGCGCCGGTGGCCTGGGCCGCCTGGTCGCCGACCCTGGCGGCTTCCTGTCCGAGCTCGCCGCCCGGGGCCTGCGGACGGTGGCCTTCGAGGGCGCCGCCGCCTTGGAGACGGCGGCCGCCCACCAGCTGGCCACTCAGGGGTTGCGCCGCCGCCTCCAGTCGTAGCGGTCGTCCCATCCCATGGCGGCCAGGGCCGGGTTGAGGACATTCAACGCCGCGGTGGCGTCCCAGTCGTCGCTGTTTCCGTGGAGCAGTCGGGCGTAGCGGTCGCGCACGGCTTCCACCGCGGCGCGGTCCTCGCCGGCCAGGGCGACGAGTTCGGCGACCGCCGCCGCCCGGTCGGGCCGTTGGCCGAGCTGGGGGGCGCGGCGGAACAGCTCATCAGCGGTCGAGGCGGCGTCGGCGGGAATGGTGGCGTCGGACATGCGGCGCCGTCAGTTGCGGTCGAGAGCCGAAGGCTCCGACGTGGCCGTCACGGTCGGATCCTCGTCGCCCCGGCGCGGCGCGCTCGAGCGGCCGGCGCCGCCGCTCCATGGCATCGACGACGCGGTCGGAGAGGATCTGCTGGTCGTAGGTCATACGGGCGATCCCGTAGCGCCACAGCCGTCCGCCGGAGTAGCGCACGAACAGGGCGGCCCCGGCGATCATCAGGGAGAGGCCGAAGAGAGAGCCCACGATGGCGTCGCCCTGCTGGAGCGGGCTGCGGGTGCTGTGGCTGACGAAATACTCCACCGCGATCCAGATGGGCCCGAGCACGAGAAGCAGGGCGCCCAGCCGGCGCAGGTAGCGCTCGCGGACGGCGACGGGCACCGCTTGGTCCAGGCCGGCGAGGCCGGTGCGGACCCGGTCGACGCCGGGCGCTTCGGCCTGGGGCGGAGAGGATTCGGAAGGGGGATTGGGATCAACCACCGAGGTATGCCTCCGTCAATGTGTGTTCCAAGTCGCGAGGTGCACCCTCGCCGACCACCTCGCCGTGAGCGATGACCGTGGCCCGATCGGCCACGTCGAGGACAATACGGGCGAACTGTTCCACCAGCAGGATGGTCACCCCGGACGCCGCCACCTGGGCGACCAGTTCGTACAGCTGGGCCACGATGATCGGGGCCAGGCCCATGGACAGTTCGTCGAAGAGCAGGAACGCCGGGTCGGTGGCCAGGGCCCGGGCCATGGCCAGCATCTGCTGCTCGCCGCCCGAAAGGGTCCCGGCGACCTGGTGGGGGCGTTCGGCGAGGCGGGGGAAGCGGCTGTAGGCGGCTTCTTCGATCGCGTCCAGCGGCCTGCCGGTGTGGGTCATCATCTCGAGGTTGTCCCGCACCGTCAGGTTCGGGAAGATGCCCCGGCCCTCGGGGATGAGGCACACCCCGGCCCGGGCCAGCAGGTCTGGTGTTGCCCGGTGGGCGGGATACCCGGCGATGACCACCTCGCCGGCCGTCGGCCGGTGCAGCCCGGCCACCACCTTGAGCAACGTCGTCTTGCCGGCGCCGTTGGGTCCGAGGACGGCGTGCACGCTCCCGGCGTCGACGCGCACGCCGACGCCGTGGAGGGCTTCGATCCCGTCGTAGCCGGCGTGCAGGTCGCGCACCTCGAGCAGCGGCTCGGCCCCGGCCTGCGCCGGCGGGGACACGACCGGTGCGGCCGGCACCTGCTCGGGCGTGTCGGCGCCGAGGTAGGCGTCGCGCACTTCCTGGTCGTTGCGGATGGCGTCGGCGCTGCCGGCGGCGAGGAGGCGCCCGTAGTCGAGGACGTAGATCTGGGCGCAGACGTCCATGACCAGGCGCATGTCGTGTTCCACGAGGACGACGGCGAGCCCCTCGCCGGCCAGGTGCAGCAACAGGCGGGAGAAGGCTGCCGTCTCGTCCTCGGTCTGCCCGGACGCGGGCTCGTCGAGCAGCAGCACGCGGGGCATGCACGCCAACGCTCGGGCCAGCTCCACCAGGCGCCCCCGCCCGGTCGGCAACGAGGTCACCCGCTCATCGGCCACGTCGGCCAGGCCGGTCAGGGTCAACAGCTCGTCGACCCGGCCGGTGACCGAGCCGCGCTGGCCCGACCAGCTGCGATGGGTCTCGACCGCGACCCGCACGTTCTCGCGCACCGACAGCATGGTGAACAGCTCGAGGTGCTGGAAGGTGCGGGCCAGGCCCAGCCGGGCCCGCTTGGTCGGGCTCAGCTTCGCCGTGTCCTGGGAGTTGACCAGCACCTGACCGGCGGACGGAGTCATCAGCCCGCACACCACGTTGAACAGCGTGGTCTTGCCGGCGCCGTTGGGCCCGATGAGCCCGGTGATGTAACCGGGGTCGGCTTGCATGGACACCTGGTCCAGCGCCCGGGTACCCCCGAACGACATGACCACGTCGCGCACGTCGAGCACCGCCATCAGCGGACCCCCGCGTCCTCGGCGTGGATCTGGTTGGCGAACTCGCGGGGGCCGAGCTCGTCGTCGAGACGCTGGAGCGTCTTGTCGCTCCACTGCTTGTCGGCCAGCAGTCCGTCCACGTCCAGTTCCGGCGGACGCTCCTGGCGGAACGTCCCCGGCCGCACCCACGACGGGGGCAGGCCCCGTCGCCGGGCCCGCATCTCGGCCGTGGCCGTCCCCGCCAGGAACACGATGATGGCGATGATCACATACGGCCAGTTCCCGTACAGGTGGTCGAGGCGCAGCAGCCAGGCGACGAGCAACGCGCCGAGGGTGGACCATTTCACCACCTGATCGGCAATGAGATAGCGGAATCCGTCCTTCCAGCGGGGCGCGGCGCCGCTCGGTTCGTAACCGAGGGAGAGGACGCCGGCGACGATGAGTACGAACTGCCACTTGGTGGACCACGGCACCAGGGTGGACAGGACCGGCAGCACGCCGGCCACGAAGATGCCCGCCGACAGGCCGGCGCTGACGAACCCGGCGCCCGACGCGGCCACGGCCAGGAAGTAGAGGAGGCCCGACGTGAACTGGAACGAGGTCGCCTGAAACGACTGGGCCTGCATGGCGAACAGCGCCCCGCCCAGGCCGGCGATTCCCGCCGACAGGGCGAACACGGCCAGCCGGGTGCCGATGAGGTTCATCCCGAAGGTGGCGCACGCCGCCTCGCTGTCGCGCTGGGCGACCAGCCGCCGGCCGAACGAACTGCGCCGCAGTCCGCCCACCAGTCCCGACAGGACGACCAGCACCACGGCCGAGAGCACCAGCTGCGACTTGGCGCTGGTGAAGTGAACCCCGCCGAGGCGGAGGGAATCGACTTGGAGGGCGCCCTCGCCGAACAGGCTGATCTTCAGCGACCCGATGTGGAAGTCGGGCAGGTTGAAGATCCACCGGTCGAGGGCGACGGCGAACGCGGCGGTGGCCAGCGCCAGGTAGATGCCCGACAGGCGCAGGGCGGGGAGGGCCACGAGGGCGCCCACCGCGGCGGCGATGAGGATGGCGGCCAGCAGACCGAGCGGGTTGCCCCCGGCTCCGTAGTGGGCGTAGGCGATGGCGCCGATCCCGGCCAGGCTGAACTGGCACAGTGAAGGTTGGTTGGCGTAGCCGAGCAGCGGAACCAGCGACAGGGCGATGATGCCCGCGGGGAAGATCTTCCCGTACGTCGTGAGGTCCGAAGCCGACAGCGTGGTGGCCAATACCAGGGCGAACCCCAAGGCGAGCGTGCAGAACAACAGCAGCCCGGTCCGTGTCGGCGCGGGGAAGTACTCCCGGGTGCGGATCCGCCCCCGCAGCCTGACGTTGGGGAGCACCAGCAGCACCACGAACAGGATGATCACCGGCGCGGCCAGCCGCAGCCCGGCGAGATAGTTGCTCTGCGGCAGGTAGCCCTGCAGATAGCCGTCGGTCAACCCCACGATCAGGGCGCCGACGAACGTGAGGGTCAGCGACCGCAGCCGCCCGAAGATGGCGGCGGCGTAGGCGTCGACGATCAGCAGGGCGATGGTCTCGGCGTTGAGACCCGCCGTCGAGGCCACCAGGATCCCGCCCGTCGCCGCCAGCACCGTGCTGATCATCCACGACTGCCGCTGGATGCGCACGGTGCGGGCGCCGGCCAGCCGGGTGAGCGCCTGGTCGTCGACGACGGCTCGCATCGACACGCCCGTCCTCGTCCGGTACAGGAGGAACCGCAGGGCGATGGCCACCACCACGGCGACGACGATGGTGACCAGCTGGTGGTAGCCGAAGGTCGCCGAGCCGATGTGGAAGGCCTCGTTGCCGAAGAACTTGGCCACGCTCCGGGGCGCGCTGGGGCTCCACACGGCCTGGGCCAGGCCGATGAAGCCGAAGAGCAGGGCGACGGAAACGGCGAGGGTGGTCGTTTCACCGGTGTTCCGCAACAGGCGCATGAGCACTTCGAGGACCAGGCCGGCGATGGGCGCGGCCACCGCCAGGACGACGGCCACGGAGAGGAGGGTGTTCCATCCCCACGCCACGTGCAGCTGCCAGTAGGCGAAGGCGGCGAGCATGCCGAGTGCGCCGTGGGAGAAGTTGAACACCCCGGTCGTGGTGTAGGTGAGCACCAGGCCGCTGGCGATCACCGCGTAGATCGCCGCCGTGCTCACGCCGACGATGGTGAAGTTGATGAAGGTGGTCATCGCCGAGGCGCCATGGCGCCTACCTCAGATCCTTGATGCTCTTGCCCACCTGGCCCAGCGTGGTGCCCTTCCCCAACGGTTGTGGCAGCGGCACCAGTTGGTTGGGACTGCACGTCCAGAAGGACTGGTTGGCCTTGTAGGGGATGGGCTGGAAGCCGCTTCCCGTGGCCTTGATGTTCACCGTGCAGTCGGCGCCGCTCGCGCTCAGGCCGCCTCCGTTCCAGTTCTTCTGCAGCTGCACCGCCTTGTTGTACACGCACAGCCGGGTCAGGTTGGCGCCGCACGACTTGGCCGCGTCGGCGAACATCAACCAGGCGGACATCGACGGCTGGCCCAGGAGGGCATGGGAGAGACCGTTGGGCTTGAACTTTGCGAACAGCGCCTCGTAGTCCTGCAGCGCCGGGCTCTGGCTCTCGTCCTGGAAGGGTGTGAAGTTGGTGAAGGTGTACACCGGGTCGAGGTTGAGCGCCGTTTTGGCGCTGTTGAGCAGCTTGACGTCGTACACGTTGCCGCCGCTGACGATCCAGTCCAGCTTGTAGTTGATCTGGGCCAGCGCCTGCACCAGCAGGCCCAGATCGACGGGCTCGCCGAGAAACACCAGCCCCTTCAGGTGGGCCTGGGCGATCTTCTGGGCGTAGGGCACCCACGTGGACTCGCCCACCGCGTTGTACTCGTCGTTGTAGGTGAACCTCCAGCCGTAGTGCTCGCCGGCGGCCTTGTCGGCGTTGGCCAAGGTGACGGTCGTGGAGACGTTGCCGGTGAGCACGCCCACGTCGTGGATGGAATCCGGGAAGGTGGCGGTCAGGTAGGCGCCGCCGCCGAAGTTGATCTTGTCCAGGAACGCCGGGTTGACCTGGACGGCAAGGTCAGACCCGATGGACTGGGGCGTGGTCTGGATGGCGGGGATGTCGGGCAGCAGGCACTGGAGGCGGGTCTTCTGGCCGGCGTCGTCGAACACGGCGCCGCCTCCGGCCAGGAAGAAGTCGCTCTGGCACGCCTTGATCATCTGGGCTTCGTAGTTGAACAAGGCGGCGTCGTGCTCGTCGAGCTTGATCTGGCGACCGTTGATGCCGCCGAGGGAGTTGCACCACGACGTGAACACCTCGCCGGCATCGAACAGCTCCTGGTTCAGGCCGGGCTGGGCGGTGGTGCCGGGATCGGAGAACGTTCCCACTTCGACGGAGTTGGCGGTGACGCCCTGGTCGGTGGAGCCGTTCTTCTCCCCGGAGGGGGCCGGGCCGCACAGCTGCTTGAGCGTCCCGAAATCGCCCTTGGCCGCGGCCTGAGCGGCCGGCGAGTTGTTGCTCGCCGTCGCCGCACCGGAAGGCGTGGCGCTCCCGGCGGCCGCCCCCACCTCGATCTGCTGCTGACCGGAGCGCGTGCACGCCGCCAGCGTGGTCACCAGGAGCAGTGTGGCCACGGCGAGTGCGGTCCGGCGGATCATGCGCCCCCCAATCGAAGACCCTCCTGGTGCGCAGCAGCCAGCAGCAGCGCTGACGGTGGAGCCTTACTGTAACAACGGCCAACTGTCCGCCGAGGAGCGCCTCGTTCAGCTCAGCGGGACGCGGGGTCGGAGGCCAGGGCGTTGCGCCGGGCCACGTCGCCCAGCCACCGTGCCGACGGCTTGGCCGTCCGCTCGAAGGTCCGACGGTCGACGGCCACCAGCCCGAACTTGGGGCCGTACCCGAAGACCCACTCGAAGTTGTCCAGCAGGCTCCAGTAGGTGTAGCCGCGCACGTCGATCCCGTCGGCCATCGCTGCGGCCACACCCTCGAGGGCGGCGGTGACGTAGTCGATGCGTTGCCCGTCGTCCTCGGTGCCGATTCCGTTCTCCTGGACGACGATCGGAAGGCGGCCGGCGGTGTAGGCCCACGCCCGGCGGATGGTGGCCTCGAGGGCCTGCGGCCACAGCTCGTAGCCCATGGGGAGGGCCGGCACCTCGCCCGTCGGGCCTATCCATCCGTCAGGCCCGATGACCATGCGGGTGTAGGTCTGGATGCCGAGGAAGTCGTCGCCCTCGGTGGCGTCGAGGAAGACATCCTCGGCGGCGACGCGAATCCGCTCCAGCTCCGCCTCCCCGCCGGGCGCCGCCTGGTAGTCGGTCATCGACAGGCCCAGGCCGGCGGGAACGCCCGGCGCGGCGGCGCGCAGGGCGTCCATGGCCTTGCGGTGGGCGTCGCACAGCACGCCGTTGACCCGCCGCAGCTCGTCCGGGTCGGCGTGGCGGGGCGGGAAGATGCCGAGCAGGTAGCCCATGGTGGCCACGTTGTTGGGCTCGTTGAGGGTGCACGCCCGGCCCATGACCGGTCCCAGCTCCCCTGCCGCCCGCCGGCAGAAGGCGGCGAAGGCGTCGCCCGTCGCCGGGTTGAGCCAGCCGCCATCGGCGGCGACCCAGCGCGGGCTGGTGAAGTGATGGAAGGTGACATTGGGCTGGACGCCGCGCTCGAGGAGGGCGGCGCACAGGCGGCGGTAGTGGGCCATGGCCGCGTGCGACCATTCCCCCCGCTCCGGTTCGATGCGGCTCCACTCGATCGAGAACCGGTAGCTGGTGAAGCCGAGATCGGCGACGAGATCGACGTCGGCGTCCCAGCGGTTCCACGAGTCGCAGGCGTCGCCGCTGGGCTCGAGGCACGGCGTGTCGGGCTCGTGCTCGAACGCCCACCAGTCGTTGTTCCAGTTGCCCCCTTCGATCTGGTGGGCCGCGGTGGCCGTCCCCCACTCGAAGCCGTCCGGGAAGGTTGTCATCGGCCGCAGTCTTGTCCAACGTGCTTAGAGTTTCCGGGAATGGACTCGTCTGCGGTGGGTCAGCTGCGCCGACGGCTGCGGCTGGCGACCGAGCGACCCACGCTGCGGGTGGGCGTGAAGATGACGATGGCGTCCGGGCTGTCGTGGTGGTTGGGCGGCGTGGTCGTGCACGTGGCCGCCCCGGCGGCGGCCATGGTGCCCCTCATCGTGTTCCGCAACGAGGATCCGTGGAACGTGTGGCGGGGGATCGTGGGCCGGATGCTCGGCGTGTTCATCGGTGTCGGCATCGCCGTCTTCATCCTCGCCGTGTCCCGCCCGTCGGCCTGGTGGGTCGTGGTCGTGGTCGCGGCCACCGCGGCCATGCAGGCGATTCCCAAGGTGGGGGAGTCGTTGTTCCACAACTGGCAGATCGCGGTGTCCTTCGTGCTCGTGGTGGGCCTCGGACCGGGGCCCTACGGCACGGAGCGGTTGGTCGAGTCGGTGGTCGGCGGGGCAGTGACCATTGCCGTGGCCAACCTGGTGTGGCCGCCGGACCCGGCGGCCGAGCTGCGCCGGCGCCTGGCCCGGCTGGTCGACCAGATGTGCGACGACCTCCGCCACGTGCCGGGAATGGTGGGCGCCGACCAGTCCACGACGCGGCTCTTCGCCCATCGGGTCCTCGGTCACGCCTCGTCGGCCCAGGCCACCCTCGCCGAGGTGCCGGTGGCCCGCCGCTCCCTGCGCTTCAGCATCCGGCGGTGGAGCCGTGCCGACCAGGCGGTAGACGACGTGGCCAGGCGGATCCAGCTGTTGAGCTCGCTGTATTACATCGTCGAGGCGCTGGCCCACCACCTCGGGCACCTCACGGCCGAGGACGCCGACTTCGTGAGGAGAAACGGGTTGGCCACGGCCTATCAGACCGCGGTGAACGCGCTCGTCGGGGCGGTCGAGGCCGTGCCCGACCGGGTTGGGGCCGCCGATGACGGCGTGGCCGCCGAGGTGGGCGCCGCCCTGGCCGAAACGGCCAGGGGACCGTGGATGACCGCCCTGACGACCTGCCTGACGGAGCTGGGCGCCCGCCTCAGCCAGGCGGGGTGAGCTTCCCCGGGGCCGGCCGCCGGCTCAGGACGGCACGGAGCTGCAGGAAGCGAAACAGCTTCGCCGATCCGGTGTGGCGGCTGTAGGCGCGGACCACCTCGTCGACGAAGGCCGTGGCGGTGTCCTCGTCGGCCAGTCGGGAGGTCCAGGCGGAGAAGCCGGCGCGGGACCAGCGGCGGAAATCGGCGGGCGAGTCGAACTCCCAGCTGAGGTCGTCGACCGTCAGCTCGGTGACGGCGAAGCCGGCCGCTTCAACCTCTTCTCGCACCCGATCGGGATCGGCGTGGACAAAGGGAGGCGGGAAGCCTGCGAAGGCCTCCCGCCAGCGAGCTCGGTTGCCCACCTCCATGGCCGTGGCCTCCAGGCTCGGTCGCGGGCCACCGCACACGAACTGCAGTAACGCCCAACCGTTCGGCCTCAGGGCGGCGTGGATGCGCGCCAACGCCGCCCCCTGATCGGCGACCCAATGCAGGACGTTGAACGACACCACGACGTCGAACTCGGCGACGAAGTTCATGGCGAGCACGTCTCCGGCCTCGAACCGGAGCCGGTCGTCGTCCGTGGCCCGTTGCCGTGCTGCATCGACCATCCCCGGCGAGGGGTCGATGCCGAGCACCGAGCCGTGGGGCAGTCGTCGGGCCAGCTCGGCGGTCACATGGCCATCGCCGCAGCCCACATCCAACAGCCGCTCGTCGCCGCCCAGCTCGACGCCGGTCAGGGAGCGGTCAGCCAGCCACCGCTGCAGCGCGTTGACCTGCTCGTACATCCGCCCGTCCCAATCGGCCACCCCGACAGGATGGCAGTTGCCGAGCCGGGCTTCAGCCTGCGGGCTCGTACCAGCCGTCGACGTCCATGACCACGTCGACCATGCCGGCGTGGTTGAACAGATTGACTCCGCCGGCTCCGCTGCCGGTGCCGAGCTGGGGCACCACCAGGTTGGCCACCGTCTGCCCCGGTACCCAGTTGAGATCGGAAGCCAGAGGCGGGGTGGAACCCTCCGGGAACACGGTGAGGAACGAGCTGGCGGTCCCGTTGGTCACGGTGGTGTTGACGGCCACCGCCTGGGCGCCGGACGGTATCTGGTTGGCGCCGGCGACCTTGACGGGCAAGGTGGCCCCCGGCCCCAGCGTCTGGTGGCTCGTGCGAGTGTCGAGGATCCGGGTCGGGCTGATGGCGCTGAACAGTGTTCCGCTGCCGACGGTGGAGTCCGTGAACCAGCCGTTGACGTCGACGATCACGTCGGCGGTGCCGTTGAAGTTGGCCACGTTGACCTGGCCTCCGGCTCCCACGGGGACGACGACCCGATTGGGGACGGTCTGACCGGCGAGGAAGTTCAGGTTGGACGTCGCCGGCTGGGGCTGGCCGGCGGGCCAGACGGTGAGATAGCTCGGGGCGGACGGGTTGGTGACGGTCACATTGAGGACCGCTGCCTCCACTCCGCTGGCGGGCACGCCACCCGCGCCGGTTACCTGCACCGACAGCGTCTCCGGGTTGCCGTTGGCGCCCAGCGTCTTGCCCGCGTTGGGCTGACCGGAGCCGGGACGGGTATCGGTGATGCGGGCAGGCGGCTGAGCGTTGAGGCGCCCCGAAGTATCGGTGGCCGGGAGCACGTAGCCCTCCACGTCGGCGACGGCGTCGGTACTGCCGGCGTGGTTGAAGATCGTCACCTGACCGTCCGTGCCGATCCCGACCTCGACCAGGTTGGGCACGGTCTGGCCGGCGGCGAAGTTGAGCGAGGAAGCGAGCGGCGGGCTCTGCCCGGTGGGAAACACCGAGAAGAAGCTGGCCGCGGTGGGGTTGGTGGCGGTCACGTTCACCACGACGGCCAGGGCGTTCGACGGCACGCCTTGGCCGTCGGGCCCGGTGGTCCCCGCCACCCGGACCGACAGCGACTGACCCGGCCCGATCGGGGCCCGGGGGGCGCCTTGGCCCACTCTGGTGTCGAGGACCCGGTAGGGCTGGAGGGGATGGTAGGGAGCCGGTGGCGTCCCGACGTTGACGGTCTGCTGGGCGAGGGCCGAAGGGCCTCCATTTCGGAGCATCGCCCTGCCGGTGAACACCTGAGCGGTCGATGTCCCCGCCGAGTCGGTCTCGAGCACCGCCGCCCCATACGTGCCGGCGCTGCCATAGACGTGCGTGGTGGTCGGTTTGGAGGTGACCTCGGCGTTGCCGTCGCCGAAGTTCCACAAGTAGGAGGTGATGGTGCCGAAAGCGACTGTCGACGCCGAGGCATCGAAGCTGGTCGGCTGGCCAGCTGGCGCGGGGGTCACGGCCAGCTTGGCCACCGGCGCCTGGTCAGGCTGGACGGCCAGACGGTTGGTGAGCGCGCCGGCGGGGACGGTGGCGACGACGGCTTTGGTCGACGTGTCGATGACCGAGACGCTCCCGTCCTGAGGCGGGGTCTCGCTCGACTGGTTGGTGACCAGCATCTGGCGGCCGTTGGGGAGGGCGGCGACGTTGAGCGGCGCCGAGCCCACCGGGATGGGGGTGCCGGGCTGGGGTGGATGGGCGGCGACGTCGATGGGTGTTACCGAGTTGCCGGGATTGTTCACCGCGTACAGCTGATGACCGTTCGGGGTCAGCGCCACGCCGTAGGGGTGGGTCAGGTTGGCGGTGACGGGCGGGCCGACGGTGATCGGCGTGGTCGTGAGGTTGAGCGGGTAGACGGCGCTCTCGGCGATGTCGCTCACATAGCCGGTCGCCCCGTCCGGGCTGACGGCCATCTGCGTGGCAGACGAACCCACCGCGACGGGGTTCCCTGGCGTCGGGGGATTGGTGGTCAGGTCGATCGGCTGCACTCCTGAGCCCGGAGCGGTCTCGCCCGGCGGAAGAGAGGCGAACTGGCGGGCGTTCGGTAGTCCGCTGGGCGACGTCGCGCTGGGCGCCGAGAAGACGGCATAAGCGGTGGCCCCGTTGGGTGCCACCACCAGGTCCTCGATGTCGGACAGCGTCGGTGCGTCGACCACGGGACCCGGGGTGGGCGGGGTGGTCAGCAGGTTGACCTCCATCACGCCCTGCAGGCAGGAGACCAGGGCCTGGGCGCCACTCGGGACGACCACCACGAAGCTCGGCGATCGGCACCCGGGGTCCAGGTCCACCGGTGGCTGTGGCTGCGCCTGTCCCCCGCGCAGGATGACGGGGATCAGCACGTCTTCGTGGTTCGGGCCGTAGTTGACGACGGTGACGTAGCCGGTCTGGGCGTCAGGGGCGATGGCGACGTCGTCGAGCTCGAGATTCTGCAGGACGGTGCCGACCACGGTGTGGGTGGCGGAGTCGATCACGGAGACCGAGGCACCTGTGCCGTCGGGAGCGCCGTGGTTCACGACCAGGGCGAGGGGGCTGGCCGGGGTCGTCGCCGGAACGCTGCGGTTGGGTTTGGGGGCCGCCGGTGCCTTTCCCGCCGGCGCCTTGGTCGCCACCGCGACCAGCGCCGCCGCAACCACCACCATCACCACAGCAGCCCGCCATAGCTTGCCCACCAGCGCGGGACGTTAGCAGGATCACTAGGTCGGGACGCCGCCTGTGGAATCACTCGAGCGCCTACCCTGGTTGTGGCTCATGCTCACCCGAGCCATGGGCCGGAACCATGGGGACGTAGCTCAGCTGGCTAGAGCACCTGCTTTGCAAGCAGGGGGTCGTGGGTTCGAGTCCCATCGTCTCCACCGAAAAGACCTGGTCAGGGCACTGCCGCTCCTAGCCTCCTAGTAGCCGAGGAGGTGGACAGTAGCCACGCAGTAGCCACCGCGCCGATGAGTCTGGACGCCGAAGGTCGTGGCCCGATGGGGTGCGGCGGACCGTCGGCGGTGGCGTGCTGGCGGCTTGTGACGGCCAGGTCGCCTATAGGACGTGAGTATCAGCGTGTTCCTTCTCATGGCGGTCGGCGGGTAGGCGTGGGAGAGACGACCGTCCCTCCCGCCGATGGAGACGCGGCTGACGCACTCATCCGACTCCGTCAGGTCGAGGCCGTGATGGCCGCGCAGCTGGCTGTTGTCCGAGAGGCGGTCAGCGAACTTGAACGGACCCTGAGCAACCCGTCACTTAGCTCGAGCTTGCTCACCGTCGTCGAAGCCGCCCGCGAACTGAAGACTTCTCGCAGCCGGGTGTTCGAGCTGCTGGCAGCCGGCGAGTTGGAGGGCGTACGTATCGGCCGGGCGCGGTGTGTCCACCGAAGCTCGATCGAAGATTTGCTGGCGCGGCGGGGGGCGGCATGAGCAAGGCGGCCAACGGTCGTTCGTCGATCTACCGGGGCTCGAGAGGCGACTGGCACGGCTGGGTGAGCTTCGGCGTGGGACCCGGCGGTCATCGCCGGCGAAAGCACGTCCAGGCACCGACAAAGCGCGAGGTGGCAGAGAAGGTTGCCCGCCTCGAGGCCCAACGGGAGTGTGGCTACCGGGGTGACCGTCCGTTGACCGTCGCCGAATGGCTGGACATCTGGATCGTCGGCAAGCAGACGGCGGGCGCTCGGGCGAGGACCGTGGAGGGTTACCGAGCCGATCGGCGTCGTGTCGTTGGAGCAATCGGCAATGTCAGCCTGGACCGGCTCAGTGCCGAACACATAGATGGGCTGTGGCGGGCGATCCTGGCTTCCGGGGCGGGTCCGGCCACCTGTGCCCATGTCCGGCGGACGCTGTCTGCTGCGGTCAACGCCGCCGTCGACCGGGGCCACCTGGCCCGCAACCCTGTCCGGCTCTCGCCGCCGCCCAGATACGACCCGCCCGAGGTAGAACCGCTCACTGTCACTGAGGCGAGAAGGGTGCTGGCTGCGGCAGTTGCCCGGCGCAACGCATCGAGATGGTCGGTGGCGCTGGCGCTCGGGCTACGCCAAGGCGAAGCGCTCGGCTTGCGCTGGTCGGACATCGAACTCAACGACGGCCGGCTGATCGTGCGAGTACAGCTCCAACATCGCCCTTGGCAGCACGGCTGCGTCGGTCCCGACGGGCGAGCGGGCTGCAATCGGGACCCAGGTCGCTGCCCTACACGACACGACGGAGGGCCGATGCTCGTGCCGCTCAAGTCGGCCGCCGCTCGCAGGGTATTGGCACTTCCCGCCCCGATGGTCGCCCAGTTGCGCCGACATGGCGCCGACCAAGCTGCCGAGCGCTTACGGGCGGGGAGCCGATGGAGCGACCGCGGGCTGGTGTTCACCCGCAACGACGGAGCCCCTATTCGCAAAGAGACCGACTCCGCCGAGTGGCACAGCATCCTTGCCGCAGCCGGGGTCCGTCCGGCTCGCCTACACGACGCCCGGCATACCGCCGCCACCCTTCTGCTGGTCCAAGGAGTGCCGCCCGGGGTAGCGATGCGTCTGCTCGGGCACTCTGACACCCGTGTTACCGCTCGCTACCAGCACGTGGTTGATGATGCAGCGAAGGCGGCCGCCCTGAAAGTCGGTGCTGCACTATGGGAGGTGTCTTGATGGACCCGGCCCGGGTGCCAGAGATGCCCGGCGTGGTCGAGTCGGGCGCTGTTGGCATGGCCACCGGTGGCGTCGGCGGGGCGCTGGATGTTTACGTGGCAAACCTGCACCCGGCGCGAGCACTCCTACTCGCCGGCGACGGGGAATACTTCCGTGGGAGGGACACCTTTTCGGCTTGGGGCGAGGGGCAGGCGCATCTGGTCGCCCGCCCAATGTCGAACGGGGAGGTGTGGAAGGCCTGACGGCACTCGATATGACCAAGGCGAGGCCGAGTTTCTGGACAGGCGCACCCGTGGTCGGGGCAAACGAGGACAGCTGGTGCGCTACTACTGCTCGTCGCCGTGCTTGTGCGCCACGGCGTAGATCCGCTCGGCGGACGGGGCGCATGACTTCCAGTTGCTGCTCGTCGGTCATGTCGTCGAGCCCCTCCGGAACCTGGAAGAGCGCGGCGATACGACCGGCCTTCCTTGAGTTCTTCGGTCACTGTTGGTTGCCGAGTACTGATTTGACTAACGGCTTCAGAGATTTCAACTGGTCTTCCCCGACATAGTGTGAGATGTCACCACGGCGGCATAAACGCCGCCGGATACCGGCTGCCATACGTCGCGTTCGGGACGATCTGGTCGATCCGTCGCAGGTCGTCGGGGGTAAGGACGACGTGGGCTGCGGCGACGTTTTCGGCGAGTGGCGAGACGCTCGACACGGCGGGTACCGGCGGATGGGGACTAGGTGGTCTCCTTGGGCCAGGAGCCACGCCAGCGCCAGCTGGGTGACCCCGATGCCCTTCTCGTCCGCGAGCACGGTCAGCGCGTGGATGCCCTCCAGGTTGGGCTCACCTTGGCGGCGCGGCGGCGATGTCCGCCAATCGCTCGGGACCGACCCGACATTCATCCAGGCAGGCGCTGGTGCCAGTCATCAGCCACCAGGGCTGCCAGCTCGTCCTTCGGGCGTAGGAGCGCCAGCGACTTCCCCAGACAAGTCTGAATGATGGTGCCCGAGATACCGGACGGCGAACCGTCCTGTAGCGCGCTCCGACCTATTGCCACCCGAAGAGTCGGCCGTGCCTAACCGGCCATAGTCTCGGGACTCGAGCACGGCGGGAAGGCGCCCGTCCGCCATGACTCACCGGGAGCCGCCAGCACCAATGGCTGTGGGCTCACTTCGCTTCGTCGCCCACCGGTGACCTTCCTGGTCCGGTAACCGTCAGAGGTACGAGCCATAGGATCGGCCCTTCAGGTCCCGGATACGCTCGTCAGGATCAGCCGTGGGAGGCTCAGGCGAGCACATAGAGGCAGAGCCCATAGCGAGCGATTGCAGCAGTCCGCGGTCAGCCGATGTGGCGATCCGGGGTCTAGGGGTACCAGGCCGGTCTCCGGTCGCCAACTCCGTCTTTCTCCAGGGCGGCCCAGACGGGCCGAACACGCTCGCAATTCGGGTCGACACGACCCTCTGGTTGCAGACCAGAACAGAGCGAGATGCAGCCAGGGCTGCTGCAGTATTCCCAGACCGTGCCACTGAATTTCAACTCTTGAGCTGACCGTAGGTCAGTGTCGCTAGCCTGACCGGGGAGCCGGCCACCAGTTCCTGACCACTGCTGTCTACGTAGAACGCTCGTCGATGCGAGGTTTGTGATGGTCACGCTACACGGATGGGGATATGCGCTGGCGATCGGAATAGTGGCAGCGCTCGGCGCCGTTGGGGGTGTCGCTGCGGAGCTCCTCCAGCCCAGAGCGGGCGACACTACCTGTGCCATCCAGCTGCCAAAGCGCGACTCGGCGGCGGGTGTGGTGAACCTTGGCGTGGTCGGAAGTGTGCTGCTCGGTGCAATCGCCGGCGTCGCCGTGCTCTATTTCTTTCCACCAACGACCACGAGTGCGCCCAGCGGCTCGCAGAGCTACGACATCGTCAAGGGGGTCGCGCTCTCCTTGATAGCCGGCTCGGCCGGGCGGAGCTTGCTCACCGGCCTGCAAGCACGGTTGCTGGCGAGTGAAAAGGTCCAGCAGGCGCGCCTAACAGCAGACGTCGCCTCCAACCAAATACAACGTCAAGCCGAGACCGCCGCCCCCGCCGCCGCGGAGGTCGTGCGCGCCGTGCTGACAGAACAAGGGGTGTCCACCCAGCAAGCGGACCTTGCTGCCACGCAAGCCAAGGAAGTGGTGGACAAGGACGCGAAGCAACAAGCTGGGAACGCTAAAGCGCTCATCGCCCAGGTCGCCCCCCCGCCTCGCTCAACCCCGGCCGGCGATAGCACAAGGTGAACTTGCCACTGGAAGCAGCGGGCGGAACCCAATGAAACGCTCGGGCCGTTGGTGGAACCCCAAGACGGTCGTCTGCATCATCGACAGCCCCGACGGGCACCTCAGCTAAGCACCAAGCTTGGGATCCGTCAGCTATCCAGGACCTCGTAGGTCTCGATCGAGGATTCGCCGTGATCACCGCGCTGATCGCCGCGACCGCTCCGTGACCGCCCATGTCCTCCGTGATGGCCACGCAGCGGGCGATGGGCGGACCGGCCGAACGGGCGGCACCGAGTAGTCGCGCGGAATTGTCTGCGCGCGATATCCGCCACTTCGTCGCCGGCTATTAGTACGGTCGTTGTATGGGTCGTCCAAGGATCTGCAACGAGCCGAGGGTCGCCACGGCGATCCGACTCCCAGCGTCACTCCGCGCTCGAGCTTCAGGCGGCGGCGACAGAGCGGGACGTGTCTGTCAACTTCTTGATCAACCGTGCTGTCCTCGACTATCTCGGGCGGCTGCCGACGATCGACCCTGTCGGCCCTCGCAATGACCGCCGCGCTCGCCGTCGTCTCGTCCCGAAGGCGACACTGTGACTGCGGCCGCCATCCCAGAACCGAGCAATGGCCGAGTTCGTCGCCCGACGGCGACGGCTCGATTCGGCTCGTCGAGGCGGGAGAGCCACGACGCGAGCGCCTTTTACGTTCGCTTTGCTGCTCCTGAGATCTCCAACGAGAAGACAATCGCCAGACCCAAACACTTGGACGTGATCTACAACCAGGATGCACACGATATAGGCAAGGTGGAGCCGAACTCAGTCGCTCTGATTGTTACGTCGCCACCCTATTTTGCCGGCAAGGAGTACGAGGAGAGCCTCGGCGACAACGGCGTGCCCAGCACCTACTTCGAGTACCTCACGCTCCTTCACGACGTCTTCGAGGAGTGCAAGCGTGTTCTTGAGCCCGGCGGACGCATCGCGGTAAACGTGGCGAATCTCGGTAGGAGACCATACCGGTCGTTGGCGGGCGATGTAACGGAGATCCTGCAGGATCTCGGATTGCTCGTGCGGGGCGAAGTCGTCTGGTGGAAGGGTCGAGCAGCCGGAGGATCGTGTGCCTGGGGCACGTTTCAGCGCCCGAGTAACCCTGTCCTGCGGGACATCACTGAACGCATTGTGGTCGCCAGCAAGGGACGATTCGACCGGGCGTTGAAGCCCGAGGAGCGGCTCGAACTCGGGCTACCATCAACTGCGACCATCTCGCGAGACGAGTTTCTCGTAGGCCACCACGGACCTGTGGGAGATTCCGCCGGAGAGCGCTACGCGCGTTGGCCATCCGGCTCCTTTCCCCGTCGAGCTTCCAAAGCGGCTGATCGAGCTATACACCTACGAGGGCGATGTCGTGCTCGATCCCTTCATGGGTTCAGGAGCGACAGCAGTCGCGGCGCTGCGAACGGCGCGGCACTACATCGGGTTCGATATCGATCAGTCGTATGTGGACCGCGCGAACGTGCGCATCGCGCAAGAAATGGACCGTCTCCGCCAGGATTCACAGACAAGGATCGACTTCCGGGTGCAGCTCCCCGCAGTCTCATCAGCCGATGAGGGCGAAGACTTCCAGGCACGGGCTGTGCGCGAAGGCCGCCAAGCCAAAGATCTCGCCGGCATCCTTCTTGAAAGCTGTGGCTTCATCGATATCCGGCCCGACGTGAAGCTGTCGAGTCTCGGTATCGAGCTTAACTTCCTCGCCATCGACCAAGCGGGACATGAGTGGGCTTTCGATGTATCCGGTGCCTTCACATCCAGTCGCGCGGGTCTACGGCGGACGGACACCCTGTGGAAGGCGCTCGGCAAGGCGGCTGTGCTGCATGAGGGGCGTGGAGATCTGCCGCTCGTTCTTCTGACAACGGACGCGCCCACACGAGGAAGCGCCGGCTATACCGCTCTCGAGGTCATGAAGGGTCCCGGTCGCCCGGTTTTCGACTTGGTCGAACTGCTCAACACACTGGACCAGGAGCGGCTTTGGGATTACGCCTTACGCGGTCACCCCGACCGGTGATATGCCGTCGGAGCGCACCTTCGTTACTGAGATCGCAACCGGACTTGGGATGCTCGGCGACGCCGACCTTGCATCTGTGATTTCAAGACGGCCAGGCGAGGTATCGAATTTCACCGAAGGAAACTGGGATCAACTGACGGCGCTGTGGCAGTCAGGAACTTACGAGGCGGACTTCGCTGCGGGCTTTTTGAATGGGCGCGTGTTTTTCGTTTCCCCCGACGCACTAAACGCGGTGACGACCCAGGACGATCGAGTGGACCGGTCCACGTAAGCCTCCCGGCGACGAAGTAGTGCCGTCTGACCTCCGCATCGACCACGTCTACCTCGTAAGCTGCAAGTACTTATCGCGCATTCTTCACAACCCTAGCCCAGCGCGCCTCGTTGAAGGTCTCCTATCGCAGGCGCCAGTCGAGGACCTAAGCGATTGGTACCGACGCGTTGCCCCCACCGAGTACCAGGCGCTGTATGAAGCATGCGTGCCAGTGGTGGGTGGGCCGTCGCTTCCGCGACGCGCAGCCGATATTGCGACTGCAGAACGACGACGATTGACGCTGGCGCTGCGTTCAGGCTGGCCGACCGAAGCTTCGCGCCGCCTACGCCACACTGTGTGGTGCCGTCAGCACGGCGACGGCGGCGGCATGGCGGGCCCGGGTCACCAAGCGTAACGCCAAGACCGTCCTTTGGAGGCTTCTGCGAATCGGATCCGCCCCCTACTTTATTCTTCGCGCGAGTCCACAGGGATCAATGAAGCTTAGGATCGACACTCCCTGGGACTGGCATCATGCTTTTCAGCTCCGCAGTTTCGACATCTCAGCTCAACGAGGGGGCAACCGCGCGTCGAGTGGTCCGCTGCGTGCGAGCTCAGGAACACCGGCGAGCGGCGCACCGTGCGAGGTCATGTGGAGATCAGGTGGAGCCATGGGCGCTTTAGCCAACCGCCAGAGGCGAAAGTCTACCTCGACTCCGCACATGACGAGGTTCCCGGCTATCACCCTCTGTGAGGCCGACCAAGACTAAAGGAGCGGACCATGAACGAGGAGGAAGCGTCCGCGCTTATCACTGATGTCGACCGTAGCGATCACGAAGGCCGTACGGAGCGGCTTGTTGAACTGACCAGTCTCCTTCCAGATGACCGCATGATTCGCTTCAGTGGCCAGGCCGCGGAGTCGCTATTCGAGGACATCAAGGCCACCTCGCTGTACTGATGCTTCACGAGCACTGTTCTTACAGCCCACGCCTTTTGTTCATTGCAGATAGCGCGCTCGCTACTGCTACTGCCGGACTACCCAAGTCTCCCCGAAGAAGCGCCATCGCTTGAGCACCTAGCGTCCGTCGCTGTCGATGCCGGCGTCATTGATGTCGAACTTCAGGCTCTGCTTCTCACCCTCCACGATCGTTACCGTCCCTACACGTCGGCACATCTTCATGAGCATGAACTTCGCCTTGAACGCCACATAGTCGATGCGGAGACTGTTGGCGGCGACGAGCACCCTCTCCTCGCCGATGCACGATGGGCTCTATCCGCCTCGGTCAGCTTGGTGTACCGGCGGTCACAGCCCTGAGAGGTCCCGAGTATCAGCGATCTCAAAGAGGCACAGGTGAGAGCGCCGGGCCTGCGGTCGACAGGTGGCCAACGTAGATCAGCCGCCGAGACCTGATCGCCAATCCAACCCGCTGCGGAGAGCCATCGAGCCGGCGGTTGCGCCCTCTTCGATCGCCGGAAGCGGATCGGTATACGAGACGTCGTTATCCATAACCCTACTCCGCTGCTCCGGAAGCGTCCGACCTCTTGACAACCGCTAACCATGCGTGTCTCACCTGCGTCTCGAGCTCCCTGCTCGCCTCCGCGGCAAATCCTTAACACACAACGTGTGACTCAACTTGTTGCCCCTAGCTCAGGGAGCCGAGATCCCTATACCGAAATCACCAATCAGCCTATTAACCGCCATTCCTTCCCTGCATCCCTCGCGAGAGCAGCGAAAACCTCCGAAGCATCCTGTCAGAACGCCTACCAAGCCAGGCGTGCCTCGTCGAAACGCTGTTCCAGCCTGCCGATCCTCCAGCATTTTCCCTCTACGCTGTCCAGTGCCTTGTTGACCAGGAGCCACGCCGCAGCGCGACTGCGTGTCTTGAGCTCTATCAAACCGAGCCTTTGTGCCTCGCGACGTACTATGCGCAAAATCTCATCGAGAGCTAGAGCCCACTACCCTTCAGAGAGCCCCGCCACAGCGTCCTTCACAGTGCAGCCCTCGAGAGAATCCTCTTAGCGATGACCGATGTCAACGATGAGCGACGCACTACGCTAAGCCTCCGCGTCTACGAGCTTCAGCCCAAGCGTTGCCTTCTGCCCTCCCAGAGCTGCCTTAGCACGCTGCTCAACGCATAACTGTCTGGCACCAGCGAGAACTTACCGAGAATCTGCGCTAAGCGCTCCCAACCTATCAACTCCCAATAGCCCACTCACACAACAGCGCCTCTAGCGGCCCAACCTGAACCTACAGATTCTACACTGCACCGCCACAGCAAGCCCCCCTCCCAAACTGTTGAGAAGAGTTGCACGCGCGCCACCCTATCAGCGAACAAGTACAGCAGGCATAGCAGACTCTCTTCCTCTGCCTGACCTTCCATCCTCCACCCCCTCCGCCCAGCAGCTCCGCCCTGCGCCACCTCTAGATACATAAGCGTCTACTGCAACCGTCTCGAGGAGTGCAGTGACCAGAAGCCAACTCAGCCCGTCCTGCGTATATATTCTCCTGTGCTCCGTCGTGAAAAGATCTTCTCGTCGCCGCGATGTTCTCGCTTGCGCCCTCGTGGCCAGCATTGTCGAGCGACATACGTCTGAACAGCGCGCTGCGTCCTTCTCGCAGCGAGGTCATAGCCGCAACGTCCGTAGCGAGTCTAGCACCCCACCCAGTCAACGCCACTTCGAGCGATCTGCCCCAACCAGCTAAGCGAGCCACAGACCATTATATTGACCGCCGTAGCTGGCACTGAGCACAGCACAGCCATCACTATCGCCCTGCCTAGTGAACGCTAAAACTGCAGAGCCCGCAATTCAATATCGAGGTGTACGTGACGTAGTCTACCTGCTATATACCCACAGAAGCGTGCGAATCGAGATTGACCCTAGTGATCACCAGCTGCGCGCTTTCGCCAGCCTGCGTGAGCAGCAAGCCCGTACGTGACTACCTGCCCTCGCGAAGAGTGGCTGGCCACCATCTTCGTCTATGATTTCAGCACCGTCATGCGCAAGCAGACGTCCGTGAACTCACCAGACATAACGCCAGCTCTGTCTCACCAATGAGCTGAGTCGAGCTATTAGCACCACCGAGACCGAGCATCAGCAAAACCTGATCAACGCCCTACCGTCAGCGTGTTCCGTAGAAATCGTCAGTGTGAGACGCCCTGTCGTCGTCTCGTCGTAGCGATCCGCATTCGCCTCACTTACGTGCACCCACACTCCGCGAAGTTGTGTTGATCACCTTAGAGCGAACACCCCTCCGCCAGCGCATAAAACCACCTCTCTCCGCCGCGCTGAGCGGCACCGCGAGTCGTCGTCTCGTCGCATTAGACTGTCATCTACTGCCGAGCGTCGAACTACCTGTTGAGCGCCGTGTAGCGCCACCACAACGCGCTTGCCCCAGTTACTGAACACCGCCTGCTCGTCCCCCTTAGACGAGAGTGTCGAACTCTACAGAGCGACGAGCCGTAGCGTCACATACAAATAGCCGTGCCGTTGCCCTTGTCTAGCGAACTAGCCCTGCCCCGAACGCCTATAACCGCCTCACCTTGACTCGTAGTTCTAGCCGTCTCTGTCAGCCCCTTGTTAGTTAGGCCTGTCTCTTGGAGCGCAGACATGAGGCTGACCCCGCGTCACTGCCTCGTACTCCTCGTCCGAGAAGTATCAATATCCAGTGCCCTGCGAGCATAAGCCCGTCTGCCTCCGAAAGCCGAAGCAGCTAGTCACCGCCTGCATTTGCCCTTCATATAGGCCGTGCCGTTCACCCAGAGCACCTGAGCGCACCCCTCCTTCGTGCATGTCTTGCTGGCCCTGTCCCTCGCCCCGAGTCTTGGTATGCTTCCTGTCTTCGCGCCCTCGTCGTCTGTGACCACCACGTGAGCCCACCTCTCACCTTGCGCGTGCGCCGTAGCCCTCGCGAGCAGCACGCTCGCTAAGCTTGACGTGCCGTTCCACGCCTACGCTTAACCTGTCGTTGCCTAAACAACGCCCGCTGCGAGCACCAACCTGCCAATGCTCTTCGCCTACGCTACTACAGCGTAGACGTGCCGACACGCTCCTCCAGGCTAGAGAGCCACGCCGCTTATCGCGGAGACGAACCTCTATAGTCAGATCCTATGCCCTGTAGCTTATCGTCCTGCGAGAATGCCTTGAGAGACCTGCCTACCGCTCCCTCTGTTCAGCACCCGCCTTATCACCGAGTTAAACGTACCTGTCAAGCATTGACCACTCCCATGTGCGAGACCGTGTCACGTTGACCCAATCCGTCAGAGCCCAGGTTGTGCGAGTGCACTCATCTTGAGTGCTGAGCGCTGCCTTCACTTCCAGATGAGTGCGCGCACTTCCACAGCTCTCGCGTATCTACCTCTATAGTGGCCATTCCTTACGTAGAGGTTCATGGTCTCCTCGCTCCACAGCTCGGACGCGCTCTAGTGTTCCGACAGGTAGCCGACCACGCGGATCCTGGCCGCGTATCTTCGTCTGGAGCGCCTCAGAATCGCAGCGGCAGAACACTTCGACGACGCGGCCGGTCAGCCGCAGAAGCCCATCAGCCTCGTCGCCGCGCCACACAGTCTCCATCACCGCGCCGTCTCTCATCTCTGTTGCGACCGCCAGCAGTACCGTCACGGCCGCACGGCCAACTCGGCGAGCAGCAACAGTGTCAGAGACGTCCAGAACAGTTGTTAGCGCCGCCTTGATTGTGTCTTTCGCTAGAAGCGGCAAGCTCAGCTCGCCGGCTAGCACCCGAGCGAGCGTCGTCTTGCCGCTGGCCGCAGGCCCAGAAACGACAACGAAGTGGGGTTCCACACTTCGCATTCTGTCTCCTGTGGCCGGTCACATTTCCTGGTCGGACTTGTGGACCGCCGGCGCGTGTCAACGCGGGTCCTGCCTACTCTGCTCTCCCCGGCTCCCCCCCCCTCCTCGCGACGTGGAATAGCTCGAACGTGGCGGCCCGTAAGCCGAAGTGCCTACGGCACACCGAGCCGCCCGTTGACACGCCCGCCGGCGAACAGGCATTTGTACCGCATGAGATCGACCCCCAGGACGGGGACTCGTCTCGCGGGCTGTGCTACAGCTGCGGGCAGCCCGGGCACGCCTACCTTGACCTGACAGGGAGGGTCCGGCCAGCCACTGATGCTGGGAGGCTGCGAGTGGGTGACGAATCTGACGACACAGAGCGCGGCGGCGAGGCAACGCCGTTTCGCTGCGCGAAAGGCTACTATTCCGGCTGCCCACACGTCCCCTACCTGGCGGCTTGGCGCGAGTAGGCGCCACGAGCTGCTGACCCACCTGGACTTCCCCGACCAGGACCTCACGGTTTGTGGCTGCATCTGCCATGCCGACTGCGCCCTAAGCGTCGGCGGTGAGCCGTCCGATTGGTCGCAACGCTGCACCTGCAACGCCACCCTGAAAATGCGGAATGACCGTGACGATCTCGCCCGCCGGCCTGAAGGAATCAACCTCGTGAGCACGCTGGGCACGATCATCGACCAAACACGCCGGCAGCGCCGGGCCCGCCAAGCGGCGAAGACTCGAGGCAGGGACTACAGCGACACTCGGATTTCAGCGATCATCGACGAAGAATGGGCTCGCCAGAAGCTGGACCCACCGAAGCCGCTGGCGAAGCAACGCCTCATCGACGAAATCTTGCAACCGCTCAGCCGCACCGAGCGTTCCCGCCACACGGCGGAGTCGATCCGGGATCTGGTGGGGTTGCCTACCCGGCTACGGCGAGCGACGAGAGGCGGCCTCGGCGCCCTAGTGCCAGGCTCCGACCTCGGCCCTGTCTATACGATCGCCACCGGCGGAGACACGGCCGAGGTGACCCCCGATCCTGACGGCGCCGCAGAGATCGAGCGCATCGTGAGCGAGGCGACATTGGCACCGTCTTCCTTCCGCTCCACTCAGGCAGAGCTTCGAGCCGGACCGGACCGGCAAGTGGGGGTGTGGGGACACTCTGGGCCACCCTAACACCAGCCGGTCCGGCGTCGGCGAGCTCCATGAAACCGACGAGGCGCCCTTTCGCCGGCATCTGACCATCGCCGCCAGGGTCGAACAGCCTTGCGTCACGACGGCGATATACATCCGCCAACGCCACGGCCGCTGACAGCTTCTGGTTGGGCTCCCGCTCCCCGTCGTAATCGCGTGACGTCTCATCCGCGGCCGGTCGAATACGCTGGCCTGCGGGGTCGTGCCTGGCAAGCTCACAGAGCATGGTACGCGGGGACGGCGTTAGACATGGACCTTCGGGCAGCGAACGACCGAGCAAGCGCCCAGCGCCGAGCCCGTCAACGGGAGCGCTGGGCGCGCATGTCGAGACCGGAACGTGCCACGGTGAGGTTCAATGTGACGGGCACCATTGTCGTGGTCTTGGTCACGCGTCTTGCGCTCCACGGCATTACTGGCTGGTCCACATGGGTGCTCTTTGCCGCAGGTTGCGTCACCATCTTCCTGCTCGCACTGGTCATCCACGCCCGTCGCCATTCTTAGAGTCAGCTGTCCGACAGGGGATCGCTCAGCGCACGGGACAAGTGTGCCTTACATGATGTCTTACGGCCGCCAAGCGTGGCGACACAACACTTTTCATCCGGCGCTTGGGCGCGGGGCTGGGTCCACTGGTCACGGCGTCTGGTATGTCGAAGTTTGGCTTGCTGGAGGGGACTCAGTACTGACCTGCAAGTTCTCCGTCCACGAACGCCGCGAACCTTTTGCTTCCGGACGCCACCAAAAAGGGGGCCTCGTCTTCTCCACCGCGAGGGATTGAGCCTCAAGGGTGCCGACGGACACCGACCACCGCCGAGTCCGACAGATCCCAAAAGGATGCCGCTCACGAAGCACTTCGGCCCCGTCAACCCGGATGCGGACGAGCCCCCAGAACTGCCCCCAATGGAACTCGACATGATGCTTCTCCGCTTCACCTACATCGAGCGAGAAGTCGACATCGTGCTTCACGGCAGGATCATGCCCGAAGCGGTGACCAGCCGTCGATCCCGGTGGACCCCCAAGGTGGTCTGACCAGGATGGACGACGGGCTGTCTGGCGCCGCCCGAGCTGTGCTGGGTTGAGGCGGAGAAGTCAGGGGTGGGGACGAGCGGTGTCGACCTTCCAGCTCGAGGTGGCGGGATTGCAGACGCTCCGCTCAGAGTTCCACCGTGTGCTGGGCGGAGATGGCAATGTCTGCTGGGGGGCTGGGGGGCCGGACGTGTTCGGCGCGGGTGATGGCCAGGGCGTGCTGGCGGCGGTTCGGGCCCGTTGGTGATGTTCTTCGCTGTTCGACGCTGGCCACGTCGCTCTGGGCGCTGCTGGTGGGCCGGTCGGCGGGTTGCCAGCGGTCCCGGTAGGCGGCGACGGTGCAGACCTCGCGCATCCATTGATCTCGCCGGCGCCGGGTCGGAGTGGCGGCGGTCCGAGGTCGGTCGCATCCAGGGTTGGCCGTCGTGCGATGGCTTGTTCGGCGAGGGTCCGGGCCCGGTGTTTCGATGGCCTGGTCGCGTTCGGCGAGGGCCTGGGCCATGTCGGGGTCGGTGACGTTCTGGGCTCGGGGGATGAGCCCGGCGATCAGGTTGCGGCTGGTCGTGCGGTTCGTCGCCGGCGGCGTTCGGTCCAGCGGTCGACGCGGCGGTGGAGGACGGCGGCGATGTCGTCGGCGTCGGCGAGGGGTCGTGCCTGGACGAGGAGGGGAGGGCGGTGTCGATGTCGAGGCCGCGGCTTCGGCGTCGTCGGAAGGCGGCCAGGAGCGGGCCGTGGGCGTCGCTGGCCCGGACCGCGTGCGAGCTGGCCTGGCGGTCAGCCCGCAGCGCGTCGAGGAGGGTGTCCCACCGGTCGGCTTGGGCGGCGGCGGCGATGGTCTGGTATTCGGCGGGCAGGGTGGCGATGCTCTCGGCGTCGGTCTGGGGGCGGCGGATCGTCTCGTGGGCGGCAGCGTCGGCGCCCTCGTTGGCCAGCACCCCGGCGAGGACGTCGCGGGCGGTGTGGGTTTCGGTGAGCTGGTCGTGGGCGGTCTGCGGGTCGGGGTCGTAGCGGGTGTCGACGTAGAGGTGGTTGGTGTGGCGGCCTCGGGTGGCGGCCACGTAGAGGACCTCGCGGGTGGTGGTGGGCGAGACCATGGCGTGGGCGGTGTCGACGGTCCGGCCCTGGGCCCGGTGGGCGGTGGTGGCGTAGCCGAGCTCGACGTGCTCGGCGACGTAGTCGGCGGGCAGGACCACCTGGCCGCCTCCGCCGGCCGTTGACGGTGAGCGTTCCGTCGGGGTGGGTGGCGGTGACGGTCCAGCGGTCGCCGTTTCGCACCCAGCGCCGGCCGGTGGCCAGGAGCCGGTCGTTCTGGCGGGTGACGACCAGGTCGCCGACCCCGGCGGTCTGCCCGCCGGCCACGGTCACGCCGTCGGCGGCGACCTGGCCGGCGGCGATCCGTTCGGCGCGGGCCCGGCGGTTGAGCTCGGCGACGGTGGCGGGGTCGGGGGCGATCATCAGACTGGTCATGCCCGGCGTCGATGTCGGTCCGCCAGGCCTGGTAGAGGCCGTCGAGCATGCTCGTCGCGGTCGCCTTCGATGATCCGGCCGTGGGCCTGGTAGGCGTCGATGGCGGTCGGGGTCGCCGGCGCGCAGGCTCGAGGCTGGCCGTCTTCTCCCACTCGGCTGGAACCGGCGGACGTCGGTCAGCTCGGGGGCGAGGCCGTCGCGGTCGGCGACCAGGGTGGGGAACATGCCGCCGGCCTCGACCGCGGACAGCTGGGCGGGTCGCCGACCAGCAGCACCTTGGCGCCGGCG
Source organism: uncultured Actinomycetota bacterium (assembly GCA_963757175.1). Classification (GTDB taxonomy): domain Bacteria; phylum Actinomycetota; class Acidimicrobiia; order Acidimicrobiales; family Palsa-688; genus CAVWQR01. Next base: position 591,730 of record CAVWQR010000001.1, on the reverse strand, counting down.
TCGCCGGCGGCGGCGACGAGCTCGTCGAGGGCGAAGGTGCCGGCCAGGCTGGCCTCGTCGACGATGACCAGCTGGCCGGCTCGGAGCTGCCAGCGGGCCAGCTCGGCCTCGGCTCGGCCCAGGCGGTCCACGCGCTGGCGGCGACCGCGGCGACCGGCGGGCAGGGCGGCGAGCTGGGCGCGGAGCGCGGTCGATGTGGGCGTGCCGGGCGGGCTGCCGGCGGTGCTCGGTGAGCCATTTGGCGGTGTTCTCGGTGTCGATGCCCAGCTCGTCGGCGAGGACCTCGGCCGCCGCCGCGGAGGGGGCCAGACCGATGACCGACCGGCCCGTGCTCGGCTTCCCAGACGGCCCGCAGGCCGGCCATGGTCGTGGTCTTGCCGGTCCCGGCCGGCCCGACCAGCACGTCGAGCACCCGGCCGGAGGTGGCGATCTGTTCGACCGCCACCGCCTGATCGGCGAACAGCGCAGTCGTCTCGGCCGGGCAGGGCGGTTCGATGACCGTGGCGACGGTCGCCGCGGCGACGGCCGGGCCGCCGAGTGGCGGCCGGCGTCGAGGAGCCGGGCCTCGGCGTCCAGCAGGCGTGGCGGTGGTGTAGACCTCGTGGCCTCGGGGCCGGAGCCGGGAGGTCCCGTCGGGCCGGCGGAAGCGGGCCGGGGTGTGATGCAGCTCGGGGGCGGTGAGCAGCAGCGACTGGCCGAGGGCGAGGTCGGCGGTCCGCTCGGCCACGGCGATCCGCTCGTCGGGGGTGGCGAAGCGGACCCCGTGGAGCTGGCGGTGGACCTCGGCGAGCATGTTGGCCCGGGAGAACGTGGCCCGCCGCTCGGCCACCCGGCTCGACGGCCACCGGGCGACGTCGGCGAGGATCTCGTCGGCCAGGTCGACGGCCGCAGAAGGGGCAGGTCGTTGCGGTCGGCCAAGGTGGCCACCCACGACTCCGGGTCGTCGCCGACATAGGCGCTGGGCCCGTTGACGCCAGGCGGCGGTCATCTCGGCCAGGCTGCGGTGGGTCTTGTCCGGCCGGGTCTCAGGGTCGCCTGCTGGCGCAGACGGAGCACCTCGACCGCGGTCGGCTGGCGGCCGTGGGCGGCGACGAACTCGGCGATCGAGCACGTGCGCTTGCGGCTTCGATGGCCTCGGCCGCTGGGTGAACTCGGCCATCAGCGCCTCGGGCACGCCGGTCACCTCGAAGCGGGGCGCGTCGGAGTGGCGCCGGGCCCGGCCGTCCCACCCCCAGCCCAGCGCGTCGGTCAGCAGGTCGGACAGCACCCCGTGGTGCAGCTCGGAGAGGGTGACGACCGCCTTGAACAGGCCCCGCGAGTCCAGCGTCCGCCACTTGCCGTCCGAGATCGACCGGGCCCGGTTGAGGACGACGACATGGTCGTGCAGCTGGGGGTCGCCGGCCCGGCTGTCCCAGTGGGTGAACGCGGCGGCGACCACCCCGTCGATGTCCTCCTGGACGACCCCGTTGGTCCCCGAACGGGAGTGGAACACCTCCCGCTCGGCGTAGGCGAGGACGATGTCGATGGCCCGGCGGTGGCAGTCGTAGATGACCGCCTTGGTCTCCTCGTCGGCCACCGCCCACGCCACCGAGACGCTCTTGGACGGCGAGAACGTCAGATCGAACCCGGCCACCGGCGGCCGAAACCGCCCGTCCGGGCCTGCTCCTCGGCCTCGATCCTGGCCACCAGCTCCGCCCGCTCGCCGGCCGAGACCGGTCCGTCGAGGACGGCGCGAGCCGTTCGCCACCCGGCGCGGCCAGCGACAGGTGGGACCGGTTGGGCTGGCGGCCCAGCGGCTGCCCGGTGACCGGGTCGGCGCACATGCCGAGCATGCGGAACAGGTGCTCCTCGGTCACCTCGGAGCCCGCCTCGACCCCGTGCCGCCGTCCAGGCCGGCCAGCCCGGCGCCCAGGAAGATGCCCGGAGGGGTGCCGGACTCGGCGTAGTAGCGGGTCAGACCGTGGCGCGTGCCGGGCGCCGTCGCCCACGGCCACCGACTCCATCAGGTACCGGTAGCCGGCCCCCAGACTCATCCGGCGAATCGAGATCACACCCGTCTCCGCTCGGGGACGCACCTCGTCCCTCACCCCAAAAGGCGAGCCGGGCGTCATTCGCACCCACCGTCTCGGCGGGCACCTGCTCCTCGAGTGCCAGCGGTGTGGAGCTACGGAGAGCCATGGACGATGAGGTCGGTGGCGAAGCACGGAGCGCGTCCAGCAGCTGGGTTCGGTGTGCCGTGGAGCGACAGTACGAGCGGACCAGCGGAGCAGTGCCCGGGAAGGTCTACACGAGGACGCAAGGGGCGGTGGTGGGCTGGGCTGTCGGTAATGTGGAAGCGAGGTTTGCGTTAACATCCACGGTGTCGGTTGCAGTAGCCACCGCAGTAGCCACCGGGGTAGATTACAGGCGTGCGTGAGCGTCAAAAACCCAGCCTCTACGCGGATCTGGACGCCTGTGGACTCGTCAGACCACGCTTTGCAAGCAGGGGGTCGTGGGTTCGAGTCCCATCGTCTCCACTCGATGGGCTTGACCCCATTCAGGTCAGGCGGCAGGCGGGTCGTGGCTGGGACGCCGCTAGGAGGACTTCTCCTGGCACAGGCAGAACGGGTGCCCCGCCGGATCGACGTGAACGACGAACTCGCACCCCGGTTCCTCGATCCGCCCGCTCAGCCTCCCTGCGCCAAGCTCTCCGGCTCGGCGGCTCGCCGCGTCCAGATCTTCGACGGTCAGATCGAGGTGCACCTGCTGGGGAACGCCGTCGGGCCACTGCGGTGCCTGGTAGGAAGCGACCTTCTGGAAAGCGAGCTTCAGGGGCAGGTCCTCGAAACGGACCGTGCACCACTCGTCGTCACCTGGTACGACCTGTCCGCCGAGGAGGTCGGCGTAGAAGGCTGCCAGCGGCCGCGGTTCGGGGCAGTCGAACACAACCGAACGCAGACGCACCCTCTCCTGAACGGGGATCATTCAAAGAGCGTAACCAAGGCTGCGAGACGCCGGTCCGGCCTTGACCGCCATGTCCGTAAGGGATCGAGTTGCGGGACGGCCTAAGCCAGGCGGCCCTGGCCGAGGAAGGATTCGACCTTCTCCGTCCAGGGTCGGACGTCTTGGAACAGGAAGCCGTGCCCGGCGTCGGGATACAAAACGAGCTGGGAGCGGCGAAGGTCTTCATGCAGGACGTAGTTGTTGGCTGTGGGGACGAGCACGTCGTCCTCGCCGTCACCGATGAGCGTGGGTGCCGTGATGTGATCGGTTCCTGCACCCGCTGGGTCTCTTCCCTTGGCCCACGCGGTGGACGCGGTGAGCTGTTGGCGGTCCAGCGCCAACGGCGCACGGTCGAAGCTCGGGTACTGGGAGATCTGCAGGGCATATGCGGGGATCTGTCTGGCCTGCTGGTCGGGAGGGAAGAGCAGCTCCTCGATACCTTGGGCCACGTTCGGGTGGAGAAGAGCGTTCGACGCTGCCGGGTTGCCTGTCGTGGCGTAGCCGTTGCCTGGCAGGGTGGCGCAGAGCACGAGCCTGTCGAGGTCGCCCGGGTGGAGCACGGCCAGTGCTTGGGCGATCATTCCGCCCATCGACCATCCGAGCACGTTGGTCTGGCCGAGGTGCAGGGCCTGGATGAGGGCGTCGGTCTGGTCGGCCATAGCCGAGATGGTCAGCGGCGCGGGGAGTGGGGATGTCTGTCCGATCCCGGCGTTGTCGAAGGTGATGACGCGGTACCTGGCGGCCAGGGTGTCGACGAACACGGGGGGCCATTCGTCCATGCTGAAGGAGTAACCCACGATCATCACCAAGGGGGGACCGGCGCCGACCGAGCGGTAGGAGACGGTGCCCTCGGAGGTGTGCGCTACCCGGACCGGCGCGGCGGCGGCTGAGGGCGGTACTGAGCCCGGGGTCGCCTGGTGTGGGGGTGAGCCACAGGCGGAACAGACCGCGGCGATCACACCGGCGACCAGACAGGCCCGGCCAAGCCCGACCCTCCCGGCTGTGCTCAGGTTGTGGATGCCTTTGGTCACGTCGACCTTCCCGGGCTGGCAGGACAGCGCCGGTGGGCGTCAGTTGGCTTGGAGTCCGGGAGCATCGAGGATGGCCTGGCGGATCTTGTGGCCCAGCTTGAAGGTGTTGACCAGCCGCTCGCCGAGCAGCCCGCCGGGGGTGATGCGGATCTCGGTGCGTTGGGGACCGGAGATGATCCGCACCTGGGCTCGGGTCCACGTGTTCGCCCCGGTACCGACCAGGATGGTGTCTGGATGGCCGGGCCGGGGCCGGCCCAGGGGGTTGTTGTTGACCCGCATTCCCGGCACCACGTTGTAGTAAGGCTCCAGACCCTCGCGCAGCACTTCGGTCATCTCGTCGCTGGTGACCTCTCGGGGGATCGTGACGGTGGCCATCGGGTGATGCTCCTTTGCTCGACCTGCGACAGAGCAGGTGGTGGTTACTCCCAGCGGAACGATCGCCAGGCGAAGACGGCGAACGCCACCGCCCACGCGGCCATGACCAGCAGAGGCCGGGCAGGCGGAAAGCTGCCCTGCATGGCGTCTTGGGTGGCTTGGACGGCGGCGCCGAGGGGGGTGTAGTTGCTGATGTGCTGCAACGCGCTCGGCAGCTGGGCGATCGGTACCCATAGCCCGGCGAGAAAGACGAGGGGAAAGAAGGTCAACGCGCTGAGGATTCCGACGCTGGCGGCGGTCCGGGTGACGGCGGCGAGGAACAGGCCGAGCGCGAGCAGCGCGGCCACGCACAACAGCAGCGACAGGGCCAGCGCGCCGGGGTCCTTGGGCGCGGCGACCCCGAAGCCGGCGACCCCGACGGCGAACAGGATGGTCAGGCCGAGCGCGGCCAGGGCGACGTGGATGACCAGCTGGGCGGCGAGCACCCACGCCGGGGGGAGCGGCGTGGTCGACAGGCGCCGCAGGATGCCCTGCTCGCGGTGGGTGGCGAGCGGCCCGGGGAGGCTCAAGAGCGCGAGGGCGGCGATCACCATCACGGCCAGGGTCGGGAGTTCGACATCGAAGCGGGTCAGCCCGCCCAGGCTGGCCGGGTGTTGTTTGAAATGGGGCAGTTCGCCGAAGAGAACCAGGAGTGAGAGGGGTAGACCGAGCCCCATGGCCAAGCCTCGTGGGGTTCGCCAGGCGAGCCTGGCCTCGTTAAGGACCAGTTTGGCGAAGGCCCCGGGCGGCGCTCCCCGTGCTGGCCGCGACATCGTTGAGCTCACGCCGGCACTCCTCGATCGCTCAGCTGCCGCCCGGTCAGGGTGACGAAGGCGTCCTCCAGGCTCGACGCGCCCATCTGGACGTCGTGGGCGACGATCCCGGCGCCAGCCAGGGTCAGGATCACCGCGTTGACCAGCTCCCCGCGGCCGGTGACCACCACGTGGGGACCGCTGCGCTGCAGGGTGAACACTTCGGGCAGGTCGCACAGCAGCCGGTCCTCGAAGGCCTCCGACGGGGTGAACCGCACCTGTTTGGCGCCCTTGGCCCGGGTGGCCAGCCCGACGGGAGTGTCGATGGCCACCACCCGCCCATGGTCGATGAGGGCGACCCGGTCGCAGAGCCGCTCGGCTTCCTCCATGAAATGGGTCACCAATACGATCGTCACCCCCCGGTCCCGGACCCTCTCGACCAGGTCCCAGGTATCGCGCCGGGCCTGGGGGTCGAGCCCGGTGGTCATCTCGTCCAGCACCGCGACCCGCGGCGAGCCGACCAGGGCCAGAACGATGGACAGCCGCTGGCGCTGGCCGCCGGAGAGGGACTGGTAGTAGGCGCGGCGCTTGGTGGCCAACCCGAGTGCCTCGATCAGCTCGCCGACGTCAGCGGGGTGACGGTAGAAGGACCGGTACAGATCGACGACCTCGCCGACTCTCAGCTTGGACGGCAGGGCGCTCGCTTGCAGCTGGGCGCCGACCAACTGGTGCAGCTCGGCCTGGTCCTGAGCGGGGTCGTGGCCGAGGACCCGGATCCATCCGGCGTCAGGGGCGCGCAGGCCGACCATGCATTCCACCGTGGTGGTCTTGCCCGCCCCGTTCGGCCCCAGGATCCCGAAGATCTCCTCGGGGCGCACCGTCAACGATACGTCGTCCACCGCGACGGTCGGGCCGTAGGTCTTGCGCAGATGGCTGACGGCGACCACCGCTTCACCCGTTTCGGTCATGCGGATGCTGTTCACGAGCGGCGCCTCCGGGTCGTCTCTGGGCGGGTGGCCCGATCGAACAGGTCGGCCAGCTCTCGACCGACTTGCTCGACGTCGAGGTTGGGGTCCCGCGCCATCCGCCGTGGCACTGTGTCGATGGCGGCGCGGATGGCCATGGCCATGACTGCCGGGTCGAAGTCGTCCCGCAGGTCACCGCTCGCCTGGAACCCGGCCAGCATGTCGCCCAGCGCGTCGGCGCTCGCCGCCATTACCGCGGCGTCCAACAATGGGCGACCACCGGTGTCCCGGGCGTTCTGGGCGACCTCCACGATGGCCAACAGATGGTTGCGGTACTCGCCCATGAAGCTCACGTTCGCCTCGATAGCGGCACGCAACACGGCCGACCCGTCCGCCCCGGTTGGGATCCGAGGGCGCATGTACGCCTCCGCCCGTGCGATCACCTCACCGAGCAGCTGTCGGACCAGGTCCTCTTTGCCGGCGAAGTGGTAGCAGATCACCCCCTTGCTGGTCCCCGCCCGCTGGGCGATGCGATCCAGGGACGCCTGGCCATAGCCCAGCTCGGCGATCGTGTCGATGGCCGCAGTGACGATCTGCGCCCGCCGCGCCGTCTCGATGAAGGTCCGTTCCTTCTGGCGGCCGGGCGCACCCGTCTTTGACCGCATGGTAAGAAAATAATACAGCCGGTCGACCCGCGTCAATCCCCCCGGCGACCTCCGGGATCCGCCCATCCGGCCATCCTCGAATTCATCAATACCGCTTGGCGTGGAACCATCCGCGGCCCGACGGGAAACTGCCCGCTGGCGGCCACTGCGTGCCCAATGCCGGGCACACCGACGGTCCGGGCCGAACGAGGTGGGGGCGTCGATCTCGGCCTCCGAGCCGGCGTTCGGGCGACGCGGTGCGCGCTACGAGTCGATCAACCCGTAGGCGGTGATCCAGAAGTCGGTCACTATCGCGGAGGGCTCGGGTGAGGTCGCGGCGCGTTGCGTCAAGAGGATCCCGGTGAGGCCAACCGAAGGATCGGTTCGCCAACTCGTACCGGTGCCACCTTCCCAGCCGTAGCCGCCGGGCACACCCGTCGAGCCGTCTGCGGCCGGCACGGCCATCATCAGACCCCAGCCGCTGTGGTCGCCAACGAAGATCGAGTTCTCGGTCCGATCCCTCTCGGTCATGCGGTCGATCATCATGAGGCGCACGGAATCGGGCGAGAGCAGACCGCCGCCGTCGGCTGCCAGCATCGAGGCGAAGGCCCACAGGTCATCGACGGTCGAGACGAGCCAGCCGTTGGCGTCGGGCATCTTCGGCGGCGCTGCCCACCAGCCGTCCGGCCGGTCCAGCACGTACAGCTCGCCTGTGTCGACGTCCGGCGCGTATTGCGTGGTGAAGCGGTGCCGCTTCTGGGCGGGCACGTAGAAGTCGGTGTCGACCATGCCGAGTGGCTTGAACACCCGCTCGTGCAGTACGTCGCCGAGAGGCGAGCCGGCTACCCGCTCGATCAGCACGCCCGCGACCTGCGCGCCGCCGGCGTAGCGCCACGCCGCCCCGGGTTGATCGAGCAGCGGGAGGCCACCGAGGGCCGCGATCCACTGGTCAGGGGTGAGATCCGATGGTGGCCACGGCGGCTCGAAGGTGTTGAGGTCGAGTTCGCGCTCGGCTCGCTGGATGGGATAGGTGTCGGGCGGCGCCATGATCGATCCCCACCCGAGGCGGAACGAAAGCACGTCCTCCACGGTGATCGCTCGTTCCGCTGGCACCGTGTCATCGAGCTCGGACTCGAGGGTGCGCAGCACCCGTGGCTCGGCCAGTTCCGGCAGCCACCGTTCGACGCCATCGCTGAGCCCCATCAACCCGTCCTCGATGAGCAACATCGCCGCCACACCGACGATCGGCTTCGTGAGCGAAGCGATGCGGAAGATGGCGTCACGTCCAATCGAGTTGGGATCGTCGAAGCTCGGGTGGCCGATGGCTTCGACGTGGACGTCGTCGCCGCGCGCAACGAGCGCTACGAGCCCAGCGACATCACGTCGCTCAACATGGGCTGCCAGCGCAGCGTTCAGCGTCTCGACGCCATCCACCCTGAGACCACGCCGCATGCCGGGCTCCTCCATGTCGACTCCACTATTGGCCTACCACCTTTGAGACGGTCCACGGGCACGGGACTCATCGGTCACCGGTGAGTGGGCAGCCGCCGCTGGCCGCCACTGGGCAGATCTGCTGTCCGCCACATGCGGGCGTAACGAGGGGACGCCGTCTGGATCAAGCGGCCGTGTCACTCGCGCACGTCGTTGGCCACAACAGAGCCCGAGAGTGCGTGTGATCGTCCCATCGGACAGCGTGCGACCCGACCGCTACGCGCCGTGCTTGATGAGGACCCGCTCGTCGTAGCTGATGCCGTGCTCGACGGTGTGAATCAAGCGGTCGGTCACGGTCCACCCCGCCTTCTCGTAGAAGGCGATGGCGGCGAGGTTGTCGACCCTCGCGTGCAACTCGAAGTCCGTGTGGCCGCCGGCAGCGATCATCGCCTCGCCCTGGGCAAGCAGATGTCTGCCGAGGCCCATGTTCTGGTGGTCTGGCTCGACGAACAGGTGGACGAGATGGTGGCCGCTGACCGTGACATGTCCGATCGGCGCACCGTCGAGGACGGCTACCTGCGTCTCGAACTCGGATCCGGGCAGGAACCAATCGTGGAGTTGCTGCCTGGTGCCCGCTGGGTCGGGGGCTTCAAGCTCACCGGCGAGCAGCTGCGAAGAGTACGTGTTCGTGAAGCAGCGGTGGTGATAGTCCGCAACGGCATCGGCGTCAGCGGGAGTGGCGGCGCGAATCTCGAGCGCATCCATGTGTCGATACTGACACGCACGCTCCGAGCGGCTGGCAGTTCCTCCGCCCACATCAGCAGATCGTCCACACCGTCCCCAGATGGAGCACAGGGCTACATTCGGCCGGAGGACTTCATGCCGGGAGGATCAGCGGTGGCCAGACTCGATCATCTCGCCCTAATCGTCGGAGACCGAGTCGCCACTGCGGACTGGTACACGTCGGTGCTCGGCCTCGAGGTTGAGTTCGATACCGGCAACGCCACCGGGCTGAAGGATGAGGGTGACTTCACACTCATCCTGAGCCAAGACGGCAACGCACCGTCCAGATGTGCTCTGTACTTTCAGGTGGAGGATGTGCAGAGCGCCTACGAGGAGATGTCCGCTCGAGGCGTGACTTTCCGGTATGCACCTCAGAGCAACGACTGGGGATACGGCGCCGGGCTAACCGACCCCGACGGCCGGCTCGTCGGTCTGTGGGACGAGAAGTCGATGCGGGAGCACGACGCGGGTTGACCCGACCTTCCTGCGGGATGCACAGCGGTAGCGGGGGCCTAGCGATGACTTTGGGGCCGCCGTATCGTCCAACCTTGCAGGAGCCCTCCGGCGGACACGCCGACGGAGGAGACGGCAAGGAGAGCAGCCATGAGCCGTGTCAGCACCTACTTGAACTTCATGGGGACGACTGAGGAAGCCTTCGGTTTCTACAGCTCCGTCTTCGGCACCCAGACCGAGGCCATCACTCGCATGGGTGACATGCCAAGCGGACCCGGAGCGCCCGAGTTGTCCGAGGCCGAGAAGAAGCTGGTCGCCCATGTCGAATTGCCGATCCTGGCTGGACACGTGCTGATGGGCACCGACATGCTCGAGTCCATGGGCCATGAGCTCAAGGTCGGAAACAATGTGACGATATGCCTGGAGCCTGACACCCGGGCCGAGACCGACCGTCTCTACGCCTGCGCTCAGCGAGGGCGGTAGTGAGTCGACGGGTATGCAGCAGATGCCGTGGGCGTACTGGGGTTCCAGCCTGGACCGTTTCGGTATTCGCTGGATGTTCAACTGCTACGAGCCGGCTTCGTAGGTACCGCTTCGCTGCGACCGGCAACGTTCGCCCGGTCCCGACGGTGTCGGGACCGGTTGCTCAGCCGTCTGTGGGTCGCCGCCTTGCTCGGGATGCGATCTACCCTGCGGAACGTGCCCGAAGAAGAACGCGGCGAGAAGCGGTTCGACGCGGCGGCGCAGGCCGACGAGTGGGACGCGAGGTACGGCGAGGGAGATCGGGTGATGTGGAGCGGCCGCCCGAACGGCCGGCTCGTCGTCGAGGTGGCGAACCTCACACCGGGCCGGGCGCTGGACGTCGGTTGCGGCGAGGGCGCCGATGCGATCTGGCTCGCTCGGAGGGGGTGGACGGTCACCGCGATCGACATCTCCGAGGTGGCGGTTGGCCGGGCCCGGGCGGCAGCAGAGCTGGCCGGCGCGGCGATCGAGTGGATCTGCGGGGACGCCTTACAGATCGCCTTCCCGGCCGGGTCGTTCGCCCTCGTGTCGATGCAGTATCCGGCGCTGCCCAAAGCGGCTGGCGAGGACGCCGTGCGGGCGTTGCTCAACACGGTGCGGCCCGGCGGGTTGCTGATCGCCGTCTACCACGACCTCGACGACGAGCACCGCGAGCACATGAAGTCACGGGGTGTCGACCCCGCGGACTACGTCGATGCTGACGACCTCGGCCAGCTGCTCGTCGCCGACTTCACGGTCGAGCGACATGCGGTCGAGCCGCGCATCGACCCGCCGGCGGAAACCCCGCACATCGCCGACGTCGTCCTGCGCGCCCGGCACCGCTGACCGGCCAGGTACGCGGCCACGAACCGGCGAGTGCCGGCTGAGCCGCCCCCGGGTGGTGTGCTCAGCAAGTAGCAGTCACGTAGCAGGCCAGGGGAGGTTCGCTGGTGATCATGCCTGTGGTCAGTCGGGCGGGCAGCACCGAGGCGAAGAAGGCCTCGTTGGACAGGAACGACAATGGCGTCACGTAGGGCATGAACAGTTGGGAGCACACCGCCTCCCGGTCGATGGTGGCCAGGTTCGGCAGCTGCCCGGGATGCTCGAGGGCGGCCATGGCGACGGCGTAGGGGGCTGACATGGCCACCACGTCGAGATGCTCTACCGGTTGGAGAGGGCAGATCTGCTGGTCGGCCACGTTCAGGACGTTGGCGGCGGCGGGCAGCGGTGACACCGGGTCGGGGCCGATGTTGAGCCCCGCCACCTCGTCGGTGAGGCTGTAGATGTCGGTGTAGGCGATGCCGGCGAAGGTCTGCTGAATCGAGTCCAGGGCGGCCATGAAATGCGAGGGCTGGCCGTCGATGCGTTTGACCTCTTGCCAAGCGGCGGGGATGCACTCGATGGTGCAGGCGGTTTCGACGGTGTCGGAGCCACCCTCGTTGTCGGGGGCCAGGCCGACCAGGCTGGCCACCATGGGACGGATGTCCGGCCACCACCGCAGCGCCCAACGGGGCGCGGTGCTCGCCCCTTGGCTCCAGCCGAACAGGACCACCTGCCGGCCGCTTTGTGCGGACAGCCGGCGCACCGCGTTGACGACGTACTGCCCGTTGACCTGCACGTCACCGTCGGAGTGGTCCGGGAACGTGACCGTGCAGTAGGGCCAACCGCGGGCCTGGAAGGCAAGCTGGTAGTTCCACCCGTAGGCCTCGCTCGGGTCGAAGACCGTCGGCGGCACCATCAGGATGATGTCCCTGGATGCCCTGGCCGGATCCTGGTGGCAGGTGATGGCGGCGTCGAGGGTGGCGGCAGGGACGCTCAGGGGCGGACCGGGCTGGTCAACGGGCGCGTAGCCACCCGCGCCCGCAGGGTCGGTCAACCCCGTCGCCATCAACCCGGTCGCCACCAGGGCGGCGGCCACGACCGCCAGACCCGCTCGAAAGCATCTCGCCTTGACCCTCACCACTGACACCCCCAGCCAGTCGAAAACCCGCACGGGACAATAGTCAACCGTCGAACAGGGTTGAGGTGGCACGGTAAGGTGAAACTGTGGTGCAGGTGGCGCACCCGCGTCGGGTCTCGGTCACGTTCGACAACGGGCCCACGCCCGGCGTCACCGGGGAGGTGCTCGACGTGCTCGCGCAGCGGGGTGTCCTGGCGACCTTCTTCGTCGTCGGTCAGCAGCTCGAGCCGTCCGCCGGGCGTCGTTTGGTGGAGCGGGCCGCCGCCGAGGGCCACTGGATCGGCAACCACGGCTTCACCCACACCGTGCCGCTCGGACGGCTCGATGACGACGCCGCCGATCGGGAGATCGACCAGACCGAACGGCTCCTGGTCGGGCTCGCCCACCCCGATCGCCTCTTCCGTCCGTTCGCGACCGGGGGTGCCATCGACGAACGCCTGCTCGGACCGCACGCCGTCGAACGCCTGCTGTCCGGGCGGTTCACGTGCGTGTTGTGGAACTCGGTGCCCCACGACTGGGACGACCCCGACGGCTGGACGGAGCGATGCCTCGAGGACGTCATGGCCAACGAGCACACCGTGGTCGTCGTCCACGACGTCGACACGGGAGCCATGACGCGACTGGGAGGATGGCTCGACCGGCTCGAGCAGCTGGGAGTCGAGGTGACCCAATGGTTTCCCGATACCTGCGTGCCGATCCGCCAGGGGAAGAAGACCGACTCCTTCCCGTTTGTCCTGTCTTGAAGGAGCACCCGTGAGCGCAACTGACCTCCCGACCCGTCTCCACCACAACGCCTTCGTGGTGAAGGACCAGCGGGCCACCCGCCGCTTCTACGAAGACCTGATCGGACTTCCGCTCGTGGCCACCTGGACCGAGGCCGACGAGCTCTTCGGCAAGGAGCGCACGTACTGCCACACGTTCTACGGGTTGGGCGACGGGGGCGCGCTCGCCTTCTTCCAGTTCGCCGACGAGGACGACCAGCAACAGTTCGGGCCGCAGTTCCGCCCCTCGCCGTTCATCCACATCGCGCTCAAGACGACGGCAGACAACCAGGAGCAGATCCGCTCACGATTGGCAGCCGCCGACTACGACCACTTCACCCTCGAGCACGGCTACTGCAAGTCGCTGTACGCCACCGATCCCGACGGCTTGACCCTCGAGTTCACCGTCGACCATCCCGACGTCGACAAGATCACCGAGGATCGCCGGCGCACCGCCGTGGCCGACCTGGAGCGCTGGCTGGGCGGCGACCACTCGAGCAACAACACCTACCGGTGACCGCTTCCCGGTCTCGGGAGTGAGCGGCGAGGCCAAGGACGAGCGTGACCTACGGTGAACGGCCGACCCGGGTTCCCGGTGCGACACTGTGGCGCCGGACGGTCAGCGCGGCTGAGCCCAGTACACGGATACTGCCCGACGGCTGTCTGGACCTGATCTGGGACGGACGCATCCTGTTCGTGGCCGGACCGGACACCTCGGCCCGCTGGCATCACAGCACCCCCGGCACCTCGTACGTGGGCCTGCGGTTCGCGGGCGGGAGGGGGCCGGCGCTGGTCGGCGTGCCCGCCAGCGAACTACGCGACCGGACCGTTCACCTCCACGATCTGTGGCCTACCCGTGACGCGCGGGAGTTGGTCGAGCGGGTTCAGGGCGACCCACGACGGGCGTTGGAAGCGTGGACGGTCGAGCGGGCCGCCGATGGCGGGACAGATCCGCTGGGGCCGCAATTGCTGGCCATGGCGGAGGCCGACCTCCCGGTGGCGCAGATGGCCGGTTCGCTGGGGTTCAGTTCGCGCCAACTCCTCCGCCGGTGCTTGTCCCTCTTCGGCTACGGCCCCCGCCACCTGGCCCGCGTGGTCCGCTTCACCCGCGCCCTCGACCACGCTCGCCGAGGCACCCCGCTGGCGCAGGTCGCCGGGGACTGCGGCTACGCCGACCAGGCTCACCTGGCGCGGGAGGTGCGGGACCTCGCCGGGACCACCACCACCGGCCTGCTGCGAGAACTAGGAAGCGAGAACTAGGAGGAAGGTAGGAAGGCGAAGAGGTCGACCGGGTTTCCGTCCGGGTCGTGGACGACGGCGTAGCGCATGCCCCAGAAGGCATCCCAGGGAGCGAGATGCCCTTCGTATCCGGCCCCGGTCAGCTCGGCCCAGGCCGAATCGACCTCCGCCGGGGTGTCGCAAGCGAACGCCAGCGCCATCCGGTGGCCGCCGCTGGGCGGAGACCACTCGGCGTCGAAGGAGCGAATCGTGGCTTCGGTGTCGAATGCGACGCGCAGACCTCCGAACTCGGCGTCGACGTGGGGCTCGCCGTCGACGTCCGGCGGGATGGCGACACCTAGCCGTCGGTAAAAGGCGAGCGACGCCGCCATGTCCGACACCACGAGCTCAACCAGCCCAGGACGTAGCTTCATGTCCGTTGACGGTACCCAGGTCTCTGCCCTGGGTCTTGAACGTTTCGGACATAGCCGCGGCGGCTACTGGGCGGGCTGGCCCGGAGTGCCGCTCGCCGTGCCCGGATGCAGGGAGGTGGGGACGGTGAGCTGGGCCAGGGCGATGGCCGCCAGGTCGGTGGTCGGCACCGGCATCGCCGTGCCGCTGCTGCTGCCCGCGCGCACCTCGGCGTTGAGCAGTACGACGAAGGTGGCGTTGGCCGATGGCAGGTAGCCGACGACGGCGTTCCAACCGTTGATCTCGCCGTCGTGGCCCAGGATGCCGCCCAGGTTGTAGATGCCGAGCCCGTAGGTGACCGGGTAGGTGTTGGAACCGCCGAGCTGTTGAAGCGCAGGGACGGACTCCCCGGTGTTCACAAATGCCAGCCGGGCTTGTTGCGTCGCCGGGCTGAGGAGCTTGCCGGTGGCCAACGCCTGGGCCCAGATCTGCAGGTCGCCGACGGTCGAGTACATACCTCCCGCGGTCCAATAGACAGACGGGTTGAGCGCGCCGGGCGTCGTCACCAAGTGGGGATTGGTGCCCTGGGCGCTCACCAGTATCTCGTTGGCCTGGGCTCCGGGCTGGGGGGGCTGGGTGCTTGTCGCCATGCCGGTGTTGCGCAGCCCGAGGGGCGCCAGCACCTGGCTGGCGATGACCTGGGCTGCCGGTTGGCCGGTGACGGCCTGGAGCACCAGTCCCAGCAGGACGTAGTTGGTGTTGGAGTACTTCCACCCCCCGCCCGGCGGGAAGTACGCCGGCAGCGTGGCCGCCATGCTGACCAGTTGCTGGGGCGTCCAGACCATGTTGGGGTTGGCCGTCTCCTGCTGCTGGAAGCTGGGACTGTCACCGAAGTCGGGGATCCCGCTGGTGTGGTTCATGACCTCGGTGAGGGTGATCGCCTGGCCGTTCGGGATCCCCGGCACGTACTTGGAGATCGGGTCCGACAGGTGAACCTTGCCCTGGTCGACGAGGCGCAGCACGGCGGTGGCGGTGAACGTCTTGGTGATGCTGCCGATCATGAAGTGGGTCTGGGCCGTGACCGGGCTGCCGCCGGGCGCGGTGGTGCCGAACGGCTGTACCTGGCTGCCCTGCCCGTTGACCGACACCCCCACCACCCCGCCCGGGATCTGCAACGACTGGAGAGCGGTGACGACCTGGCCGACCGCCGACTGAATCTTCGCGGACGGAGGCGAGCTCGACGGCGAAGTGCTCGCGGTGGTGGATGAGCTGGCGGACGAGCCCGCCTTCCCCGACGAGCCACAGGCCGACCCGACCACCAACAGGCAGACGCCGACCAGCACCCCGGGCGGACGCAGCCAACGCCGAGCGGTTTGCCTGGTTCCCGCCCCGTTGGACCGGCTGCCGCTCCCCATGGCCACAAGTATGACCGGCCGGTCGCGGCCTGGCGCGCCTCGGGAGATCGCCACGCTCGCTACCAAGAAGTTCGTGCTACTTTCTGGCCGCCAAAGCCTGAGCCGGTTCGACCGCAGCGACCGGTTGGGGATCGCAGGGGAGAACGATCGTGGGCGAAACCGCAGGAGCGGGCAGGGGGACGCCAGGCTTTGGCCCGGGGCGCAGGTACGCCAGGCTGGTGCAACGCCGCCCGGGCCTGTTCGGGTTCGTCGTGGCCGTCGTCGCCGCCCGCATCGTCTTCGACGTGATCGACATGGTCGAGTCACGGGTTGTGGGGTACTCGCTGGTGATCACCGCCGTCCTCCTGGTCGAGGTCGTCGTCGTCTGGCGCAGTGTCCGGGACCAGCGCGGCAGGGTGAGCCAGCCGCGCGCCGGCTCCGACGCCAGTGGGCTCGAGCGGGCGCTTGAGCTCACCGAGCGCTACGGCGCTCCGGTGATCTACGCCACCACCGCCGGCGTGGTCGTCGCCGACCTGGCCCTGGCCCTCAACGGCGCCCGGCGGGCGACGCTCCTGGATGTCACCGCTGGGGTCAGGTGGGTCCAGCTCGCCTTGCTGATCGGCGTGCTCGTCGCGTCTCGCAGCTGGGAATCGCGGTACCCGGAACAGCCAAACAACGCGGCGGCCGATTCCTCCCCCCACCTGCCCTAGGGCTCTGGTCCGTGGTTCCTGCCGAGTTCCGGACCTTCTTCGAGGTCAGCGCCGAAGTGGCGGGAACGTTGATCGGCCTCCTCTTTGTGGCCGTCTCCGTTGCCCCCCGATGGCACGAAGGCGACCTCCGTCGACGCGCCGACTCGGATGTCCGTGCGGGTGTGGCGTTCGTGGCCCTGGTCAATGCGCTCGTCGTCTCCCTCTACGCCCTGATCCCGGGAGGCGACCTGGCCACGGCGACGCTCCTCGCGTCCGCCGCTTCCGTCGTGGGCTGCGTCGGATTCGCAGTCCTCCTCGTGCGGGTTGGCCCCCCTGCGGGGCGGAGGCACAAGCTCGTGCTGATCGGGGCCCAGACGTTCGTGTTCGTTTCGCAACTCCTGACGGCCGCCCACCTGTCCGGCCACCCCCACAGCCGCAGAGATGTTCAGACCCTCGCCACCTTCACCGTGGTCTTCTTCCTCGTCGGCATCTTCCGGGCCTGGCAGCTCGTCGGCGCCAGGGAGATGGGAGTCATCCGCTCCGTGGCCCAGGGACGCCAGGATCGTCCGGCCCGAGACGGGACTCGCGGCCGAAGGAACCACACGGCGACGAGTTCCGCGCCCCGCCCGGTGGCCCGCAGTGACGCCGACCTGGGGGCGTTCCCGCGGCTACTCTGCGTGACCAAAGGCGGGCGACGGCACTCGTCGCCACGGAGGTGGCCAGATGAGTAACCCTTCGGATCCAACCGGCCCGGCAGGCGAGCCGGGCAGTTCATCGCTGCCCTCCTACGGGGAATCCGGTGCCACCCAGGACCCGGGTTATGGACAGGCGCCCATGTTCGGGCCGTCCGGGGACTATGGCCAGCCACCGCCGGGCATGTACTTCGATCCCGACAGCGGGTTGTTGATCCCCGAGGGAGTGGAGTTGGCCAGCCACGGCCGGCGCATCGGTGCCTGGTTCCTCGCCATCCCGCTGGCCATCGTGACCCTCGTCATCGGTTACATCATCTGGGGTCTGATCATCTGGGGCCGGGGCCAGACCCCCGCCCTGCAGGTGCTCAGGATGCGCTGTTGGCGGCCTACCGAGGGGCGACCTGCCGGGTTCTGGTGGATGGCGCTGCGCGAGATCGTCGGCAGATTCGTCGAAGGGATCCTGGGGATCATCACCCAGGTGACGTCGCTCGTCCTCTTCCTCGCGACCAGAGAACGACGCGCCCTCCACGACTTCATCGCCGGGACCGTCGTCTTCCACGATCCCACCAACCTGCTCGAGCAGCGGCGCTGAGCCCACCCCACATCGCGGGCCGGTGAACATCCCGACGCGCGGCTCATTCCCCGTACGGCGTCGAGGTTCTGCTGAACTCTGCCTCCATGAGTGACGAGGACGGGCGCGCCGGGGGAAGGTTCAGCAACCGGACGTTGCTCATCCTGGCCGGCGCCCTGGTGGTCCTCGTGCTGGCGGGAGTGCTGGTCTATCTGGGCGCGCCCGCCGGGGGGAACGGCACGCCGAGCAAGCCGTTCGCCTCTCTGCGCCCTCTCGGCGAAGGCGAAGGCGACCAGGCCGTCACCCTCGATCTGACGGTCGATTCGATCAATGCCACCACCGGGTCGGCCGAGTTGCGGCTGACGGCGCTGCCGGGGCGGACCATCCCCCCGGAGGGCGCGGTGGTCTTTTCGACCCTGGGCGCAAACCCGGCGATCGTGATCCGCCCTCATCAGCTCAACTCCGAGGTCACGGCGGTGGTGCCGTTCTCGGAGGGAAACGTCGTCGACTATCCGTTCGAGCGGTACAAGGTGCCCATTTCTTTTGTCGTGCTGAGCGGGACCGACACCACCTTCGCCGACACCAGCGGTCGCCGCTCGCTGCCGTTCGAGATTCACGGAACCAACGACGCGGCGGGCGTCACCGTGACCGCCGCCCATTCGATCGAGGGCGACGGCCAGGTCGACCTGACGTTGCAGATTGAGCGGACGTTCAGCACCCGGGGCTGGGTCATGGCCATGATGACCATCTACTGGGTCCTGGCCCTGGGCGCGGCGGCCATCGCCCTGGCGGTCATCCTGGGACTTCGAGCGTTCGAGACCCGGCTCCTGGCCTGGCTCAGCGCCCTGCTGTTTGCCCTCATCAGCTTTCGGACGGCGGCGCCCGGTTCTCCGCCCATCGGGACGTTCCTGGACTTCTACGCCGTGTTCGAGGCGGTCGGGATCGTCTCCGCTTCCCTGCTGTCACTCATGATCCTCTACCTGGCCCGTTCCCGGGGGTGGCTGCGCCTGTGAGCGACGGTTCGGCAAGAATCCCTCCCGGATGTCGATCCCGAGGGAGGTCGCTCGTCGGGGTAGGTGCGGGGCCCACGGTGGGTCCTGGGAAAGGAACACCGAGATGGCCGAGTATCTGGTTCTGATCTACGAGGACGAGTCGGGCTGGGACAACGTCGACACCGAGACCTTCGACCGGGTCATGGAGGGGCACCGGAAGTTCGGGGAAGCCAACGCGTCGGCGCTTCGGGGCGGCAACGCCCTCCAGCCCACCGGCACGGCCACGTCGCTGCGCAAGGACGGGTCGGGCGGGTTCACCGTCACCGATGGGGCGTTCGCCGAGACCAAGGAGGCGCTCGGCGGGTACTACCTCATCGACGCCGCCGACCTCGACGAGGCGCTGGCCATCGCCAAGCAGGTGCCGGCGCCGTTCGGCGGCGTCGAGGTCCGGCCGATCAGAACCTTCGCCTGACGGGGCGGCGACCACGAACCCGTTGGACGCATCCGTCGAGGCGGCGGTCGCCGACGCGCACCGTCGCGAGTGGGGCTTCGTCCTCGCCGCCACGGTGCGCGTCACCGGCGACATCGACCTGGCCGAGGAATGCGTGCAGGACGCCTACGCCCGGGCGCTGGCGTCGTGGCCCCACCGCGGGGTGCCCGACGCGCCGGGGGCGTGGTTGACGACGGTGGCCCGGCGCCGGGCGCTCGACCTCCAGCGGCGCCGCTCCACCCATGACCGGGCCCTGCCCCTGCTCGCCCAGCCGGCCAGGACCGACCTCGACCAGGTCGAGACCCAGGTCGAGGCGGACATGCTCGAGGTCACCGACGACCGGCTACGGCTGATCTTCACCTGCTGTCACCCGGCCATCGCCACCGAGGCGCAGGTTGCGCTCACCCTGCGTCTGCTCTGCGGTCTCAGCACCGCCGAGGTGGCCCGCGCCTTCCTGGTCAGCGAGACGACCATGGCGGCCCGGATCACCCGGGCCAAGAAGAAGATCGCCGCCGCCCACATTCCCTACCAGGTTCCGTCGGTCGAGGAGCTCCCGGCCCGGGTGGACGCCGTGCTGACCGTGGTCCACCTGCTGTTCACCACCGGTCACACCGCTCCCGCCGGCGCCGACCTGATCCGCCGGGACCTGGTCGAGCGTGCCCTCGACCTGGCCCGCATGCTCCGCACCCTCCTGGCCGACGACCCCGACGTCGCCGGCCTGCTCGCCCTGATCCTGCTCACCGACGCCCGACGTCGCGCGCGGGTCGGCGACGATGGCCAGTTGGTGCTGCTCCCCGACCAGGACCGGACGGCCTGGGACGGTGCGGCGATCGGCGAGGGCATCAGCCTGGTCCGCCAGGCTCTGCGCCGCCACCCGCCCGGGCGCTTCGCCCTCATGGCCGCCATCGCCGCCGTTCACGCCGAGTCGCCCTCGTGGGAGGCGACCGACTGGGCCGAGATCGTCGGGCTGTACGACCTGCTCATGGCCATCTGGCCGTCGCCGGTGGTCGCCCTCAATCGGGCGGTGGCCGTCGGTTTCGCCGACGGAGCCGAGGCCGGGCTGGCCGCCCTCGACGCCTTGAGCGCCGAACCCGTGCTCGCCGGCTACAGCTACCTGGCCGCGTCGCGGGCCGACTTCCTGCGCCGGCTCGGACGCATCACCGAGGCCCGTCTCGCTTATGAAGAGGCGTGCATGCTCAGCGAGAACGCGGTGGAGCGCGACTTCCTCACCGACCGTCTGCGCCAGCTCGAGCGCTGAACACCGAGCGGCCCTCAGCGCCACCACGGCTTGCCGCCCTGCTGGGCCATGCGGCCGGCGGGGGCGATGAGCTCGGGGAGGTGGCCGTGCAGGTGGCGGAGATGGTGGTCCACGTCCAGCAGGCCGCAGATGTCCAGTCCCTGGGCCACGATCTGGGCCGACTGACCGGAGCTCATGGCGACCGGTTCCAGGTGCGGCGGCTGGGCCCGGGCCAGGTGGCCGGCCAGGGCCCGGTACCACTGGGCGAGAGTGGCGGCGTCGCCGTCGAGGGCTCGTCCCTGCGCCGTCAGCTCGCGGATGGGGGCCATCCCGGCCAGCGACGAGGCGGTGAGACGCAGACGCATCACCGCGCCCACCAGGCGCCACAGATCCTCGCGCCTGACCCGTTTGGAGCCGCGTTCGGTGAGGTACCCGCGCAGGGCGTCGTCCAGGCGGACGCCGGCGGAGACGGCCGCGACCCCGCCCTCCGGCGGTGCGGGCTGCACCCCCAGCACCCAGCTTGCGGCCTGATCGAGGTAGCCGGCGCCGGCCAGGAAGGCGTCGTGGAGGTCGGTGGCCACCACCGACGACGCGCCCCGGGGCCACAGGAGGACCCCCACCACCACGCTCACCCCGCAGCCGACGGCCACGTCCTCGATGCGGACGACGCCCACCGTCCACCCGACCGGCACCAGCAGGTTGTAGAGCACGGTGACCACCAGGGTGAACGCGGCCTGGCCCACCACGAACGAGCCGATGCTGGCCGTGTAGCCGGCGACCAGGACGGAGACGGGGAGCACGGCCCACAGCACGTCGGTGTTGGTGCCGATGGCCAGGACGACGCCGGCGCCGACGATGAAGCCGAGGGTGGTGCCGGCCACGGCCCGCAGCGCGGTGGCGCCGGTGGAGGTGGCGTTCGTTCGCAGCACCGACAGCGTGCCCAGCACGACCCAGAAGCCGTGCTGCACGTTGCTCAGGTCGGCCACGGCGACCGCCGCGGCCAGCGCCAAGCCGCCCCGGGCGCTGTTGCGCAGCCACACCGACCGCAGGCTGGCGTGGCGCCCGATGTCCCGGGCCACGGCCCGAGGGGCGGCCAACCGCCTGGTGCCTCCCCCGTCAGCGGGGGGGTTGACCCCGAGCCAGCGGAGGCGCTGGCTGGCCACCAGCTGCGGGCTGGCCATCCGGGACGCGATGAGGGCGTCGGCCGCCGCGTTGCGCACGGCGATGGCCACCGTGCGGGCGTGGAAGCCGGCATGCACCACGTCGACCAGGTCCGGCGTGTCCGCCGGCAGTCCTCGGCTGGCGGCCGCCCGCTGCCGGCGCCGGTCCTCCAGGCCGGCCACGTCCACCGTGGCCCGGCCGGTGGTGACCAGCGCGGTGATCCCCCGCAGGGTGTTGGCCGCCTCCCTCAGCAGCTCGCGGTCTCCGGGCGGCATGACGGCCAGGGACGCGTGGTGGTTGACCGTGTCGCCGACCAGCTCCGTCGCCCATTCCAGCACCTCGATCACGTTGCCGACGGCCTGGTCGCGGGTGGCCATCCCGGTGGGCCGGAACGGTCCGGCGGTGAAGGCGGCCCGCAGCTCGCGCTTGGCGGCCAGCGACCGGTCGCGCCGGGCCGGATCGCTCTGGCGCCGCGCCGCGCCTTCCAGCTCGTCGGCCAGGGCATCGGCCGAAGTGGCGATGGCGGTGCGGAGCCGACCGCCGGACGGACGGGTGGAGGTGAGCAGGACGGCGACCGTCCCCACCGCCGACACCAGCAACCATCCGGCGAGACGCGACGGGATCATGGACACGGTTCCCGGCGACGCGGCGGGGAGCACGTAGGCCAGCAGGGCGGCGGTGGCGCCCGATGCCGCGTTGGGCCCGAGGATCCCGAGGAACAGCACCGAGAAGCCCACGAGCAGGGTGACCACCGCCGCCAGCGCGGTCGCGGAGTTCACGGCCGTGCCTATGGTGAGCAGGACGCTCCCCACCGCGGCCAGGCCCGCGTGGGCGACCAGGCGATCCCGGCGGGTTCCGCCGAAGTCGGCGAGGACCAGGGTGGCGAAGCCGCCGAAGGCGGCGAAGGTGGCCATCTGCAGGTTGCCGATGACCTCGAAGCAGAGGGCGAACAGCCCGGGCATCACCACTGCGGCTCGCGTGGCGCGCACCACCGCCCGGCGTGAGCGCATTGTGGGAAGCAGTCGGGGTACGACGCCGACCCGGTTCAACCGGGGTCGGGGAACGTCCCAGCCTGGGCCACGTACACGCTCGTCGCCGTCATCCCGATGCGCACGGCCTCGGACGCCCGGAAGAAGTTCCACAGGTGACCGGTCGAGAACGGGTTGTACAGCAACCACAGGCTGCCGTCGTGGGCGATGAACGCGGTTTCCTCGCCCGGCGCCTCGCCCTGGGCGTTGGTGGTCACGAGCGGTTGGGGGGACTGGTCGACGCACGGGCCGAGCGGGCCCTTGCAGTAGGCGGCTCCCATCCCGTAGTCGGCGGTGAAGAATCCCGATCCCCCCGAATAGAACAGCCAGGCTCCTCCGTCGCGGGCCCGGACCAGCTGGGGCGCCTCGACCAGCCCCTGCTGCCACGGTTGGTCGGCGGTGAAGATCTTGGTCGGCTGGCCGACCAGATGGCGCCCGTCGTTGCTGAGGCTCTGGGCCCAGATGACGGGGATGCCGTCGCCCGGGGTGCTGTTGTTGTCGGACTTCCAGGTCAGGTAGTAGGGATGGCTGGCCCCGTTGGGACCGGTCGGGTCCTTGTACACCTGGGCGTCGATGTCACCGCCCAGGTTCCGCTGGCAGATGAACGGTTGGGGGTCGGGCACGAACGGGCCGGTGGGCGAGGTGGCGGTGGCGGTGGCGATGCAGTGCTGGACCGGCTGCGAGCCGGCGATCGCCGGCGCCATGTACATCACGTAGGTGGAACCGAACTTGTTCACCTCGGGCTCCCAGGTGAGCCCCCCGGGCTGGCCGTTCCTCGGGTTGGGCTGGGCCCAGGGCGGGAGCGTCGGCATGGCGTCGACCGGCGCCGACCAGTGGCCGGGCCGGCCCTTGAGTACCGGGATGTTCTGGTTGTAGAGGTTGAACGGGGTGGACAGGTACAGGTAGTAGGTCCCCTTCTCCTCGTACAGGTAGGGGTCGGGCTCGTCGAAGGTCGCCGGCGGGACGAGGGCGATACCCGGTGACGCCGGCGTCGCCGTGGGGGGCGGCTGGTCGGCGGAGACGGTACGGATCGACCCCGTACCGGTGCCGATGGCGGTCCGCACCCGGTTCACCGAGGACGGCGTGGCCAACAACCCGATCAGGGCGCCGGCGATCAACACCTCCACCACGATCACCGCGGTGATCAGCCGGATGCGGCCCCGGCGGACCGCGGCCCGTCTGGCGGCGTGGGCCGCCGACGCGTCGCGGCGGCGCTCGGCCCGGGATACGGGCGCGGCCGGCCGGAACGCCACTCCGCGCGGCGCGGTGTCGTCGTTGTCGAGCAGCGGGGTCTGGGTCATCGACGCGGCTGGCAACCCCGCCTGGTCGGACGTCCACGCACGCGGCAGAAGAATACTCGCGGCGCGCCGCAGTCAAGCAGCAGGATTGCCCCCGTGGAACGCATCGGGGTGATCGGCGCCGGCATCGTCGGGCTGGCCGTGGCCCGGCGGCTGCAACAGCTTCGCCCCGACGCGTCGGTCAGCGTGCTGGAGAAGCAGGCGACGGTGGCCCGCCACCAGAGCGGCCACAACAGCGGCGTGGTCCACGCCGGCCTCTACTACCTCCCGGGCTCGCTCAAGGCCCGCCTGTGTACCCGGGGGCGGGACCTGCTGCGGGCCTACTGCGAAGACCACGGCCTTCCGTACCACGAGTGCGGCAAGCTGGTCGTGGCCCGCGACCAGTCCGAGGTCCCGGCCCTCGCCGAGATCGAGCGGCGGGCCCGGGCCAACGGCGTGCCCGGGCTGCGCCGGCTGGCCGCCGGCGAGATCGCCAGCGTGGAGCCGCACTGCCGGGGCGTCGCCGCCGTGCACTCGCCCCGTACCGCCATCACCGATTTCGCGGCCGTGTGCCGGTGCCTGGCCGCGGGCGTGGTCGCCGCCGGCGGCCGTCTGCGCCTGGGCTGGGAGGTCAACGCGGTGACGTCGTCGGGGCGCCCCGGCGGGATCGTGGTGGGCTCGCTCGACGACGAGGTCGCCTTCGATCGGCTGGTGGTGTGCGCCGGCCTGCAGGCCGACCGGGTCGCCCGCCTCGCGGGCGACGATGTCGAACCCCGCATCATCCCCTTCCGGGGCGAGTACCTCCGCCTCGCCGCCCACCGCACCGGGTTGGTGCGCGGCCTGATCTATCCCGTGCCCGACCCGGCGTATCCGTTCCTCGGCGTCCACCTCACCCGCCGGGTCGACGGCGGGGTGGACATCGGCCCCAACGCGGTGCTGGCCACGGCACGCGAGGGGTACCGGCGCGTCGACTTCCGCCTGGGAGACGTCTGGGACGTGGTGCGATCACCGGGGATGCGCCGTCTGGCCCGCCGGCACTGGCGCACCGGCGTGGGCGAGCTGCGCGCCTCGCTGTGGCCCCGGGCCCTGGTGGCCGAGGCGCAGCGCTTCGTCCCCGACCTGGACCCGGCGGACGTCGAGGCGGCCGGCGCCGGCGTGCGCGCCCAGGCCGTCGACGCCGACGGGTCGCTGGTCGACGACTTCCGCATCGGCGGCTCGGGCCGGGTCGTCACCGTGCGCAACGCGCCGTCGCCGGCGGCCACCTCGGCGCTGGCCATCGCCGAGCACGTGGCCGCCCTCGTCCTCGACCGCCCCTGACCGGGGAACGTCCTCAGGGAGCGGGGAAGGTACCGGCGTCGGCCACGTAGGGCCCGGATGCGTTGAAGCCGATGCGCACCGCTTCCACCGGCCGGAAGAAGTCGAGGGTCGTGCCGGTCCCCCACGGGTTGTACAGCAGCCACACGCTCTTGTCGGGACCGACGAACACGGTTTCCTCACCGGGTCCTGCGCCTTGGGAGTTCGACTGGACGAGCGGCGTGGCCGACAGGTCGGTGCACGGCCCGAACACGGTGGCGCAGCGGGCCACCCCCATGGCGTAGTTGGTGGTGTAGTAGCCCTGGCCCCCGGAATAGAAGAGGTAGATGGCCCCGTCCGGACCGGTCAGCAGCTGGGGGGCTTCGACCAGGCCGCGCTGCCACGTCTGGTCGGCGGTGAAGATGGGCTTGGCCGCCGTGGTCAGGGCGGTGCCGTCCGCAGAAAGGCCGGCGACCCACATGTAGGGGTTGCCGAGGCCGGGCGCGCTGTTGTTGTCCGACTTCCAGACCAGGTAGTTGGGGTGGGCGGGGCCGTTGGGACCGCCCGGGTCGACGAAGAGCTGGGCGTCGATGTCGCCGCCCTGGTCGCGCTGGCACACGATCGGATTGGGCGACGGGATGAAGGGGCCCAGGGGCGAGGCCGAACGGGCGATGCCGATGCAGTGCTGGACGGGGTTGCTGCCGTCGATGGTGGGCGACGAGTACATGACGTAGCTTGATCCGAGCCGGAACACCTGGGGCTCCCAGACCTGCCCGCCGGCGAAGGTCCCGTTGTTGGGGGTGGCCCACGCCGGCGAGGTCGGCATGGCGTCCCGGGCGTTGGCCCAATCCCAGTGGCCCGGGCTGCCGGTCACCACGGTCACGTTGCGGGTCAGGACGCCGAGTGCGGTGGACAGGTACAGGTAGTCGGTGTGGCCCACGTGGAGCATCGAGGGGCCGGGCAGGTCGTAGTTGGGCAGGGGAACGCCGGGAGCGGCGATGGCAATTCCGGGAGCGTCGGGTGTCGAGGTGGCCGCCGGTTCGGGCACGGTCGTGGTGGTGGGCGCCGCGGTCGTCGGCGCCGCGGCCGCCGGGGGCGCCGCCGCCGGGTGGGCGGCGGGGGAGGAGCCGAAGATCACCACCCCCGCCGTCCCCAACCCGGCCAGGATGAGCACGGCGGCGGCACCGACGACGATGCGCCGCCGCCGGATCACCCGCCGCCGCTGTCGCCTGCGGGCGTCGACATCAGGTGGGCGCGCGCTGACGCGCGGCATCTCCGTCTTGCTCGCCCCAGGTGCAGACACGACGGGCGAGGGTAGTCGAGCCGGCGCGGCCCATCGCGCCATACCCGAGGGTCAGCTGGCGTCGGCCTGCTTGACGTGGAGCCCGTGGCGGAGGGAACGGACGGGTCGCAGCAGCACGTCGAGCAGCAGCATTCCCGGGTGGTGCTCGTCGAGCACGGCGGGGTCGGCGCCCAGGGCCACCACGGGGACGTCGTCGCCGAAGCCGCGGATGGCGATGGCGTCGGTGCGCTCGATCAGCACGCCGTCGGGGATGTGCAGGTCGTCGGTGCTGGCCAGGATCTCGCCCGGCGCCGCCCGGTCGCAGAGACGGGCGGCCAGGTTGATGGCCCGCCCGGTGTAGTCGTCGCCCTCCAGCAGGAGGACGGGCCCGGCCGCCAGGCCCACGCGCATGGGCAGCTCGCCCCGCCGGCGGTGCTCCTCGACCAGGGCCACGGTGGCGGCGACCACCTGCTCGACGTGGAACCCGATGAGCATGGCCCCGTCGCCCAGCCACTTGTCGACCCGGAGGCCGAACAGCGGGGCCACTTCGCGCAGCAGGCCGCGCAGCGCCTGCAGCTCGGCCAGGGCGGCCTCGTCGCCGTGCGCCGCGGTGTAGGTGGTGAAGTCGCACAGGTCCACGAACGCCGACGTGAGGTTGACCCGGAACCCGACGGGCGAGGCCATCGATCCGATGGGCGGCGGGACGGTGGGGTGATCCACACCGCCACCCTACTCCCCAGCGCTTGCTCTAGTTAGCGGATGTGACAACGGTCGCAAGCTGACCGGCGGCCGGTTCCAGGCCGGCCCGCAGGTCGCCGACCAGGGCGGCAGCGGCGCGCGGCAGGGGGCGGTCCCGCCGCCGGGCCAGGCCGATGGTGCGGGTGAGCACGCCGCCGGCGAAGCGCACCGCCTGCAGACCGCGGGCGGGCCGCACCACCGACGCCGGCACCACCGCGGCGCCCAGGCCGGCGGCGGTGAGGGCCAGCACCCCGTCCATCTCCAGGCCCTCGGCGGCCAGGGTGGGCTCGAAGCCGGCCCGCCGGCAGGCGCCCAGGGTGGCCTCGCGCAGGTCGTAGCCGTCGCTGAACATCACCAGGGGCAGGTCGCGCAGGTCGGCGACGGCCACCGACCGGCGCCCCGCCAGGGGGTGGTCGTCGGCCACGGCCAGGACCAGCTCCTCGGTGCGCAGCGGCGTGGTCGCCACCCAGGACTCCTTGACCGGCAGGATCACCAGGGCCAGGTCGAGCTCGCCCTGCTCGAGGCGGTCGACCAGGTGCCGGGAACCGGCCTCGTGCAGCGCCAGCTCGATGCCGGGGTAGCGGCGGTGGAAGGCCGCCGACGATCTGCGGGAGCAGCGTGGTGGTCAGGCTCGGGGTGGCTCCCAGGGCGACCCGGCCCCGCTGCAGGCCGACCAGGTCCCGGACCGCCGGCGCGCCCGCCTCGCAGTCGGCCAGCACCTGGCGGGCCCAGGGCAGGAACGCCTCGCCCGCCGCGGTGAGGCTGACCTCGCCCCGGGTGCGGTGGAACAGCTCGGTGCCCAGCTCCCGCTCGAGGGCGTGGACGGCGCTGCTCACCGACGGCTGGGCCACGTGCAGGCGGCTGGCGGCCCGGGTGAAGTGCCGCTCGTCGGCCACGCGTCACCACGTAGCGGAGCTGCTGGAGCTGCACCGGCAATAGCCTACGCCTATCGTCGGCAGAGGAAACCAGCCCTTTCCTCCAACCCTTCCGTGCGGTTACGCGTCCAGCGATCATGGCGACGTCCGTGGCGCCCGACGGCTCCCGGCCCCGACACCGGGGTGCCGCGGCCGCAGATCAGGCGCGCGCACCCTGCGCCAGGACCGGTGGTGGGTGCAGCCGATCGGTGACCGCCAGCGTGCTGGTGGTTTCGTCATCTACTCGACCTGGGCGGCGTTCCAGAACGCCGACTACTTCGCCGGCCCCTACATCTCGCCGTTCTACTCGCCGTGCGTGGCCAGCATCTGCTGGCGCAACGTGCCACGTCGGCCGGACGCCTGCCCGCGATGCCCAGCACAGCGTGCACGTGCCCAACGTCGGCATCATCGGCACCTGGTGGCCCATCTCCCCGGCCATCCTCATCCTGATCTTCCCGCTCGGGTTCCGGCTGACCTGCTACTACTACCGCGCAGGCCTACTACCGGTCCTTCTGGCTGTCACCGCCGGCCTGCGCGGTGGCCGAGCCGCACAAGCGCTACACCGGCGAGACCCGGTTCCCGCTCATCCTGCAGAACATCCACCGCTACTTCTTCTACCTGGCGTGCATCCTGACGGCATCCTCACCTACGACGCGGTGGTGTCGTTCCGCAACGCCCAGGACCAGTGGGGCCACATGGGCCTCGGCACGCTCGTGCTGCTGGTCAACGCCGTGCTTCTCTGGCTCTACTCCCTGTCCTGCCACTCCTGCCGCCACATCATCGGCGGCCGGCTCAAGCACTTCTCCCGGCATCCCGTCCGCTTCAAGTTCTGGGGCTGTCGTCTCCAAGCTCAACGCTCGCCACATGCAGCTGGCGTGGGCCAGCCTGGTCTTCGTCGCCCTCACCGACCTCTACGTCCGGCTGGTGGCGAGCGGCACGATCACCGATCCGAGGTTCTTCTGAGGGAGCTCTTCTGATGGCCGATTACGAGCGCCACTCCTACGACGTCGTCGTCGTCGGCGCCGGCGGGGCCGGCCTGCGGGCCGCCATCGCCGCCCACGAGGCGGGGGCCAAGACGGCGGTCATCTGCAAGAGCCTGCTCGGCAAGGCCCACACCGTCATGGCCGAGGGCGGCATCGCCGCGGCCATGGGCAACGTCTGGCCGGAGGACAACTGGAAGGTCCACTTCCGCGACACCATGCGCGGCGGCAAGCTGCTCAACCACTGGCGCATGGCCGAGCTGCACGCCAAGGAGGCGCCCGACCGGGTGTGGGAGCTCGAGCAGTGGGGCGCGCTGTTCGACCGCACCCCCGACGGCCTGATCAGCCAGCGCGACTTCGGCGGCCACCGCTACGCCCGCCTGGCCCACGTCGGCGACCGCACCGGCCTGGAGATGATCCGCACCCTCCAGCAGCGCACCGTCGCCCTCGGCATCGACGTGTTCATGGAGTGCACGCGTCACCAACCTGCTCAAGGACGGCGACCGCATCGCCGGCGCGTTCGGCTACTGGCGGGAGTCGGGCCGGTTCATCGTGTTCGAGGCGCCGGCGGTGGTCCTGGCCACCGGCGGCATCGGCAAGTCGTGGAAGGTGACGTCCAACTCGTGGGAGTACACCGGCGACGGCCACGCCCTGGCCCTGCGGGCCGGCGCCACGCTGGTCAACATGGAGTTCGTCCAGTTCCACCCCACCGGCATGGTCTGGCCGCCGTCGGTGCGGGGCATCCTGGTCACCGAGTCGGTGCGCGGCGACGGCGGCGTCCTGCGCAACTCCGACGGCGAGCGCTTCATGTTCAACTACATCCCCGAGTTCTTCAAGGCGGAGACGGCCGACAGCGAGGAAGAAGCCGACCGCTGGTACGACGACAAGCGCAACAACCGCCGCCCCCCCGAGCTGCTGCCGCGCGACGAGGTGGCCCGGGCCATCAACAACGAGATCAAGGAGGGGCGGGGGTCGCCCCACGGCGGCGTGTTCCTCGACATCGCCAGCCGGCGCAGCGCCGAGTACATCCAGAAGCGCCTGCCGTCGATGTACCACCAGTTCAAGGAGCTGGCCGAGGTCGACATCACCACGGAGCCGATGGAGATCGGGCCCGACCTGCCACTACGTGATGGGCGGCGTCGAGGTCGATCCCGACACGCGCCGCGTCGAGGGTGCCCGGCCTGTACGCCGCCGGCGAGGTGGCCGGCGGCATGCACGGCGCCAACCGCCTGGGCGGCAACTCGCTCGGCGACCTGCTGGTGTTCGGCAAGCGGGCCGGCGAGTACGCCGCCGCGCTACGCCGCGGGGCCTGGCCGACCGCCGCCCGGCGGTCGCCGACGGCCGACGTCGACGGCGGCGGCGTCGACCGCCCTGGCGCCGTTCAACGCTGAGGGCGGCGAGAACCCCTACACCATCCAGCAGGCGCTGCAGGACGTCATGCAGGACCTGGTCGGCATCATCCGCAACGAGGAGGAGATGGAGCGCGGCCCTCGAGCGAGATCGAGGAGCTGCAAGCAGCGGATCGACACCATGACCGTCGAGGGCCACCGCCAGTACAACCCGGGCTGGCACCTGTCGCTCGACCTGCGCAACATGCTGCTCGTCTCCGAGGCGGTGGCCCGGGCCGCCCTCGAGCGCAAGGAGAGCCGCGGCGGCCACACCCGCGACGACTACCCCATGACCGACGACTACTGGGCCAAGCTCAACGTGATCGTCGAGACTCGACGCCGGCGGCGCCGTCACCATCCGCACCCAGGACCTGCCCCAGCCGCCCGACGAGCTGGCCGCCCTGCTGGAGGAGGAAGCATTGACCTACGACCTGAAGCATGCGGATCTGGCGGGGCGACGCCGCCGGCGGCGAGCTCCGCGACTACACCGTCCCGGTCGAGGAGGGCGAGGTGGTGCTCGACGCCGTCCACCACGTCCAGGCCCAGCAGGCCGGCGACCTGGCCGTGCGGTGGAACTGCAAGGCCGGCAAGTGCGGCTCGTGCTCGGCCGAGGTCAACGGCCGCCCCCGGCTGATGTGCCTGGCCCGGCTGTCGACGTTCCCCAAGGACGAGCCCATCACCATCACCCCGCTGCGGACCTTCCCGGTGATCCGGGACCTGGTGACCGACGTGTCGTTCAACTACGGCAAGGCGGCGGAGGTGCCGGCGTTCACCCCGACGGCCGAGCAGCCCCAGGCGCCGTTCCGCATGGCCCAGGTCGACGTCGAGCGGTCCCAGGAGTTCCGCAAGTGCATCGAGTGCTTGCTGTGCCAGAACACCTGCCACGTCATCCGCGACCACGAGGAGAACAAGCCGGCGTTCTCCGGGCCCCGGTTCTTCATCCGCTACGCCGAGCTCGACATGCACCCCAACGACGCCCTCGACCGCAAGAAGATGGTCCAGGACGAGCGGCGGCCTCGGGCCTGTGCAACATCACCAAGTGCTGCACCGAGGTGTGCCCCGAGCACATCAAGATCACCGACAACGGCATCATCCCCATGAAGGAGCGGGTGGTCGACGTCAAGTACGACCCGGTGCGCTTCTTCCGGCGCAAGAAGACGGGTTCGACGGATTAGCCCTCGGCCGCCTCGGTCACCGCGGTGGCGAAGACCGGCCAGCACACTTCCGTGCGGTACTCGTCGGGCTCGGCCGTTTCGCGCGGCGAGACCACGTAGTACTCCCGGATGGGGCCTTCCACGCCGATGGCCCGCTCCACCACCACGGTGCCCAGGAGGCCGTAGGTGCGGTCGAGGTCGGCGTAGTCGCCGTGATGGACCATGACCGCCGCCTCCACGCCCGGGACCTCCAGCACCGAGGCGTCGTGGTCATCCCGGGCCGGCCGGTGCTGGATGGGGACGAAGGCGGTGACGTCGCCCTCCTCCATCTCGAAGAACTCGCCGGGGTAGAGCGATCCGGACGGACCGCTGGGCGCCAGCCCGGCGGACTGCACGGCGCGGTAGAGGCGGTCGAAGGTGGCGACCCACCACGGCCCGAACTCGGCGGCGGTCACGTACTCGGTGACGGCCAGGGCGAGGGTCGGGGGGATGGAGCGGTAGGTCACCGGCTGGGGGGCGGGCGGCACTTCCAGCAGGCCGCGCAGGCTGGCCACCATGGCCTGGGTGTGCTCGAGCTGTGCCTCCATGCGGGTGAGATGGGCGACGATGGTCTGGTTGCGGTCCTCCACGCTGGGGGCGTCGAGGACCTTCTTCACCTGGTCGAGGGGCATGTCCAGGTCCCGCAGCCGGCGGATGACCTGGGCCAGGGGGACCTGGTCGCTCTCGTAGCTGCGGTAGCCGGTGAACCGGTCCACCGCGGCCGGCTCGAGCAGCTCGATGTCGTGGTAGTGGCGGAGGGCCTTGACGCTGAGGTGCGTCATCCGCGAGAAGTCGCCGATCGAGAGCAGGGTCATGACGGAAGGGACGAGTCTTGCTTGCCGGCTTGCCGGGCTTGCCGGGCAGCAGCCGGGTGAGTGCGGCCACGACGAGCAGGAGGATACCCATGGCCGCCACCGCCCGTCCGAAGGCCACGTCGTAGCCCCGGCTGACGGCGCCGAAGAACAGCACCCCGACGACCGCCACCCCGATGGCGTTGCCCACCTGCTGCATGGTGGACAGCGCCCCCGACACCGAGCCGGCCGTGGTCGGGCTGGCGTGGGCCAGCACGGTGGTGGTCAGGGGGGTGATGCACAGCCCCTGGCCGGCGCCGAGCAGGAACAGCCCCGGGAACAGGAGCGCCACTGAACCGCCCGTGCCTTCGTGGGCCACGGCGGCGAGCAAGGCCAGGTCGCCGGCGGCGGCGAGCACCGACCCGATGAGGATGATGCGCCGCCCGAACCGGACGGTGAGGGCGGGCGCCCGCAGCGAGGTGACCAGGTAGCCGGCGGCCAGCACGGCGAACACGGCACCGGAGGGGAGGGGCTGCATGCCCCGGCCCTGTTGCAGGTACAGGGCGAGGAACAGGTACGCCGCCGCCTGCTGGCACCAGAACGCCAGCTGGGTCACCAGCCCGGCCCGCAGGGCGCCGACGAAGATGGCCGGGTCGAGCAGCGGGCCGCCGTCCCGGCCGGCCAGGCGCCGCTCGTAGGCGACGAACGCGCCGAGGAGCAGGGGGGCGACTCCCAGGCAGGCCCACGACCACGTCGGCCACCCCTCCTGACGGCCCTCGATCAGCGGGAGCACGACGGCCACCAGGGCGGCGGTGACGAGGGCCACGCCGCCGAGGTCGAGGCGGCCGCGGCCTTCGGCGCGCGACTCGGGGATCAGGCGGGCGGCGACGATGGCGGCCACGCCGATGGGCACGTTGATCCAGAACACCGTCCGCCAGCCCAGCCCGGCGACGTCGGCCCGGATGAGCAGGCCGCCCAGCAGCTGGCCGCTGGTGGCGGCGATGCCCATGACCATCCCGTAGATGCTGATGGCCCGGACCCGCTCGGTGCCGGTGTAGACGACGCCGAGGAGGGAGAGGATGTTGGGGGCCATGAGCGCCGCGCCCAGGCCCTGGGCCAGGCGGGCGGCGATGAGCATTCCCGGCCCGGTGGCCACCGCGCAGAACGCCGAGGCGGCGACGAAGACGGCGACGCCGGCGACGAACAGCCGGCGCCGGCCGAGGAGATCGCCGAGCCGGCCTCCGGTGATGAGGAACACGGCCGTGGTCAACCCGTAGCCGGCGACCACCCACTGGACGGCGGCGCTCCCGGCCCCCAGCCCGTGCTCGATGGACGGGAGGGCGACGTTGACGATGAAGAAGTCGAGGACGAACATGAACGTCCCCGCCATGAGCACGGCCAGCGGCGCCCAGTGGGCGATGCGCCCGGCGGCAGGAGGCGTGGCGGGCGTGGCGGGTGTGCCGGGTGTGGCGGGGACCGGTTTGGTCGGTTTGGTGATGACGGTTGCCATGCCTCGACCTTCGGGCCTCCCCTAACCGGAGAGTCAAGGGCCTGGCGCGGACTGATCGGCGCGGGGCGCCGGTACCTTCGAGGGGTGGGTTGGCTCGGTTGGCTCGGGGCGTTCCGCCGGCGATCCGTGCGGGTGGGCGCGACGGCCGTCGCCGCCGTGCTCGTGGCCGTTGTCATCTGGGCGGTGACACGGCCGGCGACCAGCAAGGCGGGCAATCTCGTCGGCGAGCAGGCGCCGGCCTGGTCGGGGAAGGTGAGCAACGGGCCCGGCACGCTCAGCTCGGCCAGCGAGCACGGTCACTGGGTGGTGCTCAACTTCTTCGCCACCTGGTGCGGGCCGTGCCAGCGGGAGACGCCGGCGTTGGTCGGCTTCGCGGCCGAGCACGCCGGCAGCTCGTCGGTCCGTCTCGTCGGGGTCGTCTACCAGGACTCGTCGGGCGCGGTGCAGTCCTTCGCCCGGTCCCACGGGGTGCGCTGGCCCATCCTCGAGGATCCCGGCGGCGACATCGCGTCCGCCTACAGCGTGTTCGGCCTGCCCGAGTCCATCGTCATCGCCCCCGACGGCCGGGTGGCCGACCGCTTCGCCGGCGGCGTCACCGTCGGCCTGCTCGACCAGGCCGTCGGGTCCGGCGGGCGGTAGCCGGGCAGCCGGTAGCCGGGCGGCCGGAGCCGGGCGGCCGGGTTTCGTCGGCCGGGAGACACCAAAGGCGCCCCGAAGGGCGCCATTGGCGGAGCGCACCGAGCGGCGGATCTCGGACACGCTCTACCTGGAGTAGGTGGCGGGTTCCCACTCCAGGGCACCCAACATACTGGACGGGCGAACCCTTCTGCATGGCGCCGCGAAGAGTAGATCGGCGCCGGATGAGCGGGACTGCGCCATGCCGTTCTTACCAGATTCGTCGGGCTCGGAATGGTCCCCGAAGCGGTCGCCGGACCACCCCAAGCGGTTGGCGGCGGGCCCTGATGCGCGACCCGCTGGACGGGGTGGCGGTCCCGGAGCGGTTGGCCGATCAGCTGAAATTCTGCATCGAGGCGGACAAGGTCAAACAGGTACTTCGGCGCAACCCGGTGACCGACGGCAGCCGCCAGGAGAACGACGCCGAACACATGTGGCACCTGGCACTCATGGCGGTCGTCCTGGCCGAGTACAGCGCCGAGCCCGTCGACCTGGGCCGGGTGATCGCCATGGTGCTGATCCACGACTTGGTGGAGATCGACGCCGGTGACGCGTTCATCTACGACGCCGCCGCCAGGCAGGCGGCCCCGCCCAAGGAGCTGGCGGCCGCCGAGCGCATCTTCGGCCTGTTGCCCTCCGATCAGGAACGTTGGGCGCGCCACCTGTGGGACGAGTTCGAGGCCCGGACCAGCGCCGAGGCCCGCTTCGCCCGGGCGCTGGACCGACTCCAGCCACTCCTGATGAACGCCACCGCGGACGGCGGCGAATGGAAGGTCCACGGCATCACCGCCGACCGCGTCGCCGCCACCAACTCGGTCATCGACGCCGGCGCCCCCGACCTGTGGGCGGTGGCCCGGCAGGTCATCGACCGGGCCGTCGCCGGCGGGGTGCTCGGCCCTCCCCCAGCCGGCGGCGAGTAAAGTCCCCAGCCGCGTGCGCGAGCGTAGTTCAGGGGTAGAACATCAGCTTCCCAAGCTGAGAACGCGGGTTCGATTCCCGTCGCTCGCTCTCGGGAGATGCCTTGCTCAGGAGTCCTTTCGGGGGCTCCTCCTTCGCGCCCGGGCGCCGGTCATCGCACGTCCATCACGCGCCAGGCAGCCTCTCCCGCGAAGACGCCACCTCGCCGGGCCGGGCGGTCGGGCTGGAGGGGTGCGGATCCGGGCATGGTTGAGCGATTCGTCCGCGACGGGTACGTGAGGCTGCCCGGCGCGGTCGGCGCCGAGGTGGTCGAGGCCTGCGCCGCTCTTTTGTGGGCCAAGATCCGGCTTGGACCCGTACGCTCCTTCCGGCTGGACCGAGCCGGTCCGGTGGGTCGCGGTATGCACCAGCGGCCTTTCGTCGACGCCATGAACGCGCCTGTCGTCCTCGACGCCTGTGATGCGCTGTCCGGCTCGGGGCGCAGGGCACCACGTTGCCGTGCTGCCAGCGGCCGTCGGCCGGGTCGGGAGGCTGGTAGAGCAGGTCGCCCCCGTGGGGGATGTGACGGACGAAGACATCACGGACAGCGCCGACGTCGATATCAAGGCGCGGCACCTAGGAGACAGGTGTGCCCTCGAGGGAAGCCACCGGACCGGAGACGCTGCGGTAGTCGCCGGCCCGGATCGCGTCCACCGGCCGGCGGTCATCGAGACGCTCGGTGGGCTTGATCAGCCACACGGGGATGTAGGTGGTCTCCATCACCTGGGCGAGACGCTCGACAACGGCGGTGAGTTCCAAAGCCCGTGTGGCATGCTCGCCAGAGGGGGTGCGCTGTCCCCGAATCCAGCGCCGGGCGCTGCTGGGGTCGCCCCCGTCGCTTCGGCGAGGTGCGAGGCGCTCAGGTTGCCGAGCTGTGAGACGCGCACGATCTCCTCGGCCAGCGGTCGCTGCGAGACGGTGGTCATGGCAAAGAGCCCATCGAAGGCAGCACGAGAAACGACATGCCAAACGCACGTCCCGCGCCGTCCCCGCGGTGAGGGTCCAGGGTCGCTGGCTGCCTCAGCCGCGTCGATGGCCGGATCGACATACCCGTGCCTCGTTGAAGACGTCCCATGAGGAGTAAACGACTGGGGGCTGTTGCGACAACGGGCTCGCCGGGAACAGGCTGACTCCGCCCTTGGGCCTCCGGTCGAGGCGATGGTGATCCTCGGCCGGTGTCAGGTGGTCTGGGCGATCCTGCCGCGCAGGGCCAGGAGGGCGAGGGTCATGCTGACGATCCCGATGCCTGCGAGCGCACCCGCGCCTTTGGCCAGTATGGCGGTGTCCCATCCGCCGATGACCAGGGAGCGAAGGGCGTCTATCAGGTAGGTGATGGGGTTGTAGGTGGCGATGGCGGCGAACCACCCGGTGAGGGCGTGTTTCGGTAAGAGCGCGTCGCTCAGGAAGAAGAGGGGAAAGAAGACGATGAATGAGGCGTTGACCGCGGCCGGGCTCCCTGTCTTGAGCGCTATCGCGTAGGGGATGCCGGTGAAGGCCAGCCCCCACAGCCCCGAGAATGCGATGAAGGCCAAGACTCCGGGGACGCCGGTGGTGAAGCGCACGCCCAAGGCGAAGCCGATGGCCAGCACCGGCAGGGACAGGGTGACGATCACCACCACGTCGGCCGCCATGAGCCCGAGTAGTAGAGCGAGCCGATGTACGGGGGTCATACACAGACGATCGAAGTAGCCCCCTTGGATGTCGGTGACCAGCGCGGGGGCTCTCGACATTCCCGTTACCGCGAAGGCGATGGCCATGGGCAGCAGGAATGCTTTGTAGCTGAACCCGACGGCGGGCCCGGCCACCTTCTGTAAGGCGCCGATATTGGTGGCGTAGAAGAAGGCGGGCACGAAGATGGGAAAGAGCAGGGCGATCGGCTCCCGGGGAACGGCTCGCAGCGCCCGACCGGCGATGGTGGCCAGGTCGTGGCCGAAGCCAGCCGGGCGCCCGCGAATCTCGCCACCAGAAGTCACGGTCGTTCCCGGTCCAGGTGGGAGCCGGTGAGTTCGGCGAACACGTCATCGAGGCTCGGAGCGCGCAGGGTGAGGTCTCCTACCGTGAGCTGGCTGCGGTCGAGCTCGGTCGCCACCTTCATCAGCGCAGAGGAGCCGTTTGGGGTGGAGATGACGAGGCGGCCTTCGTGCCAAGTCAGAGCGCTGACCTCCTCCAGGCCCTGGAGGCGCTGGAGGGCGGTGGGGTCCTCGCCCGCCACGTCGGCCACGATGAGGTCTGATCCGATGCGCTGCTTGAGCAGCCCGGGTGGGCCTTCGGCGACCAGTCTGCCGGCGGAGATGAAACCAACCCGGTGGGCGAGGGCGTCGGCTTCCTCCAGGTACTGGGTGGTGAGGAAGATCGTGATGCCCAGGCTCCGGTTGAGCCGTCGCACCTCGGCCCACACCCGGGCCCGGCTGTCGGGGTCGAGCCCGGTCGTCGGCTCGTCCAGGAACACCACCTCGGGGTTGTGGACCAAGGCGGCGGCGAGGTCCAGCCGTCGGCGCATCCCACCGGAGTAGGTCCCAATGCGGCGGTCGATCGCCGGGCCGATAGCGACCAGGTCCAACACCTCGTCGAGGCGACGGCGGATCTCGGCCGAGCGCAGCCCGTAGAGGCGACCCTGGAGCGTGAGCAGCTCCCGGCCGGTCTGGCCGTCGTCCAGCGCCGCGTCCTGTAGGGCCACCCCGATGCGGAGGCGAACCTGCTGGCCTCGGCGACGACATCGTGGCCCGCGACCAACGCCCGGCCCGAGCTGGGCCTCAGCAGCGTGCACAGCATGCGGATCACCGTCGACTTGCCCGCCCCGTTGGGCCCGAGGAACCCGTAGATCTCCCCGGCGTCCACCATCAGGTCGAGGCCGTCAACGGCGGTGGTTGCGCCGAAGCGGCGCACCAGGCCGGTGGTCGCCACTGCCGGAGGCCGAGCGCCCCGCCCGCCGAAAGCGGTTGCCGCCCTGGTGGCGTACCCATCACGATCTTGCATACTTGCTAGTATTAGCTATTCTTGCCGGCAGGTCAATGGTGCTCGAGCCCCTCACCCCCGAACGCCGCCGCCAGCAGACCCGGGACTACTTGCTGGCCGCGGCGGCCCAAGTCTTCGCCGAGCGCGGCTTTCATGGCGCCTCCCTCGACGAGGTAGCAGCGGTGGCCGGCTTTACCAAGGGGGCGGTGTACTCCAACTTCAAGAACAAAGACGACTTGTTCCTCGCCGTGTTGGAGTCCCGCTATGACTCGGAGATGGCGACGCTGCGCGCCACCTTGGCCTCATCCGAAGGGCCTCCCGAGGACAATCTTTCCGACTTCGTCGAATTCGTCCGCGCCGAGCTCAACGACGACGTGTCGGGAGGACACTGGGCATCGCTGTACCAGGAGTTCTGCCTGTACGCCATGCGCAACCCCCAAGCACGACAGAAGCTGGCTCGCCTCCAGCAGGCCGAAGTGGATTCCATCGCCGAGATCATCGCGGCAGAGCGGATCCGGCACGGCATCGAGGGCGCGGAGCCGCCTGAGCATGCCGCCCGCATCGTCTCCGCCATGATGCGCGGCCTGTTCGCCTCGCGTCTGATCGATCCCGCCGCGGTGGACGACGCCCTCGTCGAAAGCACCCTCAACTTCCTGGCACGGGCACTAACCCCAACGATCAGGGCTGGGCGGCCAGCCGGGAAAGCCGCTGGCCAGAAGCCCCGTCGATAGAGCCAGCTGGACGTCTCCGCCGTGGGCGGTGCGGGTAGATAGCTCAGGCGCCCTTCAGATGAGGATCGCTGGCTGTGGCTCGAGGCCGACCCGGCCACTGGACGGTCCATCTAGCCGGCCCGACCGGAGCAGTGTTCGAGGCCGGCCTTCTACCGCAAGGCGGCCAACACGGCACCCGCACCGTTGCGCCATACACAGCCCGCCTCGGCGAAGCCGGCGTCTCGCAACGCCTCGGCGTGCCAGGTCAGGGGTGGCGAGAATTCCGGTGGGTGGGTGGCACCGCCGAACTGTTTGGTGCGCTCGACTACCAGAGGGGCGAGCGTTGCATCGGCGGCCGCCATGCGCCACCAGTCTTCCCAGATGACGTCTCCCTGGCCTTGATGGGCCTGCGGGTCGGGTATCTGCCGCCCGAGCGCGGCGGCGATCTGGTCGACGCCGTCTGGTGGCATGAGGTCGGTGTTGCACATCACGCCGCCGGGACGGATGACGCCGGCCAAGTCGCCGTACACCCGGCGGAGGGTGGGCTCGTCCAGCCAGTGCAGCGAACTCGCGGTCAGCACCGCGTCGTAGCTGCCAGCTGGCAGCACTCTGACCCACCCGGGGTCGGCCAGGTTGGCACGAATGATCCGCACCCGGGAGTCGCCGCCCAGGACACCCTCGGCGATGGCGAGAAGCGCCGGGTCGACGTCGACCAGGGTTGAGCCTGCATCCTGGAATCGCCGCAAGAGCCGCACGGCGATGCTGCCGGGACCGCAAGCGAGGTCGAGGACCTGTCGTGGATTGCCGACCACAGCTTCGATCACGTCCAGCATCACCGCGAAGCGTTCCTCGCGGTCGGCCAACAGCTGTTCCTGCTGGTGGTCCCAGCTTGCCAGCCACGCCGCCCAGTCACCGGGCGACGGCCCAATCACTGCATCACCAGTTCGGCGAATGTCGGCGAGGTGGTGCTGGCCCTCGTGCATGGCCTGTCGCACCAGCCACCGCGCGGTGCGCTGCTCGCCCGGCAGCCGGCTACCCAACCGCTCCCATTCATCCGGTCGGGTGTGGCCCACCTCTTCGCAGAACCCGGCTGCGGTCGCAGCCAGCTCGTCCAGCACCGCCTCGATGTCGCGTTCGTTGTATCGGAACCGGCGCACGCGCAGGTCGTTGAGCATCGGCTCGAGCGCCGGCCAATCTTCGGTCCGCACCCGATGCAGACGGACCGTATAGGTGGCGTAGACGTCGCGCAGGTGGCAGACATACTCCGTAACTGACCAGGCATCGGGCGCCGGTCGTAGGCGACGGGCGCTTGACGGTGTCGCCGCGACGGCCTGGCGCGCCGATCTCGGCACGCTTCTGATGAAGTCGGTGGCGTGCGCTATCGAAAGCTGTGGGTACGACAGCCCGCAAAGGTCGCAGACGTGGTCCTCTCCGGCCAGCGGGGGCAGGGCGTCTCCTTCGCCGCCCTCGACATCGGCTCGATCGGCCACGGCGACCATCATCGTCGATCAAATCCGAGTTTGGGCCAGGACGACGACGGACGGCGTTCCGAGCCCATCCAGACGTGTCAGGAGCTTGCTCGGGGTGTAGTCCACGCGAGCGTCGGCCCCGTCGCCGAGAAACTGGGCGAGACATACTCACGTTGAACCAGGGGACTTCCTCGTGGTTCGTCCCAGGCACGCCGCAAGCTGAAAACGCCGGGTTCGATTCCCGTCCCGGGTTGCCCTCGGGGGCGGGGGCTACAGGCGAATCCTATAACGAACGTCATTGGGGGGACCGTCAACGCCTAGGCGCGCCCGGGGGCTGGCGGGTGCGTGGAAAGGGCGGACGTCGGTGGGCGGCGGGAACGCCGCATGGCGGCTGACCTGGCGAAGGAGACCAAGTCAGGACTCAGCACCAGACCCCCGAGGCGACGTGGTAACGCCGGATCGATCGTGATAGTACGAGTAGTGCCTTGCCCGGGTCGATCTGAGGAGTGGTCAACGATGAGCGAGTCAACCCGAGCGACCCATGACGGCACGGAGTCTCCGCCGACGGACCCGACGTTTTACCGCAGCGCGGCGGAGGCGGTGGCGGCGCCGACGGAGACGTTGGCCTACGTCGTGGCGTTCGATCGTGCGGGGGCCGTTCCTGACGCCTTGAGCGTGGTCGATGTCGATGAGTCCTCGGACGCCTTCGGGAGCGGTGGTCGGCTGGACCGATTTGCCGACGTTTGGGGACGAGCTGCACCACTTCGGTTGGAACGCCTGCTCAAGCGCCCTGATGCACGCCGGTCACGACATGGGCGAGGAAGGTCTGCAGCGGCGATATTTGCTGCTGCCGGGGCTGCGCAGCTCACGTATCAGCGTCTACGACACCCAGCCCGACGCTCGTTCTCCCCGGTTGCACAAGACGATCGAGGCGGCCGAGTTGGCCTCGAAGGCTGGCTATTCCCGGCCGCACACCCTGCATTGCGGCCCCGACGGCGTCTTCATGACCTGCCTCGGCGGGGCGGACGGGGCCGA
The DNA here is from genome assembly GCA_963757175.1 of uncultured Actinomycetota bacterium. Taxonomy (GTDB): domain Bacteria; phylum Actinomycetota; class Acidimicrobiia; order Acidimicrobiales; family Palsa-688; genus CAVWQR01. Next base: position 550,003 of record CAVWQR010000001.1, on the reverse strand, counting down.
GGGGCCGGGCGGGATCGCGCTGCTCGATCACAACACCTTCGACGTGCTGCGCGCCTGGGAAACCGACCGCGGGCCCCAGTACCTCGCCTACGACGCCTGGTGGCACCTGAATCAGAACACCCTGATCACCAGCGAGTGGGGAACTCCCTCGATGATCGAGGACGGCCTGGTGCCCGAGCTGCTCCTCGGCGGTAAGTACGGCCACGCCCTGCACTTCTGGGACCTGGCCGAGGGCCGGAACCGGCAGACGGTTGACCTCGGCGCGGAACAGCAGATGGTCCTCGAGCTTCGCCCCTCCCACGACCCCGACGCGACGTGGGGATTCGTTGGCGTCGTGGTCTCCACGGCCGATCTCTCTGCCTCAGTGTGGCGTTGGCACCGGGACGGCTCGGACTGGAAGGTGGACAAGGTCATCACCATCCCGGCCGAGCCGGCCGACCCGGCCGACCTCCCGCCCGCCCTTGTGCCCTTCGGAGCGGTCCCGCCGCTGGTCACCGATATCGACTTGGCCGTCGACGACCAGATGCTGTACGTGTCCTGCTGGGGCACCGGCGAGCTCAAGCAGTACGACGTTTCCGATCCGGCCGCTCCGAGAGAGGTCGGGTCGGTTCATCTGGGGGGAATCGTCCGAGGCACTCCGCATCCCTCGGAGCCGACAGAACGGCTCGCCGGCGGCCCGCAGATGGTCGAGGTGAGCCGTGATGGCCGTCGGATCTATCTCACCAACTCGCTCTACGGCGCCTGGGACGACCAGTTCTTCCCCCAAGGCGTCGGCAGCTGGCTGGCGAAGATCGACACCGACCCTGTCGCCGGCGGACTCACCATCGACGAGCGATTCTTCCCTCATGGCGACGCGTTCCGCGGCCGCCGGGTGCACCAGGTGCGCCTCCAGGGAGGCGACGCCTCGTCCGACTCCTACTGCTACCGCTGACAACGGCTCCTCCGGGCGGTTGACCGAACGCCAACGGGACCGGGGCTGGGATGCTCTCGCAGGGCGCAATGCGCGGCCGTAATCGCTAGCCTGGCCGCGGTGATCGTGGATCGGCTTGACATCGGGGCGGAGGAGTTCCAGCAGGCGACAGGCTGGGAGGTCAAGCCCGAGGGGGCCTGCAAGGGCGAGGTGTGCGTGCCCCTCCCAGGCGGTCGCTTCGACCTGGGGGCGGCAGCGGAGCGTCTGGGCATGGCGGTGGTGTCGGAGCCCGACGTGTGGGCGGTGGGGCCGGAGACGTTGGGAGGCCGGGCGCTGGCGACCGCCGACGCCTCGGACTTCCGCCTGCCCGACCTGGACGGCAACGAGTGGCGTATCACTTCGCTGCGGGGCCAGAAGGTCGTGGTCGTCTCCTGGGCTCCGTATTGAGGCTGTCGCTGGGATCTGCCCGGGTGGCAGGCACTGAGAGAGCAGTTGCATCCCCAAGGCCTCGAGGTCGTCGACGTCTGCTTGGAGATGGCCGGTCCGGAGGTGGCGCGTCCCTTCGTGGAAGCGGCGGCGTCCACCCACCCGTCGCTCATCGACCAGAGCCACTACATGGACGCCCGGTTCGGTGTGACCAACATCCCCCAGGTCATGTGGATCGACGAGACCAGCACGGTCGTCCGACCTCCCGGGCCGGCCAGCCCCTTGCCGGTCGGTGAGGCGGCCGTGCAGATGGCGGAGATGGTCGGGGGGATGGAGGAGCGGGAGCGGTACGTGGCCATGGTCAGGGACTGGGTGGAGCAGGGCGCCGACAGCCGCTACGCGCTGTCCCCGGGCGAGGTGGTCGCCCGGTCGCCGGCCCGCCCCCCAGCCATATCCGAAGCGGCCGCCCACTTCGAGCTCGCCCAGTACCTGTGGCGCCGGGAGGGGTTCTCCGACCGGGCCCTCACCCATTTCAACGCCGCCCACGAACTGCAGCCGGACAACATCACCTACAAGCGTCAGGCCTACTCGGCGCTGGCCGTCGCCCGTTCCGGCAGCGACGACTCCGACGGCTGGACCCGTTTCCGGCAGGCCCCCGAGGAGGGTGAGGACTGGCCGTTCGTGTCCGACTTCAACAAGGACATGGTGCGCTTCCAGCCTGAGCTGGCAGCCCGACTCAAGTTGCCGGGCGCCGAGAGCCTGTAGTCGGCTCTTACCCTGGCGACGGTGACCCAGCCCGCAGCCGTCACAGCCGTCGAGCGAACCGGGCGGGTGGAACCCGGGCGCGAGCGTGCAGGGGAGCCGGTCAACCCGGCACAGGAGCCGGGCCTGACGCTGAGCGATGCCGCCCGGATCTTCTTCTCTCAGCGCTCGCCGCGGATCATCGCCCCCACCTTCGCGGGCGTCTTGGCGGCGCGGGTTGTGGCCGGGCGATGGTCGCGCCGGGATGCTGCCGTCCCGGCCGCAGTGGTGGCGCTCCAGCCGCTCACCGAGTGGACGATCCACGTCTTCCTGCTCCACCTTCGGCCGCGGCGGGTGGCCGGCATTCGGATTGATCCCCTGGTCGCCAGGAAGCATCGGGCCCACCACGCCGATCCCAAGGATCTCGAGCTGGTCTTCGTGCCGCTGCCCGCCCTGGTCGGTCTCATGGGCGGCCTGGCCGCGGTGGCCGGCACGACCCTGCCCCGGCGCCGGGCGCTGACGGCGTTGACGAGTACCTACGGTGTGCTGCTGGTCTACGAATGGACCCACTACCTGATCCACACCGCCTACCGGCCCCGCCACGCCCTCTACCGCAAGACGTGGCGAGCGCACCGCAACCACCACTACCGCAACGAGAACTACTGGTTCGGCGTGACCATGCACCAGGCCGACCACCTGCTCGGGACCTACCCAGAGCGCTCGGACGTCGAGGCCTCCCCCACCGCGAGGACCCTCGGCGTGGAGGAGACGAAGGGCTGAGCCGTCACCATGTCGGTGTCTCCGAGACTGCGGGTGGAGTCGGGCACCTCGAACTGTTGTTATGCCGGCCCGCAGCCTGCCACCGGTGAGTTGGCGAGGCCCTGAGCGTCAGTAGGTTGACCGAGCCGGGAAGGAGCGTGGCTATGACTGAGCGAAGGCTAACGCTGGATACGCTCGAGGTGTTCGTCGGGGAGTGGAGCATGGAGCCTCACTTCGACGGGATTCCGACCACCGGCAACGGCGCCCGTACCGTCTTCGAGTGGCTACCGGGGGGAGAGTTCCTGGTTCAGCGCTGGTCGGTGCCCGTCCCCGAAGCACCCGACGGCATCGCCATCATTGGCCTGAACGCGTGGAACGAAGATCGGTTCGTCCAGCACTACTTCGACTCGCGGGGCGTCGCCCGCCTCTACCAAATGACGCTCGACGACAACGTCTGGACGCTGTGGCGCGACGAAGCGGACTTCTCCCCTCTCGACTTCGGCCAGCGCTACACGGGCGAGATCAGCGGCGACGGCCGGACGATCATCGGTACCTGGGAGATCTGCCGGGACGGCACAAACTGGCAGCGCGACTTTGATCTCTCCTATCGGAAGCGTCACGAGTCCGACTGAGAGCCGAACTCGTGGCCCATGAGGTGGCGGGCATCCTGGTGCCTCGCCACCAGGAAGGCGTCGAGCCGGTCAGCGAGATTGGTGGCCTCGCTGACACAGGTGGTCCTGCGCCAGACCTCCCGGACCCTGTTCGCCGCCGCGGGTTGGTCACCGCGGTTCTTGATGATGACCACCTCGCAATCGGTCGGCTCGATGAGCGCGGGGTCGGCGTCGAGGGCGACCTCCTGGAGATCTGACCAAGCTCGCTCTGCCTGAACGGCGAGTGCGTCTGCGGCCGTCGCAATCTCCGTCAGCTCAGCCAGATCCTCCCCGCCGAGGTCCCCGGTGCGCTTCGCCTCGGACAACAGCTCAGCGGTCTCGCGGCCGAGCCCCGCGACCGTGCTCAGCCGCTTGCTCATGTTCCACAGCGAGAAGCCGACGTTGTCGGGACTGTAAGTCATATCTCTCTCCATCGCGTGGCGTTCGCACCGGGCCTCTCGGCTGGTTGCGGCGGCGTCGTCGGGCCACGTCCCTCGACCGCTCTTGATGGTGAGGCCGAGCATACGCCCCTGCGTCCCGACTGGAGGCCAATTACCGTGGCCGAGATGGACGAAGCCGTGCAGGCTTACATCGACGCCATCCCGGCCGAGCATCGCCCGCTGTTCGACCGGCTCCACCGGTTGATCCTTGCCGTGCACCCCGACGCCACCGTGGTGCTGTCGTACAAGATGCCCACCTACCAGGTCGGCAAGCGCCGCCTGCACGTGGGCGCCTGGCGGCACGGTCTGTCGATCTACGGCTGGCCACAGGGTCGCGCCGAGGTGTTCCTCGCCCGCCACCCCGGGCTCCAGACGAGCAAGGGAACCGTCCGCCTGCGGCCCGAAGACGCCGCCGGCATCGGCGACGACGACCTCAGCGACCTGGTGCGCGCCGCCCTGGACGCCTGACCCAACCGCGGCGACCGAAGCCCAGGGCCCGGACGCGAGCGCTCCAGCTCGGTCGGCCACCAGGCCGCTTACGATCATGGCCCATGGCCTACGACGAAGCTCTTGCCGATCGAGTCCGGGAGTTGCTCGGTGTGGAGTCGGGCGTGACCGAGCAGCGCATGTTCGGAGGCCTGGCCTTTCTGATCAACGGGAACCTGGCCATCGCCGCCAGCGGCCAGGGAGGGGTCCTGGTTCGGGTGGACTCGGCCGACTCCGACAGGCTCGTCAGCTCCACCAAGGCCGAGCTGGCGGTCATGGGCGGGCGGGAGATGCGGGGATGGCTGCGCGTTGCTCCCGAACACCTTCGGACCAAGCGCCAGCTCGCCCCCTGGGTGCAACGAGGGGTCGCCCAGGCGCGCTCGCTGCCCGCCAAGCGGTCGCGTCGATGAGCGGGTGACCCACTCGCTGGGCCGGGCCCGGCTCAGCCGGTCCGAGTGGTCTCCTCCGGCTGGTGCATGGTGGCGTGCATTTTCACCGCCTGCATGATGGGGGCGGTCTCGATGTGGGTGACGCCGTCGAGGGCGGCGATCTCGCCGGGTCAGGTACTCGAAGAGGGAGTGGTCGTCGCGGCAGGCCAGCGAGGCGACCAGGTTGGTGGAACCGGTGGTGGCGGCGACGAAGGGAATCTCCGGGCGGGCGGCGAGGTTTTCGCCGATCTCGGTCAGCCGGGCGGGGACCACCGACATCCACAGGATGGCGCGGGACCGGACGCCCAAGGCGTCGGCGGCCACGTCGAGGTCGAAGAACAGCACGCCGGACGCGGTCAGGTTCTCGATCCGGCGCCGGACGGTCGACTCGTGCCAGTGGGTCCGGGCCGCCAGTTGCCGGTAGGTGGCCCGGCCGTCTTCGGCCAGCGCCTGGATCAGCGGCCAGTCGGACTCCAGGAGGTCCTCCTCGGGCCGGTCGGGTCGCGGTCCCGGCCCCGACCGGAGGGACGGAGCCGTTCGACTTCCTGCGGGCGCAGCGCGGTCAGCCACGGCGTCGGCGACGGCCCGGTCGTGAACAGGTGCAGCAGGCAGTAGGCCTCCAAGGCGACGACCGGCCGGCCGGCCGAGAGCTGGCCGAGCAGCAGGGGCGTGCGGCGGTGCCGGTCGTGGGAATGGACGGTGGCGAAGATCTCGGTCCCGCCGGAGGTGAGCTGTACCCAGGCGGTCTCCGGTCGCCGGGCCAGCCCGGTGGCGACGGCCATCGAGCTGCCCGGCGTGCAGCGGATGCGCACGGCCCAGTCCGACTGCCCCAGCCGTTGGCTGTCGAGCTGGCCGACCACCCGGACCAGGTTGGCCGCATACAGCCGCCGGTAGCGCCGGGCGATGGTCTGTTCGGAGGCGCCGAGAACCTCGGCCAGCCGGCTGAACGGGGCCCGACAGTTCAGGTACAGGGCGTGGATGATCCTTCGGTCGAGCTCGTCAAAGGCGGTGGACTCCACACGACGGACCCTAATCACTGGAGGATGCAGGCAGCATTCTCACAACCGGTGGGGTATCGGCGTCTCCCGCGGCAGGGTGGGCGGCATGGAGAAGAAGTGGTGGACCCTGGTGGTGGTGTGCGCGGCCACCTTCATGCTCCTGCTGGACGTGACCATCGTCATCGTGGCCCTGCCCGGCATCCAGTCGGGCCTGCACGCCGGCTTCAGCGGCGTGCAGTGGGTGGTGGACGCCTACGCCCTGACCCTGGCCTCGGTGCTGCTCACCGCCGGCTCCCTGGCCGACCGCTACGGACGGCGCCTGCTGTTCACCATCGGCCTCGTCATCTTCACCCTCGGCTCGCTGCTGTGCGGGCTGGCCCAGTCGCCGCTCATGCTGATCCTCTCCCGCAGCGCCCAGGGCATCGGCGGGGCCATCCTGTTCGCCACCTCGCTGGCCCTGCTGGCCCAGAGCTTCCAGGGCAAGGAGCGGGGGATGGCCTTCGGGGTGTGGGGCGCGGTCACCGGCGTGGCCACCGGCCTCGGCCCGGTGCTGGGCGGGGTCATCACCACCGGCATCAGCTGGCGGGGCATCTTCCTGGTCAACCTGCCCATCGGGGTCGCCGCCGTGGCGATCACCCGCTGGCGGGTCGAGGAGTCCAAGACCCCGCACGCGGCCCGGACGGACTGGGCCGGCTTCGGGCTCCTCACCGCCGGCCTGGTCAGCCTGGTCTACGGGCTGATCCGCGCCGGCGAGATCGCCTGGAGCGACCGGGGAGTCGTGGTCTGCCTCGCCCTGGCCGCGGTGTTCCTGGTCGGCTTCGTCGGCGTGGAACGTCGAGCCGAGCACCCGATGTTCGACCTGTCCCTGTTCCGCATCCCGACCTTCGGCGGCGGGCTGGCCGCCGCCTTCGCCATGAACGGCTCCCTGTTCGCCATGCTCCTCTACCTGGTCCTCTACCTGCAGGACGACCTGGGCTACTCGGCCCTGGGCACCGGCCTGCGCCTGCTGGTGATCACCGCCGGCAGCCTGGTGGCGGCGACCGTGGCCGGCCGGCTGAGCAGCCACATGCCGGTCCGCTGGCTGATCGGCCCCGGCCTCGTCCTGGTCGGCGTGGGCCTGCTGGCTCATGTCCGGCCTCGACCGGACCAGCTCGTGGACCCACCTGCTCCCCGGCTTCCTCGTCGCCGGCGTGGGCAGCGGCATGGTCAACCCGCCGCTGGCCTCCACGGCCGTCGGCGTGGTCGCCCCCCAGCGCTCCGGCATGGCCTCGGGCGTCAACACCACCTTCCGCCAGATCGGTATCGCCACCGGGATCGCCGCCTACGGGTCCATCTTCGCCGCGTCCCTCCACCACAAGCTCAGCCAAACCCTCGTCCGCCACACCGGCGCTCAGCCAACACGTGCCCCAAGTGGTCACCGCCGTCCAACAGGGCAACGCCCGCCAGGCCATCAACGCCACTCCCGCCCGACTGCGCGCCCCGCTTGATCGGCGCCGTTCAGGCCAGCTTCACCAGCTCCCTCGACATCCTGCTGGTCGATCAGCGCCGTCCTGGCCCTGGCCGGAGCGGTGTGCGCCCTCACCCTCATCCGATCCCGGGACTTCGTCGCCTCCCAGCCCCCTCCCTCCTCCACCCCGACCGACGCCCGCCAGCCGATGGCGGCGGCCCAGGCCGAGTAGCCGTCCTGAGAGGTTGGGAAAACCGACACCTCGCCGGGGCCCGCAGGGTTGTCGGGAAGGCGCTCCTTTCCCGACAAGGCGGAGCTATCGGAGAAGTTGGCGCCTCAACACGCAGTGAAGTAGGGTGGCCACAGACAGTGAAGACATCGTGGTTCCTCCCTGTCGGCGACCGACGGAGAGAGGCGCGATGAGCACGGCGGACACCCCGACGAAAAGTACGTCTCATACCCGAACCGGGACGCCGGTGCCAGGCGCCCGACGTCGGTTCTTCGTCACCGGGCCGGTCGCCTTCGTCCTGCTCGGGGTGGCCGCCCTCCTCGGGGCCGCTTGTGGCTCGAGCAGCTCCACCTCCTCGCCCCCATCCACGGCAGCAAAGAATTCGGCGCCGGCGGCGGAGAATGCCGCGCCGAACTTCAACAATCCTGGACCGGGCACAAAGTCGGGGAGCACCAAGCCCCTCGGCGACCTCAGAGCGGCCAGCGTGAACCTTTCCGTCGGTAGTGGGATGACCGTATCGATCTTCGGCGGCGGCGGAGCCGTGGACTCGACCTCGGGAAGCAATTGCACGAACAACGAGACCTCCACCACGTTCGTCACCAAGGGCAACAACGAATCCCACACCTTCAGCTTTGACTCGAAGGGCAGCGGCAGTTGCGCACTCGAAGCCAGCTGGAGCTTTTTCAAGCTGACGGTCAAGAATGCCAGCGGCAAGGAAGTCGGGCATGGCGATGCCATGTGGCTCGGCCAGACGACGTGGGTTGGTTCGTATTTTGCGACGTGCGAGCAGGGTCCAAAGGGCGGGCCGCCCCGGCCGTTTGTCGGGCTCAAGTGCAGCGAGCCCAGCGACACCCAGTTGAATATCACCCTCCCCTAATTGGACATTCGTCCGACGGACCGAACCCGCACTTGTTACCGTCCGGGGAGGACACCGTCTCGGACGGCGAGCACGGTGACGAAGGGGAGGGAGCCCGGTATGGCCGGCATGGAAAAGAAGAGCCTCAGCGCACCCGATGAGACGAGGACGTTCACCGAGGGGAAGGGCAAGGTGGAGCTGGTCACCCTCGACAGCGGACCCGTGGGCCGGGCCACCTTCGAGCCCGGGTGGCGGTGGTCCAGGCACGTGAAGCCGATCGCGGGCACGGACAGCTGTCAGGCCGCGCACATGGGCTTCATCGTTTCCGGCCGCATGGTGGTGCGGATGGACGACGGCACCGAGATGGAGTTCGGTCCTGGTGACGTGCAGGTGTGCCCGCCCGGCCACGATGCGTGGACCGTCGGTGACGAGCCCTGCGTGGCCATCGACTGGCAGGGCGTCGCCAACTACGCCAAGGGGTAGGCCTACTCCCACCCTTCCAGGTGGATGGCCGCCTCCAGCGGACGTCGCGTCCCCCAGCGGTGGCGTTCCAGGTCGGGGAGCGTCTTGGAGCCGGGACACCGGCCCCACGCACAGCCAGGCCACGGGGCGGACGTGGCGGGGAACACCGAGGAGGTCCCGGAGGAACGCCTCCCGGTAGAACGACACCCAGCCCAGCCCGCAGCCTTCCGCGGTGGCGGCCAGCCACAGGTTCTCGATGGCCAGGCAGGCGGAGTACAGCCCGGCGTCGGCGATGGCATGGCGACCGAGCACGTCGGGGGCGCCGCGGGTGGAGTCGTAGGTGACCACGATGCCGGCGCTCGACTCCATGATCCCCTCGATCTTGATGCGGGCGAACTTCTCGGCCCGCTCCGGCGGCAGGGACGCGGCAAACCGCTCGCGCTCGGCCACGACGTGCTCCCGGAACCGCTTCCTCGTCTCGACCGCCTTGACCACCACGAAGTCCCACGGCTGGGTCAGGCCGACGCTGGGGGCGGCGTGGGCGGCCGAGAGGATCCGGTGCAGGGTCTCAGCAGGTATGGGCTCGCCCGTGAACTCGCCGCGGACATCCCGCCGCCGCATGATCGTGGCGTAGAGGGCCTGGGCGTCGACCGGGGGATCCGTCGGTTGACGCGGGCCGCTCACCGCCGGCCCTCTCATCCCGGGTACGACCGAACCAGGCCGGTGCCCTGCCGGCCGAGCCGATCGAGGGCGGCCTGTCGTGAGGCATCGCTGCGGCACGCCACCGCGTCGACCAGGACGCTGGTGTGGAACCCTCGTTCCCGCGCCCCCTTGGCCGTGGCCGAGACGCAAGCACCGGCGAACAGGCCGGTCAGGATGACCTCCTGGATGCCGTGCTCGCGCAGGAGCTCCTCGAGCTTCGGGTTGCAGAACGCATCGGTCTTCCATTTGGCGAGGTAGCGGGCACCCGGTGCGGCGAAGCGCGGGTCCCAACGGGCGCCGGGGCTGCCCGCCATGGCGGCGCGTCGTCGCAGGACATTCCTCACCACGTCGCGCCGCAGGAACTCGTTGCCCACCTCGACGATCAGGTCGCCCTGGTGTTGCGCCTGGTCGATGGCGGGGCGGAGGGCGGCCAGCATGGGCTCGACCTGGGTCCGGGCCACGGGCATGCGCCCGTCGTCGGCCAGGAAGTCGTGCTGGAAGTCGATGAGGAGCAGCGCCCGGCCTTGATCCGACTGGTCGGTGGCCGGCATGCCGGGCCATTCTGCTCGCGTTGTCGTCGTCTCAGGTCGCGGGCGAAAGCGGGTCGCCCTCGACGCGCCCGGCGGGAAGGGTCCGCCCGCAGATCGTCAGAGCGAGATCTTCGGCCGAGCCCCGCAGTTCGCGGCCCTCCGACCCGTACGACCAGTCGAGATCCGTGGCCTCCAGGCGGCGACCGTCGAGGTCGACGCCGAAGTTGGCATGCCCGCCGCCCCGGGTCAGGCCGTCCAGGACCACTCGGATGGTCTCCTCCGGCACCCGGCGCCCGCTCTCGAGCGGCACGGTGACGTCCAGGCCGTGGATCACCACGTGGTTGAGGGCACGCGGATAGCCGCCCCCCGGCGGGGTCCAGTGGTGCATTCCGTCGTCCCGCAGGTTGGCCACGAGCTCGGCGGTGGGCAGCTCGGCGTCCTGGGCGGCGACCTGGTTGGACAGCGTCGGGAAGTCGAAGTTGCAGTCGCGCAGCTTGGCCATGAACTCCTCCTCCGAGTAGCGCACCGCCATGGTCATGTGGGCCACCACTTCGCGGACCCGCCAGCCTTCGCACAGCGATGGCGTGTCCCACTGCGCACTCGAGGCGGCGTCGAGCAGGCCGGCCAGGGCCAGGAACTCGGCTGCGACGGCGGGTTGCAGATCAGCGTCATTGGCCATTGCTCAGCTCCTGTCGTGTGCTCGGCGGTGACCGGCTACGAGCTCAGATGAACCAGAAGATCCCGAAGCTCACCAGGCCCCAGAAAAGGTAGGCGATGATGGCCAAGCACCCGAGCAGCAGCCCGGCCAGGGCCCGCCCTTTCCCGAGGCCGCCGAGTTGTCCGGCCTTGCTGATGCCGATAGCTCCGAAGACGATGGCGAGCACGCCGGCGGCGAAAGTCAGGATCCCGGCCCACTCGATGACCGCGCCGAGAATGCCCAACACCAGCGCAGCGGTGGCCAGACCGTTGCTCGCCACCGCCGGCATGACCGGCGGGAAACCCATCGCCAGCATGGGCGACGGGTAGCCCGTCGGTGCTGGACCGGGAGCGCCTACCAGCTGGCTGTGCGCCGTCCAGCCGGCGCCGTCCCAATAGCGGCGCGTCGGTGTCCCGTCAGGGTTGGGGTACCAGCCCGGTGCCGACACGGCGTCGTCGATCTAGCGCCGCTTGCGACTCAGACGGTCAGCGATGGCTTTGTCCACCCTCTCGGAAAACGTCGCCGGCTCGGCCACCGGAGCCTCGTAGCGAAACGCCACTTCGGGTGAGCCGCACTGGGCGCAGCGGGCCGAGCCGGCGGGGGACTGGTGACGGCAGTAGGCGCACGTGACCGGCTGCTGCGCCGCCCACCGGTTCCACTCCTCTCGCCGCTCCTGCTCCTGATACTGCGCCCAGGCCTGTTGCTGCTGCAGAGCCTGTTGCTGCTCCCAGGCCTGGTGTTGGCGGACCTGGGCGGCCTGCTGGGCGTAGTAGCCCGCCTCGGCGGCCGAGACTTGACGTGCCGCGGTGGCCTGGGCTTTGGCCGCCTTGGCCGTCTTCTTGCTGTAGTGCTCGGTGCGCTCTCCACTGTTGCGGTAGTGGACCGCGCCCAGCGTGGACGCGGACATCATCTTGCGGGTAAGACCCATTCCCCAACCCTTCTCTCTCGTGCCGTAGGGATTGTGCCTTTTGGGCGGCCCGAGGACTATGGCTCGGTCGAACCATTCCTGGGGAGCGCGGACTAGTCCTCCGCCGCGTGTCGGGCCGACGGCCGGTAGAGGGCAGTGACGAACGGCCGATCGACCTCGCCGCCGAACTCGTGGTCGGCGATGTCGACCAGGCCGGCCAGGACGCGTTCCTGCTCGGCCGGGGGTCGGCGCCGGATTTCGATCAGGGACGCGTACAGGGCTCGAACCTGGTCGGAGGTGAGGCGAACCGACCAGTGGATGCGCCGGCTGTCGACGTCGACGAGACCACCGAGGCGTCTCAGGTCGTCGCACCGGCCGGCGGCGTCGAGCTGGAACTGGGAACGGCGCCGCTGGCCGTCGGGGTCGTCGGTGCCGAGCAGCTTGCCGGTCGCTTCCCGGAACGGGTCCTCGCGGTCAGGGTCGTCGAAGATGGTCCACCACAGCGCCACCCACCCTCCCGGTCGCAGCACCCGACCCAGTTTGGGCACGCCGACGGCCTGGTCGACCCAGTGGAAGGAGGTGGCCGCCACCGCCAGATCGAAGTGCCCTTCGGGCAGTGGGGCCTCCTCGAAGGTGCCCACCAGGATGTCCAGGTCACCGGGGACCGCGTCGCGCAGGTAGGCGGCCAGGGCCGGATCGGGCTCGACAGCGACGACGCGAGCGCCATGCGCCAGCAGATGGCGCGTGACCATGCCCGTGCCCGGACCGGACTCCAACACCACCGTCCCCGGCCCGAGCCCGCACCGGTCCCTGAGCACGTCGTAGACCTCGTCGGGGTAGTCGGGACGGCCGGCGTCGTAGCCGGCGGCGTCGGATCCATAGACCTGACGAGCAGCCCCACGCAGCGACTCCAGGCTCGGCCGCTCCTCGCGCCCCACCCTCGGGACCCTACGGGCGACTGCGACGGCGTGGCCAAACCGCGGGGGCGCCCAGCCCTCCTACGAGCGTGCGACGGCGTAGCGCAGCAGGGCGCCGACGCCGGCCTGCTCCACCGAGAGCAACTCCATGGAGACCGGACCGGCATCAGCGGCGAAGAGCCGCTCGCCGGCGCCGACCACGACGGGAAAGACGATCAGGCGGTACTCGTCGACCAGATCCGCGCGGGCCAGCTCCCGTGCCACCGAGGTACTACCGATCACGATCACATCCCGGTAGGGCGTGGTCTTGCTGACCGTCTCCACGAGGTCACCGTCGACGACGGTCGAGTTGTTCCACGCGCCGGCGTCGGCCAGGGACCGGGAGACCACGAGCTTGGCCGCCCGGTTCATGCGGACGGCGAAGTCGTCCGTCCGGCTCGGCCAGCGCTCCGAGAAGATCTCCCACGTCTTCCGGCCGAAGAGCAGCACCCCATCGTCCAGTGCCGCCCCCAGCTTGAACTTGTCGCCGGCGACCGCTTCCCGTCCGTAGCGGAACGCCCATCCGCCCTGGTCGGTCCCGTCGGACCCGTCGGGGTCCTGGACCACCCCGTCGAGGGTGATGAACTGGATGACGATCACTTTGGCCATGGTCGGGCTCCTTGTCGCTAGCCGGTCGTCGCCGGAGCGACTCCCGGGGGCTGGTGTCGGCGGTATGTACTCTCCAGACATGGCCGGCTCATCGCGCTCGGCTGAGAAATCTGGGCGATCCCGGCCCCCCGTGCGGCCCGTGGACGAGTTCGACACCGACGTCGGCCGCTACCGTCGCGAGCTCCTCGCCCACTGCTACCAGATGCTCGGGTCGGTCGACGACGCCGAAGATGTCGTGCAGGAGACCATGGTGCGGGCGTGGCGGGCGCGCCACCGCTACGACGAGTCACTGGCCTCGATGCGCACCTGGTTGCACCGGATCGCCACCAACGCCTGCCTGAGCGCGCTGTCGGCCAGAAGCCGCCGCGCCCTCCCGTCGATGCTGGGCGACGCCAGCGTCGATGCCGAGCAGCCGCTCGTCGCCGCCATGGATCTCCCCTGGCTGCAGCCGATGCCCTCGGCCATGCTCCAGGGCGACGAGGGGGATCCAGGAACGACCCTTCTCCTACGGGGCCGGGTGCGGCTGGCGTTCATCGCCGCCCTCCAGCTGCTCCCGCCCCGCCAGCGGTCCGTGCTCATTCTGCGCGAGGTCCTCGACTTCCCCGCCGTGGAAGTGGCGGCCATGCTGGAGACGTCGGTGCCGGCGGTCAACAGCTTGTTGCAGCGGGCCCGGCAGCGCCTCGACGTCAGCGGGCGGGCGGAGCACGACGTCGAGGCCGCGGTCCTCTCCGACGATGAGGCCCAGGACGTGGTGGCCCGCTACACCGACGCGTTCCTGCGGGCTGACGTTGGTGGGTTGCAACATCTGCTGTTGGCCGACGCGGTGCTGGAGATGCCGCCCGTCCCGCTGTGGTACTCGGGCCGCGAGCTCTATGTGGCTTTCATGAGGCGGGTGTTCCGGACGCGGGGGACGGACTGGCGGGTCGTACCGACTGGCGCCAACGGGCAACCGGCCCTCGTCGCCTACTTGCGCGACGGGGCGACCTACCGGCTGCACACGCTGCAGGTGCTGAGCGTGACGGCGTCCGGCGTCGCCGCCAATATCGTCTTCCAGGACCCCGCCGTGTTCTCGATCTTCGACCTGGCGCCGACGCTCGCCTTGAGGGGAGACTGCCGACCGGAGCCCGCCGGACGGCTAGTGCAAGCCGTAGGCCCGCTGAACGGCGAACTCGTAGATCAACCGGCGCTCGTCGACCATGGCCTGACGGAATGCGTCCTCGTCGAGCTCGCCGCCGAACCAGCTGAGCGGCCCGGCCTCTCTCCCCTGCATTTGGCGGAACAGGCGAACGTTCAGGTCGGGGGCGTCGGCGCCGTCGAGGATGGTCACCGTCGTCTCCAGGGTCAGGAATCCGAACTGGCCGTCGAACACGAACAGGGTGCAGCGGGGGTCGTTTCGCAGCCGCCGGGTCCGGGCCCGCTCCTGGGTGCCGCTGCTCCACAGCTTCCCGTCGACCAGGGCGACGCCGACGCGTGCCGCCTTGGCCGTGCCGCCGGGGGTGACGGTGATCATGGCCGCCGAGTGGTTGTCGGTCAGGTATTCGAGGTCCGGCTCGGAGAGGTCCATGGCCGAGGGTAGGTCCCCCGAGAACAGGTCAGCCGAAGGGAGGTACCCTCCGGCGGCTGAACCGACAGCCGGCGCCGATCAGACGCGGGAGGTGACGCCTTCATGACCGACCGCCAACGGTGGCGGGAGGAGCGGCCCGAGCACACGGGAGGCGCGGCGCCGACGCACTATGGCTACGAGCTGCGCCTGGACGTCGTCGAGCGCTGGGTGGACGCCGACGAGCGTTACGTCGTCAGGCTGGTGGCACTCCACGGCGCCACCAGCACCGAGTACGAACGGCAGCTCCCCCGGGCCGTCGGGGAGCGGATCGTCGCCGAGCTGGGGCCCGACCACGGCACGCCCCGGGCCGAGCAGGCCCTGTTCCGCGCCTTGGTGGACGAGGCTGCGGCTGCCGTGGGCCGGCAGATCGAGCGCGGCGGTGACCTCGACGCGGTGCCGGCAGTGGAAGAGCTGAGCATCGGTCACCAGCGCCGGATCGTCGCGGCCGCCCGCCGGGCCGCGGCGGCGTCCGGCCTTCCGAAACCCCGCCCAGGCGAGCTGCTTCGCGTCGGCTCGTAGACCCAGCCATCCCGCGAGCGATCGGGTCATGGCGCCCAGATGGAGTCGAACTGGCCGGGGTCGAGCGGCAGCAGCCAGCAGGCGGCGACCAGCCCGGCCCGGATGTCGTAGAGACCGACGGTGGACCACGTCCGCGGCCGGCCGCCGATGTCGGCGGTTCCGTCGGTCAGGGCGGCGATACGCTCCCCCTCACCGACGAGCACGTCGCGCCGGTGCATCCGGAACGTGCCGCCGGCCAGGGCCCGACGCCGGCGGAAGTAGTCGAACACCTCGTCGTGGCCGTGGTAGCAGCCGGCGATGGGGTTGTTGCCGGGCACGGTCCAGGTGATGTCGGGGGTCAGCACCTGGCGCAGGCCGTCGTCCTCGCCGCCGCCGTAGAAGGTGTTCTGGGCCTGGTGCAGGCGGTCGAGCAGGGCGACCGCCTCGCTTCTGTCCACGCCTCCAGTCTGCATCCCCGCTTCGAGGCGTTGGCCCGGTTCGAACGGGTACAACCAGACGATGTCCGTGTCCCAGTCCGACAATGTCCGCGCCCGCGGCGCCATCGCCGCACCCGGTGAGGGACAGGCGGGAAGCAACCGCGAGGGCCACTTGGAGGAGAGCTTCGACCGGATCGTGGCCCAGGGTGCCCCGCGCCTCCGCCGGCCGTGGCCGGACCTGCTGGCCACGGGAGCGGTCGGCGGCATCGAGGTCGGGTTCGGGGTGCTGGCCCTGCTCTTCGTCGAGCAGGCGACGGGCTCGGCCCTGCTCGGCGGGTTGGCCTTCTCCATCGGGTTCATCGCCCTGCTCCTCGGCCACTCCGAGCTGTTCACCGAGGGGTTCCTGGTGCCGGTCACCGTGGTGGTGGCGGGCGAGGCCCGGGTGCGGGACCTGCTCCGGCTCTGGGGCGGGACGCTCCTCGGCAATCTGGCCGGCGGCTTCGTGGTCGCCGCCATCGTCGACGAGGCCTACCCGTCGCTGCACCGCCAGGCCAACCAGGCCGCCGCCGGCTACATCAACGCCGGGCTCGGCCTGCGGACGTTCTGCCTGGCCGTGCTCGCCGGCGGAGCCATCACCCTGCTGACCCGGATGCACAACGGCACCGACGATATGGTGGCCAAGCTGGCCGCGTCGGTGGCCGTCGCCTTCCTGCTGGCGGGGATCCACCTGTTTCACTCCGTGCTCGACTCGCTCCTGGCCTTCACCGCCCTGCTCACCGGCCATGCCCCGTTCGGCTACCTGACCTGGCTGGGCTGGTTCGCGCTGGTCGTCGTGGGCAACCTCGTCGGGGGCATGGTCCTCACCACCCTGCTCCGTCTCCTGCGCAGCCGGTCGCGCATCGCCGACTACCGGGTGGCCAACGAACGTCCCGTGTCCCGGGGAGCCCTGGCCCAGCGTCAGTGACGGCCCGGCGGGCGCAGACCGAACGCCAGCTGGGCTCCCCGCCGGACGGCCCGCACGGGCACGCCTTCGGGCCGCGACGGCGGGAAGGCGTGCTCGTCCATCTGGGGAACGAACAGGCGTCCCTCGCCGCTCATGGAGAAGTACACCGGCCCGCTCAGGGCCGCGAAAGCCCGCCACGTCCGCCGGGACCACGGGTTGCGGAAGCCGTCGCCCAAGAGACCTGGCGATCCGTCCACCTCGACCGGTGTCAGGTCGATGCCGAACCAGTGCACCGCTCGGCGCACGATCGGCACCCGGCTGGGGTCGCGAAGCCCCATGTCGGCCAGCACGGCCCGGTCGACGTTGAGCGGGTCCCGGCCCGCGTACAGCCGCCGGGCGTGGGCCGGTCGATGGCAGCCCATGACCCCGACCGGTCCGTCGGCGATGGGCCCCCAGGCGTCGACGACGGCCACGTCCGGAGGGGCGACGTCCAACAGCATCATGGTCGCGGTGCGGAACTCGACGGAACGGCCGGTGTAGACGGTCTCGTCGATCTGGCTGGCCATGCCCTCCAGGGTGGAGAGGCACAGGTGGCCGAACTCGTTGGGGTCGGTCCGCAGCTTGGCCACCACGATGCGCACGTCGGCCTCCAGCCAGGTCCGGCTGATGGTGTTCTGCTGCAGCCCCCGCTGGTAGGCGAACGGCACCTGGTCGGCGCCGGCGTCGACGATCTCGTAGCGCGGCGACGTGTAGCCGAAGTAGGCGGCCACCTCGGCCACGGCCCGGTGGCGGTAGTAGCGCCCGTAGACGGTCGGCGCCTCGACCACCCGGACCGTGGTCGCGCCGTGGTCGAGGGCATAGGCGGCGACCCGGTCGAGCACCTCGGGGCTGACCACGTTGCTGCGGTCGGAGGAGTCGTAGCCGAGCATGAACGACGTCCGGATGGCCACCGTCCTGGCACCGTCTCCGTGGCCGAGCAAGGTGTCCAGCCCGGCACCGCCGAGCGTCTCGTCGACGACGCCGGCCAGGCCGTCCGCGCTCGCCGCGGCGCGCACCGTCACCGGCGAGGGGCGCCCGAACACGCGGCGGTCGCCGCCCGCCGACGGGGACCGTTGGTCGGCGGGGATGTACCAGGGGCTGATAGCCGCCAGCCGGCGACGGACCTCGGCGTGGTCCAGCTCACCGGCGGGTTGGTCGTGCTCGTCCAGGATCCCGGCGAGCACGGTGAACGCCTCCCCGTGGCGGCGCTCGTCGTCGGCGACCCGCTCGAACAGGTCGCTCTCCTCGGCCGACGGGGCGATCTCCGTCAGCCTGCGGTAGGCCAGCTCGGCGGTGCGCTCGAGCACCGTGTTCAGCTGGCAGTAGTGGCGAAACGACCGGTACTGCAGCTCTCTCGCCACCGCCGGCGGCACCAGCCCCACGACCGTGCCCCCGGCGATCATGAGCCGGGCGGCCAGGGTGCTGATGGGTGCCTCCCGGGGTGTGGCCAGCTCGCGGGTGGCCGTCGCCCAGCCGGAGAGCGCCCCGTAGGCCTGGCGGGCGAGCACCAGGGCGGCGGGCAACGGCCGGCCGGCACGCAGCAGGTAGCCGCGCATGTAGGTGGTGTGGACCTCCTCGTCCTTCCAGATCCAGACCAGGGTCTGGCGGATGAGCCGGCGGACGTCCTCGGCCACGGGCAGAGCAGCCACCCGACCGGCCACCGCGTCCTCCCGGTAGGCGACGGCGACGACCTGCTCCCGTTCCATGGCCACCATGAGCAGGGCCTGCCGTTCCTGCTCCGGGCGACCGGCGTAGCGGTCCTGCAGGTCGGCGAGCAGGCCGGAGATCTCGCCGGTGAGGGCCTCGGCCGCCGAGTCCGCCTGGCGTGACCCCCTCATCTCACTGCGACCGGGCGGCGAGGACGCGCCGCAGGATCTTGCCCGACGGAGAGCGGGGGATCTCGTCGACCAGCTCGACCGCCCGGATCTTCTTGTAGGGCGCCACCCGCGTCTCGCACCAGGCCATGACCTCGGCCGGGGTGGGCGGGGCGCCCTCGGCGGCCACGAACGCCTTGGGGATCTCGCCGGCGGCGGGGTCGGCGACGCCCACAACCGCGACGTCGGCGATGGCGGGATGCTCGAGGAGCACGGCTTCCAGCTCGGCCGGGGCGATCTGGTAGCCCTTGTACTTGATCAGCTCCTTGAGCCGGTCGACGACCCACCACGCCCCGCTCCCCGTCGACCCGGAGGATGTCGCCGGTGCGCAGCCAGCCGTCTTCCACGATGGTCGCGGCGGTGGCGCCGGGGTCGTCGAGGTAGCCGGCCATGACCTGCGGTCCGCGTACCCACAGCTCGCCCGCACCGTCGGTGTCGGCGCCGGTGGCGGGATCGACCAGGCGGGCCTCGGTCCCGCCCACCAGGTAGCCGACGGATCCCGCCGGGCAACCGCCATCGTCGGGAACCCAGGTGACCCCGGGGCTGGCCTCGGTCATGCCGTAGCCCTGCCCGATCCGGCAGCCCACCCGGGCCTCGGCCCGGGCCAGGGCCCGCTCGTCGATGGGCGCCGCCCCGGACACGGCGTGACGGACCGAGGAGAGGTCGGCGTCAAACTCGTCGGCGCCGAGCAGGAGGACCACGGGCGGCACCAGGTGCAGCCAGGTGACCCGGCGCTCGCCGATCAGCGCCCGGTAACGGGCGGGGTCGAAGCGGGGAAGGGTGACGATGGTGGCGCCGTGGCGGAGCCCGTAGCTCAGCACGATCGACATTCCGTAGATGTGGAAGAACGGCAGCGCGGCCAGGAACACGTCGTCCGGGCCGACGGCATAGAGATGCTCGTGCTGGCACAGGCACGCCACCACGTTGCGATGGGTCAGCATCACCCCCTTGGGCAGCCCGGTGGTACCGCTGGAGAACGGCACCACGGCCAGCGCCGCCGGGTCGACTGCCGCGACCACGCCCGGGGTCCGCGACGCCACCACCAATGCGTCCAGGTCCAGCACCCGACAGCCGGCGGCACCAACCGCTTCCTGCACCTTGGCGGCCACCGCCGCGTCGGCCACCACCACGCCGGCGCCCGACGACCGCAGCTGCCCGCCGATCTCGGCCGCGGTGAGCGCCGGGTTGACCGGCGTGACCGCCGATCCCGCGGCCAGCACGGCCAGGAAGGCGACGGCCCACGCCGGCCGGTTCGGTCCCACCAGGGCCACCACCTGGCCCGGCCCCACGCCCTCGCCGGCCAGCGCGCCGATGCCAGCGGACACCGCCCGGTCCAGCTCGCGGTAGGTCACCGTCTCGCCGGTGACGCCGTCGATCAGGGCGGGACGGTCGCCGCCAGCCGCGGCGCCGGCGAGGACGTAGCCCGGCAGGCTGGCGTCGGGGATCACCGGGTCGGGATAGCGGCTCCGGTGGATCATGCCCGAGGAATGCTAGGCAGCCGCGACGTCGGTCACGCCGGCAGCGGCAGGCCGACGTAGTTCTCGGCCAGGCTGGCGGCCATCGCCGCCGAGCGCCGCACGTAGACCTGGCGGGCGTGCTGGAGCTGGCGGCCGAAGTCGTCGTCGTCGGGGTTGACGTGCAGCAGCGTGGTCATGGTGGTGGCGAAGTCCTGCACCCGCCACACCCGCTGCAGGCATTCCGCGCTGTAGCCGTCGAGTCCGCCGCGGTCGCCGTCGCGGTACCAGGCGGTCAACGCCCGGGCGAGGACGACGACGTCGGCGATGGCGAGGTTCATCCCCTTGGCGCCGGTCGGCGGGACGATGTGGGCGGCATCGCCGGCGAGGAACAGGCGGCCGTATTGCATGGGTTCGGTCACGAAGCTGCGCATCGGGGTGATGGCCTTCTCCACGATCGGGCCCTGCTGCAAGGTCCAACCCGGAGACGCCAGGCGCCGCTGGAGCTCCTCCCAGATGCGGTCGTCGGGCCAGTGGGCCAGATCGTCGTCCGGATCCACCTGCAGATAGAGGCGGCTCAGCTCGGCGGAACGCAGGCTGTGCAGGGCGAAGCCGCGGGGATGGAAGGCGTAGATGAGCTCGTCGGTGGAGGGCGCCACCGCGGCGAGCACGCCGAGCCAACCGTAGGGGTAGTCGCGTTCGTAGCTGCGGCGGGCGGTGGCAGGGATGGCGGGCCGGCACACGCCGTGGTAGCCGTCGCACCCGGCCACCACGTCGCAGCGCAGCTCCTCGTCGCGCCCGGCCCGCCGGTAGCGGATGACGGGGCGGTCGGGCCGTCGAGACCGTCGAGGCGGACGTCGTCGACGTCGAAGACCAGGGGAGCGCCGGCGTCGAGCCGGGCGGCGATGAGATCGGTGACCACTTCCTGCTGGCCGTAGATCATGATCGCCTTGCCGGTGTGGGCGCGGAAGTCGATGCGGTGCCGGTCGCCGTCGAACTGCAGGTTGACGCCCTCGTGGACCCGTCCCTGCCGGTGCATGCGTTCGCCGACACCGAGGGCGTCGAGCAGCTCGACCGTGCCGTGCTCGAGGACGCCGGCGCGCACACGCGACTGCACGTAGGCGCGGTCGCGGGCTTCGAGCACGACCGAGTCGATCCCGGCCCGGGCCAGCAGGTGCGACAGCACCAGGCCGGCCGGTCCGGCGCCGACGATGCCGACCTGGGTGGCCGATGCCACGCCCGACGTTCCCTACCGCGTCCGGTTCACCGCGCCACCGGAAGGGACGCGCAGGTCGGCGCTGATGCGCGCCGCGGTGTCCTGCAGCCGGGGCAGGATGTCGCGGCGCAGGGTGTCGAGAGTGGCCCGGCTGGCGTGGACGGAGACGTTGATGGCGGCGCTGACTCGGCCCGTGCCGTCGGTGATGGGGACGGCCACCGAGCGCAGCCCGTCCTCCAGCTCCTGGTCGACGAGGGCGTGGCCGGCGGCGGCGACGTCGCCCAGGATGCGGCGCAACCGGGCGGGATCGGTGACCGTGCGCCGGGTCAGCGGCTGCGGGCGGACGCGGGCGAGGTAGTCGTCGAGCTCGGCGGGCGGCAGGGCGGCGAGCAGGACGCGGCCCATGGAGGTGGCGTAGGCGGGGAAGCGGGTGCCGACGGCGATGGCGACGGTCATGATGCGTTTGGTGGGGACGCGCACCACGTAGGCGATGTCGTCGCCGTCGAGCACGGCGATGGACGACGACTCGCGGACGTGGGCGACGAGATCCTCCATGTGCGGCGCGGCGACCTCGTTGAGGCTCAAGGTGGAGAGATAGGCGTAGCCCAGCTCGAGGACGCGTGGGCGGAGGGAGAAGGAACGGTCGTCGGCGTGGACGTAGCCCAGCTCGACGAGCGTGAGCAGGAAGCGGCGGGCGGCGGCGCGGGTCAGCCCGGTGATCTGCGCCACTTCGGACAGGGTGAGCTGCGGGTGGTCGGGACCGAAGGCCCGGATGACGCTGAGACCCCGCTCGAGCGATTGGACGAAGTCGCCGCGGCGGTCGTCGCTCACGTCGGTTCGGTGGGCTCGTCGAGCGTGCGCCGGGCGACGGCCAACGCCGAGTTGGCGGCGGGGACGCCGGCGTAGACGGCGGTGTGCAGCAACACCTCGCCGATCTCCGCGTCGGTGAGGCCGTTGCGCCGGGCGCCGCGCACGTGCAGCGGCAGCTCGTCGAGGCGCCCGAGGGCGGCGAGCACGGCCAGCGTGATGCAGGAGCGGGTGCGGCGGTCGAGCCCGGGTCGGGTCCATACGTCGCCCCACGCGTAGCGAGTGATGAAGTCGGAGAAAGGCGCCGTCCACGGTGTCCGGGCCGCCGTCGGAGCGATCCACGTAGTCGTCGCCGAGCACGGCCCGCCGGGTGCGGCGGCCGCGCTCAATGTCGGTCCCGGCCAGGTGGTCGGTCACCAGGGCGGTGAACCGGTCGGGTTGTTCGAGGTTGGCCAGGTGGGCGGCGGGAAGCACGACGAGCGACGAGCCGGAGATGGCGCCGTGCATGCTCAGGGCGACCTCCGGCGGGGCGACGGCATCGTCGGCGCCGGCGATGACCAGGGTGGGGGCGGCGATGGCCGCCACGTCGGACCACAGGTCGGCGGAGGCGAGGGCGTCGCAACAGCCGGCGTAGCCGTCGGGATCGGCGGCGGCGAGCATGGCGGTGACCAGCGAACGCACGTTGGGCCGGTCGTCGACGAAGCCGGGGCGGAACCACCGTCCCAGCAGGCTGTCCAGCAGCTCGCCGGTCCCGCCCCGTCGCACCTGGGCCGCCCGGTCGATCCACATCTGGGCGGGCGGGAACTGGGGGGCGGTGCACGCCAGCACCAGTCCGTCGACGCGGGCGGGGTGGTGGGCGGCGGTCCACATGGCCACCAGGCCGCCGAGAGAGAGGCCGGCGACGTGGGCCCGCTCCACCCGGAGAGTGGTCGAGTACCGCCAGCAGGTCGTGGCCCAGGTCGGCCACCGCGTAGGGCCCGGGGGGCGCGGGCGACGCCGCCGTGGCCGCGATGTTCGTAACGCACCACCCGGAACCGCTGGGCCCACCCCGGCACCTGGCGGTCCCACATGGCACTGGTGGTGCCGAGGGAGTTGGCCAGTATGAGCACCGGTGCGCCGGCGGGACCGTCGACGCGCACGCCGTTCACTGCGTCACCCCGTCGGCGTCGGCCAGGGCGCGGTCGATCCACACGCCGCAGCTGTTCAGGTAGTCGGTCGGGCCGCAGCAGGGCCTCGATCTGGTCGCGGTCCAAGTTGGCGGCCACCGTCGGCTCCGCCTCCAGCTCGGCGGCGAACCCGCCCCCGGAGGTCGCGGCCCGCCGGGCGGCGGCCGCCACCGCGTCGCTGGCGGTCGCCCGCTCCACGCCGGCGGACGCCAAGCGCCAGGCCCACCGCCTCGGCCAGCAGGGTCTCGCCGGGTCCGGCCAGGTTGGCGGCCATGGCGTCCTCGTCCACTTCGAGGCCGGCGACGGTGTCGGCCGTCCTCGCCACCGCCCCGCCGGCCAGGGCCAACAGCTCGCTCAGCGTCTCCCACTCGGCGTGCCAGGCGCCGACGGGACGCTCGTGCTCGCCCACCAGGGCGCCGAACAGCACGCCGACCAGGGCGTGGGCCCGGCGGGCGGCGGCGTCCACCACGGCCGCGCCCACCGGATTGCGCTTGTGGGGCAGCGTCGACGAACCGCCCCGCCCGGGCCCGCCGGCTCGAACGCTTCGCCCACCTCCGCCTGCATCAGCAGGGCCACGTCGCCGGCGATCTTGGCCGCCGTGCCCGCCGCGGTGCCGAGGGCGCGCGGCCAGCAGGGTGACCCGCTGGCGGGCGGTGTGCCACGGCCACCGGGGGCTCGGCCAGGCCCAGGCGCCGGGCGTAGCCGGCGAGCACCTCGGGTCCCGCCGGGCCGAGGGACGCCAGCGTGCCCGCAGGCCCCGCCCAGCTGGGCGGCCAGCCCGACGCCGGCATCGTCCAGCTGGCGGCGGGCGGCGAGTGACCCCGGCCAGCCACGCCGCCGCCTTGAAGCCCAAGGTGATCGGCAGGGCCGGCTGGAGCAGGGTGCGGCCCGTCATGGGCGTGTGGCGATGGCGCTCGGCCAGCGCCGCGCAGCCGGCGGCCAGGCGCCCGAGGTCGGCGTCGATCAGCGCCAGGCTGCGGCGGGCCACGAGCATGGCCGCGGTGTCGAGGATGTCCTGGCTGGTCGCGCCCCAGTGCACCCACCGGCGGGCGTCGTCGGGGACGGCGGCGGCGCAGGGCGCGCGACGAGGGGGAGGACGGGGTTGCCGCCGTCCCGCGCGGCGCGGCCCAGATGCGGCCGGGTCGAAACGGTCGGCGTCGCAGGCGGCGGCGATGGACTCCGGCCGCGGCCTGGGGGATCACGCCCGCTGGCCGCCTCGGCCCGGGCCAGGGCGGCTTCGGCGTCGAGCATGGCCTGCAGCCACGCCCGGTCGCCCGGTGGCGGCCAGGAGCTCGTCGGTGGTGGTGATGGGCGCGAACGAGCGTCACCAGGCAAGGAACACCGTCTCCCCTTCGCCCTGCAGGCGGATGTCGAAGCGCAGTCCGTCGCCGTCGGGGACGGCGACCAGCGTCGCCGCCCGGTCGGGTTCGGTGACGGACGGCGAGCAGCGGATCGGCGTCGTTGGCCGCTGCCTCGTCGGGGAAGTAGATGCGCGTCACCAGACGCTGGAGCAGACCCCGGGCGAACACCGACACGTCGAGGTGCGGGGCCTGGCCGCCGTCCCCGGGTGCGGGCTTGACGGTGACGAAGCGGTAGCGGCCGTCGTCGTCGGTCAGGCAGCGGCCGAAGCCCTCGCGGCTGGACAGATCTCCACCATGGCGTCGGGCACCGGCTGCGCCGTCCCCGTCGAGCACCGTCCCGTGGAGCGTCGACCGCCCCGGGGGCGTCGGGCGCCGGACCAGGTGGCGCCGCTTGGCCAACCACGGCCAGCCCGAAGCGGAAGAAGGGGCCGACGGTCTGCGACGGCGTCGGCGAGCTGTCATGGTCCCGCCTCGGCGGGCGTGGCCAGGTGGCCGCCCACCACCATGTCGAAGCGGTAGCCCGAGCGCCCACTCCTCCTCGGTCGTGGCCCAGTCGAAGGCGGCGACCATGCGCTGGCGGGCCCGCTCGTCGCGGACGGACTGCGAAGATGGGGTCGGAGGCGAACAGCGGGTCGCCCGGGAAGTACATCTGGGTGATCAGCCGCTCGGTGAACGACCCGGCCGAACACCGAGAAGTGGATGTGGGCCGGCCGCCAGGCGTTGGGGTGGTTGCGCCACGGGTAGGCGCCGGGCCGGATGGTGACGAAGCGGTACCGGCCGTCGCCGTCGGTCAGGCAGCGGCCGGCGCCGGTGAAGTTGGGATCGAGCGGCGCCGGGTGCTGGTCCGATCTGGTGGGCGTAGCGGCCGGCGGCGTTGCACTGCCACACCTCCACCAGCTGCCCGGCGACCGGGTGGCCGTCGCTGCCCAGCACCCGGCCCGTGACGTTGATCCGCTGGCCCAGCGGCTCCCCCCGTGCTGGCGGGTCAGGTCGGCGTCGGCCGGGTCGACCCGGTCCTCGCCGAACACCGGTCCGGCCGCGGCGACCGCAGCTCCTCGGGCACCGGGACCAGCGGTCGTTTGGGTGCCCGCGGCGCCGTCGACCGGTACTCGGGCTCGTCGTAGGGCGGGTCGACCGCCCAGCGCGGTCGGGCCGTGCCTCGGCGCATCGGTCATTCGTCCGTTGTCCCCTCGGTCAGACTGGCGCAGCACGCGTCGAAGCTCCGATCTGCGGCGTGCGGCGGCTCCACCGTCGCGCGCCACCTCCGGCGCCACCTGCAGCGCCCAGCCGGTGGCCTCGGCCACCTCGGTCCACGCCGACGCCCGGGTGCAGCTCGGTGAGGGTCAGCTCGCAGGTGCCGGGATCGGGGCGCAGGACGCCGAGGTCGGTGATCACCAGCGCCGGGCCGCCGCCGGTCAGGCCGAGCCGCGCCGGTCGCCCGGGCCGTCGCCGAACCCCACCGACGTGCGGAAGTCCAGACGATCCACGAAGGCTGCGGCGGCTCTGGCGCATCATGACGATGACCCGCCGGCAGGACGCCGGCGATCTCCGGCGCCCCGCCGGCGCCCGGCAGGCGCACGCTCGGCTGCGTCGTAGGGGCCGACCACCGTGGTGTTGAGGTTGGCGTAGCGGTCGATCTGCGCCGCGCCCAGGAAGCCGACGTCGATGCGCCCCGGCTGCAGCCAGTAGTTGAAGATCTCCGGCACCGACACCACCGCGTCCGCCGTCTCGGCCAGCTCGCCGTCGCCGATCGACAGCGGCAGCCGCGTCGGCTTGGCGCCGATGCACCCGGACTCGTAGATCGAGGACCAGGTTGGGGGCGTGGGTCGCGCGGGCCAGGTTGGCCGCCGTGCTCGGCGCGCCGATCCCGACGAAGCACACCTGCGCCGTCCTCCAGGAGCGCGGGCCGCGGCGACCGCCATCATCTCCGTGGCCGTGTAGTCGGCGGCGGTCACGCCGGCACCGCGCTCGACCACGTGGCGCCGCATCCACGCGAGGAACGTCTCCCGGTCCCGGCTGATCGGCGTCCCACTCCTGGTAGAAGCCGTTGTCCCGTTGCGAGTACCCGGCCGCGTAGGACGGGTGGGCGCCGCCGGGGACGTGGGCCACCGCGCGTCACCGCCCAGCAGGGCAGCACGACGCCGCCCGGGCCGCAGCGCCAGGCTCGTCCACCACCTCCTCGACGGTGACGAGCGAGCGGGTCGGCGCGCGAGCACCGCCTCCTTCTGCACGCCGGTGATGCCCCACAGCTGCACGTTGCCCGACCGGTCGGCCTGCTGGGCGTGGATGATGGCGACGTCCGGGTGGAGGGCGGGCACCGCCGCCAGCTCCTCGCCGGTGAACGGGCACGCGATCGGTCGCGACCGTCGGCGGTGTGGTCGCGGCAGGCCGGTGCCGGCGTAGCCGCGCAGCACGGCGAACGGCAGCCCCGACGCGCCGGCGACGTAGCGGTTGGTCAAGCCCGGCGTGGCTGTGCTCCTCGACCGCCAGCGGCTGCGGGCCAGCCGTGCTCCACCGCGTCGCGGAAGCGGTGCAGCGAACCGACGCCCGGGTTGCCTCCCCACGAGAAGACCAGCTTGCGGGCGCAGCCCATGCCGATCATCTGGTCGTACACCAGGTCGGGCGTGAGCCGCACCAGGGTGAGATCGCGCCGGCCCTGGCGGATGATCTCGTGGCCGGCGGCGTGGGGGATGAGATGGGTGAACCCCTCCAACGCCACCGTGTCCCCGTCGTGGACCAGCTCCTCCACCGCCGCTCGCAGGGTCAACAGCTCGGCCACCACGTCCTCCGAAAGCGCCCGCCCCTTGGTCGCCAGACGCACGATCGTTCGCTCACCGGCACCCTAGGAGTTTCTCCATGTTTTTGCAATGTGGTGTCGATCGACGCCGTACTCGTTCGTATGAGCGGTGACGGGCCGGCAACCGGCCGGCCGTGACCGGGAAGGAGCAGGCGATGAGGAAGATCGTGGTGAGCGAGTTCGTCACCGTGGACGGGGTCATGCAGGCCCCAGGCGGGGACGGGGACTTCGAGCTGGCGGGATGGACCATGCCCTACTGGAACGACGAGATCGGCCAGTTCAAGTTCGAGGAGCTGGACGCGGCCGACGCCCTGCTGCTGGGCCGGGTGACCTACGAGGGCTTCGCCGCGGCGTGGCCGTCGATGACCGACGAAGCGGGATTCGCCGACCGCATGAACCGCTACACCAAGTACGTGGTGTCCTCGACGCTGAAGCAGGCCGACTGGAACAACTCGACCGTGCTCAGCGGTGATGTCGTCGAGGAGGTGACTCGACGGAAGGAGGAGCCCGGCAAGGACATCCTGGTCGGCGGGAGCGCCACCCTGGTGCAGGCCCTCATGGGCCACGGCCTCGTCGACGAGCTGCGCCTGGCCGTCTATCCCGGTGGTGCTGGGCGCCGGCACCCGCCTGTTCGGTTCGGGTGGCCACACCGGCCTGGACCTCGTCGACCAGCGGGCCACCAGCACCGGCGTCGTCCTGTTGTCCTACCGCCGCGCCGCGCAGTCCTAGCGTGTGGCGCTGGTTCGAGAGGAGCGATCCCATGAAGCAGTACCTGCTCTCCGTGCACTCGGTCGAAGGCGAGCCCCCGCCGTCGCCCGAGGCCATGCAACAGGCGTTCGCCGAGGTCGACGCCTTCAACGCCGAGCTGCAGGAGGCCGGCAGCTGGGTGTTCGCCGGCGGGCTCCATCCGCCGGCCACCGCCACCGTCGTGCGCGTGCAGGACGGCGAGGTGCTCACCACCGACGGTCCCTTCGCCGAGACCAAGGAGCAGATCGGCGGCTTCTGGGTCATCAAGGCGGCCGATCTCGACGACGCCCTGGCCTGGGCGGCCCGGGCCACCCGCGCCTGTGCCGCGCCGGTCGAGGTGCGCCCGTTCCAGGAAGAGACCGGGGACTAGCGGGCGGGTGGGCCCCGTCGGCGCCTCCGAGGTCGAGCGTGTCTTCCGGGAGGAGTCCGGCCGGGCCGTGTCCGTACTGGTCCGGTCCTTCGGCGACATCGACGTGGCCGAGGAGGCGGTCCAGGAGGCGTTCGTGGCCGCGCTGCACCGGTGGCCGCAATCGGGCCTGCCGCCCAGCCCGGCGGGATGGATCATCACCACGGCGCGCAACCGGGCCATCGACCGGGCCCGGCGCGAGGCCACCCGTCCGGACCGCTACGCCCAGGCCGACCTGCTCCACGCCCGGGACCCGGCGCGGGAGGAACCGCCCGTGGACGATGACCGCCTGCGCCTGATCTTCACCTGCTGCCATCCCGCCCTGGCGACCGAGGCCCAGGTCGCCCTCACCCTGCGGCTGCTGGGCGGGCTGCAGACCCCGCAGATCGCCCGGGCGTTCCTCGTCCCCGAGGCCACCCTGGCGCAACGGTTGGTCCGGGCCAAGGCCAAGATCCGCGCCGCCGGCATCCCCTACCGGGTCCCGAGCGACGCCGAGCTGCCCGACCGCCTCCGGCCCGTCCTGGCCGTCGTCTACCTCATCTTCAACGAGGGCTACGTCGCCAGCGCCGGCGACCGCCTGGTCGACGAGGACCTGGCCGCCGAGGCGGTGCGCCTCGGACGGGTGCTGGCCGACCTCATGCCCGACGAACCCGAGGTCCTCGGCCTGCTCGCCCTCATGTTGCTGACCGAGTCACGCCGCCCGGCGAGGACGGCGCCCGACGGCAGCCTGGTCGCCCTGGCCGACCAGGACCGGGACCGCTGGGACGGCGCCCTGGCCGCCGAGGGCCGGGCCATGGTGCGGGCCTGTCTGCGCCGCAACCAGCCCGGGCCCTACCAGATCCAGGCGGCCATCAACGCCGTGCACAGCGACGCCGCCACCGCCGGCGACACCGACTGGAGCCAGATCCTCCGGCTCTACGACCAGTTGCTCGTCATCGCCCCCACGCCCGTGGTGGCCCTCAACCGGGCGGTGGCGGTGGCCGAGGTCGACGGCCCGTCGGCCGGCCTCGCCGCCCTCGACGGCCTGGACGCGCTGGACGGCTACCACCTCCTGCACGCCACCCGCGCCGACCTGCTCCGCCGCCTGGGCCGCGGCGCCGACGCCGCCCGGGCCTACGACCGGGCCATCGCCCTCACCGGGAACGCCGCCGAAGCCGCTTTTCTGCGCCGGCGCCGCCGAGAGGTGGAAGGGGGCCGGGCTCAGTGAGAAGCGTCGGCCTGGTGGGCGTCGACGCCCCGGCCCCGTTGGCCGCTGGCCAGGAGGCGGGCGATCTCCGCCACTTCCCGGCGCACCGACTCGGCGAACCACCGGCCGGCGATCAGGTCCCAGAGCCGGTCGAACGGTTTGGGCATGGCCATCGTCTCCACGTGGCGCACCCAGGCCCCACCCTGGCGGTCCTCGATCTCGAACCAGGCGTGCAGCTCGGCGGGAATCCCGTGCTCCAGGGTCACGTCGATGTGGTGGGGGATCCGCCACCGGTACCGGGTGATCACCGACCCCGGGAAGCGGCCCAGGAACCGTCCGTCCTCCCGGGCGATCATCCCGTCCTCGGTCTCCGCCAGCCGGGTCACCCAGACCATCTTGGTGTCGGCCTTGGTGTACTGGGCGGGGTCGACGACGAAGTCGAAGATGTCCTGGGCGCTCACCCCCGCCACGAACGCACTGCCCTCCCCCCGGACCACGGTGACAGCTTAGGGAACGATCTCGAGCGGGGTACCGGCGGGGAGGCCGGCCAGCTGGGCCAGGTCGCTGTCGTGCAAGCGGATGCAGCCGTGGGAGATGCGGGCGCCGGTGGCGCCGATGAGCGTGTCGTCGTAGGAATCGATGGGGCCGTGGATGGCGATGATGGCGTCGCCCGACGCGTCCCAGTCGGTGATGCTGTCGGAGTGGGCGGAGGTGACGAGCACGAAGGGCCCGTAACCGGGGTCGGGCGGAGGCACGCGCATGGTGACGAAGTAGTCGCCGGTGACCGTGGGGTCGTCAGGCGTGCCGATGCCGGCGGGCAGGTCCAGGACCGCCCGGTTGCCGTCGAACAGGGTCAGGTGGGCGCTGCTCAGCGAGAGGACGAGCCGGTAGGGGTCCTGGGACAGGGTGGCGGCGGTGGCCTGGATCCACGCCGTGCTCTGGTTCGGTCGCTGGGCCAGGCGCACGTCGATCCACCCGGGCTGCTGGGCGATGACCGGGAGGACCGAGGGATAGCCGTACCACGTTCCCGGAACGGTCCCGTCGGGCGCGGCGCCGGGCGCGGCGTAGCCGGGCGTGCTGCCCGCCAGGGTGGCCACCGTGGTCATCGCCGGCGGAGCGGGCACCGTGGTGGTGGTTTCCACTGTGGTCGTGCTCGAGGGCGGCGCCGGCCGGGCGGTGGTCGCCGCCGGGCGCGGCGCCGGACGGGCGGCGACATGCTGGCTGCCGCATGCGGCGGCGGCCACCGTCAGCGCCGCCGCCAGCGTCACCGCGCGCGGCGGTCCCGGCTGCTCCGAACCGGCCGGGCCAGCGCAGGTGCACGTCGGGCACGCTACCCAGGATCGGGCTCGGCGTTGACGGCGGCGACCAGGTCGAGCAGCTCGGCCAGGGTGTCGAGCGCCCGGGTGGCGCCGGCGCTGTCGGGGCCGGCGCTGTCGGGGCCGGCGCCCAGCTTGGCCTGCAGGGTGGTCACGCCCGCGTCCCGGTAGCGACGCAGGCGCTCGGTGACGACCTCGGGCGGGCCGAGCAGGTTGGTCTTGAAGCCCAGGTCGACGGGGACCCGCTGGGCCGCTTCCTCGCGCTTGCCGTCCAGCCACAGCCGCTGCACGGCCTCCACGTCGTCGCCGTAGCCCTGGCGGCGGAAGGCGGCGTTGTAGAAGTTGGTGCTCGCCGATCCCATGGCGCCGATGGTGAAGGCGTAACCCCGGGCGTGGCGGGCCGCCGCCTCGGCGGCGTCGTCGGTGATCTCGACGGCGACGGGAACCAGCAGGTCGAGGTCGTCGAGGGCGCGCCCGGCGCGCGCCGCGCCGGCGGCCAGGTGGTCGGTGAAGGCGGCGGCCGTTTCCGGGACCAGGGCGTTGCCGATCCAACCGTCGGCGATCTCGCCGGTGAGCTCGAGGTTCCTGGGCCCGAGGGCGGCCACGTAGATGGGCACGGTCGCCGGCGGTGCCAGGGAACGCAGAGGCCGGCCCTGGCCGCCAGGAAGCGGCAACTGGTACACCCGGCCGTGATGCTCCAGCCGCTCGCCGCGCCCGACGCGGCGGACGATCTCCACGGTCTCGCGCGTCGCCTGCAGCGGCGTGGCGAACCGGACTCCGTGCCAGCCTTCCATCACCTGGGGACCAGAAGCGCCCAGGCCGAGAAGAAACCGGCCTCCCGACAGGGCGTCCATCGACATCGCCGTCATGGCCAGCAGGGCCGGGCTGCGGGCGCCGAGCTGGGCGATACCCGTGCCCAGCCGGATGGTGGCGGTCCGGGCGGCGAGGAAGGCGAGCGGGGTGAAGCAGTCGTAGCCCCACGCCTCGGCGGCCCAGACGGAGTGCACGCCGAGCCGTTCGGCGTCGGCGACGAACGCGACGGTCTCGTCGGTGACGGCGGCGAGAGCCACCGCGACCCGAAGCGGGCGGGCGCGTGGCACGGGAGCGACCCTATCCTTGCCGCCCTATTCTCGGGGCAATGCGCTACGCCGACGGACCATCCGCCGAGGTGGCGGTCTGGGTGGACGCCGCGCCGGAGGTCGTCTGGGACCTGGTGACCGACATCGACCTCCCCGCCCGCTTCTCCGACGAGTTCGCCGGCGCCGAGTGGGACCCGGCGACGCCCGGTCCCGCCCTCGGCGCCCGGTTCGTGGGCCGCAACGAGCACCCGGCGCTGGGCGCCTGGCAGACCGAGAGCGTGATCGTGGCCCACGAACCGGGCCGCTGCTTCGGTTGGGACGTCCAGGGACAGGACGGCGTCGCCGCCTCCTGGCGCTTCGAGCTGGCGCCCGAGCGGGGAGGGACGGCCCTGCGCCAGCGGGCGCGCATGGGCCCCGCCCCTTCGGGCCTGACCATCGCCATCGAGGCCATGCCCGACAAGGAGGAGCGCATCGTCGCCCGCCGACTGGAGGAGTGGACGCGCAACATGCAGGCCACCCTGGAAGGGATCAAAGCCGCCGCCGAGGAGGCGGCTGCCGCGTCGGCGAAGCGGCCGTGAACCGGCCGTGAAGCTCAAGCTCGATCTGCACGACATCTACAACCGGGGCGACGAGATCGAGCGGGCGCTGCGCGCCGTCATCGACGAGGCGGTCGACAAGAAGGCCACCCTGGTCGAGATCGTCCCCGGCAAGGGGAGCGGGCAGCTGAAGAAGCGGGTGCTGCGCTTCCTCGACCAGAAGGAGATCAAGGCGCTCTACGCCCGGGTGGAGAAGGACTCCCACAACTTCGGCCGGGTCTTCGTCCACTTCCGCTGGAAGTGAGGAGCTGGATCGCTGACCTGGAACGATTCTCCGCCGCCTTCGCGATGAGTTTCCGGGTTGCCGCGGGTCTCATCTCGTGATCCCGGTAGCGTCCGATCCCACGGTGGGATGGGCTGGTGCG
The DNA here is from genome assembly GCA_963757175.1 of uncultured Actinomycetota bacterium. GTDB lineage: Bacteria > Actinomycetota > Acidimicrobiia > Acidimicrobiales > Palsa-688 > CAVWQR01. The sequence continues at coordinate 516,880 of CAVWQR010000001.1, read as the reverse complement.
GGAACGTTCGAGTCAGACGGAGGGAAATGAGATGCCCGAACACGAGGTCGGAACCCGTGAGGAATGGCAGGCGGCCCGGGACGAGCTCGCCAGGCTCGAGGCTGAGCAGGCGCAGCGAAACGAGGAGATCAATCGAAAGCGGCTCGAGCTCCCCTGGGTCCCGGTCGAGAAGCAGTACGAGCTCGACACCGCGGACGGCAAGAAGACGCTCGCCGAGCTCTTCGAGGGGCGCTCACAGCTGCTGGCCTACAACATCATGTTCGGCCCCGACTACACGCTCGGCGCCTGCCCCGGCTGCACCAGCCTGGGCGACGGACTCGACGGCTCGCTCGTCCACCTGAACCATCGCGACGTGACGCTGATCTGCTTCTCGCGGGCGCCGATCGAGCGGCTGAATGCCTACAAGCGGCGGATGGGCTGGCAGTTCCCCTACGTCTCCACCTACAACAGCGACTTCGCCTTCGACTTCGGCCTTGCCCTGTCCGAGAAGCAGGCGCAAGAGATTCCCCAGATCCAGGAGCTGATCGCCAACCCGCCCGACTTTCTCCGGGAGTGGTCAGGCCAGGTCGGGGCCGAACTCAGCGACGGGCTGCGCGAGAACCCGAGCTGGATCGCCTTCGCGCGCGAGGACGGGACCGTCTACCACACCTACACCGTGTCGGCGCCCGACCCGTTCGTCGCGCCGTACTACAGCTTCATGCTCGAGCGAACGCCGAAGCCTCAACCCGCCGAGCCTCGCAGTTGGCGGAAGGACGAGTATCCGGACTGATGCGCCGTGCGGCGTGTGCCGGGGATGTGGCGGTTCGAGCAGAGACCTTGACCGTGCCGTGACCCGGGGGTAGATACTTGCAATCGAGCGTTAGGAGGGGGGTCTCAAGATGGCATGGCAACTCAAAGGCAGCTACGTCGAAACGTGCTCTTGCGAGCTCATGTGCCCGTGCAACCTGTCTATGGACCACGGCGCGACTTACGACTTCTGCCGAGTCAGCTTGGTGTTCAACATCAAGGAGGGCCACGTCGACGGCACTCCCATCGCCGGCCGCAGAGTCGTCATGATTGCCGACACACCGAAGGTGATGACCGAGGGCAACTGGCGGTTGGGTGTCTTCATCGACGAGGACGCCACCGATGAACAGTTCGAGAAGCTCGTCCAGGTGTTCAGCGGTCAGCTCGGCGGTCCGATGGCGGCTGCGGCTTCTCTGGTGGGCGAGATCCTCGGCGCGGAGCGGGCGAAGATCGAGGTTGCCGACGACGGTCTTCGCCATCGCGTCAAGGTCGCTGACAAAGTTGACTTCGAGATCGAGGACATCGTGCCGTTCGGAGTCGAAACGGGCGAGCCTGTCCGGTTCTCCGGGATGTTCCATCCCGTGGGCTCGAACCTGACGATGGCTGAGGCCAAACGGTCGAAGATCAACGCCTTCGGGATCTCCTATGAGGGCAAGACCGGTCTTTCCACCTCAGAGTTCTCCTGGGCCGCCTGATCGCCATGACCGCTGTCGCTTCCGGGCAGGCGTCCGCCGTCCGGCCGGACATTCGTCCGGCGGTGGTCGCGATGCGGAGCCGGGTCGGTCTCGTGTTCCTGCTGTTCGCCCTGGCAGGGGTGGGGTGGTGGTGGACGGCGCACCAGATGCGGGGCATGGATACCGGCCCCTGGAGCGCCCTGGGCGGCTTCGGCTGGTTCCTCGGCGTGTGGGTGGTGATGATGGCCGCCATGATGCTGCCGTCGGTCGCCCCGACGGTTGCTCTGTACTCGCGCATGACCCGGAACCGTTCGGTGGCGCTGCCGTTGATGTTCGTCGGCGGGTATCTCTTGACTTGGGCGGCGGCCGGGTTGGCCGCCTTCGCCGTGGGGGCGGGCGCGTCAGCCGTGGCCGGCACAAGCCTGGAGTGGGACCACGCCGGACGGGTGCTCGCCGGCGTGACCCTGCTCGTGGCTGCCGGCTACCAACTGTCACCGCTCAAGGACGCGTGCCTGGGCCAGTGTCGCAGCCCGCTCGGCATGCTCCTCGGATCCTGGCGCGACGGGGAGTTGGGTGCCCTCCGTATGGGCACGAAGAACGGTGCCTGGTGCGTCGGCTGCTGCTGGGCCCTGATGGCGTCGCTGTTCGCTCTTGGAGTGATGAGCGTCCTGTGGATGGCGGTGGTGGCGGGCCTGATCGCCATCGAGAAGACCCTCCCGTGGCGGAGACCGGCCACCTACGGCACGGCGATCGTCTTGGTGGCGCTCGGCATTCTGTTACTGGCCGCCCCTTCCGCCATACCCGGCCTGACCATCCCCCATCACGGCGGGATGTCGCCCATGCCGGGGATGGGCTCGTAGCAGTGCTCAGCTTCGCCGGACCAGGTCGTCGACGATGAACTTGGCTGCGGCCGGGCAGCTTTTGGTGAACCCGAAAAAGGGACCGAAGTCCTTGGTGGCGGCCAAACGGGGGATGTGCCAAACACGTGAGGAGGAGACCGATCTCAGCGCTTGGCGGCGAGACCCTCGAAGGTGTAGCCGAAGGGCTTCGGATCGCCGGTGAAGTAGTACGTGTCGAGCTGTTCGACGCGAAACCCGGCGTGTTCGATCGTCTCGGGGATCTTCCGAGTGAGGTGACATCCACCACCGAGGCGCCTGTTGAGTGGTTCGATCCGCCTCTGCCAGCGTGCCACTGACGGGTCGGGGGCGTGTCCGTGCTCGACGAAACGCAGTGAGCCGCGCCGTTTCAGTACCCGCCGAACCTCGCTGAGCGCCGCGCCCAGGTCGGGGATCGTGCAGAGCGTCCAGGTCGACAGGACGGCATCAAATGTGTCTGAGGGTAGGTCCAGGCGCTCGCCTTCGAGCCCGGCCAGTTCCACGACGGGGGACGACCTGGCGATGCGAGGTTCGGCGATACGCATGCAAACCCTCGACGGTTCGATGGCCAGGACTCTGGTTACCTCGGGGGGGTAGTACGGCGCGTTGAGGCCGGTGCCGAACCCGATTTCAACCACTTCGCCGCGCAGCCCGGCACAGACGCGAGCGCGCACGTCCCGGGTTGATCTCCGGTCCATGACCTTGTCTTGGAAGCGGGGCAAGATCTGGTCCTGGTAGAAGCCCATGGCTCAACCTCCTTCGATGACGTTACTGGTGGTCGGCACGGGTCAGGGTGTCGGGCGAACGCGGTGGGCGGCGCGGGTATGGTCGTCCGAGGCGCACCCGCAGCGACTTGTCGATCCGTACTCTCGACGATCAGGCGGGGGCCCGTCGCAGCCCGGTGCCGGGCACTCGTACGTTGCCGTCGGGCACGCACGCGTCCATCGCTTCCTTGATCTCCTCCGCATGGTCAGTGACCGCATCGACGTCGACACCAGACAGGATCCGGGCGTACCCCGCCTCGAACCGCAGGCCTCCACACTCCAGCATCCGTCGCCCGGTGACTTTCAGGTCCGGGGCATCTGCTGGTCAGTCATCACGCCCCTTACCTGCCCAGCCAAGCGAACTCGCTTCCTCAGAGCTGATAGCGCGGGCCTTGGGCGTTCAGTAACCGCTTAGGAGGTTGCGGACGCGTCCCAACGTCTCGGGCGGGGCGGAGCTACTGATTCGGCCTGGGTCTGCGGGTCGGCGGCCCCAGAGCAAGAGCACGCGGGCGGCGGCGTCGGTCTCGAGCGTCGCTTCACCCTCCGCGGCGACAAGGCCAATGGTGGTGCCGTCGCGGTCGGCCGTGACGACGATGTCGTCCCTGTCCGCGACCCGCAGGCGACCTTCAACATGCTCGTCAGAACTCAGGCCCAGCTTGGCGACACCCCGGGCCAGGAGGGGCCGGCCGACGGCGATGACACTGTGGTCAGTCATCCACGGCTCCCCCAAGGTGGTCGTGGCAGTGTCGTTGTCACCGGTCATGTCCCAGCCGTGCAGGGCGAGTTCCTCTCGCATGTGCTCAGCGAACCACGGAACCTTCATCGTCCTGCCCGTCCAGGCCACACCGGTGTCCGCTGGGATCGAGTCACCGGCCTCCGCCACCCTGCTCAGCTCGGCCATCCGAAGCAGCAACGACGACCAACACTCAGCGTCGCTCATGGCCCGGTACGGGGCTTCGCGCTCCTCGAAGCTCCTAGTGGATACGGGATCGCCGGCCAGGTGAGCGCCGAGTACTCGGGCCAACTCCTCGGCATTGCCGGCTTGGTGAACGACGATGTCACGCACCGTCCACGCTTCGCACCAGGTGCCGGTGGTCGGGCGTCGCTGCTCGACAGCGTGAGCGAATGGGCTCCACTCAGGGAACCGATCGGTGTCAATGTCGCTACCCATGCGAACCTCCTCTGGCAGTCGCTCCCTCGACAGTACGGGCCAGAACCTTCGACCATGATCGAAGGCAAGTTCGTGGTTATATCGATCTGAGTGACAAGTTCGGGCTGCGCCGGCGCTATCGACAACGGCCGAGCGCCAAGAGGAGGAGAGGGATGAATCTTCCGGAGATTGTGTCGCAACAAGAGTGGGAGACCGCGAACGCGCGGATCCTCGCGAAGGAAAAGGCGCTAACCAGAGAATCCGACGCGCTGGCGGCGGAGCGCCGGCGCCAGCCGATGATGCGGGTCGAGAAGGCCTACGAGTTCCAGGGACCGACCGGTCCCGCGAGCCTGCTCGATCTGTTCGAGGGGCGGCGTCAGCTGTTTGTCTACAACTTCATGTTCGGGCCGAGTCAGGAGGTCGGCTGCGATGGGTGCTCGATGGTCGTCGACCAGCTCGCCCACCTGGCCCATCTTCACGCCCGCGACACGAGCTTCGTCCTGGCGTCCCGCGAGGGATCGACAAGCTCGAGCGTTACCGGAAGCGGATGGGTTGGGAGGTCCCGTGGTATTCCTGGGGCGGTGGAACCTATGGCGTCGACTTGGGGCTCTCGCCCGCTGAGCCACAGTCGGGCACCCACCAGGATGGCGAGATGTTCGGGCTCAACGCCTTCTTCCGGGATGGCGACACGATCTACCGCACCTACTTCACGAGCTGGCGGGGCCTCGAGGTGATGGGACCCGTGTGGAGCTATCTCGATCGGTCGCTTCTCGGTCGCCAGGAGACCTGGGAGGATTCGCCCGAGGGCTACCCGCAGACGGCCCCGTATGAGTGGTGGCGCAGGCACGACGAGTACTAAGGCAACGATCCGAGCGGACGAAGATCGAGGTTGCCGACGAGGTCGACTTCGAGATCGAGGACATCGTGCCGTTCGGAATCGAAACGGGCGAGCGTGTCCGGTTCTCAGGGATGTTCCATCCCGTGGGCTCGAACCTGACGATGGCTGAGGCCAAACGGTCTAAGATCAACGCCTTCGGGATCTCCTATGAGGGCAAGACCGGTCTTTCCACCTCAGAGTTCTCCTGGGCCGCCTGATCGCCACGACCGCGGTCGCTTCCGGGCAGCCGATCGCCGTCCCGCCGGGGCGTACGTCTGGCACTGCTCGGGATGCGGCGCCGAGGCGGCCTCGTGTTGTCGGTCGCCCCGAATGTCGCCGATGCCGGGGATGGGCTCGTAGCCGTGCTCAGCTTCGTCGGACCAGGTCGTCGACGATGAGCTTGGCTGCGGCCGGGCAGCCTTTGGTGAACCCGAAGAAGGGACCGAAGTCCTTGGTGGCGGCGAAACCGGGGATGTAGAGGCCACCGAGGGATGACTGGAATGCATCGTCGAGCACGGGGAACCCGTCGTCCTGGGCGATTTGGTCGATGACCCCGGCGAGGTAGGGCACTCGCGGCAGGTCGGCTTTGTAGCCCGTGGCCAGGAGGATGCGATCGACGGTGAGGCTCGTCCCGTCTGAGAGCGACACGTGCGCCGGCCCGGCCTCGTCGGCGACGACACTGGTGACCGAGGTGCCCGGCCAGCGGTGGAACCGGTCGCCGGTCAGCCGGGGGATGAGCCACCACTCCAGGGTGAGGCGGCCGACCTCCCAGAACTGTCGAGCGACCGCCTCCCGCTCGGACGCGGACAGCCTCCGCCACCATCCGGGCACGGCGACGGTCCTTTCCAGGTATGCGTCGGTGAATTTCCAGCTGACCCGGTCGAAGCGCGGAACGTCGTGGCGGTGGACGATATCGATGCGTTCGGCGCCTTGTTCGCCCACGAGCGCAGCCCACTCGTAGGCGCTCTGACGGCCCCCCACGATGAGGACCCGGGCGTCGCTGAGGTCCTCGAAGCGGACGAGGTCGCAGGTGTGGGCGACGATGGCGGCGGGGGCGGACACGCTCCAATCCGGTTGCTGTTGGAAGTAGCGGATCCCGGGCGCGGCCACGACTGCGTCGGCGGTGATGGCCTCGCCGCTGTCGAAGACGGCGTGGAAGGTCCCGTCCTGGTGGCTGAGACGGGCGACGAGGTCCTCTCGGACGGCCACACCCTTGGCCCGCTGGAACCAGTCGGCGTAGTCCAGGAACACCTGGATGGGTACGGGGTCGATGTCGGCCGCGGCGATCCTGCGCTCGGCGAGAAACTCCTCGAAGGTATGCACCTCGGCGGCGTCGAGGTGCCAATCTGGGCCTGAGCGCAGAAACATCCCATTCGGCATGTTCTCGGTCCAAAAGCCCATGGGCCGACCGACCACCACGGTCTCGAACCCTTGCTCGATGGCCCGTGCCGCGGTGGCCACGCCGTACGGCCCGGCCCCGATCACCAACAGCACGGTCGTCTCCCGGGACGTCTCGGGGTGGGAGACCTAACCACCGTTTGGACCGTACACTCAAGGTGGGCATGCAACAAGACCGCTTGCGCTCGGTGATTGTGGCCGCCGTACGGACACCAGTCGGCAAGTTCGGCGGCGCCTTTCGTCACGTCTCCGCGGTCGAACTCGGTGCCGTCGCCATCCGAGCGGCGATCGATCGCGCCGCCAGCCCGCCCGGCGCCGCCGACCGCGACACCCTGGCTGCCGAGGTCGACTACGTGCTGATGGGACACGTCATTCAGGCGGGAACCGGGCAGATCACCGCCCGTCAGGCGGCCGTTGCCGCCGGCCTCCCGCCCCACGTGCCGGCCATGACGGTCAACAAGGTCTGCCTGGCCAGCCTCTCGGCGCTGGCCCTCGCCGACCAGTTGATCCGCGCCGGCGAGATCGAGGTTGCCGTGGCGGGCGGCATGGAGTCCATGTCGTCGGCCCCTTTCGTCGTACCGGGCATGCGCTGGGGCCGGCGCCTCGGCGACGAGCGCATGGTCGACACCCTGGTGTACGACGGTCTGTGGTCGACCTTCACGGGCCAGCACATGGGCGAGTCGTCCGACGAGGTGAACGCCGAGTTGGGGATCACCCGTTCCGATCAGGACGCGTGGGCCGCCCGGTCACACCAGCGGGCGGCCGCGGCGTGGACATCGGGCAGGTTCGCCGACGAAGTCGTTGCCGTCCCGGTCGCTTCGGGTGACGGTTCCGTCATGGTCGACCGGGACGAGGGCGTCCGGCCAGCCACGACCGCCGAAATGCTCTCCCAGCTCCCGCCCGCTTTCTCCAAGGGCGGCACGATTACCGCTGGCAACGCGTCACAGCTGTCGGACGGCGCGGCAGCCCTGGTCGTGATGCGCGCCGAGCGGGCCGAGGCCATGGGTATGGCGCCCCTGGCCGAGATCGTTTCGCACGGCATGTGCGCCGAAGAGTTCTCGTATCTCCATACCGTCCCGGCCATCGCGTTGCGGATGGCGTCGAAGAAGGCCGGCGTGGATGTCGCCGATCTCGAGCTCGTGGAGATCAACGAGGCGTTCTCGTCCGTCGCCCTTCATTCGACGCGCTTGCTGGGCGCCGACGAGAGCAGGGTCAACGTGAACGGTGGCTCTGTGGCCCTCGGCCACGCCTTGGGCTCTACCGGCGCCCGAATGGCGGCGACGCTCGTCCACGAGATGCGCCGACGCGGGCTGGAGCTCGGTGGTGTCACTCTCTGCGGGGGCGGCGGCCAGGGAGACGCCCTCGTCCTCCGCCTGCCGAGCAGCTGAGCGGTTGCCAGGTCGTTGGCCCACGCGGGGGCCGACGAACTGATCGGCTGGCCTGGCGGCCTCGGTCACGTCGGGTCCGGGAGATGGCGGAGGACTAACCTTCAGGTTGGCGCCCAGAGAGGGGCTCTCCGCCTGGACCTCGCGGCTGTTCACTGGCCCGGGAGGTCGATGGCCATGGCTGCGGTAGAGCTCGGAATGTGCCTGATGCTGGCCGCGGTCACCGTCGGTGCCGGCGCGTGGTTGTGGTGCGAAGGCTGGCGCCAAGGAGACCAACCTGGGGATCCGGTCGTCGACGCGGCCACGACGACGAGATTCGCCGGCGCCATCGGCGTTGAGGTCTCGATCACCAACCGTTCGGCGTCCGCCTTGATGGTCGCACTGGACGCCCGGCCGGTGACCACGTTGGTGGGGCCCTGGCCCGGTCGTACCACTGTCCGTCGGGCACCGAATCTGGAGCAATGCCACGTCGTCGTCATCGCCGAGGGCACGCACGCGGTGGTCGCCCTCCACGTGGACATCGACGCCGACGCGCCGCGCCTGGTGGTCGACGTCCACACCTGGAACAGTTCGGCCGGGATCCGGCGCCACCGCCACGTGCTGTACGCCGTCGGCCCCGAAAGCCCGTCCGAAGTCGTCCCGGCTCGCTAGCAGCCATCGCCGGCGTACTCGGGCGGCGAGGGCGGCACGGGTGGCGGCCAGCGGCGAGGCGCCGGCGTAGGCTCCCGCCGTGCCCGGCTCCTCCGACCCGTCCGAGCCGGGCTCCGAGCCGGGCCTCCTGTTCGGTCCGCAGCTGCGGACGAGACTGGAGGTCAACCTCGCCGCCCACCGCCGGCTGACGTTCCCGCTCGCCGGCCGGCGTCACGCCGCCGTCGCCGTGGTCGTCGTCGACAGCGACGCCGAGCTTCATGGCGAGGACCCGACACCGCCCGAGGTGGTGGCCATGCATCCCATCCCCGGCGCCGAGCGCCTGCCGCTGAGCCGGAGCATCGCCGGCACCGCCGGCGGCCCCGCCGTGCTGCTCACCCGCCGGGCGGCCGGGCTGCGGACGCACACCGCCCAGTGGGCCCTTCCCGGCGGCCGGGTCGAGCCGGGCGAGTCGCCGGCCGACACCGCCCGGCGTGAGTTGCACGAGGAGCTCGACCTCCACGTGGCCGAGTCGGCGATCCTGGGCGTGCTCGACGACTATCCCACCCGCTCCGGATTTCGTGATCACGCCCTACGTGGTGTGGGGCGGCGCCGACCCGCCGCTGCACCCCAACGCCGACGAGGTGCGCTCGGTGCACCGGGTGGCGTTCCGGGAGCTGTGCCGGCGGGATTCGCCGCGCTTCGTGACCATCCCCGAATCGGCGCGGCCCGTGGTCCAGGTCCCCGTCGGCGGCGACCTCATCCACGCCCCGACGGGTGCGGTGCTCCTCCAGTTCCGTCGGGTGGCGATCGAAGGGACCCCCGAGCGGGTCGCCGACTACGAGCAGCCGGTCTTCGCCTGGCGCTGAACCCGCCGAGATGCGTGGTTCGCCGCGCCCATTCCGACGGGATGCGTCACTGGGCGCGAGTACCGCACCTTCCTACGCATGCCGGCGACCTGGGCGCGCTGAACCACGCATCTCGGACGCGGCCGCCGCCAGCCGAACCCGGCGTCAGCCAGGGATGGCCTGCTTGAGGCGGTCCTTGGCCCGGTCGACCACGCCGCTGACCAGGTTGGCGACGAGATTCCCCGGCGGGGTCGAGGGAGCCTGGGGATGCGGATGGGTGGGGGCTGCGGTCTTGGCGTCCTCCATGACCGAACCCAGCTCGGCGAGGCGCTCCTTGGACAGGCCCTTCTGGACCAAGGGGAAGAGTTCCTTCTCTTCCTCCTCGACGTGGTGCCGGACGTTCTCGATCAGCACGGTGACCTTGGCCTGAAAGGCTTCGTCGTGGGGATCCATGCCCTCGAGCTCGGAGAGAACCCATTTGACGATGTGATGCTCTTCGAGGGACTCGAGCACGGTGGAGGTCGTCGCCGACTCGGCGTTCCGGGCCGCCGGGTAGAAGACCGCCTCTTCGATGGCGGCGTGGATCGACAGCTCCCGGATCATCGAGTCGACGATCTCCCGCTTGCTCTTGAAGGCCCGGTCGCCGGCCTTTTCGTAGGACTTGAACAGGTCTTCGACGGTTCGGTGGTCGTGCTTGAGCAGGGCGATGGCGTCCATGGGGATCCTCTCGACAGCGTGGGGGAACGGAGGTAAGTACCCGCGCCGAGGTGGCCGTACACCCTCGGCTCAGGCGCCCTCAGCCCAGGCACCCTAGCCTCCCGAAGGGCCCTAGCCTCCCGAAGGGTGGACCCGCGACGCGAACCGGGCACCTTCGAGATCGGCCGGGACGGCCCGGGAACGCTGGTCGTCGGCGTGGACGACTCCGACACCAGCGCCCACGCTCTGGCGTACGCCCTGGGCATGGCTCGGCGGGAACGCTCCGACCTGGTGGTGGTGACCGTATTGCCCGTGGTGAGCGTCGGCGCGGGCATGGCTGGCGCCGTCGGCGTGCCCACGGCCCCCGGCGAGAAGTCGTTGCTGCCGGACAACTTCGTCCGGGGACTCGACGAGCTCCTGCACGGCCGCTGGCGACACGACGACCGCCGGGGCGAGGCCGCCGCCGAACTGGCCGCCGCCGCCGAAGAGGTGCGAGCCGACGCCATCGTCGTCGGCCGTTCCCGGGCGCCGGCGCGCCACGTGCTCGGGTCGGTCGCCGCCCGCCTGGTCCGGCATGCGACCACGCCGGTGATCGTCGTACCCTGAGACCGTCGAGAGGAGACGGCCGTGGTGGAGAGCGCCTTTCTGAGCGAACAGTCCGATCTGGAGATGCGACTCCCCCCGGTGTTCACCAACCCGGAGGACGAGCGCCAGCACCGCAAGGAGCGGGTCGCCGGCGTGTGTCGGGTCTTCGGCCGTCTGGGGTTCTCCGAGGGGGTCGCCGGCCACATCACCGCCCGGGATCCCGAGTATCCCGACATGTTCTGGGTCAACCCCTTCGGAATGTCCTTCCGCCACGTCAAGGTCTCCGACCTGCTGCTGGTCGACCACGAGGGCAAGGTTCGCCACGGGCGCCGGCCGGTCAACCGCGCCGGCTTTGTCATCCACTCGGCCATCCACGCCGCCCGCCCGGACATCGTGGCTGCCTGCCACGCCCACTCCATCCACGGCAAGGCGTGGTCCAGCCTGGGCCGGCTGCTCGACCCGATCACCCAGGACGCGTGCGCCCTGTTCGAGAACCACGTGGTCGTCACGGACGAGGGCGGCGCGGTTGTCCTCGAGGCCGAGGCGGGCAAGAAGCTGGCTGCCGGGCTCGGCACCGCCCGGGCCGCCCTCCACCAGAACCACGGCATCTTCGCGGTCGGCGAAACCGTCGAGGAGGCGGCGTGGTGGTTCATCAACATGGAGCGCAACGCCCAGGCCCAGCTGCTGGCCGAGGCGGCGGGGACCCCGAAGCTCATCAGCCCGGAGATGGCCCGCTACACCAGGCAGGAGACGGGTTTCCCCCTGGCCGGTTGGTTCTCCTTCCAGCCCCTCTGGGACGAGATCGTGCGCTCTGATCCCGACCTGTTCGAGTGACGGTCGCCGGGCTTCTCGCCCTGCCGACCAGCGGGCCGCCGCCGGCGGGTTCGTCCGGCTCGATGTGCGGCATGCCGGGCATGGCCAACATGCCAGGCATGGGTGCGTGCACCACCCACGCCACCACCCACCTCACCCACGCCAGCCGCCCACGCCACCGGCACGGCAGGCATGGGCGGCATGGGCGGCATGCCCTCGCCGCCGGTCACCGCCCACACCCTGTTCACCAGCTGGCAGGGCGGTGCGTTCGCCGCCGGCGTCGCCGTGGCCCTCCTCCTGGCCGCGGTGGTCTACCTGATGGGCACTCGGAAGGTGGCGGGGCGCGGCCGCCACTGGCCGGTCTCGCGCACCGTGTCGTTTCTGCTCGGCCTGGTGAGCGTCGAGCTGGCGCTGGGGTCGTCGGTCGCCGTGCTGGCCATGTCCCGCTTCGAATCCCACATCGTCCAGCACCTGCTGCTCATGGTCGTGGGCCCGCCCCTGCTGGCCCTCGGCGCGCCCATGACCCTGGCCCTGCAGACGGTGTCCCGGCCGACCAAGCGCACGCTGCTCAGGATCCTGCACTCGCGGCCGTTCGGCACGCTGAGCCACCCGATCACCGTGTTCTTCCTCTACTACCTGTCGATGTACGCCTTCTTCCTGTCGGGCGCGCTGGGCTACGCCATGGACCACATGTGGCTGATGGACATCATCAACCTCGGGTTCCTGGCCGGCGCCACCCTGTTCTGGTGGCCGATGGTCGGCCTCGACCCCATCCCCCGCTGGCGGATGGGCCCGGCCTTCAAGCTGGTCAACCTGCTGATCGGGATCCCGGTCGAGGCCTTCCTCGGCATCGCCCTGTTGATGAAGACGTCGCCGGCGGCGCCGATGTACACGCTGGCGTCGACCCACGCCGGCGGCGGGATTCTGTGGGCCGCCAGCGAGCTGGCCACGGTCATCGCCCTGGTTCCGATCTTCGTGCAGTGGACCCGAGCCGACGAGCGGGCCGGACGCCGGATCAACGCCCGTCTGGACGCCGGCCAGGCCGTCACCGTCGCCCCCATGGAGGGCCACGGCCTGGCCGCGTCCCTCCGGGTCATGCGCCGCGACTAGCGCCGCCGGCGCTCAGCGTTCAGCCGGGAAGCGATAGTCGGCGAAGCGGTCCCGCAGGTCCTTCTTGGAGAACTTGCCGACGGAGGTCTTGGGCACCTCGTCGATGAACACGACATCGTCGGGGAGCCACCAACGCGCCACGCGGGGCTCGAGCCACTGGCGCACCTCGTCGGCGGTGAGCGTCTCGCCGTTGCGGACCACGACGCACGCCAGGGGGCGCTCCATCCACCGTTCGTGGGGCATGGCGATGACCGCCGCCTCGGCCACCTTGGGGTGGGCCATGATCTCGTTCTCCAGGTCGACGGACGAGATCCACTCTCCGCCCGACTTGACCAGGTCCTTGGTTCGGTCGACCAGGTGGATGTAGCCCTCGGGGGAGAGGGTGGCCACGTCACCGGTGCGCAGCCACCCGTCGGCGGCGAAGGCGGCGTTCGTCGACTCCTCGTCGTGGTAGTAGGAGCGGGCCACCCATGGCCCGTTGGCCTGCAGCTCGCCGGCGGCGGTCCCGTCCCAGGGCAGCTCCTCCCCGTTGGGGTCGGCGATGCGGACCTCCACGCCGGGAACGGCGATCCCCTGGGTGGCCCGCAGCTCGGCCTGCTCGTCGTCGGACAGGCCGGCCAGGTCGGACCGGACCCGGCACACGGATGCCAACGGGCTGGTCTCGGTCATCCCCCACGCCTGCAGGATGGGCAGGCCGATCTTGGCCCGGTACGCCTCCGACAGGCTGCGGGGAACGGCCGAGCCGCCGCACACGATCCGCTCCAGCTTGGGTGGCTTGCGCTCGCCGAGCTCGGGGAGGACGCCCATCCACACCGTGGGCACGCCCGCGGCCAGGGTGACGCCCTCGTCGAGGAGCAGCCGGGTGATGGCTTCCGGGCTGAGGTCCCGGCCGGGAAAGACCACGGACGCCCCGGCCAGTACCGCCGCCTGGCACAGGCCCCACGCGTTGGCGTGGAACATGGGCACCACCGGGAGGATGACGTCACGCTCGGACACCCCCAGGGTGTCGGCGAACATCGTCGCCATGGAGTGCATGACGACCGATCGGTGGGAGTAGACCACGCCGCGGGGGTTGCCGGTGGTGCCGCTCGTGTAGCACATGGCCGCGGCCTGGTTTTCGTCGCTGACGTCGTCGAAGGCGGCCGGCTCGGCGCCGGCGATGAGCTCCTCGTAGCGCACGATGCGCGGATCGTCGGGGATCTCGGCGTCTCCGTCGTCCATCACCACCACGTGGCGCACCGTCTTGAGCTGGTCGGCCAGCGGCCACAACACGGGGAGCAGGCTGCGGTCGGCGAAGATGACCTCGTCGTCGGCGTGGTCGACGATCCAGGTGAGCTGATCGGCGAACAGGCGCACGTTCAGGGTGTGCAGGACCCGACCGGTGCACGGGGCGGCGAAGTACAGCTCGAGATGCCGGTTGGTGTTCCACGCAAAGGTGGCGACGCGGCCGTCGGCGGACACGCCCAGCTGGTCGAGGGCGCCGCCGAGGCGGCGGGTGCGCTCGGCCCAGGTGGCGTAGTCGACCCGGTCGATCCCGCCCGCGCCGGCGGTGGCGACGGTCTTGGTGGGGAACAGCCGCTCGGCGCGCCGAAACACCGACGAGAGCGTCAACGGATACGGCTGCATCAATCCTTGCACGGCGGACTCCCCTCCCGAACCGGTCCTCCCTGAGTCTGGCAGCTTGCCGCGGCCCCGCGCCGACGGCGCGCCTACGGCGCGCCGACGCCCGGGTCACCCCCGTCTTGACCCGGGCGTCGGCGTGTTGGCGACGGGCTCAGGAACCGGTCTTGAACTGCGCTTCCTCGGTCGAGCCGCTCAGTGCCAGGGTGGACGAGCAGCCCGGACGTGATGGCGGTGAGGACGCTGTCGAAGTAGCCGGCGCCCACCTCGCGCTGGTGGCGGGTGGCGGTGTAGCCGTCCGGTCTCCAGGGCGAACTCGCGCTGCTGCAGCTCCACGTAGGCGCTCATGCCGTTGTCGGCGTAGCCCGAGGCCAGCTCGAACATCGACTCGTTGAGGGCGTGCCAGCCGGCCAGGGTGACGAACTGGAACCGGTAGCCCATGGCCCCGAGCTCCTTCTGGAACCGGCCGATGGTCTCGTCGTCGAGGTGGCGCTTCCAGTTGAAGGACGGGGAGCAGTTGTAGGCCAGCATCTGGTCGGGGTACTGGGCCTTGACCGCCTCGGCGAAGCGGCGGGCCTCGTCGAGGTCCGGCGTCGAGGTCTCGCACCAGATGAGATCGGAGGCGGGGGCGTAGGCCAGCGCCCGGGCGATGGCCGAATCGAGGCCCGGCTTGACGAAGTAGAAGCCCTCGGCCGAGCGCTCGCCGGTGAGGTACGGACGGTCGCGCTCGTCGACGTCGCTGGTGATGAGGGTGGCGCCGAGCGAGTCGGTCCGGGCGACGACCAGGGTGGGCACGTCGGCGACATCGGCGGCCAGACGGGCGGCCGAGAGGGTGCGGAGGTGCTGGGCGGTGGGAACGAGCACCTTGCCTCCCATGTGCCCGCACTTCTTCTCCGAAGCCAGCTGGTCCTCGAAGTGGACGCCGGCGGCGCCCGCTTCGATCATCGCCTTCATCAGCTCGTAGGCGTTGAGGGCACCGCCGAAGCCGGCCTCGGCGTCGGCCACGATCGGCGCCAGCCACTCCCGCTGGGCGCCGTCCTCGGCGCCTTCGGCCCATTCGATCTGGTCGGCCCGGCGGAGGGCGTTGTTGATGCGGCGCACGACGGTCGGGACGCTGTTGACGGCGTAGAGGCTCTGGTCGGGATAGACCTGCTCGCTCAGGTTGGCGTCGGCCGCCACCTGCCAGCCCGACAGGTAGATGGCCTTGAGGCCGGCCTTGACCATCTCCACCGCCTGGCCTCCGGTCATGGCCCCGAGGGCGTTGACGTAGTCCTCGGTGGCGAGCAGCTCCCAGAGGCGCTCGGCGCCCCGGCGGGCCAGGGTGTGCTCCACGGTGACCGATCCGCGCAGACGGACCACGTCGGCGGCCGTGTAGGGACGCTCCACGCCCGTCCAGCGAGGCTCGCGGGACCAGCGGGCTTCCAGCTGGCGAACGGCCTGGTCGAAAGCGGAGGTGGTCATGACGGTGGTTCCTTTCGTGCGCCGGATAAGCGGTGCTGCCGAAGAGTATGGGAAAAATTCGCCGATCTGTCGATTCGAACATCGCAATCCCTTGCCCGAGACGCGAAGATATGAGAAACTTCTCGGCCATGGCCCTGCGTAGCGACGACCCGTCCGGCGGGCTGGACCGGGGCGCCTTGGTCTTCGGGCACCGCCTGCGCCACCTGCGCCGCAAGGCGGGCCTGACCCTCGACAGCCTCGGGCGGGCGGTGGGCAAGCCCCCCTCCTACCTGTCCCAGCTGGAGAACGGCCACCGCGAGCCCCGCCTGTCGACCGTCGGTGACCTGGCCGCCGCCCTGGGCTGCGCGCCGGCCGACCTGCTCGACTCCACGCCCCCCAGCCGCCGGGCCGAGCTGGAGCTGGCGCGTGGCCGAGATGCAGGCCGACCCCGCCTACGAGCGGCTGCGCCTGCCCCAGCTGCGGCCCACGGCCCGCACCGACGACCTCGTGCTCGAGCACCTGGTGGCCATGTGGGAGCGCCTGCGGCCGGGTTCGGCCCGGCCCGAGGCGGCCGGCGGACGGGCCGGGTCGGGCGCCCGGCAGGCCAACGCCCGGCTGCGCGACGAGATGCGCCGGCGGGACAACTACTTCGGCGAGATCGAGCAGGTGGCCGGCAAGGCCCTGGACGCCGCCGGCTACACCAGCGGGGCGGTCGCCGAGCGGACCCTGTCCGACCTCGCCGACCACTTCGGGTTCCGCATCGCCCGGGTCAAGGACCTGCCTGCCTCCACCCGCTCGATCAGCGACCAGCGCAACCGGGTGATCTACGTCCCCCAGCGCAACAACGCCACCACGCGCATCGCCCGCTCGGTCATCGCCCAGACCCTCGGGCACTTCGCCCTCGGTCACCACGATCCCGCCGACTTCGAGGACTACGTGCGCCAGCGGGTCGAGGCCAACTACTTCGCCGGGGCCCTGCTGGCTCCCGAGCGGGCGGTGGTGGACGTCATGCGCGGGGCGCGGGCCCGGCGCGACCTGTCGGCCGAGGATGTGGCCGAGGTCTTCTACATCTCCTACGAGATGGCGGCGCACCGCCTGACCAACCTCATCACCGAGCACCTCGGCATCCCCGTGCACTTCCAGCGCTCGGATCCCGAGGGGGTGCTGTGGAAGGCGTACGAAAACGACGGCGTCCCCCTGCCCGCCGACGTCGACGGCACCATCGAGGGCCAGCGCCTGTGCCGGTGGTGGAGCGCCCGCCAGGCCTTCGAGTCCGACGACGCCTTCTCCCTGCACTACCAGTACACCGAGACCACCCAGGGCACCTACTGGTGTGCTACCCACATCGAGGTCGAACGGGAGAACGGCGACGCCGTCACCATCGGCACCACCGAGGAGCACAGCCGCTGGTTCCGCGGCTCCGACACCGCCCGGCACAGCGTGTCGCGCTGCCCCGACCCGGACTGCTGCCGGCGCCCCCCGTCAGGCCTGCTCGGGGAGTGGGAAGGTGCGGCGTGGCCATCGGCCCGTGACCACAGTCACTTCGTGTCCGGCCTGCCGACGGACACGGTGGCCTTCAACGCCTTTCCGGGCGTGGACATGGTGGACGTGTACTCGTTCCTGGAGCGTCACACGCCCGCTGGCTAACCTGCACCGGCCCGGTCGCGTCCGCTCTAGCCGGGCGCGTCCTGGAGGACTTACGTGGCAGTGAGAATCGCGATCGGCATGGCGGTGACGGTGGTCGCGCTGGCGCTCGTCAGCCGGCGGGTCTGGTACCTGTTCCGCCTCGTCCAGTCCGGCCAGCCGGCGCCGGGGCGGATGAAAAACGTCCCCGCCCAGGTCAAGGCCGAGCTCATGGACGTCTTCGGCCAGCGCAAGCTGCTGAGGCGGCCCGTTCCCGGGATCGCCCACTTCCTCACCTTCTGGGGCTTCATCATCCTCCTGCTCACGATCATCGAGGCCTACGGCGATCTGTTCGACCGGAACTTCGCCATCACCCACTGGCCCGGTCTTGGGTTCATCGAGGACCTCGTCGCCGTGGGCGTGCTGGTCGGCATCGTCACCTTCACCATCATCCGCGTCAG
The DNA here is from genome assembly GCA_963757175.1 of uncultured Actinomycetota bacterium. GTDB lineage: Bacteria > Actinomycetota > Acidimicrobiia > Acidimicrobiales > Palsa-688 > CAVWQR01. The sequence goes on along the minus strand of CAVWQR010000001.1, from coordinate 499,148 downwards.
GCTCAACCCTCACCGGATCAACCGCCGCAGCCGTTTCTTCGGGTCCCATACGGGAGCGGCCTGGTTGATCCTGGGGATGATCTTCCTGGTGATCGCCACCAACTTCCTCTACCGCGCCGCCCAGGTCAACACCCACCACTTTCCCTACGACTATTCCAAATGGCCGTTCGCATCCCACTGGATCTCGACCTGGTTCTCAGGGCTCAGCTACCAGGCCAACGGTCACATCGAGACGATCTTCGTCATCGCCCAGGTGGCGGTGGTCATGGCCTTCCTGGTGGTCGTTTTCAACTCGAAGCATCTGCACATCTTCGTGGCCGAGCCCAACGTGCTCTTCTCTCGCCGGCCCAAGGCGCTCGGCCCCCTCGGCTCCACCCCCGATCTCGACCCGGAGAAGATGACCGAGGAGACCGTCTTCGGCGCCGGGGTGATCGGCAATCTCACCTGGAAGCAGCGCCTCGACCTGCTCAGCTGCACGGAGTGCGGCCGCTGCCAGGACCAGTGCCCGGCGTGGGCCACCGACAAGCCGCTGTCGCCCAAGATGGTCATCACCGACCTCCGCGACCAGCTGGTCGATGCCGGTCCCGACCTGCTCGACGCGGGCCCGGCTGCCACCGGCACAGTCGGCTTCCTGGACAAGGTGACCGGGGTCGCCCGGGGCGCCCACCCGGAGGGCGACGAGCGGTCGGCGGTGGTGGACAAGCCGCTCGTCCCCGACGTCATCGAGGAGGACGTCCTGTGGTCGTGCACGACCTGCGGGGCGTGCGTGGAACAGTGCCCGGTGGACATCGAGCACGTCGACACCATCGTGGACATGCGCCGCTACCAGGTGCTCATGGACGCCAAGTTCCCCACCGAGGCCGGCACCATGCTCCGCAACATCGAGAACCAGGGCGACCCCTGGGGGCTGGGATCCAGCCAGCGGGAGGACTGGACCAAGGGGCTGGGCTTCGAGGTCCCCGTCGTGGCCGACACCATCCCCGACGACGTCGAGTACCTGTTCTGGGTGGGCTGCGCCGGCGCCCTCGACGAGCGCGCCCGCAAGACGACCCAGGCCATCGCCCGCCTCCTGCACCGCGCCGATGTGCGCTTCGCCGTGCTCGGCAAGAAGGAGTCGTGCACCGGCGACCCCGCCCGCCGCCTGGGCAACGAGTACCTCTACCAGACGCAGGCCGAGACCAACATCGAAACCCTGAAGTCGGTCGGGGCCAGGAAGATCATCGCCTCCTGCCCACACTGCTTCAACTCCATCTCGCGCGAATACCCCGCCCTGGGCGGCGAGTTCGAGGTGGTGCACCACACCCAGTTCCTCGAGCAGCTCCTCGCCGCCCGGAGCCTGCAGCCCGAGCAGCAGGTGTCGTCGACCGTCACCTACCACGACCCGTGCTACCTGGGCCGCCACAACGAGGTCTACGAGGAGCCCCGCAGCGTGCTCGGGCACGTCCCCGGGGTGCAGACCGTCGAGATGCACCGTCACAAGCAGAAGGCGTTCTGCTGCGGTGCCGGCGGGGCGCGCATGTGGATGGAGGAGCGCATCGGCTCGCGCATCAACGAGAACCGCACCGATGAAGCCCTCGGCACCGGCGCCGACGTGATCGGCACCGCCTGCCCCTACTGCATGATCATGCTCGACGACGCCACCAAGGGACGGCAGGCCGAAGGCACCGCCGACGAGTCGGTGCGGGTTCTCGACGTCGCCCAGGTGCTCGAGCAGTCGCTCGCCGAGCAAGAACCGGCGCCGTCGGTCGACGAGTAGCAGGCGAGTTCACACAAACGAAATAGTTGCGTCAAGAAGGCGAAACACGCCGTCTCTAGGTTTCCCTCCGTCGGTACACCCGCCCGGCCGACCGTCTGGCTCCGCACAAGGAGGGCCCCTTGCACGACGTACTGCTGAGCGCGCTGCACACCGCGGCCAACACCTGCACGGCGCACAGTCCCCCGACCGGCTGTCAGCCCTCCTGGTTGGATCAGGGTTCCACGTCCTGGCAGCTCACCGCGGCCACCTTCGTCGGTCTCATGAGCGTGCCCGGCCTGGCCCTGCTCTACGGCGGGCTGGTACCCAAGAAGTGGGTCGTGAACACCATGTTCATGGCCTTCAGCGGCTTCTCCCTGGTCCTCGTCGTGTGGGTCCTGTGGGCCTACAAGATGGGCTTCGGCTCACCCGTGGGGGGTGGCGGGAGCCAACACCTACAGCTACCACTACGGCAGCAACTTCTTCAAGAACTTCTTCGAGAACTTCGTCGGCCACCCGGAGACATCGCTGCGGGGTACCTCCGCAGACCACGCAGGCCTCAGCTGCCCATCGGGACGGCCGTGCCCTCTGGCCCAGCCGACGACGTCGCTGTTCTACTTCCAGTTCGTCTTCGCCGCCATCACGCCCGCTGCTGTTCCTGGGCAGCGTGCTCGGCCGCATCAAGATCAAGGTGTGGATGATCTTCGTCCCCGCTTGGACGACCTTCGTGTACGCCGTCAACGCCATGCTCCTCTGGGGCGGCGGCTACTGGGCCCACGAGGGCGCGGTCGACTACTCCGGCGGCTACGTCATCCACCTGGCCGCCGGGACCAGCGGCTTCGTCGCCGCCTGGATGATCGGGCCCCGGCTGGCCCGGGACCAGGCCAGGTTCATACCCCACAGCCTGCCCCTGGTCTCGATCGGCGCCGGCATCGTCTGGCTGGGGTGGAACGGGTTCAACGGCGGTGACCCGTACTTCGCCAGCGCCGACGCCGCCACCGCCGTCGTCAACACCAACCTGGCGACCGTCTCCGCCCTGCTGGTCTGGGTGCTGCTCGACATGTTCCTGGGCAGGGAGAAGAAGCCGACCTTCCTCGGCGCCGTCAACGGCATGATCGTCGGACTGGTGGCCATCACCCCCGCCGCCGGGTTACGTCAACGGCGCCGGGGCCATGCTCTCCGCGGCCATCGCCTCGGCCATCGTGTGGTTGGCCTGGACCTATCTCCAGCCCATCGTCATCAAACGGGTCGACGACGCCATGGGGGTGGTCTACACCCACGGCCTGGCCGGGCTCTGCGGCGGCCTGCTGGTCGGGATCTTCGCCGACCCGAGTGTGATCGTGTACCCCAAGACCACGAGCGGCACGCCGTTCGCGGTTACCGGCTGGCTGTACGGCAACCGGCACCTGTTCTTCCAGCAGACTCCTGGCCGCGCTGACCATCATCGTGTGGGACGCCCTGGTGACGTTCATCATCTTGAAGGTCATCAGCTTGTTCACCCCGCTGCGAATGCCCGACGAGGAGCTGGAGATCGGCGATCTCGCCGTCCACGGCGAGGAGGCGTATCCCTCCGACGAGGGCTTCGAACGGGTGCAGGCGTCGGCCAGCCACCTCGAAGCCCAGGGAGGAGTGGGCACCATCGCCCCACCCTCGCCCACGACTACCACGGGAGGTGAAGAGACGTGATCCTGGTTACCGCCATCATCAAGCCGTTCAAGCTCGACGAGGTCAAGGAAGCCGTGCGGGCCGCCGGCGTCAACGGCATGACCGTCTCCGAGGCACGCGGCTTCGGCCGCCAGCGGGGCCACACCGAGGTCTACCGGGGCGCGGAGTACAACGTCGAGTTCGTCCCCAAGCTTCGCCTCGAGGTCCTGGTTCCCGACGAGCTCGCCGGCGACGTGGTCGACGCCGTGACCAAGGCGGCGTCGACCGAGAAGATCGGCGACGGTAAGATCTGGACCGTCCCGGTCGAGAACGCGGTGCGGATCCGAACCGGCCAGACGGGAGTGGATGCGCTGTGAGTCAGGGTCGTACGGGGGCCAAGAAGCGAGGCAAAACCCCGTCCCGGGCTCGAAAGCCAGCGCCGGTGCGGATCCCCCAGACCGAGGGGTCGAGGTTCCGGCTCCCCGACGGCAGCCGTTCGGTCGCCTCGCCGTGGGTGTGGCGGGGGTTCGTGCTCATGGCCTTCATCGCCCTGGGCATCTGCCTCAGCCTGTTCCTGAGCGCCAACACCACGTTCGGAGCCCTGTGGGCGATCATCACCGTTGGCTGGCTGGGCATCGGCATGTGGCTGTGGCGCCAGCACCACGTGGCCACCAGCTAGACCTCAGTTGGTCGGCGCCCGGCTGTCGGCCTGGCGCAGGCGGCGGGCCATGGAGGCCAGCAGCTTGGTGGCCAGGGTCGGCACCTCGCCCAGGACGCTCACGAACTCCCGCTGGCCGATGACCAGCAGGGCCAGGTCCGTCTCGGCGACCACGGTCGCCGAGCGGACACCCCCGTCGAGGATGGCCAGCTCGCCGAAGTAGTCGCCCGGTCCCAGGGTGGCCACGTCGTAGCCGTCGCGGCGCACGACGGCCTCGCCGGTGACGATCAGGAAGAACTCGTGGCCGGGTGTTCCCTCCCGGACCACCTCATGGCCGGCGGCGGCCTGGATCTGGTCGGCGCGCCGGGCGATGTGGGAGAGCTCCCGGCGGGTCAGTCCCGAGAACAGTCCCACCGAGCCCAGCATCTTCAGCTTCTCGTCCCTCGCCATGGCTGCGGAGCGTAGTCCGTCGCCCTCCCGAGCGATCTGTCCGGAGATGAGGCTTCACACGTTCGAAACTCCCGTGCAACACGACGTCCTTACCGTCGATGACGTGGCGTCGATGTCCTCTGGTGGGGTGGCGATGGTGCGTTGGCCGCACGACGAGCAGCGCCGGCGGGAGCTGGCGGCGCGGCGGGTGCCGCGGCTGCTGGTCGTGGAGGACGACGTGCCGGCGCCCGAAGGCGACGACTGCCTGGAGGACTGGGTGCGGATGCCGGTCGGCGACGCCGACATCGGGGCCCGGGCCCGGACGCTGGCCCGCCGCCGCGACCACCACCGGGCTGCTCACCAGGCGGGCGCCGGCCTCCCCTCGCTCGACGGCGACGGCGTGCTGCGCGCCGGCGACCACTGGGCCCCCCTGCCGCCGGTCGAGGCCCGCCTGATGAGGGAGTTCATCCGCCGGTTCGGGGCGGTGGTCAGCCGGTCGCAGCTGGCCGCCGCCGGCTGGCCGGCCCAGGCGCCCGGCCGCAACGTGCTCGACGTCCACGTGCTGCGCCTGCGCCGGCGTATCGACCCGCTGGGCCTGGCCATCCGCACGGTCCGCGCTCGCGGCTATCTGATGGAGACGCGCGCCGGCGGGGCAGCTACTGCGTGAGCGCGGCCCGCACCGCCTCATCGATGCGCCGGCGTTCGCCCGGGTCGGTCACCCGGGAGCCGTCGGGTCGCCGCACGTAGAAGACGTCGAGGACCTCGGCCCCCAGCGTCACCACCCGGGCGGAGTCGATGACCAGGTCGCAGTCGGTGAGGGCCCCGGCCAGTTCCGACAGCACGGCGGGAGCATCGGCGGCCCGCACGTCGATGACCGTCGCCCGCTGCGACGCGGCGTCGTCGAAGCTGACGTTCACCCTCGGAGCCGACGCCTGGCGGGCCCGGACGCGGCGCCGGTAGGCGCGCTCGTGGTCGGCCAGCCGTTCGGCCAGCCGCAGGCGCCCCTCCTCGGCCGCCATGATGTCGGCCCCCACCGATTCCCAGCTCGGCAGCTCGCGGAAGGCGGGGGCCACGTCGAAGTCCAGTACGGCCATGCCCTCCGCCTCCAACGACGCGGTGCGGGCGGCGCGGACGTCGACGTTGCGCAGGGCGAGCACCCCGGTGACGATCCGCAGCAGCCCCTGGCGGTCGGGCGCCACCACGGTCAGTTGGCGGTCGTCGCCGCGCAGCGCCAGGCGTCGGCCGTCCACCAGTTGGCGCACGCCGGGATCGAGCTGCGGGGCGGGCTCGGCAGGGTCGGTCCCGTCGCGGTGGCCGGCCAGGAGGCGGTCGGTGCGCGCCACCAGGTCGGCCACCAGCCCCGCTTTCCACGGGCTCCACGCCGTGGCTCCGGTGGCGATGCTGTCCGCCTCGGTGAGCGCGGCCAACAGGGCCAGCGTGCTGCGGTCGCCGACGGCCTCGGCGACCAGGGTGACGGTGCCCGGGTCGTCGAGGTCGCGCCGGGTGGCGGTGTCGGCCAGCAGCAGGTGATGGCGGACCAGCCGGCCGATCACGGCCACGTCGTCGGGGCTGAACCCCATGCGGGTGGCCAGCCCGACGGCGATGTCGGTGCCGACCTGGCTGTGGTCGCCGGCCCGGCCCTTGCCGATGTCGTGCAGCAGGGCGGCGGCGAGGAGCAGATCGGGGCGGTCCACCCGCCCGGCCAGGCGGGCGGCCTCGGCGGCGGCTTCGAGCAGGTGGCGGTCGATGGTGTAGCGGTGAAAGGCGTTGCGCTGGGGGCGATTGCGCACCGGGGCCCACTCGGGGATGAGCCGGACCAGGATGTCGCGCTGGTCGAGCGCCTCGATGGCGGGTATGGCCTCGTGGCCGGAACCGAGCAGGCGCAGCAGCCCGTCGCGCATCGCCGGCGGCCATAACGGGGGTGGCGCGGTCCGCGCCGCGGCCAGCCGGTCCAGGGTGGGCCGGGCGATGACCGTCCCGTACTCGACGGCGGCGGCCGCGGCCCGCAGCGGGAGCGACGGGTCGGCATCGGGGTCGGCGTCCGCCGCCAGGGCGATCTCGTCGTCGCGGCGCACCAGGCCGGGGGCGACCGGCCGGTCGGCGCCGGCGCCGCGGCCCGAAGGTCCCTGCAGCCACGACGTGGCCCGGCGCCAGGCGTCGTCGCTGGCCCACGCCACCGCCCGCCCGGCGGCGGCGATGTCGCGCATGAGGTCGTCGGCGTCGCCCGCCCCCATGGCCGCGGCCACCGCGTCCTGGTCTTGCAGCAGGAGACGGGTGCGCGAACGTGTCGCGTCCGGGGTGACCCGGGCCAGCGCCACCAGCACGGCACGCAGCTCGTCGATGGCGCCGACCACGGCGGGGTGGTCGGCGGTGGGGCGCAGCACGGGAGCGACCTGGGCCACGGCCCGCAACGTGGTGCCGTCCCGCAACCCGCCGTGGCCGTCCTTGAGGTCGGGTTCGAGCATGAACGCCACCGGTTCGTCAGCATCGCGGCGGACGCCGGCCGCGGCCACCACCTCGGGCAGCCAGCGCCTCAGCCGGGCCTCCCACAGCCGCCGGCTGCGCTCGACGGCCTTGGCCGCCAGTCCGGCGTCGCCGGCGACCGGGCGCAGGTCGAGCAGCCCCAGGGCGACGCGCAGGTCGGCGTCGGCCGCCTTCTGCAGCTCGCCCAGCGTCCGGACGCTGTGGTCGAGGTTCTGGCCATCGTCCCAGATCGGGTACCACATTCGTTCGGCGGCGGCGGCGATGTCCGCCCGGCCGTCGTGCACCAGGAGCAGGTCGAGATCGCTGCCCGGCAGCAGCTCGGCCCGCCCCAGGCCGCCCACGGCGAGGAGGGCGACCCCGTCGAGGGCGCCGATGGCCTGGTCGAAGATGGCGGTCAGCCACCCGTCGGCCGCGGCTGCCGCCTCCCGGCCCAGGTCGCCGGCGTCGGCGTCGGCCAGCAGGGCCGAGCGGCGCTGGGCCAGGGACCAGGGGACGCGCACCCGCCCGGTCGGCAGGGGCGGCGGACGCCGGCGCAGCACCGCGGCCTCAGGCCCCGGGTGTTCCCAGCGCCCGACGGGGCCCGGTGGGGCGGAACCGGCGGTCCAGGTCGTAGACGATGGGCACGCCGGTGGGCACCTCGAGGCCGGTGATGTCCTCGTCAGAGATGGCCTCCAGGTGCTTGATCAACGCCCGCAGGCTGTTGCCGTGGGCGGTGACCAGCACCACGTCGGCGGTGCGCAGGTCGGCGACGATGTAGTCGTACCAGTAGGGCAGCAGGCGCTGGACCACGTCGGCCAGGCACTCGGTGTCGGGGACCACGTCAGGGTCGAGGCCGGCGTAGCGGGGATCGTCGCGGACCCCGTACGGGCTGTCGGCGGCCAGGGGCGGCGGCGGGACGTCGTAGCTGCGGCGCCACGCCTGCACCTGCTCGTCGCCGAACTGCCGGCGCATCTCGGCCTTGTCCAGCCCGGTGAGGCCGCCGTAGTGACGCTCGTTGAGCCGCCAGTGGGCCCGCACCGGGATCCACAGGCGGTCCAGCTCCTCCAGCACCAGGACCTGGGTGCGGATGGCCCGGGTCAGCACCGAGGTGTGGGCCACGTCCGGCACCAGGGCCTCCTCGGCGAGCAGGGTGCCGGCCCGGCGGGCCTCCTTTTCCCCCTCTTCCGACAACCCCACGTCCCACCAGCCGGTGAAGCGGTTCTCCAGGTTCCAGCGGCTCTGGCCGTGGCGGAGCAGCACGAGGGTGGCCATGGCCCGGCAGCCTAGGTCGGGAATGCCCAGGCCATGGCCCCTGTTCAGTCAAGAAACGATTTCTTGAGTGTGTAAGACTCAAGTTCTTGGGTAGAGTCGACACACATCCTAGTTCCACGGAGGAAACCACCATGTCCAAGGCCGTCGGCATCGACCTCGGCACCACCAACTCTGTCGTCAGCGCCTTCGAGGCGGGCGAGCCGACGGTGATCCCGAACGCCGAAGGCGCCCGCACCACCCCCTCGGTCGTCGGCTTCTCCAAGTCCGATGAGGTCCTGGTGGGCGAGGTGGCCAAGCGCCAGGCGATCACCAACCCCGACCGCACCGTGCGCTCGGTCAAGCGCCACATGGGCGAGAACGCCTGGTCGGTCGACATCGACGGCAAGAAGTACAACGCCCAGGAGATCTCCGCCCGCATCCTGCAGAAGCTCAAGCGAGATGCCGAGAGCTACCTGGGCGACACGGTCACCCAGGCGGTGATCACCGTGCCCGCCTACTTCGACGACGCCCAGCGCACCGCCACCAAGGAGGCGGGTCAGATCGCCGGGCTCGAAGTGCTGCGCATCATCAACGAGCCCACCGCCGCCGCCCTGGCCTACGGCCTCGACAAGGAGTCCAGCGAGCAGACCGTCCTGGTGTTCGACCTGGGCGGCGGCACCTTCGACGTGTCCGTGCTGGAGATCTCCGAAGGCATCTTCCAGGTCAAGTCCACCAGCGGGAACACCCACCTCGGCGGCGACGACTGGGACCAGCGGGTCATCGACTGGCTGGTCAAGACGTTCAAGGACACCGAGGGCGTGGACCTCGGGGTCGACAAGATGGCCCTGCAGCGCCTGAAGGAAGCGGCCGAGAAGGCCAAGGTCGAGCTGTCGTCGGTGCAGGAGACCACCATCAACCTGCCGTTCATCACCGCGACCAACGAGGGGCCCAAGCACCTGGACCTCAAGCTGACCCGGGCCAAGTTCCAGGAGCTCACCGCCGATCTGGTGGACGCCTGCCGCGGGCCGTTCGACCAGGCCATCAGCGACGCGGGCATGGCCACCGACAAGATCGACCACGTGATCATGGTGGGGGGCTCGACGCGCATGCCCGCCATCCAGGACCTGGTCCACTCCCTCACCGGCAAGGAGCCCCACAAGGGGGTCAACCCCGACGAGGTCGTCGCCGTCGGCGCCGCCATCCAGGCCGGCGTGCTCAAGGGCGACGTCAAGGACGTGCTCCTGCTCGACGTCACGCCTCTGTCGCTCGGCATCGAGACCAAGGGCGGGGTCATGACCAAGCTGATCGAGCGCAACACGACCATCCCCACCCGGCGTTCGGAGGTGTTCACCACCGCCGACGACGCCCAGCCCTCGGTGGAGATCCACGTCCTGCAGGGCGAGCGGGAGATGGCGATGTACAACAAGACGCTGGGCAAGTTCCAGCTCGTCGACCTGCCGCCGGCGCCGCGCGGCGTGCCCCAGATCGAGGTCACCTTCGACATCGACGCCAACGGCATCGTGCACGTCACGGCCACCGACAAGGCCACCGGCAAGGAACAGTCGATGACCATCACCGGCCAGTCCTCGTTGCCCAAGGACGACATCGATCGCATGGTCCGCGACGCCGAGTCGCATGCCGCCGAGGACCGTCAGCGTCGGGAGGAGGCCGAGGTCCGCAACCAGGCCGACAGCCTCGTCTACCAGACGGAGAAGATGCTGAAGGACCAGGCGTCCTCGTTCTCCGGCGCCGAGAAGGAGAAGGTCGAATCCGACCTGGCCTCGCTCAAGGAGGCCCTGGGCGGCACCGACATCGAGGGCATCAAGTCGTCGACCGAGCGCCTGGCCGTCGGCGTCCAGGAGCTGGGCAAGAAGCTGTACGAGTCGGCCGCCTCCACCGCCGGTCCGACGGCCGACGGCGCCGGCCCCTCGGGCGGAACGGAGACGCCCAGCGACGACGAGGTGGTGGACGCCGAGATCGTCGACGAGGAAGGCAAGTGAGCGAACTCGTGAGCGAACCAGTGTGGCAGGCCGCCGCAACCCCGAGGGGGTTGCGGCGGTGAGCGGACCGAGCCTTGGCGAGCCGAACCCCGGTGAGCCCGCGCCCGGTGCACCGACCCCGCCGGGGCTGGCCGACGCCGACGAGGCGCCGGCGTCCCCGGACGTGGCCGGAGAGCTCGATCCCGCGTCCGGCGCGTCCGGGCCGGGCCCGGGCCCGGCGCCGTCCGGCGACGCGGCCACGTGGCTGGCCGACGTCGAGCCCGTCGGGGAGGACAGCGAGCTGGCCAAGGTGAGCCGCGAGCGCGACGAGTACCTCGACGCCCTGCGCCGGGTACAAGCCGACTTCGAGAACTACAAGAAGCGCATCGCCCGCCAGCAGTCCGAGCACACCGCCCGAGCGGCCGAGACCCTGGCCGAGAAGCTCCTTCCCGTGCTCGACACCGCCGACCTGGCCCTGTCCCACGACGGCGGCGACGCCGTCGCCCAGCTGCGCGCCTCGCTGGCCGAGACGCTGGGACGGGAGGGGATGGAGCGCATCGACCCCCTGGGCGAGGCTTTCGATCCCAACGTCGCCGATGCGGTCGCCCACGAACCCGACGACTCCGACGGCGGCGGTCCCAAGGTCACCGAGGTCCTGCGCGCCGGCTACCGATGGAAGGGCCGGGTGCTGCGCCCGGCCATGGTCAAGGTCAAGGGCTGACCGGTGGCACCCCAGCGGGAGTGGTTCGAAAAGGATTACTACTCGGTGCTCGGTGTGCCCGAATCGGCCACCGACAAGGACATCGCGCGCGCCTACCGGAAGCTGGCCAAGCAGTACCACCCGGACGCCAACCCCGGCGCCGAGGACAAGTTCAAGGACGTGTCGGCCGCCTTCGACGTGCTCGGCGACGCGGCCAAGCGCAAGGAGTACGACGAGGTCCGGCGCCTCGGGCCGGCCGGCAACCCCTTCGCCCGCACCGGTGGTCCGGACGGGGGCTTCAGCAGCGGCAGCTTCCACGTCGACGACCTGGGCGACCTGCTGGGCGGGATCTTCGGTCGCGGCGGCGGCGGCCGCCGGCGCGGCGGGGGCGGGATGGGCGGCGCCGGCCAGCGCGGCAGCGACCTGGAGACGTCGCTGCACCTGTCCTTCGCTGACGCCGTCAACGGCATCACCACCACCGTCAACGTGGTCAGCGACGTCACCTGCTCCACGTGCGCGGGCAGCGGCGCGGCGCCGGGGACGGCGCCCACCGTGTGCTCGGTGTGCGGCGGGCGGGGGGTGGTCAACGACGACCAGGGCCTGTTCTCCTTCTCCCAGCCGTGTGCGGCCTGCGGCGGGACCGGGATGCGGGTCGAGACGCCCTGCCCCACCTGTCACGGGCTGGGCACGGAGCGGCGCGCCCGGCAGGTGCGGGTGCGCATCCCTGCCGGCGTCGACGACGGCCAACGCATCCGGATCAAGGGCCGGGGCGCGGCCGGTCATGCCGGGGGAAGCCCCGGCGACCTCTACGTGGTGGTCCACCACGACCGCGACGCCGTCTTCGGGCGTTCGGGCAAGAACCTGACCCTGGCCGCCCCGGTCAGCTATCCCGAGGCGGTCCTCGGCACCACCATCACCGTGCCCACCCTGGACGGGTCGGTGTCGCTGAAGGTCCCGGCCGGGACACCGTCGGGGCGCACCTTCCGGGTGCGTGGCCACGGGGTGCCGTCCTCGTCGGGGGCCGGCGACCTGCTCGTCACCGTCGAGGTGGCCGTGCCCCGGTCGGTCGCCGAGCCCGAGCGGGAGGCCGTCGAAGCCCTCGCCGGCTACGAGCAGGGCGACGACCTGCGCCAGCAGAAGTGGGGCGGGCGGGCCGCCGCCGGCAGCGCCCGGCCCGAACCCGAAGCCAGCAGCGGGGCCCGGTGATGGCCGCCGATCGCCAGCGGGCGGCGGGCCTGCGTAGCGACGGTCGCCCCCTCACCGGGCGTGCCGTGTACGTCATCTCCGTCGCCGCCGAGCTGGCCGGCGTCCATCCCCAGACGCTGCGCATCTACGAGCGCAAGGGGCTGGTGGACCCGGCGCGCACCGGCGGCGGCAGCCGGCGTTACAGCGAGCGCGACATCGCCCTGTTGCGGCGCATCCAGGACCTCACCAGCGCCGGCCTCAACCTCGAGGGGGTCCGTCAGGTGCTGGCCCTCGAAGCCGAGGTGGCCCGCCTGCGCCGGGAGCTGGAGGCGGTGCAGGCCGAGGCCCGGGAGGCGGTGGAGCGGACCCATCGCCAGTACCGGCGCGACCTCGTCCCCGTGAAGCAGACGCCGGCCCGCTGGGGCCGTCGCTAGGGACGTTCCACTTCCCCGCCGCTGGCGGAATATCCGCCTGGCGGCCAACCTTGACAATGGTGTACTCAAGTTTACGCTGAGGAAGTCTCGGCAGAGGGAGGCGACGTGCCCCTGGACCCCAACCGTTTCACCCTGAAGACCCAAGAGGCGCTGCGGGCGGCCATCGAGGCCGCCGGCGCCCGGTCGAACCCCGAGGTCACCCCGGAGCACCTGCTCGGGGCGATGCTCGGCCAGGACGACACCGTCGTCCTGCCCGTGCTGGCCAAGATCGGGGTCGAACTGCTGCCCCTGCGCAACCGGCTGGAGCAGGCGGTCGAGAAGCTGCCGCGCAGCTACGGCGGCGCCGAGCCCACCATCAGCCGCAGCCTCACCGACGTGCTCGAACGCGCCGACAAAGAGCGCGCCGGCCTGGGCGACGAGTACCTGTCCATCGAGCACCTGCTGCTGGCCATGGCCGACCTGGTCGGGGTCAGCCACGACGACCTGCTGGGCGCGCTGCGCGACGTGCGCGGGTCCCACCGGGTGACCAGCCAGAACCCCGAGGAGTCCTACCAGGCGCTGGAGAAGTACGCCCGCGACCTGACCGAGGACGCCCGCAAGGGCCGGCTCGACCCGGTCATCGGACGCGACGAGGAGATCCGCCGCATCATCCAGGTGCTCTCGCGCCGCACCAAGAACAACCCGGTGCTCATCGGCGAGCCCGGCGTGGGCAAGACCGCCATCGTCGAAGGCCTGGCGCTGCGCATCGTCGAGGGCGACGTGCCCGAGGGGCTGCGCGGCAAGCGGGTGCTGGCGCTCGACCTGGGGTCGATGGTCGCCGGCTCGAAGTACCGGGGCGAGTTCGAGGAGCGGCTCAAGAGCGTCCTCAAGGAGATCGCCGACTCCGAGGGCGAGATCATCACCTTCATCGACGAGCTGCACACCATCGTGGGAGCGGGCGCGGCCGAAGGGGCCATGGACGCCGGCAACATGATCAAGCCCATGCTGGCGCGCGGGGAGCTGCGCCTGATCGGCGCCACCACCCTCGACGAGTACCGCAAGCACGTCGAGAAGGACGCCGCCCTGGAGCGCCGCTTCCAGCAGGTGTACGTGGGCGAGCCGTCCGTGGAGGACACCATCGCCATCCTCCGCGGCCTCAAGGAGCGCTACGAGGTCCACCACGGGGTGCGCATCCAGGACGCCGCCCTGGTCGCCGCCGCCGTGCTGTCGGACCGGTACGTCACCGGTCGCTTCCTGCCCGACAAGGCCATCGACCTGGTCGACGAGGCGGCCAGCCGGCTGCGCATCGAGATCGACTCCATGCCGACCGAGATCGACGTGGTCGAGCGCCGTATCCGCCAGCTGGAGATCGAGCGGGTGGCGCTGGCCAAGGAGAGCGACCCGGCGTCGGCCGAACGTCTGGGCCGTCTCGACGAGGAGCTGGCCAACCTGCGCGAACAGTCCGACGGTATGAAGGGCCACTGGCAGGCCGAGAAGGAAGCCATCGACCGCATCCGCGGCCTGAAGGAGCAGACCGAGAGCCTGCGCGGCGAAGCCGATCGCTACGAGCGGGAGGGCGACCTGGGCCGGGCGTCGGAGATCCGCTACGGCCAGATGCCGACCATCGCCGCCCAGGTGGACGAGGCGACCGAGGCGCTGGCCTCGCTCCAGGCGGAGCAGACCATGCTGAAGGAGGAGGTCGACGAGGAGGACATCGCCGAGGTGGTGGCCAAGGCGACCGGCGTCCCCGTGTCCCGCCTGCTCGAAGGCGAGATCGCCAAGCTCGTCCGCATGGAGGAGGTCCTGCACGAGCGGGTGATCGGCCAGGACGAGGCGGTGGCCGCGGTGGCCAACGCCATCCGGCGTAGCCGTTCCGGCCTGTCGGACCCCAACCGGCCCATCGGCAGCTTCATGTTCCTCGGGCCGACGGGGGTGGGCAAGACCGAGCTGGCTCGGACCCTGGCCGACTTCCTGTTCGACGACGAACGGGCCATGGTGCGCATCGACATGTCCGAGTACATGGAGAAGCACTCCGTCTCCCGCCTGGTGGGGGCGCCGCCGGGCTACGTCGGCTACGACGAGGGCGGCCAGCTGACCGAGGCGGTCCGCCGGCGCCCGTACGCGGTGATCCTGCTCGACGAGATCGAGAAGGCCCACCCGGACGTGTTCAACATCCTCCTGCAGGTGCTCGACGACGGCCGCCTGACCGACGGCCAGGGGCGCACGGTCAACTTCACCAACGCCGTGCTCATCATGACGACCAACTACCAGGGCGATCTGCGAGAGGCGTTCAAGCCCGAGTTCCTCAACCGCATCGACGAGATCGTCCGGTTCCGGGAGCTGTCGCCCGACGACATCGGGGCCATCGTCGACATCCAGCTGCGCGACCTGGCGTCGCGCCTGGCCCAGCGCCGGCTGGGTCTGGACGTCACCGACCCGGCCCGGGCGTGGTTGGCCCGGCGCGGCTACGACCCGGTGTACGGGGCCCGGCCGCTCAAGCGCCTCATCCAGCGCGAGATCAGCGACCAGCTGGCGCTGCAGCTGCTCGAGGGGCGCTATCCCGAAGGCTCGACCGTGACCGTCGACTCGGCGCCGCTGATCGACCCCGAGGCGGGGGCGGGCGCCGGGCCGGCGCCGGCGACGAGGTGCTCGTTCTGCGCTGAGGGCCGCTGGCGGGCGCCGGCGGGCGCTGCCCCGGGCGTGGCCGGGCGCTGGCCTCGCCTGGGCCCGCCGGGCTTCCGAGGGTGGTTTTTCTGCACGCGGAAGCTTCCGCGGCCACAAACGACACCCATGGTCGTCGTTTCCACACGCGGAAGGTTCCGCGTGTGGTTTTTCGACACCCGGAAGGCGGGGCCGGCGGCCCCGCCGTCGGCCCGCCCTCTCAGGTGAGGGAGAAGGGCGGGTAGACGTCGGTCAACAGGTAGTAGTAGGCGTTGACCCGTGTGCTCCACCGGAAGAAGCCGACGACGAAGTTGCGCATCCCTTCCGGCCACCGACCGGTGAACAGCACCGCGAACCAGGCCACGAAGAGCACGGCGTAGCGCGCCGATCCCCACGAAGTCCAGAACGATGGCTTGGGGGATGACCAGGATGGCGCGGAAGAAAACCGTGAGGCGTGATTGCTCGGTGGCGGGGCCGAAGAACACGCCGGCGGCGTCCCCGCCCGGCTCGGCCCGGCCGCTCGGGAAGGGCGAAGGTCGGGTAGACGGTCGTGAGTCCGAACAGGTAGGCCTCGATGCGCCAGGTGAAGCGCAGGTACCCGGCGAGGAAGTCGCCGAGTGAGTCAGGCAGCTGCTTGGTGAACAGGGCGGCGAACCAGCCGATGAGCAGCGAAGATCCCGGCCACGATCCCGTAGACGTACTGCACCACGAGCAACGGGATGGTGAGCAGCCAGAGGACCAGCGGACGCCACCGTTCGATCGTCGGCGTGGCCTGCACCTCGAGTTGCACCGGGTAGGCGCCGGGAGGCGGAGCGAACCCGCCGCCGGGGCCGCCCGGCCCGCCAGGAGGACCGCCGTAACCGCCGGGAGGACCGCCGTAACCGGACGGAGGACCAGGAGGAGGTCCGGGCGGGGGACCAGGAGGCGGTCCGGGAGGCGGTCCGCCGGGCGGGGGACCGCTGCCGGGCGGAGGTCCGGGCGGGGGGCCCGGAGGAGGCCGGGCGGAGGGCCGGGCGGGGGCCCGGGCGGAGGTCCGGGCGGAGGACCGCTGGGCGGCTCCCCGACCGACGCGGTTGCCCGCGGCGGACCCGCCGGCATGGGTCCTGGACCCGGAGGCGACGACGGCCAACCCCCGGCCGGACTCTGGGAACCTTGCGGGCCTTGGCCCGATGACGATGGGTACGCACCCTCTGGCATGATCGGAACCTTTCCGCCGGATCGACCGGGCGCTGGTGATGATAGCGGTGGGCGCCCCACGCGGCGTGTTTTCTCGCGCCGGGGGTGCCGGCGCCCGACCCCGGGCCCGACCCAGGCGCCCGACCGAGGCGCCCGACCGCGGCGCCCGACCGCGCCGGCGACGGCGTGCCGCGGCCGGCGCCGGTGGCGCCGGTATTGTCGACGTTCGTGGATGTCCGGCGGCCGGCGCGTCACCCGAGGAGTACCAGCGGCCCGGGCCGGCTGAGGCTCCGGCTGGCGTTCCCGGTGATTGCGGTGGCCGTCGTGGCCAGCGCCGCCGCCACCGGCTGTGGGAGCTCCGACTCCAATGCCAACGCCAAAGCGGACGCCACCGCTGCCTGCCAGGCGCTCAAGCGGTCAGGGGGCAACCTGAACGGGGTGGCGCTCTCGGAGGCCAACCGGCTGACCGGCGCCGGCTTCCTGGGGGTGGCCGCGGCGGGCGCGGATCCCCGCAGCTACGGCAACCTCTCGGCGCCCATGCACAGGGTCGTCGCCGACGTCCAGCAGGTGGCTCCCGACCGGCTCACCGGCGACGTCAAAGCGGCGTTGGCGGCCTGCAAGACAGGACAAGCTGCCGAACTGACCGAGGGCGCCGGCGGCCGCCCGGGTATGCTGGCTCGCCGCCGAGTCGAACCGAGGAGGCTCACGTGCCCGCCACCGTGGTCGTCGGCACCCAGTGGGGAGACGAAGGCAAAGGCAAGCTCACCGACCTGCTGGCCAAGGAGATGCAGGTGGTGGTGCGCTACCAGGGCGGCCACAACGCCGGCCACACCATCGTGGTCGACGGGCACGCCTTCGCCCTGCAACTGCTGCCCAGCGGGGTGCTGTACGACCACGTCACCCCGGTGATCGGCAACGGCGTCGTCGTCGACCCCGGGGTGCTGCTGGAGGAGATCGACACCCTGGCGGCCAAGGGCGTGGACTGCAGCCGGCTGGTCGTGTCGGGCAGCGCCCACCTCATCATGCCCTACCACCAGGAGATCGACGCCCTGGTCGAGCGGCGCCTGGGCCACAACAAGCTGGGAACGACCCGCCGGGGCATCGGCCCCGCCTACGCCGACAAGGCCGCCCGGGTGGGGATCCGCGCCCAGGACCTGCTCGATCCCAAGATCTTCCGCCAGAAGCTCGAGGTGGCGCTCAAGGAGAAGAACGCCATCCTGGCCAAGGTCTACAACCGCCTCCCGCTGGCCGCCGCCGACATCGCCGACCGCTACCTCGACGAGTACGCGCCCGCGCCTCGAGCCGCTGATCGGCGACAGCGTCGGCGTCGTCCACGCCGCCCTGGAGGCCGACCAGCACGTGCTGCTCGAAGGCGCCCAGGCCACGTTCCTGGACCTGGACCACGGCACCTATCCGTTCGTCACCTCGTCCAACCCCGTCGCCGGCGGGGCGTGCACGGGAGCCGGCATCGGCCCCCGCCACATCCAGCGGGTGGTGGGCATCGCCAAGTCCTATGTGACCCGGGTGGGGTCGGGGCCGTTCCCCACCGAACTGGCCGACGAGCGCGGCGAGGTGCTCGTCGAGCGGGGCCACGAGTTCGGGACCAACACCGGCCGGCGCCGGCGGTGCGGGTGGTTCGACGCGGTGATGATGCGCCATGCCGTGCGGCTGAACTCGCTGAGCGAGATCGCCTTGACCAAGCTCGACGTGCTCGACAGCTTCGCCACCGTGCGGGTGTGCGTGGGCTACGAGCTGGACGGTGAGCGCTTCGAGCACATGCCCTGGCACCAGTCGGTGCTGCACAACGCGGTGCCGGTCTACGCCGAGCTGCCCGGGTGGCAGACCGACACCACGGGCGTGACCGAACTGCACCAGCTGCCCCCCGAAGCCCGCCGGTACGTGGCCTTTCTCGCCGAGCAGGCCGGCGCGCCGGTCAGCCTGGTCGGCGTCGGTCCCGGCCGGGAACAGTTCGTGGCCTTCGCCGACGCCCCCCCGCCGGCATCCCCCGCCCGGGCGTGACGACCGTGCTGACGACCGTGTGACGACCGTCTGCGTCGTGGGCGCCGGCGGTCGCGAGCACGCCCTGGCCCGCGCCCTGGCGACGACGGCCGACGAGGTGATCGTGACGCCCGGCAACGCCGGCATCGAAGCCCTCGAGGCCCAGACGGCCGCCACCGGCGCCGGCCGCATCCGTTGCTCGCCCGCGCCGGCCGAGGAGATCGACGCCGACCTGGTGGTGGTGGGTCCCGAGGCCCCGCTGGTCGACGGGCTGGCGGACCGGTTGCGGTCCCGGGATCGTCTGGTGTTCGGCCCGGGGGCGGACGGCGCCCAGCTGGAAGGGTCCAAGGCGTGGATGAAGCACCTGCTCGAGGTGGCCGGCGTGCCCACGGCGGCGTACGCCGTCTTCGACGAAGCGGCGGGGGCGGCGGCATGGCTGCGAGGACGCCCGGGGCCGTGGGTCGTCAAGACCGACGGGTTGGCCGCGGGCAAGGGCGTGCTGGTCACCGACGACATCGAAACGGCGGTCGCCGACGTGGAGGCCAAGCTTTCGGGGGCGGCGTTCGGGGCGGCGGGGCGGCGGGTCGTGCTGGAGGAGGCGTTGGCCGGGCCGGAGCTGTCGGTGATGGCGATCTGCGCGGGAGGCCGGGCGGTCCCGCTGGCCGCCGCCCAGGACTTCAAACGGGTCGGCGACGGTGACACCGGGCCCAACACGGGGGGAATGGGCGCCTACTCGCCGGTGCCGGCGGCCGGCGCCGAGCTGGTCGACGAGGTGATGGCCCGGGCGGTGGAACCGACCCTGGCCGCGCTCGGGAAGCGGGGCGTCGACTACCGCGGCGTGCTGTACGCCGGCGTGATGTTGACCGACGACGGCCCGAAGATCTTGGAGTTCAACGTCCGTTTCGGCGATCCCGAGGCCCAGGTGGTCCTTCCTCGCCACGCAGGGCGATCTCGTGGCCACCCTGGCGGCCGCGGCCGGCGGGCATCTCGGCGGACGTGAGGTCGGGGAAAGCGCCGCCCTGACGTTCGACGAGCGCGCCGCGGTCGGGGTGGTCCTCGCCGCTCCCGGATACCCCGAGGCGCCGCGGGCGGGTGACCGCATCGACGGCCTGGAGGAGGCCAACGACCAGCCGGGCGTCCACGTGCTCGCCGCCGGCGTGTCCAGGGCAGGCGGGGACCTGGTGACCGCCGGGGGGCGGGTGGTGTGCGTGACCGGCATGGGGGTCGGTGTGGCCGATGCGCGCCAGCGGGCCTACGCCGCCGTAGCCTCCGTGTCGTGGCCGGAAGCGGTCTACCGCCGCGACATCGCCGCGGCCGTCGAGTGATCCAGGAGGGCAAAAGGTGAAGGTTGCGGTGCTGATGGGATCGGCCAACGACCGTCCGAAGATGGCGCCGGCGTTGGAAGTGCTCGAGTCGTTCGGGGTGGAGGCGACCGAGCACGCCCTCTCCGCCCACCGCACCCCCCAGCTCGTCGCCGACTTCGCCTCGGGGGCCCGCGAGGCGGGCTACGGCGCCCTGATCTGTGGCGCGGGGATGGCCGCCGCCCTCCCCGGCGCGGTGGCGGGCCACACCACCCTGCCCGTGATCGGCGTGCCCCTGTCGGGAAGCGCCATCGGCGGGGTCGACGCCCTCTACGCCATCGTGCAGATGCCGCGCGGCGTTCCCGTGGCGACCGTCGCCATCGACGGGGCGGCCAACGCCGCCCTGCTCGCGGTGGAGATCCTCGCCCTGGCCGACCCGTCGCTGGGCGACAAGCTGGCCGATTACCGCCGCCAATGGCGACCAGCGACTTCGTCGCCGGATGCCAAGATGGGGCCATGAGTCTCACGCATGTTTCGTCGGGCAAGGTGCGCGACATCTACGCCCTGGACGACGGCAATCTGCTCTTCGTCACCTCTGACCGCATGTCCGCCTTCGACGTGGTCATGGCCGAACCCATCCCCGACAAGGGCCGGGTGCTCACGGCCATCACCGCCTTCTGGTTGGAGCACCTGGCCGGCGTGGCCAAGTCACACCTGGTGTCGCTGGACGCGCCCCCGGGGTCGGGACTCGACGACCTGGCCGGCCGGACCATGGTGGTGCGCAAGGCCGACATGCTTCCCATCGAGTGCATCGTGCGCGGCTACCTGTCGGGCTCGGCGTGGGCCGAGTACCGCCGCAGCGGCACCATGCACGGCCAGCCCCTCCCCCCCGGGATGCAGCAGTCGGAGCAGCTGCCCGAGCCCGTCTTCACCCCGTCCACCAAGGCGGTGACCGGCCACGACGAGAACATCACCTTCGAGGCCGCGGTCGAGTTGGTCGGCGCCGACCTCGCCGCCCAGGCCCGGGAGATCTCCCTGGAGGCCTACCAGCAGGGGCGGGCGTGGGCGGCCGAACGGGGCATCATCATCGCCGACACCAAGTTCGAGCTCGGCCTCATCGACGGCCGCCTCTCGCATCTGCGACGAGGTCCTCACCCCGGACTCGTCGCGCTTCTGGCCCGCCGACGAGTACAAGCCGGGCACGTCCCCGCCGGCGTTCGACAAGCAGCCGCTGCGCGACTGGCTGGAGGCCACCGGCTGGGACAAGACACCGCCCCCGCCGGCGCTGCCCGACGACGTGGTCGCCGCCACCCGGGAGCGCTACATCGCCGCCTACGAGCGCCTGACCGGGAAGCGCTTCGCCGACTGGCCGGGGGTTGCTTGACCCGATTCGCCGTCCTCGTCGAAGTGGGGCTGCGGCCGGGAATCGCCGATCCGCAGGGGGCGACGATCGAGCGGTCCCTGCCCGCGCTGGGCTTCGGCGGCATCGACACGGTCCGCACCGGCAAGGCCATCCGCTTCAACCTCGACGCCGCCGACGAAGCCGACGCTCGCCGACGGGTGGACGAACTCTGCCAGAGGTTCCTCACCAACCCGGTCATCGAGACCGCCGCGGTGAGCCTGGAAGCGGCGACGTGACCGCCACCGTCGGCGTGGTCCTTTTTCCCGGCACCAACTGCGAGCACGACGTCATCGCCGCCGTCGAAGCGGTCGGCGGCGCCGGCCGGTTGGTGTGGCACGCCAGCCACGACCTCGGTGACGTCGACGCCGTGGTCATCCCCGGCGGCTTCGCCCACGGCGACTATCTCCGTCCCGGGGCCATCGCCCGGTTCTCGCCGGTGATGGCCGCCGTCGAAGCCTTCGCCGCCGACGGCGGGCCCGTCGTGGGCATCTGCAACGGCTTCCAGGTCCTCACCGAGGCCCGCCTCCTGCCGGGAGCGTTGCAGAAGAACCGGGGCTTGACGTTCCTGTGCCAGACCGTCGAGGTGGACGTGGCCAGCGATCGCAGCGTGCTCACCGCCGGTCTCGACGTGGGCCGGCGCCTGCGTCTCCCCATCAACCACTTCGAAGGCAACTACACCTGCGATCCCGGCACCCTGGCGGCGCTCGAAGCCCAGGGTCGGGTGGTGTTGCGCTACGCCGACAACCCCAACGGATCGGTGGGCGACATCGCCGGCGTGAGCAACGCCGCCGGCAACGTCGTCGGGCTCATGCCGCACCCCGAGCGGGCCAGCGACCCGCTCCTCGGCTCCACCGATGGACGCCTCCTGCTCGGCGCCCTGGTGGCGTCGGCCGGCGCGGCATCGCTCGCCACCCGATCTCGGGCCTAGTATCGGCGGTGCCGGCGCTGGGCCGGCAGCCGTCGCCCGACGGGTGTTTGCTGGGAGGCCGTTGCCATGGTGCGTGTGTCCCGATGGGGCGTGCTCGCGGTCGTGGTGGTCGTGCTCGTCGCCCTCTCGGCGTTGCCGGCGTCCGCCCATACGTCAGGGCGGTCGGCAGGGGTGGCGCCCATCCGCCACGTGTTCGTCATCACCCTGGAAAACCAGAGCTACGCCGGCACCTTCGGCGATCCCGCCGCCGACCCGTACCTGGCCCAGGTGCTGCCGGCGCAAGGCGCGCTGCTCACCAACTACTACGCCACCGGCCACGAGAGCAACGACAACTACCTCGCCATGGTCAGCGGTCAGGGCCCCAACCTCCAGACCCAGCTGGACTGCCAGCTCTACGACGACTTCCTCGGCACCGGGCCGCTGGTGCCGCCCGGCCAGGCGCTGGGGACCGGCTGCGTGTACCCGTCGTCGGTCCCGACGGTTGCCAACCAGCTGACATCCGCCGGGCTGACCTGGAAGGGCTACATGGAGGACATGGGCAACGTCGCCGGCCGGGAGAGCCCGGTGTGCGGCCACCCGGCGCTCAACACGCCAGGACCACACCCAGTCGGCCGTGGCCGGCGACGGCTACGCCACCCGCCACGACCCGTTCGTCTACTTCCACGGCATCACCGACGACACCGGCTACTGCGACGCCCACGTCGTCCCCCTCGGGACCCCGGCCGGCGCCCTGCCGGCGGGCGTGCCTGCGGCGACCACCGGCCTGGCCACCGACCTCCGCTCGGCCGCCACCACCCCCAACCTGTCCTACGTGGTGCCCAACCTGTGCAACGACGGCCACGACTATCCCGTGCGTCAACCAGCCGTCGGGGCCGAGCGCGCTGGCCGACATCGACAGCTTCCTGTCCACCTGGGTGCCGATGATCACCAACTCGCCGGCGTTCCGCCAGGACGGGCTGCTGGTCATCACCTTCGACGAGTCGGACGGCCCCCAGGCCGATTCCAGCGCCTGCTGCGGCGAAGGCCCGGGTGTCGACTCGCCGCTGCCGGGCCTCACCGGCTTCGGCGGGGGACGGGTCGGGGCCGTGCTGCTGTCGCCGTTCATCGCCGGCGGCACCGTCAGCGCCACCCCCTACAACCACTACAGCCTCCTCGCCTCCATCGAGCAGCTCTTCGGGCTGGGCCGACTCGGCTACGCCGCCACCGTGCCCGCCACCTTCGCCGCCGACGTGTTCGACCGGCCGTGACCCTGAGTCGCCGTTCCTTTCTGTCCCTGGCCGGCGGCGCCCTCGCCTTCGGGGCGGTGACCGCCAGCGGGGTGGGCGCGCTGGCCGACCCGGCGAAGGCCCGAGCGGCCGAGGGCGGGGCGAAGGCGCGGGCCCTGCCCGCCGCCGGCCCCGACCCGGGCCCGACGGTCGCCGACGCCCTGGCCGCCCTGGGCCGGACGCAGCCTGCGCCATCCGGGATCGCTGCCCTACCCGGCGCTGCCCCCCGGCACCGACACCCTGCCGCCCATCTCCAACATCGTGGTCCTGATGATGGAGAACCACTCCTACGACAACTTCTTCGGCCTCCTCGGCCGGGCCCGGGGGCAGCAGCCCCGCGGCGACGGCTTCGTCCTGGGTGCCGGCGGTCAGCCCACCGCCTCCAACCCCTATCCCGACGGGCGGGTCCAGCACGCCTTCCCCATGCCGACCACCTGCCAGCTGTCGGGCGGCCCCACCCAGGAATGGACGGCCTGCCACACCGCCTACGACAACGGCAGCAACGACGGCTTCGTCGCCGCCTCGGGTCCAGTAGCCATGGGCTACTGGACCGGGGACGACCTGCCGTTCACCTACGACCTGGCCACCACGTTCCCCGTCGGCGACCGCTGGTTCTGCTCGGTGCTCGGCCAGACCGACCCCAACCGCCGGTACCTGATCGCGGCCACGTCCGCGGGGATGACCGACGACATCGGCGTCGGTGTGGGCGACCTGATCCCCGACCTTTCCCTGCCCCTCCCGGGCAGCGGGACGATCTTCGACGTGCTCGACGCCCATCAGATTCCCTGGGCCAACTACTCCGCCAGCTTTCCCCTCGGCGCCACGCCGGAGCTGTACCCCGTCGACGACACCGTGTCGGAGCTGGCCCACATGAAGCCCTTCGACCAGTTCTTCGCCGACGCCGCCGCCGGGACGCTGGCCCCCTTCACGTTGCTCGACCCCGACTACGACACCCAGTCGCAGGAGAACCCCCAGAACATCGTGGTCGGCGAGGCCCTGCTCGCCCAGGTCGTGCACGCCATCGGCGCCTCCCCGTCTGTGGCCGGGCACCCTCCTCGCCGTCATGTACGACGAGCACGGCGGCTACTACGACCACGTCCCTCCGCCGCCGGCGCTTGGCGCCCGACCTCATCCCTCCGCTGGTGCAACCGGGCGAGCAGGCCTACGAGGGGTTCCGTCGCTACGGCTTCCGGGTGCCCTCGGTCGTGGTGTCGCCCTACGCCAAACGCAACCACGTCAGCCACGTGCTGCACGACCACACCTCGGTGCTGGCCATGGTGGAGCGCAAGTGGAACCTGCCGGCGCTCACCTACCGGGACGCCAACGCCAACGACCTGACCGACTTCCTCGACCTGGGGGCGCTGCGCGCGCGGCCGGCCCACGTTCCCGGCCCTGCCCCCGCTGGCCGCCCCGGGGAACACGCCGGCGGCGCTGGCCTGCTCGTCGTCCGGGCCGGGGACGATCCCCCCGCCCGGGTCGATCAGCGGCTGACCGTCGGGGGCTGGTTACCCTGCCGGCATGGACGCCTCGATCCACCGCGCCCTCGGGCTGACCGACGACGAGGCCGCGGCCATCGAGGCGCTGCTCGGCCGCCCGCCCAACCACCTGGAGCTGGCCATGTACGCGGTGATGTGGAGCGAGCACTGCTCCTACAAGTCGTCGCGGGTCGCACCTGTCCCGGCTGCCGACCGAGGGCGCCCGCGTCCTGGTGGGCCCGGGCGAGAACGCCGGCGTCATCGACGCCGGCGGCGGGGTGGCGGTGGCGCTGCGCATCGAGAGCCACAACCATCCCTCGGCCATCGAGCCCTACCAGGGTGCGGCGACGGGCGTCGGCGGCATCCTGCGCGACATCTTCACCATGGGCGCCCGCCCCATCGCCATCATGGACCCCCTGCGCTTCGGGCCCCTGGACGACCCCCGGTCCCGTTGGATCGCCGCCGGCGTGGTGGCGGGGATATCCGGATACGGCAACTCGGTCGGCGTGCCCACCGTCGGCGGCGAGACCGTCTTCGAAGAGAGCTACGCCGGCAACCCGCTCGTCAACGTCCTGTGCTGCGGCGTCCTCCCCGTCGACCGCCTGGTCCTCGGCCAGGCCAGCGGTGTCGGCAACCTGGCCGTGCTGCTCGGCTCGGCGACCGGCCGCGATGGCATCGGCGGGGTGAGCGTGCTCGCCTCGGCCGGCTTCGGCGGCGACGACCGGGTCGAGGCGGCCAAGCGGCCCAACGTGCAGGTCGGCGACCCGTTCGAGGAGAAGCGTCTCATCGAGGCGTGCCTGGAGATCCTCGACCGGCGGTTGGCGGTCGGCATCCAGGATCTCGGCGGCGCCGGCCTCACCTGCGCCACCAGCGAGACGGCCTCGCGCGGCGGCGTGGGCATGGACGTCGACGTCGGCGCCGTCCCCCGCCGGGAGGACGGCATGGCGGCGTGGGAGGTCATGACCAGCGAGAGCCAGGAGCGGATGCTGGCCATCGTCAGCCCCGATGACGTGGAAGCGGTCTTCGAGGTGTGCGCCCGGTGGGAGGTGCGCGCCAGCGTCGTCGGGCGGGTGACCGACCCTGGCCCGAGCGGCCGGGAGCGGGGTGGCGGCCGGTTGCGGATCGTCGACGGGTGGGACGGCGACGTGCTCGCCGACGTGCCGGCGGCGACACTGCACGAGGACGCGCCCAGGTACCGGCGCCCCCGGCGGCCGCCCGACGGCCTCGACGCCCGCCGGGCCGACGATCCCGCCCGGCTCCCGCCCCCGGCCGACTGTGGCTCCGACCTTCTGGCTCTGCTCGTCGACCGGTCGTGGGTGTACCGCCAGTACGACCACCAGCTGTTCCTCAACACGGTGGTGACCCCGGGCGGCGACGCCGCCCTCCTGCGCCTGGCCGCGCCCGGGGTGCGCGGCGGCGGGGATGCGGCCGCGGCCCTGGCGTTGTCGACCGACGGCAACGGGCGCTGGTGCGCCCTCGACCCCCGTCACGGCACCGTGCTGGTGGTGGCCGAGTCGGCTCTCAACGTGGCGTGTGTCGGTGCCCGCCCCGTGGCCCTGGTCAACTGCCTCAACTTCGGCAACCCCGAGCATCCCGAAGTCATGTGGCAGCTGTCGGAGGCGGTGGACGGCATGGCCGAGGCGTGCCTGGCCCTCGACATCCCGGTGGTGGGCGGCAACGTCAGCCTGTACAACGAGAGCCGGGGCGCCGACATCGAGCCCACCCCGGTCGTGGGCACGCTGGGCTTGCGCGCCGAGCTGCACCGGCCGCCGCCGGGGATCGGCCTGGGCGCCGGCAGTTCCGTCGTCCTGCTCGCCCCCGAGACGGCCCGAGCGGCCGGGAGCGGGACGACGGTGGCGCCGACATTGGGAGGTTCGCTGTGGGCGTCGAGCCTGCGCGGCCACGGCGATGGTCCGCTGGCGCCCATCGACCTGGCCGTGCACGCCCGGCTGTGCACGCTGGTCGCCGACCTGGTGACCGCCGAGGTCGTCGACGGAGTCCACGACGTGTCCGACGGCGGGGTGGGCGTCGCCGTGGCCGAGATGGCCGTGCGGTCCGGGGTGGGTTTCCGGCTGGACGGTATCGCCGGCCACGTGGAGCTGTTCGGCGAGGCGCCGTCGCGGGTGGTGGCGAGCGTCCCCGCCGGCCGCCTGGGCGAGGTGCGGTCGGCCGCCGCCGCCGCCGGCGTGGCCTGCCGCCAGCTGGGCGACGCCGGCGGGGACCGCCTCGTCGTCGCCGGCCTGGTCGACGTGGGACTGGCCGAGGCGACGGCCGCGTGGCGGGAGGCGCTCCCCCGGGCTCTGGGTGCCCAAGGACGCCGCCCGCCGGCTGGCCGAGCTCGAGCACGGGCTGTTCACCTCCGACCTGTCCGTCAACGAGTTCCTCCTCATCAAGGAGGTCGGCTTCCACCCGCTCGGGTTCGTGATGGGCTCGTCGATCTACCACACCGGCATCCAGACCCGGAAGTGGGGCCAGTCCCAGGAGCTGACCAAGCTCACCGAGGCCATGTACAACGCCCGGGAGCTGGCCATGACCCGGATGGAGGAGGAGGCCGAGCGAGCTCGGCGCCGACGGCGTCGTCGGCGTCCGCCTCGACGTCAACTACTACGAGTGGGGCAGCGACGCCGCCGAGTTCATCGCCATGGGCACCGCGGTCAAGGCGGAGAACGGCGTGTCCTACCGCAACAAGCTGGGCAAGCCCTTCACCTCGGACCTCTCGGGCCAGGACTTCTGGACCCTCATGCAGACCGGCCACGTCCCCCAGGGCCTGGTCATGGGCACCTGCGTGTACCACATCGCCCACCGCGGCCTGGGCCAGACCCTCGGCTCGGTCGGCCAGAACGTCGAGCTGCCCAACTTCACCCAGGCCCTCTACGAGGCCCGCGAGCTGGCCATGACCCGCATGCAGGACGAGGCCGAAGCGCTCGGCGGCCAGCGGCATCGTCGGCGTGCGGCTGGAGGAGAAGAGCCACCAGTGGGGCAGCCACACCATCGAGTTCCTCTCCCTCGGCACCGCCGTGGTCAAGACCAGCGACGAAGTGACGCTGCCCCAGCCGACCACCATCATCTCGCTCGACAACTGATGGCCGAGGCCATCCGACCATCCCTCCCGAGGCGACCGGAAGGCCGGCTGCAGCGGCGCGCGCGTTCAGCTCGGGGCTCACCGTTCCCGACTTCGCCGCCTGCCTGCACATGGGTCTGCGCCCGGTCGGGCTGGTCCAGGGCTTCTGCGTCATGCAGTTGGTCGTGGTACGGGACCGGGCTCGCCCTACCGTGCGCGGCCGCCTACGGCCCGAGTCGAGCCGGGGCTCGCGTCATCAGCAGCTACCGGTGCCCGCACGGCTACGTCTCCGGCTGAGCACCGCATGTGGGGGCGAGAACTTCGAGCAGCCCTGGGTGACGGGCGCCTGGTCGCAGGGCTTCAACACGGCCTACCGCCGCATGGTCGAGGAGGCGCAGCTGGCCGGGGCCCACGGCGTCATCGGCGTCGTCGACACCACCTCGCAGCTGATCGACAGCGGCATCCGCGAGTTCCACCTCATCGGCACCGCCGTGGTCGTCGAGGGGGCCGATCCGCCGCCGGCCGTCTGGACCACCTACCTGGCCGGCCAGCGCCTGGCCAAGCTGATCGGAGGCCGGGCTTCCGTCCCGTGTCGGTGGCGGCGGCCATGTCCTCGGTGCGCATCTGGGAGGTGTGCACCACCGAGATCCTCCTCCCGCGGTGGCTACGACCAGTGGGGTGCGGTCGCTCCCGGGCGGCGAGATCACCCAGATGTCCGACGCCCACATGGCCGCCCGGCGCCTGGCCCGCGACACCATCCGCTCCTCCCTCGACACCGCTAGCCTTCGACCAGCCGACGGGGGGGTAGGTCATGGAACTGGCTCGGGGCAAGGTGGCGGTCGTCACCGGAGCCGGCAGCGGCATCGGCCTGGCCCTGGCCGAACGCTTCGGCCGGGCCGGACTGCGCGTCGTGGTGGCCGACGTGGACGACGCCGCGCTGCAGAGCGCGGCCGAGCGGCTCGGGGACCTCGGCGTGGAGACGTTGGCGGTGCGCACCGACGTCAGCGACGAGGCCGCCCTGGCCGCGCTGGCGGCCGCGACCATGGAGCGGTTCGGTGCGGTGCATCTGGTGTGCAACAACGCCGGCGTCGGCACCCACGCCGACCCCTGGTTCGGACCGACGTCGGCGTGGACCTGGGTGCTGGGCGTCAACCTGTGGGGGGTGATCCACGGCATCCGGGCCTTCCTCCCGTTGCTCGCCGCCCAGGGCGAGGGTTACATCGTCAACACGGCCAGCGTCGCCGGCCTGGTCCCGGGGGTCGGGCCCACCTACGACGCCAGCAAGCATGCCGTGGTCGCCCTCTCCGAGGACCTCTACACCATGACCAGGATGGCCGGGCTCCCTGTCGGAGTCAGCGTCCTGTGCCCCGGCTGGGTGCGCACGCGCATTGTCGACGCCGAGCGCAACTGGCCGGACCGGCTCGGCGAGCTGCCCCCGCCGGCGCTGACGGCGGCGGTGACCGTCCCCCACGTCCACCGCGCCGTGGACGAGGGCATGGCCCCGGCGGCGGTGGCCGACCTGGTCGCCGACGCCGTCGTGTCGGAACGGTTCTGGATCTTCACCAACCCGGCGTTCACCGAGGTCGCCCTGCGCCGCTGGCACGGGATCGCCGAGGGCAACAACCCGGAGACCGCGGCCGATCTGCCCGGCATGCCGCCGGGCGATCAGGTCGCCGCCGAGGTGCGGACCCTGCTGTCCGGCACCGGAGACTGACCGGCTTCGACGCGGTCGCCGTCAGCCGGCGGCGCGCTCGCGCAGCGAGTCCAGCAGCTCGTCGGGCACCTCCAGGTCGCCCCGGCCGGTGCCGACCTGCAGGTCGGGCTTGTAGTCGCCGTGGTAGTCGGAACCGCCGGTGACGACGAGCCCGTGGCGCCGGCCGAGGTCGGCGAGGCCTCGGCGTTCCTCCTCCGAGTAGCGCCCGTACACGGCTTCCACGCCGGCGAGCCCGAGGTCGGTCAGTTCGCCGACGGTGCGCTCCAGGGCGTCGGGTGCCAGCTCGAGGCTGAGGGGGTGGGCGAGCACGGGGACGCCGCCCGACGCCCGGGCCAGCGCGATGGCCCGGCCCGGCGCCAGCTTCTCCTTGTCCACGTACGCCGGCCTTCCCTTGGCCAGCCAGGTGTCGAACGCCTCCTGGATGGAGGCGACCACGCCCTTGCGCACGAGGATGTTGGCGATGTGGGGGCGGCCGGCGCCCATGCCCCCGGCCTCGGCTTCGATCTCCTCGGCGGTGACGGGCAGACCGAGGTCGGCCAGGCGGTCGGCCAACCGGCGGTTGCGCCCGGCGCGAGCCTCTTGGAGACGGACGAGCTCGTCCTGGAGGGGCCCGTCGCCGGGTTCGATGAAGTAGACGAGGATGTGCATGGTTCCCCGGTTCTCGACCGACAGCTCGCAGCCGGCGACCAGCTCCACCCCGACCTGCGCAGCCCGGTCCCGTGCCGCCGCCACCCCGTCGAGGCGGTCGTGGTCGGTCAACGCCACCGCCGACAGCTCGGCCGCCGCCGCCAGCGAGGCGATGGTGTCGGGCGGATCGCTGCCGTCGGACACCGTCGAGTGGGTGTGCAGGTCGATCACCGTCGCACCGTACTGCCGGAAGTGCCCGATGGCGTGCGACAATGAGACGTGACCGCCGGGCCGCCTTCCACTGCTGAGGGCGTAGAGCACTCGTCTCCGCGGGAGGCGTGCGGCGTGTTCGGCGTCCTCGCCCCGGGACGCAACGTTGCCCACCTGACCTACGACGGGCTTTACGCCCTGCAGCACCGCGGCCAGGAGTCCGCCGGCATGGCCGTGTCCGACGGCGAAGGCATCGTCGTCGTCAAGGACATGGGCCTGGTCAACAACGTGTTCGACGAGTACAACCTGGCCGGCCTGCAGGGCGACGTGGCCATCGGCCACACCCGGTACTCGACCACGGGGTCGTCGACGTGGCACAACGCCCAGCCCGTCTACCGCCCGGCGGGCAACACCGCTTTCGCCCTCGGCCACAACGGCAACCTGACCAACACCGAGGCCCTGGCCGAAGAGGCGGGCATGCTCCCCGGCCTGGTCACCAACGACAGCGACGTGATCGCCGAGTTGCTGGCCCGCCACCTCGACGGTCATCCCGAGGCCACCCTGGTCGACGCCCTCCACGACGTGCTGCCCCTGTTGGAGGGGGCATTTTCCCTCACTCTGATCGACCACGAACGCCTGGTCGGAGTGCGAGATCCCAACGGGTTCCGGCCCCTCTGTCTCGGCAATCTCGACGGTCACTGGATGCTGGCGTCGGAAACGCCGGCGCTCGACGTGTGCGGCGCCCGTTTCGTGCGCGAGGTCGAGCCCGGTGAGGTGGTCATCATCGACGGCGACGGCTGGCACAGCCTGTGGCCGTGGCCGGAGGAGCGGGTGGACCCGCGGCTGTGCCTGATCGAGTTCGTCTACCTGGCCCGCCCCGACAGCCGCCTGTACGGCCAGGAGGTGCACCGGGCCCGGCTGCGCATGGGGGAGGTGTTGGCCGCCCAGGCGCCCGCAGTGGCCGACATGGTGATGGGCGTGCCCGACTCCGGCGTGCCCGCGGCCGAGGGCTACGCCCGGGGCAGCGGCATCCCCTTCGGGCAGGGGTTGGTGAAGAACCGCTACATCGGCCGCACGTTCATCGCCCCCAGCCAGGCGCAGCGTGACGCCGGCGTACGGCGCAAGCTCAACCCGCTGCGGGAGACGATCGACGGCAAGCGACTGGTCGTCGTCGACGACTCCATCGTGCGGGGGACGACCACCCGGGCCATGGTGGGCATGCTGCGCGAGGCCGGCGCGGTCGAGGTCCACATGCGGGTGTCGTCGCCGCCGTACCGGTGGCCGTGCCATTTCGGTCTCGACACCGGCACCCGCTCGGAGTTGATCGCCGCCCGCCTCGACGTCGACGAGATCCGGGACTACATCGGCGCCGACAGCCTCGCCTACCTGGAGCTCGACGCCCTCAAGGCGGCGACGGGGGCGGCCGATGCCGGCTTCTGCGACGCCTGCCTCACCGGCAACTATCCGGTGGACGTGCCGGTCAGCCTGACCAAGGGTGTGCTCGAGCGCGCCGGTGGGTGAGGGAGGGGTGGGGAAAAACCCCGCCGGCGGACTGACCTACGCGGCGGCGGGGGTGGACATCGACGCCGCCGACCGGGCGGTCGACGGTATCCGCGAGCTGGTCAACTCCACGGCGCGCCCGGAGGTGGTGGGCGGCATCGGCGGGTTCGGTGGCCTGTTCGCCGTTCCCGGCGGCTACCGGTCGCCGCTGTTGGTGGCGAGCACCGACGGGGTGGGCACGAAGATGGCGGTGGCCCTCGCCGCCGGCCGGTTGGACACCGTCGGCATCGACCTGGTCGCCATGTGCGTGGACGATCTGGTGTGCTGTGGGGCGGAACCGCTGTTCTTCCTCGACTACCAGCTGCTCGGGCGCGTCGACCCCGGTCAGGTCCGGGCGGTGATGACCGGGATCGCCGAGGGATGCCGGCAGGCGGGCTGCGCCATCCTCGGCGGGGAGCTGGCCGAGCACCCCGGGCTGCTGAAGGCCGGGGAGCTGGACGTCGCCGGCTTCGCCGTCGGCGTGGTCGAGCGCGACCGGGTTCTCGACGGGCGGGCGGCGGCGCCCGGGGACGTGCTCATCGGGCTCCCGTCGCCGGGCCTGCGCGCCAACGGCTACTCGCTCGCCCGCCGGGCCCTGCTGGGCGACGGCGGGGTTCGCCGGTTGGGGCAGCCGGCGTGGCCGGGAGCGTCGCGCTCGTTGGCCGACGAGCTGCTGGAGCCGTCGGTGATCTACGCCCCGGCGGTGCTGGCCCTGCTGCGCGCCGGCGCCGGCCGCGGCCTGCACGCGGTGGCCCACATCACGGGCGGCGGCCTGCCGGGCAACCTGCCGCGGGTCCTGGCCGCCGGGGTCGGCGCCGTGGTCGAGCGCCGGGCCTGGGAGACGCCCCGCATCTTCACCGAGATCCAGGCCGCCGGGGGAGTGAGCGACGAGGAGATGCTCCGGGTGTTCAACCTCGGCATCGGCATGGTGCTCGCCGTCAGCCCGGCGTGCGCCGACGACGCCCTGGCCGTGCTGGCCGGCGCCGGTCGGCCCGGGGTCCGCATCGGCGAGCTGGTCGCCGGCGGCCGGCGTCGAAGTGCGGTCCTGAACCCAGCCGGGGGGCGGCTAGGCGTCGGGATGGACCGGATGCGCCGTGGGGGTAGGTGCGCAGCCGCTTGGTGGCGCTGACGGCGGCGATGCGATGTTCGGCCAACGCTTCGGCCGCGGCCACCGTGGTGATGCCTTCGGCCTCCGCCCGCAGCAACACCCGCCGGGTGGTCGGGCCGATACGGGCCACGGCCGCCGCCGCCCGGTCGGGGTGGAAGCCGGTCAGCCCGTCGGCGATGTGGATGACCCCGCCGGCGTTGACCACGAAGTCGGGGGCGTAGAGGATGCCGCGCTCGAGCAGGGCGGCGGCGACCCCCGCGTGGTCGAGCTGGTTGTTGGCCGCGCCGACGACCGCCCGGCAGCGCAGCTCGGGAACGGTGCGGTCGTTCAGGATGGCGCCCAGCGCGCAGGGGGCGAGGATGTCGCACGCCGTGCTGTAGGCCTCGTCGACGCCGATGGCGGTGACGCCGAGCTCGTCCACCACCTGGTCGACCATGTGGGCGTCGGTGTCGCCGACGCTCACCTTGGCCCCGGACGCCACCAGGAGCCGGGCCAGCGCCGATCCCACCTTGCCCACCCCGGAGATCACCACCCGGAGGCCGGCCAGCTCGCTGGTCACGTCGGCGGGACCGGCCACCGCGGGGGTGGGACG
Source organism: uncultured Actinomycetota bacterium (assembly GCA_963757175.1). Taxonomy (GTDB): domain Bacteria; phylum Actinomycetota; class Acidimicrobiia; order Acidimicrobiales; family Palsa-688; genus CAVWQR01. The sequence continues at coordinate 465,637 of CAVWQR010000001.1, read as the reverse complement.
GCCGGCCAGGTGCTCGGCGACCGCCTGCATGGCCGCCCACACGCCGTGGGCGGTGGCGTCGGACGGGTCCCCGGAGCCGCCCAGGTAGGGCGACACGCCGGTTACGCAGCGGGTCTCGCGCCAGATGATGTCCATGTCCGCCTGGGTCGTGCCCACGTCCTCGGCGGTCAGGTAGCGCCCGGCCAGGCCGTCGATGAAGCGCCCGTACGCCCGCAGCAGTTCCTCGGTCTTGTCCCGGGACGGGTCGCCGATGATCACCGCCTTGCCGCCGCCCAGGTCGAGCCCGGCCAGCGCCGACTTGTAGGTCATCCCCTTGGCCAGGCGGAGCACGTCCTCGACGGCGTCGTCCTCCGAGGCGTAGGGGTAGTACCGGGTCCCGCCCAGGGCCGGTCCCAGCGCCGTCGAGTGGATGGCGACGACGGCGCGCAGCCCGCTCGGTGCGTCGTGGCACCACACCAGCTGCTCGTACTCGTCTCCGATCCGATCGAAGATGCGCATCGCGGTCACCGTACCTCCGTGGTCCTTGGTGGACCGCTCAGCGGGAAGGCGCCTGGCGGCGGCCGGGCTCGGCGGCTCGGGCTCGGTAACTAGTTAATGCGCCGCCAAAAATAGCCCGACTGGGCCATAGCGTATTGTTCTGCGCGCTCTTACCGTGTGGGCAGGAAACGGACAACTGGAAGGACGCCGCACAATGCCCGATACGCCTCCGGATGCGCTGCTGACCCCCGCGGAGGTGGCGGCTTTGTTCCGAGTGAACCCCAAGACCGTCACCCGGTGGGCCCGGGCGGGGAAGATCGCGGCCATCCGAACCCTCGGAGGCCATCGTCGCTTCCGCGCTTCGGAGATCCGCCGCTGCCTCGAGCAGATGGAGAGCGGCCGCTTCTGACCGCTCCGGCGGGCGTCGGCCGGCCCCGGCGGGTTTCGGCGGCCCGCCGGCCATCGGCGAGGATGGAGGCGTGGCCTCCGTCCCTGAGACCCCGTCGACCCCGGCGGGCCCATCGCTCGCCGCCCCCGATTCGCCGCCGGCTCGACGCCTGGACCTGCCGGCCGGCTTCCGGGCCAGCGCGGGGTGGGCGGGGCTGCGCCCCGAGGGCGGCGACGACGTAGCCCTCGTCGTCGCCGACGGGCCGTGCCGGGTGGCCGGCCTGTTCACCCGCAACCGGTTCGTCGGTCCCAGCGTGACGATCAGCCGGGAACGCATCGGCCGCGGTTCGGCGCGCGGCGTGGTGGTGGTGGCGACCAACGCCAACGTGGCCAACGGCCGGCGTGGCCGAGACGACGCCGAGGAGCTGGCGGCGTGCGCCGCGATCGCGGGCGGGGTCGCCGCCGACGAGATGCTGGTGGCCAGCACCGGCGTCATCGGCCGGCCCTATCCCATGACCAAGCTCCGGGACCACTTTGCCGGATTGCGACCGGCCGATTTCGATGCCGACGCCGGCGCGGTGGCCCGGGCCATGATGACCACCGACACGGTCGCCAAGACGGCCGAGCGCCGGGTGGGGGCGGCGCGGGTGGTGGGCGTGGCCAAGGGCGTGGGCATGATCGAACCGCACATGGCCACCATGCTCGCCTTCGCCTTCACCGATGCCGAGGTCGACGGGGTCACGCTGGAATCGTCGTGGCGGCGGGCGGTGGATGACACGTTCAACTGCCTGAGCATCGATACCGACACGTCGACGTCCGACACCGCGGTGGTGTTCGCCAGCGGCCGGGCCGGCAGGGTGGACGGCGCCCGCCTGGCGGTGGCGTTGCGCGAGGTCTGCCTGGACCTGACCCTGCAGCTGGCTCGCGATGGAGAAGGGGCGACCAAGCTGCTCACCGTGACCGTGCGCCGCGCCCGGGACCGGCAGCAGGCCCGACGGGTGGCCAAGGCGGTGCTCAACTCCCCGCTGGTCAAGACCGCCGTGCACGGCGCCGATCCCAACTGGGGACGGGTAGCCATGGCCGTCGGCAAGTGCGAGGACGACGAAGACATCGATCCGGAGCGGGTCCGCATCGCCTTCGGCGACCTCGAGTGCTACCCCACGCCAGCCGGCCCCGCCCAGCTTCAGCGCCTGTCCGAGATCCTGGCCGCCGACCACGTCGACATCAACGTCGACCTCGACGCCGGCGCCGGCGAAGCGACGGTCTACGGCTGCGACCTCTCCGACGGCTACGTGCGCATCAACGCCGACTACACCACCTGAGCCGCACCGCCAGGGCCACCGGGGCCACCGGGGCCACCGGGGCCACCCGGGCCGCTTCCGCGGGTGGAAAATCTGCACGCGGAAGCTTCCGCGGGCAGAAAGGTCAGCTCTGGTCGGCGTTTCCACACGCGGAACGTTCCGCGTGTGGTTTTTCCACCCCCGGAAGCCCCGTCGGGCTCGGCGGGCGTGACGTAACCTTCGACGCGCGTGACCGCCTGGACGTGCCCCGACTGTCAGCGCCGCTTCGCCCGCCAGCACCAGAGCCACGAGTGCTCGCCGGCGATGTCGGTCGACGAGTACTTCGAGTCCGGCCCCGCCCACGAGCGCGCCGTCTTCGATGCGGTGATGGACCACGTCGGCTCCCTCGGTCCCGTGCACGTGGAGCCCGTCTCCGTCGGGATCTTCTTGAAGAGAAACGGCAGGTTCGCGTCGTTGCGTCCGATGCGGCGCTGGGTGGCGCTGTCGTTCTCCCTCGACCGCCGGGTGACCCACCCGAGAATCACCCGCAAGGTCATCCCCCACGGCGGTCGCTACTACCACGTGGTGAACGTGCGCGAGCCATCGGACATCGACGACGACATCCGCGACTGGCTGACCGAGTCCTACCAGTCGTCGTAGCCGGGAGGTTGGGCTCAGCCCGGGGGCTGGACCACCCCGTTGCGCACCAGGCTGGTCGCCACACGGAGCGCGATGTAGGTGTGCCCCGCCGCCGTGGGATGGAGGCTGTCCCCGATCCGCGGGAACAGCACGCGTGCCGCCAGCGGGTCGCTGACCAAGAGGTTGGGCACCGCCGACCGGGCGGCCGACACGATCTCCTGGTCGATGACCCGGAGGTCGGCAGGCACGGAAAGCGGGAGCTGGTGGGCGAAGAACCCGAGCAATCCGACTCGCGCCCTCGGGGCCTCCCGGCGAATGGAGGCGAACAGTGAGACGACTGCGGCGCGCTCCGTAGCAGAGTTCACGTTGGCGTCGTTGTGGCCCCCTTGGACGATGACCAGCGCGGGGTCGAGCGTCGCCAGGTTCGCCTGGGCCAGGAGCTTCGAGAACGGTCCCAACGCCCCGTCGCCCTTGTTGACGAAGCCCGCTCCGGGGTCGGCGAAGACCTTCACCCGGTAGCCGATGAGGCGGGCGAGGATGGCCGGCCATGCGTCCTCGGGCTGGCGGTTGACGCCCACCCCGGCGGCGAAGGACGCGCCGATCACCACCACCAGCGGGGCGGTCGCCGGTGCGGGAGGTGGGAGGGTGTTGGCGGGCGGAACATTGCGCGGGGCCAGCAGGACGGACGGTGGGATGTGGACCTGCGAGCTGGGGACGACCCCGGTGGCCGCCAGCGCCTGGGCGAAGTCCGCCGCGAGCACGCGGTAGCCGACCGTGGTCGGGTGCAGGTCGTCCGCGGCGCGGGGGAACTGCCAGCCCTCGGTGCTCGGATCGATGGTCACGGCGCGCGGGTCTGCCCGACGGGCCGAATCGAGCACGGCGTGGTCCAGGGCGAGCACGGCCTGGGTCCGCATGCTGGTCCGACCCGAGTTGACGGACCCGACGACCACCAGCTTGGCCTGGGGCGCCTGGTGGCGGACGGTCTGGACCAGCGCGGTGACCGCGGCCGACTCCGCAGCTGGGCTGCTGCCGACGTCGCTGAAGCAACCCTGGAGGAGCACGACCGAGGGCTTGAGCTGCGGGAGGTCGAGGTTCGCCACGAGCCTGGAATAGGGCCCGGCGCCGCCCTCGCCCGCCTGGAGGTAGCCCGCCCCGCTGGCCGAGCTCACCGCCACCCGCACGCCGAGGTAGGAGCCGAGCGACTCGGGGAGCGCGGTTTTCAGGTCCTCGCCCAACCCGAAGGAGAACCCGTCGCCCACCACCGCCATCACCGGCGACTGGGGCGTGCCGGGGGTCAGCGAGCCTCGGAGGTATCCCTGTTGCAGGGCGGCACCGGGATCAGGAGGCAGGGCTTTGGCCTGGGCCGTGGATCCCGAGCTACCGCAGGCGCCCATGACCATCGCCACGAGCGAGAGGAGCGCGATAGGAGCGACAAGCCGCCCTCGCCTGGCGAGCACGGCCGAGAGCTTAGTTATGTGGCTGGCGAGCCCATCAGGAACGGCCGCGAGAACCCGAGACCCGGGAACGTGTCGGCGAAGACCAAACAAACTCGTTCATCATCCCCCCAGCGGGTACAGGGCACCCTCCGACCAGGCTCCGGCCACGAGTGCCCCAGGCGGGTCACCGCAGGCCGATCCTCCGGTGGCCGGCGAAGCGTCAATCGGTCACCTCCCGCCCCGACGAGACCCCGGCTTCGACGGGCGGATGCCGGGCCTGCTTGGCTCGTTTGGACTATCGGTTCGGGCCTGGGCCACGGCCTCGGGGCCGAGAAGCCAGTCGGTTCGTCGCAGGCTGTTCAACGGTTCGAGGTCGCCGAGCACGCTGACGCCTGACGCCTCCGCAGCGGTGCGGTCGAGGCGTCCGGACAGCACCCCGATGATGGCGTCTGGCGGCCCTGTCAAGACGAGGTCCGGTGCGGCGGCGGGCCCGAGCCGGGGGTACACCCGTCCGCCAAGCGACTCCATCGTGATCGCCGCAGTTCCGGTGCGCAGCTCGGCGACGAATCGGGGCCGGTCGGGGTTCTCGCCGCCGAAGATCGTCTCGACCGCTCCGCAGAACCACTGGCTCTGGAACGCATCCTCGTCTCCGCGGGTTCTCATCAGCGGCGCCGCCCATCGGATCAGGCTGGCTACCGGCTCGGCGAGGTATTGCCCCCATTGCGTGAGGAAGTAGCACCCGTCCTCTCGGGCCAGCACCCCGACCTCCTCGAGATGGCGTAACCGCTCGGCAAGGAGGTTGCTGGCGACGCCGGGGAGGCTGTCTTGCAGCTCTCCGTAGCGGCAGGGTCGAACGAGCAGCTCCCGCACCACGAGCAGGGTCCAGCGATCGCCGATCACGTCGAGAGCCTTGGCCAGGCCGCAGTACTGCCCGTACGAGCGCACGCGCCGATTGTAGCACCGCTGCTTGAGATGTTGGGACATGTTCACTTGACAAACTCTAGTTATCTACTGTAGAAAAACAAGCATGCGCTCCAAGGGCCTCTCTCTCACCGCCTTGTGCCTAGCCGCCTTCCTGATCAGCGTGGACGTGACCATCGTGAATGTGGCGCTGCCCACGCTCGTACGCAGCCTCGGCGCATCCACCACGCAGCTGCAATGGGTGGTTGATTCCTACAGCCTCGTCTTCGCGGCACTGATTCTCGCCGCGGGAAGCATCGGGGATCGCCAGGGACGGAAGGGCACCCTCATGGTCGGCTTGGCCCTGTTCGCTGGCTCCAGCTTGGTCGGGGGATTCACCACGACGACCAGCGAGCTGATCGCGGCACGCGCCGCCATGGGTTTGGGCGCGGCGCTCATGTTCCCGGCCACGCTGTCCCTGCTGGTCAACATCTTCACCGAACGGGGCGAACGTGCGATGGCGATCGGGCTGTGGGGTGCCACGACCGGCGTCGGCATCGCCACCGGGCCGATCGTCGGGGGCTGGTTACTCGAGCGCATGTGGTGGGGAAGCATCTTCGTCTTCCTGGCCGGGGCCGCCGCGGTCGTGACAGTCATGGTGATCCTGGTCGTGCCCACCTCGAAGGACCCGAGCACTCCCTCGTTGGACTGGCTCGGACTGGTCATGTCATCGGCCGGCATGGCCGTCCTCGTTTTCGGGGTGATCCAAGCGCCCGCGTGGGGGTGGGGGTCGGCGGCCACGATCGCTGCCATCACCGCCGGCTTCGTCCTTCTGGTGGCGCTGTTCGCCGTCGAGCGGCACCGTGCGCACCCGATGCTCGATGTCAGGTTGTTTCGCAACGCCCGCTTCACCGCTGCCAGCGGATCCGTCGCCATCTCCTTCTTCGCCCTTCAGGGTTTCATCTTCCTGGTCACCCAATACTTCCAGTTCATCAGGTCCTACTCGCCGCTGGGCACGGGCATCCGGCTGCTACCGGTGGCGGTGTCGGTGGCCGCCACGTCGGTCATAGGCACGAAACTCGCCGTGCGTATCGGGAACAAGGTCGTCGTCAGCTCAGGACTGGCCGTCTTTGCCGGCGGCTTGCTGTGGGCGTCGCTGAATACCGGGACGAGCTCGTACCTTTCCATCGTCGGCCAGATGATCCTTCTCGGCTCCGGCATGGGATTGACCAGCGCGCCCGCCACCGAAGCGATCATGGGCGCGGTCTCCGAGGCAAAGGCCGGTGTTGGCTCTGCTGTCAACGATGCCACCCGCCTGTTCGGGGGCACGCTCGGTGTGGCCGTGATTGGCAGTGTGGCCGCGTCGCTCTACCACAGCCGTCTCGACGCGACCATCCCGCCGGGCTTGCCCCAAGCGGCCATCCGCGGCGCCGATAGCTCGGTCGGCGGGGCCGCAGTCGCCGGACACGTCCTCACCCACCAGGGACTGGTCCAAGCGGCGGGAAACCTGACGAGCACGGCAACCGGTGCGTTCATGCACAGCTTCGCGGGCGGGTCACGGGTCGCCGCCGGTGTTGCACTCGCCGGCGCAGTCCTGGCCGCCGCTCTCTTGCCGGCCCGACCACGCGACGACCGCCAACCTCCGGCTGTCCCAGCCGACCCAGTGCCGCTCGTCGACCTCGTGCCCGACTGAGACGGCCTCATCCACGGCCACCTCCCAGCTCTACCCACGACAGCAAAAGGACGTGTCACACATGGGCAACACCATCGAGCAGCAGTACACGAACGGGCTGTCCCGCCACAACATCGAACAGGCTCTCGTCGCGGCCGGATTGGATTCCCGTCACCTCGAACCCGCCGACCTTGGCCCCCTTGAGGACTTCCACACGATGGGTCGAATCGCAACCAGCCAACTCGCCGACCTCGCCCGCGTCACCGACCACGACTACGTGCTCGACGCCGGCAGTGGCATCGGCGGGACAGCCCGCTTCATCGCCGACCAACGCCACTGCAACGTGGCCGCCATCGACCTGACCGAGGAGTACTGCCAAACCGCACGCTGGCTGAATCGTCTGGTCGACCTCGATGACAGGATCGCCGTCTACCAAGGCGACGTCACCGACCTGCCCTTCGCCGACGCGACGTTCGATGTGGTCCTCAGCCAACACGTCCAGATGAACGTGGCCGACAAATCCAGCATCTATGACGAGGCGCGCCGAGTGCTTGTCTCAGACGGACGCCTGGCCATGTGGGACGTAGTTGCTAGCACGCCCGGTCAGCTGCGGTACCCGCTCCCGTGGGCCGATCACCCCGAGCGCAGCCATCTCGTCTCCTCCGCCCAGTTACAAGCGGCCGTCGAGGAGGCAGGTTTCGAGATCGTTCATTGGAACGACCTCACCGAGGAGGCTGCGACCCTCATGGAGGCGGTCCTCTCGGTCCCGCCCGGACCGTTAGGACTCCACGCGTTCGTCGACGGCTTCGCCGAGAAGGCAACGAACCTCACCCAGGGCCTCGCCAGCGGGCAGCTCCGCGTCGTCCAAGCGGTCTCGCATCCATGGCCTGGGCCCACCAGCGACCACAACAGAAAGGAACCCGGCGCTATGACCGCTGACGCCGGGCTGGCACCAGTCGTTTCCATCAATGGCACTGCTGGCTCTCGGTCCGCTGCCGATGCGCGCTGAGCGCTTCCACGCTCACAGGGATCACCCCGGGCGGCTGGTTCTGCCGGTGGCATGGGGCCAACCCTGTCGCCAGTAAGCGAACATCCTTGAACGCCGGTCGATCCCGGCCTGCCGGCTATACGGGGGCCTTACGCCGGCGTGCGGGCGAGCGCTCGGGCGGGTGCGTGGCGGACGTCGTCCTTGGTCAGGTCCCGGGTCCACGCCGCGAACTCGAGCAGGATGCCGTCGGGGTCCATGAAGTAGATGGACCGCACGAACACCCCGTCGTGCAGTTCCTGGGTGACGCCGAACTCGCTGTCGTCGTGGTTGAGGATCTCACCCACGTCGACGCCCTTGGCGACCAGCTTCTCCCGGTAGGCCTCGATGTCCTCTGGCGATACGTCGAAGGCCACGTGGTTCATCGACGCAATAGCGGTCCGGATCTCACCCCGTCCGGGCAGGGCGGCAGGTGATGCGACCCCCACCGCCGGTTCCGGTGCGTGGGGGAACCAGAAGAACGCCAGCGAATCGCCGTTGCCAATATCGAAGAAGAAATGCTGTCCCATACCGTCCGGTAGTTCGATGGTCTTGGTGAGGGGCATGCCCAGGACGTTGGTGTAGAAATCGACCGTCCGCTCCATGTCCCGGCACACCAGCGCCAAGTGGTTGATGCCACGTAGCCGGAACTCGCCGTTCTCTCTCGTCATGGCTCCCCTTTGGACACGGGCCCTTTGACACGGGCGCGACGCTCGACCAGCCTAGCTGTGATGAGCGAGGAAGGCCGCGGCGCACTGCGCATGACGAGCGACGAGGTGGACGCGTTCCTGGCCGAGGAGCGGCGGGTCCAGGTCGCCACGCTGGACGCCAGCGGGCAGATCGACCTGGTTCCCATGTCCTACCTCTTCTGGGACCGGCACCTCGCGTTGTGGACCGACCCGGCGTCCAGGAAGATCCGCAACCTACGGCGCGACCCGGCCATTACCTGTCTGGTGGAGGCAGGGGATGGCTTCGAGGAATTCCGGGCCGTGCAGCTGCGCGGCCGCGCCGAACTGTTCGACGACCCCGAGGTTTCCCGTCAGGCCGGGGAGTTGCTGTTCGCCCGCTACCAGCCGGTACCGCTGAGCGACGAAGCCCGAGCGGCGGCCGCCGCGCTGGCACCACAGCGGGTGCTGGTGGTGGTCCAAGCCGAACGGATCCTGTCGTGGGACCATCGCAAGCTGAGCGCTGTCCGCCCTGCGGACGTGGGCCACTGACAAGCCGGGTTCCGTCCCCCGTCAGCCTTGGGCCGCCCTCATCGATGACGCGACAGGCGACAGCGAAGGCCGAGGGCTCCGGAGCGGCCGGCGCGCCGCAACCGGTGTACCGCACGCCGATCAGCGCGCCGTCGCCGGTTTCGAGCAGGAGCCGGGCGTCGAGCGGTGCCCCGCACCCGTGTCGATCAGCATCCAATCGGCCGGGGCCGAGCCTCGCTGGCAGGATCTGACGCCCTCACCTTCTCACGGATAGTCAACTGCCCCCGCCGACCGGTCAGCGCACGATGGGACGCCGTCCAGCAGGAACCGGCCGCTGACGCTGATTCGTAGGGATGCCGGGGGGACCAGCTCGATGGTCATCTTCCCAGGTCGGCGACCCGCGAACGCCATACCAGTTCGTCGTCGAAGCGGCTGCCGAGGTTGGGAAGCTCGGCCACGTCGTCGGGAGCCACGTCGTCGGGAGCCACCTCGGGCGGGGCGGCCCCCACTCGGGCCAGCCGGACCCGCTTTGGCGCGACGCGACGCCGGTTCCCGTCATGGTTCCGGTCCCGGTGTGGCACGTGTGTGGCACGGATGACCTGGTGCGCCGCTGAGCCAGCCCCCCGGCCGAGGCGAAAACGCCCGCTGAGCAAGACCTTTCTTGGTGGTCGGAGTCGGCATCGATCCGACGACCTCGCGCTTTTCAGGCGCGCGCTCTACCAACTGAGCTATCCGACCGCGGACCTGACGGGATTTGAACCCGCGTCCTCCGGCTTGACAGGCCGGCGTGCACTCCAAACTGCACCACAGGTCCCTACATCCGCCCGGTGAGGGCGGCGGGAAAACACACTATAGGAGCCCCCGGCCCCGCCGCCCTGGGCCCGCGCCGCCGCCGGGCGGGCCCGGCGCACGCTGCTGATCGCCTGGTGCTCATCGCCTGCCCAGCGCGGCCAGGTCGGAGACCTGCACCGCGTCCGGTCGAGCTGGTGGCGACGGTCACCCGAACGGCGCTGGCGTGCGTCGGGCCCGGCGGGGTGGCCAGCAGCGGCGTTCCCTCGCCACCGACCGCTCCGGGGGCGGAAGCGATCGTGTGCCACCGCCCGTCGGTCTCGCGGAGCTGGACGGTGACGGCGCCGGTCGGCCCGGCTGACGCGTACGCGGTCCCCAGGCTCACCTGGGTGACCGATGCCGAGGTGGGCAGCGGCCATTCGACGGTGGCGGTTCCGTCGACCGGCGTGACCGTGCCGGAACCGTCGGACGAACCGGCCGCCAAGCCGACCGCCGCCGGCGCCGACGGCGCCCGGCCCCCACCCGGCCCCGGACCGCCAGCCGCCGCCGGCCCCCGCCGACCGGCGCCGGCGGTCAGCAGGTTCTCGAGGTCGGGATGTCCGGTTCCCGGGCCGATGAGCTCGAAGACGGTGGCCGAATCGTGGGGGGTGTGCTCCAGGCGCACCGCCCACGGCTCGGTCGAGGCCAGGTGGAGGAGGCAGGGGCTGTCGAGGACGTCGACGTCGTCGATGGCCGCGACCAGCAGGAACGACGCGTCGTCGCTCGCCAGCTCGCTGGTCGCCACCTGGTTGGTGCACTGGCGCTTCGTGGCCGGAAAGGCGGCCAAGCCGGTCGTGTGGCCGGTGAAGAGCATCGTCGTCCACATGTAGTCGGTCTCGATATGGCTGGCCGGCGTACCGAGGCGGGCGAGGAACTTCATGTAGGGCGACCCGTCGGGTCGGGAGCTCTGTTGGGACGAACGAAACAGATAGTCGGTGCGGAACTGGATGAGCAGGGGGAGCGCGACGACAACCACGCCGGCGACGACCAAACCCTGGCGCAGCCGCGGCAAGGACGCCGGCTGTCGTCGTCGCGTCCGGTCGAGCAGCCAGCGAACGGAGACGGCGCCGCCGAGCACCGTCCAAGCCGCAGCGACGGGAAGCACCAACACGATGCGGCGCTCGATCACGAAGTTGTAGAACACCACCTCGATCACATAGCCGGCGACGAGGAAGAGAGCGAGATCGGCGCCGTAACGCCGGGCCCACGTCACCGCACCGACGGTCACGAATACGGCCACCAGCGCACACGCCAGACCGCGGAAGACGACGAACACGGCCAGATGGTCCGAGAGCGGCGAATCGGTGGGGAGAATGGCGGACGGGAAGGCGTCGAAGAGCAGACTGCCCACCCCCTTGGGGACGACCACCAAGAGGCGGTGGAGCAACCCACCCTGGTAGTAGCCGGAGATCTCGCTCGAATAGCGGGCGCCGGCGAGCGGTGTCGAGGTCATCCACCGGGCGATGGCGATGGGTGAGACGAGGGCGAGCGTCGCCACCAGAAGAAAGACGGTCTTGGCGAGCTGTCGCCGCCACAGGAGCAGGACGACGGCGGCGAGGATCATGACCACGGCGGCTTCCTTGAGCCACACGGTGGCCGCGAGGAGCAGCACGGTGCCGGCGCCCGACCAGGTGACGGCTCGCCGCCCGGCCAGCCACCGCTCGCCGACGAGCAGGAGGCAGAGGAACACGACGACGAAGGTCGTCTCGGCCATGACCATGGTGGCGTAGGTGGCGAGGACCGGGTCCAGCGCCAACAGCGCGAGGACGACGAGGCAGAAGGGTGGGGAAAAGCCTCGCCTCCGGAGCAGGGTCCAGGTGAGGGGGAAGATCGCCGCGAAGGTGACGAGGGCCAGGAGCCGTTCGGGCGCGAAAGTGGAAGTCCCGAACAGCGCCACCAACGGGGAGATCAGGTAGGCGAACCCGGGCGGGTAGGCGTTGACCAGGGCGATGTTGGTGGGGAGGTACCCAGAGAGGCCGGTGCCGCCGACGATCCCCTTGGCCATCACCAGCGAGGCGGCGTCGTCGTCGAAAGAGCCCACGTGGTAGTGCGGGGCGACCAGGAGGGCGTGGCCGACACCGACCACCAGGCACAGGCCGACGGCTACGGAGGGCCTGGTGAGGACCTCGAGGGCGCGCCGGGCCAGGCCGGCGCCGGGGCTGGTCCGGGGATCGGGGCGCGTGACCGTGCCGAGAGTGGGCTGACCGACGATGGCCGGACGGTAGCTTGTCCGCGGCTGGGGTCAGGCGTCGCCCGAGCCGATCAGGGGCAGGGCGAGGGAACACTCGGGCTGGAAGCCAGGGTCGTCGGGCCCGAGCGCGTTGAGCACGTCCTGCAGGGCGGCGCTGTCGTAGGGGATGCCGAGGTGGTCGGTGAAGTCGAGCGGGCACTGCTGTTGCAAGGTGATGTTGTCCGCCCCGGCGAGGAAGGCGGACTGGTACGGCGTGACGACCTGGTCGTACGCCGTCTCGATCACCGTTTCCTGCACCCCCGGGGTGGCGTCGCCGCCGCGGTTGAGGGCGGCGAGAAACGACGAGCCCACGAGCTGCTGGGTGCACGCCGGACAGCCGATCAGACTGGTGACGGCGGGCAGGCCGAGCGCGGTGGTCGCCGTCAGCAGCGACGAGAGACCGTCGACCGTGGTGCCGTGGTTGGAGGGCGCCAGGCCGACGAGGGCGTGCACGAACGGAGCGCCGCCGTCCTGGTCCATGTACCAGCGGGGCATCATGCCGCCCTGGGACCAGCCCACCAGGTCGACCTGGGGGGCTCCCGTCTGGCTGCGGACCCGGGACACGAAATCGCCCAGCTGGCGGGCCGACGTGGGGATGTCGCCGACCGACGAGATGCGGCCGCCGCTGAGCACGGTCTCGAAAGTCTGCCCGTAGTTGAGGCCGTAGACGCAGTAGCCGGCGTTGGCGAGGAGCGGACCGAGGGCCTGCCACGTGTCGGTGACGGTGTAGAGGGTTCCGGGCAGGAGGATGACGGGGTAGGGGTGGGCCGGGCCGGGTCGGCACCCGGCCACGTTGACGCCGGGCGGGTCGGACGTGGGCGCCAGGAGCAAGGCGGCGTACCCCGTGGCCGCGTTGCCGACCGGGTAGCCGGGAGTCGCCGCGCCTGCCGGCGCGCCGGCCGTGAGCAAGCCGAGCATGAACGCTCCGACAACCACAACCATGCCGATCCGTCGACGTAACCCCATGCTGCGGGGAAACTACCCGATCCTTGGGTCCGTCAACGGCTGATGGACGCCGGCGGAGGAATCGTCCCCGGCCCGTGCACCGAGCAGGCCCGGTCGGCCCCGTTGGTCTGGATCACGCCCGGGGCGGGAAGCGCCGGGGGGTGCAGAAAGGCGGGCGGGGCGCTCAGGTCGACACAGTCGAGGAGGTTGTCGGCGTTGGCGTCCCGGCGGGTCAACGCGGGCAGGTTCCACTTGGTCTCGACCAGCTTGAGGACCGACGTGTGGTCGTGGACGACGTGGGAGACGTAGTTGGGCCGGGCGTAAGGGGAGGCGACCACCGCCGGCACCCGGAAGCCGTAGCGTCCGAAGCCCTCGAACTGCTGGCCGGGGGGCACTTCGGGCGGGACGTCGTCGGGCGGCACGGCGGCCGGCGGCGGGACATGGTCGTAGTACCCCCCGTGCTCGTCGTAGACGTAGACGAGCAGCGTCTTGGGCCATGCCGCCCCGGCCATCACCGCGTTGATGACGGAGGCGGCGAACGCCTCGCCCTCGGCGACGTTCTGCGGGTTCTCCTCGGAGGTCCCCTGCACCACGGTGGTTCCGACGTGGTCGGTGCTGAAGCGGGGGTCGACGAGCGAGAACCCGGGAAGGGTGCCGGCCTTGGCGTCGGCGAAAAAGTGGTCGATGGGTACGATCCTGGCCCCGTTGGCCGGGTTCGCGGCCACCCCGGGGATGAGCAGCATGCTGCCCACGTCGCTGAAGTAGTTCTTCCAGCTGACGCCGTGGGCATCGAGCATGTCCATGATGGTCCCTCGCGGGAATGGCGTCTTGTCCCCGTTGTCGCTCACCTGGCCGAGCGAGGTGCCCGCCAGCAGGTAGCGCCGGTTGGGGTAGGTCTGGGCCAGGACCGAGCAGAACCACCGGTCGCACACCGGGAAGGTCCGGGCCAAGCCGTGGTAGAAGGGCAGGTCGGCCTGGGTCCAGTAGCCCATGGCCACCGGGCCGCTGGCGCTGCGCACGAAACCGTCGTTGCGGCCGCCGTTGTACTGGGTGTGGCTGGCGGTCCAGTCCTGGCTGGGCTGCTTCTGCAGCTGGCACGTGGTCGGCATGTGGAAAGCGTGCTGGGTGGTGCCGCCGGCGGTCGGGTTGCTGTTGGTGGGCAGGCCGTCGGTGCCGACGGTGAAGCCGTCGGCCCCCTTTCGTCCGAGGAGTCCGAAGTAGTTGTCGTACGAGTGGTTCTCCATCATGAGGACCACGATGTGGTCGATCTGGGGCAGCCGGTCTGTCCCGGCCGGGAACCGGGGATCGGGCCGCGATCCCGCCGCCCGCGGCGGTGCCGGGGCCGGTGCCGACGAGCCGCACCCCCAGGATCCCCCGGTGGCCAGTGCCGCCCCGGCGACCAGACCGCCACCCAGCACGGCGCGACGGGTGATGCGCCGGTCGGTCATCGGGTGTAGACGTCGGGGCCGAAGGAGGTCACGCCGGCCTGGCCGGCGTTGCCCAGGTGGGGCAGCCCGAAGAGGTCCTCGAGGGTCCGGAGCAAGGAGTAGTGGTTGTAAGGGACGTTGCTGACCGTACCCGGGCGGACGAACGGTGAGAGCACCACCGCCCCGATCCGGCCACCCCCCGGTCCGGTGAGGCCCGGCTGCGGGGTGTTCGGATGGGAGGCGGCGTCGGTTCCCTCGCCGCAGCAGGCGGACGCGTCGGAGGTGTCGGCCTCGTCGAAGGTGACCACGATCATCCCGCCTGCCTTGTAGGCCGGCGACGCCATGATCTGGGGCACCACCATGGACAGGAAGGCGTCGACGCGCGGCAGGCCGCCACTCTGCCCGTCGGCGCAATGGGGATCGTGCCCGTCGTTGCACAGGTTCGGGGTGAGGTACGAGAACGAGGGGGTCGAGGCGGTGGTCGCCAGGTCCGCGGCCAGCGGCTGGAACGAGACCACATGGGCGTCGCAGTAGGCCCGGTTGTCGATGACCGAGTGGAAGTACACGAACGGGTCGTGGCGGGTGGCGTACTGGTCGTTGGCCGTCGCCACCTCGGTGTGGTCGGGCTGATCGAGCGCCGGATGCCCGCAGGCGGGACCCGCCGGGGTGGCGTCGGTCATGTCGCGGGTCTGGATCGTTGCCCATGTCCTGCTCGTAGGCCTTCCAGCTCCGGCCCGGTCTCGCTCAGCTGGTTGCCCAGGGTGGCCACCGAGGTCGGGAAGACGCAGCCCTTGCCGACCACCTGCCCGTCGACGGCCGGCTTCGCCGACGATGGGAGGAAGTTGCTGAACACGCCGCAGTCCGCCTGGTTCTGCGGATTGGGGGCCTGGCCGCTGGCCTGGGACACGTAGTTGTCGTTGCTGGCGTGGCCGGTGGCGTAGTACTGGGTGAGGAGCGCCCCCTTGGCGGGCAGGGTCTGGGCCAGGTAGGGAGCGGCCGACGGGTTGCCGAAGGTGGCGGCGTAACCCTGGTTCTCCAGTTGGATGACCCACACGTGGCTGATGGGCGGCGTGCGGGGCCCGGCGGCGGGGTGGGCGGGGCTCGAGCTGCCGCACGCCAACGGGGCCAGTAGGGCGGCGGCAGCCATGGCAACGACGCCCGTTCGCCGCACGCGGGCCGCTCGCCGTCCGGGATCACTGGATCGTCGCCTCCCGCTCGGGGACGATCACCCGGCCGAACGGGGCGAGGGCCAGGGTGCCCAGCTTGAACGCCTGGATGCCGAACGGGATCCCGATGATGGTGATGCAGAGAACGGCGCCACTGATGAAGTAGCCGACCGCCAGCACCAGGCCGGGGAGGAACCACAGGATGTTGCCGAGCAGGCTGGCACCCCGCGCGTCGGGGCTTCGCACCGCAATCCGACCAAACGGCCAGAGCGAGAAGCCGGCGAACTTGAAGCACTGCACCGCAAAGGGGATGGTGATGATCGGAAGGCACAGCAGCAGGCCGAAGAGCAGCCACTCGAGGGCCGTATGCCAGCCGACGAGTATGAGCCACAGGATGTTGCCGATCGTCTTCATCAAACTGCCTCCTCGATTCCAGGGAGATGATCACACACCACGCTCGAGGCCTACCATTTGATCGCCGGACACGGAGGGGAGCTGCATGCCGCCGACTACGGGGAGCGTCGAGGTCAACCGGCCGGCAGAGGACGTCTACGCCTACGCCACCGACCCCGCTCGCTTCTCCGAGTGGCAGAAGGACGTCCTCGACGGTCACCTGGACGAGGTGGGCACCCCGAGGGTCGGAACGAAATGCGTCACCACCCGTCGTATCGGCTTCGCCAACCGGAAGGTCACCTCCGAGGTAACGCATGTCAACCCGCCCCGTACTTGGGGAGTCCGGGGGATCGATGGCCCGATTCGGGCGACCGTCGACGTCACCGTGGACCCGGTCACCGATGAGCGGTCCCGCCTGACGATCGCCATCGAGTTCGAGGGCTACGGCATCGGCACGCTCCTCGTCCCGCTCGTCGTCCGGCCAGGCGCCCGCAAGGAGATACCGGCCAGCCTTGCCACCCTGAAGCAGCGCCTCGAACGGGAAACGGCGGGGTAGCCGCCGCGCTCCGGTAGCGGTCGACTCCGTGGGTGTCGTAGACGGATGCCGCTGATCTCCCGTTCCGACCGAACCGTGCCCGTCACCGTGCAGGCTCGCACGACGGTCGATCCCGCCGCGACCTTCGGGATGGTGGTGCCGATCGACTTGTCTGTGGTGTTCCGTCGCTGGGGGCCGTTCCCCGGCGTTCGGAGCGTGAGCAACCAGACCGGCCCGTGGGACCACGTCGGCGCGTCCCGCAATCCGGGTCTGACTGACGGCTCGACGGCCACCGAGACCCTGACCGAGTACACCGCCGGCCACAGCTTCGCCTACGAGCTGAGCGGCTTCACCAACGCACTGGGACAACTCGTCCGAGGCGTCCGTGGAGAGTGGACCTTCACGCCCGACGGCGAGGGCACGCTCATCCGCTGGACCTACGAGTTCAAGGCCGCGCCCCGGCCGTCATGCCCTGATCCGCCTGGCTCTGGCCCCGTTGTGGCGACGGTACATGCTCTCCGCGCTCGCCCGTACGGTCGCGGCAGTCGAGACCGGTGATGCTCTGCTCGCCTAGCCTGCACCTCACGAGGAGGTCACGTCGCCCCCAGGGGCGAGATCGATTTCAGAAATGGCGGGTTGCCGAATGAGGACCGATTTTTCTCATGGCAGATTGGGCGCAATCGTCCTGAGCGTCGGTGTGGCCTTGGCGTCCCTATTGGCGACGACTCAGTCGCACCCCGTTCTGGCTGCGGCCGCCACTCCGTCCGCCGGTAGCCCTGATTACCAGCAGATCATTCAGAGCGAGGCCCAATACGTGGCCTCGGCACAGATCCACACCTGCCAGGGGACCCCCGCCTACGCGGCCATCACCCTCAACGCCATGACGCAGAGCAACGCGACTTCCCTCTACATCTCTCCATATCGGGCCAACTACGGGGCTCGCGCACTCATCGCCGCCGGCGGCTCCTACCTCCCCTTGGCCAAGGACTGGTTGAGCTGGTACATGAACCATGCCAACTGGCCGGATTACGACGGGCTCAACGGGACCGTCTACGACTACACGGCGAACACGACAACGTGCACTCTGAGCGTCGTCACCCAGAACGGTCACCCCTTCTACGACTCGACAGACGCATACGCCGCCACCTGGTTATCGGCGATGAAGGCGTACGCGGTGGCGGACACGGGAGACTGGCCTTGGTTTCGCTCGATCGATGTCTCTCAACGGCTCGGCCAAGAGGCGCAGGTCGCCGTCTCGACCTTGATGCCGAACGGGCTCACCTGGGCCACGGCCGACTACCACGGCCAGTACCTGATGGACAACACCGAGGTCTATCAGGGCCTCAAGGACTACGTCTGGCTTCTCGAGAACGTGTTCGACAACGCTGCCGCCGCCAGCTACTGGCAAAACTACGTAACCACCATCGCCAACGGAATTCAAAACTCGATGTTTGCCGACGTCGATCAGGCTCCTGGAGCGACGCCCATGTACGGGTGGGCGTCGCACGTGACCCAGACCTCGTGGTCGGTTTGCTACCCGGACGCAGCCGCTCAGTTGTGGACGGTCTGGACTCAGGTCGGCCCAACGTCGCAGCAGCAGGCGACGTGGGCGGCATACAAGATGGCAGACAGCGGTTGGACCGCGACGACCCCCGACTACCCCGATATCAGCTGTCCGCTTCACGACACGGAGGCGCCAGCCGCCTACGCAGCTGCGACGGTCGGCGATCGAGGTGGTGTCGATACCTGGCTGGAAAGTTCTGAGGGCAACTGGGCCGGGCACCCGTACCCGTGGACGGTCTCGGATTCCGGATTCCGGGCCATGGCTGCCCAGCGAGCCTCGACCCTGTAGAAACGTTCCGCCGAGCACCCCCAACGGGATTCGAACCCGTGCTGCCGCCTTGAAAGGGCGGTGTCCTAGGCCGCTAGACGATGGGGGCGGGGCAGTCGAGCGTACCGCGGGCGGTTTTTCAGCCGGCGCGGTCGGGGCCGACCCGGTCGACGTCGAGGACGACGAGGCAGCGCTGGTCGCGGACCATGGCGGCGCGGTAGTCGTCCCAGTCGGGATGTTCGCCGGAGAGGCGCCGGTAGTAGTCGACCAGGCCGTCCATGGCATCGGGCAGCGACACGACCGTGGCGGTGGCGTCGACCTGCTTCCATTCGCCGAAGAACCCGTCGGGGATGACGCACAGAACCGCCCTCGGATCCCGCCGGAGGTTGCGAACCTTGTACGCCGGCTCCCGGCTGGAGAGCAGCAGCCGCCCGCGGTCGTCCACCGCGTGGACCACGGGCGAGGTCTGCACCCCTCCCGACGCCCGCCGGGTGACGAGCACGGAGCGGTGGTTCTCGGTCAGAAAGGGGAGTGCCGCGGCGACGTCCATGGCTGCGCCCTACCCGGTCAGGCTGCGAGCGAGCACCGCCGTGGCCGTTTTGTCTCGCTCCTGCCCCGAACGTGGCCCGGTTGTTCCACCCCTTCGGCCGCCGAGGCCACGCCACGGCGCCAACCGGACGGAACGGCCACAAGCGACCCCCGCCGCCCGGCGTCCGCCGGCGCCGGCGCCGGCGTCCGCTCAGCGGCTGAGGGCCTCGACCACCAGCTCCTGGAGGGCGCCGAGGAAGTGGTAGACGGCCTCCTCGGGGCTGCGGGGGTCGGCGCCCGGGTCGTCCTCCTCGCTCACGTCGAGACGGGTGCCGAGCACCAGCCGGATCTGGTTGAGGGCGTTGAGCCAGGCGAGCATGTCCTCCTCGGACAGATCGGTGGCGTCGGCGGTGGCCTCGAGCACGTCGAGGGACTGGCGATGGCGCTCCACCAGATCGTCCTGCATGAGCCGGCGGTACTCGGCGGCCCGCTGCTCGTCGGATCCGTAGGCGGGGGGGAACAGCCGGCGCAGCCCGGGGTCGTCGGGATCGGCCAGCCGCTCCCGCAGGTCGGCGGGAAGGGTGCGCAGCATCGTTCGCTCGTCGGGCCCGAGGTTGATCTGGTAGCGCCCGTGCCGCGTGCGCCGCACGACGCGATTGAGGAACACCCTCAGGTCCCGTCCTGCTCCATGGTCGCCCACAGGCCGCAGTCGTGGAGGCGGAACACGTCCAGCTCGGCCTTCTCCCGAGGACCGCTGGACACCACCGCCTTGCCCTTGTAATGGACGTCCAGCATGAGCTTGTGCGCCTTGTCCTTGGTGTAGCCGAACAGCTTCTGCAGGACGAAGGTCACGTAGGACATCAAGTTGATCGGGTCGTTCCAGACGATCACCTTCCAGGGACGGTCGACGTCGACGACGTCGACCACCTCGGGCCGCTCGACTTCGACCGGCGCGGTGCTCATGACCCCGACAGCGCCCCCACCGCCCCGTCCTCCGCCGGCGTGGCGGCGGCGTCCTCCCCCGGTGGGGCCGGCGCCTCGCCGCCCGGCAGCCGGGTGCGCAGGCCCAGGTTGAACGAGAGCACGGCCAGCACCACCGCCACCGCGCCGGCCACGTGGATGCCGACGAGCAGGGCGGGCACGCCGGTGAAGTACTGGATGTAGCCCACCCCCGCCTGGGCGACGAGGACGACCAGCAGGATCTCCCCCCGCCGCAGAACAGACGACGGAACGCCCGAGCGGTGCAGGGTCCAGAGCAACAGGAGGGTGAAGGCCAGGTAGATCTCGACCGACGTGCCGTGCAGCTGGGCGACCTGGTGCAGGGAGAAGTGGAAGCGGGGGGCGGTGGGGCTTCCCCCGTGCGGTCCGGTGGAGGTGACCACCGTGCCCAGGACGACGACCACCGCGGTGGCCAGCGAGCAGCAACCGGCCCATGATCAGCTGGGGCCGGCCCACCACCGGCACCGACACACCGGCGGCGGTGGCCGAACCGCGCGGCCCGCCGGCGCCGCTCGCCCGGCCGGCCGCCATCGACGGACTCGTCGGCCATGGCGGCGCGGTGGCGGAGGATGACGGCGTCGGTGAGCAGGAGGCACGAGAGCAGGAAGTGGCTCATCACGAACTGCGGGGCCAGGTGCTCCTCGACGGTGACGCCGCCGAGGACGATCTGACCGATCAGCCCGACCACCATCCCGAACGACAGCAGGACCAGGTCCCGCCGGCGGGGGGCGCGCACCAGCGACCCGAGCACGGCCAGGGCCACGGCGATCGACACCGCGCCCGTCACCAAGCGGTTGCCGAACTCCATCCAGGCGTGGTACTGCAGCGGGGCGACCACGTGCCCGTGGGCGCAGGTGGGCCAGTCGGAGCAGCCGAGTCCCGAACCGGTCAGGCGGACGGCGGCGCCGGTGACGATGATGAACGCCAGGGCCCACACGGCCACGGAGCACAGCCACCCGAACTGGCGGGGGGACAGCCCCCGCAGCCAGAGGGAGCGCCACGAAACCCGGAGCTCCGCCCGTGTCATACCCATCGCGCCCTCATGCTAGGACCGGCGCCCGGGCATCGCCCAACCGGCCCGGCGGCGCTTTGTCGGCGCGCCGGGCGACGCCGTACAGTCGGAGCTGATGGCCACCACCTGGGCAGAAACCGAGCCCTCCTCGGTGACGGTGCCGGTGCCGGCGCCGGCTTCCGTCGGGGCGCGGTGGCGGGCCCGGGTGGCGGGCTACGTGGCCCTGACCAAGCCGCGCATCATCGAGCTGCTGCTGGTGACCACCCTGCCGACGATGATCGTGGCCGCCCGGGGGTGGCCGGGGGTGGGCCTGATGGCGGCCACGCTGGCCGGCGGCGCGCTGGCTGCGGGCGGGGCCAATGCCATCAACATGGTCGTCGACCGCGACATCGACGCCGTCATGCACCGCACGGCTCGCCGGCCGCTGGTGACCGGCGTCATGACGCCCGCGGCCGCGCTGGTGTTCGCCGTGACCCTCGAGGTGGTCGCCTTCGCCGAGCTGTGGGCGCTGGTCAACCTGCTCTCCGCCGCCCTGGCGGTGAGCGCCACGCTGTTCTACGTCTTCGTCTACACGCTGTGGCTCAAGCGCACGTCGCGCCAGAACATCGTCATCGGCGGCGCCGCCGGCGCGGTGCCGGCGCTGGTGGGCTGGGCGGCGGTGCGGGGATCGCTGGGATGGGCGCCGCTGCTGCTGTTCGCTCTGATCTTCGTGTGGACCCCTCCGCACTTCTGGGCGCTGGCCATCAAGTACCGCGACGACTACCGCTCGGTCCACGTGCCCATGCTGCCGACGGTGGCGCCGTTCGCCAGCGTGTGCCGCCAGATCGTCGCCTACTCCGCCCTCACGTGGGCGGTCTCGCTGGCCTTCGGCGCGGTGGCGGGGCTGGGCGCCATCTACTGGACGGCGGCGGCGGCGTTGGGGGCGGTTCTCGTGGCGCTGGCGTTGCGCCTGTACCGGGAGCGCACCGAGGCGCGGGCGATGCGGGTGTTCGCCTACTCGATCACCTACCTGACACTGCTGTTCGGCGCCATGGCCGTCGACCAGCTGGTGCTGCACTGAAACCAGCTACTCCCAGCGGAAGGTGGCGGCGGCGGCGAGGGGGGCGGCGACCGCCCACGCCGCCAGCACGATCCACGCCCGGGCGGGGACGGCGGCGGCCGAGCCCAGGGTGGCGTGCAGAGCGTCGGAGAGGGCGCCGGCGGGCAGACTCTCGGCGATCTGGCGCAGGCCGGTGGGCAGTTTGTCGAGGGGAAAGACCATGCCTCCCAGCAGGAGCAGCGCGAGGTAGAGGCCGTTGGCGGCCGCCAGGGTGACCTCGGCGCGCAGGGCGCCGGCCATCAACAGTCCGAGCCCGGCGAAGGCAGTCGTGGCCAGGACGCCGGCGGCGACGGCTACGCCGGCGTTGCCGTGCGGATGCCAACCCAACAGCAGGGCCACGACGACCAGCACCACCACCTGGAGCACCTCGACGGCGCACACCGAAGCGGTCTTGGCGGCCAGCAGCGCCGGGCGTCCCAACGGGGTCGAGCCCAGGCGCTTGAGCACGCCGTACTGGCGCTCGAAGCCGGTGGCGATGCCGAGGCTCACCATGGCGGTGGACATGATGGCCAGGGCGATGATGCCCGGGGTCAGGAAGTCGACCGGGTGGCGCACCCCCGCGGGCTTGGGCAGCACGTCGACCAGCGAGAAGAACACCAGCAGCCCCACCGGGATCCCCAGGGCCAACAGCACCGAGTCGCCGCGGCGCAGCGTCAGGCGCGTCTCGGTCGCGGCCTGGGCGCGCGAGCGCGCTCACTGCTGGGACTCGTTGGTGAGGCGCAGGAACACGTCCTCCAGGCGCTCCCGCCCCGCCCGCAGGTCGGCCAGCGGCAGGTCGCGCTCGGCCAGCCAGGCCGTCACCGCGGCGACCAGCGCCGGGCGCGCCGGGGCCGCGACCACGTACTCCCCGGGGCGGGTCCTCGGTGACGGCCGCGCCCACCGCCGCGCCGAGGGCGGCCACATCCAACCCGGGCGGCGCGCCGAAGCGGACCTCGCCGCCGGCGTCCCGGGTCATCAGCTCGGCCGGCGTGCCCGATGCCACCGCCCGGCCGTGGTCGACGATGACGATGCGGTCGGCGAGGCGTTCGGCCTCTTCCAGCTCGTGGGTGGTGAGCACCACGCACACGCCGCCGGCGCGCAGGTCGGCGACGACCTGGCGGATGGCCAGACGGCCGGCGGGATCCACGCCGGCGGTGGGTTCGTCGAGGAACGCCACCTCGGGCCGGCCGACCAGGGCGAGGGCAAGCGACAGACGCTGCTGCTCGCCGCCCGACAGCCGCCGCCACGGCGTCCGCGCCACGGCACCCAGCCCGACCCGCGTCGAGCAGGGCGGCGGGGTCCTCGGCGTCGTCGTAGTAGGCGGCGAACAGGCTCAGGGCCTCGGCCGCGGACATCGCCGGGTACACACCGCCGCGCTGCAGCATGACGCCCATCCGGCGGGTCAGGGCGGCGTGGTCCGCTCGCGGGTCGAGGCCCAGGACCCGCGCCCGGCCGGCGGCGGCGCGGCGGTAGCCCTCCAGCGTCTCCACCGTGCTCGTCTTGCCCGCGCCGTTGGGCCCGAGCAGGGCCAGCACCTCGCCGGCGTCGGCGCGGAGGTCGAGACCGTCGACGGCCACGGTGTTTCCGTAGCGCACGACCAGCCCGTCGACCTCAATGACGGTCATCGAGGCGACCGTAGCCGGATACCGTCGGAGCCCATGATCGACGTGCGACTGCTGCGCAGCGACCTCGACGCCACCAAAGCGGCGCTGGCGCGCAAGGGCGTGGAGGCCTCCGACGTCGACTACGTCGTGCAGCTCGATCGAGAGGCAGCGGGAGTTCATCGCTCGTGGCGATGACCTACGGGCCCAGATCAAGACCGTGTCCAGCCAGGTGGGCCGCGCCCACCGCGAGGGGGACGACGGCTGGCGCGGCTGAACTCTCCGAGACGTCACGGAAGCTCGGTGCAGACCTCCGCTCGGTCGAGGATCTGGCCAGCGAGGTGGCGGCGAAGCTGCGTGACGCCCTCCTGCGCCTGCCCAACCTGCCCGCCGCCGACGCCCCCGACGGGACGTCGGAGGCCGACAACGTCGTGCTTTCCGTCCACGGGGAACGGCCCTACGAGGAGCATCAGCGGGTGCCCCACTGGGACGTCGGCGCCGCCCTCGGCATCCTGGACCTCGAACGGGGCGCCAAGCTCGCCGGGTCCATGTTCCCGGTGCTGCGCGGCGGCGGCGCCCGGCTCTCCCGGGCGCTGTGCCAGCTCGCCCTGGACCGCAACGCCGACGCCTTCGACGAGATCCGGCCGCCCACGCTGGTGCGCTCGGCCGCGCTCGAAGCCAGCGGCCAGCTGCCCAAGTTCGCCGACGACGCCTACCACGTGGAGCGCGACGACCTGTGGGCGATCCCCACCGCCGAGGTCCCCCTCACGTCCATGTACGGCAACGAGGTTCTCGACGAGGAACAGCTCCCGATGCGCCTCATGGCCGCCACGCCCTGCTACCGGCGTGAAGCCGGCGCCGCCGGGCGCGACACCCGAGGCCTGTTACGGGTGCACGAGTTCGACAAGGTCGAGATCCTGGCTCTGGCCACCCGCGACCAGGCCCCCGGTCTGCACGCCGAACTGCTGGATCGGGCCACGGGGATCATCGCCGACCTGGGCCTCCCTTACCGGGTCGTCGACATCTGCGCCGGCGACCTCGGCCAGTCCCACGCCCGCTGCTTCGACGTCGAGGTCTACGCCCCGGGTGCCGACCGGTGGCTGGAGGTGTCGTCGGTGTCCTGGTTCAGCGACTACCAGGCCCGCCGGGCCGGCATCCGCTACCGGCCGGCGCCGCTGCCCGGCGGCAAACGGCCCCCGGGCGGCAACCGGATCTGCGACACGCTCAACGGCTCGGCGCTGGCCGTGCCCCGCGTGTGGGCGGCGCTGGTCGAGACCTACCGGCAGCCCGACGGCACGGTCCGAGCTGCCCGAAGCCCTGCACCCGTATCTGCGCGGGCAGACTGTGTTGCGGCTGGGGTGAGCGGTTTTGTGTTCCCCTAACCCCACGTAGGAAAGGATGGCGCCATGATCGAGGCGCACGACCTGACCAAGACATACGGACCGGTCACGGCCGTCGACCACCTCTCCTTCGTCGTGCCACCGGGCCGGGTCACCGGGTTCCTCGGTCCCAACGGCGCGGGCAAGACCACGACCATGCGGATGATCCTCGGCCTCGACCATCCCGTCAGCGGGAACGTCCGGGTGTTCGGGCGCCAGTACCGGGACCTGCCGGCGCCGCTGCACGAGGTCGGCGCCCTGCTCGACGCCAAGGCCCTCCACCCCGGGCGCACGGCGTACAACCACCTGCTCGCCCTGGCCCAGAGCAACGGGATCGGCCGGAGCCGGGTGCAGGAGGTGTTGACCACCGTCGGCCTCGAGAGCGTCGCCCGCCGCCGGGCCGGCGGCTACTCCCTGGGCATGGGCCAGCGGCTGGGTATCGCCGCCGCCCTGCTCGGCGACCCGCGGCGTGCTCCTGTTCGACGAGCCGGTCAACGGCCTCGACCCCGAGGGGATCCGCTGGATCCGCCAGCTGATGCACCACCTGGCGTCCGAAGGGCGGACGGTGCTGGTGTCCAGCCATCTGATGAGCGAGATGGCGGTCACCGCCCAGCACCTCATCGTCATCGGCCGGGGCCGGCTCATCGCCGATTCCAGCGTCGACGAGTTCATCGCCGCCAACTCGCAGGGGTCGGTCTTCGTCCGGTCCCCCCGAGCGACGGAGCTGGCCGACAAGGTCCGCCAGGCCGGCGCGGGTACCCAGCCCGGAGCCGACGGCGGCGTGGTGGTCACCGGCATGGACGCGGCCGCGGTCGGCGAGCTGGCCGCGTCGTCCGGCCTCGTGCTGCACGAGCTGACCCCGCAGCAAGCGTCACTGGAGGAGGCCTTCATGGAGCTCACCAAGGACAGCCTCGACTTCACCGTCCACGACGACCGGGCCGTCCGCGGGTCCCGGCAGGAGCCGCCGATACCGGCGCTGGCGCCGACCGCCCCGCGGCCTGAAGGGGAGGGGCGATGACCGAAATCCCCACCGCCCCACCGCCGTCGGCACCCACGGGGCCGGCGCCGTCCACCGGGCCGCCCCCCGGGCCCGGGCTCGACGGCCGCAGCGGACCGCGGCCGGCCAGGTTCGCCGACGTGGTCCGCTCCGAGTGGACCAAGCTGCGTACCGTCCGCTCGACCTGGATCACCCTGCTGATCATGGTCGTGGTCACCGTCGGCCTCGGCGCGCTCATCGCCTTCGGCTTCGCCCACCGCTTCAATCACCGGGACCTGAGCGAGCGGGTCCAGTTCGACCCGGTGAGCACCGGGTTCTCCGGGCTGTTCCTCAGCCAGCTGGCCGTGGGCGTCCTCGGCGTCCTGGTGATCACCAACGAGTACACCACGGGCATGATCCGCACCACCTTCCAGGCCGTTCCCCGCCGGGGGCAGGTGCTGGCCGCCAAGGGACTGGTGTTCACCGCGGTGATCCTGGTGCTCGGCGAAGTGTCCAGCTTCGCCACCTTCTTCGTGGTCCAGCCCATCCTCAAGGCGGGGCCGGCGCCCTACGCCACCATTGGCGGCCAGCTGGTCGGCGGCTTCGACCCGGGTCCCGCCGGCGTGCTGCGCGCCGTCATCGGCGGCGGCTTGTACCTGGCCGCCACCGGCCTGCTGGCGCTGGCCATCGGGTGCCTGATCCGCCACACGGCGGGGGCGGTGGCGTCGATCGTCGGCCTGCTCTTCGTCCTCCCCCTCGTCGCCCAGGCGCTGCCGGACTCGTGGCGCAACCCCATCGAGGAGTACCTGCCGAGCGGCGCCGGCCAACAGGTCCTGTCGGTGATGAGAATCCCCAACATCCGCGGTGTCACCTTGACGCCGCACCTCTCGCCGTGGACCGGCTTCGCCGTGTTGTGTGCCTACGTGGTGGTGGCGCTCGGCTTCGCCTTCTGGCTGCTCAACCGCCGCGACGCTTGAGGTCTCAGCTGCTTTCTGCCCTGGCGCGCCTCCGCCGGCGGCGGACCACGACGAACGCGACCACGGCGAGGACGACGGCGGCGCCGAAGACGATCAGCCCGACCCGGCCGGCCGTTCCCGCCACCTGGTGCCAGCTGGCGCCGGCGCCGTAGCCCAGCAGCACGAAGGTCACCGCCCAGCACACCCCGCCGACGACGTTCCAGAGCAGGAACGTGTGGTAGGGGATGCGCGCCACCCCGGCCAGACCCGGCACCAGCACCCGCAGGGCGGTCGTCCACCGGCCCACGAACACGGCCAGACCGCCCAGGCGGGACACCGCGTTGCGGGTCCGCTCCACGTGGTCGGCTTTGATCCACCGGGAGAGGGGGCCTTCGAGGAGGCGGACGCCCCAGCGCTGGCCGACGAAGTAGCCCACCGAGTCGCCGAGGATGGCCCCGAGGGCGACGACGGTGATGGCTAGGGCCAGGGGGATGCGGTGTTCGTAGGCCAGGACGCCGGCGAGGATGGCGGCCGTCTCGCCGGGGAACACGAAGCCGACGAAGATCGCCGACTCGGCGAAGGGCAGCGCGAACACGATCGCCAACGCCACGGCGCCGTGCAGGTGCACGACGTGGTCGACGATGGAGCTCACGGCTCTACGCTGCCAGGTCCCGAAGCCCTACCGCGGGCCGGCGCTCAGGACGGTCGGGCGACGCGGGCCCACACCGACTTGCCGCCGCCCGGACGGGTGACCACCCCCCACTCGTCGGCCAGGGCGTCGACGAGGGCCAGGCCGCGTCCGTCGGTGCGGTCCGGGCTCGCCGGCTGGGGCTCGGGGAGGGCGTCATGGTCGTCGCGCACCTCGAGGCGGAGCCACGAGCGTCCGGCGAGGACCCCGAAGCGCAGCGGCGACCCGGCGTGGACGACGGCGTTGGTGACCAGCTCGGTGGCGATCAGCGCCGCTCGGCCGTCCTCGTCGACGGCGCCGACCGTGGCGGCCAGGAACTCACGGGCGGCGCGGGCACTGGCCGGCGCCGCCGGCAGGACCACCCACCGGGCGGCCCCCCGCCGCTCCGGACCGTCCCTCCCGTCCTTTGCCGATACCACGATGATTGTCGTTCCCGCGCGGAAAGCGTCCGAAACGGGCAGAACCCCTGGCGTGAGCGAGCAACCCGGTCCCGATGTCATCCTCATCCGCCACGGCGAGACCGTCTGGAGCCGCGACGGGCGCCACACGGGACGCACGGACATCGATCTCACCGCCACCGGAGAGCGGGAGGCCGAGGCCCTGGCCCCGGTGCTGGCCCCCTTTCGCTTCGGCCTGGTCCTGTGCAGCCCCCGGCGCCGGGCGCAGCGCACGGCGGAGCTGGCCGGGCTGCCCGACCCGGTGGTGGACGACGACCTGCAGGAGTGGGACTACGGCGACCTGGAGGGGATGACCACCCCCGACATCCGCCAGCGGTGGCCGCAGTGGACGATCTGGGACGGCCCGTGGCCGGGCGGGGAGAGCGCCGAAGACGTCGCCCGCCGGGCCGACCGGGTCGTGGCCCGGTGCCGGGCCCAGCCTGCGGATTCGGCGGTCGCGCTGGTGGCTCACGGCCACATCCTGCGGGTGGTGGGCGCCCGGTGGCTGGGCGGGGCGGTCGCCGTCGGCCGCTGGCTGGCGCTGGGCACGGCCGCAGTGTGCCGGCTGGGCTGGGAACACGACTCCCCGACCTTGCAGCTGTGGAACGCCACCCCCGCCGCCCCCGACGCGTCGATCCTCGGGCACCATTGACCCGGTGACCCAGTCCTGGCCCCCGCCGTCGCCGCCGTCGGTCGGCTGCTACCGCCATCCGCAGCGCAGCGCCGGCGTGAGATGCCAGCGCTGCGGGCGGCCCATCTGCCCCGACTGCATGGTCCAGGCGTCGGTGGGTTGGCACTGCCCCGAATGCACCCGGGCCGGGGCCCGCCGGTCGCCCACGGTGCGCTACCGCCCCGGCCTGTCGCCCGGCCAGCTGTCGTTGGGGTCGGCGCCGGTGACCCTCGCCCTGGTGGCGGTGAACGTGGTGGTGTTCCTGGTCAGTCGCGGCGGCGCCCCCGCCGTGCTCGAACACTGGGGCCTCGTTCCCTACCAGGTCGCCCACGACGGGCGGGTGTGGGAGCTGTTTTCGTCACCCTTCCTGCACGTCAGCGTGATCCACATCGCGCTCGAACATGCTGGCCCTGATCGCCGTCGGCACGTTCGTCGAGTCGGCGCTCGGTCCCTGGCGCTACCTGCTGGTCTACCTCACCGCGGCCGTCGGAGGGTCGGTCGCCTACTACCTGCTCGCGCCCCAGGGCACGCCCGGGGTGGGGGCGTCAGGCGCCATCTTCGGCCTGTTCGGGGCGTACTTCGTGCTCGCCCGCAGGCACGGCTTGCAGGCCAGCGGGATCGTCATCGTCATCGCCATCAACCTGGTCTACGGCTTCGCCGAGCCCAACATCGGGTGGGAGGCGCACGTCGGGGGCCTGGTGGTCGGCACGCTCGTGGCCGTGGCCTTCACCCTGGCCGAGCACCGGCCGCGTGCCACCGCCCGCACCCTCGAGGCGGCGACGTGCGTGGCGGTGGCGGTCGTCCTCTTCGGGCTGATGCAGCTGCAGCCTCTGGGGTCGGCGCCCCACTTCTTGTACTGATACGCACCATTTTCAGGTCTCTCTCATGTTGTCCTCGCCTTCACCTCAGCTTTGCCGGTGAGACTTCTTCTATGCCGCTTCGGGGTGGAGCAGCCGCCCAGAAGGAGGCGGCGAGCGAGAAGCTGACCGGCGGGCACCTGTGGCAGGTCGACATCCTGCGGCTGCTCACCTTCGCCGCGGTTATCTGCGTCCACGCCATTGCCTACACCGAGCAACCCGACAACCGGGCGGCGGGCGGCATCATGATGCTGCTGCAGTTCGGCCGGGAGCTGTTCTTCGCCCTGACGGCATTCGTCCTCGTGTACTCGATGACCGGGCGGCATCTGCGGCTGCGCCGGTTCTGGTCCCGGCGGCTGCTGTACGTGCTCGTCCCGTACGTGTGCTGGAGCGCCATCTACTACGGGTACTCGGTCCTCGGTCCCCAGCACTTCGCCTTCTCCTTCACCACCTTCGGCACCGACCTGCTCGACGGCGGGGCCATGTACCACCTGTACTTCCTGCTGGTCACCATGCAGCTGTACGTGGTGTTCCCCGCCCTGTGGGCCTTCCTGCAGCGGACCCGGTCGCGCGCCGGGACGGTGCTGGCCGTGGTCGGCGGCCTCAACATGGCCTGGTTCGCCGTGCTCCAGTGGGTGCCGGAACCGAGCGGGACCGCGGGATGGTTCTGGCAGCACGCCTACGAGCTGCTGCCCACCTACGCCGTGTACGTCGTCGCCGGGGGCTACGCGGCGATGCACCTGGCCTGGCTCCAGCGCATGGTGGCCGAGCACACCCGCGCCCTCCTCGCCGTGGCCGCCGCCTGCGCCGCCGGCGCCCTGGCGGTCTATGCCGTCCAGCTGCCCTTCACCGACCCCCGGGTGGCGGACTCCGTTCTCCAGCCCGGCATGCTGCTCAGCTGCGTGGCCGCGGCGATCGTGCTGTACATCGTCGGCACCCGCTGGGCGTCCGGCCCGATGCGGCACCAAGCCAAGATCGCGGCCCTGTCGGACGCCTCCTTCGGTGTCTACCTGGCCCACCCCCTCGTGCTGGTGCTGCTCCTCGACCACGGGTTCGGCAACACCGACCAGTTGCTGCCCGCCCCCCTGGCCACCGTCATCGCGGCGGTCGTCGCCGCCGCCGGCGGCGCCGCCGTCGCCCTCGCCGCCCGGCGCACCCCCCTGTCGTTGTTCCTGGCCGGCCGGCCCCGGCGCAAGCCGCCGGCGGGTCCGCCAACGCCGGTCGTCGACCGGGCGGGGTACCGCACGCCGGCGCTGGCGCCGGTGCGCGTGGCCCCTGCTCGTGTCCTCGTTTCTCAGCAAACTTCTCGTTCCGCCTGGCCTGCCTCTCAGCGTGGCGGGGGAGGGTGGCAGCCATGACTGACGTCGGCGACCTGGTGCGCCAACGGGCGCGGACCTCGCCCCGGCCCGCGTTCTTCGAAGGCGCCACCGGCCGGTCGGCGACCTGGCAGCAGGCGGCGGCCGCCGTGTCCTGCTGGTCCCAGCAACCGGCCGGAGCGCGCCTCGGTCTGGCCATCGCCGATCCGCTCGCCATGGCCACCAACTTCCTCGGCGCCCTCGGTGCCGGCGTCCCCGTCGCTCCCCTCGATCCCTCCGCCCCCGCCGGCGAGCTGGCCGCTCAGGCCCGTGCCCTCGGCCTGGCGGCCGTCGTCACCGACCGCGACGTCCCCGGCGTCGAGCGCAGGCCCCTTTCCGGCCCGGACGCCGGCTGGGCCCCCGATCCTGCCGGTCCCCTCCGCACCGGGGGCCGGCGGGATGACCGTTCCCCCGCCTCCGGCCTGCCCGGCGGGGCGGCGTTGATCATGGCCAGTTCGGGCACCACCGGTCGGCCAAAAGTGATCCCCCTGAGCGACGAGCAGCTCATCCACACCGCGCGCGGCGTCGCCCGCCACCTGGACCTCGGGCCCGACCAGCGAGGCTTTTCCCCCCTTCCTCTGTTCCACATCAACGGGCTCGTCGTCGGCGTCCTGGCCGCGGCCGTTGCCGACAGCGCGCTCGTGGTCGACCGCCGCTTCTCCCGCAGCCGCTTCTGGGACGTTGTCGAGCGCTACGACGTGACCTGGCTCAACCTGGTCCCTGCCATCATCGCCGTGCTCGCCACCGCGGCCGAGACCCCGCCCGCCGCGGTCGCCCGCCGGGTGCGCCTGGCCCGTTCGGCGTCGGCCCCGCTCGCCCCGGCCGTCCGTGACCGCTTCCAGGCCCGTTACGGCATCCCCGTCATCGAGACGTACGGCATGACGGAAGCCGCCAGCCAGATCACGGCCAACCCCGTCACCGCCCCCCGCCCGGGGTCGGTCGGCCTCCCTGTCGGCGTCGAGCTCCGCGTGGTCGGCGACGACGGCCGGTCCCTGCCGTCGGGCACCGTCGGCCACGTCCAGATCCGAGGGGCGAGCGTCGTCCGCCAGTACTGGGCCGAGGCCGGTGTCGAGCCGGCGGTGCGCCCGGCCTCCACCCCCGACGGTTGGCTGCCCACCGGCGACGTCGGCCACCTCGACGCCGACGGCTACCTGTACCTGGCCGGCAGGGACGACGACGTCATCAATCGGGGCGGCGAGAAGGTGCAGCCCCGCGAGGTCGAGGAGACGCTCCTCGCCGACCCACGCGTGCAGGCCGCAGTCGTGGTCGGGCGGCCGCACCCGACGGTCGGCGCCGAACCGGTGGCGTACGTTCTCGCCGCCGACGGCGTCCGCGGTCATCACCAACTGGCGGCTGATCTGGCCGAGCGGTGCGCCGCCGCCCTGGCCCGCAGCAAGCGCCCGGCCGAGATCGTGGTCGTCGACGACCTCCCCGCCGGGCCGACCGGCAAGGTCCGGCGAGACGCGGTCCGCCGCCTGGCGACTGCCACCGAACGGCCTGTCGAGGTGGCGCCCCGATGACCGGGCGCGCCGCACACCCGAGCGCCGGGGAGGGTCGTCCCCTCCGCCTGGTTGAGCAACCACCGCACCGACTCAAGGAGCCCGTCATGGATTCGCTGTTCCTCGATCTTCCGCCGCGGGCGGCCAAGCCCCGCGCCGAGGGCGTGACGATGGTGATCGACAGCGGCCTGCCCCAGGGCGCGTTCGCCGACGCCATGGGCTCGGTCGAACCCTACGTCGACGTGGTCAAGTTCGGCTGGGGCACGGCGATGGTCACCCCCGACATCGAGCGCAAGTTCGCGGTGCTGCGCAACCTCGGCATCCCGTACTACTTCGGGGGCACCCTCTTCGAGAAGTTCGTGGTCCAGGACCGGTTCGAATCGTTCGTGACCCTGTGCCGGCTGTGCGGGTGCGAGATGGTCGAGGTGTCCAACGGGACCATTCCCATGACCAACTCGGAGAAGGCGGCGTACATCCGCAAGTGCGCCGACAACTTCACCGTGGTCAGCGAGGTCGGCTTCAAGGACGAAGCACGCGGCGACGAACTGGCTCCCGAGGGCTGGGTGGAGGCGATCGCCGAGGACCTCGACGCCGGGGCCAGCCGGGTCATCACCGAGGCGCGCGAGAGCGGCCGCAGCGGGATCTGCCGACCGGACGGTTCGCCGCGCACCGAGCTGGTCGACGCCATCCTGGCCAGCGGCATCGACCCCGACCGGTTGCTGTTCGAGGCGCCCACCAAGGCGTTGCAGACGCACTGGATCACCCTGCTCGGCCCCAACGTCAACCTGGGCAACGTCGCCCCGTCCGAGGTCATCGGCCTGGAGACGCTCCGGCTCGGACTCCGGGCCGACACCCTGCTGCAACTGGAGGAGGTGCGCAGTCGTGCGTGACTCCGGCGACGTCTTCCATCTGGCCATCCCCGTCCGGGACCTGGACGAGGCCCAGGCGTTCTACGTCGGCCAGCTCGGCTGCCACCTGGCTCGGCGCTACGACGACCGCATCACCCTGAACTTCTTCGGGGACCAGCTGGTCTGCCACCTGTCGGACCAGATCGACCCCGACCCGCAGCTCTACCCCCGACACTTCGGCGTCACCTTCCGGCGCCGGGAGGATTTCGACGCCGTCCTGTTCTGCGCCGAGAC
Organism: uncultured Actinomycetota bacterium; assembly: GCA_963757175.1. Taxonomy (GTDB): domain Bacteria; phylum Actinomycetota; class Acidimicrobiia; order Acidimicrobiales; family Palsa-688; genus CAVWQR01. The sequence goes on along the minus strand of CAVWQR010000001.1, from coordinate 432,094 downwards.
GCGTGAGATCCCGTTCTTTCGTGCCTGCCAGCCCCGCTTCAAGGACACGGTCGAGGAGCACCTCACGTTCGTGTTGCGCGACCCGTCGGGCAACCTGCTGGAGTTCAAGACCTACCGCGACCCCCGCATGATGTACTGAGCCGGATTGTGGCCGCGTCGACCGAATCCTCCGCCGCGCCAGGCGATCCCCCCGTCCCCGCGGTGGGAACGACGCTCGTCGTGATGCGCCACGGGCGCACGGCCTGGAACCGACTCGGCCGTTTCCAAGGCCACGGCGACCCGCCGCTCGACGAGGTCGGCCGAGCCCAGGCGGCGGCCTGCGCCGACGCCATGGCCGCCCTCGTCGCCCGGGCCGAGCCCGATGAGGTCCGGCTGGTATCCAGCGACCTGCGCCGGGCCCGGCAGACGGCCGACAGGGTGGCGACGCGCCTCGGCGTCGGTGTTGGCGTCGATCCCGCCCTGCGCGAGGTCGACCTGGGCGGTTGGGAGGGGTTGACCCCGGCCCAGGCCGCGGCGCGCTTCCCCGACGAATGGGCCGAGTGGGAGGCGGGGGACGATGTGCGTCGCGGCGGCGGCGAGACCGACGCCGAAGCCGGCCGCCGCGTGGCGGCCTCGGTGGAGGCTGAGCTGGACGCTCTCGGCCCCCGCCGCGCGCTGCTCGTGGTCGTGGGCCACGGTCGGGCACTCCGCGCGGCCGTCGATGTCCTCCACGCCCGGGGCCGGATCGGCGGAATCGGACCCGCTCCCCATCTGGCCAACGGCGACTGGGCAGCCCTCCCCGTGATCGGCGACCACACCTGGCGCGATTCTTATCCTACGATCAGGTTCCACTGCCGGCGCGACCAACCGGGCCGCACCCAGGGCACGCGTGGAGGCGGCGGGCATGACCTCGAGGCCGAAGGGAGCAACCGGGCCTCGTAGCTGTCGGGCGGCGCGCTGGCCGCGCCCACTCCTCGCCGCGGCCCTCGGTCTGGCGACGATCCTGGCCGGGGTCCTGTTGTTCGGCGGGGGTGTCGGCGCCGCCGGCCGGGTCTTTGCCACCGGGTACCGCTCGACTTCGAAGGCGATGACGGGGCGCGACACCACGGCGATGGCCCGGTCCTCTGGAGCGGCCGGCATCCCCCCCGACCACGGTCAGCCGCCGCCGGCGAGCCACACCGCGGGCCGGATGGGCTCCACCGGACGCGTGGCCAGCCATCTTCCCCCCCCGCCTACCGGTCCGGAGGGCAGCGGGCTGGTTCCCATCGTGCCCGCATCACCGCCGGGCTGGACCATCACCGCCACCCAGACGGAGTCCGGCGGCATGAACCGCTACTACCTGGTGGCCCGTCCTGACGTGGTCACGGCCCCGAGCCTGCCCGTGCTGGTGGTGTTGCACGGGCGCAATCTGACGCCGGCAACCATGGAACTCATCAGCGGATTCCTGCCGGTCGTGGGCCAGGCCGTCGTGGTGTACCCGGCCGGCTTCCACGAGTCCTGGAACGCCGGCTACTGCTGTGCCGCCGCCGTCGAGCACCACATCGACGACGTCTCCTTCGTCGAGTCGGCCGTCCGGCAGGTCCTGGCCACCCAGCCGGGCACGTCCGCCCGGCAGGTCTACCTGGTGGGCTACAGCAACGGCGGCCGGCTGGCCTACCGGCTGGCTTGCCAGGACCCGGGAGCGTTCGCCGGCATCGCCGCGGTGCACGCCGTCGCCGTGTCCGGCTGCCCGAGCACCCGTCCGGTTCCGCTGCTCGCGGTGGCGTCCACCCGGGACCCGATGGTGAGCATTGCCGGGCCGCCCAAGCACATCGCCGGCCATACCGAGATGACCGTCGACGGCCTCGCCGCCCACTGGCGCCAGCTGGAGGGTTGCCAGCCGGCGTCCACCACCGCTGCCTCCGGCATGCTGTCGACCTCGTCATGGACGTGCGCCGCCCCCGGCCGAGTCGAGGTGGCCGTCTACCACGGAGGGAGCCATGCCTGGCCCGCGGGCGGCCCGGGCACCCCGTCGGCCCAGGCGCTCATCTGGGCGTTCTTCCGCGGCCTGACGCCGCCGACCTAGCTCGCGCCCCTAGCTGGAAGGCGGATGGGCGCCCGGGCCCAGGGTGTCGTGGACGGTGGCGGCGACCAGAGCATGGAACTCGTCGTCGCCCAGGTCGTCGAACGCCTCACCGCAGTGCATCACCAGACCCATGACGGCCCCCAGCGAACAGCCGATGCGGACCCGGTCGGCGGCCGGGAGCTTGGGGTTGGCCATGATGCGACGGAACAGCTCCTCGCGCTGGCGGTGACTGCTCAGCGTGGCCTTGGAGCGGGCCAGCTGCTCCAACGCCGCCTGGTTGCGTTCCACCATGAAGAACAGCTTGCGCTGGGCCAGCAGATGGGCGATCAGGTCGTCGATCACTCCCGCCCAGGTGGCCAGGTCGACGTCGTTGCGGTCGGCCAGGCGGTCCACCGGGCTGGGCGCGCCGAAGTAGTCCTCGACCAGGGCGGCCAGGATCTCGTCCTTGCTCTCGAAGTGGTAGTAGAGCGCGGCGGTGGTGAAGCCCAGGCGCTCCGCCACCTCCCGCAGCGACGTCTTCTCGTAGCCCCGGGCGGTGAACAGCTCGAGGGCCACGGCCAGGATGCGTTGGCGGGTCTCTGCCGCCGGCGCCCGGCGGCGGTCGCCCGCCGGCGGCGAGGCCGGGGTGTCGGTGGCGGCGGCTCGGGCCGGGGCCTCGGTGGGTGCGCCGGTCCGGCCTTCGGTGGCGGCGCCGGCCCGGGAGGGAGCCGGGTCCTGCTCGGTGATCTCTGACCTGGTGGTCGTCCGCCGTGTGACCTCTTTCACCGCCACCTCCTCCCGAAACCTACTTGACAGCCATTAAGTACGGCAGCTTACTGTATGACAAGTAGGCAGTGCAGAGCAACCATAGTCCGGCAGTGCAACGGCCCGGCTGCGGGCCGGGGAAGCGAGCACCATGAGCACCACCGAAGCGTCGCCTCCGGCGCGACAAGCCGTGCCCACCGGGGTCATCCTGGCCCTGGCCTGTGTCGGGCAGTTCATGGTGGTCCTCGACATCTCCATCGTCAACGTCGCCCTTCCCCACATCGGCTCCAGCCTGCACTACTCCCGCTCCGGGCTGCAGTGGGTGGTCAACGCCTACACCCTCACCTTTGCCGGCTTCCTCCTGCTCGGCGGACGCGCCGCCGACCTGCTCGGCCGCCGGCGGGTGTTCATCGGGGGTCTGGTCCTGTTCTCGGTGGCCAGCCTGATCGGAGGACTCTCCCAGAGCGACGCCATGCTGACCGCGGCTCGGGCGGCCCAGGGCCTGGGCGGTGCGGTGCTGGCCCCGGCCACCCTGACCATCCTCATCACCACCTACGACGCAGGGCGAGCCCGGGCCCGGGCGCTCGGCGTCTGGAGTGCAGTCGCCGGCACCGGCGGGGCGTTCGGGGCGTTGATCGGCGGGATCCTCACCCAGTACCTGAGCTGGCGGTGGATCCTCTTCATCAACGTCCCCATCGGGCTGGCGGCCATCGCCGTGGCCTGGCGCTACCTGACCGAGAGCCGGCCGGGCGACGGCGCCACCCGGCGGAACCTCGACCTACCCGGCGCGCTCACCGGCACCGCCGGCCTGGCCCTGCTGGTCTACGGGATCATCAACACCACCACCTACTCCTGGACGTCGGGGCGGACGCTCGCCACCCTGGCCGGGGCGGTGGCCCTGCTCGGCGTGTTCGTCCTGATCGAAGCCCGGTGGTCCTCCGACCCGCTCATGCCGCTGCGGCTGTTCCGGTCACGATCGGTGTCGGGCGCCGATCTCAGCATGTTGCTGGTCGGTGCCGGCTTCTTCGCCATGTTCTACTTCATGACCCTGTATCTCCAGGAGGTGCTCCACTACGACCCGGTCAAGGCCGGGTTGGCCTTCCTGCCGGCATCGGCCGCCATCATCGTCGGCACCCAGATCTCGTCCCGGCTGCTCACCCGGGTCGGTCCCCGGCCCCTGTTGATCGTCGGATTCGTCGTGTCCGGGGGTGGGCTGCTGTGGCTGGGCCAGGTGGCCGCCGGTAGCTCCTTCGCCGGCGCCGTGCTCGTGCCGAGCATGCTGGCCACCTTCGGCGTCGGCATGGGCTTCACCCCTCTGGCCACGGCCGGCACCGCCGGGGTGCCCTACCAGGACTCGGGGCTGGCATCGGGGGTGCTCAACACCGCCCGTCAGGTGGGAGGGTCGATCGGGCTGGCCGCCCTGGCCACCCTGGCGCTGGACGAGACCAACGGCAAGCTCCGCCACGCCGCGGTCACCCACACCGGCCCCCTGCAGGCCCTGACCTCGGGCTACGACCGGGCATTCATCGCCGCCGCCTGCCTGTCGTTCGCCGCCGCCCTCGCCGCCATCATCATTCCCCCGCTGAAGTCTCCTGCCCCGGCCCCCGAGCCGGCGGCCGAGGGCGCCCTCGACGAAGCCTCGGCACCCGCGCCCGCCGCCTGAGCGCCTGCGGCCGCCGGCGTGAAGCGAACAGCCCTGAGCACCGCCGTCAGTAGGGTGGGCGGGCGCCCGGGGGCGTCGGTTAGTGGCAAACCAACGGACTTTTAATCCGCGACCGAGGGTTCGAACCCCTCCGCCCCCACCCAGAGTGCGTCAGCGCGTGTCGAGCTGACGTCAATGAGCGTCAACCGCTCGGGGCGTAGAAGCCCACCACGTCGACGATGACGTCGGTGTTGCCGGCGTGGTTGAACAGGTTGATCGAACCATCGCCGCCGGCGCCGAGGCGCACCACCACCATGTTGGCCGTGGTCTGGCCAGCTGCCCAGTTGAGGTCGGAGACCACCGGCGGGGTGGCGCCGGCCGGTCCCGGGTAGGCGGTGAGGAACGAGCTGGCGGTGGTGTTGGTGACCGTGACGTTGGCCACCACTGCGGTGGCGTTGGCGGGCACCCCGCTACCGGCTGCGGTGGCGAGGGGGAGGTTGAGCATCCCGCCAGCCGCGAGCGTCTGGCCCGTGGCGCGGGTGTCGAGCACCCGTTGGGGGCTGACCGCGGAGAAGGGGGTACCGCCGGTCGTCCCCGCGGAGCCGGAGAACCAGCCGTTGACGTCGACAACGATGTCGGTGTTGCCGACGTAGTTGAAGATGTCAATCTTGCCGTCGGCTCCCACCGGGATGATCACTCGGTTGGGGACGGTCTGTCCGGCAGTGAAGTTCAGGTTGGAGGTGGCGGGCCTGGGGCTACCGTCGGGGTAGGCGGTCAGGAAGCTGCTCGCTGTCGGGTTGGCTGCCGTCAGGTTGACCACGACGGCTGCCGCCCCGCTCGCCGGGACTCCTCCCTGACCTGCCACTTGGACGGCCCGGTTTTCGCTGGGTCCGAGGGGCCCACCGCCTCCCGGCTGGCGGGTGTCGACGATGCGCTGGGGGGCCAAGGGGTTGTAGAGCCCAGCCGTGCTCGCCGCCGCGGCCGGGGTGCTGGCCGATGCGCCGGTGGTGGGGCCAACGTAGCCCTGGACGTCCATCACCACCTGGGTGCTGCCGGCGTGGTTGTACACGTTCAGCGCGCCTTGGGGGCCGAGAGGGACTTCGATCAGGTTGGCGATGGTCTGACCGGGGACGAAGTTGATCGACGAGGCCAGCGGCCGGGTGTCGCTGCTGGGATAGACGGTCAAGAAACCGGCCTGGGTGGGGTCGGTCACGGTCAGGTTGACCACCGCCGCGGTGGCTCCGGTGGGGGGGACGCCGGCGTGGCCGGCCACGGGGATCAGGCGGGTTTCGCCGGGTCCGATCGGGCCGCCGCCGCCCGGCTGGCGGGTGTCGACCAGCCGCTGGGGGTTCTGGGCGTGGTAGACGCCGGGCGCCAGGTAGGTGTAGTGGTCGGCCGGGCTGATGGTGCTGGTCCCGCTCGGGGTGGTGACGGTCACGTTCACCGTGCCGGGGCTGCCCGGAGGCACGACTGCGGTCAGCGACGTGTTGGAGTTGACCACCACCTTGGACGAGGGCGTGGTGCCGAAGGCGACGGTGGCGGTGCCGAGCAGGTTGGCACCGGTGACCGTCACGGTGCCGTTACCCCCGGTGGGTCCCGAGCGGGGGGTGACCGCGGTGACGCTGGGGGGGAGATGGATCGTCCAGAGCCCGAAACCGTGGGTCCACGCCAACAGGTCGCTGTGGTCGCGGGTGAAGGTGAGGGCGTCGACTTGGACGTTGGGCAGGTTGACTCCCAGCCGCTGCCACGCCGGCGCGGGGCTGGTACCTCCGCAGCTGGTGCACACCCACACCCCGTAGGCGGTGCCGGCGTAGAGGGTGGCTGGATGGTAGGGGTCCTCGGCGAGGGACAGCACGGGGGCGTCGGGCAGGGCGGTGGTGCCCGAACCGGTGATGTTCGCCCACGTCGTGCCGACGCCGGCGTCGGCGTTGATGGTGTGGTAGATCTTGCCGAAGTTCGTGGCGTTGATCCCGGTCCAAGCTTCGTTGGGGTTGCCGGGGTTGAACGCGACGGTCTTCATGAAGTCATAGCCGGGGAATTTGGCCGCGTTCTGGACTGCCGGGAGGTTGCCGGTGATCGTCGTCCAGTCCGTTCCGTTGGTGGTGCGTGACACCTGTCCGTCGGAGCTGGCGGCGAAGATGGTGTTGCCGCCTTTTGGTCCCAGGGCGATGGCGCTCAGAGCTCCGGTGGGGGCCAAGTCGGGGCTGATCGCCGTCCAGTTGGCCGACCCGCCGGTGTCGTCGCCCCCGTTGAGGGTCTGGAAGACCTGGTCGGTGCCCGCCAGCAGCCGCTGGGGGTTGGTTGGGTCCATCACATAGGGGGCGTAGAACAGCGAGGTCTTCTGACAGTTGGCCGGTGCGCACGGGCCGACCTGGGGGGCCACCGTGTAGGGCTGGAGTCGGCTTCCCTTGCGGATCTCGGTGTACTCGTTCGACACGTAGATGGTGTTCGACCCGGGGGTCGGGTCGATGGCGGTCGCGCCGCCGTCGCCGGTGCTGTAGTCGACCATCTGGGGGAGCGGCACGCCGGACTGTGGAAAGTTGCCTGGGGAGCCGTTGTCCTGGGTGCCGCCGAGGATGTGCGACAGGTCGGTGGCCGTCCCGGTGGTGTACTGGATGGTGTCCAGGGTGGTGTTGAGATCGGCGTAGTCCGACGAGGTTCCCGTCCCGCCCAGGTCGGTGGTCGACCACATTCCCCCGTCGTTGCCGAGGTAGACGCTGGAGGGCCCGAAGAAAGCGAGGGCGTGGAAGTCGGGGTGGATGAATCCGCCGGAGTAGACGCGTCCGGCGTCGGTGAAGCTGGCGCCGCCGGTGGTGGTGGCCATCAGCCCGACCCCGCCGAACATGGCGTTGTTGGCGTTGGTCGGGTCGACCGCGACCACGTTGTCATAGTCGCCCTGAGCTTGGGGGTCCTCTTCTTGGGCGTTGCCGCTGAAATAGTTGAACAGCCCAGGCGTCGCCGCGGGGATGTGCTTCCAGCTGGCCCCGCTGGTCATGCTCTTTTGCAGGACCAACGCCCCCGTCTTGCAGACATACCCTGCCGCGTAGGCCACGCTGCTCGGCCCCACGCCAACTCCGATCCTGCCCACCCCGGCATTGGCATAGGTGACTTTCCAGGAGGACCCCCCCGTCACCGACTGGGCCAGCCCGGCCTCTTCGCTCTTGCAGGTGTCGCCAAAGGAGGCGACGAAGGTGGAAGGCGAGGTCGGATCCTGGTGGATCTCGAACACCTGGTTGGAGGGGGCTTTGCCCCCGATGCCTTTCATCAGCGCGGCCAGGTTCTCGTCCTTGGTCCAATCGGTGCCGCCGTTGTTCGATTGGTACAGGCCGGTGTTGGTGGCGGCCAGGACATGGTTGGGATTGGCCGAGTCGACGACCAGCCCGCCGATGTAGCCGCCCTTGAAGTCTGACTGGCCGACGAGGCTCCAGCTGGCCCCGGCGTCGGTGGACTTGAGGATGCCTTGGCCGTACTGGGAGTCCGAGCCGTTTATCTCCCCGGTGCCGGCGTACACGGTCTGGCCGGTGGGATCGATGGCCATGGCGCCGATGGCCAGCGAGGCCTGGTCGGAGCTGATCGGGAACCACTGAGCACCGGCGTCGGTGGTCTTCCACACTCCGCCGCCGGCGGTACCGGCATACACGGTCTTCGGGTCGACGGGGGAGACGACCTCGCTGGTCACCCGCCCCGAAACCGGGCGGACGCTCGTGTCGTTACCTTGCTGAAGCAGCGGGCGGGGGCCCACAAAGTTCCAGGGGGTGGCGGCCAGCGCCTGGTCGGTAGGACCCGTGTTGGGCGCAGCAGTGGCCACCGCCCGCTGGGCGGCGGGACCAGCGTGGGCGGACGCGGACGGTGCCGATCCCACCGCCATGGTGGCGACAGCGGCTATCAGCATCGCCGCCACAACCACACGGTTGACCTTCCCGACTCGGGGCCTGCCGCGCTCTATGCCCGCCTTCATGGTCGCGTGCATCACCCCAGCTCTCCTCGCACTTTGTTTGTCCACCAATCCGCCGGGATGGGACCCCAGGCACCCGCTTACCGCTGTGCATAGGGTGTTCCACGAATCGTGTTGCCGTCAAGGGTTCGGCTCAATGCGCCTGGAGCTGTGCGCCTGGAGCTGCGAATTCCAGCCGTCATCAACCGGACGGTTACCTCCCTGCAATGACGGACGCGTCCCTGGCCAGAACCGAGGAGCAAGCGCGGTTACCAACCGAGCGCCGGATCGGGTCGTCCTCGCCAGCTGCGACGCGACCTTTACGCGAAACGGCCCGACACTATGACGGTGCCCTTTTCCCGCTGACACCCCCAACCGGCTCGACCTTCCTACCCTCACCTACGCGCCCGTGACGCGCCGGCCGGCTTGTCGAGCTCATGCCTGGTCGATGAGGAGCCGGTTGGCCCCGCCGCGCACCTCGATGTCGTAGCCGGCCCCACCGGCAGGTAGGGCGCCGACCCGGGTCTCGGCCCCCGCCCAGCGCAACCGGTGGCCGTCGACCGTCACGTCCGACGCTCCGCCGCGCACCGTCACCGAGACGGCCACGCCCGCCGGCCGGCGGATGGCGAGGCGGCTGGCGCCTCCGGCCACGCGGACGGGGACCGCTCCGGTGGGGACGGGCAGGCTGACCTCGACACGGCTGGCCCCTCCCCGGAGGGTGACACCCGAAACCTGGGCCTGGCTCAGGTCCGCTTCGAGGTGCGACGAGCCACCGGTGACCTCGACCGCCCACCGGACTGCGTCGCTGACCACGATGGCACATGGCGCGCCGCGACCCCGGGCCCGCACCTTGATCGCCAACCGGCCGGCGGAGGACCGGACGGACGGGGGCGGCCCGGAGGCGTCGACGCGGTACAGCTCGTCGCCGGTATCCCCCGCCCGTAGCACCGTGTGGGCGGCCAGCGAGCTCAGACGCAGCTCAGCCTCCTCCAGCTCTCCTCGCCACCGCCCCGGGGCGCCGTCCGCCATACCCCCGCCACCGGTGCGGAGCCGTTCAGTGTTGCGGGCCAGCATCTGGCTGGCCTCGCTGACGAAGCGCAGCACGGCCCGCAGCTGGCCGGCACTGAACCCATCGTGCAGCCGGCGGGCGTCGTCCACCATGGGCTGCAACAAGGCGGCCATGTCGCCCGCCCGCTCGGCGACCGGTTCCACCACCACTCGGCGACGGTCGGCGGGATCCGCTGCCCTCCGCACCCGGCCCTGACCCGCCAGCCGGTCGATCACGCCGGTGATGGCGCCGGTGGTGAGCCCGGTGCGCTCGGCGAGACCGCCAGCGGTCGTCGGCCCCTCGAGCAGGAGGATGGTGAGGCAGGCAAAGTCGGTGGTTCCCATGCCCAGGCGGTCAGCCACCGCCTGGAGGAAGAAGCTGGTCTCCAGGCTGTGGGTGCGGAATGCGGCCACCAGTCGGTCGCCCAGGTCGGCCGGCCCTCCGCCCGCCCCGGCGGCGGCGGATTCGGGCGGGGGTGGACTTGACGACTCACTCATGGGCAAATATCTTAGTCACTAAGATTCTTGGGAGACAGGAAGAAGGTAGGGAGCATGGACCATCATGGCGGCGCCGCCATTCTCGTGGAGGACCTGCACAAGTCCTTCGGCGACGTGCAGGCTCTGCGCGGGGTCGACTTCGCCGTCGAGCGGGGAACGGTGCTCGGCGTGCTGGGGCCCAACGGAGCAGGCAAGACCACGGCCGTGCGCATCCTCACCACGCTGCTGGCGCCGGACCGGGGGCGGGCGCTCATCGAGGGCCGCGATGTCGTCGCCCAGGCGGCGGCAGTGCGGGAGATCATCGGCCTCGCCGGCCAGAGTGCGGCCATCCAGGAGGAGCTCACCGGCCGCGAGAACCTGGAGATCATCGGTCGCCTCTACCACCTCGACCGGGCCCAGTGCCGGCAGCGGGCCAGCGAGCTGCTCGAACGCTTCGACCTGGCCGCCGCCCGCGACCGGCCGGCGAAGACCTACTCGGGCGGCATGCAGCGCCGGCTGGACCTGGCCGCCAGCCTGGTGGCCAGGCCTGCGGTGCTGTTCCTCGACGAGCCCACCACCGGTCTCGACCCCCGCGGCCGCACCGGGATGTGGGAGGTCATCCGCGACCTGGTGGCCGGCGGCACCACCCTCCTGCTCACCACCCAGTACCTCGACGAGGCCGACGAGCTGGCCGACGAGATCGTGGTCATCGAGCACGGCAAGGTCATCGCCGCCGGTACGTCCGAGAGCCTCAAGGACCGGGTCGGCGGCGACGTGGTCGAGTTCGTGGTGCCCGACCGGGGCCGGCTGGGTGACGCGGCCGAGGCGGTGGCCAACTTGTCCGAGAGCGAGCCGGCCGTGGACGCCGAGGCCGGCCAGGTCGCGCTCCGGGTCGGCAGCCGCGGGTCGCGAGCCGTCGTCCACGCCGTCCGCGAGCTCGACGCCGCCGGGGTGGAGACCGACGGGCTGGCCCTGCGCCGGCCTTCTCTGGACGACGTGTTCCTGTCCCTGACCGGTCACGCCGCCGACGAGCTCGAGGCCGTCTCGGCGTCCGGCGGTGGCGCAACGGGACGGGGCCGGCGCCGGCGGCGCTCGGCGGTAGCCGCGGGGACGGACGAAGAGGCCGGACACGACGGAAAGGATGGCCGATGACCTCAGCTACTCTCGCTCTCGCCCCGCCTGCGCTCCGGGGGCGCCTGCGGTGGGGGGCGCTCGACGCCCTCACCGTCACCAGGCGGGACATGCTCGTGTGGCTGCGGGTGCCGGCCTACCTGTTCTTCACCGTCATCCAGCCGGTGATGTTCGTCCTGCTGTTCCGCTACGTGTTCGGTGGCGCCATCCCGGTCCACGTGCCCGGGGGCTACGTCAACTTCCTGATGCCGGGCATCATCGCCCAGAGCGCGGCGTTCGCCTCCTTCGGCACGGCCATCGGGTTGGCCCGCCAGATGCAGCTGGGGGTCATCGACCGCTTTCGGGCCATGCCCATGGCCCGCTCGGCGGTGCTGATCGGCCGGCTGGCGGCGGACACCATCCGCCTGACCGTTACCGTGCTCATCATCCTCGCCGTGGGCTACGCCGTCGGCTTCCGCTACCAGAACGGCTGGGGCCCGGCGGTGCTGATGGTCGTGCTGGGGGTGGCTTTCGGGGTGGCCGTCTGCTGCGTGTCGGCCTACGTGGGGCTGGCCATTCGCGACGAGGAGTCGGTCAGCTCGTTCGGCCTGGTGTGGCTCTTCCCCCTCACCTTCGTCTCGGCCGCGTTCGTCCCCGTGCTCTCGATGCCGGGCTGGCTTCAGGCCTTCGCCAACAACCAGCCCGTCACCATCGTCATCGACGAGATGCGCGCCCTGGCTCTGGGCGGTCCGCTCGGCCAGCACGCCTGGCAGAGCGCCCTGTGGCTGGCGGGAATCATCGCCGTCTTCGTGCCCCTCGCCGTGCGGGCCTACCGCAAGGCCTGACACGCACGAGCCAAGAACCAGGATGGCTCCACTGTCGGGCGATGGCTGCCAGCGTCACCATCCCTGCCGTCCCGCTGGCCGCCGAGTCGGCTTCGTTCACTGAACCTCGTCGGCCATCGGGCATGGCTTGGGACGGCGCTGGACCGCACGAGTCGGCCCAAAGGCCAGAGCAGGCTGGCGGGCTAGGAAGGAGCCGGCGCGGGGACGGGATCGCCGGCCGGAGCGACCGGCGGGCGGTGAGGGGCGCGGGTGCGTCGCCAGGCGGCCCAGCCCCGTCCGAGCCCGTAGGCGAGGGCGCTGATGGTGCCGACGAAGAACCCGATGGGCCAGTTCGACTGGTAGGAGCTGGCGATGGCGGCCCAAACGGTGATGAGCGCCACAATCACGGACACGACAATGGCGAGGGGCGGCCGGCTGGTGAGGGATCGGGCCGCGGCTGGTGGGCCGATCATGAGCGAGAAGATGAGGAGGGCGCCGACGACAGGGACGGTCAGCGCGGTGGCGGCGGCGAGGACGATCAGGAACGCCAGCTCCATCCAGTAACCGGCCACCCCTCGGGATTCGGCGATCTGGGGGACGACGGAGGAGTACAGCAGGGGCCGGTAGAGGAAGACGATGGCGGCGATGCAGGCGGCAGCGAGCACGGCGACGGGGAGCAGGTCGCTCGAGGACACCCCGAGAACCTCCCCGAAGAGGAGCGAGAACAGCTGGGGCTCGTACTCCTGGGAGCGGGCCAGGAACACGGCTCCGAGGGCGAGGCCCAGCACCAGGGCGAGGGCGGTGACGACGTCGCGGCGGCCGCGTCGTCCGAGGGCCGAGATCCCGAAGGCGGCGGCTCCGGCGAACGCCCCGAGCCCGATGAGGGCATTGATGCCCAGCAGGCCGGCCGCCGCCGCGCCGGCAAAGGCGCTGTTGGGGATGGCATGAGCCGGGAACGCCGAGCCCCGCAGCACCACGAAGAACCCGACCACCCCAGCGAGGACCGCAACCACCGTGGCCACGATCCACGTGTCGGTCATGAAGCCGGTGAACACACCCGTCCTTCTCTTGTAGTCCGCCGCGGCTGTTCGCCGTCTGGGCCAACGTTGATCGTCATCGGTCGGCCACCGTGATCAGTGGGGACGGTTCCCGGCGTCGGGCGGTCCGGGCGCGGACGGCCGGGAGCCCGGAGGCCAGGTAGGCGGCGAACGTGATGGCGACGATGAAGAAGCTGACGGGGAACCCAGTGTGGCTGGAGCCCCAGTAGACGCTGTCATAGGCGAGGAGCACCCCCAGCCACGTCACGCCCACCCCGATCACCGCGGCGGTGGCCAGTGCGGTGCCGACCCGGTTGGTGAGGCGTAGGGCGGTGGCGGCCGGCCCGATGAGCAAGGCGGTGGAGAGGATCGACCCGATGGCGAGTGAGGACAGCCCGACGGCGACGGCGAGGGCGGCCATGAAGCCGAGGCCGACGGCGCGAACGGGTATTCCCCGGGCGGCGGCCATGTCGCTGCTGGCCGACGTCAGCAGCAACGGCCGGTAGAGGATGGCGATGAGGGCGACGGCGGCCAGGCTGAAGGCGACCACGATGGGGAGGGTGCCGGGGTCGACGGTGAAGATGGAGCCGAACAGGATGGTCTGGGTGGCGCCGGTGGTGGCCCCGGACGTGGTGTCGAAATAGAGGAGTAGGGCGGCGAGGCCGGTGGCGGCGCCGAGCACGATGCCGGTGGCCAGGTCCCGACCCCGGACCCGTTGCACGCCGATGGCGTCCATGGATCCGGCGCCGACCAGGCCGAAGCCGACGAAGCCCAGCAGCGGGCTTATCCCGGCCAGGAATGCGGCGGAGCCTCCGGCGGTGGACACGTCGGTGAGGGCATGTCCGGCGAAGGACTGGCCTCGCAGAACGGTGAAAACGCCGACGACGGCGGACACGACGGCAACGATCCCGCCGATGGCGAGCGCGACGTGTACGGGTTGGTTGGTGAAGAACCCCGGTTCGAACACCCAGTGCATGGGGTCAGCTCAACTCGATGGTGGCGTCGGCAGCCAGGTCCGGTCCGTCCACGGGGATGGACGGGTCGGCGGCGACGACAACGACTCGGCCGTGGACGTGGATGACGTCCACATGGTGGCGGTAGAGGCGGCTGAGGACTTCGGAGCGGACTATCTCGTCGCTGCTGCCGGCCGCGGCCCGGCCCGCGGCCAGGTACACGACGCGGTCCATGACCGGCAGGAGCGGGTTCATGTCATGAGCGGACAGCAAGATGGCGACGTGCTGCTCGACGGCGATGCGGTGCAACAAGGCGATGATCTCCTGGCCGGAGCGCAGGTCCAGGTTGGCCAGCGGTTCGTCGAGCAGCAGCAGCCGGGGGCGGGCGATCAGGGCATGAGCGATGAGCACCCGCTGGGCCTCGCCGCCCGACAGTGTCCCGACCCGGGCGTCGGCAAAGCGCCCGGCGTCGACGGCGTCGAGCATCTCGTCCACCCGGGCCCGCCGCTGGTTGGAGGGGACGGGCATCCCGAAGCGGTTCCCGTCGAGTCCCAAGCCGACCAGGTCCCGGGCCCGCATCGGCATGTCCGGGTCCAACACGACCTTCTGGGGGACGTAGCCGACCGTCCGGTTCCGCTGTCGCTTCGACCGTCCCGCCACCAGGACCCGACCCGCACCTGGTGTCTGAAGCCCCAAGATGACGCGCAGCAAGGTGGTCTTGCCCGCTCCGTTGGAGCCGATCAGCCCGGTGAACTCGCCGGCGCGCAGCGCGAAAGTGACCTGGTCGAGGATCTGACGGCCGGCCAGGGCCACGCTGACGCCCTCCACGGCGAGGACCGCACCGTCGCCGCCGGGCCTACGCTCGTCGCCGGGCCCACCCGTCGCCGGGCGCACCCTCGACCGCTGCCGCGTCTGTTTCGGTCTGGTCAGGCGCGGTCATAGCTGCGGGGTGGAGGTCATGGTGGTCACCGCTTTTTGGAGGGCGTTGACCTCGGCGAGCATCCAGGATTGAAAGTTGTAGCCCGGGGTCGGCATGGTCTCGTACACGCCCACGATCGGCACGCCGGCGTTGGCGCGCCGTCTGGCGGATCGAGGCGGTCAGGGTGTCGACGACCTGCTGGTTGTAGCAGAACACCTTCACCCGGTGATCGGTGAAGAAGCCCTTCTCCGAGGCGATGTCCTGCGGGGTCGGGTCGACACCGTTCATGATGTCGGCCTGGAACCCGAACGGGGTCAGGTTGTGGATGCCCATCGCCTGAAGCAGGTAGTCGGCGACGGGCTCGGTGGTCGCCGCCGGCGTCCCTCCGTACCTGGCCTTGAAGGTGGCGATGGCGTCGTGCAACGGGTTCAACGACGCGTTGAACTTCGCCAGGTTGGATTCGAAGTACGACGCGTGAGCGGGCTCGAGAGAGGACAGGTCCGCGGCCATGGCCTGGGCCACGATCGGCATCGTCTTCGGGTCATACCACAGGTGCGGGTTCGGCGTGTCCGTGGGCAGACCGAGCAGGTCCTGGACCACGATCACCTGGCGCTTCGAGCCCGACGAAGCCGACTCGATCTTGTTCATGAACGTGTCGTAGCCAACCCCGTTCTGGACGATCAGCTTCGCGCTGCTGACCTCCTGAGCGACGCTCGGCGACGACTCGAAGGTGTGCGGATCGGTGTTCGGATTGTTCAGGATCGAACTCACGTGCACGTACTGGCCGCCGATCTGGCCCAGCACGTCGGCGTACTGGTTCTCCGCCCCGACGGCGTTGATCACCCCGGCCCGGTTGGAGGAGCCGGCATGGGTGCTGCTCCCGCACCC
Organism: uncultured Actinomycetota bacterium; assembly: GCA_963757175.1. GTDB lineage: Bacteria > Actinomycetota > Acidimicrobiia > Acidimicrobiales > Palsa-688 > CAVWQR01. Next base: position 416,475 of record CAVWQR010000001.1, on the reverse strand, counting down.
GGCGGCCACCAACGCCGTCACGCCCGCCAATCCCACCAGGACGGCTGGGCCCCGGCCCGCACGGGAACGGCGCCCCGCGGGCACCACACGCGTCCGGGGCTTGACCATAGCTCCAGAACTTAGCCCTAGACTGAGTCTCAACACAAGCGACGAATGGAGACCGGGAAGCGGCCTTGCATAAACGAATCGAGATGTGTTTATCTGGCCGAGGTGTCCGTGATGACCAGGACGTACGAGGCGGCGGGTGAGCTGCTCAAGGTGCTGTCCGCACCGGCCCGGTTGGCCATCGTGATCGACCTGGCCGAGCGGCCTCGGCGCGTGCACGAGCTCGTCGAGCATCTGGAGATGAGCCAGCCGCTGATCTCCAGCCACTTGCGAGTGCTGCGCTCGGCCCGACTCGTCGAGGTCGAGCGCCAGGGCCGCGAAGCGGTGTACTCACTGGTCGACCACCACGTCGCCCACATCGTCGCGGACGCCGTCCATCACTCCAAGGAGAGCGTCGCATGACCCCTGCCACCGGCCATCCCGTCCACGATGAGCACACCCACGAGCACGGTCCCGGATGCGGGCACGTCGCCGTCGACCATGAGGGCCACACCGACTACATCCACGACGGCCATGCTCACCGCGAACACGACGGCCACTACGACGAGCATCCCCTCCCCCACGTCGAGCACCCCGACCACGACCACACCCATGGCGCCGGCTGCGGACACGACACGGTCACCCACGGCGATCACATCGACTACGTCCACGACGGCCACCGCCACGCCCCCCACGACGGCCATTACGACGAGCACTAGAACCGAGGCACCAGCACCCATGACCGAGCCCGGCGCGGCCGAGGAGCTCCATGCCGTCGTCGAGGACCGCCTGCGGCGCATCGACCAGCGCTACACGGCCGGTCGGCGCGCCATCGTCGACGTCCTCGACGGGGATGGCCCGGTCAGCATCGGCGACATCGCCGTGAAGCTCCCCGACCTCCCCCGCAGCTCCGCCTACCGCCACCTGGTCGACCTGGCCGCGGCCGGGGTGGTACGCCGCGTCGCGGCCAACGACGAATACGCCCGCTTCGAGCTGGCCGAGGATCTCACCGAGCACCACCATCACCTGCTGTGCACCAACTGCAGCAGGGTCCTCGACATCACCCCCTCGGCGACCTTCGAACGGGCCCTCGCCCGCAACCTCGATGACCTGGCCGCAACCGAAGGTTTCCAGGTCCACTCCCACCGGGTCGACGTCCTCGGCTTGTGCGCGGCCTGCCAATAGCCCGGGCTGTGTACCGGCGCATTCCGGGGTCAGCTTTTCTGCACGCGGAACGCGCCGGCGCCAGCCTTCCGCGCTCGCCCGCGACGCCGGGACTAGCGTGGACTCCATGCTGGATCCCCGCTCGGAGGTGGCCGACGCCATCGCGGTGGTCGACGAAGCCGACGGCCACCTCGGCGAGGTGGAGGCGGCGTTGGCCCGCCTGGACGAGGGCAGCTACGGCCGGTGCGAGGTGTGCGCCGCCGCCATTCCCGACGACCAGCTGGCGCGGGCGCCGACCCGCACCCGCTGCGAGGCGCACACCGGGGGCTGACCGGCTACAAGGGTCCGTTGCCGTGCTTGCGCCCCACCAGGCGCTCGCGCTTTGAGGAGAGGAGGGTAAAGGCCTCGCTCACCGCGGCGCGAGTCTCCGCCGGGTCGATGACGCCGTCGACGAAACCCCGGGCGGCGGCGACGTAGGGGTTGAGCATTTCCGTCCGGTACCGTGCGGCCAGGGCGGCCTGCGTGCCGGCGTCCTCGCGCCGATGGAGGATGGAAACGGCGCCCTGAGCCCCCATCACCGCCACCTGGGCATCCGGCCACGCCAGGCACAGGTCATTGCCCATGCCCTTGGAGTCCATGACGATGTAGGCGCCGCCGAAGGCCTTCCTCAGCACGAGGCACACCCGGGGGACGGTGGCCTCGGCGTAGGCGAACACCAGCTCGGCTCCCTTGCGGATCATTCCCCGCCATTCCAGGTCCTTCCCCGGCATGAACCCCGGGGTGTCGACGAGCGTGAGGAGGGGCACGTTGAACGCGTCGCACCAGGCGACGAAGCGGGCGCCTTTCTGGGAGGCGGCGATGTCGAGGGTGCCGGCCATGGACTGGGGCTGGTTGGCGACCACGCCGACCGGGCGGCCGGCGAGGCGTACCAGTGCCGTCACCAGCTGCGGCGCCCATCCCGCCCGCAGCTCCAAGGTCTGGTGGTCGTCGGCTATGGCGGCGACGACGTCGCGCACGTCGTAGCTGCCTGTTTCGCTGGGCGGCAGCAGCCGGCGCAGCTCCGGGGTGGGCCGGTCAACGGGGTCACCGGTGTGGGCCAGCGGGGGTTCCTCGTCGCCGTGGTCGGGGAGGTAGGCGAGGGCATCGCCGGCCAGCCCGATCGCCTCGGCCGCGTCGCCGGCCACCAGCGCCGCCAGTCCGCTGCGGCGACCGTGGACGCCGCTGCCGCCCAGGTCGGTCGGCTCGATGCCGATGCCCGTCAGCTCGTCCACGGCCGCCGGGCCCGATACGTAGGCCAGGGCGTCGGCGGTCATGACGACGAGCTCGGAGAGGCCGAGCAGGAGCGCGGGGCCGGCCAGGATGGCGCCGTCGGCGACGACGGCCACCGGGACCATGCCCGAGCACCCGGCGAGGGCGCAGGCCGCCCGGCCCCAGTCGTCGAGGGCGCCGACCCCGCGCCGAGGGTCGGTGCGCGGCGAGCGGAGCACGACCACGAGCGGGAGCCCGAGGGCGAGCGCGGTTTGGGCGCCACCGGTCACTTCGGCGGCCAGCGTGTCCGGTTCCCGCCGGGCGCCCAGGCGCCTCCGTGGCGCCGATCCGGCGTCGGCGGGACCACCGCCGCCGACCGGGTCGACGAGAACGACCGGGCGGCCGTGATCCAGGATGGTGACCGGAGGGCCGGCCCGGCGGCCGGCCGGTGGCGCCGTGCCGATCACCGGTCGGTGGCGCTCGCCGGTTCGAGGCCGCGGGCGATCAGGAAGCCGCGGGCGCGTTCGGTCAGCGGGTAGCGGTTCACGATGGCCCAGAACCGCTTGTCGTGGCGGGGGATTTCCAGGTGGGCGAGCTCGTGGATCAGCACGTAGTCGAGAACCCAACCCGGCTCCGTCGCCAGGCGCGAGGAGATCCGGACCGTGCCCGCGCTCGGCGTGCAGCTGCCCCATCTCCACACCTGGCTCTCGGACCACTGCACCGAGGCCGGTTCCCGCAGCCCGTAGCGCCGGGCCAGCACACCGGCCCGCCGCTCGATGTCGAGGGTCCGCAGCGACCCCCGCTGCTGCATGCGGCGCACCATCTCGCGCACCCAGTGCTCCTCGTCGACCTTGGTCATGGTCGCCGGGATCGACACCCGCAGGACGCCGCCGACTTCGCGCGCCTGCACCGTCTTGCGGCGACGAGCGCTGCGGACGACCTCGACCCTCACGCTTCGGAAGGTACCTCCCCGCCGGGTGCCCCGTGACCCTCGGCGGCGGCGAGGACCGGTTCCGGCCCGCCGAGGAGGTTCACCGTGCCTGACACGGCGACGCGGGCGGGAGACCCGCCCAGCGTGATCTCGCAGCCGGCCAGATGATGGACGTGGCCCAGCGCCCTCCCCGCGATCCGGCCCACCGCGGCGATGACCCCACCGTGGCTGACGGCCAGGACCCGCCGGCCGGGATGGGCCTCGCCGATCTCGGTCAGTGCCCGCGCCACCCGGGCGTCGAACCCGGCCCGCTGCTCGCCCCCAGGCGTGGCGGCCAGATCGCCGGCTCGCCAGCGGGCGATCTGTCCGGGCCATCGCGCTTCGATGTCGTCGCGGGTGAGCCCGCTCCACGCCCCCACGTCGTACTCGCGAAGTCCGGCGCGGGTCTCGATCCCGCCGGTCAAGCCGATCTCTGCCGCCACAACCTCGGCCGTGCGCACGGCGCGCACCAGGTCGGAGGCCGTCAGGACGTCGAAACGGCAGTCCGACGACGCCAGGCGTTCCCCCGCCTGCGCCGCCTGGGCCTCGCCGGCGGCGGAAAGGGGAGGGTCGGCGCTGCCCTGCCACCGCTGCTCGTCGTTCCACGTCGACGCCGCGTGGCGAACGATCAGCACGCGGGTCGTCGTCACCTGCCGGAAGCTACCGGCTGGGAATCGGGCGGCTGGTGATCTACCGCATTCCTGGCCGAGCGTCCCAATTCGGTAACCTTGGGATGGAGCAGGGAAGGATCCTCGACCGATAGGTGCCGACGATATGGAGAAGGGCGGCAGCGCCGGAACAGTGCCGGTCGCGTCGTCGGGCGAAGCCATCGCCGGGCAGACGACGCCGGTCGTGACGTTGCGCTACTTCGCCGCGGCCCGAGAAGCGGCGGGCACTGGGCGCGAAGAGCTCGCCGGCACCACCGTGGCGGCCGTTCTCGCCGCCGCCCGCGCCCGCCACGGCGCCCACTTCGAAGGGGTGCTGTCGACGTGCCGCACTTGGGTCAATGGCGACACGGCGACCGCCGACGTGGAGCTTCGCACCGGTGACGAAGTCGCCGTGCTCCCACCCGTGTCGGGGGGCGCCCGGTGACGGCACCGCCGATCGTCACCCCCCCGGATCAGCTCGACGAGGAGGACCGGCCACCCGCCGAGGTGCGCCCGATCGGAGCGGGCCGTCTTCGTCGCCTTCCGCCGCCCCCGGTGGCGCCTCCCGAGGTGGCCCGCCCCGCTCCCGTCCGCGACACCCGCCCCCATCCCGCGGTCGGCGATGCGCCCCCGGACGGCGCCTCGCTGCCCGACGGCGCCTCGCACCCGGATGGGACCTCGCTTCTGGACGGCGCGTCGCCTCTGGCGGCAGTTGATGCGCTTGCGGTCGAGGCCCCCGCCGTCGAGGTGGCGGCTGCGGTCGAGATGCAGGTACCGACGCCGGTGCCCGGCCGGGTGCGCCGCCTCCTGGTGCGCCGCACCGTCGTTGTCGACGGCGACGCCGCCTCGTCGCTGGCCGCGGCCGAGCCCGCCGGGCTGCGCTCCCTCTCCCGACCGCGCTTTGTCCCGCCCCGCGCCGCCCTGAGCCTCGTGTGGGCGGCCGTGCTCGTGATCGGCCTGGCCGCCGGGCCGGTGATCCTCGCCCTCATCGCCGCGCCCGTGGCGTTCGTGGCCACCGCGTCGGCGCTGCGCTTCGGCCGCCGGGCACCGGGCGAGAGGGCGACGTCGACCGATCCCCTGGTTCCCGCCGATTTCCGGATGTGGCTGGCGGCCGCGGTCGCGTTGGTGCCGCTCGGCGCGCTGGGCGGTCCTGTCGTCGCCTTGGTGTTGGCCGGCGTCGTCGCCGGGTTGGCCGTGTACCTGAGCGCCCGCCAGGGCTACCCGCGTCACTCGGTGCTCGTCCTCACCCTGGCGCCGGCGTTGGCGGCCGGCTCGCTGGTCCTCGCCCGCCGCCAGGAGGGCCTGACCGTGGCCTTCGTCCTGGTTGCCGCCGTCCTGCTCTACGACGGCGCTTCCTGTCTCATGGGTACCGGTTCGACCGGCGGTCGGGCCGGCTTCCTCGCCGGGCTCGCCACCGTGTTCGTGTTCGGGTTCTTCGTGAGCGCGGCCGCCGACCCGCCCTTCGGCGGCGTCGCTCCCTGGCTGCTCTGCATCGTGGTCGGCGTGCTGGCCGGCCTGGCGACCCGGGTGCTCAACCGGTACGTGCGGCCCGGTCGGGCGCCGGCGCTGCGCCGGCTGGATTCGCTGGCTGTCGCCGGTCCGGTGTGGGTCCTGATCGTCCTCATCGGATTCCACTGATCCTGGGGCGTAGAGTGCGGGAGCGATGAGCGAGCCCGGAAGTCCAGGGGTCGATCGGCTCCTGGAGCCGAGCTACCTGGCCGATCTCGACTCGATCGGCATGGACGGCCTGCGGGCCAAGCGCCAGGAATGCGAGGGGCGGGAGGTCGGGCTCTCCTACCTGCGGCGCGTGGTGCAGGGCCGGCTCGACATCTTGCGGTGCGAGGAGGGCCGTCGACGGGCGGGTGGCGATGCCAGCGACGTGACGTCGCTGGTGGAGCAGCTTCCCGAGATCCTCTCGGACCGGGTCCACTCGCCCGGTCCCGGCCGGCTGGCTCCGGTGATCGCCCCGTCCGAGCTGGCTGGGGACGGCGTCGCCCGCCTCGAGGCCATCGCCCCGGCGGCCCGCACGGTGCGGCTGCCAGAGGTGCCCGACGACGAGCTGGCCGGCATGATCGGAGGGCTCGACGAGCTGCAGGCGGACGTGTCTCGGGTGCGGCGGGAGCTCCATCGCATCATCGACCGGATTCACGAAGAGCTCGTCTGGCGTTACCAGCGGGGCGCCGACATCGACGCTCTGCTGCAGTGAAGGCGGCGGCATCATGAAAGACCTCCCCGACCCGTGGCGCGACCTCGGTGAGTTCATCCGTGAACAGCGCGCCAATGCCCGCCTGTCCCTGCGGCGGCTCTCGGACATGGCGGGCATCTCCAACCCGTACCTGAGCCAGATCGAACGCGGGTTGCGACACCCTTCCGCCGAGATCCTGCAGCAGATCGCCAAGGCGCTGGCCATCTCCGCCGAGAGCCTGTACGTGCGGGCCGGCATTCTCGAGGAGCGTCTCCCCGGTGGGGACCTGGTCGAGGCCATCCGGGCCGAGCCCAACCTGTCGGCCGACCAGAAACAGACCCTGGTGCGGATCGTCGCCTCCTTCCGGCACGAGAACGTCCCCCAGACGGACGAGCCGGTGTCCAAGCCCGGCACCTGACCCTCGCGCGGCCAACGGCCGGAAGCTCGATAGCGTCGCCGGACGATGCGCAGTGTGGCCGTCCTGTCCATGCACACGTCCCCCCTGGCCCAGCCCGGCACCGGCGACGGCGGGGGGATGAACGTCTACGTACGTGAGCTGTCGGCCCAGCTGGCCCGCGCCGGCGTCCGGGTCGAGGTCTTCACCCGGGCCGAAGCCGCGGCGGAGGTGGGCACCGTGGCCGTCGAACCGGGATTCCGGGTCCACCGGGTGCCCGCCGGACCGCTGGCTCCCGTCGCCAAGGAGGGCCTCGCCGACCTGGCGTGGGAATGGGCCTGGGCCGTCCGGCGCCGCCTCGAGCGTCCGGGAGCGGACGGAGTCGAGGCCATCCACGCCAACTACTGGCTGTCCGGCATCGCCGGGCACTTGCTCAAACACGACCTCGACCTGCCGCTGGTGTCCACGTTCCACACCCTGGACCGGGTCAAGGCGGAGACCAGCCCGGAGGCGGTGGCCGCGGCCGAGCCCGCCCGGCGGGCCGAGGCAGAAGCGACGATCGTGGGCTGCTCCGACGCGGTCCTGGCCAGCTGCCCGGCGGAGGCCGACCAGCTCATCGGGCTGTACGGCGCCGATCCCGGCCGCATCGAGATCGTGGCACCCGGCGTCGAGCACGCCCTGTTCACGCCCGGGGACCAACGCCAGGCTCGCCGGGCCGTCGGGTTCCTCGCCGACGAACCCGTCGTCCTGTTCGTCGGGCGCATCCAGCCGTTGAAGGGCCTGGCCGTCGCCGTCCAGGCCGTCGCCGACCTGCGCCGGCACGCCGAGCTGGCCCGGACCAGGCTGGTGGTCGTGGGCGGACCGAGCGGGCCGCACGGCGGCGCCGAACTGGCCGCGGTCGAGAAGCTCGTCGCCAGCCGGGGGCTGGCCGACGCCGTGCGCTTCGTCGAGCCCCAGCGCCACGAGATGCTCTCCACCTACTACCGGGCCGCGGACGTGTGCGTGGTCCCGAGCCGGTCGGAGTCGTTCGGCCTGGTCGCCCTGGAGGCCGCGGCCTGCGGGATCCCGGTGGTGGCGGCCTCGGTCGGCGGCCTCCCCTCGCTGGTGGAGCACGGGCGCAGCGGGTACCTGATCGAGAGCCGGAACCCAGCCGAGTATGCGGCCCGCCTGGGCCTCCTGCTCACCGACCGCGACCTGGCCGCCCGGCTGGGGTCGGCGGGGCGGGCCCGGGCGTCGCGGTACACCTGGGCGGCCGCGGCCCGGGACCTGCTGGCGCTGGGACAGCGTCTCACCACCCGCCAGCTGGTGGACTGCCCGTGACGGTGGAGAAGGCGACGGACGAGGAACTGGACGCCCTGCGCCGTCTCGTCGACGGGTGGGCCGACCGGGAGCTGGCCACCAACCCGTTGCTGGTGGCCGTCGACCGGGAGCCCAACCGCTGGTACCTGCGCATGCGGGGCGAGGAGAAGATGGTCGTCACCATCTGGCTGACCCTGCGGGAGCGCACCCTGGCGTTCGAGACGTACTTCATGCCCGCTCCCGAGGAGCAGATCGAGGCCTGCTACGAGTACCTGCTGCGCATCAACCCGCGCCTCTTCACCTGGCGGTTCGCCATCGGCCTGGAGGACGCGGTCTACCTGGTCGGGCAGCTGCCGGTCAGCGCCGTGGACGCCGACGAGCTCGATCGCATCATGGGCTCCGGGTACGCCTACTCCGAGGAGTATTTCCGTACCGCCATGAGCATCGGCTACGCGTCGCGGTTCCGTCCCAGCTGAGCGCCGCTTGCGGTGCGAAGCGGCCAGCACAGAGCGCCGCTTGCGGTGCGAAGCGGCCAGCACTGAGCGCCGCTTGCGGTGCGAAGCGGCCACGAGCGCCGCTCGCGGTGCGAAGGGGCCGGCACAGAGCGCCGCTCGGCCCTTGCCGGGGCCGGGGGGGACCGGTACGCTCGCTGACGCCGCCGTCGCCCGGGGGACGAGGCCGGTCGTTCGTTCGGGGAAGTACGAACGGCCGCGTTCCGGCCCTCGGGCACGGTGTCCGGGGGCAGGTCCAAGGGGAGCAGGGGAGCACGCCCGCTAGCCTGGCACGGGTGTCCGCGCGCCTCGAGGTCGTCGGTGGGGGACGGATGGGCGAGGCGCTGGTGCGGGGGCTCCTGGCCCGGGGATGGGCCGACCCGGGGAGCTGGTGGTGGTGGAGGCCGCCGCCGGGCGCCGGGAAGAGCTGGGGGCGAGCCTCGCCGGCGACGACGCCGGCGTGCGCGTCGTCGACCGGGTGGAGGCGGCCGATGGCGTCGTGCTGGCGGTCAAGCCGCCGGACGTGCCCGCCGCCTGTGCCGAGGTGGCGGTCGCCGGCGCCGGGCGGGTCCTGTCGGTGGCCGCCGGCGTCACCCTGGCGTCGCTCGAGCGGTGGCTGAGTGCCGACCGCGGTACCGGCGGCGACGTCGGGATCCCGGTCGTGCGAGGGATGCCCAATACCGCCGCCCTGATCGGCGCCGGCGCCGCCGCCCTGGCCGCGGGCAGCGCGGCCGGCGCCGATGACGTGGCCTGGGCGACGGGGATCCTCGGGGCGGTGGGCACGGTGGTGACGGTGGCCGAGCCGCTGCTTGACGCCGTCACCGGCCTGTCGGGGTCCGGTCCCGCCTACGTGTTCCTGCTGGCCGAGGCGCTGGTCGACGCCGGAGTGCAGGTCGGCCTGCCCCGCCCGGTGGCTGCTCAGCTCGCCAACCAGACCGTGCTCGGCGCCGGGCGCCTGTTGACCGAGTCGGGCCAGAGCCCGGAGCAGCTCCGCGCCGCCGTGACCTCCCCGGGAGGGACCACGGCAGCCGGGCTGCGGGCCCTGGAGGCGGCGGGGCTGCGCCAAGCGGTCATCGACGCGGTGAGCGCCGCCGCCGCCCGCTCATCCGAGCTGGGCGCGCCCTGATCCCCGCCCCCACTACCGGCAGGCGCCGCGTTGGCGTAGCCTCGGGGGTGCGGAGAAGGGGAGGCCACGTGCAGCCTGATGACAATCGAACCCGGTACGTCACCGTCGGGGAGGTCGCGGCCCAACTGCGGGTGTCCAACATGACCGTCTACCGGCTGGTGCAGTCCGGCCAGTTGCCGGCCGTGCGCGTCGGTCGCTCGTACCGGCTGCGCGACGTGGACGTCGACCGGTACCTGGCTTCCCAGTACACCGAAGCGGGCTGAGCCCCGAGGGCGCCCGCCGATCGCCGAATCCCACCCGCCGGTCACCGTCAGCCTCCTCACCGATTACGGCACTGAGGACGAGTTCGTCGGCCTCCTCCACGCCGTGGTGCGCAGGCTGGCGCCGCACGCGGCGATCGTCGACCTCACCCACCACGTCCCCCGCCAGGATGTGCGCGCCGGTTCGCTGGCGCTGTGGCGCTGCGTGCCGTGGCTTCCCCCCGGCGTGGCCGTCGCCGTGGTCGACCCGGGGGTGGGCACCACCCGCCGGCGGTGGCCGTGGAGGTCGACACCGACCGCGGGGCGCTGGTGTTCGTGGGCCCCGACAACGGCCTGCTGTACCCGGCGCTCGCCGCCTGCCCTCCGCCGGTGCGCGCCGTGGCCCTGACCGAAACCGCCTACCAGCTGCCCGCCCCCGGACCCACCTTCGCCGGCCGCGACGTGTTCGTTCCCGCCGCCGCCCACCTGTGCGCCGGCGTCGACCTCGACGAGCTGGGCTCCCGAATCGACCCGGCCATGCTGACCGGCAAGGCCGTTCCCACCGCCGAGACCGGGCTCGGGCAGGTCGTGGCCGAGGTCCTGTGGGCGGACGGCTACGGCAACCTGCAGCTCTCCGCCCGGCCCGACGACGCCGCCGGGCTTGGTGCGGCCGTGGCCGTACAGCCCACGCGGGGCGAGACGTCGGTGCGCCGGGTGCGGGCGTTCGCCGAGCTGGCGCCGGGGGAGCTGGGCCTGCTGGTCGATTCCTACGGCCTGCTCGCTCTCTGCGTGAACCGGGGTTCGGCCCGGCTGGCCACCGGCCTGGGTCCCGGCGACCCCGTCGTGCTCCGGCGGGTCGAAACGTGAGATCGCCAGCCCCCCGTCGCTAACCTCATTCATGATGCTCGTCCCGCCTGATCCGCCGGCTGCCGACAGCGATCCGGCGCGGGAGGGCGGGACCGCACCCAGCGAGCCGCGGATCCCCGAAGCGACAGTGGCCCGGCTCCCCGTGTACCTGCGGGCCCTGATCGACGCCCTGGAAGCCGGCACCGGAACCATGGCGTCCGAGGTCCTGGCCCACAAGACGGGCGTCAACGCCGCCCAGGTGCGCAAGGACCTCTCCCATCTCGGCTCGTACGGCACCCGCGGGGTGGGCTACGACGTGGAGTTCCTCGTCCGCCAGATCAGCCGGCAGCTCGGTCTCACCTCGGACCGGCGCGTGGCCATCGTGGGCGTCGGCAACCTGGGCCAGGCGCTGGCCCACTATCACGGGTTCCCGAACCGGGGGTTCCGCATCGTCGCCGCCTTCGACAACGATCCGCGGAAGATCGGCACGCCGATCGCCGAGACGACGGTGCGCCCGGTGCGTGAGCTGGTGGACGTGGTCGCCGGCAACCACGTGATCATCGCCATCATCACCACCCCGCCGGACGTGGCCCAGGAGGTGGCCGATGCGCTCGTCGCCGCCGGCGTGACCTCGATCCTCAACTTCGCCCCGACGGTGATCCGGGTCCCCGGGCACGTGGCCCTGCGCAAGGTCGATCTGGCCATCGAGCTGCAGATCCTCAGCTACTACGAGCAGCGCGCCCAGCGCTCGGGAGACGACCCCGGCGGGTGGCGTCCGGCGCTGCCGGCCTGACCGCCCGCTCCGTGCGGCGCGCCCGTGGCCCTCGACACTCCCACCTACCCCGTCAACCTGGTGGTCGAGGGACGCGCCTGCCTGGTCGTCGGTGGCGGCGCGGTGGCGGCGCGCAAGGCCGCCGGCCTGCAGGCCGCGGGGGCGGTCGTGTCGGTGGTGGCCACCCGGGTCGGGCCGGAGATCCGGGCCCTGGGCGTCGACTTCGAGCAGCGGCCCTATCGACGGGGCGAGGCGGAGGGCTACTGGCTGGTGATGACCGCCACCGACGACCCCGACGTCAACCGGGCGGTGCGCCAGGACGGCGATGCCGCCGGGGTCTGGGTGAACGCCGCCGATGACCCCGCCTCCTGCTCGTTCATCCTCCCGGCCGTCGTGCGCCAAGGCCCGATCACCGTCGCGGTGGCCACCGGCGGGCACAGCCCGGCGCTGGCCGCGTGGCTCCGTGGCCACGTCAGCGACGAGCTGGGACCAGAATGGGGACAGCTGGCGTCGCTGCTGGCCGACGCCCGGGAACGTCTTCGGGCGGCCGGGCGTTCGACCGAGGGACCCGATTGGCGTCAGGTGATCGATTGGGAGATGCTGGAAATGCTCCGCGAGGGGCGGCTGGACCAAGCAAAGGAGCGCCTGGAGGCGTGGCTGTCGTCGTCGTTGGACTGAACCACCGGATCGTGCCGCTGCCGATCCTGGAGCCGATGACCGTGCTGCCGGCCCGGCTCCCCAAGGCGCTGCGCGACCTGGTCGGGCGCGAGCACCTCGAGGAGGTCGCCGTCCTGTCGACGTGCATGCGTACCGAGATCTACGCCGTGGCCAGCCGCTTCCACGGGGCGGTGAGCGACATCCGCGGCTTTCTCACCGAATGGAGCGACACACCGCCCGACTCGTTCACCAACCACCTGTACTCCTACTACGACGACGCCGCCGTGACCCACCTGTTCCAGGTCGCGGCGGGCATCGACTCCGCCGTCCTCGGCGAGGGAGAGATCCTGGGCCAGGTCCGCCAGGCCTGGGAGGCGGCTCGGGCCGAGGACACCGCCGGGCCCGTCCTCGAGGTCATGTTCCGGTCGGCCGTCGAGGCCGGCAAGCGGGTGCGCTCGGAGACCTCCATCGCCCGGGGTACCACGTCGCTGTCCCAGGCCGCGGTCGAACTGGCCGCGGCGCGCATCGGGACCCTGGAGGGGCGCACCGCGCTGGTCATCGGCACCGGCGACGTCGGCGAGGCCGTGATGCGTGCCCTGACCGCGGTGGACCGGCGCGGGACGCTGCTGGTCGCCAACCGCACCTATGCCAAAGCGGCGGCGCTGGCCCGCACCCACGGCGGGCGACCGGTCTCGTGGAACGACCTTCCCGCGTCGCTGGCCGACGCCGACCTGGTGCTCACCTCGTCGGGCTCGCCGGACGTGCTCGTCACCGCCGACGACCTGGCCGAGGTGGTCCGCCACCGCGGCGGGCGGCCCTTGCTGGTCATCGACATCGCCGTGCCGCGCGACGTCGAACCGGCAGCCAGCGGGCTCGACGGGATCCGCCTGCTGGACATGGACGATCTCAAAGCGTTCGTCGACGCCGGCATGGCCGAGCGCCGCAAGGAGCTCCCGCGCGCCGGCCAGATCCTCGCCGAGGAGGTGGAGCGCTACCAGGACGTCGCCGCCCAGCGGGAGCTCGCTCCGCTGGTCGCCGCCCTGCGCCGGCGGGCCGAAGACATCCGGGTGGGCGAACTCGACCGGCTGGCCGGCCGTCTGGGCCCGCTGGACGCCCGCCAGACCGAGGCGGTCGACGCCCTGACCAAGGGGATCGTCGCCAAACTGCTCCACGATCCGACGGTCGCTGTCAAGGCCGCCGCCGGGACGCCGCGCGGCGACCAGCTGGCCCAGGCGCTGCGCCAGCTTTTTGGGCTCTGACTGCCTGCGCCGGCCGCGGTGACCAGCCTCCGCATCGCCACGCGCGGCAGTGCGCTGGCGCGCTGGCAGGCCGAGCTGGTGGCCAGCCGGCTCCGGCAGGCCCACCGCGAGCTGGAGGTCGAGGTGGTCACGGTGGTCACCGAAGGAGATCGCCGGGTCGACCTGCCCGTCTGGGCCCTCGCCGGTCGGGGCGTCTTCGTCAAGGAGGTCCAGGTCGCGGTGCTCGAGGAGCGGGCCGACGTCGCCGTGCACTCGGCCAAGGACCTCCCGTCGACGACGGGCCCCGGTCTGGCCCTCGCCGCGTTCGTCGAGCGGGGCGATGCTCGTGATGCGCTGGTCGGCGCCGGTCTGGCCCAGCTGGCGCCGGGTGCGTTGGTCGCCACCGGGTCGGTTCGGAGACGGGCCCAGCTGGCTTGGTGGCGCCCGGATCTGACCTTCACCGGGCTGCGGGGCAATGTCATGACCCGGCTGTCCAAGGTGCCGCCGGGCGGTGCGGTGGTGGTGGCCGCGGCCGCCCTGCGCCGGCTCGGGGCCATCGACCGGGCGGCCGAGGTCCTGTCCCCGGCGACGATGGTGCCCCAGGTCGGCCAGGGAGCCATCGCCGTGGAATGCCGGGCCGGTGACGACCGCGCCGCCGGATCCCTCGCCGCCCTGGACCACGCCCCGACCCGGCGGGCGGTGACCGCCGAGCGGGCGTTTCTGGCCCGCTTGGGCGGCGGCTGCGACCTTCCCGCTGGCGCCCACGCCGCGCCCGGGCAGGGGCTGGAGGGACTGGTGGCCTCCCTGGACGGTCGGGTGGTGCTGCGCGAGCGACGCCCCCTGGACGAGCACGACGACCCCGCGGCGGTGGGGCGAGAGGTGGCCGAGCGCCTGTTGGCCGCCGGCGCCGGCGACGTGCTCGCCGGGGCCGAAGGGGGACCGAACGGATGACCGTGTACCTGGTCGGGGCCGGGCCCGGCGACCCCGGTCTGCTCACCCTGCGCGGCGCCGAAGTCCTGGGCCGGGCCGAGGTGGTCGTCCACGACCGGCTGGCCGAGGCGTCGCTGCTCGACCGGGCGCCGGCCGAGGCCGAGCGCATCGACGTCGGCAAGGTTCCCGGAGGCCCGGTCGACCAGGACGGGATCAACGCCCTGCTCGTCGAGCGGGGTCGGCGCGGTCAGCAGGTGGTCCGGCTCAAGGGCGGGGACCCGTTCGTCTTCGGGCGCGGCGGCGAGGAAGCCCAGGCGCTGGCGGGCGCCGGGGTGGCCTTCGAAGTGATCCCCGGCGTCACCTCCGCCATCGCCGTCCCCGCCTACGCCGGCGTCCCGGTCACCCAGCGCGGCCTGGCCACCTCCTTCACCGTGGTCACCGGGCACTCGCGGGCAGCCGTCGACCGGGAGACCAACTGGGAGGCGTTGGCCGCGGCAGGCGGGACGATCGTCGTGCTCATGGGTGTGGCCCACCGGGCCGAGATCGCCGCCCGGCTGGTCGCCGGCGGGCTCGACGCGGCGACGCCGGTCGCGGCCGTGCACTGGGGCACCCGCCCGGAGCAGCGCACCACGCGCACCACGCTCGCCGCGCTCGGCGCAACCGATCTGAGGCCCCCCGCCACCCTGGTCATCGGGCCGGTCGCCGCCCTGGACCTGGGCTGGTACGAACGGCTGTCGCTCTTCGGCCGCCGGATCATCGTCACCCGCGCCCGCCAACAGGCGTCGGTCCTGTCGGACCGATTGCGCGGTCTCGGCGCCGCCCCGATCGAGATCCCGGCCATCCGGCTGGCCCCGCCGGCGGATGGTGGCGCCGGCCTGGCCGCCGCTGCGAGCGCGCTGGCGGAGGGCCGCTACGACTGGGTGGTGTTCACCTCGGCCAACGCCGTCGAGCGCTTCCTGGCCCACGTGGCCGACGGCCGCGCCTTCGTGGCACCGGGCGGCGGGCCGGCTCGGGTCGCGGCTATCGGCGCCGGCACCGCCGAGGCGCTGGCCCGATACCGCCTGGTGGCCGACCTGGTCCCCGATCAATTCGTCGCCGAAGCGCTGCTGGAGAAGTTCGAACAGGCGCCGCACGGCGGCGGACGGATCCTCCTACCCCGCGCCGCGGTGGCCCGTGAGGTCCTTCCCGCCGGCCTGCGCGACCGGGGATGGGACGTTGACGTGGTCGAGGCCTACCGGAGCGAGCCCGTCCGCCCCCAGCCGGAGGCCCTCGCCGCGGCGGCGACGGCGGATGCGGTCTGCTTCACCGCATCCTCGACAGTGACCGGGTTCCTCGACGTCGCCGGTCCGGCGCTGGTGCCCCCGGTCGTCGTCTGTATCGGCCCGGTCACCGCGGCGACCGCCCGAGAGGCCGGTTTGCCGGTTGCCGCGGTGGCCGCCGAGCACACCATCGAGGGCGTGGTCGCCGCGCTGATCGAGGTGCTCGGGCGCTGACTCAACCGCCGGCAGGGCGGAGGGAGAACACCGGGTGCCGGGGGGCGATGGCCCGCAGCTCGTCGTCGGTCGAGTCGGCGCTGACGCCGCCGAAGAACACCCCCACCTCCGCCTTCCAGCGCTTCAGATAGGGGCGGAGGACGGCCACCTTGGCGTCCGGGTCGGTGATCTCGGTGGCCACCCACGCCTGGCGCTTCCGGCCGAGCACCAGGCTCAGCCGCCCGTCGGCGGCTCGGACGTTGCGAACCCATTCCGCCTCGCCGCGCGGCGCGACCAGGAAGGCGCTGCCGTCGATCTCGAGGAGGTTGACCGGAGTGCGGCGGGGCAGGCCGCTGCGCCGGCCCTGCACTTCCAGGGTGCGGGCGCCGAGGGGTCCGATGCCGACCCGGGTGAGCGCCTTGATCAGGCCGTTGAACCCGAACCGGGTGAGCACGCCGGGCCGCTGATAGTGGACGTCATCTTGAGCCATACTGGTGATCGTAAGCGAGGAACCGATCTCGACCCACCCGTGATGTTGGCACTGAGCGCCGCCGCCCACCGCAGGGCCGGCCGGTAGCCTTTGGCCACTGATGGCCTATCCCCAGACACGGATGCGCCGGCTGCGCCGGACTCCTGCCCTGCGGCGCATGGTGGCGGAGACCAGAGTGCAGGTCGACGACCTGGTCGCGCCGCTGTTCGTCCGCGAGGGCATCGACGAGCCTCGTCCCATCCCGTCGTTGCCCGGCGTGGTCCAGCACACCGTGGAGTCGCTGACCAAGGAGGCCCGCCGCCTGGGCGAGCTGGGTGTCCCCGCCGTGGTCCTGTTCGGCGTTCCCGCGTCCAAGGACGCCAACGGCTCGGGCGCCTGGCGCCCCGACGGCATCGTCCAGGTGGCCCTGCGGCGGTTGGCCGACGAGGTCGGCGACGACGTGGCCCTGATCGCCGACCTGTGCCTCGACGAGTACACCGACCACGGGCACTGCGGCGTGCTCGACGAGCGCGGCCAGGTTGACAACGACGCCACCCTCGCCCTCTACGCCCAGACCGCCGTCGCCCAGGCTCGGGCCGGGGCCGCGGTGGTCGCACCGAGCGGGATGATGGACGGGCAGGTGGCCGCCATCCGCGCCGCCCTCGATGCCGACGGGTTCCCCGACGTGGCCATCATGGCCTACGCGGCCAAGTTCGCCTCCGCCCTCTACGGGCCGTTCCGAGACGCCGTCGACGTCACCATCGCCGGCGGCGGTGACCGGCGGGGCTACCAGCAGGACTGGCGCAACGGGCGCGAAGCGCTGCGCGAGATCGACCTCGACGTCGCCGAGGGCGCCGACATGGTCATGGTCAAGCCCGCCCTCGCCTACCTCGACGTCATCGCCGCCGCCCGGGCCCGCACCGACCTCCCCGTCGCCGCCTATCACGTCAGCGGCGAGTACGCCATGATCAAGGCGGCCGCCGAGCGGGGATGGATCGACGGCGCCGCCGTCGGGCTCGAGCACGTCACCGCCATCAAGCGGGCGGGCGCCGACGTGATCCTCACCTATCTGGCGGCGGAGCTGGCCGAGCTGCTGCGTGGCTGAGGTCGACAACGCCAGCCTGTTCGAGCGGGCCCGGCGCGTCACCCCCGGCGGGGTCAACTCTCCGGTGCGCGCCTTCCGCTCGGTCGGCGGCGCCCCTTACTTCGTGGCCCGGGGCGCCGGCGCCCACGTCAGCGACGTGGAGGGCCGCCGCTACCTCGACTACGTCCAGTCCTACGGCGCCTCCATCCTCGGCCACGCCCACCCCGCGGTGGTGGAGGCGGCCCAGGCGGCCGCCGCCGGGGGAACCACCTTCGGCGCCCCCACCGAGCGGGAGGTGCTGCTCGCCGAGGAGATCTGCCGGCGGGTCGACGGCTGCGACGAGGTTCGGCTGGTCAACAGCGGGACCGAAGCCACCATGTCGGCCGTGCGCCTGGCCCGGGGGGCGACCGGCCGCGACCGGGTGGTCGTGTTCGCCGGCTGCTACCACGGCCACAGCGACGGCCTGCTGGCCGGCGGCGGCAGCGGGGTGGCCACCCTCGGCCTCCCGGCGTCCGCCGGCGTGCCCCGCGCCGCGGTGGCCGACACCCGGGTGGTCCCCTACAACGTGGTGCCCGCCATCGGCGACGACGTCGCCGCCGTGGTCGTCGAGCCGGTGGCGGCCAACATGGGCCTGGTTCCGCCGGTGCCCGGCTTCCTCGACGGCCTGCGCCAGGCGTGCGACGCCGCCGGAGCGCTGCTCATCTTCGACGAGGTCATCACCGGGTTCCGGGTCGCCCACGGCGGCGCGTCCGCCGCCAACCGGGTGCGCCCCGACCTGTGGTGCTTCGGCAAGGTGATCGGCGGCGGCCTGCCGCTGGCCGCGTTCGGCGGGCGTCGCGACCTGATGGAGCAGCTGGCGCCCGTCGGTTCCGTCTACCAGGCGGGAACGCTGTCAGGAAACCCGGTGGCCACCGCCGCCGGCCTGGCCGTGCTGCACGAGCTGACACCCGAGGTGTACCCGGAGCTGGCGGCCCGGGTGGGCCGGTTCGCCGCCGGCCTGGAAGCCGCGGTCGCTCGGCCGGGCTGGCCGTGCAGGTGCCGGTGGCCGGCCCGCTGGTGGGCGTGTTCTTCGCCGCCTCCCCGGTGACCGACTATGTCGGCGCTCGTGCCTCGGCCGACACCGGGAGGTACCCGGGGTTGATGCACGGCCTGCTCGACGCCGGCATTGCCGTCGCGCCGGGGGCCTACGAAGCCATGTTCCCCAGCCTGGCCCACACCGACGCCGACTTCGAGCGCACCGTCGAGGCCGCCGCCGGCGTGGCCGGACGGTTGGCCGCGGCCGGCTGAGCGGGCTTCCGCGTGCAGAAAATCCACACGCGGAAGCTTCCGCGGGCAGAAAGGCCACCCAGGTTCGTTGTTTTGACACTCGGAGCGTTCCGGGGGTGGATTTTCCACACGCGGAAGCGCCGCCGACCGCCGCCGGCGACGCCACCGCCGCCGGCGCGGCGGCGTGCGACGAGGCGTGCAGGCGGCCGGCTCCGGCACCAGGCGGGCGATGGCGGCGACCGCCCGGTAGGCGGCCTCCGCCGCGCCCAGCTCGTCGGGGCGGAGGAGGTTGGCCATGATGCGCAGCACCCACTCCATGAGGGTCCGGCTGCGCATGCCGGTGGACACCAGCAGCCGCATGAGCTCGGGGTGGCCGATCAGGCGGACGAACGCCCGGGCCACCTTGAAGTACAGCCCGTACGCCGCATCCACCCGCTGCACGTAGTCGTGCAGGGCCAGCCCGTCGCCGCTGGCGAGGGCGGTGTGGGTGGCCTCGGCGGCCATGCGGCCGGTCTCGTAGGCGTAGGCGATGCCCTCGCCGTTGAAGGGGTTGATGCTGCCCCCGGCGTCGCCCACCACCAGGTGGGTGGGGCCGACGCGGGGGCCGACCGACAGGCCCATCGGCAGCCGCCCTCCCGTCGGGGGACCGCACGCGGGTCGACGGCGTCATGCCCCACGAGGCCGGGGCGAACTCGGCGAACTCCTCGAACAGATGGGTGGTGTTGACCGCCTTCCACTGGTTGAAGGTGGACAGCAGGCCGATGCCCACGTTGATGCGCCCGTCGCCCACCGGGAAGATCCAGCCGTAGCCGGGCAGGACGTTGCCGCCCTTGTCGCGGATGTCGAGCCAGCTGTCGATCCACGGCTCGTCGCTGCGGGGGGAGGTGTAGTAGCCGCGGATGGCCATGCCCAGCGGGTACTGCCGGTTGCGGGTGGTGCCCAGCTGGCGGCCGAGGCGGGAGTTGGCGCCGTCGGCCACGATCGTGTAGCGGGACCGGACGGCCACGCTTTCGCCCGAGGCTTTGCGCACGATGCGCGCCCCGCGCACCAGCCCGCCTTCCACCACCGGCTCGGTGGCCTCGGAACGCTCCCAGACCTCGGCCCCGGCCTTCCCCGCCCGCTCGGCGACGAGCTGGTCGAGGTCGTCGCGGGTGACGACGTAGCCGTAGGACGGGGATGTCGGGGTGCTCGGGCCAGCGCAGCTCGAGGGTGCGGCCGAAGGCGTGGGAGCGCAGACCGTCGACGCGATGGTGACCGGCCAGCTCGTCGGCGAGGCCCATGTCCTCGAGCTGGCGCACCGAGCGGGGGGTGAGCCCGTCGCCGCAGGTCTTCTCCCGCGGGTACTGCTTGCGCTCGACCATGACCACGTCATGGCCGGCGGCGGCCAACCAGTAGGCCGAGGCTGCTCCCGACGGTCCGCCCCCGATGACCAGCACGTCGCAGCGGCGGTCGTCGGGCACGAAGCGAATCTACGCCGCGGTCGAGAAGTTGGGGAAATGCGCACCCCCACCGCCAGCCGGCATCGGGAGCGTGTGAGCTGGCGCGACGGCGGGGGTAAGCGGTAGGAAAGACCGCGTGGACCAGTACCTGCCGCTCCTGTTGCTGCTCGTGTTGGGCATCGGGTTCGCCGCTCAGCTGTTCGTGATCCCCAAGCTCCTCGGTCCCAGCCGCTCGTCCACGGCCAAGGCGGGTCCCTACGAGTCGGGCATCGTGCCGGAACGGCCGCCCCCGAGCCGGTTCCCGGTGCGCTTCTACATCGTGTCCATGATCTTCATCATCTTCGACATCGAGGTGGTGTTCCTGTACCCGTGGGCCACGGTGTACGTGTCGCTCAGCACGTTCGGCCTGATCGAGATGGGCACCTTTGCCGCCGTGGTGTTCGTCTCCTTCGCCTACCTGGTCTCCGTCGGCGCCCTCGACTGGGGCCCGGCCAAGCGCCGGGGGCGGCCGCCAGAGCATCGATCCGTCCCGGTCGTCGCTGTCCACCGTGCGCCGGGTGCCGCGTCCCGAGGAGGTCGCCGACGGCCAGCTGCAGGCCGAGGCGGTCGAGGAGCCAACCGCCTGAGAGGAGGGCCCGTGGGTCTCGAACAGCTCAACCACAACTTCCTGACCGGTTCGCTCGAGGCCATGGTCAAGTGGGCGCGCGCCGCCAGCTCGTGGGGGGCCAACTTCGGGCTGGCCTGCTGTGCCATCGAGATGATGGCCACCGGCGCCGCCAACTTCGACCTGGCCCGCTTCGGCATGGAGGTCTTCCGGGCTTCGCCGCGCCAGGCCGACGTGATGATCGTCGCCGGGCGGGTGAGCCAGAAGATGGCTCCCGTGCTCCGCCAGGTCTACGACCAGATGATGGAGCCCAAGTGGGTCATCTCCATGGGCGTGTGCGCGTCGACCGGCGGGATGTTCAACAACTACGCGGTGGTCCAGGGCGTCGACCAGGTCGTGCCCGTCGACGTGTACGCCCCGGGATGTCCGCCCGGGCCGGAAACGCTCATCCACGCCATCCTCACCCTGCACGAGAGGATCCGCCAGGGCCCCCTCACCCGGCGCCCCGACCAGGGAGTCGGTGCGGGAATCCACCTCGACGCCAGCACCGTCCGTCCGCCCGCCCGGGTGCGTGTCGCCCCGGCCGCCGACGCCTCCTGACCCGTGGCTGACACGCCGGCTCCCGACGCCGCGCCGACGGTCCCGGCTCTGCTGCACGGTCGTCCGGTCGTCACCGCGTTCGGATCGACCGTCGTGCACACGGATCGAGCCGGCTACCTCCCGCTCATGCACGCCCTCAAAGCCGACGGCTACGACCTGTGCATCGGCGTGAGCGGGGTGGACTACCTCACCCATCCCGGGCGGGACCTGCCCGAGGGCATCGAGGCCGAGCGCTTCGAGGTCGTCGTCGAGCTGCTGTCGCTGGCCCAGCGCCAGCGGGTGCGGGTGCGCTGCCAGGTGCCGTCGGCCGACCCCCGGGTGGCCACGCTGTTCGACCTGTGGCCCGGCAGCGAGGCCCACGAACGCGAGACCTACGACATGTTCGGCATCACCTTCGACGACCATCCGGACATGACCCGGATCTTGATGCCCGAGGACTGGGAGGGCCATCCCCTGCGCAAGGACTACGCCACCGGGCACATTCCCGTGCAGTTCAAGGAGGCGCCGGCGCCGTGAGCTCCCGCGACCGCAGGGCCAGAGGACCTCCGAGGGCGCCCAGGAGATGACCGCCCGGGGGCGGACGTCCTCGGGCGAGCTGCGCCGCGAGCTGGGCGGGTGCTCCGCCTGCCCGAGGGCGTCGACGCCGACCCCGGCGACCTCGACGTCGACGTTCCCGACGACGAGACCATGATCCTCAACCTCGGGCCGTCGCATCCCTCCACCCATGGCGTGCTCCGGGTCATGCTGGAACTGGACGGCGAGACCATCCTGCGCTGCAAGCCCGTCGTCGGCTACCTGCACACGGGCATGGAGAAGACGGGCGAGGAGCTGATGTACCACCAGGGGTCCACCAACGTGACCCGGATGGACTACCTCGCCCCGTTCTTCAACGAGCTGACCTTCTCGCTGGGCGTCGAACGCCTGCTGGGTATCGACGTGCCTCCCCGGGCCACGTGGATCCGCATGCTCATGTGCGAGCTCAACCGCGTCTCCTCGCACATGCTCTGGCTGGCGACCAACGGCGCCGACCTCGGTGCTCTCAACCTGCTCGTGTACGGCTGGCGCGAGCGGGAGGTCGTGCTGTGGTTCTTCGAGAAGGTGACCGGGCTGCGGATGAACCACAACTACATCCGCCCCGGCGGCGTCGCCGCCGACCTGCCCGACGGCTGGCGCGACGACGTGATCGCCCTCTGCGAGGCCATGACCAAGCGGATGGACGACTACGACCGGCTGTTGACCGGCCAGCCCATCCTCCAGCAGCGCACTGAAGGAGTGGGCGCCATCGACGCCGAGACGGCCATCGGGCTGGGACTCACCGGGCCGCTGCTGCGCTCGACCGGCGTGGCGTGGGACCTGCGCCGCGACCAGCCCTACCTGGCCTACGACCAGGTCGACTTCGATGTGATCGTCGGCAGCTACGGCGACTGCTGGGACCGCTTCGCCATCCGGGCCAACGAGCTCCGCGAGTCGCTCAAGATCTGCCGACAGATCGCCGACGCCATGCCGCCTGGCGACTTCCGCTCCCAGGACAAGAAGGTCACGCCGCCGCCCCGCGATCGGATCGACGAGTCCATGGAAGCGCTCATCCACCACTTCAAGCTCTACACCGAGCGGGTTCCGGGTCGAGCCGGGCGACGCCTACGTACCGGTGGAGTCGCCCCGCGGCGAGCTGGGCTGCTACCTGGTCTCGGACGGTTCGGCCCGTCCCTACCGGCTCCACATGCGCACGCCGAGCTTCAACAACCTGCAGGCACTGGCGCCGATGATGCGCGGCTCCATGGTCGCCGATTCCGTCGCCATCATCTCCACCGTCGACCCGGTCCTCGGCGACGTCGACCGGTGAGCGTCCGCCATTTGGACCGGTGCGGACCGCGTTCGCGAGGATGCGCTGACGTGGCGCGCCTGACCCCACAGAACGAGCGACGGGCCCGGGAGCTGATCGCCCTCTACCCGGTGCGGCGGTCCGCGCTCATCCCCATCCTCCACCTCCTCCAGGAGCAGGACGGGTACCTCACCGAGGACGGCATGGTGCACGTCGGCGAGCTGCTCGGGCTGACGGCCGCCGAGGTGCGGGGCACGGCCACCTTCTACGACATGCTGCACACCGAGCCGGTCGGGACGCTATGTGGTCGCCGTGTGCACCAACATCGCCTGCATGCTGGCCGGGCGCCTACGAGCTGCTGGAGCACGCCGAGGAACGATTCGGTGTGGCCCCGGGGGGCACGAGCAGCGACGGGATGTTCACCCTGGAGGACGCCGAGTGCCTGGCGCTGTGCGGCAACGCCCCGTGCATGACGGTGAACTGGCGGTACTTCGGCGACGTCGGCCGCGGCCGCTTCGACGAGATCGTCGGCGACCTCGCCACCGGTCGCCTGGCCGACGAGGTCCCCCCGCACGGCACCCTCAACCGCGTCGCCCGCCAGGCTGCCCCGGCTGGCACAGCCGCCCCGGGGCAAGGCGCGTTCATCGCCGATGGCGCCCCACGGGGGAGACGGGAGTGACGGTCACCGACCCGCCCCGGATCGTCACCAGCCGCGTCGGGCGCGAGCGCAGCTGGACCCTGGCCGACTACCTGGAGACGGGCGGCTACGAGGGCCTGCGCAAGGCGCTGGCCATGACCCCCGAAGAGGTCCACGACAACGTCAACGTGGCCAACCTGCTGGGGCGGGGCGGGGCCGGCTTCGAAGCCGGCCGCAAGTGGGGGATGTTGCGCAAGGCCGAACCGGTCTACCTGGTGGTCAACGGCGACGAGAGCGAGCCCGCCACCTTCAAGGACCACGTGCTCATCGAGGACGATCCCCACCAGCTCATCGAAGGTTCGCTCATCTGCGCCTACGCGGTGCGGCGCCGACCAGGTCTTCCTGTTCATCCGGGGCGAGTTCGCCCTCGGCCTGGAGCGGGTGTCAGGCCGCGCTCAACGAGGCCTACGCCCACGGGGCCGTGGGCCGCGACATCTTCGGCAGCGGCTGGTCCGTCGACGTGGTCGTGCATCCCGGTGCCGGGGCCTACATCTGCGGGGAGGAGACCGCGCTGCTCGAGAGCCTGGAGGGGAAGCGGGGCTTTCCCCGGATCAAGCCCCCCTATTTCCCCGCCGCTATCGGCCTCTACGGTGCACCCACCATCGTCAACAACGTGGAGACGGTGGCCAACCTGCCCTGGGTGGTCCTCAACGGTGGCGACGCCTTCGCCGCCCTCGGCACCGGCCGCTCCAAGGGAACCAAGATGATCGCCCTGTCGGGCGACGTGCACCGGCCCGGCAACTACGAGCTGGAGTTCGCCAAGGTCACCTTCCGCGAGCTGATCTACGACCCGCGCCTGGGCGGCGGCATCCGCGACGGCAACGAGCTCAAGTGCCTCATCCCCGGCGGGGTTTCGTCGCCCTGGTTCGGCGCCGACAAGCTCGACGTGACCCTGGCCAACGAGGACATCGCCGACGCACGGCTCCATGGCCGGCTCGGGCGCCGTCACCGTGATGGACAACACCCGGTGCATGGTGCGGGCCGCCTGGCGCATCACCCGGTTCTTCCACCGCGAGTCCTGCGGGCAGTGCACGCCGTGCCGCGAGGGCAGCGGATGGGTGGAGAAGATCATGCGCGCGCATCGAGGCCGGCGACGGGCGCGAGTCCGACCTCGACCTGCTCATGGACGTCTGCGACAACATCGCGCCCGGCGTGACGTGGCCGCCGGCGCAGACGACGATCTGCGTCCTCGGGCCGTCGATCCCCAGCTCGGTGGCGTGGGGCATCCGCCTGTTCCGCGACGAGTTCCTCGCCCACATCCGCGAGGGCCGGTGCCCGTTCCCGCCCGACCGGCTGATCACCAGGAACGGACGTGGCTGACCAGCCGCAGGGCGTTCCGCCGGCCGAGCCCGGCAGCGGTCCGGTGACCGGCGCATCGGGCAGCCCGGCGCCGGCCCCGCCGCCCGACCCCGACGCGGTGACCATCGTCGTCGACGGCCGCACCGTGCCCGCCCGCAAAGGCGAGATGATCATCACCGCCGCCGAGCGAGCCGGCACCTACATCCCCCGCTTCTGCTACCACCCGCGCATGGAGCCGGTCGGGATGTGCCGGATGTGCCTGGTCCAGGTGAAGGGGCCGCGTGGCTTCTCCCTCCCGCCGGCGTGCTTCAACCCCGTCAGCGACGGCCAGGAGATCGTCACCACGTCCGACGCGGTCAAGAAGGCCCAGGACGGCGTGCTCGAGTTCCTGCTCGTCAACCACCCGCTCGACTGCCCGGTGTGCGACAAGGGCGGCGAGTGCCCGCTGCAGGACCAGACGCTCGCCTACGGACCGGGCGAGACCCGCTTCGTCGAGGAGAAGCGCCACTGGGACAAGCCCATCGCCATCTCCGCGCTCGTCGACCTCGACCGGGAGCGCTGCATCCAGTGCGCCCGGTGCACGCGCTTCGCCGACGAGGTGGCCGGCGACCCGCTGATCGATTTCGCCGAGCGCAGCGATCGCACTCGAAGTGGCCACCTTCCCCGACGAGCCGTTCAGCTCGTACTTCAGCGGCAACGTCGTGCAGATCTGCCCGGTCGGCGCCCTCACCGCCACGCCGTACCGGTTCCGGGCCCGGCCGTGGGACCTGGAGCAGGTGGAGAGCACCTGCACCTCGTGCGCCGTCGGGTGCCGGGTGGCGGTGCAGTCCAGCGCCGACGAGATCACCCGCTCCATCGGCGTCGACACCGACCCGGTCAACTGGAGCTGGCTGTGCGACAAGGGCCGCTTCGACTACGAGGCCGTCACCAGCGCTGAGCGGCTGTCACGGTCCCCCTGCTCCGGCAAGGGCGACGAGCTGGTCGAGGTCGAGCTGGGCCGAGGCGCTGACCGTCGGCCGCCGACGGCCTGCCGCGGCCGCGCGCCGGTGGCGGGGCGGATCGGCGTGATCGGCGGGTCCCGGCTGCCCAACGAGGATGCCTACGCGTGGGCCAAGGCTGGCCCGCATCGCTCTCGGCACCGACAACGTCGACTGCCAGCTGGGCGACGGCCTGCCCGCCGAGGTCCTCCTCGGCCTGCCCCGGGCCACCATCGACCAGGCGGCGGCCGCGCCGCTGGTCATCACCCTGGCGCCCGACATCAAAGAAGAGCTGCCGGTCCTGTACCTGCGGCTGCGCCACGCCGCGGTCGAACGACGACGTCCCCATCGTCGAGCTGACCCCCCGGCGCACCGGCCTGTCGCGCTACGCCGCGCACACCCTGCGCTACCGCGCCGGGCGAGGTGGCGGCTCTGGCCCGCGCCCTCACCGGCTCGTCGGCCGTCGACCACGACGTGGCCGGCGTCGCCGCCGCCGACATCGAAGCGGCGCGCGGCCGCATCGGCGCCGGCCATCGAGCGGCTCGTCGCCGGCGACGGCGGCGCCGTGCATCGTGGTGATCCTGGGCCGGCCCACCGTGTCCGAGTCGGCCGCCGCGGTGGCCGAAGCCGCCAGCCTTCTGGCCGGCCTGCCGGGGGTGGCCTTCCTCCCCGCCCTGCGCCGGTCCAACGTCCACGGCGCCCTCGACATGGGCCTGGCCCCCGGGCGTGCTGCCCGGCCGGGTCGGCCTCGACGCCGGCCGGCGACTGGTACGCGCGGCCAGTGGGGCGCGCCGCTGCCCAGCCGCAAGCGGGCTCGACACCGCCGGGATGCTGCGAGCGGCGGCCGCCGGCCGCATCGGCGGCCTGGTCCTGGTGGGGGCCGACCCGGTCGCCGACTTCCCCGACGCCGACTTGGCCCGCCGGGGGCTCGAGGGCGCGGGCTTCGTGGTGGCGTCGACTGCTTCGTCAACGCCTCCGGCCGCCACGCCGACGTCGTCCTGCCCGCGGCCATGTACGCGGAGCGGCGGGGCACGTTCACCAACCTGGAAGGTCGCCTCACGTGGCTGGCGCAGAAGGTGACGGCGCCCGGCGTGGCCTGGCCCGACTGGATGATCGCCACCGAGCTGGCGGCGCGCCTCGGCCATGACCTCGGGTTCTCGAGCCTGGAGGAGATCTGGGCCGAGGTCGAAGCGGTGTCCCCGTTGCACGCCGGGGTCAGCCAGGCGCTGATCACCAGCCGCCAGGGACGCGACGGGGTCGTCGTGCCCCGCCGGCTCGCAGCCCGACTCCCTCGAGGACCCGCACGCCGCTGGACCCGATGGCCGACCCCGGCATCGGCACCGCCGAACAGCACCTGGTGCCCCCGACGTCGCTGCTGGGCGCGGGCCGGGGCCGGGCGCCGGCGCCGGGGACCGAGGCGGGCGCGCCCGAAGGCGAAGCCGAGGGGCGGCGCAACGCGCCCGACGACGCCGGGAGCGGCAGCGTGACCCCGGCCTTCGACGCACCCGCGGTGGAGGGGCGGGAGCCGGGTCCGCAGTGGGCGCCGCCTCCGGTCCGCCTCGGGCTGCCCGAGGCGGTCCGGGGGCCGCACGTGGCCGACCCGACGCCGGGGACGCTGCGCCTGGTCGCCACCCGGAAGTTGTGGGACGGCGGGACGCTCGTCGCCCAGTCGGCCCACCTGGCCGGACTGCACCCCTCCCCGGGCGTGGCCCTCCATCCTGCGCAGCTCGCGCGCCTGGGACTGGTCGCCGGTCAGCGGGCCCGGGTCAGCTCGGGCCGCGGCGCGCTGGTCCTCGACGTCTCGGCCGACGCCGGCGTCCCCGAGGGCTGCGTCGCGGTGGCGTTGAACCTGCCGGGGGCGAGCGCGACGGCGCTGATCGACGCCGGCCAGCCCGTGACCGACGTGCGCGTCGAACCGGCGGGGGAGGAGCCGTGAACTTCTTCGGCGACCCGCTGTTCAACCACGGCCTCACCCTGGCGGTGTGGATCATCCTGCTGGTCAAGCTGGTCGCCATCTTCGCCATCGTCCTGCTCGCGGTGCTGTTCATGGTCATGTACGAGCGCAAGGCGGTGGCCTACCTGGGCAACCGTCCGGGACCCAACCGGGCGGGCCCGGACGGCTGGCTCCAGTCCCTGGCCGACGGGACCAAGCTGTTCTTCAAGGAGGCGTTCACCCCCGCCCGGGCCGACAAGCCCGTCTACAAGGTCGCCCCCTACCTCTCGCTGCTGCCGGCCATTCTCGTCTTCGCCATCATTCCGCTCGGCGGCACCATCACCGTCGCCCACAACACCACCCGCCTGCAGCTGGCCGACCCGCCGTGGGGGATTCTGTTCCTGCTCATGTGCTCGGGCGTGGGCGTGTACGGGGTCATGCTCGCCGGGTGGGCGTCCGGTTCGAAGTATTCCCTGCTGGGCTCGGTGCGGGCCACCGCTCAGATGGTGTCCTACGAGTCGGCCATCGGGCTGACCACGGCGACGGTCGTGCTCCTCACCGGGTCGCTGCACACCAGCGCCATCGTCGCCAACCAGGAGCCCGGCTTCCTCATCGGCTGGAACATCCTGCACTCCGGGCTGGTGCCCTTCGCCATCTTCGCCATCGCCATCACCGCGGAGATGACCCGACCGCCCTTCGACCTGGTCGAGGCGGAGGAGGAGATCTCCGGTGGCTACAACATGGAGTACAGCTCCACCGGATTCGCCCTCTTCTACCTGGCCGAGTACGCCGCCCTGGTCACCAATTCCGCCATCATCGTCACCCTGTGGCTGGGAGGCCCGGACGGGCCGCGGATCGCCGGCAACAGCATCGGGCCGTTCTGGTTCGCCCTGAAGGTGCTGATCATCCTCTACCTGTACGTGTGGGTCCGGGCGACGCTGCCCCGCCTGCGCTACGACCAGCTCATGGACCTGGGATGGAAGCGGCTCATCCCGGTGTCGCTGGTCTGGCTGTTGATCGTCGCCGGCTTCCAGGTCGGCCGCTGGGACGGCGTCGCTGCCACCGCCGGCGCGGTGGTGTTCGGCGCCCTGTTCTGGCGGGCGGTCGTGCTGGGGCGGCGTTCCGGGCGGGCGGACTACGAGGGGTCCGGACGGGAAGGCACGGGCCGGGAGGTCGCAGGATGAGCTTCATCAACTTCTTCAAGGGCTTCGTGGTCACCGGGAAGCAGCCGGCCAAGCCGCGGGTCACGGTGGAGTACCCCGAGGAGAAGCGGCCCAAGCCCGAGCGCTTCCACGGCCGCCACGTGCTCAACCGCTACGAAGACGGCATGGAGAAGTGCATCGGCTGCGAGCTGTGCGCGGGCGTGTGCCCGGCGCGCTGCATCTACGTGCGGGGCGCCGACAACCCGCCGGACGCACCGGTGTCGCCGGGCGAGCGCTACGGGTTCGTCTACGAGATCAACTTCCTGCGCTGCATCCACTGCGACCTGTGCGTGGAGGCGTGTCCCACCGAGGCCATCACCGAGTCCAAGATGTTCGAGTTCTCCTTCGTCGACCGGGCCGACGCCATCTACACCAAGGCCGAGCTGCTGGTGGACGACGAGGGCAAGCCCCGGGAACTGCCGTGGGAGGACTGGAAGGCCGGTGACGAGGACAACACGTCGGCCTGGGTGCGGGCCACGTCGCCTTCCGGCTCCGCCGCCCAGGAGGGGCGCGCGCTGTGGACGGCCGAGCTCGGCCACGGCGTGCGCCCGGCGCAGCCGGGGCAGTCGGACCCCGAGTCGGCCGACGTCACCGCCGACACCGACCTGTCCCTCCGGGAGGCCAACGCCGCCGCCCTCAAGGGCATCGGCGTGCGCACCGTGCGCCCCACCCGCCAGCGCGGTCCGGAGAGCGGCGCATGATCGAGGCCGTGGCCCAGGTGATCACGCCGCCGGTCGGCGGCCATTCCGCCCAGCAGCTGGCCAACGCCTCGGCGTGGGCGGTGTTCGTGGTCGGGGCCGTGCTCATCCTGGCCGGCGCCATCGGCGTCGTCCTGCTGCGCAACCCGGTCCACTGCGCGCTGATGCTGGTGGTCACCCTGTTCGGCGTGGCCGTCGAGTTCATCGACCAGTCCGCCGACTTCCTTGCCGCGGTGCAGATCGTCGTCTACGCCGGCGCCATCGTCATCCTCTTCCTGTTCGTGATCATGCTTCTCGGCGTGGATCGCAAGGAAGCGATCGGCAAGGAGCCGATCAAGCTGCAAAAGCCGCTCGCCGCCGTGGTCGGCGTGGCCCTGCTGGTCGAGATCTTCGTGCTCAGCCAGGTCCACAACTGGACGTCGGGCGCCCCCAGCACCACCGGGCCGCTGCAGACCACCAACGCCGCCGGCGCCCCGACAGCCGAGAACGTGCAGCTGCTCGGGCAGACCATCTACACCCGGTACCTGCTTCCGTTCGAGATGACCGCCGCCCTGCTGGTCATCGCCGTGGTGGCGGCGGTGGTCCTGGCCCGACGCCGCGAGGCCCAGAGCCAGTGAGCGAATTCATGTCGCAGAGGGGGAAGAGGTGACGGTCCCCGGCGCCTGGTACCTCGTCCTCGCCGCCGTGCTGTTCAGCATCGGCGCCGTCGGCCTGCTGGTGCGGCGCAACGTGCTGGTCATGTTCATGTGCGTCGAGCTGATGCTCAACTCCGTCAACCTCACGTTCGTGACCTTCGCCCGGATGCTCAACGACATCGGCGGGCAGGCGACGGTGTTCTTCGTGCTGGTGGTGGCGGCGGCCGAAGTGGTGGTCGGCCTGGGGATCATCGTTGCCATCTACCGTCGCCGCCGCGGGGCGACGGCCGACGACGTCCACATCCTGAAGGGCTGAGCGGTCCGTGAACGCCGTCTACCTCATCATCGCCCTGCCCTTGGCCGGTTTCGGTCTGAACCTGCTGGCCGGGCGGAAGCTGGGTGACCCGCTGGCCGGTTGGCTGGCCACACTGGCCTCGGGGGGCGCCTTCGTCTCGGCCGTCGTGGTCTGGGTGTCCCTTCTCGGGCGCAGCGGGGCCCACCGGAGCCTCGACAAGCAGATGTTCAGCTGGATCTCGGTCGCCGGCTTCCACGTCGACTTCGCCCTGCGGGTGGACCCGCTGTCGATCACCATGGCCCTGTTCGTCACCGGCGTCGGGAGCCTGATCCACCTCTACTCGATCGGCTACATGCGCGACGACCCCGGGTTCCCCCGGTTCTTCGTCTACCTGAACCTGTTCCTCTTCTCCATGTTGTGCCTGGTGCTGGCCGACAACTTCCTCTTCATGTTCCTCGGCTGGGAAGGCGTCGGTTTCTGCTCCTACGCCCTGGTCGGCTTCTGGTTCGACCGGGAGACGGCGGCGGTGGCGGCCAAGAAGGCCTTCGTGACCAACCGGGTCGGCGACGTCGGCTTCATGCTGGCCATCTTCGTGATCTTCTTCCACTTCGGCTCGCTCAGCTTCAGCCAGGTACTGGGCGGTTACAGCGGTGGGCATACCGTCGGTCTGCTGGCGGGGCACGCCGGCGCCATCCCCGGCGGCACGGCCACCGCCATCTGCCTGCTCCTCCTGCTCGGGGCGGTCGGCAAGTCCGCCCAGCTGCCGTTGTACATGTGGCTCCCCGACGCCATGGAGGGCCCCACGCCGGTGTCGGCGCTGATCCACGCCGCCACCATGGTCACCGCCGGCGTCTACCTGATGGCCCGGATCGCGCCTCTGCTCCACTACAGCCACTCGGCCCAGTGGACGGTCGCCATCGTGGGCGCCACCACCGCGGCGTTCGCCGCCACCATCGCCTGCGTCCAGAACGACATCAAACGGGTGCTGGCGTACTCGACGATCTCCCAGCTGGGCTACATGTTCCTCGGGGTGGGCTCCGGCGGTTACACCAGCGGGCTGTTCCACATGATCATGCACGCCTTCTTCAAGGCGCTGCTCTTCCTCGCCGCCGGATCGGTGATCCACAGCCTCCACGACGAGCAGGACATGAAGCGGATGGGCGGCCTCTACCGGTACATGAAGGTCACGGCCGTCACCTTCATGATCGGGTGGCTGTCCATCTCCGGCATCCCCCCGTTCTCGGGGTTCTGGTCCAAAGACGACATCCTGGCCAACGCCTGGCACATGAACAAGGGCCTCTGGATCGTCGGCGCCCTCACCGCCGGGCTGACCGCCTACTACATGACCCGCCAGGTCGTGCTGGTGTTCTTCGGGAAGTCCCGCTGGCAGGAGAACCGTCCCGCCCGGGCTCACGGCACGGAGGAGCACGCCGAGCCGCACGAATCGCCGCCGGTCATGCGCTATCCCCTCATCGTTCTCGGCGTGCTTGGCGACCATCGGCGGGATCATCAACCTTCCCTATCAGCCGTTCAACGCCCTCGACCGGTTCCTGGCACCGGTGTTCCCGACATCGATCGCACCGGCGCTGTTCGTGCCGACGGGGACCAAGGT
Source organism: uncultured Actinomycetota bacterium (assembly GCA_963757175.1). Classification (GTDB taxonomy): domain Bacteria; phylum Actinomycetota; class Acidimicrobiia; order Acidimicrobiales; family Palsa-688; genus CAVWQR01. The sequence goes on along the minus strand of CAVWQR010000001.1, from coordinate 384,081 downwards.
GGCGCTGAGCCTCATCGTGATCGCCATCTGCCTGCTCGGCATCGGGTTCGGGCTGGTGGCGTGGCGCCAGGCCGAGCGACCGGCGCTCGAGCCGTTGTTCCTCCGCCACGGGTGGTTCATCGACGACGCCGTGGCCGCGACCGTCTCGGGGCCGATCCAGAGAGGCGCGGACGGGCTGGCCTTCGACGTCGACGCCCGCGGCATCGACGGGACGGTCGGCGCGGTGACGACGATGGTCACCGACAGCGGGCGCGTGCTGAGACGCCTGCAAACCGGCTACGTCCGCAACTACGCGCTCGGCATCGGCCTGGGCACCGTCGTGCTGCTCTGCTACGTCGCCCTGCGGGTGGGGAGCTAGGCGTGGGAGGCTGGCCCAACCTCAGCGTGCTGGTGTTCCTGCCGGCGGCGGGCGCCGTCGCCGTCGCCCTCCTGCCCAAGCGCCACGAGCGTTGGGCCCGGTTGGCCGGCATCGCCATCGCCCTGGTCGAGCTGGGCCTCGTCGTCGACCTGGTCATCGAGTTCCGGCGCGGCTCGGCCGGCTTCCAGTTCGTCACCCAGCAGTCCTGGATCAGCGGCCTCGGTATCTCGTGGCATCTCGGGGTCGACGGGATCTCCCTGTTTCTCGTGGCCATGACGGCCCTGCTCTTCCCGATCGCCATCGCCGGGCCCCGCCTGTCGAGCGATCCCAAGGCGTTCATGGGCTGGATGCTGCTGCTGGAAGCGGCGTGCATCGGCACGTTCGTCGCCATGGACCTGTTCGTCTTCTTCATCATGTTCGAGATCACCCTCGTCCCCGGCTACTTCATCATCGCCGGCTGGGGAGAGGGCCGGCGCCGCAACTACGCGGCGCTGAAGTTCTTCCTGTACACCTTCGCCGGCTCGGCGTTTCTCTTCGTCGGCATCCTGTCGGTGTGGTTCCTCGTCGGACGCCAGACGGGCGTGTACAGCTTCAACCTGATCACCCTGGCCCGGGACGCGTCGCACCTGCCCCTCGCCGATCAGCAGCTCCTGCTGTGCGCCTTCGCGGCGGCGTTCGCGGTCAAGATCCCCCTCGTCCCGTTCCACACCTGGCTGCCCGACGCCTACACCGAGGCACCCACCTCAGGGTCCATGATCCTGGCCGGGATCCTGTTCAAGCTCGGCGCCTACGGCATCCTCCGCTTCGGGGTGTTCCTCTTCCCCCGCGCCGCCATCGACCTGGCACCGCTCTTCCTCACCCTGGCCGCCATCGGCATCACCTACGGAGCGATCGTCGCCATCGTGCAGCGGAACTTCAAGCGACTCATCGCCTACACGTCGGTGGCCGACGTGGCGTTCATCGTCCTCGGCTTCTTCGCCTTCACGTCCCAGGCGGTGAGCGGCGGCGTGCTGGCCATGGTGAACCACGGTCTGACCACGGGAGCCATGTTCTTCCTCGTGGGCATGCTCTGGGAGCGGCGGCACACCTTCGACTTCCGTGAGCTGGGTGGGTTGGCCAAAGCCACGCCCGTCTTCGCCGGCGTCATGCTGTTCGTGGTGCTCAGCGCCGTCGGGCTGCCCGGGCTCAACGGCTTCGTCGGCGAGTTCCTCGTCATGGTGGGAACGTTCCTCACCCATCGGTGGTGGGCGGTCGTCGCCGTCAGCGGGATGGTCACCATCGCCATCCTCCTGCTGTGGGCGTACCAACGGGTCTTTCAGGGACCGGCCTCGGGCGGCAACGTCCACGTCCCCGATCTGAACTGGCGGGAGAAGGGGCTGATCCTGCCGCTGCTCGTGGGCATCGTGTTCCTCGGCGTGTACCCCAAGCCGTTCCTCGACCGGGTGCAACCGTCGGTCGCCCACCTGCTGGCCCACGTCCACGCCGTCGATCCCAGCTTCCACGTCCCGTCGTCGGGGGTGAGCCACGTGACCTACGCGGTCCCGCCGGGACAGCGGGTGGACGGGGTTGCCGTAACCACGCGCGCCGGCCCGCCGACGCCGCCCTCGGCGGCCGGCGGGTCCCGGCCGGGAGGGGGACGATGATCGCCGCCCTGGCCCGCGGGGCGCTCGCCCACGGGGCGCTGGCTCACGGGGCGCTGGCCCACGGGGCGCTGGCCACGGGGCGCTGGCGCACGGCGCGCTGGCGGCCAAGGCGGCCGGGCCGAGCGGCTGCACCATCAGCCCGTCGGCCTCGGTGACGGGCTTCTGCGCCACCCGCCACAGCCTGCACATCCCGGTCGCCTACTTCAGCATCATGCCCATCCTCGTCCTGTCGGCCGGCGCCCTGGTCCTGCTCGCGGTGGCCGCCGTGCTGCCCAAACGGCCCCGGCCCGGGCTGTGGTCGCTGCTCACCGGGCTCATCGCCGGCGGGGCGACCGTCGTGGCCGCGTTCAACTGGTACGACGTCGGCAAGCACGGCGCCAGCGCGACCATCGGCCAGCAGATCTTCTACGACCGCTTCACCGTCCTGTTCTACGTGCTGATCGGCAGCGCCACCCTGCTGACCGCGCTGCTCGCCGACAGCTACCTGCAACGCGAGGGTCTCGACGGGCCCGAGGCGTACGTCCTCATCCTCATGTGCAGCACGGGCGGGATGCTGATGGCCGCGTCGGGCGGGCTGGTGATGCTCTTCCTCGGCCTGGAGATCCTGTCCATCTCGCTCTACGTCATGAGCGCGTTCCACCGCCGGCGGCTGCAGTCCGGCGAAGCGGGCCTCAAGTACTTCATCCTCGGCTCGTTCTCCTCGGCCATCTTCCTCTACGGCGCCGCGCTGATCTACGGCTCGACCGGCTCGACCCAGTTCGGCGAGATCGGCGGGTTCCTCGCCACCAACGCCCTGCGCAACAACGGCGTCCTCCTGGCGGGCATGGCCCTACTGATGGTGGGGCTGGGCTTCAAGGTTGCCGCCGTCCCGTTCCACTTCTGGACACCGGACGTGTACCAGGGCGCCCCGACCCCCTTCACCGGCTACATGGCGGCGGTCGCCAAGGCGGCCGGGTTCGCCGGCCTCCTCCGGGTGCTGCTCGAGGCCCTGCCTACCCAGTCCGCCAACTGGCGGCCGGCCATATGGCTGCTTGCCGTGCTCACCCTGCTGGTCGGATCGGTGCTGGCCATCGTCCAGAAGGACATCAAGCGGATGCTGGCCTACTCGTCGATCAGCCAGGCCGGCTACGTGCTCATCGGCCTCCAGGCTGGATCCAAGCAGGGCACCGCCGGGGCGCTGTTCTATCTGCTCACCTACACGTTCGTCGTCATCGGCAGCTTCGCCGTGGTGCAGGTCATTCAGGGCCGGGGGGAGACGCGCAACGACCTGGGTGCCATACGCGGGCTGGCGCGCCGACGGCCCGTGCTCGCCCTGGCCATGCTGGTCTTCCTGCTGGCCCAGGCCGGCATCCCCTTCACCAGCGGCTTCCTGGCCAAGTTCTACGTCATCGGCGCGTCGGTGCAGCAGGGCCAGTACCCGCTGGCCATCATCGGCATGCTCGCCTCGGTCGTGGCCGCCTTCTTCTATCTCCGTGTCGGGCTGCTGATGTACGCCCCGGAGGTGTCGGTGGGCGTCGAGTGGGCCGACGCCGGCGCCGGCGCCGGCGGTCGGGGCGGCGTCCGGCGTCCGCCGCCGAGGGCGAGGGCGCGGCGCCGGGGGGAGGCTCGGCGCCGGCGGGAGGCTCGGCGCCGGCGGCGGGTGCCGTTGGCGAGGAGGGGGGACTGGAGGGGGCCTTGCTCGCCGGTCTCGACCCCGGCGAGGTCGGCGTGGGCAACGGGTCACGCGAGGCGGGCGCTGGTCGGTCGGGCGACAGCGGCCCGGGCGGGAGCGGCCCCAACGGATGGCCCCAACGGCCGTGCCCCCAACGGCCGTGCCCCGATCCTGGAGGATCCGGAGACGTCCAAGATCCGAATCCCGTTCACCGTGGGGGTCACGTTGGCCGTCTGTGTGGCGTTCACCATCTTCGCCGGCGTGTCCGGCCCGGTCCTGGACTTCGCCAAGCAGGCCACCACGCTCTTCTGAGCGCTCTCGGCCTGGCCCGGCCCCCGGCGTCCCGGGCGAGGCCTCTGGGATTTGCGCGCAGTACTTCGCAGCACGGCGGGCGGTCGGCGGAATTTGCGTGCAGAACATCCCCCTGAGAAGTGAAGTACTGCGCGCAACGCGACAACTGCACGCGACAACTGCGCGCAAATCACCGCACAGGCAGGATCGGGTTGGCGTCGACATACCTATCCATGTATTTTGATGCTATGCTGGACAAGGAGGTCCTGGAGCGCCTGGCCCAGGTGGCCGCCCGGCAGCACGGCCTGTTCTCCGTAGGGCAGGCACGGGATCTTGGGGTCAGCGCAGCAATGCTGCACGCGTGGTGCCAGCGGGGCTGGCTCCACCATGTTCGGCGCGGCGTCTACGCGTTCGCGGGGAGCCCGCCGAGCCGGTGGCAGCCGGCGGTGGCCGCCTCGCTCGCGGCCGGGCCCGATGCCGTGCTGTCGCATCGAACGGCGGCGGCGATCCACGGCTTCGACGGCGTGCTGGCCCGCCCCCAGCCCGAGCTGACGATGCCCGAGGCGCACCACTGCCGCCTTCACGGCGTCGTCGTGCACCGGACAGGACCGGTGGCGCCGGCCGACCGGCTCACCCGCAGCGGGCTGGCCCTGACCTCGCCGGCGCGAACGGTCGTCGACCTGGGCGCCGTCTTTGCCAAGGACTTGTTGGGCGCCATCCTCGACGACGGCGCGGTGCGCAGGATGTGGACGTTCGCCGAAGTCGCCGCCGTGCTCGAGCGTCAGGAGCGAGCATTCCATGGTGCGCCGGCGTTGCGGGCCCTGCTCGCCACTCGGCTTGAAGACCCGATCGCCGACAGCCACCTCGAGCAGCGGGTGATCCGACAGCTCGATCCGCTGCGCCCGTTCGAGGTCCACTTCCAGCAGGTCCTGTCTGGTGTGGTGGTGATCGTCGATGTCGCCTGGCCGCAATGGCGGGTGGCGGCGGAGATCGATGGTCGCAGCTATCGGGCGACTTCTCGCCACGCCCACGACCGCGAAACGAGAAAGCTCAACCTGCTGGCGGCCGCCGGCTGGAAGGTCGCCCACCTCTCGTCGACCATGTCGCCCGCCGAATGCGTCGAGGCGGTCCTCGCCCTGATGCCCCCCGAGGCCCTCGCCGGCTAGCGCCGCCGCCCGCCGGCCCGCCGCCGCGCCGCCCGCCGCCCGCCGCCGGCCCCCGCCGCCCGCCGGCCCCGCCGGCCCCCGCCGGCGCCCGACCCTCACCCCACCGGCTCGCGCTCCGGGCTGGGCACGAGCAGGCGGCCGATGAGGGGGAGCTCCCAGACCGACTCCGCCCGGGCGATGGCGAGCGCGGTGGCCAGAACGTTCTCGGGGGCGTCGTAGATGGCGTAGCGCGGTTGCCAGTAGGGGGCGAACTTGGCGTTGAACCTCCACAGCGACTCGATCTGCATCGAATCGCCCATGCGCCGCAACATCCACGCCTGCGCCTTCTGGGAGATGCCTTCGCCGGCTTCGCCGGCCAGGACGGCGCGCATGGTGGCGAAGTTCAGGCCGAGCCCCACGCAGCCGATCTCCTGCAGGTGGCGGATGGTCTCGACCACGGCGAAGTCGATCAGCCCGTTGGGATGGTCGCCGTTGTCGCGCCGCATGAGGTCGAGCGAGTACCCGCCGATGCCCGGGGCGGGAACGTACTGGCAGAACGCCACCACCGGGCCGCGATCCTGAGCCGTCGCCGCTCCTCCGGTGGACCGTGGACGACCGCCAGCAACAGCCCCCGGTCCTCGGGTTCGAACACCCGCCCCAGGGTCATGGAGAACCCCCGCTCCACGTCCCCCCGCCTGCTCTTGGTCATGACGTCCAGCAGCTCGGCGCGCAGGTCGGCGTCGAGCGACGCCGGGTCGTGGAACGAGATGGTGTAGCCGTAGTTGGCCACCCGGTTGACCGCTTGGCGCAGGCCCTTGAACTTGCCGCCCTGCAGGCTGAAGCGATTCGTGCGCACCACACCCTCGTCGCCGACGTACAGGTCGTGCATGCCCGTGTCCCGGTAGACGGGCAGCCACTCCTCGCCCGCGCCGAGCACCCCGAGCGCCCAACCGTGGCCATCCACGAAGGACCGGAACGCCCGCCACACCGCCTCCCGTTCCGCCGGCGGTCCCACCGGGTCGGGGGAGACCAGACAGGTGCCGTTGTACACGCCGAAGGCGACGACCGAAGTCGCCCCAGAAGAAGTAGTCCTTGTCCGAGCGCAGGGCGAAGTAGTCGAGCGTCCCCGAACCGTGGCGGGCCACCACCGCCCGGGCCCGGGCCAACGCCGCCGAGTCCCCACGACCGCCGACGCCACCCGCCCCCCCGCCGGCCACAGCCCCCCCGCCGGCCGCCCCCCCGCCGGCCGCCCCGCGACAGCCCCCCCGCTGACAACCGCACCGCGAGCCGACCCGGCCCGGTGCCGGACCACGGGCCGCAACAACAGCCACGCCAGGGCCAGACCCAGGCCCACGCCGACCGTTCCCATGGCCGGGCTGAAGAAGCGGTCCACTCCAGGGCTGACCACGACGTGCTGCACCCCGACCAGGCGCTCGGCGCTGGCCTGGAACGCCTGGAGCCACGGGAGGTGGTGCCGGCCGGGATAGGCGGCCCCGGTGAAGCGGAAGCCGGCCTCCACGCCGATGGCGCCGGCGACGGTCGCCACCACGGCGGCGCCGAGCACGGTGAAGACGCCCCGGCGCAGGCGGGGCAGGTCGCTGGACGCCTGGAACGACCGGCGGTTGATCCACAGGAACGTCGCCGCGGCCAGGGCGACGACCGCCTCCTCGATGTCCACGCCGCGCACCAGATGGGCGACGGCCACGGCCACGAGCACCACCTGGCAGATGAGCCACGCCCGCCGCTGGCCCCGTCGGATGCCGCGGGCCAGGACGAGCAGGCCCACCCCGCCGAGGGCGGCGAGGGCGCCGGCCAGCTCGGGCACGGCGATGGGAACCACCCGTTGCACGGCGTGCAAGTGGTCGCGCAGGGGGTCGGACACGGCCGACACCAGCGAGACGAACCCGGCCAGGGCGACGAAGAGGGACGCCGCCCGCCGCACCCGTTTCCGGCGGCGGTCGTCCTCGGGTGCCGACGGCCAGGCGGCGTCGCCGGGGAAGGTGGCCACCACTTCGACGTGCAGGTCGGTGCCGGGCCGCTCGGCGACCCGCCGGGCGGCGAGGCGTTCCAGCCAGGTCGCACCGGGAAGCTGGCGCCGGCCGTGAACCAGACGGGCGTGGACGTCGGACCCGGCTTCCAGCTCCAGCCAGGAGATCTGCTCCGAGGGCAGGAAGACGGACGGGAGGTTGAGGCCGGGCGCCCGGCTGGGGACTTCGCTGACGATCTCCCCGGCGCAGCCGGCGTTGGCGTAGAAGCCCTCGCCGAGGGGGGTGAGCTCGGCCCGGCCGGTGTGGGCGGTGACCAGGCCGCGGCACCCTTCGGTGACCAGGCTGCGGGCGGCGGTCCGGACGCCGGCGTTGGGATCGCTGCGGTCGGCGCCCACGGTGATGCCGGCGAGGGCGTTCCACGTTCGGCGCACGGCGAGGATGACGAGGATGGCGAGGATGGCGATGCCGATGAGGGTGCCGGCGGCGAAGAGGGCGTCCGGTCCCACCGCGCCGATGCCCCGGTGCGCCTTGCGCCACAACAGAACCGGCACCCGCAGAACGAGGGCAGCGACGAAGGGCAGGAGCAGCAGCCAGGCGAATCGTCCGAGTCGCCGATACACCAGTCGAGAAGCGAGGAAGTGGGGAAAAGCGGCCGGGTCGTCGAGTGCGTCCAGTCCTGCCAACCAGCCGGTCGTGCCCCGGCCCGATGCCTGCTCGCGACGAGCGCGACCAACCACTTCGTCCCTGAGGTGCACGGAGAGCGGGGTTTCGGCCGGATTCCTGGGATCGGTGCGGGCGGCGAGTTCGTCGAAGCGGTGCCCGGGTTCGACGCGGATCCGCTGGTCTCCGGTGCCGGTGTGCAGGTCGAGGTCGGCGGCGATCGCCACCGCCGCGCCCAGCCGTTCGGCCAGGCAGCGGCGGGCGCCGGCCGTCGAATGTCCCGCTCCCGGCCGCTCGGGCCAGGCCAGCTCGGCATCCCGGGCCCCGGGGAGAACGAGCACCCGCCGTCCCGGGCCGGCGGCGAACGCCGAGACCGTCGCGGTCAGCTGCGGATGGGCGGTGAGGGCGTCGTTCACGTCGACACCGGTGTCGAAGAGGCCCCCGTTGACGACCAGCACGCCCGGACCGCCCCAGGCGTCGACGGCCCGGACCACCGCCGCCGTGGCCTGGGCGGAGGCCGGCGTGGTGGTGGCCGTCAGGTGCAGGTTGGCGACGACGAGCACGCGCCCGCCGAGGGGGACGTCCACGGTGATCGAGTCCGGAAGGCAGTCGTTCATGGCAGGTGGTACGCGTATGGCCGAAGATGGCCGGGTGAAGTGGCCCCAGGTATCTTCCGCCGCCCTCGAGCTCGCGGCGGCACGAGCCCGACGCTACGGGTCTGTACCGTACTCGGCGCTCGGGGGCGCCGGGCGGCACCCCGCCGATCCCGCGGTGGCCCGGTCCCTCGCTCCCTGCGTCGACCGGTGGTGGGAGGAGCTGGGGTTCCCCGACCCCTTCGTGGTGGTCGAGGAGGGTGCCGGCGACGGGACGAACGCCCGGGGGGTACTGGAGACGGGCCTGCGGTGCGGCCCGGCGCTGCGTTGGATCCTGGTCGAGCCCTCGGCCCGCCTGCGGGGCCGGCAGGTCGGACGCCTGCCGCTCGAGCCGCCCGAGCTGGTGCTCGGCCCCGTGGTCGCCGGCGAGGACGGCGAGGATCCGCGACCGGTGGCGGACGAGGGTCCCCTGCTGGCTTCGCTCGCCGACCCGCCCGTGGTGGGCGGCCCGTCGGTGGTGGTGGCCGTCGACCTGCTGTCGACGTTTCCCGCCGATCGAGCCGAGTGGCGGGACGGTGCGTGGTGGGAGGTGGTGCTGGCGGCCGCTCCCGGTGGCGGGCTGGCCGAGGCTCGGGTACCGCTGGCGGGCCGGCCGCCGGCGGGCGCGGTGGCGGACGGCTGGCAGGTCCCCTTGGCCCGCGCCGCCCGGGCCTGGCTGCAGGTCACCCGGGGCCGGGCCGAGCCGGGGAGCCGGGTCGTCGTCGTCGACCGGGTGGCGGACACGACCGCCGAGCTGGCGGTCGGCGGCGAATTGACGGCGACGGCGGAGACGCCCCGGTTGAGCCTCGAACAGCTGGCCGACCCCCCGCCGGATCGCATCCACGGAGGCGAGGCCCTTTCCCCCCGCCGCATCCTGGAATGGGACGTAGGCTCGACCCATGGCTGACAACACGCAGGGGGAAGCGGGTGGCGCTGCCATCGAGGCGCTGTATCTCGAGAACCGGACGTTCCCGCCGTCGGACGAGTTCAAGTCGCAGGCGCTGATCACCAAGGCGTCCATCTACGACGAGGCCGACCGGGACTGGCAGGGTTTCTGGGCCCGCCAGGCCGGTGAGCTCCTGGACTGGTACCAGGAGTGGGACACGATCCTCGAGTGGAAGCTGCCGTTCGCCAAGTGGTTCGTCGGCGGCCAGCTGAACGTCAGCTACAACTGCCTCGACCGCCACGTCGCCGCCGGCATCGGCGATCGGGTCGCCTACCACTGGGAGGGCGAGCCGGGCGACACCCGGACCATCACCTACGAGGAGTTGCTGGCCGACGTGGAGAAGTTCGCCAACGTCCTCAAGGGCCTCGGGGTGGGCAAGGGCGACCGGGTCGCCATCTACATGCCGATGATCCCCGAGCTGCCGGTGGCCATGCTGGCCTGCACCCGCATCGGCGCCGTGCACTCGGTCGTGTTCGGCGGGTTCTCGTCCGACGCCCTGCGCGACCGCATCAACGACGCCGAGGCCAAGGTGCTGGTCACCGCCGACGGCGGGTGGCGCAAGGGCAAGCCCAACCTGCTCAAGCCGGCGGTCGACGTGGCCCTGGCGGACACGCCGTCCATCACCGACGTGGTCGTGGTCAAACGGGTCGACGAAGCGGTGGAGATGACCGAGGGCCGGGACCACTGGTGGCACGAGCTGATGGAGGCCGCCGACCCCCGCTGCGAGCCGGAGCAGCATGGACAGCGAGGACCTGCTGTACCTGCTCTACACCAGCGGCACCACGGCCAAGCCCAAGGGCATCATGCACACCACGGGCGGCTACCTGACCCAGGTGGCCTTCACCCACAAGTACGTGTTCGACCTCCATCCCGAGACCGACGTGTACTGGTGCGCGGCCGACATCGGCTGGGTGACCGGCCACAGCTACATCGTCTACGGGCCGCTGGCCAACGGGGCCACCAGCGTGATGTACGAAGGCGCGCCCGACTACCCGGACAAGGACCGGTGGTGGGACATCATCGAGCGCTACAAGGTGTCCATCCTGTACTGCGCGCCGACGGCCATCCGCACGTGCATGAAGTGGGGCACCCAGTACCCCGAGCGCCACGACCTGTCCAGCCTGCGGCTGCTCGGATCGGTCGGCGAGCCCATCAACCCCGAGGCGTGGGTGTGGTACCAGCAGAACATCGGCGGCGAGCGCTGCCCGATCGTCGACACCTGGTGGCAGACCGAGACGGGCGGCATCATGATCTCGCCGCTGCCCGGCGCCACCACCACCAAGCCCGGGTCGGCCACCTTCCCGCTGCCGGGCATCGACGCCGAGGTGGTCGACGACGCAGGGCAAGGCGGTGACCGAGGGCGGCGGTTACCTGACCCTGACCCGGCCGTGGCCGGCGATGCTGCGCGGCATCTACGGCGATCCCGGAGCGCTACCAGGAGACCTACTGGAGCCGCTTCGAGGGCCGCTACTTCGCCGGCGACGGGGCCAAGCTCGACGAGGACGGCTACCTCTGGCTGCTCGGGCGGGTCGACGACGTCATGAACGTGTCCGGCCACCGGGTGTCGACCACCGAGGTCGAGTCGGCCCTGGTCGACCACCCGACCGTCGCCGAGGCGGCGGTGGTCGGGGCCGACCGACGCCACCACCGGCCAGGCCATCATCGCCTTCGTGACCCTCAAGGGCGGACGTGGAGCCCGACCGCGACCACGGCGAGGCGCTGCGGGACCACGTGGCCGACAGGATCGGCCGCTTCGGCCGGCCCAAGACGGTGATCTTCACCGACGACCTGCCCAAGACCCGCTCGGGCAAGATCATGCGCCGGCTGCTCAAGGACGTGGCCGAGGGCCGGGACCTGGGGGACACCACCACCCTGGCCGACCCGGCCGTGGTCGACGAGATCCGCAAGCGGGCGACGGCCAGCCCCACCGAGGAGTAGCCGCTGTCCGACGGCCCTGTGACGCCGGCCGCCTGGCCGTTCGACGCCGACTGGCTCGACAACTGGCGCTGGCGGGCCGGCGCCGGTCCCCGCCGGCCCGGCGGTCGTGTTCGACCTCGACGGGGTGCTGTCCGACGCCGCCAGCCGCCAGCACTTCCTCGAGGGCCGCTGGCGGGACTGGGACGGCTTCTTCGAGGCCTGCGGCGACGATCCCGCTCATCGAGGAGGTGGCCCGCCTGCTCGAGCTGCTCGACCCGGCGCTCGCCATCGTCCTGCTCACCGCCCGCCCGCTGCGGGTCCAGCCCCAGACCCTGGCCTGGCTGCAGCGGCTACGGGCTGCGCTGGGACCTGCTGATCATGCGCGACTTCGGCGACTACGGCGCGGCCCGGGAGTTCAAGCGGCGGTCGGTCGCCCGAGCTGCGCGCCGCCGGCTTCGACCTGCGGCTGGCTTCGAGGACGACCGGCGCAACGTGGCCATGTTCCACGCCGAGGGCGTCCCGTGCGTGTACATCCACTCGGGCTACTACGACTCCTGAGCTTCCCTCGTCGGTTTCAGGTTCCTTTCAGCCACCTGGGGCACAACGGACGTGGCTGTGGTGTTATGGAAGTCCGAAAGAGAGGAACTGTGGACAAGAACACGATCAAGACCACCGTCCTGCTGGCCGCGTTGGCGGCGCTGCTGGTCGGCGTCGGCGGCGTCTGGCGGGCGGCCAGACGGGCCTGATCATCGGCCTGGTCCTCGGCCTGGCCCTGGTCGGCGGGTCGTACTGGTTCTCCGACTCCATCGCCATCAGGGCGGCTCGGGCCGGCCGGTGAGCGAAGAGCAGATGCCGGAGTACTACGCCATCGTCCGCGACCTGACCCAGCGCGCCGGCATGCCCATGCCCCGCCTGTACGTCACCCCCGACGCCCAGCCCAACGCCTTCGCCACCGGCCGCAACCCCCAGCACGCCGCCGTGGCCGTGACCCAGCGGCATCCTCGAGATCTGCACCTGGGACGAGCTGCGCGGCGTCCTGGCCCACGAGATCAGCCACGTCGGCAACCGGGACATCCTCATCAGCTCGGTGGCGGCGGCCATCGCCATGGCCATCACCTTGCTGGCCCGGATGGCGGCATGGGCGGGCCTGTTCTTCGGCGGCAACCAACGCGACGACGGGGAGAACATCATCGCCGTGCTGGCCGGCCATCATCCTGGCGCCGTTGGCCGCCGGGCTGCTGCAGATGGCGCTGTCCCGCAGCCGGGAGTACGAAGCCGACCGCTCGGGGGCCCGCCTGATCGGCGACGGCGAGCCGCTGGCCCGGGCCCTGGAGAAGCTGGAGGTGGCGTCCCAGCGGATCCCGATGCCCACCGCCCGCCCGGAGATGGCTCCGCTGTACATCGTCATCCCCGCTGGCCGGCAAGAAGGTGGTCGGCCAAGCGCTGGTTCTCCGACCACCCGCCGACCGGCGAGCGCATCGCCTACCTGCGCTCGGGCGCCTGGGCCACAGTAGCGCGCGAGCGTTGCTAGTCGCGGAAGTTCTCGAACTGCAGGGGGATGCCGAAGTCCTGCTCGCGCAGAGCGGCGATCACCCCCTGCAGGACGTCGCGCTTCTTGGCGGTGACGCGGATCTGGTCACCCTGGGTCTGGGAGGAGACCCCCTTGGGCGCCTTGTCCTTGATGAAGCGGTTGATGGCCCGGGCGTTGTCGGCGGAGATGCCCGCCTTCAGGGTCACCACCTGGCGGACGGCGCCCGGACGCCTCCTCGACCTTGCCGTAGTCGAGCGCCTTGAGCGAGACCTTGCGCTTGACGAGCTTCTCCTCCAGCACCACGACCAGCGCCTTGCGCCGGTCGTCGGTCGACGAGCGCAGCGTCAGTTCGTGGCCGGCTCAGCTCGACGCTCGAGTCCGTGCCCTTGAAGTCGAAGCGGTTGGCCACCTCGCGGCGGGCCTGGTCCACCGCGTTGGTGACCTCCTGCATGTCGACCTGCGAGACGACGTCGAAGGTAGGCATGACCACACGCTATCGTCGGAGTCCCCCAGGGTCGGTGCCCGAGTGGCCAAAGGGAGCAGACTGTAAATCTGCCGGCGTACGCCTTCGGAGGTTCAAATCCTCCCCGGCCCACCCCCTCGTGACCAGCGCTTTCGTCTGGAGCGAGTCGAGGGTTAGCAGCCACCCGGGCGGGCGCTTGCAAACATCTTGCAAACGCCCGCCGGCGGTTCGCTCCTCAGCGATCCGGGTTAGGGGGGTCGAGGATCAGCGTCGCCAGGTCGTCGGCCGTTCGCTGGGCGAGGGCCGGCGCCACATGGCTGTAGGTGTCGAGGGTGATGCCGACAGTCGCATGGCCGAGGCGCTCGGCCATGACCTTGGGATGGGTCCCGGCGGCCAGCCCGATGGAAGCGTAGGTGTGTCGCACGTCGTGGAGTCGGATCAGTGGCAGACCCGCTCGGCGGGAGAGGTCATGGAACCGCCGTGTGATGGTGTCGGGCCGGAGCGGTGTGCCGTCCTCCCGGGAGAACACCAGATCGAGATCCCGGTAGACCTCCTGCCAGGTGACCCGTTCCTTGTCCTGCGCGTCGCGGTGACGTCGGAGAGCAGCCAACGTCGCTGGGTCGAGGGCGATGCTTCGGCGGGACTTGTTGGTCTTCGGGGTCGAGAAGGTGACCTTCCCTCCACCGAGCTGAGGGTTTGGCGGATTGCAGCTCGACCCGCTTCGAATTCGAGGTCTGACCAGCGCAGCCCGAGCAGCTCACCTCGCCGGACGCCCGTGGTGGCGACCAGCAGCCAGGCGGCGTAGAGGCGGTCGTCCTCGACCGACACGCAGGAACCGCCGCAGCTCGTCAGCTCCGCCAGGTCTTCATCTCCGGCGTCTGCGATCTCGGCGGGTCGGCCATGTCGGCCGGGTTGCGTGGCAGCTTGCCCCACCGAACGGCATCCCGAAAGTGCCCGGTCGGAGGATGGTGTGGGTGTAGCGCACCGAACGCGGGCTCAGGCCCCCGGCACCGTCGCAGCGACCGTCCTCGAGAAGCTGGGCGTAGAGGATGTTGAGGTGTGAGGCACCGAGCTGTCGCAGCTCCCGTCCCCCAAGTCGGGGATGGCGTGGCGCTCGATGTGCGTCTGGTAGCTGATCCAGGTTCCTGGCCGGATGGTCGGCTCGATGGCAACGAGCCATTCGCGCAGGTACTCGGCCATCGTTTGTCTCCCGGGATCGACGTAGGTGCCCGAGCCGATTCGGTTGAGGATTTCGTTGAGTGCCCCCTCAGCGTCCCGTTTTGTGCGAAAGCCCGAGTGCCATTTCTGTCGACGCTTTCCGTCTTGGTCACGGTCGTGGTCCACGACTACGGCCCAGTTGTTCCCTCGTTTACGGATGTGACCTCGCATCGGTCATTCCTCCGACTCGGGGTGGCTCAGCGATTCGCAGGTAGGTCTTGGGGCCGACGGCCTTGATCTTGGCGGCGAAGTCGGCGAGGAAGTCGGCGACCTCGTCGAGGCGGTCGCCGTACTGGCGTCTCGACCTGGCGGAGGCGCCTTTTGCGCCAGGTCCGGAAGTGGTCGTGCCAGGCCGCCGGTGGCGGCCTTGGGCCCGAGGATGGCCACCAGGGCCTGGTCGGCCTCGTCGGGGTTCTTGAGGCCGATCTCGGCCAGTCGCTCGTCGACGGGGGCCAGCTGGCAGCTCGTCGGCCGAGCACGGCGGCGTAGAGCTCGAGGGGAACAGGCCGGCCGGTGTCGGCCAGCTGGGGCGCGTTCGCTTCCGGGGGGGGGAAGGAAGAAGTAGGCGATGGGCACGTCGAAGAGCACCGAGAGCAGGTAGAGCTCGTGGGCGTCGAAGCGGCGCCGGCGTTCGCCGTCGAAGCCCCGCTCCATGGCCGAGATCGACGCCTGGGGCAAGGTGTGGCCGGTGAGCCGGCCGAGGCGGTCGGCGACCGCCTTGCTGGGTCCAGCCTTGCCGCTCCCGGATGGCCTTGAGGTTGTAGGAGACGACGGCGTTGACGTCGAGGCCGCTGCGGGCCCGATCGGGGACGGCGTTGGTCTCGTCGGGTCGGTTTCTCTTCTTGCGGGCTCGGACCACGTCAGGGCTCCATCGCTAGGCTGTAGTACGTCACAACAGTAGCCCATGGGAGTGCTACAATGCGGCTCCGTTGTAGACCACAACAAGGAGACGTGACGATGTTCGAGGAGCTTCCCCCGTTCACGACCGTCGGGCAGGCCGCAGCTGCGCTGCAGCTGGGACGATCCAAGGCGTACGAACTCACTGTCCAGTGGGAGCGGACCGAAGGGCCAGCGGGATTGCCCTTCGTCTGGTTCGGCTGCCAGAAGCGGGTGCCCCGAGCACCGCTCGCTCAGTTCGTCGAGCACGTCCTCAAGACCCCGGCCCGAACGCCGAGCTGATCCCCGTCATCTCGACAACCCCGCCGCCTCGCCCTCGGCCACCCCGGACCCATGCCCCACCGCGACTGCCGCCGTCACCCTCCCTTCGCACACACGCCCGAATATCACCCCCCCGACCACATCGCCCTAACCGCCAGCCCCCTCTCATGCTTTCTCGCCCTCACTGCTCTCAATCCGAATTCCCTGAACACGATTGCAACCGACGGGTTGCCCGCTTGCTGGAGCCCGTCTCGGCGGGCGCTGAGAGCTGGAGGCGATCGCCGTGGCGTGGATGCGGATGATGGGCGTCGACTCGGTCGACTACCACCGCGACACCGTGATGGAACGGGGCGACGACCATCGCCGGCGCGGCCCTCGACTACTACGCGTCCCGGGGTGAGACACCGCTGGTTTGGGGCGGCTCCGGCGCCGCCGACTGGGCCTGGCGGGCGCGGTGAGCGAGGCCGAGTACGAGGCCATCTTCGGGCCCGGCGGCGCCGGCCGACCCACCGACCGGGCCCGCCTGGTGGCCGCCAAACGGCCGGGGATGGAGCTGGTGGTGGCCGCCCACAAGTCCGTCGCGCTGCTCGGGGTTGATCGGCCGGGCCGAGGACATGCACGCCATCCTGGACGCCGAGACCGACGCCACCCTGGCCTATCTCGACGCCTGGATGATGGCCCGGGGCGGGCGGCGCGGACGCGCCCAGACCCGCGCCCGACCCAGGGTCTGATCTGGGCCCGCACCCGCCACGCCACCTCCCGGGCCGGTGATCCTGAGCCGCACGACCATGTGCTGGTCGCCAACCTGTGCCACATGGCCGACGAGCAGAGGCGGCTGGAAGGCCCTCGACACCGCCGCGTTGCGGGACCTGCTGCATGCCGCCACCGCGTCCGGCCGGGTGGCATCGGCGGCCAAGGCCGTCGAGCTCGGCTACGCCATCGAGCCCGACGACGGCCGTCCGGGCGGCTCGGGCATTGGCGGATCGCCGGCATGCCCGAGGCGGCGCGTGCCAGCTGTTCTCCAAGCGGGCGGCCGAGATCACCGCGGCGGTGGAATCGAAGGGATACGACACCTACCAGGCCCGCCAGACCGCCGCCCGGGACACCCGCAGCGAAGCGGCACACCCCGCCGGCCGAGCTGATGGCCGGCTGGCATCGCCGAGCTGGCGGCCGCCGGCTACAGCCCCCGCAGGCATGCTCGCTGACGTCATCGAGGCCGCCGCAACGCGAGCCGGCCACGCCCGCCGACGGCTGCTCAGCCCGGCAGCTGGCGGCGCTCGTCGCCTAGGCCCTCGGACCCGACGGGGCGCCTGGCCCAGCAGCAAGGTGTTCACCCGCGCCGACGTGGCCGTCGCCGTCGGCCCGCTGCTCTTCGGCGCCCGTCCCCGGGAGCTGGTCCGGGCCGTCGAGCGGTCTGCGGCGACCCCGAGGCCGTGGCGCTCGTCGGCGTCGCCGGCCGCCCGGGAGCAGGCCTACGCCCCGGCCTGCGTGATCGCCAGCGAGGCCGCCATCGCCGTCAAGGTCGCCCCCCAGGCCGAGCGGACCGACGCGCCCGCCGTCGAGCACGGCGGGGCCAGAAGGCGATCGCGGCCAAGCAAGAGGACGATCGGCGGACGACCGCTCACCGACGGCCAGACAGCCATGATCGTCGCATCTGCACCTCCGGGCGGGTGTCGAGCTCGTCCTCGGCGTGGCCGGCGCCGGGAAGACCACCGCCCTCGACGCCGTCCGCGACGGCGTTCGAGGCCGCCGGCTACCGGGTGATCGGCACCTCGACCTCCGGGCAGGCCGCCCGCACCCTCGGGCCGAAGGCCAGCATCGACAAGTCCCGCACCCTCGCCTCGCTGCTGTGGCGCCTCGACCACGGACAGGCTCCAGCTTGGACAGCCGCACCGTCGTCGTCCTCGACGAGGCCGGCATGACCGACGACCCCGCCGTGCTCCGCCTGCTCGCCGCCGCCGAGACGGCCGGCTCGAAGCTGATCATCGTCGGCGATCACCGCCAACTCGGCGCCGTCGGCCCCGGCGGCAGCCTCGAAGCGCTCCTCGGGCCGCCACAGCGACGGCGTGCACCTCCTCACGAGAACGTCCGCCAAGGCGACCCCGCCGAGCGGGCCACGCTTGGCCAGCTGCGGGCAGGCGACATCCAGTCAAGCCGTTGACTGGTACGCCCAACAGCAGCGGATCGACCGCCACCCGACCCGCGATCGACGCCCTCGACGAGATCGTCGCCGCCTGGGCCGGACGACCTCGAAGCCGGCAGGGACGCGACCATGCTGGCCTGGCGGCGGGCCAACGTCGCCGCCCTCAACCGGCGGGCCCGGGCGGCCATGGCCGCCACCGGCCGGCTCACCGGCCCCGAGCTTGTCGCCGAGCGGCCGCGGGTACCGGGCCGGGGATCGGATCGTCACCCTCGCTCCCGGCGCCCACGGCGGCAGCTCGTCACCTGCCAGCGAGGCATCGTCACGACCGTCGACACCGACACCGGCACGCTCGTGGCACGTATGGACGACGGGCAGATCGCACCGCCTTCGGACCCGATCGACACCGCCACGGACCGACTCGCCCACGGCTACGCCACCACGGTCCATCGCAGCCAAGGCGCCACCGTGGACATCGCCCACCTGTTCGCGGACGGCGGCGGACGAGAGCTCGGCTACGTCGCCCTGAGCCGGGCCCGCCACTGCAGCCACGTCCACGTCGTCGCCGACAACCACGACCAAGCCGTCGAGGACCTCAGCCGCGAATGGTCGTCCGAACGCCGCCCCAGAGCTGGGCCATCGACGCCGGCCGCCCCGAGCCAGTCGGCGTTGGCCCCCTGGCCGTCGAAACAGACCCCTCCGCGCCGCGTGAGCTGCGCGCCACGTTAGGGCGAGGGCACCTCACTGCCGAACGCGACGCCCTGCTCGCAACCCTGCGAGCGGAACCGCCCACCGAGCCCGAACCGGCTCTCCAGCGCCTCAAGCACCTGGACCGCCCCATCCGCCGCCTGGAGCCGGATCCTCCTGAGCAGCGGGCCGTCGGCTACCCGCAGAGCACGGAAGTCCCTTCGCCACCGGCCGACCGTGGCGTCTCCCCCGACATCTCAGCGGTGTGGGCATTCAGCGACGAGAGCGAACGCGGCTCGGTGATGCTCGTCGCCGTTGTCTGGGTGACCCCGCACGACATCGACGACGCCCGAACGTCACTCCGAGGCCTGCTGCTGCCCGGCCAGCGTCGGGTGCACACCGCCAAGGAGTCGCCAAGTCGCCGACGGGTCGTCCTTGACACTGTCGCCCGCATCGACGGCCTGGCCGCAACGGTGCTCCGCTACCGTCGTCCCGCCGGGGTCAACCACGTAACCTGCCGCCGAAGGCTCATCGAGGCATCCACCCACCTGATCGTGCGGCAAGCGGTGACCGTGTGGGTTCTCGACGACATGCCGCCCTCGCAGCGGGCCCGGGACCGCAACACGATCGGCCACGCCCTCGTGCGAGCGGGCGCCGACCACGTCACCTTCGACCACCGCCGCAGCCATACCGAGCCACTGCTGTGGGCGGCAGACGCCGTGTGTTGGGCCGTCGGTGCGGGTGGCAACTGGAGACGTCGCGTGGAGGCCATCCTCACCGTCGTCGAGGTGGACCCCTTGACGCGCAACACCCGGCTACTCACCGTCCGGAGAGTGAACCGGGTGCACTTCCAAGCCCCTAGCGGAGCCGGCACCTCCATTATGCCCCAACGGACCAGAGCGGCAAGGCTCCTTTATCGCCCACGTCCGTGAGCCTGAACCCCCGGGCTGGCGCCGGCACCGACCCCGTTGCTGAGCTTAACAGCGCCCAGGGGAGGGTCTCCGCAGCTGACTGCTATGCCACCGGCGTCATTGGGCTGTGGTTGCGCCTGTTGTGCTCAGGCGGCGGCGGGCAGCGATGAAGAGAGGGAGGGCTGCGACCTCGGCGACGATGGAAAACGCGGCGACGAGGGGTAGCGAGACGCCAAAGAGCAGGCCGATGACCGTGCTGCCGGCGAACCAGGCGATGCCGTAGCCGCCGGTGAAGATGCCGAAGGCGGAGGCTCGCCGGTCGGCGCTGACCATCCGGGCAACGGCGGCGGGAATGATGGACTCTTGTACCCCCGATCCGATGCCCCACAAGATGACTCCGATCAGGCTCATTCCGAACCCCCCAAGGAAGACCAGGGGGGCGTAGATGCCCGAGAGGATGGTTAGCGGCACGAGGAGCCGTATACCGTAGCGGTCGAAGAGCCGCCCGAAGATGAGGGATCCGGCGCCTCCTGCGGCCATGGCGATGGCGTAGAAGACCGGAACGGCGGCGGTGGAGACGACCTTCGCTTTCTCGAAGTGGTAGGCGATGAGAGGGAAATCGGCGAACCCGGCTCCTACCAGGGCGGCGCCGGCGAAGTAGACCCAGAACACTTTGGGCATGTGCTCGCTGGTGCTGATCTTTGGCCGCACCGGCTTCGAGGTCGGCGGGGTGCGGGTAGTGCAGCCGGGCGACAGCGAGTACGCAGAGCTCGATAGCGGCGGGGATGGCGAGGAGGGCGAAGGCCAGCTTGTAGTCGTGGGCTCGCAGGACGAGGATCAAGGCGATGAGGAGGGGGCCGAAGGTGGCGCCGAACTGGTCGAGGGCTTCGTGGAGTCCGAAGGCCCGGCCGTAGCCGATCTCGTGGGCGGCGTGGGAGAGCATGGCGTCTCGGGGTGGGTTGCGGATGGCTTTGCCCACCCGTTCCAAGATGACCAGGACGGCGGCGACCTCCCAGCTGCTGGTGAGGGCGAGGAGGGGGACCACCGACATTTGCAGGATGTAGCCGCCGATGGTGATGGGCCAGTACCGGCCCGTACGGTCCGCTCCGGGCCCGCTGAACAGCCGTAGTCCGTAGCCGAGCAGTTCGCCCGCCCCGGTGACCATGCCGATGGCCAGAGCACCGGCGCCGAGCAGGCCGAGGTACTGGCCGACGATGCTGCGCGATCCTTCATAGGTGAAGTCGGCGAAGAAACTCATCACCCCGACCAGCACGACGAACCGCAGCGCAGCGGACGCCGCCTTGGAACGGTCAGCAGTTGCGCCGTCTTGCTGGTCTGGTAGTTGGTCGTCGTCGGCCGGCATCAGCGATGTCCTGGGAGCGGATGGTGAGCGAGTCTGAAGGGATCAATCGTCGAACGGTGTACATGTTGCGTCACGGGCGCACCGAGTTGAACGCCGCCGGCCGTTTGCGCGGAAGAATCGACGTGCCGCTCGATCTGACTGGGCACCGGGAGGCGGCGGCGCTGGCGGAGCTGTTTGCCGCGGTCCCGTTGGTGGCGGTTGTGGCCAGCCCGCTCAGTCGCGCTAGGCAGACCGCGGCACCCGTGGCCCGGTGTCGCGGTGTCGAGTCTCTACATCGACGCCGACCTGAACGATCGCGACTGGGCCAGCTGGAACGGCCAAATCGAGGACGAGGTGATCGCCCGCTTCGGCTGCCTCGATGCCGCTCCTCGCATCGAGGACGCTGACGCCTTTCGGACCAGGGTGTGCCGCGCCGCCGAGCGCCTGGCGCTGATCGCACACGACGGCCCGGTCCTCGCCGTGGGCCACGACAACGTCAACCGAACAGTGCTGGCGTCGCTTGTCCCCAACCTCGGCCCTCCGGAGGCCATCGGCCAACGCCCGGGATGCTGGAATCGGCTGATGTGGTCCGCCGGCGTCTGGACGGCGCCGGTTGTCGACGCCCGCCCGGGTGACTGGACGCCGCCGTGATCTGAACGCGACCGGCGGAGCCACCGTCGGATTGCGACCTGTACCCGTCGCAGCGCTGCTCGGTGAGAAACGTCGGAGGTAGGATCTTCTCAAGGCGATGGAGTCCGCCTATAACCGTGTCCAGCGTCGCTGGCCGCTGACGACCCCTACCAACATCGAAGTTCTGCTTTCTGGAAGGTAGATGATGGTGACGAGGGTCGAAGACTCGGCTCCGCCGTCGGGTCGGATCGTCGATTCGTACCTCAACGAAGGGCTGTCGGTACGTGGGATCTCCCAGACAACCGGCTTGGGCCGTTGGAGGGTGAGCACCATCTTGCGGCAAGCTCGCGTGGCGTTGCCCGAACGTGGGCTGGTACGGCGGCGCCCGAACAGGCGACTGCCAGAGCCCGATGACTCCTCGGACCTGTTGAAGCGTCTCTATGTGGACTTGGCCCTCAACGCCAAGACGATCGGCGCGGCGCTGGGCATGTCCGAGCGAACAGTGCGGGCACGTCTCGAGGAACATGGGATCCCCCGGTGTTGCCGCGGCGGCTTCTACCGGACCGACCGCCAACACTTCGACCCCGGGGTCATCACTCGTCTGTATGTCGAAATGGGACTGACGGCCGACGAGGTGGGCAGGATCATGCGAACGTCACGACGAGCCGTTCTCCGTGGCGCCCACGAACACGGTCTTCCGGTCCGCTCGCCGCCGTCGGTATCCCAGCAGACCGGATCCGATACGTGCCTGCTTGATGGACTATACGCCGATGCGCTCGTGACCGGCATGCTAAAGCGTCACCAGATTCGCCAGGTACCCGGGTACGGACCGATCTGGCAACGGTTCCCATAGCCCATCCCGATCACCCGCCAACTGGTGAAGGATCTCTACGAACACGCCGGGGTGAGCCTCGCCCACATTGAGCTACTCACCGGCCAGCCGCTGGTCACGACCAGGCGGCACATGCGACGTTGGGGCATCGACCTGCCTGCACCGGGGGGCGCAGGCCCTTCCTACAGCGGCTGGAGCTGCAGCCCAGGTGACAGTCATCTGAACACGGAGGGCTGGTTACAGACGAGGGCGGCGTGGTAGAAGTGATGTAGCCGGATGACGCCCCGGCGGGTGCCTACTCGTTGGGCACCCGAACCGCCCTTTTCGGGTTGATGGCATCTACCGCAAGGCAGCGTGCTGCGCAGGTAGATACCAGTTCGAAGAGGAGCCGAGGGTGGCTGACGCCCAGCTGAGCGAGCCGGTGATCCAGGTCCCCCAGGTCCTGACCATCTTGGTGTTCGCGCCGGGGCTGTCGGGTGCCATCGCCCACATCGAGGCCCGGCTCCAGGGGCGGCGCGGCCCACGGATCCTGCAGCCCTACTACGACCTGGCCAAGCTGTTCCGCAAGGAGACGCTGGTCCCCGAGGACGCCAGCTGGGTGTTTCTGGCCGGTCCGATGGTGGCCTTCACCTGCTACCTGGTCGTGCCTCTGCTGATCCCGGTGCTGACCACCTACGGCCTGCCGCTGGGCTACATGGGCGACATCCTCGGCGGCGGGTTCATCCTGGCCCTGGCCGGCTTCTCGGTGGCGCTGGCGGCGGCGGAGACCGACGCGCCCTACGCCCAGCTCGGCTGTCGCCGGGCCATGACCTTCGGCGCTGATCGAGCCGTCGATCCTCTTCGTCATCTTCTCCGTGGCGCTGATCACCACCACCGACCTGCCCTACGCGGAGGCGGCGGCGGCCCGGGCGTCGCTGAGCGAGGCCGTCCGCCCCGCCCACCTCCTGGCCGCGCTGGCCTTCTTTCTGGTGGTGCTGAGCGACACCGGCGCATCCCGGTGGAGACCCACGCCGGCACCCTCGAGTTCGGCATGATCGACGAGGCCCGCACCCTGGAGCACTCCGGGCCGCTGTTGGCGCTGTTGAAGTGGGGATCGGCCATGAAGCAGATGATCCTGTACGTGCTCCTGATCAACGTCTTCGTCGCCCCCTGGGGGCTGGCCGAGCTCCCGGCGGGCGGACGCGGTGCTGCTGGCGATCCCGGCTCTGCTGGGCAAGGCGTTCGGGGTCGGGGCGTCTTCGCGGTGATCGACAACAGCTTCTCCAAGCTGCGGCTGTTCAAGATCACCGAGTTCATGGCGGCCGCCTTCCTGCTCGCCATCCTGGCCGTGATCGGTCCTCTACCTGGGAGGAGGATGACATGCTGGTCGCAGCTGGCTCATCGGCACCGTCGACCTTCACCGGCACCGCCGAGGGCATCGCCTTGGCTGGTGCTGCTCACCGAGTTCGCCATGCTGCGAGCGCCGCTGTGCCGCTCCCAGGTCCGCCTCTACGCCTTCCAGTCGCTGGCGGTGACCGCGCTGGCCGTGTTTGTGGCCGCCACCCATCACATCCCCGAGCTCTACGTGCTGGCCGGCCTGTCGTTCGTGCTGAAGGTGGTGGTGGTGCCCCTGGTGGTGCTGCGCCTGTTGCGCGACGCCCGAGGTGGACCTGGCCGGCAGTCCAACCGCCTGAGCGTGGCCACCATGGTGCTGCTGGCCATCGGGATGTCGGTCTTCGGCGTTCTTCGTGGTCGGCAGCCTGCCCGTGCACTCCCGCTCGCTGCCGACCCCGGCGCTGGGCATGGCCGCGGCGGTGATCCTGGTGGCCTTCCTGCTGGTGATCCTGCGCGCCGATGTGGTCTCCCAGGCGGTCGGGTTCTTCTCGTTGGAGAACGGGGTGTCGGTGGCCAGCCTGGTGGTGGCCGCCGGCCTGCCGCTCATCGTGGAGGTGGCGTTTCTATTCGACCTGCTGGTGGCGGTGGTCGTCTTCGGGGTGCTGATGCGGGTGCACCACGGGCGGACCCAGACCCTCTCCACCGACCGTGCTCGATCGGCTGAGAGGGTAGACGATGGGCTGGGATCCTGGTCGTCCTGCTGGTCGTGCCGGCCGCCGTCGCAGTCTGCTGCTGCTTCGTGCCCGCCAGATCTGGCCAGGTCGGCTCACTGTGGTCACCGGGGTGGTGACCTTGGGCCTGGCCGTGCTGCTCGTTGGTCACCTGGCCACCGGCAGCGGGTCGGGCGACGACGGCCGGCCGGCTGGTTGCGGGTCGACGCCCTGTCGGTGGTGTTCCTGGTGGCGGTCGGCTTCCTCTACGCGGCCACGGCCGATCTTCGCCGTGGGCTACATGCACCCGGCCGGGACGCGCCCAGGCGCGGCGCTACTGCCCGCCGGTTCTTCGCCGGCTCAACCTGTTCGCCTGGGCGATGGCCATGGCGCCCTCGTCAACGGGCTGGCCCTGTTGTGGGTGGCGATCGAGGTGACCACGGTCGTCTCGGCGCTGCTGGTGGCCATCGACGACACCGACGGCGCCACCGAGGCGGCCTGGAAGTACATGCTGATCGCCTCGATGGGGCTCGGCATCGCCCTGCTGGCCACGATCATCATGTACTACGCCGGCGGCCAGGTCTTCGGCACCGCCTACGAGCTGTTCTATCCGAAGCTGCTCGGCGGCGCCCACCACTTCCCCGCCGACCTCGTCCGGCTGTCCTTCGTGCTGGCCGTGCTCGGCTTCGGCACCAAGATGGGGCTGGTCCCGGTGCACACCTGGCTGCCCGACGCCCACTCCGAGGCCCCCACGCCGATCTCGGCGCTGCTGTCCGGCGTCGCTGCTGGCGGTCAGCTTCTACGCCATCTTGCGCTACTACCAGATCGCCGTGCGGGCCCTCGGGCCCGCCTTTCCCCGGGACGTGCTGCTCGCCTTCGGGCTGGCCTCGCTGGCCTGGCCGCCCTGTACCTGGCCAGCCAGCGGGACCTCAAACGGCTGCTGGCCTATTCCAGCGTCGAGCACATGGGCATCCTGGCCATCGGCATGAGCTTCTCGGCGCCGCTGGCCATCGTCGGCGTGCTGCTGCACGTCCTCGCCCACGCCGCGGCCAAGGGCACGGCCTTCTTCGGGGCCGGCAGCGTCCTGCGCAAGCTACGGCACCAAGGACATGGCCCGCATCCGGGGCGGCGATCGGGGTCGCTTCCCTGGACCGGGCCGCTGCTGGTGCTCGCCGTGCTCGGGCTGTGCGCCATGCCGCCGTTGGGGATATTCCGCAGCGAGTTCCTGATCGTCGCCGGCGGCCTGTCCGATCCCCGCCAGGGCGGTCGTCGCCGTGCTGGTGGTGCTGGTCACCCTGGCCTCCTTCGGGCTGTCGTGCTTCGCGTCCCGCAACATCCTCGGGCCCACGCCGCCCGCCGACGCCCAGTCCGGCCGGCGGGGTGCAGGGGTGGGGCGAGACCAGCGCTGGATCGTGGTCGCCATGGTCCTCGGCCTGGCCGGCTTGGTCCTGCTCGGCGTCCACCCGCCCGGCCAGCTCGCCAACCTGTTCACCACGCGCCGCCCACGAGCTGGGGGTCGGGTCGTGACGTCAGCCGATCGGCGACGACGTCCAGGTCGCCCCGGAGGAGCTGGCCGCCGCCGTGGCTGGCCAGGTCGGCGCGGCGGGCGCTTCGCCGGCCTGGTGGCCTCCGCGGCCGAGGCGGGACGGCACCCGCCTGCGGGCGTTCGTGGCCGTCAGCGACAGGCTGGTCACCCTCGAGGCGGTGGTGGCCGCCGGCCAGGACCGGTTCCCGTCCCTGACCCCGAGCGTGCCGGCGGCGTTCTGGTACGAGCGGGAGATCCATGACCTGTTCGGGCTCGTAGCCGACGGCCACCCCCGCCTCGACCCGCTCGTCCTTCCCCGCTCGCCGGAGCCGGATCGCCGCGGCCCGGTCGGCGGCGGCCGGCGAACGGCTCGATCCCGGACGTGTCCGCCCTGCCGGGCCACGTGCGGGGCGAGGGCGTGTTCACCATCCCCTATGGACCGGTGCGCTCCGGGGTCTTCGAGACGATCGAGTACCTGGTCGAGACCTCCGGGGAGGACATCCCGCACCTACGGGTGCGCCCGTACCAGAAGCATCGCGGCGTCGCCCGCCGCTTCGGCGACCTCGACCGTCGCCGACGGCGTCCTGCTGGCCGAGCGCGTCGAAGGGACGGTGTCGGTGGCGCACGCCTGGGCGTTCTGCCAGGCGCTCGAGGCGATCGCCGAGCGTCGAGGTGCCGCCGGCGGCGCAAGCTCACGGGTGGTGCACGCCGAGCTGGAACGGGTCGCCAACCACCTCGACTCCGTGATCCGCCACACCGAAGGCGCCGGGCAGGCCGTGGCCTACGCCCGCTCAGCTGGCACAAGGAGCGGGTCCTGCGGCTCCGGGCCCGGCTGTGCGGGCACCGCTTCGGCCGGGCGTGGTCGTCCCCGGGGGAACGACGGGACCGCCGCTGGTCGCGGCTAGCGCCGGCGCCGCCGAGGCGCGCCAGATCCGGGCCGACCTCGACGCCGACCTGCGGGTGCTGATGGCCACCCCGTCGTTCCTCGACCGGCTCCGGTCCACCGGCCCGCTCGCCGTCGAGGTGGCTAGCGCCCACGGCGCGCTCGGGCCGGTCGGTCGGGGTTCGGGCAGCGGCGACGACGTGCGCGGCTACTCGCCCCTACGGCGCCTACCGAGGGCTTCGGATCTCGAGGTGGCCGTCACCCGCGGCGGCGGCGACGCCCTGGCCCGCCAATGGATCCGCCTGGACGAGATCACCGCCGCGTTGCGTCTCGTCCTCCAGGCGCTGGACAGGCTCGGCGCCAGCCCCGACGGTCCGTGGCGGCGCCGAAGTTCCGCCCGCTGACGGGAGCGCCATCGGTTGGGTCGAGGCCCCCCAGGGCGAGCTGCTCTACCTGGTCGACGTGGTCGACGGGCGCCTGGAATGGGTCAAGCCCCGCACGGCCTCATTTCACAACCTGGCCTTTTTCTCGGCCGCCTTCGGCGGGGACATCTTCACCGACTTCGTCTTCATCGAAGCCAGCTTCGGCGTCTCGATCGCCGGGGTGGCGGGCTGATGGCGTGGGTCACCCGGGGGCTGCGCGACGGCATCGTCACCACCCGCTACCCGCGCCGGCCCGACGGCTACGGGCCGGCCTATCGGGGCGCGATCGCGGGTGACTCGGCGCGGCCTCCTCCGGAGGGCGCCTCGAGAGCCTTGTGCCCGACCGGTGCCATCACCGTCGACGGCCCGGCCGGTGCTCCGTCGACCGCGGCGCTGCATCCTCTGCGGCCGCTGCGTCGACGCCCGCCCCGACCTGTTCGCCTTCGACCCGACCGTAGAGGTGGCCGCGGACCGACGGGACGCGCTCGTTGTCGGCCCCGGCCTCGAGGTGTGGCCGAGCCGGCGAGGACGACGCCGCTCTGCGCCGCGCCCAAGCCGACCTCCGCCAGCGGACCCGGGCGCTGCGCCGCTCGGTGCACATCCGCCACGTCGACGCCGGCTCCGACGGCGCCGAGGAGTGGGAGGTCGCCGCGCTCGGCAATCCCGTCTACGACGTCCAGCGCCTCGGCATCTTCTTCACCGCCAGCCCCCGCCACGCCGACCTGCTGCTGGTGACCGGGGTCGGCACCGCCGGGATGGTCGAGCCCGCTTCGCCGCACCTGGGAGGCGATGCCCGAGCCCGAAGGTCGTGGTGGCCGCCGGGGCCGACGCCATCAGCGGCGGCCTCGTCGAGCCCACCTACGCCACCCGGGGCGGGATCGGCGGCATCGTCCCGGTCGACGTGTGGGTGCCCGGTCGCCGCCCAGCCCGTTCAGCCTCCTGCACGGCATCCTGCTCGGCATCGGCCTGCTCGGCTCCGCCGACGGACACGAGGCACAGCGGTGACCCAGGCGCTCCTGCTCGCCGCCTTGTGTATCTGGGCCGCCGGCGCAGCCGTCGACCTCGCCGTGGGGGCCGGCCAGCGCCTCGGCCGGACCCTTCCCTACCTGGCTGGCGCGCGTCGGCAGCGGCTGCGTGTGCCGCCGCGGGGGTCCGGCGCCGTCCTCGGACCCCCAGCGTCGTCGACCTCGGCTCGACGCTGGGCATGGGCCGCACGGTCATCCGCCTCGACCCCCTGGCCGGGCTGTTCCTGACCTTGGTCGGCGGCCTCGGCCGTGGTCATCTCGGCCTGTCTGGTCAGCTGGGCCCGACCACCAGGACGGCTCCGAGGGCGACGGCGCCGCCGCCGGCTACCTGCTCCTGCTCGGGCGGTGGCGGTCATCGTGGTCGCCGCCGACGCCTTCACCTTCCTCTTCGCCTGGGAAGCGCTCACCGTCTCCTTCTACATCCTCGCCGGGATCCGCCGTCGCGGCCGCCGCCAGGCCGGGCCAGCGTGGGTCACCCTCGGCGATCGGCAAGCTGAGCGGCGCCGCGCTGCTCTTCGGCTTCTTGCTCGCTCGCCGGCCAGCCCACAGCTACGCCTTCGCCGGCTGGGCGGGCCTCGGCGCCGGGAGCGCTGCGACCACGCCGCCTTCGCTTGGTCGTGGTCGGCTTCGGCGCCAAGGTCGGCCTGGTTCCCGCTCCAGGTGTGGCTGCCCATCGGCTACCCGGCCGCCCCGGGCCGATCCGGGCGGCGCATGGCCGGCCTCGCCGTCAACGTCGGCTTCTACGGGCTGTGGCGGTTCCTCGGCATCCTCGGCCGCCCGCCGTTCTGGCTGGCCGCCGCCGTGCTGGTCGTGGGCGGGGTCACCGCCCTGCTCGGGATCGTCTTCGCCGCCGTGCAAGCGGAGCTCAACCGGGTCATCGCCTACTCGAGCGTCGAGAACGCCGGGGTCATCCTGGTCGGCTACGGCGTGGCCCTGGCCGGCGCCGCCACCCACCACACCGGGCTGGTGGCGATCGGGTTGGTGGCCGCCAGCCTGCAGGTCCTGGCCCACGCCGTGGCCAAGTCCGGCGCTGTTCATCGCCGCCGTCTTCTTCGAGGCGGACTTCGGACAGCGACGACTTGGAAGAGCTGCGGGGTGTGGGGCGCACCCACCGCTGGCAGCGCCACGACCTTCGGGCTCGGATCGGTCACCCTGGCCGGGCTTCCGCCGACCATCGGTTTCGTGTCCGAATGGTTCATCCTCGAAGCCCTCATGCAAGAGTTCCGGATCTCCAACCTCGCCCTGCGCCTGGCCATGGCCGTGGCCGGCGCCCTGGTGGCGCTCACCGCCGGGGTCGCCGCCCTCTGCTTCATCCGCCTCGTCGGCCTCGACCGTCCTCGGCCGAGCACGGCCGAGCACCGGACCGCGGCCAGCATCGACGACGGCGGCCTCATCGGGCGGGGCGGCCTCGTCATCATGGCCGGCGGCTGCCTCGCACTGGCCGCCGTCGCCCCCTGGGTGGTCCGCTTCATCGCCGACGGCCTCGCCCCGGTGGTGCCCGCATGCGCCGCCATCGGCGCCCTCAAGTAGCCGTGGGTGCTCCAGCCCGTGTTCGCCGACTTCTCGATCCTCTCGCCGTCCTGGCTGTTCGTCGTCTTGCCGATCGGATTCGCGGCCGTCGGCGCCTTCGCCTGGCTCGCCTCGGGCGGTCGCGTCTTCAGGCTGCGGCGTGTGCCCGCCTGGCGTTCGGCGACCGCCGGGGTGGCCGGTGCCGACAGCTACACCAGCTTCGGCTACGCCAACGTCTTGCGCCACGTGCTCGGCAACGTGCTGGGCCCGGCCGTAGCCACGTAGACGGCACCGAGAAGACCGATTCCGGCGGCCGACGAATCCGCCCACATCGACGTGCGCTCCAACGTGGTCGAGCCGGTCGAGACCTACCTGTACCGGCCGGCCCGTCTGGTATTCCTCTGGCTGGCCGGCATCGCCAAACGGCTGCAGTCGGGCCGCCTCGACGCCTACGTCGCCTACATGCTGGTGGCGCTGCTCGTCGTCCTCGCCGTCGTCGCCGCCATGTCATGACCGTGCACAGCACAAATACATTCTACCTCAGCAATAACGCCACTCCCGAACAGACCGAAGAGCACCCTTGAGGTCTCACGGTGTCCAAGACCACGATTCTCGATCCCTAGTGTCGCTGCCACCTTCACTCCTTTTTGCGGTGATGAAAGCTGTAGCGCGCTGGTAAGCGCCTCACCATCTTCGTCGGCGAGTACGACCGCTAACATCACCGCTCCCTTGCTCAAGTCATCTTCGAACGAGCCCGCGAAGAAGGCCTCGCCCGCGCCACCATCATCCACGGTATCCAGGGGTTCGGAGCGTCCGCCACCTTGCACACCACCCGTTTCCTCAGCGTCTCCGATGACCTGCCCATCGTCATCGACATCATCGACCAAGCCCATCGCATCGATGTCTTTCTCTCGATGCTCGATAAGATGATCACCGATGGGCTTGTCACCGTCGCAGACATCAACATCCGCCGTATGCACCCCCAGGGTCACCCACTTGACGACCCGACGCGACCGCCCCCACAGGCCTCAAGGCGACGACGAGCGCCTCAGTACCAACATAGACGCCCACCGGAGCGCCGAGCGATGTGACGTACGTCGGCGCCAACCCGAAGACGCCTGCCAGCCTGTTGACGAACCCTGACACGTCGGCAGCGTCGCCATTACCGACAGCCCAACGGTCTGCCCCTCCGGTCGTGTTCCCGAGCGCGCCCGACGACATCGGCAATAGCGTCGCCACTGCTGCGCATCGGCGCCAACGGAATCGCGTGACCCTTGACCGTCATCACGTGCCTATGCCGCTGCGTGCCGCGCTGTACGCCTACCAAGCCGGCACGCCCGCCCCGTACGAGAAGCTCCATGTTGTCTATCACCGCGTACAATCGAATCCTGCGATGTGCTTATTATACTGCGCTGCCGTCATAATAGGCAGCCGCCATTACCAGAAAACTCGCTTCCACGCTCAGCGAGCCTGTATCGACCACCCTGACCCGCCCGGATGCGGCTTGCTCTGTGTGTGCCAACGTCTCGTATAGCTTCTTATGACACAGGCGTGGCGAGCGTGCGCGCACCGTCGCGGTAGGCAGCGGCGAGTTGGTCCACCGTCTGCGCGCCGCCGTCGCCGGGCGGGCCCGCCGGCGCGCAGACCCGCCAGAATGTGTACGCATCGCCCGTCTCAGACCTCGCCGCCGAGCGTACCGTCCCAGTGACCACCGTGACCCCAGTTTAGCGACTTCGCCAGATCCCCGTTAGCTGTCCACCGCCCGATCAGTGACAATCTGCGTCATCGCCTAACCTTTACCCGCACCCCCGCCCTCCTGTCAGCCAAGTCTATCGAACGGTTGGCCTATCGGTGTATCGAAGGCCTGCTCGCCTGCAAACGTATTGCAACGCACGCTCCGCGACTCACAGAGCCGCCACCGCAGATCGCGAGTCCACAACGACCGAGTCCCTGCTCAGAGCCACTATTTGAGACTCCGCTCGAATCCACGAACAGGCCGCTTAGGGACTGTAAATCTGCCGGCGTACGCCTTCGGAGGTTCAATTCCTCCCCGGCCCACTACCGCGTGACCAGCTCATGGTCGGGATGACGCGCCTGGCCCCGCACCCCGGTCGATGATCGGGCGCCCGCGGTCGATCTGGTTCGCGTGACGCTGTCCAATCGGGACGGGGACGGCCGAACGTTGTGGTTGCGAGCGAACAGGTTGCCGGGGTCGTACTGGCGCTTGACCGCCGCAAGTCGCCTGAAGGTCTCCGCCGGATAGATCGCCGCGACATCCGCCTCGGTAGCAGAGGCGAGGAAGTTGGCGTAGGCACCGTCGACGTGAGGTGCCAGTCTTGCCCAGATCGCGTCCAGAGTCGGCTCAGCGGCTTCGACGGCCGGCTCCGGACCCGCGGTGAGAGTCGAGAACATCAACTCGGCCCGACGGTCCGCGTAGGCGGTGGCGTCGTTGGGGACTCGGGATACGGCACCGCTGACGCTACGCAGCTCAATAGCCGGTGACCCCTCCGACACCGCGACCTCAGCAAGGATCCGGAGCACCTCCGGCACGGAGTCCTTCTCAACGAAGGTGCTGCGAGCCACGAACCGGATGCCAGGCGGAGGGGTCGCGCCATCCGCAAGCGTGTCCGCATAGGAGGTCCGTGCGACGTCGTCGTCGATCACCGTGCCGAGACGGCGGATCGGATCGAGTGCGTCGGCGGCGAGCTCGGGGACATCACCATCGAAGACCACGTAGATTTCGAGCGGCGCTACCGGTCCGCCAGCCGACGGATTCGCCAGGGTCGCCACGGAGGTGAGTTCCTCGGGAGCGGAGCGGAGGTAGTCCGCCCACCCCTGCAGCACGCTGCCTGCCTCCGACGCCGGAAAGGCGATCTTGCCGTAGAAGACATCGGTCGTCGGATGTGCGGCGAAGTCGAATGAGGTGACGATCCCGAAGTTGCCGCCGCCACCGCGAATCGCCCAGAACAGCTCCGGGTTCTCCTTGGCGTTCGCCTGCACCACGGTTCCGTTGGCGAGGAGCACTTCCGCGGCAACAACGTTGTCCAGCGCCAGGCCGTACTTCCTGACCTTCCAGCCGATGCCGCCGGTCAAGGTCAGGCCACCGACACCGACGCTCTTGGTGTCTCCCGAGGAGATAGCAAGACCGTGCGGGACCAAGGCACCCGCGACTCGTCCCCAGGTGGCTCCGCCGCCGATCCGCACCAGGTGCTGGTCTCCGTCGACGATTTCCACACTCGCGAGGTTGCTGAGGTCGATCACGACGCCGCCGTGGTTGGTGCCGAAGCCCGGGAAGCCATGGCCGCCGCCTCGCACGGACAGCACAAGCCCTGCCCGGGCAGCGAATCGGACCCCTGTTTGTACGTCCCCCACGCTCCGGGGCCGGAGCACATAGGCCGGACTACCCGAAGAGAACAACGAGCGACTGGCCGATTCGTACTCCGCGGCGCCCGGTTCGACGATGTCGCCGCCGAAGTCACGGCGGAGGATTCCAAGTGCTGAGTTCATGACGTTCCTTTCAGGTCGGGGTGCGGCTGCACCGGGACCGGCCGAGGGTCCTCCTCGATGTCGTGGCGGTACAGACTCACTCGGCCAGCGCCCGGCGCAGGACGGTGCAGAGCTCGGCGATTTGCTGCTGCGAAACTTTGGCTGAGAGGGCCGCCTGCGACCCATGAAACGTGCCTTGCCACTGGTGCAGCTCGACCGACACGCCCGCCCGCAGCAGGCCCAGCCCGTAATCGATACCTTCGTCGCGGTTCGGGTCGAACTCCGCAGTGGCGACGTAGGCCGGTGGGAGGCAAGACAGGTCGGTGGCCCGAGCCGGGGCGGCGTACGACGTAGCAGACGCAGAGCCCAGGTAGTGCTGCCACGAGGCGGCGACCTTGTCGCGCGTCATGAAGGGCGTATCGGTGAAATGCCGCGCCGACCACGTCTCCTGCCGGTCATCCAACTCGGGCTGGTTGAGCAGCTGGTAGTGGATCGGCGGCCCCTGCTGGTCACGTGCCCGCAAGGCCACCGCAGCGGCAAGGCCCGCACCGGCAGCGTGGCCGCCGACTGCTACCCGCTCCGGGTCGATGCCGAGGTCGGCCGGGTGCTCAGCCGTCCACATGAACACGGCGTAGGCGTCGTCCAGGGCGGCCGGGAACCGATGCTCAGGAGCCCGGCGATACCCCACCGAGATCACCACCGCGCCCGACCCGTCCGCAATCCGAACAGCCCACGGGTGCTCGGTCTCAAGGTCACCCATGACAAATCCGCCGCCGTGCAGCCAAACGATGGCACCCCGCGCACACCGCGGGCGATAGATCCGTATCGGCACATCTGGATCGGCGGGCACCATCCGGCCTTCGATCTTCAGTTCCGTCGTGTCCGGCGCCGAGCGGGTCAGCTCGGCGAGGTTCTTGCGCGCGGTGACGGGATCGGAGAGATCGGCAGGCGGAAACAACGGGATACAGGCTTCCAGTTCTGGATCCATATCGATCATCCTCACAGTCTCGGTGGCCATTACTCCAGTCTGGAGTAAGCGCCACACCACAGTACTCCATAATGGAGTAGTGTCAAGCGCCATGGCCGAACTGACTACGACTTCGTATGCGATCCTCGGACTGCTCAACATCAAGCCGTGGAGCGCGTACGAGCTCACTCAGCAGGCCCAGCGCAGCCTTCGCTACGCGTGGCCGAAATCCGAAAGCCACCTCTACGCCGAACCAAAACGGCTGGTGCGCCTCGGCTTCGCACGTGTGACCGAAGCTCCCGCGGGCCCGGTTCGTACACGTCAGGTGTACCGAATCACCGCCGCCGGCCGGCGTGTCTTCAAGCGCTGGCTCGAGAGTGAGCCGGCGCCGCCGCAACTCGAGTTCGAGGCCGTCCTACGACTGTTCTACGCCGACGCGACGGACAAGGGTGCCATCCTCTCCACGCTTGCGCACACCCAAGACGAGCTCCACCAGCGCTACGCCGAGGGGATGACGCTTGCAGAGGCGTGGCTCGGCGGCGAAGCGCCCTTCCCTGAGCGACTTCACATCAGCGCGCTGGTGGCGGCGTTCACCCGGGACCTGCTGGCACTGATGATCCTCTGGTCGGAATTCGCGGAGCGCGAGATCCAGCAGTGGCCGCGAACCGACGGCCTTGGCATGACACAGCGGACACGCGACCTCCTCCAACGCATCGTCGACGAACAGCCAATCGTTGGCGCGTAACCGTCGCTCCGACCAACGGACGCTGGGTCCGGGGACGCCACGGGCGCGCATGCAGGCCGCCGCTGACACAAGCGGCCTCCTAATGCCGCAGGCGCGTACAAGGGCCGAAGTCAAGGCGCCCGGCGTCCCTTCGCATCAGCGCCGGTCGTAACCGCATCGAACGCGGCGAAGCGGGGAGCGGTCGGTTCGAGGTCGACCCGCAGTGCACGGCAAAGCAGGCTGATGGCCTGATACCAGCCGCACAACGCGATCAGATCCAGCAGCTGGGCGTCGCTGAACTCGGGCGCCAGCGCCGCCCACAGCTCATCGGGGAGATCACGACTCAAGACAAGAGCGTCAACAAGCCTGATCAGGACCTGCTCCCGCGGCTCCCAGCACGGGTCGGGCGGCCCGCCACCGGTCAGCGACGCGATCTGCTCGACGCTGAACCCGGCACGGCCCCCGAAGACCTCGACGTGCACCCCCCACTCGTACTCGGCACCACACCGGGCGCAGGTGCGCAGGATGACGATCTCTCGTTCACGCAGGCTGACGCTCAGCCGGCGGCTCAGCTCGTAGGAACCAAAGGCGTGCATGGCCTCGGTCATCGCCCTGTTCGTGACCATCGTGCGGAACAGACCGATGGGCGGCGCCCCCGCCGGCATCATGGCAGCCAGCAGCTCCGCCACCTCAGGCTCGAAGGGACTCTCCAGGGCTGCGATGCGAGACATCTCGACACACCTCCGTGTCTGTTTCCGAAGCACTTGAGATGAGTGTATTGTGTCGGAAACAGAAGCGCAAGGAGTTCTTGAGGATGCCCACACCAAGTCCCGGAGGCCCCGTCCGCGGGTCACGTACCGGCCGGCCGATCATGGCCGCCCTGGACCTATTGGGCCGTCGGTGGGCGCTACGAGTGCTCTGGGAACTACGCGACGGTCCCATCGGTTTTCGGCCTCTCCAGCAACGCTGCGACAACATGTCCTCCAGCGTCCTGCGGGTGCGGCTCGCCGAACTCGAGGAGGCATCCCTCGTACAACGCACCGACGAGGCCGGCTACGAGCTCAGCCCGATGGGGCACAAGCTCAGGGCCGCGCTACGCCCCCTCACCAACTGGGCAAACACCTGGGCCGACACTGTGGCCGCCACCCCCGCCGACGAGGAGTGAAAGAACAACCGAGCGCATCGTTCGGGACGTTGCCCGGGGAATCAGCGACGTTCGCAACGCCGGAGACAGCCCGGGCGCTGGTGTGGCTCAACGAGGACTACCTGACCCAGGCCATCGCCCGTTCGGAGCGCCACGGCACTCGGGTCAGAGGAAGAGTCCGCTTCCGTACCAGTCTGCGGTGTCGGTGACGCCAGGAAGGGCGAGCCCGGTCTCGAGGTTGCCGTTTTCGTCCAGGCCCATGTCGTAGTTGTAGGAGCGGCGGATGAGACGCTGGTCAGCGGTGGCCGCCGCAAGCCGATCAGCAGCTTCGGGGCGGCACCCGACCACGACATCCCCGGACTTTGAGCCGGCCTAACATAAGGATGTCAAGAGCGGTCGTTATTGTGCTGCAGGGCGGCGACGTTGCTGGCGGTCGATGAGACCTGCGCCAGCCGTATTCCGACACTCACCGGGCGCGTTTCGATTCGCACCCCGCTGCCGGTCCCCAGTTGGCCGTTGTCGTTCCCACCCCAGGCCCAGAGCCGGTCAGAGCGGTCTATGCCGTAGCACGAGTAACCGCCCGAGTTGACCTGGGCGAAGGTCACGCCCGCCGGCACGTCGACCGGTATCGGGACGTGGGCGTTTCCGGTGCCCCCGTTGCCCAGCTGCCCCCTCTTGTTGTTGCCCCACGCCCACACCGAGCCGTTGGCCAGGATGGCGACGGTCTGGCCGTTGGTTGCGCCGCTGCCCCCTTGGGACACCTGCCTGACACCGGCAGGCAGCTCGACATGGACCGGGACGGCACTGTTGGCCGTGCTGTTGTTGCCGAGCTGGCCGGCGGCGTTGTAACCCCAGTTGTAGTAGGCACCGTTGCTCAACAGCGCACCTGCGCCTCCCCAGGAGGAGGTGAGGGCGGTGACGCGTGCGGTGCTCGGCAGGCCGATGACCGCGGTCGGTGTCGGGCTACTGTTCGTGGAGCCGTTGCCCAGCGCTCCGTTTTGACCGCTCCCGCACGCGTAAACCCTGCCGTTGGAGTCGAACAACGAGTGCGTCAGCGCGCCGGTGGCCAGGGTGACGTCGCTCAGCGGGAGTTGGCTGGGACGAAGCTCCGTCTGGCCCGAGAGGCAGAGATCACCGTCGACGTTGAGGCCCCATCCCCAGGCGTGACCATTCGAGTCGATGGCCAGAGCACCGTCGAACGGCATGGGATTTGCCAGGGTGACGATCTTGACACCGGGCGGGAAGGCGACTTCGACCGCTCGGGTGTCGTAGGGCCGGGTGCTGCCGTCGCCGAGCTCACCGTAGTTGGCCACCCCCCAGGCCCAGACCGTGCCGGTCGAGGTCAGCGCGTAGCCGTCCGAATTCGAGGTGGCGATCTGCACGACGTCCCCGCTGATGCCGGCGACGGGGGTCGGCGTGCTCAGCTCCAGCTGGGCGATCTTGCCTCTGGTCCCGACGACGCCGAAACGGTAGACGGGCGTGGTGGAAGATTGGTGCGAGCTCGCGCTGCTGCCACAGGCGGCAGCCAGAAGGGCGATGGTTCCCACGAGTAGCGCGATCCACCTCCAACTGTGCATGCTCGGAGTATGGGCTGGCCAAAAGAGATTGTCAACCGAGGTTTACTATTCTCATACTTTCCTCACACTCGGCTATGACTCGGCAGACGCCCGGGCCCTGGTAGGCACGGGACGTTCAGACCCTCCCGGGGGAGCCGGTCGGGGGGCGGTCGTCAGTGGCGACGGCTTGGGCGACCCTGTCGATGAGCCAGGTGAGTGCGTTGGTGGCGTCGTCAGGGGAGAGGTTCCATACGCCGACGAGACGTTCGTAGGAGGGGAGGTTCCAGAGAACGTCCAGCAGCGCGGCCACCGAGTTGCACTCGCGCTCGGTCCAGTGGACGGATGCGGCGGATACGGCGCGGACGAGCGCCCGCCGGCGGCGCTCGTCGACCTCGACGAAGACCGGATCCTCGGGTGACTCGACACTCTGGCGGGCGGCGAAGGACTGTCGGGTGGCGAATATACGGGCGGCGACTCCCGAGAGCGTGGCCAGCTCGACAGCCTCGTAGGTGATGCCGGCTTCCTCTTCCAAGCGCTCCATCACGGCACCGTGGAGGTGCCGCTCGCTGGGGAAGTGGCGATAGACGGTCCGCTCTCCGACTCCGGCCCGCTCGGCGACGGCTCGGAAGGTGAGTGCCTTCCAGTCCCAGGTGGCGGACTGGTGGGCCAGCTCGGAGCCGGCCTGGATGATCCGGTCCCGGGTGGCGGCGGCCTTTTGCCGCCGTATCGGCGTGTTGTAGCGGCGACGGGGCGGGGGCAGGGAGCCGGATGATCTTGACGTCGGACTCACAATCGTGACAGCATACTGCCGTGATGTGCCATGAGGAGGAGGGGAAATGGCCTCGCCAGGCGAGTTGATGGCCGCGGCGGTGGCCCAAACCGGGTTGACGGACTTCGGGGAAGACTCGTTCCGGGAAGGACTCGAAACCCTGGTGCGATCACTGCGCGACGAGGCGCGTCTGAACGCCACGGGCGAGGCGGTCATCTATCCCCGGTTGGTGGGCCATCTGGCCAACCGCCTGCAGATCGAGGACTGGTACCGACGGCGCCCGGAAATCGAAGACGTTGCCATCCACGCCCCGCTCTTCGGACTCAGCCTTCCCCGCACGGGCTCGACCATGCTGTCGTTCCTCCTGGCCCAGGACTCTCAGGTGCGGTATCTGCGCCAATGGGAGTCGTCCCAACCCTGTCCGCCGCCGTCGACGGTGCCGGGTCCGGATCCCCGCCTCGCCGCGGCCGGCGCCCAGGTGGGTTCCCAGCAACACGTTCCCGCCGATGTGAACGGACCGATGGAGTGCCTGGACCTGATGGCCCTGGACTTCAAGACGCAGATCTACCACGCCTTCGCCCGGATCCCGACCTACGCGGCGTGGGTGACCGACGCCGATCTCACCTCGACCTACCGCTATGAGCGCCGGGTCCTGAAGCTGCTGCAATGGGGTGAACCACCTCGGCCCTGGCGGCTGAAGACACCGGCGCACATGCTCTGGATCGAGTACCTGGCTGGGGTCTTTCCCGACGCCCGCTTCGTCATGACCCACCGGGATCCCACCGATGTCCTGCTGTCGGTGGCGGATGTCTACGCCGATATCGGTGCCATGTTCACCGACGACCTCGACCGAGCCTACCTCGGCCGCCTGAACCTCCAGCAGTGGTCGACAGGGATCGATCGGGTCATCAAGTTTCGGGAGAACGGCGGCGAGGATCGGTTTTACGACATCGACTTCCGAGCCATGCAGGCCGACCCCATCGGCGAGGTGCGGGGCCTGTACGCATGGCTCGGTGAGCCGGTCGGCACCGACTTCGAATCACGCATGCGGGAGTGGGTCGTGGCCAACGCCGCCAACCGGGAGCCGGCCACCCACTCCGATCCGGCCACCTACAGCCTGGATCTGGACCAGGTCCGTCCGCGGTTCGCGGACTACGTCAGCCGATCCGCGGTGTGGACGGCTCACTGACCCCCGAGGAGAACGCTGATGACCATTGACCTCACCGGCGGGATCGATCCCGCCCGCGAGCTGGTATTTGCCGAGCGGCCCGAGAACCCGGAGATGCGGGATTCGGTCAGCTTCTGGACCTGCGATGACCGGGGTGAAGTGGCGCTGCCCAGGGTGGGGATCGAGGCGGTGGCCGACCACTGGGACGAGCACGGCCTCCAGGTCAACGTGGCCTTCCCCGACGGGCGGGCCTACCGACTGCGCACCGATGGAGCGGCGTGGCCGCCCGCCGACGAGACCGGCCGGCCCGCGGTGCTCGGAGCGGGGCCTCTCGGCTTTCGCTGCATCGAGCCGTTCCGGACCTGGACCATGACCTTCGCCGGTCAGGCGGTGGAGACCTCGACGTTCGATCTGGTCGAGGGCAAGAAGGATGGGCCGCTCGTCGACGTCGACTTCCGTGTCGAAGCGACCATGGCCGCGCCGCCGTGGATCCAGGGGTCCCTGCTGCCCGAGGCTCGTGCCCTGCTCGAGGGCAGCGAGGAGGGCGACCTCATGGGAGGCCCCCGCTACGAGCAGCTGTTCCGGGCTACCGCCTCGATCCGCAGCCCGGGCGGCCAGCTCACCTTCCGCGGCAGCGGGTTGCGTATCCGCCGCCAGGGCGTCCGGCACTTGGCCGAGTTCCGGGGCCACTGCTGGCAGTCGGCACTTTTTCCCAGCGGCCGGGCGTTCGGCTATATCACCTACCCACCCCGCGACGACGGTCGGCCCACGTTCAACGAGGGGTATCTCTTCGACGGCGACGGCGACCTCATCCCTGCTCGCGTCGTGCAGGCTCCGTGGCTCAAGAAACTGCAGGCTCTCGGTCAGGACGTGTCGGTCGTCTTCGAAACCGACGGCGGAACCGTGCGGATCGAGGG
Organism: uncultured Actinomycetota bacterium; assembly: GCA_963757175.1. Taxonomy (GTDB): domain Bacteria; phylum Actinomycetota; class Acidimicrobiia; order Acidimicrobiales; family Palsa-688; genus CAVWQR01. The sequence goes on along the minus strand of CAVWQR010000001.1, from coordinate 343,819 downwards.
TGAAACCGTTGCCTCGACCTTCGACATCAGCCACGACGACGAGACCTGGGCCATCCAGGCGCTGGGAAAGGAGATCCCCGCCTTTCCTCCCCTCCAGCAGGCGGGGGTGCGCTATTGCTGGGACGGGGAGGAGACCTACGGGATGCTCGAACGCTCCTACCCCCGCGAGAGGATGGACGCCGGCTCGACATGACCCTCCGGCTGTGCTTCCACTACCCCGAGGCCAATGGGCTCGACGCCGATCTGCTCGATGCCGGTCCCCTGATCGACGTCGCCTCCACGGCCGAGCGGGCGGGCTTCGACGGATTCTCCCTGAGCGAGCATCCGGCACCCGGCGTCAAGTGGCTGTCGGCCGGGGGACACCAGACGTTCGACCCGCTCGTCGCCCTCGGATACGTGGCGGCGTGCACCCGCCGGCTCCGGCTGATCAGCAACCTCGTCGTGGCCCCGTACCGGAACCCGCTGGTGCTGGCCAAGGCGGCTGCCACCGTCGACCGGCTCTCGGGCGGCCGCCTGACCCTGGGGCTCGGAGCGGGCTACCAGAAGTCCGAGTTCTACGCGCTCGGTGTCGACATGGAGGAGCGCAACCAGCTCTTCGACGAAGCGCTGGCTGCGCTGCCTCTGCACTGGCGGGGCGAGCCCTTCAGTTTCGGTGGCCGGAACTTCAGTGCCCGTGAGGTGATCGGCAGGCCTCGGCCCGTCCAGGACCCGATCCCGATCTGGATCGGCGGAAACTCCCGGCTGAGCCGACGCCGGGTCGCCACGCTGGCGCAAGGCTGGCTGACGATGTCGGGACCGGCCGAGGTGAGCACGACCGCCCGGACGCCACCATTGGGGTCGCTTACCGAGCTCGCCGGCACGATCGCCGAGGTACGGGAGGAGGCGGCGGCCAGAGGGCGGCGGGACGTCATCGACGTCTCCTACTCGTACCCCGACCGTTCGATAGCCGATCCAACCCGCGACGCAGACCGCCACCGCGAGGCCTTGGCCGAAATCGAGCGGGCGGGCATCACGTGGGTCGTCGTCTCCAGCGGCACCCGCGAAGCCTCCCAGACCCTCGAGTTCCTCGAGGCTTTCGGCTCCACCTACCTGGCCGAATGACGTGCTCGCGGACGCCCGGGAGGTCGACTACTTGGCGGCCTGGCGGCGCGGGCGCGCCGCCCGGGCGCCGTCCTCCAGACCCAGGGCGTTCACGTACAGGCGGCTGAGCTGGTCGACGGCGTCGTCGAAGCGGCAGGTCAGGAACCCTTGGGCCAGCCACATCTCGGGGAACCGGGATGTCATGGACCCGAGACAGGCGGCGGCGATGGTCGGTTCGAGGGCCGGGTCGGCCAGTCCGTGGCGCTGCAACTGGCGAATCGATTGCGCCATCTGGTCCTGGTAGTGCTTGTGGCGGAGCCGGCGCGAAGTCTTGACGTGGTCGTCGTAACGGGAGACCTGTTCGATGAGCCCCATGATCTTGGCCTCTTTGCGGTAGCTCTCGAGATGGCGTCGCATGGCCTCGTGGATGCGCTCCTGGGGGGGCGCGGTAGAGGTCGGGTCGAGAATGACGGCGTCGAGGGGGGCACTGAGCTGCTCGTCCACCACGGCGACGACCTCGCGGAAGATCTCCTCCTTGGATTCGAAGTAGTGGTAGAAGGAGCCGTGAGAGAGTCCGGCCTGCTCGGCGATGTCCGAGATGCGGGCATCCAGGAAGCCGTCTCGCTCGAAGACCTGCTTGGCCGCATCCAGGAGCCGGGACCGGGTCTTCACTCCCTTGCGTGAGCGCGGCCCGTTGACCCTTTCCGCCTCTCCCTGTGTCGCTGTCGGCAACCGCTGTCTCCTTGCTGTCTCGCGTGGGGTTGTCTCGTGTGGGTCTGTCCGGCCCGGGCCGGACGAGCTCGCCGGCACTCTAGGGGTTCCCCTGGAGGAGCAGAACGCCCGATGGCGTGCCGCCGCCCGTGCTGACGACGGCGGTCCGGGCATCGGCGACCTGGCGGTCCCCGGCTCGGTGCCGGAGCTGGGCGACCGCCTCGTAGATGAACCCGAACCCGTGCAGACGCCCTTCCGACAGCTGGCCGCCGTGCGGGTTGACGGGGAGTTCGCCGTCCAGGGCGATGCGCCGGCCTCGGTCCAGCCAGTCCTGGGCCTCGCCGAACCCGCAGAAGCCGAGGCCTTCGAGCCAGGAGATGGCGTTGAAGGTGAACCCGTCGTAGACGAGGGCCACGTCGACGTCGGCGGGCGTCAGGCTGGTCCGGCTCCACAGGTGGGCGGCCTGGCCCAGGACCTGGGGCTCGTGGGTGATCGTGCCCTGATCCCACGAGACCCGCTCGAGGATCTGGGTGCCGACGGCCTCGACCCGAATCGCCGGCTGGGGCAGGTCGGCCGCCACCGACGCGTCCGAGACGACGACCGCGACCGACCCGTCGCAGGGCACGTCGCAGTCGTACAGCCCGAACGGCGTGGTGATGGGACGGGCCGAGAGGTAGTCGTCCATCGTCATCGGGTCCCGGTAGATGGCCGCCGGGTTGCGGGCGGCGTTGGCCCGCCCGTTGAGGGCGATGTAGCCGAGCACCTCCCGGGTCGCGCCGTAGCGGTGCAGGTACTGGTTGGCGTTCATGCCGATCCAGTTGGCCGCCGACATGGCCCCGAAGGGCGCCCGCCACTCGGCGAAACCCGAGGCCCGACCACCGCCGCCGCCCAGGCGCAGCGCCGCATAAGTGGACTCCCAGACGGTGCGGAAGCAGAGCACGTGGCGGCAGAGCCCGCTGGCCACGGCCAGCATGGCGGCGATGACCGCGCCCCCCTGGCCGGGGATGTCGCCGCCGCCGTTGATCCACGTCGGCTGCAGCCGCAGCGCCTCTTCGACGGCGGTGACCCCGCCCTCGCTCATGCCCAGGGCGGCATGGCCCGGGTAGGTCGACAGCCCGTCGATGTCCTCGAACGTCAAACCGGCGTCGGCCACCGCCTCGGAACAGGCGTCGATGGTGAGCGACAGAGGATCGACCATCAGCCTCCGTCCGACTCGCGAGCGTCCGATCCCGGACAGGACGGCCCGTTGCTCGAAGCGGTCGTCGCTCACGGGCGCCCGGGGGGCAGGGAGCTTCGGCTCGGGCACCCGGTCGGTGGGGTCGGTCCCACCCGTCGGCTCGAACAGCGGAAGCCACACGTCCTCGTGCTGCTCGAAGCGGACGGCGACCTCCTGGCCGATGTGCACGTCCCCCGGATCGCAGCCGACGATGTTGGTGGTGAGCCGCACGCCGGCGTCCTCGGCCAGGGCCACGTTGGCGATCACGTACGGCGGATCGAGGTCGAACCCGGGCATCCAGGGCTGCGTGTTCACGGTGAAGGCCACGACCGTGCCCCGCCCCGACACCTCGGTCGGCGCCCACGATCGGCTCCGGCAGGCCGGACAGATCGGGACCGGGGGGTGCACGAGCCGGCCGCAGTCGGCGCAACCCTGGATGCGGAGGCGACCGTCGGCGCCGGACTTCCAGATCCACTCGTTCGCCGGGGTCAGCTCGGGAAGGGGCCTCACACTGCGCCTTTCGACGTCGACGTCAAGAATAGCCGGCCGGAGCGGCTGGAGACGGGACCGCGGTCGGACCGTTGCGGTTGGTGCCGGGTCACATTACTGTTGATGTCGATGTCGAAGCCAACTTTCCGGTCGTGATGGCGGGCCCGCACCGGGGCAGGACGATCACCCATTGGATCGGCGGTTCCCTCGTCCCCGGGACATCCGGTCGTGGATCGCCCGTCTACGACCCGGCCCGGGGCGTGCCGCGCGCCGAGGCGGCCCTGGCGTCGGCTGCGGAGGTCGACGAGGTCGTCAAGGTTGCCGTCGACGCGTCGGCGGCGTGGGGGATGTCCTCGCTGAGCAGTCGGGCGCCCATGCTGTTCCGCCTTCGGGAGCTGCTCGACGCCCACCGGGACGACCTGGCCGCCCTGGTGACCGCGGAACACGGCAAGGTGCTGTCGGACGCCAGAGGAGAGGTCGCTCGGGGACTGGAGTGTGTGGAGTTCGCCTGCGGGATACCGCAGCTGTTGAAGGGCTCGCACAGCTCGGAAGTGTCGACGGGTGTCGACGTCCACACCGTGCTCCGGCCGGTGGGGGTCGTCGCCGGCATCACCCCGTTCAACTTTCCCGTCATGGTGCCGTTGTGGATGCTGGCCAACGCCCTGGCGTGCGGGAACGCGTTCATTCTCAAGCCTTCCGAGAAGGACCCGTCGGCCTCGCTCCTGCTGGCCGAGCTGGTGCAGCGGGCCGGGTTCCCCGACGGTGTCTTCAACGTGGTGCAAGGCGACGTGGAGGCGGTCGACGCCCTGCTGACCCACCCTGAGGTCGACGCCGTGTCCTTCGTGGGCAGCACTCCCGTGGCTCGCCACGTCTACGAGACCGGGACGAGCCACGGCAAGCGGGTGCAGGCGCTGGGGGGAGCCAAGAACCACATGGTCGTGCTCCCCGACGCCGACATCGACGCCGCCGCCGACGCCGCGGTGTCCGCCGCCTACGGCTCGGCCGGGGAGCGGTGCATGGCGATCTCGGCGGTGGTCGCCGTCGGTGCGGTCGGCGACGCCCTCGTCGACGCCATCGCCGCCCGCATCCCCGGCGTCGTCGTCGGCGCCGGTGACGACCCGGCGGCGATGATGGGACCGCTCATCACCGCCGAGCACCGCGACCGGGTCCGTTCCTATGTCGACCGGGCCGCCGACGAAGGTGCCCGCGTCGTGGTCGACGGATCGACGGGGCCGGGTCCCGGGTTCTTCCTCGGGTGCTCGCTGCTCGACGGCGTCAAGCCGGGGATGCGGGTCTACGACGAGGAGATCTTCGGGCCCGTCCTGAGCGTCGTTCGCGCCGCCACCTACGACGAGGCCGTGGGTCTGGTGAACGAGAACCCGTACGGCAACGGTGTCGCCTTGTTCACGCGCGACGGCGGGGCCGCCCGGCAGTTCGAACGCACCATCGAGGTCGGCATGGTGGGCATCAACGTCCCCATCCCCGTACCGGTCGGCTGGCACTCGTTCGGCGGCTGGAAGGCGTCGCTCTTCGGCGACTCGCCGATCTACGGACCGGAGGGGATCCGCTTCTACACCCGGCCCAAGGTCATCACCGCCCGATGGCCCGAGCCCGCTTCGAGCGCCATCAACCTCGGGTTCCCCGCCAGCTAGGCATCCAAGGGGCGGGCCGGACGGGGAGTCGCCCAGCACTCGGTCAGCACCGGCTGGAGCGCCCTGCTCACCAGTTCGATGCGGGGCCCGGCGGCGCTGCGGTGGTAGGCCCAGAACGGGGCGCCGTCAGGACGCAGGCCGGTGGCTTCGGCGTGATAGCCGCGCCGTACCAGGTCGGCCGCGTCCGCCGGCAGGTCGTCGGACCAGTAGCCGACGTGGTGCACGCCCGAGCCCGCGGCCGGCACCCAGAGTGTCCCGGGAACGCTGCGCACGACCTCCACGCGGGGTGACGTGGTCGAATACACGCAGCGCAGCTCGATCTCTGCCACGCCGGTCGGGAGCCGGACGGCGACGCGCCCCCCGATCTCCTGGCACCACTCGTAGCCGAACAGTTCGGAGAGGTCGGCCAGGGTCGATTCGAAGTCCTCGGCGACGATGCCGACGTGGAACTGGTCGGCGCTCCTCATTGCTGGCGCCGGGTCAGAAGACCCCGACGCCGGCGGCCTCGTTGCGCTTGCGCCACTCGTCGCGCGTCATGCGGGTGGTGTCGACGTCCTTGGCCAGACTCCGGAGGGCACCGACGCTCGCCTGCTCCTTGGGCAGGTGGGCGAATGGATCCCAGCCGAAGAACCGCGTGGCATTCTCCCACGTGATCTTGTGGATCTCGTCGTCCGCGACCGCCGGCCTGTTGGAGCTCGTTCCACGCGAACTCGGGCGACTCGGGCCAGGTGGTGTCGGTGTGGGGGTAGTCGCACTCCCAGGCGATGATGTCGAGACCGATCCGGTCGCGCAGCAGCAGGCCGGACGGATCGGTGATGTAACAGGCCAGGATGTGGTCGCGGAACACCTCCGACGGGAGCTTGCCGCCGAAGTCGCCGACGTCGTGGAGCCACGCCTGGTTCTGGAAATGGCGGTCGATGCGATCGAAGTAGAACGGGATCCAGCCGATCCCACCCTCCGAGAGGGCGACCTTGAGGTCGGGGAACCGCCGCAGGGTCGGCCCGAACAGCAGGTCCTGGGCGGTGATCGCACTGATCTGGCAGGCGAGCACGATGAGGTGGTCGACCGGCGCCTCGGGCGCCCTCTGGATGACGTCGAACCCGGCGCCGATGTGCAGGGAGAGCACCATGTTCTCATCGCACAGCGCCTGGAGCATGGGGTCCCAATGGCCGGACAGGAAGCTCGGGAAGCCCTGCACGTGCGGGGTCTCGAGGAAGCTGATCGACCGGCAGCCCTTCTTGGCGATGCGGTGGATCTCCTGGACCGCCAGGTCGACGTCCCACATGGGGACGAGGCCCAGGGGGATGAACCGGCCCGGGTAGGCGCCGCACCACTCGTCGATGGCCCAGTCGTTGTAGGCCTGGAGCATCACCAGCGAGATCTCCTTGTCCCGCGACTCATGGAACGTGCGGGCGTTGAATCCGGCCATGGTGGGAAAGCACATGGAGGCCAGCACCCCGTTGGCGTTCATGTCCCGGACCCGCTGGTGCACGTCGAAGCAGCCCGGGCGCAGCTCGGTGTACGAGCCGGGATGGAAGCCCCACTCCTGGCGCGGCCAGCCCACGACCGCGTTCATGCCGAAGGTGGTCGAGGTCTTTTCGCCCTGGAACTCCCACTGATCGACGCCCTCGTCGGTGCGGACAACCTTGGGAACGTCGTCCTTCCACTTGGCGGGGACGTGGTTCTTGTACATGTCGGGCGGTTCGACCATGTGGTCGTCGATGCTGACGAGGATCATGTCGTCCATGCGCATGGAAGCGCTCCTCTCGTTCACGAGGTGAAGACCGGCAGCGAATCCCAGCCGCGGACGGTGGACGTGCGAGCCTGGACGGCGCTGTCCCAGTCGACCTCCCACTCGGGGAACCGCTTGAGGATCTCGTCCAGGACCACCCGCCCTTCGAGGCGAGCCAGGGCGGCGCCCAGGCAGAAGTGGATGCCGTAGCCGAAGCTCAGGTGATGCCCCGTCTCGCGGTGGATGTCGAAGCGCTCGCCGTCGGGAACACGGCGCTCGTCGCGGTTGCCCGACCCGTTGAGCAGCACCATGACGCTGCCCTCGGGAACCGTCTGGTCGTAGAACTCCACGTCTCGGGCCACGTACCGGGCCTGTATGGGCGAGGGAGCCTCGTAGCGCAGCAGCTCCTCGATCGCGGGGGGGACCAGGGATCGGTCCTCGGCGATCTCCCGGCGCTGGTCGGGGTGCTCGGCGAGCACCTTGCCCGTCCAGCCGATGAGCCGGGTGGTCGTCTCGTTGCCCGCGCTGGCCAGCATCTGGGTGTAGGTCAGGACCTCGGTGCGGCTGAGGCGGCGTACCGTGCCCGTCTCGTCGGTGAACTCGGCGGTCAGCAGCTCGGTCATCAGGTCGTCGGAGGGATGCTCGACCCGCCAGTCGATGTACTCGCCGAACATCTCGGCGTGAGCCAATGGATTCTGGATGATCGGAGCCTCGCTCCCGTCGTCGAGGCGGAGACCGTCGTCGATGCGCTCCCGGATGCGTTCCTGGTCCTCCTCGGGGATGCCGAGGAGGTAACCGATGGCCCGCATCGGCACGTAGGCGCCGATGTCGCGGACGAAGTCGAAGCGTCCGGTTCCGACCAGCGGATCGAGGCGGTTGGCGCAGTACTCGCGCACCCTGGGCTCGATGGCGTTCATCTTCTTCGGGGTGAACACCCGTGACATCAGGCCGCGGTGCACGTCGTGGACGGGTGGGTCCTCGAAGAGGATGTTGCCGGGTGGGAACTCCATGTTGGCCTTGATGATCTCGATCAGCGTGCCCCGCCCACAGCGAAAGGTGTCGATGTCGAGCATGCACCGTTCGACGTCGTCGAAACGGCTGACGGCGTAGAAGTCGTACTTGGCGTTGTAGTACAGCGGCGCCTCGTCCCGCAGCCGCTTCCAGATCGGGTACGGGTCGGTGTCGATGTCGAAGTCGTAGGGGTCGTAGTAGAGGTCGCTGCCGCTGGTCATCGTCATGTCACGGACTCCTCGCTGTTCAGTCTGTCGGCCAGGCCACGGACTTGACCTCCAGGTACTGCTCGAACCCGGCCGTGCCGTTCTGCCGGCCGATGCCGCTGTTCTTGTAGCCGCCGAAGGGGACGTCGCCGCCGTAGGGGGCGCCGCCGTTCACGCTCATCACCCCGGCGCGGACGCGACGGGCGACCGCCTGGGATCGCTCCAGCGACCCGGAGAACACGCCGCCGGCGAGCCCGTAGACGCTGTCGTTGGCGATCCGCACGGCGTCGTCGTCGTCCTCGAAGGGGATCACGACCAGCACCGGCCCGAAGATCTCCTCCTGGGCGATGGTCATGGAGTTGTCCACGTCCGTGAACAGGGTGGGCTCGACGTACCAACCCTTGGACAGATGCGCCGGGCGACCGCCCCCGCAGGCGAGGGTCGCACCCTGCTGGACGCCCTTCTCGATGTAGCCGAGCACCCGGTCGCGTTGCTTGGCGGAGATCAGCGGGCCCATGATCACGTCGTCACGCTGGGGGTCGCCGTACGGGACGTTGGCGAAGGCGTCCTTCAGGAGCTGGACACCTTCCTCGTAGCGGGAGCGGGGCAGCAGCATCCGGGTCTGGATGGCGCAGCCCTGCCCGGCGTGGAAACAGACGCCCATGCCCATCATCACGGGCGTGGAGAGGTCGGCGTCGTCGAGCACGATCGTCGCCGACTTGCCCCCCAGCTCGAGGAAGACCCGCTTGACCGTGGCCGCGCCCTTCTCCATGATCCGCTTCCCGACCGCCGTCGAGCCGGTGAAGGAGATGAGGTCGACCTTGGGCGACAGGGTGAGCTCCTCGCCCACCAGATGGTCAGACGAGGTCACCACGTTGAGGACGCCGGGAGGGAAGTCGGTGCGCTCGGCGACGAGCCGGCCCAGGCGGGTGGCGTTGAACGGGGTGTCCGGTGCCGGCTTGAGCACCACCGTGTTCCCCGTGGCCAGGGCCTGGCCGAGCTTGTTGAGCGTCACCTCGACGGGGAAGTTCCACGGCACGATGGCGCCGACCACACCCACCGGCTCCCGCCAGACCTGGCGGGTGTTCAGCTGGCCGGTCAAGCCGGTGGCCTCGCCCAGGTCGGTCGTCCAGGGGAATTCGTCGATGAGCTTGGCCGGGTAGCGCAGGGCGCTGTCCAGCGGGGCGTCGAGCTGCGGGCCGTTGGTCGCCATGCGGGGGCACCCCACCTCGGCGATGAGCTCTTCGCGAAGCTCCTCCCGCTCCCCCTCCAGCGCCTCCTGGAGCTGCTCGAGGCAGTGCTGGCGGAAGGCGTGGTTGGTCGACCAGTCGGTCTCGTCGAACGCCCGGCGGGCGGCGTCGATGGCCCGGTGCATCTCCGCCGCCGACGCGTCGGCGACCTGGCCGAGGACCTCCTCGGTGGCCGGGTTGACGTCCGCGAACGTCTTGCCGGAATCGGCGTCGATGAGCTTGCCGTCGACCAGCATCCTCGACTCCGAGCGGACGTTCGATCTCTCAGCCATGGGCTCCCCCTCGGTGGCCAGATGGTGGGTTGTCAGGACTAATCCTGACGTCGACGTCGATAATAGCGCAAGGCCCGGAAGGCCGAGGGCTAGGATCGCGCCGCCATGGCAGACGACGCCACCGCGCCCATGACCCCGACCTGGCACGCGGAGCGCACGCCGGACGCGCCGGCCATCGTCATGGGATCGAGCGGGGAGACCGTCACCTTCGCCCAGCTGGAGGAGCGGTCGGTGCGCTTCGCTCGAGCCCTGCGCGCTCGGGGAGTGGCGCCCGGCGACCACCTCGCCGTCCTCATGGAGAACAACCGGGCCTACCTGGAGATCACGTGGGCAGCCCAGCGCTCCGGTCTCTACTACACGGCGATCAACGGGCATCTCCGCCCCGGAGAGGTGCAGTACGTCCTCGACGACTGCGAAGCCGTCGCCCTGGTGACTTCGGGGGCGATGGCCGAAGTGATCGAGCACCTTGATCTGTCGCGCCTCCGCGTCCTGGTCTCGGCCGTCGGCGAGCTCGCCGGCTTCGAGCGTTACGAGGAAATCCTCCGAGGCGAGTCAGCCGAGGCGCTGGGCGAGGAGCAGGAGGGCCAGGAGATGCTCTACTCCTCGGGCACGACCGGGCGGCCGAAGGGGGTGCGCAAGCCGCTCCCCGCCACCCGGTTCGGCGATCCTTCCTCACGGCCGGTCCAGATCGCCCAGGCCCTCAACGCCCAGGACGTCGGCCCCGGTTCGGTCTACCTGTCGCCGGCGCCCCTCTACCATGCCGCGCCCCTCGTGTGGTCGATGGCGATGCAGCGCATCGGCGCCACCGTCGTGGTCATGGAGCGCTACGACCCGCGGGCCTGTCTCCAGCTGATCGAGCGTCATGGCGTCACCCACGCCCAGTTCGTGCCCACCATGTTCGTCCGGATGCTCCGGATCCCGCCCGAGGAGCGGGAGCGCTACGACATCTCCAGCCTCCGCCACGTCGAGCACGCCGCCGCCCCGTGCCCGGTTGCGGTCAAACGGCAGATGCTGGACTGGTGGGGGCCGATCATCGACGAGTACTACTCCGGCACCGAGGACATCGGCTACACGCGCATCACCGCCGGCGAGTGGCTGGCCCACCCCGGCTCGGTCGGCCGGCCGATGGTCGAGTGCCACGTCGTGGGCGAGGACGGCGAAGAGCTCCCGCCCGGCCAGCCCGGGGTCGTGTACTTCGCCGGTGGCCGTTCCTTCGAGTACCACAACGATCCGGCCAAGACGGCCTCCATCACCAACGAGAAGGGCTGGCGGACCCTCGGCGACATGGGCTACCTCGACGAGGACGGCTACCTCTACCTCACCGACCGCCAAGCGCACATGATCATCTCCGGCGGCGTCAACATCTACCCGCAGGAAGTCGAAAACGTGCTCGCCGGACATCAGGCGGTGGCCGACGTGGCGGTCATCGGCGTGCCCGACGAGGAGATGGGCGAGGCGGTCAAGGCCGTCATCGAGCCCGCGGATCCGTCGTCGGCCGGTCCGCCTCTGGAGGGGGAGCTGCTCGCCTGGTGCCGTCAGGAGCTGGCGACCTACAAGTGTCCCCGCAGCGTCGACTTCGTCGAGGCGCTCCCCCGGGATCCCAACGGGAAGCTCTACAAGCGCATCCTGCGCCAGCGCTACTGGGAGGGCCACGACACCCTGGTGAACTAGACGTTGGTAATCTTGACGTCGGTGTCGAAAGCAGTAGAATCTGAGTATGCCGCGCACGAGTGAGATCCCGGTCTTCGACGCTGACAACCACCTCTACGAGACCCGGGACGCGTTCACCCGCCACCTGCCGAAGCGGTACCAGGGGGCGATCGAGTACGTCGAGCTGCACGGACGGACCAAGATCATGGTCAGGGGGGTGCTGAGCGACTTCATCCCCAACCCGACCTTCGACGTGGTTGCCCGACCGGGCGCCCAGGAGGAGTACTTCCGCAACGGCAACCCGGAAGGCAAGTCGTACCGGGAGCTGGTGGGGGATCCGATGCGCTGCATCCCCGCCTTCCGGGAGCCGGAGCCTCGCCTGAAGCTCATGGACGAGCTCGGCGAGGACAAGACGCTGATGTTCCCGACCCTGGCCAGCCTGCTCGAGGAGCGTATGCGGGACGACCCCGAGCTGACCCACGCCGTCATCCACTCCCTCAACGAGTGGCTGTACGAGACCTGGTCGTTCGACTACGAGAGCCGCATCTTCACCACCCCGGTCATCACCATGCCGATCGTGGAGAAGGCGATCGAAGAGCTCGAGTGGGCGGTCGAGCACGGCGCCAAGTGCGTGCTGATCCGGCCCGCCCCGGTGCCGACCTACGGCGGGTCGCGTTCGTTCGCCCTCCCCTATTTCGACGACTTCTGGAAGGCGCTCGTGGATGCCGATGTCCTGGTCGGCATGCATTCATCCGACAGCGGTTACGCCCGGTACCTGAGCGACTGGACGGGTCCGACGGAGATGCTGCCGTTCCGGCTGGACGCCTTCCGGATGCTGACCATGCACGACCGCCCGGCGTTCGACGCGGCGTCGGCCATGACGTGCCACGGCCTGCTCACCCGGTTCCCCGACCTGCGCATCGCCTTCATCGAGAACGGCGCCAACTGGGCCCTGCCCTTCCTCGAGCAGCTGGGCGAGACCTACCGCAAGATGCCGCAGTTGTTCGAGGAGGACCCGGTGGAGGCCTTCAAGCGCAACGTGTACATCAGCCCGTTCCACGAGGACAACTTCGGCGAGATCATCCCCGTCCTGGGTGCGGACCACATCCTGTTCGGGTCCGACTTCCCGCACCCCGAGGGCCTGGCCGAGCCCCGGAGCTACACCGATCACCTGCCCCCCGATCTTCCCCCGGAGGACGTGGCCAACATCATGGGCGGCAACCTGGCGCGGATCATGCCCGCCGGCGTCGCCGCCTGACGGCCGGCGCCAGCAAGGGGAGGAAGGCATGAACTCGAGGGTCGTTCGGCGATCGTGACGGGAGGCGCCGGCGGTCTGGGCTCGGCGACCGTCCGTCATCTGGTCGGGACCGGCATGCGGGTGGCGGTGTTCGATCGCGACAGCGACCGCGCCGGCGAGCTGGCCAAGGCGCTCGGCGACGCCGCCATCGCCGTCGGCGGCGACGTCGTCAACGACGATGACGTGGCCGCCGCCATCGAGACCGCTTCCTCCCTCGGCGTGCTGTCGCTCCTGGTCAACGTGGCCGGAGGCGGCGTCGGTGGCGGTCGCACCGTCGGACGGGACGGGACCCCCCACGACAAGACGTCGTTCACCAAGACCATGGAGATGAACGCCGTCGGCACGTTCAACGTGACCCGCCTCGCGGCCGCGGCCATGGCGGGCAACGAGCCCGACGGCGACGGCCAACGGGGCGTGGTCGTCAACACCGCCTCGATCGCCGGGATGGAGGGCCAGACCGGTCAGCTGGCCTACGGGGCGGCCAAGGCGGCCATCTTGGGCATGACCCTCCCGCTCGCTCGGGACCTGGCGCCGCTCGGCATCCGCGTGTGCGCCATCGCCCCGGGCACCATGGGCACGCCGGCCATGCTGGGCGTGTCCGACGAGATGAAGGCCCATCTGGTCAAGAACATCATGTTCCCCAAGCGCCTGGGCCGCCCCGAGGAGTTCGCCTCCCTCGTGGAGTCGATCGCCCGCAACCCGTACCTCAACGGCGAGAACATCCGACTCGACGGGGCCCTGCGCTTCCCACCCAAATAGGTCGTGGTGCCGCGCTCTCCCTGCCCGTACGTGGCCCGAGCGTGGTGGGGCGACCAGCTGGTTGCCGAGTCGAGCGCCGCCGTGCGCGTCGAGGAGACGGGCCAGCCGCCGACGCTCTACTTCCCCTGCCCTGACGTGCGCTTCGACGCCTTCCAGGACCAAGGGCACCGGTCCACGGGACCGGGGAAGGGTGACGCCCGGTTCTGGAGCATCGGTGGCGAGCGCGACGTGCTGTGGACCTTCACCGAGCCTGCGGCCGAGCTCCATTGGCTGGCGGGCCTGGCCGCGTTCGATCACGACCGGGTCCGGGTGGAGTTGGTCGACGCGGCCGAGGGCGACGCATCCCGGGACGTCACCGTCAAGCGCTTCCCCACGTGGGGCGACGCCGCCGACCTCCTCGACCTCCTGGACGTCAAGGCGGACGGCGAGCGCGGCTACGCGGGCGGGGCGCGCGACGACCATCGGCGACCGGTCGTGGAGGGCAGCCAGATGCTGGGCCAGGCCATCGTCGCCGCCGGCCGTCATGCCCCAGGACGGCGCCCGGTGTCCGCTCACATGGTGTTCCTGCGCCCCGCTGACGCCCGCCAGCCGCTGCGCTTCGAGGTCGAGGAGCTGAGCGCAGGACGGACGTTCGCGACCGTGACGGTGCATGCCAGCCAGGGGGGTCGGCGCTGTGCCACCGGCACGCTGCTGCTCGACGTCACCGCCCCGGACGTGATCCGTCACCAGGAGACGGCGCCGGCCACGCCCGGCCCGTACGAGAGCCAGCCGTACGACATGTCGGTCACCGGTCGGGACGTCCGGATCGTCGACGACGCCTACACCGACGACCCGGATGCGCCGGTCGGGCCGCCGGTTCTCGACGCCTGGGTGCGCTTCCGGGAGGTCCCCGACGACCCCTACCTGCACGCCGGATTGCTCGCCCAGTTCACCGGGCACCTGTCCATTGCCGCTGCCCTGCGGCCCCACCAGGGCATCAGCCAGCGCCAGGCGCACCGCTCGCTCTCCACCGCGATCAATGCCATCGCCATCTCGTTCCACGCTGAGGTTCGCGCCGATCGCTGGATGCTCTACCACCACCTGTCGACGTTCGCCGGCGACGGGATGACGCATGCCGAGGCCCGGGTGCACGGCGACCAGGGCGCCCTGCTCGCCTCCTTTTCCGTCGACGCCATGGTGCGTGCTTTCCAACGGGGCACGACGGTCGACGAGCGCACCACGCTGTGAGCGTGCGGTGCGCTCGGCTCGAAGTCGCTAGCTGCGGCCGAGCAGCAGGTTGGCCAGGGGAGTGGCGGCGGGGAAGGACTCGGTGATCCCCGAGCTCATGTAGCCGGCGTCGGTGATCATGATGATGCCCGTGACCCCGGCTGCGGCATCACTGCACAGGAAGACCAGCGGGTAGGCCTGCTCGAGCGGGGTGGATGCCTCGATGCCGACCTCGCCGCGGTAGTCGGCGCCGAAGCCCAGCCACATATCCGCGTTGGCCCGGGCCAGGGGCGTATCGGTGGGTCCCGGGCAGATGGCGTTGATGCGGATTCCCTGTTTGAGCAGGGGCATCGCCTGGCGGGCGACGTAGGCGCAGATCGTCTGCTTGCTTCCCATGTAATCGGCCTTGCCGTGTTCGTGCGCCCATTGCGACGCGGCGTCGAAGTCGGCGATGTCGAGATATTCCTTGAGCTCGGGGAGGCTCGCCTCCCAGCCGAGGCCGGCGGCCGAGGAGATGAAACCGATGGCCGAACCGCGGGGCAGCATGCCGCCGGCCAGCAGACGGTTGATGAGGTAGCGATGCCCGAGGAAGTTGATCTTCTCGAGGCCCGGGGTGCCGTCAGCGACGCCGGCGCAGGACAGGAGGGCGTGCACCGGACCGCCGCACTCGTCGACGGCGGCGTCGATGGAAGCGGTGTCGGCCAGGTCGACGCTGATGGCCTTGGCCCCCGCCAGCTTCACCTCGGCGCGGTCCATCACCACCAGCTCGGCGCCGGCGTCCTGCGCCACCTCGGCGGCGGCGGCGCCCATGCCGGTGGCCCCACCGACCACCAGTACCCGCTTGCCGTCATAGCGAAATGCGTCGAACAGCGACATGTTCTGATCTTCTCCTCGAGGGTCGGGTTGGGGAGGAAGCTACGCCAGAGACCTTATGGCCGAGGACCGGCATCAGCCCGCCGGCCGGCTGCGGGGCACTTCGCGGAAGGCGACGTCGCGATCCAGGGTTCGCTCGCGCGGCATGCCGAGCACCCGTTCGCTGATGACGTTGCGGGCCATCTCGGTGGTGCCGCCGCCGATACAACCCGCTTGGCGCATGAGGAAGTCGGTCCCGATCCCCGCCGCGTCACCGTCCGCGTTGGTCCACACCCCGCCGGTGGCGCCGGCGATCTCGAAGGCCAGGGTGGCGGCGCGGGCGGAAGCCACTCCGGAGAAGAGGCGGACGATCGCCGCGGCCTGGTCCGACATGCGGCCCGAGAGAATCCCGTCGCGGACCCGCCCTTGGAGTTCCTCCCTCACCAGTTCCATGACGCGGGCATCGCCGATGAGGTCGCGGGCGTAGGGGTCCGCCAGGCGGCCGGCGGCCCGGGCGACGTCCACGAGCGAACCGGAGCCGAGGGTTCGCTCGCTGCCTGCCGGGTGGGTGACGAACGGGGAGTTGTAGAGCATGCGTTCGTGGAACATCCACCGGACTCCGACGGTCCAGCCGTCATCGACGTCACCGATGCGGTCGGTGTCCGGAACCGCGACGTCGGTCAGGAACTCCTGGCAGAACTCCTTCGAGCCGTTGAGCATCTCGATGCGGTGCACGTCGACCCCCGCGTGGTGGATGGGCACCATGAACACCGACAGGCCGCGATGCTTGGGAACGTCCCAGTTGGTCCGAGCGAGGCACAGGCCCCAGTCCGACCACCAGGCGCCGGTGGTCCACACCTTCGAGCCGTTGAGGATCCATACGTCGCCGTCGCGGACGGCGGTGGTGAGAGCGCCGGCAACGTCCGAGCCGCCACTCGGTTCGGAGAGAAACTGCATCCAGAGCTCTTCGCCCTTGAGCATGGCGGGGAGGTGCTGTGCCTTCTGCCCCTCGGTGCCGAACTCGAGGAGTACGGCGGCGCACGGCGACAAGTTGGGGACCTGCACCCGCTGGGGAAACTCGTAGCCGGCCAGCTCCTCGTTGAGCGCCCGCTGGTGGGCGGCGGTGAGTCCTTGTCCCCCGTAGGACCGGGGGAAGCAGAGGCCGGCGAAGCCGGCGTCGAAGAACTGGCGTTGCAGCTCCCGGTCGTGCTTGACCTCGGCCAGCTCCTCCTCGTCGCTCAGCACCACGTGCGTCGATCGCTTCGGGCTGCGCTCGTCGATCGGCCGGAGGTTGGCGCCGATCCAGGTACGGGCCCGCTGCCGGAAGCTCTCGACGTCCTCGATCTCTTCGGTCGTCACGCCGCCTCCCGTTGTTCCACGAATGTGGCGACCCGTTGGCGATGGTCCGCAGGGGTGCCGTACAGGGCCCGGTCGAGGGTCACCCGCCGAAGGTACAGGTGCAGGTCGTGCTCGAACGTGACGCCGATGCCACCATGGATCTGCACGCAGTCCTGCACCAGCTCGGCGCCGTAGTCGCCGATGAACGCCTTGGCCGCGCTGACCAGCTCGCCCGCTTCGTCGGAGCGCGATGCCACCGCGGCGGCGGCCGAGTCGCTGATGGCGTGGCTGGCCTCGAGCCACGATTTCATGTCCGCGAACCGGTGCTTGAGCTCCTGGTAGGACGCCAGCGGCCGACCGAAGGAGTAGCGGTCGAACGCCCACTCGACCGTCATGTCGAACGCCGCCTGCATGGCCCCGACGGTTTCGGCGTTGGCCATCACCAGAGCGAGCTCCAGCTGGCGAGCGGCCTGCTCGCCAGCCCCGCCGACGGCCCCGATGACCGCATCGGCCGGCACCCGGACGTCGTCGAAGGTGACCAGCGAGAATCGACGGGTCAGGTCGACGGTCTGCATGGGCTCGACGGCCACGCCGCGGGCGTGGGTGGGGACCAACACCTGCGTCAGGCCCGAACCGGTATGGCCGGTGACGAGGAGATGGTCCGCCGGTCCGGCGGACTCGACCGGGCGGGCGGCGCCGCGCACGATGACGCCGCTGCCGTCGGCCTCCACGTCCAGGTGGCCGCCGGCGGCGGGGCCGGCGAACGAACACGAGGCGATCGACGCGCCCGACAGCAGCTCCTGCAGGACGTCCTGATGGGCGTCCGCCTCGCTCAGGGCAGCGGCGACGACGTTGGTGGGCACGAGCGGCCCTGGTGCGGCGTGGTGGCCGAACTCGTAGGCGATCAAGGTGAGGTCGACCAGGCCCTGGCCGCTGATGGTTCCGCCCCCGTGGGCGTCGCTGACCAGCAGCGAGCTCCAGCCCAGGTCGTTGCCCCGGCGCCAGTAGTCGCGGTCGAAGCCCACCGGATCCTGGCTCAGACGTCGAAGCTCGCCGACAGGCGCCTTCTCGCCGAGGAACTTCTCGGTGGTTTCGCGGAAGAACTCCTGGTCGGACGTCAGCTCCAACAGCATGGCTTGGTGAACCCCCAAGGGTGAGCGGCCACTCGTCAGGTCGCGGCGATCATGGCGTCGCCCAGGTAGTGCGACAGGACTTCGCTGCGCGCCTCGCTGGCCGGGCCGTTCCAGGCGGCCACGCCGCGCTGCAGCACCAGGCACTCGTCGGCGAACGCCAGGGCGCGATGGACGTACTGCTCGATCATGAGCACGGTCACGCCCGCCTCCCGGGCTCGGACCAGACTGTCGAAGACGAGGTCGACCAGCTTGGGCGCCAGACCGAGGGACATCTCGTCGGCGATCAGCAGCTTGGGCGACGTGGCCAGCGCCCGGGCCAGGGAGAGCATCTGCTGCTCCCCGCCGGAGAGCAGGCTGGCCGTCTGGTGGCGACGATCGGCCAGCGGCTGGAAGATGTCCAACGCCAGCTCCACCGCCTGCCGGCGGGCCTGGCGGCCGCCGGCGGTGGCGGCGGCCATCCGGAGGTTCTCGGTCACGGTGAGACGCCGGAACACGCCTCGGCCCTCGGGGAGGTGGACCATGCCGTCCCGGCGGATGCGGTAGGGCGGCCACGTCCTGATCTCTTCGCCGGCGAACACGACCCGCCCGCCGCAGGGCGGGACCAGTCCCGACACGGCCCGAGCCAGGCTGCTCTTTCCCGCGCCGTTGGCGCCCAGCACGGCGAGGGCCTTGCCGGTCCCGATCCGGAACGAGACACCGCTCAGGGCGACGGCGTCGCCGTAGCGCACCGAGAGGTCCTCCACCGCCAGCATCGGCGTCTCGCCCGCGGCCGCGGCGGGCGTGGCCGTCGCCGTCAGCGGAGACGAGGCGGGCGCCTCGGTCGCGCCGTCGAGGTCGTCCCGGCTCTGCTCGGCGGCGACCTCGGCGACTTCTTCGCCGAGGTAGGCGGCGCGCACGGCGGGATTGGCTCGGACTTCTGCGGGCGTGCCGCTGGCGATCAACGTCCCGAAATCGAGCACCGTAGACGGCGCTCGCACAGGCGCATCACCAGCTCCACGTCGTGCTCCACGAGCAGCACGGAGATGCCCCGCTCGCGCGCCACCGGTCCTCAGGGTGCTCTCGAACTGCTCGGTCTCCGACGAGTCGAGCCCCGAGGAGGGCTCGTCCAGCAGCAGCACCGTCGGGGAGGCAGCCAACGCCCGGCCCAGCTCCACCAACCGGGCCATCCCCAGCGGGCAGGCCGAGGACGGGACCGTCGGCCACCTGGCCCGAGCCCGAGCAGCTCGATCAGGTCGTCGACCGTCGCCCGCTCCGCCTGCTCGGGCTTGCGGAGGCTGCCCATGGTGAACAGGTCCGACCAGATCCGGCCCTTGGCGTACTTGGCCCGGTGGGCGAGCACCAGGTGGTCGCGCACGGTCAGGCCGATGAACAGCTCGGGATGCTGGAAGGTCCGGGCCAGACCACGGGCCGCTCGCAGCTGGGGCCGGGCGTCGGTGATGTCCTGGCCGTCGAGCAGCACCTTGCCCGCGCGCCGGGCGGAGCAGCCCGGACAGCACGCCGAACAGCGTGCTCTTGCCGGCGCCGTTGGGTCCGACCAGGCCGACGATCGTCGCCGGGGGCACGGCCACGCTCACGTCGTTGACCGCGACCAGACCGCCGAAGCGCACGGTCACGTTGGCGCACTCCAGGCGGGCCTCGGTCACGATTCCGGCTCCGTCGGCGCCGTCGGACATCTTCGGGCCGACTGCGGCGGGGGCCGACGGCCCGGTCGCCTCCGCCCGGCCACGCCTCGCCAGCTTCGGCGGGGGCGCCGGCCACCCGGCTGGCTCCGCGGCGTCAGGACCCTCGCCAGGAGCCGGCGGAGCTGCCGGCCGTTCTGGAGCACCACGCCTTCGGGGTGCAGGGCGACACCGAGGGCGCCCAGCCCGAACAGCACGGTGGGGACCTCTCCCCAGCGGGTCGGGACGTAGGTCTGGAACACGCCGGGCAACAACGAGAACGAGAGGCCGGCCAGCACGGCGGCGGTGATCGAACGGATGCCCAGGGTCACGACCACGGCCAGCCACACCAGGCCGAGGAAGGTGGCGAACGAGGACGGCTGGGCCACTCCGGCGTCCATGGCGAGGAAGCCGCCGCCCACCGCGGCCACGAACGCGGCCAAGCGCCCCGACGATGACCTTCACCTGGATGACGCTCAGGCCCAGCGTCCGCGACGCCGGTTCGCTGTCGCGCACGGCGCGCAGCGCCAGCCCGCTCGTGGAGCGGCGCAGGTTCCAGGTGAGCACGGCGAAGATGAGGAACACCCCCAGGGCCAGGTAGCCGAACACGAAGTCGCTGCTGGCGAACTTGGGCCGGTTGAGCACGACGCCCACCCCGCCCTGCAGGAAGATGTTGCGGGTGAAGACCAGGCCCTCCACCAACAGGCCGAACGTCAAGGTGACCAGCCCCACGTACAGGTCGCCGAGGCGGATGGTGAGCAGTCCGATGATGGCCCCCGCGGCCGCCGCGAGCAGCCCCCCCAGGACGATCGCCAGCAGCACGGGAATGTGCCAGTCCTTCACGAACTGGGCGGCGGCCAGCGCGCCCGCTCCGGCGAAGATGATCTGCGACAGCCACAGCATCCCGCCCTCGCCGGTCACCACGGTGAAGGTGAGGAAGGTGATGCCGTAGCACAGCCCGAGGGCGGTCAGGCCCAGCCAGTACGACGGAGCCGCGGAAGATCAGGGGCAGGACCACGACCACCAGCAACGGGACGGCGCTGAGCGCCCGCTCCCATCTGGCGGCCGGTGGCCACCTCCTCGATGGCGGCCATCGGGTCCTGGTTGGCCGGACGGACGGCCTGGTCCAGCGGGCCCCCGGCGGTGATCTCCTCGTCGAATCGACCCCGACCGCAGCGACATAGAAGATCAGGAACACCAGCATGAACCCGAACGGGATGCTCGGGATGATTGCCGCCGTGAACGAGCTGTTGGCCGGCAGGTACTTCTGGATGACGTCGGTGACGACACCCATGGCCAGGGACACCACCACCGCGCCGGCAAGCGAGCGGAGACGGGC
Organism: uncultured Actinomycetota bacterium; assembly: GCA_963757175.1. Lineage (GTDB taxonomy): Bacteria > Actinomycetota > Acidimicrobiia > Acidimicrobiales > Palsa-688 > CAVWQR01. Next base: position 322,968 of record CAVWQR010000001.1, on the reverse strand, counting down.
GGCGACCACGGCGGCGAACGCCGCCGCCATCAGGGTGGTCATGCCCTCCGTGGTCAACCCGTTGGTCGGGGCCACGAGGATGCCGGCCAAGCCGGCCAGCGTGGCGCTCACCGCCCACACGCCGAGCGACACCCGTCCGGGATGCGTTCCCGACAGCGAGGTCATCGCCTCGGAGTCCACCATGGCCCGCACCCGCAGACCCACGTCGGTGAAGCGCAGCACCACGGTGCCGACGATCAGGATGAAGAGCAGAAAGCCGTAGATGATCACCTGGTCGGTGGTGACCGGCGTGCCGAGGAAGTGGAAGGGCTTGTCGTGCAGCGAGGCCAGGCCGGGAGCGGACGTGATGGTCTGGGTGCCGAAGATCAGGTCGGCCAGAGGCGGCAGTGCCACCGACAGCCCGATGGTCGTCACCAGCTTGATCAGGGTGGACTGGCCCCGGATGTGCCGGAAGAGCACGGCGTAGAGAAAGACGCCCAGCAGCGGTGCGGCCACCAGGATGGCCAGCACGCCGGCGGACGACGGTGGACAGGTGATGCTGGGAGTTGAGCCAGTAGTAGAAGCGAGCGACACGTAGGCCATCGACCCGAAGGCGAAGTTCAGCACCCCCGCCGACACGAAGGTCACGACCAGGCCGGAGGACGCGATGGCGTAGATGGAGCCGAGCGCCAGTCCCGCTAGGACGTACTGGAGCATGCCGTCAACCGCCCGGAACGTCGAGCACGGTCGAGACGGTTATTGCCTCATGCATGGGCGAGACGACCCCCCGGTGATGGATCCGTGAAGGGCAGATGGTAACGAAATATTGACGTCGGAGTCAACTCGGGGTGCGGCGTTGTTTGCGTTCATCCCGGGGTCACCAGCCGCCCTGGACGGTCGTCGGTCAGCTGGTCCCGCTCGACCATGACCCTTCCGTTAACGAGCGTGTAGTCGTACCCCCGCGCCCCCTGGACGTAGCGACTGGCGCCCAGCGGGAAGTCGTCGGCCATGTCCGGCGTGGGCAGGCTCAGCCGGTCCAGGTCGACGACGTTGACATCGGCGAAGGCGCCCGGCGCCAGCAGTCCGCGGCCGTCGAGACCGAACAGTTGGGCGCCCTCGAGGGTGAGCTTGTGGACGGCCCGGCCGATGTCGAGCAGGCCGCGGTCTCGCACCCAGTGGGTCAGGACGTAGGTGGATTGGCTGGCATCCATGGTGAGGCCCACGTGCGCCCCGGAGTCGGCCACGCCGATGAGCATGTCGGGATTGGTCAACATGGCCGCCACCGCGTCCAGGTCCTGGTTGAGCACGGGGAAGTACAGCAGCCCGCCGCCGTCCGTTTCCATCAGGTAGTCGATGAAGGCGCCAGCCGGCGTCGTCCGGCGCCGGTCCGCCTCGGCCGCCAAGCTGTTGCTCGGGCTGACGTCATAGTGGGCCACGCCGGGAGGCAGCAGGTAGAGCTTGGCCGGGTCCCTGGGGGCCGCCGGTCCGCTGACGGCCAGCGGCTGATCGGCCTCCTCGATCAGCCGCGCGCGCACGACTCCGTCGGCCAGGGCGTGGACGCGCGCCGGTCGGGGTTTTCCCATCAGTTCCGCCCAGGAAGGCAGGGCGTCGTACGGGGTCCGGCCAGCGAGGCCGTACAGGATCCCGCTTCCACGCGCCGTCGTCTGAGGACGCAGGTCCGCCCCCCGGCCGCGGGCGGCGGCGACCTGCTCCATCACCCACGCCCACAGGTGCGGGCGGCGGTCGCTCTGGGTGATGGCGAAGGTGAGGGGCCGGCCGGACGCCCGGCTCACCTGCTCCATCCACCTCAGCTCGGCGACCGAGTTCGCCCGGTGGGGGCCGTCCCGCTCCCCGATGCGCGGGACGACCTCGATCGTCCCCCGGCCGCGGGCGCCGAGAGCGTCGGCGATCGCCCCCAGTTCGGCGGGTTGGGCGAACGTGCCCGGCACCGGCCTCCCGTCGGGCACGGTGTGCAGGAAGCTGCGAGAGGTGGAGAAACCGAGCGCCCCGCGGTCGATCGCCTCGCCGACGAGGTCGACCATCTGGGCAATGTCCTCGTCCGAGGCGGGAACGTCGTCAACGGCGCGGGAACCCATGACGTAGGAACGCAGGGCGCAGTGGCCGATCATGCCACCGACGTTGACACCGAGCCGGCGCCGGTCCAGCGTCGTCAGGTAGTCCCCATAGGTCTCCCATCCCCAATCGAGCCCGGCCATGATGGTGTCGGCGGGGATGTCCTCCACCGCCTCCATGAGTTCGGCGAGAGAACGCTCCTGACCCGGGCGGACCGGGGCGAAGGTGACGCCGCAATTGCCGAGGACGACCGTCGTCACGCCGTGCCAACACGACGAACTGGCGAACGGGTCCCAGAACAGCTGGGCGTCCAGGTGGGTGTGGATGTCGATGAACCCCGGCGTCACCACCCGGCCGGCGGCGTCCAGCTGCCGTCGCCCCTGCCCGGGGACCGTGCCCACCTCGGTGATGCGATCCCCGTCGATGGCCACGTCGGCGCGCCTCGGGCCCGAACCCGTCCCGTCGACGACCTCACCATCACGGATCACGATGTCGTGCACGGGCGCTCTATGCCGGTTGGCGCTCGAGCAGGCCCAGGAGGGCACCGGTGTTGGTGCGCAGGACCTTGCGGGTGGTGGCCGGGTCGCAGCCGTCGAGGCGCTCGACGAAGTCGGCGGGCCGGCGCAGCCCCTCGGGATGCGGGTAGTCGGAGCCGAACAGAACGTGGGACGCGCCCAGGGTGCCGAGGAGCCCGATGACGTCGTCCTCGGGGAAGGGGGAGACCCAGAGGTGCCGGGCGAGGACCTCGCTGGGCCGGGCGGGCAGCGGCCCGCCGATCAGCGGCCCCCGCCGGCCCAGACGAGCCGCCTTGTCGACCATCTTGAGTAGGGCGCCGACCCACCCACCGCCGTTCTCGATGGACAGCACCCGTACCGTGGGGTGCCGTCCGAACAGGTTGTGCAGGCTCAGCGCAGCCAGGGTGTCGACGATGGGCCGTTCGGTGTTGCACAAGGCCCATTGCAGGGGGGACTGGCGATGAGAGGGGTTGTCCGGGTCCTCGGACCACAACGAGCCGTAGAAGTTGTTGTAACCGCTGTTGGCCACATGGAACACCACGCCCACGTCGGCTTCGGCCACCGCCGCCCAGAACCGGTCGAAGAGCGGGTCCGCCGGCGAGCGGCCCCGGTACGGTCCGGTGCCCAGCACCGGCGCGGGGCGAAGGTGTACCAGGCGGGCCCCGGCGTTCAGCACCCGGTCCAGCTCGGTCAGGGCCCGGTCGACATCCAGGAGCGACAACAACGGAACCCCGAAGATCCGCCCGTCGGCCCCGTAACCCCAGTCCTCTTCCAGCCACCGGTTGAACGCGGCCAGGCTGGCGTAGGTCAACTCCACGTCGTCGATCAGATCCTGTTCGACCGACACCCCCAGGGTGGGCAGCATGATCGTCGCTTCCACCCCCTGGGCGTCCATCAACGCCAGCCGGGCCGTCCGGTCGGTGAACGCCGGGTGGTCCCGGGCGTTGATCACCTCCCGATGGGCGAACCCGTCAGCCACCTCGCCCGAGAACAGCCCCGACAACGCTCCCGGCGCCGAGGCGTAGTCTCCGGGCATCACGCTCATGTACACGCGCCGGTCCCCCAGGAACACCCGGCCCAGCCCGTCGCCCCCCCGCTCGACCCGGACGGTGGCATCCCGGTACCGCGACTCGATGTGCCGGGAGAAACAGTCGTCGGGTTCGTAGTAATGCCCGTCGGCGTCGATCAGCTGGTAGTCAACCACCCGCCACCTCCAGACAGCGGAGCGATAAGAAGTGAACGCCCAGTTACTAGTGTGGCATTGCCGGTGGCCTGCTGTCAATCGGGCGGTAACGGTAGAGTGGCAAGAGTGAGCATTTGCTCCAGAGGTTGGCCGGGGGCATCGGGAGGACAGGATGATGGCTGAGCGGACGCTGCTGCGGAACGGGCGGGTACTGGCCTGCTCGGGCGACCCGGCCGAGCGACCGTTCGACGGCGATGTGCTCATCGAGGGCAGCCGCATCGCCAAGGTCTCGGCGGGGCGGCTCGACGTCGACGAGGGCTCGACGCGGGTCGTCGACGTCCACGGCGCGACCGTGCTCCCGGGCCTGTGCGACGCCCACACCCACATCAGCTGGCCGCTCGACTTCGTGTTCGACCACGACGCGGTGGCCAGCGCCCCGCCGGCCCAGCACGCCTTGGACGTGGCCGCCGTGGCCCGGACATTCCTGGAGAGCGGGTACACCCTGATCGTCGGCGCCGGGGTATCGCAGCCCCTCGACGACGTGCTGACCAAGGACGCCGTCGACCGGGGGCTGATCCCGGGCCCGCGGATCGTCCCGAGCGGCCCCATGATCACCGAGCGCGGCGCCATCGGCGCCGAGGCCGGGACCATGGACGTGGTCGCCGACGCCAAGCAGATCCGGGAAGTTGTCGCCCGGCAGTGCGATTCCGGGGCCCGGGCGCTCAAGCTGTTCATCTCCGGGGACGGCATCATCCCGGAGTTCCCTTCGGACGACGTGTACATGAACGACGACATGCTGCTCGCCGCCGTGGAGGAGGCCGGCCGGTACGGAGCGTTCGTCACGACCCACGCCCGGTCGTCGGCGAGCGTCGCCATGGCGGCACGCACCGGCGTGCGGATCATCCATCACGCCTGCTTCCTCGACGACGAGGCGCTGGGCGCCATCGAGGCTCGGCGCGACGACGTGTGGGTGTGCCCCGGGTTGCACTACCTCTACGCCATGGTCAACGGCCACGCCCAGCCTTGGGGAGTCACGCCCGAACGGATCGAGGCGTCGGGCTATCACACCGAGTTCCAAGCCCAAGTGGACAGTCTCCGCAAGCTGAAGGCGTCCGGGATCCGGATCCTCGCCGGTGGCGACTTCGGCCATCAGTGGACCCATCACGGCACCTACGCGGCCGAGCTGCAACGCTACGTCGAGCTGGTCGACATGACCCCGCTCGAAGCGATCCTCACCGCCACCACCAACGCCGGGCCGCTCGTCGGCCTCGACATCGGTCAGGTCCGTGACGGCTATCTGGCCGACCTGCTGGTGCTCGACGGCGACCCCACCGCCGACATCACCCTTCTCCAGCGGGCCGACTGCCGGCGGGCCGTCATCAAGGACGGCCGCTTTGTGTCGGTCAATCCGGAGCTGTTTCCGTGACCGACGTGCGCGACCGGACCGGGACCGGGACGGCCCTGTCCGGGCTCGACGTCCTGGCCCGGTTGCTCGTCCTCCGCCAGCAGCTGGACGAGCGCGGCGGCCTCACGACCGCAACCATGGTGTCCGGGTACCCCGGCTCCCCGCTGGGCGGGTTCGACCTGACGATCGAGCGCATGGGGGAGGCGTTGGCCGCCCACCGGGTCGTCCATCGCCCCGGTCTCAACGAGGAGCTGGCGGCGGCGACGGTGTGGGGGAGCCAGATGGGCGCCACCGTGGAGTACGCCGACGTGGACGGCGTGACGGGCGTCTGGTACGGCAAGACCCCCGGTCTCGATCGTTGCGGCGACGTGCTCAAGCACGCCAACGCCATGGGGGCCGGACCCAACGGGGGGGTCGTCATGTTCTGCGGGGACGACCCGAGCGCCAAGTCCTCCACCCTGCCCTGTGACAGCCAGTTCACCTTTGAGGACGCCTGCATGCCCGTGCTGTACCCGGGCAACCCGCAGGACGTCCTCGATCTGGGGATCCACGCCTTCTGGCTGTCGAGGTACTGCGGTTCGTGGGTCGGGCTGAAGATCGTCACGTCCGTCGCCGACGGCATCGGGACCGTCTTCCTCGAGCCGGATCGGTATGCGCCCCGGATCCCTTCCGACCTCGTCATCGACGGCGACCCCTGGCGCCACCAGCCGCTACCCACCATCGGCCCCCACCAGGTGCCCGACCAGGAGGCCCTGGTCGTGCACCACCGGCTGGTGGCCGCCCGGGCCTACGCTCGCCACAATCAGATCGACCGGGTGATCGGAGCCGGTCCGGGTGCCGGGCTGGGCGTCGTGTGCGCGGGCAAGACCTACTTCGACGTGCTCCAGGCGTTCGCCGACCTCGGTGTGAGCACCGACGAGCTGGCCGACATCGGCGTGCGGGTGCTGAAGCTGGGAATGACCTACCCGCTGGTGGAGGAAACCGCCGTCGAGTTCGCCGCCTCCGTCGACCAGCTGGTCGTCATCGAGGAGAAGCGTCCTTTCGTCGAGACCCAGCTGCGCAGCCTCCTCCACGAAGCGGGAAGCCCCGTTCCCGTGCTCGGCAAGCGCGACCGGAGGGGGCGGGCGCTCGCCTCCTCGGTCGGCGAGCTCGACCCCAGGGCGGTGGCGGCCATCCTGAGCCGGGCGCTGCCGTCCCTCGCCGCCCGCCGGGCCCCGGCGGCCGATAGGGCGCGGCTCCCCGTCGTCCAGCTCCCCGGCCGGCCTCCCAGCTTCTGCAGCGGGTGCCCGCACAACCGCTCCACCGTCTTCCCCGACGACGCTCTGGTGGGCGGCGGGGTCGGCTGCCACGGGATCATGTACTTCGAAGCCCGGCACCAGGGGATGAAGAGCCTGGCGCCGACGCCGATGGGCGCCGAGGGGGTTCCGTGGATCGGCCTGTCGCCCTTCGTGGCCGAACCGCACCTGATCCAGAATCTGGGAGACGGGACCCTCAGCCACTCGGGGACTCTCGCCATCCGAGCCAGCGTGGCGGCTGGCGTCGACGTCACGTTCAAGATCCTGTACAACGCAGCGGTGGCCATGACCGGCGGGCAGGAGGTCACCGGCCTGATGGACGTCCCGTCGATGACCCGGGCGCTGGAAGCCGAGGGCGTCCGCAGGATCGTGGTCTGCGCCGAGGACCCCGGTCGTTATCCGCGCCGGGCGCGGTGGGCCACCGGCACCCGGGTCGTGGGCCGGGAGAAGCTGCCGGAGGTCCAGGAGGAGCTCCGCGGCGTCGAGGGCGTCACGGTCATCGTGTACGACCAGCAGTGCGCGGCCGAGGCGCGGCGGTTGCGCAAGCGGGGTCTGCAAGAGGAACCGCCGCGCCGGGTCTTCATCAACGAGGCGGTGTGCGAGGGCTGCGGGGACTGCAGCACCAAGAGCAACTGCCTCTCCGTGTTGCCCCGCGACACCGAGTTCGGCGAGAAGCGCCAGATCCACGACCTGTCCTGCAACCGCGACTACACGTGCCTGGAGGGGGACTGCCCGTCGTTTGTGACGGTCACCCCGAAGCGGGGCCGGCGCGCCGGCCGAGGCAAAAAGATCTCGCCGGGGCGGCGCGCCGTCAGGGCCCGTCCCGCCCCGCCGGCGGGCGAGTTGCCGACGCCTTCGATCCCCGCCGTCGACGGGCGCTACAGCATCTACTTCACCGGGATCGGCGGCACCGGCGTGGTGACGGCCAACCGGATCCTCGCCGCCGCGGCCGAGGCCGCCGGCTTGGCCATTGGGGGCATGGACCAGACGGGGCTCTCCCAGAAGGCGGGCGCGGTGGTGTCCCATCTCCATCTGGCCGCGGAGGCGAGCGACGTGGACAGCGCCATGGTGAGCACCGCCGACCTGTACCTCTCCGGCGACATCCTGCAGGCGGCCAGTGCGGCTCACCTCGACCGGGTGCGCCCCGGTCACACCGTCGCCGTGGTCGACCGCAACTTCACCCCCACGTCCGCCATGCTCCAGACCGACCTCAGCCCCCCCGACGCGGCCATGCTTCAGCAGGTCATCGAGGACCGGGTGGGAAAGGATCGGGCCGCTTTCCTCGACACCAAGCGGATCGCCGAAGGTGTCTTCGACAACCACCTGCTGGCCAACGTGGTCCTGCTCGGCGCCGCCTTTCAGCTGGGCGCGGTGCCCCTGTCCCTGGCCGACATCGAACAGGCCGTGCAACGCCAGGGGAGAGCGGCGGCCGACAACCGGCAGGCCTTCGAGTGGGGCCGCTGGGCGGTCCACGACCGGGCCGCAGTCGAAGGGTGTCTCGCCGCGGTGGCGGACGCCGACGGCGGGGGCCCCGGAAGCCTCCTCGACCCGTCGCCGGGCGCACTCCAGGTAGCCACCAAACTGGTGGGCGAGCGCGCCCTGCCCGATGCCCTGGGTGAACTGGCGACCCGGCGCGCCGCCCAGGCGGTCGACTACCAGGACGCCGCTCGGGCCGAGCGCTACCTCGACCTGGTGGAGTATGTCGCGGCCCGTGACGGCCCCGACCATCAGTGGGAGCTGACCTGGGCGGTCGCCGAGTCGTGGTTCAAGCTCCTGACCTACAAGGACGAGTACGAGGTCGCCCGCCTGCACCTGAAGGCCGACTACGGCCGGGTGGCGCGCGACCTCGGGATCGACGGGGCCTACTCGGTGACCTACCACCTGCACCCGCCCGTCCTGCGCCGCCTGGGGCGGAAGACCAAGCTGCCGATGGGCAAGCCCTACCAGCTCGCCTTCCATGCACTGCGCGGCATGAAGCGGCTGCGGGGAACGCCCCTGGACGTGTTCGGGTGGGACCGCGACCGGCGCACGGAGCGGGCGGTCATCGAGGAGTACGCCCAGCTCATCCACGAAACGGTCGCGCCGCCTTCAGCTCTGGCCTACGACACCATGGTGCGCATCGCCCGTTCGGCCATGTCCGTCAAGGGCTACGGGCCGATCAAAGAGGAGGCGGTGGATCGCTGGCGGGAGCAGGTCGCCGACCTCCGCCGGTCGCGCCCCGCGGTCGGGGCTACGGGGTGACGGTCGACGAAGGTCGACATCCAGGCCGGCACGTCCTGCGGGAGCTGGGCTTCGAGACGACCACCATTGACGACGAGATGCAGGGGTCGGCGGCGGTCATCCCCGAGATGTTCGTGCCGGGGACCACGTGCGTCCGCACCTCGATCCTGGTGATGTGGACCGACATGGTCCTGGGGCGCCTCGCTATCCCGGTCCTGGCGCCGCGGGTGCCGACCACCCTCGAGCTGGACGTCCAGCTCTACCGCCCGGTGCGCGACTGCCGCACCATCCACCTGGCCGGACGGGTCATCAAGGCCGGACGGAGCGTGGCGGTGGGCACCGTGGAACTCACCACCGACTCCGGGGAACCGCTGGGGATCGCCGGCGCGTCGTTCATGGCCGCCCCCGGCACGGAAGGAATGCTCCCGCCCGGTGCGCTGGAGATGGCGTCCGCCTTGCCGGACGAGCGCCTGGGCCTGCCCCTCGCCGAACGCGCCGGCTGCCAACGGGTGGGGCGGGGCGAAGCGGTGCTGCCCCAATCGGAGGACGGGCTCAACTCGTCGAGGACGATGAACGGCGGGCTGATCGCCCTCGTCGCCGAGGAGGCCGCCCTGTCGACCGCGCCGCGCTCGACGCTCTCCTCGTTGCAGCTGCGCTACCTGAGCCCGGTCCGCGTCGGGCCAGCCGTGGCCAGAGCCGAGGTGTGGTCCGGCCTCGGCCGCATCGAGGTGCGGGACGCGGGCAGGGACGACCGCCTGGCGGTGGTGGCGACCACCAGAATGGGAGACGCTACGAGGAGCTGAGGGTGGCGGGATCGGCAGGGGTGAAGTTGTAGACCCGAGCGGCATTGCCGACGGTGATCTTGTGCTGGACGTCCTCGGGGAGATGCCCGAGCCACTTGCTGGCCAGGCTCACCGTCTCGGGCCAGGTCGAGTCGGAGTGCGGATAGTCGCACTCGAGCATCACGTTGTCCTCGCCGATGAGATCGAGCAGGCGCAGCCCGGCCTGGTCGTCGATGAAGGTCCCGAACACGTGGTCCTTGAACAGCCTGCGGATATCGGTGTCCAGCTTGAAGCGGGCCTCGCCCTTGGCCTCGCCCCGCTCGTGGCTGGGGTTCATGTCGATGTCGAAGCGGGCCGCCCAGAACCGCTGCTTGTCCACCACCTGCTCGGCCCGTTCGAGGAAGTACGGGATCCAGCCGATCGACGCTTCCGAGAGCGCGATCTTCAGGCCGGGGAAGCGCTCGAAGTTGCCGCTGAACAGCCAGTCGAGCAGCGTGCCCGCCTGGTTGGCGGCGGCCGAGTAGGCCATGAAGGCGAGCGTCGGCATGTCGTCGGAAGTCCGGATCAGATTCGACGAGGAGCCCACGTGCATGGAGACGACGCAGCCCGTCTCCTCGGCGGCGCGGAAGACGGGATCCCAGTAGTCGGTGTGGATCGAGGGGAGGCCGAGCTTGGTCGGGTTCTCCGAGAAGGCCACCGACTTGGCCCCGAGGGCCGCCGTCCGCTCGATCTCCGCCACCGCGGCGATCGGATCCCACAACGGGATGATCATCATGGGGATGAACCGGCCCGGGTAGGCGCCGGCCAGCTCCTCCAGGATGAAGTCGTTCCAGGCCCGGACGCACACCAGGGCCAGCTCCTTGTCCTTGGCCTCGTGGAAGACCTGGCCGCAGTAGCGGGGCAGGGAAGGAAAGAGCAGCGAGGACAGCACGAATCCCTGGTCCATGTCGGCGACGCGGGCGGCGGGCTCGTAACAGCCCGGTCGCATGTCCCGGTAGGTGATGGGCTCGGGAGAGAACTCCTCCCGGCGCTTGCCGGCGACGGCGTTCAGCCCGGTGGTGACGATCTGGCGATCCTCGTAGACCCAGAACTCGGCATCGCCGTCGCGCACGATGCGGGGAGCGGTCTGGCGCCACCGCTGGGGCACACGCTCCTGCCACAGCCTCTCCGGCTCGATGAGGTGGTCGTCAACCGAGATGAACCAGCTGAAAGCCATGGCCTTCCTCCCGCGCGAAAAAAGCGAGCACTCACCCAACACTCTAGCAGCGGTCGGGCGATGCGTTCAGCTCAGGGTGATGGCCCGCTCGGGGCAGTTGTCCTCGGCTTCGTGGGCCTTGGCCTGGTACTCGGGGGGAACCTCGGGCGCCGGGACAAAGGAGTGTCCCTCGTCGTCGAGAGAGAACACCTCCGGACAGATCTCCCAACACCGGGCGTGGCCCTGGCAGCGGTCCGGGTCCACCGCCGCCTTCATCGGCTCTTCTCCGCGGGGGATGGCACCGGGCAGCGCCGGGGCGCGTCGTGGGCGTTCACTCTCCGATCATCGTGCCGGGCTGGTCGCCTGTCAAGGCGGCACCACCTGGCGGGCGGAACGGATGGACCACAGGTGAGTGTATGCTCAATAGGCGCCCCGGGATGAGCGGGAGGAACGGTGGATAGGGAAGCCTTCGAACACGGTTTGGCCCGCCGGCTGCTGGAGCACGTCGAGCACCGGACAACGGATCTGGCGGCCGACGTGCTCGAGGTGCCGGCCGAGACCTACACGTCGGCCGCCCACCTCGAAGACGAGCTCAACGGGCTGTTTCTCGGCCAGCCGCTCGTCTTCTGCCTTTCCGGGGCCCTGCCCCAGCCGGGAAGCTATCTGGCCGTCGAGCTGTGCCGCACCCCGATCCTCGTGACGCGCGATGCCACCGGACGGGTGCGGGCCCTGGCCAACGCCTGCCGGCATCGGGGTGTCCGCGTCGTCGACGGAGTGGGCCAGGCCCGACGGTTCACCTGCCCCTTCCACGCCTGGGTGTACGACTTGGAGGGACGGCTCGTCGGCGTTCCCGTCGGTGGCGCCTTCGAGGGAATGTGCCGGGAGGAGAAGGGCCTGGTCGAGCTGCCGGTCGCCGAGGCCTACGGGCTGGTGGTGGGCCGACTGCGGCCCGGACCGCCCGTCGACATCGATGCCTACCTCGGCCCGGGGCTGGCGGACGAGCTGGCCATGCTGGATTTTGCCGAGTGGCCGGTTCACGGCGAGCCCCACGTGCATTCGGTCCAGGCCAACTGGAAGGTCACCCTGGACACCTTCCGGGAGAACTACCACTTCGACCACCTGCATCGCACGACGTTGAAGGGCTACGCCTACGGGGGCGTCCTGACCTTCGACGCCTTCGGACCCCATTTGCGCAACTGCTCCGCGGTCCGCTCCATCGATGAGCTGCGCGATCGCCCCGAAGCCGAGTGGGGAGAGGTCACCGCCCACCTGACCCCGCAGTACGCCCTGTTCCCCAACGTCAGCCTGACCTTCGACCGGCGACATATCGAGCTTTGGCAGATCCTGCCCGTGGACGAGAGCACCTCGGAGGTCGTGCACACCGCCTACATCCGGCCCGACCTGCCCGAGGACGAGCGGAAGAGCCTGGCCGAGTTTGCTTCCTGGGTCTGCGAGACCGTCGTCGACGGCGAGGACTTCTGGGTGGCGGGTCGAACCGAGCCCGGCATCCGGACCGGAATGGTGGACACCATCGTCTTCGGCCGCAACGAGCCGGCGCTCCAGCACCTCCACCGCGGGTATGCCGCCGCTCTGGCCGCCGCCCGTCAGGGCGACCGGAAGGAGCGATGACCTCGGCCACCTATGTCCTGGTGCACGGTGGTGGACACGGTGGCTGGTGTTACCAGCGGGTGGCTCGCCTGCTCCGGGCGGTGGCCCAGGCCCTTCTCGAGGTGGCCGCCGCCTGAGCCGGCTGCCGCGGCCGCCCCTAGATCGGAGGCGTCACGTCTGCGGGTGGAGCCACCCCCGGCGGCCGGGGCGCCACGATCACCGAGGGGATGCTGGCGCTCGCCCCGCAGTTCAGCACGCTGGCCACGACTCCGACCAGCTCCTCGACGTCCATGAGGCAGCCGGCGATCAACCCGCGCGACACCCACTCGGGCGCCAGCTCGCCCGCCAGCTCCAGGTTCCACTCCGCCGTGAAACCGGTCATGCCCGCCCCTTCGCCGCCGGCGCAGTCGCCGACCACCACGCGGGTGAAGCCGACGGTGGGATGTTCCACCCGCCACGCTTCCACCAGCTTGTCGAGGCTGGCCTTGGTCACGATGTAGGCGCCCAGCCCGGGCCACGGGGGAGTGACCGAGGCGCTCACCGAGGACAGGTAGGCGGCGGTGCCCTGGGAGGCGGTCAGGTGGGGGATGGCCGCCGCGGTGAACAGGGCGGCACCCACGACGTTGGTGGCGAACGCCCGGTGCCAGGTGTCGGCGTCCACGTCCACCAGGCGGGCCAGCGGGCCGACGGCCGGGGCGTACAGCACGGCGTCGATGCCGCCGAGGGCGTCGGCCGCTTCGTCGATGGCCGACCGGCACCACGCCGCATCGGTCACGTCGCACGGGATGGCGAGGGTGCCGGCGCCCGCCTCCTTGGCCGCGTCGACGAGCTTGTCGTGGGAGCGGGCCATCAACGCAACCTCCGCCCCGCGTTGGGCGAGGCCGATCCCGATGCAGCGTCCCAGGCCGCTGGATGCCCCGACGACGACTGCCTTCATGACCGGTGTCTCCCCTCTTCGAGGTCGAGGTCAATATAGCCAGGCCGGTTGCCGGCTCCGCCCGCGGCCCGGGACGGCCCGGGACGGCCCGGGAACCGGTCTGATAATATCGACGTCGAAGTCAGAAGAATCGCCAGCTAGTCTCCACATCAGCGCCGTAGCCGGCCATCACACGCCTCGGAGGGTCCAGTGACCGCAGTCATGGAGGGTGTCCGCATACTGGAGGTCGCCGAGCACACCTTCGTGCCCGCCGCCTCCGCCCTTCTCGCCGACTGGGGGGCGGACGTGATCAAGATCGAGCACGTCGAGCGGGGTGACGCCATGCGCGGCCTGGCGTCGAGCGGCGTACTGAATATCCCCTCGGACGTTCACGTCCTGCTGGAGCACTCCAACCGAGGGAAGCGGAGCCTCGGCCTCGACCTCACCTCGGCGGAGGGCCTCGACATCCTCTACCGGCTGGCGGCCACCGCCGACGTGTTCCTGACCAACAAGCTCTCGGGCGTGCGTCAGAAGCTGAAGGTCGACCTGGAAGACATCCGGGCCCACAACCCGAACATCATCTACGTGCGGGGGAGTGGGCAGGGCGAGCGGGGTCCCGATGCGCCGAAGGGCTCGTACGACTCCCTGTCGTTCTGGTCGCGGCCGGGAGCGGCGGCTGGGGTGCGCCGCTCCGATTACGACCACGTACCGGTGCCGCCCGCACCGGGTTACGGGGACTCGATCGGCGGTATGACCATCGCCGGCGGGATCATGGGCGCCCTGTACCACCGGGAGCGGACCGGCGAGGCGACGGTGGTGGACGTCTCCCTGTTCGGCACCGGCCTGTGGGCCATGGGACAGGCCGTCGCCCTGTCCCTTTTGCTCGACACCCCGTGGGCGCCTCCTCCTGCCGATGTGCCCAGGACCAACCCGCTCTCCAACAACTACGAGACCAAGGACGGACGGTTCGTCTCGCTCTGCTGCCTCCAAGCGGGCAAGTACTGGGCCGAATTCTGCCAGCTGATCGAGCGTCCCGAACTGGCGAGCGACCCCCGCTTTGCCGAGCACGCCAACCTGATGGCCAACGGACCGGCCGCAGGAGAATTGCTGCGGGCCGTCTTTGCCGAGCGCACGCTGGACGAGTGGCGGGCGCGGCTCGCACCCTTCAGCGGCCAGTGGACCGTGGTGCAGCACACCCTGGAGGCGGCCGCCGACCCCCAAGCGGTGGCCAACGGCTACGTGCAGGAGTGCAAGACCGCCTCGGGCACGCCCTTCCAGCTGGTCACCGCGCCCGTGCAGTTCGACGAGGATCCCGCTCCTCCCCACCGCGCCCCGGAGTTCAACGAGCACGGCGACGAGGTCCTGGCCGAGCTGGGCCTCGATACGGAGGCCGTCATCGACCTCAAGGTGCGGGGCGTGGTCGCCTGACCCGACGTCGCTAGGGTGCGCCCGCCCCCCGCAGCACGGCGCACACCCCGCCGTCGACGAGGATGTCGGTGCCGGTGACGAAGCTGGCCTGATCCGAGAGCAGGAAGGCCACGACCGCGGCGAGCTCCTCGGAGCGCCCTTCGCGCTGCAGCGGGCTCATCCGGACCATCTCCGCCATGGTGTCGTGGGTGGCGGCCTCCTGCCTGCCCTGGGGCGTGTCGATGATGCCGGGGGAAACGGAGCAGATGCGGGCCCCGGCCGGGCCCAGGCGGACGGCCTCCTGCTGCACGAAACGCTGCACGCCGCGCTTGGCCCAGGCGTAGGCCAGGGCGCTGTCCTCGACCGAGGCACCGAGGGCGGCGTGGAGCCGCTCGAAGAAGTCGTCGTCGAGCGGCGCGTCGAGGGCGGCGTCGGCGGCGGCGTCGCCTTGGGGGATCGCCAGCTGCGATGCCATCGAGGCGAAGCAGACCATGGCCGTCCCCGCCCCGGCGAGGGGCCGGAGCGCATCCGCCACCATCGCCGTCCCGATCAGATCGACGGTGAAGATCCGCCGCCAATCGGCCATGGTCGGGGAGATCCCGGCGGCGTGGGCCACCGCCCGCAGCGTTCCCAGCTCCTCGACTCGAGCCGCCAATCCCGCTACCGCGCCGGCGTCGGCGACGTCCATGGTGAGTGGCTCGACGACTGCGGCCCCGGCGTCGGCCAGCTCCTTGCCCGCCTGGCTCACCGACGACTCGTCCAAGTCGACCAGCAGCAGGGCGTCGACCATTTCCGCCAGGCGATGGGCGCACGCTCGGCCCATGCCTCGGCCTGCGCCGGTAGCGACCCCCACGCTTGTCATGGCTCTCTCTCCCGTTCGACCGGACCGGCGCGTATCTGACCACGTTCTGCCGGGTGGGCGCTCGCGGTGCCCACGTCGACGGCGTGCTGACCCGCGTTCAGACCGGTGTGGCAACGTCATTGAGAACGTCCGCCAGCGCTTCTGGCTGAGTGATCATGCACATGTGGCCGGCGTCGAGCTCGACAACCCGGCAATCGCCGTCCACATGGCCAATGAAGCGGCGCTGCAGTTCCGGTTTCAGGATGGCGTCGCCGGTGGTCAGGATCCAGGTCCGGGGAATGGGCGCTTCCAGCGGGGTGAGGTCGACCGGCTCCGTGGTGAGACCCTCGGCCTCCGGTACGAGAAGATCGATGCACCAGGCCAGCTGCTCGTCAGTCATGTCATTGCCGAAGAAGTCCTTGACGCTCTGGGGGGACATGGTGTGGTCCTCCCGGCCCCGCTCCTGCTGGATCGACTGGCTGAGATCGGAGGACCACTCTTGATGGGATCCGTGGCCGTGGCGGGGCACCATGGCGGCCACAAAGACGATGTGACGGACCCGCTCACCCAGGAGTTCGAGACAGGGGGCGACCGAGCAGCCACCCAGCGAGTGCACCACCAGGACGACCTGATCGAATCCGGCGCCATCGATGTCCTCGGCGATGGCGCGGCCGCAATCGGTGAGGGTCACCGAATCCAGCGGTACCGGCCGCCTCCCCCGACCAGGCAAGTCGACGGCGACGACCGGCGGTCTCAGGTACGGGAGGAGTCGGCCCCAGCAGCGACTGTCGAAGCCGCCGCCGTGGACCAGCGCCACCGGCGTCAGCGGAGCGACGGCGTTCATGACGTTTCCAGCACGACGCGGATGGCCCCCGAGGAGCGGTCGGCGGCCACCCGGAACGCCTCCTCGGCGTCCTCGAGCGGGAACCGGTGGGTCACCAGAGCCCGGGCGATGTCGGGATCGCCGGCCAGCATGGCCGCCGCCTCCTCCATCTCCCGGCCGCCGTCGTGCCGGCAGTAGCCGAGGGAGGGGATGACCCGCGCCTCCCGGTGGAACAAGGGCATCCAGTGCAGCTCGACGGAACCGACGTACACGCCGAGCACGACGAGGGTCCCGCCGGGGGCGACCAGCTCGGCGCCGCGAGCCAGGCTCTCCTGGGTGCCGGCCGCCTCCACCACCACGTCGTAGAGCCCGTCGACGGTGGGGCGGGCCCCGAGGCGCTCGGCCGCCTCCCGCTGGTGGTGATGTCGCCCCTCGACCGCGACGTGCTCGCCGCCCTGGAGTCTCGCCCCGGCGGCGGCGAGCAGCCCGAGAGCCCCGGCGCCCACCACGGCCACCCGCTTGCCGGGTCCGGTGTCCGCCAGGCGGAGGGCGTGCCAGGCCACCGACGCCGGCTCCACCAGACTGGCGTCTCGCACGTCGAGCCCCGCCGGCAGGGGCACGAGGCGGGCGGCTGGCGCCCGGAACTGCTCGGCCATCCCACCGTCGGCGGTGATGCCGAGGGCCCGCTGGCCATGGGTGGGGCAGCGGTTGTAGGCGCCCCGGCGGCACTGCTCGCACTCCATGCACCCGTAGATGGCCTCGACCACGACCGGGCTGCCGTCGCCGCGGAGACCGGCCAGCTCGTGGCCCAGGATCTGGCGGGTTCCGAACCGGAGGTACGTGAGGTCGGACCCGCAGATGCTCATGGACCTCATGTCCAGCAGCTCGCCGCTCCCCGGCGGATCGTCGAGCTCGACGACCGAGACGCCGCCTTCGACGCCGCGGACGGCCTTCACGACTTCGCCTTCCTCGTCGCCGGGGCCGTGGTTTGCGGTCGTTTGACCGCGGCGAGGCAGAACCGGGTGATGCGGTCGACTTCGGACGGGGCCGGCGTCGTCCGTTGCCACAGGTGGTCCGAGACCTTGCCCAGGGTGGCGTGGGCAGCGAGGGAAGCATCGAGGTCCGGGTCGGAGCTTCCCAGGGCGGCGAACGGCTGGCGGAGGAGCGTGGCCAGGGGTGCGCTGGCGAAGTGGCGGCCGGAGCCGAGCCCCTGCCCCACGGTGCCACCGTTCCACAGGACGGCCAGCGTCGTCGCCGCGATGTCCTCCTCGGTCTGCGCCAGCACGCCCGCCACCCAGGTGCGGATCTGGCCCTCGGGCGTTTCCTGCTTGGCCATCTGGTGGGCGAGATAGCTGCCGAGCCGGTCGGCCCCGTCTTCGACGATGGCAGCCACCAGGGCGTCCTTGGAGGGGAAGTGGCGGTAGAAGGCGTCGTTGGAGAGGCCGGCGGCGGCGACGATGTCGGCCACGCGGGGGCGTGAAGTCGTGCCACAGTTGCGCATCACGTCCAGGGCGGCATCGAGCAGCCGCCGCACCTCGGTGGCGTACTCGGCGCCCCGCTTGGCGAGCGTCCGTTGCGCCACCCGCTCGGCGACGCCGGGCTCGCCGGCGGGGGCATCCCCCGGCCGAATTGTGCTCTCCATACTCAGAATCATATTCTGAACCGAGACAAGGAGGGAATCATGGCGTGGGACTTCGAGACGGACCCCGAGTACCAGAAGAAGTTGGACTGGGCGAGCGAGTTCGTGCGGGAGGAGGTGGAACCGCTCGACTACCTGTTCCCGCACCAGCAGTTCGTGCCCATGGACGACAGGCGTCGCAAGATCATCGACCCTCTCAAAGAGGAGGTCCGGGGCCAGGGGTTGTGGGCCACCCACCTGGGCCCGGACCTGGGTGGCCAGGGGTTCGGGCAGCTGAAGCTGGCGCTGCTGAACGAGATCCTGGGCCGGTCGCCCTGGGCCTCCACCGTGTTCGGCACCCAGGCTCCGGACACGGGCAACGCCGAGATCATCGCCCACTTCGGCACGCCGGAGCAGAAGGAGCGCTATCTGCAGCCCCTGCTGAACGGCGAGCTGTTCTCCTGCTACTCGATGACCGAACCTCACGGCGGTGCCGATCCCACGCGGTTCACGACTCGAGCAGTCAAGGACGGCGACCAGTGGGTGATCAACGGCTGGAAGTACTTCTCGTCGAACGCCAAGACGGCCTCGTTCCTCATCGTCATGGTCGTCACCAACCCGGACGTGAGCCCCTACCGGGGCATGTCCATGTTCCTGGTGCCGGCCGACACGCCCGGAGTCAAGATCGAGCGCAACGTCGGCCTGTACGGCGAGCCGCTGAACGAGGGCTCCCATGCCCTGATCCACTACGACGAGGTGCGGGTACCGGAGGAGTCGCTCCTGGGCGGCGAGGGTCAGGCGTTCGCCATCGCCCAGACCCGCCTCGGCGGCGGGCGCATCCACCACGCCATGCGGACCGTCGGGGTGGCGCAAAAGGCGTTGGACATGCTGTGCGAACGGGCACTCAGTCGCGAGACTGCCGGCAGCCTCCTGGCCGACAAGCAGTTCGTCCAGGGGTACATCGCCGACTCCTACGCCCAGCTCATGCAGTTTCGCCTCTTCGTCCTCTACACGGCCTGGGAGATCGACAAGTACAACGACTACAAGCGGGTGCGAAAGGACATCGCCACCACCAAGGTGGTCATGCCGACCGTGCTCCACGACATCGCCTGGCGGGCCATGCAGGTCCACGGGGCGCTGGGCACCACCAACGAGATGCCCTTCTTCCAGATGATCCACGGGGCCGGCGTCATGGGCCTGGCCGACGGGCCGACCGAGGTGCACAAGCTCACCGTGGCCCGCCAGCTGCTCCGGGACTACCGGCCGAGCGACGGCATGTGGCCCACGCAGTGGATCCCGGGCAAGTTGGACGCGGCCAGGGCGAAGTTCGCCCAGTATCTCGAGCTGGAGGTGGGGGACCTGTGATCGATTTCGAACGCCTGGCCGCCTGGATGGACGAATCCGGCCTGCCCGGAAAGGGTGAGCCGATCGAGCACGAGTTTCTCTCGGGTGGCAGCCAGAACGAGATCTACGCCATCCGGCGGGGCGACGAACGCTGCGTCATCCGCATCCCCCCACCGAACGCCCCACCGGACCGGGACGACGGCATCCGGCGCGAATGGCGCATCGTCGAGGCTCTGGACGGCACCGAGGTCCCCCACACCCGCGCCGTGGCCATGTGCGAGGACGCCTCGGTGCTCGGGCGGCCCTTCTACCTGATGGGCTTCGTCGAGGGCTGGTCCCCCATGGGCCGGCGGACGTGGCCGGCGCCCTTCGACGCCGACCTCTCGGCACGTGCCGGGCTCGGCTACCAATTGGCCGAGGGGATTGCTCTGCTGTCGAAGGTCGACTGGCGGGCCAGGGGGCTGCAGGACCTGGGACGGCCCGATGGCTTCCACGAGCGTCAGGTCGACCGGTGGACGACGTTCTTCGAACGGATCAAGGGTCGTGAGCTCGAGGGCATGGATGCCGCCTCGGCGTGGCTGCGGGAGCACAAGCCGCTCGACTACATCCCCGGCATCATGCACGGCGACTACCAGTTCGCCAACGTCATGTTCCAAGACGGTGCGCCGGCCAGACTGGCCGCAATCGTCGACTGGGAGATGGGCACCGTCGGCGACCCCAAGCTCGACCTGGGCTGGATGATCCAGAGCTGGCCCGACGACACCATGTCCGAGCAGGCGTCGGCGGCCAGCTATGTCGACCTGCGCGGCATGCCGTCCCGCTCCCAGGTCCTGGCCCACTACGCCGAGGTGTCGGGCCGGCAGGTGGACGACATCGACTACTACGTCATCCTGGCCAAATGGAAGCTCGCCATCGTCCTCGAGAAGGGTTACCAGCGGGCGGGTGACGACGAGAAGCTGCAGGGGTTCGGGCCGGTCGTCGCCGCGGGCATGTTGTCAGCGGCCGAGCTGGCCGAGTCCACCGACTACCAGGGGTAGGCACCACACCATGAACGAGCCCGAGGTGCAGCTCTCGCTGCGCTACGACCTGCGCGCGCCGGAGTTCGGTCCGCCGCCACAGGCGCTGTATCGCGCTGCCCTCGAGCAGTGCGCGTGGGCGGAGGAGCGCGGCTTCGGGCTCGTCAGCCTGTCGGAGCACCATGGCGCCGACGACGGGTACTGCCCGTCGCCCCTCGTCGTGGCCGCGGCCATCGCCGGCCGGACGCGATCGCTCCGCATCCTGATCGCCGCCCTGCTGCTCCCGCTCTATGACCCGATCCGCCTGGCCGAGGACCTTGCCGTGCTCGACCTGACCAGTGGGGGGCGGGTCGACCTCGTCATCGGCGCCGGCTACCGGCCCGAGGAGCTGGCCATGTTCGGGCGGGAGATGGGCGAGAGGGTGTCGTTGCTCGAGGACGGCGTGTCGGCCCTGCGGACGGCGTGGTCGGGGGAGGTCTTCGAGTACCACGGCCGCCAGGTGCGCGTCACCCCGAAGCCGGCTCGTGGGAGCGGGCCGGTCCTGCTCATGGGCGGATCCACGAAGGCGGCGGCGCGCCGGGCCGCCCGACTCGGCGATGGCTTCGTCCCCGTGGACGATTCGCTGTGGCCCGTCTACGAGGAGGCGTGCCGCCAGCTGGGCCGCGAGACGGGTGCGGCGCCCTCGTCGACGGGGCCGCTCTTCGTGCACGTCGCCGAGGATCCGGAGCGAGCATGGGCGCAGATCGCACCCCACGCCCTGCACGAGATGAACTCCTACGGCGCCTGGCTGGCCAGCGCCGAAGGCGTCAAGCGGTACCGGCCGTCGGAAGATCTCCAGGCCCTGCGGGCCACGGGCCTGTACTGCGTGCTGACGCCCGACGAGTGCGCCACCATGGCCCGCGCCAACGGCGCGCTCCGCCTGCATCCACTCATGGGTGGCCTTCCGCCCGAGGTGGCGTGGGAGAGCCTCGAGCTGGTCGCGGCCAAGGTCCTTCCCCAACTGGGAGAGCTCGCCCCCCGCTGCTCAGGGCTGGTCGCTTCGCACCGCAAGCGGCGCTCAGGGAATCTCGAGCACCACCTTGCCGATGGCCCGGCCGTCGGCCACGTAGCGGAGCGCGGCGGCGGCGTCGTCGAGGGGAAAGGTGGCCCCCACGTAGGGGGCGATGCGTCGCGTGCCGAGCAGGTCCATCAGCTCCTGCTCGTTGCGCTCGGCTTCGGCGGCGGCGTGGGCCACGAACCCCCGGAACTCGAAGCCGAGGATGTGGACACCCTTCAGCAGGACGAGGTTGAGTGGGATCCGGGGGATCGTGCCCGAGGCGTAGCCAACGGTCACGAACCGGCCGCCCCAGTGCAGCGAGCGAAGCGCGGGCTCGGCGAGGTCTCCGCCCACCGGATCGACGACCGCGTCGGCACCCCCCGCCAGGGCCTCCCGCAGAGCGGCACGCAGCTCCTGCGACCGATGGTTGATCAGTGTCTTGGCCCCCGACTTGGCGGCGACGTCGAGCTTGTCGGCCGAGGAGGCGACGGCGGTCACCGAGGCTCCCAGCGTGGCGCCCAGCTGAACCGCGGCCAGGCCCACGCCGCCGCCCGCGCCCAGCACGACGAGCTCGTCCCCCGCGCGTCACCCGGGCCACGGATCGCAGGACGTGGTACGCGGTGCGGTGGGCCACCCCGAAGGCGGCGGCGGCGCGGTCATCGACCCCCTCCGGGATGCGAGACACCACTCCGGCGGAGACGACGGCTTCCTCGGCGAAGGCACCGCAGATGGCGGTCCCCAACACCCGATCGCCGACGCCGGGGTCGGCGACGTCGGCGCCCACCTGGGTGACCACGCCCGCGAACTCGCTTCCGGGGACGAATGGTGGAGGAACGGTGACCTGGTACTGGTTGGCGACGAGCAGCACGTCAGGGAAGTTGACCGCGGCCGCGCCCACCCGAACCCGGACCTGGTCGTCGGCCAGAGGCGGGGGCGGGACTTCCTCGACCCGGACCGCCTCGGGCGGGCCATAGGAGCGGCACAGGGCGGCGCGCACTTCAGCGCCCCTGCCACTGGGGCTGGCGCTTTTCCAGGAACGCCTGGGCTCCCTCCCGGGCGTCGTCGCTGCTGAAGACGATGCTGCGCCACTGATGCAAGCGTTCCTCGGCGTGGGGGGCGGCGGACGCGGCCAGCCACACCAGTTCTTTGGTCGCCGCCATGCCCAGCGGCCCGTTGCCGGCGAGCTTCTCGGCCCGCGCCAGTGCCTCGGCCAGGACGTCTTCGGGGGCGACGACGGCGTTGACGAGCCCCAGCTCGTAGGCACGCTTGGCGTCGATCGTCTCACCGCTCAGCGCCAGTTCCAGGGCGATGGCCAGCGGCAGCCGGTTGGCGATGTGCATGACACCGCCGGCGGCGAACAGGCCGCGCTTGACCTCCGGCAGCCCGAACCGGGCCTGGGAGGAGGCGATGATCAGATCGCAGCCGAAGAGCAGTTCGAGGCCACCGCCCACCGCGGTGCCGTTGGCCGCTCCGATGACCGGGATGGCGACGTCGCCCTCGAGCAGACGGCGAAAACCTTCGTCGCCCTCCGTCCGGGGAGCCTCCACGCGCTCGCCGGCGGGCAGGGTACGCAGATCTGCGCCCGCGCAGAACACGCGGTCGCCCGTCCCGGTGATGACCACGGCCCGGACGTCAGGGTCGGCCTCGCTCTCCAGGACCATCGCCCCGATGGTGCGAAGCATGGTCGGGGTGAGGGCGTTACGAGCGTCGGGCCGGTTGAGCCGGAGGATGACCACGGGGCCCCGCCGCTCGTGCACGACCTCGTTCTCCGCTGTCTCCGAGTCCCACGCCATGGCGCACTCCGATTCTCAGAATGGGATTCTGCGTACCGTAACCGGTATTCTGCCGTCGCCCAAGAGGGGGCGGTCGGGATGGCTGCTCGCTGCTCGCTATGCGCTGGCCCGAGGCAGGTCGTGGCGGACCGTCGCCCGGGTCTCGTCGAAGCTGAGCAACCCGCGGATCGGCTCGCATTCGGGCAGGGGATCCTCGTACGACCAGGCCACGTCGGCGACCCGGGTGTCCCCCACGACCGCCGTCCAGTAGGAGGCCGACCCCTTGTACGGGCAGTAGGTGGTGGTGGGGCTGGGGACGAGAAGGTCGCTGCGGACCTGCGGACGACTCACGTAGAGGCGCGGTTCGAGGGCGGTCTCGTACACACCGACGGTCTGATTGGTGTCCACGAGCACGCCACCGGCGACCTCGACCCGAAGGCGGCGCGTGGTACGCAGACAGTCGACGCGGTGGTACGGATTGCGGGGGTGGCCGAAGACCCGGTCGTCCTCCTCGTACCACGCTTCCACTGCGTCCCACGGGACGCGGACGTAGCCCTCTGCGTTCGATTCGACCTCGGTCGGGACGCCGTGGACGTCGGCGGCAGGAAAGGCGTAGGCGGGCGGCTGCCCTCGACGATGAACGAGGAGCACCCGCTCACAGTCGATGACGACCGTGCCGCCGGTGCGGCCGCGGACCCGGCGGAGGAAGGGCTCGACGTAGACCAGGTCGTCGGGTACCGGCCGGCTGAACCGACCGGCTCGATTGCCGCTCAGCGGGCCGCGTCCGGTGGTGAGACTCACCGCGCCCTCGATTGCCCGGACGCGCCCATGTGGTCGAGGAGGAGACTTGACTCTGACATCAATATTGCTACAGTACCCCGCCAACCAAGGCCGCCGTCCCGACGTCCGGGGAGGACATGCGGGCGCGCCGGAGGGGGACCAGGGTCCGTGAGTGAGTAGTAACTTCTGCTCCCGCACAAAGGGGGACGTCCATGCTGAGGCGAGCAGTGCCCATCACAATCGTCGCGGCTGCCGTGACGGTGGCCATGGCGTCATGTTCCTCGTCTTCGCAGGCGAGCAGTGTTCCCGAGAACCCCCACTTCTCCCTACCCCTCTACGGCCGGGCTGCGACCCTCACCGGCCCGGTCACGGTCGGTCACCTCATCGACCCGGAGTCCTCTCCCGGCGTTGCCGTCCCTTCCGCTGATGGCTACACCGACCAAGAGTTCTTCGCCTCCGGCACCGCCAGCGCGTTCGCGGCCACTTCCGAACCGAGCAACGGGCGCTGGGCCGTCACGCCGACCACCTCTGCGGCCTACCGGACCCGCATCCTGGTGCGCCGGCCGACCGAATCCCGCGCGGTTCAACGGCACGGTGGTGGTCGAGTGGCTCAACGTGTCCGCCGGGGAGTCGGCTCCGGACTGGGACTACCTCAACCCGGACTGACCGACGCCGGCTTCGCCTATGTCGGCGTCTCGGCCCAGGCCCTGGGCGTCGACGGCGGGGCAGTCGGCATCCTCGGCGGCTCCCCAGCGGGCCTGGTCCAGCAGCGAGCCGGCCCGGTACGGCACCCTGCACCTCCCGGGCGACCAGTACGCCCTGGACATCTTCGCCCAGGTCGGGCGGGCCTGCGCCGTCGGAGGATCCGTCCGTCCTCGGCGGCCTGAGGCCGACGCACTTCGTGGCGGTCGGCGAATCACAGTCGGCCTTCTACCTGACCACCTTCGTCGACGCCCTGCAGCCGCTGACCCACGCCTACGACGGGTTCTTCATCCACAGCCGGGGGGGTGCCGGGGCGCCGCTCAACGGCGCGTCCATCACGCACGAGCTCGGAGCCCGACGGGCCGCGCATCCGCACCGACCTGTCGTGCCGGTGTTCATGTTCGAGACGCAGACCGATGTGATCATGCTCGGCTACGCCGTCGGCGCAGCAACCTAACACCAACCGCATCCGCACCTGGGAGGTCGCCGGCACCTCGCACGCCGACACCTAGATCGTCGGCAACTACGCCACTCACTCGGCTGCACCACACCGATCAACGACGGCCCCCAGCACGCGGTCGTCCAAGCCGCCTTCGTCGCCTTCGCCGACTGGGTCACGGCCGGGAAACCGCCGCCGTCGCCTGCTCCGATGAGCTCGCCAGCGCCAACCCGCCGGCTCTTGCACTGGACTCCAACGGCAACGCCGTCGGCGGCGTCAGCACGCCCGCATGTCGACGTCCCCATTTCGACGCTCAGCGGCGCCGCCGCGCCCGGAGCGAAGCGAGCTGTGCTCCTGTTCGGCTCGACGACGCCGTTCAGTCAGTCACAAGCTCCGGCTGTACCACGACAAGGCCAACCTACGTCGCCCGCTACAGAAGAGCCTGGACCAGGCCATCTCCGCCGGGTTCATCCTCCCTGCCGATCGGGCCGGGCTCCTGGCTCAGGCCCAGCGCGTCCCGTTCGCACCCTGATACGGGCACCGCTTATGGGCGCGCGGTCGCCCCTTCCTGCGTGACCTCGCTGCTAGCGTACGGGCCGATTTCGGGAGGAGGGACAGCAACAAATGCCCAGGACTTCGAAGGCCACGGCGCCCGTCACGATTGAAACTGATGGGTACGTGGGGCACCAGGAGAATCTCGAGGGCGGGTACTTTGTCACCATCGAGCGTTACAGCAGGGATTTCGACCTGACGCCGACGTTCAAAGGTCTCCCGGGAACTCAGCCACCGCTGCGAGATCCGCCGCCACAACCCGGTCGGCGACTCCCTGACCATCGCCGGAACCGTGCGCGCCGTGACGGCGGACGCCGATGGCCGCCCCTGCGTGGAGATCGAGCAGCGCGCCGTCAACCAGGACGGTGAGCTGTCGGCCACCGGGCTGGGCACGGTCAGGCTGCCGTCCCGGTCCCGATAGGCGATGGCCGGCGAGCAGCGCGGTCGCGACGCCGCAGTGGTCGGCTTCGACCCTGCCAACGTCGAGGCCTGGCTGGCGACCGTGAGCGACCTGCGCAGCCCCGTGCAGTGGGAGAGGCTCCCGGGGGGGCACTCGAACATCACCTACCTGCTGCGCGACGTCGCCGGGCGGGAAGTGGTGGTCCGTCGTCCCCCGCAAGGGCCGCTGCAGCCCAAGGCGCACGACATGTGGCGCGAGTACCGGATCATCGAGTCCCTGTGGTCGACGGACGTGCCCGTGCCCGAGCCGATCGCCTACTGCGACGACCGGGCGGTGGCCGAGACGCACTTCTACGCCATGGGACGGTGCCAAGGAGAGGCGCTGTACCGGCAGCCGGCGGTCGCAACCTGGCTGGACGTCCCCGCCCGCCGGCGCGCCGGCGCCGTCTTCGTCGACGTTCTCGCCGCGCTGCACGGGATCGAGCCCGCCGCGGTCGGTCTCGGCGACCTGGGCCGCCCGGACGGCTACGTCGCCCGCCAGCTCCACACCTGGTACCGGTCCTGGACCGCCAACGTGGCGAGAGCGAGCCACGACGACCGTCGGGTGCACGCCCTTCACGACTGGCTGTCGCCCCGCGTGCCCGAGCAGGGGCCGGGCCGCATCGTGCACGGTGACTACGGTCCCCACAACACCCTGTTTCTCCGCACCGGGGAGATCTCCGCCGTCCTCGACTGGGAGATCGCCACACTCGGGGATCCGCTTGCCGATCTCGCCTACTCGGTCAACGCGTGGGTCGGACCCGGTGACGATCCCGTCGACGTCGACGACCCCCCGACCGCTCTTTCGGGCTTCCCGAGCCGGACGGCGGTCATCGACCACTACCGTCGGGCGACCGGTGCCGATCTGTCCGACCTGGCGTACTACCGCGCCTTCATGTTCTGGAGGCGGGCGTGCATCCTCCAAGGGGTGTACGCCCGGTACACGTCCGGCCAGATGAGCAGCGAGGGGGTCGACGTGCCCGGCATGCTGGCACGGATGGGCCGCTACCTGGAGGCCGCAGAGAAGCTCGGGGAGATCGCCTGATCGTGCCCGTGACAAAGAGGCGTGCTGACAAGGAGGAACACCGCGTGACACAGGTTCCGATTGCCCCGGACATCTTCACCTGGCCGTCAGACGCCCCGCAGCTGATTGGCGCCAGCTGTGCGACCTGCGGGGCGACGACCTTTCCGGCCCAGGCGTCCTGCCCCCGGTGCGGGGCGGTGGACATGGCGCGCCAGCTCTTACCCCGGCGAGGCACCCTGATCTCGTGGACGACCCAGGAGTTCCTCCCCAAGGATCCGTTCGGGAGCGGTGAGACGGCGGAGACGTTCAAGCCCTTCGGCGTCGGCCTGGTCCAACTCGGCGACCAGGTGCGCGTCGAAGCGCGCCTGACCGAGCCGGATCCCGCCAAGCTGCGGTTCGGGATGGAAGTGGAGCTGGTCATCGTCCCGTTCCGGGTCCAGGACGACGGGACCGAGGTCATGATGTTTGCCTTCTCGCCTGCTCTCGCCCCGGCCGAGTCCTAGGCGCTCGCCGGGCCGTCAGGTCCCGGTGAAGCGGGGCTTCTGCTTGCTCAAGAAGGCCTCGACGGCGATCCGGTTGTCGTCGGTCATCTGGGTGAGATTCTCGAAGGCAGCAGCCCGGTCGACGAGCGCGGTCGCGGTCGCCTTCAGGCCGGCGTTGATCGAGGTCTTGGTCCACCTGATGGCGTATTTGGCGCCCGTCAGGAGCCGGGACGCCATGGCCTCCACGACCTGGTCCAGTTGGTCGTCGGGTACCGCGTCGGTGATCAAGCCGATCCTGGCCGCTTCGGCCCCACTGATGGGGTCTCCGGTGAGCAGGTAGCGGCGGGCCCGGGCATAGCCGATGAGCTGCGGCCACAGCAGGGCGCCGCCGTCGCCAGCCACCAGACCGACCGAGACGTGGGGGTCGGCGAAGCTCGCCTCCGGAGTGGCGTAGGCGAAGTCGCAGTACAGGGCCAGGGAGCAGCCGAGCCCGATGGCGGGCCCGCGGACCTTGGCGATGATCGGCTTCTCGAGGTCGAGGAGGCTGGCTTGGATCCGGCGACCGGACCTCCCTGCGTGGGCGCTCACGACCGGGTCGCGGTGCTGGGCCCGCACCCAGTTGAGATCGCCGCCGCCGCAGAAGTACCCGCCGCCGCCGGTGAGGATTATCAGGTCGCAGCTGTCGTCCATATCCAGGTCGGTGAAAATGGTGCTGAGCTCGTCATGCACTTCGCCGTTGATGATGTTTCTCACTTCGGGTCGGTTGAGGGTCACCGTCACCGTCGGCCCTTCCTGGGTGACCTGCAGAGCCTTGTAGTGCGAATAGTCCATTTGTTGTCCGTCCTTCCAGCTCGACGGCAGTCTGAACGCAATAGCGGTTGGCCAGAATGACACATCCCCGTGACGCCACGAAGAGCGACCTCTATGTCAGTAGCTTCTCGGCAGACCGAGGATCTGCTGGGCAACGTAGTTCAGCGTCATCTCCTGGCTCACCGGCACGATCCGTTGCAGCCGGGCTTCGCGGAAGTAGCGCTCCACGTGGTACTCGCTGGCGTAGCCCATCCCCCCGAGGGTCTGGACGGCCCGGTCGGCGGTGAAGAAGCTCGCCTCGGCCGCCAGGTACTTGGCGCTGTTGGCCGCCTCTCCGCAGTCGAGCCCGTGGTCGTACCGCCAGCCGGCGTACTGGGAGAGCCGCCACGCGGCTTGGAGCTGGACGTGGGCCTGGGCCAGGGGATGGGCGATGGCCTGGTTGGCGCCGATGGGCCGGCCGAACACCTCGCGCTCCTTGGCATACTCGACCGCCCGCCGCAGGGCCGCCTCGCCGATACCGATCGACTCCGCCGAGAGGAGGATTCGTTCGGCATTGAGACCGTGCAGAAGGTACTTCCAGCCCATGTCCCTCCTCGCCGACGCGCCGCCACCCTTCAACGGGCAAGCCGTCGTAGGCGACCTCGCAGGAGGCGACGGCATTGCGTCCCATCTTCGGAATAGGCCGGATGTCGACATACCGGCCATCGAGATCGGCGAGAAAGAGGGACAGACCGCCGAAACCCTCACCGCCCGTGCGAGCCAGCAACAGCACGACTTCGCTTTCCAGTGCCTTGCTGGTCCAGATCTTCCGGCCGTGCACCAGGTAGCCACCCCGACCGTCCGGGTCGGCCCGGGTGGTGATCCGGGAGGTGTCCGTGCCCGCGTCGGGCTCGGTCACGCCGAATGCCACGTGCAGCTTGCCCTCGGCGGCCCGGGGCAGGAACTCGGCCTTCAGCCGCTCGTTGCCGAACCGGATGACCGGGTTGAGGCCGAAAATGGTGAGGTGCAACGCGCTGCACCCGTTCATCCCCGCTCCGCTGGCCGCCACCTCCTTCAGCACGAGCGCGGCTTCGGTAATGCCCTGGCCCCCGCCGGCATGCTCCGGGGGCATGGCGATCCCCACCCATCCTCCCTCCGCCATCAGCTGGTAGAAGTCCCACGGAAACTCGTGTCGCTCCTCGCAGCCGGCCCAGTAGTCGTCGTCGAAGCGGGCGCACACCGAGTGGACGGCATCGGCGATCGCCAGATGATCCTCGTTCTCGCTGAAGTCCATGACCCCATCCTCGTCGATCGTCCCGGGCCGGGCCGATGCCGTGGCTCGTCGCGGCACGCAGAATCGGCACCGTATACTCGCTTTGCCTGGTCGGGTGATCGTTCTCCGGGGAGGCGACCTAGTGGCAGTCGGGCGAACAGCCGGTCCTCGGAACATCCCTGAGGTGGCCCTGCAGGCGGCGGAGCGATTCGGCGACCGCCCGGCTGTCGTAGACAGCGGGCAGGTCGTCAGCTTCACCCAGCTGAGCGACGAGATGCTGGCCGTGGCGTCTTCTCTGGTCGCCAGCGGCGTCCAGCCGGGCGATCGGGTGGCGGTATGGGCGCCCAACTCCGCAGCCTGGATGGCGGCGGCGCTCGGTGCTTTGGCCAGCGGCGCGCTGCTGGTCCCCGTCAACACCCGCTTCACGGCTCGCGAGGCGGCGTACGTCCTCGGGTTGGTCGAACCGCGCGTCCTGTTCGTGGCTGACGGCTTCCTGGGACGGAGCCCCCTGGCTGAGCTCCGAGCCGAGGACCCGGGCCTGACCGCTCTTGCCGACGCGGTGCCGCTCCCCCCGCCCGGTCAGGCCAGCGACGACGAGTGGGACGCCTTCCTGGGTCGGGCCGCGGCAGGCAGTGCCGAGGCCGTCATGGCCCGGATCGGCGACCTGGGCCCTGACGCCGTCTCGGACGTGATGTTCACCTCCGGCACCACCGGGTCGCCGAAGGGCGTGATGCTCCGCCACGGGACGAGCATCCGGCTCTACCAGGCCCTGAACCGCTGGTACGGCATCGGCGAAGGAGATCGGGTCCTCATCGCCCTTCCCTTCTTTCACTGCTTCGGGTACAAGGCGGGTTGGATGCTCGACCTGCTGGCCGGAGCCACCACCTACCCGCTGGCCGTCTTCAGCCCGGACACGGTCCTGGAGATGGTCGAGCGACACCGGATCACCCATCTGCCGGGAGCGCCGACGATGTTCTGGTCTCTGCTGAATGATCCCCGCCGCGCCGACTACGACCTGTCATCCCTCCGGTCGGGCATCGCCGGCGGGTCGTTCATCCCGGTGGACCTGCCCCGGCGGATCACCGGCGAGCTCGGCATGGAGCGGATCTTCAACGGCTACGGCCTCACCGAGAACCACGCCCTGATCTCCTTCAGCACGCCGGAAGACCCGCCCGAGCTGGTGGCGACGACCGTCGGCAAGGTCCTCGAGGGCCTGGAGGTGATGACCGTCGACGACTCGGATCGCCCGCTGCCGAGCGGCGCCGAAGGCGAGCTTTGGGTCCGAGGGCATGCGCACATGGCTGGCTACTACGGCGACGCGGCGGCGACGGCTGCCGCGTACGCCGATGGGTGGTTGCGTACCGGTGACATCGGGTCCGTGGACGACGACGGCTACGTCCGCATCACCGACCGCAAGAAGGACATCTACATCACCGGCGGGTTCAACGTGGCACCCGCCGAGGTGGAGAACGTTCTCGCCTCCTCGGCCGCCATCAGCCAGGTTGCCGTGGTGGGGGTAGCGGACGAGCGTATGGGCGAGACGGGCGCGGCGTTCGTGGTGCCGGCGGCCGACACCGCCCTCCGCCCCGAGGACGTGATCGCCTACGCCCGCGACCGCCTGGCCAACTACAAGGTGCCCCGGCATGTGCAGATCGTCGACCAGCTGCCGATGAACGCGACGGGGAAGGTCCTCAAGGACGAGCTGCGAGTGCGCTTCCGGGACGCGCTCGCCGGCCGGTAAGCGCCGGCTGCCTCAGCCCGGGTGCGGGCTCAGGGCTTCGTCGGCCCACGAGAGCAGCTGGGGAGCAAGAAGGGGCCAGCGCTCGAAGGGGCCCTTCTGATCGCCGTGGGCTCGGCGGCGGTTGCCGTCGTTCCACTCCGTGTCGGGCCACGGCGGCTCGACCAGCCGGGCGCCCGGGATGGACCCGGCGATGGCCTCGGACGTGGCTCGGGTGTGGTACGCGTCGCTGGCCCCGCTGCGGAAGACCAAGCTGGGAACCCGGATGGTCCGGGCCAGGTCGTCGGGCAGCCCGGGTACGTGCTCGCCCGATCGAGGGCAATAGGCCGCCATCCACCGCTCCATCGTCTCGACGAACCGTTGCCGGTCATGGTCGACGAAGCGCTGCCGGTTGGTGGGGTTGCGCCGGATCACCTCCTCCCATTCCGGCAGCAGCGCAACGGCCTCCATGCCCTCGGCCCACGCCGTCTGCAGCGAGGGGCCACAGTAGAAGACGCCGAGGGTCATGAGCCCGAAGACGCCACCGCTGATCCACAAGACAGCGAGACCGCTGGCCACCTCGGGGTGCTTGGCCGCGGCGAGCAGGGAGACGCGCGCACCTCCCGAACCGCCCATGATCACCACGGGCGCCAGGTCGAGGTGGACGACGAGGGCGGCCAGCGCATCGGCTTGCATGTCCGATTCGGTGGGACCCTCGAAGCGGACGTCCGACTCCCCACAGTTGGGTCGGTCCCAGATCAGCGCCCGGTTCCCCCCCGCAGCGATCGCCTCGGCGAGCTGGCGGACACCCGGCTCCTCCTTGGTGTAGCGCCCGCCGGGGGTGATCACCCAGGGCCGTCCGGAGTCACCGACCAGCTCGTAGCCGAGGGTCAGCCCGTTTACCGTTGCCGTTGCCATAGCCCGATCCTAGTAATAAGGTTGACGTCGATGTCAGAGAGCGCGCTGGTTACCGAGAAGCCCTTCATTGTCGATGCCGATTCGCACTGGTCCGAGCATCCGGACCTGTTCACCCGGCGGGCGCCGGCCCAGTACAAGGATCGGGTGCCCCGGGTGGAAGACGTCGACGGCGAGCGCACGTGGGTCTTCGACGGCCACCCCATGGGCCGCGCCTACGCGGGCGCCGTCGTCGGTCGGGACGGCAACAAGTCTGAGTCGTCCCGGGTGCTCGAGCAGTGGACGGTCGACGAGGTGCATGCCGGCGCGTACGACCCCAAGGTCCGCCTCGAGGTGCTGGACAAGTTCGGCATCGACGCCCAGCTGATCTTCCCGAGCACGATCGGTCTCGGTGGCCAGGATCTCGCCTTCGTCGAGGACGAGGCGCTGCGCCGGCTGACCATCGAGCTGTACAACGACACCCAGGCGGAGGTGCAGGCGGACTCAGGCAACCGCCTGCTGCCGCTTCCGTTGATGCCGGCGTGGGATGTCGACGCGTGCGTGGCCGAGGCCAAGCGGGTCGCCGGCCTGGGTGCACGCGGCGTCAACATGACGTCGGATCCGCAGGACCTGGGCGCCCCCGACCTGGCCAACCCGGCGTGGGACCCGCTCTGGGCCGCGTGCGTGGAGCACCACTTGCCCGTGCACTTCCACATCGGCGCCAGCGTCACCGGCATGACGTTCTATGGCAAGTACCCCTGGCCATCGCACCCGCGTGACGTCCAGCTCGCCATCGGCGGCACGCTGCTGTTCATCGGCAACGCGCGCGTCGTGGTCAACCTGATCCTGTCCCGAGTCTTCGATCGGTTTCCCGAGCTGCAGATGGTGTCGGTCGAAAGCGGCGTCGGGTGGATTCCGTTCATTCTCGAGACGCTCGACTACGAGATGGCGGAGAACGCAGCCCGCGATCTCCAGCAGATGAAGAAGATGCCGTCGGAGTACTTCAAGAGCAACCTGTACGCCACGTTCTGGTTCGAGAACAACTTCAACAAGCTCGCCGACCTGGTCTCCACGGTGGGCGAGGACCGGATCCTCTTTGCCACCGACTTCCCCCACCCGACGTGCCTCTACCCGGACCCCCTGCAGTCGGTGGAGAAGAAGATGTCCGCCTTGGACGAGCGCACGCGCAACAAGATCCTCGGCGGCAACTCTCGTAGGCTGTATCGCCTCTGACCGCCGCGGCCGCCAAGCGCACGACAGGAGGGGAATTGATGGCCCGACTCACCATCCTGCCCATTGAGGGCATGGGGGACGTCACCGAGGAGGGTGATCTCGTCAACCGAGACGTCGCCGGCATTCTGGCGCATCGCCCGGCCGCATCTCAGGCGCTGCAAGCGTACATCGGCGCGTTGACGGCGAGCGGCACACTTCCCGCCCGGCTGGTCGAGTTGGTGCGCCTTCGCATCGCGTTCCACAACCAGTGCCGCAGCTGCATGTCCATCCGGTACCACGCCGCCATCGACGACGGCGTGACCGATGACCTGGTGTGCTCCCTGGAGCAACCGGCGGACTCACCGGATCTGAGCGATGCCGAGCGGGCTGCGCTGCGGTTCGCCGATCTCTTCGCCACCAACCACCTGGCGATCGACGACGAGGTCTACGACGATCTCCGGAGGTACTTCGACGAAGGGGAGATCGTCGAGTTGGGATTGCACGCCGCCCTGTGCGTGGGAAGTGGTCGGTTGGCGTCGACGTGGCAGGTGACCGATCACGTGCCCGGGAGGTTCAAGGAGGACGGGGTAGTGACTCCTTGGGGCGGCACGCAGCTCGTCGCCGGATGAACGGCCGGACCGAGCGGTCAGCTGTCCGGGCGGCCCAAGACCTCGACCCGTAGAGGATCGTCGAGGTTCACGATCCCGTCAGTCAGCTGACCGGATCGCACCTGCTGGCCCACTTCGCCCTCGACGGTACGAGCGTCGCCCAGGAGCCGATCGAGCACCAGGTTGCGCCTGAAGTACCGGTGGAAGTCATGCTCGACGGTGAAGCCGACGCCGCCGAAGACCTGCAGGCAGTTCCGGCCTGCGGTCGCGGCTGCCCTGCCGGCGAGCACCTTGGCCATCGCCGCAGCCGTCGCCCTTCCGGTGCTGGCTGCGGCCGCCGTCGCCGCGTCGGCCGCCGAGATGGCAACGAAGGTCTCCGCCAGGCGGTGTTTGACCGCCTGGAACGCGCCGATCGGGGTTCCGAACTGCTTACGGACCTTGGCATAGTCCACCGCCAGGTCGAGCATGGCCTGCGCACCAGAAACCATCTGGTGGGCGAGGGCGACGCGACCGGCGGCAACCGCTTCGTCCCGGACGGCCGGGGCCGCGCCGTGATCCAGGCGCCGCAACCGACCAGACGGCCGTCCGTGCAGCCCGACGAGCTGGAGGTCGGGGTCGACGCCGGCAGCCACCGGACCAGACAGCGGGCGGTCGAGGTCGATGATCTCCAGCGTCTCGGTGTCGAGCCCGGCCAACCACAGGAGCCGGACGGCATGCCGGTGTCCCGGTAGCGCGACATGGGTTATCGGCGAGCGCTCGGCCCGCCGGCCGGCGACGGGATAGGCGACGGCGACATCACCGGCGGCGTCCGACCAGTGCGCAGCCACGCGGCGGGTCACGATGTCGTCCAGGGCCGCGGTGTCGTGGCGCGTCTCCCCCTGGAGGCGGAACACGATGGCCGTGGCGACCGGCTCGTCGGCGTCGAGGGCGTCGAGCCAGCCGGCCGCGAGGAGCTCGTTCCTCGCCTTCACCGGATCGGCGTGTTCGAGCGCGGCCCGAAAGGTGCGGCGCAGGTCAACGAGGAGCTCGGGTTCGATCATCGAAGGGTCCGCAGGCCGAGCAACTGGTCGGCCACGATGTTGCGCTGGATCTCGGCCGTCCCGCCATAGATGGATGCGGCGCGGGAGTACATGTACTCCGACCGCCATGTCTGGGCCGTGGCGTCGTCGCCAAACTCGACGAGACCACCGAGGGCGGATAGGGCGGCGTCGAACAGCTCCTGCTCGGCCGCGGCCATGAGGATCTTGTCGACTGACGTCTCGGGGATCTCCATGCCTGCGCCGGTCATGCGATGCTGAGTGGTCCAACTCCGGGCCCGCAGGGCGGCGACCGAGGCAACGACGTGACCGAGCCGGTCCTCGTCGCCGGTGCGGAAGGCGCCTTCCGCCACCAGGTGACGGAGCCTCTGCAGCAGCCGGGCCGACAACATCCAGAAGATGGCGCCCCGCTCCGATCGGAGCATGCTCATGGCGATGTTCCACCCGCCATTCACCTCGCCGACGACACGGCTCTTGGGGACTCGGACACCGTCGAAGAACGTCTCGGAGAACTCGTCCTCCTCGTTCATTCCTCGCAGCGGCCGGACGGTCAACCCCGGCGAATCCATGTCGACGAGCATGGCGGTGATCCCGCGGTGCCGGCTGTCCTGGGATCCCGTTCGCGCCAGCAGGAGCATCTTGGAGGCAAACTGGGCGTAGCTGGTCCAGATCTTCTGGCCGGTGACCAGCCAGTGGTCGCCGTCGTCCGTGGCGCGGCAGCGAAGGGCGGCGAGATCGCTGCCCGCGTCAGGTTCCGAAAACCCCTGGCACCATCCCTCCGAGCCGGCGAGAAAGCTCGGTGCATAGGTTTCGGCCAGGCCTGGCGAGAAGGTGATCGTGGTGGGAACGAGAACCTCGGTGACCGCGAAAAGCGTTTCGTAGAACAGCTGGTGGAGGGTCCCTTCCTCGGCCGCCGCCGCCCGCAGCACGGATGAGCCTCCGAGACCGCCGACCGAGAGAGGCCATCCGTAGCGCAGCCATCCCGCGTCCCAGAGAACGCGTTGGTTGTGCCTGGTCCGAGCCACCCCGTCAGCGAGACTGCTGCCCGGCACTTGCCGATGCAGCTCGGCGGCGTGGTCGTCGAGCCACGCCACGAGATCCACGCCGAAGCGGTGAACTCCGGGGGAGCCTTCGTACTCCGCCGCCGGACGTCCACCTCGGGCGTGGTTGGCGGTCTCACCGGCCACGAAGCGACACTGTATCGGGCAGGATCCGGAGAATACGATGAGCCAAATGGGACTGCTGGAGGCACACGCTGGTCTGGCCGGCAAGGCCGCAGTCGTTGTCGGCGGTGCGGGCGGCGTCCTGGGGCGTGCGGTGACGCTGGGCCTGGCCGAGGCCGGTGTCGTCATCGCCGCCTGCGACATCGACGAGGAAGCTGAGCGCGGGATCGTTCAAGAGGTTGAAGCGCTGGGCTCGCGGATCTTCTCCGCCCACGCCGACGTGGCCGATCCCGAGGCACTCGATCGCTTCTATGACCAGGTCGACGACGAGTTCGATCGAATCGACATCGTGGTGAATCTGGCCGGAGGGGTCCAGCGCAGCCTGTTCCTGGAGACGACGCGCGAAGAGAATGCGCGCGATATCCGGTTGAACTACGGGTACGTGCTCGACAGTGTCCGGCGGGCGGTCCCGCTGCTCCGGAGAAGCGGCGCCGGTGGAAGCATCATCAACTTCACGACG
Source organism: uncultured Actinomycetota bacterium (assembly GCA_963757175.1). Taxonomy (GTDB): domain Bacteria; phylum Actinomycetota; class Acidimicrobiia; order Acidimicrobiales; family Palsa-688; genus CAVWQR01. The sequence goes on along the minus strand of CAVWQR010000001.1, from coordinate 286,310 downwards.
ATCGAGGCCCACCGGGGCGCGGCGACCTACGCGGTCTACGCAGGAGCCAAGGCGGCTACGACCAATTTCAGCCGTGCCATGGCCCTCGAGCTCGGCGGTGACCGGATACGCGTCAACTTGATTGCTCCGGACACGAACCCGGCAAAGGCGTCCAACGCCGCCCTCCGGCCGGAGGATTTCGCCCGGCTCGCCGAGCTGGGCGACGACAACGGCGCGTTGGGTGAGGCGTACAAGATGTATATCCCGCTGAAGGAAGCACCCGGAGTCGATGACGTGGTCAACGCCGTGCTTTTCCTGGCGAGTGATCTCTCGCGTTCGATTACCGGCACCACGTTGCACGTGGATGGAGGCACCAGCGCCGCTTGGGGTTTCCTGGACTGGCCGCACGGGGACAGCTTCATGCCCGCCCCGTTGGGGGGAACGCTCAAGCGCTTGTTCCCCAAGGAATAGGGCAAGCGGACGAGCGAACACCGCGGAACAGTTCCGCGCTTATATGCCGGCGTTACCATCAAACGTACGGAGTCGAGGTCGAGAGGAGAGCGGTGACCGTCGGCGAGTCGGAGATGCTGACGGTCAGGACAGCCGTGGACAGGCTGCTGGCGGAGCACCCTCCGGCGTCGACGACCCACGCCGAGTTCCTCGGCGCTCGCTACGACGCTGGGCTGGCGTGGGTCCATTTCGATCCAGGATTCGGCGGGCTCGGAATGCCCGCCAGCCTGCAGTCCGTGGTGACGAGCGCACTGGAGGATGCGGCGGCCCCCGACGCCAGCGCCAACTACGTCGGTGTCCACCAGGCGGCCGCCGCCATCCATGCCTTCGCGGGGGATGATCTCCGGCGCCGGTGGTTGCGCCCGGCATTCACGAACGAGGAGTTCTGGTGCCAGCTGTTCAGTGAGCCGGGTGCAGGGTCCGACCTGGCCGGCCTGAGCACCTCGGCCGCTCGTGACGGAGAAGAGTGGATCGTCAACGGCCAGAAAGTATGGACCAGTTTCGCGGACCATGCCCGGTGGGCGATCATGTTGGCGCGGAGCGACGCGGACAGCCCCAAGCATCGCGGCTTGACCCTTCTGGTGGTCGACATGGGTGCCGAGGGGGTGGAGGTTCGGCCTCTGCGCACCATGGATGGGGGGCGACACTTCAACGAGGTGTTCCTGAACGAGGTGCGGATCCCCGACCGGTACCGGCTCGGTGAAGTGGGGCAGGGCTGGAAGGTCAGCCAGCACCTGCTGGGCAGCGAGCGAGAAGGAACGCTGGAGCACGAGACCCTCACGACCTGGCTCCTGGATGCCTGGAACCGCTGTCCCCGGCTGGGGAACCACGAGGTTCAGCGCGATCACGTTGTCGCCGCCTATGTCGCCGAAGAAGCGGTGCGAACGCTGGCGCTCCGTGCCCAGCAGATCGAGGGAGCCGAGGGAAGAGGTGCGTTCGCACCCGTCGTGAAGCTGGCGCGGAACATCGCCGATCAGCGGACGGCCAGCCTGGTGGTCGATCTCCTGGGACCCGAGGGGCTGCTCGGCGGCGAGTACGAATGGCAGGCCCAGGGCGCGGCACCCAGCGAGCAGCTGCGGTTCCTGCGCACACGAGCGGCCACTATCGGGGGAGGGACGGCAGAGATCATGCGCAATGTGATCGGTGAGCGGCTGTTGGGACTGCCCCGCGAACCACGCATCGACCGGGATGTTCCCTGGATCGAGACCCGCCGGTCGTGAGCGGAGCGATGCAGGGCCAGAGGGTGCTCTTCGTCGGAGGGCAGGGTCCGGTTAGCGCACCGGCGGCCCGGCTGCTGGCGCCGGACAACGAGGTAACCGCCGTCGCCCGGTTCTCGAATCCCGAAGGGCGGCGCCGCCTGGAAGCCGGGGGGATCAGGTGCCTACGCCACGATCTGCTCGAGCCGTTCGACGACCTCCCGACCGACTTCGACTACGTCTACTGCACGGCGTTGCCGATGAGTGTGTTCAAGCCGCTCGGCCGCTGGCCGAACTCGTACGACGCCTACGCCGATGCGACGGGACGTCTCATGACGCACCTGCCTGGCCTCAAGGGGTTCGTCTTTGCCTCCACCATTTCCGTGTACGACCCACCGGGCGGGGACACACCGGTCCCCGAGACGCATCCCTTCGGCTTCCACACCTCCAAGGCCTACGCGTTCACCAAAGTGGCGAACGAGGCAATCGTCAGCTTCGTCGCCCGGCAATTGCAGATTCCCGCCACCATCATCCGCGTCGGCAGCGCCTCGGGCGTCGACGGCGGACCCATGCGGGACCGGCTCGAACTCCTCGTCGAGGGCAAGAACATTCCCGTCCATCCGGATAGGCCGACGTACCTGCGGCCGATGTTCGAGCCCGACTGCGCCAAGCTCGGCGTCGCCGCCCTTCAGGCAGGACGCGTTCCTCCGTTGGTCGTGAACTGGTGCGGCGAGGACGTCGTCAGCGTCGAGGAGTACTGCACGTTCATGGGCCAGCTCATCGGTACCGAACCGACATTCGAGTACACGACCAACGCGTGGCGCTCCCTCGTCCCCGACACGACGCTCATGCACGAGGTACTCGGTCACGGTCAGGTCGCGTGGCAGGACGGTTGCCGTACCCTCGTCGCCCAGTGCTACCCGGAGCTGCTGCGGTAGTCCCGCTCGCCGCTCAGGGCGTATACCGGTCGCAGCTGTCGCCGGTGACCGGGTAGAAGGGTGCGGCAAGGAGCGGGTCGACATCGACCTCGCCCCACCGTGCCTCCAGAACGGGCGAGAGACGCTGCGCCGTGCTGACGGGGTCGTCGTCGAGGAAGCAGTAGGTGATCTGCAAGCCGTCGGAGGAGCTCAGGGGACGCCGGTCGGCCGTGGGGAGGCGACCGTCGAGAGGGAGGCTCCCACCCCACCACACGCCGGCGACACCAGGCACGTCGGTGAGGTTTGCCGGCGCCGCCTCGCCTTTCTCGACGAGCAGGTAGGCGCCGCGCAGCGGCCACCACGCCAGGACGTCGGCACCGACCTTGACGCGGGATGCGGCAGCCATACCGTCGAGGCGGTAGACACCCCGCTCGACAGGGGGCAGCAGGTAGGGGATGCGGCCTGCGCCCCGGAGGGCGACCGCCAGGTCGTTGAACTCCTCCAGGCCGGCCGCGTCGTCGAAGAAGTAGGTCATGATGTGGTCGACTGCGTCGTAGCGAGAATCGCTCTTGGCGCGCGCGGCACGGCATTCCGGAGTGGAGATCAGCCGCAGCGAGGCTTGCACCGAAGCCAGCCGATACTGCTCCGGTCGGTGGTCGAAGGTGTGCCACCGGAGGTAGTCCGTGTCCCGGCCCTCAGGATGGCGGGTGCACATCGAGACGAAGATGCAGCTGACGACCGGGCGCCCCGTGGCCAGCACGTTCGGAACCTGGTCGGTCGGTGTGCCGACAAGCGCCGCAGTAGGGGTGTTGGCGGACACAAGCCCTCCCTGTCGGTCGACTGGTCGCCCGCATGATAAACGCGAGAACTAGGGAGAAGTGGTTGGCTCGACTTCTACCCCGAGCGTGTTCAGCGTGAGGCCGAGAGCGTAATAATGTCCCACGACCATCAAGACCTCGATCAGAAGACGTTCGTCATAGCGCTGCGTCAGCGTGCTCCAAGTCGAGTCGGTTACCCGGCGGAGGTCGATGAGCTCGTCGACGGCGTGGACGAGGGCGGCGTCAATGGGCGACCAATCCGACAGGTCCGTGCCGTGGCGGATCTGCTCGACCTCTCGTTGGCTGACGCCGACCTCCTGGGCAATGCGCTCGTGCTGGCTCCATTCGTACTGGCAGCGGCACCGGTGGGCCGTCCGCAGAATGAGGAGCTCCCGGTCGCGGGCGGGAAGGTGGCCGTAGAGCATGGCCGTGCCGAAGGGCACCCACTGCTTGAACAGCCGAGGGTGGCGCACCATGGTGGTGAAGATGTTGTTGTCGGCGAAGGGTCCCGTCATCGAGAGCAATGCCTGCGTCGAGTCGTCCCGGTCGGCGGCTGGCAGCGGCGGGATGCGCGGGGTGCGGTCGGCAGCCATGCCCGTATCGTAAGGCCATGGCGACCTACGTCCTGGTCCACGGAGGACAGCACGGGGGATGGTGCTGGCAGCGGGTGAGTGCCTCGTTGCGCGCTGCTGGGCACGAGGTGTACACGCCGACCCTGACCGGACTGGGCGAACGGTCGCACCTCATCACGTCGGACACGGGGTTGGACACGCACATCCGCGATGTGGTCGCGGTCCTCGAGTACGAGGACATCCGGAGTGCCATCCTCGTGGGCCACAGCTACGGGGGCATGGTGATCACTGGCGTCGCCGATCGGGCGTTGGACCGGGTCGGGCACCTCGTGTACCTGGACGCGGCGATCCCACGGGATGGGGAGTCGCTCGCCGATCTCGCCCCCGAAGCGATGAACGCCGCCGCATGCGGCCGCCCGGGTGGTCGACGGCGTCGAGGTGGTGGCCTTCCCGGACGACACGTTCCTCGACCTGATGGGCGTCACCGACCGGGGCGACCGGGACTGGATGGCGGCCAGGCTGTCCCCCCACCCGTGGAAGGCTTTCGCCCAGCCGATCAGCCTTCCCAACCAGGCGGCGGTTCAGGCCGTCCCCCAGACCGTGATCATCACGCCGAGCCGCATCCGAGGAGACGAGGATCGTATGGAAGGAGCCCGGTCGGCGGACCGGCTCTGGAGGATCGACGCCGGCCACGACCTCATGATCACGGAACCGGAGGCCACCACCGAGATGCTCCTTCGGGTGTCGTCAGCGACCTCCGGCGTCGCGTGATGACGGGCGGTCGGCCTCGACCTCGACCCCGAGGCTGTTCAAGGTGAAGCCCATCGCCAGGAAGACGCCGGCGACCATCGGCACCTCGATCAGCTGCGGCTCCTCGTAGCCCCGGGCGAGCGTCTCCCAGGTTGAGTCATTGATCTGGCAATCGTCGACGAGCTCGTCGACCGCGACGAGCAGGGCGGCGTCGAAGGTCGACCCCGCGTCCGGCGAGGACGCCTCACGGACGCGGGCGATCTCCTCCCGGCTCAAACCGGTCTGCAAGGCGATGGGCACATGATGCGCCCACACGTACTCGCACTGGGTGTGGTGGATCGTGCGGAGGATGAGCAGCTCCCGGTCACGAGGGGGCAGTGCGCCCTCGAGCAGCACGCTGCCGTATTTCACCCAGCGTTTGAAGATCCGCGGATGGTGGACGAGGGTGCGGAAGAAGTTGGAGCCCGCCGCGTCGGGGACCGTGGCGAGGAGCTCCTGGGTTGCCGGGTCACCGCCTTCGGCAGCGACGGGTGCCACCCGCGGGCGCGGCGCTCACGGGGAGGTCCTGGCCGAGCGGGATCGTGGAGCGTTGCGGGCGACCTGGGCGGGCGGACCGCCGACCGGCCACAGCTCACCCCAACTGGAAAAGCGGGCCGGGTAGCGGACGCATCGCACCCGTCCCGCCCCCTCCCACTCCATGACCTCGTAGAGATGGTTGTGCCGGACCTGTTCGTCGGAGAGGTGCTGGTCGATGCTCAGACAGGGGCCAGCCGGGACATCGCTCCCGACAAACGCATCGACCCAGTGGTCGACGGTCCCGTTCTGCGTCTCCGCTTCGAGGGCGCTCAGCAGGCGGGTGGTCATGGCCGTGGCGTCGGTCATGGCCAGCACCGTGTCGGCCAGCGCAGGATTCCCGATGACTTCACAGGCTCGGCGCACCTGGTGGGCGGTGACCGGCGCCACGAGAAGCCAGCCGTCGGCGGCGCGAATAGCCCGCGCCGCCGCGCCTTGCCGGTAGGAGGCCTCTTCGGGCTGGCCCTCGACGAAGGTCCGATTCGCCATGAGGTCGAGAAAGTTGACGTAGGCCCCCGCGTCGAGGAGCGACAGATCGATGCGCTGCGCCGCCTCGCCGCGCTCGCGGGCGAACAGCGCGGCGAGGGCGGCCTGTACGACCATGGTCGCCGCCGTCTTGTCGATCACATAGGACGGGGCGATCGCCGGCGGCGAGGTCTGGGCGGAGCCGAGATGAGCCTGCACGATCCCGTCGTAGACGGGCATGTCCGCCCTCGGTCCTGCAGCGCCGAAGCCGGTCAGGTAGATCCGGATGAGCCGCCGGTTCCGGGCGACCAGCTCGTCGTCGCCGAGGCCCAGGCGAGGGGCCACGGACGGACGCCAGTTGTTGACCACAACATCGGCGTCGTCGACCAGCCGCAACAGCTCGTCCCGTTCGGATGGCTCCTTGAGATCGAGGAACAGCCCTCCCTTGCCCCGGTTCGAGTTGACATACAGCGGGCTGAGCGGGCGGCCCGAGCGGCCGAAGCGTCGCATGGGGTCACCACCGGGCGGTTCAACCTTCATCACGTCCGCACCGAGGTCGCTCAGCATCATCGTCGCCAGAGGGCCGCTGACGAAGTTCGCCAGCTCGATCACCCGGACCCCGTGAAGGGGTCCCTTGCCTTGACTGTCTGGGTCGGTCACGGTCTCTCCGTCACGGGTGATCATCGAGCTGAACTGAGCACAGGGATCGCCTTTTGCCAGCACACTATCGACGGTCCGTTGCCCACCACGTTGAGCCTCGGAGACGCAGGATGGTAGAGAAAGCCCTGTGTCTGGTGCCGCGGGAGTCCGATGCCGGGTGGGGTGATCCCTGCGGCCCGCGCCGTGGACGAGATTCCGACGGGCTCGAGAATCGTCGTGTCCCCCGCCTGCGGCACGCCGACGTCGCTGCTGGGGGCTCTGGCCCACGGATCGGCCGGGAGAAACTGGACACTGCTGAGCGGGCTCGTCCTCGATCCGTCCGTGGTGTTGGCCGCGGTCGGACGTGGAGATCTGGGCTGGCGAACCTGGCACCCGACCCCGCCTTGCCACGAGTATCTGGCCGCAGGGCTCATGGACTACATACCTCTGCGGGCCTTCCGGGTGGCAAAGCTGCTGGCCGGGTTGGGGCCGGAGGTCGCCCTGGTACGGGCGACACCGCCCGACCGGCACGGCTGGTGCAGCCTGGGGCCGTCGGGAAGTTATGTGATGGCCGCGCTGGACACGGCCCGCCTGAAGATCGCAGAGATCGATCCGGCCATGCCCCGCACCGGGGGTCAGAGCATGGTGCACACGTCTCGGTTGGATCTCCTGTGCGAGAGCACGAGCCCGATGCCGGTCTACGAGGGCCCGACGGCGGACGAGACGAGTCGGGCCATCGCCGCTCACCTCATCGACCTGCTGCCCGAGCGGCCCGTCCTGCAGGTGGGGATTGGGCGGATACCAGAAGCTTTCGTCCACGAGCTCGCCGAGCGTGGGGTGGGCGATCTGCGGTTCGCAGGGATGGGGTGTGACGGGATGGTGGAGCTGGCCGAAAAGGACCTGCTCGACCTCGACCCTCAGGATCAGCCGACGATCAGCTCGCCCGACCTGCTCGGGACGTCGCGGTTGATGGAGTTCGCCGACGACAATCCGTGTGTCGGCGTGTTCCCCTCGACCGTCGCCCACTCGGCAATTCGATTGAGCAGCTTGGAGCGTCTGGTTTCGGTGAACTCCGCGGTCGAGGTGGACCTGGCCGGACAGGTGAACGCGGAGATGGTGAAGGGCCGGCAGATCTCCGGGATCGGCGGGAGCCTGGATTTCGCCGAAGCCGCGTCCTATTCGGTCGGCGGAATCCGGGTCGTCGCCGTTCCATCCAGCCGGATCGTGACCCGGCTGGGTGAGGGGTCAGTGGTCACCGCTCCCGCTTCGGCGGTCGACATCGTGGTCACCGAGCGAGGCGTGGCCCGGTTGGAAGGGATGTCCGAGCGGGAACGCGCCGACGCGTTGGGTGCTATTGCTGCGAGCTGACGGTTGCTCGGCGGCGCTGCTCCAGGACAACCGCGATGGCTCGCTTGTCGACCTTGCTGCTGGCGAGCCACGGGACCTCGTCTTCGCCGAGCACGTGCACGAACGTCGGCACCTTGAAGGAGGAGAGCGCCCGGCGGCACTGCCCGAGGACGTCTTCGACGTCGATCCGGCGCCCGTCCTCGGCGACGAGGGCGGCGGCGACCTCCTGTCCGTACTGGTCGTGGGGCAGCCCGACGACAAACGACACCCGCACGGCCGGGCAGCCGTCGAGCACGGCTTGGACCTCGGCCGGGGCGACATTGGCGCCTTTAGTCTTGATCATTTCCGTGACCCGGCCGCGGAAGTAGACCAACCCGTCCTCCAGATAGCCGATGTCGCCCGTCCGATAGAAGCCATCGGGAGTGAAGACGTCTTCGCGCTCGCGCTTGTACAGCCCCTGCATGAGGCTGTAGCCGCGGACCAGGAACTCTCCCTCTTCGCCGGAAGCGACCTCCTGATCGGTGTCCGGGTCGACGACCCGGATGTCGAACCCGTCGATCCCCGCCCATGCCCCGAGGGTCTCGGTCATTCCCAGGGCCGTCGGGTCGTGGCCCCGGCTGCTCCGTCCCCCTTCCCATGGTCTCTTGGGCAGGTGGGGGCCGGACAGGCCGGACATCGTCGGCTGCAGATGCTCGAGCCCGGGAATGCCGGAGGACCCGAGGAGCGCCTGCAACGTGGTGGCGTTGCCATTCACGCTGGTGGCCTTCTCGCGCTGGGCCAGCGCGATGGCGCCGGCCGCCTCCAACCGTTCCAGGGTCAGGACGGCGGCCCCACTCTGGAGGGCCCCAGCGACGTTCTGGAGACCGCCGATCCAGAAGAAGGGCATGTAGTTGAGCACCCGTCCCGGGAAGGTGGCGTCCATGCCGGCGCCCACTGCCGGGGCGGTCTTGCGCAGCACCGTCCCGTGGCTGTGCATGACACCTTTGGGGTCGGCGGTCGTGCCGGACGTGAAGACGACCAAGAGGACATCGGCGGGATGGACCTCGGCTTCGATCGCCCCGAGGAGAGCGTCGTCGATCCCGTCGACCGCTTCGCCGGGGTTTTCGGCGGAAACGTCGAAGTGCCCCGCCCACGGGCGGGTGGTCTGACCAAGAAGGCGAACGGAGCGCAGGTGGGGCAGTGCCGAGAGCCGGAGTTGGTGGGATGGAGCCGACTCGAGGCCGGGAATGGCGGCTTCGAGGAAGGATTCGTGGTCCTTGCCGAGCATGGTGGGCGATGCCAGCAGAATGGCCACGTCTCCGATACGCATCGCCTTTTGCAGCTCGGCCGGTCGATACAGGGTGCTGAACGGCATGGCCGAGCGCGCCGATCCTGCCGACCGCCATCAAGGCCACGGCCCACTCCGGACCGGTTGCCAGGTGGATGCCAATACGGCTTCCCTTCCCGGCGCCCGCAGCCAGGAGGTGCTTGGCCAGGCGCCGCGACGCCGCCTCGGCGTCGTGGAACGAAATACGCCGGTCGGGCAGCACGATGAAATCGGTGTCGCCGAACTTCCGCGCCAGCGCGCCAAACCACCTCGGGCATGGTCGGCGGGTAGGGGAGTTCTGGTACTCGCGCCATGCGGTCAGGGTAGTTTCGGATTGCACACCACGCCTGCGCCGACCCTGCTGGTATAAGTGAGGGAAGCGAATTAAGGAGGTGGCGACCATGCAGGCGACGGGAGACGCCGCGGCGGGGCGCGTTGCCGAGCTGGGTTATCGGCTATTCGATGCGGATAATCACTATTACGAAGCCGAGGACGCATTTCTCCGGCACATGGATCCGCGACTGGCCCACCGGGCTCCGCGCTGGGTGGACATGAGCGACGGCGGCGGGAGGAGATTGGTCTTCGCAGACCGGATGAACCGGTACCTCGGCGCCGACCAGACGTTTCGTCGGGTGGGGCGAGCGGGAGGCCTGTCCCAAGGCGACGCCAGTGTCGTCCGCCAGAGGCGCGAGGACCTGGAGCCCATCCGGCCGGAGTACCGCGAGCGAGACGCTCGTCTGGCCGTCATGGACCGGCAGGGCCTCGAGGCCACCATGCTCTTCCCCACCCTTGGTGTCAGCGTCGAGCCGCTGCTGGCCGACGACGTCGAGATGACGTACGCCAATCTGCACGCTTTCAACCTCTGGCTGGACGAGGACTGGGGCTTCAATCACCAGGACCGCATCTACGCGGTGCCCTTGCTGTCCCTACTGGACCCCTTCCTCGCCGTCGAGGAGCTCGAGTTCGTGCTCGGCCGCGGCGCCCGGGTGGTCCACCTGCGCCCAGGTCCCGTCGCCGGCCGCTCACCGGCAGACCGACTGTTCAACGGCTTCTGGACGAGGGTCGCGGAAGCGGACATCCCGGTGGTGTTCCACGCCAGTGACGACTCCTACCGCTACGAGCTGGGCAAGGTGTGGGGGTGGGGCAACGTGAACCTTCCGGCCCGTCACATCCCGCCGTTGCATCGGATCATCGCCGGCAACGACCGACCGATTCACGACACGATCGCCACGCTGATCTACGGAAAGCTGTTCGAGCGGTTTCCGAGTCTGCGGGTGGGCACCGTCGAGCTGGGGTGCGCGTGGGTGCCCGACCTCCTGCGGAACTTCGAGCGAGCCGGCCAGGGGGATCTCGCCGAGCATCCCATTGACACGTTTCGCACCCACGTGTGGGTGGCCCCGTTCGAAGACGAGGACATCGCCGCCTTGGCAGAAGCGGTCGGTTCCGACCGCATCCTGTTTGGCTCGGACTTCCCGCACACGGATGGTCTCGCCGAACCGTCCACGTTCATCGACGACGCGCTGGGCGGGTTCGATGCCGAGACTGTGCAGAGAATCGTGCACGACAACGCCCGGAGCCTGCTGACCCCGCAGGGTCGCTGAGGCCGGTCAGCCGGCGACGCCTGGGACGGAGAACCGGCGCGCAACCGGGACGTCCCCGGCGGGCCGAGCAGTGTCGGTGGGCTCAGGCTCCGACCGAGCGACGGCCCGAATGCCGGCCCCGGACGCGCTCCTCGACGACTGACGCCACGGCCAGCCATTCCGCCGCCCGGCGCCGGGCCTCGTCGGCCACCTCGTAGACCCGGCTGATCGGGATGGCGTGCACGTGGGTGCGCCATTCGTCGGTGATGTCCGTGAGCCTGAACCATTCCGCGAAGGCGTCGGCCTCAGCCGTGGAATGGAGCGCGGCATCGGAGATCCAACTGACCGGCGGTGACGCCGCCGGCGTCCCATTCGCCACCGAAGCGCCGAAATCGTCGGCCATCTGGTCGTGCCGGGCCTTGACCGCACGCACCGTCGCCGGTGAGGTTCCCGTGCGGCGCGCGATGTCCCGGAGGGATCGCTCGGGTTCGGCGCGCAAGGCGTGCACGATTCTCTCCCGCGACGCCTGAGGATCGACGGGACGCCGTCGCCCGTCGCGACCGAGGCGCACGTTCAACCGCCCAGCTTGGTCAGATGAACACTCGGCGGTCGGGCGTAGGCGTGCGATCGTCCCCGGCGCCAGGCCGCACGTCTCGCCGATCCGGCGGTCGGACCACTCCGGATGGAGCCCCAGCACCTGCCGCGCCGCCGCCTCGCGATCCCGGCGCGAGAGGGGGAGGCCGTGATCGCGGTTGCAGCGCAGAGCCTCCAGGAATGCCGAGTCGCCACCTCCCTCGAAGTACACACAGTCGATGTGACTGTGGCCGAGCTGGGACGCGGCGAGATACCGGTAGTGGCCGTCGACGATGCTGTGGTCGCTTCGGCGGACCATGACAGGCGGCCACGTGCTTTCAGAAAGCATGATCGCGTCCAAGTGGTCACGATCGACCCGGCCGTGGCGCAGCTGCACTCCGGGCCGCAGCGCCCCGAGTTCCACCCGCACGACCGTCGGCGGATCGACGACCGTCGCAGCGGGCGACCCATGGAAGGCTATGACATCTGACAACAGACACCCCCGATTTCCCCTGGACCGGCTGCAGTATCCTGTATACGGAAAGTCCCGTCAAGCGAATCACCGGCGGAGGACGGCACCCCAACCCGGGGCACGGGCCGCCATCGGCCCCGGCCCCTAACGGTCGTGGCCCTCCAGGGACTGCATGAGCAGGGCCACCGACTGCAGGGTGTGCTCCCGGGTCAGGTGCTCCGCTCGCTCGGAGTCGCGGGCGCGGATCGCTTCGATGATCTCCCCGTGCTGGTGCCTGCTCGCGGTCATCTGGTCGGGAACGTAGAAGGGCATCGTCCGGGGTGCCGTCTGCTGGAACGCAACCAGGGTGCGAATGAGACGCGGGGAGTGGGCCAGGTAATTGATCCTGCGGTGGAGCTCCATGGCGAGACGCCCGAAGGTGTAGGGGTCGTCGGTCTCGAGCTCGGCCTCGTAGATCCGGTCGAGGTCGGCCAGTTCGGCGTCTGACGCCATGGCCGCAGCCCGTCCCGCGGCCCAGCCGTGCAGGACGGCCACGAGCGTGTTGACCTCCTCGAGATCCTCGCCACCCAGGGGGACCACGACGCGCTGGTGGCCCTGTTGCTGGAGCAGGCCCTCGTGCGTCAGTTGGCGCAGGGCGTCCCGCACCGGCATGCGGCTGGTGCCGAACCGCTCACACAGCTCATCCTGGACCAGGTGGGTGCCGGCCGGGATTCGCCCGTGGACGATGTCGTCGCGAAGCCCCTCGGTAATCTGTTGGCTCAGGTTCGAGCGAAAAATCTGGTCCGGTTTCCGCCAATTGTCTACCGATGCCGGGTGGCTGATCGCCTCGCCGGTCGTCGGTGACTCAGACCTCGCCATTCGCTCAACTATACCGAGGGGTGGCGCCACTCCGAGGTGTCCCACCTCCCGTCGCCGGGGCGCGATCCCTCCTCCCGTACCGCCCGTCCGGCAATGACAAGGCAATGACAAAAGGTGGTAGACACCGGCTGAGGGAGGGGCCGGACAGCTCGGTCTGGCACCGGGAAATGAGGTTTTCCATGGCTGCGCACCCCACGTATCCGCGCGTCTTTAGCCCAATAAGGCTCGGGCCCGTGGAGATTCCGAACCGTTTCTATTTTGCTCCCCACGGTGTCGGTCTCACCGTCGGAACCAAGCCCTCGAACGAGTTCCCCGCCTACAGCGTCGAGCGGGTGAGAGGCGGCGGCTGCGGGCTCGTCGTGAACAGCCTCACCGTCCATGACCGCGGGTCGGCCTTCCAGGCATCGCCATACTCGGAGGAAAACGTCCCCGCCTTCCGCGCCATGGCCGACGCGGTTCACCAGGCCGGCGGGAAGGTCTTTGGGGAGATCTGGTACTGGTGGGGGGTCAGCGGGTGGTGGCAGCCCCTGAGTCCTCCCGCCCCGGCTCTCGCCGCGTCTTCGGCCCAGTACGAGTGGGCCGGCCACTACCACTCCACCCACGAGATGGGGAAGGACGAAATCGGGATCATGGTGAATGCCCACCGATTGTCGGCCCTCCACCTTCGCCAGGCCGGCTACGACGGGGTGATGATGCATGCCGGGCACGGTGCCATCGCCGAGCATTTCACCTCCCCCTACTTCAACAACCGCAGCGATGAGTACGGGGGGAGCTTGGAGAACCGGATGCGCTTCGTGGTCGAGTGCCTCGAGGCCATGCGCAGCGGAGCGGGCGACGGCCTGGCCGTGGGCATGCGCCTCAACTGCGACGAGCTCCTCCCCGGCGGCTACGACACCGCCGGCGCCCGGGAGATCCTGTCCCGGATCTGCCGAGAAGACCTGGTGGACTTCGTCGACCTCGACGTCGCCGTCGAACCGCACCACCTGCATCTCGGCATGCCGCCCGCCCTGATTCCCCCCCAGCCCTACCGGCCGTACGTGGAGGCGGTCCGGAGCGCGGCCGGGGACGTCCCCGTTTTGAGCGTCCTCGGTCGGCTGGCCACCGTGGCCGACGGGGAGGCCGCCATCGCCGCCGGCCTGGTTGACATGGTGGGGGCGGCTCGGGCGCTGATCGCCGAACCCGAGCTGGTGAAGAACGCGTACGAGGGCAAGGAGGAGCGGAGTCGCACCTGCATCGCCTGCAACTGGTGTTTGGAGGGACTCTCCCGTGGCGCCGCCGGCTGCGCCATCAACCCCGCCAGCTATCGGGAGCGGCTGTGGGGGGTGGACACGTTCACGCCTGCCCCCGAGCCAGCAACGGTCCTGGTCCTCGGCGGTGGTCCCGGCGGCCTGGAAGCGGCGCGGGTGAGCGCGCTGAAGGGCCACGACGTCACCCTGCTCGAAGCCCGGGATCGCCTCGGGGGCGCCTTGGCGCTGTGGGCGAGCCTCCCCTCCCGCGACTTCATCCTGAAGAGCGTGGAGTGGTGGGAGCGAGAGCTGCGCCGGCTCGGCGTAACGATCAACCTGGAGACCGAAGCCACGGCCGACGCGGTGCTGGCCCGGAATCCCGACGCCGTCATCGTCGCCACCGGAGCCCGGTACTCGCCGAGCGGGCGCAGCGGGTTCCGCGACCAGGACATCCCCGGATACGAGCGCGACTTCGTGTACCGACCGGAGGAGATCCTCGTCGATGGCGTTCGCCCATCTGGGCGCGTCCTGCTGCTGGACGGCGAGGGGCTGCATGCCAGCAGCGGGATCGCCGAGCTGCTGGCCACTCAGGGTGCCGCGGTCGACTACCTGTCGCCGGAGTTCTCGCCCGTGTCGCTCAGTCTGGTCAACACCGGTGAGAACCGGCCGGTCGTCGAACGCTTGAAGGCCGCTGGTGTCACCTTTTCCCCCACCACCTCCATCAGGAGAATCGACGATCACACCGTCGTGCTCTTCGACGTGTTCAGCGACGAGGAGCGGACCGTCGAGGCGGTGGATGCGGTCGTGCTGTGTACCGGTCGAGTTCCGTTGAACTCGCTGTCGAAGCAGTTGGAGGGAAAGGTCCCGCAGCTGTACACCATCGGTGACGCGCTCGCCGCCCGGCCGTTCGCCACGGCCGCCTACGAGGGGCAGAAGTTCGCCCGGTACATCGGGGAGCCGGGAGCTCCGACGACCGTGGCCGAGGCGTATTTCCAGGCGAACGCACCCGAGCTCTACCCCCGGCCAGCGGAAGTGCTGCTGGAGCACACTACCGTTGGGTGAACGCTCCGTTTCCACCGGCTGCCTCGCAAGCGGGGACCGATGGCGACGGTTCCGTTCAACTGCGCAACTTGCACACTTGGTTACCGTGCTCGACTCAGACCACGGATGTCTCAGGAGGGAATGAGGATGCCTTCGGTGTCAGACGACGAGATCCGCCAGCTCGTAGACCGAGACGAGATCCGGCAGCTCATGTACCGGTATGGCCACACCTGGGACAACCAGGATTTTCACGGGTGGGCGGATGTGTTTATCGAGGACGGCACCTACTGGGAGGGCGGCGGCCCGGTCCTCAAGGGACGGGAAGCCTTGATCTCCTATGCGCAGGACACCTCCCCCCGCTTCAGCGGGCGCTTCCACATTCAGGCCAACCAGTACGTCGCGGTGGACGGCGACCGAGCCAAGGCGCATTCGTACTTCCTCATCGTCGAGGGGCTCAATCCGTGCCTGAGCGGCACTTATGACGACGACGTGGTGCGTACACCTCGAGGCTGGCGCTTCGAGAAGCGCGTCGTCACCTGCCTCTTCCCGGAGGGCTTTCCCATCGCCGGAAACGACATGGCGGCCTGGTTCTTCAGCCAGCCGGGTTGGAACAGCACGCCCGGCATCGGCGGAGGCTGGCAGCATCGCTCGCAGTGGCGCCTGTCGCAGTACAACCTGCCCTCGATGCCCTGACGAGGGGGGACGCCATGCCAACGACTTCACCCGCTGGGCCGACGCCGCCGGCCGACGTGCGACGCCGCATGTACGAGCTCATGACGGTCATGAAGGCCACGGACGAGCGCATCATGAAAGGCATCGGCACGGGGGAGTTCATTGCCATCTACTACCCGCACCGCGGCCAGGAGGCGATTGCGGCCGCGGTGGGCGAAGCGCTCCGCGACACCGACCAGCTGGTGACCACCTATCGCGGGCGTACACGATCACATCGGCAAGGGGGTGCCGCTGGCCGAGCTTCTGGCCACCATCCTGGGGAAGGAGACGGCCCCCGATCGAGGTCGGGGCGGCACGATGCACATCGCCAGCCCGGAGCACGGGGTGATGCTGTCCACGGGCATCGTCGGCGCCGGGATCCCGGTGGCGGTCGGAGTGGCCCTGACGACGCAGCTGGACCAATCCGACCGGGTGACGGCGGTGTGCTTCGGTGACGGAGCCACCAACACCGGGTCCTTCCACGAGGCGGCCAACATGGCCGCGGTGTGGAACCTGCCTCTGGTTCTCGTCTGCCAGAACAACCGCTATGCGGAGATGACACCGATCGAATTGACGATGAAGATCGGGAAGGTGGCGGATCGGGCGCTGGGCTACGACATGCCCGGCATCCGGGTGGACGGTAACGATCCGGACGAGGTGTTCGACGCCCTGCGCCAGGCGGTCGATCGGGCCCGGTCCGGTGGAGGCCCCACCCTGGTCGAATGCGTGACGTTCCGATTCTCCGGCCATGGCATCGGTGACGACATGCGCTACATCCCCAAGGAACAGTTGGATGAGGCCAAGGGTCATGACCCGGTACCGGCCTATCGCCAGAAGCTTCTGTCGAGCGGTGTGTGCAGCGAGCAGGACATCGTCGCCATCGAAGAGGCGGCCTTGCGAACCGTGGACGAGGCAGTAAGGGAGGTCGCCAGCGTTCCTGCCCCGTCGCCGGAGGACCTGAGAGCGTCCGTCTACGAGGACCTCAGGAACATACCGGTGTGAGGCACGCGACCCGGGCACCAGTGAGACGGGAGGACACGTGGCAGAACGAGAGATGACGATGGGCGAGGCCATCAACCTCGCCTTGGATCAGGCGCTGGCCAGGGATGAGCGGGTCGTGCTTCTGGGGGAGGACATCGCCGACCCCGGTGGCGGGATCGTCGGCGTGACCATGGGTCTGTCGTCCAAGTACGGAGACCGACGGGTCCGGGACACGCCGATTTCCGAGGCGGCGATCGCCGGCGCCGCGGTGGGCGCAGGTCTCAACGGTTACCGAGCCGTCGCCGAGATCATGATCATGGATTTCATCGGCATCGCCCTCGATCAGATCCTGAACCACGCCGCCAAAGTTCGTTTCATGACCGCTGGGCGCACCACCGCGCCCATCACCATCCGGACCACCGTGCTCGGCGGCATGAACATGGGGACCGGAGCCACGCACTCGCAGTCGCTCGAGGCGTGGTTCATGCACATCCCGGGACTGAAGGTGGCGATCCCGAGCACGCCCGCCGACGCCAAGGGGATGCTCACCACCGCCATCTTCGACGACGACCCGGTCCTGTTCATGGAGTGCGGGGCCCTCTACGGTCGCCGCGGTCCGGTGCCGGTCGAAGAGTTCACCGTCCCCTTCGGAGAAGCCGCGGTGAGCCGCCCCGGGAACGACGTCACCATCGTCAGCTACGGGCTGGGCATGCCGACCTCGTTGGCCGCGGCGTCGACGCTGGAGCAGCACGGCGTGAGCGTGGAAGTCATCGACCTTCGGACGCTGGTACCGCTGGATGTGCCGCGGGTGCTCGAGTCGGTGTCGAAGACGCGGCGCGCCGTCGTCGTGCACAACGCGACCAGGTTCGCCGGCCCCGGCGCCGAGGTCGCCGCCACCATCAGCCACGAGCTGTTCGGCCGGCTGGCGGCGCCGGTGGAGCGGGTGGGCGCCGGATTCGTGCCCATCCCGTCCGCTTCCACCCTGGAGAGCACGGCGTTTCCGAGCGCGACCGACGTCGTCGATGCCGCACGCCGCACCTTGAGGGACACGGCGGTCGGGGTCGGGGGCTGATGGCCGATTTCCCGGTCCGCATTCCCAAGGTGTCGACCGCCATGCACGAGGGAACCGTCGTGTCGTGGATTGTCGAGGACGGGGAGAAGGCCAGCGACGGGGAACCGCTCTTCTGTCTCGAAACCGACAAGGTGGAGACGGAAGTCCCGGCCCCGACCTCGGGTCTCGTCCACTGGACGGCGACGCCGGGCGAGACCTACAGCGTCGGTACCCAAATCGGGTACATCGAGACGGATGACTGAAGGGAACAGTCAGGCCGTCAGGATCGAAACCGCGGCGGTACCCGGAGCTCCGTAGAGCTGCGCGTAGCCGACCCGGGGGCGGCCCGGTAACTGCCGGTCCTCCGCGCTCCCCCGAAGTTGGTGGACGAGCTCGTGAACCTGTCGTAGCCCCGAAGCCCCGATGGGTTCGCCGTTGGCGATGAGGCCGCCATCGGTGTTGATGGGGAGCGGGCCGCCGATCTCGGTCGCTCCGTCGGCCACCAGCTTGGGCTGGTCGCCGTCGGCGCAGAAGCCGTTCTCGGCCATGTGGATGACCTCCGCCCCCGCGTCGGTGTCCTGCAGCTGCACCACGTCCACATCCTCCGGTCCGATACCAGCCGTCTCGTAGGCGGCACGGGAGGCGTAGACGGTGGGCGCCTGGTCCTCGTCGACGGCTGCCCACGTGCTGTGCACCTCGTAGGCGCCGTACCGGCGGGTGCGCAGAGCGGTCGCTCGGAGGTAGATCGGCTTGGTCGTGTAGCGCCGGGCGAGGTCGGCCCGACACAGGACAGCTGCGGCCGCGCCTTCGTCGGGTGCGCAGAACATGTACTGGGTCAAGGGGTGGTTGAGCACCCGGGAGCCGAGGATCTGTTCCTCGGAGAGCGGCTTGCGCCGGAAGGCGTTCGGGTTGAGGGCACCGTTGCGGTAGTTCTTGGCCGCCACTTTGGCCAGCGTCTCGGCCGGGACGCCGTGGTCGTGCATGTACCGGTTGATCTTCATGCCGAAGAACTTGGTGGTGAGGAACTGCCCGACTTCCGCGTACCAACCGGGCACGCCGATCACCGCCGGGTCGGCGGTGAAGGCCCCGGGAAGGTGCTTGTCCATCCCTACCGCGACCCCGATGTCGTACCTGCCCGCCTGGATGGCCTCGGCGGTCAGCTCCAGTGCCGTGGCCGCGGTTGCGCAGCCGTTGTAGACGTCCATGAAGGGGATGCCGGTCAAGCCGAGGAGCGCCAGCATCGCATCGGGATTGTCCACCTCGTAGCTGCCGCCGTAAGCGAACTGAACGTCCGGCCAGGTGATGCCGGCGTCGGCGCAGGCGTGGCGCACGGCCTCCGCTCCCATCTCGATGGCGGGCTTCGGGACCGAACCGCCCGAATGGGTGAATGCCGACCCCAATGATGGCTACATCCTCCATTGCCCACCTCCTCCTCGTGTCCCCGCTTGCAGAGTAGGCGCTCACTGAGTTACGGTCATGCTCGCCTCTGGAATCCTACCTTCCGGGGCAGGGGCCCGACCGGGGAGGGGAGAAGCCGAGTTCCGTGCACGAATTCCTTCCGTTCATCGTCATCGGTCTGGCTACCGGCGCCGTCTACGGCCTGGCGGGCACCGGGCTGGTTCTCACCTACAAGACCTCGGGCATCTTCAACTTCGGCTACGGGTCGATCGCCTGCCTCGACGCGTTCCTGTTCTATTTTCTGCATACCGAGCACGGGCTGGCCTGGCCGGTGGCGGCCGTCATCTGCCTGGGCGTGTTCGCGCCACTGTTGGGCTTGGGTCTGGAGCTGCTGGCCAGGTCGCTGGACGGGGCGAGCGAGACGATCAAGGTGGTGGCGACGGTCGGGCTGATCCTTATCGTGGAATCCCTGGGATCGCTGTGGCACCAGGCGAACCCGCCGACGTTCCCCCACTTCCTGCCCCAGTCGACGGTGCGGATGCTGGGCGTCAATGTCACCTGGGAGCAGATCATCCTGTTTCTGTTCTCGTTGGCGGCCACGGGGGTCCTCTACTGGTTCTTCCGATCCGTGCGTCTCGGGATCGTCATGCGGGGCGTGGTCGACAACCACCAGCTGGTGTCGATGAGCGGTGACGATCCGGTGCGGGTGCGGCGCTGGGCCTGGATCATCGGGACGGTGTTCGCGTCGGTGGCCGGCCTCATGCTGGCCGCCAGCCAACCCCTCGACGGCGTGACGCTGACCACCGCAGTGTTCGCCGCCTTCGGTGCCGCGGCGATCGGCTACTTCACCAACCTGCCGCTCACCTTCGCCGGCGGGTTGCTGATCGGCGTGGGCGGGGCGCTGATGGACAAGTACTCGGCCACGATCAGCTGGATGGGCGGCCTGCCGCCCAGCCTCCCGTTCATCGTCCTGTTCGTGGTCCTGATCGTCATGCCCCGAGGGCGTCTGGTCCAGCGACGGCTGGCCGCCCAGATGCAGGCCCGCCGCACCTACCACGCACCCGCTCGGATACGGCTGTCGGCGGGGGTGGTTGCCATCGGGCTGCTGGCCATCGTGCCCATCGTCCAGGCCACCAAGGTGACGGTGTGGACCGCAGCCCTGATCGACATGATCCTGTTTCTCTCGCTCGGCTTGCTGGTTCGGCGGTCCGGGCAGATCTCGCTCTGCCATCTGGCCTTCGCCGCCGTCGGGGCGGCGGCGTTCGGGCACTTCACCACGAGCTACGGGCTGCCGTGGCTGCTGGCGATCGTGCTGGCCACGCTGGTCGCCGTGCCGGTCGGCGCCTTGATCGCCATCCCCGCCGTCCGGGTGTCGGGCGTGTTCCTGGCGTTGGCGACGCTGGGCTTCGGGATCCTGGTCCAAGGGGTCTTCTACACGCGCGAGTTCATGTTCGGAAGCTCGACGCTGGGGATCGCAGATCCGCGGCCGCAGGTGTCTCTGGGCGGGTGGAACCTGTCCACGGACAAGGGCTTTTACTACCTGGTGTTGGTGATCATGGTGCTGGTGGTGGTGACCGTGACCGCGATCAGCAGCGGGCGCCTCGGCCGGCTCCTCGAGGGCCTGTCCGACTCGCCCCTGGCGCTGGAGACCCAGGGCGCGACCTCGAGCGTGTTGAAGGTGATCGTCTTTTGCATCGCCAGCGCGATGGCGTCGCTGGCCGGAGCCCTGACCGGGATGCTGTACCACTTTGCCGTCGGCTCCTACTTCGAGGCGTTCAGCTCGCTGACCCTGGTGGCCCTGGTGGTGATCATCACCATGGGAGAGCCGTGGTTCGCGGTGGTCGCCGCCGTGGGCTACGCGGTTATCCCGGGCTACATCACGGGGGCCAACACGAGCACCTATCTGCAGCTGCTGTTCGGCGTGGCCGCGGCCACGGCTGCCTACGGCGTTCAGCGCGGCACCACGCCCGAGGTGGTCCGGAGGTTCCTGGACCGGCTCGGCGGCCGAAAGCGACCTGCACCGGCGGTTGCGCCGGCCGTTCCCGCCGCCGGGGTGGCGCCCGCGGCAGCCGGGGTGGCGCCGGCGGAGGCCAGCGTGGCACCGGCGGCAGCCAGCGCGGCGCCCGCGGCGGTCGGGCCCACCGCCGCGGCGGCGCGGTCAGGCGGCGACGGCACCAGCCCGGGACGACGGGCCGGGCCGGTGGCCGGCGAGGGCCTGGTGGTCCGGGACCTGTCGGTTCGTTTCGGCGGTGTCCGGGCGGTCGATCACATCAGCCTGAGGGCGCCGGCGGGGACCACCACCGGTCTGGTGGGTCCCAACGGGGCGGGCAAGACCACCACGTTCAACGCGTGCAGCGGGTTGATCCGGCCCAGCTCCGGTCGGATCGTTCTGGACGGGGTCGACGTGACCCACGACGGTCCGGCGCGACGGGCCCGACGCGGGCTGGGGCGGACGTTCCAGCGGCCCGAGCTGTTCAACAGCCTGACCGTCCGGCAGAACGTGGCTCTCGGACGGGAGGCGACGATGGCCGGCGCCAATCCGTTCACCCAGCTCGTCGCCTCCCGGCGGGCCGGCCGGCTGCTCGCCGGGGCTACCGAGGAGGCGCTGGCCCTCACGGGCACGGGCCCCATCGCCGACCAGCAGGTCGGACTGCTGCCGGTAGGGCAGCGACGGCTGGTGGAGCTGGCCCGGACTCTGGCCGGACCGTTCCACCTCCTGCTCCTTGACGAGCCGTCGTCGGGGCTCGACGCTCGCGAGACCGAGGAGTTCGGCCGCGTCCTCCAGGCGGTGGTGCAGGAAAGGCAGTGCGGGATCCTCCTGGTCGAGCACGACATGACCCTGGTCCGCCAGGTGTGCGCCTACGTCTCGGTCCTCGACTTCGGATCGATGATCTTCGAGGGGACTCCCGACCAGATGCACCGGTCGGAGGAGGTCCGGGCCGCCTACCTCGGGGATGCCCTGCCGGTCGCCGCCGGCGTCGGCGACGAGGCTGCCTCCGACGGCGCTCGCCAACCCACGGCGCCGAGGGAGTAGGTCCGATGCTCTCCTTGCATACCGTGACGGCCGGATACGGCGGATCGATCGTGCTTCGCGACGTGGACTTCGCGGTCGGGGATGGAGAGGTGGTCGCGCTGCTCGGCCCCAACGGGGCGGGCAAGACCACCCTGCTGCGCACCGCCACCGGGTTCGTCAAGCCACGGTCGGGTCGGGTCGAGTTCTCCGGCCACGACCTGACCGGCCGCCCCCCCTACCAGTTCGCCCGACGCGGGATCTGCCACCTCCCGGAGGGCCGGGGGATCTTCCCGTCGCTCACCGTTCGCGAGAACCTGACCGTCCAGGCTCGCACGGGCCAGGTGGACGAGGCCGTGGCCGAGGCGACTGCGCTCTTTCCTGCCCTGGGCAGCCGCCTCCGGCAGACGGCCGGGAGTCTCTCCGGCGGCGAGCAGCAGATGCTCGCCCTGTCCCGTGCCTACGTGACCCACCCCGAAGTGGTCCTGGTCGACGAAGCCTCATTGGGACTGGCGCCGCTCGTCGTCGACACGATCTACCAGGCCCTGGCCCGGCTCGTCGACAACGGGATGTCCGTGGTCGTCGTCGAGCAGTACGTACAGCGGGCGCTGGATCTGGCCAAGACCGTGTACATCTTGAGCAAAGGGCAGGTCGTCCACGCCGGCGACGCCCGTGCTCTCGACCCTGACGAGATCTACGAGCGGTACCTGGGCATCGAGTCCTGAGCTCCCTGGCCCCGAGGATCGGTCGTCACCCCAGGTCGAGGTGGAACAACTTCTCCGCGTTGGTGCGGAGAACCTTGGCCCGGTCCGCTTCGGAGAGGTGGTGGAGGTATTCCTCGAGCAGCTTGCGGGTGTTGGGCCATTGGCAGTCGGAGTGGGGGTAGTCGGCCTCGGCCAGGACGCGGTCGACCCCGATCTCTTCGATGCGCCGGGCCCCCTGCCTCTCGTAGACGAGGCAGGCCGACACGTTCTGGCGGAAGTACTCGCTGGGCCGCTGGGAGAGCTTGGTACGGTCGTACGTCCAGGCGAAGTGGCGCTCCCAGCCCAAGTCGGCGTGCTCGAGGATGAACGGGATCCAGCCGATGTAGCTCTCGGAGAAGACGACCTGGAGGTTCGGGAAACGCTCGAACACGCCGCTGACGAGCCAGTCGACGAGTGCGGACATCGAGTTGAGCGGGGTGCACGCGTAGTGGACCAGCCCGGGCGCGTCCGGCGAGGTGGTGTCGATGACCCAGGACGAAGAGCCGAAGTGCATGCACAGCGGCATGCCCGCCTCCTGGGCGGCGGCGAAGACCGGATCCCAGTAGCGGTCCCGGTCGTGGATGGACGGGAAGCCCTGGCGGAAGGGGTTCTCGCTGAACGCCACCGCGACCGCGCCCTTGGCCCGGGTGCGCTGCAGCTCCTTTGCTGCCAGGTGCGGATCCCAGTAGGGGAGCAGCACCATGGCGAAGAGCCGTCCCCGGGCTGAGCCCGCCCACTCGTCGGTCTGGAAGTCGTTGTACGCCCGGATGCAGGCGAGACCCAGCTCCCTGTCCTCGATGCAGTTGAACCGGGTGCCTCCGAAACCGGGCAGGGATGGGAAGCACAGCGAGGCGATCACCCCGTCTTCGTCCATGTCCTTGACCCGTTCGACCGGATCGAAACAACCGGGCCGGATATCCTCCCAATGGTGAATTCCACTCCGCTTTTCGAGCGGGATACCGGCGCACGCTGAGACCAGCGATGTCGATTCCCCGGCCGCCAACCTGTGCCCGTCGAAGGTCCAGTAGACGCCTTTTTCGTCTTCGAATGCCCTGGGACCGCGTTCTCTCAGTCTCGCCGGCAGGCGAGATTCCCAGGCCGAAGGCGGTTCGATGACATGGTCGTCTACCGAGACGATGTATGGCCCATCCGTTGCCATAACGGTCATGGAGCCCAGCATCGTTCTGGGCTAATGGCCTGTCAATGGCGCACAGTCGGGCGGGTCGGTGATCGGCTTGTTCCTGGACGCTGGGCGACGGCATCCCCATGAAGTTCTGGCAGAGCGTCGCCTGGGCAGAAGCAGATCAGCTGACAGCGATCGCCCGTTTCGCGGAAGAGGTGGGCTTTCACGGGATCATCAACGCCGACCACCTCTTCATTCCGCGTACCACCACCTCCCGCTATCCCTACACGGAAGACGGGAGGATGAACCACGAGCCCGACACCCCCTACCCGGAGGTCTGGTCGTCGTTCGGGGCGATGGCCGCGGTGACCACCAGCCTCCGCTTCACCACGTCGGTCTACGTGCTCCCGCTTCGATCACCGCTCGAGGTGGCCAAGGCGACCAGCACGCTCGCGCTCATCAGCAACGGTCGCGTCGCCCTCGGCTTCGGGGTGGGATGGATCAAGGACGAGTTCGATGCGGTCGGCGTTGACTACCACACCCGGGGCCGGCGCGCCGATGAGATGATCGAGGTGCTGCAGAAGCTCTGGCGGGGCGGCTGGGTCTCCCATGAAGGTCGATTCTTCAGCTTCCCCGAGGTTCGCATGGTGCCCATACCGAACCAGCCGGTGCCGATCTACTGCGGAGGGGCCAGCCCGGCCGCCCTCCGTCGGGCCGCCACGTTGTGCGACGGCTACATCAGCCCTGGTCACACCGTCGAACAAGTCCCGGAGCTGTTGGCCGAGTTGCGCCGGCTGCGAGCGGAAGCGGGACGCGACCAGCTCCCGTTCGAGACCATCGTGCCCATCGTGCCGCTGGCCCCCCGGCCGGACCTGGACACGTTCAAGCGTCTCGAAGAGCTCGGCATGACGGCGACATTCGTGGCCCCGTTCGACGCCGGCGGTCTGGACCGGCGGCGGACGGCGGTGCCCTTGGGCCGGACCTCTGCGCTCGACGAGAAGAAGCGGCTCATGGAGGAATACGCCCGCGACATCATTCACAAGATGGGTTAGACCCATCGCCAGGCAGAGGAGGAAAGTGGCGAAACAAGACATCGCCGCCGCCGTCGTACCAGGCGAGCTCGAGAGCAGGCTGCGAATTCTGCTGGACAAACAGGAGATCCATGAAGCCCTCGTGCGCTACTGCCGCGGGATCGACCGCGGCGACGAGCAGCTCGTGCTCTCCGCCTTTCACGACGATGCGACCGACAACCACACCGGGACCGAGCTGCCCGTAGCCGAGCGGGTACCGAGGGTGCTCGCCATGGCGACGACGACGGTCAACCGGACCAGTCATCACCTCTGCAACGAGCTCATCGAGGTTGATGGCGACCGGGCCAGCAGCGAGTCCTACCTGCTCGCCTACCACCGGGTCACCCGCCAGGGGCGGGAGCTCGACTGGGTCCTCGGCGCCCGCTATGTCGACCGGTTCGAGCGCCGCCGCGGCCATTGGCGCATCCAGCAGCGCACGGTGGTGTACGACTGGCAGCGGGTCGACGAGGTCCGCGATCCGCCGGCCGGCTTCGACCTCGGGTCGTACTTCGACCAGGCCATGCAGGGGGCCCGTTCGCCGGCCGATTACTCCTACCAGTGCCTGCCCGGCTGAGGGGCGCGTGGTGAATCGAGGGACGAAGGGGTGGTGGCAATGACCGCATCGGGCGACATCGGCTCCCTCAATCGCACGCGCCTGCGCGATCTGTTCGATCTGCGGAACGAAGCGAATGCCGACACGGTTGGCGAGTATGTCGGTGATCCGTACCCCAGATGGCGCGAGTTGCGGGAGGAGGCGCCGGTGCATCCGGGCACGCTGCATCAGCTCACCGGGTACGCGGGACCGGCGGCCTTCCAGGGTTTGCCCTACGAGGATCGGCCGCACTTCACCGCCTTCACCTTCGCTGCCTGTGACGAGGCCTTTCGGAATACCGAGGTATTCGCTTCCTCGCTCGTACCGGTCGACATCGAGAACGGGCCCCTTCACCCCCTGAACAGCATGCAGACGATGACCGGAAGCCAGCATCGCCGGTACCGGTCGTTGGTGCAGCCCTCATTCGTCGTGCCCCGGATGCGGTGGTGGACCACCAGGTGGATCGAGCAGACCGTGCATGCGGTCATCGACGGGTTCATCCATGAGGCGGCGGCGGACCTGAATCTCGACTTCTGCGCGGTGATCCCACTGTTGACGATCACCGGGAGCTTCGGTGTCGGTGTCGAATCGTCGGTCGAGCTACGCGACGCCCTGTTGCATGACCAGCAGGCGTTCTTGAGCCACCAGAGGGCGGATGCCGGGGAGTTCATCCGCTTCCTGGGGCCGATACTGGACGCGGCTCGATCCTCCCGCCGGGACGATCTCCTGAGCGTGCTGGTGGACGCCGAGGTGGAGGACGAGGACGGGCGGGTGCACCGCTTGTCCGACCGGGAGATCTACTCGTTTGCCAATCTGCTGCTCCATGCCGGATCGGGCACCACCTGGCGTCAGATGGGCATCGCCCTGACTGCGCTGTTGGAGCGGCCGGAGGCGCTCGAGGCGATCCGCGGTGATCGGCGGCTGTTGCGGAACGCAGTGGAGGAGTCGGTGCGATGGATGCCCACGGACCCGATGTTCTCTCGGTTCGTAACCTCCGATGTCGACTTCCACGGCGTGCGCGTGCCCAAGGGCGCCGTCATGCACCTCGCGCTCGGTGCCGCCAGCCGCGATCCGAGCCGGTGGGACCGACCTGACGAGTTCGACGTGACCCGATCGCCCAAGCCGCCACTCGGCTTTGGCGGAGGGCCGCACGTGTGCCTGGGAATGCATCTGGCGCGCACCGAGATGGAGGTGAGCATCGGCGCCCTGCTCGATCGTCTCCCGAACCTTCGGCTGGACCCGGACGTCGAGGCCCCCCGAATCATCGGCATGTATCACCGCGGTGCCACGGCCCTACCCGTGCGCTTCGACTGAGAGGAAACGGAAACATCGATGGGTCGGAGAACGAACGGGTGGCTGCCCGATCCCGCACTGCTCGACGGGCAGATGGCGGTGGTGGCCGGGGGCGGAGGCGGCATCGGCGAGTCCACCAGCCGGCTGCTGGCCGCGGCCGGCGCCGCCGTGGCCATCGTCGACCGCACCCGAGCGAAGGCGGAGCGACTGGCAGGCGAGATCACGGCCGCCGGAGGAACGGCCCACCCCGTGGAGGCCGACTTGCGCGACGAAGAGGCGTGCGCGGCGGTGGTCGACGACGCGGTTTCGGCCTTCGGTGGGATCGACATCCTGGTCAACGTCGCCGGCGGGATGTACAAGCACGCCCCGTGGCGCCACCTTCGGGACTGGACCACGGAGAGCTGGGACAACATCCTGGGCCTCAACCTTCGCTACGTCTTCTGGCTGTGTCGAGCGGCCATTCCGGTGATCGAGGGGCGCGGTGGCGGGGTGATCGTCAACATCACTTCGATCAACGGCGTGACCGGCTGTCCCAACCAGTCGGCTTACGGAGCCGCCAAAGCCGGCCTCATCAACCTGACCAAGACCCTGGCCGGGGAGTGTGGTCCCCTGGGGATCCGGGTGAACGCCGTCTCACCGGGGACGACGCTGACCCCGGCTGCGGCTGAAACCCTGGCCGGGGACATCCGGACCAGGCTGAGCGAGGCGACGCCGTTGCAGCAGCTGGGACGGCCCGAGGACATCGCACGCGCCGTGCTCTTCTTCGCATCGCCGATGGCCGAGCACGTGACGGGCCAGATGCTGCTCGTGGACGGCGGCATCAGCACCAACTACCCCTACTTCGTCCCGGGAACCGACCACTTCTAGGTCGAGTGGCCACCGAAGCTCACCTGGAGGCCAGCGCCGGCGCCAGCGCCCGCCAGGACGCTCGGGGCATGCCTTCGGTGCCGATGACGTGGACGCAGACGTGGTCGGCGCCGGCGTGGCGGTGCTCGCCGATGCGCGCCGCGATTGTGTCCTCGTCTCCCCACACGACCACCGCCTCGACCAAACGGTCGGAGGGACCGTCCGCGAAGTCGTCGTCGCCGAACCCGAGCCGCCGAAAGTTGTTGACGTAGTTGGGAAGCTCGAGATAGCGAGCGAGGTACTGGCGCGCGATCTGCCGGCCCCTCTCGTCGTCCTCGCTCGCGACGACGGCCTGCTCGGGCACAAGGAGGGGCGACGGCCCCAGTGCGGCTCGGGCCATAGCCGTGTGCGCGGGGCTGGTGTTGAACGGATGGGCGCCGGCGGCGCGGTCCCGGGCCAGCTCGAGCATCCTCGGCCCGAGCGCGGCCAGCACGCGTGAGCGAGGGGGAAGAGACGGGTTGGCCGTGTCGAGACCATCGAGAAACGACGCCATCGCTCGGAGCGGCTCGCGGTAGCTGCCCGGCCCGAAGGCCGGTTCGATCAGCGAGGCGTGACTGACACCGATTCCGACCACCAACCGCTCGCCGTACCGGCTGACGAGGCGGGCGTACGCCGATGCCGTCTCCTCGGCGGGGTGCATCCAGAGATTGAGGACGCCGGTCGCCACGGTGATCGTCTTGGTGGCCGAGAGCAGCCGTTCGGCGGCGTCGAACACCTCCCCGCCCGGGTCGGGGATCCAGAGGCAGGTATATCCCAGTGCTTCGAGTTCGGCGGCGGCATCGGCGATTTCACCGGGGTCCCCGTAACGAAGAGCGGGATGCCATACACCGGTGCCGGTCAACCGCATCGATCCCGAGCGTAGGCCGGGTGGGAAGGCGTGCGCCGGCTACTCCGGTGAACGCGGGACCCACCGGGGCGGGCGCTTCTCCATGAACGCCCTCATGCCCTCGCGCGGCTCGTCGGAATGCTGGAGAGCCCAGAACATCGTCTGGTAGTCGATCGACCCGTACCGCTCGTTGAGCATGCGCTTGACGTGGACTCTTGCGTCCGGGGGCGTCTGCAGGATCTGATCCGCCGCCTCCACCGCCGCGCTCCTCAGGTTGTCGTGGGGGACCACCCGGGACAACACGCCCAGGCGCTGGGCCTCCTCGGCATCGAATCTGCGTGCCGACAGGAGCAGGTCGCGGGCGACGGCCACCCCCACGTGGGCGGGCAGTGCGGCCGCGTAGGTCGCGTCGGGAATGCCGCGGAGCAACTCGGGAGCCCGAAAGGTGGCACGGTCGCTGGCCACGGCGATGTCGGCCATCATGGCGATCAGCAGGCCACCCGCCTGGCAGATTCCGTTGACCGCCGCCACCACCGGCGCCCGGCTGTCGCGGATGGTGAGGAAGGGAAGCACGTCGGCGCCGATGTCTGGCACGGGCACGTCGCCGGGATCGGAACGTCCGCCGAGGTCGCCCCCCGGCGCAAACACGTCCCCGACTCCCGTGATGATCAGCGCGGCCAGGTCCGGGTCGACGTTGACCAGCCGTACCGCCCGCTTGATGCCGTAGTACATGGCGGGCGTGAGCGCGTTCCTGGCAGCCGGCCGGTCGATGACGCACCACGCCACCGGCCCGTCGCGCTCGAGTCGAAGCCCCGAAGTGCCGAGCTCATCGGTCATGGCCGGGCCTGCCGGGCCGGGAGGGCATCCATGGGCGTCCCTTCTAGCCGGTGCGACCAGCGGACGGCCACCCGGGCACACCCGGCCCCGGAAGTGAATGAAGTGAGCGAGTATTTGCTAGCTTGCTGACCATGGTAGGGGAGTCGGCAGCGCCGTTGGCCGGGCTGCGGGTCCTTGAGGTGGCCACGGGGGTCAGCGCGGTGGGCGCAGGTCTGGCCACCAGCCTGCCGGGCACCCTGCTGCGAGACTTCGGCGCCGAGGTCACCCGGGTGCGGTCGGCGACGCCCCTCAGCCTGGACGAGGGCGTGGAATGGGCCCGCGTCTGGGACCGTGACAAGCACATCGTCGAGGTCGACGACGAGCACCTGGCCGTCACCGCGAGAGGCCTGGCACGGGAAGCCGACGTGGTGTTCCTCGCCGGCCCCGAGGACGGGATCGAACGTCAGGGGCTCGGCTATCGGGATCTCGCCCAGTCGAACGGGCGGCTGGTCGTGGCCCGCATCCGCCCGAGCTACCACGCGTCGGGACCGGTGCCCGACCTGGAGCTGCTCACCGCCGCCCGCACCGGCCTGCTCACCGAGGTCGGCGGTCACCGGCCGGGCCCGGTGTTCTGCGACCTCGCCGTCGCCAGTGCCGGCGCCGCCCTGGGTGCCACGGCCGGGGCGGTGGCCGCCCTCTACGAGCGGGAGGTGACCGGCGCCGGCGGCTGGGTGGAGACGTCCCTCTACGACGGGCTGCTGGCCATCCTGCCGATGATCATCGGCCGGGTCGAACACCCGTCGCCTGCTCTGGCCAGCATGTGGGGCACCCTGGGCGCGGCCATCGCCCTGTCGTTCCGGTGCGCGGACGGCGAGTACATCCAGCTGTGGTTCGGCGCCAAAGGCGCCTACGAGGCCTTCCTCGACCACATCGGAGATCCGCCCAGCGAGGCGGGCTACGGGGCCGACACCCTGAGTGGAGCGATCGCCGAGCGCAGCCGGGCGTGGGCGGAGAGGTTCGCCACCCGCGACCGGGACTGGTGGGTCGAGCATCTGGCCGGACACGACTTCCGCTGCGAGCCCGTGCTGCGACCCGGTGAGGAGTTGCGCGACCCGCATCTGCGCCAGATCGGATTGAGCGTCGACCACGAGGATCCCGAGCGGGGCACCATCACCGTGCTGGGCCCGGTCGGACGCGTCACCCCCGTCCCGCACCCCACCTCGCCGGTCGCCGCGCCGGCCGACGGCGGGCGGGCGCCCCGGCTGCTGTCGGGCGTCCGGGT
This sequence comes from uncultured Actinomycetota bacterium, assembly GCA_963757175.1. GTDB lineage: Bacteria > Actinomycetota > Acidimicrobiia > Acidimicrobiales > Palsa-688 > CAVWQR01. Next base: position 255,686 of record CAVWQR010000001.1, on the reverse strand, counting down.
CCTGGACCTGTCGGCGTATCTCGCCGGCCCGGTGACCGCGCTGGTCCTCGGTGAGCTCGGCGCCGAGGTGGTCAAGGTCGAGCCCATCACCGGCGACGCCCACCGGAGCGTGGAGGGCATGTTCGCCGCCGGGCAGCGCGGCAAGCGGGCCCTGGCGCTCGACCTGAAGGCTCCCGACGCCGCCGCGGTGCTCGGCCGGCTGTTCGAGTGGGCCGACGTCGTCCACCACAACTCGCGGGTCGGGCTGGCCGACCGCCTCGGCTACGACGAGGCCACCGTGCGGGCGGCCAACCCGAACGTCGTCTACAGCCACGCCAGCGGGTTCGGGTCGCGCGGGCCCCGGGCCCGGCTGCCGGCCAACGACCACCTGATGCAGGCCCTCTCCGGTGTGGAGGCCGGCGCCGGCGGCGACGGCCAGCCTCCGACCTTTCGCCCGTGGGGGGCCATCGACGTCACCAGCGGGTGGATCGCCGCGTGCGCGGTGATGGTGGGGCTCTACGCCCGCCGCCGCACCGGGACACCTCAGTCGGTGTCGACGACGCTCCTCGGCGCCGCCCTGACCCTCGAGTCGGGGGCGTTCCTGACCGGCGACGGAGTCGTGGACGGTCCCGTCCTGGACGCTGACCAGACCGGTTACGGCGCCGCCTACCGCATCTACCGGGGCGGAGACGGTGCCTGGCTGGCGCTCGCCGTGCCCGACCGGTCGGCATGGCAGCGCCTGGGTGGCGTGGTCGGCGCCGACGGCCTCGCCCCCGAGCCGCCGCCGCTGCGCACCCGCGGGGACGAGCGGCAGCCGGAGGAGAAGGTGCTCGAGCAGAGGTTCGCCACCAAGGAGGCGGCGGCATGGGTGGCCGCCCTGCGCGCCGCGGGGGTGCCCGCCGAGCTGGTGGCCGAGTACGAGCGGACCGAGTTCGTGGCCCGGATCACCGACGACCCCGTCAACCACGTGCTGGGCCGGGTGACCAGCTTTGTGTGGGGGCAGCGAGGACGGCTCGACCAGCCCGGCTTCCCCGTCCGCCTCGGACCCGCGCCCCGACCGACCGCCCCGGCCCACCTCCCCGACCTGGGCGAGCACACCGACGAAGTCCTCGAAGAGCTCGGCTTCGACGCCCGGGAGCGGGACGCCCTGGCCGCCGCCGGCGTGACCAATCGCCCCACGCCGGCACCGGTCACCGCCGTCGCGCCGTGAGGAGAGGGGTCCTCCGTGGGATCGATGGAAGGTCGAGTGGCGCTCATCACCGGAGCCAGCCGGGGGATCGGCGGCCACCTCGCCGAACGGTTCTCGCAGGAAGGGGCGGCGGTGGCGGTGGTTGCCCGGACCGGCCGGCCGGGCACCTCCCGACTGCCGGGCTCGCTCGATGAGGTGGTGACCCGCATCCGCGAGCGAGGGGGGCAGGCGGTCGGCGTTCCCGCCGACTTGACCGACCCCGACGACGTCGAGTCGATCGTGGCCCGGGCCCAGGAGATGCTGGGACCGCTGGACACGCTGGTCAACAACGCAGGGGTCAACCTCTACGCCCCGGTCCTCGAGGTCTCCCCCCGCCGCTACCACGTGATGTTCCAGATCATGGTGCACGCCCCGTTCCGGCTCTGTCAGCGCGTCCTCCCCGGGATGGTGGACGCCGGCCGGGGCTGGGTGCTGAACATCACGTCCAAGCAGGCGAGGCATCCCAAGGGGCCCCCGTACCCGGACTGGACCCGCGACGGGTGCGTGTCGTACGCCATGTGCAAGGCCGCGCTCGAGCGACTGACCACCGGCCTGGCGTCCGAGTGCGAAGGCACCGGAGTCAGCGTCAACGCCCTGGGCACATCCGGGATGGTCGTCACTCCGGGCGTCTCCGTCGTCTCGCCCCACACCCCCGAGAACGTTCCCGTCGAGCCGGATGACGCCATGCCCGAGGCCGCCCTCATGCTCTGCGGCGCGCCGCCCGGCGAGATCACCGGACGGATCACCTACAGCATGGAGTCACTCGGCCGGCCCTTCGTCGAGGGGCCGTGGTCGTTGGCCGAGACCTTCTGAAAGGGTTGCCGGCCATGGGGCCTGACCGGGAGAACATGAACATCGCCGGCCGGACCCTCATTCGGGCGGAGCAGTTCTCCGGCCTCGAGGCGATCGTCGACGGAAACGTGCGCATCACCTTCGCCGAGCTCGGACAGGACGTGGTCCGCTCGACGCGCGCCGCCATCGCCGCCGGGCTCGAGCCGGGCCAACGAGCCGGCATCTGGGCGCCCAACGGCCACCGGTGGATCATCGCCGCCCTCGGCATCCTCGGCGCCGGAGGGGTCCTGGTCCCCGTGAGCACCCGCTTCAAGGGGAGAGAGGCGGCCGAGGTGCTGGGGAGGGCCGGCACCCGCATCCTCTTCACGGACAACGCCTTCATGGACAACGACTCCACCGCCATGCTGCGCACCTGGCTCGAGCAGACGGGAGCGGCGCTCCCCGACCTCGACGACATCGTCGTGCTCGACGGAGACGCCGGCGCCGATACGTCCTGGCGCGACTATCTGACTACCGGAGAGCAGATCACCGAGGGCGCCGCTCGGGACCGCATCCGCCAGATCCCCGGCGGCCAGCTGGCCGACGTCATGTTCACCTCGGGCACGACCGGACGTCCCAAAGGGGCGATGAGCACGCACGGCCAGATGCTCCGTCTGTACGAGAGCTGGACCGAGATCGTGGGCCTGCGCCGGGGGGACCGGTATCTGATCGTGGCCCCGTTCTCTCACACCTTTGGCTTCAAGGCGGGATGGCTGGCTGGGATCCTGGCCGGGGCGACGGTCGTCCCCCTGCCGGTCTTCGACGTGTCCGTCCTCATGGAGACCGTTCAGGCGGAGGAGATCACGTTCCTACCCGGAGCGCCGGAGTTGCTGTCCGAGATCCTCCGGTTCCCGGATCGGGACCGGTACGACCTGTCCTCGTTGCGCACCACGGTTACCGGCGCTTCTCACATTCCCGTCGAGCTGATCGAGCAGCTGCGGAGCGAGACCGCGTTCGAGACGGTCATCACCGGCTACGGGCTCACGGAGACCAACGGACCGGCGTCGCTGTGCCGTCCGGACGACGATCCGGACACCATCGCCAACTCCTGCGGACGGGCGATGCCGGGCACCGAGCTGCGGATCGTCGGGCCCGACGGCGCCGACCTGGCATCCGGGGAGGAGGGGGAGATCCTCGTGCGCGGCTACCACGTCATGGCGGGCTACCTGGACGACCCCGCGGCCACGGCCACGGCGGTCGACGCGGACGGCTGGCTGCACACCGGCGACATCGGCGAGATGGACGCGCTCGGCAACCTGAAGGTCACCGGGCGCCTCAAGGAGATGTACATCGTCGGTGGCTTCAACACCTACCCGGCCGAGATCGAGGATGTTCTGCTCGGACACCCGAAGATCTCGCAGGCCGCGGTGGTGGGTGTACCGGACGGCCGGTTGGGGGAGGTGGGCGCGGCGTTCATCGTCCCCGAGGCCGGTGCCGTGGAGCCCGAGGAAGTGGTGGCCTGGGCGCGCCAGCGGATGGCGAACTACAAGGTGCCCCGGTACGTGGAGGTCTGCGAGGAGCTGCCGAGGAACGAGCTGGGCAAGGTTCCGAAGGACGAGCTCCGCGCCCGTTGGCGGGGACGCACCGCCGGGACGTGACCGCCCTCGCCGGGACCTAGCAGCGCTCGCCGCCGGTAGCCCGAAGCGTGGCTGCGGAGCTGCTGCGATTCATCGAGACCGGGTCAGCAGCGCCGCTCCGCCCTCGATGCCGCCGGCGCAGGTGACGACGGCGACCTCGGCGCCGCCCACCTGACGGTCCTGGGCTTCGCCGCGGAGCTGGCGCACCGCCTCGGCCGTGTGGCCGAAGGCGGCGTGAAGCCGGCCGCCCGACAGCTGGCCGCCCCAGGTGTTGAGCGGCAGTTCGCCGCCCAGGGCGATGCGCTTGCCGTTGTCCACGAAGTCGCCCGCCTCTCCCGTCCCGCAGAATCCGAGCGCTTCCAGCCACCAGACGACTTCGATGGTGAACCCGTCGTAGAGCTCGGCCACGTCGACATCAGCGGGCTTGAGATCGGTGCGGCTCCACAGTTCCTCGGCACTGGGGTAGCCGACCCGGCCCATGTCCTCGATCTGCTCCCAGAACGGCCGGCGTTCACTGACGCCCGCCATGGCTTCGACACCCACGGGTGCCCGGAGGCCCGACGCAGTTTCGGCCGCGGACACGATGATGGCGGTGGAACCGTCGCAAGGGACATCGCAGTCGTACAGGCAGATCGGCGTCGAGATCATGCGGGAGGACAGGTAGTCCTCCACGGTCAGCGGGCCCCGGTACACGGCGTCGGGGTTGAGGGCGGCGTGGGCCCTCTGGGTGACGGGGATCCACGCCAGCTGCTCTCGGGTGACGCGGTAGTCGTGCAGGTACCGGGTGACGAACGGGGCGATCTGGCACACGGGGGAGAGCGCGCCGATGGGGAGCAGCCAGGCCAGCGGGCCCTCGGCGACCGGGTGGATCGATCCGTACGCCGGGCGTCCGCCCGCCTGGCGAGCGGCGCTGCCCTCCTTGACGGTGCGGTAGATGACCACGTGGCGCGCCTGGCCGGTCGCCACCGCGGCGACCGCGCCCGAGAACGGGAGGCCCCCGGCCGTCCCCCCCCGCCAGGTGGTGGTGAGCCGCAGGGCGTCGTGGATCTCGGCCAGGTCGGGGCTGGCGTAGCCGGGAAGGTTCGTCTTGCCCCCCGGGGGAAACGCCGAGATGCCGTCGACGTCCTCGGCCCTCAGGCCGGCGTCGGCGACGGCGGCCAGGATCGCGTCCAATGTGAGCTGGAAGCCGGACCGGTCGACCTGCCGGCCGATGGCGGAATGGCCGATCCCGGAGATGACGGCCCGCCGCTCCAGGCGCTTGTTTCTCATGACCCTTCCTCGCCGCGAGCGACGAAGCTGGGGATTGCGAAACCGCCCGGGCCCGGCTCGAAGCCGACGTCGACGGCCATGCCGATGGCCGCCGCTTCCGGGGGGCATCCCCGAAGCCGGCCCGCCACTCGCACACCGGGATGGTCGTCCCATTCCACGAGGACGATGGCGTACGGGACCTCGAGATCGGGAAGCCAGCGCTGGTAGTTCACGGTGAAGCTGTACACCCGCCCCGGGCTGGTGATCTCCGTCGGCTCGAGCGCTCGCGACCGGCAGACCCGGCAGATCCCCCGGGGCGGGAACGCAAAGGCGCGGCACGAAGTGCACCGGTCGACGACGAGGCGTCCCTCTCTGGCTGCGTTCCAGAACGCCTCGGTCTCCTCGGTCACGTCGGGAGGGATGCCGATGGTGGCGCTCACGCCTTCTCCTGGATCCCGGTCCAGACCGGCGCCCCGGCCTCGCCCGCCTGGCGGACGGCGTCGGCGTCGCGGAGGGCGTCGATTTCTGCGGCGGTAAATCCCCAGTCGCCGAGCGCCTCGATGGTGTGCGTCCCCGCCTCGGTGGGCGGCCCGGGGGTCGACGCCGGCGTCCGGCTGAAGCGGGGCGCCGCCGCCGGCTGCACGACACCGTCCACTCCCACGAACGTCTGGCGGGCCACGTTGTGCGGATGTTGGGCGGCCTCGTCGAAGCTGAGCACGGGAGCGAAGCACACCTCCGTTCCCTCGAGCAGGGCGCACCATTCGTCCCGGGTCCTGGTCTTGAAGATCTCGGCCAGCCGGCGTCGGGCTTCGGGCCACGTGCCCGGATCGTCTCTGTCGCGGAAGAGGTCGTCGTCGGCGAGGCCCAGGCGCCTCAGCAACTCGGCGTAGAACGGCGGCTCCCCGCCGCCCAGCGACACGTACCGTCCGTCGGCGGTTTGGTAGACGTTGTAGGCGGGCGTGCCCAGATCGAGGGTGTTGGTGCCCGGGACGTCCGACCACAGACCCTCTGCCCGCAGGCCGTGGAACAGGGCGGTGAGCAGGGCGACCCCGTCGACCATGGCTGCGTCCACCACCTGACCCTTTCCGGAGAGCGATCGCTCGACCAGCGCGCTCAACACGCCGATCACGAGGAGCATGCCTCCACCACCGAAGTCACCCAACAGGTTGAGCGGCGGGCGCGGCGCGTCGTCCGGCCCGGGGCGCAACGCGTCGAGGGCGCCCGCCAGGGCGACGTAGTTGATGTCGTGCCCTGGGGTCGACGCGTACGGACCCTCCTGCCCCCATCCGGTGATGCGCGCGTACACCAGCCGCGGGTTGCGCTCGAGGCAGACGTCGGGACCGATGCCGAGGCGCTCGGCCACTCCCGGGCGGAACCCTTCCACCAGCACGTCGGCCCTGTCGATGAGCCGGAGGGCACACGCCCGGCCTTCGGAACGTTTGAGGTCGATCGCCACCGAACGACGTCCCCGGGTCAGCAGGTCGATCTGACGGTGGCCGCGCAGCATGCGCTGCGCCGGCGTCTCGTCGCCGGGATCCACGTCTTCCAGGCGGCCGACCCGCAGCACGTCGGCTCCGAGATCGGCGAGGATCATGGCGCCGAACGGTCCCGGGCCTCGGCCCTGGAGTTCGACGATCCGTGTACCCGACAGCGGGCCAGCCATACCGCCTCCCGTTGTCCTCGGACTGTCATCGGATGAAGGCTGCCAGCCGCGGGAGTCTACGGTCCCGGTCCTTGGCGTAGCAAGTGAATGATCGCTATCATTGGTCCCTGGGACGAGCGGCGAGAGCGACCGTGAGCACTCGGGAGGGAGGTCCGTTGCCAGCTGACCGCATCGTCTTGGGTGCGACCGCCTTCCCCGAGCCGGACCGGGCATGGCTCGCCGCCGCCGAAAGGCTCCCGCTCGAATCCATCTGGCAGGGCGGCCACCTTCTGCAGCCGACGGGCGAGGCGGTCACCCGGCTGGCGTTGATCACGGCGTGGACCGAGCGGGTCCGGGTGGGGACGTCCATCCTCCTCCTCCCGCTCTACCATCCGGTCGTCGTCGCCAAGCAACTCGCCGACCTCGACTCGCACTCGGGGGGAAGGGTGTCGGTTGGCGTGGGCGTCGGTGGCGAATTCCCCTACGAGTACGAGGCGGTCGGCGTACCCGTCGCCGAGCGCGGCGCCCGGACGGATGAGGCCATGGAGATCCTCCGGTCCCTGTGGAGCGGCGGACCGGTGAGCTACCACGGCAAGTTCTTCCACCTCGACGACGCCCACCTGCGCCCGGTTGCGCCTGCCGGTGCCCCGGCAGCCCGGATGCAGGCGGGCGGTCCTCCCCTCCTCGTCTCCGGGCGCAAGCCGCCGGCGATGCGCCGAGCCGCCCGCTTGGGCGACGGCTGGATGCCGTATCTCCTCTCGCCCAACGCCTACGCCCGGTCGGTGCGGACCATCCAGGAAGAAGCCGAGCGGGTCGGCCGGGATCTCACCGGCTTCGAGTGGCTCCTGTTCTGCTACTGCTCCATCCGCACCGACGGCGACCGGGCGCGCCACGACGTGGCCACGTTCCTGGGTTCCGCCTACGGCGACAAGCCCGATGCCATGTTGGAGCGCATCGCCCCGGCCGGGACACCGACGGAGGTGGCGGAGCGGCTGCAGGCGTACGTGGACGCGGGGGCCCGGCACGTCATCATCGCCCCCGCAGTGGGCGACGACCACCTCGACGTGGTCACGCTGGCTGCCCAAGAGGTGCTTCCGCGCCTGACCCTTCCGCCCCGGTGACCAGCCCTCAACGGGTCGACTTGCCGTGCGACGGCCTGTCCGTCGTCGAGGTCGCCATCGGGACGAGCGACCTCGGCCTGGGCATGGCCGGCGGCGTGCCGGGCATGCTGCTGGCCGGTCTGGGTGCGTCGGTGGTGAGGATCGTCGGAGCTTCCGGGCTCCCGATCGACGAGGACGTCGCCTGGAGCCGCGTCTGGCATGGCAACAAGCAGCTTGTCCATACCGACGACCTCGCCGAGGTGCGTGACCGGTTGCGCGCTGCCGACGTGGCTCTCGTCTACGGCGACGAGCAGGTCGTGGAAGAACAGGGTCTGGGCTATGTCGACGTCCACCCGTCGAACCCTGGGATCGTCTATGCCCGGTGCCGGCCCAGCCGCACCTCGACGGGGACGGTGGAGGACTTCTCCCTCCTCGTCGAAGCGCGCGCCGGGTTCTGCACCCAGCTGGCGGGCCATCGGCCCGGACCCATCTTCGTGGACGCGCACACGTCGGCCGCCGGCGCCACCTTTCTGCTCGCCACATCGGTGCTTGCCCTCCTCGAGCAACGGGCGCGCACCGGCCTCGGCGGTTGGACCGAGTCGTCGCTCTACGACGGGATGCTGGCGACGCTGGGCGCCATGGTCGGCCGGTCGGAACGGGCGGCGCCCAACGTGGAGCGGTATTGGTCGGAAGGCTCGACCTACCCGAACTTCGTGTACCGCTGCGCGGACGGCGAGCTGATTCAGGTGTGGTTTGGCGGCAAGGGCATGTACCGCGCGCTTCTCGACGTCCTGGGCGATCAGCCCAGCGAGGAGGGCTACTACCAGGACCAGGTCAATGGCGCCCTCCAGGACCGAGCCCGTCGCTGGCGGTCGCTGTTCGTGGGAAAGCCGCGGGACCATTGGGTCGCTCGTCTGCGCCAGGCCGGTGTGGCCTGCGAGCCGGTGCTGACCGCCGGCGAGGTGCTGGCCGACCCTCACCTGGCCGAGGTGGGCCTGGCGATCCAGCGATCCGATGGCGACCAGCAGGAGCTCGTCGTCGGTTCGCCGATTTCGGTTCAGCCCCTGGGACCGGCTGCGAACGGTGGGGAAATGGGGCGCGCCGGTGAGGAACCCGACGTCGGCTCGGCACCGGCGTCAGGTGCGGACACCGCCGACCCGGGACCTGCGGAACGCCGTCAACTGCTTCGTGGCCTTCGTGTGCTGGACTTCTCCGCCTTCGTGGCCGGACCGCTCGGCGCCCAGGTTCTCGGCGATCTGGGCGCTGACGTGATCAAGGTCGAACCCCCGGAAGGCGAGGCCATGCGGGCCGCGGCCTACGCGGTGGCCGCCTGCCAGCGGGGCAAGCGCAGCCTGGCCATCGACCTTCGTGCCCCGGAAGCTCGGCCGGTCGTGGAGGGGCTGATCCGGTGGGCGGACGTCGTCCTGCACAACTTCCGCGTCGGCGTGCCCGAACGCCTTGGCATCGACGAACAGACCGTTGCCCGCCTCAACCCCCGGGCCGTGTACTGCCACGCCAGCGCGTTCGGGACGAACGGACCGCGGGCGACGTTCCCGGGCAACGACGCACTCATGCAAGCGGTGACCGGGCTCGAGCTGGCCGTCGGAGGGGCGGGCAACGATCCGCTGGCACCGTCGTGGATCCCCATCGACATGGCGGGGGGCTGGTTGGCCGCAGTCGGCATCCTGGCCGGTCTGCTCGCCCGGGCCAGGAGCGGCCGGGGTCAGCGGGTGCTTACGAGCCTGCTGGGCGCGGGGATGTTGTTGCAGAGCGGCGTCTTTCAGCAGGACGGCCGGTGCGTGCGCCGGCCAGAGCTCGATGCCGGGCAGACGGGGTACGGGCCGGGCTACCGCATCTACCAGGCGGGCGACGGCCGGTGGTTGGCGCTGGTGATTCCCGACGAGGACGCGTGGCGGCGCCTTCGTGCTCTTCCCGAGGCGGATGCGGTTCCGGCCACCTACGCACCGCTGCGCGGCGGCGCCAGCGACGCCCTGGCCCGGGAGGCGGAGCTGGCGCTCGAGCGGGCGTTCGCCACCCGCCCGGCCGCGGAGTGGCTGCACCGGCTGCGGGACCTGGGATTGCCCACCGAGCTCATCCCGCCCATGGGCCGCGATGACTTCCGCCAGGGCATCCTCGACGATCCGGTCAACCGCCAGCTGGGGCGGATCGCGTCGTTCGAGACCGCCGACTGGGGACGGTTCGAGCAGGTCGGGTCCCTCTTCCGCTGCGGACCGTCAACCCCGGAGCCGGCGCCGCAAAGGCTGCCCGGGGTCGGCGAGCACACCGCGGACGTGCTGGCCGGCCTCGGCTTCCGCGCCGAGGAGATCGATGCCCTCCTCGGCGCCAAGGTGGCCCGACAGCCCTGAGCACCGACGCGTCAGACGATCACCGTCCGGACTCCCTCGGCCCGCCTGAGGGAATCGATGCCGTCATTGACCTCTTCCAGCTTGATACGCCGCGACACCAGGGAGCCCAGGTCCAGCTTCCCGGCCTCGGCCAGGCGGATGAACCGGGGGAAGTCCCGAAGGATCTGTGCGCCACCGACGGCTGACCCCTGGATGCGCTTGCCCGAGAAGATCGTCGGAACGGCTGCCAGCGTCACCGACGCGTCCACGGGCGGCATGCCCACCAGCGTCACCGCCCCCTCGACGCGGGCCATGTCCACGGCCTGCACGATCAGCTCCGGGCGGCCGACGACCTCGAAGCTGAAGTCGGCGCCCCGGCCGGCTGTCAGAACGCGCACCTGCTCGACCGGGTCGGCGTCGCCCGGGTCGACGACATGGGTGGCGCCGACGACCAGGCTGGCCTCACGGCGCCGGGCCGAGGGATCGATCCCGATGATGGTGACCGCCCCGGCGATACGCGCGCCCTGGATGACCGACTGGCCCACGCCGCCGCAGCCGATCACGGCCACGCTCGACCCGGGCACCACGCCGGCGGTGTTGAGCGCCGCTCCCACCCCGGTGGTGACGCCGCACCCGATGAGGGCCAGCTGCTCGTCGGGGAGGCCGGTGTCAACGGCCACGACCGACGACTCGTCCACCACCATGGCCTCGGCAAAGGTGCCGCAACCGCACACCGACGCGGCCGTCTGACCCTCCCGGGCGCGCCACCGGGGCGCGGACCGGACGACCGGGCCCATCTCGCAGTGGTTGGACATCTCGTGGATGCACCACCAGCAGCTGCCGCATGCCGGCGAGACCGACGTGAGCACGCGATCTCCCGTCCGCACCCGGCGCACCTCCGAGCCGACCTCCTCGACGATGCCGCAGCCTTCGTGGCCGGGAACGGTGGGGAAGGGCGAGGCGGTGAGCCCGTCGATCACCGACACGTCGGTGTGGCAGATCCCGCTGGCCGTCACCCGCACCCGGACGTCGCGCCGCCCGAGGGGCATGGCCTGGACACTTTCCAGCACCAGCGGTTTCCCGACCTCATAGGCGATGGCGGCTTTCATGAGTAAACGCTAAGTTACCTGATCCGACCCGGCCGGGTCAGAGGTGGTAGAGGCGCGCCGCGTTCTCGCCGAAGATCAGCCGGCACTGGGCCTCGTCGAGGGTCTCGGTGGCCTCGCGCAACTCGTCGACGACACCGGGGATCTTGGCGTCCGGGTGGGGGTAGTCCGACGCCCAGATGATGCGGTCGGCACCCACATAGCGACTGTTGGCCGTGTAGGCGAGGGCGTCCTCGTCGGGGTCGAAGCTGATGTAGCACTGGCGCTTGAACAGGTCGGACGGAAGCGTCTCCTGGTAGCGGCTGCCGAACACGCTGACGTGGTGGTCGAAGCGCTCCAGCATCGGGGCGCACCAGCCGCCCGAGCCTTCGAGGAAGGCGACCGTGAGGCGCGGGAATCGCTCGCAGATGCCGCCGGCGACGAACCAGCCCATGGCGACCATCACGTCCAGGGCGTTCCCCAGCCCCTGACGCAGCGCCAGTCCCTTGTCCAGGCGGCCGTGGGCGTCGTCCTGCAGGCCGAGCCTGCTCACGACGTTCCAGGGCATGTCGGCGAACGAGAAGGGATGCACACCGATCGGGCAGCCCAGCCGTTGGGCCTCGGACCAGAACGGGTCGTACACGGGATCATTCAGTTTCTTGTCCTCGATGTACGGCGCCGGCCGGATCATCACCGCCTTGAACCCCAGGTCCTGGACGCAGCGCTCCATCTCCTTGATGGCCAGCGTCGGGTCCTGGAGGGCGACGAGGCCCACTCCGTAGAGGCGGGCGGGGTCGCCGGCGCAGTACTCCTGCAGCCAGTCGTTGTAGGCCTGCGCCATGGTGTGGAACGTGGGGGCATCGGCGACCCAGCGCAGGCCGAGCAGGGTGGGGTAGAGCACGGCCACGTCGATGCCATCGGCGTCCATGTCCTCGAGGCGGGGCCCGGGCCGCGAGGCGCCGGGGCGATCCATGCGCTCGACGTGGGCGGATTCGGCCGGCGCTGGGTCCTCCAAGGCCACTTCCACGCCGCCCGTGAGGGTGGCGTCGAACGCCCGCACCACCTCCTTTGGGAGGTCGAGGTTCTCTACCACGTGACCATCGGCGTCGATGGTGCGCACCTGCTCACCGCTCATTCCGTCCCCTCCTCTCACCCTGCCCACCGGGCACTCGAGGTGTCGCGATCCTGGCACGACCGCCGGACCGGCTCAACGACGAGATGCTCGGGCGCCGGTCCGGTTGCAGGGGTCCATCCCGACCGCTACAGTCCTCTCCCAGACGTAAGGAAACATTTACTTATTTTCGATACTGCTCGGCCCGTCCGAAGCAGCGGGAGGTACGGGGCCATGGTCAAGCTGGCCGACGAAGTCCGGGTGGTCGACGCCGACACCCACATGACTGAGGTCCACGACCTGTTCACCAAGCGGGCGCCCAAGGGCTTCGAGGAGCGCGTGCCCCGGGTGGTTGACGTTGATGGCCAGGCGACCTGGGTGATGGAGGATTCCCCGATCGCACCGGCGCGTGGCGGAGGCGTGGTCGGGCGCGACGGCCAGAAGCTTCCCATGATCGAGTCCCACATGAAGTGGGGCATCGAGCAGATCCACCAGGCGGCGTACGACCCCAAAGTGCGTCTGGCACTGATGGACCAATTCGGCATCCACGCCGAGATCGTGTTCCCGAACGCCATCGGCCTCGGCGGCCAGAACGTGGCCAAGGCGGCGAGCGATCCGTTGCTGCGCCGGCTCACCGTGGAGATCTACAACGACTACATGGCCGAGGTGCAGGAGCAGTCGGGCAACCGGCTGCTGCCCATGCCGGTGCTCCCGGCCTGGAGCGTCGACGACTGCGTCCGCGAGGCCCAGCGTGTCGCCACGCTCGGCTTCCGGGGCGTGAACATGACCTCGGACCCCCAGGACAGCGGTTCCCCGGACCTGGCCAACCGGGCGTGGGACCCCCTGTGGGAGGTGTGCTCCGACCTCGGCCTGCCGGTCCACTTTCACATCGGCGCCAGCGTCACCGCCCTCAATTACTTCGGCACCTACCCTTGGCCGTCCCAGGACGAGTACGTCAAGCCGGCCGTGGGCGGGTCCATGATCTTCCTCAGCAATGCCCGGGTGGTGATCAACACCGTGTTCGCGGGCATCTTCGACCGTCATCCGAAGCTGAAGATGGTGTCGGTGGAGAGCGGCGCCGGCTGGATCCCCTTCGTCCTCGACACCATGGACTACGAGCTGTGGGAGAACGCACCGGCCCAGGCGGAGAAGCTGGGCAAGATGCCGTCGGCCTACTTCAAGGACCACTGGTACGCCACGTTCTGGTTCGAGAGCAATCGCGGCAACCTGCAGGGGCTCATCGACACGGTGGGTGAGGACAACCTCATGTTCGAGACGGACTTCCCGCACCCCACCTGCCTCTACCCCGACCCTCTGGAGACGGTCGAGGAGAAGATGTCGGCCCTGCGCCCCGAGACCCGGCGCAAGGTGATGGGGGAGAACGCCCTCGGCCTGTACCGGCTCTGAGGGGCGCGCCTCCGCCCTTGATCAAGCGGGTGCTGGCCGCATGGCGCCAGGCCTGACCGGTCAGTAGGGCGTGCCGTCCGGGCGCAGGTAGTCGGTGGCCAGGAGGTGCTCCTGCTGGTAGCGCCGGTAGTCGTCGTCGGAGATCCCGAGGAGCTTCTTGTAGACGTACTCGTTGTCCTCGCCCAGGGTCGGGGACCCCCGTTCCCAGACGTGGGGGACGCCCGAGAAGGCGAGACCCGGGTGGAGGTGTTCACCGACGTCGTCGCTGGCGAGGCTCCGGAACCAGCCCCGAGCCGAGAGGTGCGGATCCCCGGTGAACCGCTCGTCGTCGAGCAAGGGGCCGGCCGGGACTCCCGCCGCTTGGAGGGCGTGGAACGCCTCGAGCGGGGACTTCGACGCGCTCCACGCCTCGATGAGGGCATCGAGCTCGTCGTGGTTGGCCCGGCGCGACGGCGCGTCCGCGAACCGGGGATCGGTACCCAGCTCGGGTCGGCCGATCACCCGGGCCAGGTTGCGCCAGGCCTGGTCGTCGCCCACCGAGAGGGCGATCCACTCCTCCGGCAGCTGGCACCGGTACAGCCCTTGCGGGGCCCGCCACGGGTGCCGGTTCCCCAGGCGCTCCGGCTCGATGCCCAGCTGGCAGTCCACGAAGACGTCACCGAGGTGGTTGAGGACGTTCTCGCTCTGGGAGAGCTCCACCGACTGACCCCGGCCGGTGGCCGACCGGTAGCGCAGGGCGGCCAGGGTGGCGAACGCCCCGGCGGGCCCGGAGGCCCCGTCCATGTAGGTGGTGGCGGGGATGGCCGTCGGGTCGGCGTGGCGGTGCCCGCAGATCGACAGCAGCCCGGTCAGGGCGTCGAACTGGGCCCCGAAGCCCGTGTAGCCCGACCAGTCCCCCGAGAGTCCAGTGGGCGGCAGGCGGACGACGATCAGGGACGGGTTGCGCCGGCGCAGCTCGCTCACCTCGATACCGAGGCGCTCGAGGCCGGCGGCCTTGAAGTTGTCGATGAACACGTCGCTGCGCTCGGCCAGGCGCATGAGCAGCTCTCGGCCCTCGGGCCGGCGGGTGTCGATGGTGACCGACAGCTTGTTGCGGGCCAGCGAGTTGTTCATGGCGTGGCGGTTCCACGGCCGGTCGGGTGCCCCGGGGCGAGGCGGGCCGTACAGCGAGCCCAGCACCCCGGGATTGTCGAGGACGGGCCGCGGGTGGTACCCCTTGGTCGTCGGCGGGAGGACGAAGGGGTTCTCCACCCGGATGACCTCGGCACCCAGATCGGCGAGCAGCATGGTGGCGTACGGGCCGGACCACACCACGGTCAGGTCCACCACCCGGATCCCGTCGAGCGGCGGGCGCTCGGACGGGGCTGGGCGGGGCGTGGGCCCAGCGGAGGCGGTCGAGGTGCGAGCGGCCTGCTCCCGGATCTCGGCGTCGTGCTGACCGAGCGTCGGAGCCAGGCGCCTCAGCGTCCAGCCCCCCTCGCCGAAGCGGCACCAGGGGCCCGGCAGGTCGATCGGCCCCCACGTGGGATCGTCGGTATGGACCCAGAAGTTGCGCTGATGCAGGTGGTCCGCCTCGAGGACCTCGGCGGCCGACTGGACTCCGGCCAGCGGCCACCCGGCCCGCTGCGCTTCGGCCGTGGCCTCGGCTCTGGTGTGGGAGAGCAGCCAGGGGTAGAGGGCGGCGTCGAGCGCTTCTTTGGTCTCCGGGCGGTTGAACGCGTCGGGGTGCTCGAACGCCGCCGTGGCCCCGGGATCGTCGAGAACCTCCAGCATCTCGTTCAACTGCTGGGTCGTGGACATGAGCGCCACGTAGCCGTCGGCGCACGGATAGACGCCGGTCGGGATGAGGGTGGTGGTCGACGATGCCCGAACCTCGGCCGACAGCGGAGTGCACCCCCGGTACTGGTAGCCGAGGAGCGGGGCTTGCCGCGCCGGCAGGGTGGCCAGCGCCTCCATGGCCGAGCAGTCGACGAAGCAGCCTTCGCCGCCCTTCTCCGCCGCCAGGACGGCCGACAGCGCCCCCACGGCCGCCACGTGCCCGACGAAGAAGAGGGCGACATGACCGGGCAGTCGCACCGGGTCCCGGTTGGGATCGTCCTGGAGCAGGAGCGAGCCGCTCATGGCCTGGACGACCAGGTCGTCCCACTGGTAGTCGGCGTAGGGACCCGTCGCCCCGAAGCCGCTGATGTGGGCCACGGCGACGCCCGGCCTGCGACGGTGCAGGCCGCTCCAGTCCAGGTCCCATTCCCCCAGGTTCCCCTGGTCGCGCGACTCGATCACCAGATCGGCGCCTTCGACGAGCGCCGTCAGCGTTCGCCGGTCCGCCTGGTCATCCGGGTCCAACGCCGCGCTTCGCTTGTTGGTGTTCAGGTGAAGCACCAGGCCGCCCCGCGCCAGTCCGGCGGCGTCCCGGGGGGCCGCATGCAGGTGCCGGAGGCCGTCGCCGCCGGGCGGCTCGACCTTGACCACATCGGCGCCCAGGTCGGCGAACAGCTTCCCGCAGTACGCCCCCGGGATGCCACCAGCCAGTTCGACGACGGAGAGTCCCGAGAGCGTCCTGCGCATCAGCCGCCAGTCTCCCAGGATCTCGGACGTCGAGGTGGAAGGGGCCGGTAATTCAGTGAGCGCCTACTCTGCGACCATGAGCGAGCCGCTCGCCAACGTCCGGGTTCTGGAGGTCGCCTCCCACGTGTTCGTCCCCATGGCGGGCGCGGTCCTGACCGAATGGGGGGCGGAAGTCGTCAAGGTCGAGCCCCCCGAGACCGGCGATCCCTACCGGGGGTTGGTCACGGCCGGCCTGCACAAGCGCTACCGGGGTGTGGACACGAGCTTCCAGATGGCGAACCGGGGCAAGCGGTCGGTGGCCATCGACCTGGAGCACCCCGACGGTCGTCGGCTGCTGTCCCGGCTGGTGGCCACCACCGACGTGTTCCTGACCAGCCTCCGCGCCGGCGCCCGCCGCCGGCTGCGCATTGATCTCGAGGACGTCCGCAGGGACAACCAGGACGTCATCTACGTGCGGGGGGCGGCCTTCGGCCCCCGGGGCCCGGACGCGGAACGGGGCGGGTACGACTCCGGTGCCTACTGGTACCGGACCGGCATGCACGAGGTCGTCACACCCTCGGGCCTGCCGTTTCCCAGGCCCGCCCGCCCGGCCTTCGGCGACGTCGTGGGCGGCCTCTCCATCGCCGGCGCCGTCAGCACCGCCTTGTACCGCCGGGCCACGACGGGCGAGCCCGCGGTGCTCGACGCCTCGCTGCTCGCATCCGGGATGTGGCAGGTTCAGGTGGATGTGGTGAATGCCAGCCTGGGCGAGGAGGATGGGCGCTACGACCCGCTACCGCCCGACCGGTACGAATCCAGGAATCCCCTGATGCTGCCGTACCGGACGGCCGACGGCCGCTTCGTCGCCCTGCAGATGCTCGCTCCCGACCGGACCTGGCCGGAGCTGTGCCGGGTGCTGGGCCAGCCGGAGATCGCTTCCGATCCGCGTTTCGCCACCATGGAGGCTCGGCGGGAGCACGCCCGGCTCTGTGTGGAGTGGCTCGATGGCGTGTTCGCCCAGCGCGACCTGGACGAGTGGCGGCGGATCCTGGCCGGCTTCGCCGGGGAGTGGGTGGTGGTGCAGCACCCGGCGGAGCTGGCCCAGGATGCACAGGTGCGGGCCAACGGCTACCTCGCCGACGTCGACCTCGGGGACGGCGCGTCCCTGCCCATGGTGGCGTCACCGGTGCAGTTCGACGAGCAGCCCAGCCAGCCGACGCGGGGCCCGGAGCACGGCGAACACACCGAGGCCGTGCTCCTCGAGCTGGGCCTCGAGTGGGAGGAGATCGGCTCCCTCAAGGACCATCGGGTGATCCTTTGAAACCGACCCTCGGGTTGACTCCCGACGGTCGGTGGGACGTCGAGGTACCCAGTCTGGTGGAGTCGGCTCGGCGGGCGGGGTTCTCCACCTTGGGGCTGTCCGCCGGCCGGGTCGACGCTCAGGCCAGGGCCGCCTACGAGGCAGCCGGGCTGCGCTGCCACGAGCTGCTGGCCCTGGTGTTCAGCGACGACGAGGCGGCGACGATCTCGCGGACCGCGCAGCTGGCCGAGGCGGCGGCGACGATCGGGGCGCAGTGGGTTCTCACCACCTTCCAGTCCGGTCTCACCGCCGACACGGCAGGTCTCGTCCGGCGCTGCGCGGCGATCTTCGCCGACGCGGGGGCGGGGATGGCGGTCGAGTTCAGCCCCCTCGGACCGGTCACGTCGATCCGGGCCGGGATGGAGGTGGTGGCGGCCGCCGGCCCCGGGCGGGCGGGGCTGATGATCGACTCGTGGCACTTCTCGTTCGGGGACAGCACCTGGGACGATCTGGCTCGGGTCCCCCTGGAGCAGGTCGCCTACGTCCAGTTCGCCGACGCCTTGGCACCGGTCTCCGACAACCGGGTGCGGGAGACCATGCACCGGAGGGCCCTGCCCGGGAGAGGGGATCCTCGAGCTGGACCGCTTCGCGTCCATCCTCCTCGAAAGGGGCTGGGACGGTGTCGTCAGTGTCGAGGTGCTCAATCGGGAACTTCGCCAGTTGCCTGTGCCGGAGTTCGCCCGCCTCGCCCACGACGCCGCCAGCCGATACTGGCTCTGAACCGGTCGATCGGCGAGAACACCGGGAAAGGCCGTGTGGCTTGACGGACAAAAGTTAGTGAGCATACACTTCAAGACGCCGGCACCGATCAGTGCCGCGCGGATGAACGTCGAGGGAGTGCCCGATCGGGCCGAGAGCCACGGAGGGGGCGAAAGCCGGTGAGGCCCAGATGACGGTGCAGGTCGCGGCGCCTTCTGCCCCGGCCATCCGGGAGCGCCTCGGCCATCCGATCATCGACGGGGACGGGCACCGGATCGAGGTTCGGGAGGCGTTCGTGCGGTTCGTGCACGAACGGGGAGAGCAGCGGCTGCTCGACGATCCCTTCGCCCGGGGCCTGCTCGTCCCTGGGAACGAGGAGGGTCGCTTCCCGCCGTTGGCGGAGCGCCGCCGATTCCACACCCACAAGCCGCACTACTGGATCACGCCCGGCGACACCTGGGATTACGCCGCCGTCTCCATGCCCGGGTTGATGTATCAACGACTCCAGGAGACGGGGTTCGACTTTGCCGTCGTCTACCCGACGTACGGCCTGCACATCGCCCACGTACCGGGCGACGAGGCCCGCCGGGGCCTGTGCCGGTTGTACAACGAGATGGTCGCCGAGGACTACGCGCCCTACCGCGACCGCCTCTCGCCCGTGGCCGTCCTTCCGCTGTCCTGCCCAGAGGAGGGCATCGAGGCGCTGGAGCACGCCGTGGCACTGGGCTTGCGGGCCTTCCTGATCCCGTCGTACGTCTGGAGGGCCATTCCCGCGTTTGCGGACGCGCCCCCGGAGTACCGGAGTCGGCTGCGGCGGATGGACACCTTCGGTCTGGACAGCGAGCACGACTACGACCCGTTCTGGAAGCGCGCCGTGGAGCTGAACGCGCCGATCTCGGCTCACCTGTCGGGCGCCGGGCTTCCCGACCACGTGTCCCCTTCCAATTCGCTGTTCTCGGCCGGTCAGTTCGCGGCGACGGGGGAGGCGCTGGCCAAGTCGCTGTTCCTGGGCGGCGTGTTGCGCCGGTTCCCGGAGCTGCGTATCGCCCTGCTGGAGGGCGGCGTCGCCGTGGGGGTGCGCTTGTACGGCGACCTCGTGTCCCGCCTCGAGAAGCGGGGCCCGGAGGGTCTCCGTCATCTCGACCCTCGCCGCATCGACACCGCCGAGTTGGCCGGCCTGGCCGAACGGTACAGCCCTCGGCTCGTCGGGGTGCCCCGGGAGCGCTTGGTGCCGGCCATGGCCGTCGAGGAGGGCGGCACCAACGACTTCGAGCTCAGCGGGGCGCGCCGCGCCGAGGACATCCGGGACCAGTTCTGCCGCAGCCTCTTCTGGGGCTGCGAGGGCGACGATCCGCTCGTCGGCGTGGCGTTCGACGAGCGCGTCAGCCCGTTGGGGGCGGTGCTTCCGGCCTTCGTCGGCTCCGACATCGGTCACTGGGACGTACCTTCGTTCGGCCATCCCCTCCAAGAGGCGTACGAGCAGGTCGAACACGGGCTGCTGACCGCCGACCAGTTCGAGGAGTTCACCTTCACCAACGCGGTGCGGTTCTACGCCGGCGATCGTCCGGACTTCTTCGCCGGAACCGCAGTCGAGGCTGCCGCGACCGCCGCCCTCCCCAATCGAGCGGGCGGGTCGCCTGAGCCACCACGGACACCGAAGGCAGGTTGAGACATGGAACAGACCCCCAATATCCCCCCGGATCTGCGAGGCAGAGTCGCCATCGTGACCGGGGGCGCGCGCGGCATCGGCCGGGCCTACGCGAGAGGCCTGGCCGACGCCGGCGCAGCCGTGCTGGTCGCCGACCTCCTCGAAGACGACGGGCAGCGGACGGCGAAGGCGATCGAGGAGGAGGGTGGTCGGGCGCGCTTCCTGCCCGTGGACGTGACCGACGTCGGCTCGACCGAGGAGATGGCCGCCACCGCCGCCGAGGAGTTCAGTGGCGTCGACATCCTGGTCAACAACGCCGCCGTGTTCGCCGGCCTGGGCCGGGCCCCGCTGACCGAGCTGGCTGAGGAGCGTTGGGCGCGGGTTATGGACGTCAACGTCCGCGGGGTCTGGCTGTGCACGAGAGCCGTGGTCCCCCACATGCGCAACCGGGGCGGTGGCGTGATCGTCAACCAGTCCTCCGTCGCCGCCTACGGCCTGCACGGAGGCCCGATGGTCGACTACGCCACCTCCAAAGCGGCGGTCATCGGGTTCACCAAGAGCGCGGCCAAGGAGCTCGGCCCCGACAACATCCGGGTGAACTGCATCTGTCCCGGCGGGGTGGCGAGCGAAGCCGCCCTGGGTTACGTCGCCGGCGACCTCAGCTTGATCGAGAAGGCAGCCAACGAGTCGCAGCTGCTCCCACACGCCATCAAGCCGGACGACATGGTCGGGCCATTGCTGTTCTTGGCCAGCGACAGTTCGAAGTTCATGACCGGACAGACCGTCGTGTTCGACGGCGGACGACACTTCCTCGGGTAGGTAGCCATGAGCGACACGGTCACATTCGATTTCTCCTCCCCCGACCTGGCCGGCCCGGACTACTGGGACGCCCTGCGTGAGGTGCAGCGCCGCAGCCCCCTGACGTGGGTGGAGACCAACGAGCGCTACGGGGGATTCTGGTTGGCCACCGGATACGACGTGGTGCTGCAGATGGCGCAGGACTGGGAGACGTTCTCCTCGGCCGAGGGAGTCGCCCTGGGCCGGCCCGGCCCGGACGTCCTGCCCTACTTTGCCCCTTTGGAGATGGACCCGCCCCGTCAGCGCGCCTACCGCAAGCAGGTCAACCCCCATCTGACGAGCAAGGTCATGGCCATCCACGAAGACGGCATCCGCCGTGTGGCCAACGAGCTGATCGACACGTTCGTTGACCGGGGCTCGTGCGACATCGCCAAGGACTTCAATCGGAAGTTCCCCGGCACCGTCTTCTTCCGGCTGGTCATCGGCTGCACCGAGGAGGAGTTCCGGGCCATGGAGCCCGTGGCAGGCGACATCACCTTCGCCGACCCCAAGAGCGAGAGGTGGCCGCGCGCCGTCAACGCCCTGCGGACGTGGGCAGCGACGGTCCTCGAGTCTCGCGACGCCAGTGGGCTGGATGTGGACGATGTCGTCAGCGCCATTTGCCATTTGAACGACACCGGTGAGGCGTTCGTGGATTATGAGCGCGCCTCGGGCCTGCAGATCCTCGTCCAGGGTGGCATCGGCACCTCGGCCAGCGCCCTCGGGGTGATCATGCTCGTCCTCTGCCGGGACCGGGATCTCCAAGGCCGGGTGCAGGAGGACCGGGCGCTCATCCCGACGCTGGTCGAGGAGTGCCTCCGGCTGGAGCCGCCGTTGCCGTTGGAGTTCCGAACCGTCCGCCGCGATGTGGATGTCGCTGGGCAGAAGCTCCGCCAGGGCGACAAGGTAGGCATGTCGTTCGGGGCGGCCAACCGCGATCCGTCGGTTTTCGACCATCCCGACGAGGTCGACCTCGAGCGCCCCCACTACCGCCACCTCAGCTTCGGCGCCGGCGTCCACCGCTGCATCGGATCCAACCTGGCCAGGCTGCAGATTCGGGTCGCGGTCGAGCAGCTGGTCGATCGGCTGAGCCCGTTCTGGTTGCCCGAGAATGCTCAGATCGAGTATTCGAGCCGCCAGGCGCGTGGGCCGTTCTCCATCCCCCTCGACTTCACGCCCGCGGGACGATGAGGGCCGGTGACGGGGCGGGGCGGAAGCCGTTCAGATCGCCAGGGAGGCGCCGCCCGTGACCCGCACCGTCTCGCCGGTGATGAAGGCGGCGTCCTCCGAGCACAGGAAGAGCACCGTCCGGGTGACGTCTTGCATGGTGCCTCGGCGGCGGACCAGCTGGCGGGTGGCGACCGACCGTTCGAACTCCTCGTCGGAATACTCGCCCAGGACGTGTTCCGTCTCCGTGAGCGTGGGCGCCACGCCGTTTACCCGGATTCCGTCGGGGGAGAGCTCGGTGGCGAAGGCGATGGTCAACCCGCGCACCGCCACCTTGGTCACGCTGTAGGGGGTGGTGGACATGAACCCGCCGGCGGAGGAGATGTTGACCATGGCCCCTCCACCTCGCTCGCTCATGGGCGCCCGGCAGGCCACCGAGCAGTTGATGACACCCAGCACGTTCACCTCGAACAGGCCCCGGATCTCCTCGTTGGTCAGCACGGAGAACGGCTGGTTGTACCGCTTCAGGTGCCGGGCGGCGTTGTTGATGAGCAGGTCGACCCCCCCGAGCCCGTTGACGATGCTTTCGACGGCGCGAGCGACGGACCCCTCGTCGCCCACATCGCACGCCACGGCCATGGCCCGGGAGTCGGGCCCGTCGAGCTCGGCCGCCGTTCGCTCGGCGCCGGCCTCGTCGATGTCGGCCACGGCCACGGCTGCTCCCTCCGCGCTCGAACGCCCGGGCGAAGTCTCGGCCCAGCCCGGTCGCCGCCCCGGTGACCACCGCGACCTTGCCGGCGAAGCGTTTCGACATCTCGTCCTCCGTTCCGGATGACTGCATACCGCCCACGACCACGAGCCAAGAGTAAGGAAATCCCCGCCATGGCGAACAGTACCGACACCGAGCCGTACATCGTTTCCGTTGATGATCACCTGATCGAGCCTCGAGAGCTCTGGGAGTCCCGGCTGCCCAGCCGGCTCCGATCGCGGGGCCCGCATCTGGTCGATACGGCTGAGGGGATGTTCTGGGAGCTCGCGGGGGAGCGCCGCCCACTCTCGGGCGTGGCCGCCTCGGCCGGCAAGGCGCTCGAGGAGCGGCGGGACGTCTCCCACTGGGAAGAGATGCGGCCGGGGTGCTACGACCCAGTCGAGCGGGTGAAGGACATGGACGTCGACGGGATCATTGCCTCGCTGTGCTTCCCGTCCTTCCCTGGCTTCGGCGGCACCGTGTTCAACCGGCTCGAGGACCGGGAGCTGGCGCTGGCGTGCATCCAGGCTTACAACGACTTCCAGACCGACGAGTGGGCGGGGTCGGCTCCCGGCCGGCTCTTCGGTATGGTCCTGCTCCCGTACTGGGACCCTCGCCTGGCGGCGCAGGAGCTCCAGCGCACGGCGGCCAAGGGGGCCGTCGCCGTCGCTTTCACGGAAAACCCCCACAACCAGGGGTTCCCCTCCATCCACGACAAGGATGGCTACTGGGACCCGGTGTTCGCCGCTGCTCAGGAGGCGCAGCTGCCGTTGTGCGTGCACTTCGGCTCGTCCTCCTGGCTGATCACGTCCGCGCCGGACGCGCCCCGGGCCGTGCACACCGCGGCGTCGCCGCTGACCACCCAACTGTCGTTCATCGACTGGGTCATGAGCGGGATCTTCGAGCGTTTTCCGGGTCTTCAGGTGGTGTTCTCCGAGAGCTATCTCGGCTGGGTGCCCTTCGTCCTCGAACACTGCGATCGACACTGGACGAACCACTTCAGCTGGGCGGCCGATCGCCGCCTCCTCCCTCGACCGCCGCACGAGTACTTCCATCAGAACATCTCGGTCTGCCTGGTCTACGACCCCTTCGGGGCCAAGCACATCGAGGACATCGGCGTGGAGCGGGTGTTGGCGGAATCGGACTACCCCCACCCCGATTCGCAGTGGCCCAACACCCGGAAGATCCTGGAGGAGTACCTGACCCACCTGACTCCCCAGGACCGGCTGAAGGTGCTGCGCACCAACGCGGAGAGGTTGTTCCACCTGGAGCTGGCGTGCGTCTGAGCGTCACCCGGGTGTACGGGGACGGTGGCGGTGACACGCACCTGGCGGCTGTCGATCTCCCACCCGAGGCTCCCCACCCGAGCGGCGGGGGCCGAAGCGTCGAGCTGGCCGACGTCCCGGCGACGACGCTGGCCCTCACCGAGATGCGGGAGCGGCGGCAGACGAGGGGGTTTCATCCCCCACCCCGGCGCCAGCTGGTGGTCGTCGTGCAGGGAGCGTTCGAGATCGCCACGAGCGCCGGCGACCGCCGGCGGTTCGGTCCGGGCGACTGCCTGCTCGCGGACGATGCGGGCAGCAGCGGCCATACGTTCGAGGACGTGGGCGACGAGCCGCTGATCACCGTCCAGATCGGCGTCGCCGACGACTGGAAATTCCCGGGTACGTAAGACTTCCGTGGCGTCGGCGAAATAGCATCGACCGCTTTTGGGGGACGGACAACCGAGGAGGCGACATGGACGCAGTGCCCTTCCACATCGGCATCGCCACCGACGACCTCGGCCGGTCGATGCGCGACCTCGCCGGCGCCCTGGGCGTGTCCTGGACGACGCCGGCCAGCGGCCCCGAAGTCTTCCACTCCGTCGACGGCGTTCCCCAGCCGAGGCCCACTTCGTGCCTGTCCCACGAAGGGCCCATCCACATCGACCTGATGGAGGGTAGGTCCGGCACCATCTGGGAGACCGGTGAGCCGAGGCTGCACCACTTCGCCTACTGGACGGACGACTTGGAAGGCGACATCAGCCGTCTGGCCCAGCAGGGCTGGCGCCTCGAGGTGACCCAGCCGGGCGCGGAGGGACAGCCGACGGTGTTCGCCTATCTGATCCGCGAGGACGGCCTCCGGCTCGAGCTGATCGACGACGCCGGCCGCGACGACTACGCCGGGCGCCTGCGCCAGTAGCGACGCCGCGGCCGGGTGAGGCCAGCCGTTCCAGCGCCCCCAGGACCTCTCAGGCCGGCGCTTCCACCGGGAGGCCGAGGGCCCGCCGGAGGTTGACGGCCATGTGCTGCATCACCGGCTCGTTGCGGCCGAACACCAGCGTCTTGGGGGTGAAGGGCGACCGCAGCCCGGTGTCGGCCCGGGCGGCGATGGCATAGTCCTCGTTGTCCACGACCGTGCGGCAGGCCCAGCGGATCTGCTCCTCGAGCTCCTTGACCTCTTGCTCGTCGGCCGGGGGCTCCCGGCGGTAGGCCTGATGCAGGGCCACCGTCTCGTGGATGTTGTCGCCCGGATAGACGGTGAAGATCTCGAGCCGATTCCCGAACACGACCGACAGGCTGAGGTTCGGGAAGAGGCGGTAGTTGAGGTTGATCGAGCCGTCGTCCACGGGCCGCCACTGCTCCTCGGGCAGGTCGCGGAGCTTGTCGATGCTCCGCATGGTCGAGGTCATGAGGGCGTGCTCACCGTAGAAGTCGGCGATGGACGTGTTGCCGTAGGCGAGTGGTCCTGCCGTTTCCCGGTGAAGGTGGGAGAAGTGGTAGGTCTCGCAGTGCGTGCCCCACACCACTTTCCAGTTGGTGCCCACGTGATGGGGGTGGACGCCGGCGACCGGGTGCCAGGTGTCGAAGCCGAACATGGCGAAGTGCTCGTCGAGCCCGCTCAGGTACTCGTCCACCGAGAACGGGGCGTCGGGGTTGGCGGAGGCGAAGATCATGCCGTAGCGCTCCTCGGCCGGCAGCTCGATGAGCCCCCGGGTGTCCCGGTCCATGTCGGCGAACCCCTCGGCGCCGGGGACGCCGACGAGGCGCCCCTCGATGTCGTACACCCACGCGTGGAACGGGCAGGTGAAGCGGCGCACTCCTTGGCCGGCGCCACTGTCCACGACCCGTACGCCGCGGTGCTGGCACATGTTGAGGAAGGCGCGCACGCGGCCGGTGGTGTCGCGGGTGAGCAGCATCGGCGTGCCGGTGGCGTCGAACGTGAACCACGAGCCGGGGCTCGGCAGGTCACCGCTGAGGCCGACGAACATGGGGTAGCGGTTGAAGATCTGGCGCCGCTCGAGCTCGGCCTGCTCGGGGGACGTATAGCCGGCGACCGGCTCCTCGAGGGTGTGGGAGGCCATGTCCGTGGTCTTGTGATCCAGCAGGGCCAAGGTCCGGCGACCCAGGTCGCGTTGCATCTCGGCGAGGTTCATACCCCTGGCTCCAATCGCTCGTGAGCGCCGCGCTCCGCCAACGGGATCCTCCCCACACCGGCTTGCCCGGCCGTCCCCGCTCGCCGGCGTCCATTCTTCTCCATCGCCGCACCCCCTTGCCACGCTGACTAATGCAAGTGTACACTTGCTTACTTCGGATCGGGCCGCGTGTCAATCGCCAGCGGCGACTACGGGGCAGTGGATCGTGGGAGGGCTCGCCATGTCGGAGTTTTCGGGACGCGTCGCCGTCGTCACCGGCGCCGGGCACGGCATCGGCGCCGAGTACGCCCGCCACTTCGCCGGTCGCGACGCCCACGTCGTGGTCGCCGACATCGACGATGCCGCCGCGGCCGCCGTGACCAAGGAGCTCACCGCGGCCGGGCAGCAGGCGAGCACTCTGGTGTTGGACATCTCCGACGCCCAGGCGTGCACGGCCGCGGTGGATGGGGTGGTCGCCGAACACGGGTCGATCGACATCCTGGTGAACAACGCCGCCCTCTACCGTGATCGCGACTTCGCCATCGCCGAGGAGATCGGCCTCGAAATGTGGCAGCGGATGATCGACATCAACATCAGCGGAACGTTCTACATGTGCCGGGCGGCCATCCCCCACATGAAGCGCCAGGGCTCCGGTCGCATCGTGAACCAGAGCTCGGCGTCGGCCTACGCCACCATCCCCCGCTCGCTGCACTACTCGATGACGAAGGCGGCGGTGGTCACCATGACCAAGACGCTGGCGCGCGAGCTGGGCCCGTTCGGCATCACCGTGAATGCCATCGCCCCGGGCGTGATCGACACGGAAGCCACCCGCATGGTGGTACCCGAGGACGTGCTGTCGAAGGGCGTGGAAGCGACGTCCCTACGCCGCATCGGCCATCCCGAGGACCTGGCGCCGCTCGTCGGCTTTCTCTGCTCGGAGGGCGGGAGCTACATCACCGGGCAGACGGTCATCGTGGACGGTGGCATCACCATGCTCGGCTGAGCGCGACCAATCCACCAATCCATCGCTCCTGGCCGGCGGGTGATCACGACCGTTTCCTGAAGCAGAGGTCCGTCACGTCCGAAGCAGCGGCGTCTCGGCCTGCTCGGCGATGTCCGCCACGGCCAGGAACCCGAACGTGCAGGTGGGTCCGATGCTGGACCCGGCGCCGAGATAGTGGCGACCGGTGACGCTCGCGGTGATGTTGCCGGTGGCGTAGAGGCCGGGGATGGCCTCGCCGTCTTCGGTCAGGACCCGGGCGTGGTCGTCGGTGAGGAGGCCGCCGCACGTTCCGAAGTCCGACGGGAAGTTCGCCACCGCGTAGAACGGCGCCCGCTCGAGGGGCGCCAGGCAGTTGTTGGGGCGATGGCGGGGGTCGCCCATGAAGCGGTCGTAGGTGTTCTCACCCCGGTGAAAGTCGGCGTCCACTCCGGTTCGGGCATAGTCGTTGAACTGGTGCACCGTGTCCTCCAGCCCCGCCGGGTCGACCTCGCACTGGTTGGCCAGATCCTTCAGCGTGGCCGCCCGCTTGACGAACCCGTCGTCGATCCACTGCTCGGGCAGGCGGCCCGGGAGCACGCCGAACAGGCACCGCTGACGGAAGGCGTCGTCGAAGATGAGCCAGCTGGGCACGGCCCGGGCGTCCCGGTTGCGGGCGAACATGCGCTGGCCGAGCTCCATGTAGGACATGGCCTCGTCGGCGAACCGACGTCCGGTGGCGTCCACCAGGATCGAGCCCGGTCGCCACCGGCCGCGGGCGAAGGTGCCGATCTGGCGAGGGGGGTAGGTGGGGGGACTGCCGTCGGGCATGCGGGGCATCGGACCCCAGATGGCCTCGTCGAGCAGGGCGGTGGCGGCGCCCAGCTTCATGGCCATCTCCAGCACCTCGCCGGTATCGCCCGGGTTGGAAAGCGTCCAGTCCGCGGTTCGGGCTTGGTCGCCGCCGAAGCGGGCTCGCATGCCGCGATTGCGCGAGAAGCCACCGGAGGCGAGCAGCACGCCGCGACGGGCCGCGACGCGCTGATCCCGCCCACGGTGGCGCACCACGGCGCCGACCACCCGGCCGTGCTCGACGATGAGCTCTTGCAGGGGGGCTTCCGTCCAGACCTGCGCGCCGCGCTCGAGGACCAGGCGGAGCAACCGGCCGACCAGGGCGCCCCCGTTGGCCACCAGGGCCTGCCCGCGCAGTCTTCCCGTTACCGTGCGGGCCAGAACCCGGGCGGCGATGAGCAGGTTCCTGATACTCCGGTTGTAATAGGACATGGCGGTGAGTTCGGTCCCGAACCCGACCAGGCCCAGCCCGGCGGTCTGACCCGGGCGCAGTTTCTGGGCCCAGGGACCGAGCTGGTGGGTGTCGAACGGCAGCGCCTCGATGGTCCGGCCCCGGGCCGTGCCGCCAGGCGCATCCGGGTAGTAGTCCGAATACCAGTCGGCGCGGCGGAACGGGACGCCTTGGTCCTGCAGGAAGCTGACCAGGCGCGGCGCGTTGGTCACGTACGCCTTCCGCCTTTCGGGCGACGAGGCGGGCCCGACGTCGCCGACGACGGCGTCGAAGTAGGCCAGCGCATCGGCCTCGGAATCGGGGATTCCGTCGTCCTGCAACAGGGGATTGTTGGGGATCCAGACGCCCCCGCCCGACATGGCGGTGGATCCCCCGATGAGCTCGGTCTTCTCCACCACCAGCACGTCGAGACCTCGCGACCGGCCGACCAGCGCACCGCAGAGGGCCCCACCCCCGCTGCCGACGATCACCACGTCGGTCGTGAAGTCCCAGTCAGCCAATCCCTCTCCCCCGGGAAGTCGGTGGCGTTCAACATAGGGGTGAGCGTTCACTAGAGTCAAGAAGGAGATACTGACCGCAGTCGAGGGGAGCGGATGATGGCGGAGGAATGGGGCGGGTGGCTGCCCGACTCGACCCTGCTGAAGGGCCAGGTCGCGGTGATCGCTGGTGGCGCAGCGGGGATCGGCGCCGCCACCACACGCATCCTCGCTGCCGCCGGCGCCACGGTCGTGGTGATCGACAACGACCGGGAGCGGACAGAAGAAGTGGCGAAAGGCGTGGCGTCCTCCGGAGGCACCTCGCGGGCGCTGATCGCCGACCTCCGCGACGAGAGCGCCTGTGCCCGCGCCATTGAAAGCGCGGCTTCGGAATTCGGCGGCATGGACATCCTGGCCAACGTGGCGGGGGGCATGCACAAGCATGCGGAGTGGCGACCGCTGCGCGAGTGGACCACCGAATCCTGGGACAGCATTGTCCATCTCAACTTGCGGTACGTGTTCTGGGCGTGCCGGGCGGCCCTGCCGGCCATGGAGGAGCGGGGCCGCGGGGCGATCGTCAACGTCACCTCGATCGCCGGGCTCTTCGGCTGCCCGGACCAGTCCGCCTACGGAGCGGCCAAGGCCGGGCTGATCAACCTGACCAAGACACTGGCGGTGGAGTGCGGGCCGTCCCGCATCCGGGTGAACGCCGTTTCCCCCGGGGTGGTGCTGACTCCGGCGGCGTTGGCGACGATGCCCGAGGAGCGGCGGGCCAGCTTGAGCGACGCCACGCCGATGGGCGAGCTGTGCCGGCCCGAAGACATCGCCCGCGCGGTCCTCTTCTTCGCGTCCCCCATGGCCGAGCACATCACCGGCCAGATGGTCGTGGTCGACGGCGGGGTCGGCGTGAAGTTTCCCTACCCCGACCTCCACTCCTGAGGGCTGAGCCTCAGCCGCCGGAGGCGGCTTGGTGGACTGCCTGGAGGATCCCCTGGTAGCCGGTGCAGCGGCACAGGTTCCCGGAAAGCGCCTGGCGAATCTCCTGGTCGCTCGGGTCGGGATGGTCACGCAGAAACGCGGTCACGGAGACGATGAAGCCGGGCGTGCAGAATCCGCACTGGAGCCCGTGGCAGTCGCGGAATGCCGCCTGGACGGTCGACAGATCACCGGCGGGCGACGAGATGCCCTCGATGGTGGTCACCTCCGCCCCGTCGGCTTGGACGGCGAACATCAGGCACGACCGGACGGCGCCGCCGTCCACGAGCACGGTGCAGGCTCCGCACACGCCGTGCTCGCAACCGAGGTGCGTGCCGGTGAGGCGACAGTGTTCCCGCAGGAAGTCGGCGAGAGTCAGGCGGGGCTCGACCGCTGCCTCCAGCTCCCGCCCGTTGACCGTCAGCTTCACCTTCGCCTCACTCATCTCGCGCCTCTTTCACTGCCGCGGTCCAGGCCCGGGCCACCATGGCCGCGCCCACCCGCTTGCGGTACTCGGCCGAGCCGTGCAGATCGGAAGGCGCAGCGGACAGCTCGCCCACGGCCACCTTCCCGAGATCGGCGGCCACCACGTCGCCGACTTGGGCACCCACAGCCGCCGCCTCGGCGCCGGTCGCCCGTTCCGGGGTCGAGCCCAGGCCGATCAATCCGATGGCGGCGCGGCTCACCCGGTCGTCCTCGTCGAGCTGCACGCCGACCGCGGCGCCGGCCATGGCGAAGTCACCGTGGCGCCGGGCGAACTCCTCCACCGCGAAGCCACACCGCCCGATCCAGATGGGAAAGGTGACGCCCACCAGCAGCTCGTCAGGATCCAGGCTGGTGCTCCACAGCCCGGTGAAGAAGTCGCGCGCCGGCGATGGTCCGCGTGCCCCGGACGGACAGGACCTCCATGGTGGCGTCGAGGGCCAGCGCCACGGCCGGATACTCGGCGGCCGGATCGGCGTGGGCGATGGAGCCGCCGACCGTGCCCCGGTTGCGGATCTGGAAGTGGCCGATGAGCGGCGTGGCCCGGGCCAACAGCGGCACGGCCTCGGCGGCTTCGGCGTTCGACTCCACCGCCGCCTCGGTCGTGCCCGCGCCGACCCACAGGGCGCCGTTGCGGCGCTCGATGCCCCGCAGCTCGGCGATGCGGCCGATGTCCACCAGGTGCTCGAACACCGCCAGGCGCAGGGACAGCATGGGGATGAGGCTCTGCCCGCCCGCCAGCACCTTGGCGTCCTCGCCGAGATCGGCGAGCAGATTGGCCGCTTCGCTCGGTGGTGTCCGGGGCGTGGTAGGCGAAGGCCGCCGGCTTCATGAGCTGCGCCCTTCGAGGAGCGCCAGGATCTGGGACGGGCCGAGCGGCAAACGGGTCACGGTGACCCCGAACGGCGACAGGGCATCGGCGACGGCGTTGACCACGGCCGGCGGAGCACCGATGGCCCCGCCCTCGCCGACGCCCTTGTACCCGCCGGGTCCCGCGCTGGGCGTCTCGATGTGGCCGTACTCGATGACGGGAACCTCGGCTGCGGTGGGCAGGAGGTAGTCCATGAAGGTCGTGGCCTGGGGGTTGCCGTCGTCGTCGTAGGCCAGGTGCTCGTACAGCACCCCGCCGATCCCCTGCACCGTGCCGCCGGCGATCTGGCCCTCCACCACGTTCGGGTTGATCATGGGCCCGCAGTCCTCGCTCACGATGTAGCGCAGCAGCTTCACCGCCCCGGTGGTGACATCCACTTCGCAGGTGCACAGGTGGGTGGCGTTCACCCAGATGAACCGCACGTCGGGGGTGTACCGGGCGCTCGCCTCCAGACCGGCCTGGACCCCGGCGGGCAGGGAGGCGGCGTCGAAGTAGGCGAGCTTGGCGATCTCGGCGAAGGAGAGCCCGATGGCCGGTGTGCCGCGGACGCTCGCCCGGCTGTTGGCCAGCTCGATGTCGTCAGCCGACGCTTCCAGTTTGTGGGCGGCGATCGCCCGGAGGCGCTCCTGCAGGATCGTGGCCGTCTCGCGAACGGCGCCTGCGGTCATGGATCCGCTGCGGCTCCCGCCCGTCCCCGCCCCGAAGCCGGTGAGGGCGGTGTCGCCCTGGATGGTGGCCACGTCGCCGATGTCGACACCGAGGGCGTCGGCGGTGAGCTGCACGACCGTCGTCTCGAGGCTGTTGCCGGCCGAGCCGCCGGCGATGTACACGTTGACCTTGCCGGATGGTTCCACCCGAATCGTCGCCGCCTCGGTCCCGTAGTAGCCGGCGCCAGGGGTAGACGGCTCCACGTAGGTCGACAGCCCCACGCCCAGGTACCTGCCTGCCGCGCGGGCCTCTGCTTGTTGCTCGCGGAACGCCTGGTAGTCGAGGATGTCCAGCGCCAGGTCGAGCGTCTCCCGGGGGGAGATGATGTCGTAGGGCATGCCGTTGGGGTTGGTGTACGGCAGCTCCTCCCTGCGGAGCAGGTTTCGCCGCCGCAGGTCGACAGGATCCATGCCCATCTGCCGGGCGGCGATGTCGACCAGCACCTCCCGGGCCAGGGTCTCGAACTGCCACGGCCCCCGGTAGGCGGCCCGCCCCACCGTGTTGGTGTAGATGGTCTTGGCCGTGAACCCCGCCTGCGGCACACGGTACGGGCCGGGGAACAGGGCGCCGACCACCGACGCCGTCGCAACCGGCCACGGCGTCGGGTAGGCGCCACAGTCGGACACGAAGTCGATCCGGGCCCCTTGGATGGTGCCGTCGGCGGCGAAGGCCATTTTGGCGTCGGCGTGCTCGTGACGCGACTGGCCGCCGGCGGTCAGGTTTTCGCGCCGATCCTCGACCCACTTCACGGGTACGCCCAGCTTCGGCCCGGCCAGCATCAGGCACATCTCGTCCCGCTGGACCATGATCTTCTGGCCGAACGCACCGCCGGTGTCGCGCATCACCACCCGGACCCGGTGCTCAGGCACACCGAGCAGCCGGGAACAGAACATCCGCACCTCGTGCGGTGCCTGGGTGGCGGAGTAGATGGTGAGCTCGCCGGTGGTCGGGGAGGAGTCGACGACCAGGCCCCGCGCCTCCATGGGCACCGGCGCGTAGCCCTGCTGGAAAATCGTCTCGCTGGCGACGTGGGCTGCGGTGGCGAACGCCTCGTCGAGCCCGGGGGCGGGAGGGCTGGCCATCTCGAAGATCAGGTTGGAGCCGTGCTGCTCGTGAACGAGGGCGTCGGCCGTCTCCGCTTGGGTGTAGTCGACGACCGCCGGTAGCGGGTCGTAGTCGACCTCGACGAGCTCTGCCGCATCCTCCGCCACATAGCGGCTCTCGGCGACCACCAGGGCCACCGGGTCGCCGACGAAGCGCACCTCGTCCTCGGCCAGCGGGGGGCGGGGGGTCTCCGGGCCGTCCGGCCCCTGGGACGTGTGCCACTGCTCCTTGACGCCCGGGTTGAGGTCCGAGGCCGTGAACACGGCACGAACACCCCGCAGGGCCCGCGCCGCCTCGGCGTCGATCCCGGCGATTCGCCCTCGGGCCAGCGGGCTGCGCACGAAGGCGGCGTGCAGCATGCCGGGCAGGGAGACGTCGTCGACGTACGTACCCCTGCCGGTCAGCAGCCGGGCGTCCTCGACCCGGGGGACGCGCGTGCCCGCGTACCGGGCCGCGCCGACGGTGGCAGTGTCAGCCATGGCGTTGTGCCCGGTCTAGGCGAGCTTGGCGGACCAGCCGCCGTCGACGGGGATGATGGCTCCCGACACGAACGACGCCCGGTCGGAGGCCAGGAACGCCGCCACCTCGGCCACCTCCGGGGGCTGGCCGGCCCGCTTGAGCGCCGCCTTCTCGAACATCTCCGGGAAGTGCTCGGCTCCCGCCGCCCCCATGATCTCGGTCAGGATGAAGCCCGGGCAGATGGCATTGGCGCGGATGCCCTGGCCGCCGTACTCCAGCGCGGCCGCCTTGGTGACGGCGATCACCCCTGCCTTGGCGGCCGAGTAGACCGACGTGGCCAGGGCGGCGTTGAGGCCGCCGATGGACGACCAGTTGATGATGGCTCCGCCGCCGCTCTCGAGCATGGCCCGGACGCCGTGCTTCATCCCGAGCAGGACGCCGCGCAGGTCGACGTCCATCACCGTGTCGTAGTCCTTCATGGTGACGTCGGTGATCGGTGTGGGCGCCCCGATGCCCGCCACGTTCAGCACCGCGTCGACGCGGCCGAACTCCTGGCGGGCGGCGTCGAAGAGGGCGACGACGTCGGCCTCCTTGGTGACGTCGCAATGCACGGGACGCACCGCCTCACCGACCTCGGCGGCCGTGTCCTTCTCCGCGCCACTGATGTCGGCCGCCACCACCTTGGCGCCCTCCCGGACGAAGACCTTGGTGGAAGCCTTTGCCATTCCTGAGCCGGCGCCGGTGATGACCGCCACCTTGTCGTCCAACAGGCCCATGGCTCAGCGCTCCTCGAGGGTGTCGAGGATCACCTTGGTGTCCTGGAGGAACAACTCCACCTGGAAGATCCTGCCGTCGTGGAAGCGGAGCAGCTCGACCGCGGGGAACTTGACGGTGCGCCCCGTGGAGTTGGCCGTCCACTCCATCGTCGAATAGAGGACGATCAGGTCTTCCTCGGGAAGGTCCCAGATGTGGTCGATCCAGACCTTCTGTTGGAACAGGGAACGCATGGTGCCCTGCATCTTCAGCCACGCATCCCGTCCCTTGTGCACCCCCCCGTACGGGAGCGACGGTGGCTCGATGATCTCGAAGTCCTCGGTGAACGCCTCGAGCATGGCCTGCTGGGACCTCTCGGCGGTGAGATCCTGGTCGAAGTGGGCCTGCTCCTTGAGCCGGTTGTACGTCTCCATGTTCCGTGAGGTCACGGTTCCTCCGTTCGGTCGATCGGCGGGCAAAGCGCCGAGGTGATCAGGGCGGGGATCAGTCATGGCCCCCTTGCGCGTTGGCCGCGAGCAGGGGACCGGTGGTGATCGCCTTCCATGCCGTCGCGTTGGCCTCGATGGTCGCTCGGGCGTCATCGAGGCGGCTCGGCTGGTTCTTGGCGAAGATGGTGGTGAAACCCTCGACGTTGTGGCGGATCTCGAGCACTTCGACACCGTCAGGGCCGGCCGTGTACGCGTAGGGCGCAGAGGCAGGCACGAAGAAGGAGTCGCCTGCCCGAAGGGTCTGGGTCCCCATCACCGCCGATCCTGAGACGATGACATACAGGCAATCGTTCTCGTGTTTGTGCCGGAACAGCGGAAAGTTGGGCTTGAAGAAGAGGTAGACGAGCGAGAAGCCGCCTTCCTCAGGAGCCTGGCGCACGAGCAGCCGGCTCACCGATCGGGCGCCTGCCGAGGCGGCGAGGGAGGAGACGACCTCCTCGAGCTGCTCGTCGTCGCCGAAGTCGCTCCCGAGGTTGAAGTCCGTGTCGGTCAGGTCGGGAGCGTCCGCAGCCCGATAGATCCGCGCCCCTGAACGTGCCCGCTTCTCGGTCGCCATGGCACCTCTCCCCCGGTTCCGAACCCAAAGACCTCCACAACCGTAGCACCCCCGAATGGACAGAATAAACGTGCACTTACTCACTCGGGAGCGGCAGCGTTCCGCTGTTGAAGTTGACGTCGACGTAGACGTCGGTAGACTCGGGTTTCACATGGCTGAGCGGCACCAGGGGGGCCCACCGTCGGTCCGGTCGGTGCCCAGGGGCCCAGGACCGCACCCGGGCGTGGTCATCGGTGCCGAGGCGTACGGGATCAACCCCTTCATCCTCGACGTCCAGGCCCGACTCGTGGACCTCGGTTATGCCGCCGCCGTGCCCGACTACTACCACGGCGCCGGCCCCACCCACGTCGAGGCCTACGACGACTTCGCCGAGGTGGTCGACCACATCGGTCGACTGGACTTCACCTGCGGGGCGCGAGACCTCGCCGGTGCCGTGGATGAGCTGCGTGCCGTTCCCACCGTCGACGCCCGGCGAGTCGGCGTGTGGGGCTACTGCACGGGCGGGACCCTGGCCTGGCTCGCCGCCTGCCTTCGTGGTGACATCGCCGCGGCAGTGCTGTTCTTTCCCAGCCAACCGGTTTTCTCGGAGCTGGGAGCCAGGACGCCGGTGCACCCGATCGACCTGCTCTGGCAGCTGACTTGCCCGACGCTGCTGCTCTACGGAGACCGTGACCCCGTCATGCCGCCCGAACTGCTCGACGACCTGCGGACGCGAATCGACCAGTGGGGGGTGGATGCCGAGGTCCGCCTGTACGCGGGGGCCGGCCACTCGTTCTCGGTGCCGCGAGGACCGATGCGCCACGACGAGGCCGCCCGGGCTTCGTGGGACGACGCCGTCGCCTTCCTCCGGGCCCACACCGGAGGCTGAGCGGTGCAGGCTCTCGACGGTCTCCGCATCCTGGACCTGTCCGGGGGCGTGGCCGGCCCGCTCGGCGTCCTCCAGCTGGCCGAGCACGGCGCCGACGTCCTCAAGATCGAGCCGCCGGGCGGCCGGCCCGATCGCCGCGCCTCGGGCTCACGGGCCTACAACCGCAGCCGCCGCTCGGTCACCCTCGACCTGAAGCATCCCGACGGCGTACGCCTGTTCCGGGAGCTGTGCGCCACGGCCGACGTGCTCGTCGAGGCCTTCGCCTCCGGCACCATGGCCCGACTCGGTCTCGACTACGAGTCGCTGGCGGCCGATTTTCCCCGCCTCGTCTACTGCTCGGTCCCGGCGTGGCCGTCGGGCACTCGCTACGAGGATCGACCCGGGTATGAGGCGCTGGTGCACGCCCGCACCGGGCAACAGTGGGAGAACCCCAGTCACCGCCCGGGCCCCGTCTTCCTGCACAGCCCGGTCGCCAGCCTGGGCGCCACGCTGCTCGTACCGGTTGGCGATCATGTCCGCGCTGGTCGCCCGGGACCGCACCGGTCGCGGACAGCACGTCGAGGTGTCCCTGCTCCAGGGCGTGCTGTCCCTGACGACCCAGAACTGGAACTGGACGGATCGAGGGCCAGTTCCTGCTCACCAAGAGCTACCCGGGTATCCACCAGTCGACCGTCTACGAGTGCGCCGACGGGGAGTGGATCCACGCCGCCACCATCGCCGGAGTCACCCCCACGCGGAGCGAAGCGTCCATTCTGGGGTTGGAGGAGACCCCGCCGATGGCGGGCCTGTCCATGCCCCCCCGGGAGCGGGCCGAGTACGAGGCCAAGCGTCGGGCCGCCTTCCGGGCGTGGAAGCGTGACGAGCTCCTGGAGGAGTTCCACCGCGCCGGGCTGGGCGGCGAGGCGGTGGTTCCTCCGCACGAGCGGTTCGCCCACCCGCAGCTCCAGTCCACCGGTTCGGTGGTGGAGGTCGAGGACCCTGACGTGGGGCCCACCACCCAGGTGGGGATGACGATCTTCCTCGACGCCACCCCGGGGGCCGTGCGGGGCCCCCAGCCGGCGGCGGGAGCGCACACCGACGAGGTGCTCCGGTCGCTCGGACACGACGACGACGAGCTGGGCGACCTGCGCGCCCGGGGAGTGATCTGATCGTGCCCGGACCGCTGGAGGGCATCCGGGTGGTCGACTTCGGGCAGTACCTGGCCGGCCCGTTCGGGCCCATGCTGCTCGCCGACCTCGGCGCCGACGTGATCAAGGTGGAACCGACCCGCGGCGACGGCATGCGGGCCAACAACGTGGGGCCGTTCATGGGCTGCCAGCGGGGCAAGCGGGACATCGCCCTCGACCTCAAGCAGCCCGACGGACTCGGATCGCGCTCGAGTTGGTGGCGACCGCGGACGTGGTCCACCACAACATGACGTTGGGGACGGCTGACCGGCTGGGCGTGGGTTACGAGCACTGCAAGGCGGCGCGGCCGGACGTCCTCTACTGCAACACCTTCATGTACGGTCCGGTCGGGCCACTGGCCGGTCTGGGCGGGATGGACCCGTTGGGGCAGGCGGCGAGCGGCATCGAATGGGAACAAGGGCCCGTCGCCGCCGGCAACCCGCCCCAGTGGTACCGCTACGGGCACGGCGACGTGGCCGCGGCCATGCCCTCGGTCACCGCAGTCCTCATCGCCCTCTACCACCGCAATCGCACCGGCGAGGGTCAGTCGATGTGGACGTCGATCTTCCACGGGAGCATGCTCTACACGCTGGACTCATGGCTCTCGACTGACGGCACGCCCTCCCCCCGGCCCCGCCTCGACCAGGAGCAGCTGGGCTTCGACGCCCTCTACCGCCTGTACGAGACCCGGGACGGCTGGTTGCAGCTGGCCGCCCTGGGCGACGAGCACTGGCCGGCCCTGTGCGCCGTCGTGCACCGCCTCGTGGGCCGCGACGACCTCGTCGACGATTCCCGTTTCGCGTCCCCGGCCGGCCGGCGCCAGCATCGGGCGGCGCTCACCACCGCCCTCGCCGAGGCCTTCCTGACCGAGCCGGCGACGACCTGGCGCCGGGCGCTCGACGCCGCCGGCGTCCCGTCGGAGGTCTCGGTCGAGACGTGGGACGGAGAGACGCTGCTGTTCGATGAGGACCTGGTGCGCCTGGGCCTCGTCACCGAGTACGAGCATCCGCGCCTCGGCCGGGTGCGCCAGTTCGGCAACCTCATCACCTTCAGCGACACGCCCGGCAAACAGGAGCGTCCGACGCCGATGTTCGGCCAGCACACCAGGGAGATCCTGGCCGAGCTCGGCTACGACGACGCCAGCATCGACGGCTGGGGCGCCCAGGGCGTGGTTCGCTGGCCCGACGAGCAGTACCCCTATCCCGTCTGAACCGCCTGCTGCCCGCCGCCCAGCCTCCGCGTGCAGAAAATCCACACGCGGAAGCTTCCCCGTGCAGAAAGGACACCCAGGGTCGTTGTTTCGACCCGCGGAACGTTCCGGGGGTGGTTTTTCTGCACGCGGAAGGCCCCGGCCCGGCCCGGCCCGGCCCGCTCACCCCACCGGATGGCCCGGATGCCAGGCCGGACCGGCGTGCTCGGCCTGCCGGTAGCGCCCGTGGGGGTAGGTCAGCAGCTCGAAGTACAGGCCGAAGGGGGCGAGGCCGTGCAGGGTGTAGGCCTCTTCGCCCGCCTCGTAGAGGTAGGCGGGCTTCTTGCTGCCCAGGAGGATGACGTCCTCGCCGGCGAGATGCGACGAGGCGGCGTCGATGTCGTCGACGTAGAAGGCCAGGTGCCAGCCGCCGACGTCGAACATCGCCGGCCACTGGCGGTTCTGGCCGGGATAGGGAGGGCACTCGACGAGCTCCACGTTCAGGTAGTGAGAGCGGAGGACTCTGGCGCGGGTCGGGGCGGCCCGCGCGTCGACGTTGGCCCGGGGGCCCACGCCGCCAGGGGCGGCGGCGCCCAGATCCGTGTCGCCGACCCACTCGAGGCCGAGGGCACCCTCGAACACCGCGCACGCCTCGTCCAGGTCGGTCACGGTCACCCGGAGGCGCTCGAATCCCCGGAAGCCCGGAATGGCGCCGGCGCCGGCCCGGAAGGCCGGCCGGGCGCCCCGGTCGGGCCGAGCCGGGTCCCACAGGCGGTCCCCTCCCGGCTGGGTGACGAGGGAGAAGTGCAGGCCCCACGGGGTCATGCAGTGGCCGTCGTCGAGGAGGTACACGTCGGTGCCGTCCAGGTAGGCGAGGGCGGCGTCCAGGTCGTCGACCACGGCCGTGAGTTCCCACCCGCCGGCGTCGAGGAGGTCGGGCCACCACTGCCGCTGGCGGGGTGTGGTCGCTTGGAACAACTCGATGTTGAGGAAGGGGCTGCGCAGCACCCGGAGGCGGTGGACGACCGAGCGCACGTCCGCGTTGGCGACCACCCGCATGAACGACGTCCGTGAGCTCTGGAACGGGCCCATGGTGTACAGGGCCTGGCACCCGAAGACGTCGGTGAAGAACGCGGTCGCTTCATCCAGGTCGGCCACGGTCATGCTGAGGTGCTCGATGCCACGGGACGTCGGGAGCCCCACGTTGGTGCCGGCCATGCGCGTGACCCGGACTAGGCGAGGGCCGGGTGGGGGGTGAAGGTGATCGGCACGGCCAGGGGGGAGCGGGTGAAGGTGGAGTGGTAGTGGATGTCGGCGTCATCCTGCAGGGCGAGATCGTCGATCCGGCCGAGAAGCTCCTCCAGGGCGACGCGCAGGTTGAGACGGGCCACGTTGGACCCGGCGCATCGGTGGGGGCCGACGCCGAAGGCCAGATGCCGGTTGCTGCCGCGTTCGAGATCGAAGGTGTCGGCGTGGGGGAACTCGTCCTCGTCATGGTCTGCCGACGCCCAGTAGATGATGACCTTTTCGCCCTTGCCGATCCGGTGCCCGTCGATCTCCGTGTCGTTGGTGGCCGTCCTGGCGATGGCGACGAAGGGGCCATCGAGCCGCAGCAGCTCTTCGACCGCCCTCGGGATCAGTTCGGGTTGGCGCCGGAGCCGGGCGGGGATCTCCGGCTGGTTGCAGAACCGGACCATCATCAGGCCGAGAGCACCCGCGGTCGTCTCCAGGCCGCCGAGGATCAGCAGCTGGATGATCCCGGTGACCTCCTCGGAGGTGATGGGACGCCCGTCGATCTCGGCGTTGAGCACGCCGTCGACAACGTCACCCCGCGGCGGTTGCCCGCGCCGCTCGTCGAGAAATCCGGCGATCCACTCGGAGAGGCCTGCCCAGCAGGCCCCAGCCTCTGGGTCGGTGGGGACCGACGACTTCGACGCCAGATAGGCGACCTTGTCGACGTCGCCGGCGGGAGCGTTGAGGGCCAGGTCGAAGAAGGCCCGACTGGGGAACGGGCGGGCGAAGGCGCCCATGAACTCGCAGCGGCCATCGTCTATGAAGCCGTCGATGAGTCGGGTGACGAGCGCCCGGGTCGCTTGTTCCCAGCCGCCCACCACGGCGGGCGTCAGGTAGGCGTTGATCAGGCGCTTGTAGGCGCGCTGGAGCGGCGGATCGACCTCCACGGGAAGATTCCGGACCGACACCGGGGCCTCTGGCACGGTGAGGCTGTGGGCCGAGCTGAACGTCTCCCAGTCCTGGGCGACGCGGAAGACGTCCTGGTAGCGGGTCAGCACCCAGAAGCCGCCGTACTCGTCGCTGTGGGCGACGGGGCACACGGACCGCATGCGGCCCAGCGTTTCATCGAAGCTGGCGGCCACCTCGGGCGACAGGTGGTCGAAGTGGCGGCGGCACCAGTCGTCGTTGACGGGGCCAGCAGTTGCCGACGGTGTGGCCATCGAACACCCTCCCTCGCGCCGGTCCTGGCGGATCGCGGTGGGGCCCCAGCCTAACCGACGTGAGCGATCACTTGCTAGCTGTGGGGCCTTCGTCGGGCCGAAGGATCGCTGCCGGCCCGCAGGATGTAGGAGGAGGGCATGGCTGCCACCGCCCCGCCGTCGACGGGCAGCGTCACGCCCGTGATGTAGGCCGCCTCGTCACTACAGAGGAACAGCACGGCATGGGCGACGTCCCACGCGTCGCCTCTGCGTCCCAGGAGGTTCGCCCCTGCCCGCGCCCCATCCTGTCCTGCGTCGCCCGGCGAGCGGTCGGCGATCGTTTGTGCCATCGGGGTGGCGATGATCCCGGGCAGCACCGAGTTCACTCGCACGTTGTCGCGGCCGTAGGCGCCGGCCAGGTCGGTCGTCAGGCCCAGCAGTCCCGCCTTGGACATGCTGTAGGCGGGATGGGTGGATCCCGAGTCACGGATGCCGGCGATGGAACCGATGTTGACGATGGAACCGCCGCCACCCGAGATGAGAGCGGGGACGGCGAACTTGCACGCCATGAACGAGCCGGTGAGGTTGACGCCGACGACCTGCTGGTAGATCTCGGCGGACGTCTCGACGATGGAGACGTGCTCGCTGACGGCCGCGTTGTTGACGAGAATGTCGAGTCCGCCGAAGCGCTCCACCGCCGCGTGCACCATCGCCTGGCATTCGTCGGGTCGGCTGATGTCGGCTGCGAAGACCGCGGCCTTGCCCCCGGCCAACTCGACCAGCCGCAGCGTCTCCTCGGCCCGCTCGGGGACCCTGTCCACGAGCAGCACCGAGGCGCCCTCCCGGGCGAGGACCACGGAGATCGCCTTTCCCGTGCCCACACCGGGGCCACTCGATCCGGCCCCGGTCACCAGCGCGACCTTGCCCTCCACCCTGAGCGCCGCGCTCATCCCAGCGTGTCCAGGATGACCTGGGTGTCCTGGTGGAACAGTTCGGGGGCCAGGCCTCGAGCATCGCCTGTCGCGCCTGGTCGCTGTTGAGATCCTGGTCGAACCGGGCCCTTCGGGAAAGCGCCAGATAGGTGTCCATGTTCCCCTTGGCCACGGTGCCTCCCCCGCCTAGGTGTTGGGACCGGCCAGTTCCAGGGAGGCCAGGGCCACGACCGGGGTGGTGACGTTGGCCCCGCCGTCGGCCACCAGCACCTGGCCGGTGATCCAGCTCGACTCGTCACTGGCGAGGAAGAGCGCCGCGTAACCGATGTCCCAGCCGCTCCCATGGGTGGTGCGGCCCAGGGGCAGGACGGTGCTGGCCCGGCGGGCCATGGCCTCGACATCCGTGCCCAGGCGGCGGGTGGCGCCTTGGGTGCGGGGCGTCTGGATGTTGCCAGGCATGACCACGTTGGCGCGCACCCCCTGAGGCCCGTGCTGGGCCGCCATCTCCTGGGTGAGCGAGATCATCCCGCCCTTGGCCGCCGAGTAGGCGGCGAAGCCGATCGAGCGCATCGCCCCGACGGACGACACGTTGACGATCGACCCGCCCCCTCCCGACGCCATGGCCGGAATCCCGTATTTGGAGACGAGGAAGACGGACTTGAGGTTCACGTCGATCAGCTGGTCCCACGTCTCCTCGGCGGTGTCGACGACGCTGCCGGGGATCGACACGCCCACGTTGTTGACCACCACGTCGAGCCGGCTGAACTCGTCGAGGGCAGTCTGCGTCATGCGCTCACAATCGGCCCGGTCGGTGACGTCGCCTTGGAGCGCGACGGCCCGGCCACCCGCCTGCTCGATCTCCTTGCGCGTCACCTCCGCCCGGTCGAGCTCGCGGTCGATGAGGATGACGCTGGCCCCGTGGCGAGCCAGGAGGATCGACGTCGCCTTGCCGGTGCCGATCCCGGGGCCGTCGACCTGGCCGGCGCCGGTCACCAGGGCTACCTTTCCCTCGACCCGTCGCCGGCGGGTGGCGTCGGCGGTCTCCTCCATCATCGTCATCCTGCGCCCTCCCTGGATCCCAGGCTGTGGATCCACTTGTCCATGTCCGGGCTCTCGCGGTCCACCTCTTCCGAGTAGTAGCGGCCGACCCGGATGGTGTCGGTGTCCTGATCGATTTCGAAGATCACCACCGCCGCCATCTCCAGATCCTTGGCCGTGAAGGTCGACTCCATCCACACCTCGGACGGCGTCTCGACCATGCGGGTCACCTCGATCCGTCCGTCGGGGTGGGTCTCGATCAGATGACGCATGGTCTCGACTTCCCGCTCTCGGCCCCGGAAACCGCGGGCCGGGTGCTGGGGCACGACCATCTCGAAGTCGGGGTGGAAGGCGGCGCCGACCCCCTGGACATCGCCGCGGTTGACGGCTTCCACAAATCGCACGGCAGGGTTCACGGCTGCTCCCTTCGATTCTTGAGCGTCATTTGCCCTCCCGAGCCCCCTCCGGTCCCAGGCCGACCGAGACCCACGGTAATTCAGTAATTGCTCACTTGCAATTGCCTGGGCCCCGCGGGTGCCCGCTATAGTAAGCAAGGACCCACTTGCTAGGAAGTCGGTGCGCCCGCGGCCCGACGGTTCGCCGGCCGCGTAAGGGAGAACTGTCATGGACCTGACCACTCAGAGGGACGCTTTCGCCGGCGGGGAGCTAGCGTTCGGCGCGGGGTGGCTGTCATGAACCGGGATCTTCTGTTGGAGGCCATGCGTCGGATGCTGCGCATCCGACGCTTCGAAGAGACGGCGATGGACATCGTGCGCAAGGGGCAGGGCATCGCCGGCGCCGTCCACATCTGTGTCGGGCAGGAGGCGACGATCGTCGGGTCGTGCCTGGCGCTGCGTGACGACGATTACATGGTCGGCAACCACCGTTCCCACGGCCATCCCATCGCCAAGGGCGCCCAGCTGGCGCCCCTCATGGCCGAGCTGATGGGACGAGGCACTGGAGTGTGCCACGGCAAGGGCGGATCGATGCACCTGGCCGACTTCCGGGTCGGCAGTGTGGGGGAGACCGCCATCGTCGGTTCCGGGATCCCCCAGGCGGTGGGCGCCGCCTACGGAGCGCGGCTGCGCGGGACCGACCAGGTCGCCCTGTCGTTCTTCGGCGACGGTGGCGCCAACATCGGGTCGTTTCACGAGGCGCTCAACCTGGCGTCGGTCTGGAACGTCGGAGCTATCTTCGTCTGCGAGAACAACCTGTACGCCATGTCGACCCCGCTGGCCGACACCATGGCGTCCGACAGCATCGCCGCCCGAGCCGCCGCCTACCGCATGCCCGGGGTGAGCGTCGACGGGCAGGACGTGGTGGCCGTGTTCGAGGCGGTCAGCGACGCGGTCGAGCGGGCCCGCGCCGGCCAGGGACCGACGCTGGTGGAGGCCCGCACCTACCGCTACCGCGACCACGCCGAGTACGGCAACCTCAAGCTGAGTCACCGGGCCCAGGAGGAGCTGGAGCAGTGGCAGACGCGCGATCCCATCCAGATCCTCGGCCGTCGCCTGGGTGATGAGGGAAGCGCGGAGGAGCGGGAGCTGGCCGAGATGCGTGAGGCGGTGGAGCAGGAGGTGCGCGACGCGGTGCAGTTCGCCAAGGAGAGCCCGATGCCCGGTCCCGACGAGCTGTTCGAGGGCCTGTGGGCCACGCCATTGGAGGCCGTGCGATGAGGACCATGAGCTACCGCGATGCCATTCGGGAGGCGATGCGGGAGGAGATGCGGCGGGACCCGAACGTTGTCGTGTTCTGCGAGGACGCCCGCTTCTGGACGATGCCGACCGCCGGCTTCGTGGACGAGTTCGGCCCCGACCGGGTGCCGATCATGCCGCTCTCCGAGGAGGGCTTCACCGGGGCGGCCATCGGCGCGGCCATGACCGGGGTACGCCCGATCGTCGACTACACGATCGCCAACCTCATGTACGTGGCGTGGGACCAGCTCGTCAACCATGCCGCCAAGAACCGGTACCTGTTCGGCGGTCAGACCAGCGTGCCGGTGGTGTTCCGTGCGGCCATGAAGTACGCCAACGCGACCGCCGCTCAGCACTCGGACCGGCCCTACCCGCAGCTGATGAACGTGCCCGGGCTGAAGATCATCGTCCCGACGACGCCGGCGGACATCCTGGGACTGCTCAAGTCGGCGATCCGTGACGACGACCCGG
Organism: uncultured Actinomycetota bacterium; assembly: GCA_963757175.1. Lineage (GTDB taxonomy): Bacteria > Actinomycetota > Acidimicrobiia > Acidimicrobiales > Palsa-688 > CAVWQR01. The sequence continues at coordinate 210,770 of CAVWQR010000001.1, read as the reverse complement.
TGGTGTGCTTCGAGCCGTTGGTCCTGTGGGGCGCCAAGGGCGAAGTGCCGGACGGGGACTACCTGGTGCCGCTGGGGCGGGCGGCGCGGCGGCGGGAGGGGAGTGACGTCACCGTGGTTGCCATCGCCGACGCCGTGCCCGCCGCCCTGAAGGCAGCCGCCCCGCTGGAGGCGGAAGGCATCGATATCGAGGTCATCGACCCCCGCACGCTCGTTCCCCTCGACAAGGACACGATCCTGCGCTCGGTGGAGAAGACCGGCCGCCTGGTCATCGCCGATCCGGCGCACAAGACATGCGGGGCGGCGGCCGAGATCGCGGCCATCGCCGCCGAGGAGGCGTTCGCCAGCCTGCGGGCGCCGGTCGCCCGGGTGGTGGCCCCGGACGTGCATCCGCCGTTCAGCCCCGCCCTGGAGCCGTTGATGTACCCGAACCCCGACCGCATCGCCAGCGCCGCTCGCGCCGTGATGCACGGCACCCCCTTCACCCGGGAGCTCGTGGCCCGGTGAGCACCGAGGTGAACCTGCCCCAGTACGGGATGGGGATGACGGAGGGGACGATCGTTCAGTGGCTCAAGGCTGAAGGCGACGCCGTGGTCGAGGACGAGGAGATCGCCGAGGTGGAGGCGGAGAAGACGACGGTGATGGCTGTCGCCCCCGCCTCCGGCACGCTGGCCAAGATCATGGTCCAGCCCGGTGAGACGGTGCCGGTGTTCACCACTCTGGCCCTGATCGAGTAGCCGGGCCATAACTCCTCCCCGGCCTCGGGTCAGCGGGCGAGCTCCCCGGCGTCGACAAGCAGGACGCTGCCGGTCATGAAGATGGAGAGATCGCTGGCACAAAATAGGACCACCCTGGCTACGTCGTCAGGTACGCCCGCCCGGCCGAGGGGCCGGGTCAACGACGGCGCGCCGCTCGTGCAGCGAGACGAGCTGGGCCAGAGGTCGATCACTCACATCCGGGACAGGAATGGTCAACGCCTACCCCGCCGTGGACCGGGGCTACCGTTCCGTCCGTTTGCACCCCTATGGCATAAGCGTCAACGGGTTGGGCACCCGGGTCGGGTAATGATGACCGGACCGGGAGCGCTGAGGGCGGACGGACCTGATGGAGATCTCACCGATGCCGGCACGAGTCGCGCGGAGCACCTCCATGTCTCTCCGTGGCCGGAGGGTCCTGCTTCGAAACCTTGCAAAAATAAGCGCTCACTCGTAAGCTGAGCGCCGAGCGCGGCGACGCTGGCTCGGTGATACCGACATCTTGAAGGTCCTCGGGGAGGGACAATGGGTCGCAAACGGCTGGACGTGGACTTCTTCGACCCGGCGGTCGTCGATGATCCGTTCCCGCGGTACGACGAAGTGCGTGCAGCAGGTCGGGTCGTGTGGAACGACAAGATTCAGGGATGGATGGTCCCTGGTTTCGATGACTGCTCGACCATCCTCACGGACAACGGCGACCGCTTCAGTTCTGTGCCGAGCGCGCCCGAAGTACTTCCGTGGTTCGAGGCCCCGACCATGATCTCGGTCGACGGAGTGATGCATCGCCGGTTACGCGGGTGCCTCTCCCCCCTGTTCACTCGAAGCTCCATAGCGCACTGGGAGAATCGGGTCCGGGTGGTCGTCGATCGGCTGCTGGAGCCGCTCGTCCAGGGAGACGACAGCTTTGACCTCATCGGGGATTTCACAATGATCCCCACGATTATCGTCGCGGAGATGCTCGGCGTGCCCGAGGAGCGACACGGCGACTTCCGGCGTTGGTCCAACATGATCGTCAGCAACCTGGCATGGGGGCACGAGGATGCGTCGGTCCGAGCGGCGCTGGAGCGAACGTCGACACAGCTCAACGACTACTTGCGTGAGGAGATCGTACGGCACCGGCGGGATCGGCCCGATGACCTCCTGACCGCCATGATCGGAATGGCCGAGGAAGGAGCGATGGACGACGCAGAGGTGCGTGCCGCGGCGGTGCTTCTCCTGATAGCGGGCTACGACACCACTGCCAAACTCCTGTCCAACGTGCTCGTGGCGCTCGAACTTCACCCAGGGCAACGCCGGCTCGTCGTCGAAGATCCGAGTCTTGTGCCTGCCACCATCGAAGAGGTCCTGCGTTGGCGCGGCACTGTGCAGGCGATACCTCGCATCGCCGTCAATGACACAACGCTCGGTGACTCCGAGCTAGCCGCTGGCGAAATGGTCTACGCCCTAATCGGCGCAGCCGACCGCGACCCAACTCGCTGGGAGGACCCGGGGACCTTCGATGTCCACCGCGAGCCGAAGGCCAACTATGGATTCGGATGGGGACCCCACCTGTGCCTCGGCGCCCCCCTGGCACGACTGGAATCCAAAGTGGCCATCGAAGAACTGCTGCGCCGTGCCCCCGAATACCGCTTGCGGGACATCAAACTCGGGCCGTCGTTCTTCGTCCGCGGACCCGACCGGGGGTTCCTCGACGTGGTCGTCCGGGCCTAGGCAGTGGGGCAGGCTGCAGACCCGTTCTCCGATGTCGTGCCTGTGCCGGAACAGCGGGAAAATCGGCTTGAACCCATATACACGATGGACAGTCCGCCCCTCGGCGACGGTCTGATGGACGAATAGGCGACTCTCGGCGGTCGGTTCCCGCCAGGGCGGCCCTTTCGCAGACTCGGCAACGAAGCGAGCGCCTAGCCGCACGGCTCGGCCCGGCGCCTGTCCTCGATGAAGTCGTTGATCCACTTCTTGGCGGCGGGACTTGCGAGTGAGCGCTCGTTGAGTTAGTCTCCCTGCGATGCTGTGGCCAGGGGGTCGCACCACAGGGGGAGGAAACTCACCTCGGGTGCCTCCACGGGCTGTCTTTACAAGGGGAGGCGTAAGGAACGTGAGAACCACGCTGAGGCTCACACGCGTTTTGGGCGTGCTGGCGATCGTAGCGACCGTTGCGGCGTGCGGGTCCAGCAATCATGCCTCCAGCACCTCGTCCACCCAATCGACGAATGGCGCCAGTGCGTCGTCGACACCGCAGGCGGCTGGGGCTCCGATCAAGGTGGGCGTGATCTGCAACTGCTCGGGTCCGTTCGGATCTACCATCGCCGCCGCCGGACAGGTGTCCAAGGCCTGGGGCAACGCGGTGAACGCAGCAGGTGGGCTCAACGGCCACCCCATCCAGCTGACGGAGACCGATGACATGAGCAACCCGGGCACATCGGTAACCGCAGCCCAGGCGATGATTGCGTCCCACGTCGATGTCATCGTGGATGAGAGCAACTTCGACGCAGCGTGGGAGAGCGCGGTGGCGGCGGCCGGCATCCCCGTTGTTGGGGGGAACTTTAGCTCCACGCCGTTCTATACCAACCCGGACTTCTATCCGTCGGGCCAGACGAACGATTCCATCACCTACGCCAACGTGGCCGTGGCCAAGCAGGCCGGAGCAAAGAACCTTGGCAACCTCTACTGCGCCGAAGCCCCGCAGTGCCAGCAAAGCGTGCCCTTGATCAAGACAGCCGGCCAGCAGCTCGGGGTACCTGCGGTCTACAGCGCCTCGATCTCAGCGACGGCGCCCAACTACACGGCCCAGTGCGTGGCCGCTCAGCAAGCGCATGTAACCGGGCTCTTCATCGGGGACTCCGCCACGGTGATCGCCAAAGTCGCGCAGAACTGCAGCCAGCAGAGCTTCACTCCGACGTACATTACCGAGGGTACGGGCTTCAGCATGCTGCTGGCATCCACGCCGGGGCTCAAGGACCATCTTTGGTCCAACTATCCCATCCTGCCCTTCTTCGACAACGCGGCCCCTGTCCAGCGGATGAATGCCGCCTTGGATAAGTACTACCCGGGGCTGCGCAACAACACGACTGCCTTCAGTGAGTACGCCGCCCAGGCCTGGACTGCCGGCGTGCTGATCGAGCACGCAGTTAAGGCAAGCAATCTGTCGGCCAGCGACACCCCAACTCCGGCGGGAATCAAGACCGGGCTGGACTCGCTCAAGGCCGACACCCTCGACGGGTGGTCGCCGCCGCTCACCTTCGTCGCCGGCCAGCCTCACAAGGTCGATTGTTGGTTCGTCGCCCGTCTGCAGAACGGCACGCCTGCGCTCGTGGACAGCGGCAAGTTGAGCTGCCAGAGCGGCTCGCCTTCGTAAGCACCATTCCTGCGGTGCGGAGGCTCGGCTCGCGTCTGGCCGAGCGTCGATAGTGTCCTATTCAGTCTCGGTCTGAGACAAAGCTGAAGAGTCTGTGCACTAGTTTCTTCAAGCCGGCGCTCTCGGCCGCGTCCACTTCGGCCACAATCGAGTCGAACAGGGCTGTGTCGCCGCCCGGAGGCCTCGGGTACCACCGGTTAAGCGATGGGACGGCAATAACGGACGGCGGTCGGTCATGGCCTCGCCTTCGCTCAGCGCCTCCGAAGCCCAGGTTCGATTGCCGGGAAGAACCCCTTGACCGTCGCCTCCGTCACCAGCTCTATTGCCCGGTCGCGGTCGAATTGCGGACGGTGATGGGACTCGAGGGCGACGACGAGCGCGATTCCCATGACCGCTCGAGCCGAGATGTCCGGGGACTCGAACTCGAAGCCGTACCGGCCTTCCAACTCTCGCCACGCCTGGGCCAGCCGGTCCATGGCCACGGCCAGGTTCTCCAGGTAGAAGCGGCGGGCCACCTGGGGGTCGCCGAAGAGCACCAGCCCGAGGAGGGGGAGAACTTCGTCGAGCGTGGCGATGAGTTGGCGGTAGAGGCCGTGCATGGTGTCCATTTGCCGGCCCGGGGTGAGCGGCTCGTCCCGGTCGACGACCAGAGTGGCGGCGACCAGCTCGTCCACCGCCTCCTTGAGCGGCTCGACAACCGCCTCGAAGAAGAGCTGGTCCTTGCTCTCGAAGTGGCGGTAGATCACGCCCTCGCTGATCCCCGCCTGGTCGGCGATGGCGCGAATCGTCGTGCCGTCCATGTTTCCGGTCTCGGTGAAGGCGCGCCTGGCCGCGTCGAGGATGACCCGTCGCCGAGCATCGGCGGTGAGCCGGCGGCGGACCTGCGGCGCATCGCTGGCGGCATCGGACGGCCCCGCCGCTTCGTGCGCCATGAGGTCCTCCTCGCTCATCCGACACCACGCGCCGTCGTGGCGGCGCGTACGCCGCTACAGTAGGCCATGCTGGCGAGCGAGGGATCACTTAGTTGCGCCAGTACTCCGTATGACACTCGACCACGAGGTTGCGAGGACAAGACCCGGTGCGTTCCAACCACATGGCGGCGCCGCTCCCCGAGGCGTTCCGAATGTTCGATCTCGACGGCCGGGTGGCGGTGGTGACGGGCGCGTCGTCGGGCCTGGGTGCCCGGGTGGCCCGGGCGCTGGCGGACGCCGGAGCCCGGGTCGCGCTCGTGGCCCGGCGGTATGAGCGGCTCGAGAAGCTGGCAGCAGAGGTCGACGGAGTGGCCATCGGCTGTGACCTGCTGGATGAATCGGCAGTGCCGAGCGTGGTTCCCCAGGTCGTCGATGACCTGGGCACCCCGGAGATCCTGGTCAACGCGGCCGGCAACATCTTCGGCCACGACCGGGCCGAGCACGAGCCGCTCGATACCATCCTCAAGACCTTGCAGCTGAACCTGGTAGCGCCCTTCCGCCTCTGCCAGGACGTCTTTCCGCACATGGTGGCCGCCGGACGGGGCTCCATCGTCAACGTGACCTCGATCAGCGGGCGGGTGGGAGTCCCGAGCGTGCCCCAGGCCTCCTATGCCGCCAGCAAGATGGGCCTTTCCGGGCTGACCGCGGAGTTGGCGGTTCAGTGGGCTCGCCACTCGATCCGGGTCAACGCGGTCGCTCCGGGATTCTTCCGCAGCGAGGTCAGCGAATCGCTCTACGACAACGAGAAGGGCCAGGCCTGGCTGCGACGCAATACCCCCCTTCCCCTTGACGGGAGCGTGGACGATTTCGTGGGTGCCGTCCTGTGGCTGGCCAGCGACGCCGGTCGTTACGTCACGGGCCAGACCATCGTCGTCGACGGTGGCTGGACCGCCCGGTAGGCGACGCGCATGAACTTCGACATGGGCGAAGGCGTGGAGGCGCTGCGAGGCGAGCTGCGACAGCTGATCAGCGACGAGGTTCCGGTCGACTTCCTGGGGGCTTTTACCGACGACGCGAGGGACCTGGAGGTCACCCAGCGCTTCTGCCGCCTCCTCGCGGCGCGGGGCCTGCTGTGCATGGCCTGGCCCGAGCAGTGGGGCGGCCGCGGGGCGTCGGTGTGGGAGCAGACGGTCGTGCGTGAGGAGATGTGGGCGCACCACGAACCCCGCGGTGCCCAGTACATGGGAGTCAACTGGGTGGGTCCCACGATCATCCGCCACGGCACCCCCGAGCAGCAGCAGAGACATCTGCCCGCCATCGCCGCGGGCGAGGTGATCTGGTGCCAGGGGTTCAGCGAGCCGAACGCCGGTTCCGACCTGGCGTCGTTGCAGACCGCGGCGCGACCGCGACGGGGACGGGTGGTGGGTCTCGGGCCAGAAGATCTGGACGTCGTACGCCACCATGGCCCAGTGGTGCTTCCTTCTGGCCCGGACGGCCAAGGGGGAGAAGAAGCAACAGGGCCTCACCATCTTCCTGGTGCCCATGTCCGATCCCGCCATCGAGGTCCGTCCCATCGCCAGCATGCTCGGCCCCCACCACCTCAACGAGGTGTTCTTCGACAACCTGTGGGTGACCGACGCGGACGTCCTCGGAACCGTCGACGAGGGGTGGAGGGTCGTGCAGGAGGTACTCGCCTTCGAGCGGGTGGGCATCGCCCGGTACGCCCGCTGCGAGCGGCTCCTGCAGTGGGCCCCGGCGGCGCTCGGCGACCAGTGGGAGCGCCTCCCCCAGGAACTGCGGAGCCGGTGGGCCCGCAGTCTCACCCACTGCCGGCGGGCCCGCCTGCTCGCCTACCGGGTCCTGGCTCTGCAGACCACGGGACAGGTGAAGCCGGGCGACACCGCCGCCTACCGGATGGCGGTGACCAGGCTCGACCAGGACAGCGGCGAGGTGCTGATGGACATCGTCGCCGCTGCACCCTCAACCGGCGAGGAGCCGGCGCGATTCCAGCGGGCCGTCGAGGACCACTGGCGCTACTCGCAGTCGGCGACGGTGGCATCGGGCAGCATCGAAATGCAGCGCATCCTGCTGGCCCGATCCCTTCTGGCGGCACCGTGATCGAGCTACACGCCGGGGACAGGGGCCAAGTGAACATCGAGCTCAGCGACGAGGCGCGCGAGTACGGGCGTCAGGCCCAGCGGGCGTTGGAGTCGGCGGGAGGGGACCAGCTGGTCCAGCTGGCCGAGCGCGACCCTGACCGGCGCGAGAGCCTGGTGGGTCCCGTGCTCGCCGGGCTGGGGGCCTGGGAGCTCGACCCGCGAAAGAGCGCCGACGAGCTGGAAGCCGCCGCAGCACTGTGCCGCAGCGCCGGTTACTGGGCCGTCGCCTACCCGGTGGCCGAGCGGCTGTGCCGGCCGGCTGATCTGGACGTGAGCGGCCTGGTCGTGGTGGCCGATGCCGGTCCCGCCGCGGCCGTGGCGTGCCTCGACGCCCGCTGGGCGACGGTTTCGCTCGACGGCCGGCGCAGCCTGGCCAGCGTCCGTCCGCTGGCCGCCCCGCCGCGGAAGTCGGCCTTCGTGACCGGGCTCGATCTCCAACCGGTGGACGACGACCGGGGATCGGACGTCGCCCTCGGCCTGGTGCTGCCGTGCTGGACGCTTGCTCGGCATGCTCGACCGGGCCATGGCCCTCACCGCCACCTACCTGCTGCAGCGGGAGCAGTTCGGTCAGCCCCTGGCCTCCTTCCAGGGGGCGCAGTTCCAGCTGACCGATGGCGAAGTGGAGCGGGCCGGCCTGGAGGAGCTGGCCAAGTACGCACTGTGGAGCGTCGAGACCGCTCGGGCCGAGGCGATCGACGACGCCCTGGCCTTGCGGCTGGCCGCCATCGAGGCCGCCGACACCGTCTTCCGCGTCGCCCACCAACTGCACGGGGCCATCGGGTTCTGCGACGAGACGACGCTGTCGTGGGTCTCCCGTTACAGCCAACCGTTGCGCCGGCTGCCGCTCGGCCTGTCGGCCACCCGCGACGCGCTCACCCGGCGACTCGGGCGTCACGGCCTGTCCGGGTTGTTCGGCCCCGGGGTTGGCGAGTGACCGACGACCGGTCCGAGGACCTGGAGGAGCTCCGGGCGGCCGTGGGGGACTGGTGCCGGTCGCACGTCCCGACCGACTGGCGCAGGGCGCAGACCGGAGCGTCGGACGAGGAGTTCGTGCGTTTCCAGAAGACGCTGGTTCCAGGAGCTGCGCCGGGCCGGATATGCCGTCCCCCACTGGCCGGCGCAATGGGGCGGCGGCATGTCGGCCGCCGAGCAGATCGTCCTCTACCAGGAGCTGGCGGCCCACGACGCCCCCCGCCTGGTCCTGGCCTTTGTGGCCATCCACCACGCCGCATCCACGCTGTTGGCGGCGGGGACCGAGGAGCAGCGCCAGCGCCACCTGCCGGCGATCCTCGACGGCGAGATCTGGTGCCAGGGCTTCTCCGAGCCGGAGGCGGGATCCGATCTCGCCAGCCTCAAGACCAGTGCCCGCCGGGTCGGTGATCGCTACGTGGTCAACGGCCAGAAGCTGTGGGCGAGCGGGGCCGCCCACGCCGACTGGTGCCTGTTGCTGGCCCGTACCGATCCCGACGCCCCGAAGCGGCAGGGCATCTCCTATTTCCTGCTCGACATGGCCACGCCGGGCATCGAGGTCCGCCCCATCCGCCAGGCGACGGGCGAGTCGCACTTCTGCGAGATGTTCCTGAGCGACGTGGAAGTTCCCGCCTCCCACCTGGTGGGGGAGGCGAATGCCGGCTGGCGGGTGGCCCAGGAGACCCTCAGCGCCGAGCGGGGAATGACCATGCTCGAGTTGGCCGAGCGGCTCGGCCGCTCCGGGTTCCGGTGGCTGGTGGAAGCGTGCTCGGAGCCGAGCGTCGGAGGGCGCCGCCCCGTCGACGACTCCCTGGTCCAGGACCGGCTGGCGGGCTTCGAAACCGAGATCACCGGCCTGCGAGCGCTGTGCCGGGGGTTGGTCGAACGTCACGACGCCGGCCGCGCCGGTCCCGCCGATGCGTCGATCGTCAAGCTCTACTACAGCGAACTGCTGCAACGGATGACCGATTTCGGCGCCGAGATCGCTGGCCTGGAGGCCCACACCGAGCTGCAGAAACCGGTGTCGAGCGGATGGGAGTCCGGGGCGTGGGTCCTCGACTTCATCGGCTCGTGGGAATGGACCATTCCCGGAGGGACCAGCGAGATCCAGCGGACGGTCATCGGCTGAGCGGGGACTCGGCCTGCCCCGGGAGCCGGTGGTGAGCAGGTGAGCTCGGGCTTCGCCGACACCCATGACGAGCTGCGCGCCGTGGCCCGGGACCTCCTGGCCAAGGCCAGCCCCCGGTCGGCGGGTGGGGGCGCGTCGGCGCCGCCCGATTGGCGGCTGCTGGCCGAGTCGGGATGGCTCGGCCTGGAGGTCCCTGAGCGTCTCGGTGGCGCGGGCGCCACCTTGGCCGAGATCGCGGTCATCCTCGAGGAGATGGGTCGGGCGGCGGCACCCGGTCCCTACCTCGGGTCGGTGGTGCTTGGCGTCGGCGCGCTGAACCTGCTCGAGCCCACGCCCGGGCGAGACGAACTCCTCCGCGGGGTGGCCGCGGGTCAGGTGGTGGTCGCCGTGGCTCTGGCCACCGACGACGAGACCGTCGCTGCGGAGGCAGCGCCATTTCGGGTCGACCGGTCGGCCGGCCGGGTCCGGGTGCACGGGGAGGGCCGCTTCGTCCCCGACGCCGCCGGCGCCGACCACCTCTTGTTGCTGGCCACCGACCCCGACTCGGGCCCGGTCGTCGTCCACGCCGAATCGGACCAGCGGCTCGGCATCGTGGCCCAGCCGGTGGTTGACGCCACCCGGCGGTTTGCCTGCGTCACCGCCGATGGGATCGAGGTGAACGAGGACGCGGTCTGGCGGTTCGCGGGTGACCCCGACGCTTCCGCCCGCCGGCTGCTCGATCGCGGCGCGGTCGCCATCGCCTCGGACAGCCTGGGCCTGAGCGAGGCCATGCTGGAAGCCACCGTCGCCTATGCCGGTGTCCGAAGCCAGTTCGGCCGTCCCATCGGCTCCTTCCAGGCAGTCAAGCACGCGTGCGCGGACATGCTGGTCCGGATATCGGTGTCCCGGGAGCTGGTTGCCGCCGCTGTGGATGGCCTCACGGGCACCCATGGCCACGCGGTGACGGCGGCATCGATGGCGAAGTCCTACGCCTGCGACGCTGCTGTCGCCGTGGTGGGCAAGGCCATGCAGTTGCACGGTGGAATCGGCTACACCTGGGAAAGCGGCATCCACGTCTACCTCAAACGGGCGGCGCTCAACCGCTCGTTGTTCGGGTCATCCCAGGTCCACCGCCGGCGCATTGCCCAGAGGTTGGTGAAAGGGGAGCCTTTCTCCCCGGATGTCCAGGCGCGGTGATCGACCGTGGGGGCGACCGGAACTCCCGTCATCGGCCTCACGCTCCCTACCGCCGCCAACACGGGCGACGGCCACATCGATCCGGTCCGAGTGATCACCGCGGCGGGGCGAGCCGAGGCCGCCGGCTTCGACGGCGTCTACGTCGGAGACCACGTCCTCCACCCACGCCCCCTGCTCGAATCTGTCGTCACCCTCTCGGCGGTGGCGTCATCGACCGAGCGGCTCTCCATCGGTCCGTGCGTGATGCTCGTCGCCCTCCGGCAGCCACTCGTCCTGGCCAAGCAGCTGGCCACGCTGGCCAACTTCGCGCCCGGCCGTCTCCGGCTGGGCATCGGAGTGGGAGGCGAGTACCCCGCCGAGTTCGCCGCAGCCGGCGTCCCGCTGTCCGGGCGTGGCCGGCGCACGGAAGCGGCACTCCGGCAGCTGCGGGCACTCCTGGCCGGGCGCCCCGCACCGAGCGAGGACGGCGGGAACGCGTCCAGTGTGCGCATTGCCCCGGCCGCGCCGGGAGAGGTCCCGTTCCTGCTCGCCGGGTGGAAGGATGCGTCCCTTCGGCGGGCGGCCGCTTATGGCGACGGCTGGATCGGCTACCTGCTGTCACCGCAGAGCTTTGCCCGCCGCCGAGCCTTCCTGCTCGAGCGGCGGGCGGAGCTGGGGCTCACCGCCCGGCGCTTCACGACAGGGATGCTGCTACCGGTGCACGTGGATCCGCATTCCGGCGGCGCCGAAGCCCGAGCGGCGATGGCCTGGTCGAGGGTCACTGCGAAACAGGCTTCGTTCCCGGAGCGGTTGTTCGTGGCCGGTCCGCCCGACCAACTGGTGGACGGGCTGCGGCGCTACTGGGAAGCCGGTTGCACCGAGATGGTCCTGAGCATCGCCGACCAGGGCGATGGCTATCTCGACCAGCTTGACGTGCTGGCCGGCGAGGTCCTTCCCCGCCTGCGGGCCATGGAGTGAGGGGTTACTCAGTTTCTGGGCCCGCTACCCTCGGACCGGGTTGCGGTTGACGGTGCGGGCCGACCATCAGGGTCAGGCCGCAGAAAGGAGATCCGGGGATGGCCGAGCGAGAGGGCCGGGTGGACGGCAAGGTGGCGATCGTGACCGGAGCGGGCTCCACGCCGGGGCCCGGTGTGGGAACCGGCAAGGCGATCTCGGTGGTGCTGGCCCGGGAAGGGGCGAGCGTGCTCCTGGCCGACCGGTACCCCGAGCGGGCTGAGGAGACGCGGCGGACGATCGAGGAGGAAGGCGGCAAGGCCCAGGTGTTCGGCGCCGACGTGACCAAGGCGGAGGAGACCGAGGCCATGGTGCAGGCCGCCGTCGACGCGTTCGGGACGGTCGACATCCTCGTCAACAACATCGGCCTGGCATCGGTGGGTACCGTGGTCGACTTGTCCGAGGCGGACTGGGACCGGGCGCTCGACATCAACCTGCGGACCGTCTTCCTGGCGTCCAAGTTCGCCGTTCCCGTCATGGCGGAGAAGGGATCCGGGGCGATCGTCAACGTGGCGTCGATCTCCGCGCTGCGAGGCGACGGCACCATCGCCTACTCGGCCGCCAAGGGCGGCATGATCGCCATGACGGTCGACATGGCCTACTCCCACGGCCGCCAAGGCGTCCGTGTCAACGCCATCGCTCCTGGTCACATCACCACGCCGATGGTTCTGTCGGTCTCCGCCCCCGGACCTCGCGCCGAGTACATGAACACCATGCGCAACCAGGCGGGTCTGCTGGGGACTCCTGGCAGCGGATGGGACGTGGCCTGGGCGGCGGCGTTCCTGGCCAGCGACGAGGCCCGCTGGGTCACCGGCGTCACCTTGCCGGTCGAGTCCGGGGTGCTGAGCGTCACCCCGCTGATGATGGCCCCCTACCTTCGGGCCGTTCCCGAACCCCAGGACTGAGCCTGAGCTTGCGGTGCCCTGCGTCCGTGAACTAGAGTAAGTGAGTAAATACTCTCGACAGTGCGGGAAGGAGCGGACCGGATGGCCGAACAGGAGGCCGGAGTCGCTATGTGTGAACGCTACGCGGTGGCGGACGTGGACTCCCACATCATCGAGCCTCCGGACCTGTGGACGTCGCGGCTGTCATCCCGGTGGGGCGACCTCATCCCCCACGTCAAACGCGACGGACGCCGGCAGGAAGACCGCTGGTACATCGGTTCACGCAAGCTGTTCGGCGTCGGAGCTTTCGCTCAGGCTGGGTGGGGCGAGTATCCCCCCTCTCATCCCCCCAGTCTGAGCGAAGCCATTCCTGCGGCCGTCGACGCCAAGGAGCGCCTCGCCTACCTGGACGAGATCGGCGTGTACTACCAGGTTCTGTACCCCAACATCGTCGGCTTCCACAGCCATGTCTTCCTCAACGAGATGCCCCGTGAGCTGGCGACCGAGTGCGTCCGCGCCTACAACGACTGGCTGACCGAGTTCTGCTCGGCCGATCCGCGCCGGCTCATCCCCATGACGATGCTGCCCTTCTGGGACATCGACGAGTCGGTGGCGGAGATGCGCCGCGCCTACGACATGGGCCACAAAGGCGTCCTGTTCGCTGCCCGCTACGACAAGGTCGGCCTTCCCCGCCTCATGGACGACTACTGGGAGCCGCTGCTGAGCCAGGCGCAGGACATGGGCCTGAGCATGAACTTCCACGTCGGCTTCTTGGCTTCCAGCGACGACCTCAAGGGTGCCGTCGACCAGTCGAAGAAGATGGACTTCACCAGGGAGAGCTCGTTGACGTTGCTGGGCAACGCCCAGAACGTGGCCGAGGTGGTTCTGAGCGGAGTCTGCCACCGCTACCCCGACCTCAAGTTCGTGTCGGTGGAGAACGGTGCCGGCTGGCTGCCGTTCCTGGCCGAGAGCATGGACTGGCAGTGGCTCAACGTCGGCGCCCACAAGGACTATCCCGAGCGACTGCTCCCCAGCGAGTACCTGTACCGCCAGATCTACGGCATGTACTGGTTCGAGCAGCAGGCCATGCGATCCGTGATCGACCAGCTCGGCGACAACTTGATGTTCGAGACCGACTTTCCCCACGCCACCAGCCTCTCCCCGGGTCCGGCGTCGGAGTCCCCCAGCCCTCGGGACGTCATGGAGCGATCGCTCGGCGGCCTGCCCGAGGAGGTCGTCGGCAAGGTGCTCCAGCACACGGCGACCGGGCTCTACAACCTCGACCCCCCGGTTCGCGACTGACCGCGGCGCTCGCACGCGTGAGCCGCTTCTACGACGAGGACCACGAGGCGTTCCGCGCCAGCGTCAGGCGGTTTGTCGAGCGCGAGGTCGTGCCCAACCTGGCGAAATGGGACCACGCCCATCTCGTCGACCGGGACCTGTTCACCAAGGCGGGCGCGGCGGGGCTGCTCGGCACCGCCGTTCCGGGCGAGTACGGCGGCGGGGGCGTCGCCGACTTTCGGTTCAACCTGGTGATCGGTGAGGAGTTCGCCCGGGTCGGCGCCAACGCGCCGGCATTGTCGATCTCGCTGCACAACGACATCGTCCTGCCCTACCTGCTCCGTTACACCACCAAGGAGCAGAAGGAACGATGGCTGCCGAGATGCGTCTCAGGCGAGGTGGTGACCGCCATCGCCATGACCGAGCCGGGTGCCGGCAGCGACCTCGCCGGGATACGGACGACCGCTCGGGTCGACGGTGGCGGGTATGTCGTGAACGGCACCAAGATGTTCGTCACCAACGGCGTCCACGCCGACCTGGTCGTCACCGCCGTGAAGACCGATCCCTCCGCCCGTCATCGCGGCGTGACTCTCCTCGTGCTCGAACGGGGCATGCCAGGCTTCAACCGTCCCGCCCAGCTCGACAAGATAGGGCTCGACGCCCAGGACACCGTCGAGCTCGTGTTCGACGACGTGGCCGTGCCTGCGGTCAACCTGCTCGGTGAGCCGGGACTTGGCTTCAGCTATCTGAGGGACAACCTTGCCCAGGAACGCCTGTCGATCGCCGCCTACGCGGTCGCCGGGGCCGAGTACGCACTCGACCTGACCGTCGAGTACTGCACGGCCCGCACGGCGTTTGGCCGGCCGATCGCCGACCTGCAGAACACCCGGTTCACCCTCGCCGACCTGCGGACGCAGATCGATATCGGTCGAGCGTTCGTTCGCCAGTGCGTGCAGGAGCTCAACGCCGCTGAGCTCACACCCGAACGGGCCGCCATGGCCAAGTGGTGGTGCACCGAGATGCACAAGCGGTGCGTCGACGAGTGCCTACAGTTTCACGGCGGCTACGGCTACATGCGCGACCATCCCATCGCCAAGGCGTACCTGGATACGCGTGTGACGACGATCTACGGCGGGACGACCCAGGTGATGAAGGAGATCATCGGACGCGCCATGGTCGGGCACTAGGTGGCATTTGCGGGCGTCCCGGGAGCACGTCTGTTCTTCACGGACGAGGGCGCCGGCGACGCGGCGATGGTGTTCGTCCACGGCTTCGGGTGTGACTCGCATGACTGGTCGTGGCAGCTTCCGCACTTCGCGTCGTCGCACCGGGTGATCGCGCTGGACCTTCGTGGTCACGGCCGCTCGAGCGCCCCAGACCACGGCTATGAAGTGCCTTCCTTGACCGCCGACGTGACGGCCGTGCTGGATCAGCTGACCTGCGACCCGGTCATCGCGGTCGGCCACTCGCTGGGCGGTGCCCTCGCCGCGTCTCTGGCTGCCGAGCGCCCCGATCTGGTGCGGGCCGTGGTAGCCATCGACCCGGGCCACCTGGTCCCGGATGCGGCCGGTCCCGCGCTTGCCGCCGCGCTGGCAGCCTACGAGCAGGAGGACCCGGCCACGGTTGGGCAGCGTGCGTTCGATGCGAGCTCGCACACGGCGACCACCCCCACCGCCCTCGCCACCTGGCACAACCGGCGCCTGGTTGGCACCCCGCCGCACGTCTTGCGCCAGACCATGGGCGGGCTCTTGGGCGGCACCACCCCATTCATCCTCCGTTCGGGGTCGGAGCCCCACCTCCGCCGGGTCAAGCAGCCAGTCTTGTCCTTCTACGTCGATCCGGCACGCGCGGCCATCGCCGCCGACGTCTTCACCCACCCGCACTCCCGTACGGTTTGCTTTGAAGGCTCGGGGCACTGGCTCCACCAGGAGCGGCCGGCGGAGGTCAACGCCGTCATCGAAACCTGGCTCGCCGCTTTGGACCAGTAGGACCCGGCCGGCTCTGAGCGGTCACAACTTGGCGACGACGTCCACCATGGCTTCCAGTTGCTCGATGTAGTGCGGGACAGACTCGTGCACGAAGCGGAGCGACAGCGCCGTCGCGCCTGCGTCGCGCAGTAGGCGGACGCCGGCGGCCGCCTCCTCGGGGGCTCCCAACGGGTCGAGTCGGGTCCCGAGGACGACCTCCAAGGGTTCGTCGCGCTGCTGCCAGGCATCGGTGGTCGCCGCGTCCTCCAGCCACGCCGCCGCCTCCTCGGCAGTGACGGCGAAGGGGCACCAACCGTCGCCGAGCTCCACCGCCCGTCGCAGCGACCGGCGGGTGCGTCCGCCCACCCACAGCGGCACGTTCTCCTGCACTCCGCACGGGTCGATGGCCATGCCGCCGAACCGGTAGAAGGGGCCGTCATAGGCGGGTTCGGGCCGGCCGAACGATGCGCGCAGGGCCCGGATGGCATCGTCGCTGCGCTGATTTCGCCCGTCGAAGGGCGCACCGAGCAGCTCGAACTCCTGCTCGAGATAGCCGACGCCGAGACCGAGAACCAGGCGGCCGCCGCAGATGCGGTCGAGGGTGCCGTAGCGCTTGGCGATGTCGAGCGGATGGTGGTAGGGGACCACCAACACGACGGTCGCCAAGCGGATCCGGGAGGTGTGGGCGGCGAGGTACCCGAACGTCGCCAGCGGGTCCCAGTACCGAGCGCCTCGTCCCTCGATGGCTTCGACCGGTATTGCTACATGTTCGCTGCAGGTGAGGTAGTCGTAACCGAGACGTTCCGCCGCTTGGGCGATGCGGCGCACGTCCTCGATCGTGCCCTCGCGTTCCCACTGGCCATGAACGCCGGGGAAGAGGGAGAGCACGGGGGTGATGATGCCGAGTTTGATCATGGATCTGCCTTGGAGTCCTGGGGCGTGGGGCTCGTCAGCCGAGGAAGTACTTGCCCCCGTCGACCACGACGGTCTGACCCGTCATGAAGCTCGAGGCCTCGCTGGCGAGAAACACCACCGGGCCGGCGAGGTCCTCACTGCTGCCGAGTCGGGGAATGAGCTGGCGTTGGAAGTCCGGCGTACCCAGCATCTGGTCCTCGCCCTCCACGACCCCGAGCGCCACGGCGTCGTCCCCCATGCTGCCGGCCGCGATGGCGTTGACCCGGATCCGCCGCGGGGCGAGCTCCTTCGCCATCGACTTGGTCAGGGCAATGACCGCCCCACGCGCGGTGGCGTAGTCGAGCCACTGATCGACTCCGTATGCCGCCACCGACGTGTGGTTGACGATCGCCGGGTGCGGCGCTTCGGCCAGGTACGGGACCGCGGCCTTGGACATGAGCCACGCGCCCCGCACGAAGACCGCCATCGTCTGGTCCCACTGCTGAACGCTCAGCTCGCTCAGGGGACGCCGCCCGGTCGCCCCATAGGTGGCGGCGTTGTTGACGACCACGTCCAAGCGGCCGAACGCCTCGGTGGCGAACGCCGCCGCCGCCCGCGTGCTCTCTTCGTCGGTCACGTCGAGCGGAAACAGAGCCGCGGATCCGCCGTCCTTCTCGATCAGGGCGACCGTCGCCCGGCCGTCGTCGTCCGAG
Source organism: uncultured Actinomycetota bacterium (assembly GCA_963757175.1). GTDB lineage: Bacteria > Actinomycetota > Acidimicrobiia > Acidimicrobiales > Palsa-688 > CAVWQR01. The sequence goes on along the minus strand of CAVWQR010000001.1, from coordinate 193,585 downwards.
CGGTCGGCGACGACGACGTGGGCGCCGGCGGCGGCCAGGGCGCGGGCGTAGCCTCGGCCGGCCGCCTGCGCCGAGCCCGTCACGATGGCGACCCGATCGGCCAGCGTCATGCCCGCCCCCCGACGGACAGCCCGCTGGCCAGGTGCGACTGGATCCTGGCGACCTCGCCTTCCACGGCCGTACCGGCGAAGAACGAGGTACCGGCGCCGGCGTAGAACCGCACCGCGTTGGTGCAGACGAACTCCTCGAACTGCTCGTCCGTCAGGATGCCGTGCTCCACCAGCTCGTACGCCTCGACCAGGGGCAGGGTGAACGACGGGACGTCCCAGTGCCCGAGGTCGGAGCCCATCACCGCCCGGAGTTGCGCGCCCAGCGGGTTGACCCGCTGGTCGTAGGCCAGCCCGACCAGGGGATCATCGCCTTCGCAGCCCCAGAAGAAGTTCCGGCTGAAGGCATCCCGGATCTCCTCGGCCGATCGCACACCGCTCCGGGCGAAGTCGTCGACCTGGCCGTCCACCGCCGACACGCCCGGTACCAGCTGCTGGGGCTGGTAGCGCGCCAGGTTGGGCGAGTACCTCTGGGCCAGACGATGAAGCTCGGCCACGTCGATGCGGGAGGGGTCGAGCCTGAGGAGGCCGGCCGCTCCGCGCTTTTCGAACCGGGACACCAGGTCGCCGTACACCCGCACCCCGCCCGCCACCCCGCCTTCGAGCAGGCCGATGCGCACCTGCGGGAACCGGGTCGTCACCCCGCCGAGAAAGAGGGACTTGGCGGTCGCCTCGCCCACCGCGGCGAAATGGCCCGCCGCATAGGAATAGTTGGACGGAGAGAAGTGGCCCGCCCAGGCGAAGCCCGACGTATGGCAGGACACGGGAACGTTCAGCTTCACCGCCTGGGCCCAGAACGGGTCGTAGTCGTACTCGCTGTCGATCCCGTAGTTGTCGACCCGCTGGAGACGCGCCCGGTACTCGGGAGGGGCGTCGGCGAAGGCAGGGATCGGCCGCCACACGAACGAGGGAATGAGCGCCGCCCTCAGCCCGACGGACACCGCGTGCTCCAGCGCGGCGACGCCTTCGGCGGGCGTATTCATCGGGACAACGGCGACGGGGCTGATCCGGTCGCGGAAGGGGCCGTAGATCTCCGCCACGTACTCGTTGTACAAGCGCGACAGCGCCACTCGGGTCTCTTCGGGCTCCAGCGAGAGCAGCCGTAGACCCCGGGATGGATAGACGACGGCGAAGTCGATGCCCGCTTCCTGCAGCCGCTCGTGGTACAGGGCGGGCATGGCCACCGCGGCATAGTCGATCGTGTTGTTGGGCGTCCACCAGATGGGCCGGGCCGAGACATGCATGCGCTGCCGCTCCTCGAGCGATGGCACCCGCTCCCCGGCCGCGTCCGACAGGCCGCTGGCCTTCACCGCCGGCTCGTCCAGGTAGCCCCCTCCGCCATGATCGCGGACGAAGTCGGCGAACGCCACGCTGATCTCGACGTGGTGGGCGTCACCGTCGATGACGACGTGGCCGAGGTCCTCGCGCACCCGGCGGGCGTCGTGCGAGCCGTTGCCGCTGATCGTCATGGCTGGGTGGGAGTGGCGGCGTCGCTGCTGCGGAGGAGACGGCCGGGGGCGACATCGGCGAGGTCCTCTCCGTCGGCGCGCGTGGCGGTCCCGTTGACCCACACGTGCTCGACCCCCGTACTACGGACGACGAGCCGGTCGGCGCCGCCGGGCTGGTCCCCCACCCGCTCGACCGGTGTGCAGCCGACCGTCTCGGCGTCGAAAGCCACCAGATCGGCGAGGAACCCCTCTCGTACCAACCCGCGATCGGCGATGCGGAAGGCCTGGTGGGGGTGGCCGGTGAGGCGCCACACGGCGTCCTCCAGGGTGAGGGCCTTGCGATCGCGGGCCCAATGGCCCAGCAAGTGCGTCGAATAGCAGGCGTCGCAGAGCTGGCTGGCATGGGCGCCGGCGTCGGACAGCCCGAGGAGGGTGCGCTTGTCGGCCAGGAGGGCGCCGAGCTCGTCGTCGCCGTCATTGTCCATGACGACGCGGAATCGGGTGGTCAGGTCGTCGGCCAGCGCCAGGTCGAGCATGACGTCGAACGGCGTGGTCGCCTGCGCGGCGGCGAGGCGGTCCAGAGGGATGCCGAGGTGTTCGGGGTGGGCGCGGGTCTCCTCGACACTGGTCTTCGACCACCGGTGGCTCCAGGTCTCCAGGGTGGTGGGCCGGGCCCGATCTCGCCAGGCCGGGTCCCGGTAGAGGTCGGCCCGTTTCGAGCGGGGACGGGCCAGCACCTCTTTCCACTCGTCGATCTCGCCCAGCGGGGTGGGATCGGCCAGGCTGGTCTGCATCACGATCGGCCGGCAGGCGATCTGGGGATACACCTCGCCGGGTAGGGCGGCGCCGCGCTCGACGGTGCGCAGGGCCGCGCCCGGCTTGTCGGCCCGGGCGACCAGTGCGGTCCAGGTCACGGGAATGCCGTAGTTCATCGCCAGCTCGGAGAACTGGTTGACGAACAGTCCGGGACCGATCGAGACCTCCACCGCTCCCTTGCCGAGCTCGCCGAGCACTGCCGTCAGGGCGTAGACCTCCTCGACGTCGGCGAATCGGCTCGGAACGGGCCGACCGAACGCGCCCTGGTGGTTCGGCTGCCGGGACGTGGAGAAGCCGATGGCTCCCGCCTCCATGGCCTGGCGGACGATGGTGCGCATCGTTTCCACTTCGTCGGGGGTTGCCGCCCGCTCGTCTCCGCCGAGCGCGAACAGGCGGACGGCGGAGTGGCCGATGAAGGCCCCGACGTTGAGGCGCTTGCGGCGGCGGTCGAGGGCGGCCAGGTACTCGGGAAAGGTCTCGAAGCACCAATCGATCCCCGCGTTGAGCGCCTCCATCGACATGCCCTCGACGTTCTCCAGGGTGCGGACGATGATCTCGCGGTGCTCCGGGCGGGTGGGGGCCACCCCGAATCCACAGTTGCCCATCACCACGCTGGTCACTCCGTGCCAGCTGGACGGGGTCAGGTCTCCGTCCCACAGGATCTGGGCGTCGTAGTGGGTGTGGATGTCGATGAAGCCCGGCGCCAGCGCCAGGCCGTCGAGCTCGACGACCTGGGTGTCGGGCGTCGGCGTGAGCTCACCAGGAGGCCGGACCGCGGCGATGCGGTCTCCGGCCACGGCGACGTCAGCCGGCCGGGCGGGGGCGCCGGTGCCGTCGATCAACGATGCGTCTCGCAGCAGCAGGTCCATCGGTCCTCCCCTCGGTGCCCGACGTCGGCCTCGCCCGAGGACGGTAGCACGCTCCCGCTCCTGAAAAGTAATTGCTCACCCTGTTACCGTTGAGGCGGCCAGGGAAGGGAGGCATTCGGTGCGCTTTGTGCTGATCCACGGCGGTTTCCACGGAGCCTGGTGTTGGGACCGAACCGTCCCTGAGCTGAGGCGACTCGGCCACCAGGCCATCGCCATCGACCTGCCCGGTCACGGCCGTCGTCGGGATGAACGATCGACCCTCGCCGACCGTCGGGACGCCATCGCGTCCGTCCTGCAGCCCGGCGACGTCCTCGTGGGGCACTCCGGAGGCGGCTACGACATCACCCTCGCGGCCGACGCCATTCCCGAGTCCGTCGGCCATGTGGTGTACCTGGCCGCCGGTCTGCCGCTCGAAGGTCACTCGGTCCTGGAGGCCACGGGCGGCGCCGCGACCGAAGCCGAAGACGGTGACGCGCAGGTCACCCAGCTCATGACGGACGAGACCGGGATGCTGCAGTTCGTCCGCCCCGACGCCAGCGGTCGGATGGAATGCGTCGACTTCGACGCCGTGCGTCAATTCTTCTACCACGACTGTGACGAGGCCACCGCCCGCTGGGCATTCGAGCGGCTGACCCCGGCGCCGGTCGAATTTCTGACTGAGACGGTGTCGGTCCCGAGCTTCTGGGCCGCGGACCTTCCTCGCAGCTATGTGCGCTGCCGGCAAGACCGCGCCAAGCCGCATGCCATGTCCGAGGAGGTGGCGAGTCGTCTCGGTGTCGTGCCCCTCACGATCGACTCGTCGCACTCGCCGTTCCTCAGCCGCCCCCGGGAGCTGGCCGAGCTGCTGGTGCACGCCACCACCACCGCGCCGGTTGACTCCTTGCGCCCGGGCCGGTGAGCGAGCGCTCCGTCGCACAGCCAAAGTGCCCAGTATGCTATGAAAAGGAGTCCGTTCGTTCCCCGCGGCGTGGCGGGAATCAGGAGGCTTCATGGCTAGGCAAGCGACTCGCTCGTCCCGGGCTGGCACCGCCGCCCCGCGAGCCCGCCGACTCACTGCCGAGGCCCGACGGAGCTCGATCCTCAAAGCCGCCAGGCGCGCCTTCAGCGAGACGGGCGACATGAACGGAACGACGATCAAGGCCATCGCCGATCGCGGCGGGATCAGCGAAGGCGTCATTTACCGTCACTTCGAGAGCAAGGATCAGCTCTTCTTCGAAGCCGTGGTCGAACCACTCACCCAGGCGGTCGACCAGCTGGTGGCGGCGGCCGAGGTGGTGGACCGCGATCAGCCGCTCACGCCGCAGCGCCAGCAGGAGACACTCAAAGGCCTTTATCGCCAGCTCAGCTCCAGCCTCGAAGAGGTGCTCCCGCTCCTCGGCCTCGTGCTTTTCGGCGACCCCCAGGTCGCCCGCCGCTTCTACCGCCAGAACTTCGCTGTCGCCATGGACCGGCTCGCCGACGCGTGGCGGGACGTCGAGGGCCGCTACGGGTTCGAGTTCCAATCGTCGGACATCTCCGCCCGCGCCGTCATGGGTATGGCGCTCATCCTCGCCCTGGAGAACCACCACAGCAGCCGGTTCGATCGCGAGCGGGCGCTCACGTTGATCAGTGAAGGCACCTTCAAGGGCTTCTTCCACCGGATCGAACCGGCCCGACGCCGGCGCTGATCCGTTTCCCGGTGGGTACCGCAGGATGAGCACCGCAGAGCCGGAGTCGGGCGACGGGGCCGCGCTCGTCCACGAGCTGGCCCGGAGGTTTCAGGCCGGCGACCAGGACGGCGCCTTCCGGTTGTTTCACCCCGAGATCGGCGTCGAGCAGCCAGCATCGCTGCCCCACGGCGGTTGGCACCACGGCCATGACGGCGTCGTCCGCATGGGCGGCGCCTTTGCCAGCTTCTGGGATCGCACCGTCGAGCACCCGCGGATCCTCGGCTGCGGTCCGACCGTCGTACAGGTCACCACCCAGACCTGGACGGCCAAGGCGACCGGCCGTTCGGCGACCGTGGACGTCGTCGAACTGTTCTCCTTCGCCGACGGTCTCATCGCCGAGATCAGGGTCTTCCAGCAGGACACGCACCGGTTGCTCAACACGTTGGGCGAGGACTAACCGCACCCCGGCCGGAGGCGCCGGGCGCTACTGGGGGACGGCCTCCCCGGCGAAGTCGCCGGACGCCAAGGCCGCGGCCAGCTGGCGCCGCGAGGTGATCCCCACCTTGGCGAAGATGTTGGCCAGGTGGTACTCGATGGCCTTGGTGCTGACGTAGACCTCGGCGGCCACTTCCCGGTTTGACAGCCCCTTGGCCACCAGACCGGCGACGACCTGTTCTTTGACGGTGAGGCCGAAGGGGTTCTCGTCGGTGGCCAGCGCGGCGCGCACGCCGCACGCCGCCAGCTCGGCGTCGCAGGTCGGCAGGAATGCGCCGGCCGCCAGCTGGGCGAGGGTGGCCTGCGCCCGTCGGAGCGAGGAGGTGGCGGCCCGGCGCCGGCCGTCGACCTGCAGGAGGTGGCCGTGGCTCAGGGCGAGCAGAGCGTCGCCGAGCGGGGTGGCCGCCACCCTGGGGTCGTCCAGCCCGGCGGCCAGAACCGCCTCGGCCTCTCGGGGCCTTCCCTCGGCAACGTGGATCATGCCGTGCAGGCGGTGCAGCTCGGCCGCCCAACCGTCGGTGACGGCGTTCGGGACCTCGGCGATGACCCGCCTGGCGTCGCCGGGTCGGCCGACGGCCACCAACGCCTCCGCCTGCCACAGCCGGGCCAGTTGGAGAGTTGCTCCATCCAGCAGCGGGAGGCAGCTGCTCCGTTCCAGGGCCGACCAGGCTCGCAGCACGGCGTCCCAGTCGTGGCGGGCCCAGGCCAGCGCCGCTTCGGCAGCGAGGGGGTACGCCATGCTCGCCGGGATCGGGGTGGCGGACGCCGCCCGGCGGGCCGCGTCGACGTGGTCTGCGGCCAGGGCCCACCGTCCTCGGCCGCCGTGCAGGCACGCGGCCACTGCATGCATCCACGGCAGGTACCACACGTGCTCGAGGTCCTCGGCCAGGGAGATCGCCACCTCGGCGTGCTGGACAGCTTCCGTCCACGCGCCGGACCGGTACTCGGCCTGGGCCAGGGCGGCGTAGACGGTGTCGAGTCCTCGCAACGACGTTCCCGCCCGCGACCACTGGACGACCGTGGTCAGGTCGGCGACGGCGCCGGCCACGTCCTGGGACCAGACTTTGAGGGTGCCTCGGGTGCAGAGGAGCTCGGCGTCGAAGAACGTGCGCGGCCCCGGGCGGGCCGGCTCGAGGTCGTCGAAGGTGGCCACCGCATCCCCCGGGCGGCCGGACATGGCCAGGCCGAACCCCTGCGCCTGGCGGGCGGTCAAGACGCAGGTGAGGTCGTCGTCGACCGCCGCCAGCGCCCGAGCTGCCCAGTCGGCCGCGTCGTCGCCGCGGCCCAGCCTGGTGAAGAGGAGGGCCAGGGACGAAGCCGCCCGGGCGAAGAGCCTCGGGTCGCCGGTCCGGGCCGCCTCGGCGACCACCCGGATCTCTGCCGCCGCCTCGACGATCTGACCCTCGGCGGCCAGGATCGCCCCCAGGATGTACCGCCTGCTCAGGGTGTCGGCGCATCGGTGGACCGCGTCCTGGAGCTGGTGGGCGCCGGCGACATCCCCGGCGAGCAGCAACAGCTCCACCGCTCGAAGCAGGTAGGCATCGGCCGTCACTGCGTCGGGTGTCACCCCGGCGGCGGACTGCAACCGGCGGGAGGCGTCGGTCAGCCGCGCCGCGACCCAGCTGACGGGCGGCGTCGGCCACCAGGTCGCGGGACAGCTCTTCATCGGGGCCTTCGGCCGCGCTGACGCGGTGCAGCAGCGACGCCGGGCGGTCGAGCAGCCGCCCCGCGGCGCGGTGGAGCGCCCGTCGATGAACGGGGGAGAGGTCGTCGTAGATGGCCGCGCGCACGAGAGGGTGGGTGAAGGTCACCGCGTCGGGGTCCGGGGCCGCCGACCGATCCAGGAGCCGCTCGCGCCACGCCTCGCGCCAGGGGCCGTCGACGTCGGCCACGGCGGCCATCGTCGCCGCCGTGGTGAGGTGGAAGTGGGTGCCCAGGGTCGCCCCTGCGCCCAGCAGCTCCTGGGCCGGGGGTGACAGTTTGGCCACCCGGGTCAGGACCGTGGCCGCGTAGGAGTGCGGCGCGGGCAGGGCGCGCCCGCGTCCACCAGGACGCCTTCCGGCAGCTCGTCGAGCAGGGCGCGGACGTACAGCGGGTTGCCGCCCGTGTGGTCGCGCAGGCGCTCGCCGGCGCCGGGGGAGAGGTTGAGGCGGGCCGAGTCGCGCGCCAGGAGCCGCAGCTCGCCGGTGTCGAGTCCGGCCATGCGCACCAGGCGGGCGTGCTCGGCCATGAAGCGCGACCAGCTGTCGCCGAAGGTTTCCGAGGCCCCGGGCCGGCCGGCGACGATGATCAGGATGTGGTCCTGGCGGAAGCGCCGGAAGGCGAACAGCAGGGCGCGCGCCGAGGCCGGGTCCATCCATTGCACGTCGTCGATCACCAGCACGACCGTGCCCTGTTCCTGCAGCAGGCCGAGTTCGCCGACCAGGTCGGCGCCCACCGCGAAGCTGTCGGCGTCGACGGTCACCGGCCACCTGGCCCCGGTGAGAGCGGGGTCGGCCAGGGCCGAGCGCAGCTGGCAGACGACGCCGTGCTCCAGGACGGTCTCGCTCTCCTCGCCGCTGGCCCGGGCCACGGGGAGGTCCGGTTGCTCTGCCAGGAAGCGCTCGAGCAGCGCCGTCTTTCCGATCCCGCCTTCGCCTTCGACGGCCACGAAGCTCGGCCGCCCTCCTTCGGCGTCGGCTCGTGCCCCCCGCAGCAGGTCCAGCTCGGCACGACGGCCCACGAAGGTCTCCGGGGCTCTCCCTCTGACCGTCAAGTCGTCTTCTCCTGGGACCGGGGCGAGGACCCGCCTGGTGGCCTGCGCTCTCGGGACGATGGTACGCCGGCGCGGGGTCCGGGCGCTCCCGCGGGCTCAGCCCGAGGTGGTCGCCGGGGGACGGGTGGCGTGGGTGGCCGTCACCCGTTTGGCGATCCGCGCCCACGCCTGGCGGTCCCGCTCGCCGGCCGGGCGGCCCACCCGGGTGACGGTATCGACGTCGGGCGACTCGGCACGCAGGGCACCCACCCGGCAGCGGTCGGGCGACCGGTGGGCGAAGGGGTCGAAGCGGTAGTGGCGCATGGCGTTCCCGTGGGTGATGCGCGCCACCACGTCGTCGCCGAGGCCGTCGAGGAGGTCGCTGACCGTTTCCGGGCCGTTCGGCCAGATGCCGTCGGAATGGGGGTAGTCCGACTCCCAGCACACGTTGTCGACGTTGAAGTGCGACAGGTTGTCCACGCCGATGGGATCGCTGATGAAGCAGCACAGGATGTTGCGCCGGAAGACGTCGGCCGGACCGCTGACCCCCTCCGGGAAGGTGTGGCCCGTCCAGCCCTGATGCCGGCGGCCGACGTGCTCGGCCCGCCACAGGAAGTAGGGGATCCAGCCCACGTCGCCCTCGGTCAGCGAGAAGCGCAGGTCGGGGAAGCGGCTGAACGCCTCGCACCAGATGAGGTCGACCATGGTCATGATCGACGCCACCGACGACAGGGTGATGGCCACGCTGGCGGGGGCGTCGGCGGAGGTGTGCACCGACCGCGACGACGACCCGACGTGGCAGCAGAGGACGGTCCCCTCGTCGCAGCAGGCGGCGAACAGAGGATCCCAGTACCGGCTGTGGATGCTGGCCATGCCCAGCGCCTCGGGGTTCTCCGAGAAGGTGACGGCGTGGCACCCCTTGGCCGCCAGGCGGCGCACCTCGGCCGCCGCCTCGTCGGCGTCGTAGAGGGGCAGGAGTCCGCACGGGATGAAGCGGCCGGGGTATGCCGCGCACCATTCGTCGACGTGCCAGTCGTTGTAGGCCTGGATCATGATGCGGTTCACGCTCCGGTCGGGGCCCTGGCTGAGCACCTGGCCGGAGAAGCCGGGCCAGTTGGGAAAGTTCAGCCCGGCCAGCTGGCCGCCGGCGTTCATGTCCCGCACCCGCTCGTGGACGTCGTAGCAGCCCGGCCGCATCTCGTCGTAGCGGCTGGCGTCGATGTTGTAGAACTCCGGCGGTTTTCCGGCTACGGCATTGAGCCCCAGGTTCCGTCCCCGGACGTCGCCGTAGTACCACTGCTCGACACCGTCGGGCTCGACCACCACCCGCGGCGCCTGGTCGCGGTAACGCGGCGGCACGTGGCCCACGAACATGTCCGCCGGTTCGGCGATGTGGTCGTCGACGCTGATGAGGATCAGGTCGTCTGCGCGCATGTGTCCATCACAGCACACTTGTGGCACGCTGGCACCGGTGCCGGTCCTCCCGCTCGCCGGTGTGCGTGTCCTCGATCTGACCGACGGCATCGCCGGCGCCTACTGCACCAAGCTGCTCGCCGATGCCGGGGCGGACGCGGTGGTCGCCGAGCCGCCGGGCGGGCAACCCGGCCGCCGTCACTCCCCCGATCTCTTCGACTACCTGCACACGACAAAGCGGTCGGTGAGCCGCGACCGTGCGGGCCTACTCCGGCCCGGCGCCGACATCGTCGTCGTCGACGAGAGCTTCGATGTCGACGCGGCCCGGCGCGAGTGTCCGCAGCAGGTGGTGGTGGCCATCAGCCCGTGGGGGCGGCGGGGCCCGTGGGCCCGCCGCCCGGCCACCGAGTTCACCATGCAAGCCGCCTGCGGCTCGACCGGCGGCCGGGGGCTGCCGGGTCTCCCCCCGCTGGCCGCCGGCGGCCGCATCGGCGAGTGGTTGGCGGGGACCTACGCCGCCGTGGGCGCGTTGGCCGCCTGGATGGAGGCGCACCGCAGCGGCAGGGGCGAGGAGGTCGACGTGGCCATGTTCGACTGCATGGCCGTCGGGATGGTGACCTTCCCCTCGGTGTTCGCCGCCTTCGCCGCCGCCCGGGGCCGCCCCGGTGGCGTGGCGACGGTCCGCCGGGTGGAGGTGCCGTCGATCGAGCCGACCCGGGACGGGTACGTCAACTTCACCACCAACAGCGCCCAGCAGTTCCGCGACTTCGCCCTGCTCATCGGCCACCCCGAGGTGGCCGACGACGACGCCTACCAGCGCGCCGCCGCCCGGTTCGCCAATCGCGACCGGTTCTGGTCGATGACCCGGGCCTACACCACGTCGCGGACATCGTCGGAGGTCATCGAGGAGGCGACCCGGCTGCGGATCCCTGTGGCACCCGTGCTCGACGGAAAGGGCACCCTCGGTTTCGAGCAGTTCGCCTCCCGCCAGGTGTTCACCGCCCATCCGTCGGGGAGGTTCCGCCAGCCGCGCATCCCCTACCGCATGGACGGTGGCGGGGGCCGCCCTTTCGCACCCGTTCCCGATCCGGGCCAGCACGACCGGGCGGTGGACTGGCCGGCGACGCCACCGCCGCGGCAGCCGGAGGGGTGGCGCCTTCCGCTCGCCGGCGTGCGGGTCGTCGACCTGACGGCGTGGTGGGCCGGACCGTGCGCGGTCCACGTCCTCGGATGCCTCGGGGCGGACGTCGTCAAGGTGGAATCCACCCAACGCCCCGACCTCATGCGCTTCGCCAGCGCCTGCGGTCCCGACGAGCCCGACTGGTGGGAGTGGAGCGCGCTGGTCCACGCCGTCAACACCAACAAGCGGGGTGTGACCATCGACCTGTCCCATCCCGAAGGCCGCCGGCTGGCCTCCCGGCTGTTCGAGACGGCGGATCTGGTGGTGGAGAACTACACCCCGCGGGTCATGGACAACTTCGGCTTCGACTGGCCCCGACTCCATGAGCTCAACCGCCGCCTGTGCCTGGTCCGCATGCCGGCCTTCGGGCTGGACGGTCCGTGGCGCGACCGGCCGGGATTCGCCCAGACCATGGAAGCCGTGACCGGCCTGGCCTCGCTCACCGGGTTCCCCGATGGCCCTCCGACCCTCGTCGGCGGCGCCGGCGACCCGGTCGCCGGGCTCCACGCCGCCTTCGCCTGCCTGCTCGCCCTTTGCGCCCGCGCCGGCGACGGGGAAGGCCACCTGGTGGAATCGACCATGGTCGAAGCCGTCCTCAACGTCGCCGCCGAGGGACCCATCGCCGCCCAGACCACGGGTCGGGCACCGGCCCGATGCGGCAACGGCAGCCCGGTGCCCGTCATCGCCCAGGGCGTGTACCCCTGCGCCGGCGAGGACGAGTGGATCGCCCTGACGCTGGAGGATCCGGGTCAGCTGGCCCACCTGCCCGCCGCCCTGGGTGTACCGGCGCCTGCCGGCGGCCACCCCGACGATCTCGATCGGTGGCTGACCGAGCTGGCGTCTCGCTGTCGGGCGGATGAGCTGGCCGAGCGGCTGGCGGCCAGCGGGGTGGCGGCGGCCGCGGTCATCGCCCCCTGGCGGGTGGCTGACAACCTCCAGCTGGCCAGCCGGGGGCTGTTCGAGACCGAGCACCATCCCGTCACCGGCGACCAGCGGGTTCCCGGCCTGCCCCTGCGCATGAGCCGGGTCGACGCCTGGGTGCGGTCGCCGTCGCCCCGGCTGGGCGAGCACAACGAGGAGGTCTTCGAGGAGCTGGGTGTTGGCGCCGGGCGGCGGGAGCAGCTCCGCCGTGACGGGGTGATCGGCGAGGGGCTCGCCAGCCGTTAGCGACGGGGAACGGAAAGGAGGGCGGTGGCCAGGCACCCATTCCACGACGTGGCGCTCGTGGGCATCTACAACACCAAGCAGGCGCGGGTCCTTGAGGGTCACGACGGCCGCAGTATCACCATGGAGGCGGCGCTGGGTGCGGTCGCCGACGCCGGGTTGGACCCTCGTGATGTCGACGGGGTGGTCGGCGCCGGCGGGGTGATCGACTTCGTGTACCAGCACCGGCTGGGGCCGGTGTGGCGGTCCATGTCGGTGGCGGGGATCCCCGCCGTGCTGGAGGCGGCGGCGGCCATCGCCAGTGGGTTGGCCTCGGTGGTGCTGGTCGCCGCCGGATCGGCCGGCACCTACACCGAGCAGCGCGACCCCGCTCCCGGCCGCTCGGGCCACGCCACCGCGCCGTGGACCCGACCGGCGAACGAGTTCGTGGTCGGGTTCGGGATGTTCACCGCGGCCGAGTTCGCCCTCATCGCCCGCCGGCACATGGAGGTGTACGGCACCCGCCCGGAGGCGCTGGCCACCGTCGCCGCCACCATCCGCAACAACGGTCACGTGAACCCCGAGGCCATCTACCACGGCCGGGGTCCGTTCACGGTCCAGGGCATCCTCGACAGCCGCATGATCGCCGACCCGTTCCACCTGCTCGACTGCGCCGCCACCTCCGAGGGGGGGTGCGGCCTGGTGCTGTCCCGGGCTGACCTGGCGGGCGGCTCGGCCCACCCGCCGGCGTTCGTGCTCGGTGGCAACACCGACCACTACGGTCCCGCCTACCAGAATCCCCCCGCCTTCGACCTCGGAGGAGGGGGACAGGAGGAGCTGGCCAACGGCTGGGCGGGCCGGAGGGCGGCGCGCCGGGCCTTCGCCACCGGCGGGCTGGGCCCGGCCGACGTGGACGTCTGTGAGTTCTACGATCCGTTCAGCTTCGAGATCATTCGCCAGTTCGAGGCGTTCGGGTTCTGCGACCAGGGCGAGGGCGGCGACTTCGTGACCGGCGGGACCATCGAGGTCGGTGGCCGCTATCCGATCACCACCGACGGGGGGCTCATGTCCTTCAGCCACGGTGGCGCCCAGGTGCAGCTGCTGCAACGGGTCATCCGAGGAGTCCAGCAGCTCCGGGGCGAGTGCCCGACCCGGCAGGTCGACGGTGCGCGCGTCGCCATGTGCAGCGGTGGGGGCGCGGGTGCGCTGTTCACCGACGTGTTGCTGCTCGGAGCCGAGAGGCCGTGACCCTGCTCCGTCCCCAGACCGGACCCATCCCCCGGCCCCGCCCGAGCCTGCAGTCCCAGCCGTTCTGGGACGGCGCCAACCGACGCCAGCTGGTGTTCCAACGCTGTGGGGAGTGCCGGGCACCGACCCACACCCCGGCGCTGGTCTGCTCGCGCTGCGGCGCCCGGTCCCTGTCGTGGGAGGCGAGCTCTGGTAGGGGGGTCGTCTATAGCTGGACGACGGTCTGGCGACCCCAGACCCCGGCCTTCGCCGTGCCCTACTCGCCGATCATCGTCGACCTGGACGAAGGCTGGCAGATGCTGTCCAACCTCATCGGCTGCGAGCACGACGCCGCCAGGGTCGGGCTGCGCGTCCAGGTCGAGTTCCATCCCCTGGACGACGACATCACCCTCCCGTACTTCCGGCCGGCGTGACATGGCCGCCATGTGGGTATGGCGTCAGGTCATGGATACCGACGCGTTCGTGGCTGCCCTCAACGAGGATCTGGAGACCGAGTTCCAGTCCATCGTCCAGTACGTCCAGCACGTCGCGGTGATCACCGGGGCCGAGTACCTGGGCACCGTGAGCGAGCTCAAGGCCCACCTGAACCAGGAGCTCAACCACGCCCAGATCCTGGCCGAGCAGATCTCGTTCCTGGGCGGGAGGCCGACCACCGTCGTGCCTGAGGTCAAGGAGACCGCCGATTCGGCCCAGGCCCTGCGCGCCGACCTGAAGCTGGAGTCCGAGCAGCTCGAGCGCTACCGCGAGCGCTTCGCCCAGGCTAACGACCTCGCCCTGGCCGACGTGGCCGAAGCGCTGCGTCCGCTGCTCGAGCAGACCCAGGAGCACGTGCGCGACCTGCAGGCCGCCCTCGGCGACTAGCTCTCCGGACCGAAGGCCGGCGGGCGTCGGTATTGTGCCCGGGTCGGAGGAAGGTCGGGGAGGGCCGATGGACAACCAGCCGACGGAGAGATCGGGAACGGTGGACGCGGTCGTCGTCGGCGCCGGCTTCGCCGGGCTGTACATGATCCACCGCCTGGTGGGGCTGGGCCTGTCGGTGCGCGGCTTCGAGGCCGCTCCCGACGTCGGCGGGACCTGGTACTGGAACCGCTACCCGGGGGCGCGCTGCGACGTGCAGAGCCTGGACTACTCCTACTCCTTTTCTCCCGAGCTCGAGCGGGAGTGGGACTGGACGGACCGGTACGCCACCCAACCCGAGATCCTCCGCTACATCGACCACGTCGCCGAACGCTTCGACCTGCGGCGCCACATCCGGTTCGAGACCCGGGTGACCTCCCTGGTGTACGACGAGGACTCGGCCCGCTGGACGGTGACCACCGACACCGGAGAGACGGTCACCACCCAGTTCTGCATCATGGCCACGGGCTGTCTGTCGGTACCCAAGGAGCCCGAAGTCCCCGGCATCGACCGCTTCGCCGGCCGTATCTACCACACCGCCCGGTGGCCGCACGACGAAGTCGACTTCACCGGCCAGCGGGTCGGCGTGATCGGCACCGGTTCGTCGGGGATCCAGGCCATCCCGGAGCTGGCCGGCCAGGCGGCCCAGCTCACCGTGTTCCAACGGACCGCCAACTACAGCCAACCCGCGCACCACGCCCCGCTCGAGCCGGAGACAAAGGCCGACCGCAAGGCGCACGCCGCTGAGTACCGCAGCCGGGCCCGGGCGACGGGGATCGAGGCCACCGCCGAGGTGCCGACTGTGAGCGCGCTGGCGGTCGACGCCGACGAGCGCGAGCGCACCTACGAGACCCGCTGGGGAGGGCACGGCCTGGTGCGGATGGCGGCGTACAACGACCTGCTGACCCTGCAGGCAGCCAACGACACCCTGGCGTCGTTCATCCGAAGCCGGATCCACGAGGTGGTGAAGGATCCGGTGCTGGCGGACACCCTGTCGCCGACCGACCATGCCTGGGGCACCAAGCGGCCCTGCCTCGACGATGGCTACTTCGCCACATTCAACCGGGCCAACGTGACGCTGGTCGATCTGCGCAAGACGCCGCTCGTCGAGCTCACCGCGGCCGGGGTGCGCACCTCCGACGCTGAGTATTCCTTTGACAGCATCGTGTTCGCCACCGGGTTCGACGCCATGACCGGCGCCCTCCTGCGGGTCGACATCCGCGGACGCGGCGGCCGGTCCCTGGCCCAGAAGTGGGCCGACGGACCGCGCACCTATCTGGGCCTCTCGGTGGCCGGCTTCCCGAACCTGTTCACCATCACCGGGCCGCAGAGCCCTTCGGTGCTGACCAACATGGTCCTCTCCATCGAGCAGCACGTGGACTGGATCGCCGATTGCATCGAGCACCTGCGAAGCCGCGGGCTGACCGCCGTCGAAGCCAGCGAGGAGGCCGAGGACGGCTGGGTGCAACACGCCCTCGAGGTGGCCGATCTCACGCTTTATCCGCAGACCAGCTCGTGGTACACCGGGGCCAACGTCCCGGGCAAGCCCAGAGTGGTCCTTCCCTACCTGGGCGGCTTGGCCCTCTATCGGGAGCGCTGCGACGCCGTCGTCGCCGCCGGCTACGAGGGATTCATCCTCTCGTCTTGAGCGTGGCGAGCGCCTGGTCAGCGTGCTTGGCCATGCGGATCTCGGACTTGATGACTTCGAGGATGGTCCCGTCGGTGTCGATGACGAACGTCTGGCGCCGGGTGGGCATGGGGCCGAAGTTGCGGCGCACCCCGTAGGCGCGGGCCACCGCGCCGTCTGGGTCCGACAGGAGCGGGAAGTCGAAGCCGTGCTCGTCGGAGAACGCCTTTTGCTTTTCTACCTTGTCGGCGCTGATCCCCACCCGCTGGGCGCCCACGTCGGTGAACTCTGAGGAGAGGTCGCGGAAATGGCAGCTCTCCGCGGTGCAGCCCGGGGTCATCGCCGCCGGGTAGAAGTAGAGGACCACGGGTCCTCGCGCCAGCAGGTCGCTCAATTCACGCACGACCCCGGTTTCGTCCGAGAGCGCGAAGCCCGGAGCCTTGTCGCCCGCATGCATGGCCGCGAGTCTAATTGGGTAGCAGGGCGAACGAGTTCGTTGCGATCCCAGGGGGGTGTCGTGGCCGAAAACTCCCTGCCGCGTCGTGGCCCGCTGCGCTTCTCGGAGGCGCCGGCCACCTATGTCCTGGTGGCCGTCCTGCTCGGGGCCGTGTTCGTGGCCCTCCTGTGGGTGCCGAGCTACGCCCACGCCACGCCGACGCTCGGCGGTTTCCCGTTCTTCTACTGGTATTCGATCCTGTGGCTGCTGATCAACGCCCTCTGTCAGTTCGTGGCCTATCAGCTGCTCGTCCGCCGCCGGCGGCACCGGGCATGAAGCTCGACGGGGTCGCCCTGGCCGTTTTCATCATCCTGTTCGCGGTGGTCACCGGGCTCGGGTTCGGCGCCGCCCGCTGGCGGCGGAGGCGCGCCCTGGACAACCTCGACGAGTGGGGTCTGGCCGGGCGGTCCTTCGGCGGGTTCGTCACCTGGTTCCTGCTCGGCGGCGACCTCTACACCGCCTACACGTTCGTCGCCGTGCCCGGGGCCATGTACGTCGCCGGCGCGGTGTCCGGCTGGTTCGCCGTCGCCTACACCATCCTGGTCTGGCCCATCGTCCTCGTGCTCATGCCCCGGCTGTGGTCCGTCGCCCACCGCCACGGCTACGTCACTCCCGCCGACTTCGTGTGCGCCCGCTTCGGCTCCAGCGGCCTGGGGCTGGTCATCGCCTTCACCGGCATCTTGTCGCTCATGCCCTACATCGCCCTGCAGCTCGTCGGCATCCAGTCGGTCCTGCAGGTCATGGGGGTCGGCAACGGCGACTCGTCCTTCGTCAAGGACCTGCCCCTGATCATCGCCTTCGTCATCCTCGCCGCCTACACCTACACGTCCGGGCTTCGGGCACCGGCCCTGATCGCCTTCGCCAAGGATCTCCTCATCTACGTGGTGGTGATCGTCGCCGTCATCTACATCCCCATCCGGCTGGGCGGCTACGGCCACATCTTCTCGGCCGTCCACGCCCACTCCGAGGCCCTGGCCAAGGCGGCGGCGGCCAAGCACAAGACGTCCACCTTCGCCTTCCTGCCCTCGAGCAAGACCTACTGGTCGTACGCCACGTTGGCCCTGGGGTCGGCCATGGCGTTGTTCATGTACCCGCACTCGATCACGGGTGTGCTGGCCACCGAACGGCGCGACACCATCCGGCGCAACACCGCCGTTCTCCCGCTGTACTCCTTGGCCCTGGCCTTCGTGGCCCTGCTCGGCTACATGGCCATCGCGTCGGGCATCAAGACCACCAACAGCCGGCTGGCGGCACCGCTGCTGTTCCGCCAGATGTTCCCCAGCTGGTTCGCCGGCGTGGCCTACGCGGCGGTGGCCATCGGCGCCCTCGTCCCCGCTGCCATCATGTCCATCGCCGCCGCCAACCTGTTCACCCGCAACATCTACCGCGACTTCATCCGTCCGGCGGCCTCCCCCTCGGAGCAGGCGCAGGTGTCCAAGCTGGCGTCGCTCGTCGTCAAGTTCGGCGCTTTGGCCTTCGTCCTCGGCATCAATACCCAGAACGCCATCAACCTCCAGCTGCTCGGCGGGATCTGGATACTGCAGACCTTCCCGGCCCTGGCCGTCGGCCTGTTCACCAAATGGTTCCATCGCTGGGCCCTGATCGTCGGCTGGCTCGTGGCCATGGTCTACGGCACCTACCTGGCCTACGGCGTGTCCACACCCGCGGTGCATCACTTCGCCGCCCCGACGGCCAAGGTCCCCATCCTGGGCCAGTCCGCCTACATCGGCCTCACCGCTCTGGTGCTCAACGTGGTCGTGGCCATCGTGCTGACCGTCCTGCTGCGCTTCCTGCCCGGCACCAGCGGCGCCGATGCCACGTCCCCACCCGACTACCTGGTCGACCGGGAGGACGTCGTCAGGACGTGAGGATCGAGCGCAGGGCCAGTGCGAACGGCACGCAGGCCACGATGAGCACGCCCAGGCGGAGGGCGAGCGGAGCCCCCGGAACGTCGTACAAGGCGAGGTGGAGCTGCTGAACGGGACCGTAGGGAACGTGGCCGGCGAGCAGCCGGGGCAGGTACTGGCCGGCGATCAGCCCGGCCAGGGCGCAGAGCGGCGCGGCCACCACCGGTCCGGTCACCACCACGGCGAGGGCCCCGACGGCGAGGACGAGGACCAGGACACCCAGGGCCTGACCGTGGGGCCGGTAGGCGAAGGCGGCGGCGCCGGCGGCGGCGATGAGCAGGGCGATCACGGCCCGCAGGCGCAGGGTGCCCTTGGCCGCCAGCACCAGGAGGAAGGCGGTGACCCCGGGCAGCAGGGCGGCCACCAGCCCGGCCAGGCCGAGCACCACCCGCGCCGACGCGCCGTGGGCGGCCGCCTCGGTCACCAGCTTGTGGCCACCGGATGCCACCAGGCGCACGAGGGTGTCGGCGAGGGAGCGGGCCGCCCCCGCCAGGTACGGGACGCGGGTCAGGGCCAGCACCACCCCGGCGGCGGCGCCGGCCAGCAGCCAGAAACGACCCTTCATGGTCAGATCAGCCGCTGCATGACGGCGACGTCGAGCCACCGGCCGAACTTGCGGCCCACCTCCTTCTCCACCCCGACCAGCTCGAACCCGGACGAGCGGTGGAGGGCGATCGACGCCTGGTGGCCGCCGACGATGCGGGCGATGACGGCGTGGAAGCCGTGGCGAGCGGCCAGCACCAGCAGCTCGTCGAGCACCGAGCGGCCCACCCCCTGGCCCCGGACCGAATCGTCGACGTAGACGGAGTCCTCGACCGTGGTGCGGTACGCCGGCCGGGGCCGGTACGGAGACAGAGACCCGAAGCCGGCCACCCGCCCGTCGTCGGTAACGGCCACCACTGCGGGGTGGGCGCCCCGGTGCTCCTCCAGCCAGGCCAGCTGCTCCGCCAGGGTGCGCTCCACCATGTCGAAGGTAACCGTCGTCCCCGTGACCTCGCGGTTGTAGATGGCGCGCATGGCTTCGGCATCCGCCGGGCCGGCGGGGCGTATCAGCATTCGGCGCAGGGTACCGGTCGGCCCGGGCGAGATACCATGTGCCCTGCCTCCGGCCGCCGGCCGGCGTGCCCCCTTAGCTCAGTCGGCAGAGCACAGCCATGGTAAGGCTGGTGTCGTCGGTTCGATTCCGACAGGGGGCTCGGCGGCGTAGCTCAGTTGGTCAGAGCACTCGGCTCATAATCGAGTTGTCGTCGGTTCGAGTCCGACCGCCGCTACCACCGCAAGAAGAACCACCCAGGAGGACGGTCCCATGCCCAAGAATGACAAGCGGGTCAAGGTGACCCTCGCGTGCGACGTCTGCAAGCGGCGCAACTACATCACCATGAAGAACAAGACCAACGACCGTGAGCGCATCGAGATGAAGAAGTACTGCCGCTGGGACCGGTCCCACACGCTGCACAAAGAGACGCGGTAGAGCGTGGGGCGCAAGAGCGAACGTCCCGCCGACCTGGCCGGGCTGGTGGCCGCGGCCCGCCGGGGCGACCGCGCCGCCTTCGACGAGATCGTCCGTCTGACCTACGCCGACACCTTCACCCTGGCCCTGCGCCTGACCGCCAACGAGGAAGACGCCCGCGACGTGGTCCAGGACGCCTACCTGCGGGCGTTTCGCAGCCTGCGCCGGTTCCGGGGCGAGGCTCGCTTCACCACCTGGCTGTACCGCATCACCGCCAATTGCGCGGCAACGCTGCTGGTGCGCCGGTCCCGCGGCCGCCACGACCAGCTGGGCGACGACGCCGCGGTGATCGACGAGCACCCCGAGCACGATCCCGAGACCCGGGCCGTGCGCAGCGAGGAGCGCGCCGTACTGGCCCGCTCCCTGGCCACGCTGCCCTGGCGGCTGCGGCAGGTGATCGTCCTGTACGACATCTACGACCTGCCGCACGCGGCGATCGGCGCCGAGCTGGGCATCACCGAGGCGGCGGCCAAGGTCCGCCTCCACCGGGCCCGCCGCCGTCTCCACGACCAGCTGGAGGCGCCCGCCGCGCCCGCCCACGACGAGGAGCAGGCGGATGCGCTCGCCGGCTAGTCCCCTGGTGACCTGTCTCGACGCCACGGGATGGCTGCCGGCCCTGGTCGATGTGCCCCGGGACGCCCCTACCTCCGACCCGGGTGAGGTCCACCCCGAGGTCCTGGCCCACGTGCGCACCTGCCTCCGCTGCCAGGCCGAGGTGGCCCGCTACCGACGCCTGCTGCGGCTCCTCCACCAGCTGCGGGGCGACGTGGTGGAGCCCCGCCCGGCCTCCGTCGCGGCCGTGCTGGAGGCGTTGCGAGAAGAGAGCGGTCATCGGGATCTGCGTTCCCTGCTGTTGAGCCGCCGGGCGGCGTATGTGGGCGGCGCGGTGGTGGCCACGGCCGCGGCGAGCGCCGCCGGCGTGATCGTGTGGGCCAGCCGCCGCCGGGTCGACCTCGCCGGGTGAGCTGCCGGCAGGTGCCGAAGGACCCGGTGCTACTGTGACGTGGGGTACGGACCCCGACCCGATCGAAGGGCAGTAGCTCAATTTGGCAGAGCACCGGTCTCCAAAACCGGCGGTTGGGGGTTCGAGTCCCTCCTGCCCTGCTCTCCCCAGGTTCTCCATGTCAGTGTTCTCCAGGCCAGAGTCAGTCACGTGAGCGTGAATCGCCAGGACAAGCGGGCCCGTCGCCGGCAGAAGGACGCGCCGCGGGATGCGACGGCCGACGACGTCGAGGAAGTCGACGGGAGCGACGGGGTCGCCGAGGACGCCTTCGAGGCCGACGAGGCCGTCGATCTCGACGAGGATGTCGAGGCCGCGCCCGCCGGCACCCGGACCAGGACGGCCGTTCCGCGGAGGTCGTCGGTCACCGCTGCGCCGCCGCGCCGAGCCTCGCCCCGTCAGTTCCTCCACGAGGTCAACGTGGAGATGCGCAAGGTGGCGTGGCCGTCGCGGACGACGACCATCAACTACTCGTCGGTGGTGATCGCTACCCTGGCGATCGTCATGGCGCTCATTTTCGGTTTGGACCTCGGCTTCTCCAAGCTGGCGGTCTATCTCTTCAAGTAGGTCGTGGTGGTCGACGAGCTTCCCCCCAACGAAACCCAGGACATCGACGCGCCGGCCGACGAGGCCGTCGAGGACGAGGTTGTCTACGCCCCGCCCGAGAGTCCCTACGACCGCCCCGGCGACTGGTTCGTCGTGCACAGCTACTCGGGATACGAAAACAAGGTGAGGTCGAACCTGGAGAGCCGTATTGCCTCCATGAACATGGAGGAGCGGATCTTCGAGGTCGTCATCCCCATGGAAGACGTGATGGAGTTCAAGGGGGGCAAGAAGCAGGTCGTTTCCAAGAAGGTCTTCCCCGGTTACCTGATGGTCCGCATGGACCTCGACGACGACTCGTGGTATGTCGTCCGCAACACCCCGGGGGTGACCGGCTTCGTCGGCCTGGGCGCCCGGCCCACGCCGCTGTCGCGCAAAGAGGTCGAGAGCATCCTCCAGGTCAAGGCCGAAGGCGACACCGGCCGGGCCACGACCAAGACCCGTCCCCGCCTGGAGTGGGAGCTGGGAGAGACGGTGCGGGTCAGGGAGGGCCCGTTCGCCGACTTCAGCGGCACCATCGCCGAGATCAACGAGGACCAGCTCAAGCTCAAGGTGCTGGTCAACATCTTCGGCCGGGAGACGCCGGTCGAGCTCGACTTCGCCCAAGTGGCCAAGCTCTAGCGATCAGGGCCGGGCGGCGGTGCCGTCGGCTCGGACCGCCCAGAACGTTCCGCCGGCGCCGGCCACCCCGTTGCCTCGGGCGCTGAAGGTGGTCTGGTCGCGGGCGTAGGTGTAGAGGGGCCAGCGGTCGTAGGTGATCTGACGCCCTCCTCCGGGGCTGGCCACGGTGGCGATCAGCCCGGCGCGCACGCCCGGACCGGCCTGGGCGGTGGCGCCGTCGGGCACGACGAGCGGCGGCCACGTCTGCGTGCACGGTCCCCCGCACGTCGGTGTCCGCTGGGCGTCGCGGGTGAACAGGTAGAGGGGCGCGCCCTCGGGGTCGGCCAGGACCGGACCCACTCCGGGCTCGGTCTCGATCTGCAGGGTGGGCTCGACGCCCGCCGGCGCCGACGCCCCGCCTCCGCACCCGGCGGCGATGACGACGGCCGCGGCCACCAGGACGGGCCCGCGCCGGCCCCTCCTCGCAGTCACGCTCAGCGGGTCTGGAAGCCGCGGCTCAGCATGTGCTCGAGCGTGGTGGCGTAGGCGGCGGGCGTCTCGGTGTCATCGACCTGGAGGTGGGCGACGTTGTCCTGGCTGTACACCAGGGTGTAGCCGGCGTGGACGATCTGGTAGCCGCCGCCCGGCGTGCCCGGCGGCGCCGCCTCGGCGTACGACAGCGGCATGCCGATGGCGTGCTCCGCCTGCTGGATCTGCGCGTCGGTGCCGGTCAGCCCCACGAAGCTCGGGTCGAAGTGGTTGAGCCACGCCCGGATCACCGGCGGCGTGTCCCGCGCCGGATCGGTGGTGATGAAGACCACCGTGACCGCGGCGCGCTGGCGGGCGGGCATGTGCTGGAGCGCCTCGGCGGCCAGCGCCATGTTGATGGGGCACACGTCGGGACAGTTGGTGTAACCGAAGTAGACGAGGGTCACCCGCCCGGGGGTCTCGGTGGCCAGGTCGTAGGGGCGCCCCGAGGTGTCGGTCAAGGTCAGGTTGGGCTTCTGGACGGTGACCGGCATGACCGTGGCGCCGGGGTAGTGCTTGCTGGACTGGCTCGACCCGGCCACCTGGCGCACCGACGCCACCCCGCCGGATCCGCCCGATCCGGACCCCCCCAGGGTGCCGCCAGCCACGAAGGCGCCCAGCGCCACCGCCACCACGGCCACCGCCGCGACCACCGCGGTGCGGGCCTTGATGGCGTGGCCGCCGATCATGACCGGCGCCCGCGGCGCGGCACCGTCGGGGATGGCGGACAGGATGGCGCCGGTGAGATCGGGCACGGCCGGGGAGGGCCGGACCCGCATCCGGCGCTGCTGCTCGCCGGCCTCGGCCGCGTACCTGGCGCACCGCTCGCAGCGCGCCACGTGGGCGTCGATGACCTCGTCCGCCATCGCCGGGTCTTCTCCGTCGAGCCGAGCGGAGATAGCCTCCTCGACACGGGTACAGCCCTCGGGTTCGGTCATTTTCCCCCCTCCTCAACTCGCCGACAGCGGCACCACGGGGACACGAACGGTCACCGACCCGGCCCGTTCGAATTGCAGCGTCACCCTGATCTGCTGGCCGGCCCGCAACGGTCCTGTCAGGTTCTCGAGCATGAGGTGGGCCTGGCCGGGGCGCAGCGCCGCCTCGCCGTGGGCGGGCACGTCCAACCGGCTGAGCGGCGCCATCGTCCCCCCGCCGCCCTCGCTGTCCTCGGTCATCAGCATGGTCATGGCCGCCGCCGGGCTCGACCCGCCCCGCAGCGCGTCCGGCGTCGTCCCCACGTCCCGCACGGTGACGTAGAGCGCGGCCACACTCGGCGACGCCGGCGCCGGGACGTAGGGATGAATCACCTCGACGTCGCCCTGCGTCGCCGCCACCGCCTGCGACGACCCCGTGCGGGACGATCCGCATGCCGCGACCGAGGTCGCGGCCATGACCGCTAGGGCCGCGGCGCCCAGCTGGCGGCGGACGCGTGGCGACCAAGAGGACATCATCGCCGGAGTAGTGCGGCCGGTTTCCGGTTTGGTTCCCGGCCGGCCGCAGGATTTTGCCCGCCCCCGCCCGGGATCCCTAGGTTTGGCTCGTCGTGGACGAGCTGACCCACCTGCTCATCGAGGCCGCCGACGGGGACCGCCAGGCGCTCAACGCCTTCGTCGCCGGGTCGCAGGCCGACGTCTGGCGCTTCTGCGCCTCGCTCGTCGGACCGGCGTTGGCCGACGACGCCGTCCAGGAGACCTTCTTGCGGGCGTGGCGTTCCGCCCGCACCTTTCGCGCCGAAGCGTCGGCCAAGACCTGGCTGCTGGCCATCGCCCGTCGGGTCAGTTATGCCGCGCTCAAGCAGCAGGCCCGCCACACCCCGGTGCCCGACGACGGCACCCGCCAACCCGTCGACGACGCCGGCGGGCTGGTGGCGCTGCACGATCTGGTGGGCCGGCTGGAGCGCGACCGCCGCACCGCGTTCGTGCTCACCCAGCTGCTCGGCTTGGGCTACGCCGAAGCGGCCGAGGTGTGCGGGTGCCCGATCGGCACCATCCGGTCGCGGGTGGCGCGCGCACGCGCCGACCTCATCGCCGCCGGCCGGGAAGAAGGCGCGGACGGCGGCCACCGGGCCAGCGGTCCTCCCAGCGCCTAGTCGGCGATGGCCACGCCCATGGAACGGGCCGTCCCGGCCACGATCTTCTGCGCCACCTCGAGATCGTCGGTGTTGAGATCGGGCAGCTTGAGCTGGGCCAGCTCCTGCAGCTGGGCCCGCGTCAGCGTCGCCGGCGACTCCGCGCCCGGCCTCGACGCGCCCTTTTCGATGCCCAACGTCTTGCGCACCAGGAACGCGGTCGGCGACGTCCGCAGGGCCAGGTCCACGCTGCGGTCCTCGTAGATCGTCACGTCCACCGGGACGATGTCGCCGCGCGCCTCGGTGGTCATCTGGTTGTAGCGGTTCAGGACCTCGCCCAGGTTGACGCCCGACGGTCCCAACGCCTTCCCCAGGTCGGCGGGACTGGCCTTGCCGCCCTCGAGCTCGATGCGGATGACCCGACTGACCCGCTTTGCCGGCCGAACTGCCATGATCTCGTTCCCGTCTCCGGTCGCTGGTGGATTGGTGCCGCCGGGGAGCCGTCGACGTCGCTGGTAGGCTGCGTCGTCGCGGTCCGGGCCGGCCGAGCACTCTACCAGCCCCGGCCGCGATGCCGGCGCTCGCCGGCAGCGTTTGCACGTGCGTGTCGCGGGACCACCTCGCCCCGGCCGCCCGACCACCTGAGGGAGGCACCATGCCGAAGAGAGGCAAGAAGTACGAGGACGCGGCCAAACGCTACGA
The DNA here is from genome assembly GCA_963757175.1 of uncultured Actinomycetota bacterium. GTDB lineage: Bacteria > Actinomycetota > Acidimicrobiia > Acidimicrobiales > Palsa-688 > CAVWQR01. Next base: position 168,545 of record CAVWQR010000001.1, on the reverse strand, counting down.
CCGGCAGCGCAGCTACGCCCCCGCCGAGGCGTTGGACCTGGTCAAGAGCCTGAGCGCGGCCCGCTTCGACGAAACCGTGGAGATGGCGATGCGTCTCGGCGTCGACCCCCGCAAGGCCGACCAGGTCGTCCGAGGCACCGTCGCCCTGCCCGCGGGGACGGGCAAGGACGTGCGGGTGGCGGTGTTCGCCACCGGTCCCGCCGCCGAGGCCGCCAGGGCGGCCGGCGCCGATGTGGTGGGAGCCGACGACCTCGTCGCCCGCGTCGACGGCGGCTTCCTGGACTTCGACGTGGCCATCGCCACCCCCGACCTGATGGCCCAGGTGGGCCGGCTCGGCCGCAAGCTGGGTCCTCGAGGCCTCATGCCCAACCCCAAGACCGGCACCGTCACCCCCGACGTGGCCCGGGCCGTCGGCGAGTTCAAGGGCGGGCGCGTCGAGTACCGGGCCGACGCCCGGAGCCGGGGCGTGGTGCAGGTGCCGATCGGCAAGGTGAGCTTCGAGCGCGACGCCCTGCTGACCAACTTCCGGGCGGTGATCGACGAGATCAACCGGGCCAAACCGGCGGCGGCCAAGGGCCGCTACCTGAAGTCCATCGCCCTGACGTCGACCATGGGCCCCGGCGTCGATGTGGACGTCAACGCCCTCCGCGCCACCGACGAGGCGGTACCGGCCGCCGGCTGAGCGGGCGCCGGCTGCTACTCTGTTCCGCCGCACCGGCCTGCCGGTGCCCGATCGACAAGTAACCCCAGAGCCAGAAACCAGAGCCAGAGACATCCGGTGCGCCGCGAGGCGCAGAATCGGGCCTCCGGGCCCGGCCTGACGAGGCGAGGTCACCTCCACCGGTGGGACCGCGCGCCGACGCCGGACGAGTGGAGGAAGTGACCATGGAGGACCCCGAGACCGGAAAAGGTGGCGGTGGTGACCGAGGTGCGGGAGCGCCTGCGTCACGCCGACGCCGCCATCCTCACCGAGTACCGGGGCCTGAGCGTCAAGCAGCTCGCCGACCTGCGGGGCTCGCTGACGCCGGTCGGCGGCAGCTACAAGATCTACAAGAACAGCCTCATGCGCTTCGCCGCCGCCGATCTCGGTCTGGACGAGCTGACGCCGCTGCTGGACGGGCCCACGGCCGTGGCCTTCGTGGACGGAGACGCGGCCACCGTGGCCAAGGCACTCCGGGACTACGCCCGGGCCAACCCCACCTTGGTCGTCAAGGGCGGGGTGTTGGGGTCGAAGGTGCTCTCCGCCCAGGAGACCACCGCCCTCGCCGCCCTCCCCAGCCGGGACGTCCTGCTCGCCCAGCTGGCCGGCGGCCTGGCCGCACCCATGCAGCGCCTCGCCGGGCTCATGGCGGCACTGCCCCGCAACTTCGCCTATGGCCTCAAGGCGCTGGTCGACCAGAAGGGCGCCGACGGCGACCAAACCGCAGACTGATCCGTACCTTTTCATCAACCAGGAGTAATGAACATGGCAACCAAGGCAGAGATCCTCGACAGCATCGCCGGCATGACCGTTCTCGAGCTGAGCGAGCTGCTCAGCGAGTTCGAGGAGAAGTTCGGCGTCACCGCGGCCGCGCCCGTGGCCGTGGCCGGGGCGCCGGCGGCAGGGGGGGCGGCCGACGAGGTCGTCACCGAGGAACAGACGGAGTTCGACGTCATCCTCGCTGCGGCCGGCGACAAGAAGATCCAGGTCATCAAAGAGGTGCGCGCCCTCACGCCCCTCGGCCTCAAGGAGGCCAAGGACCTGGTCGACGGGGCGCCCAAGCCCGTCCTGGAGAAGGTCAGCAAGGACGACGCCGAGAAGGCCAAGGCCCAGCTCGAAGGCGCCGGCGCCACCGTCGAGGTCAAGTAGCGCCCGCCGCCGGCTGGTGACGCGAGGCGGCGCACCCCGGCCGGCGTGACGTTCGATCCCCACCGGCCGTACGGCCCCTTAGTCGAGACCACGTGCCGGGTGGCGACCTGGAACGTCTGGGGCCGCTACGGCGACTGGGAGCCGCGGCAGGCCGGGATCGAGTCCGTTCTCCGGTCGGCCGCGGCTGACATCGTCTGCCTCGAGGAGACGTGGGCGGCGGGCCCGGCCCGGCAGGCGGACGCCATCGGCGATGCCCTCGGTCTCGCCCATCGTGTGGCGGTGACCGACTGGCCCCAGGACGACTGGCACTCGGGCGCGGCCGTCGTCGCCCGTTGGCCGATCGCCCGGCACGAGAAGCGAGCCCTGCCCGGTGGCGGGACTGCTTTGTACGCCGAGGTCTCCGGTCCACGCGGTCCGCTCCAGGTGTTCGTGGTCATGCTCGACTACCCGTTGCACGCCAGCGGCCCCCGCCAGGAGCAGGTCCGGGAGCTGTGCCGGTTCGTCGGCGACACCCAGGATCGGCGGCACCTGACCGTCGTGTGCGGCGACTTCAATGCCGGCCCGGACTCCGACGAGGTCCGCCTGCTCACCGGGAGGGCCGCACCGCCGACGCCCGGCCTGGTCTTCTACGACGCCTGGGAGGTGGCCGGCGACGGCGGTCCGGGGTTCACCTGGTCGAACGACAACCCCCTGGCCGCAGTCGGTCTGCTCCCGGACCGCCGGTTCGACTACGTCCTGTCGGCCTGGCCCCGCCGGGGAGGCGCCGGCCACCCCATCGCCTGCCGGTTGCTGGGGGCCGAGCCGGCCGGCATTCCCCTCTCGGATCACTACGGGGTGGTTGCCGACCTCCGCTACTGAGGGTTCCGGTCACACCCTGTCGGTAGGTTGCATGGTGTGAGCGTGAGTTCCAGCGACATTCCTGTCGGGGAGCGGGTGGCGGGGGCGGTAGCCGTCCTGGCCGACGCGGTGGGCGACCTGGATGCGGCCACCCTGGCCGGTATCGACGCCGACCGGCTCATGGAAGAGTTCACCAAGGCCGAACGGGTCGCCCAGGCCGGCAAAGCCCTGTGCGCCGCCCGGGCCGCGGCGTGCGGGGCGTGGCGGGCCGCCGGGGAGCGTTCGCCGGCCGGGTGGCTGGCCCGGCGCACCGGCAGCTCCACCGGCACGGCGGCGGCGACCTTGTCGACCGCCCAGCGCATGGCCGACGGACCCTCCGAGGTCCGCCACGCCTGGCAGGCGGGAAGACTGTCGGCCGAAGCCGCCGGGGAGATCGCCGCCACCACCGAGATCGCTCCCCACGCCGGCGCCCGTCTCGTCGAGCACGCCAGCACCGACACCATGGCCGGGGTGCGCCACGCCTGCCGGGCTGCACGCAGCGCGGCGCCGAGCGCCGCCGACGACCAGCGCCGCTACCAGGCGGTCCATCGGGCCCGCAGCCTGCGCACCTGGGTCGACGGTGACGGCGCCGGGCGCGTCGATGCCCGCCTCACCCCCGACGCCCTGGCCCGCCTCCGCGCCTGTCTCGAACCGTTCGAACACCAAGCCGCGGTCACCGCACCGCGGGAACGCCACGTCGCCCACGCCGCCGACGCGCTGGTCGCCATGGCCGAAGCCGCCAACCGCGGCGCCGGCGACGGCGACGGGCGCCGCCCGCCGGCGCAGGTCATCGTGCGCGTCGACCACACCGCCCTCACCCGCGGTCACACCATCGACGGCGAGACCTGCGAACTCGACGGCGCCGGGCCCATCCCCGTAGCCACCGCCCGGGCCATCGCCACCGACGCCTTCCTCGCCGCCGTGGTCACCAACGGTATCGACATCCGCACTGTCGCCCACCTCGGACGCCACCCTACCGCCGCCCAGCGCACCGCCCTGATCGCCCGCGACACCGAATGCGTCGTGCCCGGCTGCCACGCCCGCCACCACCTCGAAATCGACCACATCACCGGCTGGGCCGCCACCCACACCACCCGCCTCGACGACCTCGCCCGCCTCTGCCCCTTCCACCACCGCCAGAAAACCTACGACGGCTGGACCCTCACCGGGCCACCCGGCCGATGGGCCTGGCACCCACCCCCGACCGACCAGCCTCTTCGCCCCGCCATAGCCCGGGCGCGCTAGGGGCTGTCTGCGCACCGGCGCATGGCGGCGAGGAAGGCCGCCGAGCGTTCCCGGTAGTCGACGAAGTGCCCGTAGCTGGGCGCGGCCGGCGACAGCAGCACCACCCCGTCCGGCCGGGCCCAGCGGTAGGCCGCCTCCACCGCGCCGGCCTCCTGCTCCTCGTCCCGGACGGTGAGCCCGTCGGGGAGGGGGAGGGCGCGGATGGTGGCGCCGATGCGCGCCCCGGCGTCGGGGACGGTGAGCACGAGGGTGGGGTCGCGCCGCTGCCGGAGGTAGTCGCCCAGCGGCCCGTAGTCGATGCCCCGGTCGAACCCGCCGGCGATCAGCGCCACCCGCCGGCCGGCGTAGGCGTCGAGGGCGGCCAGGGTGGGCAGCACGTTGGTCGACAGGCTGTCGTCCACGAACTCGACGCCGCCCACCGAGCCCAGCGGGGTGAGGCGGCTGGGGAGCCCGCCGAACCCGGCGGCGGCGGCGGCCATTGCCTGGTCATCGTCGGCGCCGGGCACCCCGGCGGCGACCAGGCAGGCCTGGGCGATGAGGGCGTTGGTGGCGTTGTGGGCGCCGACGAGGCCCAGAGCATCCACCCACGCCGGCACCGGCGATGGCGACTCCACCCACTGGACCCGCGGGCCGAGGCGGGGGCGCAGGGAGCGCAGGAGCGGGTCGCGGCCGGCGGCCACGGTGAGGTCGGCACCGGGCAGGCGGCACAGCGAGAGCTTGTCCGTGTAATAGCGCTCCGCCGTCCGGTGCCAGTCGAGGTGGTCGGGATGCAGGGAGGTCACCGCCACCACCGGGGGACACGACCAGCAATCCGTGGCCTGGTAGCTCGAGGTTTCCACCACCCACCACTGGACGTCGGTGGACGCCTCGGGGGCGTAGGGCGGCACGCCCAGGTTGCCGCCCACGAACGCCCGCTGGCCCAGGCCGTCGAGCAGGTGGCCCATGATCGAGACCGTGGTGCTCTTGCCCTTGGTCCCGGTGACGCAGACCACCCGGCCCCGGTCCACCTCCTCCAGCCACAGCCCCAGACCGCCGACCACCGCGACCCCTCTGCGTTCCAGCTCGGCCACCTCGGGCCGGTAGCGGCTCACGCCGGGGCTCTTGACCACCACCTGGCACCGGCGCAGCGCCTCCCAGCCGGCGCCGGCGAAGGCGAGCACCGGGACGTCGGCACCGGCGGGTGGATCGTCGTCGACGACCACCGGATCGGCGCCCAGGTCGCGCAGGCGGCGCCAGGCCACGTGGCCCTCGATGCCCCAACCCCAGATTCCGACCGCGCCCCGGGCGGCCACGCCGGCCCAGGACAGGGGCGGGGGGAGCGGCAAGAGGTCGTTCGCAGCTCAGCGCCGGCGGACGGCGCCGCCCGCGACGGCGAGGGAGCTGGGAACGCTGTCGGGTCCCTCGGGGACCAGCAGGTCGGGGATGCTCGCCCGGGCGGCGTCGGCCGCGGCCGGGCCGAGCTCGGCGAGCAACGCTTCCAGCAGCGGGTTGTCCGACCGGTCGGGGCGCCCGGCGGCGAGGACCAGCGCCGCCCGGCACTCGTCGAGGTCGCCGACGCACTCCCACGGCTTCTGGTCGTCGGACAGCCCGAGCAAGGCCCGGAACTGCTCCTGCAGGCCGGCGTCCTCCAGCGGCTCCCGGCCACCGAAGACAGCGGCCAACCGGCCCGGGGTGAGGAACGGGGCGAGGACCAGGTCGACGAAGCAGCACTTGTCACAGGTCCCGCACCAGTGGTCCAGCCGCCTGGCCGGATCCAGGGCAAAGGCCCGGTTGCAGCTGCGGAACACCCCGTGGTAGCGCTCGAGGGTGGCGAAGCGCTGGGCGATCCACAGCTCGGTGCAGGCCCGCAGCTGCGAGTAGTAGGCGATCCGACCGCCGACCGCGGCGGTCACGGCGGAGGCGAAGGCGCGCTCGAACGCCATCCCCTTGGACCACTGGTGGTTGATCTCGCGACCCTGATGGCGCAGGTTCCCGGCGGAGGCCGAGCGCTCGTTGGACATGACCACGGCATCCCGGTCGTGCAGGGCGGCGACGAGGACCGCGATGGCCGACACCACGCCGGTGACGGGCACGTGGCCGTTGCGGAACCCGAAGTCCGCCGATCGGAGGATCTTGGCGTCGAGCTGCCGCCCGGCGCGTCGCACGGGCAGGCCGGTCAGGGCGGCGGCGTCCTCGATGGCGGCGAAGCGGTCGCCGGGACGGCTCATCACGAACAGGGTGACGTCGTCGACCCGGTCGCGGAGCCACTCCACGGTCACGATGGAGTCCAGACCCCCGCCGAAGGGGACCAGCGGACGCCGGATGCCCGCGCCGGCCGGGCCGGGCGCCGGCGGCCCCCCCGTCACCGGCCGGCCGCCGGCGACGACCAGCCCGCTCAGGTCGAGGCCGTTGCGGTAGGCGTACTCCCCGAGGCCCTCGACGAAGAAGGTGCGGAGGAACTCGACCTCGCCGGCGCGCACGGGCGTCTCGCCCAGGTCGACCACGGGCGGCGCCGCCGCCTTGTAGTAGGACACCCCGGCCAGCAGGTACACCAGCCGGGCGGCTTCGTCTGCCCCGGCCGACCAGCGCCCGTCGCCATCCTCGCCGACGGTGATGCGCTCCTCGAAGGTCCACTGGCCGAGCCCGTAGCGGCACCGCAGCGTCCAGCCGTTGGGGCCGCCGCCGTCGCCGGCGCGCGCCTCGTCCACGTCGTATCCCAGGTAGGTGAACGGCGCGGCGGGATCGGGCGTCATGGGCTCCGCGAGCGTACCGAGCGAGTCCCTTCGCACCGCGACGGCGCTCGGTGCTGGTCGCCTCGCACCGCGAGCGGCGCTCGGTGCTGGTCGCCTCGCACCGCGAGCGGCGCTCGGCGCCGCCACCGGCAGCCGGCAGCCGGCCGCCGGTGTGGTTCCATGCTGCCATGGCCGTCGCCATCGACTCCGTCCTCACCCGGCGCGCCGGCCTCGACGTCCTCACCTGGCCGGTGTTCGACGAGGTCGGCGTCGACGTGATCGTCACCACCCGCCACGGCGGGGTCTCCGCCGGCCCCTACGCCACGCTGAACCTGGGCCTCCACGTGGACGACGACGCCGGCGCGGTGGTGGAGAACCGCACCCGGGCGGCGGCCGCGGCCGGCGCCGACCTCGACGACCTGGTCTTCTGTCACCAGACCCACGGCCGCCGGGTGGTCTGCGCCACCCGCGCCGACCGGGGGAGGGGGGCCCGTCGGGCCGACGACGCCTTCGACGCCACCGACGCCCTGGTCACCGCAGACGCGGGGGTGGGGCTGGTGATGATGGCGGCGGACTGCACGCCGATCGTCCTGGTCGACGCCGACGCCGGCGTGGTGGGATGCGTCCACTCCGGCTGGCGCGGCACCGTCGCCCGGGTCACCGGGTCCGCCGTCGACGCCATGGCCGGCCCTCGGCGCCCGCCCCGAGCGGATGATCGCCGCCCTCGGTCCCACCGTCGCTCCCGAGGGCTACCAGGTCGGCGCCGAGGTCGTCGCCGCCGCCGAGGAGAGCTTCGGGGACGTGGGCGGGCTGGTCGCGGCCGATGGCACCGGACGCTGGACCTTCGACCTGTGGGCGGCCAACCTGCGACTCCTCGCCGAGGCCGGCGTCCCCGAGCGCAGCACCCACCGTTCGGCCTGGCCGACCGGCGCCCCCACCTTCTTCAGCGACCGCCAGACCCGTCCCTGTGGCCGGCTGGCGGCCATCGTGCGCCGGCGCTGACCCCCGGCCGCGCACCGCCACGAGCGGCGGCTGGTGGCGGCACCGCCGCGCTGAGCGGTCAGAGGGGCACCAAAACCGGCCAAAGCCTTGACCAGCGGGGAGGGTTGCCTTACCCTCACCGAAGCAGATGTCCGCCAAGGCCCGGATTGGGCCTTGCTCGACGACGCCGTCTGCCCTATGATGGCGAGTTGCCGTGCTCGCCCGCTGTGCCGCCGCCTGCCTTCGTCCGGCTGCTGCGCGCCCTGACGGCTCCCGCGCCCGTCTTCTCCGAGGAGTAGGCCCTTGCCCTCTCGTCCCGCCACCCGGGAACGCTTCTCGTTCGCCAACCTCGATGAGGTTCTCCCCCTTCCTGACCTGATCTCCATCCAGCGCGATTCGTTCCAGTGGTTCCTGGAGCGCGGACTCGCCGACACCTTTCGAGACATCAGCCCCATCGAGGACTTCTCCGGGTCGCTCAAGCTGATGCTCGAGTTCGACGCGGACGATCAGGACCTGCGCCCCCCGCCCAAGTTCACGGTGGATGAGTGCAAAGAGAAGGACATGACCTACGCCGCGCCGATCTTCGTGCGCGCCCAGTTCCAGAACGCCAACACCGGCGAGATCAAGGAGCAGACCGTCTTCATGGGCGACTTCCCCATGATGACGGACAAGGGGACCTTCATCATCAACGGCACCGAGCGGGTGGTCGTCTCCCAGCTGGTGCGCTCCCCCGGCGTGATCTTCCAGCCCGGTCGGGACGCCAAGACCATCGTCACCGGAACCATCCACCCCTACCGGGGCGAGTGGATCGAGTTCGACGTGGAGGCCAAGCCGGGCAAGGACATCACCGCCGGGTCGCGCGTCGCCCGCAAGCGCCGGCTGTCGCTGTTCGTCCTGCTGCGGGCGCTGGGCTACACCGACGAGGCGTTCCTCGAGCGCTTCGTGCGCCACTTCGACTTCCTCGAGGGCCAGTGGGACAAGGAGCGCGAGCTGGCGCCGACCCAGGAGGAGGCCCTGCTCGAGATCTACAAGCGGGCCCGGCCCGGGGAGCCGCCGTCGGTGGAGTCGGCACGCGCCTACTTCGAGAACGCCTTCTTCAACCCGAAGCGCTACGACCTGACCCGCGTCGGGCGCTACAAGCTCGACCGCAAGCTCGGGCCCGAGGTCGTGCGCGCCTCCGAGCTGTTCGGGGTGGACCTGGAGACCCCGAGCGAGGGCCAGGGCGTCCTCTCCCGCGCCGAGATCCTGGCCGCCTGCTCCTACCTCCTGCACCTGGCGCAGGGCGAGACCGGCTACCGCCTGGACGACCAGGATCACTTCGCCAACCGGCGCATCCGCTCGGTCGGCGAGCTGATCCAGAACCAGGTCCGGGTGGGCCTGTCCCGGATGGAGCGCGTGGTGCGCGAGCGCATGACCACCCAGGACGTCGAGGCCATCACGCCCCAGACCCTCATCAACATCCGGCCGGTGGTGGCGGCCATCAAGGAGTTCTTCGGCACCTCCCAGCTCAGCCAGTTCATGGACCAGACCAACCCGCTGTCGGGTCTGACCCACAAGCGCCGGCTGTCCGCCATGGGCCCCGGCGGCCTGTCACGCGAGCGCGCCGGGTTCGAGGTGCGCGACGTGCACACCTCCCACTACGGCCGGATGTGCCCGATCGAGACGCCTGAAGGTCCCAACATCGGCCTCATCGGCCACCTGGCCAGCTACGGGCGGATCAACGACTACGGGTTCATCGAGACGCCGTACCGCAAGGTCGCCGACGGTCGGGTCACCGACGAGATCGTCTACCTGGCCGCCGACGAGGAGGAGGAGTTCGTCATCGCCCAGGCCAACGCCAAGTTGGCCGACGACGGCACCCTCGTCGACGACCGGGTGCTCGTCCGCCGGGCGCCCCAGGGTCCCGGCGTCCGCGTCGGCGCCGGCGGCACCAGCTACGGCTCGACCTCGGAGGTCGACTTCGTGCCTCCCGCCGAGGTCGACCTGATGGACGTCTCCCCGAAGCAGATCGTCTCGATCTCCACCGCCCTCATCCCCTTCATCGAGCACGACGACGCCAACCGGGCGTTGATGGGCGCCAACATGCAGAAGCAGGCGGTCCCCCTCGTCAAGCCCGAAGCGCCGTTCATCGGCACGGGCGTCGAGGCCCGGGCGGCCCGTGACGCGGGCGACGTGCTGCTGGCCGAGGGCAAGGGCCAGGTGGTCGAGGTGTCCGGCGAGCACGTGATCGTCGACTACGAGCCCAACCAGCGGGACCGTCTCGGCCACCCGCTCGGACGCAAGATCTACCAGCTGGCCAAGTTCCGCCGCTCCAACCAGAACACCTGCCTCAACCAGCGGGTCATCGTCGCCGAGGGCGCCAGGGTCGTCGCCGGCGACGTCCTGGCCGACGGGCCGTCGACCCAGGCCGGCGAGCTCGGCTTGGGCAAGAACCTGCTGGTCGCGTTCATGCCCTGGGAGGGCTACAACTACGAGGACGCCATCATCCTCTCCGAGCGCCTGGTGCGCGACGACGTGCTGACCTCGATCCACATCGAGGAGCACGAGGTCGACGCTCGCGACACCAAGCTGGGCGCCGAGGAGATCACCCGCGACATCCCCAACCTGTCCGAGGAGATCCTCAAGGATCTCGACGACCGGGGGATCATCCGCATCGGCGCCGAGGTCGACACGGGCGACGTCCTGGTCGGCAAGGTCACCCCCAAGGGGGAGACCGAGCTGACTCCCGAGGAGCGGTTGCTGCGGGCGATCTTCGGCGAGAAGGCGCGTGAAGTGCGCGACACGTCCCTCAAGGTCCCCCACGGCGAGTCCGGCAAGGTCATCGACGTGCGGGTGTTCTCCCGCGAGGACGCCCACGAGCTGCCGCCGGGTGTCAACCAGCTCGTCCGGGTCTACGTGGCCCAGCGCCGCAAGATCTCCGAGGGCGACAAGCTGGCCGGACGCCACGGCAACAAGGGCGTGATCTCCAAGATCCTGCCGGTGGAGGACATGCCGTTCCTGGAGGACGGCACCCCCGTCGACATCATCCTGAACCCCCTCGGCGTGCCCTCCCGCATGAACGTGGGCCAGGTGCTCGAGAGCCACCTGGGCTGGGCCGCCCGCTGGGGATGGGACAGCAACGGACTGTCCAGCGCGCCCAAGTCGGGCATGGAGCGCAAGACCCGTCCGGTCGCCGAACCGTCGGTCCACATCGCCACGCCCGTCTTCGACGGCGCCCACTGGGACGAGGAGGACGACGCCGGCCGCCATCCCACCATGAAGCAGATCTTCGAGCAGCTCACGCCGGAGGCACCGGGCACCGACTACGGCGAGGGCGGCAAGCTCATCGGCACCGACGGCAAGGCGACCCTGTTCAACGGGCGCACGGGCCAGCCCTACGACAACCCCATCAGCGTGGGCTACGTCTACATCCTGAAGCTGGCCCACCTGGTCGACGACAAGATCCACGCCCGCTCGACCGGGCCGTACTCGATGATCACCCAGCAGCCCCTCGGCGGAAAGGCCCAGTTCGGTGGCCAGCGCTTCGGGGAGATGGAGGTGTGGGCCCTGGAGGCCTACGGCGCCGCCTACGCCCTGCAGGAGCTGCTCACCATCAAGTCCGACGACGTCCTCGGCCGGGTGAAGGTCTACGAGGCGATCGTCAAGGGGGAGAACATCCCCGAGCCGGGGATTCCCGAGAGCTTCAAGGTGCTCATCAAGGAGATGCAGAGCCTGTGTCTCAACGTGGAGGTCCTCTCCAACACCGGAGAGGAGATCGAGATGCGCGAGCTCGACGAGGACGTGTTCCGCACGGCCGAGGAGTTGGGCATCGACATCAGCCGCCCGGAGCGCGGGTCGGACGAGGAAGACGCACGCCGGGCAGCAGAGAGGGGTTTCTAGATCATGCTGGACGTCAACAACTTCGAACAGCTTCGCATCGGGCTGGCCACGGCCGATGCCATCCGCACCTGGTCCAACGGCGAGGTCAAGAAGCCCGAGACCATCAACTACCGGACGCTGCGCCCGGAGAAGGACGGGCTGTTCTGCGAGAAGATCTTCGGTCCCACCAAGGACTGGGAGTGCTACTGCGGAAAGTACAAGCGGGTCCGCTTCCGCGGCATCATCTGTGAGCGCTGCGGCGTCGAGGTCACCCGCTCCAAGGTCCGGCGCGAGCGCATGGGCCACATCGAGCTCGCCGCCCCCGTGGTCCATATCTGGTACCTGCGCGGCACCCGGTCGTGGCTGGCCTACCTGCTCATGGGGACCGAGGCGCGCGAGGAGCTCAAGGCCAAGCAGCTGGAAAAGGTCATCTACTTCGCCGCCAACCTCGTCACCTTCGTGGACGAGGAGAAGCGCCACGCCGAGCTGCCCAACCTCGAAGTCGAGCTGACCGAGGAGCTGGCCGAGATCGAGCGCGCCCGCGACCTCGACCTGGACCGTCGCTTCAAGGCGCTCGAGGACGAGCTGGCCAAGATGGAGGCGGAAGGGGCCAAGGACTCGGAGCTGAAGGCCCGCCAGCGCCAGGTGGACAAGGAGCTCGCCGCCATCCGCGACCGGGCCGAGTCCGAGCTGGACCTGGTGCGCCGGGCGTTCGACGAGTTCCGCAACCTCCACTCCCGCAAGATCATCGAGGACGAGCTGCTGTGGCGGGAGCTCAAGGACCGCTACGGGGAGTTCTTCCGCGGCGGCATGGGCGCCGAGGCCATCGCCCAGCTCATCGCCGAGCTCGACCTCGACGAGGAAGAGGTCAAGCTGCGCGACGCCATCGATCCGACCGACGGTCGTCGGCCGCTGTCGGTGCAGCGCAAGCAGAAGGCCATCAAGCGCCTGAAGATCGTTTCCGCCTTCAACCGTCGGGACGAGCACGAGCGTCGGGTCAACGACCCCCGGGCGATGATCCTCGACGCCGTCCCCGTGATCCCGCCCGAGCTGCGGCCCATGGTCCAGCTCGACGGTGGCCGCTTCGCCACCTCGGACCTCAACGACCTGTACCGGCGGGTGATCAACCGCAACAACCGCCTCAAGCGCCTGCTCGACCTGGGCGCGCCCGAGATCATCGTCAACAACGAGAAGCGCATGCTCCAGGAGGCCGTCGACGCCCTGTTCGACAACGGCCGCCGGGGGCGCCCGGTCACCGGTCCCGGCAACCGTCCCCTCAAGAGCCTGTCGGACATGCTGAAGGGCAAGCAGGGCCGGTTCCGCCAGAACCTGCTGGGCAAGCGGGTGGACTACTCCGGCCGCTCGGTGATCGTGGTCGGACCGACCCTCAAGCTGCACCAGTGCGGGCTGCCCAAGCAGATGGCCCTGGAGCTGTTCAAGCCGTTCGTCATGAAGCGGCTGGTGGACCTGGAGCTGGCCCAGAACATCAAGTCGGCCAAGCGGATGGTGGAGCGCCGCCGTCCCCAGGTCTGGGACGTGCTGGAGGAGGCCATCAAGGAGCACCCGGTGTTCCTCAACCGCGCTCCCACGCTGCACCGGCTCGGGATCCAGGCGTTCGAGCCCGTCCTGGTCGAGGGCAAGGCCATCCAGATCCATCCGCTGGTGTGCACCGCGTTCAACGCCGACTTCGACGGGGACCAGATGGCGGTCCACCTGCCCCTGTCGGCCGAGGCCCAGGCCGAAGCGCGGATCCTCATGCTCTCGGCCAACAACATCCTGTCCCCGGCGACCGGTCGCCCGATCGTCACCCCGACCCAGGACATGGTGTTCGGCGCCTACTACCTGACTCTGGTGAAGGAGGGCGCCGCCGGTGAAGGCCGGGTGTTCCGCCACCTCCATGAGGTGGAGCGGGCCTACGAGAACGGCGACCTCGACCTGCACGCCAAGATCCTGTGGCGCCGTCCCCAGGTCGTCGCCGGTGGCGGGGAGGCGGGCGACAACGTCGCCGCCGGGGAGGAGGGCCTCGGCGTGGTGGACGACACCGCCGCCCTGGCCGAGATCGAGACCACGCCCGGGCGCATCATCTTCAACGCCGCCCTGCCCAACGGGTTCCCGTTCGTCAACGACATCGTCGGCAAGCGCAACCGTAGCCTCGGCGCCATCGTCGAGGTCCTGGCCGAGGACTACCACCGCTCGGTGGTCGCCGAGAGCCTGGACGCCATCAAGGCGCTCTGCTTCCGCTACGCCGCCCGGTCGGGGCTGACGATCTCGATCAACGACGTCATGAACCCGCCGGCCAAGTCGGACATCATCGCCCGCTACGAGTCCGAGGCCCAGAAGGCCGAGAGCCAGTTCAAGCGGGGGATCATCACCGACGACGAGCGCCGCCAGAAGGAGATCGAGATCTGGACCTCGGCCAACTCCGAGGTGGGCAAGGCCATGGAGGACACCCTCCACGCCATCCCCTTCAACCCGCTCGACATGATGGTCGACTCCGGCGCCCGAGGGAACCCCCAGCAGGTGCGGCAGATCGCCGGCATGAAGGGCTTGGTCTCCAACCCGCGAGGCGAGATGATCCCCCGGCCCATCCTCTCTTCGTTCCGGGAGGGACTGTCGGTTCTCGAGTACTTCATCTCCACCCACGGCGCCCGCAAGGGCCTGGCCGACACGGCCCTGCGGACCGCTGACTCCGGCTACCTGACCCGGCGCCTGGTGGACGTGGCCCAGGAGCTCATCATCCGCGAGCTGGACTGCGGCAGCACCCGGGGCATCTGGGTGCGCGACGTCCGACCCGACACCGCCAACGAGCGCTCCTATCTCGAGACCCGCCTCGACGGCCGGGCCCTGGCCCGGGAGGTGACCCTGGCCGACGGGTCCGTGCTGGAGGCGGGGACGTCGATCGACCCGGCCCTGATGGCCACGATCCGCGACGACCCGCAGGTCAACGAGCTCATGGTCCGCTCCGTGTTGACCTGCGAGGCCGAGCACGGCGTCTGCGGCAAGTGCTACGGCCGCTCGCTGGCCACCAACCGGGAGATCGAGCTCGGCGAAGCGGTGGGTGTCATCGCCGCCCAGTCGATCGGCGAACCGGGTACGCAGCTCACCATGCGGACGTTCCACACCGGCGGCATCGCCGGCGAGGACATCACCCACGGCCTTCCCCGCGTCGTCGAGCTGTTCGAGGCGCGCACCCCCAAGGGGGCGGCGGTGCTGGCCCGCACGTCGGGCGTGCTGCGCATGGCCGACGAGGACAACGCCCGCCGGATCACCGTGGTCGGCGATGACGGCAGCGAGGACGTCTACAACGTCAGCCTGCGGTCCAAGCTGGCCGACGGCATCCGCGAAGGGGCGGAGATCACCGCCGGCGATGCCATTGTCGAGGGACCCAAGGACCCCAAGCAGCTGCTCGAGATCAAGGGCATCCGCGAGACCCAGCAGTACCTGGTGGAGGAGGTCCAGCAGGTGTACCGGGACCAGGGAGTCTCCATCCACGACAAGCACATCGAGCTCATCGTCCGCCAGATGCTGCGCCGGGTGCTCGTCGCCGAGCAGGGGGAAAGCTCCTTCCTGCCCGGCGAGCGGGTCGACTCCCGCCTGTACGCCGAGGCCAACCGGGGTCTGGTGACCGAGGGCCGCCGCCCCGCCGAGGGCCGGCCCGAGCTGATGGGGATCACCAAGGCGTCGCTGGCGACCGACAGCTGGCTGTCGGCTGCCTCGTTCCAGGAGACCACCCGGGTGCTGACCGAGGCGGCCATCGAGGGTCGCAGCGACCAGCTGTTCGGGCTCAAGGAGAACATCATCATCGGCAAGCTCATCCCCGCCGGTACGGGCATGCTCCGCTACCGGGACCTGGTGATGGACGCCCCCGACGCCGAGCGCCTCGGCTTCTGGTCCTCCGACAGCGAGGAGGCCACCTGGACCGAGGACCCGGCGGCGTGGCTGGCGTCGATCGGCCCCAACGACGCGGCGTCGGCCGACGGCGACGAGGTGATCGGCGTCGGCCCCGACAGCGTGGACGCCGCCAGCATCGGCGAGGGCGGCGAAGAGGTCAGCTGAGCCCGCCCAGCGATCGCCTCTGGACCGGATCAGGTCCAGAGGTGGTCGGTGTGGGGGGAAACGTCCCGGAACTCCCGGCCGGGGTCCTCGAGGCGGTCGTAGGAGGACTGCAGGCCGACCCTCCCTGGACCGTGCAGGCGCAGCCACAGGTAGCGGTTGCCCCACGTGCGCCACAGCTTGACCCCGGCCGCCGGGTACTCGACGTGCAGGTGCATGGCCACCCTCGGGTCCTTGAACAGCAAGGCCGGCGGCTTGACCAGGATCGACTCGCCCTCGGCCAGGTCCCGGACGAAGGCGTTGCCCCCCACCTGGACGAGCACCAGCCCGGGCTCGGTCGGGGCGTGGAAGCGGTCGATGAACTGGCCGAGCGGGTAGTGCCACTCGGGCCGGTCGTCGTCGCCACCGCCCACGTCGCCCACGCCGGGCACGTCGACGTCGGCCAGCTCCAGGCCCTTCTTCAGCAGGCCGAGCTTGGACCCCGACCCGCCCGACTCACCGCTGGTGACGAACCACACGTTGGTCGCCTCCCAGCCGTAGTCCACGCCGCTGGTGGCGGCGAGCAGAGCGTGCTCGCGCACGTCGACGGCGGCGCCCGCCTGCAGGGGCAGGGCGACGAGCTCGCCCGGGCTGTCGTGGGACAGGGCCACCCGGCCCGGTCCGGCGGCGTGCAGCATGAGGAGCGGGAGCCCGGCCCGCATGCGCTTCCAGCCACCCGCCAGCGGCATGGTGGAGATCTGGACCGTCGGCTCCTGCCACAGGAACACGTTGTGGGTGAAGTACACCCCGTCACCGGCGGCGAGGAGCATCTCGGCGACGGGCACCAGCCGGCCCTCGATCTGGCAGGAAGACTGGCCGAACTGGATACGGGCCATGTCGACGATCGGGGGGAGCTCCGTCCAGCCCGAGTCGGTCGTGCGCAGGCGAACGTCGACCGGCGCGCCGCACGCCGGGCAGCTGCTCTCGGCTCCGGTCGACGTCTGCCGGCAGTAGGGGCAGGTGTAAGTGGTGGTGTCCGTCACGCCGTGTCGTGGGCTCGGAACATGGACTGGATGCCGACCCGGCCCGGCCCGGTGAGCCGCATCAGGGTGAACCCGCGACCACCGAGCAGCCCGGACGCCGCACCCGGGAGCCCTCCCCCGGACCGCAGGTTGCCGGCCGCCGAGACCAGGCCGCCCGGGCTCACCCGCGAGGTCGCCGTCTTGAGACCCTTGAGCCCCCGACCGAACCGGCTCCCGCCGCCGCCCGTCGGCTCACCCCCCACCGGGACCGCCGCCGGCTCGTCGGAGGGTTCGCCGCTGCCGAGCTTCACTGATTGCACCTCCATGCCCACCGACGCGTCCTTGTACAGGAAGCCGCCCGGCTCGACCTGGACGGACTCCCCGGCGCCGAGCACGCGCTCGAACACGTTGCCGTAGCCGTGCAGCACGAGGAGGCCGGGCCCGGCCTGGGCGACGAACCGCTCGAGGTACATCCCGGTGCCGGCGACCAGCATGGTGGTCAGCCCCGGCACCTTCTCGAACGAGTAGGTGAGCCCGGACGTGGCCAGCAGCATGGCGTGCTCCCGGACGTCGAGCTCGGTCGGCGGGTCCAGCGGCAGGACCACCAGCTCCCCGCTGGCGTCCCGGGAGCAGGCCACCCGCCCCGGGCCGCGCGCCACGCTCAACACGAACGGCATCCCCGCCAGCAGGCGCTTGGCTCCGCCCGGCGACGTCATGACCGACATGTGCACCGTCTCGTCCTTCCAGAGCATGGCGTGATGCTCGAAGAAGACGGTGTCGGCCGGATCGAGCGCCATCTCGGCCACGGGCACCACGCCCGCGTCCAGCTGGCAGACGCTGGCCGACCAGTGCAGCTCGGTCAGGTCGCGGCAGGCGGGGCGCCTGCCGCCAGCCCGAGTCGCTCACCGCGTCGCGCCCGTCGAGAGGAGCGCCGCAGCGGTCGCAGGTGCGCGCCGACAGCGGGCTCTGGGCGTGACACCAGCGGCAGGCGAGGCGCGACTGGTCCTCAGCCACCACGCCCTGCCCCCCTCGAGCGGCCCCTCACGCGGCCAGACTGACACAACGGGGGACCGGGCGACAGGGGCGGGCAGCTGGGTGCGATTCCCGCGCTACTATGGACGCTGGCCTGCCGGGCCCCGCAGTGGCGCGCGCGCCGGCTTTTCTTCCCGACGAGAGGTTGCTTTGCCCACCATCGCCCAACTGGTCCGCAAGGGCCGTGAGCAGCAGACGGACAAGTCCAAGACGCCCGCCCTGCGTGGCGCGCCCCAGCGCCGCGGCGTGTGCACCCGCGTGTACACGACCACGCCCAAGAAGCCCAACTCGGCGTTGCGCAAGGTGGCCCGGGTGCGCCTCACCAGCGGCACCGAGGTGACCGCCTACATCCCCGGCGTCGGGCACAACCTCCAGGAGCACTCCATCGTCCTCGTGCGGGGCGGCCGGGTCAAGGACCTGCCCGGCGTGCGCTACAAGATCATCCGGGGCACGCTCGACACGTCCGGCGTGCGCGATCGCAAGCAGGCCCGTAGCCGCTACGGCGCCAAGCGGGACTGACGATGCCCCGCAAGGGACCCGCCCCCCGTCGCGACCTCCTGCCCGATCCGATCTACCGGTCGGTGCTGGTCACCCAGATCGTCAACAAGGTGCTGTCGCGCGGCAAACGCAGCCTGGCCGAGCGGGTCGTCTACGACGCCCTCGACACCATCAAGGACCGCACCGAGACCGAGCCCGTCGCCGTGCTCAAGCGGGCGGTGGAGAACACCAAGCCGCAGTTGGAGGTCAAGAGCCGGCGGGTCGGCGGTGCCACCTACCAGGTGCCGGTGGACGTGCGCCCCCGGCGGGCCACCACCCTGTCCATCCGGTGGCTGGTGGGCTACTCCCGCCAGCGCCGGGAGAAGACCATGGCCGGCCGCCTGGCCGCCGAGCTGCTGGACGCGTCCAACGGCGTCGGCGCCGCCGTCAAGCGCCGTGAGGACATGCACAAGATGGCCGAGTCCAACAAGGCGTTCGCCCACTACCGCTGGTAGGCCGGCACCCGGGAATGACGCCGGACGGTCCGGCGTTCACGCACCCGGGCGGCGGCACAAGGCGGCGAAGCAGAGCGAAGAGCGAGACGGAGACCAGCCGGCGCGTGCGGTCCCGTCGATCCGAGAGTGAGCAATGGCTGAGGCAACCAACAACCGATCGTTCCCCCTGGTCAAGACCCGCAACATCGGGATCATGGCCCACATCGACGCGGGCAAGACCACCACCACCGAGCGCATCCTGTACTACACCGGCGTCAACTACAAGATCGGTGAGGTCCACGAAGGCGCGGCCACCATGGACTGGATGGCCCAGGAGCAGGAGCGGGGCATCACCATCACGTCGGCGGCCACCACCTGCCAGTGGCACGACACCCGCATCAACATCCTCGACACCCCCGGCCACGTCGACTTCACCGTCGAGGTCGAGCGGTCGCTGCGCGTCCTCGACGGCGCCGTCGCCGTGTTCGACGCGGTCGCCGGGGTGGAACCCCAGACCGAGACGGTCTGGCGCCAGGCCGACAAGTACGGCGTGCCACGCATGTGCTTCATCAACAAGATGGACCGCATCGGCGCCGACTTCGACCGCGCCGTCGACATGATCCGGGACCGGCTCGACGCCACCGTCGCTGTCGTCCAGCTGCCGATCGGCTCCGAGAGCGAGTTCCGCGGCGTCGTCGACCTGCTCAACATGAACGCCCTGGTCTGGCCGGAGGAGGCCTCCAAGGGCGAGCGCTTCGAGCTCGTCGACATCCCCGCCGGGCTGGTGGCCGAGGCGGCCGGCGCCCGCGCCGCGCTCATCGACACGCTGTCCACCTTCGACGACGCCCTCACCGAGAAGTTCCTCGGGGACGAGGAAATCACCGCCGATGACCTGCGCCGGGCGTTGCGGGCGGCGACGGTCTCCGGCGACGTCGTACCCGTGCTGTGCGGTTCGGCGTTCAAGAACAAGGGCGTCCAGCCCATGCTCGACGCCGTCGTCGACTACCTGCCCTCGCCGCTCGACGTGCGCCCGACCAAGGGCATGGACGTCAAGGGCATCGAGGAGCTGGAGCGCAAGGCCGACGACGACGAGCCGTTTTCGGCGCTGGCGTTCAAGATCATGTCCGACCAGCACCTGGGCAAGCTGACCTTCGCCCGGGTCTACTCCGGAAAGGTCGCCCAGGGCGGGTCCGTGCTCAACAGCACCAAGGACCGCAAGGAGCGCATCGGCCGCATCTACCAGATGCACGCCAATCACCGTGAGGACCGACCGCATGGCCTTCGCCGGCGACATCATCGCCATCGTCGGTATGAAGAACACCACGACGGGCGACACCCTGTGTGATCCCAACGCGCCGATCGTGCTCGAGTCGCTCGACTTCCCCGAGCCGGTCATCCACGTGGCCGTCGAGCCCAAGACCAAGAACGACCAGGACAAGCTGTCCAAGGCGCTGCAGGCGCTGGCGGACGAGGACCCCACCTTCCAGGTGCGCAGCGACGAGGAGACGGGTCAGACCGTCATCGGCGGGATGGGCGAGCTCCACCTCGAGGTGCTCGTCGACCGGATGCTGCGGGAGTTCCGGGTGGACGCCAACGTCGGGAAGCCCCAAGTGGCGTACCGCGAGACGATCAAGAACGCCGTGGCCAAGATCGAGGAGCGCTACATCCGCCAGACCGGCGGCCGGGGCCAGTACGGCCACGTGGTCCTCAGCCTGGAGCCCACCGGCCCCGGAGGCGGCTACGAGTTCGTGGACAAGATCACCGGCGGCGTCGTCCCCCGCGAGTACATCCCGTCGGTCGACGCCGGCATCCAGGACGCCATGGGATCCGGGGTCCTGGCCGGCTACCCGGTGGTCGACATCCGGGCCACGCTGACCTACGGCTCCTACCACGACGTCGACTCGTCGGAGATGGCGTTCAAGATCGCCGGCTCCATCTGCTTCAAGAAGGCCTGCCGCCAGGCCCACCCCGTGCTGCTGGAACCGATCATGAGCGTCGAGGTCGTCACCCCCGACGACTACATGGGCGACGTGATCGGCGACCTGTCCTCCCGGCGGGGCAAGGTCGAGGGCATGGAGCAGCAGGGCAACAGCCAGGTCATCCGCTCGCAGGTCCCCTTGGCCGAAATGTTCGGTTACGCTACCGACCTGCGTTCGCGTACCCAGGGCCGGGCGACGTACACCATGCAGTTCCACTCGTACCAGGAGGTCCCCGAGTCGGTCTCTCAGGAGATCGTCGCTCGGGTCCGGGGCGAGTAAGCCGAGTTCCCCAGCCGGCTCCTCGTCGCGAGACGAGTAGCCTTTCCCAAACGCACCGAGCACCGCTTGCGGTGCGAAGCGACCAGCGTAGTCCGGCCGGGTGGCCGGTACCCACAGGAGTGTCTTTCTTCCATGGCCAAGCAGAAGTTCGAGCGCAACAAGCCGCATCTCAACGTCGGGACGATGGGTCACATCGACCACGGCAAGACGACCCTGACGGCCGCCATCACCAAGGTGCTCGCCGAGCACAATCCGGAGCACAACTCCTTCACCGAGTTCGACAAGATCGACAACGCCCCCGAGGAGCGTCAGCGGGGCATCACCATCAACATCTCGCACGTCGAGTACGAGACGGACAACCGCCACTACGCCCACGTCGACATGCCCGGCCACGCCGACTACATCAAGAACATGATCACCGGCGCCGCCCAGGTGGACGGGGCCATCCTGGTGGTGTCGGCCGCCGACGGCCCGATGGCCCAGACCCGGGAGCACGTCCTGCTGGCCCGCCAGGTCGGCGTGCCCTCGATCGTCGTGGCCCTCAACAAGGCGGACGCGGTCGACGACGACGAGCTGCTCGACCTGGTCGAGCTGGAGGTGCGCGAGCTGCTCACCCAGTTCGACTTCCCCGGTGACGACACCCCCGTCATCCGCATGTCCGCCCTCAAGGCGCTGGACGGCGACAAGGAATGGGAGAGCAAGGTCGTCGACCTCATGGACGCGGTCGACAGCTTCGTCCCCGAGCCCACCCGCGATCTCGACAAGCCCTTCCTGATGCCGATCGAGGACGTGTTCACCATCCAGGGCCGCGGCACCGTCGTGACCGGGAAGGTGGAGCAGGGCCGGATCAAGACCGGCGAGGAAGTCGAGATCGTCGGCCTCCGCCCGACGGCCAAGACCGTCTGCACCGGCGTGGAGATGTTCCGCAAGATCCTCGACGAGGGCGAGGCCGGCGACAACATCGGCGCCCTCCTGCGGGGCACCAAGAAGGAGGACGTCCAGCGCGGCCAGGTGCTCTGCAAGCCGGGATCGATCACGCCCCACACCGAGTTCGAAGCCCAGATCTACGTCCTCAGCAAGGACGACGGCGGTCGGCACAAGCCCTTCTTCAACAACTACCGGCCGCAGTTCTACTTCCGGACCACCGACGTGACCGGCTCCATCGGCCTGCCGGAGGGCACCGAGATGGTGATGCCCGGTGACAACACCAGCATCAAGGTGGAGCTGCAGAAGCCCATCGCCATGGACGAGGGCCTGCGCTTCGCCATCCGGGAGGGCGGGCGTACCGTCGCCTCCGGACGCGTCACCAAGATCATCAAGTGAGAAACGGGAGGTTCGCCTCCCGTTTCCCGCCGTCACGTACCTTGACAACCCGCCTCTCACCGCTCCACCGGAGAACCCGTGCCCGACAATAGACAGCGGATCCGCATCCGTCTGAAGGCCTACGACCACGAGATCATCGACCAGTCGACCAAGAAGATCGTCGAGACGGTCCTGCGCACCCAGGCCAAGGTCCGCGGTCCCGTGCCCCTGCCGACGGAGAAGAACCGCTACACGGTGATCCGCTCCCCCCACAAGTACAAGGACAGCCGGGAGCACTTCGAGATGCGGGTGCACAAGCGGCTGCTCGACATCGTCGAGCACACCCCCAAGACCGTCGACTCGCTGCAACGCATCGAGCTGCCCGCCGGCGTCGACATCGAGATCAAGATCCAGACCACCTGAGGCTCAGGGCCGGTCAGGCGAAGGTGGCGTCGAACCAGCGGGCCACGCCGGTGCGCGCCGTCGCACTGGCTCCGACACGGGTGCACGACGCCGCCAGGGTCCGCCCCGCCCCGGGCGGCGCCCCGTCGAGCAGCTCGTTCCAGAAGATGCCCCACCCCCCGGACAGGGCGGCGCCCAGGCCCGGGGCGGTGAGCACCCGGCCGGCGGCGGCGACGGCCCGGGGCCGGCCCACCAGGGCGCGGTGCACGGCCGCGGTGATGCGCTGGTACGGCAGGTGGGCTTCGGCCAGCGCCCGGCGGTAGCGGTCTGCCGCCCGATCGGGGCCGGCGAGGACGGCCTCGGCCGCCGCCCGTCCGCTTCCCATCGCCTGGGCGATGCCTTCGCCCTGCAGCGGGTTCACCAGCCCGGCGGCGTCGCCGACCAGCAGCACCCGCCCTCTGGCCGGGGTGGTGCCGACCATCCCCATCTTGAGCCACCCACCGAGGCGGCGCCCCGGTGCGGCCGGCCGCTCCCCGGGGAGCAGACCCAGCGATCCGAGATGGTGGAGAAAGGCGGGCAGGGTCCGGGCGGCCCCGGCGCCGGCTTGCCGGTCGGCCCGGGTCCCGATCCCCACCCCGACGTTGACGCCGCCGTCGGCGCCGGGGAAGATCCACCCGTAGCCGGGGAAGGCGTGCCACGGAGTCTGCTCCCAGAGGACGATGGTCGGCAGCTCGACGGAGGCGTCGAGGTAGGTGCGCAGGGCAAAGCCCCACAGCACCCGGCTCCGGTCGACCAGGTCGCCGGCGGCGGCGACGTGGCTGGCGGCGCCGTCGGCACCGATGACGACATCGGCGTGCAGCCGGGCGCCGCCGTCGGTGCCGAACCCGTCGAGGCTGCCACCTCGCTCCAGCGCCTCGTCGGCTCGACCCTCGACCGCGACGGCCCCGGCGTCGAGGGCGGCCGTCCGGAGGGCGGCATCGAAGTGGCAGCGGGTGATGGCGAGGGCACGGCCCGGGTAGGTTCGTCCGCCCACGGCGGGGAGCACGACGCGTCGCCCCGTCGGTCCCACCACCAGCATGTCCCCGACGTCCAGACCGGGGGGCAGCGGGATACCGAGGTCGATGAGCACCTGGATCCCGCGCGGGCCGACGAGATCGCCGCACGCCTTGTCGCGGGGGAAGGCCGCCTTGTCGAGCAGCGCCACCCGGGCACCGCCTCGCGCCAGGGTCAGGGCGGCGATGCTGCCGGCGGGCCCTGCGCCTACCACCAGGGCATCGAAGCGGGTTGGGCTCACCGGACCTCTCTGAGCGGGCGACGCGTAGCGTAGAGATCATCGCACGGCCCGCCGGAGACCGGAATCGCTTCGCCCAGCGGCTCTTCGCGCCGTTGCCGCAACGCTACGACCGGCTGGCCGAGGTGCTGTCGATGGGCCAGAACGGGCGATGGCGCCGGGCCATGGTCGACGCCATCGTCCCCGGATCGCCGGCCACCCTGCTCGACGTGGCCTCCGGCACCGCCGGGGTGGCGTTGCAGCTCGCCGAGCGCACACCGGCCCACGTGGTCGGCGTCGATCTCACCGAGAGCATGCTGCGCCAGGGCCGGCGCAACCTGACGAGCGGGGGGATGTCCGACCGGGTCGACCTGGTCGGCGGGCGGGCCGAGCAGCTGCCGTTCCCCGACCGGAGCTTCGACGCCCTCACCTTCACCTACCTGCTGCGCTACGTCGACGACCCCCAGTCCACCCTCAGCGAACTGGCCCGGGTGGTCAGGCCCGGGGGCGCGGTGGCCAGCCTCGAGTTCTTTGTCCCGCCCAACCGGCTCTGGCGGTTCTGGTGGTGGCTCTACACCCGGATCCTCCTCCCTGCCGGCGGATGGGTGGGCGGAGGCCGAGAGTGGTTCCGCGTCGGCCGCTTCCTGGGCCCCAGCATCTCCGGCCACTACCGTCGGTTCCCGCTGTCCTGGACGCTCGACGCGTGGCGACGAGCCGGCTTCGAGGACGTGCACGCCCGGGTGATGAGCCTGGGCGGCGGGCTGGTGATGTGGGGTCGGCGCGCCGGTGGCTGACGACGGACCCGGGCCGACGCGGCGTCCCGCCTTCTATGCCGCGTCGCCGGGCGGGTGGCGGGACTGGTGGACGCTGCTGCACCCGCCCTACACGGCGTGGCACCTGGCCTATGTCGTCATCGGGGCGTCGCTGGCTCCCCACGTCGACCTGACCCGCCTGGTCGCCACCCTGCTGGCGTTCTTCGCGGCCGTGGGAATCGCCGCCCACGCCGTCGACGAGCTGCACGGCCGTCCCTTGCGGACCGGCATCCCCACCGCCTCGCTCGTCAGCGCCGCGGCCGTTGGTCTGCTCGCCGCCGTCGGCCTGGGCGTGGGCGGGGTCCTCCAGATCGGCTGGGTGCTGATCCCGTTCATGGTGGCCGGCCCCGTCCTCGTCGTCGCCTACAACTTCGAGCTGTTCGGCGGGCTCGTCCACACCGACGCCGGCTTCGCGGCCGCCTGGGGCGCCTTCCCCCTGTTGACCGCCTACGTGGCCCAGACGGGGACGCTGGCGCCGGCGCCGGTGGTCGCCGCCGCCGGCGCCTTCGCCCTCTCCGCCGCCCAGCGGGCGCTGAGCACCCCGGCGCGGCTCCTCCGCCGGCGGGCGGCGCGGGTCGAGGGCGCCGTCACCCTGGCCGACGGCGAAACCGTTCCCATCGACGACCGGGTGCTGCTCGCGCCCCTCGAATCGGCCCTCCGTGCCCTGTCGTGGGCGGTGGTGCTGTTGGCCGCCGGCCTGGCCGTCGCCCGGGCCTAGACACCGCGCTCCAGGTGACGGCGGAAACCCGTCACCGTCACGTCGACCACCCGGTCGTGGCCCCACTGGAGCAGCGGGTGGGCGACGCGGTCGGCCAGCCGCATCGGGCGCTGCATCATCTCGACGGTCCAGGCCACCTCGACGCGGGTCCCGAAGCGCGACCGGGCGCAGGCGGAGGTGGGCGTCGCCGGCGAGATCCCCGCCGACGACGCCGTCGATGGAGCTGGGCGCCGCGCAGTGGACGAGATCGACGCGGACCCGCATGCGGTAGGGGACCGGGGGCGACACCACGCCGTGGAGTACCGACCCGGGGGCGAGGCCGGCGCCTTCGAGGCGGAACTCCTCCAGCCACGGCCACCACCGTTCGAACCGGTCGACTCGCTCGATGGCCGCCCACATCTCACCCGGGGGGCGGTCGAAGTCGAACTGGCGCCGGCAGGCGATCACGGGCCGTCCCATCCGTCGCTTCTACCCGGGTGGCGCCCCGCGGGACGAAGACGGAGATTGCTGCTAGGGTGACCAGCCGTCATCAAATCGATGTCCGCGGGTGTCCGGCTCGCTCGGAGACCCCGTGGCAACAACTTTTGGCGAGCGCTCCGCTCGGGTTTGCCCGGGCGGAGCGTCCGCGTGTTCCGCGTGTGAGGCCGCTGCCATTGCCTCCGCCACGTGAAGGGAAGCGCAGTGCCGTCCGGAAAATCAGTGTCAACCAAAGCGATCGTCGGCGAGAAAGTCGGCATGACTCAGGTCTGGGACGACCAGAACCGCGCCGTCGCGGTGACGGTCGTCCGGGTCGCGCCCGCGCGCGTGGTGCAGCTGCGCACGCCGGAGGTCGACGGCTACTCCGCTCTCCAGGTCACCTACGGCAACCGCAAGGCCAGCACCCTGACCAAGCCGGTCGCCGGCCAGTACGCCAAGGCCGACGTCGACCCCGGCCGCCGCCTGGTCGAGCTCCGCGTGGAGGACGCCGGCTCCTACGACCTCGGCCAGGAGCTGGCCGTCGACGTGCTCAGCGCCGGGGAGAAGGTCGACGTCACCGCGGTCAGCAAGGGCAAGGGCTTCGCCGGCGGGATGAA
Organism: uncultured Actinomycetota bacterium; assembly: GCA_963757175.1. Taxonomy (GTDB): domain Bacteria; phylum Actinomycetota; class Acidimicrobiia; order Acidimicrobiales; family Palsa-688; genus CAVWQR01. Next base: position 142,133 of record CAVWQR010000001.1, on the reverse strand, counting down.
GCGCCACAACTTCAAGGGCCAGGGCGCCAGCCACGGGAACCACAAGCACCACCGGGCCCCGGGCGCCGTCGGCGCGTGCGCCACGCCGGCCCGCGTGTTCAAGGGGACGCGCATGGCCGGCCAGCTCGGTGACCAGCGGGTGACGACCCTCAACCTGGAGGTGGTGCAGGCCGACGCCGAGCGTGAGCTGCTGCTGCTGAAAGGGGCCGTGCCCGGACCCCGCGGCGGCGTCGTCCTCATCCGCAGCGCGGTGAAGGGAGCTCGCTGATGGCACCCATCGTCGACGTCCACGTCATCGAGGGTGACGACACCGGGACCCGCGTCGAGCTCGACGAGGACCTGTTCGGCATCACCCCGAACACGGCCGTCCTCCACCAGGTCGTCACCGCCCAGCTGGCCGCCGCCCGGCGGGGCACGCAGAGCACCAAGACCCGCGCCGAGGCACGCGGGGGCGGCGCCAAGCCGTTCAAGCAGAAGGGCACCGGCCGGGCCCGCCAGGGCTCCGAACGGTCGCCGCAGTTCACCGGGGGCGGTGTCGCCCTCGGGCCCAAGCCGCGCAGCTACCGCCAGCGGACGCCGCGCAAGATGATCGCCCTGGCGCTGCGATCGGCTCTCTCCGACCGCGCCGCCGAGGGGCGGGTGGTGGTGGTGGAGGAGTGGCTCTTCGACCTCCCCAGCACCCGCCGCGCCATCCAGGCCCTGAGCACGCTCGGCGTCGAGGGCCGCATCCTCGTCGTCCTCGACCGCGATGACGAGCTGGCCCACAAGAGCTTCCGCAACATCCCCGAGGTGCAGATCATCGCCCCCGCCGAGCTCAACGCCTACGACATCCTCATCAACGACTGGGTGGTGTTCACCCGCGCCACCCTTCCCGGACGGGTGAGTGCGTTGGCCGCCGTGGCCGCCGCCGCGCCGCCGACAGCCGAGACGGACGAGGGCAGCGCTGACCAGGACGAGGAGCCGGCCGCTCTTTCCCCAACCGAGGACACCGAGGACGAGGAGGAGGCCGACTCGTGAGCGAGCCTCGCGACATCATCATCCGCCCCGTCGTGTCGGAGAAGAGCTACGCCCTGCTCGACGCCCACGGCAAGGGGACCTACACCTTCGAGGTCGCCCCCCGATCCAACAAGGCCGAGATCCGCCACGCGGTCGAGGCCATCTTCGGTGTGCAGGTGGTCAAGGTCAACACCCTCAACCGCAAGGGCAAGCGCAAGCGCAACCGGCGCCGGGCCACCTTCGGCACGCGCCCCGACACCAAGCGGGCTCTCGTCACCCTGGCCGAAGGCCAAGAGATCCCGTTGTTCGCCGAGAGCTAGGACGACCATGCCGCTCCGCACCCGCAAGCCCACCAGCGCCGGCCGCCGGTTCCAAACCGTTTCCGACTTCACCGAGGTCACCAAGACGCGCCCCGAGAAGTCGCTGCTCGCGCCCAAGCCCTCCACCGGCGGCCGCAACGCCTACGGCCGCAAGACCGCCCGCCACCGCGGCGGCGGCCACAAGCAGCAGTACCGGCTCATCGACTTCAAGCGGACCAAGGACGGCGTCCCCGCCAGTGTCGCCGCCTTCGAGTACGACCCCAACCGCAACGCCCGCATCGCCCTGCTCCACTACCACGACGGCGAGAAGCGCTACATCCTGGCGCCGGCCCGGGTGAGGATCGGTGACGTCCTGCGCAGCGGGCAGGGCTCGGAGATCCGCCCCGGCAACGCCATGCCCATGCGTTACATCCCGGTCGGCTCGGTCGTGCACAACGTCGAGCTCAAGCCCGGCGGCGGCGGCAAGATCGCCCGCGGCGCCGGCTCCAGCGTCCAGCTGGTGGCCAAGGAGGGCGATTTCGCCACCCTCCGGCTCCCCTCCACCGAGATGCGGCGGGTGCCCATCGACTGCCGCGCCACCCTGGGCGAGGTCGGCAACCCCGAAGCCGAGCTGGTCAGCATCGGCAAAGCCGGTCGCAACCGCTGGAAGGGCGTGCGCCCCCAGACCCGCGGCGTGGCCATGAACCCCGTCGACCATCCCCTCGGCGGGGGCGAAGGCAAGTCCTCTGGCGGCCGTCACCCGGTGTCGCCGTGGGGCAAGCCCGAAGGCCGCACCCGCGACCGCAACAAGCCGTCCCAGAAGCTCATCGTTCGCCGCCGTCGCACGCGCGGCGCCCGGAGGTAGCCGTGCCCCGCAGCCTGAAGAAGGGTCCGTTCGTCGACGACCATCTGTTGAAGAAGGTCGACGTTCTCAACTCCCGCAACGAGAAGCGGGTGATCAAGACCTGGTCGCGGCGATCGACGATCATCCCCGACATGGTCGGGCACACCATCGCCGTGCACGACGGGCGCAAGCACGTCCCCGTCTACATCACCGAGTCCATGGTCGGCCACAAGCTGGGCGAGTTCGCGCCGACGCGGACGTTCCGCTACCACGCCGGTCAAGAGCGTTCGGGGAGGCGGTAAATGGCCGGCGTCAAGACCAACGAGCGGCCGCGGGGCGCGGTCGGCGACGAGTCGGGGCCCGAAGGCCAGCAGCCGGGCACCCGGGCGGTGCACCGGCACGCCCGGATCTCGCCCTACAAGGTGCGCGAGGTGCTCGACCTGATCCGCGACCGGCCCGTGTCCGAGGCGATCGAGATCCTGCGTTTCTCCGAGCGCGACGCCGCGCTCGTGGTGGGCAAGGTGCTCAACTCGGCGGTGGCCAATGCCGAGCACAACGACGAGCTCGACCCCGACGAGCTCTACGTCTCCGCCTGTTTCGCCGACGAGGGAACGACGATCAAGCGGTGGCGACCCCGGGCCCGGGGCCGGGCCACCCGCATCCGCAAGCGCACGAGCCACATCACCGTCATCGTCGCCCGGCTGCCCGAGGACCGCCTGGCCCGCATGGTCGCCCGGCGCCGGGCCGAGCTGGCAGCCCAGCGGGCCCGCCGGGTCGCCGGCGCCCGCCGGGGCGCGGCCGCCGAGGGCGACACCCGCAGCCGGTCGGAGCGCCGCCAGCGCCGGTGGGCGGCCACCGAGGAGCTCGACGAGACCGAGGAGACCGAGGAGCTGGACGAGACCGAGGACCGCGAGGGCAGCGAGGACGGGGAGGAGTCCGAGCCGACCGACGAGGCCGCCGAGGACGAGACGGCCGACGCAGGCGACGAGACCGAGACCGACGACACCGACGCCGAGACCGACGAGGCGGCCGAAGCCGAGACCGACGACACCGAGACCGACGACACCGAGACCGACGACACCGAAAACGACACGGCCGCCGACGCCGGCGACACCGAGCCCCCGACGAGCAGCACCAAGCCGGCCAAACCGAAGACCGAGGCGACCGATGATGAGGAAGGCGAGTAGCTAGATGGGCCAGAAGGTCAACCCCTACGGGTTCCGTCTCGGCGTCACCACCGACTGGAAGAGCCGGTGGTTCAACGACCGCGACTACCAGGACTACCTGATCGAGGACTGGGAGATCCGCCACTACCTCATGAGCCAGCTCGAACGGGCTGCGGTCAGCCGCATCGAGATCGAGCGGACGCGCGACCGGCTGCGCATCGACGTGCACACCGCCCGCCCGGGCATCGTCATCGGCCGGCGGGGTGCCGAAGCCGACCGCTTGCGTACCCGCCTGGCCCAGATCACCAAGAACCCGAAGGTGCAGCTCAACATCCAGGAGATCAAGCAGCCCGAACTGGACGCCGCCCTCATGGCCCAGGGCATCGCCGACCAGCTGGCCGGACGGGTGAGCTTCCGCCGGGCGATGAAGCGGACGGTGCAGACCGTCCAGAAGGCCGGCGCCCTCGGCATCCGGGTGCAGTGCGCCGGGCGCCTGGGCGGGTCGGAGATGAGCCGGCGGGAGTTCTACCGCGAGGGTCGGGTGCCGTTGCACACCCTGCGCGCCGACATCGACTACGGCTTCCGCGAGGCGCGCACCACCTACGGCCGCATCGGGGTCAAGGTGTGGATCTACAAGGGCGACATCCTGCCCTATCGCACGTCGGCCGAGGAGAAGATCAGCCGTGAGGCGGCCATGGCGGTGGGGGAGACGTCCGGGCAGGGTCGGCCCCGCCGGGTGATCTCGGCCGGTGGCGGCCGTCGCCGGGCGGAGATGGGCGAGCCGGGCCAGGCCGGCGGCGAACCCACGGCACCGGCCGCCGAGGCGGAGGTCGCCGCCGAGGTCGAGGAGGCGCCCGACGCCGTCTCCGAGCCGGTGGCCGAGCAGCCGGCCGACGCCTCTCCGGAGGAAGCCGAGCGGCCGATGGTCCCGGTCGACCCCGAGCTCGAGCGCCTGCTCGCCGAGGAAGAGGACATCGAGCGGCGCACCAGTGGCGACCATCACGAGACGCCCCACTTCCCGAAGGACGGCTAGCGATGTTGATGCCACGCAAGGTCAAGCACCGTAAGACGCAGCGGGGCCGCCGCTCCGGTCCGGCGAAGGGCGGTACGACCGTCGCCTTCGGCGAGTACGGGATCCAGGCCCAGGAAGCGGGATGGATCACCGCCCGCCAGATCGAGGCCGCCCGTATCGCCATGACCCGCCACGTGCGCCGCGGCGGCAAGGTGTGGATCCGCGTGTTCCCGGACAAGCCGGTGACCGCCAAGCCGGCCGAGACCCGGATGGGTTCGGGCAAGGGCAACCCCGAGTTCTGGGTGGCGGTGGTCAAGCCCGGGCGCATCCTGTTCGAGCTGGCCGGGGTCAACGAGACGTTGGGGCGCGCCGCCATGGAGCGCGCCATTCAGAAGCTGCCCATCAAGGCCCGCTTCGTGGTGCGGACCGAGCAGGAGGAGGTGACGGTCTGATGCCCCGACCGACGGTGGCGATCCGCGAGCTGAGCGACTCCGAGCTGGAGAGCCGGTTGACCGAGGCCAAGGCCGAGCTGTTCAACCTGCGTTTCCAGCTGGCGACCGGCAAGCAGTCCAACTCCGCCCGCCTGGGTGCGGTGCGCAAGGACATCGCCCGCGTCCTCACCATCCAGCGCGAGCGCGAGATCGAGGCCGCCGAAGCCCTCGAAGCGGCCAGCCGGGCGGGCTCCGCACCGGCCGATGAGGTGAATGCGTGATGTCGGATTCCGACGCCACTCCGAGCCGGTCCCCAGCCGCCAACCAGGCCGAGCGGATCGACCGCCGCAAGGTCCGCGAGGGCCTGGTCGTGTCCACCAGCATGGACAAGACCGCCGTGGTGGCGGTCATCGAGCGGGTCCGCCACCCCCGCTACGTGAAGACGGTGCAGCGCACCAAGCGCCTGTACGCCCACGACCCGGCCAACGACGTCCGCGTCGGCGACCGGGTCCGCCTGGCCGAGACCCGGCCGCAGTCCAAGCAGAAGCGGTGGCGGATCGTCGACGTGCTCGAGCGGGCGAAATGATCCAGCAGGAGAGCAGGCTCCGGGTGGCCGACAACTCGGGCGCCAAGGAGGTCCTGTGCATCAAGGTGCTCGGCGGTTCCAAACGCCGCTACGCCTCGATCGGGGACATCTTCGTGGCGACCGTCAAGGACGCCATCCCCGGAGCCAACGTCAAGAAGGGCGAGGTGGTGCGCTGCGTCGTCGTGCGCACCAAGAAGGAGAAACGTCGCCCGGACGGCAGCTACATCCGCTTCGACGAGAACGCGGCCGTGCTCATCAACGAGCAGCTCCAGCCGCGCGGGACCCGGATCTTCGGTCCCGTGGGGCGCGAGCTGCGTGACAAGCGGTTCATGCGGATCGTCTCCCTGGCTCCGGAGGTGCTCTAGATGTCATCCACCAAGCGCGCCGCGCCCCGGCAGTCGGGGGCGAAGATGAAGCTCCGCAAGGGCGACCGCGTCCAGGTGCTCTCGGGCAAGGACCGCGGCCTCACCGGTCAGATCATGCGCGTCATACCCCGCAGCAACCGGGTGATCGTGGAGGGCGCCAACGTGGCCAAGCGCCACAAGCGTCAGACCCAGGCCCGGGTGAAGGGCGGCATCATCGACAAGGACATGCCCATGTCGGCGTCGGCGGTGGCCATCGTGTGCTCCAAGGACGGCCCCACCCGGATCGGCTACAAGGTCAAGGAAGACGGCACCAAGGTGCGGGTGTGCCGGCGCTGCGGGGAGGAGCTGTGATGGCGGCGACAACCACCGGGACCGCGACCGCCGAGCGCCCCCGGCTGCGGCAGCGCTACGAGCGCGAAGTGCGAGCCCAGCTGCAACAGCAGCTCGGGCTGGCCAACATCATGCTCGTCCCCCGTTTCGAGAAGATCGTCGTCAACGTAGGCGTCGGTCAGGCCACGCAGCAGCCGTCGCTGCTGGAGGGAGCGGTGCGGGACCTGACGACCATTACCGGCCAGAAGCCGCTCGTGACCCGGGCCAAGAAGTCGATCGCCGGCTTCAAGCTGCGCGAGGGCAATGCCATCGGCGCCAAGGTGACGCTTCGTGGCGACCGCATGTGGGAGTTCTTCGATCGGCTGGTGAGCCTGGCCATTCCCCGCATCCGCGACTTCCGCGGCTTGCCCATCAGGGGCTTCGACGGCCGGGGCAACTACACCTTCGGCGTGACCGAGCAGCTCATCTTTCCCGAGATCGATTACGACAAGGTGGACAACCCTCGCGGGATGGACATCACCATCGTGACCACGGCGAGGACCAACGACGAGGGCCGGGCGCTGCTCGACGCCTTCGGATTTCCGTTCCGCCGTGACGGGCAGTCCTCGTAGCAGCACCGCTTGCGGTGCGAACCGACAGTACGGAAGGCGACAGACCAAGCAAATGGCCAAAAAGGCGCTCATCATCAAGTCCCAGAGCAAGCCGAAGTTCAAGGTCCGGGCCTATACCCGCTGCCGGCGCTGCGGCCGCCCGCACGCGGTGTTCCGCAAGTTCGGGCTGTGCCGCATCTGTCTGCGCGACCTGGCTCACGCCGGTGAGGTTCCGGGTGTGACGAAGGCCAGCTGGTAGGAGGTGCCCGGATGACGATGACCGATCCCATCGCCGACATGCTGACCCGGATCCGCAACGCCAACGTCGCCATGCACGACACGGTGCGGATGCCGTCGTCCAAGCTGAAGGAGTCGTTGGCGGCGGTGCTGACCCAGGAGGGCTACATCGAGGGCTTCGACACCAGGGTGGCCCAGGGCCGACCGGGCAAGGTGCTCGAGATCACCATGAAGTACGCCGCCGACCGCCGCCGGACGATCTCCGGGGTGCGACGGGTTTCCAAGCCGGGCCTGCGGGTGTACACCGGCGCCGACAAGCTCCCCCGGGTACTGGGGGGGCTGGGCGTCGCCGTCCTTTCGACCAGTCAGGGGCTCATGTCCGACCGTGAGGCGCGCCAGCGTCGCATGGGCGGCGAGGTCCTCTGCTACGTGTGGTGAGGTAGCCATGTCGAGAATCGGACAGACGCCGATCGGCGTACCCACCGGGGTGGAGGTGACCGTCTCGGATCGGCAGGTGACGGTGAAAGGGCCTCGCGGAACCCTTGAACGCCGCCTGCCGGGTGAGATCGTCGTGCGCCAGGAGGAGAGCGAGCTCGTGGTCGAGCGTCCGAACGACGAGCGGACCAACCGCGCCCTGCACGGCCTGACCCGGACACTGGTCAACAACATGGTCATCGGGGTCACCGACGGGTTCAGCAAGGAGCTGGAGATCGTGGGTGTCGGCTACCGGGCGGCGGCCCGGGGCGCCGAGCAGCTCGAGCTGGCCCTGGGCTTCAGCCATCCGGTCACCTTCGATGCGCCCGACGGCGTGACCTTCGAGGTGCCGGCGCCGACGCGCATCCACGTGCGCGGCATCGACAAGGAGCTGGTCGGCGAGACGGCGGCCAAGATCCGCAAGATCCGCAAGCCGGAGCCCTACAAGGGCAAGGGCGTGCGCTACGCCGGCGAGCGTGTCGTTCGCAAGGCGGGGAAGGCGGCCAAGTAGATGACCACCAACGACAAGCAGCGGGCGCTCGCCCGCCGCCACCACCGGGTGCGCAAGAAGGTCAGCGGTACCGCCGACCGGCCGCGGCTGGCCGTGTTCCGGAGCAACCGCCACACCGTCGCCCAGGTGATCGACGATCGCGCCGGGCGCACGCTGGCGGCGGCGTCGACCGTGGAGCCGAACCTGCGCACCGCGGGGCGCACGGGCAACGCCGACGCGGCCACGACGGTCGGCCGGCTGGTCGCCGAGCGGGCGCGCGCCGCCGGGGTCACCCGGGTCACCTTCGACCGGGGCGGCTTTCTCTATCACGGGCGGGTTGCCGCCGTCGCCGACGCGGCTCGCGAAGCCGGACTGGAGCTGTAAACCGATGCCTGACCAGCAGTACGAAGACCGCACGATCAAGGTCAACCGAGTGGCCAAGGTGGTCAAGGGGGGCCGCCGGTTCTCCTTCGCCGCCCTGATGGTGATCGGCGACGGCCAGGGCCGCGTCGGCCTCGGCTACGGCAAGGCCAAGGAGGCCGGCCTGGCCGTGCAGAAGGGCATCGAGGAGGCCAAGAAGAACCTCTTCGAGGTGGCCCTGGCCGGGTCGACCATCACCCACCCGATCCTCGGCGAGGCGGGCGCCGGGCGCGTCCTGCTCAAGCCGGCGGCTCCCGGTACCGGGGTCATCGCCGGCGGGGCGGCGCGGGCCATCCTGGAGATGGCCGGCATCCACGACATCCTGGCCAAGTCGCTCGGGTCGTCCAACAGCATCAACGTGGCCCAGGCCACCGTCGCCGGCCTGCGCGGCCTGAAGCGTCCCGACGAGGTGGCCCGGCTCCGGGGCAAGTCACCCGAGGAGGTGACCCCGGCGGGGGTGTGGCGTGCCTACCAGGAGAGCCAGCGCGGCCGCGCACGTGCCCCACGAGGTGGCGTGATGCCCTCCGGATCGCTCAAGGTCACCCAGGTCCGTTCGGGGATCGGGACCAAGCCCAAGCACCGGGGGACGCTGCGCGCCCTGGGCCTGGGCCGCATCGGGCGCACCAACACGCTGCCCGACCGCCCCGAGATCCGGGGCATGATCGCCCGGGTCCCCCATCTGGTAACCGTCGAGGAGAGCTCATGAAGATCCACGACCTGGCCCCCCCGCCGGGGTCGACGCGGCCGCGCCGCCGGGTGGCCCGGGGCACCGCCGGCCGGCGGGGCAAGACCGCCGGGCGGGGCACCAAGGGGCAGGGCGCGCGCGCCAACGTGAAGCCCGGCTTCGAAGGCGGACAGCTGCCGCTCAAGCAGCGGGTGCCCAAGCTGAAGGGGTTCAAGAACCCGTTCCGCGTCGAGTACGTGGTGGTCAACCTGGGCACGTTGCAGTCGGTGGACGGCGACGTGGTCACGCCCGACTCACTGCGGGCCGCGGGCCTGGTGCACAAGCACGGCCTGGTCAAGGTGCTGGCCAAGGGCGAGCTGTCCCGGAAGCTCGACGTGTCCGCCCATGGTTTCTCACGCGGCGCGATCGCGGCCATCGAGGCGGCGGGGGGGCGCACGACCGTCCTGCCCCCACCCTGGGGCGACCGGCGGCCGGCGGCCAAGGGCAACGCCCTGACCAACCGGTAGCGACTATCCCGGTTGGATCGTCGCGAGTAGGTTGCCAGCAGGCCCCGGAGGAGACCTCGCATGCGCAGCACCCTGTCCAATCTGAGCAACATGTTCCGGGTTCCGGACCTGCGGAACAAGGTGCTGTTCACCCTCACGGTCATCGTCATCTACCGGGTGGGTGCCAACATCCCCTGCCCGGGGATCAACTTCGGCACGCTGACGCAGTACGCCTCGACGGGCAGCACCAACGGGAGCAGCCACCCGGGCGTGGCCAGCTTCCTGAACCTGTTCTCCGGCGGGGCGCTGACCAAGTTCGCCGTGTTCGGGCTGGGGATCATGCCCTACATCACGGCGTCGATCATCATCCAGCTGCTGATGGTGGTCATCCCCAAGTTCGAGCAGTGGCGCGACGAGGGTCCGACGGGCCAGAAGAAGCTGACTCAGACCACCCGGTACCTGACGATCGCCCTGGCGGTGATGCAGTCGACCGGGCTGGCGTACGCCTTCCACTACGGCGGCAGTGGTCTGTTCGGCACCGGCGGCTCGAGCCAGCCCGACTTCATTCCCGACTTCAGCTTCGGCCGGGTGGTGCTGATCGTGCTGACCATGACCGCCGGCACCGTGGTCGTCATGTGGCTGGGCGAGCTCATCACCCAGCGGGGCGTCGGCCAGGGCATGTCCGTGCTCATCTTCACCAACGTGGTGGCGACCATGCCCTCGGGCGGCCGCCAGGTGCTCGAGGCGACCAACGCCTGGAAGTTCGCCACCATCCTGGTGGTCTCGGTCGGCCTGATCGTCGCCATCGTGTTCATCGAGCAGGGCCAGCGGCGAATACCGGTGACGTTCGCCAAGCGGGTGGTGGGCCGCCGAATGTACGGCGGCCAGACGACCTACATCCCCATGAAGGTGAACACCGGCGGCGTGGTGCCGATCATCTTCGCCAGCTCCGTCCTCTACTTCCCGATCCTGATCTCGAACGTGCTGCCCAACCACGGTTCGTGGCAGCACGTCCAGACCTGGATCAACACCCACCTGGCCCAGCCGAGCAGCCTGTGGTACATCGTCACCTACGGCGTGCTCATCCTCGGGTTCGCGTACTTCTACGCCGCCATCACCTTCGACCCCCACCAGCAGGCCGACACCATCCGCAAGCAGGGCGGCTACATTCCCGGCATCAGACCGGGGCCACCGACCGAGCGCCATCTGCAGACGATCCTCAACCGCATCACCCTGCCCGGCGCGCTGTGGCTGGCCGCCATCGCCCTCATCCCGTCGCTGATGCTCGCCGTCTGGCACGTCAACAACTACCCGTTCGCGGGGACGACGCTGCTCATCGCCGGCGGCGTCGCCCTGGAGACGATGAAGCAGATCGACAGCCAGCTGATGATGCGCAACTACGAGGGCTTCCTCAAGTAAGTGGTCCCTGGCGCGAGGCTGATCGTCCTCGGGAAGCAAGGGGCGGGGAAAGGGACGCAGGCGGTGCGCCTGTCGCGCCACTACGTCATCCCCCACATCTCCACGGGCGACATGTTCCGCGCCGCCGGACGGTCCGGGTCAGACCTGGGCCGGGAGGCCAAGCGCTACCTGGAAGCGGGCGACCTGGTCCCCGATGACGTGGTGATCGGCATGGTCGAGGAGCGCCTGACCCGCAACGACACCACCTACCGGGGCTTCGTCCTCGACGGATTCCCCCGCACCGTGCACCAGGCGGAGGCGCTGACCGACATGATCGTTCCCCGCGAGGTCGACGCCGCCCTCAACCTGAGCATCGACACCGAGCACGTCCTGCGCCGGCTGGCCAGCCGGCGGGTGTGCGTGGACTGCGGCACCAACTACAGCGTCCCCGACAACCTGCCCCGGACCGCGGGGATCTGCGACGTCTGCGGCGGCGAGGTGGTGCAGCGGGACGACGACACCGAAGAGGCGATCCGGCGGCGTCTGGACTGGTACGAACGGGAGACGGCACCGCTCATCGACTGGTACCGCGAACGGGACCTGCTGGCCACCATCGACGCCCTCGGGACCCTCGACGAGGTCACCGAGCGCCTGATCGGCGAGGTCGACCGGCGCAAGCAGCGCCAGACCACCTGAGGGCGCCTGCGGGACGCAATACGCCCCTTTTGGTGTTACAACAGAGACCATGCGACGCAGTCCGGAGGAGATCGCCAAGATGCGCAGGGCGGGCCGCGTCGTCGCCGAGATGCACGAAGCCACCCGGCAGGCGATCCGCCCCGGCGTCACCACTGCGGAGCTCGACCGGGTGGCGCGCGACGTCCTCGGCCGGCGGGGGGCGCGTTCCAACTTTCTCAACTATCACGGCTTCCCAGCGGTGATCTGCACCTCGCCCAACGAGATGATCGTCCACGGCATCCCCGGGAACCGCCGCCTGCGGGAAGGGGACATCATCTCCATCGACTGCGGGGCGATCATCGAGGGCTACCACGGCGACGCCGCCTACACCGCCGGCGTGGGGGCCATCGACCCCGAGGCCGAGAAGCTCCTGCGGGTGACGGAGGAGAGCCTGTGGGCGGGCATCGCCCGTATGGAGGCGGGCAACCGGCTGCACGACATCGGCGCCGCCGTCCAGACGGTCGCCGAGGGCGCCGGCTTCTCCGTGGTCCGGGAGTACGTGGGCCACGCCATCGGCACCCAGATGCACGAGGAGCCCCAGGTGCCCAACTACTGGCCGGGGACCCCGGGTCCCAAGCTCAAGCCGGGCATGGTCTTCGCCGTCGAGCCCATGGTCAACGCCGGCGGCCCCGAGACCATCGCCCTGGCTGACGGCTGGAGCGTGGTCACCGCCGACGGCAGCCTGTCCGCCCACTTCGAGCATTCCATCGCCATCACCGACGACGGCCCCGAAGTGCTCACCCTGCCCTGATGGCCGAGCTGGACGGACGGGTGGCGCTGGTCACCGGCGGGGCGCGGGGGCAGGGGAGGGCCCACGCCCTGGCCCTGGCGGCGGCGGGCGCCGACGTGGTGGTCGCCGACATCGCCGCCCCTCTGGCCACCGTGCCCTACCCCACGGCCACGGCTGCGGACCTGGACGAGACGGTTGCCCAGGTCCGTGCCGCCGGGGGCAAGGCGGAGGCGGTGGTGGCCGACGTGCGCGACTCGGCCCAGGTGGACGCGGCCGTGCAGCTGGCGCTCGACGCCTTCGGCGGGCTCGACATCCTGGCCGCCTCCGCCGGCGTGGTCAGCTACGCCGAGGTCGGGGACACCACCGACGAGGCGTGGGCCGAGATCGTCGACACCAACCTGACCGGCGTGTTCAAGTGCCTGCGGGCGGTCGTCGGTCCCATGACCGACCGGGGTTGGGGCCGGGTGGTGGTGACCTCGTCGGGGGCCGGCCGCACCGCCATCCGCAACCTGGGCGCCTACGGGGCCAGCAAGTGGGGCGTCATCGGGCTGGTCAAGACCTTCGCCCTGGAGACGGCCCGGCTGGGCATCACCGCCAACGTGGTCTGTCCGGGCACCGTCCACACCCCGATGGTGGACAACGCCACCCACCACCGCCTGTTCCGCCCCGACCTGCCCGCGCCGACGGGCGCCGACGCCGAGGCGGTCCACCGCAGCCAGAACCCCATGCGCAAGCTGTGGCTGGAGCCCGAGGACGTGTCCCGGGCCGTGCTGTACTTCGTGACCGAGCCGGGGATGGTGTCGGGCTCGGTGCTGGAGGTGGACATGGGGTCCGCCGCTCGCCACGTGTGAGCTGCCGGTTGCCACCCTGGACGTTGGCGCCGGTGCCCGCTAGTATGGCCGGCTGGTCCGTGGCGGGCCCCGTCGGCGCTGCCCAAAAGGCGCCCGTGTCGTGCGGACTCCGCTGTTTCGAATCCCCGTTTTGCATCCCCGCTGTCCGCACGCCAGGAGGACACCTGCCCAAGCAAGGAGCCAAAGAGGACGCCATCGTCCTCGAGGGCACGGTCGTGGAACCGCTACCGAACGCCATGTTCAAGGTGGAGCTGGAGAACGGCCACCACGTGCTCGCCCACAGCTCGGGCAAGATGCGGATGCACCGCATTCGCATCCTCCCGGGCGACCGGGTCCAGGTGGAGATCACGCCGTACGACCTGAAGCGGGGCCGTATCACCTACCGGTACAAGTAGGAGCCAGAGTCGATGAAGGTCCGTCCGTCGGTCAAGCCGATTTGTGAACACTGCAAGGTGATCCGCCGCCGCGGGCGGGTCATGGTCATCTGCACCGCCAACGCCCGCCACAAGCAGCGCCAGGGCTGAGAGAGAAGAGCATCTATGGCACGCATCGCCGGCGTCGACATCCCCCGAGAGAAGCGACTGGAGATCGCCCTGACCTACGTGTTCGGCGTGGGCCGGACCACCGCGACCCAGGTCTGCGAAGGCACCGCGATCGACCCGGGCACCCGCGTCCGGGACCTGACCGACGAGGAAGTGGTCCGCCTGCGCACCTGGATCGACGCCAACGTCAAGGTGGAGGGGGACCTGCGCCGGGACAACGCCGGCGACATCCGGCGCAAGATGGAGATCGGCTCCTACCAGGGGCTCCGCCACCGCCGGGGACTCCCGGTCCGGGGCCAGCGCACCCACACCAACGCCCGGACCCGCAAAGGACCCAAGAAGACGGTGGCGGGCAAGAAGAAGGTCCGCAAGTGAGCTCGCTTGCGAGCGAGCCCATGTGGCAGAGCTCGCTTGCGAGCGAGCCCATGTGGCAGACAGGAGCCCGCTGAATGGCCAAACCCAAACCCGGCGGTCGCCGTCCCCGCCGCCGCGAGCGCAAGAACGTCAGCTTCGGCGTCGCCCACATCAAGAGCTCGTTCAACAACACCATCGTCTCCATCAGCGACCCTGAGGGCAACACCCTGGCCTGGGCCTCGGCCGGCAACGTCGGGTTCAAGGGCAGCCGCAAGTCGACCCCGTTCGCCGCCCAGCTGGCCGCCGAGGCGTGCGGGCGGCGGGCCATGGAGCACGGCGTCCGCAAGGTCGACGTGATGGTCAAGGGCCCCGGCTCGGGCCGGGAGACGGCCATCCGCTCCCTCATGAACACCGGGATCGAGGTGGCCGGCATCAAGGACGTCACGCCGATCCCCCACAACGGATGCCGCCCCAAGAAGCGGCGCCGGGTCTAGAAGAAGGAACTCGTCATGGCTCGATACACCGGACCGGTTTGCCGGTTGTGCCGCCGGGAGAAGATGAAGCTGTTCCTGAAGGGCGCCAAGTGCGACTCGCCGAAGTGCCCCATCGAGCAGCGTCCCTACCCTCCCGGCGAGCACGGCCGGGACCGCATGCGCCAGGGATCGGAGTACCTCACCCAGCTGCGGGAGAAGCAGAAGGCGCGCCGCATCTACGGCGTCCTCGAGAAGCAGTTCCACAACCTCTACCAGGAAGCCAACCGCCAGGCGGGCATCACCGGCGAGAACCTGCTGCGCATGCTCGAGCTGCGCATCGACAACGTCGTCTTCCGGGCCGGCTGGGCCTCCTCGCGGGCCCAGGCCCGCCAGCTGGTCCGCCACGGCCACGTCCTCGTCAACGGCCGTCGGGTGACGATCCCCAGCTACCGCACCCGCAAGGGAGACGCCGTGGCCCTCAAGGGCAAGGCGCGGGACATGATCGTCATCCGCCACAACCTCGATACCCTCGACCGGCAGGTGCCGGCGTGGCTGGAGGCCGGCGACGACGCCCACCAGGTCACCGTCCGCGACGAGCCCCTGCGGGAGCACATCGACGTGCCCGTCCGCGAATCGCTCATCGTCGAGCTCTACTCGAAGTAATCCCACTGCCGTAAGGAAACCCTCGCATGCTGATCATCCAACGCCCGACCGTCGAGGCCCTCGGTGAGGAGGAAGGCAACCGGCAGCGCTTCGCCGTCGGCCCCCTGGAGCCGGGCTTCGGCCACACCATGGGAGTGGCGCTGCGCCGCACCCTGCTCAGCTCCATCCCCGGCGCCGCCATCACCCAGGTGCGCTTCGACGAGGCCCTCCACGAGTTCACCACCCTGCCGGGCGTGAAAGAGGACGTCACCGACATCATCCTCAACCTCAAGGACGTGGTCCCGTCGTCCGCCTCGGACGAGGCCGTGACCCTGCGCCTCGACGCCCGGGGTCCGGGGACGGTGACCGCCGGCGACATCACCCGCAGCGCCGACGTCGAGATCTTCAACCCCGACCTGGTCATCGCCACCCTGAACAGCAAGGGGCGCCTGGCCGCCGACCTGACCGTCGAGCGCGGTCGGGGCTACGTGTCGGCGGACCGCAACAAGACGAGCACCACCATCGGGGTCATCCCCGTCGACTCCATCTTCAGCCCCATCCGGCTGGTGGCCTTCACCGTCGAGCCCACCCGGGTCGAGCAGTCCACCAACTACGACCGTCTCGTGCTCGACATCACCACCGACGGTTCCATCTCGCCCCGCGAAGCCCTGGCGTCGGCCGGCGAGACGCTGCGCTCGCTGGTGGGCCTGGTCGCCGACATGAGCGACAACCCGCAGGGTCTGGAGCTGGGCGACGTGGGCGCCGCTGTCTCCGGGTCGCCCGACCTCGACCTGCCCATCGAGGATCTCGACCTGTCCGAGCGGCCCCGCAACTGCCTGAAGCGGGCCCAGGTCAACACGGTCGGCGAGCTCATCCAGAAGAGCGAGGACGACCTGCTCGCCATCACCAACTTCGGCCAGAAGTCTCTGGACGAGGTGCTGGTCAAGCTGGACGAGCGGGGCCTGTCGCTGCGCGGCGGGGAAGCCTGATCCGATGTCCGGTGTCCCGGGTCGCCCCAAGAAGGGCCCCCGTCTCGGTTCCGGCCCCGCCCACCAGAAGGCCATGCTCGGCAACCTGGTCGCCTCCCTGATCGCGGCCGAGGCCATCGTCACCACCGAGGCCAAGGCCAAGGCCCTGCGCCCGGTGATGGAGAAGTGCGTCACCAAAGCCAAGAAGGGGGGCGTCCACCAGCAGCGGCAGGTGGTGGCGTTCCTCCGCGACAAGGACATGGCCCACAAGCTGTTCGAGGAGATCGGCCCCCGCTACGAGAACCGGGCCGGTGGCTACACCCGGATCCTGAAGCTGGGCCCCCGCCACGGGGACAACGCCCCCATGGCCCGCATCGAATTCGTCTAGGCGCCCGGGTGGCCCGGCCCCGGTCGTGACGCTGTTCGATCCGGACCCGGCCACGAGCGTCCGCCTGCGGGCGACGGTCGCCTACCTGGGCGCCGGCTTCCGGGGCTTCGCCGCCCAACCCGGCCAGCGGACGGTCGCCGGCGTGCTCGGCGCCGCCCTCGCCCGCCACCTGCGCCATCCGGTGGAGCTGGCCTGCGCCGGCCGTACCGACGCCGGCGTGCACGCCTGGGGTCAGGTGATCAGCTTCGACGCGGCCGCCGGCGTGGATGTCGGCGGGCTGCGCCGGGCGATCAACCGGGCGGTGGGCCCCGACATCGTGCTGCGCTCCGTGTCGCTCGCCGGCGCCGGCTTCGACGCCCGCCGGTCGGCGCTCGGGCGGCGGTACCGCTACACGGTGCTCAACCGGCCCGTTGGCGACCCGTTCCTAGCCGCCACCGCCTGGCACGTGGAGGCGCCGCTCGACCTGCGGGCCATGCGCCTGGCGTGCGATCCGCTGTACGGCGAGCACGACTTCTCGTCGTTCTGCCGCCGGCCGCGCGCCGCGCCCGGCGCCGAGCCGGGGTCGCTGGTGCGCCGGGTGGGCGACGTGGGATGGTCGGTGCCCGGCGACGGGCTGCTGCGCTTCGACATCGAGGCGTCGTCGTTCTGCCAGCAGATGGTCCGTTCGATCGTCGGCACCATGGTCGACGTCGGTCGGGCCAAGCGCCGCCCGGGGGAGATGGCGGGCATCCTGCGGGCCCGGGACCGGGCCGCCGCCGCCTCGCCCGCGCCCCCCCACGGCCTGTGCCTGTGGGAGGTGCGCTACCCGCCGGCGGAGGGTGGCGGCGCCGCCTAGCGGCTCCTGGCGGACCGGGCGGCGCCGGCGTCGGTCCCGACGTGGCCGATCGTGCCGCCCCTGGCGCCGGCCCGGACCGTTTGTTCCGACCCCTCGGACGACCCGGCCACGACAGAGGCGACACCCGGACGCAGGGGCCACGAGCCGGCCAGCTTCGTCGACAATGGATGTCAACAGACGCTCAGGAGGATGTGATGGCCGACGTCGCCCTGTTCCACTCGGTGCTCGGGATGCGCCCCGGCGTGCTCGAAGCCGGCGAACGCCTGCGCCAGCAGGGCCACCGGGTGCTCGCCGTCGACCAGTACGACGGCCGGGTCTTCGACGACTACGACGAGGCGGACGCCTTCGTCCGCGAGGAGATCGGCGGGTACCCGCCCCTGATGGCCGGCGCACTGGCCGCGGTGGAGAACCTGCCGGACGGCTTCTTGTGCGTGGGCTTCTCCAACGGCGGGGGGATGTCCGAGTACGTGGCGTCGCAACGGCGGGTGTCGGGGGTCGTCCTGTGCTCAGGGGCGCTGCCGCTGGAGATGATCGGCGTGGACGCGTGGCCGGCCGGGGTGCCGGCGCAGGTCCACTACACGGTCGGCGACCCGCTGCCGGCATCCCGGCTGGGTCGAGTCCGTGGTCGACTCGGTCCGGGCCGCCGGCGGTGACGTCGAACGCTTCGACTACCCGGGCAGCGGGCACCTCTTCACCGACGCCAGCCTGCCGGACGAATACGACGCCGAGGCCTCCGAGCTGCTGTGGTCCCGGGTGATCGCCTTCTGCCAGCAGAACGGCTGATCGCACGGATTAGTCTCGACCCCCTGGCGCGGTCGAGGCAGGAGATGGGGCTCGGCGACCTGAGATCGCCGGTGGGCCCGGCCAGCGCGGGAACACTCCGCGTCCAGCTCCTCGCCGCCCTGGGAGTCTGCGCCCTCGTCCTGGCCGCCTGCGCGTCGACGCACAACACCGCCTCCCACCCGACCGCGGCCACGGCGCGCCCGAGCAGCACCACCCGACCCGCGCCATCGACCGCGGCCCCGGGGACCAGCACCACCCGGCCCGCCCCGTCGACCACCTCGCCGCCGTCGACCACCTCGCCGCCGTCGACGACGGCCCCGGCTCCGCCACCGTTGCCGGCGCCGGCGGCCATCACCCCGGTGGTGTCGCCGGCCGAGCCGGGGGAAGGGCAGTGGCAGCCCGCCGGCGACCGGCTGCCGGGCGGCTATGCCATCTACACCACCCAGCTGCGGCCCGCGGCCGGCGACTCGCCCACCGGTGTGGCCTGGATCAATACGAGCGCCACCCGCCTCGCCCTCTATGCCGGCACGGGCGAGCCCTCCGGGACCTGGCCGCAGCAGGGGGCGGTCGGCGCCGCCGACCAGCCCACCCTGATGGCCGCGTTCAACTCCGGCTTCCGGGTGTACGCCTACCACACCGGCTGGTACGACCAGGGCCAGACCGCCGTCCCTGTGCAGGACGGCGAGGCCTCGCTGGTCATCTACGCCAACGGGACGGCCACGGTCGGCCAGTGGGGCCGTGACGTCGACCTCGGGCCCACCGTGGCCGCCGTTCGCCAGAACCTCACCCTTCTCGTCGACAACGGCACCGCCGCGTCCAGCGCCGGCTCGCCCGGCGAGTGGGGGGCGGTGCTGGGCGGTGGCAGCAGCACCTGGCGCTCGGGGGTCGGCGTGACCGCCGGCGGCGACCTGGTCTACGCCGCCGGCCCCGACCTCCTCCCCTCGTCGCTCGCCGCCGTGCTCATCGCCGCCGGGGCGGTGCGCGCCATGGAGTTGGACATCAACCCGGAGTGGGTCTCCTTCTCCACGTTCAGCCATGCCGGGGGGATCGGCGTCGGCACCCCGGCCGGCACCAACCTGCTCGAGGGCATGTCCTCCTCCGCCGCCCACTACCTCGAGCCCTACGACCGGGACTTCTTCGCCGTCTTCGCCCGCTGAGAGCGCTGCCTGCTGGGCCCTAGCGGACGGGGGTGGCGTCGTAGCCGGCGGCGGTGAGGGCGGCGATCACCTGGCGGTGATGGCTGGCGTCGCGCGTCTCCAGCGTCAGGGCCACCTCCACCTGGTCGAGACCCAGCGCCAGGCCGCTGCGGTGGTGCTCGACGCCGAGCACGTTGAGGCGCATGTCCGCCAGCTGGGCGGTGAGCCGGGCCAGGGCCCCGGGGCGGTCGGAGACCACCACCCGCAGCACGAGGTAGCGCCCGGCGGCCGACAGCCCGTGCTCCACCAGCTTGGTCAGCAGCAGCGGGTCGATGTTGCCGCCCGAGAGCAGCGCCACCGCCGGACCGCTCCCGGGAACCCGGCCGGCGAGGACGGCCGCCAGCGCCGTCGCCCCCGCCGGCTCCACCACCGCCTTGGCCCGCTCGACGAGCAGCAGCATGGCCCGGGAGATCTCCTCCTCGTCGACGGTCACCACGCCGTCGACGTACGCCTGGGCGTGGGCCAGGGTGAGCTCCGAGCAGGCGCGCACGGCGATCCCGTCCGCCATGGTCACCACCTCTTCGAGCGTGACCGGGCGTCCCGCGTCCAGCGCCGCGCTGAGCGTCGGCGCGCCGGCCGGCTCCACGCCGATGACCCGCACGGCGCGGCGGGTGTGGGCCAGGGCGGCGGCCACGCCCGCGATCAGGCCGCCGCCTCCCACGGGCACCACCACCACCTCGGCGTCCCCGGCCTCTTCGGCCAGTTCCAAGCCGATCGTCCCCTGGCCGGCGACCACGGCGGGGTCGTCGAACGGGGGGACGTAGGCGGCACCGTGCTCCTCGGCGTACCGGCGGGCAGCGGCGATGCTGTCGTCGACCAGGTCGCCCACGAAGTGGACGACCGCGCCGTAGCCTCGCGTCGCCTCGACCTTGGGGAGGGCGGCGCCGGCGGGCATGAAGATGGTCGAGCGGCGACCGGTGTGGGCGGCGGCCAGGGCCACGCCCTGGGCGTGGTTGCCGGCCGACGCCGCCACCACCTCGATGCCTTCGGGGAGCTGGGCGACGTAGTTGTAGGCGCCCCGGATCTTGAACGACCCGGTGCGCTGGAGGTGCTCGGGCTTGAGCAGGACCGGTCGTCCGGCCAGGCGCGAGAGCGACTCCGAGGTGCCGACCGGCGTCGGTCGCAGGATGGGTGCCACCCGCTCGCGGGCGGCGAGCAGGTCACCGTAGGTGATCACGATCGGGGGCCCGCGGGCCGCAGCAGAGCACGGCGCAACACAACGGGCGACGCTACCGCCCGAGGCGTTCAGTGGCGGGGGCCGAGGGGTCGCTGGCGGCTCCCGCCCGATTGGGCTCGGCCGCTCGCGCCCGTGTAGAAATACGGCAGTGACTGCGACCTCGACGGCGCCGCCCACGACGGTCATCCGGCCGGTCAACCCGGCCGACTACCGGCCCGCCCTGATCAACGTCGGGGTGATCGTCTGGCTGGCGTCGGAGCTGATGTTCTTCAGCGGCCTGTTCGCGGCCTACTTCACCCTGCGGTCGACGACGGTGGTCTGGCCGCCGAAGGGCGACACCCTCGATGCCGTCTCGGTCGGCATGGCCACCATCATCCTGATCATGTCCAGCTTCACCATGCAGATGGCGGTGCACCGGACGCTGCGCAACGACCGTCGCGGCTTCTACGGGTGGCTGGCGTTGACCTTCGCCCTGGGCTCGCTGTTCGTCGGCATGCAGGTCGCTGACTACATCGGCCGCCCGTTCCCGATCTCCCAGAACGCCTACACCTCCGCCTTCTACACCCTGACCGGCTTTCACGCTCTCCACGTGACCGGTGGCCTGCTGGGGATGATCATCATGGGCTTTCGGGGTCTGTCGCCCCGCTTCGGCGGGCACCGCAGCGCGCCGGCGGTGGAGATGCTGTCGTACTACTGGCACTTCGTCGATGTGGTCTGGATCGCCCTGTACGCCATGATCTTCCTCCTCAAATGAGCTGCCGGCGATGAGCAGCCTCGGCCGTGTCGCCGCCGCCCTCCGCCGGCTGCGCCGCCCGTCCGCGGGGCCGGCGCTGGTGGTGGCGGTGGGCGTGGTGGCGTTCTCGGTGATGGCCTTCGACACCGGTGCCGCGCCCGCCGCTCCCAGCCCGGTGAGCACCAACCCGGCTGACATCCAGGCCGGCGAGGCGCTGTTCAACTCGCACTGCTCGAGCTGCCACGGGCCGGCCGGGACGGGCACCCAGAAGGCGCCCGAGCTGATCAACGCCGGCGCCGCCGCCGCCGACTTCTACCTCGCCACCGGGCGCATGCCGCTCAACAACCCCGGCGATCAGGCCCTGCCCCACAAGCCCATCTTCAACAACGAGCAGATCCGCCAGCTGGTCGCCTATGTCAACGCCCTTCCCGAGATCAACGGCCAGCCCGGCGACCGGGGTCCCACCGTCCCCAACGTGTCACCGGTGTGCGACACGAGCGGGGGCGCCGGCAACGTGGCCAACCGCCAGAACGGCGACTACAGCTTCGAGGGCGCCGGCGGCTCGGGGGGCGGCCTGGGCGGCCACGGGACGGGGCCGTGCACCACCCTCTCCGAGGGCCAGCAGCTGTTCTCGCTCAACTGCGCCCAGTGCCACGACGCGTCCGGGTCGGGAGGCATGCTCAGCAAGGGCAATGTGGTGCCCACCCTGCAGACCGCCACCGCCACCGAGACCGCCGAGGCGGTCCGCGTCGGCCCGTCGCCGATGCCCGTGTTCGGCACCGCCCAGCTGAGCGACTCCCAGGTGTCGGCGATCGTCAACTACGTCCAGTACTTGCGCCGGCCGGCCAACCGTGGTGGCATTGCCATAGGCCACTTCGGCCCGGTGCCGGAGGGATTCGTGGGCATCGTCCTCGGCTTGTTTGTCATCCTCATCTTCACCCGCCTCATCGGGACGCGCGAATGACGACCACTGACCACCCGACAGCGCCGGGGCCGGGCGGGCCGGAGCGGCCGGGGAGCGCGCCGGTCGACGAGCTCGATGCCGCCGGCCTGGAAGCGTGGCCCGACGACGTCCCCCCCGACCAGGACGACACCTGGTACCGCTTCCGCGACGACGAGCGGGGGGCACGTCGCGCCGAGCTTCGCATCGTGGCCTGCTGGTCGGTCACCGCCGTCTGCGCGCTGGGGCTCATGGTCACCTACGTGCTCGGCGGCCAGCCCCAGGTCGAGGGCCTCCTGCTCTTCGGGGCGTTTGGCGGCCTGGGTGTGGGCTTCGCCCTGTGGGCTCGTGACCTGCTCCCCGGCCATGACATCACCGCCCCGCGCGAGCAGCACGCCAACTCCGAGAGCATCCGGGTGGCGCTGGTGGAGTCCTTCGAGCGCGGCGGCGGTGCCATGGCCCGCCGGCCTTTCCTCCTCAAGGTGCTGCTGCCGGTCGGCGGCCTCTTCGGGCTGTCGTTCGTGTTCCCGCTGGCCTCCCTCGGGCCCCGGCCGCACACCCTGTTCGACCACACCGCCTGGCGCCCGGGCGACCGCCTGGTCATGGACGACGGGACGCCGATCAAGCTCGGTGACGTCCCCGTCAACGGGCTGGTGACCGTGTTCCCCGAAGGGGTGACGGACGAGAACGACAAGGCCGCGGCCCAGACCGTTCTCCTCAACCTGGGAACCGCCGACTTCAACCCCGCGCCCAACCAGGCCAGCTGGTCGCCCATCGACAACGGCAACCGCTACGTCGCCTTCTCCAAGGTGTGCACCCACGCCGGGTGTCCGGTGAGCCTGTACAACCGGGCCACCTACCAGCTGGTGTGCCCCTGCCACCAGTCCACCTTCGACGTGCTCACCCGGTGCAACCCGGTGTTCGGCCCGGCGTCGCGGTCGCTGCCCCAGCTGCCGGTGAGCGTCAACCAGAACGGCTACCTGATCGCCACCAACGACTACGACCAGCCCGTCGGGCCCGGATTCTGGAACCGCGGATGAGCACGACCCGGGACCGGATGTCCGCCCGCAAGCGGCGGGAGGTCGAGAAGCAGGCGTTCGACGAGATCGACGACCGCCTCGGCTCTTCGCGGTTCCTGCGCAACGCCCTCGACCACATCTTCCCCGACCACTGGTCGTTCATGGTGGGCGAGATCGCCATGTACTGCCTGGTGATCCTGATCATCACGGGCATCTACCTGACCTTCTTCTTCCACGCGTCCAACGCGGTGGTGACCTACAACGGCTCCTACAAGCCGCTGCAGGGCCAGCAGGTGACCGAGGCGTACGCCTCGGTGCTCAACATCTCGTTCCACGTGCGCGCCGGGCTGGTCATGCGCCAGATCCACCACTGGGCGGCGGTGGTGTTCCTGGCCGCGGTGTCCTTCCACCTGTGCCGGGTGTTCTTCACCGGGGCGTTCCGCAAGCCGCGGGAGATGAACTGGATCATCGGCCTCAGCCTGCTGCTCTCGGTGATGCTGGAGGGCTTCAGCGGCTACTCCCTCCCCGATGACCTCCTCTCGGGCACCGGCATCCGGGTCCTGTACTCCATCGTCGAGGGGATCCCGCTGGTGGGTACCTGGCTGGGCGTGGCCATCTTCGGTGGCGCCTACCCGGGCAACGACATCATCTCCCGGTTGTTCGTCGTCCACGAGTTCCTCTTCCCCGCCATCATCGTCGGCCTCCTCACCGCCCACCTCATGATCATCTGGCGCCAGGGGCACAGCGACTTCAAGGCGCCGGGGAAGACCGAGCGCAACATCGTGGGCAGCCGGGTGTGGCCGCAGTACACCCTCAAGTCGACCGGCCTGCTGATGATCTGCTTCGCCGTGCTGGGCGCCCTCGGCGGGCTGGTCCAGATCAACCCCATCTGGCTGTACGGGCCCTACACGCCGTGGGTGTCCAGCGCCGGGTCGCAGCCCGACTGGTACGTCGGATGGCTCGACGGGGCGTTACGGCTGTGGCCCCACTGGGAGTTCCGCTCGTGGGGCCACGAGATCGCCAACCCGGTGTTCCCCGGCCTGGTCATGCCCGGCATCGTGTTCACGCTCATGTACGCGTGGCCGGCGATCGACCGTCGCATCTACCGCGACTTCGAGGCGCACAACCTCCTCGACCGGCCACGGGACAAGGCGTTCCGAACCGCCGTCGGCGTGGCCGCGCTGTTCTTCTTCGTCGTGCTGACCGTGGCGTGCGCCGACGACCTGTTGGCCAACGACTTCCACATGCCCTTCGAGCGCATGGTCGAGATCCTGCAGTACCTGACCTTCTTGGGGCCGATCGTCTCCGGGGTGATCGCCTACAAGGTGTGCAAGTCGCTGCAGAGGACGGGGACGCATCCGATCAAGAGACCCACGGGCGGGATCATCATCCGCACCGCGGAGGGCGGGTACCACACCCTCGGTGACGACCACCATGCCGCGGCCGCCTCCGACGGGCACGCCGGCAACGGGCACGACACGCCCGCCACCAACGGCGGCGGCGACGGTGCCGGGCCCGACGGTCAGACGGCCGCAGCCGCCAGTGGCGACGGCGCCCCGGACGAGACGGCCACCGAACCGGCCGCCGCCTCCCCGGGCACCACCCCGACGCCGGCCGGCGGCGGTGGAGCGGGGGGTCGCCGGCCCCCGCCGGTCGAGCGGCCCCGAGGTCGCTGACGACGGGCCCACGGCCCCGGACGACCCGGGCCAGCCGTGACCGACACGCATCCGGCGAGCACCGCCGCCTCCGCGGACACCGGGAGCCGGGAGCCGGCGCCTGTCCCCGGCCGGACCGTCCCGCCCGCCGCCCACTACCTGTTCGCCCTGGCGATCACGCTCGCCACCACCGGGCTGGCGTTCCCGGTCCAGGACTTCGGCACCAAGTGGATCGTGTTCAGCACCGGGGTGGTGATGACCCTGGGGGTTCTCCTGGTCTGGGCACGGGACGGAGCCCGCCAGCGGCGGGCAGGCGACGAGCCCGCCAGCGGCGGGCAGGCGACACAGCCGCCGCGGCGCAGGCGCCGGCGCTGACCCCGCCCGGCGCTGACCCTGGCCCGGGCCGAAGTCCCGGCCGGGCGTCGACAGCCGGTACAAAGGGCGTGTGGTCGTTGCCGTCCTGGCCGGGCTGCTGGCCGCGGCGTCGCTCGGGGCCGCGGCCGTGCTCCAGCACCGTGCCGCGGCCGAGGCTCCCACCGAGCACGCGCTGTCGCCCCGCCTGCTCGTCGACCTGCTCCACCGGCCGGTGTGGCTCGCCGGCCTGGTCGTCTCCGCCCTCGGTTTCATCCTCCAGGGCGTGGCCCTGGGGTTTGGTTCCCTGACGCTGGTCCAGCCGCTGATCGTCCTCGACCTGGCCTTCGCCCTGCCGTTGGCGGCTCGGCTCCAGCGTCGACGGCTGGGTCGGCGGGAGTGGTTGGCGACGCTGGCCATCTGTGCCGGCCTGGTGGCGTTTCTGACGCCCGCCGACCCCACCAACCGGGGGGCGGGGCCGGCGATGTCGCTGTGGCTGCTGGTGGGCATCGCCGTTTCCGGATTCGTCGTGGTCTGCCTGGCCGCCGCCCGGCGGGCGACGCCGACCGTTCGGGCCACGCTGCTGGCCGCCTGCGCCGGGGCCTGCTTCGGGGTCCTCGCCGCCCTGCTCAAGTCGACCACCCACCTGCTGGCCCACGGCGGCCTGTTCGCCGCCCTGTCCAGCTGGCAGCCCTACGCCCTCACCGTCGTGGTCGTGGTGGGCGAGACCCTCGGCCAGAGCGCCTACCAGGCCGGGCCCCTCGCCGCCGCCCTTCCGGTCATGGACACCCTGGAGCCGAGCGTGGCCGTGGTCATCGCCGTCACCGCCTTCGGCGAGACGGTCAACTACTCGGTCGGCGCCCTGGCGTTGGAGACGGCCGGGATCGTGGCCATGGTGGCCGGGATCGTCGCCCTCGACCGCAGCCCGGTGATCCTGGCCATGCAGGAGCAGCAGCAGCGCGGCGAGACGCGACCGTCTTCACCGCGGCGTTAGCTGCGGGCTTCGGCCTCCACGCTGAAGCCGATGATCGCCCCCAGGAAGGTGATGATCCCGATGACCAGGTACCAGGTGCCGAACACCAGGCCCACGCCCATGAACACGAACCCGAGGCCCATGGAGACCGGCCAGATGCTGGCCGACGGGAAGAAGTGGACCTCGCCGGCGGCTTCCTCGTAGGTGCCGTCGGGCCGGTCCTCGGGGCGGGGGATGCGGTCCCGCCGCAGGTACTGCAACAGCAGGAAGCCGAAGAGGATGGCGTAGGCGGCCCCGCCGAACACCAGCATGACCGTGCCCGCCACCTCCGAGGCCACCGTCTTGAGCACCTGGTAGACCACGCCGGTGACGGCCAGGAACACGGTCACGCCCAGCATCATGCGGTACTCGAGCTTCACGGCCCCGGCCCTCCGTCACCCGATTCTCCGCCACCGCTTGGCGCCGCCGTTGCCGATCGGCGACGACGCCGGGGCGCCATCCCCTCCCGTCGCCGCCGACGCGGTGGCGCCGACGAGACCGTCGCCGCCGCTGCCGTTGCCGGGATAGCGGTTGGTCCGACCGTGGAGGAGCGTGCGCTCGTCGGGATGGACGGCGTCCCACAGCGGGCGCTCCGAGCGGATGGGGGGCAGCGACTCGAAGTTGTGGTGCGGCGGCGGCGAGCTGCACGCCCACTCGAGGGTCTGGCCGTCCCACGGGTTGTCGCCCACCCGCTCGCCCTTGCGCAGGGAGCGGAAGATGTTCCACAGGAACGGCACCATGGACAACCCCAGGATGTAGGCCCCGAGGGACGACAACAGGTTGAGGAAGTCCCAGCCGTTGCCTGCCGGGTAGGTGGCGATGCGGCGCTGCATGCCCCGCAGGCCCAGGTCGTGCTGGGGGAAGAACGTCAGGTTGAAGCCGATGAACATCAGCAGGACCGTCAGCCGTCCCCAGCCCTCGTGCATCTTGCGCCCGGTGACCTTGGGGAACCAGTAGTGGATGGCGGCGAAGGCGGCGAAGGCGGATCCGCCGAACATCACGTAGTGGAAGTGGGCGACGATGAAGTAGGTGTCGTGCAGCTGGAAGTCCAGCGGGGGCTGGGCCAGGATCACCCCGGTGATCCCGCCGAACAGGAACATGGCCAGGAAGCCGACGGCGAACAGCATCGGCGTCGTCAGCTCGATGGTGCCCTTGAACATGGTGCCGATCCAGTTGAAGAACTTGATGCCGGTCGGCACGGCGATCAGCAGCGACAGGGCGGCGAAGAACGGCAGGAGGACGGCGCCGGTGGTGTACATGTGGTGCGCCCACACGCCCATCGACAGCGCGCCGATCGACAGCGTGGCGCCCACCATGCCCTTGTAGCCGAACACCGGTTTCTTGGAGAAGGTGGCGATGACCTCGGTGGCCACCCCGAAGTAGGGGAGGGCGAGGATGTACACCTCCGGGTGGCCGAAGAACCAGAACATGTGCTGCCACATGATCGGCGACCCGCCTCCGCCCGGGTCGAAGAAGTGGGTCCCGAGATGGCGGTCGAGGTAGATGAGCGCCAGCGCCGACGTGAGCACCGGGAAGGCCAGCAGCACCAGGAACATGGTGACCAGCTGGTTCCAGCAGAAGATCGGCATCCGGAACATGACCATCCCCGGGGCGCGCAGCGTGAAGATGGTGGTGATGACGTTGATGGCGGTGAAGATGCCCGAGAAGCCGGTAAGGCCGACGCCGACGATCCACAGGTCGGCCCCGGGGCCGGGGGAGTGGATGGACTCGGTGAGCGGGGCGTAGCCGAACCAGCCGAAGTTGGCCGCACCCGAGCTGGAGAGGAAGCCCGAGGTCATGACCAGCGCCCCGCCGAGGTACAGCCAGTAGGAGAAGGCGTTGAAGCGGGGGAACGCCATGTCCGGCGCCCCGATCTGCAACGGCACGATGTAGTTGGCCAGGCCGAAGGCGAACGGCCCGAGGAACACGAAGATCATGATCGTGCCGTGCATGGTGAAGATCTGGTTGAAGACGTCCAGAGTCACCAGGTGGTTGTTGGGCCGGATCAGCTGGGTGCGGATGATCTCGGCGAGGACACCCGCGAAGAGGAAGAAGATGAATGCGGTGCAGCAGTAGTTGAGGCCGATCTGCTTGTGGTCGGTGCTGGTGGCGTACTTGACGAACCCGTGGGGCTCGGGCCCGGGAATGATCTCGCTGAGATGTCGCTCGCCGGGGACCTCGGCGCCGGGACCTGGCCGTTCCTCGATGATCGTCACTGGGTACCTCCCGGTGCGCCGGCGTAGGAGATGGACCTGGGCCGCTGACTGGACGCCCACGCGTCGAACGTCGCCGGTTGCTCCACCACCACGTTGAAGCGCATGTAGGGGTGGTAGGTGCCGCAGAACTGCGTGCACTCGCCGCCGAAGCGCCCGGTCTTGGTGAAGTTCATGTCCACCGTGTTGGTCACGCCCTGGATCAGGTCACGCTTGAAGAGGGTTGCGGGGATGTAGAAGGAGTGGTTGACATCCAGGCTGAACAGGTCGAACTGGACGGTCTGGCCGACGGGCAGTACCAGCGTGGGCAGGTCGGTGTTGCTGTTGATGTCGTTCTCGTGGGCCACGCTGCCGATGACCTGGAAGGCGGGATGCTGGTCGGCGGAGTCGCTCTGCACGGTGAGATAGGTGAACCGCCATCCCCACTGGAAGCCCTCCACCTTGACCTCGACGGC
This sequence comes from uncultured Actinomycetota bacterium, assembly GCA_963757175.1. GTDB lineage: Bacteria > Actinomycetota > Acidimicrobiia > Acidimicrobiales > Palsa-688 > CAVWQR01. The sequence continues at coordinate 113,273 of CAVWQR010000001.1, read as the reverse complement.
AGGGCTCTTGGCCACGTGGTCCTCGCGGTCCTCGGCCTTGAACATGTACCCGAACACGATGCCGACGATCACGATGGGGATGATCGTGTAGGCCACTTCGAGGGGGATGTGGTACTGGACTTGCCGGGGCTTGCGGGTACTCCCCGGGCGCTTGCGGTAGCGGATCAGGCAGAAGACGATCAGCCCGATCACGATGAGGCCGAGGGGTACGGCGAAGTAGTAGGTGATGTGCCACAACTCCAGGACGTTCTTGTCCTGGGTGGTGACTCCGGGTGGCGAACCGCCGTTGGATTCGGCCACCAGGCGACCGGCGAGCGACATCACGGAGCAACCTTAGGCATCGGGTGCGCGCGCCACCAACCCACGGCGCTGGGGCTCGACCACGTGGGCGGGATCGGCCGCCGACGCCCGCCCGGCGTGGAAGATGGCGAAGCGTTCGGCGGCTGCGCCGGCCCCGATGGCGACCGCCCCGGCCGCCGCCAACCACCTCCGGCGGCCGGCGCCGGCGAGGAGTGCGGCCCCGGTGAGGGTGGCCCGGCGACTGCTCCGGTGCAGGGCGCCGGCGACGCCTGCCCGGTACGGCGAGGCCAGCGGGCCGAGGCGTTGGCGCATGCGCGCGTCGGCCGCCATCTCCAGGGCGGCGGCGGCCAGGGCCAGGCGACGCGGGCCGGCCGCGGCGGCGGGGGAGTCGGCCAGCAGCACCCCGGCCGCCCCGCCCGAGGCGGCGGCGCCCGCGGCGAACAGGAACGGGAGCTCGTGGCGGGCGCCGTGCCAGACGGGAACGGCGGTGTCGGCGACCAGCACGGCGGTGTAGGTGGCGAGGAGCGGGGCCAGGGCGGCGCTGGCGCCGTGGCCCACGCCGGCCAGGCGCCGCCATCGGGGTGCCCCCACCTCGACGGCGAGGGTGGCCCCCGCCGCCCCGCTGAACGCCGAGAAGATCCACGTGCCCACGCTCATCGGCGACGTGGGCTTGAGCACGCGCAGCATGTGGTGGAACCGCGCCGGCCGGCCCAGGTCGTGGATCAGGAAGCCGGTCGACGCCACTGCCGCGCCCACCGCGGCCAACGACGTCCGCCGGTCGAGGCGCCGGTCGCCGGCGACGTGGGCGCCGGCGCTGACGAGCGCGCACCCGGCGGCCAGGCCTCCGCTGAACAGGTAGGCGGGGATGGGCCAGCGCCACACCGGAGCCTTGAGGATGGGCCGTCCGTAATAGGAGGTCGGCTCGAGGTCGGGGACGACGGCACGCTCGGGCGGATCTTTGCGGCATCAGTCGGTTTTTCCGTTCGTCTGCTATCGCGTCACGGCTCTGGTGTCATCTCCGCCACGGTGGGCAACTGGCGGCGGCCGGTTCGCGGCGCAGCGGGTTGACGGGCTTTCACGACGACCCGCCGCCGGGCACGCCGCGCTCAGATCACCGCCGATCGATGTCGCGCCGGTGATCCTCTAGACCCTCCCAGCCGGCTCCAGCGGATGCGACTCACTCCTCGACTCTCTCGATGGCCAAAGTCCACGCGCATGTCGCCGTCCTCCGTGAGCCCCATCTCTCCCTCGTTTCCGCTTCTAACCTCACCTCCCCGCGCACTTTCTAGTTCTCTCCTCACCCTCCGTTCATCCTCTACTTCCGTCATGTCGTGCTCCTGTATCTCCACCCTCCCCTCGCTGCCGTCTTGCTGTTCGTCCACTAGTAGACCCAGTTCCTATCGCTGCACCGCACCGCGCCGCTGCTGCCGTCGCCGCCCCCCCGTCCCCGCAGCGTCGCAGGCAACTAGCGCCCCCACCGGCGCAGGCTGACGGCAGCCATCGCGCCCAGGGCGACGGCGGCGGTCGCCGCGGTGCGCCACATGCCGGCCAGGTCCCGGGTGGTGGAGACGGGATCGGGGGGGAGACCGTAGACCTCGGGGCGATCGAGGAGGAGAAAGAAGGCGCCGAACCCGCCCACGCCGTCGTCGGGGTCGGCGCCGTACAGCGCGGCGTGCGCCTCCCCTCGCTGCTGCAGCTCGTCAACTCGCTCCTGCGCCCGCTGCCGGAGGTCGTCGAGGGGCCCGAACACGATGGACTCGGTCGGGCACGCCTGGGCGCAGGCAGGGGTGAGGTCGGCGCGGAGGCGGTCGTAGCACAGCGTGCACTTCCATACCCGGCCGTCGCTCTTGCGCTGGTCGATGACGCCGAAGGGGCAGGCCGGCACGCAGTAGCCGCAGCCGTTGCAGATGTCCGGTTGGACCACCACGGTGTCGAACTCGGTGCGGAACAGCGCACCGGTCGGGCACACGTCGAGGCAGGCCGCCGACGTGCAGTGCTTGCACACGTCCGAGCTCATCAGCCACTTCATGCCGCCGGCCTCGGGCTCCGGCTCGGGGCGCTCGATGAACGCCACGTGCCGCCACGTGTCGGCGGACAGGCTGCCGGTGTTGTCGTAGGAGGTGCCGAGGAAGTCGAGCGCGTCGGCGGGAACGTCGTTCCACTCCTTGCACGCCACCTCGCACGCCTTGCAGCCGATGCACACCGACGTGTCGGTGAAGAACCCCATGCGGGGCTCGGTCCCGTACGCCGTCACCGCCGGGCCGCCCGTTCGGCCTTGCCGGCGACCCACGCTTGGAGGGCGGGGCCGTGGGGCCGGCGCCCGGCCACCACGTCGCACGTGGCCACCTTGGCCTCGGGGATGTGCACGTTGGCGTCGAGCACCCCGCCGAGCAGGTCGTTTCCCGGGTCGCCCACCGACAGTCCGCGCCACCCCCAGTGGTACGGGACTCCGACCTGGTGGAGCACCCGGTCGCCGAGCCGCAGCGGCCGGATGCGGTCGGTGACCAGCACCCGGGCCTCCACGGCCGTGCGCGACGTGATGACCGTCGCCCAGCCGGCGTTGACCAGCCCCCGCATGGCGGCCAGCGCCGGGCTGACCTCGATGAAGAACTCGGGTTGGAGCTCGGACAGGTAGGCCAGGTTGCGGCTCATGCCCCCCGCGGTGTGGTGTTCGGTCAGCCGGTAGGTGGTGAACACGAACGGGTACTCGGCGCTCTCCGGAGGGTTCGAGGGGTTCTCGGGACGGTCGAAACGCTGCCGGGTGGGATTGGCCCGCTGGGCGTAGAGGGGGTCGGCGATAGGACTCTCGTCGGGCTCGTAGTGCGTCGGCAGGGGCCCGTCGACGACGCCGTTGGGGGCGTACAACCAGCCCAGCCCGTCGCTCTGCATCACGAACGGCGCCGTTCCGGGCAGAGCGTCCTCGGCGCCGTCTTCCCCGCCGGGTTGGTAGTCCGGGCGCATGGTGGCCTTGAAGTCGGGGACGTCCGGGCCCGTCCACCGGCCGGCGTCGTCGTCCCACCACACGTAGCGCTTGCGCTCCGACCACGGCCGGCCCTCGGGATCGGCCGACGCCCGGTTGTACAGCAGGCGGCGGTTCGCCGGCCAAGCCCAGCCCCACTCGGGCGCCACCCAGCTCTGCTCGGACCCGGGCCGGCGCCGGTTGGCCTGGTTGACGCCGTCGGCGTACACGCCGGTGTAGATCCAGCACCCGCCGGTGGTGGACCCGTCGGGCCTCATCTCGGTGTAGGAGGACAACGGACCCGAGGCATCCCGCCCGTTGATCTCGGCCAGCACCGCCTCGGCCGAAGGGTCATTGAGGGGCCCCTCCGTGGGATAGTCCCACGTCAGGTCCAGGATGGGCCGGTCTCTCCCGTCCCCGTCCCCGGATCCGGCGCGGAGCTTTTCCCGAATGATCCGGCCCAGGTGGTAGTAGAACCACAAGTCGGATCGGGCGTCGCCTTTCGGCTCGACCGCCTGATTGTGCCACTGCAAGAGCCGTTGGGTGTTGGTGAAGCTGCCGCTCTTCTCGGTGTGGGCGGCCGCCGGCAGGAAGAACACCTCGGTGCCGATGTCCTCGCTACGCAGCTCACCGTTGTCGATCTCGGGCGAGTCGTACCAGAAGGCGGCCGTCTCGATCTCGGCGAAGTCCCGCACCACCAGCCAGTCCAGGCCGGCGAGGCCGGCGCGCTGCATGCGGCCGTTGGCCGTGCCGGTCGCGGGGTTCTCGCCGACGACGAAATACCCCTTGCACCAGCCGTCGATCATCCCCTGGACGCTCTGGTAGGTGGAGTGGTCGCCGGTGATGCGAGGCAGGTAGTCCCAGCACCAGCCGTTGTCCTCGGTGGCGGCGTCGCCCCACCACGCCTTGAGCAGGCTGACGGTGTAGGCGTCCATGTGGCCCCAGAAGCCCGAATCGGTTCCGTTGTTGGCCAGGTACTCGTCGAGGGTGCCGTCCACGCCGGCGTGCGGCATCGGCAGGTAGCCGGGCAGCAGGTCGTACAGCGTGGGGATGTCCGTCGATCCCTGGATGCTGGCGTGGCCGCGCAGGGCGAGAATGCCGCCTCCCGGGCGGCCGATGTTCCCGAGCAACAGTTGGAGGATCGACGCGGTCCGGATGTACTGCACGCCGACGGTGTGATGGGTCCAGCCGACCGAGTAGATGAACGCGGTGGTGCGCTCGCGCCCCGAGTTGGCGCACACCGCCTCGGCGACGGCGTGGAAGTCGGCGGCGGCGATGCCGCAGCAGGCTTCGACCATCTCCGGGGTGTAGCGGGCGAAGTGGCGCTTGAGGATCTGCCAGACGCAGCGGGGGTGCTCGAGCGTGGGGTCTCGCCGGACCTCTCCCCCGTGGCCGGCGTGGGCGCCGCCCGAGCCGTGCTGCTCACCGCGGGCGGCGGGGTGCTCCCGCTGACCGGCGGCGGCCGGCGCGACCCGGCCCTCGTACTGCCAGCTGGCAGGGTCGTAGGTCCCGGTTTGCGGGTCGTAGCCGGAGAACAGCCCGTCGAGATCCTCGGTGTCCTGGTAGTCCTCCGACACGATCACCGACGCGTTGGTGTAGGCGAGGACGTACTCGCGAAAGTCCCGTTGGTTGGTGAGCACGTGGTTGATGAGCGCGCCCAGGAAGGCGATGTCGCTACCGGCGCGAATGGGCACCCACCGGTCGGCGACGGCGCTGGTCCGGGTGAAGCGCGGGTCGATGTGGATGACGGTGGCGCCGCGCTGCTTGGCCTCCATCACCCACTGGAACCCCACGGGATGGCACTCGGCCATGTTGGAGCCCTGGATGACGATGCAGTCGGCGTTGGCCATGTCCTGCTGGAACGTGGTGGCTGCGCCTCTCCCAAAGGAGGTCCCCAAACTGGGGACCGAGGCGGAGTGTCAGATGCGGGCCTGGTTCTCGATCTGGATGGCGCCCAGGGCGGTGTACAGCTTCTTCATGAGGTAGTTCTCCTCGTTGTCGAGGGTCGCTCCTCCGAGGCTGGCGATGCCCAGGGTGCGCCGGAGCGGGCCGTGCTCCGGGTCGCCCTCCTGCCACGTCTGGGCCCGGGTGGCGAGCACCCGGTCGGCGATCATGTCCATGGCGGTGTCGAGGTCGAGCGCTTCCCACGCGGTGGCGTGGGGCCGCCGGTACTTGACCTGGTATTCACGCCGCGGGTTGTCGACCAGCTCGCGGCTGGCCGAGCCCTTGGGGCAGAGCCGCCCCCGCGAGATCGGGCTGTCGGGGTCGCCCTCGATCTGGGTGACCCGCCCGCCGGCGACGAACACCCGCTGGCCGCAGCCCACCGCGCAGTACGGGCACACCGACCGCACGACCTGGTCCGCGGTCTCGGTCCGCGCCACCAGGCTGGCCGACCGGGCGGACTGGGCCGCCGCGCCCAGGCCCAGGCGGTCCGCCGGCGGGCCGGCGCCCAGCTGGCGCAGCAGGGGCCAGGAAGCGAGGCGCCGGGTGAGAGCCATCCCCTTCTGTCTACCCCAGCCGCCTGCAGGCCATCGTCGCCGCGGACGTATCGTTGGCCGGTGGTTCACAAGTGGCTCGGGCGCCGCGCCCTGGTCTTCCACCTGCTGCTCGTCGTCATCGTCGGGGGCTGCTCGTACGCGGCCTGGTGGCAGTTCGGCCGCGCCGCCCAGGGCAACACCCTGAGCTACCTGTACTCCGTGGAGTGGCCGGTGTTCGCCATCGTCGCCATCGTCGGCTGGTGGCAGCTCATCCACGAGGATCCGGCCGACGTCGAGGCGCGCCAGGCAGGAACGCCGGCGCCGGGGCCGGGCCAACCCCGTGGCCTACGACGCCGAGGTGCTGCGCCGGGAGCTGGCCGCCCACCCCGAGCTGCTCGGGGAGTTCCCGGAGCTGGTCCGCGCCCACCCGGAGCTGGTGTCCGGGTCCGACAGGGAGTCCGGTACCGAGCCCGACGCCGAGGAGGTACCGCTCGGCGCGTCCCGCCAGGTGCAGGAGTACAACGACATGCTGGCGGCCTACGCGGCGCGCGGCAGGGCCAAGTCCTGGCGCAACCCGCGCGGACGCTGATCAGCGCACCAGGCGGGCCCGGTCGGCCTCGGGCAGCGTCCGGTTGACGACCCCGGCGGCCACGTCGGTGAGCATGGCGTTGTGGTTGCGGGCGTAGCTGCGGAGACGGCGAAACGCCTCTTCGGTGTCCATCCGGCCCAGCTCGGAGAGGACCCCTTTGGCCTGTTCGATCGTGACCCGGCTGTTGAGCGCCCCCTGCAGTTGGGCGGTGAGGCGTTGCGAATCCTCGGCCGCCCGGTTCTGGAGCAGGGCGAGCGTGGCTCCGTGGGCCAGGGCCTGGGCCAGGGTGACGTCGGCGTCGGGCAGCGTGCGGCGTTCGGCCATGAACAGGTTGAGCGTTCCCAGCACGTTGGCCCGCACCCTCATGGGCACGGCGTGGACCGAGGGGAGGCCGGCGTCGATGGCCAGCTGGGCGAAGCGGGGCCAGGGGCTTCCCCCGCTCAGGTCGCCGTGGACCACCGGCTGGCCGGACCGGAAGGCGTCGAGGCACGGCCCTTCCTCGTTTTGCACCTGGAACAGCTCCAGGACGCTCGCCTGCTCGCTGGAGGCGGCCATCACCTTCAGGTTGCCGTGGGCGTCGGCCAGCAGGATCCCGGTGGCCGCGGCATCGACCAGCTCGACGCAGCGGTCGCTGAGCGTCGTCAACACGTCGATGACGTCGAAGTCATCGACCAGGGTGTCCGCCAGTTTGAGGAAAGTGTCCGCCAGCAGTACTTCCCGGGTAGGCATGCTCCAGCGTCCTTTCTGCGATGCTCCCGTACGCGCCATTCTACGCCTCGGGCCCGTGTACCCCAAGGGGCCTGGTCACGGCTGGAAACGGAGCCGTCGGGCCACCACGTCGTCGGCCACCTCGCTCAGGGAGGTGCCCTCGGCGAAGGCGCGCGCCCGCAGGCGGACCAGCGCCTCACCGATGCCGATGTCGAGCTGGGCCGAGATCATCCCCGCCGCCTGGTGGACCTGAACGTGGTCCACGCTGTCGTCGGCCAGCTCGGCGGCCAGGGCCCCTTCGGGCGCGCCGGCCTGGATGGCCAGGATGGCCCGGGTGACGAACCCGGCGGCCACCAGGGCGTCGGCGTAGACGTCGTCCTCGAGCGGCCCGGACCGGTCCAGGTACACCGTCAGGGCGCCGACGCGCGCCGCGCCGACCTGCAGCGGGAAGGCGAACACGGCCCGGATCCCCGCCTCGAGTGCCGCCGGCACCAGCGGCGTCCAGCGCCGCGGCGGAGCGGTGACGAGGTCGTTCTCCATGACCGGGACGCCCTGTTCGTGGGCATCGACGCGCGGCCCGACGCCGACCAGGAACTGCAGCTCCTCCAGGCGCCCGATCGCCGAGCTCGACGCGTAGGCGGCTCCTGGTGCCGCGTCCGCTCCCATCACCGCCACGCCCACCCCGGCGGCACCGAGCAGCTGGGCGCACCTCCCACACAGCGCGTGCAGGTCCGGCGTCCCCTCGCCTCCGGCCAGCTCGGTGGCGACGCGCAGCCAACGATCGGCGCCCGCGCTCACCCCGACCAACCCATGACAACCTCCGGTACGACGGGAGCGCCGCGCGTGAACCGCGCCCTCTACCGGGGTCCGGAGCAGCTGGGAAGACCCTAGCCGCCTCCCGCGGTGTCGGCGGGCGGCAGCGCCCCGCCACCCGCCGTCCGGGCGGAGGTGGCGATGGATTCACGCTCGGCGACGGCCTGCCGTTCGGCCTCGCGCACCGTCTCGGGCTTGGCCAGGAGGCGGCTGACGCGCCACATGGCGGCTTGGAGTTGGAGCGCCTCGTCGTCGGCCTGCTCCTCGTCGCGGGCGCGGAACAGGTCGGTCAGCAGCCACCACACCAGCACGCCGGCCGCGCCGACCAGGGCGACGACGGTGCCCGCCGACCAGATCACGTCCCCGCCGGCGTGGAAGTCGTTGAGGGAGATGCCGGGGACGGCGGAACGGGTGAAGCTGTCCATACTCATCCCGAACACCGTGTAGTAGGGCACCCCGACGAAGAACCACGCCACCCGCCATCCCACCCCCGGCCGGTGCTCGGCCAGGTCGGCGCCCACGACCGGCCACAGGAACACGCACCCGGCGATCAGCAGCTCGAAGTGCCCCAGTTGGAGGAGGGTCTCGTGGCCGTGGGCGGCGCGGAAGAAGCCGGTCAGATAGAGCCCGAAGAGCGACGCCGTCCACAGCACCCAGGCCACGACGAAGTGGAACACCACCCGCCCGCCTCGCCCGGTCGTCAGCGAGGTCGCCACGCCGGCCAGGCGCGGCCCGCCCGCCTGGCGGGCCAGGGTGAGCGGCGCGCCCAGCGCCAGGGCGATGGGGGCCAGCAGCCCGACCACCGTGTCGGTGACGGCGTGGACCGTGAAGCTCGTCCCGTCCCACGACGCCATTCCCGAGAGCATGACCACGGCCACCATCAGCCAGCCCCCGACCCATGCCACCGTCCGCCCCGCCGGCCACGCCCCGCGGGCGAGCTGCCGGCGCACGCCCACGGTGTACAGGGCGACGGCGGCGACGACCACCACCAGCGGCAGGGGTTCGAACGTCGTCCGGGTGACGAACCCGCCCGCAGTGATGGCGACGGCAACCGACATGGCCAATCGATGCTACTGCCGTACAGTCGGAGGCATCGCCGGACGTCCCCTGCCCCTCGCCCTTCGCGGTGACCTCCGCGGCGCGCTGATGCGCTACCGGGTCCTCGCCTACGCCGTGGGTGTCGGCCTGCTGCTGCTCGTGGTGGTCGGCATGCCTCTGCAGTACGGGGCCGGTTTCGACGGGGTGGTGGCGGTCGTGGGCCCGGTGCACGGGGTGTTGTACATCGTCTACCTGCTCTTCTCGCTCGACCTGGCCCGGCGGGCGCGCTTCAGCCTGCTGCAGCTGGCCGGCATGGTCGGCGCCGGCTTCGTGCCCGGCTTGGCGTTCGTCGCCGAGCACAGCGTCCGGACACGGGTCGAGGGCAAGCTCGTCGACGCCTAGACCCCAAGCGCCCGAGCCTCTATGATCGTCCGTCGGTCCGAGCCCGGATCGTCGACCAAGGACCCTCGCTGTGCGCACGTTTTCCCCCAAGCCCGCCGACATCACCCGTGAGTGGCACGAGCTGGACGCGGATGGCGCCGTCCTGGGCCGGCTGGCCACCGAGGCGGCCCGGCTGTTGCGGGGCAAGCACAAGGCCATCTTCGCCCCCCACGTGGACACGGGCGATCACGTGGTGATCGTCAACGCCGCTCGGGTCGTCATGACCTCCGACAAGGCCGACAAGAAGCTCCACTACCGCCACTCCGGGTATCCGGGAGGGCTGAAGACCCGCACCTACCGCGACCTGCTCGAGCGCGAGCCGGAACGGACCGTGCGCCGGGCGGTCAAGGGGATGCTGCCCAAGGGACCGCTCGGCCGCCAGATGCTGCGCAAGCTCAAGGTCTACGCCGGTCCCACCCACCCCCACGCCGCCCAGGGTCCCAAGCCGCTGACCCTCGACCCGTCCACCTACCGCACCTCGGCTTCCTGAGCCGACCCCTGTCCTGAGGAGCCCCGTTCCCCCGTGCCCCAGCCGCTGATCCAGTCCACCGGGCGTCGCAAGGCCGCCATCGCACGCATCCGCGTCCTGCCGGGGGACGGGTCCATCACCGTCAACCGGCGCCGGCTGGAGGACTACTTTCCGTCGGCCACCCACCGCATGGTCATCACCGAGCCGCTCCGCCTGGTCGAGCGGGCCGAGGAGTACAACGTGGACGCCACCATGGACGGCGGCGGTGTCTCCGGTCAGGCGGGCGCCCTGCGCCTCGCCATCGCCCGGGCCCTGGCCGACGTCGATCCCGAGCTGCGCATCCCGCTCAAGCGGGCCGGGTTCCTCACCCGCGACGCCCGGGAGAAGGAGTCCAAGAAGTACGGGCTCAAGAAGGCGCGCAAGGCGCCGCAGTACTCCAAGCGCTAATCGCGGCGGCGTGACCCTGCGCTTCGGCACCGACGGCGTCCGCGGGGTCGCCAACGCCGAGCTGACGCCGGAGCTCGTCCTGGCCCTCGGTCGGGCGGTGGCGCGCGTGCTCGTGGCCCCCTCGCCGCGGCGCTGCCTGGTCGGACGGGACACGCGCCGATCGGGACCGCTGCTCCACGCCGCCCTGGCCGCCGGCCTGGCCGCCGAGGGCGTGGACGTCGTCGACCTGGGGGTCATCCCCACGCCCGGCGTGGCGGCACTCAGCGCCGACGCCGGCGTGCCCGCGGCCATGATCTCGGCGTCGCACAACCCCTTCCCCGACAACGGGATCAAGCTGTTCGCCGCCGGGGGACGCAAGCTCACCGACGACGTCGAAGCCCGCTTGGAGGCGACCCTCGACGCCGTGGGGACCGAGACCGCGCTCATCGAGCCCGGTACCGACGGGATCGGCGGTGGGCGCCATCCACGCCGAGTCCGATGCCGTCGATCGCTACCGCGAGCTCCTGCTGGGTTCGCTCGGCGACCGCCGTCTCGGCCACGCACCCGTGGTGCTCGACTGCGGACACGGCGCGGCGGTGACCGTCGCCGACGTGTTCGGCCAGGCCGGCGCCGACGTTCTCGACGTGCTCGGTGCCGAACCGGACGGCACCAATATCAACCAGGGCGTGGGCTCGACCGACCCCTCCCGGCTGGCGGCCGCGGTGGTCGGGCGTCACGCCGTGCTGGGATTGGCGTTCGACGGGGACGCCGACCGGGTGATCGCCGTCGACGAGACCGGAGAGGTGGTGGACGGCGACCGGCTGCTGGCCCTGTTCGCCGCCGATCTGCGCCGGCAGGGCGGCACTCCGCGGCGACACCGTGGTGGTGACGGTGATGACCAACCTGGGCTTCCACCGGGCCATGGCCGACGCCGGCATCGCGGTGGAGACCACCGCCGTCGGGGACCGCAACGTCCTCGCCGCCCTCGATGAAGGCGGGTGGTCGCTCGGGGGGGAGCAGTCCGGTCACCTCATCTTCCGCGACCTGGCCACCACCGGCGACGGCATCCTCTCCGGGCTGCTGCTGGTCGACCTGGTGGTGCGCGCCGGCCGGCCCCTGAGCGAGCTGGCCGCGTCGTGCCTGCGCCGGCTGCCCCAGGTGCTCCACAACGTCAGCGTCGCCGGCGGCGACCGGCTGGACCAGGCGCTGGCGGTCTGGGACGAGGTCCGAGCCGTCGAAGCCGAGCTGGGCGCCGGCGGTCGGGTCCTGCTGCGCCCCAGTGGGACCGAGCCGCTGGTGCGGGTGATGGTCGAGGCGCCCACCCACGACGCCGCCGAGGCCGCCGCCCGCCGCATCACCGGAGTCCTCACCGCCACCCTGGGCTGAGCGATGGCCCGGAGCGGAATGGCTCCCCAGTAGCCTGGGCGGCCATGTGCGGGATCGTCGCCGTCCTCCGCCGGCCGTCCAGCCGGCCCGCTCCCGCGGCGGCGGAGGTCCTCGCCGACCTCGACCGCGTGGCCGCCGAGCTCGGCGCCGAGGCCGACCGGCTGCGGCGGCCCGATGCCGCGCCCACCGACCCCGAACGGCTGCGGGCCGCGGCCGGGAGGTTGCAGGACGCCGACCGGGCGCTGCGCGGCTCGCCCGGCCTGGAATGCCTGCTGGGCGCCCCCGGCACCCTCGACCAGCTGAGCCGGCAGGCCCAACGCACCGCGGCCGCGGTGGCTGACCTCGAAGCCGAGCTCGACCAGCGGGGCGCCAAGCTCGACGTGGCCCACGTCGAGGAGGTCAACGCCGCCCTCGTCGTCCTGAAGGACGTCGCCTGGGCGTTGAGCCACGACCGGGTGGAGGCGGCCCGAGGCGTCGCCGACCTGGCCGGCGTCGGCCCGGACGGCACCGCACCCGGCCGGCGAGCCCTGGACGCGTGGTGGTCGATCGAGGTGGCCCTCCGCGCCATCGACCGCCTCGAGGTGCGGGGCCGGGACTCGGCCGGCGTGCACGTGCTCGTCTCCGGCCACGGCCTCGACCTGGCGTCGCCGGACTGGCGGACCCTGCTCGGCGCCCGCGTCGCCGATCCGCTGTTCACCTCCCTGGCTGCTCGCACCCCGGCGGGGTGCCTGAGCCTGGTGTACAAGGCGGCGGCCGAGATCGGCGAACTGGGCGACAACGTGCACGCCCTGCGCGCCGCCCTGCGCAGCGATCCGCTGCTGGCGGCGGCGCTGCGTTCGCCCACGGCGGCGGTCACCGTGGTCGGACACACCCGCTGGGCCAGCGTCGGCGTCATCTCCCAGTCCAACGCCCACCCGCTCAACTCCGAGGAGGCGGTCAGCCGCGTCGAGGCGCCCTACGTCATCGCTGCTCTCAACGGCGATGTCGACAACCACGCCGACCTCCGCCTTTCCGAAGCGCTCGCCCTGCCCGCCGAAGTGACCACCGACGCCAAGGTCGTCCCCACCCTGATGGGGCGGCGGATGGCCGAGGGGATGGGTACCGACGACGCCTTTCGGCGCACGGTCGCCCAGTTGCAGGGTTCGGTGGCCATCGCCGCCAGCGCGGCCGACACCCCCGACGAGGTCCAGCTGGCGCTGCGGGGCAGCGGCCAGGGGCTCTACGTGGGCTTGGCCGAGGACGCGTTCGTGGTGGCCAGCGAGGCCTACGGGCTGGTCGAGGAGACAGCGGACTACGTGCGCATGGACGGCGAAACGACCGGCGGGGTGACCGTGACCATCGGACGCGGGAACGCCGGCTGCCTCGAAGGCGTGGCCGCGGTGCGCTACGACGGCCGCCCCATCCCGCTCGACGCGGACGACGTCCGCACCGCCGAGATCACCACACGCGACATCGACCGGCGGCATTTTCCCCACTTCCTGCTCAAGGAGATCTCCGAGGCGCCCCAGTCGTTCCGCAAGACGCTGCGCGGCAAGATCGTCGGTTCCGACGACCGCCCCGAAGTCCGCCTCGGCGACGACACCATCCCGCCCGCCCTGCGCCGGGCGCTGGCGGCCGGCGCGCTGTCCCGGGTGATCGTCGTCGGCCAGGGCACCGCCGCCGTCGCCGGCCAGGGGGTCGCCGCCGCCATCGCCCGCTGCCTGCCGGCGCTCTCGGTGTCGGCCCAGCCCGCCACCGAGCTGTCCGGCTTCGGCCTGAGCGACGACATGGAGGGAACGCTCGTCGTCGCCGTCAGCCAGTCCGGCACCACCACCGACACCAACCGCACCGTCGATCTGGTCCGGGCGCGCGGCGCCCACGTCGTCTCGGTGGTCAACCGGCGCAACAGCGACCTGGTCGACAAGTCCCACGGCGTCCTGTACACCTCCGACGGTCGCGACGTGGAGATGAGCGTGGCGTCGACGAAGGCGTTCTACGCCCAGATCGCCGCCGGCTGGTTGCTGGCTCTGGGGCTGGCCGCCGCTGCGCCGCGCCCGGCCGGCGCTGGAGGCCACCAACAGACCGGCGATCCCGGACGCGACCGGCGCCTGCTCTCCGGCCTCCGGGAACTGCCCGACGCCATGGAGGCCACCCTCGAACGGCGGCCCCACATCGCCGCCGTCGCCGGCCGCCAGGCGCCGTCGCGGCGGCACTGGGCGGTGGTCGGCAGCGGGCCCGACCGCGTCGCGGCCGCCGAGACGCGGATCAAGCTGTCGGAGCTGTGCTACAAGGCGATCGCCTGCGACGCCACCGAGGACAAGAAGCACATCGACCTGTCCTCGGAGCCGTTGATCCTCGTGTGCGCCCCCAGCCTCTCGGGGCCCAATGCCGACGACGTGGCCAAGGAGGTCGCCATCTACCGGGCCCACCAGGCGGCTCCGGTGGTCATCGCCGCGACCGGCGTGGCCGACCGCTTCCGCGACGCCGCCGACGTGATCGACGTGCCCGCGTGCGAGCCGGACCTGGCCTTCGTCCTGGCCGCCATGGTCGGGCACCTGTTCGGCTACGAAGCGGCGCTGGCCATCGACGCCCAGGCCCGGCCGCTCCGCGCCGCCCGAGCGGTGATCGAAACGACCGGTGCCGGCCTCCTCGACGGGCGGGCGCCGGCGGCCGGGAGCGGAGAGGACTGGCTCGAGCGCCTGGGACCGGAGCTGGCCCAGGTGACGAAACCGTTCGTCGCCTCGCTGCGGCGCGGCGACTGCGACGGCCACCTCGATGCCCGCACCGCGGTGCGGGTGATGACGCTGCTCCGGTACGCCACCGGCGCCGCGCCGCTGGAAGGCTACGAGCTGGAGTTCGGCACGGTGGCCACGCCGGCGGCGGTGATCGGCGACCTCCTGGCCGCCCTGACCGCGGCCATCGACCAGCTGACCCGACCGGTGGACGCCATCAAGCATCAGGCCAAAACGGTCACCGTGGGCATCTCCCGCAGCGAGGAGGCCCTGCTCGGGGTGGGCCTGGTCAAAGAAGCGCTCAACGCCGGCGCCGGCGCCGACCAGCTCGGCTACCGGGCCCTGCGGGCCCTGGCCGCCCTCGACCCGGCGGTGGACGAGGTGCTGGGCTACACCCGCTACCGCATCGACGGCCTTACGACTCCGGCCGGGGCTGGAGAGCAGCCGGCGGCCACGGTGACCGTCGTCGATCAGGGCGGCATCGCCCTCCAGCTGCCGCCGTCGCGGACCGTGGGCGATCCGCGCCTCCGGGGCAGCAAACACCGCGCCGTCGACGAGCGGGAAGTCACCGTGGTGCGGGGCCGCAGCGACGGCCGCACCGTCATCCTCGTCCCCGAGACCAAGGGGGGACAGCCGGTGGGGATGACCCTGCTGCACGTGCGGTTCTTCGACCGCCTGCCCGTCGCCCGGGCCCGGGCGGTGCTGACGGGTTACCGCGACCGCTACAGCGCCCTGACCGACGCGGTGACCGAGACCGAGCCCGTGTTCGACGACGAGCGCCTCGCCGAGGTGGCCATGGTGGACCTGCTGACCCAGCCGGTCTACGTGCTCGCCGAACGCTGGCAGTCGTGATCCGCGCCGGCGGCCCATGATCGGGATCGGGCTCGACACCGTGGAGCTGGGCCGGTTCCGGCGCATCCTGGCCCGCCGGCCGGGTGCGGCCGAGCGCCTGTTCACCGCGGGCGAACGGGCCCACGCCGCCACCCTGGCCAATCCCGTCCCCGGGCTGGCCGCCCGCTTCGCGGCCAAGGAAGCGGTGATGAAAGCGCTGGGCGTCGGGCTGGGCGCCTTTCGCTGGGAGGACGTCGAAGTCGTCCGCCAGGCGTCCGGTCGGCCCGAGCTCGTCCTGCGCCACCGCGCCGCCGCCCTCGCTCGCGAGCAGGGGGTCGGCTCGTGGCGGGTGTCGCTCACCCATACCGAGCACACCGCGTCGGCGGTGGTCGCCGCCCTGCCATGATCCCGGTGCTCACGCCGGAGGAGATGGCCGGCGTCGACCGATCGGCCCGGGAACCGACGGACGTGCTGGTGGAACGGGCGGGTGCGGGCGTGGCGCGCGCGGCGCGGGCCATGTTGGGCGGCGGCTACGGCCGGCGCGTCGTGGTCGTGGCCGGCAAGGGCAACAACGGCAACGACGGTCGGGCCGCGGCCCACCGGCTGCGGGCGGCGGGCGCGTCGGTCCGGGTCCTCGACGCCGGCGGGCTGGAGGCCGGCGCCCCGCTCCCGGAGGCCGACCTGGTGGTCGACGCCGCCTACGGCACCGGCCTGGGCCGTGCGTACGGGCCGCCCGCGGCCGGGGGGGTGCCGGTACTGGCGGTGGACATCCCTTCGGGGCTGTCGGGCTCGACGGGGGAGGTGGTGGGGAAAGACGCGGCCTCGGGTGCGGTGGACGCGGCGCGGACGGTGACCTTCGCCGCCCTGAAACCCGGCCTGCTCGTCGGCGACGGTCCCCAGCGATGCGGGACCGTGGAGGTGGTCGACATCGGCCTGGGCGACCTGGTGGACGAGCGAGCCCGGATGTGGCTGGTCGAGGACGACGACGTCGCCGCCCTGCTGGCGCCCAGGCCGAGGGACGGCAACAAATGGCAGTTCGCCGCCCAGGTCGTGGCCGGCTCGCCCGGCATGACGGGCGCGGCGTGGATGGTGAGCCGCTCGGCGCTGCGCGCCGGCGCCGGGTACGTGCGGCTGGGAATGCCGGGCGTGGACCCGGCGTCGGCCTCCTTGCCCCCCGGAGAGGTCGTCACCACCGCCCTGCCCGCCCACGACTGGGACGAGACGGTGGCCCACGGCCTCGAACGGTTCAAGGCCCTGGTCATCGGGCCCGGCCTCGGCCCCGACCACGACGGGCCGGTGGCCAGGCTGCTGGCCCGGGCGCCCCAGCCCGCGGTGGTGGACGCCGACGGCCTCAACGCCCTCGGTTCGCTCGACACGGTGGCGTCGGTGACCGCCCGACGCCGCCACGACATGGTCCTGACCCCGCACGCTGGCGAATACGCCCGCCTCGCCGGCGGGCCGCCGGGCGTCGACCCCATCGCGTCGGTGCGCGCCGCCGCCGCCCGGTCGGGGGCGGTCGTGCTGTTGAAGGGATCGACGACCATCGTGGCCGCGCCCGACGGGCGGGTGCTGCTGGCCATGTCCGGCTCGCCCCGGCTGGCGACGGCCGGCACGGGAGACGTGCTCAGCGGGGTCATCGGCGCCCTGGTGGCGCGGGGCGTGGATCCGTTCGCCGCCGCTGCCCTCGGCGCCCACGTCCACGGCCGGGCCGCCGGGCTGGGGCTGCCCCAGGGGCTCGTCGCCGGGGACCTTCCCGACCTGGTCGCCCAGTGGCTCTCGGAGCACCTCGGATGACGACCGCCCCTCCCGCCTCGGCCCGGCGCGGGCTGCGGGCGGCCTGGGCAGACGTGGACCTCGACGCCATTGCCCACAACGCGGGCGTCCTGGCCGGCCTGGCCGCCCCCGCCGCGCTGTGCGCGGTGGTCAAGGCCGACGGCTATGGCCACGGGGCGGTTCCCGTCGCCCGCGCCGCCCTCGCCGGCGGGGCCCGGTGGCTCGGCGTCGCCCTCGTCGAGGAGGGCCTCGAGCTGCGCGAGGCAGGGATCGACGCCCCCGTCCTGCTGCTGTCCCAGCCCGCCCCGGAGGCCATGGCCGACGTCGTCGCCGGCGGGCTGACCCCGACGCTGGACACCACCACCGGAGTCGAAGCCGCCGCCCACGCTGCGGACGCGGCCGGCCGCCGGCTGCGGGTCCATCTGAAGGTGGACACCGGCATGCACCGGGTGGGCGCCGCGCCCGCCGACGCCGTCGGCCTGGCGTCCGCCGTCGCCGCCAGCGACGCCTTGGACCTGGAAGGCGTGTTCACCCACTTCGCCGTGGCCGACGAGCCCGACGACGCCTACACCGCCGGCCAACTGGAGCGTTTCCGGCGGGTGCTGGCCGAGCTGGCGGACGCGGGCATACGCCCGCCGATGATCCACGCCGCCAACTCGGCGGGCGCGCTGTGGCACCCGGCGGCCCGGATGTCGCTCGTGCGCTGCGGCATCGCCCTGTACGGCCTGGCGCCCTGCGCCGACGGCCTGGGCGACGCCACCGTTGCCGCTCTGCGGCCCGCCCTCGCCCTGCGCGCCCGGGTCTCGCACGTCAAGACGCTGGAGGCCGGCGAGCGGGTCTCCTACGGCCTGCGCTACCGCCTGCCGGAACGCGCCGTCGTGGCCACCGTCCCGCTCGGCTACGCCGACGGCGTCCCCCGCCGCTACGGGCTCGCCGGCGGCCAGGTGCTCATCGGCGGACGGCGGTGCCCGGTCGCCGGCACCGTCACCATGGACCAGTTCGTCGTCGACTGCGGCCCGGACGCCGAGGTCGCCGTGGGCGACGAGGTCGTCCTCATCGGCCGGCAGGGTGACGAGTCGGTGTCGGCGTGGGACTGGGCCGCCACGATGGACACCATCTCCTACGAGGTGGTCTGCGGCCTGGGGCCGCGGGTGCCGCGGGTCCACCACGGGTCGGCTGCCCGGTGACCCGGCGGGCCAACCTCATCGCCCTGGGCGTGGCCGGCGCCGGCCTCGCCGGCGGGGTGGTCGCCGAACGGGTCTACGTGGGCCGCGCCCGTCGTCGCTCGCGCCACCCCGAGGGCGCGGGAACGGCCGACATGACCTCGGTGCCCCCCCGCGTCGTCGTCGCCTCCGATGGCGCCGAGCTGCGGGTGGTCGAACGCGGCCACGGCCGCCCCGTCGTGCTGGTGCACGGCGTGGCCCTCTCCTCGCAGTGCTGGCACCGCCAGATGGGCGACCTCGCTGGCGACGGCCGCATCATCGCCTACGACCAGCGCGGCCACGGAGACTCCACCATCGGCGGCGAGGGCCTGACCCTCGCCCGGCTGGCGGCGGATCTGCACGAGGTCCTCGACCGCCTCGACGTGCGCGGCGGGGTGTTGGTCGGCCATTCGCTCGGCGGCATGGTGGCCCTGCGCCTGCTCGCCGACCACCCCGAGCTGGCCGCCCCCGGGGGGCGGGTTGCCGCCCTCGGGCTGATGTCGACTTCGGCGCTGCCGGCGGGCGGCCGGGGCATTCCCGGCCTCGGCACCGTGCTGGGTGCCGCCCGACCGGTCACCAGCCGGGCCGCGTGGTTGGCCAGCCGGCTGCCCGGCCAGACGCTCCCGGACTCCGATCTCAGCTACCTGCTGACCCTGGCCGTGTTCGGCGCCGCCCCCGACGTCGCTGACGTCGACCTCACCCGCCAGATCACGTCGCGCGTTCCGCTGCGGGTGTGCGCCGAGCTGGTCGTCGAGATCGCCAGGGTCAACGAGACGGCGACGCTGCGCGAAGTCTCGCTGCCCACCACGGTCATCGTCGGGGGCCGGGACGTGATGACCCCGGTGGGCCACGCCCGGCGCCTGGTCGGCTCCATCCCCACCGCCGAGCTGGTGGTGCTGCCCGGTTGCGGCCACATGGCCATGCTCGAACGACCGGAGGAGGTCGACGCCGCCATCCGCCAGCTTCTGGCGCGCGCCGACGTGCCCGTGGCGGGCGACGGGGCGCCGGCATCGGCGCCCGCGCCGGTGCGGTGACCGGGCCCCAGACGGCGTTGCTTTCCGGGGTGCGGGTCGGCCACTGGACCGATGCCCGGGCCCGGACCGGCTGCAGCGTGGTGCTCCTGCCCGAGGGGACGGTGGCGTCGGGCGAGGCGCGCGGCGGGGCGCCGGGGACCCGCGAATGGGCGCTGCTGGCGCCCGAGCGCACGGTCGACCGGATCGACGCGGTGGTCCTGACCGGCGGCTCGGCTTTCGGCCTGGCCGCGGCCGACGGGGTCATGCGGTGGTGCGAGGAGCGTGGCCGGGGGTGGGTCACCTCCGCCGGACGGGTGCCGATCGTCGTGGGCCTCGTCCTGTACGACCTCGACGTGGGCGACGCCGGCGTCCGCCCCGGGCCGACCGAGGGCTACGCCGCCTGCGCCGCCGCCGCGCCGTGGCCGGGACCAGTGTCGGCCTCGGCGGGGATGGTGGGTGCCGGGACGGGGGCAACCGTCGCCCGGTGGCGGGGACCCGACGGGCGGCGGCCCGGGGGCGTCGGGGTGGCCGAACGCTCCGAGGGCAACGTGGTCGTGGGCGCATTGGTGGTCGTCAACGCCGTCGGTGAAACCGTCCCCCTCCACCGCGACCGGGTCATGACCGACGAGGACCTCGGTCATCTCCCCGCACCGCCCGGGCCCGGCCGGCAAGCGACGACGATCGGGGTGGTGGTGACCAACGCCCGACTGGACAAGATCGCCTGCCTCGGCGTGGCCCAGTCGGGGCACGACGGCCTGGCCCGGGCGCTGGACCCGGTCCACACCGCCGGCGACGGCGACGGCCTGGTGGCGGCGGCCACGGGCCAGGTGGAGGCGGGCGTCACCCGGGTGCGGCTGCTCGCCACCGCCGCGGTCGAGGACGCGGTGCGCCGAGCCGCCGGTGCTCCGTAACCCCGCTCTCGGCCGCTCGGGCCCGGCGGCAGGACGTCCCGGCCCTGCCGGCGAACCTCTCCCCACGGCGTAATCGCGGCATTCTTCTCGACAGGGAGGGGAGCGATGATCCTGGCCGCGAACAAGTCGTTCCTCGCCGACCTGATCACCGTGCCGCTCTTCACCGGGGTGATCGGCTACATAACCAACTGGTCGGGGGTGGTCATGCTGTTCAGCCCCATCCGGTTCCGCGGCGTGCGGATCCCCGGCCTGGCCTTCCTGTACCCGTTCCTCCCCCGCCGGGTGCAGGTCCTGCCCGCCCTTGCCACCGGCGGCCGGTTCGGGTGGCAGGGCATCGTCCCGTCGCGGGTCGACAAGATGGCCAGCATCGCCGTGGACAAGGCGCTGGCCAAGGTGGGCAGCATCGCCGACTTCTACCACCAGCTCGACCCGGACAAGATCGCCGACCATCTGGTGGCCACCTCCACGCTGGAACTGCACGCCATGGTCGACCGGATCATCGAGCGGGAGCATCCCGGGCTGTGGCGGGACCTGCCGCCGTCGGTCAAGGAGGCGGTCCACGGGCGCGTCGAGGAGCAGCTCCCCCGCGTCGCCCACGAGCTCACCGACGAGCTCGGCAGGCACGTCGAGCAGCTCATCGACGCCAAGCTCATGGTGATCCGCTACTTCCAGGCGCATCCCGAGCGCATGAACGTCCTGCTCCGCGACGTCGGCCGGCAGGAGCTGGGCTTCATGCAGCGTTTCGGGTTCTACCTGGGCCTGCCCCTCGGCGTGCTGCTCGTCCTCGTGCTGCGCGCCGTCCCCGACTGGTGGGTGCTGCCCCTCGGCGGCGTGCTCATCGGCTATGTCGTCAACTACGTGGGGATCCGGATGATCTTCGAGCCCGTGTTCCCCCGCCGGATCGGCCCGTTCACCTTCCTGGGGCTGTTCCTGAGACGGCAGCCCGAGGTGAGCGACGTCTTCGGCAACATGATCGCCGACGAGGTCATCAACCTGCGCAACGTGGGCTGGGAGCTGCTGCACGGCCCCCGGTCGGACCGGACCCGCCTGCTGCTCGAGGACAAGCTGCGCCCCGAGGTCGACCGCTCCCTCGGTCGGGTGAGCACCCTGGCGCGCGTCGCCATCGGCACCCAGCACTACGACCGGATCCGCGAGTCGTTCGCGACCGAGGCGGTCGACCTGGTGGCCTTCGACGACGAGGAGCTCAACCGCGAGCAGGCCAGCAGGATCCGCACCTTCGTCAGCGCCCAGATGCGCAAGCTCCCCAGCGACCAGTTCTGCGAGCTGCTGCGGTCGGCGATCAAGCAGGACGAGTGGCTGTTGTTCGTGCACGGCGGGGTGCTCGGCTTCGGTGCCGGGCTCCTCCATCTGGCCATCTTCGGGGTGTGATGGAACCGTCGACGCCCGCCGGCGACGGTGCCAGCACCCTGCTCCGTGCGGCTCCCGGGCTGGCGCGGGTGGCGGTGACCTCGACCTGGCGGATCATGGGCTGGAGCGTGGCCCGGTCCGTGGACCTCACCCAGGACCTGGTCCGCGGCGCCGCCTCCGGGCAGCCGCCCGCCCAGCTCGTCCAGCAGGGCGTGGTCGGACTCCGCACCGTCGCCCGCCAGGCCCTCGGGCTCCCCCCGCTGCACGAGACGGCCGCCACCAACGCACGAGGCGCCCCGGCCGGGGCCGGCGCCAACGGTCACACCGGGCTCACCGCCGCCCAGCTGCGGGCCCGGGGGGCGGAGCTGCTCACGGCGTCGGCCAGCATCGGCCAGGACGACGCCATCCACCCGGCCTACGGTCGCATCCTCGACGAGCTGGCGCCCGACGAGGCCCGCATCCTCCGGCTGCTGGCCACGGAAGGGACCCAGCCGTCGGTGGACGTGCGCACGGCGCGCCCGCTCGGGATCGGATCCGAGCTCGTCGCCAGCGGTTTGTCCATGATCGGGCTGCGCGCCGGGGTGCGCACCGCGGCGCGCACCAAGGCCTACCTCGACAACCTGTCCCGTCTGGGGCTGATCTGGTTCGCCCACGAGCCGCTGGAGGATCCCAGCCGCTACCAGGTGGTGGAGGTCCAGCCCGAGGTGACCGACGCCTTGAAGCGGGCGGGACGGACGGGCAAGACCGTGCGCCGCAGCATCGTGCTGACCCCGTTCGGGGAGGACTTCTGCCGGCTGTGCCTCCCGTTGGACACCAACGGGGCAGAGACCGGAGGCTGACCGGGCCGGGGGCAGGATCCCGGCGGACGGGCGGTAGGATCCACCGCCATGGCCACGCTCGACGAGCTGGCGATCACGGCCGGGTCCTGTACCCGCTGTCCCCTCGCTGCCGGGCGGACCAACGTCGTGTTCGGCGAAGGCGCCCCCGACGCCGGCCTGATGGTCGTGGGCGAAGGGCCGGGCCGCGACGAGGACATCCAGGGACGGCCGTTCGTGGGCCGGTCCGGGGAGCTGCTCGACCGGCTGCTGGCCGAGGAGGTCGGCGTGGCCCGGGCCGAGGTCTACATCGCCAACGTGGTCAAGTGCCGGCCACCGGGAAACCGCGACCCTGAGCCGGAGGAAGTGGCCGCCTGCCGGCCGTACCTGGCCGAGCAGGTGTCCCTCATCGCCCCGCGGGTGCTGTTGACCCTCGGCAACTTCGCCACCCGGGCCCTGCTCGGCACCAAGCAGGGCATCCGCGGCCTGCGGGGCCGGTCCTACCCCTACCGCGGCAAGGAGGGCGAGATCGGCGGCGATACCCGGGAGATCAGGCTGGTGCCCACCTTCCACCCCGCCGCCGCCCTGCGGAGCCGCAACGACACCCTCCCGTTGATGCGCGCCGACTTCGTGCGGGCCAAGCGGGCGCTCGCCGGCGTCAACGACGCGGCGCCGGCGTGACGCGAGGGACCTCCGCCATCCGTCGCCAGGGGTGGCAGGTGCGCTCGTCGTCGCCGGCGGACACCCAGGCGCTGGCGGCCCGCCTGGCGCCGCTGCTGGCGCCGGGCGACGTGGTCCTGCTCGGCGGAGACCTGGGCGCGGGCAAGACCACCTTCACCCAGGGTCTGGCCCGGGCGTCTGGGCGTGGGCGACGTGGTGACCAGCCCCACCTTCACCCTGGTGCGCAGCTACCCGACCGGCGCCGGCTTCGAGCTCCTGCACGCCGACGTCTACCGCCTCGAGCAGCTCCAAGAGGTCATCGACCTGGCCCTGCCCGAGCAGCTGGAAGCGGGGGCGTGCGCGGTCATCGAGTGGGGCGAGCGGGCCGCGCCCGCCCTGGGACCCGACCACCTCGACGTGCGCCTGGCCTACGGCGCCGACGCCGACGAACGCTCGATCGGCGTGGAACCCGTCGGCGCCGGCTGGGCGGCCCGGGCCGCCGAGCTGGAAGCCGCCCTGGGCCCCGGTGGCGAGGAGGGCGGGCGGTGATCGTGCTGGCCATCGACACGGCCACCCCGCAGGTGTCGGTGGCGCTGGACGGCCCCGACGGCCCTCGCGGCGCGGTGGTCGTCAACGCCGGGCGCCGACACGCCGAGACCCTCGCGCCGGCGATCGCCCATCTCACCGAAATGGCCGGCGTTCCCCTGGCCGCGGGTGGACCTGGTGGCGGTCGACGTGGGTCCCGGCCTGTTCACCGGCCTGCGCGTGGGGGTGGCGACGGCCAAGGCCCTGGCCGCCGCGCTCGACGTCCCCGTCGTCGGGGTCACCAGCCTCGACCTGCTGGCCCGGGCGTGGCGGGCCGGACGGCCGGCCACGGGGCCGGTCGCCGCGGTGGTCGACGCCCGCCGGGCCGAGGTGTTCTGGGCCGGTTACCGCCCGGGCGACGACGCGCCGGTCACCGTGCCGGCCGTGGAACCCCCCGAGGTCGTGGCCGACAAGCTGGCCGAGTGGGGCGACGAGGTCGTCGCCGTCGGCGACGGCGCCCGGCGCTACGCCGACATCCTGACTGGAGCAGCAGGCGGCGCGGTGACCGTCGCCGGCGTCGAGTGGGCCCATCCCGACGCCCGCACCCTGGCCCGAGCCGCCCGGGAAGCGGCCGGCCGAGGGGCGACGCTGGCTGCCGCCGACCTCCATCCTCTCTACCTGCGCCAGGCCGACGTCCGCATCGGCTGGGAGGAGCGCCGGACGCCCGCAGGGGTGGGCCGTGTTTGAGCCGACCCGGCCGCCCATGCCGCCCCCCGCGGAAGGCGCGGCCGGCGACACGCTGGCCGTGCAGCTGGTCCCCATGCGCCGGCGCCATTTGCGCAGCGTGCTGCGCATCGAGGGCCGGGTGTACCCCCGCCCGTGGTCGCTGGCGCTCTACCTCTCGGAGATCAGCCTGCGGGCCGGTCGCTACTACATCGCGGCGCGGGTCGACGGCTTCGTCGTCGGCTACGCCGGGCTCATGTTCAGCGGCGACGAGGCCCACGTCACCAACATCGCGGTGGACCCCGACTGGCAGCGCCACCAGATCGGCACCCGCCTGCTGCTCGAGCTGGCGCGCGAAGCCCGGGCCCGGGGCCTGCGCCACATCACCCTGGAGGTGCGGGTGTCCAACACGCCCGCCCAGGAGCTCTACCAGCGCTTCGGGTTCGCGCCGGCGGGGCTGCGCAAGAACTACTACGCCGAGGTCAACGAGGACGCCCTGATCATGTGGGCCTACGACGTCGACACCGACCTCTACGGCGCCCGCCTCGCTCGGATCGCCGCCGGCGTCCGCGGCACCACCAGCGTGGAGACGGGCCGGGACCCGTGACCACCGTCCTCGCCATCGAGACCTCGTGCGACGAGACCGCCGCCGCGGTGGTCGACGACGGGCGCCGGGTGCGCTCGTCGATCGTGAGCAGCCAGGTCGACGTGCACGCCCGCTACGGCGGCGTGGTACCGGAGGTCGCCGGCCGGGCCCACATCGACGCCCTCACGCCGGTGGTCGAGGACGCCATGGGCGGCGCCCAGGTGACCGGCGCCGACCTGGACGCCGTGGCCGCCACCATCGGGCCGGGTCTGATCGGTTCGCTGCTGGTGGGCGTGAGCGCGGCCAAGGCCTACTCGCTGGCGTGGGGGGTGCCGTTCGTGGGCGTCAACCACCTGGAGGGCCATCTCCACGCCGCCTTCCTGGAGGACCCGGAACTGGCGCTGCCCGCGGTGGTCCTTCTGGTGTCGGGCGGCCACACCCTGCTGGTGGCCATGGAGAGAGACGGCAGCTACCGGCTGCTGGGCCAGACGATCGACGACGCCGCCGGCGAGGCGTTCGACAAGGTGGCCCGGTTCCTCGGCCTCGGGTACCCGGGCGGCCCCGCCATCGAGCGCCAGGCCCGCTCGGGCGACCCCGGCGCCATCGCCTTCCCCCGGGGGCTGGCGGGGCGCGGCCTCGACTTCTCCTTCTCGGGGCTGAAGACGGCGGTGATCCGCCACGTGCGAGCCCACCCCGAAGCCCCGGCCGCCGACGTGGCCGCCTCCTTCCAGGAGGCCGTGGTGGACGTGTTGGTGGGGAAAGCCCGGGCGGCGGCGGCTCGGACCGGTGCCCGGGCCGTCTGCCTCGGCGGCGGGGTGGCGGCCAACTCGGTGCTGCGCCAGCGCATCAGCGACGCCGCGGCCGCCGACGGCCGGCGGGCGTTCATCCCCAGCCGGGCCATGTGCACCGACAACGCCGCCATGGTGGGCGCCACCGCCTGGTACCGGCTGCGCACCGACGGGCCCACCCCGCTCAGTGCCGCCGCCGACCCCAACCTGCGCCTGCCCTTCGCCCCCTGACGGGGCCGGTTGCTAGCCCAGCCCAGTCTGCTATCGTTAGCACTCGTCAGTGGAGAGTGCTAAAAGCCACGTCCCGCCAATGGAGGCGCCCACCATGAACCTGCAGCCCCTCGACGATCGCATCGTCGTCCGTCCCAGCGAGGCCGAAGAGAAGACCGCGTCGGGCCTCGTCATCCCCGACACCGCCAAGGAGAAGCCCCAGCAGGGCGAGGTCCTGGCCGTCGGCCCCGGCCGCCGGGCCGACACCTCCGGCGAGCTCATCCCCCTCGACGTCGCCGTGGGCGACAAGGTCGTGTACTCCAAGTACGGCGGGACCGAGATCACCGTCGAGGGTGAGGACCTCCTCATCCTGACCAGCCGTGACGTCCTCGCCAAGGTAGGGAAGGCAGGGAAGAAGTAGTGGCCAAGCAGCTCAAGTTCGACGAGAACGCCCGTCGCGGCCTCGAAACCGGGGTCAACAAGCTGGCCGACGCGGTCAAGGTGACCCTCGGCCCCAAGGGCCGCAACGTGGTCATCGACAAGAAGTTCGGCGCGCCGACCATCACCAACGACGGCGTCACCATCGCCCGTGAGGTGGAGTTGGAGGACGCCTTCGAGAACATGGGCGCCCAGCTGGTGAAGGAGGTGGCCACCAAGACCAACGACATCGCCGGCGACGGGACCACCACCGCCACCGTCCTGGCCCAGGCGATCGTGCGCGAAGGCCTGCGCAACGTGGCCGCCGGCGCCAGCCCCACCGCGCTCAAGCGGGGCATCGACAAGGCGGTCGACGCCGCCGTCGGGGCCATCAAGACCCAGGCCAAGGACGTGGACGACAAGAGCGAGATCGCCCAGGTCGCCTCCATCTCCGCCGCCGACGGCTCCATCGGCGAGGTCATCGCCAACGCCATCGACAAGGTGGGCAAGGATGGCGTGGTCACCGTCGAGGAGTCCAACACCTTCGGCCTGGAGCTCGACTTCACCGAGGGCATGCAGTTCGACAAGGGCTACCTGTCGCCGTACTTCGTCACCGATCAGGACCGCCAGGAGGCGGTCCTCGACGAGCCGGAGATCCTGATCGCCAACCAGAAGATCAGCGCCGTCCACGACCTGGTTCCGGTGCTGGAGCGGGTCATGCAGGGCGGCAAGCCGCTGCTGCTGATCGCCGAGGACGTGGAAGGCGAGGCCCTGGCCACCCTGGTGGTCAACAAGATCCGGGGGACGTTCACCTCCGTGTCGGTCAAGGCGCCCGGCTTCGGTGACCGGCGCAAGGCCATGCTCGGCGACATCGCCGTGCTCACCGGCGGCCAGGTGATCTCCGAGGAGGTCGGCCTCAAGCTGGAGAACGTGACCCTCGACCTGCTCGGTCGGGCCCGCAAGGTGGTGGTGGACAAGGACAACACCACCGTCATCGACGGGGCCGGGGCCGAGGCGGACGTCAAGGGCCGGATCGCCCAGATCAAGCGGGAGATCGACGACACCGACTCCGACTGGGACCGGGAGAAGCTCCAGGAGCGCCTGGCCAAGCTGTCCGGTGGCGTCGCCCTGATCAAGGTGGGCGCGGCGACCGAGGTGGAGCTCAAGGAGAAGAAGCACCGCATCGAGGACGCCCTGTCCGCCACCCGCGCCGCTATCGAGGAGGGCGTGGTCGCCGGCGGCGGCACTGCGCTCCTGCGCACCCGTCCGGCCGTCGACAAGGTGATCGGCAAGCTGAAGGGTGACGAGGCCACCGGCGCCAGCATCGTGCGCAAGGCACTCGAGGAGCCCCTCAAGTGGATCGCCTTGAACGCCGGCTTGGAGGGCTCGGTCATCGTCGAGCACGCCGAGCGGGAGACGGGCGGCACCGGTCTGGACGCGCTGACCGGACAGTTCGTCGACCTGGCCAAGGCCGGCGTCATCGACCCGGCCAAGGTGACCCGCTCGGCGCTGCAGAACGCGGCGTCGATCGCCGGTCTCCTGCTCACCACCGAGGCCCTGGTCGCCGACAAGCCCGAGAAGCCCAACCCGGCTGCTGCGGCCGCGGCGGCCGCCGCCGCCGGCGGTGGTGGCATGGGTGGCATGGGCGGTATGGGCGGCATGGGGATGATGTAGCTCCGGCCGCTGTCGGACCTGACGGGACCCGGGCCACCAGGCCCGGGTCCCGTCGCGCGTGCCGTAGCCTTGCCCCATGGATCGACCGCTTCCCGACCCGGCCAAGCTTCTCGAGGCGTGGATGGAGTGGGAACGGGGCGACACGCCTCCCGGCCGGGTGATCAGCAACCTGAAGACCGGCGGGCTGCGGATCCTGCTGGAACAGCTGGTCGAGGCCAAGAAGGCCGCCGAGCCCCGAGCCCGAGGGCGGGGCGGCGGAGGAGTCCCCGGCGGCGACGGAGTCGTGGACGCCTGTCGTCTGAGCTCGACGCCGACGGGGTTCGGGACGGCCCGCAGCTGATCCCGCGCCCCCCGGGGGCGCGGCCGGGCCCGGCACCCCCCTGGGCGGGTCGCGCCCCGCGCCGGGTGACGGTGGCCGAGGTGCGCGCCGCGGTCGCCGCCCGTCCCGCCACCGCGCCGGTCCGCGCCCTGCACCGGGAGCTGCCGGCGGAGGCGCCGGGGCCGGCGGCGGTGCTGTGCCCGGTGTTCGCCGCCGCTGACGGCGACGCCCACCTGATCCTCACCCGGCGGGCGGCCACCCTGCGGTCCCACACCGGGGAGGTGTCGTTCCCCGGGGGCCGGTTGGACCCCGGGGAGGGTCCGGAGGCGGCCGCGCTCCGCGAGGCCCAGGAGGAGGTCGGCATCGAGCCGGCGACGGTGGAGGTCATCGGCCGCCTGTCGCCGCTGGTCACGCCGCGCAACCCGGCGCCCATCGTGCCCGTGGTCGGGATCCTGCCGGCCGCCCCCACGCTCGTGCCCAACCCGGCCGAGGTGGAGCGGGCGTTCGCCGTGGCGGTGTCGGAGCTGTTCGCCGACGGGGTGGGCCACCAGGAGATCTGGCCCCTCGGCGAGCCGGGGGAGCAGCCCATGTACTTCTTCTCGCTGATCGGCGACACCGTCTGGGGCGCCACCGCCCGGATGCTGCGCGAGCTGCTGGACCGGCTGTGGGGGCAGCGCCCGTCGGGCTAGGGGCCGGCCCGCCCTCGTCTGGGTGACCGACAGCGATACCCTTGGGCTGGTGATTTGTCCCCGCTGTGGCACCAGGGTCGATGGAGGCGGTGAGCGCTGCCCCCGCTGCCGCGGCCTCCTCGGTCGCCCCGACAGCACGGCGACGGCGGTGGCGCCCGCGCCCGCCCCCACCCGGCGAGGCCGGCTCAACCAGCAGGCGGACGGCGTGGCCCCCGTGTCCCTCATGCGCCCCACCCCTCCCGAGCCGGACAAGGCCGTGGCCACCGCCCCGCCGGCGGAGCCGGCCCCGGCGCCCCCGGCTGCTCCCGAGCCCGCCGCGGACCCGGCACCGGTACCGGCGCCCGCCGACTCGACGCCGACGCCCGCGCCGCCCCCTCCGCCTCCTGAACCCCAGGCGTGGCCGCCACCGCCGGCCGACGCCCCCCCCACGGCACCGCCGCCGGGTGCGTGGGGCCCGGGACCGGCGGCCCCCTCGCCGGGCGGTTGGCTGTCCCGGCCCGGATCCCCTCCCGGAGGAGGGTGGGCGCCGCAGGGCGGCCCGCCGACCTACTTCTGGCAGTCGATCGTCGCCCTGTTCCTCTTCCTGCCGACCGGTGCCGCAGCCGTCTACTTCTCCATGCAGGTGGTCAACCGGTCCCAGGCCGGCGACGTCCCCGGCGCGGTGCGCACCAGCCGCCTGGCCCGAACCTTCTGCCTGGTTTCGCTGCTCGTCGCCGTCATCGCCCTGTTCCTCGTCAGCGCCGACCCGGGACTGTTCCCCAAGAAATAGACGTGCGCGTCTCGCGCCGTGCCACCCCCTAAACTGCGGCATGGCTGAGATCGAGATCGGGCGGGGCAAGTCGGGACGCAGGGCCTACGGGTTCGATGACATCGCCATCGTCCCCAGCCGGCGCACGCGCGACCCCGAAGACGTGGACATCAGCTGGGAGATCGACGCCTACCGCTTCCAGCTGCCGCTCATGGCGTCCGCCATGGACGGTGTGGTCAGCCCGGCATCGGCCATCGCCATCGGGCGTCTCGGCGGTGTCGGGGTGCTCAACCTGGAAGGGGTGTGGACCCGCTACGAGGACCCCGACGCCCTGCTCGAGGAGATCGCCTCGCTCGAGGTCGACAAGGCGACCGCCCGCATGCAGGAGATCTACACCGAGCCCATCAAGCCCGAGCTCATCGCCCGTCGCATCCGTGAGATCAAGGACGCCGGCGTGGTCTCCTGCGCGTCGCTCACCCCGCAGCGCACCGCCCAGTACGCCAAGGAGCTGCTCGACGCCGAGCTCGACCTGTTCGTCATCCAGGGCACGGTCGTCTCCGCCGAGCACGTGTCCAAGACGGTCGAGCCGCTCAACCTCAAGCGCTTCATCCGCGAGTTCGACATCCCGGTGATCGTGGGCGGCTGCGCGTCGTACCAGGCCGCCCTCCACCTCATGCGCACCGGCGCCGTCGGCATCCTCGTCGGCGTCGGCCCCGGCCACGCCTGCACCAGCCGCGGCGTGCTGGGCATCGGCGTGCCCCAGGCCACCGCCATCGCCGACGCCCGCTCGGCCCGGGCCCAGCACCTGGACGAGACCGGGGTGTACGTCCACGTCATCGCCGACGGCGGCATGGGGACCGGTGGCGACATCGCCAAGGCCATCGTGTGCGGCGCCGACGCGGTGATGATCGGCTCGCCGCTGGCCGCCGCCCACGAGGCGCCGGGGCGGGGTTACCACTGGGGGATGGCCACGTTCCACCCTGACCTGCCGCGAGGGGCGCGGGTGCAGACCAGCCCCCGGGGATCGCTGGCCGACATCCTGGTCGGGCCCGCCCACGAGAACGACGGCCGCACCAACCTGTTCGGCGCCCTGCGGACGTCGATGGCGACCACCGGCTACGAGACGCTGAAGGAATTCCAGAAGGCCGAGATCATGGTGGCCCCGGCCCTGCAGACGGAGGGCAAGGCCCTGCAGCGCAGCCAGGGAATCGGCATGGGGCGCTAGACCCGCCCCCCGGTCGCTTTTCCCCTCCTCCATGGAACCCCCCGCCTTCGACCGGGTCGTGGTGGTCGACTTCGGCGCCCAGTACGCCCAGCTCATCGCCCGGCGGGTCCGCGACGCCCACGTGTACTCGGAGATCGTCCCCCACACCATCACCGCCGCCGAGTTGCGCGCCCGGCGGCCCGCCGGCGTCATCCTCTCCGGGGGGCCCAAGTCGGTGCACGTCGCCGACGCCCCGTCCCTCGACCCCCGCATCTACGAGGCCGGCATCCCCGTGCTCGGCATCTGCTACGGCGCCCAGCTCGTCGCCCAGCAGCTCGGCGGCGGCGTGGATCACAGCGGCCTGGCCGAGTACGGGCGCACCGCCCTGTCGCTGACCTCCCACGGGCCGTCGCCCTCGGTCCTCTTCGACGCCGTGCCCCCCACCTTCGACGTGTGGATGAGCCACTTCAACGGCATCGTCGCCGTTCCCGACGGTTTCCGGGCGACGGCCAGCACCGCCAGCACGCCCGTGGCCGCGCTGGAGGACCCGTCGCGGGCCATCTACGGCGTGCAGTTCCACCCCGAGGTCGTCCACACCCACGGCGGCCAGGAGATCCTCAAGCGTTTCCTCTATGACGTGTGCGGCTGTCGGCCGTCGTGGACGATGACCTCGGTCATCGAGGCGTCGGTCGAAGCCATCCGGGCCCAGGTCGGCTCCGAGCGGGTGATCTGCGGGCTCTCCGGCGGGGTCGACTCGGCGGTGGCCGCCGCCCTCGTGCACAAGGCGGTGGGCGACCAGCTCACGTGCGTCTTCGTCGACACCGGCCTGCTGCGCGCCGGCGAGGCCGAGCAGGTCGAGGTCACGTTCCGGGAACAGTTCAACATCCACCTGGTCCACGTGAAGGCCGCCGACCGGTTCCTGGGTGCGCTCGACGACGTGATCGACCCCGAACGCAAGCGCAAGGTCATCGGCGAGACGTTCATCCGGGTGTTCGAGGAGGCCGCCGCCGACCTGGACGACGCCCGTTACCTGGTGCAGGGCACCCTGTACCCCGACATCATCGAGTCGGGCACCAAGGACGCGGCCCGGATCAAGTCGCACCACAACGTCGGCGGCCTCCCCGACGACATGCAGTTCGAGCTGGTGGAGCCGTTGCGGGCCCTGTTCAAGGACGAGGTCCGCGCCGTGGGCGAGGAGCTGGGGCTGCCGGAGGAGATCGTGTGGCGCCAGCCGTTCCCCGGCCCCGGGCTGGCGGTGCGCATCGTCGGCACGGTGACCGCCGAGCGGGTGTCGGTGCTGCAGGCCGCCGACGCCATCGTCACCGAAGAGATCCGCCGCGCCGGGCTGTACCGGGAGCTGTGGCAGAGCTTCGCCGTGCTGCCTGTCGTCCGCACCGTGGGGGTGATGGGCGACGAGCGCACCTACGCCTACCCCGTCGTGGTGCGGGCGGTGACCAGCGACGACGCCATGACCGCCGACTGGGCCCGCCTGCCCTACGACGTGCTCGAACGGCTGTCCAGCCGCATCATCAACGAGGTGCCGGGGGTCAACCGGGTGGCATTCGACATCACGTCCAAGCCCCCCGGGACCATCGAATGGGAATGAGCTCCACCGAGTTCCCCATAGCGGACCGATTCTGTCCGTAAAGCGGTCTACGGTCGCCTCACTGACGACACGGGAGGATGATGGACCATGGACTTCAAACTCGAGCTGGTAGCCGTACCCGTCACCGACGTGGACCGGGCCAAGGCGTTCTACACCGAGGCGGCCGGGTTCAACGCTGACGTCGACATCCGGGTCAGCGAGGACACGCGGTTCGTCCAGCTGACCCCGCCGGGATCGGCGTGCTCCATCGCCCTCGGCGAGGGCATCACGTCCGCCGCTCCCGGCTCCGTCGTGGGCCTGCAGCTGACGGTCACCGACATCCACGCGGCTCGCGCCGAGCTGGCCGGCCGGGGCGTCGAGGTGAGCGAGATGCAGGAGTTCCCGTGGGGGAAGTTCGTCTACTTCAGCGACCCCGACGGCAACGGTTGGGCCGTCCAGGAGATCCCGCCCCGGGGTTAGTGCGGCGGGCGGTGGGCGCCGGTTGGGGCGCCGGGGCCGGGGCCGGCGCCGGCGGGGCGCCGGTTGGGCCGGGGCGGGGCCGGCGCCGGTCGGGGCAGTTGCGCGCAGTTATCGTGTGCAGTTGTCGAGTCGCGCGCAGAACATGGTCTCTCCAGGCAAAGAAGTGCACGCGACTGCGGAGCAGCGTCCCGCCAGGGCCGACATCTGCGCGCAAAGCGGCTGTGCCGCTCCTGCTGTACCGCTTCGGCGGTGCCGCTCCGGCCCGCCCACCATCGGGAGGGGCACACCTGTCCGGTACCGTGACTCAGGCCATGGCAGCCGCCTCCCCGTCGCCCGGCGACGCCCCAACGTCCCGTCATCCCGACGCCGGCGGGAGAGCGCTGCTCGACGGGCTCAACCCGGTGCAGCGGGAGGCGGTCATCCACCCCGGTGGCCCGCTGCTCATCGTCGCCGGCGCCGGTTCGGGCAAGACCCGCGTCCTCACCCATCGGGTCGCCTGGCTGATCGCCGACCAGCACGTGTCCCCGTTCGAGATCCTCGCCATCACCTTCACCAACAAGGCGGCCGAGGAGATGCGCAACCGGCTGCTGCAGCTGATCGGCCCGGTGGCCCAGCGCATGTGGGTGTCCACGTTCCACAGCGCCTGTGTCCGCATCCTGCGCCGTGACGCCAGTCGTCTGGGCTACAAGTCGTCGTTCACCATCTACGACCAGGGCGACGCCGTCCGCCTCACCGGATACGTGATCCGCGACCTGGGGTTGGACACCAAGAAGTTCCCCGCCCGTTCCGTGCACGCCACCATCTCCGCGGCCAAGAACGACCTGGTCGACTTCGAGACCTACTCGCAGCGGTCGAGGTCGATCTTCGAGCGCAAGATCGCCGAGGTCTACCGCGACTACCAGGCCCGGCTGCACGCGGCCAACGCCATGGACTTCGACGACCTGCTGCTCGTCACCGTCAATCTGCTGCAGGCCTGCCCCGACGTGGCCGCCCATTACCAGCAGCGGTTCCGTCACATCCTGGTGGACGAGTACCAGGACACCAACCGGGCCCAGAACGAGCTGGTCCGCCTCCTGGCCAACGCCGGCCAGGCCGACGCCCCCCACAACGTTTCCGTCGTCGGAGACAGCGACCAGTCGATTTACCGCTTCCGAGGCGCTGACATCCGCAACATCCTCCAGTTCGAGGACGCGTTCCCCGACGCCACCGTCATCAAGCTGGAGCAGAACTACCGGTCGACCAGCACCATCCTGAACGCCGCCAATGCGGTCATCGCCAACAACGCCATGCGCAAGCCCAAGGCGCTGTGGACCGAGCAGGTCGGCGGCGAGCTGGTGACCCGCTACCACGCCGAGGACGAGTACGACGAGGGCAACTGGCTGGCCGCCGAAGCCGCCCGCCTGCACGACACCGAGGAGGGCGAGCTCGACGGCGGCACCCGGTTGGCGTGGGGCGACCTCGCCGTGTTCTACCGGACCAACGCCCAGAGCCGGGCGGTGGAAGAGGCGCTGGTGAAACGGTCCATTCCCTACCGGGTCATCGGCGGCGCCGGCTTCTACGAGCGGCGCGAGGTCAGGGACGCGTTGGCCTACCTGCGGGCCGTCGCCAATCCCGCCGACGAGGTGTCGCTGCGGCGGGTCGTCAACGTCCCCCGCCGCGGCGTCGGCGACACCAGCCTGGGCCGCCTCGACCGCTACGCCCGCGACCGCGGCACGACCTTCGAGCAGGCCATGGCCGACGCCGAGGCGGCCGGGGTCACCGGGAAGGCGCTCCGCGGCCTGGCCGAGCTGCGCCACCTGCTGGCCGAGCTGCGGGCCATTCCGACCGGGACCGACGACACCGAGGACGGTGAGCCGGCGGGCCCGGCCGGCCCCGGAGGCCACCAGCAGGGCCCGGCCGGCCCCGAAGGCCACGGGCAGGGCCCGGCGGCCATCCTGGAGGCGGCGCTGACCCGCAGCGGGTACCGGGCCGAGCTGGAGGCCGAAGGCGGGGTGGAGGCGGCCGGTCGCTTGGAGAACCTCGACGAGCTCATGGGCGCGGCGCGCGAGGCGAGCGACCTCGACACGTTCCTGGAGCAGGTGAGCCTGGTCAGCGACGCCGACGAGCTCGACGGCGATGACTCCAAGGTGTCGCTCATGACCCTGCACACGGCCAAGGGCCTGGAGTTCGAGGTGGTGTTCATGATCGGGA
Source organism: uncultured Actinomycetota bacterium (assembly GCA_963757175.1). GTDB lineage: Bacteria > Actinomycetota > Acidimicrobiia > Acidimicrobiales > Palsa-688 > CAVWQR01. The sequence goes on along the minus strand of CAVWQR010000001.1, from coordinate 78,245 downwards.
TGGAGGACGGCGTGTTCCCTCACCTGCGCGCCCTGGGCGAGCCCGACGAGCTGGAGGAGGAACGCCGGCTGTTCTACGTCGGCATCACCCGGGCCCGGCGCCGCGTGTACCTGTCGCACGCCTGGTGCCGGGGGCTGTGGGGAGAGACCCAGTACAACAGCCCGAGCCGGTTCCTGAACGAGATTCCCGAGACGCTCGTACGCGCCAGCGGCGGCCGGCGCCGGCCGACCAGCCGGGCGGCGATGCGCGACCAGATGGTGGATGCTGCCATACGGCGGGGAAAAGCCTCCCCGGTGCGGGGCACGGGCGCCGAGGGGCTGCACCTGCGGACGGGCGACACGGTGGTCCACGCCAAGTGGGGCGAGGGAGTGGTGACCGACGTCGGCGGTGCCGGGGAGAAGGCCGAGGCCACGGTGCGGTTCCCTTCGCTGGGCGAGGAGAAGCGGCTGCTGCTCTCCCTGGCGCCGATCAAACGGGCGTGACTACTCGCCGCAGGTCTGGGGTGTCTGGCCGGGCTGGAGTCCGGGCGGGATGTACACGCCGTTGATGATCGTCGAGGAGTCCGGGCTGACCGTCGTGGAGCCGTTGATGGCCGGGTTGTTGCCCGGGGTGGTGGTCGTGGTGCTCGACGACGCCGAACCGCCGCTCACCCCGTTGTAGCTCTGCCCGGTGATCAGCAGGAGGTTGTAGTTGGTGGGCGTGAGGCTGTTGTCCTCGACCAGGGTGGCCCCGCCGTTGAGCTGCTGCTGGAGCTGCTTGGCCGCGGCCAGCGAGTCGGGCGCGTAGTTGATCACGTTGCTGGGGTGGTTGAAGTTGGAGAAAGCCGAGTTGACCGTCGTCTTGTAACCGAGCTTCTGCAGGTCGCCGGAGGCGGTGGCGGCCTGGCCGTTGGACCCGCTGCCGTTTTCCACCTCGATGTTGACCGACGAGGGACTGACCGTCGTCGTCGCCGGCGATGGTGTGCTGGTGGCGCTCGGCGCCGGGGCGGGGACGCCGACGTTGAGCCACGCCTGCACCGTCTCGGCGTCGGACTGGGGCAGGGGGTCGAGGGCGCCGGACTGCCGGACCGAGTTGGTGGTCGGGTAGGTCCAGCTGGGCAGACTGGCCAGGTTGGCGCTGAGGTACCTCTGGGCCAGGTTGAGCAGCAGGCTGTTGGAGAAGCCGCTGTCGAGGGTCAGGTTCTTGGTGATCCCACCGATGACCGCGTTGAGCGCCACCGGGTTCGTCGGCGCCACCTTCTTGGCCTTGTGGATGGCGTCGCGGACGAAGGACTGCTGGCGCTGGATGCGGGCCAGGTCGCTCTCCGGTGCGGTCTGGAAGTGCCACGACCCGTTCAGGAAGTACTGGTAGTCGCGGGAGCGCACGAAGGCCAGCGCCTGGTTGCCCGACAGGTTCTGACACCCGGCGGGGGTGGTCTGGAAGTCGGAGTTCACGTCGCGCCCGGGCGCGGGGAACCACTGCTCCACCCCGCCGATGGCGTTGGCCACGTCGCGGAATGTGTCGAAGTTGAACTCGGCGTAGTGGTTGACCTGGATGTTGAAATCCTGGTTGAGCACCTGGATCAGCAGGTTGGGATTGCCGGTGTTGAAGGCGGTGTTGACCCGGGTCAGGCCGTACCCGGGGACCTGCTCGAGGGTGTCGCGCGGAATCGACAGCAGCCCGATGGCGCGGTACTTCGGGTTCACCCGCATGAGGATGATGCTGTCCGAGCGCTGGCCCTGTACCCCGGAGTTGCCGGAATTGCCGAAGGCCGGGCTGCTGCCCGCCCCCAGGTTGCGGGTGTCGCTGCCGACGACGAGGAGGGTGAACGGCGGGATCGAACCGCCGTTGGACTTGCTCTGGCTGCTGTGTCCGGTGACCTGGAGGCCGAACACGCTCACCCGCTTGATCTGGCCCAGTCGCCATTGCACGTAGCCGTACGTCCCGGCCGTGCCCAGCAAGAGCAGGGCGACGACCACGTTGACGGTGATGAGGGTGCGACGGGGCCAACGGCGCAGGGCGCGGCGGGGGCGTCCCGGCCGGCGGCCGCCGTCGCCCCCACCCGGGCCCGGTTGAGCGCCGCCGCCCTCGTTCTTGCGGAGCTCACGACGGAGCTGGCGGAGACCGTCGTAGGCGTCGCCGTTGCCCGGCGGTTTCGGGGAGTCAGCCATATTCGTCCAAAGTGCATCGTACTGACACGGTGGTGAACCCTCGGCGCGGTGCAGGTAAGGGTTCGGTAACAACCCGGGTTGGCTGGCGGCGCGCCCCCGGTGCCTATCATCGAGGCCGATGGAACGTCCGTACCGCGTGGTGGTGGCCAAGCCAGGGCTCGACGGCCACGACCGCGGGGCCAAGGTGATCGCCCGGGCGCTGCGCGAGGCGGGGTTCGAGGTGATCTACACCGGGCTGCACCAGACGCCGGAGCAGATCGTCGAGACGGTGGTGCAGGAGGACGCTGACGCCGTCGGGTTGTCGTTGCTGTCCGGCGCCCACATGACCCTCGTGCCCCGGGTGGTGGAGCTGCTCGCCGAACGTGACGCCGAGGACGTACTGGTGATCGGGGGCGGCATCATCCCCGAGGCCGACATCCCCAAGCTCAAGGACGCCGGGGTGGCCGAGGTGTTCACGCCCGGTACCCCGCTTCCGACCATCTCGGCCTGGCTCGAGGCGGCGCTGGACAGTCGGGAACGGGCCACGTCCTAGGCGCGCCCGAGCGAATCTCTACCCGGATACAAGGAGCGAGCGTGGACCTGTTCGAGTACCAGGGCAAGCAGTACTTCGCCCGGTTCGGCATCCCGGTGTCACCCGGCGGTGTCGCCGACACCGTCGACCAGGCGGTGGCCGAAGCCGACAAGGCGGGGTATCCCGTCGTGGTCAAGGCCCAGGTCCAAGTGGGCGGGCGGGGCAAGGCCGGTGGGATCAAGCTGGCCGCGGACGCCGACGAGGTCCGCACCCACGCCGGCGCCATCCTCGGCATGGACATCAAGGGGCACGTCGTGCGCCGGCTCTGGGTCGAGCACGCGTCCGACATCGCCCGGGAGTACTACGCCAGCTTCACCCTGGACCGGGGGGCCAAGCAGTACCTGGCCATGGTGTCGGCGCGGGGCGGCGTGGACATCGAGGAGGTCGCCGTCTCCGATCCCGACGCCATCGCCCGGCTGCACATCGACCCCGCCGTCGGCTTCACCGAGGCCCAGGCCCGCCAGCTGGTCGACCAGGCCGGGCTCGACGCCGAGGCCAGGGATGGCGCCGTCGGCATCCTGCTCAACCTGTTCCGCGCCTACGTCGAGGGCGACGCCGATTTGGTCGAGATCAACCCGCTGATCCTCACCACCGACCACCGCGTCCACGCCCTCGACGCCAAGGTCACCCTCGACGACAGCGCCGCTTTCCGGCATCCCGAGTGGGACGAGTTCCGCGACATCGACGAGTTCGACGAGCGCGAACGTCGGGCTCATGCCAAGGGCCTGCAGTACGTGGGGCTCGACGGGTACGTCGGCATCATCGCCAACGGCGCCGGCCTGGCCATGAGCACCTGCGACGTGGTCAACCAGGTGGGCGGCAAGCCGGCGAACTTCCTCGACATCGGCGGCGGCGCCAACGCCGAGGTCATGGCCAACGCCTTGGAGGTCATCAGCTCCGACCCTGACGTCCGGGCCATCTTCATCAACATCTTCGGCGGGATAACACGTGGCGAGGAAGTGGCCAACGGGATCGTCACCGCCCTCGGGCGCGTCGAGATCAAGGCCCCCATGGTCATCCGCCTGGACGGGACCAACGCCGAGGAGGGGCGGGCGATCCTCGCCCAGGTCGAAAGCGACCAGGTGCGTTCGGCGCCGACCATGTTGGCCGCAGCCCGGGAGGCGGTCGTCCTCGCCGGGAGCGGGATAGGAGAGGGCAGCTGATGAGCATCTTCGTCGACGAGAGCACGCGTGTCCTGGTGCAGGGCCTGACCGGCAGCCAGGGCCGCTTCCACGCCCTGCGCAACCGGGCCTACGGGACCAAGGTCGTGGCCGGCGTGACGCCCGGCAAAGGCGGCCAGGACGTGGAGGGGATCCCCGTCTTCGACACTGTCGCCGAGGCGGTCGCCGTCACCGGCGCCAACGCCAGCTTCGTCTCGGTCCCGCCCCGAGGGGCAGCGGCGGCGATCCTGGAAGCGGCCCAGGCCGGCGTGCCGTTCGTCGTCTGCATCAGCGAGGGGATCCCGGCGCACGACGAGGCCCGGGTGTACAACATCCTCGCCTCGTCGCATCCGGGGACCCGCCTGCTCGGGCCCAACTGCCCGGGCGTGATCAGCCCCGGCAAGTGCAACATCGGCATCACCGCCGGCGAGATCGCTTTGCCTGCGAGCCCGGCCGGCTCCGAAGCCCAGACGCTGGGCCCCGTGGGGATCGTCTCCCGCTCGGGGACGCTCACCTACCAGGCCCTCTACGAGCTCAAGCAGATGAACGTCGGCGTCACCACCTGCGTCGGCATCGGCGGCGACCCGGTGCCCGGAACCAACTTCATCGACTGCCTGCGTGCGTTCGAAGCCGATCCCGACACCAAGGCCGTCATGATGATCGGGGAGATCGGCGGCTCCGAGGAGGAAAAGGCGGCCGAGTTCATCCAGGCCTCGATGGCCAAGCCGGTGGTCGCCTACATCGCCGGCGTGACCGCCCCGCCCGGCAAGAAGATGGGCCACGCCGGCGCCATCGTCTCCGGGTCGCGGGGGACGGCGCAGGCCAAGATGGATGCGTTGTCGGCGGCCGGCGCCACCGTGGCGTTGAACCCCACCGAAGCCGGCGAGCGCATGGCCGAGATCGTCAAGACGCCGTCCTAGACGCCCGGCAGCGTTCACGCCGAACGGTCGCCGGGCAGGAGCGACCAGCACTGGAAGTCCGGGCGCCGGCCCTTGAACGGTTCGTAGGCGCGCAGCACGCCCTCGAACTGGAACCCCACCCGGCGGGCGACGGCCTGGGACGCGGTGTTGACCGGCTCGATGATGAGGAACAGGCGCTCGATGCCGACCCGGTCGAACGCCCAGTCGGCGAGAAGGCGCAGGGCTCGCGTCATCACCCCCCGCCCGCGCGCCGCCGCCGCCAGCCAGTAGAAGGCCTCGGCGCTGTGCCGGCGCCAGTCGACCTCGATGCCGATGACGCCGATCGGCTCGCCGGTGGCGGTGTCGGTGACCGCCAGGCGAGCCAGGCCGCCGTCCCAGTGGTTGCGGCTGGCGGCCAACCACCGCCGGGCATCGCTCTCGGTGAACCCGGCCTCGAGATAGGTGAAGCGCACCACGTCCGGGTCGGCGGCGATGTGCGCCAGGGCGCCGGCGTCACGCCGGCGCCAGGGCCGGACGGTGACGTCGCCATCGGTCGGCCACGGCTCGGAGAAGCGGGGCAGCGGGGGCAGCGAGGCCATCTCACGCCGGACGGTAGCGGGTCGCTTCCCGTTCGGATGGTGGCCGGAAGCGTGGCCGGCGTCACCTGCTCCTGCGCCTCGTGGCCTCTTCGTCCGGTTTCGCCGGCACTTGTGGACGTGTTGTCCGAGGGGTGGTGACGCGCCGGCCACGTCGGCGCCGCCGCCTGCACGAGGGGCCACGCCGCCCCATCACGCCGCCCGGCCCACGCCGCCCCGTCACGCCGCCCGGCCCCGCCCCCAGTCTGCCCCGCTCGTTACGCTGCCCACGATGAGAGCCCCGGGCCGCCTCCTCGCGTCCGGCCGGGAGGCCGACATCTTCGAGTACGGCCCCGGACTCGTCCTGCGCCGTTCCCGCCCGGCGCGGTCCATGGCCGGCGAGGCGCGCACCATGAGCTACGCGCGCGACCACGGCTACCCGGTCCCCGCCGTCGAGGAGCTGTCCGACGACGGCACCGACCTGGTCATGGAACGCATCGACGGACCTTCGATGGTCGAGGCGCTGGGACGTCGCCCCTGGACGGTCCGCCGTCAGGGCGCAGTGCTGGCCGAGCTGCACCGCCGGCTGCACGAGATCCCCGCTCCCGACTTTCTCGGTGCCGCACCCGATCGGCCGGGGTGATCGGCTGGTCCACCTCGACCTGCACCCCCTCAACGTGATCCTCGCCGACCGCGGCCCCGTGGTGATCGACTGGCCCAACGCGGCGAGCGGGGATCCCGCCGTGGACGTCGCCTTGGCGTGGGTCCTGATGGCCGCCGGCGAGATACCCGGCGGAGGGATGAAGGGGCACGATCCTGGGCCGGTTCCGGTCGCTGCTCGTCAACAGCTTCCTGGCCCACGCCGACCTCGCCGGCGTCAACGGACAGCTGCGTGAGGTGGTGGCGTTGAAGGTGCAGGATCCCCACATGTCGCCCGGCGAGCAGCGGGCCATGTGGCGGGTGGTCGAGGCCGCGGAAGCCCGGCCCTAGCCGCCGGCCGGCCGCCCGGCCAGCCACTAGCGTCGAGGTGTGAGCAGCCGCGGAGAGGGACCCTGACGGGGGTGGACGCGTCCGGCCGCGGCGTGCGGCTGGGCGTGCTGGCCTCGGGCACCGGCACCATCCTCGCCGCCATCCTCGACGCCGGCCTGCCGCTCGCCGCCGTGGTGGTCGACCGGCCGTGCCCGGCGGTCGACCTGGCTCGGGGCGCGGGGGTGGAGGTCGACGTGGTGGCCCGGACCAGTTTCGGGTCGGACTTCGATCGTGTGGACTACACCCGGCAGGTGGTGGAGGCGCTGGAGCGCCACGGCGTCGAGGTGGTGGCCATGGCCGGTTTCGGGACCGTTCTCGCCCCTGAGGTCTTCGCCCGCTACCCCGGCCGGATCCTCAACACCCACCCGGCGCTGCTCCCCGCCTTCAAGGGCTGGCACGCGGTGGCCGACGCCCTCGCCGCCGGCGTCAAGGTCACCGGGTGCACGGTGCACGTGGCCACCGAGGATGTCGACGACGGTCCCATCCTCGCCCAGGAGGCGGTGCCCGTCCGGGACGACGACACCGAGGCGTCGCTCCACGAGCGGATCAAGGCGGTGGAGCGCCGCTTGTACCCCGAGACCATCAGCCGCTTTCTCGAGTCGCTAGGAGTCGCCCCGTGAGGGTTCTGCTGTCCGTCTACGACAAGACCGGGTTGGAGGACCTGGCCCGCCAGCTCGTCACCCTGGGCCACGACCTCATCGCCAGCGGGGGGACGGCCCGGGCCCTCGCCGACGCCGGGATCGCCCACCAGGCGGTCGAGGATCTGACCGGCGCGCCCGAGATGCTCGGCGGGCGGGTCAAGACGCTGCACCCGCGGCTGCACGGCGGGATCCTGGCCGACCTCGACAACCCCGCGCACGGCGACGACCTCGCCCGGCAGGGGATCCAGCCCATCGGCCTGGTGGTGTGCAACCTCTACCCCTTCGGCGACAACCCGTCGATCGAGCTGATCGACGTGGGCGGACCGACCATGGTGCGGGCGGCGGCCAAGAACTGGGCCCACGTGGGATCCGTCGTCGATCCCGGCGACTACCCCGCCGTCGTCGACGAGCTGCGCGCCGCCGGCCGGCTGGGTGACGATCTGCGCCGGCGCCTGGCGGCCAAGGCCTTCGCCCACACCGCGTCCTACGACGCGGCCATCGCCAACTGGTTCGCCACCGCCGACCTCGCCGCCCCCGCCACCGCCCACGACGCCGCCGCACGACGCCACCCGCCGGCTGCCGGCCACCTGGCACCTGGCCCTGGAGCGGGCCGACGTGCTGCGCTACGGGGAGAACCCCCACCAGGCCGGTGCCCGCTACCGGCAGGTGGGCACCACCAGCTGGTGGGACGGCGTCACCCAGCATGGCGGCAAGGCCCTCTCCTATCTCAACCTCTACGACGCCGACGCCGCCTGGCGCCTGGCCCACCAGCTGGCCGACCTGGGACCGGCGGTGGCGGTGGTCGTCAAGCACGCCAACCCGTGCGGGGCGGCCGTCGCCGACGACCTGGTGACCGCCTACGACCGGGCGTTCGAATGCGATCCGATGTCGGCGTTCGGTGGCATCGTGGCTCTGAGCGCACCCGTGACCGAGACCGTCGCCCGGGACATGGTCGGCAACGCCCAGGCCGACGTCCTCATCGCCCCCTCCTACGAGCCCGCCGCCCTCGAGCTGTTCGCGGCCAAGCGCAAGAACATGCGCGTCCTCGAAGCGCCCCCGCCGACGCCGGACCGCTGGCACGTGCGCCAGATCAGCGGGGGATGGCTGGTCCAGGAGCCCTACGTCCTGGCCACCGGGCGGGCCGACTGGAGCGTGGTGACCGACGCCCGGCCCACCGAGGCCAACTGGCGCGACCTCGAGCTGGCCTGGCGGGTGTGCGCGGTGGTGAAGTCCAACGCCATCGTCCTCGCCGCCGGCGGGATGGCGGTGGGCATCGGCGGGGGCCAGCAGAACCGGGTGTCGCCCGGCGAGCTGGCCGTCGGCCGGGCGGCAGGGCGGGCCAAGGGGGGAGCGGCGGCCAGCGACGCCTTCTTCCCCTTCCGCGACGGTCTGGACGCGGTGGCCGCGGCCGGCGTCGCCGCCGTCATCCAGCCCGGCGGGTCGGTGCGGGACCAGGAGGTGATCGACGCGGCCAACGAGCACGGCATCGTCATGGTCTTCACCGGCGAGCGCCAGTTCCAGCACTGATCAGCCGACGAGAGGGAGCCGTCATGACCGCCACGTTGATGCCCGGGGCGCCGGTCGCCGACGCCGTGCTGGCCGAGGTGGGCGAACGCGCCGCCAAGCTGGCCGCCGCCCACCGCCCCCCGGGGCTGGCGACGATCCTGGTGGGCGACGACGCCGCCAGCGCCGGCTACGTGGCTCGCAAGCACGAGACGTGCGAACGCCTCGGCTTCGTCAGCGTCGACGTGCGCATCCCGGCCACCGCCAGCCAGGCGGATCTGCTGGACTCGGTCGAGACGCTGAACCGGGACCGGGAGATCGACGCCTTCATCATCCAGAACCCGGTTCCCGCCGGCTTCGACTTCAACGCGGCCATGGCCGCGGTGGATCCGGCCAAGGACGCCGACGGTCTGCACCCCACCAACCTGGGGTTCCTCGCCCTCGGGGAGCCGGGGCGGCCGCGGCCGGGCACGCCCCTCGGTATCCAGGCCATGCTGCTGCACTACGGGATCCCCACCGCGGGGAAAGCAGGTGGTGATCGTGGGGCGGGGGCCGACGCTGGGACGGCCTCTTTCCATGCTCCTGGCGCTCAAGGAGGAGGGGGCCAACGCCGCGGTGACGGTCGTCCACACCGGCGTGCCCGACTGGGGGGCGCTGGCCCGCCGGGCCGACATCCTCATCGGCGCCGCCGGCGTCCCGGGCATCGTCGGGCCCGACGTCGTCCGGCCGGGGGCGTGCGTGATCAGCGGCGGCATCACCTGGGAGGGGCGCCGGCTGCTGCCCGACGTGGACGAGTCGTGCGCCGAGGTGGCGGGATGGATCACGCCCCGCCTGGGCGGCGTCGGCGTCACCACCATCGCCATGCTGCTGCGCAACACGATCGTCGCCGCCGAGCGCCGGGCCGCGGGGTAGCGACGGTGCCTGACCTGCTGGCGCTGTCGGCGCACATCATCGACGGAGGCGTGGCCGACGTCCCGGTCAACCGCATCACCCAGGAGCTGTCCGAGGTGGCCGACGGCGTGGCCGTGGTCGAGTCCTTCAGCCATGCCGTCGCCCTGCGAACGGCGGACGGGCTGGTCGTCTTCGACGCGTCGGGGGCGGCGACGGGGGCGGCAGTGGTGGACGCCCTGCGGACGTGGAGCACCGAGCCGGTGCGCACCGTGGTCTACACCCACGGGCACCTGGACCACGTGGGCGGGTCGGGAGCCTTCGTCGCCGATGCCGAGAAGAGGGGAAAGGAGCGGCCGCGGTTCGTGGCCCACGAGGCGGTGCCCGCACGCCTCGAGCGCTACCGGCGGACCGACGGTTGGAACGCCCGCATCAACGCCCGCCAGTTCGGGTGGCTGCGGGATCCGAGCTTCCGGATCGGCGCCAGCCCTTCTGGCCAACTTCCTTCCCGACGACGTGGCCTGGCCGGATGTGACCTACCGCGGCGACCTGCAGCTCGACGCCGGTGGGGCGGCCATCGAGCTGCGTCACGGTCGAGGCGAGACCGATGACCACACCTGGGCCTGGCTTCCTGACCTGCGGGCCATCTGCTCCGGGGACTTCCTGATCTGGAACTTTCCCAACGCCGGCAACCCCCAGAAGGTGCAGCGCTACCCGGCGGAGTGGGCGGCTTCGCTGCGGGAGATGATCGGCCTCGGGCCCGAGCTGCTCCTGCCCGCCCACGGGCTGCCCATCGCCGGCCGGGACCGCATCGCCCGGGTCCTCGGCGACGTGGCCCAGGTCCTCGAGGACCTGGTCGCCGCGGTGGTGGCGATGATGAACGACGGCGCCAGCCTCGACGAGATCCTCCACACCGTCTCCGTCCCCGCCGACCGCCTGGCCGTGCCCTATCTCCGCCCGCTCTACGACGAGCCCGAGTTCGTGGTGCGCAACATCTGGCGTCTGTACGGCGGCTGGTGGGACGGGAACCCGGCCCGGCTCAAGCCACCGCCCGACGACGTCCTGGCCGGCGAGGTGGCCAGCCTGGCCGGCGGGGCGGACAGGCTCGTGGCCCGGGCCCGGGAGCTGGCCGACGCCGGCGACTGGCGCCTGGCGTGCCAGCTCGTCGAGTGGGCGGCCGCCGCCCCCGGCAGCGGCGAAGACGCCGCCGACGCCCGCCGCCAACTGTATGACCGGCGCCGGCACGTGGAGACGTCGTTGATGGCCAAGGGCATCTTCGCCTCCGCGGCGCGCTAGAGGTCTCGCCTACGCTTTGGTGATGGCCAGAGTTGCCGAGCTGCTCGCCGCCGGGCGCACGTTCAGCTTCGAGTTCTTCCCGCCCCACAACGACGAGGAGCACGCCCGTCTGGTGCGCACCCTGGGCGAGCTGCAGCGCTACGAGCCGTCGTTCGTGTCGGTCACCTACCGCGGCGGCCGGTCGTCGCGCGAGCGGACCCGGGACCTGGTGGTGGGCATGCTGCGCACCACGTCGCTCACCCCGATGGCCCATCTCGTCTGCGCCGGTCACTCCCGCCTGGAGCTGGCCGAGATCCTCGTCGAGCTGCGCAAGGGCGGCGTGGAGAACCTCATGGCCCTGGGCGGGGATCCGCCCACCGATGTCGACGCGCCGGTCAACGAGCTCGCTCACGCCACCCAGCTGGTGGAGCTGGCCCGAGCCATCGGCGGCTTCTCCGTCGGGGTCGCCGCCCAGCCCGCCGGCCACCCCAACTCCCCGGACCTGACCACCGACCGCGACCATCTGGCAGCCAAGCTGCGGCTCGCCGACTTCGCCGTCACCCAGATGTTCTTCGGCCTCGACGAGTACCTCGGACTGATGGACGATCTCGCCGCCCGGGACGTCGCCAAGCCGGTCGTCCCCGGGATCATGCCCGTGACCTCGCTGGCCAACCTGCGCAAGCAGGCCGAGCTCGGCGCCGTCGTTCCCGCCTCCATGACCGAGCGCATGGAGCGCGCCGGGGACCCCGACTCGGTGCGCCGCGCCGGCATCGAGCTGGCCACCGAGCTGTGCCAGGGCCTGCTCGACGCCGGCGCCCCGGGCCTGCACTTCTACACGCTCAACCGCTCGCTGGCGACCCGGGAGATCTTCGCCAGCCTCGGTTTGGTTCCCGCCGCCTGAGCGCCGCTTGCGGTGCGAAGCGACCAACACTGAGCGCCCGGCGCCGGCCAGTAGTCGGACGTCCAACCGGTACCCTGAGCCCATGGCCGACAAGATCACGATGGGAGACGACGGCGCCCTCCGCGTCTCGAGCCAGCCGATCATCCCCTTCATCGAAGGTGACGGCACCGGGGTCGACATCTGGCCGGCGGCCAGGGCGGTGCTCGACGCCGCCGCCGCCCGCTACGGCCGGCGCATCGAGTGGAAAGAGGTCCTGGCCGGCCAGAAGGCCTTCGACGAGACGGGCGACTGGCTGCCCGACGAGACCGTCGAGGTGTTCCGCGACTATCTGATCGGCATCAAAGGACCGCTGACGACGCCGGTGGGCGGCGGCTTCCGGTCGCTCAACGTCGCCCTGCGCAAGATCCTCGACCTCTACGTGTGCCTGCGCCCGGTGCGCTGGTTCCAGGGCGTGCCGTCGCCGGTGAAGCGCCCCGACCTGGTGGACATGGTCATCTTCCGGGAGAACACCGAGGACGTGTACGCCGGCTTCGAGCTGGAAGAGGGCACCCCGGAGGCGAAACGGCTCATCGAGATGCTGCACGACGAGTACGGCTGGGACGTGCGCCCCGACTCGGGCATCGGGATCAAGCCCATCTCGCGTACCGGTTCGGAGCGCCTGATCCGAGCCGCGCTCGACTACGCCGTGGCCCGGCAGCGCCAGTCCGTCACCCTGGTTCACAAAGGGAACATCCAGAAGTTCACCGAGGGCGCCTTCCGCCGCTGGGGCTACGACCTGGTGCGCAAGGAGTTCGCCGATGTCGCGGTGGGCTGGGACGACTGCGGCGGCGACCCCGGTGACCGGATCCTGGTCAAGGACAACATCGCCGACATCACCCTGCAGCAGGTTCTGCTGCGGCCTGCGGAGTTCGACGTGATCGCCACCACCAACCTCAACGGCGACTACCTGTCGGACGCCCTGGCCGCCCAGGTGGGCGGGATCGGCATCGCCCCCGGCGCCAACATCAACTACGTGACCGGCCACGGGATCTTCGAGGCCACCCACGGCACCGCGCCCAAGTACGCCGGCCAGGACAAGGTCAACCCCGGATCGGTGCTGCTGTCGGGCGCGCTCATGTTCGAGCACCTGGGCTGGAAGGACGCCGCCGACGACATCGTGACCGCCCTGGAGGCGACGATCGCCGACAAGGTCGTCACCTACGACTTCGCCCGGCAGATGGACGGGGCGACCGAGGTCAAGACGTCGGAGTTCGCCAGCGCCATCGTCGACCGGCTGTAGTCTCCAGCCCTTACCCAACCTGGGAGGTTCGATGCCCGCTGCCCCTGTCCGTGTCGCCGTCACGGGTGCCGCCGGCCAGATCGGCTACAGCCTGCTCTTCCGGGTGGCGAGCGGGCAGCTGCTCGGACCCGACCAGCCGGTGATCCTGCAGCTGCTCGAGATACCCCCGGCCCTCGGCGCCCTGGGGGGCGTGGTCATGGAGCTCGACGACTGCGCCTTCCCGCTGGTGGCCGACGTCGTCGCCACCGACGACGCCAACGTGGCGTTCGGCGACGTCAACGTGGCCCTCCTGGTCGGCGCCCGTCCCCGCACCAAGGGCATGGAGCGCAACGACCTGCTGGAGGCCAACGGCGCCATCTTCACCGTGCAGGGCAGGGCGCTCTCCGACAATGCCGCCGCCGACGTGCGGGTGCTGGTGGTCGGCAACCCGGCCAACACCAACTGCCTGATCGCCCAGTCGTCGGCGCCCGGCATCGCCCCCGACCGGTTCACGGCCATGACCCGCCTCGACCAGAACCGGGCCAAGGCCCAGCTGGCCGCCCGCTCCGGCCGTCCCGTGGCCGAGGTGACCAACATGACCATCTGGGGCAACCACTCCGCCACCCAGTATCCCGACCTCTTCCACGCCCGTATCGCCGGCCGGCCGGCGCACGAGGTGATCGACGACCAGCGCTGGGTGGAGGACGATTTCATCCCCACCGTGCAGAAGCGCGGCGCGGCCATCATCGAGGCCCGGGGGTCGTCCAGCGCGGCGTCGGCGGCGAGCGCGGCCATCGACCACGTCCACGACTGGGTGAGCGGCACCCCGGAAGGCGAGTGGGTGTCGATGGCCATCCCGTCCGACGGCTCCTACGGCGTCCCCGAAGGGCTCATCTCGTCGTTTCCGGTCACCTGCGCCGGCGGGCGCTACCGCATCGTCGACGGCCTGGCGATCGACGACTTCTCCCGCGCCCGCATCGACGCCAGCGTGGCCGAGCTGGGCGAGGAGCGCGACGCCGTGCGCAAGCTGGGCCTGATCGACTCCTAGCCGCTGAGGGCGGGAGGCCCGACGACGCCGAGGCGGTGCAGGTAGCGCATCTTGCACTCGACGGCGGAGCGCCACGCGGTCAGGTCGGCGGCGAAGTGCGCCCGGTCGCCGTCCTCGAAGGCGTGTTCGAGCTCGTCGAACGCCTCGTCCTCGGCGTCCAGCAGCGCCCGGTACTTGGAAAGGAACCCGTCGTCGATCACCTCGGACAGCGTCACCTGCCTGGACCTCCCCCGGTCGGAACCTGTGCCGTGGGGGCCGAGACTACTCGCCGGGAAGCGCTTCTGTTTGCGCCGATCCGGCGGTCGTGGCCGGCTCCGACCACCACCGTTCGCTCAGGGCGTCGGGCAGCTCGGGGCGGCCGAAGTAGTGGCCCTGGGCGGCGTCACAGCCCAGGCTCGCGCAGGATGCGGGCGTGGTCCTCGGTCGTCACACCCTCGGCCACCGTGCGCAGGCCGAGACTCCGGCCCAGGCCGATGACGGCCCGCACCACCGCGGTGGCATCGGGGTCCTGACCGAGCTCGGAGACGAAGCTCCGGTCGATCTTGAGGGTGTCGACCCGGAAACGGCGGACGTAGCCCAGGCTCGACCAGCCGGTGCCGAAATCGTCGATGGCCAGGGCCACGCCCATGGCTTCCACCGCCTCGATGTTGCGCTGGGTGGAGGTGCCGGCGTCGATGAGCGCGGTCTCGGTCAGCTCCAGGGACAGCTGGTGGGGGCTGAGATCGTGGCGGTCGAGCGCGTTTTCGACTTCGGTGACCAGCGCCGGGGAGTTCAGCTGGCGGGCGGAGAGGTTGACCGAGACCCGGGCCGGCGCGCCGTCCCCCCAGCGCCGGACCCACGCCGCCTGCTGGGCGCAGGCGTGGTCCAGGATGCGCGCGCCGAGGGTGAGGATCTGTCCCGAGTCCTCGGCCACGGAGATGAAGTCAGCCGGGAGGATGAGCCGGCCCGACCGGTCGCGGATGCGCGCCAGGGCCTCGGTCGCCACCGGGACGGCCGTGACCAGATCGACGATCGGTTGGAACACCGCCACCAGCCGCTGCTCCTCCAGGGCGGTGCGGATCACGTCCTCGGTCTCGAGGCGTTGGCGGGCCATGGAGCCCATGGCCGCGTCGTACAGGGCCCACCGCCCCCGCCCGGACGCCTTGGCCCGGTACAGCGCGGTGTCCGCCTCCTGCAGCAGGGCGTCGGGACGGTGTCGACCGGACAGGGCGATGCCCAGGCTGCAGCCGATGCTCACCCGGCGTTCGGGCAGCTGGACCGGCTCGCTGACCACCTCGTGGATGCGGCCGGCGATCTCCAGGGCGGCGTCGAGCGATTCGATCTCCTCGGCGAGGACGACGAACTCGTCGCCGCTGAGCCGGGCCACGCTGTCGCCTTGGCGCACGGTGTCGCGCAGGCGGTCGGCGACGGCACGCAGGACGCGGTCGCCGGCGGCGTGGCCGAGCGAGTCGTTGATGAGCTTGAAGTGGTCGAGGTCCAGGTACAGCACGGCGCAGGGCAGGCCGGTGCGACCGGCCCGGGAGAGGGCATGGTCGAGGCGGTCGAGCAGCAGGGTGCGGTTGGGAAGCTCGGTGAGGCTGTCGTGGAGGGCGAGGAACGTGAGCCGGTTGGCCGCTCTGACCCGTTCGGTCACGTCCCGGGTGTTGATGACGATGCCCTCCACGTCCGGGTCGCCGAGCCGGTTGGAGCTGGTCATCTCCACGTTGCGCCAGTCCCCGTCGGCGTGGGCCACCCGGCACTCGAAGGTCACGAACCCGCCGGCGCGATCGGCCAGGTCGCCGAGCACGGACCGGACGTGATCGCGATCCTCGGGGTGGACCAGATCGAACAGGTTGGAGGGCACCGGCCCCTCCGACGACCGGCCGAAGAGGTGCTCGAAGGCGGGGCTGGCGTAGTGCAGGGCGCCCTCCCGATCCATCACCGTGATGGTGTCGGAGCCGTGCTCGACCAGGGCGGCGAAGCGGGCCTGGGCCGAGGCGACCTTCCGTACCGGCCCGCTCGTCCGCGGTCACGTCGACCATGCTGACCACCACGCCGGTCATCGAGCCGTCGGGACCGACCACCGGTCGGCTCGTCGAGCGCACCCAGACGATGTCGTCGTCGCCGGGGCCGCGCCGGACCCCCCAGACGTTGCCGATCACCGGCTCGCCGGTGCGGGCGGTGACCCAGGCCGGCAGCTCCCGGTAGTCCAGGGGGATGCCGCGCCGGTCGATGTAGTGGATGGAGTGCGGGTCGGGATTGGGGTCGACCTGCGGGTCGAGACCGAACAGCTCGTACACCGCCCGGTTCGAGAACAGCGGGGTCAGCTCGCCGGTGTCGTCGACGTCGAAGAGGGAGACCCCCTCGGCCAGGGTTTCCACCAGGGTGCGCTGCCGGGCGCGGAGCAGCGCCCTGGTCTCCTCGGCTCGGCGGCGCTCGGTGATGTCCCGACGCACGGAGAGGATGGCCGTCTCGCCGTCGAGCTCGTAGGCGCTGGAGCTCACCTCCACGGGAATGGTGGATCCGTCGGCGGCCACCACCTCCTCCTCGGAGTCCCGTACCGTCCGGCCGGCGCGCGCCAGTTTCCGCCGGGTGGTCGCCCGCTCGACGCTTCCTGCCGGGATGAAGTCCCACATCCGACGCCCGGCCAGTGCCTGGTGGTCGCTGACCTTGACCAGCTCGGCGAACGCCGGGTTGGCGTACACGATCAGGTCGTCGTCGTCGACCACCGAGGTGGCGTCCGGCGACAGGTCGGCGATCCTCCTGGCCCGCTGCTGGGCGCTGAAGGTGGCGGCCTGGAACAGCACCCGTTCGTGGATGTCGACCAGGTAGAACAGCGCCCTGGGGGGTCGGTCGCCGAGGCCGGGAAGCGAGGCCAGGTCGACCGACAGCCAGCGGGTGGTGCCGTCCGGACGCGGCACCTCGACGTCGGGCGACGGGGGCGCTTGGGCCAGATCGGCGTCCGCCAGGGGCAGGACGGTGGCCAACGGCTGGCCCACCATGGCGCTCCGTGGCCGCCCGAGCAGGCGGCCGGCCGCCTCGTTGACGGCGACCACCGAGCCGTCCTCGTCGACCTCGACGATGCCGATGGGCGAGGTGTCGACCAGACGCCGGGCGCGCTCCTCCGACGAGGCCAGGGCCTGCTGGGCGGTGACGATCTCGTCCACATTGGTGACCAGCACGAGAAAGCTCGAGGGCCGGCCCTGCTCGTCGCCGATCGTCGTGGCCGAGAATCGGACGTGGATGGGGGACCCGTCGCGGTGGCTGACCTGGCGTTCGAACTCGACCTGGCCGGTCGCCCACAGCTGGTCGCGTTCGGCGGGGCTGGCCAGGCCCTCGTAGTCGTGGCCCTCGATGGCGGCCGGCGACAGGCCGAACAGGTCGGCGAACGCCCGGCTCACCCGGGTGACGCGGCCGTCGGCATCGGCGAGGACCACGGCGATGCCCATGCGCTCCAGCGCGGCCCAGGCCACCTCCGCCTTTTCTCCGAACGCGCTGCCCACGTCCTTTGCGGTCCCGCTCACCAACGCGGGAGCGTACCAAGTCTTTCCCTCGAAGCGTCCTCTGGAACGGGCGCTGGCGTCAGTAGGGCTGGGCGCCGCTGGTGTCCGGCGCGGCCGAGAGGGTGCATTCGATCAGCTCATTGGCCACGGCGAAGTCGTCGGCGCGTACCGCCGCCTGGTGCCCCTGGGCCACCCGGGGGTCGCCGGGGCCGGAAGCGGCCTGGGCATCGTGGGCGTAGGTGCGCCAATCGGTGAGCCAGGCGTACACCTCCGGCTGGTCGCGGGCGGCCAACGGCAGGTGACCGAGACGATCGGCCAGGGCGGTGATCCCCTTGGCGTCGTTGGCCGTGGCCGAGCCGCTGCTCGGCGTGATGCGCAGCGGCGGCAGGCCGGCGGCGCACGCCGCGTTGGCCTGGCTGACGAAAGCCTGGTCGGAGAGCTGCCACGCCGGCTGCGAGCTGGGTCGGGCCAGGTCCACGGTCGTCACCATGGCGACCAGGGCGAGCACCGACAACAGGCAGAAGACCAGCACCGGCCGGCGGGAGTTGCTCCAGCCGATCGGTCGGCTGGCCGTGTCGGGGTGCCAGCTGGCCGACGAGTGGCCCATCCGGCCGCGACGCCGGGGGGCGACGGCCGGCGAGGCCGACGCCAGCAGATCATGGGCGCTGGACACGGCGGTGGCGATGGCGGGCAGCTCGGCGGGGCGCACCGGCCCCTCGAGCACGGGTCCCTCGCCGGGGGTGTCGGGGTCGGTGTCGGGGTCCGGCGGCGACCACGCCTCGCTGTCGAAGTCCCAGCTGGGCCGGGGCCGGCGGTGGTTGGTCCAACCCCGTTCGCCCCAGTAGCGCAGCCGGGCGGGATCGGCCGGATCCCGGTACCAGCCGAGGGCGCGGTGCGGGGTCGCCGACTCGGGCATGGCTACGAGGTGGTCGTCGCTCGCAGGGCGGCGGGCAGGAGGTCGTGGCCGGCGAGACGGCGCAGGTGGGGCGACGCCTGGGCGACGTTGCCCGACACGCGCACCTTGCCGTCGAGCAGCGCCACTTCGGCCGACAGCTCGCCGGCGGCGATGGCCGCGGCCGTGGGGTAGTCGCTGGTGAAGGTGAGGTCGGTGGGCACGTCGTTGCCGCGCTGTACCTGCGGTCCGCTCGCCGCCAACACCACCTGGTAGCGGACGTCCCCCTCGGGTGCGCCCGTCACCACGTGGCCGATCACGCACTCCGGTGCGGCGGCCTCGCCCGGTGACGGCGCGCCGCGCTCGCGGTCCAACTCGTCGAACCAGGCGGCGGAGAGGAACCGAGCCACTGCTTCTAGGTCTACCAGTACGACCGCCCGAGCAACAGCCCCAGGTTGCTCGGGCGGTCGCCTGGGGCCTACCGCAGCACGGCGACGGCGACGACGGCGGCCACCACCAGGGCGAAGGCCAGGATGCGCAGGGCGCGCAGCGGCCAGGCCAGCCCGGGATTGCCGCGCCACGCCTGGACGGCGAGGACGACCCCGGCAAGGGCGCGCACCGGAGGCGACGCGAAGGTGGCGATCTCCTCGAGGTGCTCGCCCTCGGTGGGCTCGAAGGAGGGCAGCGACAACCAGCCGTCCAGCTCGCCGTCGGTCGGCGCTCGGCTCGGCCACGAGCGGGCGGACTGCGCATTCACCGCTGGTGGATTCGCCCTGGGCGGCGCCGACTCCTTCCGTCCCCGCGTCACCCGGGCGTGTCCTCCACCCGGCTGCGGTAGGCGTTGGTGATCGCGGCCACGCCGGGGCGGGTGAGGGTCAGCTCGATGTCGATGTCACCGGCGGCGGCGTCCCGGGGCAGGGCCAGCGCCAGCCGGCCGACGCGCGCGCAGCTGTCCGCGGCCACGTCTCCGTCGAAGCCCCAGTGCCGTCGACCACCGGGCCAGCGCACGGTGGCCTCGACCCTGGCCGCGGTGAGCGGCTCTCGCAGGTCGCTGACCACGTGCACGTCGAGACGTACCCACTCGCCGGGCCGGTAGGACGCGGCCGGGCGGTCGGCGATCACGACCACGGCCGCGCAGGCGGCGCGCAGGGCCTCGTAGCCGGCCTTGGCCCGGCGCTCGTGGTCGAGAACGGAGAAGCTGACGGCGGGCTGGGCGTCGGCCAGCAGGAACTGGCAGAAGCCGCCGGTCGGGCGGTACTTGAGCCGCCGCAGCGTCTCCACGTGGAAGCGGATGACCTCGGCCTGGTAGCGCTGGGTCGCCCGGCGCCACGACGGCAAGGTGGGATACTCGGCGGGCGGCACCCGTTGGTCGAAGACCGCTTTTTCCAGCCCGTGGACCGACGCCAGGCTCTCCCAGTCGAGGGCGGGCCAGGAGGGCGGGTCCATGAACCCGGCGGCCTCGGGCACGGCCTGGGCGCCGAACTCGCCGACCCAGCGGGCCAGTACCGGGAAGCGGGCCAGGCGGGCGGGGAGGTCCCGCCCGTCGCCGTGGTACCAGCCCAGATAGTCGTGGGTGTCGGTGCCCCCCGCGGGGTGGGGCGGGACCCCGGAGTGCGCCACGACCGGGCGCGAGCCGTCCGCCTTCTCCAGCGTCCGGCGCACCGAGGTGTCCAGGCGGGTCCGGCTCCAGGTGGGCAGAACACCCAGGTTGCGCCCGGGTTCGTTGTGGCCGCACCAGATCACCACCGAGGGTGGTGGCCCAGCACCTCGACCGCGGCCCGGGCCTGGTGCACTGCGGCGCGACGAACACCCTGGTAGGTGCCCTGCAGGGGCAGGTCCTGCCAGACCAGCAGCCCGGCGCGGTCGGCGGCGTCGTACACCTCGTCCCGGGTCACGTGGGCGTGGATGCGGACCAGGTTCAAGTTGGCGTCGACGGCCGCCCGCACGTCGCCGCAGAGATCGGCCGCCGATGCCTCGCCGAGCGCGCGGCGGGTCGGACCCAGGTTGGCGCCCTTGGCGAAGAGCCGCTCGCCGTTGACCGACAGCGAGAAGTCGCGCATGCGGACCTGGCGCAGCCCGGTACGCACCGTGCGCTGGTCGCTGCGCCGGCCGGCGACGGTCACGGTCAGCTCGACGGTGTGCAGGGCCTGCTCGCCGAGGCCCCGGGGCCACCACAGCCGGGGACGGTCCACCCGCAGCCGCCACCGGACGGTGTTGGCGCCGGCGGCCAGCGCCTGGTCGCTGCTCGACGCGGCCACCACCCCGTCGCCGCCCAGCGGGCCGCGCAGGACGGTGTCGAGGGTGACGGTCCCGGCCTCCCCGGCGTCCAGCACCGCCTCGAAGGCCAACGTGGCCCGCTCCGTCGACGCGTCGCGGCAGCTCACCGACCAGCTGCGGATACGAACCGGTCCGGTCGTGGTCACCGTCACCGGCGCCCAGATCCCCCCCGGGTTCCAGGCCTGGTCGATGCCGCCCCAGCGCTGGAAGGCGCCGGTGAGGTTGTGCTTGGCCTTCGGGTCGGTCTCCGGGTCGCAGGCCACCTCGATGGCCAGCAGGTGATCGCGCCGGGCGGCGAGGGGAGCGGTGATCTCGAAGCTGTGGGGAACGAAGTACCCCTCGGTGTCGCCCACGTAGGAGCCGTCGAGCCACACGTCGGCCTGGTAGAAGATCCCGGCGAAGTCCAGCCACCGGCGTTTCCCGTCCGGCTCTGGCTCCTGGCGCTCGAAGCGCCGGCGATACCACAGCGGCCCATCGGACGAAGCGAACGCCGGCGTGCTGCGCCAGTGGCCCGGGACCTCCACAGGGTCCCAGTCCTCTTCGGAACGGTCAGGGTCGGGGAAGCTCCGGCGCCCGGCGTCGTCCGCCTCCCGGGCCCGCCAGGTCCCTCCCAGGTCCATCGGCGCAGGCTAACCGGCGCCGCCGCGGATCAGAGGCTGATGATCTGGCCCAGGACGTTGAGGGTGATGGTCGAGCCGGCGGCGACGTTGGCCGGGCAGGCCCCGACGGAGGTGCCAGCCTGCAAGCCGAGCACGTTCAGTTGGACGAAGGTGCAGGTCGGGTTGCCCACCTGGGCCTGGGCCAGCGGCGGGCTGGTCGTCGCCGGCGATGAGGGTGCAGACACCGGGTTGTTGACGGTGACGCCGAGGCCACCGCCCGACGGCGTGCTGATGACCACCGGATTCTGCACCGTCACCGGCGGGGTGACGGGGGTGCCCGGCACGTTTATGGTGCCCGGCGAAGACGGCGTGCTGCCGCCGCCTCCTCCACCGCCGCCAGTCGATCCCGGGGCCGTCCCCGTCGAGCCGCCGCCACCGCCGCCGCCGACGGAACCGCTGGAGCCGGGCGAGGTGGCGCCCGGCGTACCGCCGCCGCCAGCCGCACCGCCGCCGCCGGTGGGGGCCAGGGCGGGCGCGGCGGCGCTGCCGAAGGCCGCGGCAGGAGTCGGGGTCGGCGCCGGCGCCGGCGTGTTGAACGAGGCGTTGGCCGCCCCGCCGGAGCCACCGGGGCCGCCGCCCAGGCCGAGCAGGAAGTTCGCCGCCCCGCCGTCCGAGCCGCCGAGACCGGTGAAGAAGCCGTTGGAGCCGTGCTGCACCACGCCGATGCCGTTGGATGCACCCGGCGGGCCGGGGGCGCTCGCCGGGTTGGTCGAGCCCAGTGGTCCCTGGCCGATGACGCCGATGCCGATGAGGCCGAGGGCCAGCATCCCGCCGATCACGCCGGCGATGGGACGGCTGGCCCGCTCGCCCAGCGAGCCCAGCGATGGCAGGAAGCGGTCGGTGGGGTCGGAGGCGATCGCCTTCTTCCACGTGGACGTGGCCGTCTGGGCCAGCGACGCGGGCAGGGTGGCGGCCAGCACCCGCAGCTCGGGACCGAGATGCTCGGGGACCTCGACGCCGGCCTGGCGCAGCCGTTCGGTCAGGCCCTTCTTGGCCCGGCCGGCGAGCTGGGTGGCCACGGCCGCGGACACGCCCAGCACGGGCCCGATGCGATCGGCCGCCATCCCCTCGACCTCGCTCAACCACAGCGCGGCGCGCCACCGTTCGGGCATGCTCCGGTAGGAGGCGGCCATCAGCGGGTGGTCGCCGCCCCCGGCGACGCTGACCATGGGCTGGTCGCCCCGGCGCAGCCGGTCGATGGCGGCGTGGTACACGCCCGCCAGCACCAGCGGGCGGAAGGGCTCCTCGGCCGGCACCTGGCGCCGGCGGACGACCCGCAGGGCGCGCACGAAGCCCTCGGCCACCGAGGCCTCGGCTTCCTGACTGGTGAGGGCGACGGCCTGGGCCAGACGCCACCCGCTCTGGGCGTGGCGTCGGTACAGCTCGGAGTACGCGGTCTCGGACGAGCGTGACGCGTCGCGGACCAGCTCGGCTTCCGTGCCGAGCGTCGGCGCCGTGACCCCCGGCAGCGCAATCGAGCTCATGGGGGAAGATATTCGCGCGCGGCCTGGCGTATTCCTACCCCCGGCTGGTACGAAGTTTCTGCTTTTGCCCCGCAAATACCCCCGAACCGGAAGTATCGGACTGACACGAGGAGCGCTGAGGGCCTCGCCGGGCCGTTGGGGCGAAGGCCGAGGCCGGCGGTAGGTTGGCCGCCATGAGCTCGCGACCGGCCACCCTGGGGCAACTGCGCGAATCCGGCTGGAAGTCGGTTCCGGTGAAGGAGGAGGTGCGGCGCAACGCCGCCCGGCGCATCGCCGCCGGCGAGCCCCTCGTCGACAGCGTGGTCGGCTACGAGGACACCGTCCTGCCCCAGCTGGAGAACGCCCTGCTCGCCGGGCACGACATCATCTTCCTGGGGGAGCGGGGCCAGGCCAAGACCCGCATGATCCGCTCGCTGACCGGACTGCTCGACGAGTGGCTGCCCATCATCGCCGGCTCGGAGATCCTCGACGACCCCTACCACCCGGTGTCGCGCCACGCCCACGACGTGGTGGCCGAGCGCGGCGACGACACTCCGCTGGACTGGGTGCACCGTGACGACCGTTTCGGCGAGAAGCTGGCCACCCCGGACACGTCGATCGCCGACCTCATCGGCGAGGTCGACCCCATCAAGGTGGCCGAGGGCCGCTACCTCTCCGACGAGCTGACCCTCCACTACGGGCTGGTGCCCCGCACCAACCGGGGCATCTTCGCCATGAACGAGCTGCCCGACCTGGCCGAGCGCATCCAGGTGGGCCTGCTCAACGTGCTCGAGGAGCGCGACGTGCAGATCCGGGGCTACAAGATCCGCCTGCCCCTCGACGTGATGCTGGTGGCCTCGGCCAACCCGGAGGACTACACCAACCGGGGCCGCATCATCACCCCGCTCAAGGATCGCTTCGGCGCCCAGATCCGCACTCACTATCCACTTGACGTCGAGACCGAGCTGGCGGTGGTGGACCAGGAGGCGCGCCGGTTCGAGACCCCCGACGTCCGCGTCGACGTGCCCCCGTACATGGCCCAGATCGTCGCCACCCTCTCGCACCTGGCCCGCCGCAGCTCGCACGTCAACCAGCGCTCCGGGGTGTCGGTCCGGCTCAGCGTGAGCAACTACGAGACGCTGGTGGCCAGCGCCGTGCGCCGGGCGCTGCGCCTGGGCGAAGGCGAGGCCGTGCCCCGGATGAGCGACCTGGACGGGCTGGCGGCGTCCACCTCGGGCAAGGTGGAGATCGAGACGGTGGACGACAGCCGGGAAGGCCAGGTCGTCGAACGGCTCCTGCGCCAGGCCGTCCTCGACGTGTTCAAGGAGACCTGCCCCATGTCCGAGATCCGCCCGGCGGTGGACGCCTTCGACGAGGGCAAGGTCATCCACACCGGCGACGACGTGGCCTCCCCGCGGTTCGTCGAGGAGCTGGCCTCGTTGCCGGCCCTGCGCCAGCCGGTCATGGCCCTCGCCGGACGGGAGACGCCCGCCGCGGTCGCCGCCGCCACCGAGTTCCTGCTTGAGGGCCTGCACCTCTCCAAGCGTCTCAACAAGGACTCGGCGGGCAACCGGGCCACCTACCGGGCCCGCTGAGCCGGGCCCCCTTTCCCCAACCCTGACGTAGCCTGCGCGGTAATGGCCCGGTACACCTACTCCCGCTGGGACGGAACCCAGGTGGGGTTCGACTTCGGCGCCGACGACATCTTCGAGGAGATCAACGACGAGCTCCTCTCCCACGGGGATCTCAACCAGGCGCTGCAGCGGCTCCTGCAGCGCGGCTTCCGGGACCGCAACGGCGAGCACGTGCAGGGCATGCGCGAGCTGCTCGAGCGCCTCCGGGAGCGCCGCCAGGAGATGCTCGAGCGCCACGACCTGGGCGGGCCCTACGCCGACATCGCCGAGCGCCTGCGCGAGGTGCTCGACACCGAGCGTCAGGCCATCGACCAGCAGGCCGAGACCGCCCGGGCCTCTGGCGACCCCCGCCGCCAGGAGATCGCCGAGGAGGCAGCCGCCGAGCGACGCCTGTCGCTCGACCTGCTCCCCCCCGACCTCGCCGGCCAGGTCCGCGAGCTGCAGCAGCGGGACTGGACGTCACCCGAGGCCGAACGGCGCTTCGAGGAGCTCATGGAGGAGCTGCGCAGCGAGCTGCTGCAGAGCCAGTTCAACCAGATGGCCGGGGCCATGTCCGACGTATCGCCCGAGCAGCTCCAGCGCATGAAGGACATGTTCAACGACCTCAACCGGATGCTGGAAGCCCGCGAGGCGGGACGCGACACCGAGGGCGACTTCGCCCGGTTCATGGACAACTACGGCGACTTCTTCCCCGGCAACCCCCAAACCCTCGACGAGCTGCTCGAGCAGATGGCCCAGCAGATGGCGGCCATGCAGAGCATGCTCAACTCGATGTCGCCCGAGCAGCGGGCCCAGCTGCAGGGCCTCTCCGAAGCGCTCCTCGAGGACATGGACCTGCGCTGGCAGGTCGACCGCCTGTCCGCCAATCTCCGCAACGCCTTCCCGCAGGCGGGTTGGGACCGCAGCTTCGACTTCGGCGGCCAGGACCCTCTGGGCATGGCCCAGGCGGCGTCGGTCATGAACCAGCTGGGCGAGATGGACCAGCTGGAGAACCTGATGACGACGGCCGGCAGCCCCGGCGCCCTGGCGGACGTGGACCTGTCCCAAGCGAGCGAGATGCTGGGCCCGGACGCGGCCCGCAGCCTCGAGCAGCTGGCTTCGGTGGCCCGGCAGCTGCGCGACGCCGGGCTCATCGACCAGCGGGAGGGCCGGCTCGAGCTCACCCCCAGGGGCGTGCGCAAGATCGGGCAGAACGCCCTGTCGGACCTGTTCTCCAAACTGGTGAAGGACCGCATGGGCCGTCATCCGGTGGAGCGGGTCGGCATCGGGCACGAGCGCACCTACGAGACCAAGGCGTACGAGTTCGGCGACCCGTTCAACCTCGCCATCGAACGCACGGTGCGCAACGCCATCGGCCGGCGCGGCTCCGGCACCCCCGTCGAGCTCTCGCCCGAGGATTTCGAGGTCGAACGGACCGAATCGCTGACGCGAACGTCGACGGTCCTCATGGTCGACCTGTCCCTGTCCATGCCCATGCGCGACAACTTCCTGGCCGCCAAGAAGACGGCCATGGCGCTGCACGCCCTCATCTCGTCCCAGTACCCCCGCGACTATCTCGGCATCGTCGGCTTCGGGGAGCTGGCTCGCGAGCTCAAACCCGAGCAGCTGCCCGAGGCGTCCTGGGACTACACCTACGGGACCAACATGCAGCACGCCCTGATGCTGGCCCGGCGCATGCTGGCCAAGCAGGGAGGCGGGACCAAGCAGGTCATCATGATCACCGACGGGGAGCCGACCGCCCATATCCTCCCCGGGGGCGAGCCGTTCTTCAGCTACCCGCCGGCGCCGGAGACGGTGACGGCGACGCTCACCGAGGTGCAGCGGGCCACGCGCGACGGCATCCGCATCAACACGTTCATGCTCGACGCCACCGGCTACCTGCGCGACTTCGTCGAGCGGCTGACGCAGCTCAACCGGGGCCGGGCGTTCTTCACCACGCCAGAAACGCTGGGCGACTACGTCCTCGTGGACTTTCTCGACCAGAAGCGTTCGCAGCGGTCCGGGGGTCGCCGGCGCCCGGCCTGAGCGCGATGATGGCGCTGATCGCTAGGGCGGCGGGTGTGTAAAGGTGGCACGCGATGCACTTCATCGTCGTCGGCTGCGGCCGGGTTGGCTCCGAGCTGGCGCTGCGTCTGGTCGAACAGGACCACAGCGTCTGCGTCGTCGACCGGCGCCCCGTCGCCTTCCGGCGGCTGCCCCCCGACTGGGGGGGAAAGACGGTGGTCGGGTTCGGCTTCGACCAGGACGACCTGCGCGAAGCCGGCGTCGAAGAGGCCGACGCCCTGGCCGCCGTCACCAGCGGTGACAACACCAACATTCTCACGGCGCGCATCGCCCGGGAGATGTTCGACGTCCCCCACGTCGTCGCCCGCATCTACGACCCTCGCCGCGCCGTCATCTACCAGCGCCTGGGGATCCCGACCGTGGCCACCGTCAGCTGGACCGTCGACCAGGTGGTGCGACGCTTGTTCCCCGACCGGTCGGCCACGGCGTGGACCGATCCGTCGGGCGAGGTGTCGTTGGTGGAGCGGGCGCTGCCCCCGGCGTTCGCCGGCCGGCGCCTGGACGAGCTGGCCGACGGCGACCGTTTCCGGCCCGTCCTCGTCACCCGGCGGGGGCAGGCCCGCCTGGCCCTGCCCGATCTGGTCGCCCAGGAGGGCGACATTCTGTTGCTGAGCGTGCACCGGGGCTCCCTCGACCTGCTCGAGCGGCGCCTCGGCGGAGACCGGCCGCTGGGCGAGGACCTGGCCGGAGCGGCCGAGAGCGGGATGGCCGGAGCGGCCGGAGCGGATGCAGCGGCGCCGAGAGCGGCGATGGCGGCGGGGTCGAGGCGGCGCCGACGGCCCGGCCCGCGAGCCCCGCCACCACGGGGATCGGGCGGGCACGGGCGGGTCGGGACGATGACGGGGTCGGGACGGTGAAGGTCGCCATCGTCGGCGCCGGCAACGTGGGCTTCTCGGTGGCGACCGACCTGTGTCGCAGCGGCCACCAGATCCTGGTGATCGAGACCGACCTCGACCTGGTGGAGCGCCTCCGGCCCCTGCTTTCCTGCGAGTGGTACGTGGGGGACGGCTGCGAAGTCAGCACCTTGCAGGCGGCGGGCGTGGGCGAGGCCGAAGTGGTGGTGGCGGCGACGGGCGACGACGAGGACAACCTGGTCGTCTCGTTGCTGGCCAAGCAGGAGTTCGCCGTGCCTCGGGTGATCGCCCGGGTCAACCACCCCAAGAACCTCTGGCTGTTCAACGAGACCTGGGGCGTCGACGTGGCGGTCTCCACGCCCCACCTGATGACCGCCCTGGTGGACGAAGCGGTGTCGGTGGGGACCCTGGTCCGGCTGTTCACCTTCGCCGAGGGCAGCGCCCACCTGGTCGAAGCCACCCTGGACAAGGACACGCCGGCGAACGGCAAGGCCATCGCCGACCTCGGCGTGCCCCGCGACGCCAGCGTCGTCGCCGTGGTGCGCGACCGGCGAGTGGTGGTTCCTCGCGGCGACACGGTGATCGAGGCCGGCGACGAGGTCATCGTCCTGGTCACCAAGGAGTCCGAGGACGAGGTGCGCCAGCTCCTGGTGGGTCAGCAGACGTCCGCCGGCGACAGCGGAGGATCCGACGGCGCCCGGGCCCCGGGCGGCGCTCAGGTCTCGGGCGCCGATCCCGCGACGGGCGGCGCGCCGGCCGTTTCCGGGCCGCCCAACACCAGCGCGTAGGTTCCGAACCCCCGCATGGCCGAGCCGGCCGCCTCGGTGAGCTCGGTGCGGACGGCCACAACGGTGCCGGCGTCGACGTCGACGTCCGCGTCTTCGACGGTGCCGAGATCGTCGCCGGCGTCGCTCAGCGCCCGGTGGCCGAGAAGGTCGAGTCCCCCTTTGGCTGCCGCCTTCTCCGCCCCCGTCGACGGCTGGCGCAGGCTGGCTTCCTCGTCGATCATGACCGCCGCCTCGCCGATGCCGACGACGTGGGCGTGGTCGACCAACCGGGCCTTGCGTCCCTTGCCGATCTGCCAGGCGACGATGCCCGCACGGGACGCGTCGAGCAGGGCGCCGGTCAGCGGCCCGATCGTCTCCGCGCTGGCCCGGGACACCACCGGCTTGCCGATCAGCTCGCGGAGCGAGCTCACGACTGGCCGCCCTGGGCGTCGCTCCGGCGAGGACCGAGCTGCGCCCGGAAGTCGTTCACCGCCCCGCCGAAGCCGGAGAGATCATCGCGGATGTAGGACTCCACCGTGGCGGGGACGACCAGGTTCTCGCCGGAGACCGCCAGCGTGTAGGGCAGAGGGATGAACAGCACCTTGTCGTCCTGTCGTGGCGCCCCGCTCCTGCCCTGCAGTGCTGGGTCGGCGACGATCTCGTAGCCCACCACGTCGCCCGCGGCCGCCGCACCCGCCGAGGCGGCCACGTCGGCGACCACGCCGACCTCGACGATGAGGTCGCTGACCTCCCCGAGCCGTTCGCCGGACTCGGTGAGAACCTGGTTGTGCAGCACGTTGCGGTCGGCGCCGCCACCCTCGCCGGGCGGCACGTCCAAGGCGCCGGCGTCGGGGACCATCACCGCGGCCCGGCCGATGGCCGCCACCGCCCGGATACCCAGCGCCGTCTTGAGGGGCCCGGCGAAGATCCCGCCCCGCTTGTTCAACGTGAAGCCGAGCAGGCGGCCCTCGTCGGGTGAGTAGACGACGTCCTTGACGTCGGCCAGCGCCTCCCCGCCGGTGATGGTGACCACGGGCAGGCCGTGGAGGTCGCTGGCCTTGACCAGCACGAGGGGCGGGTCCTGGGGCGGGGGCGCCGAGGAAGTTGGTTGCTCGCTCACGGCGTTCGCTTCGGTCCGGCGTTGCCGGGCCCCGACGGGCGCCGGCGGGAGCGGCCGCGGGAGGCGATGACCCCGCCGGTGCGGCGCCGGCGCTGGATGAGGGCGAAAGCCACCACGGCCAATACCACTACGACGATCACGATGATGGCAATGGTCATGGCCTGCTTCCCTCCACAACACCCACCGCTGCCGCCCGGCAGTCGTGGTTGTTGCCATTCGTACCCGGGCGCCGGGGGCGCCAACCGCTCAGCGTTGCCGCGGCCACGACAAGCGGCGCCAGGTCGAAGCGGTGCTCGGGCTACTCGCCGGCGGCCAGGAGGCTCTGATAGCGCCGGAGGGTGGCGTCATCGAACGCCACCAGCCGCACCAACTCGACCTTCGAGGGGTGGGCAACGAGCGTCTCCACGGCGACGCGAGCCGCCTCGTCGGCGGGGTAGCCGTAAACCCCCGTGGACAGGGCGGGGAAGGCGACGCGGCGGGCGCCGAGCTCGTCGGCCACGTCGAGCGACCGGCGGTAGCACGAGGCCAGGGCCTCGGCCTCACCGTGGTGCCCGCCCCGCCAGACGGGCCCGACGGTGTGGATGATCCAGCGTGCCGGCAGGCCGAACCCGGGGGTCGCCTTGGCGTCCCCGGTGGCGCACCCGCCGAGCGCGGCACAGGCGTCGTGCAGGGCGGAGGCGCCGGCGGCCCGGTGGATGGCGCCATCCACGCCACCGCCGCCGGCGAGCCGGGAATTGGCGGCGTTGACGACCGCATCCACCTCCTGGAGGGCGATATCGCCGACGACGGCTTCCATGCGGGCGGCGTCCACCACCACGCGCTTAGCACGGAATCACAGAGAAATCACGGATTTCCACTTGCGCCCGGAGCCCGACTGGGCGAAGATCACATTGTTGTAGTTACATCGGTGCTACGAGTTTGAGGGGAGCAACCGGTGAGTGACCTCCTGCAGTTCCTACGAGCAGACGATCGGACCTGGCAGCGGCAAGCCAACTGCATGGGGGTCGATCCCGACCTGTTCTTCCCGGAGCGGGGCGCTTCGACCAGGGAGGCCAAGGAGGTGTGCCGCGGGTGCGTCGTCCGCGAGGACTGTCTCGAGCACGCCCTGGCCAACGGCGAGAAGTTCGGCATCTGGGGCGGCCTGTCGGAGCGGGAGCGGCGTCGCATCCGCCGGCGTCGGGCGCTGGAGCGGCGGGCGGCCGGGACTGCATCCTGACGGGCTGCCTCCTGCTGCACCGGTGAGGGTCGCCCGATGGTCAGCGGCGACCCGCTGGTGAGCTTCTCCGAACCAGTCGACTTCCCCGCCGAGGCCCGCCCCTTCCGAGGCGGGCCTCGGTCGTGGCCCATCGGACCCCTTCGGCCGCCTTGGCTAGTGCGGCCCGGCCGGTGGCCCCTCGGGCGGCGGGCGGTCCAGGCGCGCCTCGATTGTGGCGTCGGGTGACAGACCGAGCCGCGCCCAGGACGCAGGGGGGACGCCATCCAGCACGGCCCGGGGGAGGAGACCGACCAGCTCGGCGCGGTGCACGGCGGCCCGATTGGCAACGGCATCGAAGACAGCCGCGGGGCCGACCCGCCAGGGATCGATGAGATTGCACGACACCTGCGCCTGACCGGCTCCGATATCCAGGCCCAGCGCCCGAACGGAGGGCCCTCTGAGCTCGGCGGCGATCCGCCGGGCGGCGTCGGCGTCGGCGCCGTCGAGCCACAGGTTGTACGCCACCAGAGCTCCCCGCGCGCCGACCGCGCAGGCCCCGGCTGAGGGATGGGGCTGCCCCGGCCCGGTGGTCGGCGCCAGACCGTGCCACGCCAGGCGACGCACCTCGGGCAGCGAGCGCTCCGGGCCGTAGGGGAAGCAGGGCAGGTCCAGGGTCTCGCCCGCCCAGGTGGCGAAGCCGTCCCGTGCCGCCACCGCGTCGGCCAGCCGCCCCGGCCTCAGGGTGCCATCCCGCTCCCGGCCGCTGGCGGCGGTACCCGCCGGTCGCGCCAAGGCGACGAACGGCACCACGTCGAGCGCACCGATCCGCGGATGGACGCCGGCGTGGCGGCGCAGGTCGATGTGGTCCACGGCGGCGGTGGCGACGGCGCGCACCGCCGCTTCGGTGGACGACCGCTCGCCGGCCAGGGTCAGCACCGCCCGGTGGTGGTCGGCGTCGCGGTGCAGATCGAGCAGCCGCGGGCCGCCTGCCTCGGCGAGGACGGCGAGGACCAGATCGTCACGGCCTTCGCTGACGTTGATGACGCACTCCAGGAGCGCCTCGTCGTTCTCGCCCTGCCCGTCGGCCGGTTTCACCTCGGGCTACCCACCGTCCGCCCGGACAGCGGGCCGGAGGAGAGGCGGGCCGACCCGGAGCGGTCTGTCGGGCCGACACCCGTGTGGAGGAGTAGCATCGCCTTCATGGTTGCCACGATCTTCGGCCAGGACGGGCTCATCGTCCTCATCATCTTGCTGGTGGTGGTCTTCGGGGGGAGTCAGCTGCCGAAGCTGGCTCGCAACCTGGGAATGGCGGGCAAGGAGTTCCGCAAGGCGCACGACGAGGCCGAGCAGCAAGGCAAGTCCACCGCAGAGCCGCCCAGCCCACCGCCGGCGGTGAGCGCCGGGCCTGCCGGTCCGGTCCCGACGGCGGCCGACGCCCCGCCCTCGGCCAGCACCGGCCAGCAGGAGGACAAGGTCACGCTGTCCAAGGCCGAGCTCGACGCCCTGCTCGAAGAGCGCGAAGCGCGCACCAAGCGACAGGCCAACTCCTAGCAACGACACGTCGTGGCCGCTTTGTGCGGCCCGCCGGCGCGACGTGGCCGGATCGGCAGCACGGTCGCGACATCCGGTCCACAACCCCGGCTCTGGCCAGCCGGAGTGGCCACGTCCCACCGTGGCTCCCACCCCGGCTGCCGCCCGGAAAGCCGGGACCGGCCGCTGCCCGCGCCGCGGGACCGGGCGGGACCGGGTTAGTCAGCGACCAGCTGGGTGACGCCCCGCCGGCGTCGGGCGATGCGCCGGCGCTCGCGCTCGGAGGCGCCGCCCCACACCCCGTGGTCGATCCGGTTGACCAGGGCGTATTCCAGGCACGGGGCCTTCACCGGGCAGTCCGCGCACACCCGGCGGGCCAGCTCCACGCCGACCCCGTCGCTGGGGAAGAACGTCTCAGGGGGCAGGTCCCGACACTTGCCCTCGCTCATCCATGAAGTGTCCATCAGTCCTCCGTCGAACTCCTTTCGACAGGAATGCCTCGAACCTTCCCGCAGTGCCCTACACCTGCGACGCTTTTTCCTGAAGGTTCCACATTCGAGGCCTCCAGAAACGTCTTCCAGCACATCCTGAGCGCCGGCCGAGTGTTCCACTGGTTCGGGCGAGATGTGAAAACTGATGCTACCTGAGGACCCCCGCTCGGGTACAGCCCAGAGGGCAGGGGAGCCCTCCCCTGGGCCCGGCCTTTGCCCGGTCTTTGCCTTCCCTTTACCAGCCGCTTGGCGGCGGGAGGGGTCTGGTACCTTCTGCCGCCTGGCCGGTCGGCTCGCCGGGTTCCACGCCGGGCCGCTACGAAACCGCACGACCAGGGCAGCGACAACGGGAGGGCGTGATGGATCGGATCGAATGCCAGTGGTGCCAGTCCCAGAACGACGGCACCCAGAGCACGTGCGCCACGTGCGGCGCACCGCTCGACCAGCGCAACCTGGTCAGCGACTCGGGATGGCGGGAGGCGCCCCGGCTGCGGGACATGACCGAGTTCCGCTTCTCGAGCAGCGTCTGCCAGGTCGAGGGCGAGATCGTGCCCGTGGCCGAGATCAACCTGGCCCCCGGCGACTCGGTCTTCTTCGAGCATCACGTGCTGCTGTGGAAGGACGAATCGGCGCCCACTGTCCGCCATGACCACCGGCGGGGGGATGAAGCGGATGCTGGGCGGCATGCCGTTCGTCATCTCCCTGGCCCACGGCCCCGGCCGGGTGGCGTTCTGCCGGGACGCGTCGGGCGAGGTGGTCGTCCTGCCCCTGCATCCGGGGATGGAGCTCGACGTGCGCGAGCACGCCTTCCTGGTGGCCTCCCACTCGATCAGCTACTCGTTCGTGCGCATCAAGGGCATGACCAACGTCCTCCACGGCGGCGAGGGCATGTACATGGACCGCTTCGTCACGACCGGCGAGCCGGGCATCCTGCTGCTGCACGGATACGGCAACGTGTTCGAGCGGACGCTGCAGCCGGGGGAGAAGATCCTCGTCGAGCCGGGCGGCTTCCTCTACAAGGACTCCACCGTGGCCATGAACACGGTGCAGATGCAGGTGAAGACGGGCATGCTGCGCCACGGCATGTACCTGGCGGAGATGACCGGCCCGGGCCGGGTCGGCATCCAGTCGATGTACGTCCACCATCACAGCGGCTGAGGGCGCGGCCATGAGCAACCTGACCGCCACCTACACCTGCCGGTTCTGCCGGCTGACCAGCGACGGGAGCGCCGGCTCCTGCCCCCACTGCGGGGCACCGATCGACGTCCGCGCCCGCCAGCGACTCGGGGTGGATGGAGCAGCCGGCCATCAAGGACATGGCCCGGATCCAGTTCGGCCGGTCGACCTGCCAGATCGAGGGCACGTTCGTGCCCACCGCCGACTTCGGGCTGGCCGGCGACGACTGGATCTACTTCTCCCACCACGTCCTGTTGTGGGCCGAGCCCTCGGTCCGCATGCAGGCCATGTCGATGGAGGGCGGCTGGAACCGGGTGATGGCCGGGCTCCCCCTGGTGATGATGCAGGCTGCGGGCCCGGAGACCAAGACCTGGCCACATCGCCCTCTCCGACGACCACCCCGGCGAGATCGTCGCCCTGCCCCTCCAGCACGGCCAGACCGTGGTCGTGCGCGAGCACCGGTTCCTGGCCGCCACCGGCAGCGTGGGCTACGACTGGCACCAATCGGGCATCTGGTTCACGACCCAGAGCGGCGACGACACCGAATGGCACTACCCCCTCGGCCGCTACCTGGACGCCTTCCAGGCCGAGCGGCGGTCCGGGCCTGCTGCTGCTGCACTCGCCGGGCAACACCTTCATCCGCGACCTGGCCCCGGGTCAGACGATCCTCATCCAGCCGAGCGCCCTGTTGTACAAGGACCCGAGCGTGCAGATGCACCTGCACTTCGAGTACCCCGCAGCCAGGGGGTGTCGTGGAGCCGGTCCTACTCCTACCGCACGGTGTGGCTGCGCCTGGTCGGGCCCGGCCGGGTGGCGGTGCAGTCGGTGTTCGAGCGGCCGGAGCGCTCGCAGGCCATCCGTCGCCACTCCGGAGGAACTTCGTACCAGTGGTGACGAGCGGGCAGAACTTGACATCGGCCGTGCCGGCGAGTACTGATGGATTCGTGACCGACGACGCCTGCCGCCGCCCGACCACCCTGCTTCTTCTGTTGTAGGCGAGCACCGCATCACGGTGCTCGCCGAAGCCTTCCTGCCCTCGGGCCGGAAGGCTTTTTTGTTGCCCGAATTCGCTGTCCGAACCCAGGAGCCTCCCATGCCCCCCCAGCCCGTCGTGGTCCCCGAGATGCCCTTCGACAAGTACCGGCCGTTCGTGCCCGTCGAGCTTCCCGACCGCACCTGGCCGTCGGCGCAGCTCACCCGGGCGCCGACGTGGTGCAGCGTCGACCTGCGCGACGGCAACCAGGCCCTCATCGATCCCATGGACCCGGAGCGCAAGCTGGCCCTCTTCGACGCCCTGGTCAAGACCGGGTTCAAGCAGATCGAGGTGGGGTTCCCTTCGGCGTCGCAAACGGACTTCGACTTCATCCGCCAGCTCATCGACGACGACCTGATCCCCGACGACGTCGCCATCCAGGTGCTGGTGCAGTGCCGTGAGGAGCTGATCGAGCGCACCTTCGAGGCGCTCGACGGGGCGCGCCGGGCCATCGTGCACTTCTACAACTCGACGTCCGACCCTGCAGCGGCGGGTGGTGTTCGGCCTGGACCGCAGCGGCATCGTCGACATCGCCACGGGCGCGGCGGCGCTGTGCCGCAAGTTCGAAGCCTCGCTGCCGGGCGCCGAGCTCATCTACGAGTACAGCCCGGAGAGCTTCACCGGGACCGAGCCCGAGTTCGCGGTGGAGATCTGCGAGGCGGTCATGGACGTGATCGAACCGACCACGGCGCGCCCGATGATCGTGAACCTGCCGGCCACCGTGGAGATGTACACGCCCAACCTGTACGCCGACGTCATCGAGTGGTTCGCCCGACGGGTCAAGGACCGGGATCGGCTGGTGCTGTCCATCCACCCCCACAACGACCGGGGAACGGCGGTGGCGGCGGCCGAGCTGGCGGCCCTGGCCGGGGCGGAGCGGGTGGAAGGGACGCTGTTCGGCAACGGCGAGCGCACCGGCAACGTCGACGTGATCACCCTGGCCCTCAACCTCTTCGCCCAGGGGGTCGACCCGGCGCTCGACCTGCACGACATCGACGGGCTGCGCCGGGTGGCCGAGCACTGCACCCGGCTGCCGGTCCACCCTCGGCACCCCTACGTCGGCGACCTGGTCTACACCGCGTTCTCCGGGTCCCACCAGGACGCCATCAAGAAGGGCATGGCAGCCATCGGCCGAGCGGCGAGGACGGGGGCGGCACCGACGACTACGACAGCTGGGAGGTGCCGTACCTGCCCATCGACCCGAAGCACCTGGGGCGGACCTACGAGGCGATCATCCGGGTCAACAGCCAGTCGGGCAAGGGCGGCGTCGCCTACCTGATGGACGCCGAGCACGGCCTGGACCTGCCCCGGCGCCTGCAGATCGAGTTCTCCAAGGTGGTCCAGCAGGTGACGGAGACGACCGGGACCGAGATCCGCCCGGGCGAGCTGTGGGACGTCTTCAGCCGCACCTATCTGGACGAGGACGCCGGCATCCGGCTCATCTCCAGCGAGGTGTCCTCGGGTGGGCGACAAAAGGATGGGGAAAATACGACGCGGGTCACCGCCCAGGTCCTCGTGGACGGCGAGCACCGCACGATTGTCGGAGCGGGCAACGGCCCGGTGGAGGCCCTGGTCAATGGCATTCGGGACTCGTTGGGGATCGAGATGACCGTGCAGGACTACAGCCAGCATGCGCTCTCCGCCGGCAGCGAAGCGTCGGCCGTGGCCTACGTCGAGGCCGAGGGTGTCGGCGAGGCGCGGCGGTGGGGGGTGGGCATGGACTCCAGCATCCTCGACGCCTCGCTTGGCCGCGGTGATCAGCGCCGCCAACCGCCTGCGGGCGCACGCATCGGGAGCGAGGCCGCCACACTAGGGTTGACGCGTGTGTCTGACATCCAGCCGGAAGAGGAGGTCCCGCCCCGGGGCCACGTGAGGGTCGTGTACCTCGGCCCGGTGGCGCCGCACTGGCGGATCGACTCGGACTTCGGGGACCGCAACGTGATCGAGGACTTCCGCCAGCGGGTGCAGGCCCGCCTGCTGCTGCTGCCCCCCCACGACCCGCAGTTCCGGCGCAACCGGGAGCGGGTGGCGCGCGACGCCGAGCGGGAGAACCTGCTGCTGGACTGGGACCTCGGCCTCCCCGACGACGACGAGACCTGAGCCCTGGGGGCACCGCGCCGGCCACCGGCCGGTAGCGTGAGAGCATGGCAGTCACCCAGGAGCCGGCCTCCACCGCGCCGGCCGCGGCCCGCCTGGGGATCGCCGGCAACGCCGAGGTGGCGCCGTCGGTCATCGAGGACGACCAACGCCGCTACATCAACCGGGAGCTGTCGTGGCTCGACTTCAACTCCCGGGTGCTGGCCCTGGCCGAGTCGGCCGAGCTGCCGCTGTTGGAGCGGGTCAAGTTCCTGGCCATCTTCTGCTCCAACCTGGACGAGTTCTTCGAGATCCGGGTGGCCGGTCTCAAGGACCAGCAGGCCGCCGGGGTGTCCGGCACGGCGCCGGACGGCCTGTCCACCTCCGAGCAGCTCAAGGCCATCCGCGCCGAAGTCGAACGCCAGGTCGACCGGCGGGTGCACACCTTCCTCGACGACGTCGTCCCCCAGCTGGCGGCCAAGGGCATCCGCCTCTCCGACTGGGAGTCGTTGGATGATGACGACCGGGCCTATCTCGAGTCCACGTTCGAAGAGCGGATCTTTCCGGTGCTCACCCCGCTCGCCGTGGACCCCGGTCACCCCTTTCCCTACATCTCCAACCTGTCGCTCAACCTCGCCGTCATCGTGCGTGACCCGGGAAACGGGGAGCGTCGCTTCGCCCGGGTGAAGGTCCCGCCGCTCCTTCCCGGCTTTCTGGTCATGCCCGACGGCGAGCGCTTCGTCCCCCTCGAGCAGGTCATCGCCGCCCACCTCGCCACCTTGTTCCCGGGCATGGAGATCGTGGAGCACTATCCGTTCCGCGTCACCCGCAACGCCGACCTCACCCTGGAGGAGGACGAGGCCGACGACCTGCTGGCGGCGGTGGAGATGGAGCTGCGCCGGCGCCGATTCGGCCGGGCCGTCCGCCTCGAGGTCGACGCCGACATGACCGACGAGATGCGCAGCCTGCTCGCCCGGGAGCTCGACGTCGACGAGCGCGACGTGTACCGCATCCGTGGGCCCCTCGACCTGGTCGGCTTGTGGGCGGTCCACGCCCTGGACCGTCCCGACCTGAAAGACGAGCCGTTTGTCCCCGTCACGCCGCCGCGCCTGGCGACACCCGACGACGAACCCGTCGACCTGTTCGCCGCCATCTCCGCCGGGGACGTGCTCGTGCACCACCCTTACGACAGCTTCGCCACGTCCGTGGAGGCGTTCATCAAGCAGGCGTCGCGCGACCCCGGCGTGCTCGCCATCAAGCAGACCCTGTACCGCACCTCGGGGGACAGTCCCATCGTGCAGTCCCTCATCCGCGCCGCCGAGCGGGGCAAGCAGGTGGCCGCCCTCGTCGAGCTCAAGGCGCGCGGCGACGAGGTGGCCAACATCGGCTGGGCCCGGGCGCTGGAAGAAGCCGGCGTCCACGTCGTCTACGGGCTGGTGGGCCTGAAGACCCACTCCAAGACGGCCCTGGTCGTACGCCAGGAGGGCGAACACATCCGCCGCTACTGCCACATCGGCACCGGCAACTACAACCCGTCCACCGCCCGGCTGTACGAGGACCTCGGCCTGCTGACCGCCGCGCCCGAGCTGGGCGCCGACCTGAGCGACCTGTTCAACTTCCTCACCGGCTACAGCCGGCGCACCGAGTACCGGCGCCTGCTGGTGGCGCCGCTCACCCTGCGCAAGCGGATCCTGGCCCTGGTGGAGCGGGAGACGGAGCTGGGCGAGCGCGGCCGCATCGTCTGGAAGCTCAACAGCCTGGTCGACCCCGGGATCATCGACTCCCTCTACCAGGCCTCGCAGGCCGGCGTGCGCATCGACCTGATCACCCGAGCCATCTGCTGCCTGCGCCCGGGCGTCCCTGGCGTGTCGGACAACATCCGGGTGCGCAGCATCGTCGGCCGCTGGTTGGAGCACTCGCGCATCTACTTCTTCGGCAACGGTGCGTCGGCCGCGGCATCCGACGTGACGGCGGACGACGACGCCGTCGTCCCTGCCACCCTTCCCGCCGGCGGGGAGTACTACATCGGCTCGGCCGACATGATGGAGCGCAACCTCGACCGGCGCGTCGAGGCCATGGTCTCGGTGCTGGCGCCGGAACTGCAGGACCGCCTGCGGGAGACGCTCGACATCGACCTGGCCGACGACGCCCTGGCGTGGGAGCTGCGCACCGACGGGACCTGGTTCAAGCTTCCACGGCGCGCCGGGATCAACGCCCATCGCCTCTTCCAGGAGCTCGCCATCAGCCGGAGCCGGCGCCGGCGCGAGCCCGAGGCGCTGCATCCCTGAGGGCGGCGCACGGCGCCGAGCGGTCAGATGTTCTGCGGGAGCAGACGGGCGGCGTTCTCGAACAGGAACCACAGGGGCACGAGCAGCACGCCGATGCCGACCACGTAGGCGCCCAGGCGGGACCAGCGGCGCGTCCGGTTGATGGCGAGCCGCACCAGGATCCAACCGACCAGGACGACGGCGCCGAAGCAGCAGGACCGGCGGCCATGCCGCGCCGTTGCCCGATCCCAGGTTGATGGCCGCGGCCGCAGACGGAAAGGCCACGCCGGTTGCGTGACTGGCCGGCGGGGCGGGCAGGGGGTTGCCGGTCAGCTGGCCGACGACGATGAGACGGCTGGTGGCCGAGAAGCGGGGGTTGCAGGTGGTCAACGTCAGGGTGGCCACCCCCGGCGTGTTGTTGAGCACCGAGGTGTCCGACGGGCTCACCACCATGGACGAGGTCACGCGGTAGGTGAACAGCTGATCGGCGGTGTTGGTGATCTGGATCTGGTCGCCGACCGCCAGTTCGTTGAGCCGGAAGAACGGCGCCCCGTAGGTCGTGCGATGGCCGGCGATGGCGGCGTTGCCGATCTGGCCGGGCAGGACGGTCTGGGGGTAGTGGCCGGGCCCCTGCTCCAGGTCGTTGTCGTCGATGCCCTGCACCACGTACTTGTCCACGCCGATCTTGGGGATCACCAGGTGGGCGATGGCGCCGCCCGCCGGTAGGCTCGGCGCCGCCGGGACGGCGGGCGCGCCGCCCAGGGTGGGCGTGTCGCTCGCGGGCGGCGTGTGGGCCGGTTGGGCGATCGCCTGGTGGAAGGCCCGGGCCAGCTTGTGCTGGCTGGCGGCCTCGGCGAAGTTGGTGCCCACCAGCTGGTAGGCGACGAAGAGCAGGACCACGACGCCTGCCGTGATGAACGCCAGCCCGACCTCGCGCCCACCCCGTCGCAGGGGTCCCATCGGCGCCCGGGACCGCTTGGCCGCGCCGCTCCCGTCGCTCGGGGACGACGGCGCCGGGGCGGCCGGAGGCTCGCCCTCGGCGGTGGCGTCGTCGACCGTGGGCGGGCGGGCCATCCCCGTCCACGCTAGATCGTGGCCCCGGGCGACACCCTGTCGCCGCAGTTGGCAGACTGTGGCGATGCCGGTGCTGCTCATCCGTCACGCCCAGGCCGGATCACGCAAGGATTGGGAAGGTGACGACCGTGCACGGCCGCTCACCAACAAGGGGCGCAAGCAGGCCGCCGGCCTGGTCCGGGAGCTCGACGGTTGGGCGGTGCAGCGGGTGCTGTCCAGTCCCTACACCCGCTGCGTGGAGACCGTGAAGCCACTGGCCCGGGAGCTCGGCATCAAGGTCGAGGTCACCGACCAGCTGGCCGAGGGCCACGGCGCCGAGGCGCTGGCGCTGGTGCGCTCCCTCGCCACGGAGAAGGCGGCGCTGTGCACCCACGGCGATGTCATCCCCGACGTCCTCGTGCCCCTCGCCGACGAGGACCGCCTCGATCTCGGGCCCCGGCCCCGGCAGGCCAAGGGGTCCGTGTGGGTCCTGGAAGCCGACGGCGCCCGGTTCGTGCGGGCGACGTACCTGCCTCCGGCCGTGTAACCGGGTGCAGATCTCGGCCAAGGCGGACTACGCCCTGCGCGCCCTCGCCGAGCTGGCCGCCCGCGGGGGCGGCCCGGTGAAGGGTGAGGTGCTGGCCGAGTCGCAGCGCATCCCGCCCCGCTTCTTGGAGAGCATCCTGGCCCAGCTGCGCCAGCGGGGGATCCTGCTCAGCCGCCGCGGCACCGACGGCGGCTACCGGCTGGCCCGCCCCGCCGACGCGGTGACCGTCGCCGAGGTGGTGCGCGCCACCGACGGCCCGCTGGCCAGCGTGCGCGGCCTGCGCCCGGAGACGGTGGCCTACGAGGGCGCGGCCGCCCCGCTGGCCGAGGTGTGGATCGCCGTGCGCTCCAGCCTGCGCTCGGTGCTCGAGGCCGTCACCATCGGTGACATCGTGCGGGGCGAGCTGCCGGCCCATGTCGTCGAGCTCACCCGGGACCCCGAGGCTCGCCAGCCGCACTAAAGGGCGCGGTCGGGACGTCAGGTTGGCGTCCATCCCTGTTCCCGTCGTTCGCTCCCCGACGGTCACCACCCGTTCATCTGCGCGTTACCTGGCTTGCTTATGGTCGCTGTGTCGGCCCACCCCGAGGCGCCGGCGCGTCGTCCTTGCCCGCAGGCGAACTCAACGAACATTGGAGAACTCCGTGAAGAAGCTGATGTTCCTGGCGGTCGCCGTGATGGTGATCGCCGCCGCATGCGGCAGCAGCAGCAAGAGCACGTCCTCGCCGACCACCGCCGCCCCCCCGGCGTCCACCGGCGCGGCCAAGACGCCGGTGACGGCCAACCCCACGTCCTCGGCGACCTTGACCGAATCCGGCTCCAGCCTGCTGTACCCCTACCTGCAGGAGCTGGTCACCCCCCTCAGCGCCGCCTTCCCGAACATCAAGCTGCAGCCGGCGGCCGGTGGCTCGGGCAAGGGCATCAGCGATGCCATCGCCGGCACGGTCAACATGGGCGGGTCGGACGCCTATCTGTCCGCCGCCCAGGTCAAGCAGAATCCCGGGCTGCTCAATATCCCCGTGGCCGTGTCCTCCCAGGCGGTCGACTACAACCTGCCGGGGGTGACGACGCCCCTGAAGCTGACCGGT
The DNA here is from genome assembly GCA_963757175.1 of uncultured Actinomycetota bacterium. Lineage (GTDB taxonomy): Bacteria > Actinomycetota > Acidimicrobiia > Acidimicrobiales > Palsa-688 > CAVWQR01. Next base: position 36,682 of record CAVWQR010000001.1, on the reverse strand, counting down.
GACGTGCTCGCCCAGATCTACATGGGAGGGATCACCAAGTGGAACGACCCCAAGATCACCGCCCTCAACCCTGGGGTCAACATTCCGGCCACCACCATCGTCCCGGTTCACCGCTCCGACTCCTCGGGCGACACGTTCATCTTCACCAGCTTCCTGACCGCCACCAACACGGCATGGAACAACGGTCCCAACCTGGGCACCACCGTGACCTGGCCGTCGGTCGGTGGCGAGCTCACCGCCAGCGGCAACCCGGGCATGGTCCAGACCTGCAAGGGGACGCCGGGGTGCATCGCCTACGTCGGCATCAGCGCCCAGTCCTCGGCCACTTCCGCCGGTCTCGGCGAGGCCATGCTCAAGAGCAAGAACGGCGAATGGACCACCCCCAGCACCGCCGACGTGCTCAACGCCGTCAACAACTCGACGGGCAACGTGCCCGCCAACCTGGCGGCGTCGCTGATCTACGCCCCCGGAGCCAACAGCTACCCGATCGTCAACTTCGAGTACCTGATCGTCAAGCAGTCGCAGTCCGATGCCAACACCGCCGGTGCCATCCGCACCTTCCTGTCCTGGACCATCTCGCCCGACCGGCGGTTCGGCCCCGGCCCTGCTGTCCAAGGAGAGTTTCGAGGCCCTGCCCACCGCGGTCGTGTCCAAGGTGAACAGCGCCATCGCCAGCATCGGTAGCTAGGAGCGCCTTGACGACCGACGTCGCCGAGCGCCGCGCCGCACAGGCCTTTCGTCGCGCCGAGCGCAACGACCGCATCACTCGGGTCGGTCTCGCCGTCCTGGCCTTTCTCCCGGCCGCCGCGCTGGTCTTCCTCGCCTACGAGATGATCAAGGCGGCGTACCCGTCGATCATCTACAACGGCACGGGGTTCTTCACGGGCAAGGCGTTCAACCTGGGGCACACCTACAGCGGGGGCACGGTCACCAAGCACGGCTACACCGCCACCGCCGGTTCGCACTTCGGCATCGGCCCCATGATCTTCGGGACCCTGGTGTCGTCGCTCATCGCCCTGGCCCTGGCCGTGCCCATCTCGGTGGGGGGCACGATCATGCTGGTGGAGCGGCTGCCGGCCCGCCTCCAAGGGGGACTGTCCGTCTTCCTCCAGCTGCTCGCCGGCATCCCCAGCGTGGTGTTCGGCCTGTGGGGCGTGTTCACCTTCGGGCCCTTCCTGGCCAAGCACATCTATCCGGCCATCTCCGGGCTGGGGATCCCGTGGTTGAGCGGCGGCATTCTCGCCAACGGCCAGGGCCTGCTGACCTCTGCGCTGGTCCTCACCGTGATGGTCATCCCCATCGTGGCGTCGATCACGCGTGAGCTGCTCCAGGGCGTTCCCCGGACGGCGCGGGAGGGCGCGGTGGCGCTGGGGCTGACGCCGTCGGAGTCGGTCCGGCTGGTCACGTTTCCTTTCGTCCGCACCGGGATCATCGCCGCCGCCTTCTTGGGATGGGGCCGGGCGCTGGGGGAGACGATCGCTGTCCTGATGATCAGCGGCACCGTCTACGGGGTGTACCCGCACAGCATCTTTGCCGGGTTCACCACCATGGCCGCGTCCATCGCCAACCTGCTGGACAGCGCCCTGCAGGACACCACCGGCATGGCCTTGCATGCCCTGGCCGAGATCGGCCTGGTCCTGCTGGTCATCACCCTGATCACCAACTTCGCCGGTCGTCTCGTCACCCGGCGGTTCTCGGGCGCCGGTCTGCCCGTGGGACGGGGCGTGTAGTGGCCGACGTGACGGTGCCGTCCGAGCCGACGGCCTCGCTGCTCGGCGGTGGTCACCGTGATCGGCGGCGTCGCGGGCGCGACTGGGTGTTCTGGTCGTTGTGCGGGCTCGGCCTCCTTCTCATTCTGGCCCCGGCCATCTCCGTGCTCTACAGCGTGTTCAACAAGGCATGGCCGACGCTGTCGTGGTCGCTGCTGACCAAGACCACGGCCAACTACGCCGGGTTGCAGAACGCCATCCTGGGCTCGCTCATGCTCCTTCTCGGTGTGCTCATCGTCGCCGGAACCGTCGGCGTCGGGGCCGGGATCTGGCTGGCGGAGTTCGCACCGCCCCGGCTCGGTGGGCTGTTGCGGTTCTTTTCCGAGGTCCTCTCCGGTGTGCCCTCGATCATTTTGGGCTACGTGGGCTACATCGCCCTCGTCGTCGGCTTCCATTGGGGGTACTCGCTGCTCGCTGCCGTGCTGGCCCTGTCCGTCCTGGTGCTGCCGTACGTGGTGCGGACCACCGAGGTGGCGCTGCGCGGGGTCCCCAGCGTCCTCCGCGAAGGCGGCGCCGGCCTCGGGTTGCACCGCTCTCGGGTGGTGCGCTCGATCCTGATCCCTCCGGCCATTCCCGGCATCGTCAGCGGGCTGATCGTCGCCCTGGCCATCTCTACCGGGGAGACGGCCCCCCTGCTGTTCACCGCCAACTTCACCGATGCCAGCCCCTCCTTCCACCTGCTCCACCATTCGGTCCCGTACCTGACCTACGTGAGCTTCACCGACATCAGCCAGCCCGGCGCCCGGGCCCAGGCGCTGGCCTCGGCGGCGGCGGCGGTGACGATGATCATGCTGCTCCTGTTGATCTTCGCCGGGCGGCTGGTCGCCCGGCGATCACGGCGGATGACCGAGCGGATGACGCTCTAGGTTTCCGTCACCCGAGTTCCCCTCGGCCGCCCCTCAGCCGAAGCGGCCGGTGATGTAGTCCTCGGTGCGCTGGTCGTTGGGACTGGTGAAGATCTTGTCGGTGGCGTCCACTTCGACCAGCTGGCCGCCGGAGCGGTCGGCGCCGGTGGTGAAGAACGCGGTGCGGTCCGACACCCGCGCCGCCTGCTGCATGTTGTGGGTGACGATGGCGATGGTGTAGCGCTCCTTGAGCTCGGCCATGAGCTCCTCGATGCGCACGGTGGCGATCGGGTCGAGCGCCGAGCACGGCTCGTCCATCAGGATCACGTCGGGCGTGACGGCGAGCGCCCGGGCGATGCACAGCCGCTGTTGCTGGCCGCCCGAGAGGGTGAAGGCACTCTGGCCGAGCTTGTCCTTGACCTCGTCCCACAGGGCCGCGGAGCGCAGGGAGGTTTCCACCAGGTCGTTGAGCGCGGACCGCCGGATCCCGCTGGCGCGCGGCGCGAAGGCCACGTTCTCGAAGATGGACTTGGGGAACGGGTTGGGCTTCTGGAAGACCATGCCGATCTTGCGGCGCAGCTCGATGGGTTTCACGCCGGCCCGGTAGATGTCGAGGTCGTGGTAGCGCACGCTTCCCTCGAGGCGAATGCCCGGCACCAGGTCGTTCATCCGGTTGAGGCAGCGCAGGAACGTCGTCTTGCCGCACCCGGACGGTCCGATGAACGCCGTCACCTCGCTCTTGTGGATGTCGAGGCTGATGTCGGTCAGGGCCCGGAAGTCGCCGTAGAAGAAGGACATCTCGTGGACCTTGAACACCGAGACCGGCAGCGCCTCGGCAGGCTCTTCGGCCGCGGATGGCGGTCGTCTGGGCGGCGGTGGTCGATGACAGGAGGGGTCGCACGAGCACTTCGTCGGGCACGTCACCGATGATGGCCGACCCGCGCCCTTCCGGCAATCCACTGGGCCCCCGTTTGGGCCGTTCCGCGGCCACAGCGTCGAATGTTCAGGATGCGTTTACCCTGAGGTCATCCAGACACAACGGCGACGTTCACTGGCGCAACCTACCGTGCTGCGAGAGGGTGCGAGAGCGACGAGAGAGCGAGAGGAGGCGAGGGCGAGTTGATCCGGCGAGGATTCCAGCGGCGCCTCGAAGCCGTGCTCGCCCGACTCGTCCCCACCGCCTCCGACGCCACGCCGCCGGCGACTGCGGGCGGGCTGGAAGGGGTGGTGCGGGGGCTCGAAGCGGCCAGCCGAGAGATCGCCCAGCGACAGGGCGCCGCCGACCTGCTCGCCAGCCAGCTGGCGGGTGCGCTCGACCATATCGAGCAGGGGATCGTCATTTCCGACGGCACCGGGGTGGTGGTGTACCGCAACGCCCAGGCAGGCGTGCTCGAACGGGCGCGGGGCGGCGACGTGCTCGCCGACCAGGCGGTCGCCGAGGCGCTGCGGGAGGCACGCGCCGGCCGTCAGCCGGAGCAGACCCTGGAGCTCTTCTCCCCCCTGCGCCGGACCCTGGTCATCCGCGCCTACCCGCTGTTCCTCCCGCCGGCGGGCGGCGGGGTTGGCGATGAGGCGCCCCCTGCGCTGCGACTGCTGGCCGGCATCGCCGGGCCCGGAGGGTCCGCCGGCGACGCGGCCCCAGCCGCAGATGGGACCACGGAGCTCGTCGCCGACGCGCCGGTCCCGCTCACCCTGCACCCATCTCCGGCGGTCGACCTGGTAGGGGCCGTCGCCGTTGTGGAGGACGTGTCGCAGCGGCGCCGGCTGGAGAACGTCCGGCGCGACTTCGTCGCCAACGTCAGCCACGAGCTGAAGACCCCGGTCGGCGCGCTCAGCCTGCTGGCGGAGACGCTCGACGGCGAGGACGACCCCGATGTGGTCACCCGCCTCTCCGCTCGGGTCGCGGCCGAGGCGGGCCGCCTCGGCCGCATCATCGACGAGTTGCTCGACCTGTCGCGCATCGAGGTCAATGACGCGCCCGGCCGGGACGTCGTTCCCGTGCAGCGGCTGGTCGCCGAAGCCAGCCAGCCGTTGCGCCACGTGGCCCATACCCTCAGTGTCGAACTGGTCGTCGCGCCTGTCCCGGCCGAGCTCGCCGTCCCCGGAGATCGTCGCGACCTGGTGTCCGCGGTCAGCAACCTGGTCGACAACGCCCTCAAGTACTCCGAGGATCACGGGCGGGTGAGCGTGGACGTGACTGCCGCCGACGGATGGGCGGAGATCGCGGTCACCGACAACGGCATCGGCATCCCGTCGCGTGACCTCGAACGCATCTTCGAACGCTTCTACCGGGTCGACCGGGCCCGTTCCCGTTCCACCGGCGGGACCGGCCTCGGGCTGTCCATCGTGCGCCACATCGCCGTCAACCACGGCGGCACGGTGGGGGTGCGCTCGGTGGAGGGCGAAGGGTCGACGTTCAGCCTCCGGCTGCCCACCCACGATCAGCGCCGCCTGGGCGACGCCGAGCCGGAGGTGGCCGGTGGCTGATCCGCCGAGCGTCCTCATCGTCGAGGACGAGGAATCGTTCGTGGACGCCCTGACGGTCGGGCTCAAGCGCGAGGGATTCCTCGTGCACGTGGCCCGCGACGGTGTCGAGGCGTTGGAGCAGTTCGAGATCATCCGTCCCGACCTGGTGCTGCTCGACGTGTGGCTGCCGCGTCTCTCGGGCATCGACGTGTGCCGCGAGCTGCGCACGCGGTCGCGGGTCCCCATCGTCATGGTGACGGCCAAGACCAGCGAGATCGACACCGTGGTGGGCCTCGAAGTGGGCGCCGACGACTACGTGACCAAGCCCTACCGGCTGCGCGAGCTGGTGGCGCGCATGCGCGCCGTGCTCCGCCGTTCTCCCGCCCCGGAGGAGGCATCCGCCGCCGAAGTCCTCGAAGTCGGCGAGCTCCGCCTCGACCCGGAGCGCCACGAGGTGCACCTGCGGGGAGCGCTGGTCCCGCTCCCGCTCAAGGAGTTCGAGCTGCTCGACCTGCTCATGACCAACGCCGGCCGGGTGTTGACCCGCGAGACCCTCATCGACCGGGTTTGGGGCCCCCACTACGTGGGCGACACCAAGACCCTGGACGTCCACGTCAAGCGGCTCCGGGGCAAGATCGAGGACGACCCGTCCCGGCCGCAGCGGATCACCACTATTCGCGGTCTGGGCTACAAGCTGGAGGCGGGAAGGACCTGATCGGACAACGTTACGCTTGATTCGAGATGAGCGCTTGGCTGGTTTCGCGTGACGTGGTCCGGCGTCGGGGCCGGCAACTTCTCGGGTACGGCCTGCGACTGGGGCCGACCCAGGGGAGCCTGGCCACGCCGTTCGGCCGTCTGGCCGCGGTCCACTGGCTGTCGGCGGCAGGGGATGCATTCGTGCCCATCGCCCTGGCCGGTTCGCTGTTCTTCAGCATCTCGCTGACCGCGGCGCGAACCCGGGTGGAGCTGGCGCTGGTGCTGACCCTGGCGCCCTTCGCCGTCGTCGCCCCCTTCCTCGGCCCCATCATCGACCGGATCCGGGGCGGACGCCGGACCATGGTCCTGATCTCGGCCCTGGGCCGAGCCGTCGCCGTGTACTTCATGGCGAAATACGTGCACAGCCTCCTGCTGTTCCCCTGGGCCCTGGTGGCCCTGATCGGGTCGAAGACCTACACCGTCGCCAAGGCGTCCCTCGTTCCCGCCGTCGTCGACCGGCCCGAGCAGCTGGTCGGAGCCAACTCCAAGCTGGCGTTGGGATCGGCCGTGCTCGGCACCCTGGCTGCCGGCCCGGCCATCGCCATTCTCAAGGTGTTCAGCGCCGCCACCGTGCTGCGGGTGGACATTCTCATCTACGCCGCGCTGGCGGTGATGACCCTGCGCCTCACACCGCCGGCGCCCGGCGCCGTCCGCCGTCCCGGGCTGGCGCCCGTCGAGCGTGACGATCGGCCCGTGCCCGCGCCGGCCGGTCGCCGCCTGCCGCCCGGTGGGCTGGGCCTGGCCTGGGTGGCGATGGCCAGCCTCCGCCTGATCGTCGGTTTCCTGGCCTTCCTCGTGGTGTTCTCGTTTCGCCACCAGTCGGCGCCGCTGTACTGGTACGGGATCGTCGGCTTGGCCAATGCCCTGGGCAACGTCGGCGGCGCGGTGATCGCCCCCCGCCTGCGCCAGCTGCTGACCGAGGAGCGGATGCTGTTGGGGGCCAACCTGATCGTCGCCGTCACCGCCCTCATCGTGACCCAGATCTCGGTCAACAACTACTGGCCGGCGGCGCTCATCCTCGCTGCCGCCCTCGGCCTGGCCGCCAACGCGGCCAAGCTGGCATTCGACTCGATGGTCCAGCGCGACGTGCCGCCGGCGCAACGGGGCAAGCTGTTCGCCCGGACCGAGGCCAGCTTCCAGCTGGTCTGGGTCGTCGGCGCCCTGGTGCCGGTCCTGGTGACCATCGACCTGCTGCCGGGCATCGTGATCGTGGCCTTGATCTCGGCGGCCGGCTTCGCGCTGTTCCTGCTCGGGCTGGCCCGGGCCGAGCAGGGTTCGCTTCCCGCCTGGTGGCCGGGAGAGGGGCGCCGGCGACGCGACGCCGAGTGCTCACCCCCCGCCCGGGCCCAGGATCCGGGTGAGGCCCTGGCCGGTTCCGTGGGCGTGGCCGGACCGCTCGGGGCGCCGGCGAACACGGCTCAGGTGCCGGTGACCGCGGCTCAGGCGCCGGTGACCGCGGCTCAGGCGCCGGCGACCGCCGCTCAGGCGCCGGTGGCCGTGCCCAGCGAGCCCCCCGCCGGCCACCGCCGCTCGGCCGTGGTGTGGCCGACCGAGGACCCCGGCGCCGGCCCCCCCGGCGCCAGCCCTCCCGCGGCGGCGGGCTGATCGCCCCGGCTCAGGTCACCAGGGTGCCGTGGCCGAAGACCTGGCGGACCATGGGCTCGAAGTGCTCGAGCGGCAGGGTGTCGTAGGCGGGATCGAACGCCTTCTGGTCCCACTCGTCGGCGAACCGTTCCCCGAGCGAGAACCACGGCTCGTCCCGGTACTGCTCGCGGGCGTTGGGATCGGCGCCGAAGTGCTGGTAGTAGTGCCGGCCCTGGAAGTCCTGGTGGGTGCGGATGACCTGGTAGACGTCATCGCTCACGTACGGACGGAGGATCTCGGCGGCGATGGCGGGGTGGTTGGAGACCGAGACCGCCTTGCCGATGTCGTGGCACAGAGACGCCACGATCCACTCGGTGTCGGCTCCCGCCCGTTCCGCCATGGTCGCCGTCTGCAGGCAGTGGGTGAGCTGGTCGGTGGAGAACCCGTCGACGATCTCGCCCAGCGACCGCAGCATGGTCAGCACCCGTTCTGCGACTCGGGGCTGGTGCTTCATCGTCTCTTCGCCGATCACCGCCCACTGCTCTGCCGTCGAGGTGTCCATCGAGGTGAAGCTGGCCTGCGCCGTTTCAGTCATGGGTCCAGTGTCGCGCCGCATCCACCGTCTTGCCCACCTCCCGGCCTCTGGCGAAGCCGGCGCTAGGACGTCGGCAGGTCGATCCGGGCCAGCCACAGGCCCGGCGCGTCGACCTCCGCCGGGGTGGGCAGCTCGTGCGCCGAACGCCACAGCCGGCCGAGGCCTTCGTCGCCGGCGCGTTCGAGCACCCCGTGGACGAACGCCCGGCCCCGGCCGTAGGCGGACTCGTCCAGCCCCACGCCGAGCAGCTTGGCCAGGATGCGCTGTCCCTGCCCCTCGTCCAGCCGGAGCCGACGCAACGCCTCGGTCAGCGGCGCGTAGGACCCGATCAGGCGCTGACCGACGTCGTCCATCACGTGATCCACGTAGCCGGCGATGACCGCGAGCAGCGACTGGAGGGGCACCTGCAACTCCCGCTGCTCGTCGCTCTGCAGCTCCCCGAGCAGCGCTTCGGTGTCGCCGAACGTGGCTTGCAGCGCCTCCATGTCGGTCGGGTCAAACGTGGTCAGGCGTTCCTCGAAGGCCCGGGTGTCGGGGTGGAACGCCTTCCCGTACGCCTCCATGAGCTCCTCGAGGCGCTGACGGACGTGGGCCAGGCCGAACACGGCGTGGCTGGTGACCTCGCGCAACAGGACCCAGAGGCGGACGTCGTCCTCGGGGAGGCTCCAGTCCCGACCGAAGGCGTCGATGGTCGCGGGGACGAGGAGGATCTCGTCGGCCGGCGGCCGGGGCAGGGGCAGGTCGTACTCGCCCATCGCCCCCCGGGCCAGGTCGCCGACCATCGACCCCGTCTGCATACCGAAGAGCAGGGGACCGATCACCTGGGGCAGGTTGCCGAGCAGCTGGGACATGGGGTCGCCGGCCGGTCCCGTCCCGGGCTCGTCGGCGGCCGCCTCGGCCTGGCCCTGGCTCTCCGACAGCGCCGAGGCCAGCCGTTCGAGCTGCGGCTTCCAGGCATCCAGGGTGCGCTGCGCCCACTCGTTGCGGTTGACGACCCGGACGCTGAGCACCCCTCCGTGGGCGGTCGACAGCCCGGTGGCCGCGGCCACGTTGAGATCGGCGACGCGGAGCAGCTCTTCGAGCCGGACCCGGGCGATGGGATCGGGGTTGTCCTCCGGTTGGCCGCCGGTCGCCCCGAAGGTGGCCATCTGGCGGGCGATCTCCCAGTTGACCGGGCCGGCGGAGACCAGCAGGCGGGCCAGGTTGCGCATGAGGTCGTCGAGCGGTCCGCCGCCGAAGGGTGTGGGCTCGCTCATCGGTGCCTCCTTGTCGCCTTGACCGCGGCTGCGTTCGCCGCGCCGGGGGCCATTGGGGCATGGTAGGGCGGTGCGGACCGTTGTCGTCACCGGCGCTGCCGGCTCACTGGGCCAGCGGGTCCTGCGGTTGCTCGCCGCCGCCGAGTGGGTCGATGGCGTCGTCGCCATCGACCGGGTCGTGCCCGCGTCGACGCCGGCCAAGACGGAATGGCACGACATCGACCTGGCCGCGCCGAGCGCCTCCGCCCCCGACCCGTTGGCCGGCCTGCTGGCCGGCGCCGGACCCGTCGTCCATCTGGCGTGGACGGCCGGCGACGCCGCCGCCCTGGTGCGACCGGCCAGCGACGCCAACCAGCGGGCGCTGCGGCGCCTTCTCGCCGCCGCCGATGAGGCTGGGCCCGCCGGGCTCGTCCACCTCTCCAGCGCCACCGTGTACGGGGCGTGGGCGGACAACCCCGTGCCGCTCACCGAGGACCGTCGCATCCGGCCGAATCCCGAGTTCGGCTACGCGGTGGAGAAGGCCGAGGCCGAGCGTGTCGTCGACGAGTGGGCCTCGGCCCATCCCGACACCGCGGTGGCCATCCTGCGACCCTCGCTCGTCGTCGGCGGTCCCGATCGTCCTCTCTACCGGGCGCTGGGCGGAACCCGCCTGCCCGGCACCGGCGAGGACGCCCGGCCCGTGCAGTTCCTCCACATCGACGACCTGGCCGACGCCGTGCTCGTGGCCTGCGAGCAGCACCTCCGAGGCGTCTTCAACGTGGCGCCCGACCTGGGCACCGGCGAGAGCACGGCACGGGAACTGTCCGGAGGCGTGGCCAGCGTCGCCTTGCCCACCCGGGCCGCCCGGGCCGTCGGTCGCTGGGCGTGGGCGCTGGCCCGCAGGGGTGCGCCCCCCGAGGCCCAGGCCTACAACCGTCATCCGTGGGTCGTCGCCGTCGACCGGATGAAGTCGACCGGGTGGGTGCCCCGCTACACCAGCGAGGAGGCGCTGGTGGCGGCCGACGACCGCTCCCACTGGGACGACCTGCCCCCCGGCCGCCGTCAGGAGTTCACGTTGCTGGTCGGCGCCGGCGTCGGTTTGCTGGTCGCCGCCGGGGCGCTGGTGGCCGTGCTGGCCGTTCGCCGCCGGCGGGGATGAGCGGCCGCGGCGCCCGGCGGTCAGCGTCTCGTGGCCGCGTCCGTGGCCGCGTCTCGTGGCCGTTCGATCCGCGATCGCCGTTCTCGTGGCCGACCGGTCATACCCCTTGGAACAACGTGGCCACGCCGCCGCCCCGAGCTGACGGAGGGGCCACAACCGGGCCCGGCCCGGCCCGGCCGACCCGCCCCGTGCGCTCAGGGCACGACCTGGGCGGGGCGGCTGTCGAAGGTGACCTGCTTGTCGACCATGCGTCCCTGGTGCAGGTAGGCGATGGGCTCGGTGGTCCCCGGGTGAACGGCGTCCATGGCCAGCACCATGGTGGCCACCGAAGTGATCGGCGCGTCGCCGAGCCGGGTGATGGTGTCGCCCTGCTCGAGCCCGAGGTGCTGCGCCGGGCTGTTGTCGGCCACGGTGAGGACCTCGGCGCCGCCGGGGATGCCCAGGGACGAGGCGGTGGCGGTGGGGAGGTCCTCGGCGGCGACGACGCCGAGCCAGGGGTGGGCCACGCTGGTGCCGGCCACGATCTGGTCGCCGACCCGGTCGGCGATGTCGATGGGAACGGCGTAGGTGGTGCTCCCGCCGCCGTCACCGGCGGCCGCCTGGGCGGAGACGGTGACGCCGACCACGGCCCCGGTGGGCTCGACGAGGGCGGCGCCGGCGGGCGACGGCGACACGGTGGAGACGCTGATGAGGCTGAGCATGGTCGGCGTGTCCGTCGTCTGCACCTCGGAGTCGAGGCCGCTGATGGCGCCGGTGGCCAGCGACGTCTGTCCGGCGTTGGCCGCCGCGCCCGGCGCCCCCATGGCCGCCAGCTCCTCGCCGGTCCGCACGTCGGTGAGGGTGCCCATCGACGCCCGCTGATGGTTGGCGCCGTGGACCCGGATCACCGCGATGCCGGTGACGGGGTCGGCGCCGACCGTGGTGCCCGGCACCGTGCCGGAAGTGCCGGTGAAGCTCACGTTCACCGACGACGCCCCCTGGAGGGAGCCGGCGTCGGTGAGGATGTAGGAGGAGTTGCTCAGCGACTCCCAGACCACGCCCGAGGTCACGATGCTCCCGTTGTCACCGTTGGCCGAGATGGACACGATGGCGGGGGACAGGGTGTTGAAGATCGCCGGCCACGTCGGTCCGGGATCGCTGGCTCTGGTGTCCACTGCGGTGGTTCCGATCACGTCTTTGACCTGGCGCACGACGGTGGTTCCGTGGCCGAACTCGCCGGCCGCCGCGCCCAGGCCCGAAGCCAACAGGGCGCCGACCACCCCGGCGACCAGGGCCACCGTCCAGATGCGGCCAGGCGGGCGGCGTCGCGACCACCGTCGGGGGTCGTGGCGGGGGTTCGCGCGCCATCTCCGAGGGGTGTCGCCAGAGCCGATCCTCAGGCGGGAGCCACGCGGAGAAAGAGCCGTCCTTGTCGGCGCCGTCGTCGTGATCCACTTCCGATCAGCCTACCGAGGGTGCCTTTCGCCTTGGCATCGCCCCGGCGGACGCTGGTCGTCATGGGTCGGAGTGGCCGCGTGTATCTCCACCCGTCGCCGCGACTTACCATAGGGGCCCATGCCCGACTCCTCCCGTGCCGCCAGCGAGACGCGCCCGCCGAGCGACGCCGACGACTGGGTGGCGCTCAGTTCCGCTCCCCTTCCCGGTCCCGAGCTGTTGACCTGGGCCGTCCGTCCCGGCTGCGGCGCCACCGTGTTGTTCTCCGGCACGGTGCGCGATCACGCCGAGGGCCGCCCCGGGGTGTCGGGCCTGGAGTACGAAGCCTACGTGGAGCAGGCCGAACCCCGGCTGGCCGCCATCGCCGCCGAAGCGCGCCGGCGCTGGCCCGGCCTCGGGCGGGTGGCCCTGCTCCACCGCACCGGCACCCTCACCGTCGGGGAATGTTCCGTCCTCGTCGCCCTCTCCGCGCCCCACCGCCACGAGGCGTTCGAGGCCGCCCACTGGGCGATCGACGAGCTCAAGGCCACCGTGCCCATCTGGAAGAAGGAACGCTGGGCGGGCGGCGAGGACTGGGGGACCGCAGCCCAGGGGATTCGCCAGGCAAAGGCCGTCGATAAGCAGGGGGGACCGGTCCGCATGATCACCGGCGTGGTCCTGTCCAATCTGCTCTACCCGGTCGTCGCCGTGGCCGTGGCCGTGATCGCGGCATTGATCATCGTGGCCCGGCACCGCCGCCCCAAGTCCATCGAGGCCAACATGCGGACCTTCCACCGCGGCCTCAGGGCGCTGGCGCCGGACGACGGGGAGGACGCCAGGCCTTCGCCGATCCGGGTGACGGTGCACCCGCGGCCGGCGGCGCCGGCGTCGTCGCCGGCGGACAACAACGCCTCGTCCGAGCGCTCCGGAGAGGACGACTCCTCGGTGCCCGACCCGGAGGCAGAAACTGGCTAGAGACCTTGCCATCGACCTGGGCACGGCCAACACCCTCGTCTACGCGCGGGGGCGGGGCATCGTGCTCAACGAGCCGACCGTCATCGCCCTCAACTCCCGCACCCAGGACGTCCTGGCCATGGGCCACGAGGCGTGGCAGATGATCGGGCGGACTCCGGGCTACATCGTCGCCGTCCGCCCCCTGCGCAAAGGCGCCATCACCGATTTCGACATCACCCAGCGCATGATCCGCCTGCTGCTCGAGCGGGCCGGCGTTTCCCGTTTCAACCGCCCACGGGTCCTCATCTGCGTCCCGTCGGCGATCACCGAGGTCGAACGCCGGGCGGTGGAGGAAGCCGCTCGAGGCGCCGGCGCCAACGGCGCCTATCTCATCGAACAGCCCATGGCGGCCGCCATCGGCGCCGGCCTGCCCATCAACGAGCCGCTCGGCAACATGGTCGTCGACGTGGGCGGGGGTACCTCCGAGACGGCAGTGATCTCCCTCGGAGGGGTCGTGTCCCTGGAGGCCATCCGGGTGGGCAGCTTCGACATCGACAACTCGATCCAGACCTACGTCCGCCGGGAGTACGGCATCGCCATCGGCGAGCGCACGGCGGAGGAGATCAAGGTGGCCATCGGTTCGGCCGGGCCGACCGAGGGCGAGGTCAAGGCCGAGGTCCGCGGGCGCGACCTGATGACCGGATTGCCCAAAACGGTCATTCTGTCGCCCGACGAGGTGCGCATGGCCATCGAGGAGCAGACCGGGGCGGTCATCGACTCGGTGATCAAGTGCCTGGGTGCGGCGCCTCCCGAGCTGGCCCAGGACCTGATCGGCCAGGGGGTCAACCTGGTCGGCGGCGGCGGGATGCTCCGAGGGCTCGACCGGCGCATCAGCGACGAGACGTCGCTGCCGGTCAACCTGGTCGACGCGCCCCTCGAGTGCGTCGTCCTGGGCGCCGGACGCTGCCTCGAGGAGTTCGACGCCCTGCGCGAGCTCTTCATGTAGCGACGGGTCGTCGCCGGCGCTCAGGCCAGGTCCTCGGCCGCTTGGCGCACCTGCCAGTCCCGGTCGGTCCGGGCCCGGGCCAGGGCGTCGTCGACGGCGGGACCGGCGAAGGGGGCGAGGGCGAGCACCGCCCGGCGCCGCACCGCCGGCTTGTCGTCGGTGGCGGCGATGACCGCTTCCAGGCCGGCCGGGTGGCCGATGGCGCCCAGGGCGGCGACGGCCGCTTCCCGGCACAGGGGATCGTCATGGCCGCGAACGACGCCCTCGAGCCGGGCGACCGCCTCGGGCGCGGGGCCGTCGCACCGGCGGCCGTCGGCGTCACCGAGCACCTCCCCGAGGGCGAACGCGGCCGCTTCCACCACGCTGGGATCATCGTCGCCCAGTCGGGCTCCGACGGCGTCGATCACCTGCCGGTCCCCACCCTGGCCCCCGCCGGTGTCGTGTCGGGCCGCCTCCTCGCACGCCCGCCGGCGCACGCCGGCGTCGCTATCGGCCAGCGCCCGGGCCAGGGTCGGGGCGTCGAGACGACCGAGGCGGCCCAGGGCGCCGAGGGCGGAGGCCCGGACCCCGGCGTCGGCGTCGACCAGGCCCTTGGCCGCGGTCGCCTCGTCTCCGACGTGGCCGGCGACGGCGACCGCCCGGCGCCGGCCGGCCGGGCCGGACACTCAGCTGCCTGAGGCGTGCGAGATGGCCACCGCGATCCCGCCGACGACGGCGGCCAGGATCCCGGCGAACAGCACGGCCATGAACGCAGTGACCAGCAGGAGGACGAACGACGAGCGGATCCGTCGGAGAGGCCCGGTGTGGCTCATGAGGCGGCTGCCGCTGAACGACTCGATGATGCGGACGTCCTTGGGCGGGCGCACCCGGCGCTCCTGACGGGCCTGCTCCTCGGCGGCGCGTTCGTCGATCACCACCCGGCCGGCGGCGTCGTTGTCGGGGTTGACGACGATGCGTCGGGGTCCGCGGTCCTCCGGCGCCACCGGCGGGGTGGGCCCCACCGGCTCCGATCTGCCCCAGCGCCGGGGCGCCTTGGGCGCGGGCGGGGCGTAGCCGGGGCCGGCGCCGACGGGCGGTACCGGCAGGTTGGGTCGCGAGCCAGATCCCGTCCGCCGGGCGATGGGCACCGCGCCCTGCTGCCCCTCGCGCCGGATCAGGCGGGGCGGGGGTGGCGGCGGCGTCCACGGCGACGCGCCACCGGCACCGGCACCGGCCGCCCGTGCGTCGCCGCGGTTGGCGGCTCCGCGGCCGCCGGCCTTGGCCGGGGGTTGGCCGCCGGCGTTGCCGCCCGGCGCCTTGTCCCCTTCGGACCGGTCGGCGTGGTCGGACCGGTCGGCGCGGGCCCGCAGGGCGCCGAGGGCCGCGGCCCGCCGGCGCGTCCGTCCCTGGGTGCCGGCCGCCGGCGGCTCGGATCGGGGCTCGTTGCCCGCCGCCGGCTTCGACGGCAGCTCGGTGACGGCGGCGGCCGGCCCCTTGGTCCGGTCGGCGCCGTAGCCGAACGCGGCCGACTCGGCCGCCGAGCCCGACTCGTTCCTCCGCTTGGGCCCGCCCCGCCGGGCTCGGGCCTGAGGCGCGGCCCGGCCCCGCCCGCCGCCGCTCGGGTCGGGCCCGGCCGGCGGCTTCGTCGGCCGCCGGGTCGGACCGCGTCCGATCGTCGGCGCCCGGCCCGGCGTCCGTCTCTTCGCCTCTCGTCGCCTCGGCGGGTTCGGCGTTGTCAAGCGTCATCGGTCGCATTCATGTCTCGGGACCTGGCCACGCCGGGCGCCCGTCGGCCTGGCATCAGCCGGTCGGGCCCGGGGGCGATGGACACCGGTGGCGCCACTGAACGGCAACGCCGTGGCAGGCTGGGCCTGCTGGCTGCTCGGGCCTCTCCACCGGGCCGCGCCCTCGCTGTCCAGGACCATTCGCCTCCAGGGAATGTCGCTAGTTGTCCACAACCGACCCGAGCCTACAAGACGACCCCCCGGAGATGCCTGCACCGGCGCGACCGCGCCCCCGCCGGCCCTCCGTCCGCCTGGTCGTCGTCGCCGTGGTCGTGGTGCTGGTCGCCGGGCTGGTGGTGGCGGTGGTGCGCGGCGCCAGGGGCTACTACGTGTACTCACCGGGGACCGCGCCCGTGCTGACCGGCGATCCCGCCTGCCAGGGCACCAAGGAGCTGAGGCTCCCCGGGGGC
Organism: uncultured Actinomycetota bacterium; assembly: GCA_963757175.1. Classification (GTDB taxonomy): domain Bacteria; phylum Actinomycetota; class Acidimicrobiia; order Acidimicrobiales; family Palsa-688; genus CAVWQR01. The sequence goes on along the minus strand of CAVWQR010000001.1, from coordinate 20,727 downwards.
AGGCCGTGCGTGCGCATCGACGTGCCTCCCAAGCTGGCCCACGCCCTTGACGGCACCCTGTTCATGGTCGACGTCGACGTGGGCCAGGCGACACCGATCCAGTACGCGCTGGGCAAGCTGCACCTCCTGAACACGTTCGACCAGGGGGCGCAGCTGATCCCCGCCAACAACTACACCGGAGGCCTGCCGACCGCCCAAGTCAACTGCGAGTCCACCGCGGAGATGACCGGTTCCCAGCTGAACGCGCCGGTCGCCGCCCTGCGCCGTCTCGGGTACCGCGTCAACGAAGTCGACCGCGGCGCCCAGCTCGGCCTCGTCGAGCCGGGGAGCCCGGCGGCCGCCGCCGGGCTGGCGTGCAACCAGACGGTCACCGCGGTCAACGGCCGGCCCATCACCACCGCCAACGCCCTGGTCGCCGCCATCCAGCAGGAGAAGCCCGGCCAGACGATCGCCCTCACTGTCGCGCCCCCGCCCGGCCAGACGGGCACCAAGACCGTCCCGGTCACCCTCGGCCACTTCCCGGCACAGGCGGCCCTGGCCGCCCACCAGACCCCGGGCAGCGTGTACCTGGGCGTGAGCAGCTCGACCAACCTGGTCTACAACCTGCCCTTCGACGTCACCATCGACTCGGGCGACATCGGGGGGCCGTCCGCCGGCCTGGCGTTCACGCTCGGCATCATCGACCTGCTCTCCAACGGGAAGCTGACCAACGGCGCCAAGGTGGCAGCCACCGGGGAGATCCTCCCCAACGGCGCCGTCACCGACGTCGGGGGAGTGGCGCAGAAGACGGTTGCCGTCCGCAACGCCGGCGCCACCGTCTTCTTCGTGCCCAAGGGCGAGTACAAAGACGCCCGCTCTCAGGCCGGCTCCCACCTCAAGATCTTCCCGGTGACGACCCTCGACCAGGCGCTCGCCGACCTGAAGACCCTGGGCGGCCAGGTCCCGCCGGCCCCGCCGGCGCCGGCGACCACGTCACCCCCGGGGTAATCGGCGCCTTCGCGGCAATTGCCAGCATTGAAAGGCAATTGCCTGTTCGGGGGCGAACGGGGGCAATCGAAACGGACAAGACTCGGAGGGTCATGTCGCAACCGGCGTCACAACTCCAGTTCGCCGCCGAGCTCGTCACCCTGCTCGTCGCCGCCTCCGGGCTGGTGTTGGTCATGCTGCGGTCGGATCTCATCGCCCGCGGCTGGGCCCGGCTGCTGGCCGGCGCCGGCTTCGTCGTCATCGGCGCCGCCGCCTTCGCCCACGGCTCGCTGCTGGTCACCAACGACGCCAACGGCGGCCTGACCGCCGCCCGCCTGGCCGGGTACCTGGCCCTGCTCGTCTCCACGGCGGGGTGGTCCAGGGACTGGCTCCCCCGGGTCCTCTTCCAGCTGGGCCTGCTCGTCAGCGGGGCGGCGGCGATCGTCGAACTCTCGGCGTCCTCGGCGACGGAGACCGACGTCGGTCTGATCGTGGGCGGCGTGGGGATGGCCGTCGGCCTGGCGGTCGGCAGCCGGCGCTCGATCGTGGGCCGCCTGGCCACGGTGGCCGCCGGAAGCCTCCTGCTGGTCGTCCTCGTCCTGGCCGTGGCCCTGTCGTCGGTGATCTCCAGCTCGTCGCAGCGCGACGCGTTGGACAACTTGCGGGCCCGGGCCGAGTTGGAGGGCAATCAGGCGTTGGCGGCGTCCAGCTCGGCCACGGAGGACGCTCGGTTCGTCGCTGCCGACCTGACCGGCCTCTTTCAGTCGTCCAGCTCGAATCCTCTCGTCGATCTGGCCTCCTCGCCGTCCGGCGCGGCCGACCCGGCCGCCCGTCAGGTCGCGGCCCGTCTGGGCGTGCTCGGCGCCCTCTACCCCGTCCGCCTGGCCTACGTGGTCGCCGGCGGACAGCCCGTCCTGATCGCGTCGGGCACCGCCGATGCCGGCCTGTTGCGCTCGGTGGCCCAGAGCGGCCCCGTGTCGGCGACGACCTGCGCCACCTCGGCGGGACATTCCGAACTCCGGGTGCAGTCCGGGACCGCCGTGGTGGTGGCGACCTACCCGGTGTGCCTGACCACGCCGTCGCCGGCGCGGCTGCTGGGCGTGGTGCTGGTGGTCTCGCCCCTCGACGCCGCCTACCTGGCCCGCCGCCAGCTGGCCGACCCCAGCACCTCGTTGGCCCTCGCCACCCCGACCGCCGTGCTCGACACGGCAGGCGGCCAGCCTCCGACCGGCGACCTGCGGACTCTGGCCGCCCAGGTCGAGACGACCGATCGGGCCACCGCCCACGTGGTGGGCGGGCGCTACTACGCCGTGCAGCCCTTGACCCAGCGGAGCCCGGCCGGCTCCGGAGGCCAGCAACAGCCGGCCGCGGCGGCGGGCGCCCAGCCGGTGGCCGCGCTGGTGGTGTCGTCGACGGGCCAGTCGGTCACCGATGCCCGCAACCGCCTCGAACGCACCCTGTTCCTGATCGCCCTGGGCGGCACGGTGATCGCCCTGCTGCTCGTCGCTGCCGTCGGCGACCGCATCACCCGGGGCCTGCGCCGGCTGACCGAGGTGGCGGAACGGGTCCGGCGCGGGGACACCGGTGAGCGGGCCGACATCACCAGCTCCGACGAGGTGGGAACGCTGGGTGAGACGTTCGACTCCATGATGACGTCGGTGGAGGCGCAGACGGCGGCGTTGCAGGCGGCCGCCGGCGACGAGACCCGGTTGCGCAACCGGCTGCAGGCGGTGGTGGCGGGCATGGGCGACGCCCTGGTGGCGACCGATGCCCGGGGGATCGTCACCGAGTTCAACGCCGCCGCCGAGGAGCTCACCGACCTCCCGGCCCAGGAGGCCATCGGCAGCCAGGCCGAGCGGGTGCTGGCTCTGGTCGACGAGGACGGCACCAGCCTCAGCGCCCGGCTGATGCGGCCGGATCCGGCGCGCTGGGCGGTGGTGGCCACGTTGCTGGCGGCCGGGGGGGACGAGATCCCCGTGGCCGTGTCCTGCGGCGCGCTGCGCGGCCCGGCGGCCGAGGTCACCGGCAGCGTCCTGGTCCTGCGCGACCTGCGGCGCGAGCAGGAGGTGGACCGGATGAAGTCCGAGTTCCTGTCGCGCGTCGGCCACGAGCTGCGCACCCCGCTGACCGGCATCATGGGGTACGCCGAGATCCTGCTGGCCCGCCAGGTGCCGGCGCCGGCGGCGGCGCAATGGCACGGCGAGATCCTGGCGTCGGCCAAGCGCCTCCTGCGCATCGTCGAGCTGCTGGAGTTCTTCGCCGGTGCGGGCGCCGGGCGCATGCTGCTGCGCCCGGAGCCGCTCGACGTGCGGGTGCTCGTGCGCGGCGTGACCTCGGCGTGGGCCGACCGGGTGTCGCCCGAGCACGTGGTGTCCCGACGGGTCGCCCGCCACACGCCTGGGGTACTGGCCGACCAACGTTGGTTGACGTTGGCCATCGACGAGCTGATCGACAACGCCGTCAAGTTCTCGCCCGACGGAGGGCGGGTGGTGCTGGCCGCGGGACCGAGCGCCGACGGCGCCGGCGTGGAGATCTCGGTCGTCGATCGGGGCGTGGGCATGACCGCGGCGCAGTCCGAGGCGGCCTTCGCCGAGTTCGGTCAGGGCGACGCCTCCGACACCCGCCGTTTCGGCGGCCTCGGGTTGGGTTTGGCGCTGGTGCGCCGGGTGGTCGAGGAGCACGGCGGGTCGGTGAGCTGCGAGTCGGCCGCGGGCGCGGGATCGACGTTCACCATCCACCTGCCACCGCTGCCGGCGGCCGAGGAGAGGGGAAAACACCTCGCTTGGCCCGTGGCCACCTCCTCGTCGGGGAGCGCATCGGGGGCTGGCGAATAGCCTGAAGGTTTCAGGCCGAGCATCCGACACACACTGGGGTGCTCGTCATACGCTTGCAGCCCATGGCCGACGTCCAACCTCAGCCCCGAAACGGGGAAAGCCTTTCGGCCGATCTCATCGCCCAGCGGGGATTCGCCACCAGCCGGCGGGGCTACGACGTGGACGAGGTGCGCGCCTTTCTGGGTCAGGTGTCCTCCGAGGTGCGAACCCTGCGGGAGCGGGTCTCGGCGGCCGACACCGCTCGCCGCGAGGCGGAGGAGCGGGCGCGGCATCCGAAGCTCGACGAGGAGACCATCCTGGCGGCGGTCGGTGACGAGACGGCCGACATCCTGCGGACCGCCCGCACGGCGGCGACCGAGATCCGGTCGCGGGCCGAGGAACAGGCCACGGGTCTGCTCCGGGAGGCCCAGGCTCAGGCCCAGGCGCTGCGCACCGAGGCCGAGAGCACGCTCAGCCGGCTCACCACCGAGGCCGAGGCCGGCGCCGAGCAGCTCCGCAACGTGGCTGATGCCGATGCCGAGCGCACCCGGGCGGTGGCCCGCCAGGAAGCGGAGGCCATTCGCCAGCAGGCCGACCAGGAGCGCCGCCTGACCGTCGAAGCGGCGCAGAACATCCGCGAGAACATCCTCGGCGACCTGAGCCGCCGCCGCCGGGTGGCGAGCGTGCAGATCGAGCAGCTGCGCGCCGGACGGGAGCGGCTCCTGGACGCCTACCTCGTCGTCCGGCGCACCCTCGACGAGGTGACCGACGAGCTGCAACGGGCCGACGCCGAGGCGCGCGCCGCCGCCGACGTCGTCGGCGAGCAGATGGCCCACGACGAGCCCGAGGCCGACCTGGTCGCCGCGGCACCGGAGTCGCCGGAGGACACCGCGCCCCACCCCATCGTTCCCGCCCCGCCCGGTCCCACCGCCGAACCCGAGCGCGAGCCGGAACCGCCGGCCCCGGCGCCGAGCGACGTGGTGGTCACACCACCGACCGGTCCCGCGCCCGGCAACGTCGACCCGGCTCCGGGGACCCCACCGGAACCACCGGTGGCCGAGCCCACCGCGTCGGAGCAGCAGACCGAGCCGCCGGCGACGGCGCTGACGACCATCGAGTCGGGAGAGACGTTCGAGTCGGTCCGCATCCTGCGTGGCGAGGCGGTGGCCACCACCCCTCGCACCGGCCGCAGCCGCAGCGCCCGGCGCCGAGCCAACTCCGGGCCCCGCAGCCCGGTCGCCAAGCCCGAGCCCGAGGCGCCGCCGCCGGCCGAGCCGGAAGCGGACGACCAGGTCGAGGGGATGTTCGCCCGCATCCGGGCCGACCAGCCCGAGACCGACCAGCCCGAGACCGGCACAGCCGGCGCCCCAGAAGCCACGGAAACGGCGGTCACCGATGGCGACGAGCTGCTGCTGCAGCGGCGGGACAAGGCAGCAGGCGAGATCGAGACCCGGCTCGCCCGGCGGCTCAAGCGGGCGTTGCAGGACGAGCAGAACGACCTGTTGGACCGGATCCGCAACCAGAAGGGCGCGCCGGTCGCCGCCGAGGTGCTCCCGGCGGCCGATGACCAGCGGGAGCGGATCGTCAAGGCGGGCCGCCCGCTGCTCGAGGAGGCCGGGCGGGCCGGGGCCAAGTTCGCCCGCCAGCTGTTCCAGGACGCCGGCGGGGCCAAGACGAGCAAGTCGTTGCCGGAGATCGACGAGCTGGTGGCCCAGCTGGCCACCGACATCGTCGATCCCTTGCGCCGCCGCCTCGAGCAGGCCGCCGGCGACACCGCGGGTGACGACACGAGCGTGCTCGTGGACGCGGTCGGCGCCGCCTACCGGGAATGGAAGACCCAACGCATCGAGCAGGTGGCCGGCGACCACGTGAGCGGTGCGTTCTCGCGCGGCGCCTTCGCCGCCGTGCCCGAGGGGGCGGCGTTGCGCTGGGTGGTCGAGGATCTCGGCGGTCCGTGCCCTGACTGCGACGACAACGTGCTCGCCGGCAGCCAGCGCAAGGGAGAGGAGTGGCCCACCGGCCAACTGTTCCCGCCGGCGCACGCCGGCTGCCGCTGTGTTCTCGTCCCCGGCGAGAGCTGAGCCCCGTTCTGTGACCCACCGGTCGCACCGGTAGGCTCCCGCAGGCAATGCGCACACCCCAGGACCTCCCGAGACGGCTGCCGCGCACCTCGCGCCGGTTCCGGATCGGGGTGGTGGTGGCCATCGTCGTCCTGATCGTCCTCGTCACCTCGCTGCGCAGCCTGGCGTCGTTCTGGACCGACTACCTGTGGTTCAAGGAGGTGCACTTCACCTCGGTGTTCCGCGGCGTGCTCGTCAACGAGGTCGTGCTGGCGCTGATCTTCATCGCCTTCTTCTTCGGGCTGCTGCTGCTCAACCTGACCATCGCCGACCGGCTGGCACCCACCGCCCGCACCGGCCCGGAGGACGAGTTCAGCGTTCGTTACCGCGCCGTGATCGGGAGTCGCGATCGCTGGGTCCGGATCATCGAGGCGCTCATCTTCGGCTTTCATCGGGGGAGTCGGGCGCGAGGCCAGTGGAACAACTGGGTCCTCTTTCTCCACCGCACCAACTTCACCGGGCCAGGGTCGACCGATCCCATCAACCATCTCAACGCCGGCTTCTACGTCTTCCAGCTGCCGTTCATCAAGTACGTGCTCGGCTGGCTGTTCGCCGCCTTGGTGGTCACCACCATCCTCACCGCCCTGGCCCACTACCTGAACGGCGGCATCAGCCTCCAGGCCTCGGGCGAGCGGGTCACCCGGCACGTCAAGACGCACATCTCGGTGCTGCTCGCCGTGCTGGCGCTGGTCAAGGCGGTGGAGTACTACTTCGACCGCATCGAGCTGGTGCTCAACCGCAAGTACGCGGTCAACGGGGCCACCTACACCGCCGTCCACGCCGAGCGCCCGGCCCTGATCATCCTCATCGTCGCCGCCCTGTTCGCCGTGGCCCTGTTTCTGTACAACACCCGCGAGAAGGGCTGGCTGCTCCCCGGTGTGGCCGTCGGCGTGTGGATCGTCGTCTACCTGCTGGTCGGTGTGGCCTACCCCGCCTTCATCCAGGCGGCCCGGGTCAAGCCCTCGGAGCTCACCCGCGAGCAGCCGTACCTGGCCGACAACATCCTGGCCACTCGGGTCGGCTTCAACCTCAACAACGTGGCCACGCCCAACGCCACGGTCACGACCGGCGAGTTGCAGGCGTCGGCGGTGAGCGGCAACAGCGCGATCGCCACGGCCAACCAGCAGGCGCTGGCCAACGTCCGTCTCCTCGACCCCGACTACATCAACAACGCGTTCAACAAGGACCAGGAGCTGCGGGCCTACTTCGCCTTCGCCACGCTCAACGTCGACCGCTACGACCTCAACAACCAGCTCACCCAGACCCTGATCGGCGTGCGCGAGCTCAACTCCTCGGGCGTGCCCGGCGGGTTCGTCAACCAGAAGTTGGCGTACACGCACGGTTACGGGGCCGCCGTCGCCCCCGCCAACGAGGCGGGCGTCAACCCCGACGGCACCGTCAACTACGCGCTGTCCAACCTGCCGCCCCAGACCAACGGGCCCGGTACCCAGGCGCTCAGCCTGACCGGACCCGGGCAGCCAACCCCGGGTGTACTACGGCGAAGCCAACGGGGGCGGGTTCGTCATCGCCGGATCCAAACAGCAGGAGCTCGACTACCAGTCGGCCAACGGTGGCAGCGAGGTCCAGTCCCGCTACACCGGCACCGGAGGCGTCGACGCCGGCAGCTTCGTTCGGCGCGCCGCGTTTGCCCTCCGCTTCGGCAACATCGACTTCCTGCTGTCGGGGCAGATCACCTCGAACAGCAAGGTGATGTACTACCAGAACATCAGCTCGCGGGTGCACAAGGCCGCGCCCTTCCTCCGCTTCGACACCGACCCGTACGCCGTCATCCTCAACGGCAGGATCTACTGGGTCGTCGACGCCTACACCACCAGCAACAACGTCCCCTACAGCCAGGAGGCCAACACCAGCCGGCTGAACGGCGGCGGTTCCACTCTGGCGGGGACCAAGTTCAACTACGTCCGCAACTCGGTGAAGGTGGTGGTCGACGCCTACAACGGGTCGATGAAGTTCTTCGTGGTCGATCCCAACGATCCGGTCATCCGGGCCTACGAGAAGGCGTTCCCCGACCTGTTCACCCCGGTGTCCCAGGCCAACAGGGACTTTCCCGGCATCACCTCCCACTGGCGCTATCCCCAGGATCTGTTCACCGTGCAGACCAACATGTACGGCCGGTACCACCTGACCAACGTCGGCCAGTTCTACACGCAGAACAACGCGTGGAACGTCGCCCAGAACCCGGGCAGCGGTACGCCGGGGCAGCAGACCCAGGTCGGCGTCTCCCAGCTGGCGCCCAACGGTCAGGCCATTCCCGTCTCCGTGCCCCGCTTCACCCCCACCTATCTGCTGACCCACCTGCCCGGGCAGTCGCAGCTGACCTTCCTGATCCTGGAGCCGTTCGTCCCCGTGTCGCAGTCCGACAAACAGCAGAACCTCACCGGGCTGCTGACCGCCCAGGCCAACGGCCAGGGCCAGGGGCAGCTCGAGTCGTACACCACGCCGCCCGGTGTCAACGTCGACGGCCCGCTGCAGGCCGGTTCCGCCATCAGCACCAATACCAAGATCTCCTCGGAGATCAGCCTGCTCAACCAGCAGGGATCCAAGGTCCAGCTGGGCAACCTGGTGACCGTCCTGCTGGGCCAGACCCTCCTGTACGTCGAACCGCTGTACGTGGAGTCGTCCATCAACTCCATTCCCCAGCTGCGCGACGTGATCGTCGTGTACAACGGCACCGCGTACAACAGCGGCAACGCCTCGCTCGACAACGCCCTGTGCAGCATCAACAACGCCGACGGCTCCCAGCCCTTCGCCAGCTACTGCAACACCAGCGCGGCCAATCGTCCCCAGATCAACCTGGGCAACAATTCCAACAACAACAACACAACAACAACGGCGCGGCGTCGACCACCACCACGGCACCGCCGAACTCGTCGACCTCGACATCGACGAGCACGACCACCACGCCGGCGACCACGACGGCCCCGGCGTCGCCGCCGCCGGCGGGGGCCACGCTGCCGCAGCTCCTGGCCTCCGCCCAGCAACAGCTGCAGGCGGCCAACGCCGCGCTGAAGCAGGGCAATCTCGGCGCGTACCAGAACGACGTCAACCAGGCCAACAGCTATCTGGCCCAGGCCCGGCAGCTGCAGTCCTCGTCGTCGTCGAGCACCACCACCACGACCAAGCCCCCGGCGTCACCTCCCGCCAGTCCCTAGACGCCGACGTGTCCGAGCCGCAGCTCACCCTCATGGCGGTGCACGCCCACCCCGATGACGAGGCCACCAGCACCGGCGGCGTCCTCGCCCGCTACCACGACGAGGGGATCCGCACCGTGCTGGTGTGCTGCACCGACGGGGCCTGCGGGGACGCCCCGGGCGGCATCAAGCCCGGTGAGCCCGGCCACCACCCCGCCCAGCTGGTGGCCCTGCGGCGCCGCGAGCTGGAAGCCAGCTGCCGGGCGCTCGGCGTCGACCACCTGGAACGGCTGGACTATCCCGATTCGGGGATGATGGGCTGGGAGCAGAACGATGCCCCGGGCTCGTTCTGGTCGGTCCCGCTGGAGGAGTCGACGGCCCGGGTGGCCGAGTTGATGGAGCGGTACCGGCCTCAGGTCGTCGTCACCTACGACGCCAACGGCTTCTACGGCCATCCAGACCACATCCAGGCCCACCGGGTCACCATGGCGGCGTCGGCGGCCACGGGGATCCCCGACAAGCTCTACTTCACCACCGTTCCCCGCTCCCGGCTGGCCGCGCTCGGCGAGCGGCTGCGCCAGGCCGGGATGGTGGGTCCCGGCGGCGAAGAGGGGCCGCCGCCGGACTTCGGGTCCCCCGACGAGGAGGTGTCGACCTGGGTGGACGTGTCGCCCTACGCCGACCGCAAGTACGACGCTCTGGCCGCCCACGCCAGCCAGGGCGACAACATCTTCTTCCTGCGCCTGGGCCGTCCCATCTTCACCGAGATCATGGGCCAGGAGTTCTTCGTGCGCGCCGAGGACCGCACCGGCGCCGGTGTCCCCGAGGACGACCTGTTCGCCGGTCTGCGGTCGTGACATCGGTAACGACCGAGTGGTGACGCAAACGTCTGGCTCGTGAGGGCCATGGCGACCAGGATGGAGCCATGACGGAGCGGACGGCGGACGTGGCGATCTGCCTCCAGGGCCTGCAGAAGCGCTACGGCCACATCCAGGCGGTGGCGGGCGTCGACGTCGAAGTGCGCGCCGGCGAGGTGGTGGCCATCCTCGGGCCCAACGGGGCGGGCAAGTCCACCACCGTGGACATGGTGCTCGGCCTGACACCCCCCGACGCGGGCACCGTGCAGGTCTGGGGACGGACCGCCCAGGCGGCGTGCCGGGCGGGGATGGTGGGTGCCATGCTCCAGACCGGTGGGCTGCTCGGCACGGTCACCGTCGGCGAGCTGGTCGACGGCCTCCGCCAGCTCTCCCCCCACCCGCTGTCGCTCCAGGAAGTTCTCCAGACGGCCCGCATCGACGACATCGCCGGCCAGCGCACCGACAAGCTCTCCGGCGGTCAGACCCAGCGGGTGCGCTTCGCCCTCGCCATAACCGGCAACCCCGACCTGCTGGTGCTGGACGAGCCCACCGTGGCCATGGACGTGACCACCCGCCGTTCGTTCTGGGCGTCCATGCGCACCTGGACGGACCGGGGACGCACCGTCCTGTTCGCCACCCACTACCTGGAGGAGGCCGACGCCTACGCCGACCGCGTCGTGCTCATGTCGCGCGGCCGGGTGGTCGCCGACGGCCCGACCTCGGAGGTCAAGTCCGCCGTCGGGGGGCGCACGCTGCGCGCCACCGTGGCCGCCTCCGAGGCCGAGCTGACCGCCCTCCCGGGGGTGGGCCGGGTGGAGCGGCGCGGCGAGGTGGCCATCCTGCTGTGCCCGGACTCGGACCGGGCGTTGCGCGCCCTGCTGGAACGCCACCCCGACGCCCACGACATCGAGGTCACCAGCGCCGGCCTCGAGGAGGCGTTCCTGGCGTTGACCGGATCCGACGACGACCGTACCGAGGTGAGCCGATGATCGCCACCGCCGCCCTCGCCCGCACCGGCGTCCTCAGCCGCCCGCTGCTGCGCCTGGAGCTCAAACGGGTGCGCCGCAACCGGCGCACCCTCCTGTTCTCCGCGGTGGTGCCCGTCATCTTCTTCCTGCTCTTCTCCTCCCCGGGCAAGAGCCAGCACTACGGTCAGTTCAACGCGGTGAGCTACTACATGGTGGGGATGGCCACCTACGCGGCCATGAACGCCCTGTTCAGCGGGGGGGCGCTCATCGCCGCCGAGCGGGCCGTCGGCTGGCCCCGGCAGCTGCGCGTGGCGGGCATCCCGAGCAGCCAGTACGTGGCCACCAAGGTCATCGTCGCCTACCTGACCGCCCTGCCCGGCGTGATCGCCGTGCTGTTCGTGGGCGTGGCGTTCAAGGACGTCCACCTGAGCGGGGGCAAGTGGATCGGGATCATCGTGTCGACGCTGCTCGGGCTGCTGCCCGTGGCCGCGCTGGGCGTGGCCATTGGCTACCTGGTCCGGGCCCAGACGCTGCAGCCGCTGCTGGGCCTGGGGTCCGCCTTTCTGGCCCTGATCGGTTGCCTGTGGATTCCCGCCTCGGTGTTCGGGAGCACGGTTGTCGACGTGTTCAAGGTGTTCCCGACCTACTGGTCGGCCTATGCCGGCCGGTCGGTGCTGCTGGGCAGTTGGGTGGGCTGGCAGGGCGCGGCCACTTTGGCGGTGTGGACCGTCGCCCTCGGCCTCCTCGCCGGCTGGGCGTTCCGCCGGGACTCGCTGCGGCCGGCCGCGGCCGGGACCACGTGACCGCCCCGGGGCATGATCGTCACGAGGCGAGCTCGGACGCCAGCCAGGCGGCGAAGAACGGGTCGGCGACGGTGAGACGCCCGCCGCGCTCGACGACGTCCTCGTTGGCGATCAGCGGTACCAGGGCCTTGCGCACCGAGCTGCCGCTGGCCAGTCCGACGGACCGGGCGAAGGCGGCGCCGTAGGGCTCCCCGGGCGGGTAGGCGGCGATCGCCGCCAGCACCCGGCCCTGGCCGGGCGACAGCCGGCTCAGGCTCTCGGCGAACAGCGCGGCCTCGTGGGCCACCGCCCGCGCCATTCCCCGGGCCAGAGCCACCTCGTCGATGCGACGATCCGCCACCTCGTAGGCCTCGAAGGCCAGGTGCTGGATGTCATTGGGGACCGGGCCGGCCATGGCGACGAGCCGGCGGGCGGTGGCGTCGTCCATGGGCCGTCCCGCCTCGCCGGCCCGCTGCCGGACGTAGTCGACCATCACCGCCTCGGGCAGGGGACCGAGGGCCAGGCGTTGCGCCATCCCGAACAACGGCGCGCCACGATGGGTCACCAGATCCTCCATCAGGTGGCGCTTCGATCCGGCCAGGACCAGGCTCACCGAGGGGTGGGCGTCGGCCAGGCCTTTGAGCACCTCGGGCAGAGCGGCGCCGTGGCGGGTGATGGCCTGGAACTCGTCGAGGACGAGCCCCGCCGGGCGACGCTGGCCTTCCTCTGCCAGCAGGGCGTACACGTCGGCGATGACCGTTTCGGCGTCGCGGCCTCCCAGGCCGGCATCGAAGCCGAAGCGGGGGCTGCCGGCGGCGTCGAAGGTCACCGTCGGCGTCACCCGGAGGCGGCGCACGAACTCGGGTACGGCCTGGCGGGCCCGGGCCCAGCGCGCCCCCGGGAGACGGTAGGCGCCGGCGGTCAGCATGCCGGCCAGCGAGGCCAGGCTGGACGCACGCAGGACGTTGACCTCCACGATCGCCGCCGCCGGCCGAGACCGCCTCAGGCGGGCCTGGGCGGCACGGTGCAGCGACGTCTTGCCGTAGCGCCGGGGAGAGAGGAGGACCACGTTGATCCCGTTGCGCATCCGGCTGACCAGGGTGTCGAGCTCTTCGGCCCGGCCGGTGAAGTACACGCCCTCCGCCGGGGTGCCGTAGTGAAACGGGTTGGGGCTGGGCACCGTCGCAGTTTACCAGTCGGCAATGTTCCGATCGGTACATTGCCCCCTTGGTGCAGGGTCGGCGGTGGGCCCCTACTTCCGGTAGCTACTTCCGGAAGCCAGGCAGACGGTTGATCCAGGGCACCACCGTCTGCAGGAAGGCGTTGGCCGGCGGCGCGGCCAGGAGGGGATCGAGGTGGCTGTAGGTCGAGGCCCGGTTGACGATGGTCACGCTCGGGATCTTGGACTCCTGCTTGTAGGTGTTGGCCGCGTTGGCGACGGCGTTGTCGGTGCCGCCGAGCGACGTCTGGATGGCGTAGAGGGGGACGTCGACGTCGTGGACGTGGTAGAGCCGGAGCCCGAGGGCCGTGGCCGCGGGCGTCTGGGTGAGGCTGCCGGCTGCCCCCACGTCGATGGTCAGCCGTTCGGGGTAGTACCAGTCGACGGGCCCGAGGGGTTCCTGGGAGAAGGCGAAGGCCAGGTTCTGGATCGGCGTGGGCCCGTCGTTGACCCACCCGCGCGGGGTGCCGGTGGCCGCCAGGTGTCCGGAGTGGACGTGGATGAGCGACAGCGCCGCTGGCGAGGTCGAGGCGTCGAACGCGTAGCCCAGCTGGGCCAGGTTGCTGGCGGGTACGGGCGGCTTCAGCTCCTTGGGGAGGAGGGGGAAGTTCTGGCCGATCGATTGGGCGTTGGGTTGCTTCACCGAGGCCAGGCCGGCGAGCTCGGCCAACGGCCCGGTCACCCACGGGAGGCCCAGGCCGAGCAGATCCAGCCACGGGCTCCCCGACGCCAGCTTGGTCAGGGCGGCGTCGGCCTGGGCGGCCGTGGCCACCGCCGGCTGGCCCGTCCCGGCCATGGGGGCGCCACCGTCGATGCCGACGATGCCGGCGATGTCCCGGTAGCCGGGCTGGCCGTCGAAGTCCCACGCCGGGTAGATGGAGGCTTCCGCCCCGCCGAGGGAGTGACCGCCGAGGATCACCGTGCGTTTGCCGCCCTGGCGGGCCAGCTCGATCACGTTGTGCAGGTCGCCCATGGCCATGGCCAGTCCCCACTGGTCGACGAACCGGTACTGGGACGCCTGCAGGGGCTGGTAGTGCGGGGTGATCCGGGGGTTGGCCAACCAGCCCACGTAGTAGTCGAAGGCCTGCTGGATGGTGGCCTTCCCGTGGAGGACGTTGAGGAGCATCGAGTTGTCCTCCAGGGCCCCTTCGCGTCGCATCTCGGCCCATACCTGGAGGTTGGGTACGTGGGTGGCCAGGTAGGGGCCGACGACGTCGAAGTCGGCGGCGCCGGCCAGGGTGCCGGGGACCAGCACCAGCACGTTGGTCGCCGAGGGGGAGCCGAAGCGACGGACCATCACCTGGTCGTACTGGGCGGGCGTGCCGGGCACGGCCACCCCGGGAACGCTGAACGTCGACGTCTGCCCCAGCGAGAGTGGCGTGGGTTGCCCGCTTTTGCTGGAGCTCCCGCCGCACCCGGCACCGACCACACCGAGGAGGGCGGCAGCCGTCATGGCAACGGCTGCCGCCACCGTGCCGCGGAGCCGGTGCCGGACCATGGTGGTTGGTCAGACTAAACGACCGGCCTCGGTCGATGCCGGTATGGCGTAGGTGACCGTCGACTGGGCGACGAGGTCGCCGCCGGCGCCCGACCCGATGCGGACGTCGGTGACCGACAGGTGCCGGCCGAGCTTCAGCAGGGTGCCCGTCGCCCAGAGGTCGGCGGTCAGCGCCGGCTTGCGGAGGAAGCTGATGGTGAGGCTGCTGGTGACGGCCAGGGGGACCGGCCCGATGCGGGTCAAGGTGGCCACCCACGCCGCCGCGTCGGCCAGCGTCATCATGGTGGGACCCGAAACCGTGCCGCCGGGGCGTTCGTGTTCCGGGCCCACCGGCAGGTGGAGGATCGCTCCCTCCCCGGTGACCTCGACCACCCGGTAGGCGACGGCATTGGTCGGGAACGCGTCGGCGAGGAAGGCGTTGAGCTCGGTCGCGGACATGACCGGGGGAGGCGGCTGGCTCGGCTCGGGACTCGTCACCCGCCGGAGACTACGACCCGCCTCGGCCGGACCCGGTGGTAGGTGTTGTGCGGTCCACGAAGAGGAGGTGCGGCTGATGGCGTTCAAGGGGTGGCCGGTCGAGGCCATCGAGTTCTACGAGGGGCTGGAGGCCGACAACACCAAGGCGTACTGGCAGGAGCACAAGTCGGTCTACGAGCATTGTGTCAAGGGGCCGATGGAAGAGCTGCTAGCCGAGCTGGCCGACGACTTCGGCGCCGGCCGCGTGTTCCGGCCGTACCGCGATGTCCGCTTCAGCAAGGACAAGAGCCCATACAAGCTCAGCTGCGCCGCCCACCTGCCGGGCGGCTACCTCTCCTTGTCCGCCGACGCCCTGCTCGTCGGCAGCGGTCTCTACATGCCCGGTCCGGACCAGCTCCAGCGGTTTCGGGCGGCGGTCGCCGACCGAGAGCGCGGCTCGGAGCTGCAGTCGATCGTGGACACGGTGCGGAAGAGCGGCTATGACATCGTCGCCCACGAGGTCCTCAAGACCGCACCCAAGGGTTACCCGAAGGACCATCCCCGCATCGAGCTGCTCAAGCACAAGGGCATCGTCATGTCCAAGTCCTGGCCGGTCGGGGCCTGGCTCGGCACCAAGAAGGCCAAGGATCGGGCGGTCGCCTGCCTCGAAGCCGCCCGCCCCCTCAACGCGTGGCTCGAGCGCCATGTCGGCTGACACCCGGGGTCGAGGACAACGACGCTCGGCGAGGTCGGACTCGCTCGCCGACTGGGGAGTAGCGGATGATGCAGCGCAGTGCCAAGAAGCCGTCGCGCCAACCGATCTTCTTGCCCTCTGCGTAAGTACGCCCGGCGTAGGAGATTCCCACCTCATAGACCCGGCAGCCCGTACGAGCGACCTTGGCGGTGAGCTCTGGCTCGATGCCGAACCGGTCTTCCTCGATGGAGAGTTCCTGAAGTAGGTCGCGGCGGAACACCTTGTAACAGGTCTCCATGTCGCTCAAGTTGAGGTTGGTGGCGACATTGGAAGCCGTGGTGAGGATGCGGTTGCCCACGTAGTGCCAGAAGTAGAGGACCCGGCGGGCGTCACCGGTGAGGAAGCGCGAGCCGAAGACCACGTCGGCTCGGTCGTCCAGCAGTGGGCGAAGGAGCTTGTCGTAGTCATCCGGGGAATACTCCAGGTCCGCATCCTGGACCAACACATAGTCGGCGGTTGCCTCGCCGAAGCCGCGTCGCAGCGCGGCGCCCTTGCCCCGCTGCTCCGGTTGGAGGAGAACCCGGACACGCTCGTCGCCGCTCGCCGATGCGAGCGCGGCACTTCCGTCTGTCGAGGCGTCATCGACCACGATGACTTCAGCAACGTAGGGCGACCGAAGGACCCGACGCAGGATCTCCGAGATGGTGGCTGCCTCGTTGTAACAGGGGATGACCACAGAGAGACAACCCCAAGCCGGATCACGGTCACTCGTCTCGGAAACGAGCGCGGAATGGTGGCTGGCAACCGTCCGGTCGGCAGATGACAACGGGGCCTCCTTGCATCGGAATCCGGTCAGGGCGCGTGGTCGACGAGCTGACCGGCAACACCACCCGGAAGGTACTGAAGATCACGCGGCGATCCGCGGACGGAGTGGCTGGACCGGTTGCCGGGGTTGAGTGCTATCCTGGGTGTCCCGCCGCGGGGTGGAGCAGTCTGGTAGCTCGTCGGGCTCATAACCCGAAGGTCGTTGGTTCAAATCCAACCCCCGCCACTACGAAGTCCCTGGTCAGCGCCTTGTCCGGCCAGGGACTTTCTCGTAGCCGAGGGCGGAGCGAGTCGCCGCAGGCGACTCGTGCCTTTGGCCCGAAAAGCACGACGGGCCCCTCCGGGACCCGTCGATCCGCACCGGCCCATGCGGGCCCGGCTTGGCTCAAGGCAGAGGCTCACGTCGCCGCTGGGTTACAGAGACGGTCGTCCGGTCGTGTACGACGGCCCAGCGCCACTCGACCACGGCGATCGGCCCGTGTGGGCGCCCGCGAAGGGTGTCCCGGACGCGTCGGACAGTCGTGTGAGCTGCCCGCTCCGTCGTGCTTGTCCCCTAGACCCAACCATCCTCTCGTGGTCGTCTTCCAGGCGGGCCCGGGACGGCCCTCTACGGACGGGACGCCGCCTGGATCGCTGCGGCGCCCCAGTCGACCGTCTGCCGGTGGGACGACTCGGGAGGACCGCGAGGAGCTGGTAATACGCGGCGCTGCGCCCGAGCCCGAGGACCTCGCGCCAGCCAGGCGTCCGATGTCCTGGCCGTGGATCTTCACCGCGTTGCAGTGCAATCCGGTCTTGACGACCTCCAGCTCGCGGTGGACGACCGCCGGGCTGTAGTCCGGCCCCAGTCGATGCCCGTTACGACGCCTGCGTCGTAGCACACGCTCTTGCGGTTCATCTGCGGCCAAGCCCCGTGTCGTGGGACGCTGACAGGATCACGGAACAGGCGATTAGCCACATGCCGAGGGGCCTCTGGACGTGAGGATCTTCAACGAGCAGATCTGGACGTGCGGGTAATACGGACCCATGGTCTGCGCGGCTGCCGCTGCACTTCCGGTTTGTGCGATGTTTTGTGGCGCAGAATCGAACGTCGGGTTGGCGAGTGTGTATCGCATCGCCAGGATGTAGAACGCTGCTGGCTGAGCGAGCGAAAGGGGCAGGAAGGTCGCCCCGGCCACCCGCTCAATAGTGGTTCGTTGTGCCTCGGTCCCGATCACGTAGGTGTAGGTCCCCCCTGAACTCAAGTTGGTTGCGTCGTCGGCGCGACAGCCGAGGTCGATCTGTCCGCCGGGGAGGTGGTTGACGACGACGGGGTCGGTGCCCACGCCGACATTGACGCACATCGACCAATAGGCGACCTGGTCTTTCGCGCTGGGCCAGATCGATGGGTGCGCGCCAGGCGGAGAGGTGGGCGCCCTCCCTGTCACCACGACCACGTCGGAGGCAGTTGGCGGTGTCGTGTAAGCGATCAAGTAGGCGGTCTGTGGATTGGGGAAGTAGGTGTGGTACGCCGGACGGTAGAACTCAAGTGGCGCGGGACGGCTGGTGCTGGTGGAGGTCGGGCTGGTCGTAGGGGTCGGGCGGCTGGGTGGGGGAATCGGCATGGTGTGTGACGTGCAGGACCGGAGTTGTTGAGACGACCGGCCATCCTCAATGGTTACGCGAGGCAATGCGAGGTGTAATCCGTCTTTCGTCGCAGGAAGGTAGACGCGATATTCGATGTATCCGACGCCCGCTGTGACGCCCGCCGGAGCGAGCGGCAGAACGTTGACCTGCCCGGGGGATACCCGCGGACGAAGCGTGAGCGTGAAGCGTCCGCCGGGCGGCGCGGCTTGACGCCAGGGGTTGGCGCTGCCTGAATTCGGTACGATCTGGAAAGCAGAGATCGACGACCCCACGCCGTTGGTGGTAAAGGGAGCCTCGCTGCTCGAGTACACGGTGAAGGAGGCGTAGCGAGCATCGGGATAGACGCCTGACACGACAATCTGGGTGCCTTGGTGCACGGTGAAGGGCTGGGCCCAATACCATGCCCCGGAATCGGGGAGACCACTGTTGGACGTCAAGTAGTTATCCTCGATTGGCCAGGCACACGCGGACTGCGTCGCAGGCGACGCCGTTGTTGGTTTCGACGAGGCGGGAGCTGCGGAAGAGCACGCGCTGATCGACGCCAAACCGAGGACGACCCCGACGAGCAGAAGGCGGCGAATACGCATCAGGTCGACTCGTACTCGAGCGTGAGTGCCAGGTTCGACTTGGCGATGAAAGCCAGGTAGACGGGCCTTACGCGGGCGCCGTTGCAACAGAAGTTCACGGTATCTCCATGGGTCACGTCAAAAGGGGCTATCGGCCGCTGGCGCATCGACCGGCGGCGGCTTGCACGGAGTGGCCCCCCGGCTCGATGGCACCTCAGTGCTGTCGTGTGTCGATCGACCCGACTCGGTGTTGTCGAGGACGTGAGACGGGCAACATGAAAGGTTAAGACCGTCCTTGTCTCTGACCGGCTCAAGGGGTGCCGCCACACTTCTGTCCTTGGTTTAAGGTTCGATTAGTCAAAGGGTCGGTTTGCGCCCATCGCAGCCCGGCCGGAGGCAGATGAAAGATCCCTATTCGCGTTTGAGTTTGAGGCCGATTGTGGGCACGAAGAGTGAGGCGACGTATTGGGGCCAGAGGATGGCCCCGTTGCAGCGGAAGCGGACGGTTGTACCGTCTACGGCGTCGAAGGACTGGGCGTGGCTTGAGTATCGGCCCTCTGTGACTTGGAGCGTATGTCGGCCATGCTCGACTGGTAGCTCGACGGTCTGGTTCCGATCGATCGTTCCCGCCGGGCTGCCATCGAGAACGATTTGAAATGATTTGCGGCGAAGCTCCGCGACGATAGCGGTCTCTCGTTCCAGTATGACGGTGGGTGACATGTTGGTCCTCCATGTTCTCGCTGATCACAGGACCTGAGGTCGGGCCGGGCGTTAGGCGTGTGTTCCGATGATGAGTCGTTCGCGGTCGAACATCGCCGCTACTGCCCGCCAGGCGAGCAGGTCGATGGCCAGCAGGACCGCCGCGAGTCCGACCGCGAGGCCGGCCGACACGGCGATGACGTTGAGCGAGATCAGCGCCAGGATGGCCAGCAGCGGCAGCGAGCCGAGCACACTCAACTGCTGGGCGCGCGTCCAGCGGAAGCTCATCGTCGCCTCGCTTCGACGTCCTCGTCGACCAGCTCGAGATAGACGTCCTCCAGCGAGTGACAGGACTCGGCGATCCGTCGCGGACCCCGAGGTCGGCGCCAGCAGCGTGCCGAGCGTCCGCACGGTCGTGGTCTTCCCCGCCCCGTTGGGACCGAGGAAGCCGAACACCTCGCCGTAGCCGACCTCGAACGAGACGTCATCGAACGCGACGCTGTCGCCCAACCGCTTGGTCAAGTGCTCGACCACCAGCGCGGACTCGCCCTTCGGGCCATCAAGAGCCGAGGAACCGGTGCTCGTTTCAGCACGACTGGTCACTTGAGTCGCCAGCTTCTGGGTCATAGGCGTCTCGTGGGCCTGCCGGATCGCCAGGGCGCCTCGGTATGCGCGATCACCACTTGATGCCTTGGCCGGTCGGTGCCAAGTGGAACATCGTCGCGGCGTCGCCCATCAAGCTCCGTCGCTCGTCGCGGACGCTCCGCGTCAACTCTGGAGGCGCACATACGCTCCACGATAACACGAATCCTGAACGATCGTGCTAACCTCTTGACATGTGTCCAGGCCCTGGGGAAACGCGCAAGCCGCGCACGTTCACCGAGGCCGCCCGACGAGCTCAGATGATCGAAGCGGCGATCGACACCATCGCCGAAGTTGGCTTCGGAAGGGCGTCCCTGGCCCGCATCGGCGAGCGGGTCGGGATCAGCAAGGGCCTCATCGGCTACCACTTCGCAGGCAAGGACGACCTCATCGAGCAGGTCGTGCTCGAGGTCCTCGAGCAAGGCAAGGCCTATATGCGGCCGCGCATCGTCGAGGCCATGGAAACCGGCTCCGGGTTCCTGCGCGCCTACATCGAGTCCAACCTTGCCTTCATGCGGGAGCAACGCAACTCCATGGTGGCCGTCGTCGAGATCGAACGCAGTGGTCTCACCGCTGACGGCCGGGAGCGGTTCCACGGTCACGCAGATGCAATCGACGAAGCCGTGCAGGTCCTCCGACAGCACCTGGCGCACTACCAAGCTGTTGGTGACCTTACGTCCCGACTTCGACCCGAACGTCATGGCAGTCGCCATCCGGGCAGCCATCGACGCTGTATTACAGCGATACGTTCGTGACCCCGACCTCGACGTCGACAACTACGCTCAGTGAGATCGTCACCGTCTTCGACCTGGCGACCCGCGCCCAGGGCACCCCGTGACTGGCGAGC